>NZ_FOIQ01000001.1:588471-1008584 GCF_900110895.1 Prevotella aff. ruminicola Tc2-24 | reverse complement strand
GTTGATAGGGCGCAGGTGTAAAGACGGTGACGTCAAAGCCGAGCGCTACTAATTGCCCGAGATCTTTCGCCGCGAGGCGGTACTTTCAGTTGTATGCTGAAGAGAGAGAAATTCATCAGTCAGCGGAGCCTTTGGCTTCGGTCTTGTGTGGAGATAGTCACCCATACGTTGGCAAGTGTCCGTTCCTCCTGAGATGGAGACGGTCGTTGTCCAATGAAGTGATTTATCAGGTGGTTATTGCAGCGGGGTCCCACCTCTTCCCATTCCGAACAGAGAAGTTAAGCCCGCCTGCGCCGATGGTACTGCAATGCAATGCGGGAGAGTAGGAGGCCGCCACTTTTTTTCTTAGACGAAGCCCTGGAACAGCAATGCCCCGGGGCTTCTTCGTTTTCCACGGTCCTGTGCTTCGACAGACCCTTCGACAAGCTCAGGGACCGCTCAGCACTCACAGGCCCATCCTCTTCCACAGTCCCTGAGTCCATCCTTCACGGTCCCTGAGCCTGTCGAAGGGACAAAGAATGCAAGAAACGACTTAGTTGTAACTAATTGCAAATCAATTTGTTGCGTTATCGATAAAGAATCCGCCGATCTTACCCTCAAAGAGATAGGGTCTATGACTGAAAGAGATAATCTTTATGAGTGAAAGAGATAGGGTTTATACCCCTATAGGGATTATCTCTTTCTCTGTTAAGTGCTATCCCTTTCACTCGTAAACCCTATCTCTTTCACCCTTAGATCGCCCCCCTAATGATGCCAATAAACTTTATCTCTCATTAAATAAATCAAAAAAGTTTCTCCCGAAGTCCTATTTTTCTTATATTTGCATCTAACACAAAATAGTGAACGTATGAAAAGGATGGCAATTGTAGTGATGGCCCTGATGTCTATTACGCTGACGTGCGCTCAGACGTATAAAACAGTGAATGATATCAACTATACGATAAAGACAGACTCCTATGCTCAAGAACGCCTGAAGTTGGATGTGTATTATCCGACTAATCTGAAGGACTGTCCTGTCGTTGTCTGGTTTCACGGCGGAGGCTTGGAGGCCGGACAGAAAGAGATTCCCCAGAAGTTAAAGGATATGGGTTATGTTGTGGTAGGTGCTAACTATCGTTTGTTGCCTAATGTCACAGTCGACAAGACCATTGATGATGCCGCAGAAGCTGTTGCCTGGGTGTTCCGTCATGCGAAGGAATTTGGTGGTGACCCGCGTAAGATTGTTGTGACGGGTCATTCCGCAGGCGGTTATTTGGCCATGATGCTCTGTCTGAATAAGGTATGGTTGAAGAATTACGACATAGATGCTGACAGCGTGTGGATGTATGTGCCGTTCAGTGGACAGGCTATTACACATTATAATGTCCGGAAGATGCAGGGTATTCCTCCGTTGCAGGCCACCATTGATGAATATGCACCGCTTTACTGGGTACGCCCTGACTGTCCACCACTGGTACTGATCTGTGGAGACCGAGAAAAAGAACTTTACGGCCGTTATGATGAGAATCAATATCTGGCTCGCATGATGAAGCTCGCCGGTCACCAGCACACCTATCTCTATGAGATCGATGGCCATGATCATGGTGCGATGGTCGACCCCTCCTTCCACATTCTCAATACCCACATCTCCCAGATGCTGAAATAATACTTGTTATATTAAGGTGTAAGGTTAGGGCTTTTGTAGTAAGGATACATAAAAAAAGGATTGGTTCAACCAATCCTTTGCTGTTTTGAGCCTCTTGTCGGATTCGAACCAACGACCCCGAGATTACAAATCACGTGCTCTGGCCAACTGAGCTAAAGAGGCGGGTGGGCAGCTACCTGCATCGCGCCGCTACAACCTAATACCCTTGCTGCGTTCCCACCCTGGGGGATTCAAAGGGAGCTGGCCGTACAGGACTGCCCGTTTAGCGGCTGCAAAGGTACATATTAAAATTCAGAAATAAGAATTCGGAAATAAGAAAATGTATCAATTTAACGATTTTTTGAGGCTGTGAACTCGTTATATGTGGGAAAATGCTTAATTTTGCATCTTGAACGTTTATATGTTAAAATGACTCCATTAGAATATAAGCAATTAAAGGCATATGCTAGACAGGATGGCTTCTTCCTGTTCCTTTTGTGGACTGCCAGTTTTGCCAGTTATGTATATGGTCTCACTAACCAGATGATGGCGATGCTTGCCATCGTGCTGGCTGTGATGACACCTTTCTTTGTGGCCGGTCGTCTCCGTAAATTCCGCGATGAGGGTAGGGAGGGTATTATCTCCTTTCGTCGGAGCTATGCCTATACCATCTTCGTTTTCTTCTATGGAGCGGTGCTTCTGGCGGTATTGCAGTTCTTGTATTTCGCCTATATGGACCACGGCTATGTGCTGAGTTCTCTTTCGAAGATGCTGTCGTCGGATGAAGGACGCATGTTGGTGCAGCAATATGGTATGACGCAGATGATCGACGAGAGTCTTTCACAGATGGCTGCAGTCCGACCTATAGATCATGCATTGAATTTTTTGACGATAAATATTATCTTGGGTTTCATCTTCGGCATTCCCATTAGTCTGGTGATGCAGCGAAATGTAGCCCCGAAATAGATTATAAAGAAACAGAAGAATGGATATATCAGTTGTTATACCTCTTTATAATGAGGCGGAGTCGCTGCCTGAGTTGTATGCATGGATTGATCGTGTGATGAACGCGAACGGGTATACGTATGAGGTGATCTTTGTGAACGATGGCTCTACGGATGAGTCGTGGCAGGTGATTACAGACCTGAGTAAGACGTCTGAGCATGTAAGGGGCATCAAGTTCCGCAGAAATTATGGTAAGAGCCCTGCTCTGTACTGTGGTTTCGAACAGGCGCAGGGGGATGTGGTGATTACCATGGATGCAGACTTGCAGGATTCACCCGACGAGATTCCGGAACTCTATCGTATGATTAAGGAGGAGGGCTACGATCTGGTGAGTGGTTATAAACAGAAACGTTATGACCCAATCTCAAAGACCTTGCCTACTAAGCTCTTTAACGCGACTGCCAGGAAGATAAGTGGTATCAAGAATCTGCATGACTTCAATTGCGGGCTGAAGGCTTATCGTCAGGCTGTCGTGAAGAATATTGAGGTGTACGGTGAGATGCATCGATATATTCCTTATCTGGCAAAGAATGCGGGTTTCAGCAAGATCGGTGAGAAGGTGGTACAACATCAGGCTCGGAAATACGGTTCGTCGAAGTTCATGGGACTGAATCGCTTCGTCAATGGTTATCTGGATCTGCTGACTCTCTGGTTCTTGAGTACCTTCGGTAAGAAGCCGATGCACGTGTTTGGTTTCTTGGGAACGATCATGTTCTTTATCGGTTTCCTGGCTGCCTTCTTGATTGGTGCCGACAAACTGTGGTGCTTGGCCAATCATATTCCGCAGCGTCTGGTGACAGACTCTCCTTATTTCTATATAGCCCTGACGATGATGATCATCGGTACCCAGTTGTTCCTGACAGGCTTCTTGGGTGATTTGATCAGTCGCTCGTCAAGTGGTCGTAACGACTATCAGATAGAGACGACAATATGAGGAAACTGACCTTTTGCTTCTGCTCTATCCTGCTGGCAGCTTGTTCATCTATCGATTGCCCGGTGAATAATACCGTGACCACCCGCTATTGTTTTTACAATACTGATGGTGACTCCCTGGTCTTGATGGATACGCTGACAATCTCTACTGTCCGTCAGGATGGCACGGACTCGATCATCCTTAACAGAAATGTAGGTAAGGCCTCGTTCAGTCTTCCTGTCAGTTATTCTCATCCGGAGGATATCTTGGTGTTTAATGTCTATAATAAGACTATGAGCATCTTTGATACCGTTTGGGTAAAAAAGGACGATATCCCGCATTTCGAATCTGTCGATTGTAATGCCTCTTTCTTCCATCGACTCACGGACGTACGTCATACAAAGCATTTCATTGATTCTATTGTGATAAAAAATCCATCAGTGGATTATGACAAGAATACCACACATTTCTATATCTATCCGAAGGTTAGCGATTAGTCTGCTGATGCTCTTGACGGTACCAACTGCTCAGGCACAGATGAAGTTTTTCAAAATGCAGAAAGACTCCATCCCCTTGTTCCGTGGTTTCTCCGTGTCGTTCGATCTTGTGGGTGCCGGACAGATGGCACTCTCAGACTACGGACAGTACGAGGGGGCTCTGCGAATCAATCTGCACGACGAGTGGTTCCCAATTGTCGAGGCAGGACTAGGAAAAGCCAGTCATGATGATGAGGTGACGGGTATGTGTTATAGTACGTCGGCGCCTTATTTCAAGATTGGTGTGGACAAGAATCTCCTGAAGTTTAAACATGGGCCCAACCGTCTATATGGTGGCCTGCGCTATGCCTTTACCTCGTATAAGGTTGATATCTCCTGCCCGGAATTCCCTGATCCTGTGTGGCAATGGCCGACCGGCTACGGAATGAATGATGTGGCATGTAACTACCACTGGCTGGAGGCTGTTATCGGTGTCGACGCCAAGGTGTTCGGTCCGCTTCATCTGGGTTGGAGCGTTAGGTATAAGAGGCGTATCGCCCATTCCGACGGTGAGATCGGAAAAACATGGTATGTCCCTGGTTTCGGCATTTATGGTGACACGCGTCTGGGAGGTACCTTTAATGTGATTATCGATATCTAAGCCGGTTGACGACTATGGAGGATAAACAGAAGAAAAAACTGATGTGGCAGCTGCCATTCTTGGCGCTTCTCATCGTCGGAACAGTCCTGGTCATCCATCAGCAACGCTCGATGCCTTATCAGAAGAATGCTGACCTAATCTTCGGCACATCTTATCATATTACCTACCAATGCGACTCGGATCTCAGTCGGAGCATCAAGGCAGAGTTGATGAAGGTTGACCGGTCGTTGTCGCCATTTAACAAACAGTCAATAATCACTGCCATCAACCAGAACGAGGAGGTTGTGCCCGATCAGATGTTCATGGATGTCTATCAGATGGCCATGAAAGTGTCACGGGAGACTGACGGAGCCTTCGATATCACGGTCGCTCCTTTGGTCAATGCCTGGGGGTTTGGTTTTAAGAATGGTATCGAACCTACGCGTGGACAGGTTGACAGTCTGATGGAGATTGTGGGTTATAGGAAACTGTCGCTGGAGAACGGAAAGGTTAGGAAAGGTGATCCGAGGATGATGCTCGATTGTTCTGCTATTGCGAAAGGTTATGGCTGCGATGTCGTGGCCCGACTGTTGCGCAAACGAGGTGTACAGAACTTCATGGTGGAAATTGGTGGGGAGGTCGTGACAAGCGGTCTAAACGAAAAACGTCTTCCATGGAAGATTGGAGTGACGAAACCAACCGATGATTCTCTAAATGTCGGGAATGAGTTGCAGACTGTTCTTAATGTGACCGATAAGGCGATGGCTACCAGTGGAAACTATCGTAACTTCTACTATAAGGGCGGCAAGAAATATGCTCATACCATTGATCCGAAAACGGGTTATCCAGTACAGCATAATATTCTGTCGGCTACGGTGCTGACAAATAACTGTGCGACTGCTGATGCCTACGCCACCTCATTCATGGTTATGGGTCTGGAGCGTGCCCAACAGATTCTGGAGCGCCATCCTGAACTGATGGCCTATTTTATCTATAGTGACGAACATGGGCGCAACGCCGTATGGTTCTCACCATCTCTGCGTGATAAGATAGCGGAATAGCTATGAGGATATATGACCAACTGCTTCAGTTCCCGCTGTTCCAGGGAATGAGCCACGATGATCTGGAGATTGTCGCGGGACATACTCGTCTCGGTTTTACGAAAGTGGGGGCGGGGAAACCGGTGCAGATGACGGGTGATGCCTGCAGTCAGTTGTATTTCCTGATTAACGGTGTTATCAAGATTGAGACCTTCTCGGAAGACCGTCAATATTCGGTTGTGGAACAGATGTCGGCGCCTTATATTCTTCAGCAGGAGGCTATATTTGGCTATTTCCAGCGTTACACGCATGATTTCACAGCGTTGACGGATGCGAACTTCATAACCATCGATAAAGAAGAGGTCGTCCGACTGGCGGAAGAATTCCTGGTGTTCCGCCTGAACCTGATGAATCTCTATGCCACACAGACACAGAAACTCTTAGGTCTGCCGTGGCGGCGGTGTCCACAGTCGCTCAGAGAGCGTGTTGTCCGTTTTTTTGTACTGCATTGTGTCTATCCGGCAGGGCCCAAGTCGTTCCATATTTTGATGACGCGTCTGGCCGAAGAATTGAACGACAGTCGCCTAAATGTGTCGCGTGCGTTAAACATGTTGCAAGGTGAGGGACTACTTGAGTTACACCGTGGTAGGATAGAGATACCACAACTGGAACGGTTGTTGATGTGAAATATTATAAAATAACAGGGGCAGATTTGTTTGGGTCTGTCTTTTTTTGTATTTTTGCATGCCGAATAATGTAGTGAAATGATGAACGAAAATATAGAAAGAAAGAATCCGTTTTTTCAGCCCTATGATACCCCCCATGGAGTGGCTCCCTTCGATCATATCCGTCTGGAGGACTATGAAGAGGCGATGCTTGAGGGTATCCGCCGTGAAGACGAACAGATAGAGAAAATCATTAATAATCCTGAGAAACCGACCTTCGACAATACCATAGTCAGTGTTGATGATGAGAAGGATGGTGAAGGATACTATGATCTGCTGTCGCGGGTGTCGACAGTATTCTTCAATTTGCTCTCTGCTGAGACCAATGATGAGATGGATGCCTTGGCGCAGAAGATGAGTCCCATCCTGACCAAACATGCCAACGATATCCGACTGAATGAACGACTGTTCGAGCGTATCAAGTATGTGCATCGCCATCATCGTAAGTTGACACCAGAGGAGAAAATGCTTCTTGACAACTGTTACGATGGCTTTGTTCGCAGCGGTGCCTTACTGGATGCAGCAGGAAAGGAACGGTTGCGGCAGTTGACGGAGGAGGCATCGATGCTGGGGTTGCAGTTCTCCCAGAACCTGCTGAAGGAGAATAAGGCATTTACTCTGCATATCACAGATGAGGCGCAACTTGACGGACTGCCAGATACCGCTCGTGAAGCGGCTGCTCAGACCGCGAGAGAGCAGAATAAGGAGGGATGGGTGATCACGCTTGACTCACCGAGCTATAGTCCATTCATGACCTATTCGACACAACGTGAGCTCCGCCGGCAACTCTATATGGCGAAAAATACCGAGTGTACGCATGATAATGCGGAGAACAATGTGGAGATCTGCAAACGTCTGATCAACCTGCGGCGTGAACTGGCACAGTTACTTGGACACAAGACCTATGCTGACTATGTGTTGAAACACCGTATGGCGGGTCATGTGCGTGATGTCTATAAGCTGCTGAATAACTTAATTGAAGCCTACAAACCGACAGCGCTTAAGGAGGTCAAAGAGATTGAGAAGATGGCACGGAAGATGGAAGGACGTCACTTCAAACTGGAGCCATGGGACTTCGGCTTCTATGCGCATAAGTTGAAGCTGGCGCGTTATCAGATCGACGCGGAGATGCTACGCCCCTATTTCGAATTGTCCAAGGTTATTGAGGGTGTCTTCGGATTGGCTAACAGCCTGTACGGCATCTCATTCAAGGAGAACAAAGATATACCCGTGTACCATCCAGACGTGAAAGCCTATGAGGTGTTTGACAGAGATGGGTCTTATCTGGCTGTGTTCTATGCAGACTTCCATCCTCGGCAGGGGAAGCAGGGCGGTGCCTGGATGACTGAATATCAGGGACAATGGATAGACCGGAAAGGAGTGAACAACCGTCCGCACGTCAGTGTGGTGATGAATCTTACGAAACCGACAGCGGAGAAACCTGCCTTGTTAACGCTAGGTGAGGTCGAAACCTTCCTCCATGAGTTCGGCCATTCTCTGCATGGGATGTTCGCAAATACTCGGTTTGAGAGCCTGAGTGGAACGAATGTGTGGTGGGATTTCGTGGAGTTGCCTTCTCAGTTGATGGAGAACTTCGCTATAGAGAAGAAATTCCTGCGTACCTTCGCCTTCCATTATCAGACAGGTGAGCCGTTGCCTGATGAACTGATAGCACGCATCGTCAGGAGTCGAAACTTCAATGTGGCCTATGCTTGCATGCGTCAGGTTAGTTTCGGTCTGCTTGATATGGCATATTATACCCGTAAGGAGGCATTCGACGAAGATATCATTACTTTTGAGAAGAAAGCTTGGGAGAAGGCTATGGTCACCGAGCAGTTACCTGACACCTGCATGACTGTTCAGTTCTCGCATATCATGGCCGGCGGTTACGCAGCGGGATACTACAGCTATAAATGGGCAGAGGTCCTCGATGCTGATGCCTTTAGTCTATTCAAGAAACACGGCACAATCAGTCCGCAGGTGGCGCAACGCTTTCGCGATTGTGTGCTCTCCAAGGGTGGAACGGAGAATCCGATGGTTCTCTATAAGCGTTTCCGTGGGGGCGAGCCCACTATTGATGCGCTCTTGAAGAGGAACGGCATCAGAAGGGATCATCACAAGAAATAATAACAACGATGGACGAGAAACAACAGAAGCTGGACATGCGCTATCTAAGGATGGCACGTATTTGGGCGGAGAATTCCTACTGCCAGCGTCGACAGGTGGGTGCTCTGGTGGTCAAGAACAAAATGATCATCAGTGATGGTTATAATGGTACGCCCAGCGGTTTCGAGAATGTGTGTGAGGACGATAATAACGTGACAAAGCCTTATGTGCTCCATGCTGAGGCGAATGCCATAACCAAGTTGGCACGGAGCAATAACAACAGCGACGGGGCAACCATCTATATCACGGCCTCACCGTGTATCGAGTGTGCCAAACTGATTATTCAGGCCGGCATCAAACGTGTGGTCTATGGTGAACAGTATCGTCTTACCGATGGCATTGACCTGCTGAAGCGTGCGGGTATTGAGGTGATATTCATGGATATTAATTCGACAAAAGAATATGAGTAAGAATAGGACAAACCGGTATACACCATTGTGGATGGCCTTATGTGTCGTCCTCGGTATCATGGTGGGCTCCTTCTATGCCAACCATTTTTCTGGCAACCGGCTGAATATTATCAATACGAGTGGAAATAAGCTCAACAACTTGCTGCATATTATTGATGACCAATATGTGGATACTGTCAATATCAATGATCTGGTTGAGAAGGCCATGCCGCAGATTCTCGGTGAGCTGGACCCTCACTCGGTCTATATCACTGCGCGTGACGGACAGATAGCTAACGATGACCTGCGCGGCTCATTCTCTGGCATCGGTATAGAGTTCGTGGTCCGTCAGGATACAATCCGGGTGCAGAATGTCATCGGTAACGGACCGGCAGAACGGGCAGGCGTGATTGCTGGCGACAAGATAGTTGAGGTCGATGATTCCTCGTTCGTCGGTAAGAAAGTGACCAATGAAGAGGCCATGCATCATCTGAAGGGGCCGAAAGACACAAAGGTGAAACTCGGTATTGTGCGCTACGGTGAAAAGAAAATCCGTCATATCACGGTCACTAGAGGAGAGATACCGACCAAGAGTGTTACCGCTTGTTATATGCTCGACGAGCATAGTGGGTACATTAAGATCAAGAACTTCGGTGAAAATACATACCCCGAACTGCTCATCGCACTGGCTAAGTTGTCACAACAGAGCTTCGGTAACCTGGTTATAGACCTGAGGAGTAATACGGGTGGCTACCTGGAGTCGGCTGTGCAGATTGCGAATGAGTTCTTGTCGAAGGGACAGCTGATTGTCTATACCGAAGGAAGGCGCTATCCGCGTCAGGAGTATCGTGCTGATGGTCGTGGCTCTTATCAGCAGATACCACTGGTGATTCTCGTCGATGAAATATCTGCATCTGCCTCTGAGATTCTTGCCGGTGCCATTCAGGATAATGACAGAGGAACAATCGTCGGTCGTCGTTCGTTTGGTAAAGGACTGGTCCAGAAGCCGATGGAGTTCAGCGACCATTCCATGATCCGTCTGACTATTGCCCGCTATTATACGCCTTCTGGCCGTTGCATCCAGAAACCTTACGACGATAGCAAGAGTTATGAGGAGGACTGGATTAACCGTTACCAGCATGGTGAGTTCTTCTCGCAGGATAGCATCAAGCACACAGGGCCGGCTTATCATACCGCCAATGGTCGTGTGGTCTACGGTGGTGGTGGCATCACTCCTGACATCTTCGTGCCTGAGGATACGCTTGGGATGACGTCGTACTATAAAGAGGCTTCCATGTCGGGGCTGATTCTGCAGTTTGCCTATAACTACACCGATGAGCACCGTAGTAAACTGAGTACTTTCGATGAAGTGAAGGAGTTAGAGACTTACCTGAAGAAACAGAATACATTGGAGGAGTTTGTTTCATTTGCCGACAAGAACGGACTGAAACGGCGTAACCTCATGATACAAAAGTCGCGTAAGTTGTTGGAACGGTTTGTCTATAGTCGTATTATCTATAATATCCTCAATGATCAGGCGTGGACAGAGTATCTGAATCAAGATGACCCGGCTGTTATGGAGGCCCTCCGACTGTTCCGTAGTGGAACTGCCTTCCCTAAGAAAGGTGCCTCTGATACGAAGATTGCCAAGAAGGTTGCCATGCTCTTTGACGGACGTATACGAATGACGGGTACAACACGTATCGCCCATGCTTAAAGATGAGTTGCGCCTGCTGGTCAAGGAACGTAGACGACAGTACTCTCGACAGCAGCTTGAGACACTGTCGCAGACTGTCGTGAAGCGACTGGCACCGCATCTTCGTGATGCTTCTGTTGTCATGGCCTTTTATTCCTTGCCCGACGAGGTGGATACTCATCAGTTGATTGATGATCTTGTGGCTATGGGGAAAACGGTGCTTCTGCCAAAGGTGCTTGATGATGGAGGAATGGAGCTACGACGCTATACATCGGCTGCCGACTTGCAGGAGGGAGCTTTCCATATTATGGAAGCCGTAGGCGATTCTTTCACCGACTATAATCAAATAGATGTCGCATTGATACCAGGTGTGGCCTTTGATGCCCAAGGGCATCGATTGGGAAGAGGTAAAGGTTATTACGATCGTTTTCTTCGTGCATTGGGAACCGTTCCCCTACATACCATCGGGGTGTGTTTTGAATTCCAGAAGGTGGAGAATGTGCCTATTGAAAGGCATGACGTTTCCGTGGATATCGTGATCTAGTGAAAACGGATGTCGGCAATCACCTGACTGCCTACTTGTTCGTTCAATCGTTTTACCAGTTCTTGTCGTCGCATGGACAGGTCTGCGCGTAGAGCCGGACTAGTCAGGTGTACGAATAGCGTTTGATTACGGATATAGAGATCCTTGGTGTAGGTGGCTATAACCTCTCCTGCGACGCTTTGCCATGAGTCAATCAGTCGTTTCTGTAACAGAGGTGTCTCCAATCCCTGTACTCGCAGATTCCTTAGAATCAGATCTTTGATGCTCTTGACGTCTCTCTTAAACATGGCCGTTCTTCATTTCTATCTCTCCATCCGACACATGGAAGATCTTGTAGTCGTGTGACGAACGACTCAGTATTTGATCCAGATGTTCCCTGTTCGTGTCTGTGATGAAGATCTGTCCGAAGTCATCACCAGCCACCAGTTTGACAATCTGTTCTACACGTTCGGCATCGAGTTTGTCAAAGATGTCATCGAGCAGCAGCAGAGGAGTCGTATGACTGTTTGTTCGACGGAGAAAATCGAACTGCGCCAATTTTAGGGAGATGGCGAATGTCTTGTGCTGTCCTTGACTGCCTTCGCGTTTCATCGGGTGACCACCCAGAGTGAATTCCAGGTCGTCGCGGTGAATGCCGTGCAGGGAGAACCCCATGATACGGTCTTTCGAGCGGTCTCGTCTGATGACCTCCAGAAGTGGACCGCGCTGACAATGGGAGATATAGTTCAGGCCTACCTGTTCGTGGTTGCCGGATATGGTCTCGTAATAACGCTGAAACACAGGTGTTAACGCTTTTACGAAGGCATCACGACGTTGGAAGACAGCCTCACCTTCGACTGCCATCTGCTCCTCCCATAGACTGAGTATCTCTGGGTCTGGCTCTTCCTCCATCTTCAGCATGGCATTGCGTTGTTGAAGTGCCTTGTTATAACGGTTCATCGCCTCGATATAGCCATGGTCATATTGCGAGATGACCATATCCATCAGTCGTCGACGCTCCTCACTCCCTCCCTCAATTAGCAGGGTGTCCGAAGGTGATACGAATACCGCAGGAATCAGTCCGATATGCTCCGATAGTCGTTTATACTCTTTTTTGTTGCGCTTGAAGTGCTTCTTTGTTCCACGCTTCATGCCGCAGTAGATCTGTAAAGTGGGGGAGTGCTCAGATTCCTTGTGCCAGTCGTCACTCAGATAGTCTCCTTCAATTACAAAGAAATCCTGTCCATGCCGGATCACCTGCGAGTCAATGGGATTGCTGGCAGAGTGGCAGAACGACAGAAAGTAAATCGCGTCGAGCACGTTGGTCTTGCCTACACCGTTCTTGCCAATCAGACAATTAATCTTCGGTGAGAGGTCAAGCGTGGCCGTAGCGATATTCTTGTAGTTGATGAGTGAAAGTTTCTCGAGAATCATAATGCAAAGGTAGGCAATTTTTGATACATAATCAGGTGGAATGCCACAAAAATTAGTTAAAAACAAAAAACTCTTAATTCTTATTTCTTCATTCTTAATTAAAAATAGTATCTTTGCACGCACATTTTTAAAGAAAACAATAAAAAAAAGATTATAATGGCAAATACTAAGAATCAGCAGGCTGCTCCTACCATAGAGGAGACCCTGAGCAAGAGTGAGGCTTTCTTCCTGAAATACAAGAAGGCTATTATTGCAGCAGTTGTAGCAGTGATCGTTATCATTGCTGGTGTTATCCTTTACAAGACTTATGTTTCTGGTCCTAACGAGGTGAAGGCTAGTACAGCTATTTCTAAGGGACAGGCTTATTTCGAGCAGGGTCTTTTCAACGAGGCTCTCAACGGAGACAGCACAGGCTTTAAGGGCTTCGCCGCTCTCGCAAACGAGTACAGTAGCACCAAGGCTGGTAACCTTGCCAATCTCTATGCTGGTCTCTGTAATGCCCAGTTGGGTAAGTGGGAGGATGCCGTGAAGTTCCTTGAGGAGTATGATGGTGCCAAAGATCAGATGATATCACCTGCGGCAGAGGGCGCTCTTGGAAATGCCTATGCTCATCTGAACCAACTTGACAAGGCTGTGTCTCACCTGAAGAAGGCTGCCGAGAAGGCTGACAATAACTCTCTCTCTCCCACCTTCCTTATTCAGGCTGGTGAGATTCTTGAGAGTCAGGGAAAGAAAGATGAGGCTTTGAAATTGTATCAGGAGGTGAAGGAGAAGTACTTTAACTCTATGCAGTATCAGACCATCGACGAGTATATCGAGCGCGTAAAGGAATAATTGATAATTAAGGAATATGGCTACCGCCTTACATAACCTGAGCGACTACGATTTCTCAAAAGTACCCGATGCCTCGAACATGATCTTTGGTATCGTGGTGGCAGAATGGAACCCGGAGATTACGGGGGCACTGCTTCAGGGGTGCGTCTCAACGTTGGAAAAACACGGTGCTTTGCCGGAGAATATCCATGTGAAGACAGTACCGGGATCGTTCGAGTTGATATATGGTGCTCGTCAGATGACGCTCAACGACGGTTATGACGCTGTAATCATCCTCGGTAGTGTGATTCGTGGTGAGACTCCTCATTTCGACTATATCTGTCAGGGTGTCACAGAGGGTATTGCCCGTTTGAACGTTACTAGTAATATTCCGGTGGTCTTTGGACTACTGACGACCGACAATCTCCAACAGGCCCAAGATCGCGCAGGCGGTCGATTAGGCAATAAGGGAGACGAGTGTGCCGTCGTGGCTATCAAGATGGCAAAGTTCTAGAGAAAAAGTTTGAAAGATTTAATAAAATTACCGGGCGACGAGGGTAGACCGCATCGCTCGGTAATTTTTTTCTCTTTTTTATCAGGTGGTTAGTTCGTTACCTGTGTAAAGCTGGTAATACTTGCCTTGATGGGCAAGGAGTTCGGCATGAGTGCCGTGCTCGATGATACGACCGTGGTCGAGAACGATGATCTGGTCGGCATTACGAACCGTAGAGAGACGGTGGGCAATGACGAAGGTCGTACGACCCTGCATCAGTGAGTCCATACCGCGTTGCACAAGAGTCTCTGTACGCGTATCGATGCTTGAGGTTGCCTCATCGAGGATGAGCACGGGGGGATTGGAGACGGCTGCACGGGCGATGGCGATGAGCTGACGCTCACCCTGTGATAGGTTACCGCCGTCACCACTGAGTACAGTTTGGTAACCATTGGCCAGACGTCGTATAAAATCGTCGGCTCCTACTAATCGGGCAGCTGCGATACAAGCCTCGTCGGTGGCATCAAGTTTTCCATAGCGGATATTATCGAGCACGGTGCCGGTAAAGAGTTGGGTGTCTTGTAGTACAATACTCATTGACTGACGGAGCGACTCTTTGCGGATTTGAGTAATGGGGATGCCGTCGTAGAGAATCGTTCCTTTCTGGATATCATAGAAACGGTTGATGAGGTTAATGATCGTGGTCTTGCCAGCACCTGTTCCGCCAACAAAGGCAATTTTCTGTCCTGGGCTGGTGTTGATATTGATATCGAAGAGAACTTGTTTCTCGGGTGTATAGCCGAAATCGACACCGGAGAAGTCGACATCGCCCTTAGGATCCGTCAGGCTGATGGTGCCCTCATCGGTCTCAGGTTCTGCGTCCATGAGGTTGAACACCCGTTCGGCACCTACGGTGGCGTTGAGTACAGAGTTAATCTGCTGACTGACATGGGTGATTGGTTGTGTAAAACTCTTATTCAGTGTCAAGAAAGCTACGATAGTTCCGAGACTGATAGACCAGTTGCCGAGGGCAAGAGTAGCACCGACCACAGCAATGAGTACATAACCGAGGTTTGATAGGTTGCCATTGACCGGCATCACGATATTTGCAATTTTATTGGCATTATAGGTGCTATATCGCAGTTGTTCGTTGATATTCTCGAATTCCTGGATTGCTTGTTGTTCATGACAGAAAACCTTGACGACTTTCTGACCGGTCATCATCTCCTCGATAAAACCATTGACACGCGCAAGGTTCTGCTGTTGTGAACGGAAATAGGACCGGCTACGTTTACCGAGCCAGGTGGTGGCAATCATCATGACAACAGCCATCAGCATACTGACCATCGTAAGGGGGATGCTCAGCGCAACCATCGAAGCAAAAGTGACAGCGATAGTGATGAGGCTGTTAAACACCTGCGACAACGAGGTTGATATCATCTGTCGTAATGAGTCTACATCGTTGGTATAGACTGACATCATATCACCGTGTGAGTGCTGGTCGAAATAGCTGACGGGCAGTTGCTCCATCCGTTCGAAGATCAGTCGGCGCAGCCGGAGCATTGTCCCCTGTGACACGTTGATCATTAGGCGGTTATATAGATAGGAACAAATGACGCCAATGAACAGTACAAGACCGAGCTTGAAAAGAGCCTGTCTCAGTGAGGTATATTCTGGATCGGAAGTTTGTGTCAGTGGCGCGATATAGTCGTCGATGAGGGTACGTGTGAAGAGGGTGGATGCGAGTGTGGTCACCGAGGTGATAGCGATGCAGATGAGTACCGTTACAATGGCATACTTGTAATTGCTGAACACATACTTTGTAAGTCTCCAAATTACAGCGCGCTGACGACTGTCAATTCGTTGTATGCCGCCATGGTTCTGTGCCTGTGGTCCATGGGGACCTTTGAAACCGTTTTGCCTCATACATCACCTCCTTCCTTCTTGTCGAAATCGCCACAGTCAGCTTTCTGGATAGCGTTGATTTCCTGATAGAGCGCATTGTCACATAACAGTTGTTCATGGGTACCCAAACCGGTCAGTCGGCCGTTATCCATGACGAGGATGCGGTCGCAGTGTTCTACGGTGGAGATACGTTGGGCAATGATGAACTTGGTCATGTTGGACAGCTCCTCACGGAGAGCGCGTTGGATTTTTGCATCTGTCGTTGTGTCACAAGCTGAGGTGGAGTCATCAAGCACTAAGATACGCGGTTGTTTCAGGAGGACTCTGGCAATGCAGAGACGTTGTCGCTGACCGCCGCTGACATTGATGCCTCCTTGCTCGATACGTGTGTTGTAGCCATCTGGCATCTGACTGATGAATTCATCGGCCTGAGCTAGTCGACAGGCATGGTGGCATGCTTCCTCGGTGGCTTGTGGGTTCCCCCAGCGGAGGTTGTCGAGGATCGTACCGGAGAAAAGGATATTGTTCTGCAGCACCACACTCACGGCATTACGGAGCGAGGTGAGGTCATAGTCTTTCACATTCCGTCCGCCTACCAAAACTTCACCCTGCTGTACATCATAGAGACGGGAAATGAGGTTGACGAGTGTTGATTTTCCGGAGCCTGTGCCACCGATGACACCGATAGTCTCACCGCTCCTGACGGTGAAACAGACGTTATAGAGTGCAGACCGTTTGGGAATATGTGTGGTTTCGGACAACTCGGATTCTTCAGTTTTTTTTGATTGATAATCAAAACGTACTTCTCTGAATTCCACACTACCGTCGGCAATCTCAGTGACAGGCTCACTGGGGTTCACAATATCTGGCTGTTCGTCGATGATCTCTGCCACCCGTCGACCACTGGCAGCACTTTGGGTGAGCATGATGAAGATCATGGAGAGCATCATCAGTGATTGCAAGATTGACATCACATAGGTGAACAGCGATGTCAGTTCACCGGTGGTCAGTGTACCACCTACGATGTAATGGGCACCCCACCATGAGAGCGCTATGATACAGCCGTAGACCACTAGGTTCATCACGGGGTGGTTGAGCGCCATCAGACTCTCTGCACGAACATATAGACGATATAATGCCTCGGCTGCCTTGGAGAACTTTTGGTTCTCATGTGTTTCGCGTACGAAAGCTTTCACCAGACGAATGGCACGGATATTCTCCTGCACCTCCAGATTCAATTCATCGTACTTGACGAAGACTTGTGAGAAGAGTCGGCTTACTCTGGAGATAATCTGATAGAGCGAGGTGCTGAGTATCAGCATTGCGATGATGAAGACCATACTCAGACGTGCATCGATGACCAGACACATGACAATGCTGAGCAGCAGACGGAAAGGGGCACGTACTGTGATGCGTAGGATTTGCTGATAGGCATTCTGCAGATTGTTTACATCGGTGGTCATGCGGGTGATAAGCCCCGATGTGGCATACCTGTCGATATTTGAGAAAGCGAAACGCTGGATATTGCGATACATTGCACTACGGAGGTTTGCAGCAAATCCTGAGGCAGCATAAGCGACACTCCGTCCGGCTTGGATACCAAAGGCTAACGAAAGGAATGCCATGCCGAGCATGATGGCGCCATAGAGATAAACGTTCTCCATGTTACCTGCATTGATACCCTTGTCGATGAGTGACGCCGTGACATAGGGAATGAGCACGTCCATCACAACCTCGAGGGCCGTCCATATAGGGGTGAGAATGGAGGCCGTACGGTATTTACCGATTTGTCGTCCGAGTGTTCTAAACATCAATACTTAATCCAAGGGGTGAGGTCAATTTTTCCTTCAAATGGGGATTTGAGGACGCCAGCTGTCTTAACATCGTTCTTGCCAAGAAGAAAGCGGTCGATAAACGCCTCTACCTCAGGAAATTGACTTTCTGGTAGTTGGCAGTGGGGGTGACCACCGTTGATGGAGTAGCCTATACGGTCGTCGATGCCGAACTGACTCCACACCTTACGTGCAGCGTTCATTGAAACATAGGCACTTTCGTCGGCAAGCCAGCGATAGTCGGTATTACCTAACATGAGTAACGCACGGGGACATACCATCGCGACAAGTTCATGATGATCGTATGGCATTAGATAAACGCTGTCGCCATGGAATCGCTCAAGCATGGACTCGAGGAACCAATGGTAGTCGGTACGGTCGAGATTCTCCACACTGTCAAGACGATGGCTATAGCGCCAAGAGGCAGCTCCTCCTCCTCCGGGTTCCTGAGCAATGGTTAAGGCAACGCGTTCATCGAAAGCACCGCAGAACAGAGCCATCTTTCCTGCATAGGAACAGCCGGAAACACCGATGTGCTTTGTGTCGATCTTCGTCTGTTCTGGACCAAGTTGTTCCAGTCCATCGATAAGACGACTGAAGCCCCATGCCCATTCACTATAGGCTCCGTTATCCTTCAACTCAGGGTAAAGACGGTCGAAATTATGCTCACCGCGCTCATGATGTTTTCCCCATTGACCGTAATCATTAACTTGTTTTTCGTGGAAGTTCATCACAGCGATGGGACGGTTCTCGAATAGTGGCTTGGGCAGAGCCAGCATACTGGTACCGACCATCAGAGCATAGGGAGGCTGACCGACCGTGGGATACTGGATGACGGAACTGAGGGTGAGAGTCTCACCGTTGACTGTAACGTCGACGATAAGCGTGTCGCCCGCCATACGAGCTTTCACTGCTTCTGATTCCACTTCTGGTTTCTGACCGATACCGTAGTGTTGTATCATCTCAGCAATTTGTTGTCGTCTTACGCCCCAGTCTTTTATTTCTGTTACGCGTGTTTTACCGTCGTTCATCAGCAGAGGATCGGGCAAATCAATCTGTGGTGTGACCAACTGCGCCAAACCTATTGTCGTGCAGCCTAGCATGATGATTAATAATAGATGTCTCTTAAGCATGTTGTTATAGTTTTATGTTCCGATGTTTGCAAAGGTACGAAATAAAAGCGAAAAGTTTAGCATTTCTCTCATTTATTCGTATCTTTATAGTCTAACGATAGTGAAGTTGCGATATCATGACATAAAAAAGAAAGAATTCCTTTGTTCTGCGCTCGACTTTTCGTAACTCTGCGTCCTTCGACCGCGAAGTTACTACGTCTCGGCAAAAAAAGAAACAAGTTTCTTTGTTTTGCGCTCGACTTTTCGTAACTTTGCAAAATAAATAAAACAATCCGTTATATGAAACTGATCTCTTGGAATGTGAACGGTCTCCGTGCCTGTGAGGGTAAGGGCTTTCGTGATGTGTTTAAGACTCTTGATGCCGATTTCTTCTGTCTACAGGAGACGAAAATGCAAGCGGGACAACTCGACATGCAGTTTGATGGCTATCGGTCGTTCTGGAACTATGCCGACAAGAAAGGTTATTCGGGTACAGCTGTCTTCACACGTCATCAGCCACTGAATGTGTCTTATGGTATTGGTATTGACGAGCATGATCACGAAGGACGTGTCATCACTCTGGAGATGGAAGATTTCTTCCTCGTCACTTGTTATACGCCGAATTCGCAGGACGGTTTGAAACGATTGGATTATCGTATGGTGTGGGAGCATGATTTCCGCGAATACCTGAAAGGACTTGATGCAAAGAAACCTGTAATCCTCTGCGGTGATCTAAATGTGGCGCATGAGGAGATAGATATCAAAAACCCCAAGACTAACCGACATAATGCCGGCTTTACCGACGAAGAACGTGAACAGTTTTCAATCTTGTTGGATAATGGGTTTACTGACTCGTTTCGTTTTAAGTATCCTGATGAGGTGAAATACTCCTGGTGGTCGTACCGTTTCCAAGCACGTCAGAAGAATGCAGGATGGCGTATCGACTATTTTGTAATCTCTGATCGTCTGCGCGATTGTTTAGCGGATGCCGCTATACATACAGAGATCTATGGTAGTGACCACTGTCCTGTGGAATTGGTTCTTCAATGATATGACAGACATACTGAGCCGATATGAGAGCATCACTCTGGATGAGATGAAAAGCATCCGTCTGATGAACCGCATCGACACCAAGTTCGTAACGACGGTGCCGACACTCTGTCGGTTGCTGGAGATTGCGCGTGATGACTATTTTGTGCAAGAGACTGGTGGACTACGTATCTCTCCATATTATACACTCTATTTTGATACAGACGACTATGTGATGTATAACCGTCATGAGGCTGGTCATTTAGAACGACAGAAGATCCGTATCAGATCGTATGTCGATGCAGGTCTGAGTTTTCTGGAGGTAAAGACAAAGAACAATCATAGGCGGACAAAGAAGAAACGCATGGCGATAGATGGTTTCGATGCCTTGCATCCGGATCATAATCTTCGTTTTGAGCGGCAAGATAAAAAGTTTGAGGCCTATGATGATTTCATCCGCTCTTATCTCAGATATGATCCAACGACGCTCAGTGGGAAGATGGAGAATCGTTTTGACCGTATCACGCTGGTGAATAAGGCGAAGACGGAACGTCTCACGATCGACACCAATCTGCGCTTCCATCATATCATAACTGATAAATATCGCTATATGGATGACATCGTTGTCATCGAGTTGAAACGTGACGGGCTGCAGCCGTCACCAATCCTCGGTATGCTCTGTCAGCTCCGTATCCATCCGCATGGGTTCTCGAAATACTGTATTGGCTCGGCCTTCACTAATGATAATTTACGTCGTAATCGGATCAAACCCCGTTTGAGGAGTGTCGAGAAGATTTTGGGAATAGAACGTACGTGGTAAAAATATAAAGAATAATCAATAAACTCAATAACAATGGAACATTTTATGTTATCTCATGACTTCATGATGATGTTTGTACGTCTGCTGATCAATGTGGTCGTTACATGGCTTCTCATTGACCGCTTGTACTATAAGAAGAGTCGCCGTCGTGATTTTTACTTCACATTCATGCTGATTTCTGTCGCGATTTTCTTTATCGTCTTTTTCATGATTTTCGTGTTGGAGGATATGAAGGGTAAGACCTCCATGGGTGTGGGTATTGGACTCTTTGGTATCTTCTCGATTATGCGCTATCGTACGGATGCCATGCCTGTACGCGAGATGACCTATCTCTTCGTTACAATCGCCCTTGCTTTAGTCAATGCCGTTTCTGTGGCAGTTCCGCTCTTCGAGGTAATTCTTACCAATCTTGTCATCGTACTTGCCGTATGGCTTTGTGAGTTCCACCTGAAGACCTGTCCAACGAAACTTGTACAGTATGACCGTATTGAGTTGATTACGCCAGACCGCCGTGAAGAACTGAAGGCCGACTTGGAGAAACGTCTGGGACTGAAGATAGTGAAAGTAGATGTTGGATCTGTAGATTTCCTTCGTGATATGGCCATGCTCCGTATCAGTTATGAAGGAGAAGCTTCGGCAGTGAGTCAGGAGCTGAAACTGTCGAAGGATCAACTCAAAGAGTTTTAGAGGAATAGAAGGATTGAAGAAATGAAACGATGTGTCTTATTCCTGATGATTTTGTTGCCGATGATGGCAGCAGCTCAGAGAGATGATTTTGGTCTTGACTTCTCTGTGGAGGTAGAAAAGAAGATTAACAAACAGTGGTCTTTGGAACTCGAGGGAGAATTACGGACACGAAACGATGCAAAGACGAATGATCGATGGAGTGCTGGTGTTGGCCTCGATTATAAGATATCGAAATGGCTGAAAGCTTCCGCTGGCTATACTTTTCTCTACGATAACAATGAACGTATCTCCTATTTCCAAGCAAACGATGATGAGGTAATCGACGGTGATGTAGAGATTGGTGATCCAAAGAAATGCGCCCGTTATTGGGCTCCGCGTCATCGTTTTGATTTCTCACTGATTGTCGCAAAGAAGCTCATTGGTGATTTCAAGTTCTCTTTACGAGAACGATGGCAGTACACTTGGCGTCCGGAATACCGTGTTAGTGAGCGCTGGAGTTATTTCACCAACGCATATGACGGGAAACCGAAGACCTATCACGAAAAGGGGAAGAACGTGCTTCGCAGTCGACTACAGGTGGAATATGATAGGAAAGGACTGGTACTCACGCCTTTTGCCAACATAGAATTTTTTAACGCGTGGAGTCTGCAGAAAGTGCGTTATCATGTGGGAGTTGACTGGAAACTGTCGAAACAGCATACGCTTAGTGCTTTCTACCGTTATCAGACTGTACGGAGTGATGATGACGACAACGAACCTAACCGTCATATAATAGGAGTAGGATATCAAGTTAAGTTCTAATAGAACACACCTATTCTTTATGAGTGTTTTTCTTTTTTTTGATTGCAAAAAAAAGTTAAAAGCGTAAATCTCTGTAGTTTTTATGTGCTCTATGGTCGTCTAATAGATAATCAAAATATAATCAATATATAAACGAAAAGATAACGTATGAAACAGAATTTGTTTTTTGCAGCTTGTCTGTTGTTGGCAACATCAGCAACGGCTCAGACAGTATCGTCGGGTATCGA
This sequence comes from Prevotella aff. ruminicola Tc2-24, assembly GCF_900110895.1. Lineage (GTDB taxonomy): Bacteria > Bacteroidota > Bacteroidia > Bacteroidales > Bacteroidaceae > Prevotella. The sequence continues at coordinate 986,234 of NZ_FOIQ01000001.1, read as the reverse complement.
CCCCGCGAATCTTGATACCTCGGTCAAACCAGGTGATGATTTCTACCAATATGCTGCTGGCGGGTGGCTGAAGGCTCACCCTCTCGATGGTGAGCATACGGACAATGGTGCATTTACCGATCTATATGAGGAGAATCAGATACGTATTCAGGAGTTGATCCTGCAGTATGCGGATAGTCCACAGGAGAAAGGATCGTTAGGACAGAAGATAGGGTCGCTCTACAAGCTCAGAATGGATAGCGTGCGTCTGAACCGTGAGGGCTGGGCTCCGTTGAAGCCTGTGCTTGATCGTATTGCCGCCATCAAAGACCGTCGTGAATATCAGCTCGTCACAGCCCAGATTGACCGTCGTGGTGAGGCGACGATGATGTATGGCATTGGAATAGATGCTGATATTCGTAATGCCGGCATGAACCTCGTGTCTGTTGGACAGGGCGGTCTGGGACTGCCAACTCGTGACTATTATCTGAACGATGATCCGCAGAGCACCCAGATTCTTGAGGCATATAAGGAATGTATGAAGACTCTGTTTATGATGGTTGGCAACGACTCCGTGACTGCTCAGCAGAAGATGCAGGCTGTGCTCGAAATCGAGACGCGTATTGCCAAGGCCAGCTATAGTAGGGTGGAACTCCGTGATATCGACAAGAACTATCATAAGATGTCCTACAACCAGTTGGTTGTTGACTTCCCTGGCATTGACTGGGGGAATGTGTTTTTCGCTTCTGGCTTCCCTACTTTCGAATGGATTGATGTGTCGCAGCCAGAGCCTATCCATGAGGTGGAGAAAATCTTGGCTGAGGCTTCGCTCGATGACCTGAAGGCATATGCTGAGATTAAGATCATCTCTGGAGCTGCTAGTCAGTTGAGCGATGATTTCCGTGCCGTGGCTTTCAAAATGAGCAGTGTGATGAGTGGTGTTCAGCAGGATCGTCCTCGTTGGAAGCGTGCCGTATCTACCGTCAGCAGTGTCTTGGGTGAGGCCATCGGTCGACTGTATGTGGAGAAGTATTTCCCAGAGTCGAGTAAGCTGCGTATGCTCGATTTGGTTCATAACCTCCAGAAGGCTTTGGCGCAGCGTATTGATGAGGCCACATGGATGAGTAATGAGACGAAGGCGCTGGCGAAGGATAAGCTTGAAAATTTCATCATCAAGATTGGTTATCCCGACAAATGGAGAGACTATAGTGGCTTGCAGGTGAATGACAGTCTTTCGCTCTATGAGAATATGGGTAACATCGCCGAATTCTTCCATAACGATGCTGTGAATCGAAAGGTGAACAAACCTGTTGATAAGACAGAGTGGGGAATGACACCGCAGACCGTCAATGCATATTATAACCCGACAACTAATGAGATATGCTTCCCAGCCGCCATCTTGCAGCCGCCGTTCTTTGATCCGCAGGCTGATGATGCAGTAAACTATGGTGCCATTGGTGGTGTGATTGGTCATGAGATGAGTCATGGCTTCGACGATCAGGGTTCTCAGTTTGATAAGACGGGCAACCAACGTAACTGGTGGACAGATGCCGATAAGACTAACTATGAGGCTCGTACAAAGGTGCTGGTCGATGCTTTTGACAAGTATGAGACTGCGCCTGGCCAGTTTGTCAATGGTCAGCAGACACTGGGCGAGAACATTGGTGATAACGGAGGTCTGAACATCGCATATCGCGCACTTCAGAACGTAATGAAAGAGAAATCCTTGGGTACTATCGACGGCTTTACCCCTGAACAGCGCTTCTTCCTTGCGTGGGGCCGTGTGTGGGCAAGTAACATGCGTCCGGAATATGTGGAACTTCTGCTGAAGGTCGACGTACACTCACCCAATATGGCACGTGTAAATGGTGCTCTACCGCATATCAATGCCTGGTATGATGCATTCGGAGTAAAGAAGGGAGACAAGCTCTTCATCCCGAAGAAGCAACGAGCACAGATTTGGTAAAAACGTAATATGAGGTAAAAGATAGAATGGGCTGCGGTTAGCAGCCCATTCTTCTTATTTCCGATAATTCGTCAGTCCTTGGTTAAGAAAAGTGATATAGGCTTGAATATCTTCGTCATAAGAGCGACTGCCATTGAGGGGACGCCCCTCGTTATCAAGCAGCACATAGAATGGTTGGGCGTTAGCACCGAACTTCACTCGTTGGAGATATGACCATTTTTCGCCGACAGTTCGTAGAGTGCGATCCTGCCCGTTTTCCGTTACCTTGATTGGCTCAGAAAGCGTAGTCTTGTCATCAACATAGAGAGATATCAGCACATAATCCTTGTTCAGAATGTCGGCAACCTGTGTGTCTGTCCATACGGCAGCCTCCATCTTACGACAATTCACGCATCCGAAGCCGGTAAAGTCGATGATGACAGGCTTATGTTCGGCCTTAGCAGCAGCCATACCTGACTCGTAATCAGTGAAACGTGCCTCGGTGACGGATTTCTGCAGATTAAAGTCCTGCGTATTCATCGGCGGTGTGAAGGCACTGATGCCTTTTAGGGGGGCTCCCCAGAGCCCTGGTATCATGTAGACGGTGAAAGCTAGTGATGCCATCGCAAGGAAGAAACGCGGGACGTTCGTGCGGTGGCTTTCGTTGTCGTGTGAGAATTTCAACCATCCAAGCAGATAGGCGCCTAGCAATCCGAAGATGACAATCCAGATAGAGAGGAAAGCCTCTCGATCGAGGATGTGCCAGCCATAGGCGAGATCGGCTACGGACAGGAACTTCAAAGCGAAGGCCAGTTCTATGAAGCCAAGAGTCACTTTGATGACATTCATCCAATCGCCAGATTTCGGAGCCGCTTTCAGCAGTGATGGGAACATCGCAAAGAGTGTGAAAGGTATGGCCAAGGCAATGGCGAAGCCCAGCATACCGATGGTTGGTGCCACGATGCTACCCTGTGTGGATACGGCCACAAGGAGAAATCCGATAATCGGACCTGTGCAGGAGAATGACACCAAGGCTAGTGTGAATGCCATCAGGAAGATGGAAAGCATGCCTGTGGTTTTCTCCGATTTTGCGTCAATCTTATTTGACCATGAAGAGGGAAGGGTTAACTCAAACGCACCAAAGAAAGATGCCGCAAAGAGTACCAATAGCAGACAAAAGAAAATGTTGACGATGGCGTTGGTGGCCAGTGCGTTCAAAGCGCTGGCACCGAATAATAAAGTCACGGCCAAGCCCAGTAATACATAGATGACGACAATCGAAAGACCATAGCTGGCAGCCTCACGAATGGCTTTTGCCTGATCCTTGTTTCGCTTGAGGAAAAATGAGACAGTCATTGGTATGATCGGCCATACACAGGGAGTGAACAGGGCTATAAAACCGCCTAGTAGTCCTTCTAGGAAAATCATCCACCAAGAGAGAGCCTTGTCAGAATCGGTCTCACCATTATACGCCTGTAACTCCTTGATGACGGGTTCCCAAAGAAGACTCTGGCCGTTGGCCGATAATGACTGGTCAATGACTAGGGTGTCTGTTGTGGCAATCTGAGTTGGCTGACTTTCGTCTTTCTGCGGAAGGAGACTTTCCTGTTGCTCTTTGTCGGAAGATGAGGGCTGACCAATTGGCTCTGTAGTCTTTCCCTTTTGTTTCAGGGCTATCTCTGACGGAGGTAGACAGACTTCATCATTACAGGCGCCATATTCTACATAACAGTTAATATCATATTCGGACTTCGTGAAACGGATCCGTTGAACGAAGGTGACCGCCTTCTCAAAATAACGGAGATCCATATCAAAAAGTTTGTCGTACTGCTTAATCTCGTGACCACGTGCCTGGAGTTTTCCAACAGTCTGAGCTCCATCCATCTTTACGATATGGAAGGCTGCAGAGACAGGACCTCCGTCACCGAGATCGGTGGAATACACATGCCATCCCTGGTCGATGGTGGCAGAAAAAATCAGTTCTGCTTCACCACCTTTTAATTCCTTTAGCTGTGTAGTGAAGTGTATGGGGGTGAGCATCTGTGCTTGCATCGCAAGCACCATGAGCATCATGAATAGGATAGATAGTAGTTTCCTCATGTGTTATTTCCCAAGAAATTGGATTTTTTTTGCTTGCTTTCCTTTCCTGAGAATATAGACTCCTTTCTGGGGCTGACTGCCAGCGGGGAGCTGACGGCCGTTGAGATCATATATGCTGTCAGCATGATCGAAGTCAGGTTCCTCTCTGTCCGTGCCGACAACTCTGATGCCTGTGGCATTCTCCATCACATCGATGAGTGGGAAATTCTGTATGCCACCTGTAAAGGTAACACTTCCTGCGGCTTTGATGGCAGATGCACCATAATCGCTGATGGCCAGCGTCCCTTCTGTCATGTAGAAGTTGCCTGTATCCTCATCTTCGGTTTCTGATCCTGCAAAAGGTTCCTCTCCTTTGAGCTCTACCTGTATACCGTCATCCTCTACACCACTGATGTTCACTGTGCCACTAGTCATCTTGAAGTATTGCTGACAGTGTATGCCGTCTTTTTTGGCACCAGTGATGTTGATGGTACAGTTCTTTATCTCCACGTACTCCTTGCTGAAGATTGCGTGACGAATGTTACTCACAATATTCAGTGTGCCTCTTCCAACAAACTCTGTATGTCCCTTGCTATGAAAACACCCTTTCGATTCTGTATCGGTAACTCCATCGGCGAGCGTACTAGTCGTACCACTCATCATACTGACTTTGATACGTTTACCGTCCTTGATGTGGATGGCCGTACTGTCGGGATTGGTCAACGTCAGACCGTTGAGTTGAAGGGTGGCCTTGTACTCACCTGTCATATAAAACTCACCGTCGGCACTGGAGCCACTGAGTTGGTAGATAATCTCACCAGGGTTATCGTCATTGGTGGATGTCTGTACCAGTTTGACGTGTGAAGAACTGCCACTGGTAACTGATACGTAACCAGCCACCTCTTCTGGTATGGTGATAGTGGCCTTGTTGTCCTTGTAGACAACAGTTACTGTATAGTTATCCGCCCAGAGCGAGATGGAGGTCATGATGGCCGTGATGGCCACAAAGAGTCTTTTCATGTTTTATGTTTGTTTAAATCAGTTCTTTGTCAGTAGTGCTGCAAAGATAGATATTTATTATAAACGGGGCAGATCCGTTCTACGAATGCCCCGTTTGTTTAACGAATCAGTGCTTTCAGAGTCTGACGTCTCTTCATCAGCACTATATAGCATTATTCCTGTTTAGAGGCCCAGTGCCTTCTTGGTTTTGTCGGCAGCAGCGTCAACAGCCTTACCGGCCTTTTCCTTGGCAGCATCCTTCACCTCTTCGGCCTTGTCGGCAGCAGCGTCAACAGCGTCGGCGGCAGCGTCGGCAGCAGCATCCTTAACAGCCTCACCTGCATTACCGATACCTTCCACGGCGGAACTCAGACCACTGACGATGGCATCTGCAGGAGCAGCGGTCAGTGCACTGATGGCAGTGTTCACAGCCTCATTCTCACCAGCGAAAGCCTTGATCTTATCGGCATTCTCCTTCAGGAAATCCTGAACCTTGGCTACATACTCCTTAGCCATCTCAGGATTGGTGGTGATGAACTCCTTCACTTTTTCCTGCACGGTGGCAAGTACCTCCTGCAGCTTTCCTGCATCCTGAGCGTTGATTTGCTCCTGAAGGGCAGCGGTGATTTCACTGACAGCAGTCTCTACGTCCTGTGCTCCGTTGGCAGGAGCCTGAGCCTTGTTTCCGCACGATGCGAAACCGATGGCGATCATAGCGATCACAGCGAACAATACTTTCTTCATAATGCTTCTTTTTAATAGATTAATAAAAAAGTGAATTGATATTTGGCAACAAAAGTAGTTTTTTTTTCAATAACATATCACTTTCTTTTGTGCTTTTTAACTTTTTTCATACTTTTGCATCAGTTTTCCTGATAACATAAGGTTTTATAGACATGACAACTTTGGAATTTAAGCCGAAGCTTTTTTCGACATTACGACATTATGACCGTCGACAGTTCACTACCGACCTGTTGGCAGGTATTATCGTTGGTATCGTTGCGCTACCATTGGCCATCGCTTTTGGTATCGCATCAGGTGTGACGCCTGAGAAAGGTATTATCACCGCTATTGTTGCCGGACTGATTATATCATTCTTCGGGGGCTCGAAGGTACAGATTGGCGGTCCTACGGGCGCGTTCATTATTATTATATATGGTATCATCCAGCAATATGGGTTCGAGGGACTGACTATTGCCACTTTGTTGGCAGGTGTGTTCCTTATTCTTTTTGGCGTGCTTCATCTTGGTACGATTATCAAATATATCCCGTACCCTATTGTCGTTGGTTTTACCTCTGGTATAGCCCTGACAATCTTTACGACGCAGATTAAGGATCTCTTCGGCCTGACAATGGCTACTGTTCCTTCCGACTTCATTGAGAAGTGGTGGGCATATATCGGTGCCTTCCCTTCTGTCGACATATGGAGTGCTGCCGTTGGTATCGGCTCTGTCGTTATCATCGCTATCTGGCCGAAGATTGCTAAGCGTGGTATCGTAGCTAAGCTTCCAGGCTCGCTGATTGCCATCATCGTGATGACTTTGGCTGTTGTCTTACTCAAACAATATGCAGGGGTGTCGACCGTCGAGACTATCGGCGATCGCTTCTCAATATCCAGTCAGTTGCCTGGTGCACAAGTACCTTCCCTCACGTGGGATGTCATCAAGGGACTCGTTTCTCCTGCCATTACCATTGCCATCCTTGGTGCCATCGAGTCACTGCTCTCGGCTACCGTGGCTGATGGTGTCATTGGCGACCGTCATAACTCTAATACAGAGCTGATTGCCCAGGGACTGGCAAATCTTGCCTCTCCAATCTTTGGCGGTATCCCTGCTACTGGTGCTATCGCCCGTACGATGACCAACATCAATAACGGTGGTCGTACCCCTGTGGCAGGCATTGTTCATGCTGCCGTTCTGTTACTGATTTTCCTTTTCCTCATGCCGCTGGCACAATATATCCCCATGGCCTGTCTGGCTGGTGTACTTGTCATCGTGAGCTATAACATGAGTGGTTGGCGCTCATTCCTTTCCATCATGAAGAATCCTAAGAGTGATGTCATCGTGCTTTGGGTTACTTTCCTGCTCACCGTTGTCTTCGACCTGACAATTGCTATCGAAGTGGGCCTTATCTGTGCATGTCTGCTGTTCATGAGACGTATGGCAGAGACGACAGACGTCAAGGTCATCAGTGACGAGATCAATCCCGAGGAGGAAGACAGTGACTTCCAGCTTGGAAATCTTGAGCATCTGACCATACCTGAGGGTGTGGAGGTCTATGAGATCAATGGTCCCTATTTCTTTGGGGCAGGAAATAAGTTTGAAGAGATTATGGGAGCATTGGGACGTCAGCGCCCGAAGGTGCGTATCATCCGTATGCGTAAGGTGCCCTTTGTCGATTCTACAGGTATCCATAACCTGACGAACCTCTGTCTGATGTCTCAGCAGGAGGGAATACAAGTGGTACTCTCAGGTGTGAGCCCATCGGTGCAGACGGTGCTTCACAAGGCAGGCTTCGATGCAATGCTTGGTGAAGAGAATATCTGTTCGCATATCAATCTGGCTCTTGAACGCGCCAAACAACTGATATAATAGAAAAAGCCCACCAATCGGTGGGCTTTTTCTATTGTTCTCTTTTTCTTTTTATTGCATGTCGTAGACAACCTGCATGAGCTGTTTGCCGAGGTCATCGGCCTGCTCCATAGTCTGGGCCTCACTATATACACGGATGATAGGCTCAGTGTTTGATTTGCGCAGGTGTACCCATCGATCAGGGAAGTCTATCTTCACACCATCTACATCGTTCACCTGGGCAGAGTTGTCCTTGGCGAACATCTCTTTAACCTTCACGAGGATGGCATCGACGTCAGTCTCAGGTGTGAGGTCTATGCGGTTCTTGGCTATCTGATACTCTGGGAAGGTGGCGCGAAGCTCACTGACTGTGCAGCCTTTCTGTGCCAAAGATGAGAGGAACAGGGCGATACCTACAAGGGCATCACGACCATAGTGACTCTCGGGATAGATGACACCGCCATTACCCTCACCGCCAATCACGGCACCAACTTCTTTCATCTTAGTAGTCACATTCACCTCACCAACGGCAGCAGCGGTGTATTTGCCACCATGCTTCTCTGTCACATCGCGCAGGGCACGAGTCGAGGAGAGGTTGGATACGGTGTTACCTGTCGTATGAGAGAGCACGTAATCAGCCACGCTGACGAGTGTGTACTCCTCGCCAAACATCTTGCCGTCCTCACAGATAAAGGCCAGACGGTCGACATCGGGATCAACCACGATACCCAGGTCGAATCCGCCTTTCTTCATCTTATCCATGATGCCCTGAAGGTTTTTCTCCAGTGGCTCGGGATTATGGGCGAAATCGCCTGTGCACTCGCCATTCAAGATCTCGTAATCCACGCCAAGTGCTTTGAACAGGTCAGGTAGAATGATGCCGCCCACGGAGTTGATGGCATCCACACAAACGCGGAATTGACGTTTCTTGATGGCCTCCAAATCGACCAACTTCAACTGAAGCACGGAGTCGATATGGCGCTGGTTATAAGTATCATCGATGGTGCAGGTACCTAATTGGTCGACCTCAGCATAATTGAAGTCCTCCTCTTCAGCTATGCGGAGCACCTCAGCGCCGTCGGCAGCTGTCAGGAACTCACCCTCGCGATTGAGCAGTTTCAGGGCATTCCACTGGCGGGGATTATGTGAGGCGGTAATGATGATACCACCGTCAGCGCCTGCCATACGGACTGCCAGTTCTGTAGTGGGAGTGGTGGCAAGGCCGATGTCAATGACATCGTAGCCCATACCCATGAGCGTTCCAACTACAACGTTGCGGACCATGGGTCCGGAAATGCGGCCGTCACGGCCCACAACCACCTTCTTGCCCTTGGCCTCACGGCCGATGAATGTGGCATAAGCGGTGGTGAATTTTACGATATCCAGTGGATTAAGGGTGTCGCCAGTTGCTCCACCGATTGTTCCGCGGATACCAGAAATAGATTTGATAAGTGTCATATTACTAAAAATGTGCTTTATGATTCTCGCTGGAATGTGATCTCATAGAAGTACGGTATCACATTGCCGGAGGCATCGGCATGCCCCTGAGAGTGAGGTACAATCAGACGTACCATGCTGTACTCTTCGTCGGCCGACTGTGGGCGCCCTACGTTGACGTATGAAAGGGGCACGAGCCAACCAGAGGGCACCGCGGCACTTTTGTATACAGAGTACATGATACCACTCAAAAAAGAGGCTGTGAAGGAACTGCCAGTACGTGATATCTGCATGATGTCCGGCATCTTCACCACCGACTTGCCATAATAATACAACTCATTGTTGTTGTTGCAGAGGGTGATGGTGTCCTCAAGCAGATTGTATTCTGAGAAACGGCATATAAGTCTCGTCTTTTCGCCATCCTGTAACTTCGTTCCGCAACCCTGACGCACGATCTGCATGTAAACACCATTCTTGTCGAACTTTACATATTCGTTGCGTGCCAGATCCGTGGTCTGCCCCTGCCGATTAAACTGGTCTTCGGAGATGACTACGATAGAAGAGTCGGAAATGAATTTTGCAATAGCATTACGCTCTTTCTCTTTCTTATCACCGTAGGTCTCATAGTCGTTACAACTTGCAAACACTGCGGCAGCGGCAATCAGTATGAACAGGATTCTTTTCATTTTTTTATTTTAACGATGCAAAAATAGTTATTTTATTTAAGAATGTGGCATGAAGGCGGAAGAAATTGCACAGACAGAGGCAATTTTCTTAACTCTTAACGCTTTATTCCAGACTCTTAACTCTTTTTCAACAGGTCTTCGTAGGCTAGGAAGGCTTTCTTGACGATGGCCTCGGCTTCAGCCATCGAACAGTATAGACGGCCACCAGAGGCATTGAGGTGCCCGCCGCCATTGAAGAACTCTGCCGCCATCTTGTTGCAGGGGAAGTCATCGACGGAGCGCAGGCTCACCCAGATGACGTTCTCCTTCTCCGTGTCTTCGCGCAAGGAGACGCTGAGCTTCTGTCCTTTGATCTGCAGGGGCAGGTTGACTATGCCTTCGGCATCGCCCTTGATGAAGTGGAAGTCGCGCATGTCTTTCTTTGTCAGGGTGAAGTAGGAGGCATGACGCGCGGGGTCTGTGACGAGTTTCTGGTACATCACGTACCCCATCAGTCGCAGACGATCCTCGCTGTAGTTATTATAGACGTTACGGTAGATCTTGTCTTTGTTGATGCCTTTTGTGAGAAGTTGTGAGATGATGAAGAATATCTCTGGCCGAGTGGAATTGAACGTGAACCCTCCTGTATCGGTCATCATACCACAGTAGACAGGGGTTGCGAAGTGCTTGTCCTGCTGTTCGAAGCCTCCTAGTTGCCAAACGATACTGAAGATCAGCTCACTGGTACTTGATGCCTCAGGGCATGAGAGGGTCAGCACGGCAGGCACGTCGGGGTTGGGATGGTGGTCGATGAGCACGCGCTGGGCTGGCGATTCCACCAGTGCCGACTGCATCTCTTCCACTCGACTGGGAGTGTTGTAGTCCAGACAGAAGATCAGGTCGGCAATCTTAAAGAGCATGTCGGCCTTCTCTGTGTGCTTGTCGTAGCGGATGATCTTTTCCGTGTTGGGGAGCCATCGGAGGAAGTCGGGATATTGGTCAGGGACGATGACTACAGGCTCCTTGCCTTGGGAGCGCAGGTATTCTGCCCAGCCAAGTGAAGAACCGATGGCATCACCGTCGGGACTGGTGTGACAGGTGATGATGATATTCTGTGCGTCGGAAATCAGCTGGCTCAACTGAGCCAGCTGATCTTCGCTCATGATATTGATGTTCATTTAAAACAGTTTATTGGGATAGACACCCTCGTCGACGAGCTGCTGGATACGGGCCACGGTCGACTCACGGTCGGCAGCATAGGTCACGCCGAACCACTTGCTGGTGGTGTCGAGCACCTCGACGGTGGCGGTGTTCTCATTGATGAGCTTGTTGACCATCAGAGGGATGAAGAACTCGGCTTTCAGGTTCGTCATGTTCTTCGGATCGCTGAGGAACTCCTTGAAATAGGCCTCGCTATACTCGAAATAGTCGGGAGTGAAGCCCCACATGTTCATGGAGACAGGCGTGTTGTCGTCGACGACTACCCATTTGCCGTTCTCATCCTTATAACGGATGGGCTGATCGGCAGCACCTGCTTGTGAGCCGTCCTCGGCACAGCGTACGATCTCTGTACGCTCCACCACCGTCGTCAGGTGGTTCTTCTCGTTCTTTGAGCAGACACCACGTGCCACAGTACCGTTCTCTGACAGCGTATTTCCTACGCGGAAGCCTACCATCGCATACTGGTTTCTTGCCCCCTCAGGCAGACTGCTCAGATACTTGCCGATGACCATGAAGGCATCGCGATTGTAGAAGTCGTCGCAGTTGATGACGCAGAATGGTTCCTTGATCACATCCTTGCCCATCAGCACGGCATGGTTGGTACCCCATGGCTTCTGACGACCTTCTGGTACAGAGAATCCCTCGGGAAGTGCATCGAGTGCCTGGAAGCATAGCTCGCACTTCACTTTCCCTTCGTATTTCGAGAGGATTTGTGTACGGAACTGCTCCTCAAAGTCTTTGCGGATCACCCACACGATTTTGCCGAAGCCGGCCTGAATGGCATCGTAGATGCTGTAGTCCATGATGGTTTCGCCGTTAGGACCCAGTCCGTCGAGCTGTTTCAGTCCGCCATAGCGGCTGCCCATACCTGCTGCAAGCAGGAAAAGAGTTGGTTTCATAAGCGCTATATTACAATTAGTACAATTAGTGTTTGTTTTTAAATTGTCTGCAAAGGTACAAAAAAAGCCTCAGATTCCGCAGGTTTTCTCGTACTTTTTTATATTCATTCCGTGTTAATGGGTGAGATATGTCGTTTAGAAAGGATAGCCGATGGCGAAGTGCAGCGTGTGCGCATCTTTGAAGCGGTTGACGTTGAAGTATCCCGACTTGCCCGTGTCGTACGGACAGTGCAGGGCCAAGCCCCAGTCAAGACGTATGACGAGGAAGCCCAGGTCGTAGCGCAGGCCGATGCCAGTGCCCAGCGCCATCTCGTCGAGCATCCTGGATGGCTTGAATGCCGTATGCTCGACAGGTGCGCCGTCGGTGTCGTTCTCATCCCATAGCTCGTCGAAGCTCCACACGTTGCCTGCATCGAGGAAGACGGCTCCGTTCAGGTCACCGAACAGTCTTGTGCGATATTCCAGGTTGGCTACGAACTTGATGTCGCCATTCTGGAAAAGATAGCTGGCCTGTCGCGAGAGCACGCTGCCGTCAAAGGCTCCTGGTCCGATCCTTCGTACGCCGAAGGCGCGAACGCTGTTGGCTCCACCTACATAGAAACTCTCACTGAAGGGGGTGTAGTCGCTGTTGCCGTAGGCATAGATCACGCCGGCATTCACGTGTCCCACCAGTTGCGATGTGGTGTTCAGGCTCCAGGTCTTCGACAGATCCGTCTCTAGCTTGACAAACTGTGAGTAGGGCGTCTTGAAGAAGCTCTTTCCCTTCTCGTTAAAGCTGTGACCGCCCGCCATATCCCATAGTGAGACGAGGTTGCCCGCCTCTTCGATGGTGGTCTCCCAGCGGATGGGGTGACGCAGGGACGACGGACTGGTATAGGTGTACGAGTATCGCATCTTCGGGATGAAATAGTCCGACATCGAGGCGATGAGGTAGGGGTTGACCTGCATCATGGAGTCGAACTTCTCCGTATGACTGTTCATATACTGGTACTTCACCGTCAGTGGCGACAGCTCGTGCCGACTGCTTGCCGATGGCTGCCAACGGTAGGTCCATTCGCCTGTCACGACGTGCATCTTGTAGTATTTCGGACGGCGCACGATGTCTGTTGATATTTTGGCGTAGGTGACAGGTGTGGTATAGAAACGGTGACGCCGACGCCTGGTACCGTCAGGTGTACGACTGCCACCAGGGCGCTGACTGCGACGTATCCTGTCGCTGTTGTAGAAGGGGGCGATGATACGCGGGAACTCAATCGACGCATCGGCACCGTATTGATAGCTGCTCATGTCTGATCCGCCGCCACGCTCCCATTCGTAGGCACCGTGCAGGTTGATGTCGAGTTTCTCGCCGGCACGGAAGGCATTGCGTTTCGTGAGACCGATCTTTGCCTCAGGACCGTAGCGGCCACTGGTGCGCCCGATGGCGTTGCCCTCGATATAGAAGTCGTAGGGCTTGTCGAAGACACAACTCAGCCGCAGGTCGAGGGTATCGGTTCCTGGGCGCTGGGTGAACTGGAAATCCGTGCTGCTGAAGACACCTGTGGAGTTGATCTTGCCAACGGACTCCTGGTATCTGTCATAGCTGAACTCCTGACGAGGACGGAGGCGCAGGTCGCGTAACACCACACTGGGACGGATAGGAGAGCGCCGCCCGTTGAAATGGATGGTCAGGAACCGCCGACTGATGGAGTCAGTGAGCGTCTCGCGCATCGACTTGCGGAACAGCACGTCGATCTTGCCGACATACCATCTGTGGAGCACCGCCTCATCCAGTCCGTCGGCCAGTTGGAGCCGCAGCTGTGCCTTGTCTGCGGTAGCAAACGTGTCGGCCAGGTACGAGGTGTAGCTGGGGTTGAAGTAATAGTATCCGTTGTTCCTGAGTAGGGTACTGATACGGTTACGCTCTCCGTCAAGGACCGCCACACTCAGTGGTGTGCCCCTGTTGATGAGCCGTTCCTCCCTGGTGGAGTCGATCAGTGCTTGTATCTCGGCGGGGAAATTCGTGTACGCCACCGAGTCGAGCGTAAAGAGGGAGTCGAGTCTGACGGTATAGCCGATCTTGCTTTTCTTCGGGTTCTTCCTTGGTACGGCCTCGTAGCTCACGTGTCCTCTGAAATAGCCGTTGTTGCGGAGAACGGAACTGGCTACCGAGGCTCGCAGGGCGGGGTTCACCTGACTCATCAGGACGGGAGCCTTGCCGAACGATTTCGTCATCCATTTGGCAAAGCCCGACTTCTTGCCTGAGAATTTATTGTAGACCCACAGGTGCCACGACCAGGGCATGGAGATATAGCTGCTGCCGAACAGGGAGCCGTTGGGCTCTGTGGCCAGGGCGGCCTCTACCTCTTCCTTCGTGGTGGTGAGGTGGTCGTCGTAGCTCTTCTCGGCATAGTTTTTCTCATCCTCGTAGACAATCTTTGTCAGGCCTACGAAGAGCTGGTCGTCGTCGGGGATGTTCTTGGTCATCGAACAGGATGCCAGCAGAAGTAGAAGGGGGATATATCTGACTACTTTCATAATTTCTTTTTTTTCTTTGCTTCGGCAGGCTCAGCAACCGCCGCGGTCCCTGAGCTTGTCGAAGGGCCAGCGGACGGGCCTACAGACGGCCCAGCGGAAGAATTTGTCGAAGGCCTTACCCTTACACTGTCGCGCTTGCTGGTTGGTTGCCGCATCAGCGTAGGCAAAGACTCTTTCTTCTTGAAATGGAAGATGTCCTTGAAATGATCCAGTTTCCGTCGCCAGATGAAACCACCACCATATTCACCTGTATAACCCTCGAGCCAGTCGTAGACGTTCTGGTTATAGAACAGCTTGATATACTTTGTGGCATCCTGGTTCAGACGATATTCCATACTCACGTTGTCGAAGAACGACTGGTTCTGTCCCATGGCGTCGCTCGATCCTGTCGATACCTTACCGCCTATCTGTAGCTTCAGACGGTTGTTCATGAATCGCTTGGCGAACTTAAAGGAGTAGTCGGTACGTGTACCACCAGAGGCGTCCGTCGAGTTGTCGATGCCCACGCTGAGGTCCAGCGTCTTCAGTGCCGATCCGGCGATGCTGTTGATCTCGCTCTGCAGGAACGAGCTCAGGGCCGAGTTCATCGAGAAGTTACCCGTATTACCGTCGGCCAGGTACATACCTGTAGTGAGCATCGTCACGGCGATCTTTCCGCGTTCCTCCGTCGACATCGTGGCGAGCTCGCTGCTGATGGTGTTATCCTCTGGTGCGTCGATGATGAACTCCAGTCCCATGTCGTTAAGGGTCTTGGTGATGACGACACCACAGTCGAAGGCCACACTGCGGCTCTGTCCGCCCTCGTTGCCGACGGTCGCCTTGGTGCGTTCGGTGGCGGTGATGTTCAGCCTGGGGTTCATCGGGTCGCCAGTGAACTCCACATAACTGCCGTCCTTGATCGCGAAGGTCTTCAGTGGGATGATGGGCAGTGAGTATTTCATCTCTCCGCTCGCCAGGGTGTAGCGACCTGTGAGGTTGATACCCTCGGCATTGTATCTCATGCGCAGGTCTCCGCCTCCCATCAGGTCGACGTAGTTGGTCTGTTCCGTGTTCAGGTTACAGACGATATGAGCGCCCTGCGACACGTTGATGTTCAGGTCGGCATTCAGGCCCGTGGGCACAGGCCGCGTGACGACAACCTGCGTCGTGTCTGAGAAGTCTGTGAACTTCACCAGCTCGTCCATGCGGTTATCTGTTGAGAGCGGTGAGTCGAGTAGCATATAGGTGAGGTCGGTGGTGCCGAGCACGTCGAGTCGTCCACGCATGCTCAACTCCTCCAATGGTCCCTGCATCCGGGCGTAGAAATTGACGAATGCCTTGCCATAGGCAATCGACTTCGCCTCTTGCCGTGCGTTGATCAGCAGCAGGTTGCGTGCCTGCATCCTCATGTCCATGGCGATGTGCTCGGTATCCGAGAAGTCGATGTCGCCCATCAGGTTCAGCGGCTCGTCATTATAGGCATAGAGACCGAAGTTCTCCAACAGCAGATGGCTGCCCACGATGCGTACAGGGTCGTTGTCGAAGCGCATGCGGATACCGTAGGGGATGCTGACGAGATAGGCCTCGTCGACATACACCTCACCGTTTACGTCGGGATGGGTGGTGGTACCTTTGATGGTCAGCGTGCCCTCGCCGTAGCCCTCAAGACCCACCAGCTGGTCGGGCACGAAACCGTTGGCCAGGGAGAGTGGCATACGGGTCATCGTGAAGGTGGCGTCGATCTTGCCGTCGTCGCCTGTCGTGGGTGCCTGGTAGATACCGCTGAGTAAGCCGAACTCCTCATCGTCGAGCATCAGACGGGCCTCGACGGCATGGGTGTCGTCTTCCTTCATCAGATACACCAGTTCGGTGCTGATGTTTCCGATGGGCGAGCCCTCGTAGGTCATGTCGTAGACGGCCATGTCGGAAACCACGGAGATATGCTCTTGTTGGTCTATCAGGATATGATAGTCGCCATGTAGCTTACCTGTGACCTTCGGCAGATAGGGCACCACCGAGGATATCTCGCCCAGGTCGAGACGGTTCACCGAGAGTGTCAGGTCTTGCAGCATCGATGCGTCCTGGTTTGCCGTGTAGAGCTTCAGACCCGTCTTGTCGTCGGCTATCAGGTCGACCTTCGCCTGTATCTTCTTGTCGCTGCCCAGGAAGATGAAATTGTCCTCGTTCAGGTTGAACTCCTTATAGCCGAGTGTCGGTCGTTCGGGCAGCAGTTTGAAGCGGATACCGCCATCCTCCATCTCTGCCGTAGCACCGATTCGTACGCCCAGCTTGCCGTGGTCGTCGTAGTAGCGTACACCTGCCAGGGCACCGTGCTCATGGACGTGTCCGTCGATAAGGGCATTGAACACGAACTGTGGGTTCCGGCGGTTGTTACTTATCTGTCCCTGATAGGTCAGCTTGTCGCCTTTCTGTGTGAGGTCCAGGCGGATGGTGTCGATGCGGATACTGTCGTAGTTGAGCGAGTAGAGGTGGCTCTTGCCGTTGATGCCCGTCTCGGGCGAGCTGGCCATGTCAACGCACAGCTCCTTGAAGTCGATATTGTTGATGTTCAGCAGATTGACAATAGGATTGTCGCGCTTGCTCTCCACATGGAGTTTCATGGTGGGCAGTAGCCGTTTGATGGCTTGTTGGTCGATGACCTTCTGGTTGTATTGCGCCATGACGGAGTCGGCGAGGGTGGTCATCTGTCTGAGCAGTCGCTCGTAGCCGCCTTTGGCATCGAGCTTCACGATGAGATCGCCGCTCTGTGCCCGTACATAAGTCGTGTCTGTTGTGGTGCTCACCAGCAGTCCCACATCCTCTGGACGGTAGGTCTTCTTGTCGTCTTGGATATAAAGCTCGCTGATGAGGCCGTTCACGTGATGCGTCTCCTTCATGTCCGATGTGATGTCCAGATGCCCGCACATGCCGATGGTGAGTGGCTTGTCCATGAGACGCATGCGGAAGAGATCGGCCTTGGCCAGGTCGGCGCTCACTGTGCCGTCGAACTTCTTGGTGCTGAGCAGGGCGTCGATGCCTACCGTGCCGTCGAAGAGCTCGTTATGACCAGTGACGGTCACCCGTCCTCGGCCGTTCTGCAGATGAGCCTGGGCAGAGAGGTTCTTCAGGTTCCAACTGCCGTATTGTATCTGGCGCACGGTGGTGCTGGCTGTCAGACGACTGCGACTGGACAGGAAGTCGGTGCCGTAGCCCTTCGCCTTGATGTCGGCGGATACTGTATAGATGGAGTCCTTGGGCATGAAATGGTGCACGTTCAGACTGTTGATGCTGATCTGGGCATCGTAGCTCATCAGGTCGACCGCCATCTCGCCTTTCTTGTTGAGCGGGATCTGTGCCGATCCCTTCATGCTCACGCTCCCTTTACCCTCACGCGCCACGAGGTCGGTGGTGTATCGTGTGCCGTCGGCCTTCAGTGTGCCGTCGAGCGTGATGCCATAAGGTATGCGGTAGTTGCCCGACAGCTTGGGGTCAACCAGCGTTGTGACGAAATTGAGGTCCTGTGCTTGGGCGTTCAGACGGAGGTCGGCCTTCAGCCGGCTCATGTCCGTCAGGTTCTCTGCCTTGCCGTTGAGGGTGAGGTGGAGCGCGGTGGGCAGTGAGATGTCCAGTCCTGTGAAGGTCATCTGCTGCATGTTCCCGTCTACCGATCCCTTGACGACGAGTGGGTGGTTGGGATACCGTTCCACGAATTTCTGCGGCATGTCACCCAGGAAACGCATGATGTCCTGTTTCCCCAGCTGACCGTTCAGACGGAGATGCATCTTCCCCGGGTTCTGGATGTCGGCCACGTTGAAGTCGACGTCGGCCTCCGCGAAGATGTCAGAGTCGGGTGTGCGCATCGTCATGCCCTGCAGACGGATGTTGCTGAAGGTGGGATCCAGGCGCACACCACCCGTGGCTGCCGTGATCTCCAGTCCGCTCTTCTCTTTCATGGCGGCATGACGGATCAGCAGTGAGGTGCCCTCTGGTGAGTAACTGATGGAGTCGATGTCGAGTGCGAGATGACTCATGTCGATGTGGTTGTAGTCGAGCCCCTTGACCTCTGGCTGGTAACGGTCGTCGTAGGTGAGACGGCCTTCGTGCCAACTGAGACTGCCCACACGGTAGATGCCGCGTCCCAGGTCGATGTCGGCCTGACGGGCGACGGCCTGGCCGAGGGTGATACCCATATTCAGCGTGTCGCCAGGCATGTGGATCGTCAGGTCGCTGTGTGAGGCACAGATGGAGTCGGCGTTGATAATCCATTTCATGGCCGACTCTGTGGTGTCTACGGCTGCCGTGTCGCTTAGGGCGATGTCGAGGCGTGCACCCGACAGACGGGCACCGTTGATCTCTGCCGTCTCCTTATTGAGGTCGATGCCCTTCGACGACAGTCGCAGTTCGTCGAGCTCGCCCTTGACACGCAGGTCGCTGATAAAGCCGTTGGTGTTGATCTTAGCCTGCTGGAACGCCAGCTCCTTGATGATCACCTGTTTCTTCAGCAACGGCAGGAGACGGATGTCGACCACCAACCTGCGCACGTCGGCAATGGTGTCTCTCACCTGTGGCAGTGAGTCGTTCTGCTTGATGGCACGGAATCCGTCGATACCAAGGTCGAGCGGAAAGGCCAGACGGACATGGTCTATGGTGATCTCCATGCCTGTCTTCTCCGAGGCGATGGCTGCCGCTTTCTTCACCGCCCAGTTCTGTACTGGCGGCAGATAGAGCAATACGGCGAGTATGATGAACAGTAGAAGGGGAGTGATTACCGCTATCCCGAACCACTTAAGAGTCTTCTTCATTCGTTTCTAATGGTCGATGGTGCAAAAGTACAATATTTCTTTGAAATAACACGTCAACTTTAGATATTTTCACTTGTTTTTTCGTATCTTGACCAGATGTGAGTATTTGCGGGGGCGAAAATGTCATCTGATTGATTTCTTGCTGCAAAATTACGAATAATCGCGCCAATCACCAAGCATTTTCCTTGTGCGAATTCAGTTGTTGCACGTTATTGCATGTTATGGCATGTTATGACCCATACTTCTGTGCGTTTTGCCCATCTCTCAGACCTCGCCATATGCCGCCGTAGGGCGTTCCTTCCTACGGAGGTAGGTCGCTTCTTCCAACGAAAGTAGGTCGTTCCTTCCTACGGAAGTAGGCTGCGCCTTCCTATGGAAGTAAATAAAATTTGTCAGGTGCTCGGCCGATCCTGAACGCCCCGTATTCAGGGCGTTTCAGCGCCCTCGGGGTTTCCTCCGTGGAAAGGCCGACTTTCCTCCGATGAAACTCCTGTTTTCCTCCGAGCAGACGGCGACGTTGCTGGGAGCCTGCTGTAGTCTTACCTTCGGATGCGTTGGCTGTGTAAATTTATTCTATCAATATTCGCTTTGCTGAGGCCTTGGACATTTTGGACAATTGGACAATTGGACAATTGGACAAAAAGTTTTTTTCTTTGTCGAAACCAAGACAAAGAAAAGAAATAATTAATATATTATATTATATTAATTATATTATATATTATAATATATAATATAATTAAATTATTGTCATTAGTACCGTCGATTCCAATCAAATTTTAGTTTTGTCCAATTGTCCAATTGTCCAATGTCCAATACGTCAGTTTTGCACTATCATATAAAATGTTAAATATTTTCTCTTGTTTTTGCGTAACTCTGGATCACCTCTGGACCGCCTCTGGATCACCTCTGGACCGTTTGATCTCCTCGTATGCACTCGGAAATGAAAAGAAAACAAGTTTTTCTTTTGCATTTCGCTCGTTTTTTTGCGTGACTCTGCGGTCGTTCGACCGCGAAGTTACTCCGTCTCGGCAAAAAAAAGAAACAAGTTTCTTTGTTTTGCGCTCGACTTTTCGTAACTTTGTAACCATTATGAAGAAAGTGAGTTTATTACAGGAGATTTTTCCTTTGGCAATTCTTGCAGGTATCTGTATTTCAATTGGTTGCGTGGTGAACCTGCGCGTGGGTGGCGTGGCTGGTGCGGTGCTGTTCGCCTTCGGACTGACCACCGTGGTGTACTATGGACTGAAGCTCTATACGGGTACGGCTGGATTCATCCGTCGTCAGGGCGACTGGGCGATGCTGACGGTCGTTTTGTTGGGTAATATCGTGGGATGCCTGCTCTCGGCATGGCTCATCGCTTATGCTCAGCCCGACTGCGTAGAGCCGGCCTCGAAGATCCTTGCTGGCAGGTTGGCAAAGGGACCGTGGGCGTGCTTCTTGCTGGCCATCGGCTGTGGATTTATTATGACAACGGCGGTGGAGTTCGCCCGCAAGGGGAAAATGCTGCCACTCGTGCTCGGTGTGCCTGTGTTCATACTCTGTGGCTTCGCGCACTCCATCGCGGATGCTTTCTATTTCCTGGTGTCTCCTGCCGAACAGGTGGTGCAGGGGTCTGTATTGGTGGTGTATGTGTCTGAGGTGCTCGGCAACTTTGTCGGCTGTAACCTCTATCGCTGGACGCTCTTTTTCTCGCCTAAACCTTAATATAATAGCATCGTCTTCTTTGCTCTGCTGCCTGATGGGGCAGTAGGGGAATCCCTCGTATCTTTAGGGGAAATCCTCCTCCGTTTTAGGAACATTCCTTTTGAAACGGAGCAGGATGTGTGTATCTTTGCATCAACAAAAGCAAATAAAAGTATAACCATTTAAACTCAACGATTATGAAGAAGATGATGATTCTGAGCATGCTGATGACGATAGCCATCACTGCCAATGCTTTAACACATACCGAGGCCAGACATGAGGCAAAGTATATGACGGATAAGATGACACATGAGCTCCATCTGATGCCAGCACAGTATCACGCAGTCTATGACATCAACTTCGACTATCTGCGCAGTGTCAATCATCATAGCAATGCCTATGGAAAGAGCTGGAAACACCGTAACCGCATGCTACGCAGAGTGCTCACGGCCTCACAGTACGACAGGTATATCCGTCTGTCTCACTTCTATCGTCCGATGCCGAAGCCCGCACCGATGCCGAAGCCCGTACCGATGCCGAAGAGGCACGCTCCGCACCATCGCCATCATCCGGCACCCCATCATACGCATGCGTCACTGGTGGTACACGGCTCGAACGGTCATGTGAGCATTCACTTCTGACTTGCAATAATCCATATATGCCCGATGTGCATATCGGGACCGTTAAAGGGAATTCCAGAAATGGAATTCTCTTTCTTTTGTTTATGAATATAATTGACAATATTAATGTCCGCGTGTCAGCGGTTCGCTGGGACGAGGGCCTGCCAGAGCGGGTCTTGGGGGATGGGGGCGTCGACAATGATCGGCGCTTTGGATACGGGATGGATGAACTCCACGCGGCGTGACATCAGGGAGATGCTGCCGTCAGGATTGCTTCGTGGAGCTCCGTACTTGAGGTCGCCCTTGATGGGACAGCCCATGGCTGCCAACTGACAGCGTATCTGATGGTGGCGGCCTGTCATCAGGTTCACCTCCAGGAGTGTGTAATTATCTGACTGTCCGATGGTTCTGTACTTCAGAATGGCTTTCTTGGCGTTGGGCTTCTCGTGGTCGTAGGCGTAGCTCTTGTTCTGCTTCTCGTTACGTACGAGCCAGTGGGTGAGCGTATGCCATTCTCCTGTATCCTGGCTTCTGGTTCCTGTCTCTTTCTTCACAATCGCCCAGTAGGTCTTGTGCACTTCTCCCTCGACGAACATCTTGTTGAGGCGTGTGAGGGCCTTGGAGGTACGGGCAAAAATGACCAGACCGCTGACGGGGCGGTCTAAACGATGCACCACACCGAGGAAAACGGCTCCCGGCTTCTGGTACTTTTCTTTGATATAATCTTTTACAATATCAGAGAGGGGGCGATCGCCAGTCTTATCGCCCTGGACGATCTCCCCACTCTGTTTGTTGACAATGATAATATGGTTGTCTTCGTAAACGACCTCCATAATCCTACATGTTCATACCACCGTCGACCTGAATCACCTGACCGCTGACATAGCTTGAGAGGTCGGATGCCAGGAACGTGGCCACGTTGGCGATATCCTCAACCTGTCCACCACGGCGCAGGGGAATCTTGTTGATCCATTCCTTGCGGATGTCATCTGGCAGAGCCTGAGTCATGGCTGTGTCGATGAAGCCTGGGGCGATGGCGTTGGCACGGATACCCTTCGGACCCATCTCCTGACCAATACTCTTGGCGAGGGCAATCAGACCGGCCTTGGAGGCGGCGTAGTTGGCCTGACCAGCATTTCCGTGAACACCTACGACAGAGGCCATGTTGATGATCGAACCGCCACGCTGACGCATCATCACGGGGATGCAGGCGTGGATGAAGTTAAAAGCAGACTTCAGGTTGACGGCGATGACGGCGTCCCACTGCTGCTCTGTCATGCGGAGCATCAGACCGTCTTTCGTGATACCTGCGTTGTTCACCAGGATATCGATGCTTCCAAACTCTTCCTTTACGGCCTTGACCACCTCTTCTGTCTGTGCGAAATCGGCAGCGTTGGATGCGTAGCTCTTGGCCTTGACGCCCTTGGCGGCAATTTCCTTCTCCGTCTCCTCGTTAACGGCGAGGTCGGTGAATGCGATGTTCGCGCCTTCTTCGGCAAACTTCAGTGCGATAGCTTTTCCGATACCGCGTGCAGCTCCTGTGATCAGGGCTGTCTTACCTTCTAGTAATCCCATAATTATTCTTTAGTTCTTTTAATGGTTATAATGTTTATAATGTTTATTCTTAATATGGTCTTTATTTCTTCTGGAACTTTCCAAGTGCTCCGTAGACGACCTTGGCTACCTGAGGCTTGGTGTCTTCCTCTTTCATGCCATGCGCGATGCGCCCATATATATAAGGTACCTCGAGACCCTTGATACAATAGTGGGTGATGTCGGCCACGAGCTCCACATTGTCGATGTCGAACTCACCGTCTTCCTTGCCTTCGGTGTAAACCTTGCGGAAGAGCTCTATCTCGGCATCGTCGAAATGCTTGCGCACCTTCTCGACCATCCAGATGTTACGGAAGAACTCGGCACGCAGGTTGCCGTTGCGCACCACTGTCTCACGAATCATGCTCAGATGGGTGTAGATCAGCTCGATGATCTTGTCCTGAGGACGGATCTTGCGGGCTGCCACCTCGTCGAGCTTGTCGCTCAGGCGCTCCAGCTCACTCTCGATGACAGCATAGTAGATCTCTTCTTTCGACTTGAAATAGGTATATAATGTACGACGCCCCTTGCCTGATTGCAAGGCAATGTCGTTCATCGTCGTATTCTCCAGTCCGTTCATGGCGAACAACTGGCGTGCTACGTCTACCAGTTTTTGTCTTGTCTTGGATATGGACATATTTTTTTCCTCCTTGCTTTTGTGGAATTGCACACGGCAATTATAATGTGCAAAAGTAAAGGATTTCTTTGAAATGAACAAAGAAAAGGACGTGAAAAGTTATAAAAACAATGTTTTTTCAAAAAAATGGCCTAATTATTTGGTTAGCTCG
This sequence comes from Prevotella aff. ruminicola Tc2-24, assembly GCF_900110895.1. Taxonomy (GTDB): domain Bacteria; phylum Bacteroidota; class Bacteroidia; order Bacteroidales; family Bacteroidaceae; genus Prevotella. The sequence goes on along the minus strand of NZ_FOIQ01000001.1, from coordinate 962,458 downwards.
AAAAATAGTTGTACCTTTGCACCCGCTTAAGAAAAATAACATCGCGGAGTGGAGCAGTTGGTAGCTCGCCAGGCTCATAACCTGGAGGTCGCACGTTCGAATCCTGCCTCCGCAACTACGGAACCCGACAGTAGTCGGGTTCCTTTCGTTTACGGAGGATTCGACCGTGCTCCCGGTCGACGTTCTTTGACCAGGGTCAAAGCGTTTGCAAGCAAACGATTACGAATCCTGCCTCCGCAACAATGAAGTCCGAATGCTCGGACTTCTTTTTTTTGCTCCGTCTGGTTCTCACGTGCTCCCGTATGGGCAAAAATAAAATCCGGTCGCCAAGTTTGTACCTTGGCAACCGGATTTGTATAGTTCTTGAAATAGATAGCTTACTTCATCTTTCTCATAACCTTCTGATAGTAACGTTCGGTCGCGCGGACGCTATAACGCACTCCTCCGTTCCAGGAGCGAATAGCCTTTTCAATGCTATTCTCAGGGTTATAATGCTGTTGAATTAACAGGAACATCTCCTTCGACTTGGCGACGCTGTAACGGTCGGCCATCGTGAAACGCTTACTACTCTTCCTCCTTTTCAGAATATCATTGCAATCTCTCACAAGAATCGGAGTAATCTGCATAGCGCCTACAGAGTTTCCACTCACGGCGTTGGGATTTCCTTCGCTTTCTACTTGAATAATCGCATCCATTACTGGATTCCAGTTGACGCTTGATGTTTTGCTGCTCTTGGCGACACTCTTGACGCTTGTTTTACTTGAATAAGCAGCGTTTGAGGTGGTGCGGTCTGAAGCCGAAGCTGTCGTGGTGACCAATGCCAGAGCCATCAAGCTCACACTAACCTTTTTAAATATTTGAATCATATCTCTATACTTTAGGCGGAAACTCATCGCGAGTACCGCGTTATCCTTTAGATTTCCTTTCAAATATGGTACGACTTCACGTCGTGCCAAGCGCCCTTCGCTACGGGCGTTTTTGATTTTCGCGTGCAAAGTTACGGAAAATCAGTGAGTTAGCCAAACTTTTTTGGTTTTTTTTGCAGTTGGCCTTATGTTCGCTTAATCTATATCAAGGTGCAAAAATCAGTCTAAATCGACCACCGTGATGCCTGAACCACCGAACTGGACGTGCTCGTCGCGGAAGGCTCTGACGTTAGGAATCGTGCCCAGATATTGGCGTATCAGCTGCCTCAGGACACCTGTTCCTGTGCCATGGAGGATGCGTACACGGGGCATCCCTACGAGGATGGCATCGTCGATGAAATAGGTGACGGCATTGATGGCTTCGTCGCCTCGCATACCTCTGACATCGAGATCCTGACGGAAGTTCAGCTTGCGGTTGTCTATGACGTCGCGTGTGTCGCGCGAGACGGTGGCGTACGAGCCTGCGATGTTGCTGTTGCGCTCCTCTGTCTTGGACAGTGCCGACGTGGTGGCCTTGGCATGCTCCAGTCGTTCTGTACGCATCTTGGTCTTCATGCCGCCGAAGATGACGGTCGCCATCTCTCCGTTGATCGACTCAATCTCGCCGACAGAGGTGAGACCCTTGATGCGGACGGTGTCGCCCTTCTGGAGCGGGGCTGTGGCACGGGGAGACTTGGGACTGCTTGCCGAGGCTTCTGCGTTGCTTCCCGTTCCGTCTCCTTTCCTCTCCATCTTTTCTTGCTTGCGCTTCTCGCGACGTTCCTTGCGCTCTTGTATCTGACGGATCTTCTTGGCGATGGCCTCGTCGCTGGCCTTGGCGTCTATCTCGGCCATCTCCTCCCTGAAGGTGTTCAGCTCCTCGCGGATCTTGCGCGTGCGCTCTTTCTCGGCCTGTGCCTCGCGGATCTCGCGGATGGCGTTCTCGATCTTCTTGTTACTCTCACGCAGCAGTTCCTCGGCCTGCTCCTTGGCCTTGCGCAGGATGGCCTTGCGCTCTGCCTCTATCTCCTCAACGGCAGCCTCCAGACGCTCGCCGCTGGCTTGCAGCTTCTTCTCATGCTGATGGATGGTCTGACGCTTGCCCTCCCAGTAGCGCTTGTCGCGCACGATATCCTGCAGGTATTTGTCGCTCTGGATATAGTCGGAGCCCACAATCTCTGAGGCATCGCGGATCACCTCCTCGGGGATACCTGTCTTACGGGCAATCTCGATGGCAAACGAGCTGCCAGGCTGGCCAATGGCCAACTGGAACAGTGCCTGCATCTGATGACGGTCGTAGAGCATGGCTCCGTTTACGACACCAGGATGGTCTTCCGCGAAATGCTTCAGGTTCTGGTAGTGGGTGGTGATGACACCAAAGATCTGCTTCTTCCAGAACTGCCTGAGCATAGCCTCGGCGATGGCACCGCCTATGGTCGGCTCCGTACCACTGCCGAACTCGTCGATCAGCAGAAGCGTCTGCTTGTCGGCCTGTCTCATCATCTGCTTCATGTTCATCAGATGACTCGAATAGGTGGAGAGGTCGTTCTCGATGCTCTGCTCGTCGCCGATGTCTATCATGATGTGGTGGAAGAGGCCTGTGGTGGAACGGTCGCCCACGGGGATGGGAACACCGCACTGGAGCATATACTGCAATAGACCAGTGGTCTTCAGACAGACGGATTTTCCGCCTGCGTTCGGACCAGAGATGATCAGTATGCGTTTGTCGTGGGTGAGCGTGATGTCGAGTGGGACCACACTCTTTCCCTGCTTCTCGAGCGAGAGCTGCAGCAGCGGATGGATGGCGTGGATCCAGTCGATATGGGGTTTGTCTTCGACGACGGGCTCGAAGGCCTTCGTCAGTCGGGCCCATTCGGCCTTGGCATGTATGAGGTCTATCTGTGCCAGGAACTGGTACGAGTCGAGAATCTCCTTCACGTGTGGGCGTACCTCGTCTGTAAATACGGTGAGGATCCTGATGATCTCGCGTCTCTCCTCGGCCTCCAACTGCCGCACCTTGTTGTTGGCCTCGACCACTTCTGTCGGCTCGATGAACACGGTTTTTCCTGTGGCCGACTCATCGTGTACGATACCACTGATACGACGTTTCAGCGATGGGGCGATGGGGATGACCAGTCGGCCGTCACGCATCGTAGGAGCGGCGTCCTTGTCAACCAGTCCGTCTTTCTGAGCCGTGTGCAGTATGGAGTACAGAGTGCGCGAGATGCCGCCTTGTGTCTTGGCCAGTTCATGTCGTATGCTGGCCAGGGTCATGGAGGCGGAGTCCTTGATCTTTCCGAACTTATCTAGGATGGAGTCGATGCGCCTGATGAGGGCAGGGAAGGTCACGACACCCTCTGTCAGACGAAACAGGGCGGGGTAGGGCGATGCCTCTTCGTTGTCATCGTCGTGACGGTTCAGATACCTCACGATATTGGCGATGGTCTCCAGTGAGCGTCGCAGGTCCCACACCTCATCTTCCTCCAGGTGTGTCCCCTCCATGCGGATCCGCGTGATAGCCTCTCGCACATCGAAGAAATACTGCATGGGGAAATCGTCTTTCTCCTCCTGTAACCTGCGGAACTCACGTACCTGCGTGAGCCATTCGTTAACGTCATGACAGTCGGCAGAGAAGGTCATCTCGTCAACCTTCTCTTTCCCCAGTGTACTGAGACATCGCTCCTTCAAAAGTCGGCGAATCTCGTCGAAACCAAGCTTTTGTTCGAAATTCTTAGGATAAATCACGCTGCAAAGGTACGAATAAGTGAGGGATTTTCCAAATGTATTTGGGAAAATCCGAGCGAGAGTACCTTCGGGCTGTTGCCTCAAAGGTACGAATAAGTGAGGGATTTTCCAAATGTATTTGGGAAAATCCGAGCGGGAGTGCCTTCGCCATCACAGATGTCAATGGTACGAATAAGTGAGGGAAATGCAAAAGGAAAACGAAAAAAGTTGGCTGAAAATTTGTTCATTCCGAAAAAACTCATTACCTTTGCACCCGCTTTCAAGACATCGAAGCACTGGAGAGATGGTAGAGTGGTCGATTACAGTAGTCTTGAAAACTACCGTACCGAGAGGTACCGGGGGTTCGAATCCCTCTCTCTCCGCCAAATAGCACAAATGGGAACCTTTACGGGTTCCCATTTTTAGTATCTGATTACCAGCACCTTATTAGTTTAACCCGCTGAAAGCGAGGCTAATAAGGGGATGGACACCGCTGAAAATGCATACGGCATCATGGTTGGTCTTACGACATCATAAAGCCTAAATGTATTACAGGATGTATTACAACCCCGACCGACAAAATAGAATTGTAATACATTTAATGATTTTTATATGAATAAGACACCATTAGTAGAATTTGTGTACAACAGACACAAGACGGCTTCGGCCACAAAAGAAGCAGCAGTTGAGCTGCGAGTTACTTTCGAAAGAAAGCAGAAGTATATGACTACGGGCGTCAGGCTCCTTCCGAAGCAGTGGCACCGTGGTACAGTAACTAACCGCGTTGATGCTATCCAGTTGAACCAGACACTGGAGAAGTTGATGATTGATGTGCGACAGGTCGTTGTCAACATGATGACCGAAGGTAGCATCGACATCTTCACCATTCCAGACAGGCTGAAACGATTGAGGTCTGGCAACATCAACTTTCTTGATTTCTGTGATAAGCGAATGAAGATCCGACAGTATGGCAAAGCCGAAGACAGCCAGGAACGCTACACCCGATTCATGAAGTTCTTCAGAGGCTGGGGAAAGATTGCGGAATTCGAGGACATTACCGACCTGAACATCATCGCTCTTGACGAACATTTGGCTGCGAAAGGTTTGAAACCCTACTCGAAGTGGAACAACTACCATCGTTTCCTCAATTCCTTCATTCTTGATGCTATTGATGAAGGCTACATCAAACGCAATCCCTACAAGTGGGTGCGCATTGAGAAGGAAAAGTCGAAAGGTGGCATTGGCAAATACCTTTCACCTCAGGAGTTTACCAAGGTGAGAGACATGGAACTACCAACAGAAAGTCTTCAACGAGTAAGAGACTTGTTCGTGTTCCAGACCTACACATGCCTCTCCTATGTTGATCTGAGTACATTCGATGCAGAAAAGATAGAGAAAGTCAAGGGAATGAAAGTATATATAGGTACGCGTGCAAAGACAAGCCAGACCTTTACCATTCCACTTTTGAAGCCAGCACTTGCCATTTTGAAGAAGTACAATAACCACCTTCCTATTATAAGTAATGTGAAATATAATGAATATTTGAAGGTGGTGGCTCAGAATGCGAGTATTGACAAACCCGTGAGCTCGCACTGGGCCCGTCATACCGGAGCCACTTTGCTTCTTAATAGTGGTGATGTCCCTATGAATATTGTGCAGCACATCCTTGGACATGCATCTCAACGTATGACGGAACAAGTATATGCCAAACGCCTCGACGAGTCTATTGTAGATGCTATGGCTAAAATAGATGGCAAAATTTAACTACCGTTTCATCTCTGAATTAAGGTTTAAAATTACCATTCCTTTTTAATCCAAGAACGTCTCCATCTGGCGTTCTTGGATTATTTTTTGCTTATTTCTGGTCTTATATTTTTCGTGAAACGTTAATTCACGAATAGAAATTTTCAGAAGTAGATTATGTCTGAGATATTCGCTTATTTTGCAGCAAAAATTAAAAAACATAATATACAATGGATATTTTTAAAATAGATCAGACCTCTATCGATGCTATAGCCTACAAGGCAGCAAAGATAGTTGTGAGTGAGTTAAAAAAGTGTGAGGAGCCTCAATTAGAGATGGTGCCTGTAAGTGTTGCTGCGAAAATACTCGGAATATCCGAAGATCACATGCGGCGTATTAAGGACAAGTTCCCTCATATCAAGAATGGCAACAACAAGCAAGGACGTTTGCTGTTCGTAAGAGATGCATTATTGAAAGAATATGCGAAATAGAAGACGCATAAACATTATTTATGGGAATAAATTATTTAAACAATGAATATTTTTTATGATTTTGTCCTGACCGAGAGTCAGGTTGATTTTCTTGCCGAGAGCAAGAATGGTGTTAATATTATGAAGGTGCTGACTGTGTTGTTAAAACACACATGTACTGATAATGGTTACAATTATGCCAGACCAGGATGGAATTCTTATTTACATTCAGGTCAGACATTAATATCCGATGCAGACCTTGCTGAATTCTGTAATTGTGATGTTGAAACCGTCTCTGACATTATCAGAATGTTGAATAATTCGGGTCTAATATCGACAATGTCTAACAGCTCTGTCAGTATTCATACATTGCTGTTTCTTGATGAGATTCATGACAAGGGGAAGACTGTTTTCAATTCCAGATGTCAAGATCAAAGACTGCGTGAAGAAGAGAGTATTTATCAGACCCAGATGGCATTGAAATATGCGGAAGTCAAAGTTGATAACATACCGCAGAATAATGCAAGCCACGGTCAGGAAAAGGCCTTCGAATGCCTGAGACGAATTAAGGAACTTGATAACAACCTCAGTATTCGTGACGAGGTAAAAGACAACTTGCACGAAATGGGAGACAAATAGACTTAATGGCAGTCCCTTGCGGGCAAAGCGATTTAGCTTTGAGCGTAAACACTACACCGAGCATCTCAGCCTAAGTGTAGATTGTCCGACGGCATTTCAAGCCGTTGTTGCAAGAGGTACCAATGTCGGACGAAAACGGCAATAGCCGCTTTGTCCATCCAATGGATTCTCGAATGCTCGCAAGCTCGCATTGGACTGCCCCACAGCACAAAAACGAAACTTGTTTTACGATATGAGAAAGCGTATAATTCAGAGGAAGCCCCCGAGGCTTCATCATATTGACTACCGTGTCAATGACATCGAAAATGCCCAGATAGCTGAGAAGGCCGCTATGTGTGGACTTACTAAAGGCGACTACAGCCGCAGGTGTGCGCTCTGCCATGAGCCGAAGCTACATCTGACGGACAGTGAGATTGAAGCGTATAACCAACTGGCAGATGCTCGTGGCGATATGGTGCATGTCCGTAATGCCCTAAAAGGCAAAACGCAGGAACAAATCAGATGCTACTTTGATGACGATGACTTCATGCGTCAGTGGGTAAGAGCTATCACCAGAGTCATTGCCCAGTGGGATGAAATCCTTAATAAAATGAGAGATTAGTATGAACTTGAACTATAGAATATATGGTAGCATTAGCTGACGTAATCACACACGGTTGTAATGCGGTACGCTACTCCGTGGATAAGGAGAAGAGTGAGGTTGTGATGGTTCACTGTTTGCCAGAGAACATCACTCCCTCTTCAATGTGGGATAGAATGCTCATCCTTCAACAGAAGTATCGCGAGAAAATCAATCGCTATAACCATCTTTACAAAACAGCCATTCGCATCGAAGTCTCTCCCGCCAAGGAAGAGACGGAGAACTGGACGATGGCCGATTGGCAGAAACTGGCCGATGACTTCATTCGAGAGTTCGATGCAGAGGTGTACTTGAAGAACGATGGCCGTAAGGAGAATGGACATACCAATCTTGCGAATAGCCAGTATGTCGTTTCACTTCATCGTGACAGCAAGGGACAGATTCTTCATCTTCATATCAACGCCAACCGTATCGACATGGAGGGTAATACGAACAACTCTTATATGATACGTAAACGCGCAATGACTGCTGCGAACAAAATCAACGAGCAGCGTGGTTGGATTCAGTCGATGAAAAAGCGCGACTGGAACATAAACGAAGTGACCAATGCCTGTATTGATGCCCTAAAGATGATGGACTCGTTCGACTGGAACACTTACGAGGCTAAGTTAAAGGCAAAGGGCTATGGCATGAATGTAAAACGCAGTAATGACGGCAAAGTTGTCGGCTATGTAGTGAAGAAGGGTAACTCCTTCTACAAATCCACACTGTTAGGCCACAGCCGAAGCCTCACTCCATCTCGCATCAAGAACACATGGGTCAAACTGCATCAGGACAAGAGTGTACACACCCAGACGATTGCTCCGAAAAGTATGCAGACAGTCTCCCGTCCTGTCGTTTCTGTGAAAATGAATACACAACAGTTGAGGTCGCAGTTACCGACAAGAGATGAGCCACTGCCTATAATAGAGCCTGAGCAGAAGTTGCCTGAGATGGTTCATCACGAAATCGAATGGAATGGTAGAATTCATCCCGTTGACATCCCTATTGAAGCAGACAAAGCATTGCTGGATGAACTTGGGACGATGGAAGTGGATCTGTGTGCTACGATAGTGGATGCTCAGAAAACAGCCTTCCTGCTGTTCGCCAACTATCTCGATGCTGCAACAGAGATTGCAGAGTCGTGTGGCGGTGGTGGCTCACCTGAAAGCAATTGGGGTAGAAAAGACGATGAGGACGATATAGAGTGGGCGCGTCACTGCGCTCGACAGGCACGTCAGATGCACCAGCGTCCTATACGTCGTTCACGAGGAATGTAAATTAAAAAATGATTTTTTATGAATAATAATATAAAAAAAGAGAGCCTCGATTTAGAGGCCATGATGAATCACCTCGACCAGAAGGCCGAGAAAAAGAAAGAGTTTAATAGCGAGTTGGAATCTCTCAACGAGATGCTCAACATGCTGGGTGTCGAACTGCTGACGGTGAAGGATGGCTTGCAACAAATAGAGAATGGCAAGCATGAACTGGCGACCATGAATGAAAATATGAATGACTGGGTCGCAAAGTCTGAACTGTTTGTAGAAGCAATGAGGGAGATTGCCTCTGGCATAGTGGACTCGAAGCCAGAAGTGATAATCGGAGAAAGTGCCAAGCATGATTTAAAGGTAATCTTTAACAGTCATGTGAATTTTATGGCGGCCCTGCTTAATGGCTTTACTGATAGCCAGGATAAGGAACACGCTGAATTCAAAGAAGAATTGAAGAAAGTATTCGAGGAATCAGAGGAGACGGAACGGAAGAAACTTTCCAAGTTCCATCGTGATTTGGATGAAACCCTGTCGAACGCAGGAATCTGGTTCTCTGCTCGAATTTTCTATCTGATGCTTGGCATCTTCCTGCCTTGCTTTGCTTTTACGGTATTCATGTTGGCTTGGTTCATCGCAAGATAGAAAAGTATTTGCTTTGACCATATATCGTTTGCCCCAGTTCGTCGTGATGACGCGCTGGGGCTTTATAATCCATGGATATGTCTCTTTATCAGCGAACGACTCACACTTCTGCCTTCATTTCTTTTTGGGCATAGACCAATGCATCGTGACTCACATCCTCTTCGCCCTCTACCGTATCCAGCACCTTGTCTGCCAGCCAGATTGTCAGCAGTTCCTTCTCGTCTATTTCAAACATTTGGGCCATAATAGGTATCTGGCTCCGCTTCGCCTTCCGCTCTCCGCGTTCAATTTTACTATACATGGGCGTGTCAATCTCCAGTGCTGCCGACAGTTGTCGCTGCACCAGCCCACGCTCTTCCCGGAGCTCTTTTATCTTTCTTCCAAATATCATGTGTTAAGTATTTACTTGTTATCAGTGTCTTCTTCATCCAAATTGCTTTCTTCATTTAGATTCTTTAGCCGCTTCACGGCCCTATCGAAGTCACTCTCTAGTAGTCGCATCTCACGTTCACGATAGATTTCAAACTCCCGTTCAGCCTTCTCAATGGCCTCTTGGTGTGATACGGTACCACTCCCTTCCAGAATATTCTTCCTCAGTCGCAATATCTGGTCATCCAATGCAGCAATCCAGTCTGCCATTGTCATGGGGTTCTGCTCCAATGCCTGAAATTCTGCGTAGTCGAGGAATTGTGAAGTCAGCAAGTTCAGTCGCTGCAATTCCAACTCCGTCAGATAGTTCTTAGCAACCTTTACGTCATCGCGTGTCACGTAGTTGCCTTTGAAGTTCGTCATCCCAACAAAGGGTTTCTCGTTATCCACCCGTTCATAGATCAACTCTGCTGCCGTATGTTCATGCACGGCATAGTGCATCTTGTTCTGAACGGTGGCGAAAAACAGCTTGGTCATTTTGGCACGTGGATCATAGTCTGTCGATGTGGCATAGATGTCCGTCACCTGCTGATAGAAGTTCCGCTCGCTGCTTCGGATGTCACGTATACGCTGCAGCAGTTCACGGAAATAGCGGTTTCCTCCCTGCTTCAGTCGTTCATCGTCCATCGTGAATCCCTTCTGAATATACTCATGCAGTCGCAGTGTTGCCCATCTGCGAAATCTCACTGCTATAGGCGATTGTACACGATATCCCAAGGCGATGATTACGTCGAGATTGTAATGGTCGATATTTCGACGCACTTGCCGTTTTCCTTCTTGGCGAACTAATAAGAATTTCTTATAAGTTCCCTCCTTGTCGAGTTCATTGTCTGTGTAGATGTTGGTGATATGCATGGAAACATTCTCCTGAGTCGTCTGGTATATCGTTGCCAGCTGCTCCTGTGTCAGCCACACATCCTCATCAGCAAAGCGCGTATTCACACTCACCTTGCCTTCCTCATCTTTATAGAGTATCAGTTTGTTCTCTTTGTCCATATTGTTAAAACGTTTTTATTCCGTTTGTTATTATCACATCTTACGTCTTACATCATACATCTTCCATCTCTTAGCCAACCTTTAGCCAGCTTCCATGCTCCTTCTATCCTGCTTCTTTCCATACTTTTGGCATACTCATGAGTAAACTTAGAAGCTGACGATAGTATGCCTACACCTTGGGGAGTATTTCTCTATGTATCCACATATTCTTTGTCTTTTATCCAAAAATATTTTAGTGCCTCGGTAAAAACGCATGACTCTTTTTTCTTCCATTGAGAAGAGAGGCATTCTTCTGTAGCATCACATTTTGCTCCTTCCATAAACATCGTTGATGAGCAAATCGGATAACGCTTACATTCTTTCTTGTTATCTGCCCTTAATAGTCTTGCCATAATTAGTTCTATTCCATACAAAATAGCTGTTTCTTTGTATGCTGATTGAGTTCCATTTTCAGTCTTACGAGGAAGCTCACTCTGATTCCTTCCATCGATAAAAGGATATCCATAGTGATTAAGTATTTGTTCCCTAAAGGACTCTCTGTTACAAATGTCATAATCATACAGGAAATCGATAAGCCTGTGATGACATTTACCACAATCTATAATACAATTGTCAATCACAAGAGAGTAGTATTCTAAATCTCTTCCTAATAAAGCCTTAAAGCTTTCTTTAAGATCATTAGAGAATCGTTGCAGCAGTCTATAAAAGGGCATTTCCTGCCCATTATAAGAAACCGCATAATCTTGAACTATTGATTTATATAATTCTTTTCCATCCCAATTGGGGTGTGACTTAATCAATTCTAATACCTGGAAAAATCCTATACCAGGATTATCCCAAAGCAAAGCACACAAACAAATAGACGCTACTTTCTTCTTATCCTGTACAATATCAGGTATGATTTTCCCTATAATGAGTTCAACTGCATGATAGGGTATTATATTGTGTTTTATCTCATTATTAATAATCGACTGGATAGCATGAGCCATTCCCTCAACTACGCAACGATGTCCAAATAGGAACCCATGCTCATCTGCTTTATCATTATCAAAATCATAACAACCAATCCACACAGCAGTTTTCTCTTTCTCTGCAATAGAGATTTCTTTTTTATCAATCTCTATGTCGGAAATATTGAACCCTGTTGTCTTATCGCCTTCAATTTTGTTGAAATGGATAACAAATTGATGAATATCCTCGTCTGTATCCCATAACCTCAATGGAATATCTATTACTTCATTATTACGTATATAATCACGGTATCTTGAAAACACCCTATTATACATGTCACTCATTCTTATGCCATATAGACTTGTGATGTGCTGAATATAATGAATATATTCATGCACGAATGTAGCGTATGATGATAATGACATGTTGGCCAAGTTACCTAAATCTATATCATCATCTACATACATGTGCAAATGATTAGTTTCATACTTACTACATTTGCCATTTAAAATATCATAATCAAAAAGTGACATGCTGCTATTCCCCCGTTAATTGCCTGTTATTAAAGATCAGAAACAATTCTATCCAATGATACTTTCGCTTTCATCGTTATGTTTGTCTTTATTCTTCAGTACCGCCTCTTTACTAGTATTGGCATAGCAATAAACACAGAAATGCCGACAGGTGTTGTACATGCCAATGTCTTTGCTAATCATACAACCACATATTTTCCTCTGTCCTTTATCCTTTAGGTCTTTTGTTTTCTGTGGCAGTGGCGGTATCTCGCCAAACATATCTCGCTCAGGCAACTTGCCTGTGTGAAGGTAATAGACTAGTTCTTCATCGTCAGCAAAGACACGTTTCATTAATTCGCCATCTATACAACGATTATGCTCTATTCCGTATCGTTCCAGGTCTATGTCCTCAGCACATGTTGCCAATTGAATTCGCTTGGGATACATATCTCGCATTGCCACTAATCCTCTGACAATCTCCATCCGCTGTTCGTATGTCATCTCAGCCTGTTCTACATCGTCCTTGGTAAAGAAGGAAGTTTCTTTTACAAGATTAGCCTGTACTTTTCGATAGGCTTTCACGTCAACGAAACTGAATACAAGTTTCTCTGTATAATCTTTCAGGCAGTTGTGTAATCCTCTTATTCTAGACAACATCATCTGTGTAGTTAGTTGCGGTGTTACAATCAATGGGTCGAAGCGCCAAATTACGCGTTCTTTTCCAATTAATTCTGATAACTGAATAAAAGTATTTAGTCGCGACTTTACAGATGGTACATTAGGTTCAAATCCTTCTTGTTCATAGTCATTCAGCGTAACCTGAAAATAGTAGTGTATTCCTCTCTTGTCAAGTTCTGGCAGATAAGGGATGATAGGAGCAGGATTCTTTGTCCAGAACACAATAACTTTGCAATTCTTGAACGACACATACATTGGCTGTTGGTTGAAGGGATTGTACCATACACAATAGCCTTTTGCCAAGCGATTAAAGAACCACTTGGCATAAAAGGCTGGTATATCTGTAGAACGGCTGGCAGATATAATAACAGGTGCTGTAGCTTCTACCTGTCTGCCATTATCAGTTGTAATATACGTTTTATCTGCTGACATAAATGCTCTGTAAATAACTTACGATTTTCTCAATAGGTATATTCCTATAAATATCAGCAAGCCACATTATTTTGTCGTTTGTTGGATGTAACTTGTTTTCCAAGTATTTTCTCAGTCTTTCGATAACTTTCTCGTTTGATTTGTCGTAACCAGCATAAATACCCCTTTGTTTCCCTTTCTTTTGGTCTTCATACCATTCATTGTGATTATCCACAAACCATTCCATATCAACAATGAAACGTTTCTTCGCTTTATCGTCAATTATCATATTTGCGCATACGGGAATCCATCTGTCATCAGTTAGGATAGGTCTCGAAGTCGGTTGTATTGCAGTATCATTTGTTGAAGATGAAGCTACTCCTATCACTGAGGAGTTTGAGTCAACAAGTTTGGCAATTCGTTTATATGCCAAATCTGACGGTTTTAAGAAATTATCCAAAATGTAAAGGAATGCCTTAGGGTCCTGTCGCTTTGCTTCTAACTCTATTGCAGCATCTACTTTTTCCTTTTGCCCTTTAAGTGCTTCTTTCCCTATAATTCTGTAAATTTTTGAACGAAACTCTTCTGGGGTATATTGAGTAGTATCATGCTCAAAATCTGCACTCTCTAAAGCCTTATATGCTTTTGTTCTTTTAATGTTTGGGAAACTATCAAAAATGTACATAAAAGCCTTGGGACTTTGCACAGCATCCTCTAGTTCAAGTGCTTGACTCACAGCACTAATAACCTGAGTTTGTTTCGATGGCTTTGTCTCTATCTTGCTAATATTTCCCATGATAGTTGTCCCAATGCTGCTTTCACGAATTTCGAAAGAATTAGATTGTGTTGGGAATTCCGCATTTGAGATACTAACACCAAACAACTGTTGATAAACATTCAGAACAAAACTCTTATAATAGTCTCTATCTCCGTTTATTAGTGTAGAAGTAAACGTTTTTGGCAAAGAAGCGAAACCACGTGTTGCACCATACAAGCCGAATGCTAGACGGTAGTTGTTAAATCCGCATTGTACGAGATATTCAGACAGTCGATCTATATTGTCACCTTTTTGGCAGAACGCCGCAAAAGAGTTTAATACATCATTGTCTATAGAATACAAGTCAAAAGCGGAACTCTCCTGCAGATGGCTCAACAGGGCATTAATATAATTAGCCCATTTAGATTCATTCCATTTATCTCCTAATATCCGTTGGAGGATTTTACCTCCATTGTAGGCAATTGCCAAGGGCTCGTCAATCCCATTTTCGTTCTTGACAGCTTCATACTCATTTCCTATTTGGGAATTAAGTAAACTATCATAGAATTCGGGCTTAACCGTTTTGTCGAGCACATTAACGCTGCCATCATTGCCAATTCGAACAAGTTCTTTGACTTCGTTCTTCTGGCCTTTGGAAATGCTTCTAAGTTCTATCTTCCTTACAACAGAATTCAAGGTATCTACGGCAGTATTATATGATTCAGGAGAATAAAACTCCACACACTTCCACAAGTCGTTGGCATCGTATACTCTTCTCAAATGCAGTTTTGAGCAGAATTCCGTATAGATGTCAAGTGATTCCAACAATGCAATAACGTCTTGTTTCTCCAATTTCAAGGGGTTTCTACTAAGCCGCATATCTATGATATTGGCATTATATAGTGCATCTTCATCAATGGAAGAATAGATGCGATTAAACTCCTTGATGTCTTTTGTCAGAGATTCATCTTGTAACTCAGAAGGAGTGTGGGTTGGTGAATTCACGATAGCAGAAAGTGTATTACGCATTCTTCTGGCCAGTGACTTCAATTCTGCAACATCTGAACTAACTGTCATATTTGCCCCAATCAGATAGCAATAGACAAATCCTCTAATACGGTCTATCTTCCTGTCTTGTTCTATATTTGATATGTCTGCGTCTATCTCTGTTGGCAAATAAGAAGAATCCCATTCGAACTCATCGCTGTCATTCTTGGAAAAGAGGTCTTTGACGTTGTCAAAGAACCCTTTCTTCGTTTGCGGTTTGACAACAAGGTTAGCGCCATAGAGTTTCTCAAACTTGTTTTCCAAACTTTGAGCCGCTTTTGTTAATACGCCTTGTCGTTCCGCATAACTGTCGAAGTAAATTTTTGTATGAAAAGGATTCAGATATATTGTAGAAGCAGAAACATATACTTCTACTCCAGAATGTGAAACCTGTTTCTTGATAATTCCAGAAGGATAATCATCGCTTTCTATTTCAATAACCATCGGATAGTTCTCCAATTCTGAATCCTCCACATCATATCGAGGATATTTAGAGTAGAGAAGAACTACACCATCGAGGCTGTTGGCTTCGACAGGATAAAATCGTTTATTGCCGAATTCCCTTCTTTGATAGAACGCTTTAGGAGAAATTGATTCGGTTGAAAATATATTGTTGAAATTCAACGTGCATGTTGGAATATATAATTTCATGATGAGAATAATTTAAAGTTTAAGTTTAGGACCGGCTGAAGCAAGAGAGGTATCATACAAGTCTTCTGGCACATCATCGAATAAACTTGATAGATTTCCGGAATATAATATAAATAAGGAGCGATAAGTACGAGTAACGGCTACGTATAGAGGATTTCTGTTTTCCTCATCTTCAACCGAGCAATCTGGTAAAAAGACATTTTCAAACTGGAGTCCTTTCGAACTGTGATATGTCATCAACTTGGGATTGTCCGAATTAAAGTCTAAGTCCATGAATCTTCCATATTTCGCTTCGACATTCATGCCATGCTCTTGAAAATAGCTATATGCCTCCTCAACTTCGTCGTTTTGCCTAAATAGAATACCCACATCTTCCATGTGCTTATTTTTAATGAGATCAATGATGGCATCATATTGTTTTTCCAGTGTGGGATATTCGAGAATTTTCGGTTTATCTGTTCCTTCTTCAGTACAACGACCTTCTAAATCATCATCCTCGGAGTTTAGATACTGCGCAACTCTAGCAATTTTTTTTGGCATTCGATGATTAAAAACCAACTGTTCCATTGGGAAACCTGTGATATCACGTATTTTTTCCATAGAAACTGTTTGTTTGTCCTGAATAAAGCTGTATAACTGCTGTGCAGAGTCCCCATATAGCAATAATGCTTTTTTTGCTTTTGATTTACATAATTCAATATCCTCTTTCGAGAAATCTTGCGCTTCATCTACAATAATATAGTCGTATGTGCCTTTTTTCCATGATCCCCGTTCCCACTTTCCTAAATCATCTTTAAGCCATGAAAAACAGGCATCAAAATTCACCACGTTTCTCTCTGAAAGCCCAATTTGTTGGATTCCATCATTCATGTATTGTCGTAGAGCTTTTGTAAAAACAACATACATATATGTCCCTCTATTTTCGTCTTGAATCTGCTTAGCTTTCCACAAAGCCAGAATTGACTTTCCGCTGCCAGCACATCCCTTGACGATGAAAGACTTATCAGTCCTTCTGTTAATAACTTTTACCTGATAATCATCAAGTTCCGAGTCTTTTACGTAAAAACTTCTTCTTGGCATAATATTATAGTTTTATGTTATATGAATCAATTACTCTATTTCCATTCGCAGTTTTGGGACACAATGATGAATTGTCATTTTGCTTATATTTCTGAGGATGAATTATATGAGAACATCCTTTTAGTAAGGTGTCATCGGGAATAAAAATGTCTTTAAGTGTCTTTTTGCAAATGATACGATAACAAACTCTGCTCTCATCACCACTTCTTCTTGAGTGGCTAACAATGAAAGTTTGTTGCATAAAACATGCATCCCTACAATCTTTCCAATTGTCACATGCCAAGGGTAAGAGAGTCGCATATTTTGTGTGACTTGATACGAAATCATTTAATCCTTGAGTCATAAGTTGTGGATAGAAAAGCATTGAATGTTCATCTTTCGTCGTTACATCTAATATATAAAGTATGCCGACATCATCTAATAGTCTCGATAAACTATCGGCTATTGTATAATAACAGTTTCCTTCGATTTTCTTTCTCGATATAAGTTCGCAAACCATCTTGCTATTTAAAATAAAATGGCAAACTGGCACATCTGCAATTTGCAAATCATTTTTGCTTTGAATAGTCTTCTCTACACATAAGAGTGATATATTGTGACGCACATTCGATGACAACACTCCAACCAATTCTTTCAAAACAATAAGAGCCTCATGATTACCATCGATTGCAATAATATTTATTGTTTTATAATCTGCTAAATGTTTTGAAAGTGTAACCACCAACCCAATTAACTCTCCACCTGTACCACATCCAAAGTCAAGAATGTTAATTTCTGGCATTTTTTTCAGGACTTCCAGATATTGATGAGATTTGAACAAATCATCAAATATGCAAAAAGATTCCGCATAGCTTCGAGGGAAATACGTTCCTAAATAAACTTTAATATCTTCAGAGTCCGTGTCTAAATTATATTCAAATTTTTTGTATTCTGGAGAATAGATGGCTCCGAGATTATTAAATAAAGCAAGATCAAGCCAGTGCGGAATAATTGTTTTAGATTTATGGAACTTAACGGAACCATTATCTGTGGCTGAATGATCCATTTTATCATAAACGATTTTAGACCGTTCGGTATTCTTTTGTAACTCATCTATCGTATCACCATCTTGCCAACAAATAACATCAGGGTTTATTGCTTTTACTTCATGATTAATAAATTTGCTGAGTTTTGAGCAATGAGTTCCTATCCCGGTTGACTCAACCTTAACCAAATACTTATTATGTATAGTGATGCCATATTTTGCAAGTTTCGACTGTAAAGAAATGCCTTCCCACACTGTAACAACAGCATCAGAGAGTTTTAAGACAGAAGATAGTATCTGTTTTACAAAACCTTTAAGGGCGGCGCTCTCTTCAGTTTGTATTTCTTGTTCATTGACTACATCTCCTTCTTGAAGATCTATATGCTCTTGTTTGTCATCTTGCGATATTTCTGTTTGTTTGATGGAATTGTGAGAATGTCCTTCGTATATTTTTATATCTTCAAAAACAGATAGTTGTTCTGGAGATGTTTTTGGTTTATCATAATTGGCATTGCTGAACTCAGCCAGATAGAAAGAGTTGAGGTTTAACAATTCGGCAAGATTCACAATACCCAAAGGATCAAGATCTGTATGGGGACAAGTAATATCGTCCAGTTTCTCTATAAAATGTTCGTTGTCAGTTATATGAAGCCAAGATTTTGTAGTGGCACAAAGCAGGTTTTCCAGCTTAATGGGCTGATTAAATATCACCAAAGTCGGTACATCTTTTATGTTCTTGCTATTCACTCCTAAAGCTTTGAGTTCTTTTTTGACAATTGAGTGATTTATTCTTGCTTGTTGCAATACTGTCTTTCGTGAACCACCTTTTATGATTTGTCCGTCGCATTTCCATTCACCATTTTCTGTGGCAACAATAGTTCCACCATAGTTTTTGAATTCGATAGCAATAATAGCGTCCTTCTTTATAAACAAAGCATCTAATTCACATCCTATGTTATAGTTACCAGCAAACACACAGAAATCATTCGAATTCTCATAGTGAGCCTTTAGCTTCTCACAAAGAAAACGGAACTGTTCTCTTTCTGCAGTATTGTCGAAATTGCCGACTCTAAATGCTAATAATCCTCCCATATAAGACCTTTTTCAATATTATTTGGTCGTTCTATTATATTGTATTGTATACAAATAATACTCTATCCCTTATTTTCTACTATATCACGGATCTCTTTCAATAGATTTCTAAATTGATTCCGTTCCTGCATTAAAAGATGATTAGAAAAAGTAAAATTCTCTATTTCTTTCTCCAATTTCAATATTTTCTCATCTTTACTGAAGAGATCTACAATAAGATTAATTTCTTTTTCTGATTTTACATTCTTAATCCTATTATACAATTCCCAAATTTGAGGGAGATGCAAATCCCAAGGGGCATCACACCAATACAAGTGAGAGCCATTATAATCTAAGCTCATTACTTGGTTTGCAAAGCTACCCCATGCATTAATATCTAGCGAATAGCCATTGTCTAAATTACTACCACACACGCATCCTTCTGTATTGATATACTCGACAAAATACCATGAGTACCAATTAGAAATGGCAATCTGACTTCTGTGATGAATTAAAATACACTGTTCGGCGTTACGCAATATATGTGGCGTTGTCGAACAACGTACTTCATTATTGTCAAAAATAGCGGCATACAGAGTCCCTTCATATCGTTCTCCAGAACCCGTATGAGTCTCTTTGTATCTGTTTACACAGAATGTTGCAAGTTCTACAAAATCTATTTTGTCCATATATTATGGTTTTTAGGTGTCTCTTTTCTGATTTGCCAAATTCTGACCACAAAGATACGAATTATTTCCCAATTATAAGCATAAAAAACTGAAAAAGTTATCATCACAAGCCTTGTGGACTCATTTTCCTTGGTTCTTTGATGAAAATGTGCTACTTTTGCCACCAAAAAGAATGATATGGCTACACAGGAACAGATTGAAGCATTGAAGATTGATGAGAACGTCTTTGAACTGGCAGAGGACACAGAACTGGAGTACTTGGTTCATTTTGCGGCTCCATTTACTGGTGGTGATAGGTGTTTGGTTCCAAAAGGAACGGCCTTCGCACCACATTCACCTATGCGAGGCGATGCACTGTATATGCATCTGGCAGATGAGGACAATGAAGAATTGTTTGCGAAGATGGAGGCACAAGTAAAGATCAACTACGAAAACCTCTTCACTCGTCTGCAAGGCTTCTCATTTTTCATTACAGAAGAGCGAGCGACTCAAAACACTCCCTCTTAAATTTCGTAGCGGCAGTGCAGAGCGACTGCTTGACATCATGCGCCAATTGCGCTCACCCCTTTACCCCATGTTTCCATAAGCCAATAGAGCTTCCTTTGGATATTTATAGGTGTATGCCATATTTCACAAGTTTATCTACTAACTCCTTACAGTTCCTGAAACCCTCCTCTTCCTGCACCTTGGCAGCTCTGCTTTGGTTTTCACCTTTCTCAATTTGCTCTCCTCGCAGCATATCATAGGTGATAAAAGTCTTCATCTCGCTATTACCGTCAGGCAGTTCTCTCCCTAAGGCGACACCACTTGGATAAGCGCAGAAGATGCCATCGGGGTATTTCTCATTGCCTTGCGCATCGGAGTTGAGATGCAGATTCTTCATGATCCAATTCTTCATCACCTCCATCTTTGGCATATCCATCGGCAAGCCAGTCCTCTCCTTATACCTGTCAAAGAAGTGTGGGGTAAAGAATGCTTTCTCCGGCTTTGCCAAAGGATTGGAATCAAGATACATGAAGCCTACAAGGTGAAAGCCGTCCGTCTGGCGGTATACCCCGAAATACATGTAGTCGAGCAACCGCTGCTTCTTTGTTATCTGCCAGTCTCGACTCAGCATGTATATCATATAATCGATGCCCCTGTTGCCGCTCACCATCACAGGTGCGAAAATCTTCAGCCCCTTGGGCTTTGTCTTTATCACAACACGCCAATACTTCGGCTGAAGCGCATCAATCTGATGATGCACGAACGCTTCATCAAGGTCAAGCACCCTGACTATATCGTTGTAGTCGAATGAATCTGTTATAATGGCTGGCATTGTAATAGAAGACTATTTGTTTTTTACAACTACCCAATAACCCTCTTTTCGACCATCTTTGCGGACAACAATCCCCATTGCCTGAAGCTGAGAGATATGTCGCTGGAGAGTTCTGAACTTTATGCCAGTCTTTTGCGCCATTTCACTGGTCGTAATAGACGGGTCGAATAGCATTTCTTTTACAATAATCTCCTGAATATCAGATAGTTCTTTTGCGCCACCTTTTACGCCACCTTTTACGCCACCTTTTACGCCACCTTTTACGCCAATTTGTTCTACCGAGAGCGTTTCTTTCACAAATTCTGGATGGCAAGGAATGTCTATCAGGAAGTACGTCCTCTCCTCGTCAGTCTCGATAGTCGCCCTAGGCGAGCCGTTGGCTTCTAGTTCCTCCTGCACCGTTGGGATTCCTGTCGCCCTTCCTTCTGTCAGATCCAGTTCTTTCAGGAATTCACCTAATCTGCGATTGCGATACCTGCGTGAACGGAGAGACTTACCCTCTCGAATGGCCTCCATCGGAATGGTGTGGTTAGGCCCAGAAAAATTCAGAATCGATATTCTGTCCGGCTCAATGGTTATCTCTACCGGCTCCCTAATCGTCCAGTCTCTGTGATACAGGCTATTAACGACAGTCTCTTCCAATGCCTGATACGGATAGTTGTAGAACTTGTCAGACTCTTCTCGGTCTTTGGGCTTCAGTATCTGTTTCTTGATGACATTGGTGCTCAAATAACTCAATGTCTTCTCTATCATCGTTGGCACACTGCCCCTGATAGGCTCTACTTCAATCATGTTGTTGGGATTCTTCTCTCGTCCTTCGGGAAAAACAACAATGTCTATCTGCGACTGCTTGAAGAAACGGTCTGGACGCTCTGCGAACATCATGGCCGCCACGTTCTTGATGCTATATCCCTCAGGTGTTGGCTCCAGCAATTCCATCTGCTCCAACACCGATTCCATGTTCTCTGTCAACGACTCGTTAGCAAGGCTGCTTTTCACCTTCACCAGATAGTCGTGCAGCAGCAGCGGCGAGATGTCCTTCAGCGTTATCTGGTCGTTCCCTCGGTCGTCAAACGGCGTACGGTTGGCTAGGTTTATCAGTTCGCGCTCATATTCACCCTTGGGCACAATGCTGCTACTGTTGTATCGGATGTAGTAGTTGTATGTCTTCTGTCTGGCGGTAATTTGGTCAGGCACCTTGTAAGGGCGACGTTCGCCAGCCGACACCTTGATGACCAGAATCGTCTTTCCGTCGGCCTCCTCGATATACAGTCGTGGCTGATAATAAGGCTGCATCAAATTGTTGAATCCCACCATATCCTTTTCGATAGGCTCAATCTGATTGGGATCAATACCTATGACGGGACGGACAGGACGACCGTTTACCTCCTTCACACCCACCACGATATAACCACCACCCGTCTCGTCAAAGTCGTTGGCGAAAGCACACACGCTACGGTAGATAGCATCCGGATTCCATCCCGTCTTATACTCTATGCGGTCACCCTCTACAGCCCGTCCACCGAGCAATTCTTCTATATTAATTGGTAGTCTCATATATTCTTATAACGTTTTTATTTCTGTTACTATTGTTCTTTTTATTGTGGAATCTTTGTCCTAGCATATTCATGTGGAATCTTCTCTTGCTCTAACCTCAAATTGTATTCTTTGAGATATTTGAACATTTCATTTTCTTCAGATGTAAGACACAAATCCTTTTCTACGTTTGTTTCTGTACCTTTATCTCCTTCATAAAACAAATCGAATGTATGTTTATCCATCATGAAACTCTCCACCTGCTCAAAATGAGTCCTAATCTCTGAAAGGATCTGAAATCCATGAGCATCTAAATCTCCCCAGTAATAGATCTTTTTCGTCTTGAGCCATTCAACATTCTTCATTATATCAACACCGAATCCTTTCCCAAACACTACTATTCCATTACTTTGAGCAGGAAAAGTTAGCATATTCATTTTGTTTTCCACTATATACACGGTCTGAATGGGAAGAGATAAATGTTGAAACTCACTTATTGGAATACTTATATCATCAATACCCCCAAATAGTTGCTGACTAATGGCCTCGTCTAATATTCGAAAGCGCACTAATGTTTCGTCAAATTTAAGATTGAAGCGGCTCTCAAATTGCTTTTCATCTACATTAATGTGTTCAGCTATAATTATATCAAGCAATTCACGTATTATTCCAGTGTTGCTTTCAATATATTTGGTATGAACCTGTATTGGCAACTCACGAATATAAAGATGTGGTTGGGGTACTGTCTTGAAATATTTGCATACTTTGAGCAAACTCTCCCAATCATTCTCTATCACTTTAATAGGATATTTGCAAATCCAATCTTTCAGTTCAGGAAATGATGAGAGAATGCTAGTTATGTCTTTCTTGAATTTTACTGTATCCTTTTCTTTATTGATATATTTAAGATAGTCGAATTCGCTCTGGAAACTGATAGATATTGGAATATCCTGTATCCCATGTCTTTTCGTTTTTACAGTTTGGTATTCGATAAAATATCCATATCCTTTCTTCTCTTTGGAGCAACTAATTAACTCAGTCAACTCTTCCTCAAATTTGACGGTATCCTCGTTTGGTTTCTTATCACCAATAATGACTATTGGGTTGAAAGTCTCACCTTCAACGATTGACTGTAAATAAGCCTTGTACTTATTTGCCGCTTTCTTTTTAATTTCAATTGGCGTTATCATTGGCTAAGAATTTTTCGCGTTCTTCTTTAAAGACTTCAATAGGCATATCAAACAGACGTGATTCATTGCCATTGCGCTCTACATAATGCACAAAAGAAATGTCATCCTCTACGATATGGATATTATCACTAGGGGTTACCACAAGCAACTGTAAATGCAATTGTTTGCAGAGAGAAATCAAATAGCGTGCTTTGTCTTCATCCTGGGCTTTGAAAGCCTCATCGATGGCAATAAATCGAAGAGAATTAGATTGCAGTCCGTCTTTGGTCAGACCAAACTGATATGCAATGGCTGAACCAAGAATGGTGTATGTAAGTTGAGCTTTCTCACCTCCAGACAATTGACCCATACTTTCGTATACGTTGCGCTTTTGTTCTGTTTCTTTGTAGAATTCTTCTGCTCGGTATGAGTACCAGTTTCTTACATCCATCACCTTCCTACGCCATTGTTCGTCTCGGAGATGTTGGATGAGAGGCTGTATTTTTTGTTCAAAGTGATTGCGTCTGCCATCAATCGAAGAATCAACTTCACGTATATTGGGTATGGCACTTTCCAACTCTTTTCTAAATTCGGCAATATCAGCATTCGCTTTCTTGAAATTCACCAGCTGGATATATGTAGAAGGAGAAGTACAGAAATCTATAGCCTTAAGCGATTTGTTTAACATTTCAATAGTATCCTTGATGGACTTTTCCCAACCAACAAAGAACATCCTGAACGAAGACACCTGATTGGTCAGCGTTTCATGTAGATAGCTATTGAATCTCTGCTCATGTCGAACCAAGTCTTCTTTCTTCAGTTTTTCATAAAACTTTTGATATTCGCTGATAAGATGCAAGTTTTGTGCGTCAGGAAGGGTATGGACATCAGAACGCCAGTCTCTATACTTTTGCAGAATCTCTTCTGATGGATTCTTAAACTGAGTTATCAAGGCTGAAACTTCGCGTTCAATCCTGTTCTTCTCTTCTTTTTTCCCCTCTTCTTGCTGTTTTATATTTGACTGAAAAGATTTTTGTCTTTCTTCACTATTTTCATAATTGATGCCAAGAACTTCAGGATTGCTTTCTTCAAATGAAGACACCCCAACTACTCCTGTCGCATTCAAAATAGATTGAGCTTCTTTTAGACGTTTACTAGCCACAACCAATTCTACTTGTTCTATTTGATAGATTTCCCTATCCTTTGACTTGATTGTGACATCCTCTAACGTCTTCAAAGTTGTTAGTACTTTCTGTAATTGTTCTTGCAGTTCTTTTACCTTACTATTCGCAGCTTCTAACTTCTCTTTCTCTTCCTTCTTCTCTTGAATAGTTCTTGCTGTTTCTTCCCAATTGATTTCTTCAAACCTAGTATATAGTTTGAAAATATCATTGAAAATGTCTTTGCGTTTACCGATTTCGGCAATTTTAGCTTCTATTCCTCGTATTTTCTGTATGGCATCTTTTTGTTCTGCCTGTAGTTGTTTGACAAATTCCCTAATAGCTGCGATTTTCTCTTTATTATCCCAGCCTAAAACATAATTCTCGCGACGGTTAATTTGTGGACGATCATCCTTCTCATGCTTGTTATGGGTAGACTTTATGAGTCCTTCTTTTGTAACAACTTTCTCGCCATAGCGATAGAACTCATCCAAATCATCCACGCAGATATAGTTGTAATTCTCTATAATTACATCTTTAACCCACTCCGAATAGATGCTTTTGGGGTTGAACTCAATCTTCTCAATTAGGCTGTTCTCATTATATTCTCTGAACTGGAAACTGGTTAATGAAGTCGTGTTCTCATAACGTTGATATACAATTCTGCCCTGCAAATCGTGACCATTCACAAACTGACTTACTTGTCGATAGTACTTCTCAGGAACGACTAATCGTAGTGCAAAATTGTGTAGTATCTTCTCTATGGAAGTCTCCCATACCTTCTCGCTATCCTTAACTCTGATAAGTTCTCCAATAAAAGGTATTTCTTCTGGTTTAGCATGAACCTCCAGCAAAATCATCTCTCTTATTTCTGCCACACGACCAGAAATATTGTTTTTGTTTTTTTGTAGGGTATTAAGCGTTTCAATATTTGATGTAATTGCTTCGCCAATTCTTTCTTCTTCGTTTTTTGCCAGACGCCATTCTTCGTTCTTCTCATTCAACGTGGCTCCACAATTATCCCTCTCTGTTCGAGCCTTCTCACGATTCTCTAAGAACAGAACTTCAGCAGGGTTCTCTGAAAATCCGACTTCTCTAACTTTCTTGTTATACTCATCAAGCTTCTTCTGACGACTTTGCTTTGTCCGTTCAAGCCCCTGCATCTCTTTTTCTAAGGTTTTTATCTGTTGGCCAACATTGTCATTCTCAATAGCCAAAGATAAAGCACGCTCTCTACCTTTTAAATCCTCTTTGTCAGCGTTAAGTTTTGTGAGTTCTTCATTTAGTTTCGATAACTTTTCATTCAGTTCCACCAACTTGGCATTTGCCAGTTCCATGTTTTTTTTGGCGAACCAATACACGGCCATTTCTCGTGTCGTCTGCAACTCACTGAGTGCTTTTGCAATATTTTCCAGCTGTCGGGCTTTCTCATCAATCGGTTTAAGCTGCACAATTTGCTCACTTACTTTTTCAATAGTAGTCCTTGCCTCTATCAATCTTGCAAAACTATCATTCAGACGATTATACTCTTCCTCTGTATCACGTTGCTCAAGCATATTGTTGCGAATAAAGTCATCTAGATCATTCAGCACCTTAACGCCAACAATCTGATTAAATAGCGTCAGGGCTTTCTCTGAACGTAGGCCCATTGAGTGTACTATGCGGTCTTTGTAGTCCTTTATGGTGTCATAGAATTCAATCTGCTTCTTGGGCACATTAACGTTGTATTTTCTATCCAATGTCTTCCTCCAATAGCCCTTGGAATCAAATGCAGAAAAGTCGTCTATTATATGCAAAGCTTTTGCAGAAAAGCCAAACGTGCATTTCAATTCTCCATTTACAAACCAGCGCACCTGAAATAGAGTTACTACGTTTTTAAAGTTGTTGGTGAAAGAAGCGAGGATTACAGAATAGGAATTTTTGTCTCGAAGTTGCTGCTTCCTTGTTGATGCTTCACCTTCAGATTGAATGTTGCCATAATTTCCGAGCACGTATGTTTCCTCTGTGCGGTCACCTTTCTTCTCATTACCAGATGATTGGTTGTAGAATCTGTTTTTTTTTGCAGGTACTAGCAGTGTCAGCAATGCATCAATCAATGTGCTCTTTCCAGAAGCATTGGCTCCTGTGAGCAATGAGTTGTTACCTTGTGGCTCAATTCGATATACCTTATTGTGGAATGTTCCCCAATTGAATATTTCCATATAGCTCAACCGATAACCGGTAGTGCCAGGATTGGTTGTAAATAAATCATATTGTGCCAGCATACTCATATAGTTTTTTCTTGAATAAATCCAAATCTTCTATCGTCACCTTTTCTTTGATAATGCGATGTATCTTATACCGCACATCATCACCGTTTCGCTTCACTTCTTTTAGGTACCCAAGTTCGGCAACTCGTTGAATATAGGTGTCCAAATCTTTCTCCAACTTCACCTTATTATAACTTTCTGGTAGAAATAGTCGTACTTCATCTTTTATCTCGTTTGTTGTTATTATCCGGTCTAAAGATTGTGTTTCTGTAGGATTGCTGTCGTAGTCTTCAAGCAATTGTCTAAGTACTATAACCACTATAGAAACTTCAAATCCCAACTGTCTCCGAGTTACAAGATTCATGGTGGTATCATCATCATATACCACTTGCTTAACGAAAGCAAAACCTTCGTCTTTCTTTACTATAAGCTCCAACCCTATCACAGATAGGTATTCCTGTATTTCGCTTTGGTATAGAAGTATGTCGTTCCACACAGGAGAAGATTTCTCTGCCGTCTTTCTTAACAGATAGACAATTGCTTTAGAATATGGTTTTATCTCGTTCATTGTGACACAATAATTTCAGGGATTATTATTCGTTTCTTTTGGCTCTCGTCAAAAATGATAGCCTCTTGTTTGTCTTCATTGATTGTCTTATGTGAGAAATGGTTTAAGACACTGAAGTAGGCAAAAAGTTCAGGAAGTCCTTGATTTAATGGATGCAGGCTAACAACTTCTGCTATGGTAGTCTGTCCCTTATTTTTCAATACTTCTCTTAAGTTATGCTCAATAACCTTTCGATCTATTATTACATTACTAAAGACTTTGCCAATCTCATTTAAACTGTCAAAATCTAACACATAGTTCTCTGGCTGCTGGTTATATTCTGT
This sequence comes from Prevotella aff. ruminicola Tc2-24, assembly GCF_900110895.1. Classification (GTDB taxonomy): domain Bacteria; phylum Bacteroidota; class Bacteroidia; order Bacteroidales; family Bacteroidaceae; genus Prevotella. The sequence goes on along the minus strand of NZ_FOIQ01000001.1, from coordinate 934,823 downwards.
ACTTTCACTTTGTTCAAAAGTGATTTTCCTTTCAAATGGAATATTGATATCCAATCCATCTTCGACGGTTAATGATATGTCTGGCTTACCTTTAGCCTTTGATATCTCTATAAGTGAATTTTTGATTTCCTGAACGATGCGCTTGGCTGCATCAGAACGGACAGCATCATTTTCACGTATGATATGACTGAGTTTGTCTGCCATCTTGTCGTTGGTCTGATACACCTTGCGTCCTGATTCATAGAGGTGAGAAACCATGTTCTGCAGGAAGCGGTCATCGCTCGCTATATCCCTATCCTGAAGTGTACTAAATAGACTGTTAATTAGTTGCTCCAGTTCGTCCTGCATGTCACGCGATAGAAGGAACTCCCAGAAGGCATAGAAACTTTTTCCTTGTGAACTTGATTTCAGTTCATCCAGTGCATCAAAGGTATATTGCAGAATACCACCTTTATTCAATGTCGGATCAATTTGTTTCTGATAGATATCTTTGATGATATTTTTGAAGTTATCATCAACATCCTTAAAATCAGACAACAATTCTTTTGCCAATTTGCTTACTTGCTGGAATCGGGGCACTATCTCATATTCTTCGAATATCTTAACGTCATCGCCCATTTGCAGACGTTGTATCTGTTGCTCTATCTCCAGCTTTTTGTCTTCAAGAATCTGTAGTCGCTTTTCTCTGTCCTCGCTAGTATATTCAACCAGTTCGCGCAGTTGTGTGATGATTGACTTGAATTTTGATTCTGTGCCAATATATTCTTCGCGTTTTAAGCCAGATAGCCAATCAATAACTTTACTTGAATGTGATGATAGCTCATAATAAATCTCACCATCTTCATTCCTGTAATTCGTTAGGAAACCATTTTCAGTCCACCTTTTGACGTATTTAGCCGCTTTCTCCTCGTATGTGTCAGAAAAAAGAATGTCATTTTCTTCATCAACTTCAACACCATGATCATTGAGGAAATCAGCTAACAGGCTATGAATATTTTCATGTGAGATGGCAGTGGTATCTTCAAAGACACCAGTGAAGAACTCAATAATCATATTGCAGCTCCTTGCTCGCAGCAATGCTACACTCGGAGAAGTGTTTAGAACATCTAATATGTTTGTCTGTCTTGCCATCTATCTTTATAACGTTTCGTTGCCACTCCTGTTACAGAACACACTTTAGAATTCCAATAGTTCTATATTCGGTCTCTTCGTCAAGCACAATCACATCAAAGTCTTTGTTCAACGGAATCAGCTCTACCTTGCTATGTTGCCAGCCTTCTTCTGTCACCACTTTCTCGCTATGGTATTTCTTGATGGTATATTTGCCACCATAATCAGAATCAAATTCGCTGCTTTGAGTAAGCACTATCTCACCATTGCGTGAACCTGCTCTATACCACTCAAATACGCAGAGATCGCCATCCTTTATCTTTGGCAACATAGAATTGCCTTTAGCATGAATCACGAAATGACGCTTTGGGTCGGGAGTAAAACCATTGTTAGAAGCATCCACCCAGCCCTCTTCTTCGGGAACTTCTTCATCCTCAAAATAGCCACAGGCTGCACGTAATGTATAAAGGGGAATGCATCCTTCGCGATATTCAGGGAGAATAATCGCCTTGGATTCGTCTTTCTCTGTGTCAATTTCAACAGTCTCGATAGTACTTTCCTGCTTGTCGTCTTCAATTAATTCTCGATGTAAAACTGCCTTTTTGCGATCAGCAGCTTCGTCACAGATGGCTTTGAGGGATGCTATCTGGCTTTCAATTGCTCCAATTTTATCGATAACATTCTTTTGCTCTGATAGTGAGGGAAGCGGTATTTCAAGATTTGATAACAAATCCTGGTTGAGACTTTTTATATTGGCACCATTGCTTCCCGTTGTAAGACGTTGTTTGATATTTGCAGAAGACAGCAGGTAATAAAGAAACTCGCTATCCACTTCGTCAGACACAATACGTACTCTTATTGAGAAACCGGAAAATGTAGTTCGCTCTTCGGGTTCCTTATCAATAAGCATAAAACGACCAACTAACTCTCTTGAACCATTTGACCTCACAGTTACAAGGTCATTCTTGTGCAAGAGGTAAGAGTCGTCAACATTATCACTGATGGTAATGGTTTTGACTTCGTCCCATTTTGGTGACTTGTTATCTTTGAAGTTCGCTACGCCAACAATACTAACAGTATCACCAACAGGAGTTTCTTTATAATTCAGTCCATTCTTAAACTGTGCAATAGTACCAAGTTTTGTTATTTTGCCTTTTATGTCAGTTACTATCACGTTAATATTTTCTTGCAACTCGGAAATTCTTTCTTCTGCCTTATGTGACTCGTCATCAATCTTCTGACATTCTGTTTCAATCTTTTGTTGTTGAGTTATCGATGGAAGAGGTATTTGAATGTTTTTCAAATACTTAAAATGTCTTTCATATTTTTCAGAGTTTTCTATCTTAATAGTGAGCAAAAAATGATATAGGTATTTTGTGAGAATCTCTTCTTCGTTAACCTTTATAAGCTGTGTACCATCTGCACCTCTGACAAACTTAAAATCGGCATATTTGAAAGTACACGAATGATCGCCAAAAACAATCAACGGCAAATCTGTTATCGGTTCATTAATGTTTGTATAGCCCGAAATGAGATTATCCGCTTCCTGAGTGATAACAGGATATTCTCCTTCTGACAATATTTCTTCTTTGCTGATTTTTGTTAATGAACCGTCAATAGGTAATAACAATTGCTCCAACCGTTTTGTTGGACATCTATACTGAACCACTGCCTCCTTTTGTTCAACAAGAGTTCTGATAGCAAGATTAAAAGACGTTTTCCCAAAATCAATCAAGTCGGTAAGTCGAGCAATTTGCAAAAGAGCATTATTCTCCCCTACAAAAGGTTTTTCGATAATAGCCTTTGCTGTCCCAAAAGAGAATTTGTTACAACTGCCCGTTATATGTTTCCTTAGTGCGTATGAGAATTTTGAAACATCATTGTCATCGCCAGGATTATAAAGAGGCGTTTCAATGTATTTGATGGAATTGATGGCTTGAACGATTTCAGTATCTTTATCGTCCTCGTCGTCTGAAGTTGCGGTTTCCTGAACTTTACTTGTCAGGTACTTGATGCCTTCATCACCCTTGCGGTTGCTCCAGTCATAACCCAAGAACTTGACCACCTCGGCTTTATTACTCTTATTATTGACCTTCTCAGGTGGGGACTGCAAAATGGCAACGATATTGTTTTCTGTCTGAATATAGACATTAAGCTTTTTGCATTCTATGTCTTTTGCAAAGGCTACGAATTGTCTTTTATATTCAGCTTCTTCTAGTTGTTTGTAGTCATCACTTGACAAGAAAAGAGCAAACTGCTTCTTGTATTCCTTTGAGCTTTCCTTTAGTCCTTCCAAATAGTAACTGGATTTGGCAAACCATTCTTTTTGGATACTTTTGCTTATGCTGCTCTTCTTAAAGTTTGCGGCATAGTCCTTGAACACATTTGTTTCTTTAAGGTTGTCTCCAAGAACATTGTCTTGCATAAACGCAAAATACTCATCTTTGGAATAACCCTGTTTCTTAATATAGGAATCAATTGCGCTACTGGTTGTATATTGGGTGTAATCCTTTTTGTCTAAAAAAGTGTGGAGCAACCCCTCTGAGTTTTTCTTTACCTTTTGGGCAAAAAGAATAACGGTGTTTGTTCCTGTTGAGCCAAATGTGCGACTGTTCATCACAGCAATTGCCAGAATGTTGAAGTTCGCGAAAATGATCTCACGGGTTTTGGTATAAATATTTTCGTTGCTCAACAGCGAACTTGGAAGAACGATGCCCATTAGACCGTCTTTCTTCAAAAAATAATGTGCACGTTCTACAAAGAAACACTCAATCGACCTATTTGTAGAGAACGTTTTTTCTTCGATAGTCTTTGCTAGTTCAAATTGGTCACGATCTTTTTGCTCCATCGTATTTAAGAACCCTTTCACGCTATAAGGTGGATTAGCAATAATACAGTCAAAAGACTCTTTTTCAAACCCTTGATAGCGTACATCCATCGTGTTTATATGACTTAGCGAGTCCTTAAAGATGATGCGAGAGTCCTGACAGCCATTAATGATAGTAGCGATTTTTGCAACCTGACTCAACGTTTGGCTTTTCTCTATCCCGTATATCTTAGCCTTTGGATAATGCTTTACGAACTCGGTCAGGAAATGGCCGGCGCCACAGGCATAATCCAGTACCTTCACCTTGTCGGTATTAGGGAACTGAGGCAAAGAATTGATGATAAAGTTGACTATTGGAAGTGGTGTAAAGAACTGCCCTTCCGTCTGGTGAACGTTTTTGGAAAGAAGACCCTCAAACAGGTCGCCAAAGAAATGGTTGGTTTCGCTGGAGCTCAGGTTGATGTCCTGTATGAGGGCTGCAATTTTTATCAGAATCTGAAAGTTCATTTCAAATTCTTCCCGATTTTCCACATCTATGAAGTTGAACTTCTTGATGTTGTAGAACTTCATTTCTTCAAACAGCTCCTTGATGCCTGCGAACAGTCCATTGGTTACAAGAGAACGACCGGTATCTTCAAAAATCTGCTTGATATCTTCCTCATCCTTGTTTACAACCTCCACATTAAAGAGCTGCCGCTTTCCCTGCTGGTACAGTTTCAACAATCGATTACAATATTCCTTGGGCGTGTCACGGGCAATTCCTTTATAATAAAACTGTAGGTCATCAGGGTTGTTAAGTTCGTCGGTAATCTTACAGAGGAACAGATCGATAAGGATATAAAACGAATGTTCGAAATCGGTGATTGCATGATTTCTCAATATCGTTGCAAACTCATGGTATATAGGGCGTATCTCTGCATGAGACAACCCCTTCAAATCATTTATCGTATATTTGAGTTTTCCAACAGAATAGGCCTCGATGTCGTCTTCAAAAAGACCTTTAGTCTCGAATGACTTTCCGTATGTCTGATCCCAAACTTCATAATATTTTCCTTGGGCATCTGCAAATGACTTTGCATTATCCAACTCTTTGAGACGTTTTTCATTATCCTTTAGAGTGATAATATGGTTTTTGAGAAGGACTTCCTTTTCGTCAAAGTCGGCAGCAAAAAGAACAAGATTCTGGCATCGCCCCATAACATTAACGAGTGGACCAAGGTAGCTGAAAAGCTGTCCTCCATCTTTCTGCATCAAGTTCCATTCTTTGCTGAATTCCGTTCCAAATGTTTTGTTTTCTATCAAAACAAGCGGATTGTATTCTTTGTCAAAAACAAGTATGTCGCCATATGAAGGCTTATTTACGTGGCCTACTTTAAATGCGGGCTCAAAGACGATATGCTTTGGCTCGTATCCCTTTTTAAGCAAAAGATGGGTACAAACCAAACAGACAAAATTTTCATTTGCGCTAAAATTTAATGTCGTATCCCTATGAATTACAAAACCATTAGCCGGCTTGTCTTTTGTGGGGAATTCGCCTTCTTTGAAAAGAGAATCTACTGGAGAATATGTAATTTTCTGAGTATCGGTGTTTACTTCAATACTTGCGCCTTGAGAATACTCTTTCTTATATATATTACCCCTTTTCGTGAAACCAAAATTCGGATGTAATAAAAGGGCGGCTAAATTATCTTTTGTAATCATAATGTACTATCTTAGCTATTCGATACATTCTTTTTCTTTTCTTATCTCATCCAATACCTTCCCATTGTACGAGAAGTACTTGGCACCTTGATAGGCACCAGAAGTGTTACGATGTTCTTCTGGCATAAAGGTACCAACGAAGGGAGAGAGTTTATAAATGCGTCCTTCATACTCGATGCTGTCATCTGAGGCAACCTTTACAACAAGACCCGTTGGGTCGAATGTGACTTGCTCGCCAATCTTAATGCCACACATAGAGAACTTGAAACGAGGACGTTTTACCTCTCGTTTCTGTGGTTCCTTGCACCCGCTTTCCACTATTGGCTTGTTGTCTTCGTAAAGGGTTACTTCTGCATCATCTATCGTCATTGCTATATCGCGGAAAATGTCGAGAGCCATTTGCGGAGCAACATTAAAGAACTCACGGTTCTGTCGGATACGCAAATCGGTGAGGCGGTCAATGGTTTTATGTACCAGTTTCTCCACCTCGTTATACTTCGCCGTCTTCATTGTGGCGAAAATCTCGAAAGGCAGAGGAACGGCTGTATTATCCAATTCCTTGCTTCTCACATCTACAGGACGACTGCTTTTCCCAATTTTCACCCAATCCTCTCTAAAGCTTGGATTAGTGAGAATATAAACATATCCCGGTTCTTTATTTACCATATTTTTCTTTACTATCTCGTTTTTATTCTTATTTACTTCTTACTATCTTCTATCTCTCTTCTTGGGGTCTTCTTACCCTCTTCTTACCCTAACGAAAGACTCGGCTTGGCTTCTCGAAGGTCTCTCGAACCTCTCCCCAACCTCTCTCGAAGGTTTCGGCTCTGTCTAAGCTACACCTATCCTATGCCCTTGCTACGATATAGTTACACCCTACGAACGACCTTGCCGCGATAGTGCTACATTATTCATTTTAACTCCTGAGAAAGGAGATATTGTTTGTACTCTCTCACAAAGAGTTCTTTTAAGTCAACTTCCAGTAGATCTGCAATCTTTAATATACATGCAAGGTCTGGTTGGGAAGAGTTCGTACACCACTTGCTGACAGTCGAAGGGTTAACACCGAGCTGCTCTGCCAGCCATTTGCTGGTACGTTTTTTCTCTACGAGAACCAATTTAATTCTGTTTACATCTTCCATACGATAAAGTTTTTATGCTACAAAGATAATGAAAATTTTTCATTTTCTGCCAAATATCTTGGTTTTTCTTCTAAAATTATGTTTTTTTACGAGTTCCGGCACTCAAATCAACAGGAGATTTTCTCAAAGTCAACAAAAACCGTAGTCACTTTATCCAGATAAAGATTTTATCCACGAACAAGGTCGTGCCAAAGATGTCGGTCTGACGACACGTTAACATTGGCACGATTGACAGCGGTTCAAAACATCTGTCCCATATAAAATAAGGTGGGACAGCATTTTTGTGATTTCTTTATTTCTCAATGGGGACTGTCTGCCCCCACGGCGAAGCCTTCCCCCGAGTGTAATTCAATGGTATAGATTATTATGGTCTAATTCGCGAGTTGTCTTTATCGCTTTTCCATTTCAATGATCACCATGAGGTAGGGTAGAGGGAACGGACAAAAGAAAATAATGTTATTATTTGCTCCAACTGGTACACATATCGAAAATTATTCGTAACTTTGCATCCGAAAAGGTTATGATGAGCGAAAACAAGCGAAATCTGACCGAAAAAGAAGAGTATTACAAATTAATTACAGATGAGAAATCGAACCACATAGGGACAAATGCTAACGGTGCTGGTTCTCAGTGTGTTAGACGGAAAAATATAGGGATCCTCTCCTTCCGCGAGAGATACCTCTCTCTCCGCCAAAAGTTGAGCAACCCAAAAGGTTGCTCTTTTTTTTTGTTATGTTTTTGGTTTTTTAGAAATGAAATGTATATCTTTGCAGTTGAATAAAAACTTAAAACATGAAAAAGTTAATCATCCTGACGCTGATGGCAGTTGTTTCAGTCGCTGTCTCAGCACAAACTAAGAAAGTGTCTATCCTAGGCGACTCGTATTCCACCTTCCAGGGTGTTATCCCTGCTCATTACTCCTCGTTCTACCCCAACGACAGAAATGACGTCGTCGAGGTGGAGCAGACCTGGTGGAGTCTTTATATCAAGGCGAAAGGCTATCAGTTGGAAAAGAACGATTCCTGGGGTGGCACCACCATCTGTGGCACGGGCTATGGTGGTATGGACTTCTCGCGTAACAATTTCATTGCGCGTGTCGACAGTCTGGGTAATCCTGACATCATTTTCCTGTTTGGTGGCACTAACGACGCATGGGCTAAGTCGCCTGTGGGCGAATATCAGTATGCTGACTGGACGAAGGAGGATTGCATGAGCTTCCGTCCAGCCCTCGCATGCCTGCTCGAGAAACTTCAGAAACGCTATCCCAGTGCAGTGGTCTATGCTCTGTTGAACTCTGAGCTCGCAGAGTCGATTAACGAGTCGTTCCGTGAGATCTGTAAGCATTATAACGTTCAACTCATCGAACTGCATGACATAGATAAACAGAACGGACACCCCTCTATCAGTGGTATGAAAAGCATCTGCGAGCAGTTGATCGAGGCGATTCAATAGTCAACTGGTTTTTGCTTCGCATAAAAAACATAGGTCGCTAGTCCTTGAGAGCTAGCGACCTTATTGTTTTTATGTTTTCCTCTTCCTTAATACTGTTCTATGAAGTCGCGCACCAGACGGAATACTGGCTCGTAGCTGTCGAAGCGGACAGTCTTATATGTGTCGAAGATGGTGTGATAGTATTGGAAGGCGTCACCATTCTCATTTTCCAGGAAGATGCAGGGCACATGTCGCTCGGCAAAGGGATAATGGTCGCTGTTGGCTGCCAGGTCGCCGCGATGCAGGGACTCGAAGTGTTTTTTCTCGGAGTTGATCTGCTCGAAGAGTCTGAAGCCGCGCATACCCTCTTCGCTCACCTCACAATACTGGGTGGGGTTGTTATCACCAATCATGTCGATATTAAAGAGGTATCTGATCTGGCTCAACGGCACCTTAGGATGCTCGGCATACCAAGTGGAACCACGCAGGTTGGCATCCTCGCCTGAGAAGGCAATGAAGTACATGTCGTACAGAGGACGGTTCTTGGCGTAGTATTCTGCCAGGGTCACGATGGTGGCAGTGCCAGAGGCATTGTCATTGGCACCAGCGTAGAAGATCTTCTTTCCCAGATTACCCAGATGGTCGTAGTGGGCTGTGAAGACGTAGCAACTATCGTGCCGCTGTCCTTCGACCTTGGCGATGACATTGAAACACTCATAGTCCTTCAGGAACTGGTTGTCCACATCGGCCTTTATGCGCTCCACACCCTCAATGGCCTCTGGCGTTACCCAAATGATGGGTTTGTCGATCACTCTTTCTCCGTATGCCTTAAAGAACTTGACAGGTGCCTCCAGCGTATAGAGGAGTCCTGCGTTGGGGCATTCTCCTGCCTTCTGGAGCTTGGAGAAAACCTTGCGATGACGGTAGGTGAACCAGAACTCGCAGGCAACCATACAGTTGGCATTCTCAGGTTTGGACAGGTCGGCCAGTAGACGGTCGGCATCGAAGTTCAGTGTATCTACGTGGTAAACGGGGAACTCTCCGTGGACACCAGGGGAGTACTCGCGCATGGAGAAGTCGATGCCAGCACGAAGTTTCTTGCCATCGGCCCATATCTGCATCTGACCGCAGAAGGTGTTGATATCCAACTTGAACGGTTGTAGCGTCACCTCGTCCACTCCTGCCTTCTGGAACTCTTTCTGTAGGAATCTTCCGGCCTTGTTGGCACCATGCTTGGCATAGCCGCGCCCTTGATACTTGGCGGAGCTCAGTTCCTTGACGACCCGTTTGTAATGTGACAGGTTCTGCGCACCAATAGTCATGGTGGCAAGAGTCAGCAACATTGTAAAGACAGTCTTCTTGTCCATGCTTTCCTTGTATCGTTTTATTTCTTCATTTTCTTGGCTACCCAGAGCACCCAGGGGTCGATGTTATCAGTGAGCTGCTCAGGATAGGGCAGGGGGATGATGACATCGGGCTTATGACCTGGTTCCCGCTCCTTGCAGGCTTCCTCAAAGGCGGCGTCTACCGTCATGGGGTAGGTCAGGGAAAGATTGCTGTGGGGCAATCGGATTGTGTTGCAGTTGCCTGACAGCTCACAGCCGTTGGTGCGCTCACGACCATAGACGGTGGCATGTTTCTTGGAGTAGTTACGGACAAAACGGACTGGTGACTCACCGGCGCTGGCACTGTAGTTGTCGATGATGATTGCTCCCTTACGCACCAGCGGTGTGTATTTGTCTGTTCCTTTGAGGGTGGTATGCCAGTTGATGAGGGCTCCTTCCTCTGTCGAGAGCGCCTCTGTCAGGATATGGTTCATGTAGGAATAGACACTGCTGATTTTCTTCAACCGCTCATTGTTCAACGTGCTGCTCCTGTAGAAAGACTGTTCGTCGTTCATTGCACTGCAGTCGCACATCATCTTGGCAAAGATCTCGCCAAAGGCGTCGCTGCCACCATGGTTACCACGCAGGTCGAGGATAAGGTATTGGCAGCCTGACTGCTTGAACTCCTCGGCCTTCTTCTGTGTCCATTCCCAGGTGGGCTTGTCGCCCATACTTGATGGCAGACGCAAGAGGTAGGTCTCGTCGTCTACCTTACAACCTACGGGCTCTGGCGCATATTGCGGAATGAGTTTCTCGTAGTTTACGAAAGCTTCTGAACGCAACTTGTAAAAGCGTTGCGAAGAACAGTTCGTATGACGGTCGAAGTTTTTATAGAACCAGAACACATATTGTCCTACAGCATCGTCAATATTGATCTCACCTCTCATGAGACGTGCCATGAGCGAGTCTTTCAGTGCCTTGTACTCATCTTCAAAACCGCTTCGCATCAAGACTGGGAAGATGGCGTTGTTCCGCTCGTTGGCATCAATGGTATAGTCGAAGGTCTCATAGGCCTGACGGATGGAGTCGGGTTGTTGACCGTATTTCTCGATGAAGCCGTCCGTATAGAAACGGGAGAGGTCTTTCGATGTCTGCGGTGTGTCTGTGCCGAATGCTTGTTGAATATTTTGGGGTAGACCGCAACGATCCCAGATGGTCACGTATGGGTGTCCGTCTTGGAGGGCGGTAATGGAAATCGTTTCCTCATTAAACCAGTGTACGATGGATGCCTTTCCGTCGTATTCAAAGGCGTTGTCGCTGAGAATACTACAAGGGGTGTAGAAACCCTGCAGATTGGCAGATGGGGAGCCTGGGATGGGAATGGCGATGACGGCCTCGTGCTCTCCGAGGATCAAGTAGGTGTCCATCCTGCCTCGTCGTATCCAATACTGTGAACTGGCATCGTTCGTCTGTTGTATACCGCGTTGTTTCCATATGCCTTGTAAACGGTGCTGCTTGGGACCCAATTTCATCTGCAACAGGTTCAAAGCCCGTTGTGCTGCATCTGTAGAGTCTTTTACCAACATGTATGCCTCGTCGATATTCGTCTGATAGGGGAACAGTCGCTCGTCGGACTTGTTTTGGTTGTTATACCAGCGATAGGTGAAGGTACTGTCTGAGGTACCGATAATCTGGGTTCCTTTGTTGTCTGTCTTTGACAGTTCTCCTGTGAGGGTCAGTGGTTTCCCGTCAGGACTTGTAATCTGGAAATCGAATGACTTTTCGATGTTGTCGATAGAGGGGGAGGTCAATACGATCGTAGAGTTATCCAGGCAATACCTGTACTGTCTATAACCTGTCTCCAGATGTTTGCCATCCTGATGAACGATCTCGGTAAGCCTGTACAATCCTCTAGGATTGGAGTTTTGAGCCATTATGGAATGGACGACAAAGACTGACATCGCCATAATGACTGGCAGTCTCTTCTGATTTTTGATGTATGAAAAGAGTTTCATGTTTAGGAATGTTGATATGTTTTTTAAGTTTCTAAAAGATTGGTAGTTGCAAATGTACGACTTTTTTTTCATAATGACCCACCTTTTGCTGAAAAAGTGCAGGTGTTTTCAGACAGGTTCTACCAGTTGGGGGGCAATACGATGTTCTCCACGTCGTGTGCATCCCTGAACAGTGGCGCGATCTCTTCATCAGTGAATCCGGCGATGCCACAGCCGATGCGCGTCACGAGGAAGGTCAGTTCGGGATGTGCCTTGGCGAACAGGATAAACTCGTCCACATACGGGCGGATGGCTTCCACGCCGCCATGCATCGTGGGTATGCCGTAGCTCTGTCCTTGTAATCCAACGCCCTGTCCCATGATGGCGCCAAACTTACGATAGGCGGTATAGGCGGCCCCACCGCCGTGCATTCCTTCCAGGTTGCTGCCGAACACGAAGATCTCGCCCGGCTGGAGTTCTGTGATGAACTCCGATGTTGTTCTTTTCTGTGTCATGGTTGTTATCTGAATGTGATCTGAGTTGATGGCAGTCCTTCTGCCGATACTCTCAGCGTTGATTTCCCGGAGCGACCGTTGTTGCGGATGACGGCCAGAGCACGGCCATGCCATACCTGATGCGTCGTATCATAATAGGGCGCTTCATCCTTGACATTAGCGTTGCCGACAGCAAGGAGCGTGGCGTTGCCGTCCACGGTGAAGGTGAGGGTATGATCGGCTGTAGGAACAACGCACCCCTGAGCGTCAACCACCTCTGCAGTGATGAAGGCAAGAGATTGCCCATCAGCCTTCAGGGTGCTGCGGTCGGCAGTGAGACGGATGGCGGCAGGGGTACCTGCGGTCTGCAGTTCCACGCGTTGTTCGCCAGCCTCAGCACATAGGGTGCCCGTCTGATATGGTAGGGTGAAGGTCGCTTTCATCTCTTTTGTGTCCTGTTCGGCAACCAGTTGACCGTTCAGTAAGAGACGGACCTTCGGCTCACGGCTATATACTTCCACCTCGATGGGTTTGCCTTCCCATCCTGGCCATGTCCAACTGTTCTGTGTCGGCCAGGTGCTCCACATCGAGGTCTTGACCTTGCCTAGATAACCGTCTGGTTCGCGCACAGCAAGGTAGAGTCCCTCTTCCTGCTCCTTCGTACGAGTATTCCACAGCATCGAACGGTAGAAGCTGATAGGCTTGCGGGAGCCAGTGAGGTCGACATCGCCGCAATAGGCGGCATGCCACGGATAGAGCGGTCGCTCCCACGACTCACCAGGTACTTCTCCTTCATAATAGTATCGTCCGATGCCTGATTCTCCGATATAGTCGAGCCCAGTCCATACAAAGTCGCCGATGATATAGTCGTGGGTCTGTACGGTCTGGTAGTTGCGCCAGGCATCACGGGGATAGCTTTCTGTCTGCATCATCACACGCCGTGGCACACGCTGATGGTCGCTCTCAGCCATGAAGATCATGTAGTTGTAGCCCACGATATCATGCTCGGCAGCCAGGGGATCGTAGATATCCCAGTCGCGGTCCCAGGCAGCCAGTGCCGAGGTGACAGGGCGTTGCTGCGGATCGAGGGCGCGGATACGGGATGCCAGCTGATGAGCGGTCTTCACCACCTCGATCTTCTTCCGTTCGATGACCTCGTTGCCAGTACTCCAGCAGAAGATGCTGGGGTGCAGACGGTCGCGCAGTACCATGGCGTCGATGTCGCGCTGCCACCACTGGTCGAAGAGCGTGGAATAGTCGTAGATGTTGTCGTTCTTCTTCTCGCGCCAGCCGTCGAGAGCCTCGTCGATGACCAATAGGCCTAGTTCATCGCAGGCGCGGAGGAAGGCCTCTGAAGGTGGATTGTGTGAGGTGCGAACAGCATTGAAGCCGGCTTCTTTCATCAATCGTGCCTTACGGTATTCGGCATCGTCGTAGGCTGCAGCACCAAGGATACCGTTGTCGTGATGCACACAAGCACCGTTCAACTTCAGAGGCTTGCCGTTGAGCAGGAACCCTTTCTCTGCACTATAGTCGATGGTACGGATGCCATAGGTGACGCTGACGTGGTCGCCCTCGGAAATCGCTAACTCTGTTTGGTAGAGATAAGGGGAGTCGGGCGACCAGAGTTGAGGATCGGCCACCTCGATGGTGCGCTGCAGGGGACGGGTTGTGCCGTCGGGCAAGATAACCGTGGCAGTCAGTTCCACATGATGGATATCGGGGGTGCTCACGGCGATGCTCCAATCGTCAATATAGGTCTTATCAGTGGTCACGAGCCACACGTTACGATAGATACCAGAACCAGTATACCAGCGGCAGTTCTTCTGTTGGGAGTTGTCCACACTCACCACAATCTCATTGCGTCCTGTAGAGACATAGGGGGTGGCATCTACCCAGAAGCCAGAGTAGCCGTAGGGCCATCCGCCAACCTGATGACCATTGATATAGACGTGTGAGTTCATATAGATGCCCTCAAAGTATAGACGTATCTTCTTACCCTCATAACGCTTGTCGAGGGTGAGGATGCGTCGATACCAGCCCTTGCCAGTAGGCAGGTAACCTCCATCATTGCCGGCAGGTGCGTTGGCATCGAAATGATGCAGGATGCTCCAGTCGTGAGGAAGGGTCACGGTGTTGGCCTTGGTGAAATCGCTGTCGTTTTCGACAAACTGCCAATGATCGTTAAGTCGTTGTTTGCGCTGAATAGTTGATGTTTTTGCCATGACGGTATCAGTAACTGTCAGTAGGACCGCCAGCAGCAGGATTTTAGATTGCACTCTCATGTTGATCTGTTCGTTTTTTGGTTATTCGCTGCAAAATTACATTTTTTTTCGCAAACAGACTACACCAGAGGGGAAAAATCATCCCCGCTATGAAATACAAATTCATAACGGGGATGAGATGATCAAACGATGATTGTAATAAAACTCTCGGCAGGCAATCGAACGGTTAGCTGACCATCGTTGACCCTAACGAGACGGGCCTCGGCATGACAGTCTCTGTTGGTCACATAGACAACCACTTCTTTTGTCGTGACAGGCAGTCCTGAAATGGTTGACTCGCACGACGCACCATTGTTAACTAGATGGATGGCCCACTCACCTGTGGCCATCTTCACAAACCCCGCTGTCTGTATGTTTTCCTTGTCACAAGATACAGGTACGGCAAAGGCGTCTTGTGGAGTCATAGCCAATTGCATCAGGTTGAAAAAACGTTGTGTAGGGTGCAGGGGCCCCTTCGAGCCATAGATGCCGTCGCCCCATAGTGGTGAGTAGTCAGAGGTGAGTTGCCATTGCAGAATGCTCAGCGGTTGGCAGATTGCACAGAGCCGCAGGTAGAGGTTGATCTCATAGAGAGCGAATGTCGATTCATTGAAAATGGCGGGATATTGGTGAGCCGCAGCGTCTGTACTACCTTCACCAACAATCAGAGGCACATTGATTTGTCGTGAGGCCTCCGCCCATTTGTTGAGTGTCTCGTCATCACATCCTCTCCAGGAGTGGAATGAGATGGCACCGATGTATTTATGTGCAGACGGGTCGTTGAGTGCTGGTAGGATAAAGTCGAAGGTCGTGGCATCGGAATTGTCACCCAACAGTAGGCGGGTTTTCAAACCGCGGTCAGCCAGATACTGTCCGAAAGCCTTGATGAAGTCACGGTGTTCTTCGGGGGTGAAGACCACGTTGATGCCTAGGTCCGATTCGTTGAATGAGAAATAGTCGGCCTCCACGCCGTAGTCTCTCTTCAGAAACTCCAGATAGTCAGTCAATGAGGCGAATATCCGTTGCTGTTCCGAATCCTTTAGACGGAAAGCGAACGACGTACCGTCGGAGCGGGTGGTCCTCTCACCAGCCCACATGGGTGGGAACCAGCAACTGACAATGACGGGCATACCTGTCTGTTTCAGACGTCGTGCCATCTCTGCACTTTGCTTCACATGTGGGGCAGCCGCTCCTTGCATGTCCCAGATCATCCATGGCATCTCCACACGTCCGAAGGCCACACGCATATTCCTTAGACAATAGTCGATGACCGTGGGGTCCTTGAGGGGATTCTGGATGCGGAAGTTCCCGCCGAAGCCAGTGAAAATCCTACCAGGGTGCATGTGGTCGAAGGTTATCGTCGCAGTCTCATGATGACGTTTGCCATTAACGGACATCGTGGCAGAAAGGGTTGCCTTGGCTCCTTTTCGAAGTGTCGGCATTAGGGTGATATAGAGCACCTTGTCACCATCTTCCTCCCTGACTGTCGCCTCAACCGAACGGTCGAAGGTCAGCGTGATTTGACGTTCAGGAGCAGTGACGGTCACTTTCCTCTTTTGTATGCTGATCTTGGCTGTGGCATAGTACCGTGGCGAGAAACTCATGCAGAACCACGCTTCCTCGTCGAGATCCTCCTTCGCTTCGATATGCCACTGCAAGGCGACGGTCTGACTGGTGGTGTCGGTCACTGTCTGCGTGATCGTTGCTCCGTGCATCGGGGTGACGGTCGTCTGGGTGTTGCCATCACGGTGATAATGGATATGCTCCTGTTTCTCTCTCCCACTTTTCTCAATATCTCTGCCTAGTGTGCCGACACGCAATGACGACTCAAAGTCGATCAGTTCACCCTCTAGTCGGACACCCGTCATGTTGCTCCACGCCATGACCTCGGTATGCGCCTTGATGGGCTTCAGTCGTTCCGCCAGTTCGAAGGCCACCCGACTGTGATGATAGGGACAGTTCCAGTCGCTTACCTTTGGAGCATTTATTGGAAGACCGTCTTCGGTGAGGTATTTATACCAGTCACCCTGTTCGTGGTCGACAAAGTGGGTCTTGACGTATGACCAGTTCCGAAGAGCAGCATTGAGAAATGACTTGTCGCCTGTGAGTTGCCAGGCGTTCACGCAGCCGATGATCATCTCGCATTGAGGCCACCATGACAGTTTCTTATTCAGGCCTTGCGGAGTCTTCTCGTAATACATCGTCCCCTCGGCACTGACTCCCTCCCTGAGAGCTGTACGGACCATCTTTATGGCCTGTTGGTCAACCTGTATCTTCAGAATAGAATCGCCTACGACGGCGGCTGCCTCTGTCAACAGCCATGATGTCTCAATGTCGTGGCCATAGGAGTCATTTTCTCCTATCGCATTCCAGTCGTCGTCGCAGTATAGGATGAGGTGACTACGCTTAGGGGAATAGAGTTTAGTCTGTAGGATGCCGATCAGTTCCTTAAGATTGTTCCGCAATCCTTCATCGGGCCATACTTGATACAACGCGGTGAAGGCTTCCAGCAGATGGATATGCGTGTTCATCGTCTTGGTGGCATTGGCCAGTCCGTCAACCCCTTTGATGGGTGCTTTCGAGTAGTTACGCTGGAAAGACTCTATATAGCCCATTCTTTTTTTGTCGTGCACCTTCTCCTCTAATGTGGCGTATAGCTTCAGTGCCGCGTCCAGACTCGTCCGATTGCCTGTAGCCCTGAAGTGCTCTGCCAGTCCGTAGATACCGAAGGCGCAGGCATAGGTCTGTTTGGTGGCATCTTCGATATGCCCTTCATGGGTAACTGACCAAACGACTCCACCGTATTTCGGGTCGATGAAATGGTGTATGTAGTAGTCAGCAGCACGGTTGGCCATCGTACGGTATATCTCGAGACTGTAATGACGATAGGCCTTCGAGAAGGTCCACAGCAGGCGAGCATTTAGAACAGCACCCTTGGGCGCTTTCCCAATAGCCTGACCATCGTTCAGTACCAGACCATAGAAACCGCCGTTTGGGTCGACGGTATGTGTAATCCAGAATGGTAGGATGTTCTCCATCAGGTCTTGTGTGGTCTCTGTCCGCAGCACCTCTGCCGTATTCCTCACCTGTGCCATAATGGTCGTGATGTGACAAAGACACATTATCGAGCATAGTGTTATTACTTTCTTATACATATCAAGACAAAAATATTTTGTTTGCAAATATAGTTATTTTTTTGAGTCTGGGCGAATAGGTCGTTGAAAATAAAAAGGGAGATTCTGTCATCACGACTGTACCTCCCCTGCCAAAAACTAAATACTAACTAACCTTCCACAATAAATATTCCAATCTATTTAGTAACCTGTGTTTTGTACACATTCTGTGTTGGCAGTTAATTCTGAGGTCGGAATCGGGTATACCAGATGGATCGGGTTCCAGTCCCACTTTCTTGGGGTTACAGGAATCATAGATGCACGTTCTGCCTCTGACGCATTGTTCCACGGCTCATTGTAATCATTGCCCGATGGGATATAGTATTTGCCTGTTGCTGTGTTATAGAACGTGGCCCCGTTGTTCTTGGGATATTCGCAGTTTAACCACTCTTCTACGAAGTTGCAGCGGCATAGGTCGTACCACAAACTGAACTCATAGTAGAGCTCTTTACGACGTTCCTGGAAGAGAGCCACCATCCAGATAGGTGAGGTATATCCCTTTTCCTTCGCATATTTAGCATAGTGTGCCTGTGCGTCGGGCACCGATACCGTCTGCGTGTTCAGCAGTTCCTTGGGGAACGGCAGGTAGCTGCCGCTAGCCTCGTCGGGATCATAGCCAACCTCGAGGTTACCCCAGGCACGATTACGAATCTGAGCGATGGCATTCCATCCTGCCTGCTCGTCACCAGTTCTGAAACAGCACTCTGCATAGTCAAGCAGGGCACCGCCGAAACGGTAGAGGTTGACCGAGTGTGCAGAATAAACATCGTTTGTGCGCCACCATTTTGTACCATGGTTGTTCGGGTTGCCCTCGGCATTGGAGAGAAACCACGACTGAAATGCCTCTGTGGTGCCGATGATGTCACCGGTGTAGGGGTTAGTGTCACCCTTGTCACCATGCCATCCGACGATAGAGTAGGTTTTTCGTTTGTCTCCGGGCTCGAAACTGCGCACAAGTTCATATGATGTAAAGGAGTCGCCCCATCCACCGAACTCACGTGCCTTGGTCTGCATGCCGAAATAACGGCAGTCGCTATTCTTGGCCCATGTCCACACATCCCAACCCATACCTGGGAATTTGGGGAAGGAGATCTCCCACAGTGCCTCCACGTTGCCGGGATTGTCCACCCAACTGGTCATTGCATAACAGGGATTCAGTTGGATTGTCCCATTTTCGATAATCTGTTTGTAATAGTCCTTGGCCTTATTGAAGTCACCGAGATACATGCATGCTTTGCCGGCGTAAGCTAGGGCAGCTCCTTTCGTGAAACGACCAGTCATACCATCGGCAGGCTTCCAATCGAGTACAGAAGCTGCATATTCAAAGTCGGAGAGAATGGTCTGCCATGCTTCGTCATCGCTTTCTGGACGTGGTTTCGTCGGTGATGTCTGATAGGTCTCACCAGTCATGAGCATTGGCACACGGCTGAAGTTGATTGTCAGGTAATAATAGGCACTGCCGCGGATGGCACGTGTTTCTGCCTCATAGACTGCCTTCTCTGAGGCACTCATGACATGTTCGTCGACGCCTTCCAGGTCACGCAGGAAAAGGTTACAGGCCACGACAGTCTTATACGAGTAGATCCAGGCGTTCTCAAAGAAAGCCGATTTCGATTCAACGGTCCAGGAATGGCTAGACATCTCGGCATCCCAACCGTCGGCCTGTACGTCGAGTGTCGGGTAGTTGGCCAGGGCGGGGTGGGGTTTGATATAGTAATCGCTGGCTCCTAGGAGAGAATAGTACACACCCATGAGTCCCTTAAATACATTCTCTTTGTCGGAATATACTCCTTCAGGTGATACGATGCTATAGGCATCGACGTCGAGGAAATCGTCACCACACGATGTCAGAGAGATTGATGTGGCGGTGGCGGCCAGCCCCATGAGGGCTCCTATAATGATTCTTTTCATATTCTTTTCTGTTTTAAACAATTAAAAACCAAGTTGGATACCTAACATAAACGTGCGTGGGAAGGGATAACGACCAGCATCGTAACCCATGGTGGTAACACCGCCATTGACCTCAGGATCACCGTATTTGTTGTATGGTGAGATGGTCAACAGGTTCTGTATACTGGCGTAGATACGGGCATTGTTGATATAGTTCGCAACTTTTTTCGTGTTGAAGGTGTAGCCTATTTGTAAGTTCGAAATCTTCAGGTAGTCGGCCTTCTCCACATAATAATCAGAAACACGATAGTTAGATGACATGTCGTCGCGTGTCAGTCGAGGATAGCTTGCGTTGGGGTTCAAGGTACTCCATGAGTTTTTGGCATAGTCAGCGAGCAAGTTATAGTAACCTTCGTTCTCGCTTCGTATGGAGGTCATGTAGTTCTTGGCCCATGAGAGGATTTCCTGACCGATGACACCGTATATATAAGCTGATGCGTCCCAGTTTCTGTATCTTGCAGTGAGGTTCAGTCCATAGGTTAGGTCGGGGAATCCGTCGCCGAGGTATGCCTTGTCGTCGGTGGTGATATGACCGTCGCCGTTCAAATCCTTGAACAGGAAGTCACCGGGACCTGTTGTCAATCTGTCGTAGTAGCTACCGTCACCGTAGATTTCTACAGCCTTGGCGTTCAGACCGTCAATCTCGCCTTGGTCTTTGATGATATGGTCGACAACATAGCCTTGGAAAGTGCCGAGTGGTAGACCATTGTAGCATACCTGCTTGTTCTCCCAACCAGCGCCTGTGGGACCAGATGTCGTGGTGCCAGTACCGATGTCGACAGCTTTGTTCTTGCTGGCTTCACCATTTAGGGCGATTCCAATGGACCAATCGTGGTTCAGTTGCTTGTTGTAGGAAATGTTGAACTCCAGACCCTGGTTACGGATCTTACCGAAGTTGGTCTTAATTGAAGAGAAACCTGCAGATGGGCGGATGGCCTTGTTGAGGATTAAGTTTCTTGTATCTCGGATATAGTAGTCGAGGGTGATGTTCAGGTCACCGTTCAGAAAACCGAGGTCGAGACCGAAGTTAGTCTGCTCACTGGCCTCCCACATCAGTCCAGTGTCTATCTCTGAGGTCTGTGCAAGGCCGAAGTAGCGTTTGTAGCGCTCACCGTCGATATTATAGAAGTCGTAACTGCCTGATGACGAGAGCTGGGGCAGGGCATCTGTGGCGTTGACATTTGCGTTTCCAACGCGTCCCCAGCCGAGGCGCACTTTCAGGTTGCTGAATATATCGAGATTCTTGATGAAGCTCTCTTCGGAGGCGCGCCATGCCAGTGAGGCAGACGGGAAGGTGCCCCAATGATTGTCAGCACCGAACTTCGACGAACCGTCTCGACGGATGGTGGCTGTCAGCAGGTAACGGTCCTTGTATGCGTAGTTGATACGTCCGAAATAAGAGGCGAAACGCTCTGACATGTTCGGCGCACCATTACCGTTGTTGTATTTGTCGGGATCCTCAGAGAAGAAACCGCGGAGGAAGTTGAACCGCAGATCCTTAGTCGAGGAGTTGTTCCATGACCCATGGCTCTTGCTTGCTGACTGTCCAATCATCATGGTAAAATGATGGCTCTTGAAGGTTGTATCGTAGGTGAAATAATTCTCTATGCCATAATGAGTCTGTGCATATCCATTGGTACCGAATTCGTCGACACCGTATTTGTTGCCGTTCTCGTCGGTATCCCATTGCTCCCATGTGTACTGAGTGTCGGCATAGGGGGCATTGTAGTACCAACTGTTGCTAGCCGAAAAGTCGAGGTTCATGTTACTGCGAAAAGTCAGTCCCTTCAGAATCTTGACCTCAATGAAGGCGGAGTTGCGAATAGCCGCATTATCATTATCCCAGTCGTCCTTGTAGCGGCGCACATACTGATCGGCATAGGGGTTGCTTTGGTATTTGCCTGCCGCATATGAGATGGTTGTCGGATCGTAGTTCCAGTGGCCGAAAGAGCCGTCTTCATACTGAACGGGCACGTGGGTCAGAATACCATTTTCAACATAGTCCATCGTCGGTAGAGTACGGGCGTAGTTGATCAGGTTACCGCCACCTTTTCCTTTGCCTGTGCTGAAGTTCGAGTTGAAGCCGATTTTTACTTTGTTTTTGAGATTTGCATTCATGCCCAAACGTAGGGTGAGGCGTTTGTTCCAGGAGTTCACGATGATACCTTTATTGTCGAGATAACCCACGGATGCGTTAGCCTGGAGTACGTCGGAACCACCGCTGATAGACAGGTTATACTGCTGACGGAAGGACTGCTGTGTCATAACATCCTGCCAGTTGATGGCATGGAGCTGTTTGTCATACTCCCCGTTATAGGCCGTATAAGGTACTTTCCCGTCGGCCTCGATGGCCTGACGGTAGGCAGAGAGCCAATCACCGAGACTGGCCATGTCAAGTCGTCTCGCAAGTGTGCTGATACCGAAGTCTGCTTTCATATCCACGTGCAGTCTGCCGACCTTTCCATGTTTGGTTGTCACCATGATGACGCCGTTGGCACCACGTGAGCCGTAGATGGCAGTTGCAGAGGCATCTTTCAGAATCTCGATGCTCTCCACATCGTTAGGGTCGAGCCAGTCTAGATTGGAGGCGTTGCCGTGTTGGATACCATCAACGACCCAGAGGGGGTCTGTATTGCCATCCATCGTGGCGACGCCACGGATACGGATATTATAACCACCGGTTGGATCACCACCGGCTTGTGTAACGACTACACCAGCTGCGGCACCCTGCAGTCCTTGAGCGAGACTGACAGGTGTACGGCGCATCATCTGTTCCGTGTTCACAGAGGTCACCGAACCGGTGATATCGCTCTTCTTCATCGTACCATAACCCACGACGACCACTTCGTTGAGTGTCTCATTATCCTCACGTAGTACGATCTGGTAGTTGGTTTTGCCTGGAGAGACTGCGACCTCTTGTGTTTTGAAACCGACAAACGATACTTGTAATGTACTATGCCCACTGGGAATCTGTAATTCAAAATTTCCTTCTAGATCGCTGACAACGCCTGCTGAGAGTCCCTTCACACGGATGCTGGCACCGATAATCGGTTCACCGTTGCTGTCTGCCACCTTTCCCTTGATGTTGACATTTTGTTGTACTGTTTGTACACTCGTTGCATTTTCTCTGATGCCGTCGGCTGTAGCGACTGTCGGTGACATGGAGAAAAACAGAATTCCTAAAATGCCTGCTTTCTTTAGATTAATAGTTTTTTGCATAAACATAATTTAAAATTGATTGTTATTGGTGTTTATAAACAATGATATCGGATGACTCTTTTTCTGTTGTGTGATATTAATGCACTGCAAAATTCTCAATAAAATCGCAGTTCATGGGGCTGAAATCGATCATTGGACTTCTTGTTTGTCTTCATGATACAAAAGGGAGGTATAAAAGACACAAAAAAGGATGAGGCTGCAATGAGCCTCATCCCAGAGAATGATGAAAGATAAACACTATCTAAATAATAGTGGTAGGAATGCATTCAGGCACCTTCGCCATGTGAGCCACTCATGGGCTGTGCCCTCTGATGTGTAGTATATTGTGTTGATCCCCGCCTGATGGAGCATCGTGTTGACATGACTGCTGCCGAGGTCCTCTTCTGTACCTGTGCCGATAAAGAGAGTGTGTATTTGTTCGTTGAATCTTGCTGCATCGGCAAAGATACCATTGTATAGTTGGTCAATCTTGGTGTTGGGAGTCATGAACAGGGCACCGCTGAATGAACCGAGGTGGGCGAACATGTCGGTATGCGTCAGCACTATATCAAATGTCTGACGACCACCCCAAGAGAGACCGGCCATAGCCCTATGCTCTCGATCGGCGTAGGTGCGGAATGTCTTGTCTATGAACGGGATGATCTCCTGTATTAGGATGGGCTGGAAGGTCGCACCGAAAGTGTCGAACGACACTTCTGGCTGTTTGCGCATCAGACTCTCGAAGCCGATGCCACAGTTGCCATTGTCCATGACCACGATCATTGGACGGCACTTACCTGACGCTATCTGGTTATCGAGAATGGAACCAGCCCGTCCCTGTTTAACCCAACCCGTCTCATCCTCGCACATGCCATGCTGGAGATACAGCACGGGATAGCGTTTTTCAGAGTTCAAATCGTATTCTGCGGGAGTGTAGACCATGCAACGTCTATAGCGCGACTCTATTGCTGACCAGTATACGACCGAACTGACACGTCCATGAGCAACATCCTGATTCCTATAATAATCGCCTTCCACACCTTCCGGTATTTCTATCATGCTTGAGCGTCCGTAGCTGCCGCAATAGGTGTCGGTGTTGATATCTGTGACGCAGATTCCGTCAACCATAAAATGGTAGAAGTGGGGACCGACCACTAGAGGGTTGATGACGGCATACCACCAACCGTCGTCATCGCGTTCCATGTCGTGGGTTCCCTGCAACTCGAGTGTCACCTTCTTCGCCTGTGGGGCATAGAGTCGGAAGTAGGCCCTATGTTCCCTGTCGATACGTGGGTAGTCGCGCTGGAATAGGACCGTTTCCGACACCATGGTGTTTGCGGGTATTGGCCGTTCTTGTGCCGTTGATGAAAGAATATATGCCATCATGGAGATACATAATAAGATAATCTTTCTCATTATTATTTTTATGTTTGATATTTAGTTATTTAATCTTTTGGATATCTTTCAGAAACAGATAATTCTTATTCTGTTTCATCACTTTCAGATAATCTTCGTGTCTCGGTTGTCTCAGCCACTGGAGGTAATGCTCACGTACATCCGCTGGCAGTTTTCTTATCTCGTCGTCGGTTAGCATGTGTGTGGCAGAATGACTACCACGTGGTGGGGCATGACGCCATGTTAGCAAGTAAACCGACTCATAGTTGACCAAGAGATCTTGAAGACCAGTGCTGATGGGACCGCATTCGCTGAGTGCATGTAACTTGTGCTTCTCGGTGGCCAAGGCGGTTGTGAACTGTAAAGCTTTGTTCACATCACGGTAGAACTCGTCCCCCGATCCATACCAGTCGATAGACAGCATGTCGATATAATCGTCGCCTGGATATCCCTTCAGGTATGCCTCAGGTGAGTAGACTTTATCAGTATTATAGGCATAGAGGATATTGTGGAGTCCCTTGGCGCGCAAGTAGTCGACGGTATAGCGCCAGAGAGTTGCATATTCATCGTCGCGGCAGCGTGTCTGTCCCCACCAGAAGAAATTGCCAGAATGCTCATGCCATGGACGGAAGATAAAAGGGATGAGATGTCCGCTGTCGTCACGCCAACTGAGGAAGAAACGTGCTAGTCGTTCGAGCCAGTTGTTGAACATGGCGTGGTTGCTACCACCAGGAAGAATGCTCCTGACTGCATTGAGTCCGTCGGCAGAAAGCATGCTGACATCCCATGCAGAGCCAGCCCCATTGGGCTCCTTAATGCCTGGCCATTGGGATGAGATGGGGTTGACGACATGCCAGCTAACGGTGATGATACCTCTCTGACGATGCCACCACCGTACTCGTTCGCGAATATCGCGGAAGGCCACAGAGTCGAGACTGCGGTCACCGCCGAGTTCAATCTCTCCTAGTTCGAAGCCTACCACAGCGGGATAGTCACCTACGGTCTCTTTCGTGTCAGAACGCCCCTGCTCGTTCCACCAGGTGTGTCCGCACATCAAGTCATCTTGATGGCCGTACATCGTGCCCTGTTTCTGACTTTTCCATAACCATTCATATAATGCGCGAGCTTCGGGGGTCGCCTCGGGGTCGGCAGGTCGTTTGGTGCCGGCCTGTGCATAGCCGTTTATCAGTCCTGTGATAAACAGGAATACGAACAAAACATTTTTTTTCATACTCGTTATCAATTTAAAATTTTTTTTGTGTGATTGAGTGTTGACTGTTTGACAGCGGCAAAGATACGAAGAATGCGTGAAGGGGGAGTCCGCCAATGTATCAAAATACATTTATGGAGAAGAAAGATACAAACGGAGAGTGTGTAGGCGAAAAATATTCTCAAGAAGAGAAAAAATATTGGAAGAGCGTATGTCAAAACGGTTGAAATGCTTATATTTGCATCGAGAAAAGTTGAAAGTAAGATGAAGAAACGGATATTCTTTTTGGCTGTATTCTCAGTTTTCCTCCAGATAACTGTTCTTGGCAATCCTGTATACTGGAATGTGAATGTCCAGTCTGGTTTGTCCGATAGTTTTGTGAAGGACATTCTTCGTGATCAGTTCGGTTTTATGTGGTTTGCCACCAACAACGGGCTTGATCGCTATGATGGTTATCAGTTTCGTAAGTACACCACCATTCCCTTGGGCAATCTCAATGATGATATTGAAAGTATCTGTGAAGATGCTATGGGCACCATCTGGGTGCTTTCTGTGAATGGGATATATGCCTATGATTGTGTGAAAGATCAGGTCTTTGAGGATGTTGCCGATAGACTTGCAACGTTGGGTATCACCGAGCCGATTACTTGGTTATGCACTGATGATCATTTAAATCTTTGGGCTCTGTCAAGACATCGGATATTCTTCTATGATTTCAGTGGGAAAAAACTATCGGTTATCGATAACCTCTCCGAGACGTCAATCATACGAGTAACCTCGTATGGCGGTGAGGCATATGCATTAGCAGAGAACGGCGACTTCTTTCGTGTTGACATGCGCTCATGTAAACTGATGTATGAGAATTCTATTTACATGCCAGACACTTTTTGGCGTATGATATATTTGGATACCCAAGGGCGACTTTGGTTTTATATTAAGCATTATCCGGACAATTGTCTTCATTGTTATTCGGTCAGGGAGAAGAAATGGAGTGCCTCTACGGTGTTGGAGCCATTGTCAAAAATGATATTGACTTCTCTGACTGACGACGGGAAGGGCAGTATATGGATAGGAACAGAGAACGATGGCGTATATATATATAGTACGAATGTGGGCGGAGAAGATTTTCGTCGGTTAGACTGTCGGGAAGGCACCGGAAGACTGCCTAGTAATCATATCAGCAGTTTATACAAGGATTCGAGAAATACGATGTGGATCGGGACGAGCAAACGAGGTGCTGTCTATATGGATCTGACAGATCCGTTGTTCTCCGTGAAGCGGTTCAGTGGAAAGGAGGATGTCAGTTGCATTGTCGATGATAGAGAAGGGAACCTCTGGGTTGGGTTCGACGGGAGCGGGCTATTAAGGATCGATTCCAACGGGCATGAGACGCTTTTCAACCAGAAAAACGGTAGTCTGCCGACTGATATTGTCACCTGCTCTTTGGTAGATAGGTCTGGTAGGCTCTGGATAGGGACCTTCGGCCATGGTGTCTTTTATAAAGAAGGACAGCGCTTCGTGTCGTTTTCTTGTGGTGATGTAGAGCAGCAGCTCTTCATCACATGCATGACAGAGGATAGTGACGGCAATCTGTGGTTTGGCTCCATTTATCAAGGGTTGTCTTGCTATCAGCGGGATGGTGGTGAACGGTTATTCACAACAGATAATTCCATCCTGAAGACCAATAGTATCAACTGCTTGTATAGCGACAATAGTGGGCATCTGTACATTGGATCAAGTACGGGGTTCTATATTCTCGATGTCAAGACAGGGTCATTCATGAAACGGAAGGGTTGCCTGCTGCCACTAGCCGATACGTTTGTGACTTCTTTATACAAGGATAGAAGAGGACTCGTTTGGATTGGTACGCGGGTGGAATTGATTGTATATGACGAGTATCGCGACACC
Source organism: Prevotella aff. ruminicola Tc2-24 (assembly GCF_900110895.1). Classification (GTDB taxonomy): domain Bacteria; phylum Bacteroidota; class Bacteroidia; order Bacteroidales; family Bacteroidaceae; genus Prevotella. The sequence continues at coordinate 907,701 of NZ_FOIQ01000001.1, read as the reverse complement.
CTCTATCGGCTTACGCAGAAAGATGGTCTGTCGAACCCGTATGTCAGAACTGTAACAGAAGACAATGCTAAAAATGTTTGGGTTAGTACGGACAATGGTCTGACATGTGTCTCGGTCAAGAAAAGTGGTGTTTCTAGTTGGTCATTTGTCTGCACTCCGTATTTTGAGGAAGATGGTTTGCAAAACTCGATGTTCAGTAGTAATGTGACATGTCATACCCGTAAGGGGGATTGCCTCATTGGCAGTACCAATGGTTATCTATGTATCCTTCAAAACCGGAGTCAACCTTCTTATCCACCAGTGAAAATCATCTTTACGTCACTCTATTTTGGAGAGCGACAGGTCATAGTGGGCGACGATACGGGCGTTCTTGATCGAGGCATCCAGCAGACTGACGGTATCGTGTTAGATTATGACCAGAACAATCTTGTTCTCACAGTGTCGGCCATGAACTATACACGGAAGCACAAGATACATTATCTTTATCGTCTGAAAGAGACACAGAAAAGGTGGGTATTGCTTGACGGGAACCGTATTAATTTCAATGCACTCGCACCAGGCTCATACACTCTTGAGGTGAAAGCTTCCGATCTTGGTGGGTGGACAAGCGACGTCTCTGTACTTAGGATTCGAGTTAGGCCCCCATTCTGGCTGTCGTTACCCGCTTTTGCCTTTTATTTCTTGTTAGTTGTTGCTGCTGTCTTTATGTATGTGAGAAGGATGATGAGAAAGCATCAGGAGACACTTGCCGTACAGAAACTGGAGTTGGAACTAGAACAGCAGCATCGGTTGGAAGAGAATAAGATCCGTTTCTTTACTAATGTGAGTCATGATTTGAAGACTCCGCTCTCGCTGATTATTACGCCATTGGAGAAAATACTGTCGGGTAATTTGGAGACGAAGCTCCGGATGGAGTTGGAGTTGGTGTGGCGCAATGCGTGTTTGTTGATGGATGGGGTAACTCAGCTTTTGGATTTCCGGAAGATAGACGTCGGTACAGAGAAACTGCAACTCTCACATGGGGACTTTGTGGAGTTCCTTCGCAAGACCGTTGATAGTTTCAGGCACTATTCTCAGGGGCGAGGCATACATCTGAGCCTGCGTATTAATGCCCAGAGTTTAGAAATGAACTTCGACCAGAACAAAATGCGGCGTATTGTAACGAATTTGCTTTCCAATGCTTTTAAATATAATAAGGAAAATGGGAGCGTTGTCGTTACGGTTGGACGGACGGTTGCAGGCGATGGCTATCCTCAGATGCGCTTAGAGGTTGCTGATACTGGTATTGGTATTAAGGAGGCGAGTAAGGAACGTGTCTTTGATCGTTTCTATCAGGAAGAGGGTAATACGGAATATGTAGGGAGTGGTATCGGTCTACATATTGTGAAGGAATATGTGGCGATGCATCATGGAGATGTCTTTGTTGAGGATAACCATCCACAAGGTAGTGTGTTTGTGGTAACCATTCCGATGGATTTGCCTGTGATGACAGATGCACAGGCTGAAGCCCCCCTGCAGGAGGAGAACAAAAGTGTAGAATCTCATGACATGGAGGATCGCTGTAACGGAGTGACCATTCTTGTCGTCGAGGATAACCTTGATTTCCGTATGTTCCTCGAGAGATGCTTGAACGAACAGTATCGTGTGCTCTTAGCAGCGAATGGTGTTGAGGCGCTTGGCATTTTGAAAAGACACGATGTGGATATTGTCATCAGTGATGTTATGATGCCAGAAATGAATGGCCTGGAATTGTGTAACCGTATCAAGACCGATGTCTGTTTCTCACATATCCCGGTTATCCTGTTGACAGCTAAGTCGACAGAGTCAAACATCATCTCAGGATTAAAGGACGGTGCCGACGATTATATCACTAAGCCTTTTAATTTGAGTATCCTGAGACTGCGTATACAGAAGATCCTGGATTGGACTCGTAATAATCATCGTCGATTTACTGGAACGATGGATATCTCACCGAGTGAGATCACTGTTAGTTCCCTCGACGAACAACTGATTCAAAAGGCCATAGAGATTGTGGAGAAAAATATGGGCGATTCCGAGTTCTCTGTCGAGGATTTCGGTATGGCTATAGGTATGACGCGTGGCCATCTTTACAAGAAACTTATGACTATAACGGGAAAGTCGCCTCTTGAGTTTATACGTATCCTAAGAATCAAACGTGGACGGTCTTTGTTAGAGCAGGGGCGCACGAACATCTCTGAGGTGGCATATACTGTAGGCTTTTCGCCTAAGCAGTTCAGCAAGTATTTTAAAGAAGAGTATGGATGTCTTCCGTCAGAATTTGTAAGAAAAAAATGACTAATATAACTAAGTATTGTAATTAAAATGAAACGAAGACTATTTTTAGCTTGTCTCCTAGGAACCGTGATATGTGCGTCGGCTCAGACGGGAATGCGTGAGACCGTTCGACTTGACGAAGGGTGGAGGTTCGCTTACGGACATGCAGCAGACCCTGTCAAGGACTTTGGCTGTGGCACGGAGTACTTTAACTATTTAACAAAGGCCAAATCTATTCATAATGAGGGACCGTATGCTGTGAAGTTCAATGATTCGACATGGCAGGAGGTGATGGTACCCCACGACTGGGTGGCCACCCTGCCTTATGCGCCTGAAGCTAGTCACTCTCACGGTTATAAAACGGTGGGTTACAAATATCCCACGACAAGCGTGGGCTGGTATCGAAAAACTATCAGCATTCCGAAAACAGATGAGGGCAAGCGGCTTACCTTGCGCTTTGATGGCATCTTCCGAGATGCTCGGGTGTGGTTCAATGGCTTCTATATGGGTTCGGAGCCCAGTGGCTATGCTACCCAAGAGTATGATGTGACGGAATATGTGAACTATGGTGGAGACAACCTTATCTGTGTGCGGGCCGATGCTTCGTTGGAGGAGGGGTGGTTCTATGAAGGCGCAGGTATCTATCGGGATGTGTGGCTTGAGAAGACGGCTGCTGTGAGTGTGGCTCCCTTTGGAACGTTTGTCTATGCCGAACTGCGGTCGCCCTATACCTCTGCAACCATCTATATTGAGACAGAGGTGAATAATCACTCGTCGAAGGTACAAGACTGTCAGGTGGAACAGCGGATCCTAGATGCCGAAGGGCATGAGGTAGGCAAGACAATCTCTGTGATGATGGATGCCTTGAGACCAAGGGAAACACGTGGATGTAAGCAGCAACTGACATTGTCAGATCCTCATCTTTGGAGTACGACCGACCCTTATTTGTATAAGGTTGAGACCCTTATTCGTGTTAATGGTCAAGTGACTGATTGCTATCAGACGACAATTGGTATTCGTGAAATCGCATTCGATGCAGACAAGGGCTTTCTGTTGAATGGTCAGCAGTTGAAACTGAGGGGAGTCAATCTGCATCAGGATCATGCCGGAGTCGGGACTGCCATGCCCGAGGCTCTGATGGCGTGGCGCATCCGACAACTCAAGGAATTGGGTTGTAATGCCTATCGTTCTTCTCATAATCCGGCATCGCCGGCACTACTCGATATCTGTGACCATGAGGGCATTCTTGTGATTGACGAGAATCGTCTTACGGGCGTCAACGAGGAGCATCTGCGTTTGTTGGAAAGGCTAATTAAGCGTGACCGAAATCACCCTTCTGTCATCCTCTGGAGTTGTGGTAATGAGGAGTGGGGTATCGAGAACAACGTACAGGGTACGAGGTTGGCGGAAGCGATGAAAGAATATGTACGCCTGTTTGATCCTACACGACCATCGACGCTGGCTAATGCTGGAGGCTCGGAGCTGATCAAAGGGGTCGATGTGGTGGGCTACAATTATATCTCACAGAATGATGTGGTGAATCGCCGTCTCCAGCATCCAGAGTGGCGGATTGTGGGTACCGAGGAGTTTACCGGTTGTGGTACCCGTGGCGTTTATTTCAATTCACCCGATGTGCCAGGCCGTATGCGTTCGATGAACTTCGACGAGAAAGGCTATGGCGTGGAGAACGTAATTGAGCGTGGTTGGCGCTTCTATGCTGAACACGACTGGGCGGCTGGCGCTTTCTTTTGGACAGGTTTCGACTATCGTGGTGAGCCAAATCCTTTGACCTATCCTGCTACAGACTCTGAATTTGGTATCCTTGACTATTGCGGTTTTTGGAAAGATGAGGCTTGGTATCTGAAATCATGGTGGACAGACGAGCCGGTACTCCATATCTTCCCTCATTGGAACCTGCAGGGACATGAAGGCGAGGAGATTGAACTTTGGGCCTATAGCAATTGCGAGGAGGTGGAACTGACTGTGAATGGCCGAGACCTCGGACGTCAGACAATGCCTCGCAACGGTCATCTCAAATGGAAGGCTGTTTATCAGCCTGGTAAAGTGGTGGCTGTTGGCTATAAGAATGGTCGACGTATCATGAGTAAGACCATTGAGACTACAAAGCCCGCTGCTAAGATTGTACTGAGATCTGACCGTCAGACTATCGATGCCGATGGAAGAGATCTGGCTGTCGTGACGGTTGAAATACAGGATATTGAGGGACATATAGTCCCAGATGCAAGTCCTCTGCTCACTTTTTGTTTGGATGGGGATGGGCGTATCCTAGGAGTGGGAAATGGTGATCCTTCTTATCTTGGGGCGGATCATCCGCAGGGAAAAGACTGTAAGACGTTCGTGATTCCAGCCTTCAATGGATTGGCGCAGGTGCTTGTCCAGAGTAGCCATTCTCCTGCCGTTCTTACGCTAACGGCTTCGGCCGAACAACTGAATAATGGAAATCTAACTATAAATGTACAATAGAAGAAAATGAAGAGTTTAATCAAAATGATTATCTTGGGCGGTATGATTGCCCTGATGGTGATGCCTGTAAGGGCACAAAAATGGGAGAAATTGGCTGACACTCCGCAGATGGGATGGAGTACGTGGAACAAGTTTCAAGGAAATATCTCTGAAGAGATTATTAAAGGTATCGCTGATGCGATGGTGGAGAGTGGGTTACGTGATGTTGGTTACACCTATATCAATATTGACGACTGCTGGCATGGACAGCGTGATGGCAATGGCTTTATCCAGTCAGACCCCGTTCGTTTTCCCAACGGCATAAAGGCTGTGGCCGACTATGTGCACAGCAAAGGTCTTAAGCTTGGTATATATAGTGATGCAGGCACAGCTACCTGTGCTGGGATGTCTGGCTCACTCGGTCACGAGTATCAGGATGCCATCCAGTATGCCCGTTGGGGAGTTGACTATCTGAAATACGACTGGTGTAACACAACGAATATCAATCCTATAGGAGCCTATCATTTGATCAGCGACGCCCTCCGCGCAGCTGGTCGTCCTATCCTGCTCAGCATGTGTGAGTGGGGTAATAGTCGTCCGTGGAAGTGGGCGAGGGAAGTAGGACACTCTTGGCGTACCACGCCTGATATCTGGTGTGACTTCGACTCTCTGCGTATCTTCCCAGGTTATACGCAGTTCGGAGTGATGCAGTGCATACAATTTAATGACACTTTGCGACAGTATGCCGGCAAAGGGCATTGGAACGACCCCGACATGCTGGAGGTTGGTAACGGCATGACGGAGAATGAGGATCGCGCCCACTTCACTATGTGGTGCATGATGGCCAGTCCTTTGATTCTCGGCAATGATTTGCGCTCAATGAGCGAGGCTACCCGTCGTATCATCATGAACAAGGAGATGATTGCTGTTGATCAGGATACGTTAGGCGTTCAGGGACTACATTATAAGGATCGTGACGGTCTGCAGTTCTGGTTTAAGCCCTTGGCTGGTGGTGACTGGGCCTTTACCATCCTCAATCCCACCCGCCAGGATATCACTTGTGAGATGAACTGGCAGGACTTTAATCTCACCGATGAGCAGGTGAGCAAGCTGAGTACTGCTTTTGATACAACCGTGTATAAAGTGTACAATCTGTGGACGCATAAGACCGAGGGAAAGACTAGCGTGAAGAACAAGACCGATCGCCGCATCATTGTCAGGGCTCGTGACGTGGCCTCCTATCGCCTGATCAGATAATCAATCCTTGGGCTTGCTGAAGGGAAACTACGATAATCAAGAAAAGGGAGTCCTGCGTGGACTCTCTTTTCTTTTTCTTACCTCTCTGCGACGACCTCAATCTCGACCAAAGCACCCTTGGGGAGGGATTTGACGGCCACGGCCGAACGGGCAGGATATGGTTCTGTGAAGAATTCTGCGTACACAGCATTCATATTGGCAAAATCGTTCATGTCAGCCATGAAAACTGTGGTCTTTGCGACATTACCCATCGTCAGTCCTGCTTCTTTAAGAATCGCCTGTACGTTCATGAGTGACTGACGAGTCTGTTCCATAATACCTCCATCAACGAGTGTACCTGTAGCGGGATCTATGGGTATCTGTCCAGAGGTGAATACGAGGTTTCCGACAGTTTGAATGGCCTGACTATATGGCCCGATGGCTGCTGGAGCCTGTGGAGTGCGGATTACTTTTTTCATATTTGTTCGTTTTGTGTTTTATTTAATGTGTTCTTTTCAGTGTAACTTGTTTCTCAGAACCGTCTGGACTCCGAAACTTCAGTCGTGCTTCCTTGCCATCCGTCTCCATCCGTCTATACGAGCAGAGGCCTGTGATAGGTGTGTCGTTGGCTTCTATTAGGTAGTCTCCCGTACGTATGCCTTTCTTGTAAGGTGTCGAACCCTTACGTACAACGGCTTTCAACACACCCAGCGTGTCGTCTGCCTCTGCGGGTAGGAATGACAAAGAACCAACCTCTTCGTTGCTTACGACGATTTGCTGTTGCCCGTTGTGCGGAAGAAACACGAAACGCTTCTTATTCGAATCGATAATCAGTGAGGCGTGTTTTAACAAAGCGGCGCCAACTATCGAAGTCTGATGGGCGGTAGATACATACAGGTCGTTGATTCCCAGTCTGCCTATCTTTACTGATGGGAAATGAAGGATGCGCTCTTCAAGGGTGTCTCTCGACCAGCCATATATGCCCCAGCTAGTGTTGATGGTCGTGTCGATAGCAGTTGTTATCTCGTCCACCATCTTCCTCTTTTGGGGTCGTTTTGTCAACCATCTGTTCAGATCTTTCTGTGGCACCAAAAGCCATGTGTTCTGTGCTCCAGTGTCGAAAACGGTCTCCATATATCCAAAAGATAGGTCGATGGTCACCACGGGGCGCGATTTTCTAATCAGTCTGTATCTTGCAGCTGGTTGATTTTTCTCTTCAGCGGCAAAAAATCCCTTTCTGTCAGTGACAATCAGCAGACTGTCTTTTGTGTCGAGTTTGAACGACAGCCCTTGCCCTACGAGGTTGAAGCCCAATATACCGTCAAACTCGTTGCACAACACATTTCGCATCGTAGCCTCGACCGTCAGAGGGTAATGCTCAATCACAAGACTGCCAAGCTTCATCGACTTGCATTGATACATCACGTGCGTATTCTGTTGATTGTTTACGTCATAAAATGTTATGCTGTCTGTATCTATTGGCTTCATCCATTCTTCCTCCTCACCGAACCACAGGCCAATCGGACTGCCTGTGTCGAACAACAGATACTTTGTGCTTCCTTCAATCTCAACGGGCACAACAACTTGTCCGTGCATCATCTTAATCTTGATGGTGTCGGCAAAGTCCTTCTTTGAGAAGGTAACCAAGTCCGAAACGGATTCAATCTGACTTTTAGCTGTCACGGAAATCGTTGCCATCAATATGGCCGATGTGATAAGAATGCTTCTGGTGTACATATCGGTTGGTTTTTGGTCGTTTTGTCTCTGATATTCCAGAGGTGGCGTAATCTTGCCATTTGCAAGGGACAAAGATAATATAAATACCATAATTATAGCTATGATTTGTGGGAAATCGTGCAAAAAGGGTGCTATTCCATACAGAATACGGAGATTTTTCATAACTTTGCGAGGAATCTTGAGAATGACAAACAGATGTCAGACAAACAGCGCACCTATATTGCTATCGACCTGAAGTCGTTCTACGCTTCAGTGGAGTGTGTGGACAGAGGGCTTAATCCCCTGACCACGAATCTGGTGGTGGCTGATGTGAGCCGTACGGAGAAGACAATCTGTCTGGCTGTCTCTCCATCGCTGAAACAGTATGGTATCAGCGGTAGGGCTCGTCTCTTTGAGGTAGTACAGCGGATACGTGAGGTGAACTATCAGCGACAGTGTCGGACAGCCTCTCATCGTTTGATGGGGAAATCGGTATCGGACACGGAACTGCAGACTCATCCTGATTGGGCCGTGGACTATATTGCAGCTAAGCCGCAGATGGCACACTATATTGAAGTGAGTTCAAAGATATATAGCATTTATTTGAAATATGTTGCGCCAGAAGATATCCATGTATATTCGATTGACGAGGTGATCATGGACGTAACGGCCTATCTGGGCAGTTATAAGATGACGGCTCATCAGTTGACGATGAAGATGATCTGCGATGTACTCTCGCAGACGGGTATCACGGCTACGGCAGGCATCGGCACGAATATGTATCTCTGTAAGGTGGCAATGGACATCGTGGCCAAGACGATGCCTGCCGACAAGGACGGGGTGCGCATCGCCGAGCTCGACGAGATGACGTATCGCCAGAAACTATGGGACTACCGGCCGATTACGAGGTTCTGGCGGGTAGGGCATGGTATTGCAAAGACGCTGGCTTTCTATGGCATTGATACGATGGGTGAGTTGGCGCGTATGTCTGTGCGGAACGAGGATCAGCTCTATCGACTCTTTGGCGTGAATGCGGAACTGCTGATTGATCATGCATGGGGCTGGGAACCATGTACGATGGAGGCTGTGAAGGCCTATCGTCCAGAGACCAACTCCTTCAGTAGTGGGCAGGTGTTAAAGGAACCGTATACCTTCAGAAAAGCCCGTGTAGTCGTGCAGGAGATGGCCGAGGCTATGGCTCTAGAACTGGTATCGAAGCGATTGGTGACGGATCAGTTGGTGCTGACTGTTGGCTATGATGCGGAGTGCCTGACACGCCTGGAGATTCGGGCTCGATATCGCGGTTTGATAACCACGAACTACTATGGTAAGCAGGTACCGAAACATGCTCATGGAACGTTCAGCATCGGTATGCCTACCTCGTCGTCAAGGCTCATCATGGAGGGGGCGGCAGAGCTCTTCGATCGCATCGTCAATCCTGACCTGCTCATTCGACGGCTGAACCTGACGACTAATCATGTGATGACGGAGGACTCTCTTGCCGTCAGGCAGAAAGAACCAGAGCAACTCGACTTGTTTGCGGATTATGAGGCCAGAGACGAACAGCGCCAGAAGGAACAGGCTTGGCTCGAGAAGGAACGTCGTGTGCAGGAGGCGCAGTTGAAGATTAAACAGCGTTTCGGAAAGAACGCCATCCTCAGGGGACTGAACTTCGAGGAGGGGGCTACTGCCAAGGAGCGCAATCAACAGATAGGGGGACATCAAGCATAATAAAGTACAATGGGGAAATATGACGATATTATCAACCTGCCGCATCATGTCTCGAAGCGTCATCCGCAGATGTCGATGTGGAATCGAGCGGCGCAGTTTGCACCGTTCTCAGCCCTGACTGGCTACGGTGATGCCATCAAGGCGTCGGAACGAGAGAACGAGAGAAGCTATGAACAGGCAGACATTGACCAGGAATACCTCAATCAACAGGATTACAACCAAGACGACTAATAGCAGTCAGACTACGACGGAGGCGATTGCTAAGCCTTCACGAAACCCTTGTCAGTCCATTTCTTCGAGCGCCAGCGTCGCATGAGGATCACCCCACGGACATTCTCGTCCAGCGCGAAGGCTACCCACATGCCCAACAGACCATAGCCTAGCGGGATACCCAGCACATACCCCAGTCCCACGGCGATGCTCCACTGATATATGATTCCGATCACCACAGGATATATCGCGTCGCCCGTCGCCCTGAGCGTGCCTACGGCGAAGATGTTCGATGTGCGCCCCACTTCCAGGAACAGGTCGATCACCAGCACCCAGCATCCCATCCGTATGATCTCCTCATTGTCCGTGAACATTGTCAGGATGCCTTTTCCCGTCAGAGCGAGCAGAGCCGATCCTGCTAGTGTGATGATCAGCGACAGTCGGAAGAAATAGTTGCCCAGCACGTAGGCCGCCTGATGCCGTCGCTGACCCACAAGATGGCCCACGAGGATCTCACCTCCCTGCGTCGAACTCACGCAGAACAGATACACGAACATGATCATGTTCACACAGTATGTCCGCGCTGCCAATGCCTCGTTGCTGATCTGGTTGATGAAATATGTGATCACCACCTGCGACAGACTGTACGATATGTTCTCGCTCATCGCTGGTATGCCGATATGCAACAGGTTGCGCAGTTCCTGCCAGGGCATCGGCCTGAAGTATCGTAACGGGAAGCGTCTGATATGTACACGGAAATGGATTGTGCCCAACAGAATCATCGAGATACCTCGGCTCACCACCGTGGCCATGGCCGCCCCCTCGACACCCATGCGCGGGAAACCCCAGTGGCCGAATATCAGGGCATAGTTGCCCAACATGTTCGTCACATTCACGATGCCCGTTACGATCATCGGGTATACCACCTTGTCGGCACTTCTAAGTGAGGCCGAGAAGGTCAGCGATAGGGCTTGGAAGAACGAGAATGCTCCCACTAGTCGCAGGTACACCAAACCGTCGCCCATCAGTTCTGGGCGCAGGCCCATCAGATGAAGCAGACTCTCTGCGAAGAAGAACAGCATGGCACTCACCGATAGTCCTATGAGCAGGTTCACCACCAATGCCATGCCCACCACCTGCACCAGTCGCTGCCGCAGTCCGGCTCCGAAATACTGTGCACAGAGGATGGCCGCACCCATCGAGAAGAACTGATACACGAGGAACACTAGTGAGATGAGCTGGTTGTCCAATCCCACCGCCGCCACGCTGTTGTCGCTGTATCGACTGAGCATCACGGTGTCCACCGCACCTAGCATCATTACCAGTGCGATCTCGATGAACACAGGTACTGTCAGTACCCTCAGTTGTTTTTTCAGTGAGTTGTTTGGCATGCTTTGATTATCCTGCGTTTGTGTTTGAGCGTGCAAAGGTACAAAAAAATCCCTTTTCACGCAAGCGCATGTGCCTCTTTAGTTATGGTATTGTCTAACGTCTTGATTTAGAGCAATAAACGCTCGTGTAGCATGTCGTTACTTCTCGCCGTAAGTCGTTCCTTCCTACGAAAGTAAACAAGATTTGTCAGGTGTTCGGGCAATTCTGAGGGCTCCGTTCTCAGAACGTTCTGTCGCCTTCGAGGTTTTCTCCGAGGAAAGTCCGACTTTCCTCCGATGAAACTCCCATTTTCCTCCGAGCAAACTGAAACATTGCAGGGTGTACCTATAGCCTTGCATCCGGAAATGCCCTGACATGATTCCATGTTTTCTCCCCAGACATTTGTGTTTCTTCGTTTTTTTTGTATCTTTGCAGGGTAAAAGTTGTGTGAAAAATAAAATAAAAAGAAAACCGAAGATTATGAATATGAAGAGATTTCTTATGGCATTGACTGGGGTGCTGTCGATGACAGCCGCCAACAGTCAGGAGGTGAAGACTGTAACCCCAGAGAATTGCAAAGGGGCCTGCATTGTGGAGAACATCATGACGCGTACTAGCGTGCGCAGGTATACTGACCAGACGGTGAGCGCCGAGATCATTGAGACGCTGCTCAGGGCCGGTATGGCTGCTCCTACGGCCGTGAACAGACAGCCGTGGCACTTCATCGTGGTGACAGACAAGGAGAAACTGGCAGGGCTGGCTGAGGCGAACCCGAACGCGGGTATGGTGCGCAGGGCTCCGCTGGCCATCGTCGTGTGCGGTGATATGAGCAAGGCTCTTGAAGGGCCGTTGCAGGCATACTGGATACAGGACTGTTCGGCAGCCACGGAGAATATCCTGTTGGCTGCGCATGCCATGGGACTGGGAGCCGTCTGGACGGGTACGTACCCTAATCAATCACGAGAAGAAGGTGTGCGCCGCGTATTGGGACTCCCAGAGAGCATCGTGCCGCTGAACACACTGGTGATAGGCTATCCTGCCGAGCAGCCGCAGCCGAAGGACAAGTGGCGTCCTGAGAATGTGTCGTACAATGTCTACGGTGGACAAAAGTAAATGGGATGGGATTTATAGCGCGATTTTATAAGACGTTTTCCGTGGTATGCCTCATGGGCTGCGTACAGGGGACTGCAGCTCAGGGATGGATGCCGAAGGTGGAACATGACATCCCGCTCGACTCGATACGACTGAGTGATCCTGCTGTGCTGGCAGACCAGAAGACGGGCCTGTACTATATGACGGGCACGGGCGGCATGATGTGGCGCAGCAGCGACCTGAAACGATGGGAGGGCCCGTTCGTGGTGACGACCTTCGAGGCTGACTCATGGATGGGACCGCATCCGATGATCTGGGCGGCAGAACTGCACCAGACGGGTGATGGGAAATACTATTACTTCGCGACGTTCACTAACCGTGAGGTGAAGATCGACACGGTACGGGGAAACGTGATCGAGCGACGCGCATGTCAGGTGCTGCGGGCTGATGAGCCTATGGGACCGTATCGTGCCTTTGGCGATGCGACATACCTGTCTGCCGGCAGACCAACGCTCGACGGTACTTTCTGGCGCGATACGGACGGAAAACCGTACATGGTGTTCTGTGGCGAGTGGCTGCAGAACTGGAACGGGACAATCGAGAAAATAGAGCTGAAGCCTGATTTGAGTGGGACGGTAGGAGAACCGAAGGTGCTGTTTCGCGCCAGCGACTCACCTTGGAGCAGAGAGAAAGACGAAAATGGACAGGTGACCTGGAACAAGGTGACTGACGGACCGTGGCTGTTCCGTACAGGTTCAGGACGACTGGGTATGCTCTGGACATCGTGGGTGTTCGGCGACTATACGCAGGGGGTGGCCTACTCGCAGAGTGGTACGCTCGACGGCCCGTGGATACAGGAGCCAGAGCCTGTGACACCCCCGAACTATGGGCACAGCATGCTCTTCCAACGGTTCGACGGTCAGTGGATGATGTCTGTGCACAGTCATAGCCAGGATGCCTACGGCCGTACAGTGAGGATCCCGCACTTCTTCGAGGTGGATCTCACGGGTGATAGACTGGTGGTACGGCCGTAGGGCATGCCCTGTACTAACAACAATAATAAATCAACCTAAATCTATACTATGGCTTATTAATTCTTGATGACGAGACGGCCACTTCTGCCGAGGATGTTGAGCATCTGGGTAAAGCCTTTGGACTGCTGCTCGTTGTTCGCATCATCCGTGAGGCTTCCCGTGTAGTGCTGGGGGAGATGCAGTTTATAGACAGATAAACCCTGTGGGCCGTCATAAATCATTTCCTTCATGAGAACTGGGGCTGGCACGAAATGGCTCGAGTGGATGGCAGAAAGATTAGCCTTGAACAGCAGTTGGTTCTGGTTGAAGAAATATATCTCGTGTGGCGGTGTGGGAAAGGCCACCGAATCGAGGTATTCTGTATCGCGGAAATAGAACGTAGAGTCGGTAGGATCGAACGACTCGATGTTGCCGATGGTGATTACGCTGTCGCTCGGAGCAAAATGACCGTCGGGCTGAGGGGCTCCTGTAGTCTGGATGACAGCCCAGAGGTAGGAGGGATCCCAGTCTTTGGTGAACTCCTTGTGGTGTTCATCATTATTACATGAGGTGACCACGAGCACGCCTACTGCGATGACTATAATCGTGTTGATAAGTCTTTTGTGCATTGTTGTATGGTTTTAAAGCTTTGTTTCTGTCAATATAACCTGAAAAAGCGGAAATCTTGCAGACCACGGGGGGAGATTAACTTTTTTTAAAGCAAGAAGGCAGAGCGGTTGGTTGACCGTTCTGCCTCTTTGCCTATCTTTTATGCAGGCTGATTGCGTATGAGTTTTTCTATTTTGTCACGAGGTCCTTGAGTGCTGTGCCGAAGATGATATACTGGGTGTTGCCAGCAATCGTTCCCTCGTTCTGTCCCCAGAGGAAGGGCCAGTCGTCGAAGTTCTCGAAATGGTCGGGCTGACGGAACAACAGACCTGGGGCCACATTGCCTGGGATGGCAGAGAAGTCGGCACGGTTGTTGCCATAGAACACCTGCTTCGGGCGGGCGGCACCCACTACGGCCACGAACGAGTAGTTGTGATAGGGGTGACAGCCGTAAAGCCAGTTGGCCGCGCGATAGATCTCTTCTTTCTTGATGATGTCGGGGAAGTACTGACGGGCATAGTTCACGGTGACACCAAAGTTGAGAATCATGTTCACACCAGCCCAGTTGCCCAGTCCGATGGGTACGCCGTAAGGGTTGTTCTTGTCGAAGCTCTTGATGTAGTCGTTGTATTTCTCCACGTATGGGCGCAACTTCTGCTTGTAGGCCTCGTCCATGTAGGGCATGGCATCTAGGGCTGTCTGCATGTTCATGGACACGTTCAGTTCAAGGGCATCCCATATCTGCGTCTCGAAGTTGTCGAGGTATTGTTTCTCGTGCGTGGCACCATAGAGTTGCAGGTTGGTGGCCATGTCGCCGAGTTGCTCTCTTTTTCTCCGACTGCGTTCCATCAGTTTTTGGCGTTGCTTGTCTGGTTTGATGTTCATGTTTCGTCCCATGAAACCGTCAATCCAGCTGAAGTCCATCTCCATCACGCCTGCTCTGCTCTGCTGACTCATGAGTTCGGTACCCTCTTTCAATAGTCGCTTCGACTGGGTGAGAGCACGCTCGGCCAACTCGTCGTTGTAGCCCTTGAGGGCACGGCTGGCGGCGGCAAACATGGTGGCGGCGAGGACGTCGAGGTGGGCATTACGGGTGGTGAAGGCCCACATGTCGTCGGGGGTACCACTGCGCTTGCCATCGGCCGACACCTCATAGGGTTTCAGGCTGGGGTCGTAGTGCAGGCCATCGGTGATCGAGGCGGCATCGCCCAGGTGGTGGTAGTTGTCGAGCACGGAGTTCGAAAGGGTTGTGGCCATGTGTCCGATCTGTTCGGCCTGTGCCACGAGGTTCAGGGTGCCATGTTCGATGAACTGCAGGATATCAGGCACGCCATCGGGACGGTGCAGGTCGACATAGCGCTGCTTCTGACTGACGAAGGTCTCGTCGCGTTCGGGCTTGAAGAGCTCCCAGGCGCGGATGAAGTTCTGTACCACACTGATATTGGCACCTGTCTCGATGTCGAAATCGCCAGCATCGAAGAAACCGCCGATGTTCAGCCCTGGGATGAGCTCATAGGCCTTGTACTTCGTGTCGATGGGTGATTTCTGGAAATGATTGTCGAAATGATCGGTGGGCGGTGCTTGGAGATAACCCTCCTTGAAAGGCTCACCATGCCAGGTGCGATAGCCTTCGTTCACATACATATGGTTCATGTGGATGGGCACCCACACATCGGTGGTGGCATCGGTGATCTTATCATAGACGTGCTCATCGATGAGGAAGTTGTTCGTCTTCGTGTCGCCATACTGGATATAATAGACACCTGGTTCCTGGACACTGGAGAAGTCGAACTTCACGTAGTTGTATTTGAAGTAGGGTCCCCAAGGAATGATAGCACCCTTGTAGATCTCTTCTGTGGTGCCGTCGTCTTTGATACGGATAAGTGAGGCCGTGGCCTTAGCCTTGTCTTGCTTGTCGAGCTCGATGACGGCTACCTTCGGCTGGTCTGGCACGTATCCCACCTGTGAGAATCCGATGTTCGGCTCACGGATCCAGCCTGGAATGGCATGAGGTTCGACGGTCCAGGTGACGACCTTACCTGTCTTACCCTCTGGAAGGACACTACGAAGCACGAACCAACCGTTCTGTGCCAGCATACGGCCATCGAAGAGCTGCAACTCAGCGTCGTCGCTGCTGATGCGGATCATTCGTTCGGGGGCATCAGAGGCCATGACGATGCTGTGACCAGTCTCCAGCGGACATGGGTCCACAAAGCGGTTAGTACCGCGATCGTCGTAGGTCTTGAAACCCTTGAACTGACGAGGTTTCTCACTGTTTGGATGAGTCACAGTCTGACTGGTGGCGTAGCGCGGAAAACGGTTCAGGCGTCCGTCCATCGTGAAGGTCTTTAGCCAGTATTGTGAGGGCAGAAACTCCATATTGAGACCAGCCTTACCAGCCAGCTCCTCGGGCACGGGCTTGTCGAGCCAGATGGCAATCTCCACGGCCTTGCCTTTGGCGGTGACCACCACGCGACTGTCGAAGTCGTAGTCGTCATAGCACATGCCAACTTCGATGCTCTGGTTGTCCTTGTCCACCTTACGACTCGTCATCTTTGGCACCAGATCCCATTGCTCGGGCGTGTTGTTCAGACGGACGGCTCCGCCTTGGATAGTGCGTACGCCGTGATGGATAATCTCAATGCCTGAGTTCTTCTCGTCATTGAAGGCCCCGTTGAAACTGTTATTGAATACAAGGACGTTCACCCCCTGACGCTCGAAATATTCCAGCTCGTTCAGTTTCAGGTCTTGCGCCCAGCCAACGGTCGTGGCAAATACGGTTAGTGATAGGAAGATTCTCTTCATATAGTATTGTTGGTTTAGTTATTATGCGGTTTATTTCGTGTAGATAATCTCTCTCACCTTCTTGGCAAGTTCTTCGGTGGATGAAGACTGGAAGGGCTGGAGATACCAGCGTACAGTCCAGCAGAGTTGCTCCTGGGGCTTCAGACTGGTATAGGCGCCCTGACTCTCCAACTCGATATAACTCTTGCCACGGTTCACATAGACCTGTATCTCGGCCTCACCAGGGGCTGGCTGTGAGGTGTTCAGATCGTCGAAGCGCTTGATGAGAAGCAGACTACTCTCGTTGTTGTAGTATGCCAGCCAACCCTTTCCGTCGGCATTCACCTTGCGGTTCTCGTTGGTCTCGTCGGGCTGATACCAGGCGATGTTATGTGCATCTTTGAAGTCCATCAGTCCCTTAGGCCAGATGCTGTCGGAGGGCGCCTCGAAAAAGATGAGGCTCCTTTCGTTGGGCACACGGGTAATCTCCCAAGGTGCTACCTGACGGGTCTCGCTACTCTCGTTGGTGAGGGAATAGGTGACGATGATGGCACCGTCTTTCGGATCGGTGCTGAATGTCTTTCGGACGCGGAAGCCTAGTTTATTATTTACCTGACTGGTCATGATCAGTTGACCGTCTTTCTGCTCCACGCTGTAGGACTGCTTATCATACTCGGGCACGGGAGGCCAGTTCCACTCTTTCTGAGGACTGGTCCAGAAGGTGCTACCAAACGACTCTGGCCAGCGCGACTGTGAGATTACTTCTTGACCGCCACATTTCAGTGACATGATCTTACCACCGTTCTCGGCATCGATCTTCATCGTCACATTTCCGATACTTAGCTTTAGGCGCTTCTGATCCTGCCGGAACTCGTCGAGCTGCTGGAAACAGTGCTTGTCGATAATCTGTTGCAGCTTGCGATCGGGGTTGTTGCGGATGGTGCACTGGTGATCGAATACCATCAGCTCACCGTTAGCCTTGGTATAGGGCTGCCATGATGGCAATGAAGCGATATTGGGATCACCTGTCTTGGCAAACTGTGCCCACACGTTGCTCATGGTGTCGGCCAACTTGAGGTCGGCCTCGGAGGGCTCTGGCAGGTCGTGTCCAGCGCGATGGAGGGTGTTGAAACAGAACTTCAGCTCATGGCCGTGGACACTGCCTTTGTTCACTGGTGAACGCCATGTGAACAGATACATCCAAGTCTTGGCATTCCGACTCTCGGCAATTTCGTCGGCCGTGATGATGGTCTTGGCGCGGAACAGCCAGTCGATGCTCAGTAGGTCTTGTGGCGTATAGTCGGGATAGGCCTCGGCAAAAGCCTTGATATAGTTGTTCGTATCGAAGCCGAAGGTTCTCATCAGTTCCTTGCGGGCATCGTCCATTGTAATCGGTTGGTCATAGCGTAGGGGCTGTAGTTCGTTAAAGGTCGTACCAATGAGGATAGGTATGTCTGTGGAGATGTCTGAGAAACCATTCTGGAAAGGTTGCTGCAGAAGGGTTTCACCATCGGGGGTGGGCCCGAATCCCCACATCATGGGAGTGCCAGGCTTGCGTGTGCCGATGCTGGCTGCCATCGCTCTTTGACCAGCTGCATAAAGTTCCTGGTAGGGTACGTCCTTGATGCGGTCAATATGGGTGTTATCGATGTTCAGCTCCTTCAGTACAGCCTTGCCCAGTTCCTCAGTCATGGCCTTCGTGTTGATATTGAGGATGGTACCACTCATGATGATGGCCTTGTGAAACAGTCCCTTGGCCGACGGCATGGAGAGTAGGGTTCCCACCTTTCCACCACCACCAGACTCGCCGAAGATAGTCACGTTGGAAGGGTCGCCACCAAACTGGCGAATGTTCTTCTGAATCCACTGCAGGGCCTGAACGATGTCGAGCATACCCACATTGCCAGAATACTTGTATTGCTCGGAACATGCTGATAGGTCGAGGAAACCGAGGATGTTCAGACGGTGGTTGACACTGACAACCACCACGTCTTTTTTGGCCAACTGCATGCCTGGATCCCAGGCCGAGGTGCCTGAGTCGAAGCCGCCTCCGTGCAACCATACCATCACGGGCTTAGAGCCCTTTTTGTTGGTGGTCCACACATTCAGAACACAGGAGTTCTTCTCTGACATCTCTGTCTCGCTGAGCTCGCGACCTCCAGTATTCTGCATGGCTTGTGGGCCCCAGTGGTCGCAGACGCGGATCGTGTCCCATTTGTCTACTGGCAATGGTGGCATGAAGCGCTCAATCTTTGCATAGGGAATGCCAAGGAATCCCATCGTTCCTTCGTGGTCAAAACCTTTTACCTGTCCGGATTCTGTCTTGACCACCATTGAACCCTTGACCTGCGCCATGCTTGTCATCATGGACAGCATGACCATCATAGATAATAAAACAGCTTTTCTCATAAATAGTTGATAATTATTTTTCTTTTGACGTAATCATACCGCGTAAAGTTAAGTCGTATGTCAGATAATTATAAAACATTAACGAATCTGTCATGAAAAAATTCTCTATTTCTGTTTATTATGCGTACTTTTGCACATCATAAGGAAGTTATGGAGAGATTGTGGAACAGGAACTACTGTAAGGTGATGGCGGCGAATTTCGCGTTGTTCTTTGCCTTTTATGTGCTGACGCCGCTGCTGCCGCTCTATCTGAGTGAGCATTTCGGAGCGACGAAGGACGTGATAGGTCTGGTGCTCTCGGGCTATACCATCACAGCACTGCTGTTCCGACCCTTTAGTGGCTATGTGGTCGATTCGTTCCCAAGGAAAACAGTGCTGATGGTTGCCTTCGGTGGTTTCGCAATCTTCTTCGCAGGCTACTTGGCTGCCTCGACCTTATTGCTGTTCACAATCATTCGCACACTGCATGGTGGACCTTTCGGAGCGCTTACCGTGTCGAACTCGACGGTAGCCATCGACGTACTACCTTCCAGTAGGCGTACGGAGGGTATAGGCTACTATGGACTGAGCAATAATCTGGCGATGGCCTTGGCACCTACCGTTGGTATCTTTATCTACCAACTGACCAACAGCTTCGATTTCCTCTTTTGGTTGGCTCTGATCGTCGCCTGTCTCGGATGGCTAGTCGATGCCACGATCAAGGTCCCTCAATCACATCCCAAGAAATGTGTCCCTGTGTCAGAAACCCCGTCGCAAGAAGTGCAGCGGGGCGCTCGTCCTCTCTGGGGTGGCAGGGTAGGACTGGACCGCTTCTTTCTAGTGCGTGGCTGGCTGTTGGGGGTGAACATGGTGGCTTTTGGCTTCAGTTTCGGCGTACTGAGTAACTATCTCGCAATCTACGGTAAGGATGTCATGGGTATCACGGGGGGCACAGGCACCTATTTCATGCTTTGCTCCATAGGTCTTATTCTCTCGCGATTGCAAGGCGGAAGGGCCTTGAGAGCTGGTAGGGTAACGCATAATGCAGGAGAGGGCATGGTGATCTCGCTCGTGGGATATACCTTGTTTATCCTCATGCCAACTTTCTTCACCGAGAACCATTCAGCCATCATGATGGGCTATTACGGTTCGGCTCTGCTGATAGGACTGGGCAATGGACATATGTGGCCTGCCTTCCAGAATATGACCATCAATGTGGCTCATAACAACCAACGCGGAACGGCCAATTCGACCATTCTCATCTCGTGGGATATCGGTATGGGACTGGGTATATTGGTGGGAGGCATCGTGTCAGAGCTTTTGGGCTATGGTGCTGCCTTCTGGACAGTTGTGTTGGTTAATGCATCAGGAGTCGCCTGTTTCTTCCTCGCTACGAAGACTTTCTTCCTCAGGAGGAACCTTACTCCAACAGTGAGATAAGGCAATACATCTCCAAGGAACAGACGTTCCTTAAGGTTACAGTGATTTCTTATATCTGTGATGATGCCTATATGTTAACAATCATCCCCAACCGTTTGGCTGGGGATGATTGTTATTTCTTTCCATTGATGGTGTAATCGAGTGCGGCTCCGATGGCGGTGCAGTACTGCGAGTATTGAGGAATATGGAATTTAATGTTATAGAGTTTCTCTAAGGCTGGGAACACTTCCTTGCACTGAGGCAGCAGCGATAGGTTGCCAATCAGTACGAAATTGCGGATGTCACTGCCAAGCGAAGCCAGCCATGCAGCGGAGCCGATGCTTTGAAGAACCATATGGATCAGTCCTGCTGCGATGTCCTCCTTAGCAGCGTCGCTTTGGGCTCGGGCAAAGTTGGAAGCAGTGGTGTCCATCGTTAAGCCCGGAACAGGAATGGCGCTGATATCGCCAATCGTCAGGTCAATGTTGCTGACATTTCCCTGCTTAGCCATCTTAGCTACCTGACTGATGTCGCTCGTATTGAGCAGCAGGCGTGACAAGCCCGCCAGGGTTCCACCTCCAACGCCGATACCACCGATATGCTTCATTTCCTTACCATCGCATTTGACGAATGACGTTCCAGTTCCCATGGAGACGACGATTGTGTGGTCGAGTTTGGATTCAAAGCGGGCACCAAGACCATCAGCCACGAACTCTTCCGACTTAGCTGTTGGTAGTCCGTAGATGGGCTGGTCGATATAGGCGGCACCCACACCAGTAAGCATCACCTGCTCCACATCCTTCAGGTCGATATCGTTGTCGTGCAGGTATTTTCCGAAAGCACCATAGAGAGATGTAATAGGATCTGCGGCAGTAATGTGAATAGGTGCCGATACATGACCGTCTGTGATGCCGACGATCTTTGTGGTTGATATGCCCACGTCAATGCCAATGACTATTCCCATAAGTCGACTGTTTAGGGTTATAAAAGAAAACCCGGCCGCCATAACGCGAAACCGGGCTAATGAAAGGAGGAGTGGTACCTCCAGGAATCGAACCGGGGACACACGGATTTTCAGTCCGATGCTCTACCAACTGAGCTAAGGCACCAATTTGTCAATTTGCAATCGCCTTTCATCGTTTTGCGGGTGCAAAGGTACGAACATTTTTTGAACCCACCAAATTTTTAATGAACTTTTTTCGAAAAACTATTCACTAATCTTAATTCTCGATTCACTTCTCCAGCGGGTTCCATCCTTGTGCTTTCAACTCAAACTCCTGATTGTCACGGGTTACAAGTACTTTTCCGAATTTCTCATCCGTGATATGCCCGATTAGCTTGATGTCTTCGATATTCTCGATTTTCTCGTGATCACCGATAGGAACAGTGAATAGCAGTTCGTAATCTTCGCCGCCATTCAGGGCACAGGTGGTGACATTCATGTTCATTTCCTCGGCCATGACGGCAGTCTGGTAGTCGATGGGAATGTTTTTCTCATAGATGCGACAGCCTACTCCCGACTGTTTGCAGATGTGCATGAGCTCGGACGAGAGTCCGTCGCTGATGTCCATCATTGCGGTAGGACGGATGCCAGCCTCACGGAGCTTCTCGATAATGTCGCCGCGTGCCTCTGTCTGCAACTGCCGTTGCAACAGGTACTCTTTTCCAGCAAAGTCGGGCTGGAAGTGCGACAGTTCCTCTAGGGCACGCTTGTCGTTCTTCTTCCTGGCTTCTTCCACTTGCTGATAGTAGACGCTTTTCTCACGCTCCAGTAGTTGCAGTCCCATGTAGGCGGCTCCAAGATCGCCAGAGACACAGATGAGGTCCGTATCCTTCGCTCCGTTACGGTAGACGATGTCCTCTTTACGGGCTTCACCGATACAGGTGATGCTGATGGCCAGTCCAGTATAAGAAGAGGTAGTGTCGCCACCGATGATGTCGACATTCCATTTCTCGCAGGCCAGGCGAAGACCCTGATAGAACTGTTCGATATCTTCCACGCTGAAGCGCTTGCTGATGGCCAATGAAACTGTCATCTGGCGAGGTGTGCCATTCATGGCGAAGATATCGCTGATGTTAACCATCGCTGACTTGTAGCCGAGGTGCTGCAGGTCGATATAGGTAAGGTCGAAGTGTACGCCCTCCATCAGCAGGTCGGTAGTGATGAGCACTTCCTTGTCAGGGTAGCAGAGTACGGCGCAGTCGTCACCCACGCCGTACTTCGTACTCTCGTTCTTGGTCTTGATATCTTTTGTGAGATGGTCTATCAGACCGAATTCTCCTAGTTTCGCTATATCCATGTTAACTCCTCTTTATCATCTCTCTCATAATCTCAGTCATCAGCGGCTGAGCCTTATTGGCAGCCTCCTGTACCTCCTCGTGGCTCACCTCCACAGGGTCGTCGAAGCCACCAAGATCAGTGATGACAGAGATACCGAAGGTGCGGATGCCGCAATGATGAGCCACGATTACCTCTGGCACGGTTGACATGCCGACAGCATCGCCGCCAAGCAGGTGGTACATCTTATATTCTGCAGGTGTCTCGAAGGTGGGACCCTGTACGCCGACATAGACGCCGTGCTGCACCTTGATGTCTTTCTCCTTGGCAATCTTGTCGGCCAGCGCCACCAACGACAGATCGTAGGTCTCGTGCATATCCGGGAAGCGCGGACCTGTAGGGAAGTTCTTTCCACGAAGCGGATGCTCAGGGAAGAAGTTGATGTGGTCGGTGATAATCATCAGGTCGCCGATGCTGAACTGTGGGTTCATACCGCCAGCGGCATTGGAAACGAAGAGGGTCTTGATGCCCAACTCGTACATCACGCGCACAGGGAAGGTCACCTCCTTCATCGAGTAACCCTCGTAGAAGTGGAATCGTCCCTGCATGGCCATGATGTCCTTGCCTCCCAGTTTACCGAAGATCAGTTTGCCTGAGTGGCCTTCTACCGTTGATATGGGGAAATTAGGGATGTCCTGATATGGAAACTCATAGGTGTCAGTTATTTCGGAAGCTAATTGTCCGAGGCCTGTCCCCAGCACGATCGCTGTCTTTGGGCTTGTTTTCATCCTTGCCTTTAACCAGGATGCTGTTTCTTGAATTTTTTCGTACATATCCTATAATGTTTTGATTAAATGCTTCTTCTTGATCGAGCAAAAGACTGACGCGTATCGGTAGTACGATCAGATGTTGCTTCACCTCATCGCTCAGTCCCTCTGCTTGCTTCAGACGTGTTGCGTCTTTCTCCGTCGTGACAATCAACCCCGGCTTAGGGAGTTCGTCAAATGCCTGGTTGATACGTTCGATGTCATTCCGCTTGAAGTTGTGATGGTCGCCGAAAACTAGCGGCTGAATGCTTTCTGCATACGGCTCCAGATCCAGTCTCATCTGCTCTGGCGAGGCGATGCCTGTCAGCAATAGGATATTCCTCCCTTGTAAGGACTCGATGCCAGATGGAACCTCCGTTGGCTCCTGACAGTCAGGGAATACGAGGCGTGGTGTGTCATATTCGTAGGTGGAGAAATATAGCTGCTGGTAAGGGTAGAGGCTCATCGCCTTCGTGATTACACGAAATTCCATTGGCTTCAGATCCTTGGGGCACTTCGTGATGATAACGATATCGGCCCTGTTCTTGCTCTTGACAGGCTCACGGAGCCGTCCTGCAGGGAGCAGTTGATCGTAGATAATCAAACGATGATAGTCGACGAGTAGAATATTAATGCCAGGCTTCACGTATCGGTGCTGGAAGGCATCATCGAGGAGAATGACATCGATGTTTGGCGTATCCTGATCATCCGTCAGATGATGTATGCCTCTGGTTCTCTTCTTGTCTACTGCAACGGTCACCTCAGGGAACTTCTGTTTTATCTGATAGGGCTCGTCGCCTATGGCCTCCATCGGCGTCTGCTTGTCTGCTAGAACGAAGCCGTGACTCTTGCGCTTATAACCGCGACTGAGCACTGCCACCTTCATCTTGTCCTTGAGCAATCGGACTAGGTATTCCACATGAGGAGTCTTTCCTGTGCCGCCCACAGTGATGTTGCCCACGGAGATCACAGGGATGCTATACGACTGACTTTTCAGGAAGCCTGTTTCAAACAGCATGTTCCTGAAGCCTACTCCCATTCCGTAGAGCCAGCTCAGTGGTCGTAGTTGACTGTTGATCTTAATGAAGTCTCCTTCCATTTCCTTGTTTTATGCTGTTATTGCTTTTATTTGACTCTGACATCGTCGAGCAGGCGGGCCTGCATATGACTGCTGCTTTTGAGTGTGTATCGTACTTCCATCAGCGGCTGATACAAGTCGCCCAGGAGTTCACGCAACTCAGCGTCGAGGTACGAACCCGGAGTCTCCTTAGACAATAGTTTGTCTAACCAGTTAGACTCGACAGGGTAGGAGACAGAGTGATAGTCGTCGAGCTTGGCCAATTCGGCAGCCTTCTTCACAGCATCGTCCAGACTTCCCAGCTTGTCGACCAGCTTAATCTTGAGGGCATCGGTGGCCAGCCATACGCGCCCCTGTCCGATCTCATCCACCTCTTCGGGTTTCATGCCTCGTCCTTCCGATACGATGTTCAGGAAACTCTGATAGCCGTGTTCAATGTATGTCTGCATATGCTTCATCACCTCGTCACTATTCTTGCCGAACACAAGGTCCGTCTCATAGTCTGAGTATTTGTTTGTGGTCACACCGTCGAAGGTAACACCCAATTTGTCCGTCACCAGACCGCTTACGTTGGGGAATAGTCCGAAGACGCCAATGCTGCCCGTGATGGTGGTAGGCTCTGCGAAGATGTAGTTAGCTGCGGAACTGATCCAATAGCCGCCTGAGGCAGCCATACCACCCATCGACACCACCACCGGCTTCTTGCTCTTCAGCAGTTTGATAGCATGGCGTATCTGTTCAGAGGCGACGGCACTACCACCGCCAGAGTTCACACGGAACACCACCGCCTTGACGTCGTCATCGTCAGCGAGTTTGCGCAAGTCTTCTGCAGTGGTCTTACCCACGATGCAATGTCCGCCACCTTGAATCATGTTCATGGCTTCATTGTCGACGATACTTCCATAGGCGTAATAGATGGCAACCTCGTCGCCTCTGCTCTTCTTCTTTGACTTCACGTTGAGCATATCAGACACGAACAGCTGAGCGATATCGTCATCCTTGTCAATCTGCAGTCGTTTCTTGATCTCTGCCTTGACTTCTTCAGGGAACATGATCTTGTCGATCAGTCTACCTTTCACATAGTCATCGGAATTAGCCAGCGCAATGATGCTGTCGCTAGCCATTTTGTCCAGCTGCTCAGGTCGTACCTTTCGACCCTCGCCCATTTCCTTCAGCCAGTAGTTCCAGATGCCAGTTAGGTAGGCGGTGCGTTGTTCACGGTCGTACTCGCTCATACCCGTCTGTGTTTCCGTTTCTACATAGCTCTTGTATTTGCCGACCTTGGCCATCAGGTATTTGATACCTAGCTTGTCGTACAGTCCTTTCCAATACTCTCTCTTGCCGCCAAGACCCTTGAAGTCAATCATGCCTTCTGCATTCAGGTAGATATTGTCAGCCACTGAGGCAACGTAGTAAGAGCCTTGCGTATATTGGTCGGCGTATGCCACAATCCATTTGCCGCTTTTCTTGAAATCCTTCAGGGCATCGCGTAACTGCTGTGCTGTGGCAGGTGCATCGAATCCGGCAGTACCCCCTTCCAGGTAGATGCCTTTGATGTTCTCCTCGTCTTTGGCCTTACGGATGCTGTTCACCAGATCGTCAAGACCCATCGTACTCATGTCCCCTAAACCAAGCAGATCGTCGAGCACCGTTCCTTCTTGCGCACGTTCTTCAACTGTGCCGTTGAGCTTGATTACAAACACAGAGTTGTCCTTGACCTTGGTTGGCGTGGACTCACTGGCCAGCATGCCCACAAGTGAGACGATGAAGAAGATACCTGCGATGAACAGGAAGATTACAATACCACAGATGGTGGCAAGCGTCATTTTGAAGAACTGTTTCATAACTCTTTTAAGTAATAATTGTTTCAGAGGGCAAAGATAGTATTTTTTTTTGAATCTTGCATAAAAATCCTCTAATTTCTGAATAAAAAGGTATGATTTTGTATAGCTATTTCGAAAAAATAACATATCTTTGCATCCGGAAAAAGAGACTAATCTAAAAAAACAGACAAGAACATGAGAGTAAGGTTAATGATGGCTTTCGCGTTGCTGGTGACTTGTACGACAGCAACGGGGAATACGGGGGACTCCCCATTGAAGGATAAGACGACGCCTGTCGGAAAGGCCATGAAAAAGAATATCTTGAAGCAAGAACTTTGGCCCGACGGAACGGAGATCCCTGCTTGGTTCCGAGATACGACACGGGTCGATCTCACGGGACTGAGACGCTATGTGGTAACAGATTATGGGGTCGATCGTTATGGCGATGGTGTACAGACGAAGGCTCTTCAGGCCGTTATCGACCGTTGTGCGGCAGAGGGAGGTGGTGTGGTCGTGATTCCCAGAGGTACCTTCCTGAGCGGATCGCTGTTCTTCAAGCCGAAGACACATCTCTTGATCGAGGAGGGAGGCGAATTGAAAGGATCTGACAGAATTCGTGATTTTCAAATTGTGAAGACGCGGATGGAAGGACAGACTCTCGACTACTTCGCAGCCCTTGTGAATGCCGATGGTGTGGATGGCTTTACGATTACAGGACCAGGCACAATCAATGGTAACGGACAGAAATACTGGGAGGAGTTTTGGATCCGTCGTAAATATAATCCGCAGTGCACGAACCTTGAGGCGATGCGCCCGAGAAATGTTTACATTTCAAATTGCAAGAACGTGACAGTGCAGGATGTGAGGATTATCAATTCTCCTTTCTGGACGAACCACCTCTACCGTTGTGAGAATGTGCGCTACCTGGGATGTTATATCTTTGCTCCTACGGAGAATGTTACACCTGTGGATCCTAGTCGTGGTGCACCTTCGTCTGATGCCATAGACTTAGATGTGTGCAAGAATGTGCTTATACATGGCTGTTATATGCATGTGAGCGATGATGCTGTCGTGCTGAAAGGGGGTAAGGGCACTTGGGCTGATCAGAACCCTGATAATGGTCCGTGTTCGAACATCATTGTTGAGGACTGCACCTATGGGAAAGTACATGCCTGTCTGACCCTCGGCTCCGAGTCGCTTCATGACCGTAATGTGATCTTGCGCCGTATCCATGTGAAGCGGGCCTCTCGCGTCCTTTGGCTGAAGATGCGTCCTGATACCCCTCAGCATTATGAGTATGTGACGGTCAGTGATGTCGAAGGATGGTGCCGCTCATTCCTTGTCGTACGTCCTTGGACCCAGTTTTTCAAGCCTGAAGATCGTGAGGATATGCCTCTCTCGCAGTGCCATCATATCACAGTCAGAAACATACGTATGACCTGTGGCAATTTCTTTGATGTCGGCACGTCTGATAAATATCATCTGGCGGACTTCTCCTTTGAGAATATCTCAGTTACCGACGAGACAGATGCTTTCGACAAGTCCTTGATTGAGGGCGCTGTGGTCAGAAACGTTGTCATAAACGGAGTGGAACGCTGACAAGTTGGCATAAGCGGGTCGTTTGGCACGCTTTTGGCAGATGGGTTGGCGGAAATTATTTAAAAAATAATATAGAATTATGAACATCAAACCATTAGCAGACCGTGTGTTGGTATTGCCAGCACCTGCAGAAGAGAAGATTGGCGGTATTATCATTCCTGACACCGCTAAGGAGAAACCGCTCCACGGAACCATCAAAGCCGTAGGTCAGGGTACAAAGGACGAGGCCATGATCCTGAAAGAGGGCGATGAGGTGCTCTATGGCAAGTATAGCGGCACTGAACTCGAGTTCGAAGGAACCAAGTATCTGATGATGCGTCAGAGCGACGTTCTCGCAGTGATTGAGAAGTAATGTTCGATTATCAATTTTCAATGTTTAATTAGAGAAACTATGGCAAAAGATATTAAATTCAATATTGACGCCCGCGATGCAATGAAGCAGGGCGTCGATCAGTTGGCTAACGCTGTCAAGGTGACACTTGGCCCGAAGGGACGTAACGTTGTTATTGAGAAGAAGTTCGGTGCTCCACAGATCACTAAGGACGGTGTGACCGTCGCTAAGGAGATAGAACTCGAGGATAAGTTCGAGAACACAGGTGCACAGCTTGTGAAGAGCGTGGCTTCGAAGACTGGTGATGATGCAGGTGATGGTACGACTACCGCTACCATTCTTGCCCAGGCCATCGTGTCTGAGGGCTTGAAGAATGTCACTGCAGGTGCCAACCCCATGGACCTGAAGCGTGGTATCGACAAGGCAGTGAAGGCTGTCACTGAGCACATCGCCAAGAGCGCTGAGCAGGTGGGCGACAACTACGACAAGATCGAGCAGGTGGCTACCGTATCTGCTAACAATGATAAGGAGATCGGTGAACTGCTCGCCGAGGCTATGCGTAAGGTGTCTAAGGATGGTGTGATCACCATCGAGGAGAGCAAGAGCCGCGATACCCACATCGGGGTGGTTGAGGGAATGCAGTTCGATCGTGGTTATCTGTCTGCATACTTCATCACTGATAGCGAGAAGATGGAGTGTGTGATGGAGAATCCATACATCCTGATTTATGATAAGAAGATCTCAAATATTAAGGATTTCCTGCCCATCCTGCAGCCTGCAGCAGAGAGCGGTCGCCCCTTGCTCGTGATTGCCGAGGATGTTGACTCTGAGGCTCTGACGACACTCGTCGTGAACCGTCTGCGTGGTGGTCTGAAGATCTGTGCTGTCAAGGCTCCTGGCTTCGGCGACCGTCGTAAGGCCATGCTCGAGGATATCGCAGTTCTGACTGGTGGCGTTGTAATCAGTGAGGAGAAAGGTCTGAAGCTTGAGCAGGCTACACTCGAGATGCTGGGCACCTGCGACAAGGTGACCGTCTCTAAGGACAACACGACTATCGTAAATGGTGCTGGCGACAAGCAGGCCATCCAGGATCGTATCGCCCAGATCAAGAAGGAGATCGAGAATACGACAAGCTCTTACGATAAGGAGAAGCTGCAGGAGCGCCTGGCTAAGTTGGCTGGTGGCGTGGCTGTGCTCTACGTAGGTGCTAACTCAGAGGTAGAGATGAAGGAGAAGAAAGATCGTGTTGACGATGCTCTTTGCGCTACTCGTGCTGCCATCGAGGAAGGTGTTGTAGCAGGTGGTGGTACAACCTACATCCGCGCTCAGGAGGCTTTGGCGAACATCAAGGGCGACAATGCCGACGAGCAGACGGGTGTTAACATCATTCGTCGCGCCATCGAGGAGCCTCTGCGTCAGATCGTTACCAACGCTGGTGGCGAGGGTGCTGTGGTTGTTCAGAAGGTTCGCGAGGGTAAGGGCGACTTTGGTTACAATGCCCGTCTCGACAAATATGAGGATCTGCGTGAGGCTGGTGTCATCGATCCCGCAAAGGTGGCTCGTGTCGCTCTGGAGAATGCTGCCAGCATTGCTGGAATGTTCCTCACCACCGAGTGCCTTATCTGTGACAAGCCTGAGAAGGAGCCTGCTATGCCGATGGGTGGAGCCCCAGGCATGGGTGGAATGATGTAAAAGTGTTAGAGCGTGATGTTCGATTGATACATTTTTGCAAACCTAACATAACAAATCAGGGGATGGACATGATTGTCTGTCCCCTTTTTGTAGTATTTTTATTTGCTTTTTTCTTTTTTCTTGCATAAAAATTTGTGCGTAATCTTAAATCGCTGTACCTTTGCAGCGTGGGATCTTATGTTTGGGTTCTGCAAGATAGTATTAGAGACATTTGAGTAAAAGATATTTTTTTGATTTGTTTTAGTAGATTAGTTTTTAAGTAGTTTGTTTTTTGGAACCGGGTGTCGTGAGATACCTGGTTTTTTAATGCTCTGATGTGAAGACCATCCGAGCAAACTCCGACTTTCCTCCGAGCAAACTCCGACTTTCCTCCGGGGAAACCCCGACTTTCCTCCGGGGAAACTCCAAGACATAACAACATAACATTTGCATTTTCATTTTTCGTGCAAAGATAGAGAATACTAATTGGGTGGTTGTCGATGTGTCGCGGCATCATAGTTGCAAAGATGCAGGTCGGGAGAAATAAATTGACGGGTTGATGGCGATTACTTTGCAATAAGTTTGGAGGTCTCGTGTAAAAATCCTAATTTTGCACTTGATATGGAGAAACTGATAGAACTATATAAACAGTGGAAAGGGACAGAACCAGCCGATGTCCGTCAGTTGCCAGGTGCAGGAAGCAATCGCTCGTATTTCCGTATGACAGATGAGGAAGGACAGACTGTCATCGGTGTTATTGGCACCAGTCGTGACGAGAATCATGCTTTTGTATACCTGACGGAGCATTTCAATAAGCGGAAACTCCCAGTACCAAAGATCCTTGCTACCAGCGACGATTGCTTGCGCTATCTGCAGACCGATCTTGGCTCTGTATCTCTCTTCGATGCTGTCAAAGGCGGTCGTGAGGCTGGTGGGCGGTATACGCTCAGGGAACAGGAATTGTTGAAGCGCACCATCCGTGAGTTGCCAAACGTTCAGATCCGCGGAGCACGTGGCCTCGACTTCTCGAACTGCTATCCGCAGGCAGAGTTTGACGTGGACAGTGTGCTGTTCGACTTGAATTACTTCAAGTATTGTTTTCTGAAAGCTACGGAGATAGACTTCCATGAGTTGAAGCTCGAGGCTGACTTCCGATTGCTGGCCAAGGATCTGACCAACGACGATTCTGCTGTGGGCGACTGTTTTCTCTATCGTGACTTCCAGGCACGTAATGTGATGCTCGACCGCGATGGTAATCCATGGTTCATCGACTATCAGGGTGGTCGTAAAGGACCGTTCTACTATGACCTCGCCTCGTTTCTCTGGCAGGCCAGTGCACGCTATCCTCACAAGCTGCGCCGCGACTTGGTGTATGAGTACTACAACTCGCTGAAGAACTATACTGAGGTGCCGCCTGTGCGCCATTTTGCCAATCGTCTGTCGCTCTTTGTGCTCTTCCGCACACTTCAGGTGCTGGGTGCCTATGGCTTCCGTGGCTATTTCGAGCAGAAGAAACACTTCATCGACAGCATTCCGCCTGCTATACAGAACCTGCGTGAGCTCCTGAACAGCTCTTCGCAGTTCCACTATCCTTATCTGGTGGAGATACTGAAACATCTGACAGAGTTGCCACAGTTTGCCCAGATAGAGGCAACTGCCAGTCGGGCCGATGGTTATAAGACGACGTCGCTCAACCCCTATAAGACTCATCCGCAGGACGGACCTGCCACCTTCTCGAAGTATGATGCCCAGGGACCTCTGGTCGTGAAGGTCTTCAGCTTCTCCTATCGTAAGGGCATCCCAGAGGATGAGAGTGGTAATGGTGGCGGTTATGTGTTCGACTGCCGAAGTACGCATAACCCTGGCCGCTATGAGCCGTATAAGCAGTTAACAGGGCTCGACGAGCCTGTCATCCGATTTTTGGAAGACGATGGTGAGATCCTCACCTTCCTCGATTCGGTCTATAAACTGGCTGATGCCCATGTGCGCCGTTATATCCAGCGTGGTTTCACCTCGCTGATGTTCTCTTTCGGCTGTACGGGTGGTCAGCATCGCAGTGTCTATTCCGCCCAGCATCTGGCGGAGCATATCCATGAGAAGTTCGGTGTAGAGGTCCGCATCTGTCATCGGGAGCAGGCCGTCACTCAGGTTCTTGAGGCAAGATAAGTATATTACCAATTATATAAAACTGACAGATTATGAAAGGAAGACATCTTTTGATTTGTGGTGCTTTGGCACTGACATTGACCTCCTGCTACACGAAGCAGGCAGCAATCAACCAGTTGGAGAATTTCTCCTATGAGTTACGTGACAACAGTCGCTATTACGATCTGAACGATTGGGAGCATGCTGGTAAGAAGTTTGTGAAGATCACCAAACGGGTGAAGAAACACGAGTTTGATTATACCCCTCAGGAGAAGGCCAAGATCGGCCGTTTGGAGGGAGAGTGTGCTGGCTATATGGCCCGTGGTGCCAAGGATAATGTCAGCGATCGTCTGCGTGGCATCTTTAATGAGATCCGGGGGATCCTTGATGGTGTCACTGACGTCTTTAAATAGATGTTATAAAAATGGAAGAAAACAAAGAGAAAGTGAGCCCGAAGTATGCTGATTATAAAGTAAAGGCAACAGTTATCGAGAGTCATTGTCCCAAGTATAAGGTGGGCGATGTCGTTTGTTTCGAAGGAAGCATGCTCGATAAGGAACACAGTGATAATGTCTGTATGGTAGCAATGAACGCGATTTATCCGTTTGTCTACGCATTCAGAAGAGGCGGCAACTTAAGAAACGGTCCGTACCAATGCACGGATTGCGGTGAGACCGTTAAGTTCATCATAGAAATAGTTCCTTAGGGGGCTGATAAGAAAAAGGGTGCCGAAGGGCACCCCTTTTTGTGAAAAGGCTTGTATTCAGGGTTGTGGTTTGATCTTTGCCGCACAGCGGATGCCGATATAACCTGCTAGCGCCGTCAGAAGCACCAGAAGTATCAATGCCCAAGGACTGGCAAATGCCATGAGTCCTTTCGCGTAGTCGGCACTCATCTCTCTGGTGGCTCCTTCGTAATACCATGTGGTATGGGTCCACAAGGGCAGGATCCATGCAATGACGCCTATACTCTGAATCGGGTAGCCAAAGGTCATGGCTTCTTGCGATTTGTTACCTGCCACCATGCGAACGATGTCTCCCAGTACACCAGCGATAACGATCAAGAGGCATCTCGGGGGGGTACATTCGTCGAGGATGAGCAGGAGGGCGGCAAGCACGACAGCCAGTAAGGTGCTCACGCCGAAGCTCTTCCACTTAGAAGCAATCATGTAGTAAGAGAATGCTCCGAACAGGGCGGCTATCACAGGGAAACCGACCCAGCAGAGAGGTGCTGTAAAACCGAGAAAAGCAGTCGCGAAGGTTGTCACGACATAGAGAATGGTGAATCCGCAGATTCTCCCGTAGTTGATTGATTTGTCCATTTTCTTTTAATAATTAAATCGTCGGCAAAGGTACGATAAACGACTAATCCGTGCAATACCCAAATCGGATGATTTTCTGTTTACACGGATAGGTGCATACTTTGTTCCTGTGATACTCCTTCGTGATCTTCGTGGATGATGTAACGAATGTGTTATATGTTTCTTAAAATGTGTCTTATTGGTGAAAAGCGGCAGATGAAAACCTGTTTCCCCGAGAAAAAATCGTACCTTTGCATAAAAATATAAAGATACAAAATGAAACGATTATTGACAGTCTTGTTCGTTCTCGTGCTCACCATGCCGGCCATGGCGCAGCATATGATCAGTCACCCCTGGCAGGGTAAGCGTGTTGCCTATTTCGGCGATTCAATCACCGATCCGTCCAACAGCGGTTCAAAGAAGAAATACTGGGGCTTCTTGAATGACTGGCTCCAGATAGAGCCTTATGTCTATGGCATCAGCGGACGTGAGTGGAATGATATCCCTGCCCAGACCGATAGACTGAAGGCAGAGCATGCCGACGAGGTTGATGCCATCCTGATTTTTATAGGTACCAACGACTACAATACGGGCATCCCCATAGGTGAGTGGTTCGTGGAGAAGGATGAACAGGTGATGGCTGGCATCCATGAGGCAAAGCGTCTCGTGAACCGCAGGCACCGTTACCCCGTGATGGCCGACTCGACCTATCGTGGCCGAATCAATAAGGCACTTGACTATGTGAAACGGAGCTATCCGTCGAAACAGATCGTGTTGTTGACACCCATTCATCGTGCCGAGTTCTATGCGAACACGTACAACTGGCAGCCCCGTGAGGACTACACCAACAAGTGTGGGGAGTATATCGATGCTTATGTGCAGTCGGTGAAGGAGGCGGGGAATATCTGGGCTGTGCCTGTGATTGATCTCAATGCCCTTTGCGGACTTTATCCGTTGATGGATGAGCAGACTCTGTTCTTCAAGAATGCTGAGAACGACCGTCTGCATCCTAATGATGAGGGGCACCGTCGCATGGCCCTCACCATCATGCAGCAACTTCTGTCTCTCCCTGTGTTCTGAACGGGGTACATTCGTACCTCTACCATCAAAGATGGCGAAATTACTTTGTTTCAGAAAAAAAGAAAACGAGTTTCTTTGTTTTGCGCTCGACTTTTCG
Source organism: Prevotella aff. ruminicola Tc2-24 (assembly GCF_900110895.1). GTDB lineage: Bacteria > Bacteroidota > Bacteroidia > Bacteroidales > Bacteroidaceae > Prevotella. The sequence continues at coordinate 873,166 of NZ_FOIQ01000001.1, read as the reverse complement.
TAATTTTGCAGGCAAATTGCGGAAGATGAAGCAAGCGATGATTTTTGCGGCTGGGTTGGGCACTCGTCTCAAGCCCCTTACCGATGCGATGCCAAAGGCGTTGGTAAGGGTGGACGGACAGCCCCTGCTCTGGCATGTCGTTATGAAACTGAAAGCCGCCGGCTTTGAGCGGATCGTGGTCAACGTGCACCATTTCGCTCAGCAGATCATCGATTATCTGGAAGAGCAGAATCTCTTTGGGATAGATATCCGGATCAGTGATGAGAGCGACGGTCTGCTAGAGACGGGCGGGGGTATCAAGAAGGCTCTGCCGCTGTTCGACCCGTTAGAACCTGTTCTTATCCATAATGTCGATATCTTCAGCAATGTCGATCTGGCCGCGCTTTATGCGTTTGCCAAAGAGCATGAGCCCGATGCGCTGTTGCTGGTGAGTCGCAGGAAGACCAAACGCTACCTGCTCTTCGACGACGAGTATCTGCTGGATGGGTGGACGAACATCGAGACTGGTGAGGTGCGGAGCCCGTATCCGACTCTCGACACGACCGCACTCAAGCAGTTGGCTTTCTCGGGTATCCATGTGATTTCGCCGAAGGTTTTCTCTCTCTTCAGTGAGATGCCTGATCGCTTCGGCATCATTGATTTCTATCTGAAGTATTGTCACCAGCGCGCCTTCCTCGGCTGGGAGAAAAGCGACCTGCGTCTTCTTGATGTCGGCAAGCTCGACTCTCTGCATGAAGCAGAAATTTTCATTAACAACTTATAATATGACACAGAAGATTATTATTTTGGATTTCGGCTCACAGACGACCCAATTGATCGGTCGTCGTGTGCGTGAGCTGGACACCTTCTGCGAGATTATGCCTTACAACAAGTTCCCGAAGGACGATCCGTCGGTGATCGGTGTGATCCTGAGTGGTTCACCGTACTCGGTGCACGACCCGGAGGCATTCAAGGTGGACCTGAGTCAGTTTATCGGCAAGCTGCCTGTACTGGGTATCTGTTATGGCGCGCAGTTCATCTCCCATACGCTTGGCGGGAAAGTGGAGAAGGCCGACTCTCGTGAGTATGGTCGTGCGAACCTCCAGACGGTGGACACGACGAACCCTCTCTTCAAGGGCTTCGACCAGCACTCACAGGTATGGATGAGTCATGGTGACACCATCACCGCCATTCCCGAGAACTTCGAGGTAATCGGCTCTACGGCTGACGTCAAGAATGCGGCTTTTGCCAGTAAGCAGCAGCCAGTCTGGGCTGTGCAGTTCCATCCCGAGGTGTTCCACACCCTGCAGGGCACACAGCTGCTGAAGAACTTTGTGGTCGACATCTGCGGTAGTCGTCAGGAGTGGAGTGCAGCCTCGTTCGTCGACTCGACGGTGGCAGAGCTGAAGGCTCAGTTGGGTAACGATCGTGTGATCCTCGGCTTGTCGGGTGGTGTCGACTCCTCTGTGGCAGCCGTGCTGCTGAACCGTGCCATTGGTAAGAACCTGACTTGTATTTTCGTCGATCATGGTATGCTCCGTAAGAACGAGTTTACACAGGTGATGGACGACTACAAGGTGCTCGGTCTGAACGTGATTGGTGTCGACGCTTCGGCGAAGTTCTTCGGTGATCTGGCTGGTGTGACGGACCCTGAGCAGAAACGTAAGATTATCGGTCGCGACTTTGTGGAGGTGTTCAACGCAGAGGCGAAGAAGATTACCGACGCCAAGTGGTTGGCACAGGGTACGATCTATCCCGACCGTATCGAGTCGCTGAACATCACAGGAAAAGTGATCAAGAGTCACCATAACGTGGGCGGACTGCCGAAGGAGATGCATCTGCAGCTCTGTGAACCGCTGAAGTGGTTGTTCAAGGACGAGGTGCGCCGTGTGGGGCGTCAGCTCGGTATGCCAGAGCATCTGATCACCCGTCATCCGTTCCCAGGCCCGGGCCTGGCTGTCCGTATCCTCGGTGATATCACACCCGAGAAGGTACGTGTGCTCCAGGATGCCGACGATATCTATATCCGCGGTCTGCGCGATTATAAGGTAAAACTCTCTGGTGAGGAGGCCCGTAAGGTCCTGGCTGCAGGTGTACCTGCTCAGATGACTGATGGTGAGATCGAGGTGTCGCTCTACGACCAGATCTGGCAGGCAGGAGCAATTCTGCTCTCTACTGTACGCAGTGTGGGTGTGATGGGTGATGAGCGTACCTACGAGCATCCCGTGGCCTTGCGCGCTGTGACCTCGACTGATGCCATGACGGCCGACTGGGCTCATCTGCCTTACGACTTCATGGCTAAGGTGTCGAACGAGATTATCAACAAGGTGCGTGGTGTGAATCGTGTTTGCTATGATATCTCGTCGAAGCCACCCGCAACCATCGAGTGGGAATAGTCAACTGGCTATTTCAGTCTGACCTCGATGTTCCGTCGCCTGAAGGCAAAGAGATTCTGACGGAGTTGGGTATCGGACTTATTAATGGAGAAATTCTTCTGTGACCGTTGCTGGATGCTCGGAACACGGAATGAGATAGAAGACCGGTCTTTGCTGTAAGTATATGGCAGAGGCTGGTTTTTCTCGTTGAGTAGGATTAGTGTGTCGCTGATGCTGATATCGAGCCATTGACGGATGGTGTCAAGGGCGATGGTGACCTCTCTGTTCTCCAGGGGCTGGTCGCTGCTGTTGGAGATCAGAATATTGACAGAGTTTTGGTTGTCGCATGCCGCCAGCATGACGGCGGACAGTATGAATAGGAGTATCTTCTTTCTCATCTTATCTCTTTGATTTTGTGTATGCCCTTCCTGCTCATGCACACACGATAACGATAGAATCGGGTGGTGTTCTCGTACTTGAACTGGATGATGAGGTTCAGGTAATACACTTTGCGTCCTTCGGCCGGCACGTACTGGCCGTCGCCCTTGTTGGCACACAATGAGACCTTGGGGTTATCCATCTTACGCATGAACTCAGAGAGGTTGTAGCGTACGATATCGTTGATGCCACTGAGCGGATAGGGTGACAGACGGTTGACGGCCTTCTGGTTCAGGTGGATACGCTTACGATACTGGATGACCTGTTCTTCTGTTCCTCGGCCGATGACCAACGGTGAGTGCCTGTTACGCATCTTCCTCACAGGCGAGGAGATCTTCTCGGGTGTCAGGAAGTCGAACCCTTCCTTACACCAGCCCACCTTGATATCGCCCACGCGGATGCCAATCTTATAGTCGAACAGACGACTGCTCAGACGGGTGGCGAAGTAGATACGCACCAGTTCCTTAATACGATCCTTAAACATATAGCTGATGACGAGGGCGATGAAGAAGGGAAGGGTGAAGTTGCCATAGGTCTGCTGGAATGCAAACGAGATGACTGTGGCAAAGACCATCGACAAACCAGCCGCCAGACTGAACACCATCTGCTCGAGGAAGACGGCATTGCGACGTTTGTGGGTGGGCAGGTAGAGGTTACTTTCGATATACTTCTTAAGCTGACCAGCGTGATATACGAACTGGGTATTGCTCTCGTCGTCTTTCTCTTCGACGCAAAGATAGCCGACGCGCTGACGATAGCTGTGCTCGTTGTCGAGCACCTGACGGATTGAAGGCTCTAGTGTCGTGTAGCTCTCTGGGGCCTCGGAACGCAGTCGCTCGATAAGGCGCGACACATGCTGTTCCACAACGTTAGACATGAACTCGTCGCCGTAGTGGAAGTAGAGCATCTGCTGACTGGGTACTGGTCGTTGCTCCATCTCCTTGCCGAGTGTGCGATAGATATCGAAGATCTTCGATATGCTCTCCAGAGCATCCTTGCAGTGGGCCTCGCGGAGCGTCCCTTTCTCGTTGAGCGCGTTTCGGAACGTGTCGCGGATGCTGCTTTTGAAGATCGAGGCATACATCTTAATCTCGCGTTCGTAGTTCTTCTGCTCTTTCTCGTCGGGCTGCCGATGGAGCGCCATGCACACATCGCTCAGGCGACGGTAGGGCAGGCACGTGGTCGAAGCCAACTCGTCAAGATGGTAGAAAGGGGTAATCAGTCGTATATATGACAGTATGTCACGATAGAAATTCTCCTTCAGATAGGTGTGACGGTTTACACCCAGAGTCTCTGGGATATAGATCCATGTGTTCATCTCGAAGTCATTATATGTGGCTCCGTTAGAGGCCTTATAGCCCACCTTGAACTCGAGGGTATTCCTGTCGTGTATCTTTGGTTGAATATCTATCATGGCAAAACTGTTGGATGGTTAGAAAAATACGCCGCTGGTGTAGCCGAACCACTTCAGAACGGTCTCACCCCATAGGATAATGGTGAGCCAGCTGATGAACATCATGGTGATGCCGAACTTGAAGGTGTCGCTCCAACTATACTGATTCGTGGTGTAGAGCAGGGCGGCAGGCTTACTGTTGAACGGGAGCACATAGACATGGCCTACGAGCATGGCTACGGGGAAGGCGAGACTCATAATCGGATAACCGTTCTTCTGTGCCACGCCGATGGCTATCGGCACGAAAATAAGCGTGAGCATCGTCTTTGACTGGAATATCAATGAGAAGAGCAGCATACCAGCGGTCAATATCAGGTAGAGTACCCAGAACGGTGTCTCGGCAGTGATTCCGAGACTATTAAACAGTGCGTCGATCAGAGTGCCGGGAAGTCCTGTGGCGTCGAGTCCGGCTCCCAGAGTATATGCTCCAGCGGAGAAGAGTAGCAGGTGCCAAGGGATATCCACGTCGTTCCATTTCACCACACCGATGCCTGGTAGCAGTGCTACGACAGCACCCATGAAGGCAACGGCCGTCTGGTTGATGCCGTGCTGTTTGTCAGTGGCCCAGAGGATGAGTACGACAACGAAGATGGCGACGGCTTTCCACTCGTCGGCGCGCATCTTACCCAACTTCTGCAGTTCCTCGCGCAGACGCTCCATGCCTCCTGCAATCTGAGGCACACGCTCCTCCTTTCTCAAAGGGAAGAAGATTTTCGTGCCCACGAACCAGGCGACGAGGATGAGAAACACGCTCATGGGGAAGGCGGCCTTGAACCAATCCTGATAGCTGAACGAGCCGATGCCCATGGCGCCGGCGATGAGTGATCCAGCTAGGAGAGTAGCGCCAGAACCCGTCAGGAAGGCGTTGGCGCCGAGGTTGATCTGGAACAGATTCTGCAGGATGAGGTTACGGCCGAAGTTATTCCTGTGGTCTCCGCCTGTGGCACCATATATGGCTGCCACTACCATGAAGATAGGTAACAAGATTGCAGCCTTTGCTGTGGTGGCGGAGATGAAGGCCGAGAGCACTAGGTTGATGATGATAAAGCTGATCATGATGCCTCCTGCATTCCGTCCGAACTTCAGTACAAACCACAGGGCAAAGCGTTTGGCCACCTGTGTCTTGACAAGCATGCTCGCCAGAATGAACGAGAGGATGTTCAGCCACATGACTGGGTGTCCCAACTGGGCATAGGCCGTCTTGTCTGTGGTGATGCCCGTGAGCACGATACCCAGTATCACCATCAGTGAGGTGAGGTAATTGGGAATGGCCTCTGTGATCCATAAGATGATGGCGGCCACAAAGACAGCCAGCATGGCATAGTTGATACGTATGAATTTCTGGTGGGCTGTCTCTTGTACCTGTTCTTCCAGTTGCGGAGAGACTTCTTGGGCGGCCTCACCAGTGGTGAGCTTTTTCATGGTGGCGTTAGCCAACTGGTCGTAACGGCTCACTGCCGATTCCGTCAGGGTCGTAGTAGTTTTATTGGTGTCGATCCTATCCACAAACGGGATGTCTATTACCCAGTAGATGAGAACGAATGCCAGAAGGGCGAGTGGTGCGCCGATGCGTTGCAGCACACGCTCGAAGCCCGACTTCTGCATCTTGGGCAGTTTCTCGATGCGGTAGTTGTTCATGTCCAGCGGATCGAACGCTGTTTTGGTTTGGATATTGTTGTTGTTCATAATTGTCAGTTGAAAAGAAAGAAGAGGTGTGGGCTCTACATGAGAGAGCCCACCCCTCTCAAGTCGTTAGAAGAATCTGGTTGTTACTTCCAGTTCTTATACGGGTTCTTCATGAGCATGGAGTTGTAGAAGCGCACATCGCCTGTCACCTCCTCACCCAGCCATGCTGGACGGTTGAACTCGGCCTGCTCGTCGGGCAACTCGATCTCTGCTACTGTCAGTCCTTCGTTGTCGCCGTAGAACTCATCCACCTCGAAGGTGAACTCGCCATTCTTCACCAGATAGCGTGTCTTGTCAATGACACCAGGCTCACAGATCTTCAGCAACTCGCGAACCTCCTCGACGGGAATCTCCTTCTCCCACTCGTAGCGACTGGCTCCGCTCTCGTTGCCAATACCTTTGATAGTGATAAAGCCCTTTTCGCCCTTCACTCTCACGCGGACAGTGCGCTCGGGTACTGAACTGAGATAGCCCTGAGTGATACGAGTACTTTTGAAAACTTCGCTTTTGAAATCACCTTTTACAAGGAATTTACGTTCTATTTCCTGTGCCATAATTTTAGTTTGCTAAAGGTTTCTTAATCATTCCAATCACACGCTTGATAGCCTGCAGGTAGTTGATGTTCTCGACACCCTCCAGTCCTACGTCGGCAATGGTCTTCTTGATATCCTCGATCTCAGTAGACTCTGAGTTGATGGTCTTCACCAAAGCACCGTTGATATAGACGTCGCCAGTCTCGCAGATGGTGTCGTTCACCATATAGCCAAAACGTACCTTCTCTACCTTCACGGCCTCGAGGTCGGGGTGAGCATCGATGATGCTGAGGAACTCCTCGAGAGTGTATGTAGGCTTGTCGAGCTTCGGCAGACCGTTCACCTTGAAGGCGGGGAACACATCGTTCTCCAGTACCTCCTTGGCGATCGGGAACTCACCCTTCATCAGCGGGTTCCACTGCTCCAGACCGTCTACGCTCTGTACGAAAGTCTTGATGTCCATCTTTCCGTCACGGATCTTAGTATTATTCACGTCGTTGGTGCGGCTCACGATATAAGTTTCTGTGCTGTGACGTTCCCATACTTTCTCAGGAACGGGTACGCTGAGGCGTGCCATACGCTTGGCAGCGTCGCAGAAGCAACGGCCGAAGCTGCGGAATTCAAAACGCGGTTTAGAGATCTCGCCGATCTTCAGTTTGTCTTTTTCCATAATGTTTTTTAATAATTAAATGTGATTTTGGTATTAATGATATTATTGTACTACAGTCTCATCATCCTTTCCTTCGCTGGCGTTCTTCTCACCGCAGGTGGGATCGGTAATCTTCCACTTACCCTCGCCATCAGGGATGCGGCTCCACGAGCCTTTCACCTTGTCGAGTGACTGACTGCCCCATTCTGCGTCTTTCTCTCCACGCTGGAACTTGTCAATCAGTTGTCCGCTGGGATCGAAGAGCTCAATCAGTACAGACTTCTTGTTGGAGAAACCGCTGCTGATACCACGCTCAGTGGTTCCCTTGGCGCCGATGATGGCGAACACACCATGTGCAGGAATTACCTCGCCCTCGATGCCTGTCCATGCCAGTTTCTCATCCTTGTTGATGGTGATGCCCTTCAGTTTGATGGGGAACTCGCTCATGTTATACAACTCGATGAACTTACCCTCGTCAGTATCGGCGGCTCCGTAGAGTTCGTTCAGACGCAGCTTCGTAAAGTCTGTTGGGGGATCGCCTACAACATACTCACGTTCGGGAGAGGTGCTGGAGAAACCAGCCTCGTTCACAACAGTCACCGTGTACTTCACGGTGGTGCCATCAGCCTGAGCAGGGATTACGCCAGTGTAGGTGCTACCGCTACCTGTCATGGCAACTTCATTGGCACTGCCGCCATTGAGGGTATAGGCTAACGTCACTGTCTTCGCTGCCTGGAGCCCGGAGATGGTGGCTGTCACGGTTACGGCGTCGTTGGAAGTGGGCGCTGCCACGTCGGCAGTTACCGAGTCAATGTTTGAAGGTCCTTCGTAGACCTCATCTTCTACGCATGCGGCCATCAGAGACATGGTGGCGAGCACGAGCATATATTTTATTGTCTTCATGATTTTCTCTTTTTAATGTTATTATTGATGTCATGACTTAGAAATTGATCTCGAAACGTACTGCCAGGGTGTTGTATTTGATACCTCCCTTGCCCTTGGGCTCTGTGACCTTGGTGAAGTCGGCGGTCGGTTTGCCGGCGGCATCATGACCGACAATCAGCTTACCCTTTCCGTTGGCATAGCGGTCATTAATTGAGCGCATGTAGTTCAGTACCATCTTGACAGAGTTTCCGAAGTAGAAGGTCAGACCTGCTGTATAGTTCTGGCCAGAGCCTCCGTAGATGTTCCGATCGTTCAGGTCGAGATAGTCGTAGCGCAGACCGAGTTCGATGTCACCCCATTTCTTACCTGGAGCGATTGATGTGAACTCACCCTCTGCCACGTTGAAGTGCTGCTGACCGCCGAGGAGCAGAAAACCTACTTGTGCGTAGTAACCGCCGAAATCATAACCCTCGCCAGGTACGGCTACGTGGGTGTTGATCCACTCAGTCTGGTATTTCATACCTTTGTAGTAGCCGGCCGACTCAATACCATAGAGCCACTGGTGGTGCACGTTAGGGATGACATCCGTGTCGATATACTTCTTACGGTTGATGCTTGTAGAGTTACGGGTGCTGAAACGCATGCCACCGTAGTCGGAAGCAGCCTCGTCGGTCTTAGGTGTACGGTAGGAACCTTTTCCTGCAAGGTAGACTCCCATGGTGCGCTCTTGGTTGTAAGGCATCCATCCGATCTTTGAGGTGATCGAGTAGCCTTGACTGCGTCCGAAGTCCTTGTTGTTGTTCTGGACATTCTCAGCTGCCTCTGCTCCTTCGATAGCCTGAAAGAAGGTTCCGATAGAGGCGCGGAAGTGGTCGCGCAGATAGGCTGCCTGGAATCCCAGATGGCGTGAAGGCGCGAGGGCCTGGGTGACCATCGGGCGCTCGATGAACTGCAGATAGCGAGAGGTGGTGGTGCGCTCCATGGAGAAGTCTTCTTTGAAGTTACCCATCTTCAACTCTACGTTCTTTAGGCCGTCGTACTCGATGATAGCATCCTTGAGTTCAAAGACACCGTCGGCCATATCCATGTCGACCTCACCGTACCAGTCTTTGGTAATCTGTGCCTTGATGGCGAAACGTACACGACGGGTGCTCACACCGTTACCGATTCTGTCGAAATCGGACTTGGCGCCCCAGAAAGAGGCACCGTCAACCTGTACGCGGTTATCCATCCACAGTTTGTAGCTTTGGTCTTTAGACTCCATGACAAGAATGTTGTTGCGTGCTTCAGTATGCAACTCCTTCCTGTCGACCGCTACGCCATACTGGTTGTAGCGTACTTCCTCGTTCTCCTGAGCCGACATGCTGCCGCTTATCAGTAGCAAGGCTCCTAAAGTCAGAAATGCAGTTTTTCTCATAATTGTTGTTGGATTAGTGAATTAATATAAATTTGGTCGTTAGAAAAGTTAGACGTCAAATGAATACTTACAGCATCTGCAGATAACCTACCAGATTCTCACCACGGTCGAGTTGCAGCTTCTTTCGCAGTCGGTAGCGATTAATCTCGATACTTTTTGTCTCCAGGTTCACGATGCTGGCAATCTCCTTGCTTGAGAATCCTAATCGTAGAAGGATGGCGAGCCGCCGCTCACGCTCCGAGAGGTTCGGACAGCGCATCTGCAGGCGGCATACGAAGTCGTGGTGCATCTTCTCCACATCCTGATAGATCTTCTCCATCTCAGGTGGATAGCACAGCGTGTCCTTCAGATCGCGATCGATATCTGTCAGCGACTTCTTGATGCTCTCTATGTTGTTCTCTTGGATGAGGCGCCTGAGGCGGGCACCCACCTCGGTCATATATTCGCGTTGCTGTTGCACGAAGAGCGATAGGTCGATGAGTTCTCTGTGTTTGAAATCGATCTCACGCGTCATGCTGTCAAACTGTGAGGTGACAGCCATCACATCCAGACGGTTCATCTCGTGACTCACTTCATCGCGGTGTCTCAGCTCGTCACTGAGCATCCGACTGACATACTTGTTCTTTTTATATTGTATGTAGTAGAGCCTGATCATCGAGCATACGAGCACGGTGAACAGAGCGACTGCCCAGAAGAAGTAGGGACGGGCATAGAACCATCTCATGCCAGCTCCGATCAGGAAGGCCAGCAATGGTGAGGTGACGGCTATCGACACAATGTTCATCACACTCCGGCTCTCCTTCCCCCGTTCCAAGATGAGGGTGTTGCTCTCTTTCAGTAGGTTAGCCGACACAAGCACGGGGGGGAACAATCCTGTGATGAGCGGCAGCAGGGTGTTCATAATGGTCATTACCAGGGCCTGTGCATAGAGCGACGATACGTGTCTGGACATTCCGTTGCTATGTGAGCGCTGGTAGACACATCTGACGATGGGACTCAGGCATACCACACTGGCGGCCACTACAAACAGCCATAGACACCAGTTGCCGGCGTGTCCTCGATATAGGGGCGTGAACAGTGAGTCGATAAACAGGCCGTAGTTACAGGCCAGGGCGATGCCTCCAAGTATCAGACCCACATAAGCAATCCATTTGGTGTAGAGCTGTTTCATCAGAAGATGCATGTTGCTCTCCTCGATATAGCTGCGTATCATCGAATGGAAAAGCACAGAGGCTGCCATGCTTAGTAGGGGGGCGACGATGATGGATACCATGACGGTAGCCCAGATAATGCTGTCGGCATGCCCTTCTTGTGTGTATTTCATGGCCAGCAGTACACCCCAGAAGATGGTGACAGTGGAATAGGGTCTGTTGATTGTCGACATGAGCACGAGAGTGAGCACCATAGATACTAGAACGGTGATCACCTCGCCCATGCCTGCCATAAAATAGCTGTTCTCATGCAGGATAATCAGTCCTGTACCTGTCGACATCGCCACGAGCAGACAGATCAGGAACGGCCATACCCTCAAGATATCTGCCACGTGGATGTCGGAGAAGCTGTTGGCAAGCTCCTTCCATCCGAGACAGAAGCATATCGATAATATGAGGATGATGGCAACGATCAGCATGAGCGAAAAGGATTTTTAGTAACGCTGTTTAACTGCCAGTACCGACAACAGGTCGGCGGCCTTGACGGCCTCCTCGGCTATTTGTTCTACATGGAGCGTGAAATAACGCAAGTGTATTTTCTGACTGAGTTTAAAGTTTTCCATCTCGTGGAACACCTTACGCTTGATGGCCTGAGCCAGTTTCTCCACCTCTTTTTCATAGAAATAAATGGTGTGAATCTTTTCCGTCAATTGCTGCGGCGAACGGAAATGATCGCGGATAGCCTGTGCCACGATTTCCACAGAGAGCGACACCAACTCCACCAGTTTCAGGAACTCGATGTTCAACTCAGAGGGGAAGAAAGGAATCTCAATCTCATATTGCACTAGGTTCTTATAGAGCTGTCCTACAATCATGTCCATGTGCTCCAACAACTGCAGAATGTCGATACGGTTCTCGGTGATGAGGGCATAGGTGTAGAGACTGTTCTCTATACCGCGACGCATGTCTGTAGTGTTGTCGCGAATAGCGGTGATCGCCTGGATATTACCATTGAAAGCATCCTTGTTTCCTTCCAGGTAGTTCCTGATGCCGTTCTTATAAATCAGTACGCACTCGTCCATCTTATCAATGAACTGGTCGAGGTCTGCTACAATCTGTTTTACTTTGTTTCGTCCAAGCATATGCTGCTAAGTTGATGAGTTTGAAAAACGGTTTCTAATTACTGGGTACAAAGGTAGTGAATAGTTTTGAAACTACAAAATCTGATATAGAGTTCGAAAAATAGCTGTGTTAAGGAAATGGAGAGTTGTGGATATATGCTAAATTATTAAGACTTAATGTTTTATAAATTTTGCATGTATTGTGTTTTGAGTGCCGTAAAAATGTGCTTGTAGAGTTTTTGTATAATTCAAACAAGGGTGGATGTGGCTAAAAAAAGAAGGACTGCATCATCGCCATGATGCAGTCCTTGTGCTTATTGCTGTCCGACAGATTACTTGTTCTTCAACAGGTCACGGATTTCAGCGAGCAGTTCCTCCTGAGAGGGACCCTTCGGTGCCTCGGGAGCTGCGGGCTCTTCCTGCTTGCGGTTCAACTTGTTCATGCCTTTAATCATCAAGAAGATACAGAATGCGATGATGACGAAATCGATGACACTCTGAACAAACTGACCGTAGGTGATGTTGGCATCACCGATGGTAGCCTTCAAACCAGTAAAGTCAATACCGCCAGTCACGATACCAAGGATAGGCATCAGAATGTCGTTTACCAGACTTGTAACAATTTTACCAAACGCGCCGCCGATGATGACACCGACTGCCATGTCCATCACATTGCCTTTAACGGCAAACTCCTTGAATTCTTTAATAAATCCCATAATTTAATAGTTTTAATGTTTAACGTATCGCTTGGCTTTGCCAGTTGGCTCGGCCAATAATGATTGAATTGTAATCTTCGTTTTGCAATCGTCCGTGTAAAAGCACCGATTTGGGAGCTTTTTACTTTTAGGTTTTCACTTTTTGCTTCTTTTTAGTTAGATTTCATGTGCAAATATAGAAAATATTTCGTAACTTTGTGCCCGAAAACGAGAAAAAGTGCAAAAATGCACTAAAATTAGTAAGGATTAGGTATAAACCCTTTAAATATTTAATGTAAAATGACAAAAGTAGCAATTAACGGTTTTGGCCGTATTGGTCGTCTCGCATTCCGTCAGATGTTCGAGGCTGAAGGTTATGAAGTAGTAGCTATCAACGACTTGACAAGTCCTAAGATGCTCGCTCACCTGCTGAAGTATGATACCGCTCAGGGTGGTTTCTGCGGCAAGTTCGGTGAGAACAAGCACACTGTTGAGGCTGGTGAGGATTTCATCGTAGTTGATGGTAAGAAGATCACTATCTATGCTATTCCTAACGCTGCTGAGCTGCCTTGGGGTAAGCTGGATGTAGACGTTGTTCTGGAGTGCACAGGTTTCTACACATCTAAGGAGAAGGCTTCTGCTCACCTGACTGCTGGTGCTAAGAAGGTTGTTATCTCTGCTCCTGCTGGTAACGATCTGCCTACTATCGTTTACAATGTAAACCACAAGACTCTGACTCCTGCTGACACTGTTATCTCAGCTGCTTCTTGCACAACGAACTGTCTGGCTCCTATGACCAAGGCTCTGAACGACCTTGCTCCGATCCAGAGCGGTATCATGACAACCGTTCACGCTTACACTGGCGACCAGATGATTCTCGACGGTCCTCAGCGCAAGGGTGATGTACAGCGTGCTCGTGCTGGTGCTCAGAACATCGTTCCTAACTCAACTGGTGCTGCTAAGGCTATCGGTCTCGTTATCCCCGAGCTGAACGGTAAGCTGATCGGTGCTGCACAGCGCGTTCCGACTCCTACAGGTTCTACCACCATCCTGCACGCTGTTGTTAAGGGTGATGTAACTGTTGAGAGCATCAACGCTGCCATGAAGGCTGCTCAGAACGAGAGCTTCGGTTACACTGAGGAGAAGCTCGTTTCTAGCGACATCATCGGTATGAAGTTCGGTTCTCTGTTCGACGCTAACCAGACCATGGTAAGCAAGATGGAGGATGGTAACTCACTCGTACAGGTTGTTTCTTGGTACGACAATGAGAACTCTTACACTTCTCAGATGGTTCGCACCATTAAGTACCTCGCTGAACTCAAATAAGCAGCGAGAGCAAACGAAAGTTTGTTTTCAGTTTGCCGAGTCGCGTATTTGAGTCGATGAAGTCAACTGAAATAATCTCATAGAGATATCAAATCCTTAAGCCGTCCGATTCCTTCGGGCGGCTTTTTGTTTGATTACCCGTCTGTTAAATAGTACAAATTACAGGGCGTGGTAATGTTAATTTGCTTTACTTTGTTTTGTAATTTGCGAATAGTTATTTAATTTTGCATAACAAAATAAAGAGGATAAACCTTTTTCATGAAATGGCGGGTAAACTGATGACGCTTTTTATGGTGGTCACATACATCAATGATGAAGTATAAACGGAGGTTATGCTGAAAATCCGGAAAAATAGAGTAGGCATATCGTATTATTAACAAATAATTATCAATCAAAAATGAAAAAACATTTTTTTAGAATGGCTTTTGCTGTATCGACTTTTAAAGTTGTGAAAAAAGTTTTAGTGTTATTTGTGTTATTCGCTTTAATCTCTTGTAGTGCTAAAGATGAGATTTCTTTATGTGAACAAGAAAACGTTAAAAGTGAGAATATTGGGATAAATCAAAACGCACAACGAGATTTTGCGATAATTCTCTCAAAGGCTGTAGAGGATAATGCTGATTTACGAATGTTCTTAAGAGATGAGGCTCAGAAGCAATTTGACAATACATATGATGTTTTTTATCCTTATGTGAGAAACTCAAAAGTTGGTGGGAATAGCACGTTTAGAGAGATATTGTTGAATTACACGACGGAGAAAGAACTTGCTGGCATCGAGAGAAGTCTTCCCTTGCTGAATATTGTAATTCCGGATTTGTCGATGTTTGATGCGTTCAGCGTGAATGAGTGGGATGCTTATAATGATGAGATTGCTGTTAGTTATATAGAAGGCAATAATAATTCTGTGTTCTATTCAAATGGTGATTCTGTTTTTTCACTCCCTAAGGGATCTCTTCCTGCTTTTCCGTATATGGTTGTGAAGAACAGCGAGCGAATGAAAGTGGTTAATCGTGGTTTTACTCGCTCATCAAATATGGATGATTTGCAATATGACTTTGTTGATGATATATTCAATAAAAGATTGAATAAGCCAACAACAAGATCCAAAACAACCAGTTATATAAATTATAATGTGAATGAGGAAGGACCATATATGAAAGCAGAATATCTTGATCAAAGAGTTAAGGAGGCCTATGCAAAATACAAAAACGATCCTTTCGCCTGTGACAGAGATTTGATTTATTATAATATGGATAAGTCGAATTCTGAAAAAGGAAAACTAAATACAAAGTGGCGTGAGAAGTTATGGAAATTCAGAGTTGTTCATAGTGCTTATTCTGAAATTGCGCAGAAAGAGCTTGGTGATCCCGTAATTGATACCGAATGCCATAGCCGCAAAGCTCCATTCTCAAATGAAGAACTTATTGAGAAAATATGGACGAACGGAGATTATGTATTTAAATTCTGGATTGAATATGGTAGAAATAATACCCAAGATAAAAGTACGGTAAGAATAGTCAATGTTCCACCATATAAGCTTTTCCAGTTTTCGAAAATCAAATGTGCGTATCAACATAGTACTGCTTTCAGAAAGTCAAAATATTATTATACGGTGGATTTGTCTGATATTAAACCCCTTTGGGTTAATGTTAACGAGATGCTAGATGGAAATGATCTTCTTTTAATGGATGAACCTTGGGATTTGACTAGCTTGTCAACCAATATTAATATCAGGATAGAAGAGTCTGATCCTACAATTGAATTCACAAAATCAGTTGAATTCAGCAATACTTTTGCTGGAAGCGCAAATTTCGATTTAGGAATCGGAGGTAAGGACGCCAGTGCAACAGCAAAGGTTTCGTTAGGCGTTTCAGGTTCATTTACAACTAAGCGAACTCACTCGGAAAAATGGGTTGAAGAATCTGATGAATTGGGAAGCGTATCATTGAATTATGTAGCTCCTGTTATTGTGTCAGATTCTGAACTATCGACAAAGGGATACAAAATACATACGCTTCATACAGGATTGATAGAAATTATGATAGTTCCTGTAACTGTTAGGTGATATAAATATTTCTAGCGATGAAGATAAAAGCTATATTATTGTTGATTGCTGTGGCGGTCATGTCGTCGTGCCATAGTGATGGCGAAGAGGATGGATTTAACAAAGTCCGTTTTGGCTATTTTGAAGGAAATATTGGGGATTCTTATGTGAATATTTGTAATACAGAAGACCATAGGGACAGAATACATGGGGCACTTCGTGAGTATCACAATGAACTCGAAGTCGCTGTTTGGGGAGTACGTTATAATTCGTCTCCATCGACTTTGTCACGTTTGCATATACGTCTTTGTTCTTTACATAGAGGAATTTATAAAATGAAAAAGACATTGAACGAAGTTGCCTTGGATCCATTGGAATATCAATATATCAGTAGTGCTGTTGAGTTCGAGAGAAAGACCGAAAATGAGAGCGTGCTCTATGGTCCCAAAAGGGAGAACCCTTTTCTCGTGTATGTCACTGATGTGAGATATGATCCGAGGGATATGGATGACCTGTCAATTGTGGAAGGTTATATGAACGGCGTTCTTTATAACAGAGAGAACCCTACTGACAGTATTGTAATCGATCATGTAAAGTTTGGCTTTCGCTGATGGCAATGCTTTCAGATAATCATTAACTTAAGCCGTCCGATTCCGTCGGGCGGCTTTTTTGTTCTTTTTATTTGGTTCTTTCCTTGATTTCTGCTATCTTTGCATCCGATAGGCAGTGCCTGTAGTGTCGTAAATGATGAACGAGAAGAAAATGATAACGATATTAGGTCCGACGGCATCGGGGAAGACCACGGTGGCGGCTCATCTGGCGGCCCTTGTCGATGGAGAGATTATCTCGGCCGACTCACGACAGGTGTATCGGCGGATGGATATCGGCACGGGAAAGGATCTGGTCGACTATCGCCTGCCTGCCGCCGAAGGACAGGAGCCAGTCGTCATTCCCTATCACCTGATTGACATACGGGAGCCTGGTACGAAATACAACCTGTTCGAGTATCAGCAGGATTTCTTCGATGCCTATCAGGATATCCGTAACAGACAGAAACTGCCTATCCTCTGTGGTGGAACAGGACTCTATATCGAGGCTGTGCTGAAAGGCTACCACCTCTCGCCTGTGCCTCAGAATCCCGAACTGCGAGAACGCCTGGATGGGAAACCACTCGCAGAGCTCACGAAGATGCTTGTGGAACTGAAGTCGAAGACGGGCTCGAACATGCATAACACGACGGATGTGGACTCCTGTCAGCGAGCCATCCGCGCCATCGAGATCGAGACATACAACCTGCAGCATCCGACACCGCGACGCGAGTTGCCACCTGTTGAGTCGCTCATCATCGGTATCAGCATCGATCGTGATGCGCGCCGCGAGAAGATCACCCGTCGACTGAAGGCCCGTTTGGAGGAAGGCATGATCGATGAGGTGCGTGCACTGCTCAACGAAGGTATCCCGCCGGAGGATTTGGTCTATTACGGATTGGAGTATAAGTTCGTGACGGAGTATCTGACGGGTAAGACCACCTACGATGAGATGTTCACCCAACTGGAGATCGCCATCCATCAGTTTGCCAAACGGCAGATGACTTGGTTCCGAGGGATGGAGCGGCGAGGTTTCAAGATCAACTGGATCGAGGCGTCTCTTCCCATGGAGGAAAAGATGGCGCAGATTCTAAAACTCAATGTTTAATCGACAATCATCAATGTTCAATCATCAATGTTCAATAGTATAACATGGCAGTAGAACCAACAAGATGGGCTATCCTGTATTGCCCGAAAGCAGGCATCTCCAACAAACGTAAGCGTTGGGAGAAGATCCAGAAGGTGCTTGATGAGCACAAGGTGGAGTATGACTTTGTGCAGAGCGAGACGGCTAATAGTGTGGAACGTCTCATGCGGATGCTGATCAGCAACGGCTATAAGACCATCATTATCGTTGGTGGCGACTCTGCGCTCAACGATGCCGTCAACTGTCTGATGGCAGAGGAGAAGGCTGTGCGCGACAGTATCGCACTGGGCGTGATACCCAATGGCATCATGAACGACTTCGCCCGTTTCTGGGGCTTCGAGGAAGACAAGATCGAGCAGACCGTCGAATGGCTTCAGAAGCGTAGGATACGGACGATCGACCTGGGCTGTATCCGTTATCAGAACGCGAAGGGCGAGCGCTGTCACCGTTATTTCCTGAACTGTATCAATATCGGTATGACGGCCGACATCATGAACCTGCGTCGCCAGACCCGTCGCTTGTTCGGCTCACGCACGCTGTCGTTCATCTCGTCGCTGTTTGTCATGCTGTTCCATAGGATGGAGTACAAGATGAAACTGAAGATCAACAACGATGTGATTGAACGCAAGGTGATGACCATGTGCGTGGGCAGTGGTCCAGGCTATGGACAGACCCCCAACGCCGTGCCCTATAACGGCATGCTCGACGTGTCGGTGGTCTACCACCCCGAGGTGGTCCAACTGCTCGAGGGACTATGGCTGTTGGTCACTGGCCGCTTCCTCAACCACCGCAGTGTGCATCCCTATCGCACCAGGGAGGTGTTTGTCGACTATGCGAAGCGGGCGATGGTGGGTATCGACGGTCGTTTGATGAAGACACCGAAGGGCTCTTATCGCATCGATATCGAACAAGAGGTTATCAACTTCCTTATACCAGAGTAGAAAAACCAGAGGGCACAGTCTGCCTTCTGGTTTTTCTTCATAGATACCCTTTGGTTTCTTAAAATAAGTGTTAAATCATATCGAACGCTTTGCCGACTGCGTAAAAATACCTACCTTTGGAAAATTAATGACTAATACAACAATAATTAAATACCTTTAGACAGGAGCTATGAGCTATTTACGATTAGAAAAGGCCGTGATGACCAACCTGCAGGAAAGTCTGCGTCGTGAATTCCTCCGGACTAACCGTTCCGGCGCCTATAGCAGTTCAACGCTTGTTGACTGCAATACGCGCAAATACCATGGTCTGCTGGTAGTTCCCGTACCCGAGCTTGACGACGAGAACCACGTGTTGCTCTCCTCGCTCGACTGTACGGTCATTCAGCACGGAGCAGAATTCAACCTCGGACTACACAAGTATCAGGGCAACATCTTCAGTCCTAACGGCCATAAATACATCCGCGAATTCGATGCCACCATCGTGCCTACGACGACCTATCGTGTCGGAGGTGTCGTGCTGAAGAAAGAGGTGATCTTCCAGCACTACGAGGACTGCATCCTTATCCGCTATACCCTGGTCGAGGCCCATTCGGCCACCACCCTGCGCTTCCGTCCGTTCCTGGCCTTCCGTTCCGTGCGTCAGTTCACCCACGAGAATGCGACAGCCAGTCGTGAGTACAGTCAGGTGGACAACGGCATCAAGACCTGTATGTATGCCGGCTATCCCGACCTCTTTATGCAGTTCTCCAAGAAGAACGAGTTTATCTTCCGTCCCGACTGGTATCGCGGCATCGAGTATCCGAAGGAGCAGGAGCGCGGCTATGCCTCCAACGAGGACCTGTATGTGCCTGGCTATTTCGAGATGCCTATCAAGAAAGGCGAGAGCATCGTCTTCTCGGCCTCTACCTCGCAGATCAAGACCTCGACGCTCATGGCGCTCTTCGACAAAGAGGTGGCTCAGCGCGTGCCGAGAGATAACTTCTACCACTGTCTGGTCACTGCCGCCCATCAGTTCCATAACCGTCAGCCCAACAACGACCGTTACCTGTTGGCGGGCTATCCCTGGTTCAAGTCGCGAGCCCGCGACACGTTCATCGCCTTGCCAGGACTCACCCTGTCGATTGGCGAGCGTGACTACTTCGAGTTGGTGATGAAGACCGCCGAGAAGGGGCTCCGTGAGTTCATGAAAGGTAAGCCCCTGACGGTGAAGATCTACGAGATTGAACAGCCTGATGTGCCCCTGTGGGCCGTGTGGGCTATCCAACAATATGCCAAGGAGGCAGGGCGCGACGAGTGTTTCAAGCGCTATGGCAAGCTCCTGCAGGATATCATCCGTTACATCATCGACGGCGGTCATCCGAACCTCCGCCTCGACGAGAACGGCCTGCTCTACTCGAATGGTCGCGACCGTGCCGTCACCTGGATGAACTCCACAGCCAACGGTCGTCCTGTGGTGCCGCGCTCAGGCTATATCGTCGAGTTCAACGCCCTCTGGTATAACGCCCTGAAGTTCTGTGCCTCGATGGCAGCCGAGAGGGGCGATGCCGAAGGTGCTGCCGGCTTGGAGCAGCGTGCCGACCTGGCCAAGCGCTCGTTTGTCGATACCTTCGTCAACGAATATGGCTACCTGCTCGACTATGTCGATGGTAACATGATGGACTGGAGCGTGCGACCCAACATGATCTTCGCTGTGGCGCTCGACTACTCACCGCTCTCACAGGAGCAGATGAAGAGTGTGGTCGATATCTGTACCCGTGAGCTGCTCACACCGAAAGGACTGCGCTCCTTGTCGCCTAAGAGCGGCGGCTATAATCCCATCTATGTGGGTCCGCAGACCCAGCGCGACTATGCCTACCATCAGGGTACGGCTTGGCCTTGGCTCGGTGGTTTCTATATGGAGGCCTGTCTGAAGCTCTACAAACGCAGTCGTCTGAGTTTCATCGAGCGTCAGCTCGTGGGCTATGAGGACGAGATGGACTATCATGCCATCGGAACCATCAGCGAACTGTTCGATGGTAACCCGCCGTTCAACGGGCGCGGCGCCATGTCCTTTGCAATGAACGTGGCCGAGATCCTGCGCACGCTGAAGCTCATGGATAAGTATTCATATCAAAAGTAAGGAGGAACGACGATGAAAGTATTGATGTTTGGTTGGGAGTATCCTCCTCATGTGTTTGGTGGACTGGCTACCGCGAACTACGGTATCTCTGAGGGTCTGAAGGCCCAAGGCGATATCGAGACCGTGCTCTGTCTGCCTCATCCCTTTGGCGACGAGAGTCAGCATGCCTGTCGTATTGTTGCCATGAACGCCGTTCCTATCGTATACCGTGATGTCGACTACGACTACGTGAAGCAGCGCGTGGGCAGCATCATGGACCCCGATTACTATTTTAGGCTCCGCGAGCATATCTATGCCGACTTCAGCTATATGAACGTCAACGATCTTGGTGCCATGGAGTTTGCCGGAGGTTATCCGGGCAACCTGCACGAAGAGATCAACAACTATTCGATCATTGCTGGACAGGTGGCACGAACGGAGCAATTCGATATCATCCATGCCCACGACTGGCTTACCTTCCCTGCCGGCATCCATGCCAAGCAGGTGAGCGGCAAGCCTCTCTGCATCCATGTCCATGCCACCGACTTCGACCGCTCACGCGGTAAGGTGAACCCCACGGTCTACTCGATTGAGAAGAACGGTATGGACTGGGCCGACTGTATCATGTGTGTGTCGGAGCTGACCCGTCAGACGGTCATCCAACAATACCATCAGGACCCGCGTAAGTGCTTCACGGTCCACAATGCCGTCTACCCCCTGCCGCAGGAGTATCAGGATATTCCGCGCCCCGATCATACGGGCAAGGAGAAGGTGGTGACCTTCCTCGGGCGCATCACCATGCAGAAAGGTCCCGAATACTTCGTCGAGGCTGCCACGATGGTGCTCCACCGTACCCGTAACGTTCGTTTCTGTATGGCGGGCTCAGGCGATATGATGGACGCGATGATCCATCTGGCTGCCGAGCGTGGCATCGCCGACCGTTTCCATTTCCCCGGCTTTATGCGAGGTCGACAGGTATATGAGTGCCTGAAAGCCTCCGATGTATATGTGATGCCCTCCGTGAGTGAGCCTTTCGGCATCTCTCCCTTGGAGGCCATGCAGTGCGGCACTCCCTCGATCATCTCCAAGCAGTCGGGCTGTGCCGAGATTCTCAACAACTGTATCAAGGTCGACTACTGGGACATCCACGCCCTGGCCGATGCCATCTACTCGATCTGCCACAACGACTCGCTCTTCCAATACCTCAAGGAGGAAGGGCAGCGTGAGGTCGACCAGATCACCTGGGAGAAGGTTGGCCGCTGGATACGTACCCTCTATCTCAGAACCCTGGGGTGGGAATAATTAAATAAAGAATTAAGAATTAAGAGTTATGAAAACGATTTGTTTATATTTCGAGATACATCAGATTATTCATCTGAAGCGTTACCGTTTCTTCGATATCGGTACCGATCATTACTACTACGATGACTATGAGAACGAGCGTAGCATCACCGACATCGTAGAGCGCAGTTATATGCCCGCCCTGAATGCCCTTCACGAGATGATCCTCGAGAACGGTAAGTACTTCAAGGTGGCCTTCTCCCTCTCGGGCACAGGTATCGAGCAGTTGGAGATGCATGCCCCACAGGTACTCGAGAAGTTGCAGCAGATGAACGAGACTGGTTGCGTGGAGTTCCTGGCCGAGCCCTACAGTCACGGACTGTCGTCGCTCGCCAACGAGGAGACCTTCGCCCGCGACGTGAAGAAACAGGCTGCGAAGATCGAGGAAATGTTCGGTAAGAAGCCCACCGTCGCCCGTAACTCGTCACTCATCTACAGCAACGATATCGGTGCACAGATTGCCGCCATGGGCTTCAAGGGTATGCTCACCGAGGGTGCCAAGCATGTGCTCGGCTGGAAGTCGCCCCATTATGTGTACCACTGTCAGAATGCTCCCAGTCTGAAGCTGTTGCTCCGTGATATCGAACTGTCCGATGATATCTCCCTGCGCTTCAATAACTCCGAGTGGGACGGTTATCCGCTCTTCGCCGACGACTATATCGACCGTATCGCTCGCATGCCCGAGGAAGAGCAGATCATCAATATCTTCATGGAACTCTCCGCCCTGGGTATCGCCCAGCCCTTGTCAAGCAACATCCTCGACTTCATCAAGGCGTTGCCGGCCTGTGCCAAGGCCAAGGGCATCACGTTCTCCACGCCCACCGAGATCTGCAAGGCCTGCAAGAGCATCAGTGAGCTCGACGTTCCCGACACCCTGTCGTGGGTCGACGAGGAGCGCGACGCCAGTTGCTGGCTCGGCAATGCCATGCAGCGCGAAGCCTTCGAGAAGCTCTACTCCGTGGCCGACCGTCTGCGCATCGCCGACGATCCGCGTATCAATCAAGACTGGGATTATCTGCAGGCTTCCAACAATTTCCGCTTCATGACCACCAAGCCCTCTAACGTCGGACTCGACCGTGGTATCTACAGTGGACCGTTCGATGCCTTCACCAACTATATGAATATCCTTGGCGACTTCATCAACAGGGTGAACGCTCTCTATCCGCTCGATATCGACAACGACGAGCTGGAGAGTCTGCTCACGACCATTAAAAATCAGGGCGATGAGATAGAGATGAAAGACAAGGAGATCACGCGCCTCAAGGCTCGTCTCGAAAAGCTCCAGTCCTCTGCCGCCAAGAAGCCTGCCGCTAAGAAAGCCGCCGCTCCCAAGAAGGCCGTAGCCAAGAAGTCAGCCGCCAAGAAAGATTGATGCGGCGACGCTCAGGCGTTCCTATTGATGACTGATATCCTTCAGCACCAGTCCGCCCAGCATGAAGCCGAAGATGGCGGTGATGTGAGCCATCGTACCGTTGATCTGTGCCTTCGCCGAGCACCACTCGTGGTTGAGTAGGGTGGGGTCGCCAGGCCCCGCTTTCGTCTTCGGACACATACACTGCTCTGTGCCGCAGGTGCCGTTGTGACCGCGGTTGGTCAGCAGTTCATCGCTGTACACACACTGGAACTTACGCTTGGGATACAGCCCCTGACTCTTGAACTTCTTACGGAGGGCTCGCGCCAGTGGGTCGCCCTTCACCTTCCAGAACTCCGTTACCTTGATGCGTGTGGGGTCCATCTTCAGGGCAGCCCCCATCGACGAGAAGAACTTCGCTTGTGTCTGACAGGCCAGACGGATGAGCAGTGCCTTATCCTTCAGCGAGTCGATGGCATCGATGATATAGTCGTAGCTGTCGAGGTCGAACGCGTCGGCCGTCTCTTGGGTGAAGATCTTCTGCAGTGCGTTGATCTCTGCCGACGGGTTGATGGAGAGCAGTCGTTCTTTCAGGGCTTCCACCTTCACCTGTCCGATGGTCTTGGTCGTCGCCATCAGTTGTCGGTTGATATTGGTGATGCACACGCGGTCACTGTCCACGATCGTCATCTGTCGGATGCCGCTTCGCACCAGACACTCTGCGCACCACGATCCGACGCCCCCCACGCCGAAGATGATGACCCGTTGCCGGGCGATCTTCTCCATGGTGTCGTCGCCGAGCAGCAGCTCACTTCTTCTGAATATCGCACTCTCTATTGCCATCGTTCTTGTATTTTGGCTGCAAAGGTACATCAAATCGTTCGAAAAACCAAAGACTTCTGTGCTTTTCCTCTCTCCCCGCCACAGCCCCAATGCCCTCCACGCTCCCTGAGCCCCCTCCCTCCGCGGTCCCTGAGCCTGTCGAAGGGCCGAAAGGACCTGTCAAAAGCATTGAAGGGGCGAAGAAAGGACAAACATGATATATCTTTACAAACGCCCTCTCATAACTCGTGTGGCAGTCACAAACATCATCATGAGCCCTGTACACGCGATTTTTGAGTTGTTTGTGTATTTGACTGATAATAAGCGAGTTAAGTTTATTCACGAAAGGGGTGGCATCTTTCGTTCAAAGAGATAGGCCCCATGAGTCATTCAGATAGGGTTTACGAGTGAAAGAGATAATCCCTTATAGGGTATAGAGATGATCCCTTTCTCTCGTAAGTGCCATTCCTTACAGTCGTGGAGATAATCTCCTTGACTGTAAGAAGCCGGGGCTACCCAGAATACCCCCTCTCTCTACACCGAACAGGGCAAAAAGGGACTAAAGAAGCCCCTTGTTTTTTCTAGTTTGCAACTTCAGACGAACACTTTTTTCGGCACTTTTTCAGGACAAAACGAAGGCTGGAGCTACTATAATTCAACAGACCTTGACGGAAATATGAAGACTTTTAGAGCCGCAACGGTACACCTTTCTTGTATCTAAAGTCCTATCACATAGGGTGATATATAACTTTTATCATCAAAGATTTGGTTCGATACGAGGAATTTGTTATCTTTGCGGAGTAGAACTTAAAACAATAGTCTGACATCGATAATAACTATATAACCAATCCCTTGTTGTTTTATACAATGAGACAAAAAATGAATAACGATGATTATAAATCGTGTTTGGACCGAGATGTATAAGGCAAAGAGCTACCTCTTGCAGATTGAATTGTATAACGATAAGAAACGCAGGTTTAACAGAGTTGCGTCGTTATTGATTGTGTTAGCTTCTGTTATTTGTGCTTCAACAGCATCGTTCTCTGAATGTAAATGGGCAACCATCATCTCAGCCGTCATAGCTGCTGTTTCTGCCATTATAAAAGAATGTTTGCCTCTTCTGATGCAGTCTGATGAAGAGCTAAAGAAGATGGATAATATATATGACTTTTATAAAGGTTATTTGCAGAAACTCGAGAAACTCTTCATGGAGCGGTACGATCCCAATACTGATGTAGATGATGTGAAAATGACTGCTCGATTTGATGAGATTGTAAAGACAGAAGGCAGCAACGAGTCTGAGCTAAACTGTTTGTGTCGTAGCTTAACAAAAAAAGAGGAAATGAAGATCCAAGAGCTTACTGATAGATATTTTGATCGGATTTATAATGATGTCTACGATAATAACATACAGTAAAAAGAAATATGGGAACAAGAACATCTGATTCGGAGAAACGCCCAACGCCTCCTAGAAGAAAGCTGGTGAATGTTGAGCCAAAGAAGCGACCTCCTGTAGCTCCTCAGAAGTAGTTGCTTGGCTTAAGAATCTTGGCTTTTATATAAGTAGTAGGCAGTTAGGAAACTGCCTACTACTACGTGTTATTTAAAACGATAGACTCTACTAAGAATGGTGGTAGACTTCGTTTTAGATCTTGTTGATGTCGACGTAGCCGTGCATGACGGCATAGATGGTAAGGGCGCTGACACTCTTCATGCCGAGCTTCTCCATGATGTTCTTACGATGGGTGATGACGGTGGACAGACCGATATGCAGACGGTCGGCAATCTCTTTGTTGATATATCCTTGTACGATGAGCGACATGACCTCGATCTCACGGTCGGAGAGAATCTTACGGGTGAGGATGTCGGGCATCGGCGGGAGGTTCTCACCATGGCCGTGGGCATGCTGCTCGAGCATGAGCAGCGCACGCACCAGGTCGGACTCAGGCACATTGATGCAGAGGCTGTGGAACTCGGACAGCTGTGACATACTGTCGAGCGAGAGCGTGAGCACAATGGTCTTCCGTCTGCGCTCGGCGAAGAACGCCTTGTTTTCGAGCACGATGTTCATCGCGGCAAAGTAGTGGAAGTAGCTGTCGGGACTGTTGGCCTCGAGCTCGGAGAACGAGCCGAAGGTGTCGACCGTCATGATGGGCATGACGGTCTGGAGCATTTGCTTCAGTCCCATGGCCGCCAGAGTGTTGGGGTCGACGACAGCTATCTTCGGTCTACCTTGCATCATGGGCGGTTGTCTATGAGAGGAAGCCGAGCAGAGCGCCGGCAGCTACGGCCGAGCCGATGACACCAGCCACATTCGGACCCATGGCGTGCATGAGCAGGAAGTTGTGGCGGTCGTACTCGAGACCGAGGTTATTACTGATACGTGCGGCCATCGGCACAGCACTCACACCGGCATTACCGATCAGCGGATTGAGCTTCTTACCTTCGGGCAGGAAGAGGTTCATGATCTTGACGAAGCACACGCCGGAGGCGGTGGCAATCATAAAGGCCATGGCACCGAGGGCAAAGATCTTGATGGTGTTCATCGTGAGGAACTCGCTGGCCTGTGTGGAGCAGCCGACGGTGAGGCCGAGCAGCATCACGACGATATCGTTCAGTGCGGCACCTGCGGTCTTCGCCAGACGGGTGGTCTTACCACTCTCCTTGAGCAGGTTACCGAAGAACAGCATACCCAGCAGCGGCAGGCCCGAGGGCACGATGAACGTGGTGAGCAGCAGACCGATGATGGGGAAGAGGATGCGCTCGGTCTGTGACACCTCACGACCGGGCTTCATCTTGATGACGCGCTCTTTCTTCGTGGTGAGCAGGCGCATGATGAACGGCTGTATCACTGGCACGAGGGCCATATACGAGTAGGCACATACGGCGATGGCACCCATGAGGTTGGGTGAGAGCTTGCTCGACAGGAAGATGGCGGTAGGACCGTCGGCACCACCGATGATGGCGATGCCTGCTGCCTGTGAGGGCTCGAAGCCCATGGCCAGCGCTACCATGTAGGCACCGAAGATACCAAACTGTGCGGAGGCGCCGATGAGCATGAGCTTGGGATTGGCCAGCAGCGCCGAGAAATCGGTCATGGCACCGATGCCGAGGAAGATAAGGGGCGGATACCACCCTTGTCGTACGCCTTGGTAGAAGATGTTCAGCACGGAGTTGTCTTCGTAGAGACCTATCTCCAGTCCGGCGTCAGCGCGGAAGGGGATGTTACCCAGGATGATACCCAGTCCGATGGGTACCAGCAGGAGTGGTTCAAAGTCTTTTCTGATGGCGAGCCAGATGAAGAAGGCTCCCACCACAATCATGATGAGGTTCCCGACGGTGGCATTGGCAAATGCCGTATAGGTGAGGAACTCATGGAAGTTCTGTATGATAAATTGTCCGAGATCCATGTGAGTAGACTATTGATTAATGCTATCCGATGGTCATGAGGACGGTGCCTTCCATGACACTCTCGCCCTGCTTGACGGTGATGG
The DNA here is from genome assembly GCF_900110895.1 of Prevotella aff. ruminicola Tc2-24. Taxonomy (GTDB): domain Bacteria; phylum Bacteroidota; class Bacteroidia; order Bacteroidales; family Bacteroidaceae; genus Prevotella. The sequence continues at coordinate 845,633 of NZ_FOIQ01000001.1, read as the reverse complement.
ATGTGACTGTTCCCTCGTACTCAGACTCGATATTGTTCTGCATCTTCATGGCCTCGAGCACCAGCACGACATCGCCGCGCTTGACACTGTCGCCCACGGCTACCTTCACGTCGGTGATGGTGCCTGGCAGTGGGGCCTTGACAGCCGAGCCTGTACCTGCTGCCATCGGCTTACTGGCGGCAGGAGCCACCTCGGGAGCCACGGCCGGACGGGCCACGGGCTTGGGAGCCTCGACATGCACCTTCTTCAGGGTGCTGGCGGGGTTGATGGGCTGTTTCATCTCCACGTCAAAGAGGATGCCGTTGACATTCACCTTGGCGATGTTGCCCTCTACTTCTTCTATCTCAACGTCGTAGTCGACGCCTTGTACTCTATATTGATACTTGTTCATCTTTTCTACTATAATCTGTAAATCTATAAACTATCTGCTATACACTATCTCATGTCCGGGGTCGTGGGAATCACCGGCGCTGTGTGATCCTGCGGTTGAAGCGGATCGTGGAAGTGAGTCATCTGGGTGTACTCATAGCTCCAGTCGGTTTCTTTCGACTTGATGGTGATGATTCCACTCTCCACATCGTGCACATCGTCCTGGTACTGCTTGAGTGCCATGGATATGACAGCGATATAGACTTCTTTGTCGATACCCTTGGTTTTAAGACCATCCTGCAGGAGATTGCCCGTGGCATGTGCGATGTCGTGGGTCACCTCGACGGTCTTCGTGACAGCCTTGATGGGCTGGGTGTTGACGACCTTGCGCGCCGTATCGATATGTCGCATGATAAGGCCGAAGAGCCAGAAGAACACGAAGAGCACAGCCAGACAGAAGAACACGATGCCCATGGCCAACAGGGTGATGCCGAAGCCGTGGGGATCGTCGCGCTTCAGCTTGGCATCCTTGGTCTCGTCGGTCTTGATGAAGTTCTCGATGCCTGGGGTGACATTGTCGGCCGACTTCACGCTCCAGCCACTGGCATGGCGTGCGTAACTCTGGTCGGCGGCCAGTGCGGGGATGCTTACCGAGTCGATAAGCTCGGTGGCGTTACCGTTGTATAGCGCCAGCCATACGGGTTCGGAGATGGGCATCGGGAGTGAGAGATGCAGCTTACCCTGTGCAGGGTTGGAGTTGCAGAAGAAGACAAGATGCTGCCGACCGCCAATCTGTGTGCGGGGATCACCACTGGGGATGACGCTCATGCGTTTGATGCGTTCGGGAACACTCATCTGCGGGTCCAGGACGGAGCGGTCGGTGGTGAAGTACATGCCACGGATATTATAGGTGGTGAACGAGGTGTTCTCCAGCTCTATCCATGCTTCACGACTGCCGTATTCGTCCACGACGCTGGCAGTGTTATTGGTCAGCACCTCGTTGATCCGGATGTTCTTGGCTCCCTGAGCAAACATCCCCGAGACACTGAGCAGCGCACCGCCGAGCAGTAGTAATGTTTTTTTCATTCTGGTTTTTGTATTATTATATAAGTTATTGTTTTTTGTGTCAGTCTGTTCAGCACCCTAGCCACAGAAGAACAGGACGATGATCTGGGCGGTGAAGATGCGAAGGAACATAGCCAGCGGATAGACCGTGGAGTAACCTACGGCCGGGGCCTCCTTAGAGCAGATGCTGTTGGCATAGGCCAGGGCAGGGGGGTCGGTATAGGTACCAGCAATCATACCTGCGATGGTGAAGTAGTTGAAACGGTAACGGAGGCGTGCGATGGGGCCGATGATCAGGATAGGGATGATCGTGATCAGGAAACCTGTGAGTACGAACAGCAGTCCGTTGCCTTGGATGACTGTCTCGAAGAAGTTAGCACCAGCCTTGATACCTACCGAGGCGAGGAAGAGTACCAGTCCGATCTCTCGCAGCATCATATTGGCCGAGGTGGTCGTATAGGTGACCAGGTGGATCTTATAGCCATAGCGGCCGATAAGGATGGCGATGATCAGCGGACCGCCAGCCAGTCCGAGCTTCACGGGCACAGGCATGCCGGGGATGACCAAGGGCAGGGAACCGAAGATCAGTCCGAGGAAGATGCCCACGAAGATGGTGGCGATGTTTGGTGCCTCGAGGCGGCGGATGCTGTTACCCATCTTTCCGGCTACGCGGTCGACGGCATCCTCGGGACCAACGACCATGATGCGGTCGCCCACCTGCAGGGGTAGTGCGGCTGAGGCAAAGAGATCCATGCCATGACGTGTCACACGGGTGACGTTCACACCATGCACACTTGAGAAGTGCATGGATGCCAGGGTCTTGCCATTCACCTTCGGGTTGGTAATAAGAATGCGCTTCGATACGAGCGGCTGGTCTTGCTGCTCGAAGTCGATATCGATGATAGGACCGATGAAGGCGACGATGGCCTCGTAGTCGGCCTCAGCACAGACGATCAGCATCTGATCGCCCACGTGGAACACCGTGTCGCGGTTGGGTATCGAGAGCTCACCATTATGTACGATGCGAGAGCAAACGAAGTCGCGGTTCAGAAAGTCGTGTACCTGCAACAGGGTCTTGCCCTCCAGGTATTTGTTGGTCACCTCAAGGTGCATCTTATAGGGCTTTCTGTTGACATTGGTCTCTTCCATGCATTTCAGTTGGGCTTCCTCCTTCTCGAGCTTCACCTTGCAGATGTACCTTATTAATATGGTGGCACCGATGATGCCCAGCACACCAAGGGGGTAAGCGCATGCATAGGCCGATGCGATCTGGGGTGCTCCTTGCGGGAACACAGAGGTGAGCGCCTCGTTGGCAGCACCGAGTCCGGGGGTGTTGGTCACAGCACCATAGAGCGTTCCAACCATCATAGGCAGGTTGGTCACGTCGCTGGTATCGAAGAACAGATAGTAACAGGCGAACATCACCACGATGTTCAGCAGAATGGCGATGGCAGCCAGTCCGTTGAGCTTGATGCCGGCCATGCCGAAACTCTCGAAGAAGCCCGGGCCTACCTGCATACCAATCATGAAGACGAAGAGGATCAGACCGAAGTCCTGTACAAAGGTGAGAATAGGTGTCGGGGCTGTGAAACCGACATGTCCGGCGATGATACCGGCGAAGAGAACGAAGGTCACTCCCAGGGAGATACCGAACAACTTAATCTTTCCTAAATAAACACCGATGGCGATGACGATGGCGTAGAGCAGAACAATATGCGCTACGGAATCTGTGGCCGTAAACAGGTCCTTCAACCATTGAAAAGAATCCATATCCAATTACTAACTTTTACTAATCCCAAATTTGACTGCAAAGTTACTTAAAAAAATGCGCATGACAAGTATTTTATATATTAAATATTGAATAAAAACTGATTTTTTATTTCTTTCACAATTCATTGTAGTTAATTGCTTAAATATTTCGTAACTTTGTAGCCTAATAGTAATAGTAAGCAAGAACCAATTTAAAACTTAAAACAAACTTATATATAATTTATACGTATGATGGAAAACAAAGAGAAGCTCTTTACCGAGTTTACGGCGCCGACAACCCAAGAATGGCTCGACAAGATTGAAGTCGACCTGAAGGGTGCCGACTTCCAGAAACGACTGGTATGGAGAACAAATGAAGGTTTTAATGTGCAGCCCTTCTATCGCCGGGAAGACCTGGCGAACCTGAAGACCCCCGACGCACTCCCGGGTGAGTTCCCGTTCGTGCGGGGTAACAAGAAGGACTCTAACGAGTGGTATGTCCGTCAGAATATCGAGGCTAGTGACCCGAAGGCCGCCAATGCCAAGGCTCTTGACATCCTGAACAAGGGAGTCGACTCGCTAGGATTCCACATCCCTGGCAAGATCGTGTCTATGGAGACGGTATCAACGCTGCTCGAGGGTATCTATTGCGAATGTGTCGAGGTGAACTTCTCGACCTGTCAGCGTCACTCGCTCGAACTCGCTGAGATCCTGAAGACCTATTGGCAGAGGAAAGGCTACGACAAGGAAAAGATAGTAGGCTCTATCGAGTGGGATCCCATGAAGAAGATGGTGCTGAAAGGAAAAGATGTGTCCCCAGTGCTGGCGTTCGGTCCTAAGCTGGCTGAGTCGCTTAAGGAGTATCCTCATTTCCGTGGTATCGTAGTTCATAGTGATGCACTCAATAATGCCGGTGCCTATATCGTTCAGGAGTTGGGCTATGCACTGGCCTGGGGTAATGAGTATCTGCAACAGCTCACGGATGCCGGAGTCGATGTGGATCTGGCAGCTAAGAGCATCAAGTTCAATATGGGCGTTTCCGAGAACTACTTCATGGAGATTGCCAAGTTCCGTGCCGCCCGTCTGCTCTGGGCTCAGATCGTGAAGCAGTATGAGCCGAAGTGCGACTGTGCTTGTAAGATGATCATCAATGCGACAACCTCGACATATAATCAGACGCTGTTTGATTCGTACGTGAACCTGCTGCGTTCGCAGACAGAGGCTATGAGCGCTGCCTTAGGGAGCGTGCACTCGATGGTAGTTACTCCGTTCGACGCGCCCTACGAAGAGGCCACGGATTTCTCGGAGCGTATTGCCCGCAACCAGCAGTTGCTGATCAAGGAGGAAAGTCATTTCGACCGTATCGTCGACCCGTCGGCAGGCTCTTATTATATCGAGCACCTTACTGATGCGTTGGCCACCGAGGCCTGGAAGATCTTCCTGAAGGTGGAAGATGAGGGTGGTTTCCTTGCCGCTGTGAAGGCCGGTACCATCCAGGATGATATTAACGCCACGAACGTGAAGCGTCATGGCGATGCTGCTAAGCGCAAGGAGTTCCTGTTGGGTACCAACCAGTTCCCTAACTTCACAGAGAAAAGTGAGGGTAAGCGCGCCTATCATCATGTGTGCGGTTGTGGTGGCGCTCATCATCATGGCGGGGATAGCGTTTCGCTGAAGACGATCGAGAGTACTCGTCTGGCGGCTGACTTCGAGGACCTGCGCATCCATACCGAGGAGACGAAGGTGCCTACAGCCTTTATGTTGACGATCGGTAATTTGGCCATGCGTCAGGCTCGTGCACAGTTCTCGTGTAACTTCCTCGCCTGTGCTGGTTACAAGGTCATCGATAATCTCGGTTTCAAGACCGTTGAGGAAGGTGTCGACGCGGCGCTCGAGGCTAAGGCTGATATCGTGGTAATCTGCTCTTCGGATGATGAGTATGCCGAGTATGCTATCCCAGCCTTTAAGTATTTGGACGGTCGTGCGATGTTTGTCGTGGCTGGTGCTCCTGCTTGCATGGAGGACCTGAAGGCTGCCGGCATCGAGAATTACATTCATGTGAAGTGTAATGTCCTCGAGACTTTAAAAGAGTATAATCAGAAACTTGGTATCTAAAGAATAGGAGATTGAATGATGCGCAAACAATTTAAAGATATAGATATCTACGCAGGCATCAAGGCTCAGGATGGTGCCAAGTGGATTAAAGATAATGGAATCGTAGAGAACTGGAAGACGCCCGAGCATATTGAGGTGAGACCGGTCTATACGAAAGAAGACCTCGAAGGGATGGAACACCTCGACTTCACAGCCGGTATCCCTCCCTATCTGCGTGGTCCGTACTCGATGATGTATCCTTTCAAACCGTGGACCATCCGACAGTATGCCGGATTCTCAACGGCCGAGGAATCGAATGCTTTCTATCGTCGTAACTTGGCTTCTGGCCAGAAGGGTCTGAGTGTTGCCTTCGACCTGCCGACCCATCGTGGCTATGACCCCGACAACGCCCGTGTAGTGGGTGATGTGGGCAAGGCTGGTGTGAGTATCTGCAACGAGGAGAACATGAAGGTGCTCTTTGGTGGCATCCCTCTCAACAAGATGTCAGTGTCGATGACCATGAACGGTGCCGTGTTGCCTATCCTGGCCTTCTACATCGTGGCTGGTCTGGAGCAGGGCGCACAGCTCGAGGAGATGGCTGGTACTATCCAGAACGATATCCTGAAGGAGTTCATGGTTCGTAACACCTATATTTATCCTCCTGCCTTCTCGATGAAGATCATTGCCGATATCTTCGAGTATACCTCACAGAAGATGCCGAAGTTCAACAGTATCTCGATCTCGGGTTATCACATGCAGGAGGCAGGAGCTACGGCAGATATCGAGTTGGCCTACACCCTGGCCGATGGTATGGACTACCTTCGTACGGGTGTGAATGCTGGCATCGACGTGGATGCTTTTGCACCGCGACTGAGTTTCTTCTGGGCCATCGGCATGAACCACTTCATGGAGATAGCCAAGATGCGTGCAGGTCGACTGCTGTGGGCGAAGATCGTGAAGAGCTTCGGTGCCAAGAACCCGAAGTCGCTCGCATTGCGTACCCACTCGCAGACATCCGGTTGGTCGCTCACCGAACAGGATCCCTTCAATAATGTGGGACGAACCTGTATCGAGGCCATGGCTGCCGTACTGGGTCATACCCAGTCGTTGCATACCAATGCTCTTGACGAGGCTATCGCACTGCCTACCGACTTCTCGGCTCGTATCGCCCGTAATACTCAGATATACATCCAGAACGAGACAAAGGTCTGTAAGCAGATCGATCCGTGGGCTGGTAGCTACTATGTTGAGACCCTGACCAATGAACTCGTACATAAGGCTTGGGAGCATATCCAGGAGATCGAGAAGTTGGGCGGTATGGCCAAGGCTATTGAGACCGGTCTGCCCAAGATGCGTATCGAGGAGGCTGCAGCTCGTACCCAGGCTCGTATCGACTCTGGTGTGCAGACCATCGTTGGTACTAACAAGTACCGTCTGGAACATGAGGATCCAATCGATATCCTTGAGGTGGACAACACCGCTGTGCGTAAGCAGCAGGAGGAGAGTCTGAAGGAGGTGCGCAGCAAGCGCGACGAGGCTGCCTGTCAGGCAGCCCTGAAGGCCATCACCGACTGCGTACGTGAGTTCAGCGAGGGTAAGAAGAGTAAGAGCAACCTGCTCGACCTCGCCGTCAAGGCTGCCCAGTTGCGCTGTACGCTAGGTGAGATCAGTGATGCCTGCGAAGAGATCGTAGGCCGGTATAAAGCAGTAATCAGAACAATTTCAGGTGTGTATAGTTCAGAATCAAAGAACGACAGCGACTTCGAGTTGGCTTGTAAGCTGACCGATGAGTTCGCAGAGAAGGAAGGTCGTCGTCCTCGTATCTTCATCGCAAAGATGGGACAGGATGGACATGACCGTGGTGCTAAGGTTGTGGCCACCGGCTATGCCGACTGTGGTTTTGACGTGGATATGGGACCGCTGTTCCAGACGCCCGCAGAGGCGGCTCGTGAGGCTGTGGAGAATGATGTGCACTGTGTGGGTGCTTCTTCACTCGCCGCTGGTCATAAGACGCTCATCCCGCAGTTGATTGAGGAGTTGAAGAAATTGGGTCGTGAGGACATTATGGTTATCGCCGGTGGCGTGATTCCTGCCCAGGACTATGACTTCCTCTATAAGGCTGGTGTAGCTGCCATCTTCGGTCCTGGTACCTCTGTGGCGAAGGCTGCCGTCGAGATGATGAAGATATTGTTAGACAAAGAATAAATGAAGCATGTAGATGTACTGATTGTCGGAGCCGGTCCAGCCGGCTCCGTTTGTGGATACCTCCTTAAGAAGGCGGGGGTTGACTGTCTGGTGGTTGATCATGCGACCTTTCCTCGGGATAAGGTCTGTGGTGGTGGACTCAGTTCGAAGACGTGTCGTCTGCTCGACCAGTTAGTGCCGGGTCTCCATTATGATTATAACACAGTAGGACATATCCGTCTTTCTATTGACAACAAGGCGCATTGCGAGTTTGATACCAAGGAGCCCCTCCGTATCGTTCAGCGTAAGCATTTCGACCATGATTTGCTGAAGCAGTACATATCGGTTGGTGGCGCCTTTCAGCAGGCTGCGTTCGAGCGTTTTGAGGAACAGAACGGGCAGATTGTTGCCAGACTGAAATCGGGAGAGGAGATTGCCTGTCGTTATCTGGTGGGGGCCGATGGCTCGAACAGTCGTGTGCGCCGCTGTCTGAAGCCTGATACTGAGCGTGGTATCCTCGCGATGGAACAGTATGTCGAGAAAAGCGGAGACAATGGTGTCGATGTGGTTTTGTCGCAGTCGTATGACACTGGTGGTTATTTCTTCCGTTTCCCCAATAAGGCGTTTGATGTGGTGGGCTTCGGTGATGTGTCGACCACCCCGGAGAAATTCCGTAAGGTGATGCGTCAGAACAATATCGCAGATGGAAAAGCGCGTGGTGCCTTCATCTATCTTTCCAACGATTATCCCATGCATGATCATGTGATCCTGATAGGTGATGCCGGTGGATTTGCAAACCGTTGTACCTGTGAGGGATTGTTTGATGCCTTCAGAACTGCCCGGAATGCTGCGGAGGCTATTACCAGTGGACGGTCTTTCCGTGAGGTGAATGCTCCTATATTTAGGAAAATGAAGAAGGAAGAGCGATTGAGCAGGGTCTTCTTCAGTTCGTTTGGCTTCGCCATACTCAGGTGGTTGTGCGGTCATCCTGGATTGGTAAGGTGGGCCTTCGAGGCAAAGATGAAACGAGAAACTTTTTTTAAGAAATGAAGAATATAGACGTTTTGATTGTTGGAGCCGGTCCTGCCGGTTCGGTATGTGGTAGTCTGCTGAAGCAGGCGGGTGTTGATTGTGTGATCGTTGATCAGGCAACGTTTCCACGCGACAAGGTGTGTGGTGGCGGACTGACTGTGAAGGCTTGGCGCCTGCTCGACCAGTTGTTGCCAGGCATCAAGTATGATTACCGTCCTATCTACCGTATGCGTTGCCAGTTCGAGAACGATCCCGTGTGCGAGTTCCATTCTGAGTATGAGATCCGTATGACGCGCCGTAAGGACTTTGATTATACATTGCTGCAGTATTATATGAATCATGGTGGTGAACTCATCAAGGGTTCCTTCGCCCGATTCGAGCAGCAGGTCGATGGTCGTATTCTCGTCACCCTGAAGTCGGGTGATCAGATATCTTGTCGTTATCTGGTAGCTGCCGATGGCGCCAACAGTCTTATTCGTCGTCAGATGACCGGAGCGCCGAAGTTGCATGCTCTCTTCCTCGAGCAGTACAACGAGGGAGAGACTGATGACGATGTGTTCGTTCATTTCTCAAATAATTACAAGCCCGGCGTGTTCTATAAGTTCTCCAGTAAGGGGCGCGATATGTATGGCTTCGCAGCGTTGGAGTCGAACGAGGACTTCCCTCGTCATAGAGAGAAGTTCCGTGAGACCCTGACAACCTTCGGCATACCTGTAGGACGCATCCGTGGCGCCTATATTCCTTTGAATACTGTACAGTCGACTGTTGATAATGTCATACTTATCGGTGATGCCGGCGGCTTTGCCAACAAGTTGACAGGTGAAGGACTCTACGATGCTTTCAAGACAGCCGCCAATGCACAGCGTGCTATAGTTGAGAATAAGCCTTTCACCGAGACCAATAAAGAGGTGTTCCGTAAGATGGAACACCAGGTGAATGTCTTTAAGTTCTTCTTCAGTCCTTGTGGCTGGCGATTGATCCGATGGGGTATGCATCATCCTCGTCTGATCAAATGGCTCTTCGATGCCAAGATGAAACGTGAGACATTCCGTAAGAAATAGGAAATCCGTTCATCATTCAAACTAAAAGATAAAGTATTTATAGGTGTACAGAACTCGGCAGTCGCCTTAGTTTCCCCCTTTTTAAAAGTATGATGGCTGCAAGCTATAAGCGCTGCAGCCATCATTATTGTTATTAAAGAGTTTCTTATTACTCGCCCTTAATAGCGGCTACGCCGGGGAGAACCTTACCCTCGATGGCCTCGAGCAGAGCACCACCACCAGTAGAGATGTAAGATACCTGGTCGGCCAGACCAAATTTGTTGACACAAGCTACAGAGTCGCCACCACCGATCAGTGAGAACGCACCTTCAGCTGTTGCCTTAGCGATAGCCTCACCGATGGCACGTGAACCTGCAGTGAAGGCGTCGCACTCGAACACACCAGCAGGGCCGTTCCATAGGATTGTCTTAGCACCCTTGATAGCCTCGGCAAATGCCTTCTGGCTCTCGGGACCAGCGTCAACACCCTCGAAACCTGCGGGAACCTGGTTTGCAGGGCAGGTGATGATCTGAGCACCCTCCTTGACACTCATCGTGCCGAAGTCGAGACCGTTAGTAGCGGTGCAGTCAGAACCCAGAACGAGCTCAACACCGTTCTTCTTAGCCAGCTCCTCAACACCCAGAGCTACATCCAGTTTGTCGAGCTCAACGATTGAATCACCAATCTCACCATTGTGAGCCTTAGCAAAGGTGTAGGTCATACCACCGCAGAGGATGAGCTTATCAACCTTACCGAGTAGGTTCTCGATGATACCGATCTTAGAAGATACCTTAGAACCACCCATGATAGCAACGAAAGGACGCTTGATGTTAGAGAGAACGGCATCAACAGCCTGAACCTCCTTCTCCATCAGCAGACCCAGCATCTTGTTGTCAGCGTCGAAGTAATCAGCGATAACAGCGGTAGAAGCGTGCTTGCGGTGAGCTGTACCGAAGGCATCCATTACGTAGCAGTCAGCGTAGCTGGCAAGCGTCTTTGCAAACTCTTTCTGGCTGGCCTTCATAGCCTTCTTAGCCTCGTCGTATGCAGGATCAGCCTTGTCGATACCTACAGGCTTACCCTCTTCCTCAGGATAGAAACGAAGGTTCTCGAGCAGCAGAGCCTCACCCATCTTCAGAGCCTTAGCAGCATCTGCAGCCTTAGCGCAGTCGGGAGCGAAAGCAACAGGGACACCCAGTGCCTTCTCAACAGCCTCGCGGATCTGACCGAGTGACTTCTTTGCATCTACCTTACCTTTGGGCTTGCCCATGTGGCTCATGATGATGGTAGCACCACCGTCGGCTAGAATCTTCTTAAGAGTGGGGAGGGCACCGCGGATACGGGTGTCGTCAGTGATCTTACCATTCTCATCGAGGGGTACGTTAAAATCTACACGTACGATTGCCTTCTTACCGGCAAAGTTGAATTCGTTGATTGTCATAGCTGTGTATAATTTAATTAATGTGAACTACTCAATTTTAATGCGCGTGCAAATTTACGACATTTAATTGATAATTAACGATTGATAATGGATTATTTAAGTCTTTTTTGCGTACCTATAATAATAATGTAAGGCGGAGTTGACAAAAACTAAGAAAAAAGCCGTAACTTTGCGGCCGGAATGAAAAAAGACACGATTATCATACTGAGTGGTGGCATGGATTCTGTGACACTGCTCTACGATCAACAGGAGCGTATCGCCTTGGCTGTTTCGTTCGACTATGGGAGTAATCATAATGCCCGTGAGATACCCTTTGCCAAGCTGCATTGTGAGCGGTTGGGCATTAAGCATGTGGTGATTCCTCTTGACTTTATGGCGCACTATTTCAGAAGTTCGCTGTTGGAAGGTGCGGAGGCCATACCCGAAGGGCATTATGCAGATGAGAACATGCGTTCGACAGTTGTGCCCTTCCGCAATGGTATTATGCTTGCCATCGCTGTGGGTATGGCAGAAAGTAACGGACTTCGCTTTGTGATGATGGCCAATCATGGAGGAGATCATACAATCTATCCAGACTGTACGCCTCAGTTCGTGGCTGCCTTTGATGAGGCTTCTCGGGCTGGTACATTTGTAAATGTCGGACTGCTAACGCCATTTGTTAACTGGTCGAAAGGGGATATTGCCCGTAGGGGTAAGGAACTCGGCCTTGATTATGCGGAAACGTGGAGTTGCTATAAAGGTGGCGAGAAACATTGTGGTAAGTGTGGCACATGTGTTGAAAGAAAAGAGGCTTTGGCCGATGCCGGCATCGACGATCCGACCATATATGAAAGCTAGCCGAAGAGCAGGCGAAGGGCTTCCTCGACCTTGCGAACAGGGTGAAGGGTGATGTGATATTTTCTTGCGTCTACCCCCTGCATATTATACTTCGGAATAATCATATCGCTGAAGCCGAGTTTCTCGGCCTCGGCGATTCTTTGTTCGATACGGTTGACAGGACGGACCTCTCCTGAGAGGCCAACCTCGCCTGCCATACACCAGCCACTTTCGATGGGTGTATCAACATTCGAAGAAAGAACGGCAGCGATGACTGATAAATCGATGGCCAGATCGGTCACCCTGAGACCACCTGCGATGTTGATGAACACATCTTTCTGCATGAGTTTGAAACCCACACGTTTCTCGAGTACGGCCAAAAGCATGTTCAATCTTCGTTGATCAAAGCCTGTGGCAGAACGTTGGGGAGTACCGTAAGCTGCTGTGGAGACGAGGGCCTGTGTCTCTACTAAGAAAGGTCTAACACCTTCGATGGCTGAGGAAATGGCGATTCCTGATAATCCTTCGTGATCTTGTGTGAGCAGTAGCTCGGAAGGATTGCTGACTTGCCTTAGTCCGTTCTGCTGCATTTCATAGATGCCTAGTTCGGAAGTTGAGCCGAAACGGTTCTTCATAGAACGGAGGATACGGTACATGTAATGCTGGTCGCCTTCAAACTGAATAACGGTATCGACGATATGTTCCAGAATCTTTGGACCAGCCAGTGTGCCTTCCTTCGTGATGTGTCCGATCAGGATGACGGGTACACCACTTGACTTTGCAAAACGGAGTAAGGCAGAAGCACACTCACGCACCTGGGCGATGGATCCAGCTGAAGATTCCACATCTTCGGTCATGATGGTCTGGATGGAGTCTATAACGACAATCTCAGGTTGTTCTGCTTTGATATGATCGAATATATGCTCAAGGGAGTTTTCACAGAGAATGAGGAAGTTGTCAAGACCATTAGACAAATTGTCGGCAGATGTCCTGTTTGTCGTAAGACGATTGGCGCGCATCTTTAGTTGGTGTGCACTCTCTTCTCCGCTGACATAGAGAATTCGTTTATCAGGCATGCTGAGCATCGTTTGGAGGGATAGGGTGGACTTGCCGATGCCTGGTTCACCACCTAGAAGGATAATACTCCCAGGAACGAGTCCCCCACCGAGTACACGATTTAATTCTTCGTCATGCATGTCGATTCGAGGATCGTCATGATTGGAAATGTCCTTCAGACGAAGCACGTGGTTCCCTTGTGTATGGGACTGTACACCGCTTCGGAGCGAGGCTGCAGCAGAACGTGCAGCCTGCGTACCCGTATCATTGGCTATCCGGATTTCCTTGAACGTGTTCCATTGTCCGCATGATGGACATTTGCCTATCCACTTTTGCGACTCTTGGCCGCAGTTAGAGCATACGTATGCAATCTTGTCTTTTGCCATAGTATTGCAAAGATAGATATAAAAGTGAAGACAGAACCATAAAGATATGATGTTTTTCTCCTTTTTAACTTTTCTTTGTGTCTTTGTGTCTTTGTGTTCCATATAAATGTTGTATCTTTGCAAACTAATGAAGAGACTTGTTATAGGTATTTTGACAGTATTGATGCTCATAGGTTGTGGGCAGTCATATGAGGAGACAAAGCGTCTGTCACGACAGCAGCGTCTTCAGTTGGCGCGTGAGGACTCAGCTGCGTTGAAGATTGCTGTGATGCCTACACTTGACTGCCTGCCTGTTTTTGTCGCCAAAGAGTGTCATCTTTTTGATTCGGCTGTGGACATTCGTTTGAAGCGGTTTGCTGCTCAGATGGACTGCGACACAGCGCTTTTGCGAGGCAGGGTGGAGGGTGCTTTCACAGATTTGGTCAGAGCCGAGCGGATGATTAAAAGCGGGATGCCCTTGAGGTATGTTTTTTCCACAAATGCCTATTGGCTCTTGATTGGCAACAGACAGTCACGTGTGACCCAATTGAAACATCTTGATGATAAGATGCTTGCTATGACACGCTATTCTGCCACAGATATGTTGGGCGATCTGGCGGTCGATAGTGCCAGACTAAAGAGCGAGCGTGTTTTCCGTATACAGGTCAATGATGTGAATGTTCGTCTGAAGATGTTGGAGAATAATGTGATGGATGCCTTGTTGCTGACGGAGCCTCAGGCCACGCAGGCGTTGTTAGCTAAACATAAGGTATTGCTTGATACACGAAAACTTGACTTTCATCTTGGCGTTGTCGCCTTCCGCAAGGAGGGTATGGATCATCCGAAACGGAAACAGCAGATAGAAGCCTTCATGAAAGGCTATCGTGCAGCCTGTGATTCCATCAACCGAATGGGAATTGGTCATTATAGACAAATCGTAAAGAAATACTATGGTATTTCCAATCAAACCTTGAAAGCCCTTCCAGATACTTTGAAATATACATATGCTCTTCCTCGAGAGAAGGATGTTGAGAAAGTCAGGGAATGGCTTCATAAAAAACAGCTATGATACAGAATGAAGCGCTCAACTTGGTTCTAGACCGTTTGATAGAGAGAAATCTCGGTGAAGCAATACAGGCAATGGAGTCTTTTCTTTCCGTTCATCCTCATCAGGTGAACACTGATAGGCTTTTCGCCATTAAGACCGATTATCAGACGATGGTTGACTATTGGCGAAAGGGTTTCAAAGATCCACAGTTGAATTCCCTTTATGATAAACTGTTGCAACGGATGTATGTGCTCTATACAAATATAGCCATCAGCTATGCTATTGGTCATTCCTCATTCTTGTCATCAATCCATATGCGTGTGCATATATCAGCTAGAGATTGGTCTCCTCAGGTTATTAGGGAAGAATTGGAGTCGTTTGTGTCGGATGTTGCCATGCTAAGTCTGGAGACAGGTCGCATGTCACAAGATAGTCGTAGGGAGATATATGTACGGCATCAGCAGTTGATGGCGGGACTCTTTGATTTCATTCTGACATCCTCGGTGTGGTCTGACGGTTTTGCCGGAGCCATGGAGGGTATTCTTCTTTCACCGACTGTCGACACGAATGATCAGCAGTTGATTGTTAGTGTAATCATGCTTTCTCTCATAGAGCATTTTGATATGGCGAAATTCCGTCTGTTGGTGCATGTCTATCAGCAGACAACGGATGAGGCTGTCAGACAGCGTGCTCTTGTCGGATGGGTATTCGCCTTAAATGAAGAGATCGGACGGGAAATATACCCAGAGCAAATATTTTTGGTAAAGGAGTTGCTTAAGGATGAGAACTGTTGTCGGGAGTTGACGGAGTTGCAGGAACAGATGATCTACTGTATTAATGCTGAGAAAGACCATCAGACGATTCAGCAGGAGATCATGCCAGACCTGTTGAAACAACAGAAGATACAGGAGTCTATCGGTGGAGTTGATCATATTGATGATGAGGCTCTCCATGATATTCTTTACCCAGAAGAAGCCGAGCAGACCATTGAGAATATAGAAGCCAGTTTCCTAAAAATGCAGGAGATGAAACAACAAGGATCGGACATCTATTTCGGTGGATTCTCGCGAATGAAACGATTCCCCTTCTTCCAGGAGCTCTCAAACTGGTTTGTGCCGTTCTATATTGATCATCCGGATATTGCCTCTGCTGCAGAGAAAATGCAAGGACTTCGATTCCTACAAGATATGATGACGAAAGGCACGTTCTGTAACAGTGATAAGTATTCTTTTATGCTTGCATTTGAACAGGTGATGGGACAGATTCCACCACAGGTGCGTAAGATGATGGAGCGTGGCGAATTACCTTTAGATGATTTTGGTGAGGAAGACATTCATAGTTCTGCGTACATCCGTCGTATCTATTTGCAGGATCTTTATCGTTATTCCAGAATATATCCGAAACGTAGTGAGCTTACTGATGTTTTCGGTCAGGACAGTGGAGGGTATCTTTTCTTCGCTAATCGACTGTTCTCGAATACCCCATTAGAAGAACACTTTAGTGAAGTGGTTTCTTTCTTGATCAAGAAGAATAGAAACTACGATGCTTGTCGTTTGCTGAAGAATTATGGAGAGCTTCGCCGTGATTTCCGATATTATATGATGGCAGGCTATCTTGCCCAGAAAGGCTATGATGTGGTTGCAGGAAGTAAAGTAAAGAAGACTGATCCGGCGGAATATTATGCGAAAGCTCTGCTACAGAAACCAGACCACGAGCGTGCGCTTTTCGGGTATATGCGTGGGCTGATAGCATCGGAGCATTTTGTGGAAGCGTTGGATGTCTGCAATAGACTGTTAGAACTCCGATCAGATAAACGTATCTATCTATCCTTTAGGGCCTTGTGCCTTTTGCGACTTCAACGCTATGAAGAAGCTCAACAGCAGTATTTCCGTCTGAACTATGAGTATCCAGATGATCTAGAAGTTCGTAGGTCATTGGCATGGGCTCTGACATGTAATGGAAAGTATGATCAAGCTGATAAAATATATGATCAACTGATATCTACAGATGATTATAAGCATGTCGACTTGTTGAATTATGGCTATTGCTTATGGTTTGGGGGGCATGTAGACAAAGCTGTTGATTGTTTTCGTCGTTATTTGAAAGAGACAGAAAAAAGTTCGGATGCGATCCTTGAGGAGCGTCCGCTGATACTGGCCAAGGGTATCACAGAGGCAGAGATCCAGATGATGCTCTACTTGCTTTGATTTTCTCTCTTATGATCTCGCTAAGTTTAGTGAAAAAAAGAGGTATTCCAACACCGGCAATCGTGTAGAGAATCCAGAATAAATCTTGTTGTGAATAATCATGAATGACCATGTGACATCCAATTTGTTGGGTGTCTAGGTGGTAATACCATATTTTGATGAGACTAACTGTTTTATAGGCGACGATATGGAAGATGAAGATGTTGAGTGTATGGTCTCCGGTATACACTAGAAACCGTTTCAGCCATCCTTCATGCCTATCAAGCCAACGGCTGATATTATATGTCATAAGGAAACCGAGGATGGCGGGGATCGGAAGGGAAAGAAATTGAACGTAGGTAGATCTCCAGTTCATATTTGCTGTCAGGTGTTTTGAGAACATAAAGACGATGAGTGCAAACAGAAACGTAGAAAGAACGGACATGTAGTGTCTGTCCATAAACGTCCGATATCTGCTTACATATTGTCGGAAGATAAACCCGCAGCCGAAGAAGAAGCACCCCATCATGTCACGGTAGCCGCCTTGTACAAGTGTTACAATCTTCAAACCCTCGTATGTCTTCCATCCACAGAGAAATAGTAATACCAGACAAACAATATATGGAGTCAGGTCGGACATCTTAATTCTTCCGAACCAACGGGATAGTTTGGTGAGTCCTGCATCTGTCACCTTATATATAATAAGATAGAGAATGCTGGCAACAAATAATCCTCGGAAGAACCAGAAAGCGCCGCAGAGGAACTGATCGTAACCTCCCATGGATGAAATAATATGCCATAGATTTTGTTGCATCTGATGCCATGTATAGGGATGAGTGACACCCCCCATCTCATTGCCGAATTTCTCATTGAGGATACCAATGTCGAACATCCAGTTATGAATAATCAAGAAGAATACCGACCACTTGACGAAAGGCAAGTACAATCCTTTGATACGCTTCTTGATAAATTCCGCTTCATTATTTAAGTATTTCAATGAAAAGAAGAAACCGGCAGTGATGAAGAACAACGGCATGTGGAACTCAAAGATAAACTTACAGAGCGCTCCAGGGGCCTCGGCATGCGCAACGACCATAAGGATGATAGCGACGCCTTTACAGATGGATATGGTGGTATCGCGACTCATATGTTATAGAAATGGTGTTAGCATATGACCAAGCCATCCGCGGATTTTCTGCCATCTCGTGCGGCATTTCTGCCACTCATCTTCTGATAGATAGACACTTTTACCCGTGTCTTGTATGAACTTATCCTCAAGTTCACGGGTAATTGCTTTATCGATAATGAGAGCGTTTATCTCATAGTCGAAACGCAGACTACGTGCGTCAAGGTTGGTGCTTCCAACTGTGCAGAAGAGACCGTCAACCATCATAATTTTGGAGTGGTGAAAGCCAGGTTGGTAACGCCATATATGTGCGCCTTCCTTGATAAGCTTGTGAGCATTATATAAAACAATATCCGGTACGAGTGGAATATCATTTTTTGCGGAGATGAGAATATCTACCTTAACCCCTCGTTTAACTGTGCGCTTGAGTGCCTTCATAATCGATGGCGTAGGGACGAAATAAGGGTTGATAATCTTAACGGAGTCTTTTGCCTTATCCAGAGCGTCGATGTAAAAACGACGCATGATCTTGTTTGAGATGTGCGGCTCACGGTTGGCAATGCCCACCATCTTATCTCCTGCAGCCTTTCCTCGGAAATACTGCTCATCAGTAATATCCTCTTTGGTCACTTTCTTCCAAATGCGACAGAAAATGTCTTGTAATTCATTGACAGCTGGTCCCTCAATGCGACAGTGCATGTCACGCCATTCACCTACTTGTTCTGTACCCACGATGTAATAGTCGGCCACATTCATACCGCCTGTATAGGCAACCTCACCATCGATAACAACAATCTTCCGATGGTCGCGCGGCCATATGTGATTAAACCACGGGAAACGAATAGGGTCGAATTCGTAGATGTTGATGCTGTCTGCATGTAATTTGCGTAGGTGCTCTTTCCTTAACGGTTGGTTATTGGAATCGTTTCCGAAACCATCGAATAGGGCACGTACTTCCACTCCTTCCTTGCGTTTCTCTTTTAAGATGTCGAAGAGCAGATTTGCAATGGAGTCGTTGCGAAAATTGAAATACTCCAGATGGATGCTTTTCTTTGCCTGTCGTATGGCGGTGAACATATCATCGAACTTCTCTTTTCCAGACATCAGAAGATGTACGCTGTTATGATGTGTAAAGACAATACCTTGTTGGCGCATCTTCTCTACTATGAGGGAGTCGCTACTTTGTGCATTCGCTATGTTATAGGAAAAAAGAAGAACGATGAATGATAGACAAATCCTCTGTGTCAGCTTTTCTCCTCGCATTCTAAAAAAACAATTATCATTCATTTCCCTTCATTGACGGTGTTGTCTGTGACAGACCAGAACCGTATTATTTCCTATGCTTTAGTCTGTATTCGAGTGGTGTCATACCAAACTTCTCCTTGAAGATATTGATGAAGTTCTCGGCAGTCATGAAACCTATGTTCGAGGCTAATTCACTCATATTGATATTTGTACGTTTCAGCAATATACATGCATGCTTTAGACGCATATCACGCACCAATTCCGCAGGTGTCTTGCTAGTTAGGTTACGGACTCTGTGGAAGAAAGGTACACGTCCCATGCCCATAGCAGTAGCCATTTCCTCAAGGCTAATCTGACCACGGCTCATATTTTGCATCACATACTGCTCGATGTTCCTTAGCAGTTGCTGATCCATGGCATCCAGCATGGAGTAATCTGACAACGTCTGTTCCTCTCCATACTCCTGTTCCTCAGTGACTTGGGTGACTAATTGACTTTCTGTTCGTTTAATGATTTTGGTGTCAACCTTGTTCATAGGATCGTCAGCATCTGCTTCACCATCGTCTTGGGGAGAGTATTCCCCAATGCTATAACTTTCTGTCGCAGTAGTCATACTTGAGTTCCTATCTTCCAACATACGGGTCTCTGCTCCTTCAATCAGGTTGCTATTCATCTCTATGGGACCAAGACCAAGGAGTTTGTTCAGACGAATAGAAGCCTCCTGTAGATTAAAAGGCTTGGCTAGATAATCATCAGCAGAGAGGGTGATATTCTGAGAACGCATATCTTGCGGTGTGAGAACACCTTCTGTCATCAGTACGAATTTGATATTCTGGGTTTTCATGTCCATCTTCAACTGATTACAGAGATCGCTACCAGTCATTCCTTTCATGTCTTGTTTGCAGACAACGATGTCACAACGCATTTCATCTAAGTCGGTGGCTGCTTTCTCAATGTCATCGTATGCGTGGAAGTCGTAGACATACTGTAGACGTGCGGTGGCAAACTTCAGAAACTCTTCATTGTCGTCAATCATCACCACAGTGAACTTCATTGTTGGCGTGTCAAGGGCGGCACGTGATCTGCCGGCATCTGACGTGAGCGTCTGATTGATAATCTCGGGTAATTCGATCTCTCCTCTGCCGTTAAGTTCCAAACGGTCTTGAACAGTATTCTTGGCTCTCTCCTCAGGATTCTCAAGGTTGGTTTGCATATCACTTACGCGGGTGATGATTTGTAACATCTGGGAGTGAAGCGCATTCAACTGCTCTTTCTCCTCTAGCGATTTCTCTTTTTCTGAGAGGTTGCCGATAATAGAGGTCATTCGCGCCATCGGTTGTCGTAGATCCTCGCTAGCTGCCTTAATCTCCTCTCTCTGTAGGGTGAGTTCGCGGATTACTGCTTTTTTCCTGGCCTTGATGACTGCCAGTTGTTTGATGCCAATACGCCAGAAGTAGATAACGACTAGAGCAAGGATGATGTATGCAAGAATCATCCACCATGATAATAGCCAGTGTGGTTCGATAATTATTTCCAGTCTGCGTTCCTGGTTGCTGACGGCACCTTCTGCGCTGATGGCCTTTACATGGAGGATATATTTGCCACTTTTCAGGTTTTTGAAGGTAACGCCATGTGTTAAAGCGTTTCCATTGCGCCAGTCCTCATCTTTACCTTCCATCCAATACATGAACTGGAGACGCTCGCTCTGGTTGTAGTTTCCTGCAGCAAATTTTATCGTAAACGTGTTCTGGTTGTGCCCAAGAACAAGTTTATTGGTCTCGTTAAGTGCCTGGGGCAAGACAATCCTTTCATTGTATTCGTGACCAGTAAGGATCTCTTCTTCACCGATGAATAATTGTGTCAGCATGACGCGTGGAAGGGCATCGTTATCATCAGATGTTTTCTGAAGCACCCAGTTTACACCATAGAGACCGCCCAGAAGCACATTGCCATCTTGTCTCGTAAGTATAGATCCCGGATTGAACTCGTTGCTTTGCAGACCATCTGCCGTAGTATAATTATATAGGCCGTAGTTATTCGAACCATCTTCATGGTTACGTTGTACGACGATACGGCTGACACCGCTGCTTGTCGTTACCCATATACTATGGTTCTTATCTTCTGCGATACCACAGATGTTATTGTTACATAACCCTTGCTTTTCAGTCAGGTAGTTCAGAGTATCATTCTCCAGATTCAATATATTCAGACCTTCGCGAGTGCCAATCCAAATCAGTCCACGTGAGTCTTGGAGTACTTGTGTGATAAAATTGTTTGTAAACGATTTTGTGTTTGTTGTATTTCCTGTAAGGACTGTCTTATCGGTTGTGGAGAGGTTCAAAATAACCAATCCTTCAGATGTGCCTATATAAAGATCGTTAGATTTTCCATGATGGTTGTAGTACAAACTCGTGATGTTATTCGTGTTGAGTTTACCGTTCTCCCGAGTATATGAGGAGAAAGTGTTCATCCGAGGATTATATACCTGAAGACCGCCGTTAGTGGCAATCCATAGGTTGCCAATTTTGTCTGTGCAAAGTGCATTGATATGATCATCAATCAACGTGGAGGTACTGTCTTTTGCCAGAGAATAGATAGTGGACGTTCCATTCTTGATTCGAGTCAGACCATTACGTTTCGAACCCACCCATAGACTTCCGTCTGGAGTCGTTGCCATAGTGGCCACCTTTTTGCTGGCCATTACACCCTCATAACCTATAACGCCTTTGTCGCTTGTTCCATACCAGATGGTTCCATTCGCATCTTGTGCAATGGCTGTGATATCACCGTTCAGGTTTGATCCAAATCGGTAGATGTAGTTGCCAGAGTATGCCACACCTGATTTTTCTGTACCGACCCATATTAGGTCCGTATCATCTACATATACACTCTGGATGCTAATCTTCTCCTTGATCCACTGACTGTCATTAATGTTCCGTGGTTGTACCGCTTCCACAACGTGGGTATGAACATTCATTTTAAGCAGTCCGAGTTGATCGGAGCCAATCCAGATGTTTCCGTTACGATCACCGGCCATACCATTGATATTACGATCTACTCCGACTCCGGTCAGTCCTAACTGGTCACCGATAGAGGTGTCCCATGAATCTGTACCCTTATTGTACATCGCCAAAGTGCCTTGTCCGTAAAGCCATATATTATCCATTTGGTCGGCATATGCCCTCAGCGACTTGTTTTTACGTCGTTTGAGTGATGCAAGCCCTTGAGTGGCCCAGACAGTATGTTGTTGATGCATGACATCGCAGCATACCATGCGTCCATCATCGTAGACAATAATCGCTCCGTCGCGGCATTCGCTAATAGAGCAGATGACACCTTGCGGAACACCATGAGCATCGTCGGTATAGCCAAACTCATAAAGAAGTTGTTGTTGTTGGTTATAGCATACAACACCTTTGTTGGGGATGGCTCCCCATAGGTTCTTGTGTCGGTCGATAAAGACAACGCTAGGGATAGTTTCAATACCCATTCTTGCGAAAGACTGTTTCATGTCACGCTCAAAGCTTTCGGTTTGCGGGTGATAGATACAATAGCCAGAAGAAGTTTCTACTAATAGGTTCCCGTCGAGAGTTTCTTGAATGGAATTAATATAACTATCGTTAAGCGAAGAGCCGTCCTGTGAGTCGCTTTGAAAGTTCTTGAACGTATAACCGTCGAAACGATATAAGCCTGCCGGCGTTCCGAACCAGACATAGCCTCGTGAATCTTTCAATATGCAGTTTACTTGACTAGAAGTCAGACCGTCATGTGCGTCTAGCGTTTTGAACAGATGGTCGGCTATAACTGCCAAGGGCAGGAAAAGTAAAAGGATTAATAATATTTTCTTGGTTGTTTTCATAAGGCTCGTTTTCGTGTTATATCATACAAGAGTAGTGGTCGACGACTCCAAGCAAATGTTCGTCGTTGTCGGTGACCAGTACAGAGTGTACTTTATATTTGTTCATGATTTGCTGTATCTCTGTAATCTTTGTGTCAGGTCTGACTGTCTTTGGCGTGCGTGTCATAATGTCCTCAACGGTACGGCCAAAGAATTCTGCCTGCCATTTCTCCATTGCACGACGGATATCACCATCGGTAATCAGACCAACGATCTTGCCGTTTACCTCAGCGATTCCAAGTCCAAGTTTCCCCTTGCTGACCAGAATGATAGCCTCTCCGAGATGCATCTCGGGAGGAAGTATGGGCATGTCGTCTGAACGCATCACGTCTTGCGCAGTTGTCAAAAGTCGTTTCCCCAGTTCTCCTCCGGGATGGAATTGGGCGAAGTCATGCGGTTGGAAGTTTCTTTTTTCAATCAAGGCTACAGCAAGCGCATCACCCATGGCCATCTCTGCCATAGTAGAACTTGTAGGCGCAAGGTTAAGAGGGCATGCTTCCTTTTCCACGCGGACGTTCAGATGACAGGTGGAGTATTTGGCTAATAACGATTCGGAATTTCCACTCATGCCGATGATCGGGATATGCATGTGTAAAAC
Organism: Prevotella aff. ruminicola Tc2-24; assembly: GCF_900110895.1. Lineage (GTDB taxonomy): Bacteria > Bacteroidota > Bacteroidia > Bacteroidales > Bacteroidaceae > Prevotella. Next base: position 822,321 of record NZ_FOIQ01000001.1, on the reverse strand, counting down.
CATCGGAATGAAACGCAGCAACTCATCAGTCTGTCCGGAGTTTGATATGGCTAGAACTACGTCTTCGGGTGTCATAACACCTAAATCACCGTGAAATACATCTAATGGATTAATGAAGAATGAAGGAGTACCGGTACTTGATAGGGTAGCAGCAATCTTAGCTCCGATATGGCCACTTTTGCCGACACCTGTTACGATTACCTTGCCTTTGCATTCGTACATTAGCTGTACAGCCATGTCAAAACTGTCACTGAGTTGCTCAATCAGTCCTGTTACGGCTGCTGCCTCATCCTTAAAACACTGTATCGCGTACTCTCTAGTTGTCATCTTCTTCGTCTTCCCTTTTTGTTACTCTACAATCTTTGTAATCAAATCCTCTAGTTTGTCCAATTCCAACATGTTAGCAGCATCACTTAATCCTTCGTCAGGAGAGGGATGTACCTCAAAGAACCATCCGGTCGCCCCAAAAGCCTTTGCTGCTAACGCCATCTGTGGCACAAATCTGCGGTCGCCACCAGTCTTTCCGTTGCTCCCTCCTGGCCGCTGTACGCTATGGGTACAATCCATAATGACAGTTGGTACAATCTCTAACATATCGGGTATATTACGGAAATCCACCACAAGGTTATTGTAGCCCATCATGTTACCACGTTCTGTTAACCATACCTCTTGAGCTCCAGCGTCTTGTGCTTTTTCTACGGGGTATCGCATGTCCTTTCCACTAAGAAACTGTGCCTTCTTGATGTTGACCGTTTTCCCAGTTTTTGCAGCGGCCACAAGCAGATCAGTTTGCCGGCAAAGAAAAGCTGGTATCTGTATGACATCGCAAACCTCGCCTGCAAGTTTGGCTTGCCAACTCTCGTGAATATCGGTGAGAATCTTTAGGCCATATCTTGATTTGATATCAGCCAACATCTGCAGCCCACGCTCTATGCCGGGGCCCCGGAAAGAATGAATAGAGGTTCGATTGGCCTTGTCAAAGGAGGCTTTAAATATGATGTCAGTGCCCAATTTGGCATTGATATCCTGAAGCTTGCGCGCCACAGTGCTCAGTAGCTCAGCCGACTCGATGACGCATGGTCCTGCAATAATCGTTCTCTGATTACTCATAATGATGATGCAAAAATAAGTATTTTATCTAAATCTACCAAACAAATTGACTGTTTTTTAATCTTTTACCAGATGGATGTCACGTTGTGGGAACGGGATGCTGATGCTGTTTTTGTTCAATGTCTCGTAGACACATTTCAGTACATCACTCATCACGTGTGTTTTTTTCGTAGCCTCGGCCCAGACTAAAAGTTTGAAGTTGATGCTCGAATCGGCCATCTCTGATACAACTGCTTTTGTTTCCTTAGAGGCATCCATCCAAGGGTGATTCATCGTATTGACGGCATCCTCGACCAATTGAGTCACTTCCTTTAGGTTTGAACCATATGCGACACCGAAAGGAATGACTGCAAGTACATACCCATGGTTACGAGTCAGGTTCTTGTAGTTCTTCGCAAACAGTTGGGAATTCTGAAAGGTGATAACCTCTCCGGATCGTGCTTCCACGACAGTTGAGGTATAGCTGATAGAACTAACTTTCCCCATAGTTCCATCGACCTCAATCCAATCACCTACTTTGATACGACCTGCCATGAGTGAGGCGCCGTAATAGATGTTTTCGATGATATCCTTGGATGCGAAACCTATACCGGTTGATAGACCTCCAGAAATAGCGAGTAGCCATGCGACACTAATATGCAGGACGGAGAGTGAAATCATCAACCATATTCCCCATACGAGTACTTGAATCACATTTCTTCCCATTACTTCTTTCGAGGCAGCTGTTGACGGGTCATCTGTTTCATAATGGATACGTAATAAGGCGAGGATGGTGTGGGCAATGTAACGGAAGAGAAACCACAACGTGATGACCATCGAGAGTTTTAGGATGCTCACTTGCAAATTCGTCATGTCTATAAAACTGTATTTGAAGATCTGCCAGCAGAGCTCACTCAGATTGAACACCTTCGCTGCCCAGTAGATACTTAACATAATAGAATTCACGCTCAAAGCAGGCATTACTACCTTTTCGACAAATAGATAGGCCCATGTCTGTGTGATGGGTTTCTTGTCATATCCTTTGCGTTTTGCAAAGATTTCAATGTATTGGCTGACACAGGTAATAGTTAGGATACAGGTTAACTGCATGATCCACCATATCAGTAATTGTACAGCCAGTAATGTATATCCGGCCCAGGAGCAACATACAGATGCAATGAAGACAACGAGGGAGATATAAGTATAGAAAATGTCCGACTTGGGAATGTTTTGATTGTGTTTTCTGATGACTAGCCATTGCCAGACTGCACACGCGAGCAATATTGGAGGTAATGCAATGTTTACTAACTCGTTGGGAATAAGAATGATGCGGCATCCGATAACGATAAACCCTACAGCGATTAAAGGCGCATAGATACGAAAGGCGCTACCTATCTGTTCACCTTTTACACGGAGTAGCAATGAGATAAGAATTACACCAAGCAGCCATGCGTATTCCACCAATAGGTTTGATGCCATAAGAATGAAGTTTTGAGTGGAGTTGCTCATTAGTAATCCTTGTATCACCGCGAAGGTGATGGTGGTGGTAGCCATGATGATGGCGGCCTGCTTCTTCTTAAACTCCTCAGTCTTAAACCGCTTTGGTAAGAGAAAACGGAAAAAGAGCTGGTTGAGGACTATGGCAACGATGACATAAAAAGCTATGGCGATAAATAGTCCGAATATCCACCGTGAACTCCATTGAGAATTGTCATCGTTATTGATTGTATATTTCTTTTTGACAGTTTCTGTCATAGAACTCCAGCGCCGTCCGAGGTTGTTTAATAGCGTGGGATAGCTATCGCTACCATTGATGAAGATGCTCCGCTGAATATCTGTGTAACGGTTTCTGGCATAATCATTCAGTTCGCTGAGGCGCCGCTCTGTCTGTTTGTAGAAGTGGATGTTGCGCTTTAGTTGTTGCTCGCCATCAGCTAGCATCGAACGGATGTTTTTGGCTAGAACTAGACATGAATCACGCCGCTTAGAGCCGTAGGCAGTTGTCATCATCTCTGGCATCGCCTCCAAACGTTTCACAAGACTATCGTATCGCGCAAGTTCTGCTCCGCTTTTCTCTAAGAAGGAAGTGAAGGGAATCTGGTTTTTGTGAAAGTCCTGATACTGTTTTGTGGCTTCGTGACAAGCGTATGTCATGTCGAATACGTTATCCTGTTGCTGTGAATAGAGCATTAGCGCATTCTGGTCTGCTTGTTTCATCGTTAACAGCAACTGGGTGATAAGCTGCTTGGCACGTACCTTTCGTACAGCACTCCGAGCGGTCAGCTCGTCGTTGTATTGTTCCAGTTCTTTCTGTAAGATTGATAGCGTCTGTTCGAGATCTTTCTCTTTCAGAACGGCATGGGTCTCTATACCGATAGACAATAGAAGTAGTAATATGGCTAAGAAACGTTTCATTTGATTAAAATGTTGTTTAGTTATGCAAAGATACGAAAAAAACTTCTTAATTCTGAAAAATAAGATTATTTATGGGGGAATTTAATGTATTTTTGATTACTTTTGCATCATAATCCTTATAATAGATTGAAAATGATACTGATTGCAGACAGTGGAAGTACAAAGACGGACTGGGCATTCGTACCTTCGGATGCGGACAGCCTTGAGATGTCATATCGCGTCTTTAGTACGCAAGGCATTAATCCATTTCATCAATCACAGGATGAGATATCTTCTATTCTTCAGGAAGAGTTGGTTCCTCAACTTCCTGAAGGAAAGGAAACCGTGACGAGCGTAAAATTTTATGGTAGTGGTGTGAGACCAGAATTTGAGATGCCGATGGTGCGACTTCTTCGTCAGTCGTTTTTATGTGCAGAGGATATTGAGGCACATAGTGATTTGTTGGGTACTGCTCGTAGCTTGTGTGGATGTAATGAGGGGATTGCGTGTATTTTGGGAACGGGTGCGAATTCCTGTTTGTATGATGGAAAGATTATTGTTAAGAACACTTCGGCTCTTGGTTATATCCTTGGCGACGAGGGAAGTGGCGCTGTGATTGGAAAGCATTTTTTGCATGCACTTTATATGGGCCTGTTGTCAGAAGAAATTAAGTCCCAATTTGAAAAACAGACAGGACTATCTTTGGCCTCGATTATTGATCGTGTCTATCGCCAACCTATGGCGAATCGTTTCTTGGCCAGTCTTTCAACGTTTATTTATGATCATCTTGATAATCCCGACATACGTTCACTTGTCGTTACGAGTTTTACTGACTTCTTCCGTTATCATATCTCACCATATAATCGTCATGATTTGCCTGTTTCATTTATTGGTTCAATTGCATGGTACTATCAGAAGGAATTATGCGAGGCGGCAGCCAGTCAGGGTTTCGTCGTAGGACAAATTCAAAAGAGTCCGATGGCCGGCTTATTGCGTTACCATAGGAAAACTCTTTCATGAAATGCCATCTGCTCGTTTTTCTAATGTGGTTTATAATACTCTTTGAGCGATTTCTGACACTCAATGCTCATTTGTCGTAAGTTTTATTATAATTATTTGGTTTTCTGAAGAAAAATGTGTATCTTTGCCATTGAATTAACCAGCCAATAATGATGAAACTGAAACTGTTCGTTACAATACTCTTTTTTATGGCGTTTGTGGCCTGTCGTGGACAACAGGGAGAACGTAGTGATTTCGTACGTGTGGCGAATGGACATTTTGTGAAGAACGGAAAACCCTATTATTACGTGGGTACTAATTTCTGGTACGGGGCAATTCTTGGCTCCGAGGGGCAAGGCGGAGATCGCGTGCGGCTCTGTCGGGAACTCGACTTTATGAAGTCTGTGGGAGTCGATAATCTTCGTATTCTTGTTGGAAGCGATGGGGAACGTGGGGTAACAACGAAGGTAGAGCCGACACTACAGGTGAAGCCTGGGGAATATAATGATACGATCCTTGCAGGTCTCGACTTCCTATTGCAAGAAATGGCTAAACGTGATATGGTGGCGGTTCTTTATTTGAATAACTCATGGGAGTGGAGTGGTGGTTATAGTTTCTATTTGGAACACGCGGGCGAAGGGCGGCAGCCACGCCCCAATGAAGATGGCTATCCTGTTTTTATGAATGCGATGACAAAATATGCAACCAACCAGAAAGCGCACGAATTGTTTTATGATTATGTGCGTTTTATCCTTGGTCGGACGAATCGCTATACAGGAGTGGCTTATAAGAATGATCCAGCCATTATGTCGTGGCAGATTGGTAATGAGCCGCGTGCTTTTTCTAGGGAGGCGTTGCCTGCTTTCGAGAAGTGGCTTGCCGAGGCTTCTTCTCTCATCCGTTCGCTTGATTCAAACCATCTGATTTCTATCGGTAGCGAGGGCGCGTGGGGCTGTGAAGGCGATTTCGATTGTTGGGAACGTATAAGTTCGGATGCCAATATTGACTATTGTAATATTCATCTGTGGCCTTACAATTGGGGCTGGGCGAAGGCTGATTCTTTAATTGAGAACTTGCCAAGGGCAAAAGAGTACACCCAGAAGTATATTGAACGTCATTTGGAGATATGTGCACGAATAGGGAAGCCTTTGGTGATGGAAGAATTTGGTTATCCACGTGATGATTTTCAATTCGCGTTGGGCACACCTACTAAAGGGCGTGATGGATTCTATGAGTACGTATTCTCACTGGTGGCTGATAATGCAGAAAAAGGTGGCTATTTCGCAGGCTGCAATTTCTGGGGGTGGGGTGGATTTGCTAAGCCCCAGCATTATGAACAGTGGCAGGTTGGTGATGACTATACGGGAGATCCTGCGCAGGAGGCTCAGGGACTGAATTCTGTTTTCACAGGTGATACTTCTACGTTGTCGGTTATTAAGTCACAAGCAGATAGGATGAAAAAGATAGAATAGTTATCAACTATAATTGTATTACATAAAGCAACTGCGTATGAAAAAATTATTTACCCTGATCGTTGTTGTGTGTCTTGCGACATATGCAAATGCACAGGAATGGGCTGAACAAGCTAAAGTGGAAGATACTCCGTTTGGTCTGATATCAGATCAGAATGTGAAGAAGAAAGCCACTCGTTCATTTGATGGGATTATATCTGCGGTTCTATGGGAAGGAGAATGCGTGTTTAATAATTCCCCGAATGAGGTTGGTATATGCATTGATGCAGAGGAATTCTCTCATGTTGCGGTTGGTGATGCTTTGGAGCTTGTATATTCTACATCATCTGTCGACATGGAGAATTGTTGTCAGATCAAGATGGTCAGTGCTAGTGTGGATGATGCCTTGGAAGGCAATGCTTCTGAGTTGAATGACAGAGGGTATGTCGTTGTTGAGGAGGGTTCGACGTTGTATGATATCATATTAACAGAGACCGATGTTGCCAATTTGAAGAAGAATGGATTGCGTGTAAGTGCCGACAATCTCGTGGTATCTCAAATCAATCTGATTAAATTGACTTCTTCTATTAAGGTTGCAGCCTCGGAATTTATACCGGCGAAAAAGAAAAAGAAGAAAACAAGTGTCAGTTATAATATGTCGGGTCAAGTGGTCGACGAAAATTATAAGGGTATAGTTATCCAGGATGGTGTAAAAATGGTAGTAAAATGAAATCCTTTAGTTCTTTGAGGTAGTTGAATACTATAGGCAAAAGACGAAGAAAACCGACTCTCTTTGTCTTTTGCCTTTTTAGTAAAAAAGTACTATAAATAGATAATATATTATTCTGCGTTTCGCTGTTTTTTGCGTAACTTTGCACCCGACAATTTGAAAGCTCAAAACTGTACATATAATGAAAAGACTGCTTGCTATTTTTCTTTGTTTAGCGACGTTGGGGAATCTGTATGCTCAGATTCGTGGTAATAATATTGTTGTGACTGTGCAACCAGACCATAGGGACTGGACTTATCAAACTAATGAGAAGGCAACATTTGTGATTAATGTGCTCAAATCTGGAACGTTACTTGATAATGTGAGTGTCGATTATGCTACCGGACCAGAGATGTATCAGAATGTCAAGAAGAACGTTGTCTTGAAAAATGGAACATTGAAGTTGACCGGCTCCATGAAGCAGCCTGGCTTTTTCCGTGTTGACGTGGTGGCTCATGTCAATGGCAAGAATTATAAAGGAGCCTGTAGCGTAGCCTTCTCACCAGAAAAACTGCAGCCGTCGACAGTCTTCCCACGCGATTTCTGCGATTTCTGGGAGAGTGCCATCCGTGAAGCACGTAAGACAGACCTGAATCCAACGAAACGGCTATTACCAGAGCGTTGCACAAAGGATGTGAACGTATATGAAGTTTCCTTCAATAATGAACGATGGGGGGTGCGTACCTATGGTATTTTATGTGTGCCCGTTAAAGAAGGCCGTTATCCTGCGTTGCTTAGAGTTCCTGGAGCAGGCGTGCGACCATATGCAGGCGATATTTATACGGCCTCTCAGGGAGCTATTACGCTCGAAATCGGTATACATGGCATCCCGGTAACAATGGAACAAGGAGTTTACGATGATTTGGGAAACGGTGCTCTTCAGGGGTACTGCGAGTATAATATGGAATCGCGTGAAAAACATTACTATCATCGTGTGATTATCGGTTGTATTCGTGCTCTTGATTACATTGCCGAATATACGCCGTGGAATGGACAGGAGCTGGGTGTGACAGGCTCCTCTCAGGGAGGTTTCCTGACATTGGCAACTGCCGGATTGGATCGACGTGTGACCTTTTATGCCCCTGTGCATGCGGCTCTCTGTGATCATACTAATTCGTTGCGTGGTATCGCATGCGGTTGGCCTCATTACTTTTATGGGAAACCCAATATTAAAGGATATCGATTACCCAATGAGCGTGACATAAGAACTACGCTTGACGACCAGATAGAGACCTCACGTTATTATGATGGTGTCAATTTTGCCCGTTTGATTACTGACAAACAGAAAGGATGGTTCTCTTTTGGTTATAATGATGACGTTGTGCCGCCTACAACGGCATGGGCCACTTATAACACAGTAAAAGGGCCCAAAGAAATCTCACCATATCAGGCCACATGGCATTTCTGGTATCAGGAACAATGGGATGAGTGGGAAGAGTGGCTATTGAAACAGATGAAGTTAAGATAGTATGTATATTCGTGGATTTATGAAGTAAGAATGATATGAAAAAGATTTATGTTATATCGATTATAGCGTTTGCTGTGACAGCTTGTTCTGCAGCGAAGCAGTCTGAACAGGAGAAGACAAAGGGTCAGCGGTTAATGGAACGCCTTGATACCCTTCGTCAGAGGGGATATATGTTTGGTCATCAGGATGATCCCTTTTATGGTCTGACATGGGAATACCAAAAAGACTCAAGTGATGTAAAAAATGTTTGTGGCGATTATCCTGCAGTGATGGGATTTGAACTGGGTGGTATCGAAATGGGTGACAAGAAAAGCCTTGATAGCGTTCCTTTTACGAAAATCACAGAGGAGATCATCAATCATTATAATCGTGGGGGCATCATTACTATTAGCTGGCATCCACGTAACCCGTTGACCACGATAGATGGAGGTGGTTTGGCTGGACAGAAGTTTCCTGAGGGTACTGCATGGGATATCAGTGATACAACTGTTGTGAGAAGTATTCTGAAGGGAGGAGAAAAATATGATCTTTTCCAGATCTGGATGCAACGCTTGTCTGATTTCCTTGCCACACTAAAGACGGAAGATGGTGAGAGAATACCCGTTATATTCCGCCCATGGCACGAGAATACCGGCTCTTGGTTTTGGTGGGGTGAGAGACTTTGTTCTGCGGAGGATTATAAGGCTTTGTGGAATATGCTTCAGGATAAACTAGATGCTGACGGATTTGATAATCTACTTTGGGCATACTCGCCGGGTATGGCTCCAGATCTCACGCAGGAGAAGTATTTAGAGCGTTATCCTGGCGACGATCGTGTCGGCTTGGTTGGTATCGATGGCTACCAGTGGGGTTCCAAGAAAGATTTTATAGCCCAACTGGATATGAATCTTACGATGCTCACGAGGTTTGCTGCAGAGCACGGTAAGGTAGCCGCTTTAACGGAATGTGGTTTGAAAAATCTCACTGACCCGACGTGGTGGACATCAACGCTTACTCCTGTACTTGATAAGCATCAGATAAGTTACTTCCTCGTGTGGCGTAATGCACGGCATGAGTGGTTCGGACCTTCACCATCGAAGCCTGATGCAGTCTTTTTTAAGGAAATGTACGATAAGAAGAACGTTCTTTTCTTAAAGGATATTACAGAATAATCAATAGAAAATAGAGATAAGGAAATGACAGAATTTGAAAAGAAAGTAGCAGCCCTGCGAAAGCGTCATGAGGAACTCCTGAATCGTAAAAACGAGGTTATGGAGTGGGACTGTTCGAATTCACCATTCTGCTATGCGGAGAATGGCATTTATGAGAAGTATAAGAACCCTGTTTTGACAGCTGCACATATCCCCTTGGAGTGGAAATATGATTTTAATGAAAAAGATAATCCGTATCTGATGCAGCGTATTATGTGTAATGCGACATTAAACTCGGGTGCCATCAAGTGGAACGACAAGTATCTGCTTATCGTCCGAGTGGAAGGAGCGGATCGTAAGAGCTATTTTGCGGTTGCAGAATCGCCCAATGGCATCGATAATTTCCGCTTTTGGGAGGAACCTATTACCATGCCAGACGACGTGATTCCTGCAACAAATATTTATGATATGCGTATAACAAAGCATGAGGACGGTTGGGTCTATGGTGTATTCTGTGCAGAACGCCATGATGATTCACAGCCAGGCAATCTCAGTGCTGCCACTGCCACTGCTGGTATTGCTCGTACAAAAGACTTGAAGACCTGGGAGCGCCTGCCAGACCTGAAGACAAAGAGTCAACAGCGTAATGTGGTACTCCATCCAGAATTCGTAGATGGCAAGTATGCCTTCTATACTCGTCCGCAAGACGGTTTTATTGATACCGGTTCAGGTGGAGGCATTGGGTGGGCACTGATCGATGATATTACCCATGCGGAGGTGAAAGAAGAAACTATTATCAATGCGCGTCACTATCATACGATTACGGAAGTGAAGAACGGAGAAGGCCCGCATCCCATCAAAACCCCGAAGGGTTGGCTTCACTTGGCTCATGGTGTACGTGCTACGGCTGATGGTCTGCGTTATGTGTTGTATATGTATATGACCTCGTTGGACGACCCCACAAAGGTTATTGCACAACCGGGTGGCTATTTCCTTGTACCAGAAGGTTATGAGTATCTCGGTGATGTGATGAACGTGGCTTTTGCAAATGGTTGGATTGCTGATGAGGATGGACGGGTATTCATTTACTATGCCTCTGCTGATACACGTATGCATGTGGCAACATCAACAATCGATAGGCTAATTGATTACTGTATGAACACACCAGAGGATGGCTTGACGACCGCCGCTTCTGTTGAGACAATCAAAAAACTGATTGCCAAGAATCGCAACTCGTAAATTCAAATCATAAACTGTCAATCAAAACACATTATCAAAATGGCAAAGTCTAAGTTAATTGAAAAAATCGGTTATGGCTTCGGCGATATGTCGTCGTCGACTTTCTGGAAGATCTTTTCCTATTATCTTCCTTTCTTCTATTCGAATATCTTCGGGCTGTCGCTCTTGGATGCCGGTGTCCTTGTGCTAATTACTCGTATATGGGATGCGGTCTCAGATCCGATGATGGGTATTATCGCCGACCGTACCAATACCAAGTGGGGTAAGTATCGCCCCTTCCTGCTTTGGGTGGCTCCGTTGTTTTCCATCTGTGGTATTCTCTTGTTTACGACTCCGGACTGGAATTACGGTGCGAAACTCATCTGGGCATATGTTACTTATATCATGATGATGACTGTCTATACGGGCATTAATGTACCATACGGTGCTATGCTTGGTGTGATGACCGACGACTCAAATGAGAAGACCGTGTTTTCTTCTTTCCGTATGTTCTTTGCCTATGGCGGATCGTTCCTCGCCCTGTTTCTGTGGGAGCCGTTGACGAATATGTTTGGTGGCTACAATACTGCTAACGGGTGGTTCTGGGGAATGGTTGTTGTCGCCTCGGCCTGTTTCGTGATGTTCATTCTGTGTTTCCTCCTGACTAGGGAACATCTGAAGACCATCTCGACAGTGAGCGTTGGTTCAGACTTTAAGTCGCTTCTCTCTAATAAGCCGTGGTGGTTGTTGATAGGTGCCGCCTTGTGCTCTAATCTTTTCAATACAGTCCGTGGAGCCACGGTTGCCTATTTCTTCCAGGATATCATAGGCCCGGATGTTAATTTGGTGTTCTTCACGATTTCCTTCCTCTTCTACGCAGGCCTGTTCCTTGGTATCGGTGAGGTGTCTAATATGGTTGGTGTGGCACTCTGTGTCCCCATCGCTAATAAATTAGGAAAGAAGACAACCTTTATCTTTGTGAACGCAGCCTTGGTTGTGCTCAGTATCGCTTTTTTCTTTGTACCATGTACACCTGGCGGTTTCTGGACAATGTTGATTTTGCAGATTGTCATAAGTGTCTTTACTGGTATCATGTCGCCGCTGATTTGGAGTATGTATGCTGACGTCAGTGACTATGCAGAATTGAAGAATAAGACAGCATCTACGGGCCTGATTTTCTCTTCTGCTTCTATGGCGCAGAAGTTTGGTGGTGCCATCGGTGGTGCGGCTGTACTCTGGTTGCTTTCTGCCTTCGGCTATGTTACAGATGTAGATCAAGTGGCAGCCTCTGTGGCGCAACCCGAAAGTGCTTTGATGGTACTTCGCTGGCTGATGAGCTTTATCCCTGCTGCTGTCGCACTGATTGCAATCCTCGTAGCCTGGTTCTACCCATTAACGACGGAGCGTATTGAAGAGATTAATACGGAACTGAAAAAGGTCCGTTCCATAGAATAAATATAAAAGCCAAACAATGTGTTTTAAAATGATGAGCGTGGAGATGCAGGATGTTCTACAGCAGAACATCCTGCGCTTCTGGCTCGATAAAATGGTTGATATCGAGAATGGCGGCTTCTATGGCCGTATTGACGGACATGGTATACTACACCCTGAGGCAGAGAAAGGTGCTATCCTCAATGCCAGAATCTTATGGTCGTTCTCTGCTGCTTATCGGGTGATGGGCTGTCCGGAGTATTTGGAGGCTGCAACGCGCGCCAAACGGTATTTCATCGATCATTTTATTGATCCAGAGTATGGTGGGGTGTATTGGAGCGTGGATTATAAGGGACAGCCTCTTGATACAAAGAAACAGTTCTATGCCATTGGCTTCGCCATTTATGGCTTGTCGGAATATGCTCGTGCAACTGGTGATCAGGAGGCGCTTGACTATGCGCTTCAACTTTTTGACTGTATAGAAGAGCATGCATACGATCCTGTTTATAATGGTTATATTGAGGCATGTACACGGGAGTGGGCTGAGATTGCCGACATGCGGCTCTCGGAATATGATGCCAATTATCCGAAGTCCCAGAACACACATCTGCATATTATTGAACCGTATGCCAATCTTTATCGCGTATTGAAGAGCCAGTATCCTGATAACCCCGATACATTAGGGGGCAGTGTTTTCGCACCGCAATACGGCCCTATGGCTTATTACGAGGATGTTATCCGAGTCGGACGCGCATTGCGAAACATTATAGGCATCTTCACGGATAAGATTCTTAATCCAGAGACACATCATTTAGACCTTTTCTTTGATATGGACTGGACGCGTGGTGCTGGGCATTTGGAGAGCTATGGACATGATATCGAGTGCTCATGGCTGTTGCATGAGGCGGCCATTGTACTTGGCGACTCGGAGGTCCTGGCAAAGGTTGAACCCATTGTGCAGATGGTCGCAAAAGCATCGGAGAAAGGTTTGCGCCCTGATGGTTCGATGATCCATGAGGCAAATCTTGATACTGGACATGTCGATGATGATCTTCATTGGTGGGTACAAGCAGAGAATGTGGTCGGTTGGTTTAACCTCTATCAGCATTTCGATGATCAGGATGCCTTGGAAAAGGCACAGCGTTGTTGGGATTATATCAAGAAACAACTGATTGATTACGACAACGGTGAGTGGTATTGGAGCAGGCATGCCGATGGTTCACTTAATACCGATGATGATAAGGCTGGCTTCTGGAAATGCCCATATCATAACAGTCGTATGTGTCTGGAGCTGATTGAACGTACTGCGGAGATGTAGAAAAGTTTTTCTCGTAAAGAAATTGTTTTATAGAAGAATTCTTCGTATATTTGCACTCGTTATGAAAAAGTTACTACTATTAATTGTGATGATGTGTGCGGCAGCTCAGCTACCAGCACATAATGAATTCGGAGAACGACCGAAACTTGTTGTTGGAATTGTAGTGGATCAGATGCGATGGGATTACCTGTCGCGGTATTACGACCAATTTCAAGATGATGGTTTCCGAAGGCTGATAGACAAGGGCTTCTCTTGTAATAACTGTCTTATCAACTATGTGCCGACGGTGACAGCTATCGGACATACAAGTGCTTATACGGGAACGACACCGGCATTCCATGGTATCTGCGGTAATAATTTCTTTATAGATGGCGAACCCGTCTATTGCTGTGCTGATCAGACCGTGGAACCTGTGGGAACTGATAATGCAAAGCGTGGTAAGATGTCACCACGTAACCTGCTTTCTACGACCATTGGTGATCAACTTAGGATGCATACCGATTTCCGTTCGAAGGTTATAGGTGTCAGTTACAAGGACCGTGCGGCAATCCTTCCTGCCGGGCGTTCGTCGGATGCTGCTTTCTGGCTTGACATAGACAATGGTCAGTTCATCACCAGTACTTACTATATGACGGAGTTGCCAGAGTGGGCGAAGGCTTATAACCGGGAACTGAAAAAGAATAAGCGTATGCAGGAACTGGGAAAGAGAATCGGTTATGATCCGTTGTGCGGTACAATAACAACGGAGATGGCGATTGCCGCTCTACAGGGAGAACAGCTTGGTAAAGGTGATGTGACGGACATGCTCTGCGTGAGTTATTCGCAGACGGATGTGATTGGTCATGAATGGGGCACGCGTGGAGAGCATACCGATGGCGCTTATTTGCAGCTTGACAGAGATATCGCCCGCCTATTGAAAGCTCTTGACGACCAAGTCGGTGAGGGAAACTATCTTGTATTCCTGACCGCTGATCATGGTGCTGCGCACAACTATCAATATATGGAGGATCATAAGATGAATGGTGGTGCGTGGAAAGGTGACATCGAGATGTTTGGAAGTGGCCTGGAAGGTTATCTTAAGGAGACGTTGGGTGCTGACTTATCCGTCATCAACAGTGTCAATGGTTATCGCGTATTTCTGAACAAGAAACGTATTGCAGAATTAGGTTTGGAAGGACAGAAAGTGAAGGATGCTATTATTGGCTATGCGCGGCAGATGCCCCATGTGCAGTTTGTGATGGATTTTGAGAAGGTGAATACATGGAGTGTACCCGACATTATCAGGAGCCGTGCCTTGCTCGGCTATCATCCTCGTCGTTCTGGTGATATACTGCTGGTGCTCGAAGCTGGATATTATGAGTTCTGGTCGGGTTCCTCGAAGACAGGTACTACGCATGGCGAATGGAATCCGTATGACGCACATATACCTCTGTTATTCTATGGCTGGAAGGTGGATCATGGATCAACAAGTCGTGAGGTGCATATCACGGATATTGCACCGACTGTATGTCAGATGTTACATATCCAACAAACGAATGCGTGTATCGGTGAGGCAATTCCGGAAGTAGTAAGATAAGAAGAAAGATTTTTATAAATATTCGGAAGATTTACAAATATTATTTGTACCTTTGCAGCGATTTTGCGGCAAAGGTACTTTTGTATCCGTGTAACTGCTTAAGAACGAGGACAATATTGTTATAATAGTATAATTACTTATGAATTTTACTTTGTTGATTACCGTCTTGTTGACGGCTTTAACATTGGTGGTAGGGGCTTACGTTGTTGCCAAGTTGATAGGACCACGATCCTACAATAAGGTGAAAGGTGAGCCCTACGAGTGTGGTATCCCCACACGAGGCACGTCATGGCTGCCTCTGAGCGTGGGATTCTACCTGTTTGCCATCCTATTCTTAATGTTCGACGTGGAGACAGTCTTTCTGTACCCGTGGGCAGTAGTCGTAAAAGACTTCGGTGCTCTCGCATTATTGAGCATTGGATTCTTTATGGTAGTATTGGTGTTGGGCCTGGCATATGCTTGGAAGAAAGGAGACTTGGAATGGAAGTAAGAAAGCCGAGAATCAAGAGTATTCCCTATGAGGAGTGGAACGACAATGCCTCATTGGAGAAGATCATCGAAGAACTCCATGAGGGAGGCGTTAATGTCGTTACAGGTTCTCTCGACCAATTGATTAACTGGGGACGATCAAACTCGCTGTGGTCATTGACCTTTGCCACCTCTTGCTGTGGTATCGAGTTTATGGCCTGTGGCTGTGCCCGCTATGACTTTGCCCGATTTGGCTTTGAGGTGACTCGTAACTCTCCTCGTCAAGCCGACTTGATCATGTGTGCTGGAACGATTACTCATAAGATGGCGCCTGCTTTGAAGCGTCTCTATGATGAGATGGCCGAACCGAAGTATGTGATTGCTGTCGGTGGCTGCGCTATCAGCGGTGGCCCCTTTAAGTCGAGCTATCATGTCGTAAAGGGTATCGAGGAGATCGTACCCGTTGATGTTTTTATCCCCGGCTGTCCTCCGCGTCCTGAGGCTATCATGTACGGCATGATGCAGCTTCAGCGTAAGGTGAAGATCGAGAAGTTCTTTGGTGGTGCCAACCATAAGCAGACTCAGGAAGAGCGCGAGCTTGGCGTATCCAACGAAGAGCTTACATTCCGTTATAAACTTGGTGATCATCGTCGTGAGCCAATTGTGGTAACCGATGTTCCCCAGGATTTTGTAGATGAGATGAAAACTGCGAGTGAGCAGGTTCGACCAGAGGTCAACCCTGCCCCGACAGAAGTAAAAGTAGAGGAGGACAAGGCATGAAATTAGAATTTCTATCATTCGATTTTGACAAGTTCGCCTCTGAGATGCAGAACTTGAAAGAGAAGAAACACTTCGACTACCTTGTTACCATTGTCGGAGAAGACTTTGGTGAAGAGGGACTCGGATGTGTCTATATTCTCGAGAATACTGATAACCATGAGCGTTGCTCGGTAAAGATGCTTGCCAAGACACAGATCTGTGGCGATGGCATGTCTTCCAATGGTACTGGTGTGACCGATGGTCAGCTGATCCCGTATATTCCTACGGTGTCAAACATCTGGCATGTTGCTGATCTGTTGGAACGTGAGGTCTATGATTTCTATGGGATAGTGTTCCTTGGGCATCCCGATATGCGCCGTCTGTTCCTTAGGAGTGACTTCAAGGGCCATCCTTTCCGTAAGGATTGGCAGTTTAATGATGAGTACACTCTGGAGGATGACATTGAGCCAGATTATGGCTTGGAGTACTATCTTGACAAGGATGGTCATCTCCAGTCTAAACAGAATAAGCTTTTCGGTCCCGATGACTATGTTATCAACATCGGTCCGCAGCACCCTTCTACTCATGGTGTGCTCCGTCTGCAGACGGTGCTCAACGGTGAGACGGTGAAGCGCGTATATCCACATCTTGGTTATATCCATCGTGGAATCGAGAAGATGTGTGAGAATATGACTTATCCTCAGACACTGGCTCTGACCGATCGTCTGAACTACCTCTCTGCTATGATGCACCGTCATGCTTTGGTCGGTGTTATTGAGGAGGGCATGGGTGTGGAACTCACAGATCGCATCAAGTATATCCGTACCATCATGGATGAGCTTCAGCGTCTTGACTCACACCTGTTGTACGTCGGTTGCTGTGCTCAGGATATGGGTGCTCTTACTGCGTTCCTTTATTCTATGCGAGACCGTGAGCACGTACTCAACTGCATGGAAGAGACGACAGGTGGACGACTGATCCAGAACTACTACCGTATTGGTGGTCTTCAGGATGATATTGATCCGAACTTCGTGAAGAACGTGAAGGATCTGGTGAAATACATGAAGCCCATCATTCAGGAGTATGTTGATGTGTTTGGTGATAATATCATCACCCATAACCGTTTTGAGAAGGTCGGTCCTATGTCGCTTGAGGATTGTATCTCATATGCCGTGACGGGTCCTGCCGGACGTGCTTCTGGTTGGAAGAATGATGTCCGCAAGAACCATCCGTACGATATGTATAGTCAGGTGGAGTGGGAGCAGATTACGATGACCGGTTGTGACACGATGGATCGTTACACTTGTCACATCCAGGAGATGTACCAGAGCCTCCACATCATCGAGCAGCTCATCGACAATATCCCCGAGGGCGACTTCTATGTGAAGCAGAAACCCATCATCAAGGTACCTGAAGGACAGTGGTACTTCTCGGTAGAGGGTGCCAGTGGCGAGTTTGGTGTATATCTCGATAGTCGTGGTGACAAGAGTCCATACCGTTTGAAGATGCGTCCGATGGGACTCTCGTTGACGGGGGCGCTCGATCCGATGTTGCGCGGACAGAAGATAGCCGACCTCGTGGCTACGGGTGCTGCTATTGACTTTGTTATTCCTGATATTGACAGATAGTCGGAGGATTGAAGAATTAAGAATTGAAAAATTGAAGTAATATGTTCGACTTTTCTATAGTTACACAATGGTTCGACGCTCTCCTTCGCGATACACTCGGTCTGGGAGATTTTCTGTCGATATTGATTGAGTGCGTGCTGGTAGGTGCAGGTATCCTTGTGGGATACGCCCTCATCGCTATCGTACTGATATTCATGGAGCGTAAGGTATGTGCCTATTTCCAGTGCCGTCTGGGCCCGATGCGAGTTGGTTACTGGGGTTTGCTTCAGGTGTTTGCCGATGTCTTGAAGATGCTCATTAAGGAGATCTTCTTCGTCGACAGGGCCGATAAGTTGCTTTATGCCGTGGCTCCGATTTTGGTGATCATCGGTTCTGTTGGTGCCTTCTCGTTCCTGCCGTGGAATAATGGTGCTACAGTGCTTGACTTTAATGTAGGTGTATTCCTGCTCACTGCCATCTCTTCGATTGGTGTAGTTGGAATCTTCCTTGCTGGTTGGGGTTCAAACAATAAATACTCTGTGGTTAGTGCCATGCGTGGTGCCGTGCAGATGATTTCTTACGAGATGTCGCTCTGCCTCTGTCTGATTACTGCTGTGATCCTGACGGGTACGATGCAGATGTCCGGTATCGTTGAGGCACAGACCGGTCCTTTCAAGTGGTTGATCTTCCAGGGACATATTCCCGCCATCATCGCCTTCCTCGTGTTCCTCGTGGCAGGTAATGCTGAGGCAAACCGTGGCCCGTTCGATATGGCTGAGGCTGAGAGTGAGTTGACCGCCGGACACCACACCGAGTATTCAGGTATGGGCTTTGGCTTCTTCTATCTCGCAGAGTTCCTTAATCTCTTTATCATCGCAGGTATCGCTGCTACGGTATTCCTCGGTGGTTGGGCTCCCATCAATATTGGTGTTGATGCTTTCGACACTGTAATGAACTACATTCCTGGTATTGTATGGTTCATGGGTAAAGCCTTTGCTTTGGTTTGGGTACTGATGTGGATTAAGTGGACTTTCCCACGTCTGCGTATTGACCAGATCCTGAAGCTGGAGTGGAAGTATCTGATGCCGCTTGGTCTTATCAATCTTGTGTTGATGACGGTCATCGTGGCTCTTGGATGGTATATTAAATAAGGTATAGCAATGGAAGATAATAAATCATATTTCGGAGAAATCGGACATGCTGTCAAGACGTTGGCTACAGGCATGAAGGTTACTTGGAAGGAATATTTCAAGGACTTCTTCACCAACAAGTCAACAGAGCAGTATCCCGAGAACCGCAAGACCACACTTCACGTGGCTAAGCGTCATCGCGGTCGTTTGGTGTTCAAGCGCAACGAAGATGGCAGCTACAAGTGCACGGCTTGCACATTGTGCGAAAAGGCCTGTCCTAATGGAACCATCAAGATTACTGCTCACATGGCAGAGGATCCGGAGACGGGTAAGAAAAAGAAGGTGCTTGACGACTATCTGTACGATCTGGGCGACTGTATGTTCTGCCAGCTTTGTACGAACGCCTGCAACTTCGACGCGATTGAGTTTACAAATGATTTCGAGAATGCTGTGTTCAATCGCAACAGTCTGGTGCTCCACCTCGACAAGGAAGTCTATGAGGGTGGGTCTTTGCCCAATCTGCTTGACGGTGGTGCACCGCTGACAATCGGTAAGTTTAACACCAAAACGAAGTAACGATATGGCAAACTATGTAATGTTTCTCATTCTCGCCGTTGTCATACTCGGTTCTGCCGTGATGTGTGTGACGACGAAGCGTATCATGCGAGCCGCAACATTCCTGTTGTTTGTGCTCTTTGGCGTGGCAGGTCTTTATTTCCTGCTCGACTATACGTTCCTTGGTGCTGCTCAGATATCAGTATATGCCGGAGGCGTGACAATGCTCTATGTCTTCGCCATCCAACTGGTGGGCAAGCGCTCTCTTCAGGGACTCGTAGAACGGATGAAGGGCAGTCGTGTCATCTATGGTGCGATGCTCTCGTTGGTAGGTCTGGCTACCGTCCTGTTCGTACTGCTTAAGAACAAGTTTATGTATGCTGCCTGTCAGGTAGCCGATGTGGAAGTACCGATGAAAGAAATCGGTATGTCGCTGCTCGGTACTGACAAGTACCAATATGTACTCCCCTTCGAGTTCATCTCAGTATTCCTGCTGGCATGTATTATTGGTGGTTTGGCAATCGCAAGAAAGGAGGAGAAGTAAGTTATGGTACCCGTACAGTATTATTTTATTCTCAGTGCACTGTTGTTTTTCATCGGTGTCTATGGCTTTGTCAGCCGTCGTAATCTGATCGCGATGCTCATCTCTGTGGAGTTGATTCTCAATGCCGTTGAGATTAATTTCGCTGCATTTAACCGTCTGTTGTTCCCTGGACAGCTCGAAGGCTTCTTCATGTCGCTCTTCGGTATCGGTGTGGCTGCAGCGGAGACGGCCGTAGCCATCGCCATCATTATCAATGTGTATCGCAACTTCAATAGCGATAATGTGGATAGTATTCAGAATATGAAACGATAGTTAAGGAGTTAAGAAGTAAAGACGTTAAGATTATGTTTAGTTACACGATATTTATTATGCTTCTGCCCCTGCTCTCGTTCATTGTTCTGGGCTTGGCTGGCATGAAGATGAAGCACAAGGTTGCTGGCTTGATCGGCACCTGTTCGCTTGCTCTCGTAACGGTACTCTCTTATCTCACGGCATTTCAGTATTTTGGAATGGATCGTGTGGATGGGGTTTATCAGACGGTTGTTCCGTATAATTTCACTTGGCTGCCGTTGGGCAGATTACATTTCGACTTGGGAATCCTGTTGGATCCGATCAGTGTTGTGATGCTGATCGTCATCTCTACGGTATCGCTGATGGTTCATATCTATTCATTCGGCTATATGCACGGTGAGAAGGGCTTTCAGCGTTACTATGCTTTCCTGAGTCTGTTCACGATGTCCATGTTAGGCTTGGTACTTGCCACGAACATCTTCCAGATGTATATGTTCTGGGAGCTTGTGGGTGTCAGCTCGTATTTGCTGATCGGTTTCTATTATCCGTTGAAGCCAGCCATTGCAGCCTCAAAGAAGGCCTTTATCGTGACTCGTTTTGCCGATATGTTCTTCCTGATTGGTATCCTGATGTTCGGCTATTTCACAGAGTCATTCAGCTTCTCGTTTGCAGGGCATGGGGCAAATGTCGTTATGGGTGCGGGCACCACACCGTTTATTCCTGTGGATATCGTAAGAGCCCTGAGTGCAGGAGCCTTTATCCTTCCGACAGCTCTTACGCTGATGTTCATTGGTGGTGCTGGTAAGTCCGCTATGTTCCCGTTGCATATCTGGCTGCCTGATGCCATGGAAGGTCCGACACCTGTGTCGGCACTCATCCACGCTGCAACGATGGTGGTGGCTGGTGTGTTCCAGATTGCCCGTATGTTCCCGCTTTGGATCACCTTTGCGCCTCATGCGCTGAGCATTGTGGTATGGGTGGGTGTATTCACGGCGTTCTATGCTGCTGCTGTAGCCTGTGCACAGAGTGACATCAAGCGTGTGCTCGCCTTCTCTACCATTTCTCAGATCGCGTTTATGATGGTGGCTCTGGGCGTGAGTCTGCCAGGCCATGGAACCATCTTTGACGATCATGCTCAGTTGGGTTATATGGCAGGTATGTTCCATCTGTTCACGCATGCGATGTTCAAGGCCTGTCTGTTCCTTGGTGCAGGATGTATCATCCATGCAGTCCATTCAAACGAGATGGCACTGATGGGTGGTCTGCGTAAGTATATGCCTATCACTCATGTGACCTTCCTCATCTCCTGTCTGGCTATTGCAGGTATCCCGTTCTTCTCTGGTTTCTGTTCGAAGGATGAGATTATTACAGCCTGCTTCAGTTACAGTCCGGTGGTTGGTTGGATCATGACAGGTATTGCTGCCATGACAGCTTTCTATATGTTCCGTCTGTACTATGGTATCTTCTGGGGTACGGAAAACAAAGAGGCTCATGCGCATCATACACCACATGAGGCTCCTTCATGTATGACCATACCTCTGATTGTGCTCAGTGTGATCACGGTTGGTGTCGGTATCTATTCCACGTTGGCAGGTTTCCTTGGATGGGGAGGCTCCTTCGGTAGTTTCGTCTCTTCGACGGGAAAGGATTATACCATCCACTTTGATACACAGATTGCTGTTACCTCAACGGTTATCGCCATCCTGAGTATATGTCTCGCTACTTATATCTATAAAGGGGAGAGTCAGCCGATTGCTGACCGTCTGTATAAGCAGTTCCCAAGATTGCATCGTGCAGCCTATAAACGCTTCTATCAAGACGAGATATGGCAGTTCGTTACGCACAGAATTATCTTTGCGCTCGTTTCTACGCCTATCGCCTGGTTCGACCGTCATATCGTTGATGGTACGTTCAACTTCCTGGCATGGAGCGCTAACGAAGCCGGTGAATCCATCCGTCCGTGGCAGAGTGGCGACGTGCGCCAGTATGCCGTCTGGTTCCTCACTGGTACGGTAGCGTTATCATTAATCCTTTTATGCATCTAAAAAGATATGAGTATATTAAGTGTTTTCGTATTGATTCCCGCCCTGATGCTTCTGGGATTATGGCTTGCCAAGAATCTCAATCAGGTGCGTGGCGTGATGGTGGCAGGTGCATCGTGTCTGCTTGCCCTTTCCATATGGCTGACCGTCTATTTCATTCAGCAGCGTGCGGCAGGTAACTCTGCAGAGATGTTGCTGACATATAGTGTGTCCTGGTTCAAACCACTGAACATTGCTTATTCGGTGGGCGTCGATGGTATCTCGGTGGTGATGTTGCTGCTGTCGAGCATTATCGTATTCACAGGAACCTTTGCCTCATGGCAGTTGAAGCCCATGACGAAAGAGTATTTCCTTTGGTTCACTCTTCTCTCAACGGGTGTGTTCGGTTTCTTCATCTCAACAGACCTCTTTACGATGTTCATGTTCTATGAGGTGGCTCTGATCCCGATGTACCTCCTGATAGGTGTCTGGGGGTCTGGTCGTAAGGAGTACTCAGCCATGAAGTTGACGCTGATGCTGATGGGAGGTTCTGCTCTGCTGATCCTCGGTCTGCTGGGCATCTATTTCTTTAATGGCCAATACAGTGGGTCATACACCTTTGAGTTGACCACGATTGCAGCCAATCACTGCATCCCTGGTCACATCCAGAACATCTTCTTCCCGTTTATCTTTATTGGCTTCGGTGTGCTGGGAGCTCTGTTCCCGTTCCACACATGGTCACCCGACGGTCATGCCTCTGCGCCTACCGCCGTGTCTATGCTCCATGCCGGTGTGCTGATGAAGTTGGGAGGTTATGGCTGTTTCCGTGTGGCTATGTATCTGTTGCCTGAGGCTGCTCAGGATCTCTCGTGGATCTTCCTGATTCTGACGACTATCTCGGTAGTCTATGGTGCACTGTCTGCCTGCGTACAGACCGACCTGAAGTATATCAATGCCTATTCCTCAGTGTCTCACTGTGGATTGGTGCTCTTCGCTCTTCTGATGATGAGTCAGACGGCTGTGACGGGTGCTATTCTCCAGATGCTTTCTCATGGTCTGATGACAGCTCTCTTCTTCGCACTGATCGGTATGATCTACGGTCGTACTCATACGCGTGATATCCGTGAGCTGGCCGGCTTGATGAAGATCATGCCTTTCCTCTCTGTCGGCTATGTGATTGCCGGTCTGGCCAACCTCGGTCTTCCCGGTTTCTCCGGCTTTATTGCTGAGATGACCATCTTCGTCGGCTCGTTCGGAGCTCATCCGCTCTCTGGCGATCCCAATACGTCGTTCCGTATGGTAGCCACCATTATCGCTTGTATGTCGATTGTCGTTACGGCTGTCTATATCCTGCGTGTGGTTGGTAAGATCCTTTATGGTGAGGTAGAGAACAAACACTACCTCGAGCTCACCGATGCTACATGGGATGAGCGCGTTGCAGTGATCTGTCTGATTTTCTGTGTAGCCGGTCTGGGTTGCGCACCTTTCGTGTTCAGCGATATGATATCACCGGCTGCTGGTTCGATCCTTCAGTCAATAGGTGTAATGTAAAAAAAGGAGGACTAAGATATGAATTATAGTGAATTCCTGAAAATGATGCCTGAGGCCTTCCTGGTTCTCTCGCTGATCATAGTTTTCTTTGGAGACTTCTTCCTGACGAAGGTAAAGGTTAAGGGATACCTCCTGCAATACCTGACAGTCGGCATGCTGGCCGTTACGGCCGTGGCAACACTGGCATATTCTGATCCTGTCTCAGCATTTGGCGGATTGTATGTCAGCTCACAGGCCGTCAATGTCATGAAGGTCATTCTCGCTTTTGGCACGATCATCGTCTGCATCATGGCCCAGCCTTGGATTGTCAAGTCGGCTATGAAATTGGAGGGCGAGTTCTATATGCTGGTACTGAGCACCCTGCTGGGTATGTTTGTCATGATGTCGAGTGGCAACTTCATGTTGTTCTTCCTCGGACTTGAGATGGCTTCGGTACCCATGGCCTGTATGGTCGCTTTCGATAAGTGGAAGAAGGATTCTGCCGAGGGTGCTGCGAAGTATATCCTGACCGCCACATTCTCCAGTGGTGTGATGCTCTATGGCATCTCGTTTATCTATGCTGCTACAGGCACTCTCTATTTCGACGATGTGGCTGCAACGATCACCGCTTCTCCATTGGCGATTATCGGTCTTGTGTTCTTCTTCAGCGGATTGGGCTTTAAGATCTCACTCGTACCTTTCCACTTCTGGACGGCCGACACCTATCAGGGAGCGCCGACGCCTGTGACTGGTTATCTGAGTGTCATCTCTAAGGGTGCCGCTGCTCTCACGCTGTGTATCATCCTGATGAAGGTGTTCCAGCCGCTGGTAGCTTATTGGGAGTATCTGCTCTATATCGTGATCGTGCTCTCTATCACCGTGGCCAACCTGTTTGCCATCCGTCAGAGTGAGCTTAAGCGCTTCATGGCGTTCAGCTCTATCTCACAGGCCGGCTATATCATGCTTGCTGTGGTGGGCAACGGACAACTTGGTGTGGCTGCGCTGACCTATTATGTGCTTGTCTATATCGTTGCCAACATGGCGGTCTTCACCGTCATCAATGTTGTTGAGAGCAATCACAACGGACGTACTGATATGGCTGCTTATAACGGATTCTACCAGACCAACCCCAAGCTGTCGTTCCTGATGACACTGGCCTTGTTCTCTCTGGCAGGTATCCCGCCGTTCGCAGGTATGTTCTCGAAGTTCTTCGTGTTCATGGCTGCTGCTCAGCAGGGTAGTGCCGCTGCCTATTTCGTGGTGTTCATTGCACTGATCAATACGGTGGTGTCACTCTACTACTATCTGCTCATTGTGAAGGCCATGTATATCACCAAGACCGACACACCGCTGCCCGCTTTCCAGAGCGACCTCAGCACCAAGGTGGCCCTGGCCCTTTGTACCGCTGGCATCGCCCTCTTTGGTATCGTCAGCTGTATCTATGAGTGGATTGCTGCCGCAGGTCTGTAATCCGTCATCAGATATTGATATAAACGACAGATCCCGATGATGTTTGATCATCGGGATCTGTCGTTTTTCGTATAGAGACGTCGACAGACGTGTCTGCTCCTTGTTCTCTTCTTATTTTAAGGCCTGTCCAAGGAATCGGGGTGTGTAGCCCTTCTTCGACTTGGCAATCTGTTCCGGGGTGCCGACAGAGAGAACCTGTCCACCCTTACGACCGCCTTCCGGTCCCATGTCGATGATCCAGTCGGCCAGCTTGATGACATCGAGGTTATGCTCGATGATGATGACGGTGTTACCACGGTCCACCAGTTTCTGGAGCACATCCATCAGAATACGGATATCCTCGAAGTGGAGACCCGTCGTCGGCTCGTCGAGGATGTAAAGGGTCTTGCCGGTATCCCGCTTCGACAGTTCGGTGGCGAGCTTCACGCGCTGGCTCTCTCCGCCGGAGAGGGTGGTGGACGACTGCCCGAGCTTGATGTATCCCAGTCCGACATCCTGTATGGTCTTGATCTTACGGAGGATATCCGGTACGTTCTCGAAGAACTCCACGGCCTGGTTGATGGTCATGTCGAGCACGTCGGCGATCGACTTGCCCTTGTAGCGCACCTCGAGCGTCTCACGATTATAGCGTTTGCCATGACATTCCTCGCAGGGCACCTGGATATCCGGAAGGAAGTTCATCTCGATGGTCTTGTAACCGTTACCGCCACAGGCCTCGCAGCGCCCACCTTTCACGTTGAACGAGAAACGACCAGGCTTATAGCCTCGTATCTTGGCTTCGGGCAGGTTGACGAAGAGGCTCCTGATATCTGAGAAGACACCCGTATAGGTCGCCGGGTTGGAACGCGGCGTGCGCCCGATGGGCGACTGGTCTACGTTCACCACCTTGTCGATATGCTCCAAGCCCTCGATGCGATCGTAGGGCATGGGACGTTTCAGGGAACGGTAGAAATGATGTGAGAGGATGGGCTGCAGCGTCTCGTTGATAAGTGTGGACTTACCCGAGCCGCTGACACCTGTGACGAGGATGAGACAGCCGAGAGGGAACTCCACGTCGACGTGCTTGAGGTTATTGCCCGTGCATCCCAAAAGACGGAGACGCTTGCCGGAGCCCTTACGACGCTGCTGTGGCAGTTCGATCTTCTTCGTTCCGTTGAGGTATTGTGCCGTGACGGTATCGGTCTGCAGCATCTCCTGTGGGGTGCCTTGGAACACCACCTCACCGCCCTTGCGCCCGGCACGGGGACCGATGTCAACGATATAATCGGCATTCAGCATCATGTCCTCGTCGTGTTCTACCACGATGACGGTATTACCTAAGTCGCGGAGCTCCTTGAGCGACCTGATGAGTCGCTCGTTGTCGCGCTGATGCAGACCAATCGAGGGCTCGTCGAGGATGTAGAGCACGTTGACGAGTTGTGAGCCTATCTGTGTGGCAAGACGGATGCGCTGACTCTCACCGCCTGAGAGCGAGGCCGACTGGCGGTTGAGCGCCAGATAGTCGAGTCCGACCTCAAGCAGGAAGTCGAGTCGTGTCCGTATCTCCTTCAGTATCTCTGCTGCAATCTGCTGTTGCTGGTGGTCGAGGTGTTCCTCTACATGGTCAAGCCACTCGCGCAGTTCGGCGATATCCATCGAGGCGAGCTCAGCGATGTTCTTGTCCCAGATCTTATACGAAAGTGCCTCTCTGTTCAGACGTTGACCGTGGCACTCGGGGCACTCGCACTCGGCGAGGAACTGGTCGGCCCATTTCTGTCCGGCGGCGGAGTCGTCGTTGTCCATGACGTTGCGCAGGTATTTGATGATACCGTCGAAGGCCACGAAATAGTCGCTGGACGTGTGTACTAGATCCTTGTCGATGCGTACGTTCTCGATGGCACCGTAGAGCACCTCACTGAGCGCCTCGTCAGAGATATCCTGAATAGGAGTCTTGAGACTATAGTCGTATTTCTTCAGAATGGCGTCGATCTGCCAGAAGATCATCTGGTTCTTGTATTTGCCCAGTGGAACGATACCGCCGTCGTGGATGTTGACCTTGCGGTCGGGGATCACTTTCTTCAGGTCGATCTGGTTGATGACACCCAGTCCTTTGCAGTGAGGACAGGCGCCCTGTGGTGAGTTGAAAGAGAAGTTATTGGGGGCGGGGTCGGAATAGCTGATGCCTGTCGTAGGACACATCAGTCGTTTGGAAAAGTACTTCACCTCTCCCTGTCCGCTTCCCTTGGAAGCAGCGTCGGTGACATCGAGGATCATGATCAGACCGTCGCCCTGTTTCATGGCGATGGCAACAGACTTCTTGAGGCGTTCCTCAGACATCTGAGCTCCACCTCCTTCGGAAGAGATAGCGGGGAGGCTCAGCTTATCGATGACCACCTCGATATCATGGTTCTTGTAGCGGTCCACCTTCATGCCTCTGACAATCTCCTTCATCTCGCCGTCTATCCGTATGTTCAGGTAGCCCTTGCGGCGCATGGCCTCGAAGAGCTCACGATAGTGACCCTTACGACTGCGGACGAGAGGGGCCAGGATAAAGATCTTCCTACCGGCATAGTCGTGGAGAATCATGTCGAGCACTTTCTCCTCCGTATATTTCACCATCTCCTCGCCAGTGGCGTAGCTGTAGGCCTTGCCGGCTCTGGCGAAGAGCAGACGCAGGTAGTCGTATATCTCCGTCGTCGTGCCCACCGTGGAGCGCGGGTTTTTGTTGGTAGTCTTCTGCTCGATGCTGATGACAGGCGACAGGCCTGTGATCTTATCCACGTCGGGGCGCTCCAGTCCGCCAAGGAAGTTACGGGCATAGGCCGAGAAGGTCTCTATATAGCGCCGCTGCCCTTCGGCATAGATGGTGTCGAAGGCCAGTGAGGACTTGCCGCTGCCGCTGAGTCCTGTGATGACGGTGAGAGACTGGCGCGGAATCTCTACGTCGATATTCTTCAGGTTATGTACACGGGCACCGTATACGTTGATCTTATCGTCTTCTCTTCTCATGTCTTAGTTCGTCGTCGTTCTTTCAGTATATCCCCTCAGCAGGTTCACGTCTCTGCGGATATGATAGGTCCGTCCGTCGGCCCCCTTGGCCTTGACGAGTACAAAGTATACGCCGTCTTTCACATCCTTCCCGTGGTAGGTGCCGTCCCATCCGTCGGCAGGGTCGGTCCACTCGTAGAGCTTCTGTCCCCAGCGGTTGAAGATGTAGGCATGGAACTCCACAAGACTCTGGTAGTCCTTGGCCTTGTAGATGTCGTTGATACCGTCACCGTTAGGCGAGAAGGCGTTGGGGAACGAGAGCTTACTCTCGCTGACGGTGACACGTATCACGACGGAGTCGAGACGCTCACCGGTGTCCCCCTTACTGACCAGGAGGGTGACTCTTGTCGTACCCGAGGTGGTGAAGGTGTATTGTGTGTTCTCCTCGTAGCGTACCATCATATCCTTGGCCTCTCCCTCCGTGCGGAAGTGCCACTCATAGGTGGGCGAGTAGTCTTCCATGGCGGTCGGGTTGGCACGGAAGGTCACCGTCAGTGGCGCCTGTCCTGCGAAGTCATCCGAGGTCTCGGTCTCCGCCCCGTTCTCGTCGGCATAGATGGCCGTAGGGGCCACGGAGGGCCGACTGCTCTGAGCTAGGCAGACGAAGGGAATCATAGCCGCGAAGAGGGGTAGGATGATCTGTCTTGTTCTCATGTATATGATAGTCAATTGAACGACAAAGATACGAAGAAATGTGGGAATATGGAAGGATTTTTAGTTTTTTTCGTGCGACTATTTGATAAATAGGTAAACGGTTGTAGTGTTTGTGCCAACGATCAGACTGTCGCGGGGTGATGCTGCCTGCTCGTTCCTGATCGTCCGATTGTCAAGAAAGAATGCCTAAAAAAGTGCCCGTCTGAAGTTGCAAACCAGAACAGCCAGGGGGCCTCTTTTATCCTCTTTTTGCCCTGTTTTGGCGTATCCGGAGTGGAGAAGGGGACTACTTGGGGTACCCCCGGCATCTTACAGTCAAGGAGATAATCTCCACGACCGTAAGGGATGGCACTTACGAGAGAAGGAGATTATCTCTTATAGGGTATAGGGATCATCCCTTTCACTCGTGAACCCTATCTCCACGACTCATAGGCCCTATCTCCTTGACTGTAAATTCCTACCTCTGTGCGGTATTTGTATAACTGGCTTGTTTTCAGCTGAATACGGAAATGGTCCAAAACTCGCGCCTACGACCCGCACTTCGCCGTTGATGACCTTGGCGCGAGTTATGAGCGTCGATTTGTCAAGATAATTACTGCTGTCGTCAAGCGATATGATGGCCTGTGGGAACACTGTTTGGTCAAAAGATGCTAAATAATTCCTAATTCTTAATTCTCAATTCACAATTATTTTGTACTTTTGTAGGCGGTAAGGATAAAACTTGGATTTATGACTCGACTATTAAGATATTGTTTGCTGTTGGTGACTTTCTTCCTGGCTGTCGGCATCATGTCGGCACAAGTGACGGATTCCATACGTGGTCTGCACAAGGTGAAGAAGAAGGAGACCATCTTCGGCATCTCACGGATGTACGGTCTTTCTATCGAGGAACTGATCCAGGCCAACCCTGAGATGAAGACGCCCGGCTACGAGCTGAAGAAGGGATTCGTCTTGCGGATTCCGTATCCTGGTAAGTCTGCGGTCGTCTCCCAACCCGTGCAGTCGGCCTCTAAGAGTCGGCCCGATGATGTGCGTGATCGCGCCATCCGTCTGGGCGTGATGCTCCCCTTGCATGATCTTAATGGCGACGGCAAACGGATGACGGAGTACTACCGTGGCGTGTTGATGGCCTGCGACAGTCTGAAGAAGTTGGGTATCTCGGTGGATGTGCATGCGTGGAACGCGGCCGAGGATGCTGATATGCTGAAGATCCTGAAGGACAAGGCGGCAGCGGAGTGTGACTTGATTATCGGTCCGCTCTATTCCAAACAGGTGGCTCTCCTGTCGGATTTCGTTCAGGAGCATGATATCCGTCTGGTGATCCCGTTCTCGATCAATGCCCCGCAGCTCGCGACCAACCGTCATATCTTCCAGGTGTGGCAGTCGCCGACGGAGATCAACGAGACGACGATCACCCGTTTCATGGAGCGCTTCAAGAAATACCATCCTGTCATCATCGACTGCAACGATTCGACGAGCAAGAAAGGGACGTTCACGACAGGACTGCGCCGACAACTCGAACAGCGTGGCATCGTCTATTCCCTCACGAGCCTGAAATCGGGCGAGGAAGAGTTCTCGAAGGCCTTCAGTCGTAAGGAGCGTAATGTCGTCATCCTGAACACGGCCCGTTCGCAGGAGTTGGGCGTTGCCTTCGCCAAGCTCAACGGTCTGAAGCATACCTATCCGGAACTGGAGATCTCGATGTTCGGCTATACGGAGTGGCTGATGTACAACCGTGCGCATCTGGAGAACTACTACAAGTTTGATACTTATATCCCCTCGGTATTCTATTATAATCCAGTCTCGCCGGCTACACAACGGTTCCAGCAGAAATACCGTTGGAATTTCCATGCCGACATGCAGAGCGTGCAGCCACGCTTTGCCATCACAGGCTTCGACCATGCCTATTTCTTCCTGAGAGGACTGAACAAGTATGGCATGAAGTTCAATGGGGCAAAGGGTATGTTCGGCTATCTGCCTATTCAGACAGCCTTACAGTTCGAGCGTTATGGCAATGGCGGCCTGCGCAACAGGACATTCCTCTTTGTTCACTATACGCCAGACCATGTGATCGAGACGATTAACTACTAACTGACGGGAGTCAAGGAACGCATTCTGTTTTATGAAGATAGTATTTGAGAAAATGATAGTGGGAAGATGGAAGCTGGTCATGTTGACGTTGGTCTTCGCTTTCCGCTTTTCGCTCATCACGTCGTATGCCCAGGTCGGCGAGTATCGTACCGACTTCGCCCTGGGTGTGAACGGCGGATATGTGATGAGTAATGTGTCTTTCGTTACGAAGGTCCCACAGGGATTGTTAGGGGGACTGACCGGCGGACTGACCGCCCGTTATACGTGTGAGAAATATTTCCATAGCATCTGTGCCGTCGTGGCGGAGGTGAACTATGCGCAGATAGGATGGAAGGAGAAGATCCTGACGATGGATGATAAGCCTGTGCCCTTGCATACGGACGAGACGCAGTCGCTGAGATACTCACGGAAGATGACGTACGTGCAGGTGCCCCTTCTGGCTCGTATGGGTTGGGGCCGCGAACGGAACGGTTTCCAGGGCTTCTTCCAGATAGGACCGCAGATAGGCTTCTATATGAAGGATGAGGTGGATGCCAATTTCGATGTGCGCCAGCCGGCGTTCGATCCAGGCAGGGACTACCCCAGGGAACAGAATCCGGAGTACCAGTACTATGGCAAGCGCGCCTCGCAGGTCGTGGCGCAGGATACCATGACGGTGAAGAACAAGTTTGACTACGGCATCGCCGTAGGTGCTGGTATGGAGTACAGTCATCGTCATCTGGGGCATTTCCTCATCGAGGGCCGTTATTACTATGGACTGGGGAACATCTATGGTGATTCGAAGCGTGACTACTTCGGACGGTCGAACTTCGGCAATATCGTCATCAAATGTACCTATCTGTTTGATATCGTCAGAACAAAAAACACTAAAATAAAATAATTAAAACATGTTCGAAAATCAACCAAAAAGTTTATTCGCGTTGGCATTGGCCAACACAGGTGAGCGCTTCGGCTACTACACGATGCTCGCCGTTTTCGCATTGTTCCTCCGTGCAAACTACGGACTCGATGCTGGTTGGGCAGGGGAGATCTACAGCGACTTCCTAATGCTCGTCTATTTCCTGCCTATCGTAGGCGGTTGGCTGGCCGACCGTTACGGCTTTGGTCGGATGGTGACCATCGGTATCCTCATCATGTTCGCAGGCTACCTGTTGCTCTCAGTGCCCTTGGGCGGTGATACGCTGGCACTGGTCGTGATGCTGGCCGCATTGGTGCTCATCGGTCTGGGTACTGGTCTCTTCAAGGGAAACCTCCAGGTGATGGTGGGCGATCTCTATAATGATCCGAAGTATGCCTCGCAGCGTGACTCGGGCTTCTCGATCTTCTACATGGCTATCAACATCGGTGCACTCTTCGCTCCGACGGCGGCCGTGCGCATCATGGAATGGGCCCAGCAGAACCTCGGCACAAGCGTCAACGACTCTTATCACTTTGCCTTTGCCGTGGCATGTGCCTCACTGATCCTCTCTATTGCCATCTACTATATCTTCCGTGGAACCTTCCGTCATGTGGAGGGCGGCACGAAGAAGGAGGGGGTGCAGGCTGAGGTCGAGGAACTGTCGAAGGAGGAGACGAAAGCGCGTATCGTGGCTCTCTGCCTGGTCTTCGCGGTGGTTATCTTCTTCTGGATGGCTTTCCATCAGAACGGTCTGTCGCTGACCTATTTCGCCGATGAGTTCACGGCTAGGACGTCGACAGGTGTCGAGAGTATGGCCTTCAGCGTGTGGAACCTCGTGGCCATCATCTTTATCGTCTATGCCCTGTTCTCACTGTTCCAGTCGAAGACTGCTAAGGGTAAGGCCATCTCTTTCGCTGTCATCGTGGTGGCTGTGGCCTTCCTGTTCTTCCAGTACGATGCGACGACGGGGCAGATCGTTGCTGTCTCGGCGCCTATCTTCCAGCAGTTCAACCCCTTCTATGTGGTGGCTCTGACACCTGTCAGCCTCGCCATTTTCGGCAGTCTGTCGGCCAAGGGTAAGGAGCCCTCAGCACCGCGTAAGATCGCTTATGGTATGGTGGTGGCCGGACTGGCTTACTGTCTGATGGCTGTCGCCTCGTTCGGACTGCCGATGCCGCAGACGACTGTTGGTGCCGACGGTGAATCCGTGGCCGTGCATGTGGCTGATGTCACACCGCAGTTGCTCATCTATACTTATCTGATTCTGACATTCGCCGAGCTGTTGCTATCGCCGATGGGTATCTCTTTCGTCTCGAAGGTGGCTCCTCCGAAGTATAAGGGTCTGATGATGGGTGGCTGGTTCGTGGCTACCGCCATCGGTAATAAGCTGGTTGGTGTGGGTGGCTATCTGTGGGGTAATATTCCTCTCTGGGCCGTATGGAGTGTCTTCATCGCACTCTGTCTCATCTCCGCAGTCTTTATGTTCTCCATCATGAAACGACTAGAGAAGGTGTGCTGAACCTGATACCCTTTTTAGTGCTCATCGCACTTATAACATGTTGCGTTACCGTCTTCGGTAACGCAACATTGGATGGGGCCAGTCAGGTCTCACTGCTGGTGGCATCGGCTGTCAGTGTGCTCATCGGTCATTTCTCTGGGCATCTGAAGTGGGAGAACCTGGAGAAGGAGGTGACGGATAAGATAGCCAGTTGTACACCGGCCATCATCATCCTTCTGCTGATTGGTGCCATTGGTGGCACGTGGATGGTGTCGGGCATTGTGCCTACGATGATTTATTATGGCATGCAACTGATTCGTCCAGAGGTGTTCTTGGTAAGCAGCAGCTTGCTCTGTGCCTTGGTGAGTCTCATGGTCGGTTCCTCATGGACCACCGTCGCTACGATCGGTGTCGCTCTGATGGGCATCGGAAAGGCACATGGCTTTGACGACGGATGGATCGCTGGCTCGATTATCACAGGGGCCTACTTCGGCGATAAGCTCTCGCCGCTGTCGGACACGACCGTTCTTGCCTCAAGTGTGTCAGGAACACCGCTCTTTACGCATATCCGATATATGCTCTACACGACAGTACCCACTTTCTGTATATCACTTTCCATCTTCCTGATAGCTGGTCTGACGATGGATGTCTCTGGGCATGGAAACGTGTCGGAGTTCATGGACGGTCTCCAGCATACCTTCGTCATCTCCCCGTGGCTGTTGATCGTACCCGTGTTGACGGGCGTCATGATTGCTCGTCGTTGGCCCTCGATGGTAGTGCTTTTCTTGGCCATCCTTCTTGCGGTTGTCGTCGCATTGGTTGTTCAGACACCGCTCGTCCATGCCATCTCTGAGGATGCAGAGGGTGGATTACTGGCCTCGTACAAAGGTATGATGCGGGTTTGTTATGGTAGTACGAACATAGAGACGGGTGTGCCAATGCTCAATGATCTGGTCCATACGAGTGGTATGGCGGGCATGATGCCGACAATCTGGCTGATTATCTGTGCCCAGACCTTTGGCGGTGCGCTTACGGCAACCGGTCAGTTACAGGATCTGATGCGCAGGGTCTTACGTCTCGTCAAGAGTACCGCCTCACTGGTGGCCTCTACTGTTGGTACGGCTCTCTTCTGCAATATCGCTACGGCTGATCAGTTCCTGTCGATCATGCTCTCCAGTTCTATGTTTAGGGAGACTTATCGGGAGAAGGGATATGAATCTCGTCTGCTGAGCCGTAGCTGTGAGGATGGTGCGACCGTCACTTCCGTGCTTGTGCCATGGAACACCTGTGGTCTGACGCAGAGTACTGTGCTTGGTGTGGCCACACTGACTTATCTGCCTTTCTGTTTCTTTAACTATCTTTCTCCTTTGACGAGTATCGTTGTTGCCGCCAGTGGATGGAAGATACATCGGACGAATAACAATCACTAAAAAACGATATCTGCTATGTCAATGTTTCTTGGACTTCTTATTTCTTCATTCCTCACATTGGTGGAGTATAATGTGGAGAATATCTTTGATACGCATCATGACGAGGGAAAGGATGATACGGAGTATCTGCCGGATGCCACTCGCCAGTGGACGGAAAAGCGTTATTGGAAGAAGTTGGACTGTATTGGGAAGGCTATCCTCTCTTGTTCCGAAGAGGGCATACCCGACTTGGTCGCCTTGTGTGAGGTGGAGAATGAGGTGACAATGCACGACCTGACCAAGCGCTCTCTCCTTCGGAATGCGGGATATGAGTATGTGATGACATCGTCGCCCGATGCCCGAGGTGTGGATGTGGCACTGCTTTATTCGCCGTTTTCCTTCTCTCTGGTCCGCTCATATGGCATTAGATTACCATTGATAGAGGGCATGAGACCGACACGTGATATTCTCTATGCTTGTGGTCAGTTGGTCTCGGGTGATACCTTACATGTGTTCGTGGTGCATGCTCCCAGCCGGCATGGAGGAGAGAAGGCTAGTCGACCGTTCCGCCTTCATGCTGCTGATCGGCTGTTGCAGTCGGTGGACTCTATCCGAGCTCTGTCACCGGATGCCTCAATCG
Source organism: Prevotella aff. ruminicola Tc2-24 (assembly GCF_900110895.1). Lineage (GTDB taxonomy): Bacteria > Bacteroidota > Bacteroidia > Bacteroidales > Bacteroidaceae > Prevotella. Next base: position 786,886 of record NZ_FOIQ01000001.1, on the reverse strand, counting down.
TTATCACGGGTGATTTCAATGACTACCATGATTCCCCGGCATTGTTACGACTGTGTCAACATCATCTGAAGAATGTCACGAAAGAGGCTCCTGCCCGTTACGGCGTAGCAGGTACCTATCGATACAGGGGGGAATGGAACAGTCTGGATCATGTACTGGTGTCTCCTGTCGTAGCAGCTAAGGTGGATACGGCATTCATACAGTCGGAGAAGTTCTTGTTGGAAAAGGATAAGTTCTACGGCGGTTATCTGCCACGTCGAACCTACAAGGGTATGAAGTATCAGAAGGGCTATAGCGACCATCTCCCGTTAGTCACCCGATTCCGCTGGTAGCAGACGATCAGATAAGATACAGAATAATCAAGGCCCTATGAAGTAGGGCCTTGATTGGTTTATAGTGACAGCATGTTATACGCTTTCGTCTGTGGAATGAATTCCGGACTCAGCAGGTCGCGTTCTGCTTTGTACGACATGGTCTTGATACCTGCCAGACGGAATAGCATATGACAGACATTATCGGTCGTGAACTCCCGGTCGGCGGCCTGTTTGATTGTCTCCCATTCCGCCGTGTGCGACTGCTTCCATTTCTCAGAACACCAGACGATAAAGGGAATCTCTATCTGGTTCTTGATCAGTTCAGGCGTTATCTGATCTTGGCTAAGAATCTGTCGACCATAGAAGTCGCGGTAGTCGTACACCTCCTCACCATGGTCGGGGAAATAGATGAGTAAGGCGTTGGTCTCCTTCTCCATTGTCATGATCTGGTGGATAACAGCATCGTTATACCGAGTGGCATTGGCGTATTCGGCGATACGCTGACGACTCTCTTCATTGAGGTAGGGAGCATTGTCTTTGACATCCTTGGCAGTGAACACCTGATATTCCGGCACGTGAGGATACTGTGTGGTAGCAAGGAAATGCTGGCCTCCCAGATGGAAGATGATCAGGTTCCGTTTTCCCAGTCTGCCTTTTGTCTTCTTTTCGAAATCAGTGATGAGTCCTCCATCATAGGGCGCACCTGATTCGTTGATGGCCGTATAGGATAACTGCTGGATCCGCTCGTTGAACATTACCGAGTTGAGTGTAAAGGCCCAGGCTGCATCAGGATTCCATTTGTATTGGTTGTCCCAGAGCCACACATCATATCCTGCTTTCTTGAAGATGGCGGGGAAATACGGATAATCATACCAGCGTTCGTTCTCATGGACATTGTTGCTGCAGAGCACGTTCTTGAGGACGATACTGGTCATGTTGTGTGGCGACTTGACACGACTGAAAGCACAGAGTCTGTCCTCTGTCCGTTCTTCGCATTGGTATGGTGTGGTATCAAGGGTATAGCCGTAAAGTGAGGCATGATATTTGTTGTAAGACTCACCGATGACCACGATGATGTTCAGTGAATCACCGTTTTCGCAACTGACATCCTTGATGGCCTCTTCTGTTGCCCTGATCATGCTGTCGAGGTCTTGTCCTGCCAGATGGATCGCACTTAACGAATAGCATAGGTTGGGCATAGGCATACCATAGCGGAAAGGAACGTTCATCAGCCATCGTTCGGCCTCATAGGTGTTCCTGCATTTGATAAGACCAGCATATCTCCCAATGGCTGTGGCTCCGCAGATAACACCTGTGAGCACGAGAACAGTCAGCAGACATCTGATGACAGGCAGATTCAGTCTCTTACTGATCGCTTTCCTGAAACGCTCTCCGACGATGATCATGGTCAGTACAATGACGAAGGCACCAACGGTCTTGAGCATGCCGTCAGTCATCATATAGGTCTTGAAGAAGCCGGACACCTCCTTCGTGTTCGTCTCAAACATCAGAAGAAGGATCTTTGGAGAGATGTCTGTGCCAAAGGAATATCTCAGGTAGAAATTCACGATATAGACAACGAACAGTATGACATACAGGAGAAGATGTATACGAGTCTTCCTGAGAAGGTAACATACGACGTTGATGAGGTATGCCATGAAGATCATCTCCGCATAGCCCGACAGGATATCGCAGGTCTTATATTCGTGATAGAGGTGTTGATAGTAGAGAAGATCGAAGCCGCCCAGCATCAGAATGGAAAGAGCAAATAGGGGGATATTCCAATAGACAGGGGTTGTTATACAGGTGATACCTTTTGTAGAGATCTGTTTGATGGTTTGTAGGAGATGATGGTTCATGATAACAATTCATTTCTGGATATTGGGTCGTTGTAGACCATACCCTTTTTTCTTGTCGACGTACAACATGGACACGGCAATGATGGCTGCCCCCAGTGCCGTAAAACCGAAGATCAGCATCGATGTCGTATAGGTTGGGTCGGTCTCGTTGGCACGTCCCACGCAGACTGGTATGACAGCACGTCCGAAGTTCTGGATGAAAAAGATCATCGAATAGGCCGTGCCGAGACATTTCATGGGGATAATCTTAGGTACGCAGGGCCACAAGGCTGCAGGAGCCAGTGAATAACCGATAGAGAGGATCACCATCAGTGTGATGGCGATGGTGCTGCTGTGCATGGGTAGTGAGAAACCGAAATGGACGGCGGTCAGCATGAGGGCACCAGTGATGACCAGTGTCACGCCTTTACCATAGCGGTCGTAGATGAGTCCGAAGAGTGGTGTCATCAGGATCGTGCCGAAGGGGGCTATTGATGAGAAGAAGCCTGCCAAGTCTGCGTCCACACCATACTTGATAACCATCAGTTTGGTAGAGAACTTCAAGAATGGTGATACGGCGGAGTAAAAGAGCACGCAGAAGAGTGTGATCAGCCAGAAGCCGGGGTTACGGAGCGTCATACCGATATCGGAGAAACGGAACTCGTCGCTGCTGTCCTCAGATCTGACAGATGATCCGGCATCGGCGGATTTGTCTAATCGACGGTCCATCACGCAGAACACGAGGAACGCCAATAGCCCGATGATCAGAAAGGCCAGACTAAGGAGCAGGGGCGTAGAGAGGGAGAAGTGACGCGCTATCGGGGCAGAGATGCTGAGCGCGGCGGCTGTCCCCAGTCGGGCCATTGCCAGTTGGATGCCCATGGCCAGGGCAAGTTCATGACCTGTAAACCAGCGCACCATCGCCTTGGCGACCGTGATGCCTGTCATCTCATAGCCTACACCGAAGATGGCAAAGCCAAGACTGGCAACCGTTACAGACATGGGTAACTCGAAGCCTGCTAATGAGAAAACGGCCTCACCGAAATGTGCCGTGATGCCGTAGTACTTGAGAAGAGTTCCCGCTACCATCAGACTACAGGCGAGGACACCAGTGAAACGGATGCCCATCTTGTCGAGAATCAGTCCTGAGAAGAACAGCATGAGCAGAAAGACGTTGATCAGTCCGCTCGATCCGGAGAAGAATCCGTAGTCGCTAGGTGTCCATCCAAGACCGCCTGCCTCTTTCGGTAATTCCAACAACGTTTCCAGTGGCGACATGACGTCGTTTACGAAATAGCCCATCATCATGGCTGTTGCTACAATGAGCAGGACAGTCCATCGTGCCATGGGCGAGTCGTTGAGTCGTTGTCGGATTACCTCGGTCACGGTTGTCGCTATTTCTTCTTAACGGGGTCGCAAGTCAGATTACAGCCAAGCTTCTTGAAGATCTTGCGATCTACCTCTGAAAGCATGACCGTGGTGTGTACTTGACAATTGCGAAGCTTCGGCAACTGAGCCAAAGCCTTACGGCAATTCTCATCGTGAGTGGAGAGGACACTGAGTGCTACCAACACCTCGTCAGTATGCAAACGCGGGTTCTTACCACCCAGATATTCTATCTTCGTCTTCTGAACGGGTTCGATGAGACTCTGCGGAATGAGTTTTGCCTCGTGGTCGATCTCTGCCAGATACTTGGTGGCATTGAGTAGAAGAGCAGCACTGCAACCAAGAAGTGGCGTCGATTTGGCGGTGATGATGGTACCGTCCTCAAGTTCGATGGCTGCTGCCTGCAGACCAGTCTCCAGTTTCTTCTCGTAAGCAGCTGTCGTGACAGGGCGGAAAGCAGTGGTTATCTTCGCCTGATTGAAGAGCATGCGGATCTTGTTAACCTCACTCTCGTTGTCTGCGCCATCAGCCATCTTGTTGGTCGCATCGTAGAAACGACGGATGATTTCTTCCTTGGAGGCTTTGCAGCACACTTCATCGTCGCTGATGCAGAAGCCGATCATATTGACACCCATGTCTGTCGGCGACTTGTAGGGATTCTCACCATAGATACCCTCGAAGAGCGCATTCAGTACAGGGAAGATCTCAATATCGCGATTGTAGTTGACAGCCGTCTTCCCGTAGGCTTCCAGATGGAAGGGGTCGATCATGTTCACATCGTTCAGGTCGGCAGTGGCTGCTTCATAGGCGATGTTCACAGGATGCTTCAGCGGCAGGTTCCATACAGGGAAGGTCTCGAACTTGGCATAGCCGGCTCGGATGCCGCGCTTGTTCTCATTGTATAGCTGCGAGAGACAGGTTGCCATCTTACCGCTACCAGGACCAGGAGCAGTCACGATCACCAGCGGACGGGTGGTCTCTACATAGTCGTTCTTTCCAAAACCTTCATCAGATGCGATGAGCTCCACATTATGCGGGTAACCGTCGATGGGGTAGTGGATATACGACTTGATGCCCTCGCGCTGCAGACGGTGACGGAACTGGTCGGCAGCATGCTGACCGTTGTAGTGGGTAATGACAACTGAGCCTACCATGAAGTTACGACTCATGAATTCATCACGCAGACGGAGCACATCCTCGTCATAGGTGATGCCCAAGTCGGCACGTACTTTGTTCTTCTCAATATCCTCTGCACTGATAACAATGAGGATTTCGATGCTGTCGCGTAACTGAGCCAGCATGCGTAGTTTTGAGTCGGGCTTGAAACCTGGTAATACGCGTGAGGCGTGATGGTCGTCGAAGAGCTTACCACCTAACTCCATATAGAGCTTGCCGTCAAACTGAGCAATGCGCTCTTTGATATGCTCAGATTGTATCTTGAGATATTTGTCGTTATCGAAACCTATTTTCATAATAGCAGTGTATCTATGTGTTGATGTATTCCCTTGTTTACTCCGTGATGTTCGGAAGCTCCAGACCGATGCCTTTCTTACGGTCCACTACCTTAAGGACCAGCCCCAGGAGCAGGGCTGCCACACCCAGTGAGGCAAGCATGACGAGTGGAGCCGTATAATCGTAGCTGACAGCTGCTACATCGGGAGCAATCGTACCGTTCTTCACTCCCTCGACAATCTGCGGGTTGGTCTGGTCGAGCACCTTGCCGATGAGCAGGGGGAACAACCACAGACCGATGTTCTGAATCCAGAAGATCAGGGCATAGGCAGAGCCAATGACCTTAGCGTCAACCAACTTAGGCACTGAGGGCCACAGAGCGGCAGGCACCAGAGAGAACGAGGCACCCAATACGAGTATCGTCGTGTAGGCGATGATGATACCTCCCACGGCACTGTCCTTGAACATCGGCAGTACGAAAGCAAAGGTGAGGTGGCAGGCGATGAGCAGGAGCGATCCCAGTACCAGCATGGATGCAGCCTTTCCGTGATGATCGAGGTAGCTGCCCAGAATCGGGGTGATGAGCACGGCCAGCAGTGGGAATACTGCGAAGATGCTCTCTGCCGACTGGCGCATGAAGCCCATATAGCAATAAGTGATAAGTGCTGCGATTGACAAACCTAGCAAACCGTACTTCAGGTTGGCTTTCTTCTGGAAGTTTGAGGCGAAGCCGGCTGCGGCCACGACCAGCATGATCACATACTGGAAGATTGTTACGCTCGATGAGGCCCAGAACGAGTCGGCGTCAGGTGCCGTGAGTGTGAGGTTACACTGAAGCATATTCACGGCATACTTCTGGAAGGGGAAGATAGCGGAGTAGTAGAGCACACAAAGCAGTGCCACGATCCAGAAGCCCATGTCGGTCAGTATCTTGCCAAGGTCCGAGATCTTGAAGGGGTCGTCCTTCTCTTCGGCCTCACCAGTCTGAGTGTCAAGTTTCTTGTCCATGAAGAAATAGACGATTGACATGATCAGAGCAATGCACATCAGTACGACACCGAAGGCGACGCTGCGGCTGACGCTGACCTCACCGCCCAGACGGGCAAAGAACGGAGAGAAGATCATACAGGTGGCTACACCCAGACGGGCCAGAGCCATCTCGGATCCCATGGCCAGAGCCATCTCACGGCCTTTGAACCATTTCACGATACCGCGGCTAACGGTGATGCCTGCCATCTCACAGCCACATCCGAAGATCATGAAGCCACAGGCCGCAAACTTAGCTGAGGCAGGCATACCCTCGTAGAAGGGCGATACACCCAACTCATCGAAGACGGGGATGTAGTTGAGGTTGTTGTTAAACCATGTCTCAAGTCCACTTCCCATGAACGCCTCCGTCACCGCATACCATTTCACGCATGCACCAACGAGCATCACTGCGGCAGAGAGTACGGCTGTAAAGCGCACACCCATCTTGTCGAGGATGATTCCTGCGAAGATCAGGAAGAATACGAATACGTTGAGGAAAACCTCTGAACCCTGCATGGTTCCAAAGGCAGTGGAGTCCCAACCGCGAGTCTCTTGCATCAGGTCCTTGATGGGTGAGAGGATATCCATGAAGATGTAGGCACAGAACATGGCTAGTGCCAGAAGTAGTAGCGCTGTCCAGCGCATGGCTGCAGAGTCGCGCAGTGTTTTTTGAATTGCTTGAGTCATTATTCTATTACTTTATATTTTGCATCTATCGGTTTGCTCCGGGGAAACTCCCACTTTGCTCCGAGGAAAGTCCCACTTTGCTCCGAGGAAAGTCCCTCTCTACTTTAACCAACGATCGAGCCAGTTGAAGAACGTGCGCTGCCAGAGTATACCGTTCTGTGGCTTCAGCACCCAGTGGTTCTCGTCGGGGAAGATCAGCAACTCTGCCGGTATGCCACGCATACGGGCGGCATTGAATGCACCCATTCCCTGGTTGTAGACGATACGATAGTCTTTCTCGCCGTGGATACACAGGATAGGCGTGTCCCATTTGTCGACAAACTTATGGGGTGAATACTCGTAGGTACGTGTGGCATTAGCGGTCTGATCCTGGTTCCAATAGGCATCGTCGTATTCCCAGTTGGAGAAGAATACCTCTTCTGTGTCGGTATACATCGACTCCAGGTTGAAGGCACCGTCATGGGCGATGAAAGCCTTGAAACGCTTGTCGTGGTGACCAGCGAGATAGTAGACGGAGAACCCTCCGAACGAGGCACCCACGGCACCCAGCTTGTCTTTGTCGACATAGGGCAGGTTGTTAGCCGCATCATCGATGGCAGCGAGATAATCTTTCATGCACTGACCTGTCCAGTCGCCAGAGATCTGCTCCAGCCATTCCTGGCCGAAACCAGGTAGTCCGCGACGGTTAGGAGCTACGACGACATAGCCGTGGGAAGCCATGATCATGAAGTTCCAGCGATAGCTCCAGAATTGTGATACGGGACTCTGTGGACCACCCTCGCAGAAGAGCAAGGTGGGGTATTTCTTAGACTCGTCGAAGTTAGGTGGCAGGATAATCCACGTGAGCATGTCTTTGCCATCGGTAGTCTTCACCCAACGCTGTTGAACGGTGGGCTTGCCGAGTTGGTCGAGGATATGCTTGTTCTCGAAGGTGAGTTGCGTGACAGTGGTCTTCTCTGGCTTCTTAAAGGATGGCGTTACCACATAGAGGTCGGCAGGTGCTGTGTAAGAGTGGCGCTCCATGAGCAGCTGACGGCCATTGTTCATCAGGTGGATGGATCCGAAGTCGGCCCAAGTGTTGGTGAGTTGTTTCATTTCACCTTTCCAGTTGACGGCATAGAGATTCTCTGTGGCATGCCATACGCCGATGAAGTAGATCATCGCATCCTTAGAGTCGCTCCATACGAACTCATCGACGTTTGAGTCGAACGATTCCGTGAGATAGCGCTTTTCACCTGTAGCGAGGTTATAGCAGCACAGACGGTTACGGTCGGCCTCATAGCCGTTGCGCTCCATCGACAGCCACGCGATATACTTGCCGTCGGGCGAGAACTGGGGGTTGGTATCGTAGCCTACATTGTTCTTCAGGTTCTCCTCCGCATTGACCTTCTGGTATTTCATCGTCTTGGTAGGGTCGATCTCCGGCTCTACATATCCCTCCGGCTTGCAGAGGTTCTTTGTCTCTCCTGTACCTATATTATATAGGTAGATGTCGGAGTCGGTGGAGATGGCGTAGTTGATGCCTGTCTTTTTGCGGCAGGTATAGGCGATGGATTTCGAGTCGTTGCTCCATGCCAGTTGCTCAATCCCTCCGAAAGGCTCCATCGGGCACTCGTAGGGCTCGCCCTCAAGGATGTCTATACCGTCTTTGATGCCATCGGCAGTCACGTCAGCCACAAAGGGGTGTAGAATACTTTCCACATAGTGGTCCCAGTGACGGTACATCAGATCGGTCACCAGTCGGCCCGACGCCTTGGGCAGATCATCCGGGTTCTTCTTGATGATCTCGTTGAAGTCGATCGAGTGGAGCAGGATGACCTTACTGCCATCGGGTGAGAACTTGAAACCTTCGATGTCCTTGGATGTGTTGGATATCTGCTTGCGTTCAGAGCCGTCGGCATTCATCACCCAGAGCTGGCCATCGCACAAGAAGGCAATCTTGCCCTGATACCATGTGGGATCGGTCTCGCTCTTAGAGCCCGTGGTCAGCGTGGTGTTACCTGTACCATCGGCATTGATAACTGCAATCTTTTGTTGGCTCTTGTTGGCCTTGACGCTGTAGTAACCGATCTGGTATACAATCTGCTTACCGTCGGTACTTGCCTCTGCACTACCGATGCGCCCCATCGCCCATAGGGCCTCGGGGGTCATCAGGTCAGTTGACAACTTGATATTCTGTTTTCCGATCTTCACGTCGTCTTTTGCTTTTGAGGTGAGAGGGTGTAGTGTGAGTAATGCGAACAGAACTACGAGGGTTGATATCTTTTTCATGTTATTTTTTCTGTTGGTTCATGCGTTGGCGCTGCATCTCTTCGGCCTGCTTCTGCATGGCTTCGAGGCGAGCAGCGAGTCCGCTGGTTTTCTTTGTCGGATTATTCTTGTTCTTCTGATAGTTGGCTTCCAGAATGGCAAGTAACTTCTCGTCGTTGGTCGTCTTGCGGAGCACCCACATGATGGCTGCCGAGAGGAACAGCGAGATGAAGTAGTAGAAGTTCAGACCAGAAGAGTAGTCGTTAAGCAGGTAGAACATGAAGAGGGGCATGAGGTACATCATCCACTGCATCATCTTCATCTGCTCGGCTTGCTGACCCACCATCTGGTCTCTTTGCTGGCGCATGGTCATGTAGCTGTAGAGCACGTTGGCCACACAGAAGAGAATACAGGTCAACGACAGATGGTCGCCAATACCCCAGATATGGGTGCTCCATTCCACGATAGGATCGTAGGTCGAGAGATCATCAATCCAAAGGAAAGACTGACGTCGTAGCTGGATGGCGTTTGGTACGAAGTTGAACATCGCAATCCAGATGGGCATCTGGATGAGCATGGGCAGACAGCCACTCAGGGGCGAAACACCATACTGAGAGTACATCTGCATCATGGCCTGTTGCTTCTTCATCTGGTCTTCGGGCTTGTCGTACTGCTTGGTTGCCTCGTCGAGTTTCGGCTTCAGCACACGCATCTTGGCGGATGACATATAGCTCTTCTTGACCATGGGGAAGGTGATGGCCTTCAACAGCAGGGTAATCAGGATAAGTACGATACCCATCGAGAAGCCCCATGAGGTCAGCCAGTCAAACACATAGATCGTGAAGAAACGGTTGATATAGCGGAAGAGTGGCCATCCGAGATAGACAAGTTGTTCCAGATCGAGGTCTTTGCCGAAGGCACTCTGTTCCTCTACATCCTTGATCAGACGGAAGTCGTTAGGACCAAGATACATCTCAAACTCAGACGGACGTACGCCAGAGGGGTCGAAGGCGGTCTTCATTTTAGCGCAGAACTGCTTCAGATAACCTGATCCCTTTTCCTGGGGAATACTTGTCATCAGTGAGTTGGCTGCGAAGTCGTCTTTTGCAATCAGGGCGGCAGAGAAGAACTGATTCTTGAAGGCTACCCAATCGAGCGACTTCTCGATCTTCTCGTCGATCTTCTCCGACGTCTCGCTCAGGTAGTCGGTTCCTCCCTTACATTCTTTATAGGTGAGGGTAGAGTAGCGGTTCTCGAACGTGAAACCTTTTTCCTGTTGACGTGCGAGGTCAGTCCACTCAATATCCATCTCTTTGTAATTAGGTGCAAAGATGCCGTTCAGTCCCTTAACCTGTAGGGAGAAATGCAGCAGATAGTCTTTGCCAAGCGTATAGTCGAGCACAAGACTACCACCGTTGCCTGTCTGTGCCGTCATCGTCACCGTTGAGTCGGAAATGTTTGAGGGTGTGAAATACAGATCCTGCGTGATGATGTTCTCCGACTTGCCAGCCAACATGAAATTCATCTGCTGGGTCTTCTCGTCGAAGAGGGTTACATCCATTTTATTGTCACGGTCTTCGAAGCCTTTGATGACAGCCTTCGAGATGGTGCCGCCCTTGGTGCTGAAAGTCAGCTCAACCTTGTCGTTCTTGAGGATGACAGGCTGGTTGGTACCTTTAAGGGCAGAGAAGAAGATGGCCGTGGAATCGTCCGTGATTTCAGCCTCAGCCTGCGCTTTGCGCTCGGCCTCGCTGGCCTTCTGCTGCTTGACTGCGTTATCCTTGATGGCTGCTGCAATACTGTCTTGTTTTCGTGCGGCCTCGATCTCCTCGGCCGAGGGCTGGTTGTACCAGCTGAACCCGATTAATACCAAAGCGATGAGCACGAACCCGATAATGGTGTCTTTATTCATTGTTTATTCGTTTATGTTTTGCTTAATTTATATATTTACACAATAAATCAAGGTGCAAAATTACGAAAAAAATGCGAAAAGTATGCAATCGATAAAGAAAAAAATGTAACTTTGCAAATAGTTATGCGAAAACTAATATTATTCTTTGCGGCAGTCTCTGTGCTCAGCGCAGACGCCGCGCAGCCAAACGACACTCTGGACGGACGTTATTACCGTCTGTTCGCACCGTTGACGTTTTATCACAATGTAGCCGACAAGACGTTGGCTTTGAACTCAGAGTCGGCAGGTAAGGATGCTGTCATTGATGAGGTTGACGCTGCCCTGCTGAACATCTATCTGAATCGTCCGGATCTGGTAAGTACCACTGAAACGGAACTACAGGAGACTGGTAATATCCGTGAAGATGTGTATACACCGATAGAGAATCAGGTCGAGTTCGTGGAGAAGGTCGAGGCTCCTGTCATTGATGCGCCAGAAGAGATTATTGACACATTGATGGTTCAGAAACCTAAATTCTGGACCAGGAAGGGCGACGGTTTCCTTCAGTTCATGCAGAACTATGTATCTGGCAACTGGTATAAGGGCGGTGAAAGTAATTACTCTATGGTTGGTGCCCTGACGCTGGAGGCAAATTACGATAATAAGAATAAATGGAAGTGGGATAACAAACTGGAAATGAAGCTTGGCTTCCTCCGTTCTCGAACAGACTCGCTTCACAAGTTTAAGGCTAATGAGGACCTGCTCCGTTTTACAAGTAAATTGGGACTTGAGGCCGCAAAGAACTGGTACTATACGCTCCAGCTATTGGCATACACGCAGTTCACCAGGGGATTGAAATCTAACGATCCCTTTACCTACTCGGATTTCATGTCACCATTCAACCTGAACCTGGGTCTTGGTATGGACTACAAAGTTGAGAGCAAGAACAAACGACTGACGGGAACGATCAACCTCTCTCCGCTTGCTGTTAACTATCGTTATGTGGGACGTCTCCCCCTTGGACCTAGTTATGGCCTGAAGGTTGGTAAGCATACCTTGCTTGATTTCGGTTCTCAGTTGACGGCCGACTTGGTATGGAAGATGAATGAGAATGTCACATGGAAGTCAAGACTCTATGCCTTCACTTCTTACAAGCGAGCAGAGATCGAGTGGGAGAATACCTTTGAGTTGCGCGTCTCGAAGTATATCACAGCCAATCTGTTCCTCTTCCCGCGCTTTGACGATGCAGGAGTGTATGACAGCGACTTAGGCTATTGGCAGTTTAAGGAATACAGTTCGCTAGGTTTCACCTATGCGTTCTAAATCTAAAGCAGATAAGCAAACAGCCCACCAACTGGTGGGCTGTTTTAATTTATTTGGCTTCTGTCATATCGCCTTCAATGTAGAGTCTTGTCATCTCAACGGCTCCGTTGGTTCTTACCGTGATGGATTTCTTAAAATGACCTGGGAATTTACCCGTGCCGTTGTATGTCACTTTGAGTTTTCCTTGTTCTCCTGGTTTGACGGGAGTCTTCGTGTATTCGGGGACCGTACATCCACAACTGGCAACAGCTTGATTGATGACTAGGGGCTGCTCGCCAACGTTTGTATAGATGAAGGTATAGGTCACGATAGGATTTTTCTCAGAGAAAGTCCCGAAATCATGGGTTAACTTATCGAATTTGATCTCTGCAGGTTTCTGAGCAAATGCGGTAGTCATTCCGCATAAGAGCATCATTGTCAATACAATTAGTTTCTTCATCTCTGTATGTTTTTTTTGTTTAATTCGGTGGCAAAGATAATAAAAAATTAAGAAATAAGGAATAAGAATTAAGAATTATATTTGCTACTTATCATTTTTTTATGTAATTTTGCACCTCAAAAGAATAAAAAGAGATTAAATATGTATAGAAGCAAGACGTGTGGAGAGCTTAGGCTTTCTGATGCTGGTTGTGTTGTGACACTCGCAGGCTGGGTACAGCGTAGTCGTAAGATGGGAGGTATGACATTCGTCGACCTTCGTGACCGCTATGGTATTACGCAGTTGGTTTTCAACGAGGCCGTAGATGCAGAGCTTTGTGAGCGCGCGAACAAACTTGGCCGTGAGTTCTGTATTCAAGTAAAGGGAGAGGTCAGTGAGCGCCAGAGCAAGAACCCAAAGATGCCGACGGGCGATGTGGAGATTCTAGTGAAAGAACTGAATATTTTGAGTGAGAGTCTCACACCCCCCTTTACGATTGAAGATAATACCGATGGCGGAGACGATATCCGGATGAAGTATCGTTATCTCGATCTTCGTCGTGCTGCTGTCAGAAAGAATCTCGAGTTGCGTCATCGTATGACAATCCTGATTCGTAACTTCTTGGATTCAAAGGATTTCATTGAGGTTGAGACTCCGATTCTGATTGGTTCTACACCAGAAGGTGCACGTGATTTCGTAGTGCCTTCTCGTATGAATCCTGGGCAGTTCTATGCTTTGCCACAATCACCGCAGACATTAAAGCAGTTGCTGATGGTGAGTGGTTTTGATAGGTACTTCCAGATTGCCAAATGCTTCCGTGATGAAGATTTGCGTGCAGACCGTCAGCCTGAGTTTACACAGATCGACTGTGAGATGTCTTTCGTGGAACAGGAGGACGTGCTCCAGTTGTTCGAGGATATGGCTCGTCACCTGTTTAAGGAGGTTCGTGGTGTCGAACTGCCGCCTTTGCAGCGTATGACATGGCATGAGGCGATGCGCCGTTTCGGCTCCGACAAACCAGACCTCCGCTTTGGTATGGAGTTTGTCGAGCTGATGGATGTTCTCAAAGGAACGGGATCATTCCCAGTATTCAACGATGCTAATTATATCGGTGGTATCTGTGTGCCTGGTTGTGCGAACTATACCCGCAAACAGTTGGATCAGCTTACTGACTTTGTGAAGCGTCCGCAGGTCGGCGCCAAGGGACTCGTATATGTGAAGTTCAATGAGGATGGCTCTGTCAAGTCAAGCGTAGAAAAATTCTATGAGCCGGAAGTATGGGCAAGATTGAAGGAGGTGATGGGTGCCAAGGACGGTGACCTGGTATTGATTCTTAGTGGTGATAATGCCAATAAGACCCGAGTGCAGCTCTGCACGCTGCGTTTGGAGATGGGTGACCGTCTTGGACTTCGTGACAAGAATCAGTTCGTCTGTCTGTGGATTGTAGATTTCCCGCTCTTTGAGTGGAGCGATGAGGAGCAGCGTCTGATGGCTACGCATCATCCGTTTACGATGCCGAACCCCGATGATATACCTCTGCTTGATACGGCTCCGGAAAAAGTACGTGCTGTTGCCTACGATTTCGTCTGCAATGGCGTGGAGGTCGGCGGAGGATCACTTCGTATTCATGATGGAAAGTTGCAGGAGAAGATGTTCCAGATCCTTGGTTTCACACCAGAACGCGCGATGGCTCAGTTCGGTTTCCTTATCAATGCCTTCAAGTATGGCGCACCTCCTCACGCAGGTCTCGCTTTCGGCCTTGACCGTTTTGTCTCATTGATGGCTGGTCTCGATAGTATTCGTGACTGTATCGCCTTCCCGAAGAACAACAGTGGACGTGATGTGATGTTAGATGCTCCAGGCGAATTGGACCCCAAACAACTAGAAGAATTACAACTGAAATTGGATCTGCAATCGTCGGTTGACATACATCAAGAATAGGTTGCGTTTTGCTAAAAAAGCCTAAATATCAATAACTTGTCTGAAATAATAGTGGTATTTTTGCACACGAAAAATTTATGAGGAGTATTCACTTCAATACGAATTAATTTTTTTAACTATGGCAGAAAAGAAAGCAACAGCTAAGAAGGCTACTGAGACAAAGGCAGCCGCAGCTAAGAAAACCACAACTGTAAAGAAAGCAGCTGCTCCTAAGGCAGCAGCCAAAAAGTCTGTTCTCGCAGTGAATGCGGAGAACATCGGTTTCAAGGCAGGAGATGTTTATCAGGCACTGGCAGCAGCAGGAAAGGCGCTCACCGTGAAGGAGATCGCAAAGGCTGCAAAGATTTCAGAGGAGGAGACTCTTCTCGGTCTGGGTTGGCTCTTTAAAGAAGGCAAGCTCGTTAACGCCGGGGAGAAAGTTACATTAGCTTAATCCGTTAACGTACTATAGAAAAGGTCGGTAAGTTCGTGTTACCGACCTTTTTTAATCACATGACATACGACAGACAGATACTTCAAATCCTTACCGATGTTGGTGACAAGGGCATTAGCGTACAGCTGTTGGCCAAGCATGTTTATAACCTGAACTCTTCCTTGTTCTATACCCCGGATTTGGAGAATATCCATTCTTATGTCCAACAGTATCTTCTCAAGAATTCAAAATCTTCTTTATCTCTGATTGAGAGCATGGACCGTCGTGGATATTACCGCTTGAACATCCAGAATAATCAGGATGCTCGACAGTTGATGATTGATTTTAAACGGGATTTAGGCTCAGAGGAAAAAGAAGAGAAGTCTCCGAAAGACCTCTCTCTGGATCTGTTCCTCTGATTATAACTGCTTATATACTTTTTCGTAGACACTTAAAAGCATCTCTGCCGTTTGTCGCCAAGAGAACTGTTCCGCACGTCTGATACCTATATCTTCCTGCTTTCTGTAAAAAAGGTCATCCTCTTCTAACTGTATCATCTTATTCGCAATCTCATCGGGATCTTCTGGATTGACGAGAATGGCGTCAGGTCCTCCAATTTCTGGCATGGATGAAGTGTTGGATGTAATGACGGGAGTACCGCAAGCCATCGCTTCCAGAAGTGGGATCCCGAAGCTTTCTCTGAGAGAGGTGTAGAGGAATGCAAAAGCATTATTGTATATATATGGCAGGTCTTTGTTGACAATGTAGCCTGGAATGACTACTCTTCGCCAGATATTCTCGATATGGTTTTTCTCAATAATTGCTTTTAAGTACTCGTTATCAAGGTCGGCCATCAAGAGCTTGCGTTTAACATTCGATCTCTCCAGATATTTGGAATAAGCGATTAGTGTCCTTTCGGTGTTCTTCTTAGGGTCTGTATTGCCAAGGAAAAAGAAATAACCTTGAACGTCAATATACTTCTTGTATACCTGATTGAGGTCCTGAATAGGTTTGAACCAATCATTATAACCGTTATATATCATCACCATCTTTTCCTGGGGGATACCCAGTCTTGATTCGATATTGTTCTTCTCGTAGTTTGATACGGTGATAATACGTCTGCATTTTTTGAGGATCCGAGGTACGACCAATCGTCTGTAAAGCCATCCCATATTCTGGTAGAAGGACTTGTTCGACTTGTCACGAGGCTCCATGAAAATGATATCATGGAGCGTGAGTATTAGGGGTATACGACACCAGATTGGAGCTGTGTTGCTTGTGCAGTGTAAAATATCAATATTCCACTCCTTTGCTGCTCTTGGTAATGTGAACTGTTCCCATAAAGGATAGAAGCTGCCACCAATCTCAATGATATGAACATGCTTCGATTCTTCCAAGCATCTATCTTCGCCAGGCGCGACAAACACGAAATAGTCATTCTGGGTGTCCATCTTCTGTAGTTCCTTGATTTCTTGCAGAACCACATAATCCATTCCGTGCTTGTTCTTCCTGAAGATACGTTGCGCTTCTATACCTATTCTCATATCTGTTTGATAATTTTTGCAGGGATACCAGCTGCAAGTGAATGTGGTGGAATATCCTTCGTTACTACAGCACCTGCTGCAATGACAGAGTGCCTGCCGATTGTCACTCCCGGTAGAATAACAGCATTGGCACCAATCCACGTGTCGTCTTCTATTATGACCTGATCAGTGCTGACTCCTTGTTCATCGATTCTTTTCTGCGGATCTGAAAAAATGTGGTTGAGGGCTGTGATGGTAATCCCTTGGGCCAGGTTAACGTGACTGCCAATGACGACGGGACCAATGATTGTATTATGCAGACCGATACGAGTGTGATCGCCGATACTCACGTCACCCACGGCATTGTTAATGCATGCGAACGACTCGACGACAGAATAGTCTCCCAGGTGGAACTTCCTATAAGGAGGGGTGTCCATCCTGACAGATCCATGGATCACGGAATGTCTGCCTCGGTGCTGATATAAGGGCGCGAGCAGTCTGATATACCATCGCGGACGGGTTTCAACCTGATTCATGATGAACCAGGTCATTAGCTTCTTGAGTTTCGGACTAGCTTTCAATCTCTCTCTGATTCGCTCGTTGTCCATAGGCATATGTTATTAGTTGTTGATATTTTCGATGAGTTTTTTCCACTGTCCAATAATCTGGTCGATGTTAAATTGCTGGGCAATCTTGATGGCCTCTTCTGATTTTGATGGCCAGTCAATATGTGTGGCTTCTTCTAGTTGCTGTGCCAAAGAATCAATATCTCCATTTTTAAAATAGAGACCGAAATCACCCATGATTTCCAGACTTGTTGGCAGGTCTGAGGACACGACTGGTAGTCCGTGCGCCATGGCTTCAACGAGAACAAGTCCGAAGCCTTCCCATCTGGAACTGAGCACATAGATTTGAGCCTGGCTATAATAATCTTGTATGCGGTTCGTGAAAGGATGGATGGTGACTCTATCTTCTAAGTGAAGTTCTTGGATTAGCTCTCTGTACATTTCCTCTTCAACACCCTCGCCAACCAGATCTAGATGCCACTCTGTATTCTTTTGGGCAAACAGGTGAAAAGCTTTGATCAGTAGGTCGTATCCTTTATGTCGTCGTGAGAAGCGGCCAACAGACAGGAAGGTCTTAGAGTTTCCTACAGAACGCTTGTCAGGTATCAATGTTAAGGGATTATAGATGACGGTTGGCCGGAATCTTCTATCATATCGCTGATACGAGTCGGCATCATGATGGCAAAGTAGGATGACATCGTCCAACTCTCTGAACTGGTATACATAGTGGCGTTTCCGCTTTGCTCCGATGTAGATAAATGTATCACCGAATAGAGCCTCGAAAGAGTTGTGAATCCAACCGATAGTCTTAACTCCTGGCAGTTCCTTCTTGATGGTTGCCAATCTTCCTGCTAAAGGCGCATGGACACCGATAATAACTTGATAGTTGCCTTGTCTTAACTCTTCTGTCAGTGCTTGGCGGAGTTCATAAGGGAAAGAACTTCTGGCATAAAGATTGGATGCCCATTTGGAACTGGGACGGAGTTTCATGTAAAGTCCGCTATATGCTTTGCAAATTATATTCTTGTATCGTTTGACAGTCGGATATGTGAAGAAACGAAAGTGAATGTCAGTATCATTCAATTCATAGAGCGACAGGTCTTTGGCTTCTGGCTTGTCGAACGTGACGATAGTCACATCGTAGGTTTTTGCCAATTCCTTGGCAATCACAGCAGTAACACGTTGAACACCTCCGATGCTGAATATGCTGTCGACAAGAAAACAGATTCTCTTTCTCATCCAAATATCTCCTTAATTACGTGTCTCATCTGATTCTCCCACGATAGATCTTGGATAGAATCGCGAATGGCCTGAGGCGACATTCTTAACTGATGATAGAATCGAACAAGTTCATTGATGTCAATAGCAGACTCGTCGGCAGGCGCTTTCATAACGAACGGCTTGCAGTCAAAGTCTTGATCTGTTTCGGAATAAACAAACGGGATTCCTCTGGCTGCATATTCCCGATTCTTAAGTGTTTTGATGCTCTGGATTCCAACACGATGTCGTCCAAGACTACCGATGCCGAAGTCGCATGAGTCAAAAATACGGTCAAGTTCCTCTCCATGTTTCTTTCCGTGCAGAATCACATATTCATCCATCTGTAAGTCGGAGACTGTCTTCCTGAATTCCTTTTCTCCCTCAGCAGAGTAGAAGTATCCAACCACATGGAAGCGGACGATATAAGCAGGCTGTTGTGCGTAATAAACGGCAAGTCCTTTTACGACCCTATCGAAACCATGCCATCCGTGGATCTCAGCAACACCTATCAGATTCAATGATTTATTTGTGTCGTTTTCTGCTGTCTTAACCTTTACATTGCGGAAGTCAATGCCATTGGAGATTCTGATCGTCCGCTGTCCAAAGATCCTCTCATCGTCAGAGAATGTGATGATGGCATCCAAATGCCTGGCCAGTGAATGACGGAAAACCTTGTCAAGGAAGATCAGATTGTCCATTCCTTGTGCATGGTACTCTGTGTCATAAGGATATGTCGGAATCTCCAAGACAACCTTCATGCCAGCCTGCTTCATACGCTTCACCATTTTGATGGTGAATGGATTCGCATTATGATTCGAACGAATGTAGACAAAGTCGATATGTGAGTTGATAGCATATTTTACAATTGACGCGAACTCCGTTCTTTTAAGGATCTTGCTGATTGTACTATTGCCATAGTCTGCAATGACCGTATTGTCCACTATTCTTTTCTTAGAAGATGACTCGTCCATATAGCAGAGATGTACTTCCATGCCGCATGTCCTAAGTGCATCGACCTGGTACGAAACCTTTTTACTGATTCCATTATTGGGGTCAAATCCGTGGAATATGAGAAACAGGACTTTTTTCATAGCAGGTGTTTGTATTTGGCAATGACAGTGATGATGAAGACGGTAAGCCATCCTGGCAGGACTCCTAGTACGTAGAATGCGAGATTGGCCATCTTATATCTCTTGAAGGTCATAATCTCTAATAGAGAGGCAGGATGTTTCATCGCGTCTTTGATCGTTTTGTTTGTCAGAGCAGGGGTGATGATCTTCCTGTTTTTGATAAGTCCGGAAACGATATATAGCATCTGCGTCATACTCCTGGCGCATCTGGCTTCATAGTAGGGTTTCCCCTTCAAGGATTGGTTTTTGTTCTTGACGTAAGTGTAGATATCTATGAACTCCATAATCTCTTGCAGATTGATGGTATTTCTTCCTTGAAGGTTCGATAGGGAGTTATTTCGGATTACGTAATAGTAGGTGACATCAGGGAGTAATATGGCTTTAGTTACTAACGGCACCATGTCAGTACTGAAAATCACGTCTTCATGGAAACGACTTTGAGGAAATTCAAGCTGTTGTTCTTTTAAGAAACTGACAAGAAATAACGTGTTCCAGATATAATTCCGCAGGTTCTCATGGAGATTCTGGAATGCATAGGAGGCCAGTTCGTCGGGTTTGTTGAAAACCTTATATGGCTGTGAGAGGTAGCTGAGTTCAACGTTAGTGTTTATCGTCTTGACTGAACCATAAACGACCTCTGCCTGATTTTTTTCTGCTTCTGCATATAGCTTCTGTATACAGTCTGGGGTGATATAATCGTCGGAATCCACAAATAGCAAATACTTGCCTTGTGCTTTCTTGATAATCAGGTTTCTGGACATGCCAATACCCAGATTCTTTGATTGGGTGTGACAAAAGATCTGCTGTCCTTTGGGATGGGTCTCTTGTAGTTCTCTGATGATCTCCATCGTTTTGTCTGTGCAGCAGTCGTTGACAACCAGAATTTCCAGATTGCCGTCAAATGTCTGATTCAATATCGATAGCAAGCATTTCTGGATGTAATGCTCAACATTGTAGACGGGTATTCCGACTGTTACATCGTAAGTTGTTCCCATTTTAGACAGTAGCCGTTTTGATTTTATTGTGCTAAGGTAGCCATTTTTTTGATATCCCCCAAATAATCTGCCTGATTTTTTTGTTTTTCCGATAATAATTAGTACATTTGCGATGTATTCATAATCTGATGGAGGATGAAAAATCCCAAATATAAGATCGTATATTGTACACCTGCCTTGTATTCTGCTGGAGGGGTAGAGCGAATTGTTTCATTCAAGGCAAGCTACTTCGCGGAGCATCTCGGACACGATGTGACGATAATTGTGACGGAAGGGAAGGGACGTTCGTCATTCTTTCCTCTATCTGATCAAGTAAAGGTCGTTAATCTGGAACTGGGTTTTGAAGAACTGTGGACGGCTTCGTTTTTCAAAAAGGTTATTCTGTATCTCCATAAACAGTGGAAGTTCCGACGCATGTTGAGGGCAGAACTGATGCGTATCAGACCTGATTTTACGATTAGCATG
Source organism: Prevotella aff. ruminicola Tc2-24 (assembly GCF_900110895.1). Taxonomy (GTDB): domain Bacteria; phylum Bacteroidota; class Bacteroidia; order Bacteroidales; family Bacteroidaceae; genus Prevotella. The sequence continues at coordinate 766,006 of NZ_FOIQ01000001.1, read as the reverse complement.
CTTCGTCGTGAGATTAATTTCATAACAGGTATCCATGATGGCAGTAAAAAGATTGGAGAACTGCACGTCAACAGATCGAATTATCGTAACTTTGAGGCAAATGATACGAATCTTCTTAAGAAAGTCTTTGCCAGAATATGGATGGGTAGTTTGGTTGAAAAGCTGAAAAAATTGGACAGACTTGTCGTTCTGACAGAGAAAAATAAGGACGCATGGCCGGAATTGTCAAATGTTGTAGTTATTCCTGATCCTTTGCCCATTCAGTCTAAAACTTCAGCAGATGTGCATACAAAGAGGGTGATAACCATCGGACGCTATGCCTATCAGAAAGGCTACGATATGCTGATTCGTGCCTGGGCGGAAGTTGAGAAACGGTTCCCGGATTGGCAATTGTCTATTTATGGCATGGGAGATCAGTCGTCGTGCCGACAACTGATTTCTGATTTAGGAGTTGATCCCCAGCGCTGTCTGTTGAATGGTGCTGTTTCTGATGTGTGTCAGGAGTATATGAATAGTTCTGTCTTTATTTTGAGTTCTCGCTTCGAGGGTTTCGGTCTAGTCTTGATTGAGGCGATGTCTTGTGGGCTTCCTGTCGTTTCCTTTGATTGTCACACAGGACCTGATGAAATTATTTCTGATGGTCATGATGGTTTCCTTGTGCCAGCCAATGATATTCATGCATTGTCGAAGAAACTGATGGCTCTGATGGGGGATGAAGAACTGAGACGTCGTTTTTCGGAGAATGCTCGTTTGAGCTCCAGGAAGTATGATGCGGATAAAATCGCATCTCAGTGGACTTTATTATTCTCTCAGTTGAAATAGAAAATGAATTACGACGTGACCATAGGAATCCCAGTCTATCAGGCAGAGGCATATTTGACTCAGTCTTTGTTGTCTGCCTTGAATCAGTCGTATGCCTCGATAGAGTTCTTGGTCGTAGATGATGGTTGTACGGATCGTTCGATGGATGTCGTTCGTAAGTTCCAACGAGAACATTCCCGGGGGGATGATATACATATCCTGTCACATAAAACGAACAGGGGGGTGGCAGTCTCAAGGAACAGGATTATTGAGAAGGCCCAAGGTATTTTCCTGTATTTCATGGATGCCGATGATACTATCGACGAGAATTGCATTTCACTTTTGATGAGTCAGGTCCGGAAATATGATGCAGAGGTTGTTTTCGGTTCATATGAAAAGATAGAACTGTCAGGCCATAAGTCTTTATATTTGTATCCTTCACTTCTGTTGCTTGAGAAAGATCAGTTGGCCGATTATGCCTATCGCCGGTATGGGGGAATCCAGGCTTCTGCGTGCAACTTCGTGGTGAAATTGGCGTTGTTGTGTGAGAAACGACTTCGCTTTATCGAAACGAATTATTGGGAGGATATGGCATTTGTTCTTGATTTGATAACAGAAGTCTCCCGTGCAGTCTTGCTACCTAATGTTACCTACTGCTATCGTTGTCGAGAAGGTTCTCTTTCGCATTATCAGAAGAGAGAGATGATAGAGAAACGAGAGATTATACAGAATATGGAGACGATTGACTATCTGAAGAGATCCTCCCTACGCTTATGTGATAAAGAGTATTATCCCCGTCGGTGCTATTATGTCGTGATGACGGACTTGTATATGGCTTGTCACATTATCAGGTATCGAAGACATATAAGTCCTTCGGTCTCAAATCGTGAGGTGAGGGATATGCTTTCACATCCGGCTTCTTTTCGCCAGATATGTTCTTTTCGTCAGATGCGCATGCGTAATCTGCTATTATATGTGTTGGGTAAACTTCCGCCCTCTCTATGTGTGGCTACTGTATGGTGTATAAATCAATGTAAGAGACAATCTTAATTTTTTTTGTATGGCGTGGTATGATAAATATCTTTCAATTTACGGGAAGTCTTTTGACAAAATGCCTGACGATGTGCTTGACGATATCAAGACTCGTCTAGCCCAGAAGCAGAGCGAAAATCCTCTCGTATCGATAGTGGTCATTGCCTATAACGAAGAGAGACGACTAGCCGCCTGTCTGTGGTCTTTGAGTGAAATGACATCCCAATATCCAATAGAGATTCTTGGTGTAAATAATAATTCTGGAGACCGGACAGAGGAAGTCTATCAGCGTGTAGGACTGCCTTATTTCAACGAGACCCGACAGAGTCCAGGCTTCGCTCGACAATGCGGGTTGACGCATGCCCGTGGAAAGTTTCATTTCTGTATAGATGCGGATACACTCTATCCGCCTCGATACATTGATCTGATGATGTCGAAGCTGATAAAACCAGGTGTTTCCTGTGTCAGTTCTTTCTGGAGTTTCTTCCCAGATGAGAACCATTCCTCATTTGGACTGTTCCTTTTTGAACTGGTTCGGGATGCTTTCTTATATGTGCAGCATTTTAAACGTCCAGAGCTATGTGTCCGTGGGATGGTTTTTGCCTTTAATACGGAGTATGCCAGAAGTGTCAAAATCCGAACTGATATCCGCCGAGGTGAAGACGGATCCTTGGCGTTGTCATTGAAACCGTATGGAAAAATTGCCTTCCTTTATCACCGAAAAGCCCGTCCTGTGACTGGATACGGCACGATAGGTTCTCATTCGTTATGGCAGAGTTTTGTCCAACATGTCAGAATACAGAGTAGAGGTATTACGCGCATTTTTTCCAAACAAGACCATTATGAGGATAGAGAGGATAATCTACTAAATCCGCAACCATGAGAATCATGTATGTAAATGATGCTCTTGCCATCTGGGGAGGATTGGAGAGAGTGTTGATAGAGAAAGCAAATCTCCTGGCAACTCTGGCGGACTATGAGGTGTGTCTTGTAACCTTGAACCAAGGAAGCCACCAATTGCCTTATCCGATAAATCCTAAGGTCCGTTTCTATGATCTTGGAATACAACTCCATCGGCAGTACCAAAATCATGGACTGGTGAGACTTATCAAACGGTTAAGACTAAACCGTATGTACAAGCAACGTCTGCGTCAGAAAATACAAGAAGTATGTCCGGATGTTATTGTGTGTACAAGAGCAGAGTTGGTAAGCACTATTGTCAAGGTAAAGGGTGATATACCTTTGGTGTATGAGTCACATACCTCTCGTCGTGCCCATGAATTTCTTGGCTCAGATTTCTATACCCGTTTCAAGGTGGCTTGTAACAATCGTGATGTCAAGGCTGCTCAGATGGTGGTCGCCTTGACGGAGGGTGATGCAGAAGACTGGCGGGAGATCAATCCTCGGGTTTGTGTGATTCCGAATATGGTGACGCTTAATAATACGGATTCATATAGCGATTGTCAAGCGATGTCTGCAATCTTTGTGGGACGTTTTTCTACCCAGAAGGATATATCAACTCTTTTGCGGATATGGAAGAAGATACATCAACGATGTCCCTACTGGCAACTGCATTTGTATGGAGGATATGGAGAGGAGCAGGACAGATTGTTGCCTGTGATAAAAAAGATGCAAGCGAACATTGTCGTTCATGATCCTACTCCGGATATCTTTAATCGATACAAGGAGAATTCAATCCTTTTGTTGACCTCCCGCTTTGAGCCTTTCGGTTTGGTCCTTCCTGAGGCCATGAGTTGTGGCCTGCCTGTTGTCGCCTTCGATTGTCCGTACGGTCCGGCAGATATTATCTCAGACCGTATTGATGGTTTCTTGGTTCATGACCGTAGTGAAGAGGAATTCGTTGAAAAGGTTTGTTTGTTGATGGAGAACTCTGGCTTGAGACAGAGGATGGGACAAGCGGGGATCTTGTCTTCTCAACGGTATAAGGCCGATCGTATTTTGCCACTTTGGAAAGAGCTGTTTGAACACCTGTCTCGGAAATAGTGGTATTTGGCTTAGTAAAATTTGCTTGAATAAAAAAATGTTTGTATCTTTGCCAGTAGAATTAGAAAAGGAATGATACTTTAACTGAAAGCCTTATGATACCGAAGATCATACATCTCTGTTGGTTAAGTGGTGACCCATATCCTGCTAAGATCGCTAGATGTCTCAAAACGTGGGAGCAACATCTCCCAGATTATGAGGTTATCCTATGGGATACGAATCGGTTTGACCTGAATTCTTCTATTTGGGTGAAACAGGCTTTTGAGAAGAAAAAGTATGCTTTTGCGGCAGACTATATCCGTTTCTTTGCTTTGTATCACATGGGTGGAATCTATTTGGATTCCGATGTGGAGGTGCTTAAGAGTTTTGACGACTTGCTTGATCTCCCTTATTTCATGGGAGCAGAGAAAGCGCAGACCCCAGAAGCGGCTATCATGGGCGCCGAGAAGGGATGCGACTGGATAAAGGCTTGTCTGGACTACTATACAGATCGTCCGTTTATCAATGAAGATGGAAGCCTGAATATCCAGACTGTTCCTGATATCATGATCAGGCAGATAGAGCGGATCAAGCCAATACGTGTGCTCTCATTGGGCGATAGTTTGAACATCCGCAAATTGGATATGCAGAGGGAGGTGTTGGAGTTTAACGACGCATTCTTCTCACCGAAGGTCTTTGATTCTCGTGAGGTAGAGATAACTCCTTATACCTATGCCATCCATCATTATCAGAACTCTTGGTTCTCACCAAAGGCGAAAGCCTATTATCGTGCTCGTGCTTTCCTTGTCAAACTGTTTGGGCAGCGTCTCGTCCGTAAGGCGGAAGTTTTCTTGATGCCGTGGAAGTTCAAGAAATAATCTCATAATTGTATGGAAGAACAATATGACAACTCAAAGAATAGCATGCCTCTAGTTTCTATAGGTATGCCGATATACAATGTGGGCTCCTTTATAGAAAGGAGTTTGCTTTCTGTTTTAGATCAAACATATGATAACATAGAGATATTGGCCGTGGATGATTGTGGGTCTGATAACTCTATGGATATTGTAAAACATTTGCAAATTGAACATCCAAGAGGATCGGCCATAAGGATAATTCGTCATAGTGAGAATAAGGGACTCGGGGAGGCTCGTAATACTGCGATTGACCATGCAAGTGGTAAGTATTTGTACTTTATTGATTCTGATGATTATATTGAACCCGAGACCATCAGTATTATGGTCCCTGAGGCAGAGAAACATCATGCAGATGTAGTGCATACGGTTGCTAGGACTGTGTACGATAAGACGCATCGAGTTGAACATTCTTTCCCCGAACAACCATATAGAGTGTTAAAAGGGAAAGATGCTTTCGCAGATTTTGTCTGTCAAGATCATAGACGCCATGTAAGTTTTACGTCATGGAATATATTATTCAGCATAGAGTTCATAAGGAAAAATAATCTTCATTTCTACCCTATAACATGTGAGGATATCCTTTTCTTTTATGATTATTATCCATTAGTGGAAGTAGCTGTCTTAATGCCAAATGTTACATATAATTATTTAAAACGAGAAGGATCTATCATGGATAGCGCTAGAGGGGGACGGATACCTGTAAAAAGTATAAAAAAGTGGTTTGAAGCAAATAGTATTATGCTAGAACACTCTTTTCAATATGTTGACCGTCCTTTCTATTGTGTCCATTGTGCAAGGATGCTTAAACAAGATTTCCGTGCTGTCTGTATAGCTCTAAGACATCGTAAGCGATTTGATGGGGAACTAACAGATAAAGAAATTTGCCAAAACCTACGTCATCCTTCCACTTACGCGCAAATCCTCAAATTTAAGCGTTATCGGCTTGTCAATTTGTTCTTCAAGATTCTGGGTTCATTGCCTGTCTGGATGTGTGTACGACTATCTTATATAATCGGTAAGGCAATTCGCTGGATATGAGGTTGTTGATTATACATCGGTCATTTGCACTGGTCGGTGGCGCGGAACGCGTGATTATCGACAAGGCGAACTACATGTCTAATCATGGACATCAGGTCATGTTGGTGTCGTATGAGCAGGGAACGCATCTTGTGCCATTTCAGCTAAACCCTTCAGTCCTGTTAAAGGATCTGGATTGCCGTTTCTTTACCTTATCAAGATTCCCGATTCCTTTACGATTATACCATTTCTTTCATCTGAAGCATCAGTTGAGGAACGCGTTGAGGGAGACCTTCAAAGATTTTCAGCCAGATGTTGTGGTGTTGGCGTCTGATTGGCAGTTTCTGATAAATGTGGTCTTGGATGCAGCACAGTCGATACCTGTTATCGCTGAATTCCATAATGCATATGATTTTATCACTAAAAAGATTGGTAATACAGGTAATGGTATTATTGTAAAACTGACAAGGTTCTATTATCGACATTTCTTGAATCAGTTCCGAAAGTGTGCCCATCTGGTGGTACTGACAGAGAATGATGCCCAGCATTGGAGAAAACATTCTGACCATGTAACGGTTATCCCTAATCCTGTAACACATTATCCGGATGTAGTTGACGATGTGCCAAAAGAGGAGGGACGTATCATCTGTGTGGGACGATTGAATGGACAAAAGAGAATCGACAGACTCATTAGCGCTTTTTCAATGATAGCCGACAAATATCCGAAGTGGCATGTGGATATATACGGTGAGGGTGATCTGAAAGCGGCCTTGGAAAGGCAGATTCAAGAAAGTCATCTCCAGGGACGTGTGGTCATACATGAACCCGTGAAGACCATATATGAGGAGTATAAGAAGAGTCAGATGCTGGTTCTTAGCTCAGAGTATGAGGGGCGCCCGCTGGTATTGATAGAAGCGATGGCATGTGGTGTTCCTTGTGTCTCTTTTGACTGCCCATCTGGTCCGAGGGAGATCATAGAGGACGGTGTGACTGGTTTGTTGGCTGAGAAGGGGCATGTGGCGGATCTTGCGAAGAAGATAGAATGGATGATAACCCATGATCAAGAGCGTAAGGCGATGGGTGAGAAAGCTTATGCGGCAGCAACGGTATATAAACCGTCTGTCATCATGAAAAAGTGGGAGGTCTTTTATGAGAGTGTCGTGAAATAGTCTGTCACTTTTTTTGTTTACCCATTATCTCAAACTGGTAGCACCAGTGATGTTGGGGGTATCGTTTCCCTTGGATGCTGATGGAGTCGTTATCGCCTTGCGAGTCGCGTAGATTTCCTCTTGGTCCAATTTTCCAACCACTCTTGTTACGTTCACCATTGATAGCGTATCGGATCTTACACCCAATAGGCGACTCTTTGCATTTGATAACGATTGTGTCGCGATCCAATCTGACTTCAGAGATGATGTCCGTGTTGTCATTTCGTATAACATTGAAACCATAGTTGGCTACTTTCGTGACGTTATTTGTGTCTATGCAAAGTGGGGGATGGGGTACCTGAAAAAGAATGCGGATGTCATGACCATTGATAATTGCTTCGGTGGGAACCACACCTGTATTTCTTTTCTCCTTGCGTAGAATACCCAGGACCGATCTGGCCGCAAGGTTACCGAGTCGCTTCTGACCTATGGCGTCGATATGTAGCACATCCCTTACGAAAGAATATGGGTAGGTTGGTCCACTTGCCCATACGAGCGTGTCATCCCTGACAAGTTCCATGAGTGCTTCTGGCGTACGCGCCTCTGTACCCTCATAGTGATTGGGCATGTATCGCTCTCCCTTGGTGATAACATTTGTTTGGTAACAGATCATACGTACATCTTCTTTCTGCTGGGTGATATGCTTAATATCTGTATTAAGGTTATGGTACATCTGTCTGAACACTTTCTTATAGTCGTAATCGGGGTAGTTGGCAATATCCGACTCTCCCTGCATCCAACAGATGGCAGGAACAAAGAACTCCCATCCCTTTTCCTTCGCTTTCTTGTAGGCATGTGCAACTTCACTAATGAACTTGTTGTAAGGTTCAGATGGCTTCATCAGATCCGATATGGTGTTCATTCCATGGCCTCCCGGGAAGATACAGATAAGAGTATCTACCCCTAGCTGACGGACCAATGTCTCTGCCATGCCATATACAGATAACTCAAAGGCTTTCTTGTCATAGTGGAGAAGCCTTTTGATGTTTTGCTTTAATATACTACTGTGGTCATAATAGCCGAACGCATGGTCCAGGTTCTCTGTGACGATTCTTCCGTTGTTTCTAATTCTTAGACTGTCAAAGTCTGTTATTCTGACGGCCTCTTCTCCCAAAGCGAGGCTCTGCCCATATACAGGAATACATAGGACAACACGCTGTATGTCGTTTGTCTCTTTCCTGTTGAAATGTTGATAGACGAGGAATCCTATAAGGATTATGCTTGCAGTTATGAGGAACTTGTGGACGTATCTTGTGTTAATGTGCATCGGAGTTATGTTGTTAAATCATGTATGTTATTGGAATCCCATATCTTGTGCCATCTTCAGAATGGTCTTGGTCTTCTCCTTTGAGAACTCCTCCGGATGTGATGAGTGTGTCCCTATGACCGCAAAGGCTCTGCCTTCTTTGGCGCGAAGCAGGAGGCGTTTTACCTCCAAAGGATCCGTGTCTTTTGTAATGAAGATGCGCCCTATCTGGAAGACGCTTGTATCAGGGTTGATGATATGAGCCCCAGTAACCATCTGATAGCCTTTTCTCTGAATAGCTTCCCTGATATTTCTTGTGTTACAACCATATGGAGGGACAACAATCCTGATCTTCTTCATGTCAAAACCTCTCTGTTTCATATACGACTCGCAGAGGCCTATATCGGCCAGTATGCTGTCTACAGACCATTCTTTCCATCGATGGTGTTTGTAGCCGTGAATGGCTATTCCAAACCCTTCCCGCTGCCAAGCAACTAAAGTGTCGCAGATGGCCCGACTCGTCTTCATTGGAATCATAGCGTATGTCGCTTTCATACCAAGTTCATCGCAGATGTCTTTGATCTCATATATCCCATCTCCTGCATCGTCATCAATGAGTAGAAGCTTTGGACTTGCGTCCGCTATCTGACAATGTATATAATTGATGGCAGAAAGATATACTGTTTGCTTGGTCCAATCACCCATGATGATAGGAGCACGCAGATAGAGAAATGCTGCTATGAGAATGATTCCTCCTGTTGTGAGGATTGTCCAATGCTTGGGTTTCACTTTCTGATATGTGGTATGTCTTTACGATTCATTTTCCTGCAAAAATAGGGATTAATATTGAATCTTCCAAATGGTTTTATATGTTTTTCCCCGTATCTTATGGAGAAACAAAGAAAAATGCGTATCTTTGTCGCGACAAAAGTCAAACGGTTATGAATATAGGACTTATAATTGCTGGCGGATCAGGTAATCGGATGGGGCAGGAGATTCCCAAACAGTTTATGCATGTCGATGGTGCCCCAATCATTATCCATACATTGTTGTGTTTCCAACAACACCCCGATATAGGAAAGATCGCTGTGGTATGTCTGAGAGGGTGGGAGACGGTGTTGCAGAGTTATGCAAACCAGTTTAACATCACGAAACTAGCTCATATATTTCCTGGCGGAAATTCCGGTATGGAGTCCATCCATAATGGTATCTATGGTTTGAAGGAGGCAGGTTATGACGATAATGATCTTGTGTTGATTCATGATGCAGTCCGTCCCCTGCTCTCCCAGGAGATTATTAGCAGCAATATCGCTACCTGCAAGGCCTATGGCTATGCCGTGACAGGTATCAGATGTCGGGAGGCGATTTTGGAGAGTTCTGATGGCTTTTCTTCTATGACCACTATTCCTCGCGATACACTCATCCGTACTCAGACCCCTCAGACTTTCAGTCTGAAGAATATTATTGCGGCACATGAAGAGGCTAAGGAAAAGGGTATCACCGATTCTGTTGCCTCATGTACTTTGTGTGCGGAATTAGGTGGCCGGGAGATGCATATTGTCCCAGGATCGGAGAAGAACATTAAGGTTACGACTATTGAGGATTTGGAGATTCTCAAGGCTTTGATGCACACGTCGAAGGACAAGTGGTTAAAATAATCCCTTTGCGTCTTTTTTCCCCAATAATATAGGGAAGTGTCGCTTTGCAATCACGATAATGGGATAGAGCACTGCCAAGATAATGATGGTGACAGGAAGGGCTGTATACCAGTGATAGCAGATGTTTCCAGAAAGCCCGAGCAGATGTTTGAGAATGAGATTGGTCAGACTGACAAGTGGGTAATGGAGACCAATGATGACCAATGTACCGATGGAGAGATTGATGACGATATTTGCTTTGTACCTATCCAGAAGCAAACAGCCGTAAAGGGTCCCGAACAGAAATAGTAGGTTCACTGGGTAGAATAGGACGATATGCAACAGAAAGTTGCCTTCATGCAGGTGCCAGAAGAAAACAAGGAAACTTAGTGAAAAACAACCCAGACACATCAGTAGATCCCTCTTGAAATGACACTGACGGAACATCTTTCTTTGTTCCATGACATAGCCGATATAGTAATAGGGCAGTCGACTGAAGATGCCAATGGGTGTGAGGTTCGGTAAAAATTCGTATCTCTTATTAGCGGCGTAGAGAATAACGGAGAGAAAACATAGCGTGATCATAATCGCATGTAGATGCCGTCCTTTCCTGCACCAGTCGATTAGAAGATGCATGAATAGGATAGCTGGCAGGTACCAAAGAGAACCGTTCAAGGGTTCTGTAAAAGAGTTTTCGTGTTGGAACAGCAGGGCGCCGAGGATGGGACGCATAGCATGGAACAGATCAGGCATCCCTCCATTTTGCAGATAGAATCTGACCAGCCAGAAAGGGTAGACGAGTGCATTATACAGGAGGTAGGGGAGAATAAGGCTTATCCAGTATTTGTGCCAACGATCTTTCGTACTCTCCCTGTCCTTCTTTAAGTAGCCTGATGCCCAGAAAAATACGGTAATGATGGTTGCCTGGAGAAAGCGATAGTAAAACCACTCTTGCGACTGGGGCAAATGACAGAATACGACGGTACATACAGCCATGCATTTTCCCCAATCAATCCAGTTGATGCGCTCCCTCATAAGTTGTCAGCCCTTAGTCGCTCCTTCAATTCATTGCATAGTTGTTTGGAGAATTTCTCCGCACCTTGTCTGTTGAGATGACCAAAATCATAGAATAGTTCTGCGTGTCCCACGTATGCACTATCCCTAAAGTGGTCTATGATGGGGATGCCGTTTGCCTGCGCCAGTTCCTTAGGGAAACGATATATATCTTCCTGCGAACATATATACATGGGCGAAACGGTTATAAACAGCTTGATATCCTTTGACTTACAGTCTTGAATAAACCTTTTCATCAGTTGTGCTTTCTCTGAACTGATAGGGTATGGGTATTCTTCTGCTTTAACACCAGTGGTGTCGAGTGTTCCGTCCAACGGTTTCCAACCTTTCAGACTCCTGTCCATGGAACCATGACTGCCAGTAATTAGGTTAGGCAGGCTTCCAGTATATCTGTAGACCATAGACAGACGGTAAGGCCAATAATTCCCAGAGAGTTTCAGCATCTCGTCACAGGTTTCACTCATCCCACAATATGGGGCCAACGATCCAGCCCGCTCTTTTCCCGAGTAGGGCGTGTTCAGCCAGTCGCAGGGATGAATCTCGAAGACGATGATCTTGGGGGTATAGCGAGATAGGATATTCCCCAGCAATCCATAATGATAGTAGATATTTTTAATGCCCCAGTCGGCGGCATTGTAACATGACATCTGGAGTCCCTTCTCAAAAACCGAAGGTATGAAATGGTGCAGACATCTCGAACTGCCGATGAAGAGCAACGAGTCGTAGGTGCTCTCGTTCGAATAACTAATCTTGTACTCGTCTGTCGCATTCGATTGCCGATACAGATATCCCAACGCAGTTCCCAACGCACGATCCATAATAAAGAACAGACAGGCGATGATGACGATATGTATGAGTAGCTTTTTCATTTTAGAACTGGAAATAAATGAACTGGTTATTGTCGAATACACCGAAGAGCAGGATACAGACGATCTCAAAAGCCATCGTTAATTCATACCTCCATTGGTCCATCACTCGCGGAAGGGGAATTGTCGTCTTGGGGAACCATTCTTCTTGGATATCTGTATATATCAGGGCGATTGTGCAAAAGGCTGCATTGCACATTGTGGTCATATCTATAAATAGACCACCCGACCAGTGTGAGAAGATACAACTCCAAATGTTGAAGAACTCAGAGAGGGTCGACGAATGGAAGAACATTAAACCAAAGGCAACGATCAGGTATAGTCCTGCCATCTTCAACACGTATGGCTGAGTGGGCCAGCCATGTGAGTTGACCTCAATTTTCCTTTTTTTGAAAAATGCACCGTTTCTCATCAGAGGGATATACCAGAGTCCTTGGTAGATACCGAAGATGAGAAAGGTCCAGTCGGCACCGTGCCACATGCCAATAAATGCCATGTTAAGCATAATGGCGATGATGGTGCCGTTGACACCCAGTTTTCTGTATTTAATGTTCAAAGGCAGGAACACATAGTCTGTCAACCAACTCGTCAGTGACATGTGCCATCTGCTCCAGAACCCTGCTATGTCTGTGACGAAAAATGGCCGTTTGAAGTTCTCTGTCACCTTGAATCCCAGTATCAGTGCGACACCAATAGCCATCTCACTGTATCCGCCGAAGTCGGCATACATTTGGAGCGGATATAGTAATGATGCAAAGATGATGGATATCGTAGAATGGTGCTCGTAGTTGTTCCAGATAGCGCTCACATAAATGTCCAGCCGGTCGGCGATACACATTTTCAGAAACATTCCCCATAGGACTCGTCTGAAGCCAAGTGTGAAGTTGTCCGGGTTAAAGACTCGTACCTGATTAAGTTGCTTGAGGAAAGGCTTGGGACGGTCGATAGGGCCGGATAGGATTGTCGGAAAGAAAGCGATGAAGTTCGCGAAGCATATGAGGTCTTTTTCCTGATGAATCTTACCGTTGTATATGTCCAGCACGTAGCTCATCAACTTGAAGGTGAAAAAACTTAGACCTATGGGGACAACCAGGTGTAGCGTTGTCCAACTAAGGTGTAGTCCTACGGCTGAGGATAATGATACAATGGACTCTGCAAAGAAATTGAGGTATTTGAAATAGAACAGAGCACCGATGCCGATGACTACTCCCGCGTTGGTCAGTATGGCAGCCTTACGCTCGTCTTCCTTGTCAAGATAATGACTGACGCCCTTGCCGAGAAACCAGAATGCAAGTGTCAGAGCTGCTAGTCCTCCTGCCATCTTGATGCCCACCTGTGAATAGAACCAATACGAGCAGCCCAAAAGAAAAAGATTCTGCAGACTTCTCTTTGTCTGGCATATATAGTAGATGACCAGAATAATCAAGAAAAACCACAAGAAAGACAGAGAGTTGACTACCATCTTAGATTCTCTTCATGATACTGTCTATCAAGTCACCAACGTTTTCCCATGAGAGGATTTCGCGTGAGCTGAACTCAATGCCGAATACATTTTCAATGGCAGCAACCAACTGAACATGACTGAGCGAATCCCAGCCTTCTACGTCTTCAGCTGTCGCCTCGTCGTATAGTTCGATATCGCTCTGTCCCAGCTCTTCACGGAATATCTCTTCCACACGTTTTAATACTTCATCTCTTTCCATATGCTTGTTGGGTTAATATGAGTAAGGAAATCTTTTGCCATGCAAAAATAATATTTTTTGGTGAATTAACCAAATCTTAGATGTCTTATTTGTATCTTTGCAGTCAGAATGGCAACGCAACGGATAAGGTATATTGATGCAATGCGAGGGTTCACGATGATCCTCGTCGTGTTTGCGCATGTCTGCCATTTCTGCTTGGGCGATTCTAGAATGGGCTATAACACGGTATTCATCCTCTTCCGTTTGCCGTGTTTCTTTATGCTAAGTGGTTGGCTGTTTGAACCTGTTGCCCGTTATCCTTTCATGACGAATGTCCGCCATAAGTTCATGGTTCAGATTGTTCCTACGTTTATCTTCCTCATGCTCTTGGCCCCTCCGCCCTTGTTCTTCCATCAATTGGGTGCATTGAAGGGTGGTTATTGGTTCACGTTTGTGCTCTTCGAGTTTTTCATTCTGTATATGCTTTCAATTCGATTGGGCAGAAGGTGCAGTCTCCTAATGCCTTTGGCAATCAGTGTGGGAGCATACTGCTATGCTCGTTATTATAGCAGTATACAGTCATCGGCCGTTGGCATCCAAGCCTCTATGGTCAGTGTTCTTGGTTTCTTGAGTGTTGTCTTGTGGCGCTTCTTCTTCTTTTTCGCCATCGGTGCATGGATGAGGCGACATTTCGATGCTTTTATCTGCTGGACAAACAAGCCCGTTGTCTTTCTGACTATTGCGGTTGTATTCTGTGTCGTTGCCTCTTCGCCACATCTGTCAGATATGTGGTACGAAATGCTCCGATTCTATGTCGGAGGTATCTCGGGCATGTGGCTAGTGTTCACCTGTTTCCGTCTTACCTGTTCATGGCTTGAGCGTATACGTCTATCCAGGCCATTGCAGTATGTGGGACAACGGACGCTTGACATCTATCTGCTTCATTATTTCTTCCTGCCTCGATTCCTAATGCCATATGCAGATCGACTGCAAGCCTTTGATAGCCGACTTGTCGAGTTCGTGGCGATCATGGTCATCTCACTTGTAATTTTGGCACTCAGTCTACTGGCTAGCCGCATCATTCGCCTCAGTCCTTTTCTGGGGCACTATCTCTTCGGAGTGAAGTATGCGAAAGAACAGCCTATAGGTAAATGATGATGAAGAACGACGCAATCCAACCGATGATGCAGAATTGAATGAAATGATCTTTCACCAGAGCCTTCGTCGGACTACCGCTTAATCCATAGACAATCATGTTCTGCAGGTAGCGTAGCAGTCCTGCCAGCACCCATCCGCTTGTCAGATAGACATAGCGAGTTCCCATTCGTGCGATTACTTCTTCCGACATGGTATACATGATGTAGCACACCATCGTAATTGCGGCGATGATTGCTGTTGCCTCGTTGATGAATGTCTTGTTGTAGCCTGTAATGCTAACCCTCGGCTTTGTGCCCGTCTGCTCGAAGATACGATAATCGTCGTTACGTTTGGTAAAAGCGAGGAACAGTGTGACGAGGAAAGTCATCATCACAAGCCAGTGCGACACCCAGATGTCAGTTGCCAGTCCTCCGATGAGTACGCGCATCACGAAACCGATGGCGATGATTGATACATCGACGATGGCATACTGTTTCAGACGAACACAGTAGGCGATGTTCATGAGCCAGTAGGCGATGATGATACCATAGAGAAATGGGGCATTCTGACTCTGTATGAGTGTCAGCAGAGCAAAGGCGCTGATAGTGCAGAGAATCATCATCGTATATCCGCCGCTTGTCGATACAGCTCCCGAGGCTATCGGACGCTTACATTTCTTAGGATGCTGACGGTCGGCCTTTACATCCTGCAGGTCGTTGAAGCAGTAGATGGAACTGGAAATAAGGCAGAACGAAACGAACACGATGAACGTGGGCCAGAAGAATGCTTCTTTCAGCAGGTTACTACTAAAGAAAATAGGTGCGAACACGAACCCGTTTTTGAGCCACTGCAGAGGCCGAAGCAGTTGAATATAGGATTTGATTTTTTTCATGTCAGGTGGTCATTTGTCATTTTTCTATTGCAGTGAAGAATTGTTGGGCGAAGGTGTCCTTGTCGAAGAGCCTGGCATGCTCAATGGAAGCCTGCGCCATTGCCGCCCGTTTCTCAGGATGGTCATAGAGATCGAGAATGGCTGAAGTTAGGTGATCGACGAACTGATCGTCTGTGTCGAGCAGTATGGCATTATGTTCTGTTACTTCCTCTGGGATGCCGCCGCGTCGTGTAGCGATGATAGGCAGTCCCATCGCCTGTGCCTCCAGAACGGTAGTTGGGAAAGGGTCGTCCCAGACAGAGGGGATGACTGCCGCGTCAGCCAGTCGGATGTAATCCGGCACCTGCGAGTAGGGTATGAAACCCGTAAAGATAATCTGATTCTCAATATCCTTCGTCTTCTTCTGCAACAGGTTGATATATGAATCGTTGATGCCCGTATTGCCATAGAACGTGCTGCCTAGGACAAGCAGTCTGATATGCGCATACTCCTTCAGTCTGAGCATGGCATCAACTAATTCACTGATTCCCTTCTCTTTGTTGATCCGTCCACTGAACACAATGACGAAATCGTCATCGGAGAGTCGAACATCTTTCCTGCTGATTTCTCTTTTCGTGATTGGAGAGAAAGCCTTCAGGTCGATGCCGTTATGCACGGTGACACACTTGTTGTCTCCTGGAAGGATGGCCTGGACACACCTTGTGATATGGTCAGACACAGATACAATCACAGATGCCGCATCGTAGATCTCTTTGGCTTTAGGAGAGTTATAGCTTAATTTCTCGTTGTGTAGGTGGTAGACTAGCCTTGCTGTCGTCTCATCCTTTAGTTTAAGCGCATAACCAGGTCGGTTCTCTAGAACGATGAGGTCGTAGTGTCGCTTCTTGAGATGTCGCAGGGCCTGATCAAGGAAATATTCGATGGCGTAGTGGTAGTATTCCTTACCATGCGTTTTCTGGTAGATTTTCTTTCTGATCCTTGCAAAGAGGGAACGAACCTTGATATACACATAGTGGTTCACTTCTGATTTCTGGGCGGGATGCTTCTTTACATCAGGATGCCACACACTGTAGATGGTGATATCGTGAAGCCTATGCTGATTGTTATATGCCAGATAGAAGTCTATCAAGTTCTCTACAGCTCCTCCTTGTACGGCAGGAACGGGTAGGATGCCAGATGTCAGGATCGCGATTTTCATATGATCTACCAGTCTAAGATCTCTTTGCCGTTTTCAAAATGGAAGAAGTCGATAATTTTCGAAAAACTGTCCTCCGTGAACTGCTGTTCTCTGGTCTCCAGAAAACAAAGAGGTACTTCACCGATAAATGAAGCCCAACGGGAGTAGCTGCTGAAGGGACCGATGATACGGTCGCATATCGAGAGCGTATATAGATCAAGGATGGCGCCAGACGGCTCTTTACCGAAGCGACGACAATAGCAGTCCGGGAACATATCCATCGCGAAATCTTCATTGCTGCTAATGAAGAAGGCGACCTTTTTATTTTTGTATAACTTTTGAAGTCGTAGCATGAACTGGTGATAATCCTCCAATTCGTAGAAAAATCTTCCCTGGTTCCATGTCGCATAGTCTCCACGACGGATATGTACGCCAACGACCATATCGGCGGATTGCCTCATCTCACTCATCAGCCATTCCGCCTTGCTGGTGATATCGTCGTGAGGACGGAAAATGTGCTGAAGTTCATGTTTTGTCTGTTCTAGATAATGGGTGTCAGTTCGTGTACTCCATCCCTTGGTGCATCCGAAGAATTTGAATATCCGGTCCCATCGCTCGTTGTGCGTTACCTTCCAGGTCAGTCCCTTGTAATTATTCCAGCCATTGCCTCTCTCGAGATACCACTTATGGTATAAGGGGAAGTAGATGAATGGGCAGTGAAGCAGGTTGGGAAAGTCCTCGATTGTCCAGTCGAAGAAAAGAATAACCATTCTTTTCCTCTCGGCAATGCATCGTGCAATGGAGGTTACATATGTCCAAAGCCTATTGCACGTCTGTCCTGGAGCATCACAGATAATTCTCATGACCGTTGTACATTCTTTACATTTTCTGCAGTGCAAATATAGGATAATCTGTTGGATTATACAAGAAAAAGTAGTGTTTATTTGGGATATATAGAAATAAATCACTATTTTTGCAGTCAAACATCAGATGACATGAAGACATGTAGGATCTTCGCCGTTGTGATCTGTGCTGTCGTGGCTTTGGTACTCATCTTTGGCCTTCTATATCTACGATGGCGACATCTTTGGGCTCTTGACGAAGCTCGTCCTGCCTATGAGATGATCCGTCACCACGACGATACGTTGAGGGTAGTCATGATAGGGGATAGCTGGGCTGGACTGCATCAGACGATGATGGGCGACACTGTTTTTCAGGCTCTTTTGTCTCGTGAGGTTGGCAGACCTGTCCTGTTCCGCTCATCAGGCAAGGGAGGTGAGAAGAGTCGTGGCATCTATCATCTGATGTTTCAGGATGATGGCTATGGCACCCGTCCGTTGTTGGTTGAGCATCCCGACTTCTGCATTATCTCTGCCGGCATAAATGATGCAGCTGCCAATCTTGGGCCTCGTCAGTACTGCCATTATTATCGTCTGATACTCACTTTTTTATTGGATCATCAAATCCGTCCTGTCGTCTTGGAAATGCCAGATGTCGATATCTGGCATATCTATGGGGGAAAACCTATGAAGGATAGGGTGGGCGACTTCCTGAAATCCGTGATGACGGACTGTCGTATGTACAGTGTCACGGCATATCGCGAAGCCCTATTCCAGATGCTTAACGATGAGGCTCTGATGGATCAGATCGTTTATATTCCTGTGTCACGATGGAATAGAAATGGTCTGGGCATCAATCAATCGCTATTCATGGACGATCTGATTCATCTGAACCTCCGTGGTTACGAATTGCTCGATCTCTCTATCGCCAATGCAATAAAAGAATCTATTCTGAGGTTACTATGTACCAGTCACCATCGGGAACAGACTTGTAGCCTGTCAGCACGTAGTTGGTGCCAGCACCCTCTGCAGCATTGTTGGCAGGATCGAACTTGTAGAACCGGCCCCCCAGTACGGTAATCTTCGCAGCACCAGTATTCTGGTTCGTATCTTTATTGGTGCGGTTGGCATCAAAGCAGTTGAGGGTGAACTTGCTGCCGTCGGCATTGAACTCGCCACCATTGATGGTCAGATTGCCAGTATATACGTAGAAGAGCTCACCCTTTTCCAACTGACTGAACCTACCTCCGTTGACAACGCATGTGGGAATGCCGTCGTAGAGGGAACCGCTGGATTTCTTACCGCGCTCTGTCCAGACCATACGCGTTGGCGCGACATATTCTGCATTCCCGTTGAATGTCAGACTGGTGTTCGTGGCACTGGATGTCTTCATATAGCACATCGCATCTGTCGTCACATCGGAGGTCACCTTACCATTGCCTGTGAATGTCAGTCTACCACCATTGAAGAGATAGATGTTACTATAGAGCTTGGACTTGTCAGCAGAATTGGTGCCGAAGTTGTAACGTCCAGTAAACTTCAGATGATAACCGTTTAGGTTGATAGTCACATCATAGCCAGAGCCAAAGGAGAGATAGTCCTTACTGTCGATGTCGTTGTTCAGTTTGATGTTTATGACAGTATTCTTTTTAATGTAGTAGGCATAGTTATATGCCGCCTTGATGTTAGGGAAGGTATAGTATGTTCCAGTCTCTCCGTCGAGAGATAAAGAAACACGGCCTTCTTCAGGGTCAGAGGTTGGTGAAATTTGGTAGATACAGTCATATGTACCTCCTATGGTATTTATCTCTCCCCACCGAAGACCTTCATCGGCTGTCAGGAACACATTGATGTCTTTTTCCAACTTAATATTGTCAATGTTTCCTCCTGGGACCAGATTGAACACCTGGGCATTCGAACTGCTGGTTTTGATAGTCAGTGTCTTTGTCTTGTAGCTTACATCTGAGAGGATGCCTTGGTTTAGGGTACTCCAGATAATCTCCTTTAATGGCTCGTTGGTGGTTAAGGACTTGATGCCACAACCTGAACTGCCATATTTGCAATCGATGATAGCATTATCTGTGTTAACAACGAGATCGTCGACCATACCGTAGATCTCAGCACCGGCAGAGCCAGAGGAGAGATGAAGTTTTTTGATACTGTTACTGCCGCTATAGGTCATCTTTAGCATCGATGGGGAGCTATGTGTCACTGAGCCTGTTACTTTACATTTCGTCATGGTGGTCGTTCCACCTGTAATGATCATTGTACCGACGGTGACAACTTCCGCTTTGGAATCTTTGCTGCCAAGGGTGATGTCGTGGGCGGTTGTGATGACATCGATAAGGTTGTCCTTGTTGGTGGCGGTGATTGTTGTACCCATTGTGGAGTTGTTGATGATATTGTCCACCTTGCCACCATCAATGATGATGTTACCACCGTTAATGCTTAGGTTCTCCACTCTTACACCATGGCCAATGATTAGTGTATTGGTGGCGGTGGTGGCAGTGATTGACTTGTATACCGTGGTCGAGCCCGATGATTCCAGAGCCACAGTTGTCTTAGGCAGACTGATATCCAGACTGACGTCAGAAGCATCGGGCTGTGTAATGGTCAGACTATTCTGTGCCTCGCTAGAGTCGCTGGAAGAGTTGTCCGTGATAACCAATGGACTGGTAACGGATGTGCCGACAATCGGTTGAGCGAAGTTCAGTCCGATAGATGCGTTCCCGCCGATGTTTGGTATGGCGATGGTGTTGTCTCCATTTCCAGATTCTATACCACTTTCGGAGGCGCTGGTGATATTTACCTCAATCTTCTCACCATTTCCTATGGTACTGATTTTATCGCTGATCTCAGAAGGAGATCCTGCTGTTATATCCACGTAATTCACTTCTGCGCGATAGAGTTTGCCACGTGCGAACTCACGGCTTGTCCACGACTTGATGTCTCTGATCTCACCATGAACCTTTGCCTGTAGCTTCAGATCATAGGTGTTGGCAGGGATTGGTATGAACACTATACGGTTCTCCTGACTGGTCGTCTCTGGAAAGGTCACCTTCACTTGCTTAGCACCTCCGGAGACATAAGATAGCTTGGGCAGGGATGTTTCCGACAGACTGCCCGAGGTAAACGTACCTGAGAGGAACTGTGTGGATGACGATAAAATAATGTCCGATGTCCCCACAGGGAGGTTCTTGAATTTAATCCTGATCATAGCTGCCAGATGGTGGAACGCTAGGGAAGTATTCCACGATGCCCACATTGGAATGACTGTCTTCATCAGTTCTTTTTCGTCAACCGTCTGCGAACTGTAGGCGATTTCATTGGGTAGCGTCATGGTCAACTTCTTCGATGACAAAGCATCGACATTAGAGGCTGGGAAGACGGCATATGCCTCTGTGCCGTTTTCAATCACTGGTGCCCCTGCATAGGTGAAGCTGGCGCTCTGCTTGCCACTGTCTTTCGCTTTAATGTTCCATGTCTCGTCCTTAGAGCCGTCGCTGTTGAACACTTTAATAGCATCCTCACTGGTCCACACGATATTAACATCGTCGACAGCGGCACGAGTGGTACTCCCATTGTCGATAGTTGCTATGATACTCTTACAGATTAGAGACTCTTTAGAGAGTCTATCTTCGTTTGCGCATGCTGTTGCTAGCATGGAGATCGCAATTGTGAAAATGATTTGTGCGTATTTCCTCATGTCGTTTGTGGTTGGCGTTGTTTAGATATCTTCTGGATCAAAAGGATCGGCCGTACCGCTACCAGCTAATAGCTGCGGGTAGTTCTCTGTCTCATAAACCTTCATGCAAGGTCTTTCGTACTTTTTCTTTATCTCTTTCATTTTAATGATGTAGGTTTATTAATTAGCATAATGAATGATCAGATTTTAGGTCTTTTAAAGGACTGATGCAAAGGTATATAAATAATTTCTAATAGCCAAAACATATGGGTCTTTTTTGAGAATAAATGCATAACAACATATATTCAAAGGTTGCTGATGGCTTTCTGATTCCCGATGGACTCCATTCTGTCCAGAATTCAACTCCGACAAAAATATTTCTAACGGTGCTACAGTGTCGTAGCATGGTTGTAGATTATAGAAAGGATACTCCAACTGAAGATATGAAATAGTTGTAGGCAGTTTTTTACTGCCTACAACTATTTCTCGAGGGCTTCGAATAGACGATCGAGGGCCTCATCGGCATTGCTGCTCTCATTCAGCAGAGTGACAAACTTCGAACCGATGATGGCACCATTCGCATTCTGTTGGGCAGCCTCGAGGGTCTGCTTGTTGGAGATTCCGAAGCCAATCATACGGGGGTTGCGCAGATCCATTGCATTAATACGACGGAAGTAGTCTTGCTTGGCATCGTCGAAGCTCTTCTGAGCACCCGTGATGGCAGCTGATGAGACCATATAGATGAAACCGTCGGTGTGGTTGTCGATGAAACGGATACGATCCTCGGTGGTCTCAGGAGTGATGAGCATGATGACGCGCAGGTCGTACTTATCGGCGATGGGCTTCACAATATCTTGATAGTCTTTGAAGGGCAGGTCTGGGATGATCATGCCACTGACACCACTTTCGACGCAGCTTTGGCAGAAGGCCTCGAAACCGTATCGAAGGATGGGGTTGAGGTAGCCCATCAGCACCAGAGGTATCTCCACCTCGTCTTTGATGGCCTTCAGTTGGGCGAAGAGTGTCTTGAGGTTCATTCCGTTCTTCAGGGCCTGAGTAGCGGCTCCTTGGATGACGGGACCGTCGGCAAGAGGGTCACTGAATGGAATACCCACCTCAATCATTGCGATACCACGGCGCTGCATGGTCTTAATCACCTCGCCAGTACCCTCGAGTGTGGGACATCCGGCGCAGAAATAGAGCGAGAGAAGCTTGCGATTCTTGCTGTTTGCGAAAAGTTGATTGATCTTGTTTGTCATATTTTTTATTTACTTTCTTATTTCTTCAACGAATGTTTTGAGCTTGTTGATGTCTTTGAGGCCTGGGACAGTCTCAAAGCGTGAGTTGAGGTCGATACCGATGCAGTGCCCTATGTTTAACTTCCCGTGTTCCAAAAAGCTGTCACTGACGTGATTGTCGTGGAGGAATGAATATACTCGTTCGGCGTCTTTGGGACCGATGCCGCCACTGAGAATATAGGGCGTGGTACCGTGGTAGTGGACGAGTATGCTCCAGTCGAATTGCTCACCATTGCCGCCCACCATCTTTCCTTTTGTGTCGAAGAGGAAATAGTCTGCGAGACCGGCATAGGACTCCGTGAGTAGAAGATCATCGACCGTGGCGATGTTGAATGCCTTGATGATCTTGATGGTAGAAACACTGCCACAAGTGTTACGGAGGTCGCGAAGGAACTCGGGATGCTCACTACCATGCAACTGGATGATGTCCAATTGGTAGTTGTGTATGTGCTGACAGATATCTTCGAGACTGGCGTCGACGAATACACCCACCTTCTTGACATCCGTAGGCAGGTAACTCGGCGGGGTCGCCACATAGCGCTTCGACTTCGGCCAGAAAATCATTCCGAGCCAGTCAATGCCGAGGGCCTCGACCTCGCGAATATTCTCGGTCTCGCGCATGCCGCACACTTTGATGATGGGTCTGCTAGTCATAGCTGTGAGATGAAATTGCTGAGTGACTGTCCCGGATCGACGGTCTTCATGAAGGTCTCTCCGATAAGGAAACCACGGAAGCCCGCAGAGCGGAGAGCGCGGACGGTAGTAGGATCGGAGATGCCACTCTCACTGATGAGAACGGGGGCAGAGGTGCCATCGCATGCAGTACAAAGTTTATCGGCAAGACGGAAGGAGGTCTGCACATCAGTGATGAATGTGCCGAGATGGCGGTTGTTAATGCCGCACATGTCGGGCTCCAACTCGGCATACTCCAACTCGGCTTCGGCGTGTGTCTCGAGTAATACTTCGAGTCCCAACTCGTGGGCGATGGTGAGCAGTGATCTGCACTCCAGCTTTGTCAAGTCGGCTGCAATCAGTAGTACGGCACTAGCTCCGCAGAGACGTGCCTGAAATAACTGGTACTCGTCGATGATAAAGTTCTTGTAGAGGATGGGGATGGTGACACCGGCTGTCCGGGCTGCCTTAATAAAAGCGTCGCAGCCTCCGAAGAATTGCTCGTCGGTGAGTATGGACAAGGCTGCAGCACCATGCTGCTGATAGCTTAGGGGGATGATTTCGGCCTTCCCCTCTTCCTTAATCCAGCCCTTTGACGGTGAACGACGTTTGAACTCGGCGATGATGCCGGATGAGGACTCCCTGAGGGCGGTTGCCATTGATGCGGGACGGAAGTCGAGCAACGGTTCTACCATACGGTGTATATCGTGCTCGCTTAATTGCTCTTTGAAGCGCTTGACCTCCTCACGTTTGTGGGCTATGATTTCTTCTAAGATATCTGTCATGATACTTTCTTGTCTGTGATGGGTTATGAGTTCAACTCAACGAATTTCTTGAAGGTCCTGAGGGCTGAGCCGCTGTCGATAGACTCCTTAGCGATGGCAACACACTCCTCAATGCTCTTCTGCCCCTTTTCGAGCACTTGAATGGCAAAGGCGGCATTGGCAAGCACAATATTCTTCTGGGCAGGCAAGGCACGGTTCTCGAGCACACTGTCGAAGATGGCGGCTGCCTCTTCCTCTGTAGCACCACCAACCAGTTCCTCTGGCTTAGCGATGGCGAAGCCTAGATCCTGTGGTTTGAAGATACGCTCATACTGATTGGTGGTTACCTTGAAGTCGCCGGTGAGAGAGATCTCGTCGTAGCCGTCGATGGAGTTAACAATACCGTAGTCGATGCCAATCTTTTGGTATACCTGATGATAGAGGCGCATCTGGTCGAGGTTAGCTACGCCGAGTAACTGACATTGCGGCTGACTGGGGTTAACCAGTGGTCCCAGTAGGTTGAAGATGGTGGGGAATTGCAGAGCCTTGCGGATAGGTCCAACGAACTTCATGGCCTTGGCGAAGAGCTGTGCATGTAGGTAGACGATACCAGCCTCGTCGAGACTACGGTTCAGACGGTTCACGTCGTCTGTGAACTTGATGCCGTGGTGCTGGATTACGTTTGAGGCTCCGCTGACGGAGGTGGCAGCGTAATTGCCGTGCTTGGCCACCTTGTAGCCAGCGCCAGCGATGACGAAGCAACTCGTCGTGGAGATGTTGAAGGTGTTTTTACGATCTCCACCTGTGCCTACGACGTCGATGTAACGATCGGCGTTCAGAATAGCGGGCACACCCGTCTCGAGGATGCCGTCGCGGAAGCCGAGAAGCTCGTCGACCGTCACGCCACGCATCTGCAGGGCTGTGAGCAGTGCTGTAATCTGTTCTGTGGGATACTCACTCTGTGTGATGCCAATCAGAATGTTCTTCATTTCTTCACGAGACAGTTCCTCGTGGTTTAGCATCCTGTTCAGGATGTCTTTCATTGTCTGTGCCATATCTTTTATTTTTATTTCTTTTTCTTTTACAGGAACAACCAGTTTTGGAGCATTTTCCGTCCGTCTGGGGTGAGCACACTCTCGGGGTGGAACTGTATGCCTCGTATGTTTAGTGTCTTGTGACGTAGTGCCATAATCTGTCCCTCGTCGCTCTCAGCGGTCACTTCCAGACAGTCGGGCAGTCCATCCTTGGCCACCACCCACGAATGGTAGCGGCCCATCGTGATGCGCTTGGGCAGTCCGCTGAAAATCTCGTCGTTGCCAAATTGGGTGCCTTCGGTGGCTACACCATGGTACACATCGGAGAGGTTTTCCAGACGTGCACCGAACACCTCACCAATGGCCTGATGGCCGAGGCAGACGCCGAGAATGGGCTTCTTGCCAGCATAAGTGCGGATGACATTGAGTAGCAGGCCTGCCTCGGATGGGATACCAGGACCTGGCGAGAGGATAATCTTACTATAGGCCATAAGGTCGGAGAGCTCGAACTGGTCGTTGCGTACAACGGTCACCTCGGCTCCCAGTTCCTTGACCAGATGACTCAGATTATAGGTGAATGAGTCGTAGTTGTCTATAATTACTATCTTCATATTGGTTCGTTTTTTCTCTCACAGATTATATTAATCGCAATCTTTTGCCTTTTGTTTTTTAAAGGTTTTCTGCTTTAATAATCGCATTCCTTAATGCTCCTAGTTTATTGTTAACCTCTTGTAGCTCGTATTCTTCGTTGCTTTTGGCCACGATGCCACCGCCAGCTTGGAACCATAGTTCTCCGTTGCGTGATACGAACGTGCGGATGGTGATGGCTTGGTTCAGAGAACCATCCAATCCGATGTATCCGATGCAGCCACCATAGGCACCACGGTTGTGTGGCTCGTATTCTGAGATAAGTTGCATAGCGCGCACCTTAGGTGCGCCAGAGAGCGTGCCGGCAGGGAAGGTGTCGATGAAAGCTTTGATAGGATCGGCGCCCTTGTCGAGTTCACCGCTGACACGACTCACGAGATGAATAACATGAGAGTAGTACTGCAGATCCTTGTAAAAGTCAACCTTTACGTCGTGGCAGTTTCTTGAGAGGTCGTTGCGGGCCAGGTCGACTAGCATGACGTGTTCGGCATTTTCCTTTGGGTCGTTACGCAGAAACTCAGCTCCTTGACGGTCGGCCTCTGCGTCACCTGTACGCTTCGTTGTACCAGCGATGGGGTCGATGTAGGCTTTGTACATTGAACATTGATCATTGCTCATTGAACATTTCTCGATGCGACAGTGGGTCTCGGGCGAAGAGCCGAAGATGCGGAAGCCGCCAAAGTCGAAATAGAATAAATAAGGTGAAGGGTTAATACTGCGCAGAGCTCGGTAGAGCTTGAAATCGTCGCCCTCGTACCTTTGAATGAATCGTCGTGAGAGTACAATTTGGAAAACATCGCCTCGTAGACAATGTTTGATGCCCTTGCGGATATTGGCCTTGTGCTCTTCGTCGGTTAGTGGCGAGGTGGTCTCACCTATGGGGTGGAATTCATAGGCTTGTACGTTGGTCTTGTTCATTTGTTTGTAAATGGTGTCGAGTTCCTGCTCATCGCCCAACGTGACGATAGTAAGCTGGTTGTTGAAGTGATCGAACACGATGATATCCTTGTAGAGAATATATAGCATGTCGGGGGCATCGTTCTTCTGCTGGGTCTCGTCTTTTACGGCGATGTTCTCAAAATAGCGTACGGCATTGAATGAAGTGTAGCCATAGAGCCCGCAGATGTTGGCATGATCTCCCTCTACGTGGATGGTGTCAATGAGTGCGTGGATGGCTTTGTCAGAGCGGTATTCTGCATCTACGTGGTGTTGCTCGGTATGTCCGTCGGGGAAGGTGATGGTCGACTCTCCATGACCGATGGCGACACTAGCTATCGGGTTGATGCCGATAAACGAGCGGGAGTTGTTGGAGTCGTGGTAGTCGGAGCTCTCCATCAGGGCACTCTGGGGGTAGATGTCGCGGAGTCGCATATACACACCTACTGGGGTATAGAGATCCGCAAGGATGGTCTTCGATGTTGTGGTATAATGAAAAGTACTCATAGTCGTCTTTTTTCTTAGTATCTCAGTTTCTTCTGTTGAATGATTCTTTATTCATTAGAAATTGCCGTATTCTTTCGCCATAGCCTTGTTGCTGAGGTAGGTCTGTACATCCTTGTCGCCACGCCCGCTGACAGTAAGCACGACCAGATCGTCGGGCTTGAAAGTCAGTTTCTTCAGGGCTGCGATGGCGTGTGCACTTTCGATGGCAGGTATGATACCCTCCATGCGAGTCAGTTCATAGCCACCGTAGACAGCCTCGTCGTCGTTGATGCTGAGCACTTTCGTACGGCCTTTCTTCGCCATGTTACAATGCATGGGACCAACGCCGGGGTAGTCGAGGCCGGCCGAGATTGTAAAGGCCTCCTGTATTTGACCATCCTCATCCTGCATGACAAGCATCTTCGCACCATGCAGGATACCTGTTACCCCCTTGTGGATGGTAGCAGCCGTGTGGTCTGTCTGCCAACCGTGTCCGCCCGCCTCTGCTAGTACAATCTTCACACGCTCGTCGTCGACATAGTGGTAAATTGTGCCAGCGGCATTACTGCCGCCACCGATGCAGGCGATGAGATAGTCGGGATAGTCACGACCTTCTTTCTCTTCCAACTGCCATTTGATCTCTTCGGAGATGACGCTCTGCATCTGTGCCACAAGGTCGGGGTATGGGTGTGGTCCCATAGTCGAACCCACGATATAAAAGGTATCGGCAGGATGACAACACCAGTCGCGGATGGCAGCGCTACAAGCATCAGAGAGTGTCATGTTACCAGTGCGGACGGGATGAACCTCGGCTCCCAGCATCTTCATGCGTTCCACATTTGTGTGTTGCCGTTCCACGTCTGTCGCGCCCATGAACACTTCGCACTTCATATTCATCAGCGCACAGACGGTTGCTGTGGCTACACCGTGCTGTCCAGCACCTGTCTCTGCGATAATACGCGTCTTCCCCATCTTTTTAGCCAATAATATCTGTCCGATGGTGTTGTTGATCTTGTGCGCACCAGTATGGTTCAGGTCTTCACGCTTCAGATAGAGTTTACAGCCATATTTCTCACTCATTCGCTTGGCATAGTAGAGTGGTGAGGGACGCCCCACATAGTCTTTTAACAGGGCGTGGTACTCTTTCTTGAACTCCTCTGACTCGATGATGGGGCGATAGGCCTCCTGTAGGTCGTGTACGCACTTGTAGAGAATCTCTGGCACATAGGCACCACCGAACTCTCCGTAAAACCCTTTCTCATCTACAAGATAATTCTCTTTCATATATTTGGTTGTTTTTGTGATTGACATTAAAAAAGCTCGCCGCTGTCGCGACGAGCCCTTTGTATCTGTGGTTGAATAACATATACGGCTATCAGCCTCGCGACGTTTTTGATCTCGAGCTCTGCCACCACCAATAGTTATTCATCATTTTCATTTCAGAATTTCTTTTTTCTGGCTGCAAAGGTATATATATTTCTGTTTCTGTGCAAACTTTTCTGCGTTTTTTTTAATAAAATGAAAGAAATAGCTTAATTTTGCCGACAAATTCTTAGTTGACGATGACTTTAAAAGATTTTTTGGTACAGGGTGACCGTTTCGCAGCGGACAACGGCTGTATATTAAAAGAGGTTCGTGAAGGGTATGCTTGTGCGGAACTCATCGTGACATCACATCATCTGAACGCAGGAGGTGTTTGTCAGGGGGGAGCATATTTTACATTGGCTGATATTGCACTTGCCGCTGTTATGAACAGTCGGGGCGCGATGACCTTCGGTATAGAGAATCATATCGTGTTCCTGAAAAGTGCCAAGGAGGGTGATACGCTCATTGCTGAGGCCACGGAGATCTTCAACCATCATAAGATTCCCTATGTTGAGGTACGCGTCACAAACCAAAACGGTGATCTCTGTTGCGTACTTACGGGATTAGCCTACAGAAAAGCCGTCGACTTGAATGTCGACGGCCTGAAGTAATATCGGAATGTCCAGATGATTCCTATTGGATTTCCCAACCAATGGCGGAAGCACCAAGCACAGCAGCGCTGGCACCGTCTAGGCCACTCACGAGGAACTGTGCCTTGTTCTTAAATATCTTCAGCACATGCTCGTTATATGCCTCCCGGATAGGTTTCATGATGAGTTCACCTGCCTTCACCATACCTCCAAAGAAGATGAAAGCCTCTGGTGATGAGAAAGCAGCGAAATCGGCACAGGCCTCACCAAGCATATGACCCGTGAAGTCATAGATTTCCTTGGCCAGTTCGTCGCCCTTGCCAGCAGCAATACTTACATCGAGAGAGGTAATCTTCTCTGGATCAAGTTCGCGGAGTAGACTGGGGCGCTCTGTCTTCGATAATAACTCACGAGCCGTGCGAGCCACACCTGTAGCGGAGCAGTAGCATTCCAGACAACCCTTACGGCCACAGCCACACATGCGACCTTCCTCGCCGCGTACCATCGTTACATGCCCCAACTCACCAGCAAAGCCGTCGTGACCATAGAGCAGTTGGCCGTTGACCACAATACCTGATCCTACACCTGTTCCGAGGGTAATCACGATAAAGTTCTTCATGCCACGAGCCACACCGTATACCATCTCGCCGATGGCGGCAGCATTTGCGTCATTGGTCAATGCTACAGGGATTCCATTCAATCGTTCGCTGAACATCTTGGCCAAGGGCACTACACCGTCGTGAGCCCAAGGTAGGTTGGGGGCGAACTCGATAGTACCGTTATAGAAATTGCCATTAGGAGCGCCGATACCCATCGCCTTAATCTTCTCGATGCCGCCAACCTGGTCTATAATCACCTGCAGCACATCTACGCAGGCGTCAACATATTCTTCCACCTTCTCGTAGCTGCCCGTCTTGATGGCTGTGGTCGCCTTGATATCTCCACGCGCGTCTACAATACCGAATACAGAGTTTGTGCCTCCCAGGTCTAAGCCGATGACATACGGCTTCATAACAGTTTGATCATTCATATGTATTTTAAGTTTTATTGTTTATTGATTGTCTCTTCACGATTTCTATCGCAAAGTTACGTAAAATCTGTCAAACTCTGTGATATTTTACGGAAATTAACCATGAAATTTGTTTTTTCGGGCATTTCTTTGTATCTTTGCACTCGTTATGCCGTTTCATGTACCAATTAACATATTGGACTTTATTTTCAAGGGGATGATGATTGGCGTGATTGCCTCTGCCCCGATGGGTCCTGTAGGTATCCTTTGCGTACAGCGTACGCTGAATAAAGGACGCTGGTTTGGTCTTGCCACTGGGGTGGGAGCCGCAGCCAGTGATATCATCTATGCCGCCTTCGCAGGATTCGGCATGTCGTTTGTCATGGATCTGATCAATAACGATCAGAATCGTTTCTACCTACAGATCGTGGGAAGTGTGATGCTACTCTGCTTCGGTATCTATACCTATCGCACTGATCCGACGCGGAAGATGCACCAGTCGGGACAACAGAAGGGTACGCTCTGGTATAATACATGGACTGCCTTCCTCGTCACGTTCTCTAATCCACTGATTATCTTCCTCTTTTTGGCGATGTATGCACAGTTTGCGTTTGTGCTGCCGAATCATCCGTTCGAGATGCTCGTGGGGTTTGCCAGTATCGTGTGTGGTGCCCTCCTTTGGTGGTGGGGCCTGACGTGGTTGGTAGATAAGATTCGTACTAAGTTTGATACCAATGGCATCAAGATCATCAACCAAGTTATTGGCGTGGCTGTGATTATCGGAAGTGTTATCATGCTGCTTGGTACGACCACGAATCTTGTGAGATTCTTTTAAGAAATAATAAAGTAAAAAAGAAAAAAGTGTTTATTGCACAGGAACTGAGGAAAAAGAATATTGCCGAATATCTGTTGTATATGTGGCAGATTGAGGATACGATACGTGCATTTGACTGTTCATTGCGCAGGGTTCGTGATGAGTATGTGGCTCGTTTCGACTATAGTGACGAGCAGAAGGAGGAGGAGACCGACTGGTTTGGAAACTTAATTAGGATGATGAATCAGGAAGGTTGCCGTGAGAAAGGTCATCTGCAGATCAACAAGGTGACAATGCAGATGCTGACAGACTTGCATAACCAACTGCTACAGTCGACGAAGTTTCCATTTTATAATACTGCATATTATAAGGTCCTACCGTTTATTGTCGAGTTGCGCAATCGCGGGGCCGACAAGGAGGAAAATGAAATAGAGACCTGTCTAAATTCATTATACGGTGTGATGATGCTACGTCTGCAGAAGAAGGATATCTCGCCCGACACACTACATGCAGTGAAGGAAATATCGACATTCGTGGGCATGCTCTCTGACTATTACAAGAAGGACAAAGAGGAAGGACTGAAGTTCGAATAGACATGAAGATACTGGTGACGGGCTGTAAAGGCCAACTGGGAAACGAAATGCAGCTGCTGGAGGAAAAGAACCCCCAGCACCTCTATTTTAATACGGATGTTGAAGATCTCGATATTACAGACGAGGTGGCAATTGAACGTTATGTTGACGAGCATGAGATAGATGGTATCGTTAACTGTGCTGCCTATACTGCTGTCGATAAGGCCGAGGAGAATCCTTCCATTTGTCGTATGTTGAATGCGACCGCTCCAGGTTTTTTGGCTGCAGCGGTGGAGCGACGCGGTGGATGGATGATACAGATATCTACCGATTATGTGTTTGATGGCACAGGTCATCAGCCTTATGTGGAGACTGATCCGACATGTCCTGACAGCATCTATGGCACCACGAAGTTGGAAGGAGAGCAAACCGTGATGGCAACATGCCATCGAACGATGATTATCCGTACGGCGTGGCTCTATTCCGCTTTTGGCAATAACTTTGTAAAGACGATGATTCGTTTGGGCAAGGAGCGACAGGAGTTGGGCGTGATCTTCGATCAGGTCGGGACACCGACCTATGCGCGCGACCTGGCGGTGGCTATCTTTGCTGTTATCAATCAAGGAGTTGTGCCTGGCATCTATCACTTCTCGAATGAGGGCGTGATTTCCTGGTATGACTTCGCGAAGGCGATACATCGTATAGCTGGCATTACTGACTGTGAGGTCCGGCCGTTGCATACAGTCGATTATCCCACACCAGCCAGACGACCGCATTACTCTGTGCTTGACAAGACGAAGATCAAAGAGACCTATGGCATCAGCATTCCTTATTGGGAAGAATCACTTGCTGACTGCATGAAAGATATAACGAGAGAATTATGAATCAAGTTCCGAGCTTGCTCGTCTGAACATATATAAAAAGAAAAAATGCGTGAAGAAATAGGAAGAAGAAGGACATTTGCGATTATCTCGCACCCTGATGCAGGTAAGACAACGCTGACGGAGAAATTCCTGCTGTTTGGTGGACAAATACAAGTGGCTGGAGCTGTCAAGAACAACAAAATCAAGAAGACGGCTACTAGCGACTGGATGGATATTGAAAAACAGCGTGGCATCTCGGTTTCAACCTCTGTGATGGAGTTCGATTATACCCCTCAGGGCTCGGATATCGAATATAAGGTGAATATTCTCGACACTCCTGGACACCAGGACTTCGCGGAGGATACCTTCCGCACGCTGACTGCCGTTGACTCGGCTATCATAGTGGTCGACGGTGCCAAGGGTGTGGAGACGCAGACTCGAAAGTTGATGACAGTCTGTCGTATGCGTAAGACTCCTGTCATCATCTTTATCAATAAGATGGACCGTGAGGGACGTGACCCCTTTGATTTACTTGATGAGCTGGAGCAAGAGCTGGAGATTAAAGTGCGACCGTTGAGTTGGCCGATTAATCAAGGCGCAAAGTTCAAAGGTGTGTATAATATCTACGAAGAGAAACTCGATCTCTTCACACCTGATAAGCAACGTGTGACTGACAAGGTTGAGGTGGATATCAACAGTGTGGAGTTGGACGAACGGGTAGGTGAGGAGAATGCAGCCAAACTGCGTGAGGACTTGGAACTGGTAGAGGGGGTATACCCCACATTCGATGTGGAGTCATATCGTGAGGCGGAGGTTGCCCCTGTATTCTTTGGATCGGCATTGAACAACTTCGGTGTGCAGGAACTGCTGAACTGCTTCGTGGAAATTGCACCGAGTCCACGGCCAACAAAGGCCGAGGAACGTAATGTGCAGCCTGAGGAACCGAAATTTACTGGCTTTATTTTCAAGATTACCGCGAATATTGACCCGAACCATCGCTCGTGTATCGCTTTCTGTAAGGTCTGTAGCGGACAGTTCCGCCGCAACCAGCCTTATCTACATGTGAGACAGGGTAAGACGATGCGTTTCACCTCGCCTACGCAGTTTATGGCGCAGCGTAAATCGACAGTCGATGAGGCTTGGCCTGGAGATATCGTAGGACTCCCAGATACTGGTGGAATATTTAAGATCGGTGACACACTGACGGAGGGAGAACAGTTACATTTCCGCGGTCTGCCCTCTTTCTCTCCGGAACTGTTCAAGTATATCGAGAACGACGATCCGATGAAAGCCAAGCAGCTTCAGAAGGGTATTGACCAGTTGATGGACGAGGGTGTAGCACAGTTGTTCGTCAACCAGTTCAGTAATCGAAAGATCATCGGAACGGTAGGACAATTGCAGTTCGAGGTTATCCAGTACCGACTAGAGAATGAGTATAATGCCAAGTGTCGTTGGGAACCTGTGCACCTGTATAAGGCTTGCTGGATCGAGAGCGACGACGAGGCGGAACTGGAGAATTTCAAGAAACGGAAGTACCAGTATATGGCTAAGGACAAGGAAGGACGTGATGTGTTCCTTGCTGACTCTGGATATGTGCTTTCTATGGCACAGGAGGACTTTAAAAATATTAAGTTCCATTTCACAAGTGAATTCTAATGAAGATAGAAGAAGATATCAAAAAAGCAGTAGAGACGATGCGTAAGGGTGGAGTGATACTCTATCCGACAGACACAGTCTGGGGCATTGGTTGTGATGCGACGAATGCAGAAGCTGTCAAGCGGGTCTATGAGATCAAACAGCGTGACGATTCGAAGGCTCTGATCTGTCTGGTAGACAGCGATGCTCGTATGCAGCGCTATTTCAGACATGTACCTGATGTAGCGTGGCAGTTGATCGACAGTCTGAAGGATGATACTCCAATGGCAAAGAACGCTTCTCCGTCGACGAAGCCAACGACACTGGTGCTCGATGGAGCTATTAATCTGGCTGAGAACCTGATTGCGGATGATGGTAGCGTGGGTATCCGCATCACTAACGAGCCATTCTCAAAGGAACTCTGCTATCGTTTTCAAAAGGCTATCGTGTCGACCTCGGCAAACATCAGTGGGGAACCTGCTGCCCAGAACTACTGTGATATCGATCCTCATATTCTGGAGGCTGTCGACTATGTGTGCTGGAGTCGTAGACAGGAGCATAAGCCTCATACACCATCGTGTATCATCAGACTGCGTGAGAACGGTGAGGTTACAGTCATAAGGAAGTAATAGAACGTGGATGCAACGATAAGTGACAGAAGACCCAAGTGGCTTCAACGACTGCATGAGTGGCGTGTGGAGCATGTCAGTGAGAAGATGTTTATGATCATCCTCGCACTGGTTGTGGGTTTCTTTGCTGCCGTTGCCGCTTTCTCCTTGCATTGGATTATCAACCAGATAGTGCTCTTGCTGACGAGCTCGTTCGAGAAGTCGCATGCCAACTGGCTCTATCTGGTCTACCCCGTGGTGGGTATCTATCTCACATCACTCTTCGTGAGGTATATTGTTAAGGATAATATTTCACATGGAATCACGAGAATACTCTATGCCATATCGACCAACAAGTCGCGACTGAAGTCACATAATTGTTGGTCGTCGGTGATTGCTTCGGCCATCACCATCGGCTTTGGCGGTTCTGTTGGAGCAGAGGCCCCGATTGTACTGACGGGTTCGGCCATCGGGTCAAATCTTGGACAGTTGTTCCATCTTGATCGTAAGATGTTGATGACCTTGGTGGGATGTGGTGCGGCTGGTGCTATCGCAGGTATTTTCAAAGCGCCTATAGCGGGATTAGTTTTCACGCTTGAGGTGCTGATGATTGATATGACGATGTCGGCTTTGTTGCCAATCCTCGTCTCATGTGTGACAGCCACATGTTTTACCTACATCTTCAGTGGTGATGCATCTCTGTTCACCTTCCATCTCGACAACGAATGGTCCATACAACGTGCTCCTGCGTATATTCTGTTGGGCATCGCCTGTGGAATTGTATCACTCTACTTTATTCGGATGATGGGAGCCTGCGAGGATGTGTATGCTCGATTCAAGGACCATCCGCATATCAAACTGGCCATCGGCGGAACGATGCTGAGTCTGTTAATTTTCCTATTCCCTGCTCTGTATGGTGAGGGTTATAGTAGCATTAATCTGTTGTTAAATGGACAGACTGAGGCCGATTGGGATAGAATACTGAACAACTCACTCTTTTCTGGACAGGGATCGTTGCTGATTCCTTACATTGCATTGGTACTTCTGACGAAGGTGTTTGCCACCTCGGCTACGAATGGTGGTGGTGGCTGTGGTGGTACGTTTGCCCCCAGTCTTTTTATAGGTTGTTTTACTGGTTTCCTATTCTCCCGCCTGTGGAACATGCAACAGATTGGCGTTTATATTCCGGAGAAGAATTTCTCACTATTGGGTATGGCTGGCGTGATGTCGGGTGTGATGCATGCACCCTTGACGGGTATCTTCCTGATAGCGGAACTTACAGGTGGTTATAGTATGTTTATGCCGCTGATGATCGTCAGTGTGTGTGCTTATCTGACCATTATTATTTTTGAGCCTCACAGCATCTATGGCTCGCGTTTGGCCAAACAGGGAAAGTTGCTCACTCATCATACCGACCATGCAGTACTGACGCTGATGAACCTTGACAGTGTTATTGAACGCGATTATCTGGCTGTCAGTCCTGATATGGAATTGGGACAGATTGTGCATAAGATCAGTCGCAGCCATTCCACTGTACTTCCCGTGATTGATGGGGCGGGGACACTTCTGGGCGAGATTGATATCATGAAGATTCGCAATGTTGTGTTCCGTATAGAATTGTATCATCATTTCACGGCCTCCCAGTTGATGAGAGACCCTAAGGCTACCTTGAGCGATGATGCTCCGATGGTCGATGTAATGCGCATCTTCGATCGGACAGGAGCCAATTGGTTACCTGTCTTCGATGCACAGGCTCACCTGAAGGGTTATGTCTCGCGGCAGCGTATCTATACGATGTACAGGAAGATGGTGGCCGATATGAGTGAGGATTGATAAAGGGAAATAGAATGGAGAAGAAGAATTTACGAATAGTGTTTATGGGAACACCAGAGTTTGCGGTGGAGACACTGAAGGCTCTGGTGGAGAACGATTATCATGTGGTGGCAGTTGTGACTCAGCCCGACAAACCTGTTGGTAGGCATGGTAGCGTTTTACAACCATCCGCTGTGAAGCAGTATGCCGTGGAGCATGGAATACCAGTGTTACAACCAGTGAAGATGAAGGATCCTGCATTCGTGGAAACTCTCCGCAGTTTTCATGCCAACCTTCAGGTGGTCGTAGCCTTCCGTATGCTACCTGAGGTGGTATGGGATATGCCGGAGTATGGCACTTTCAATGTGCATGCTGCGTTGTTACCCCAGTATCGAGGGGCGGCGCCTATCAACTGGGCTGTCATCAATGGTGAGACCCAGACAGGTGTCACAACCTTTTTCCTCGATAAAAATATAGACACTGGTCGTGTGATTATGCAGAAGCCTTTCGATATTCCTGATACTGCAGATGTCGAATATGTCTATGATGGACTGATGCACCTTGGTGCGGAGATATGTCTGGATACCTTGGAACGACTCTTGGTTGCCGACGGTCATCTCGAGAGTATACCACAGGAGCAGTTGATCACTGCAGGTCAGGTGCTTCGGCATGCTCCAAAGATCTTCAAGGAAACCTGTGATATCGACTGGAATTTGCCCGCCAAGCAGATCTATGACTTTATACGTGGACTTTGTCCTGTACCATCAGCATGGACCACGTTATGCGATAGCACTGGCAGGCAGACTACGCTGAAAGTTTTCAAGGCAATGGTTTCGGATATCGTCCGTCCTGTTGATCCAGGAACTGTTGTTGTTGAAGGAAAGAAACTCTATATTGCAGCCAGGACAGGAAAACTCTTGCGCATTGACGAACTTCAGTTAGCAGGCAAGAAGAGGATGACGGCTATGGACTTCCTGAATGGCAACAAAAACATTACCGAAGCCCGCTGTATCCATACTAGTTCTGAGACTGAGACTGTATAATAGAACTTTCCCGTTTGATCTGTGACATAAAAAAAGAGAAATATATAATAAAGTAGGTGGTGTGTGCGTTTGTAGGATAGAGAACATCATATAAAGTGATTGCCTATGAAGCATTTTACTCCCGATGACGCGCTGTTGAACTTCGGAGGAAACCTGAAGCCTAGGGAACAGACGCTTATGCTAATCCGACAGGTTGCATACACCTATCGTAAGAACATTAAACAGGCATGTAGCCTAAACTGAGAAAATGGCATTAGTATCACCTTCATTACTCGCTGCCGACTTCCTGCATCTCGACCGCGACATCGACATGATTAACAGGAGTGAGGCCGATTGGCTTCACCTTGACGTGATGGACGGCTCGTTCGTCCCAAACATCTCCTTCGGTTTTCCTGTGCTGGAAGCTGTTGCCAAGGTTTGTAAGAAACCGCTTGATGTACATTACATGATTGAACGCCCAGAACGCTATATCAGTCAGACTGCTAAGTTGGGGGCAATGATGATGAATGTTCACTATGAGGCATCCACCCATATCCATCGTACGATACAGGAGATTCATGATGCTGGTATGAAGGCTGGCGTGACCCTAAACCCTTCGACACCTGTATGTGTGCTCGAGGACATTATCGGTGATGTGGATATGGTGCTGCTGATGAGTGTCAATCCGGGGTTTGGCGGACAAAAGTTTATCGAGAATACTATCGATAAGGTGAAACGCTTGCGTCAGATGATTACCGAGCAGCAGTGCCAGACGCTGATTGAGGTCGATGGTGGTGTACAGGGCGAGACTGCTCCCCGGCTGGTTGCAGCGGGTGTTGATGTGCTCGTCAGCGGTAGCTATGTCTTTAAGGCTCAGAATCCTGAGCAGATTATTCATGATCTAAAGGCTTTTAGACGTTAGCCTTTGCTTTTGCGATTTACCATTGGTTTTATTCCAGCGTTAGATTCATACCATACTGGTGACTGAGCTTGCGAAGGTTCATCAGTGCATAGCGCATGCGACCTAACGAGGTGTTGATGCTGACATGGGTCTGCTCGGCGATTTCTTTGAAAGACATCTCTTGGAAAAAGCGCATGAAGACCACTTCGCGTTGTGGCTCCGGAAGTGCTTTCATCAGTCGGCGAACATCACTTAGTACCTGAGCATTGCTTATTTGTCCCTCTCGGTTTCCTTCCAGTATTGAACTGCTATTTAGGTTGCTAAGGTCGTTCTCTTTATTCAGATCCACGACCTTACGCCCCTTCTGGGCTCGATAATGGTCGATAATCACGTTGTGTGCTATCCGCGTGACCCACCAGATGAATTTTCCCGACTCGGCATATCTTCCGCCCTGCATCTTTGTAATCACCTTCAGAAAGGTCTCCTGAAAGAGTTCATTGGCCAAATCCTCGTCTTTCACCACATACATGATGTAGTTGAAAACCTTGTCTTGGCTTCTGGAAAGCAACTCGTCGAACGCACTATTATTACCATCGATATAAGCTAATGCCAACTCTTCGTCGGACATCCTTTTTGTTGTACTCATACGAAATCATTTTGTATTGAGTAGAGTTGTTTCGATAGGCAATAATATTTTGTATAAATGGTGTTTAATGGCAGCAAAAGTATGCATTTTTGTCGAAACAGCCAAGAAAAAACAAAAAAAAGTTGTTATTTTACTCACTTATTATTACCTTTGTGACATAAATAACCCAACAAACATATGATAAAGCTTTTTGTTCCAGGTCGCTTGTGCCTGTTTGGAGAACACACAGACTGGGCAGGACATTATCGTACGATGAATGCCGACATCAAGCCAGGTGCTGCTATTGTGACAGGTATAGAACAGGGTATCTGTGCTGAGGTGGAGAAATCGAGTATCTTTGAGATGTACAGCACTGCAGGAGAGATTGATGACGTATGGCAGGACTTCTCATGCCGAATGGACGAAGGGGAGTTGAAGCGCATCGCCAAGTCGGGTTCCTTCTTCTGCTATTGTGCTGGGGTCGCCTCTTATATGCTGGAATGGTATAAGGTGGGGGGCGTGCGCATCCGTATCACCTCAATGACTCTTCCCATGAAGAGTGGGCTGTCTAGTTCTGCGGCCATCTGTGTGCTCGTCGCTCGCGCCTTCAATCTTTTATATAATCTCAACCTGAACACGTTGGGTGAGATGAATATCGCTTATTTAGGTGAACTCCGTACCAGTAGTCGTTGTGGTCGTCTCGATCAAGCCTGTGCCTTCGGTGTGAAACCCAACCTGATGACTTTCGATGGAGACGAGATTGAGGTGCGCTCATTGAATGTTAAGAAACACCTCTATTGGGTGTTCGCTGATCTCTGTGCCGAGAAGGATACAATCAGGATTCTGTCGGACTTAAACAAAGCCTACCCATTTCCGAGTAACGAGGCGGAAAAGGCAGAGCATGAGGCTCTCGGGTCTCGTAACTTGGAGATTGTCAATCGGGCTGTCAATTATATGGCAGAAGGCAAGGCCGAAGAACTCGGACGACTGATGACCGAGGCAGAGGCTTTGTTCGATGCCCAAGTTGCTCCGATGTCAGTTGCTCTTTGGTCACCAAAACTCCATGCTGTGTTGAACGATCCTGTTATTACACCGATGGTGTGGGGTGGCAAGGGTGTTGGTTCACATGGCGATGGGTCGGTGCAGTTCCTGGCTCGTAGCGAAGAAGACCAGTTGCGGTTGGCCGACTATCTGAACAAACAAGGGATGAAGGCTTATACGCTGACCCTTAAACCTGTACATACCGTGCGTCGTGCCATCATTCCAGTAGCAGGTTTTGGTACTCGCCTCTATCCTGCTACACGTGCCCTGAAGAAAGACTTTTTCCCGATACCATGTCCTGATGGTATGGTGCGTCCGGTGATTCTGATCTTATTAGAGGAGCTGGTGCAGAGCGGCATTGAAGAAATCTGTCTGGTACTGGGCTCCGAGGAAGAACGCAGACAATATGCCGACTTCTTTGAACATCCCTTGTCCGATGATCATCTCCAGAAGCTCAATCCCGAGGCTCAGGAGTACGAGAATCGCATTCTTGATATAGGCAAACGCCTCCGTTATGTGTACCAGCGAGAGAAGCGTGGCTTCGGTCATGCCGTCTATCAGGCCGCACAGTTTGCTGGCAACGAGCCTGTGCTGTTGCTGTTGGGAGACACCCTCTATCGTAGCGACAGCAATAAACCTTGTGCCTTGCAGATGGTCGAGGAGTATGAACGCTACAACTCGCTTTTGGTCAGTATCCACACGGTTCCTTTGTCGGAGGTCAGCCACTATGGTATCCTGCACGGAGTATGGGAAGACAAGGAACGTACAGCCCTGAGTGTCGATGTCATCAATGAGAAACCGAAGCCAAGCTATG
Organism: Prevotella aff. ruminicola Tc2-24; assembly: GCF_900110895.1. Classification (GTDB taxonomy): domain Bacteria; phylum Bacteroidota; class Bacteroidia; order Bacteroidales; family Bacteroidaceae; genus Prevotella. Next base: position 725,304 of record NZ_FOIQ01000001.1, on the reverse strand, counting down.
CCGAGGAATTTTTGGGTGTTCGCAATAATAATGGTGAGAAAGAATATTACAGTGTGTTTGGACAATACATCCTCACTCCGGAGGTGTTTGAGCAGTTGCATTTGGATATTATGAAGGCTGAGATGGACAAGGATTATTCCCGTGAAATCGAACTTACATCGGCTCTCGAAGCAGTGCGCCAGCATAGTGGGATGATGGGCGTTCGCTTGAAGGGACGTATGTATGATATGGGTAATCCTGCAGCACTTGTCCGTGCTGTCACGGAGTTCTCCAAATAAAGATAAAGGCTCATCAATTGGTGAGCCTTTATCTTATCTACTTGATCAGATTCAGGAGATATCTGCCATATTCGTTCTTGGTCATCGGCTGGGCTGTCGCCCGAAGTTGTTCTTCTGTGATCCATCCCGACTTGTAAGCAATCTCCTCTAAACATGCGACCTTTAGTCCTTGGCGCTTCTCGATGACCTCGATGAAAGTCGATGCTTCCGAGAGTGAGTCGTGTGTGCCAGTGTCGAGCCAGGCAAAGCCTCGCTGTAGTGTCTGTACCTTCAGTATCTTCTGTTCCAAATAGGCCTGATTCACTGTTGTGATCTCCAGTTCGCCGCGAGCACTTGGCTTAATGTGCTTGGCTATCTCAACGACACTGTTCGGATAGAAATAGAGTCCTACCACAGCGTAATTCGACTTCGGATGCTCAGGCTTCTCCTCGATGCTAAGACAGTTCCCCTCGTCATCAAACTCAGCCACACCATATCGCTCGGGATCGTTCACATAGTAACCGAAAACAGTCGCCAGTCCTTTCTGCTCGGTTTGTCGCACACTCTCACGAAGGAGTCCTGTAAAACCGGAACCATAGAATATATTATCACCTAGCACCAGACAGACACTGTCGCTGCCAATGAAGTCCTCACCGATGATGAATGCCTGTGCCAGTCCGTCTGGCGAGGGCTGTTCAGCATATTCGAAGTGCACTCCAATCTCATGGCCATCACCTAGCAGACGCTTGAACCCTGGCAGGTCGTATGGGGTGGAGATGATGAGGATCTCACGGATACCAGCCAACATCAGAACCGAGATGGGGTAGTAGATCATCGGCTTGTCGAAGATAGGAATCAGTTGCTTACTGATTCCTTTTGTGATGGGATAGAGGCGTGTACCGGAACCCCCAGCTAATACGATTCCTTTCATGTGTAAAGATGTTTATGGCGCAAAGGTAATAAAAAATAGGAATCAAGAGATAAGAATTAAGAAAAAAGTTGTACCTTTGCAAGTGTATTTAATATCTAATAGAGATTATATGGGACTTTTTAATAAATTATTCGGAAAGAAAGATGAACAGAAGGCCGGTGGCATGGAAGACTTCATGACCCTGATTCGCGTGTACTTCCAGGCTGCTATGGCTGCTGATCTCGGCATTACGAACATGGCTGCGCTGCCAGACCTGCGTGTGTTCAAGACCACGTTGAAGGTACCTACAGTGAACAATAAGCTTGGCGTGGGCGAACGGAGTCGTTGTAAGAACATGCTGAAGACCATGTATGGCATGGAAGATGAGTTTTTCAAGGAGATCGACCAGAGCCTGCGCAAACACTGCAAGAAAATTCAGGATGCACAGACATACTTGTTGCAGTTCCAGGGTTTTACGCAAGATATCATGATGCTTACCGGTAACTTGATGAAATTCAAACTCCGTTTGCCGGGCTTCATGAAGAAGGCTCTTTACAGTATGACAGAGAAGACCGTCAATGATATCTTTAACAAGAATAACTTCTCGGACGCTGGTGTTCTCAAGGCTGTGGTCGCTGTTCGCGAGTACAACCGCCGATTGGGTTTTTCGCAGAAGTGGGTCACTGATTTTGTCTATAAAGTGGTGATGTTGGCAAAGAAAGAGCCAAAACCATCGACCACTGAGCAATAAAGAGTGGAAAACGGAGTGAAAAGTTAAAAAAAGGAAAATATTGTATACTTTTCTCTTTTCACTTTTTACTTTTCACATTTTCTTCATAACTTTGTATTGCAAATAGTTACGTGATGAGCCAAAATGAGAACACTTTGACAACGTTCGAGACGCGCGTGCGACAAATGATCCTCCGTTTTCAAGAATTGAGAAAGGAGAATGAAGAATTGCATACGCTCATCGGTAAAAACGAACAGGACATCCAGGAACTGCGTGCCAAGTTGACTCAGGCGGACAATGACTATAACTCACTGAAGATGGCCAAGATGATGGAAATCACCGATGGCGATTTGGAGCACGCAAAGGCGCGACTAGCTAAGTTGATCCGTGATGTGAATAAGTGCATTGCAATCCTCAGTGACGAACAGTAAAGGCGTAAGCAATGGCAGAAGTAAACAATGAGAAATTAAATATCCGGCTGCATGTCTACGATGAAGAGATTCAGGTAGCAATCAAGCGTTCCGATGAGGAACTCTATAGAAAGGCAGCTAAGCTCATTACTGACCGATATAATGCCTATGCACAGGCATATAATGGTCGGAAGGGTGAACATACGATCGCGTTGATGACGCTGATTGATATCGCCTTGATGTATGAGCGGGAGCACGGAAAGAATGATACAGCTCCTTATGACGGTATTCTCGAAAAGTTGACTTCTGAGATTGAGGAAGCGCTGAAAGACAAGTAGTGGGTGAGCCTACCTTGGAGAAGAGAATATCGTATTAACAATATATTTTATATGGACCTAATTATTACATTATTGATTGCTGCCGGCGCTCTTGTTTTAGGAGGAGTCGGTGGATATCTGGTTTTCCGTTATGTCATTAAGGGAAAATACAATGAGATGATTGACGCTGCTGAGAAAGAGGCGACGGTTATCAAAGAAAAGAAACTACTCGAAGTGAAAGAGAAGTTCCTGAACAAGAAAAGCGAATTGGAGAAGGAAGTGCAGCAGCGCAACCAGCATATCCAGCAGAGTGAGAACAAACTGAAGCAGCGCGAGATTTCACTGAACCAGCGTCAGGAAGAACTGGGTCGCCGCAAGGGTGAGCTCGACAACCAGCAGGTTCGCATCGACAACGAGAAGAAACTGTTGGCTGTGAAAGCCGAGGAGCTGGAGAAGATGCAGCTCAAGGAGCGTGAGAAGCTCGAGGAGGTTTCAGGTCTGAGTGCAGAGGAAGCCAAAAACCGTCTGGTTGAGGCCATGAAGGATGAGGCTAAGACTGCTGCTGCCAGCTATATTAATGAGATTATGGACGAGGCTAAACTCAATGCCAATCAGCAGGCCAAGAAGATTGTAATTCAGACTATCCAGCGTGTGGCAACTGAGACAGCCATTGAGAACTCCGTCAGCGTGTTCCATATTGACAACGACGAGGTGAAGGGTCGTATCATTGGTCGTGAAGGAAGAAATATCCGTGCTCTCGAAGCTGCCGCTGGTGTTGAGATCGTAGTAGATGATACTCCCGAGGCTATTGTCATTTCAGGCTTCGATCCTGTTCGCCGTGAGGTTTGTCGTTTGGCTTTGCATCAGCTGGTCAGCGACGGACGTATCCACCCCGCACGTATTGAGGAGGTGGTCGCCAAGGTAAAGAAACAGCTTGATAACGAGATTATCGAGACAGGTAAGCGCACAGCCATCGACCTTGGAATCCATGGCTTGCATCCTGAACTCATCCGCATCATCGGTAAGATGAAATACCGCTCTTCTTATGGTCAGAACCTCTTGCAGCATGCCCGCGAGACAGCTAATCTCTGTGCTGTGATGGCCTCAGAGTTGGGCTTGAATCCGAAGAAGGCTAAGCGTGCAGGACTGTTGCACGATATCGGTAAAGTGCCCGATGAGGAGAGCGAGTTGCCTCATGCTATCTATGGTGCTAAGATTGCAGAGAAGTTTAAGGAGAAACCCGATATTTGCAATGCCATTGGCGCTCACCATGATGAGATGGAGATGCAGACCCTGCTGGCTCCGATTGTTCAGGTGTGCGATGCTATCTCAGGTGCTCGTCCAGGTGCCCGTCGTGAGATTGTAGAAGCATATATCAAGCGACTCAATGATCTCGAGGCAATCGCCATGAGCTATCCTGGCGTGACGAAGACCTACGCCATTCAGGCTGGTCGTGAGCTCCGCGTTATTGTTGGTGCCGACAAGATGAACGATGCCGAGTCGGAGGCTCTCAGCGCCGATATCGCAACGAAGATACAAAACGAGATGACCTATCCTGGACAGGTAAAGATTACGGTGATTCGTGAGACGCGTTCGGTGGCTTATGCGAAATAAAAGGACTCATCCTATATAATTTTAAAAGCGGAATCTGCAGTGATTCCGCTTTTTTTGTTTCTTTACCTTATAATGATTAATAACAACTTGTGATACAGTCTATTTTATGCCTACCCAAAACTGATGATTTTGATATCTAGCTCTTGTGTCACTGATTTTTTCTGTTTAACTTTGCGGCCGATTTAATCAACCCAGTTAGTTAATTATCTAATTTATTTTGAGATGAGAAAGATTGTTTTAATGATGTTTGCCAGCATGCTCGTGGGGAGTATGATGGCTGGTAATGTGAATTTCAAGGTGACCAACATGCATTGTGGCAACTGTGCTAAGCGTGTTGAGAAAACACTGAAGGCCAACGAGGCTGTCAGTGAGGTCAAGGTCAATTTGGAGAAGAAGGTTGTTACAGTCGCTTTTGATGAGCAGAAAACGACAACAGATGATTTGCTAAATGCATTGACCGATGCCAAATTCCAAGCTGAAGTTGCTAAAGGTGGTTGTAATCATCACGCTAACAATGCTCAGCAGGAAGGTAAGGGCGGTTGCGGTCATCATGGTGGCGAGGCTCAACAAGGAGGAAAAGGTGGTTGTGGGCATCACGACAAGAAGGCTGAAGGCGACCAATAACTCTTTCCTTTATTCACAAATCAAGGCACCATCCTATTACAAGCTACGCCAATAGAACGCAATAGTGATGGTGCCTACTTAATTGATATAAGCATGGCAAAAGTAAATGTTTTTGCTGAGGTAATAAACTGTTTACCTCAGAAATCATCGCTATTTTTGATATTATTAACGACGCTTTTCTTTTTTTGTCCTAATCTGATGGCTAGGACAATCGTCGGCACTATTGTTGAGAGTAGTGAGAAACCATTGGTGGGAGCAACCGTTATGGTGATTAATTCCAAGAATGGCACGGTGACAGATATTGCTGGAAACTTCCATCTGAATCTGGAAAATCAGAATACTCCAGTAATATTAGTTATTAGGTATCTGGGTTATAAGACCCGTGAGATACGAATCTCTAATACTGCGGTGAAGGATCTGGGAATGATTGTGTTGGAGGAAGAAGGCTATTCGCTCAACGATGTGATGGTGATAGGATACGGACAGCAGTCGCGTAAGAAACTGACAGGCGCTGTTTCGAAAGTGAGGGGCGAGGAGGTCGCAACTTCCACCCAGGATGCCCCGATTCTTGGTCTCCAAGGTAAGGTCGCCGGTGTGTATGTGGAGCAAGCTTCTGGTGTTCCTGGAGGTGGTAATTCAGATTTTCATATCCGAGGTCAGAACACGTTATCAGGCGTAAAGAAACCGTTATATGTCATCGATGGAGTGCCCTTTAACTCCTATCCGAAAGATAATTCTGTGGTAGCTTATACCGGTACAGGTGTACTGGGTACTCCCGATGAGCTGGCTTTGCTGAATCCAGATGATATCGAGAGTATCGATATCCTGAAAGATGCTGATGCGACTGCCATCTATGGCACGCGTGGTTCCAACGGTGTGGTACTGATTACAACGAAGAAAGGTAAGGAAGGTCGCGTGAAAGTAAGCCTTAACATGAGCACCACCGCCCAGTTTGTCTGCAAGCGTCTCGACTTTCTCAGTACAGAGGAACTTCTGGATTTGCGTCGTAAGGCATTCGAGGCCGACAAGGCCAAGGGTTATGTGACAGATGCCGATTTGACACCAGCAAAGTTTCCTGATCTGACACTCTGGGACCAGCATGCCGATTACGACTGGCAGGAAATCCTGATGGGGGATACAGCTTGGGGCACGGATATTCAACTGAAAGTGTCAGGTGGAAATAAGAATACAACATTCCTCGTCAGTGGCGCCTATTATAACTCGGGTACAGTTGGAATTGGTGATGATGACTATACGCGTTGGACAGGACGCTCGAACATCCAGCATCACAGTGAAGATCGGCGTTTCACTCTCGATACAGACTTCTCTGTTACGAAACTGGCGATGAAAGCTGATGCTTCTGGAAATGGTTTCTCATATCTGAATACGATACCCAATACACCACCTTATGATGAAAACGGTGAGCCATATTGGTTACCTGACAATTCTAATTTCTCTTCACCGCTCTCAATGCTTAATTACGATGGAAGAAACGATGTCACCTCAATGAATGCCAGTTTTAATAGTAGCTACCGTTTCTGGAATCAGTTGACTGCCAAGGTGTCACTGGGCTATAGCTATAATTCGGGCAGTCAACACAACCTGTATGAGCGTACGTATTATCATCCGACGAAGAATAATCAGTATAATCAAGCACGATACTTTGACCAGAATAGCAGTACGTTTATCATAGAGCCGCAACTGACATACGGATGTAATATCATAAAGGGTAAGGCCGACTTCTTAATAGGGGCTACCTATCAGCGTTCTGATACGCATGTGCTGTTTTTCTATGGTCAGAAGTATCCTGGTGATATCTTTCTAAAGGATGCAAATTCTGCTTCCCTGATCAATATGCACAAGAATCCAGCGACACAGACAAAAAGTGCTTCACTGTTCGGTCGTATCACTTACGACTATAAGGACCGCTATCTGTTTAATGGCACTTTCCGCCGCGATGGAAGCTCTCGTTTCGGCGTCAATCATCGCTATGGCAATTTCTACTCTGTCGGTCTTGCCTGGCTATTCAGCAACGAGGCAATTATCAAGAACAAACTCAATTGGTTTAGCTATGGAAAACTGCGAGTATCGCAGGGGAGGACGGGTAACGACGGTATCGGCGACTATCAATACATGACCAAGTATAAATCCAGTCAGTATCCTTATGAGGGTAATGTGGGAATTAAGCCTGAAAATCTGGCCAACAAAAACTTGCGATGGGAGACTACCGATAAGTTTGATGTAGGTTTAGAACTTGGATTCTTCGATGATCGTTTCTTGCTGACTGTTAATTATTACAAGAATACGAGTAAAGATCTGCTCACGCGTGAATATCTTCCTACGCAGACAGGCTTTACTTACTTCATGTCAAACCTTAATGCGGAGATCGTGAATAAAGGATGGGAGTTTGAACTGAACACCCAGAACATCAAAACAAAGAACCTCCGATGGACCACCCAGTTGACGCTGACCATCCCTCGTAATCGACTCGCTAAATTTGAGAATTTAGAGAACTCTGGCTATTATAATACCTATGCTATCGGCCAATCCGTTAATGTCATTCGTGGTTATAAGTATCTCGGTGTGAACAACCAGAACGGAATGCCAGAGGTGGAGGACGTGAATCATGATGGTAAGATTACCAGTGCTGATGACTATCAGAATTTGGGCGATAAAGATCCGCGTTATTATGCAGGATTGAACAATACCCTGCAGTGGAATGGTTTTACGTTGGATGTCAACTTCTACTATCGTAACAAACCGCTCCAGACAGGATACCTTTGGCGCTTCTATTATCCGATAGGTATGGGATATAATGTGACTCATGAGATGGCAGAGAACTACTGGACCACACCAGGTGTAGATGCGAAATACCCAGGACTGACCACCAGTAGTGCCAGCGATATCTACAATGCCTATTACCGTTACCTTTCCTATAGCGATGCGGCCTATAGTAATGCCAGTTATCTGCGTCTGCAGAATGTGCGATTATCCTACGACTTCCCCCAAAAAGCGATTCGCTCACTGGGCATGAGTGCGCTGCAGTTCTATGTGCAGGGGAAGAACCTATTGACCATCACCGATTACGATGCATACGATCCTGAAACGGGTGATGCATCTATGCCGGCAGTCCAGTCGGTCGTATTCGGTCTGAATGTCACTTTCTAATCCAATAAAACAGAAAACGTTATGAAAAAGAAAAGTATAGCACTATTGTTGCTTGCTGCAATGACAATGATATCGTGTGAGGATATTCTCAACATTGACTCACCAACAGATTCTTTGACTGCCGATGTAACATTCAGTACACCAGAAGGTATCCGTACAGCAGCGATGGGGTTCTTCACTAGCAACTATCACACAAACATAATGTACTATCAGGCGCTGGAACTCTATGTCAGCGAGTTCTGCGATGAACTGAAGGCCCGTGATGTCACAATGGCCGAGTATTATCAGTCTTCCTATAGTGCCTCGACGTCGAATATTGAGAGCATGTGGACAAAACTCTATGAGAGTATCTATATTTCCAACGACTTCCTTATTCATGTGGAGGGTTCGACTGTTATTCCTCAGAAGGAGTTGGATATCTACCAAGGTGAGGCACTCTTCTTCCGTGCTTTAGATTACTTTTATTTGGTGAATCTCTTCGGTGATGTGCCTTTGTTGACAACCAGCGATGTGAGCGTGACGAGTGCGGCAGGACGAACACCGAAGGCCGAGGTCTACCAGCAGATTATTACCGACTTGCAGAATGCCCAGCGTATGTTACAGGGCTCGACCAATGGCAATACCCGCATCACGGTAGATGCGGCCACAGCCTTGTTGGCACGTGTCTATCTTTATCTTGAACAATGGGATAAGGCCATTGCAGAGGCAAATCGTATCCTGCCTGTCGTCGATGGTGGACAGAGTAATAAGTATCAGTTGGAAACGATTGATCGTGTGTTTAAGTCAAATAGTAGTGAGACGATTATGCAGTCTAATCAAGAGGGCTTCAGTGGTACGGGAAGCTATATCGGATATACCAGCATTGGTAATCTCTTTCTGCCTAATCCGCGAGTCACCTATACTAATTACTATTTCAGTGATGAGCTGGTGAATGATTTACGCTCGGTGCCCGAGGATCTGCGAAATGATTGGATAGGCGAGTTGCCGGGCAGTGGTGGTGTCATCTATTATTACCCCTATAAGTATAAGAACCTGAATACTCCAGGTTCTTCCGCAGACTATGAGTCTTATGTCATTCTGCGCCTGGCTGAAGAGTATCTTATTCGTGCTGAGGCTAACGCTCATCTTGGTAAGACCGGGGCTGCCATTAGTGATATCAACAGAATCCGTAAGCGTGCGGCCCTCTCCGACTATACGGGAGGCACATCGCAGAATGATGTACTGAAGGAAATTGAGGTACAACGCCGCAAGGAGTTTTTCCACGAACAGGGTCACCGTTGGTTTGATCTGAACCGTACAGGTCGTACCGATGAGGTGTGCAGGAACATCGGATACAAAAAGGCCAACTGGAAAGCGTATAAGTCGCTGTTGCCTATCCCCGAGCATCAGATAGGACGCAATCGTAACCTGACTCAGAATCCTGGTTATGAGGATATATAAAATGGTCATTTCTAGGTATTTCGCATGTCATATATTATCTGTACCTTTGCAACCGCGAAAGCGCATTGTGTAGTTATATATAAATAAGGTATAAAAGATTATGAAGATTGAAAAGATTCATGCAAGAGAAATCCTCGACTCAAGAGGTAATCCGACTGTCGAAGTAGAAGTAACACTTGAGAATGGTGTGATGGGCCGGGCCGCCGTGCCTTCTGGCGCATCAACAGGTGAGAACGAGGCTTTGGAGCTTCGTGATGGTGACAAAGGACGCTATCTTGGAAAGGGTGTACTGAAGGCTGTCGAGAATGTGAACACGGTGATTGCACCTGCTCTGAAGGGCGATTGTGTATTGGAGCAGCGTGCCATCGACTATAAGATGCTGGCTATCGATGGTACACCTACGAAGTCGAAGCTGGGGGCCAATGCCATTCTTGGCGTGTCACTGGCTTGTGCTCAGGCAGCTGCTCAGGCATTGAATATCCCCCTTTATAGGTATATTGGTGGCTGCAACGCCTATACGCTTCCTGTTCCAATGATGAACATCGTAAATGGTGGCGCTCACTCTGCAGCTCCCATCGCATTTCAGGAGTTCATGATTCGTCCGGTAGGAGCTAGCACAGAGAAAGAGGCTATCCGTATGGGTGCTGAGGTTTTCCACAATCTGGCTAAGTTACTAAAGGCTCGTGGTCTCTCTACTGCCGTGGGCGATGAAGGTGGCTACGCTCCTAACTTCGATGGCATTGAGGATGCGCTTGACACCATCGTCGAGGCTATTAAGAAAGCAGGATACGAGCCGGGCAAAGATGTGAAGATTGCCATGGACTGTGCTGCTTCAGAGTTTGCTACCTGTGAGGATGGCAAGTGGTTCTACGACTATCGCCAACTGAAGAATGGTGCCAAGAAGGATCCTAACGGCAAGAAGCTCTCTGCCGATGAACAGATTGCCTATCTGGAGCAACTTATTACAAAGTATCCTATTGATAGTATTGAGGACGGTCTTGACGAGAACGACTGGGACAACTGGGTGAAGCTGACAGAGAAGATCGGCGACCGTTGTCAGTTGGTGGGGGATGATCTGTTTGTAACCAACACCAAATTTCTGGAGAAAGGTATCAAGATGGGGGCAGCCAACTCTATTCTGATCAAAGTGAATCAGATTGGTTCGCTCACGGAGACACTGGAGGCTATTGAGATGGCTCACCGTCATGGTTACACCACAGTGACCTCTCACCGTTCTGGCGAGACAGAAGATACCACGATTGCTGATATCGCTGTGGCCACCAATAGTGGTCAGATTAAGACAGGTTCGTTGAGTCGTACAGACCGTATGGCCAAGTATAACCAGTTGATCCGTATCGAGGAGGAGCTTGGTGAGCAGGCTACCTATGGTTATCAGCGTCTGAAGTAGAATAAGATATAAACAACTTTTTTTGTATAAATCATTGACAATGAAAAATGCGGATAGGCTGTGAAGTCTGTCCGCATTTATTATTGAATGATAAAGGATGTTAGAACTTAGGCAAGGTAGGAATGTCAACCGCCTTCACGGCCATGCATTCCATCTCAATGAGCCAACCGGGACGACATACGGGTGCGTGGACGATGACGTAGGGCGTGCCATGGAACCGCTCCTCGAAGAGTGCCTTCACCACTTGGTAGTCTGCCGTGTCACGTAGGTAGACCACCATCTCGCTCACCTCCTCGAAGGTGCAATCAGCCTCGGCCAACAGGGCCTCCACATTCTCCCACATTCGGCGGGTCTGCTTCACGATATCCTTCGGGTACATGATCTCGCCTTTGTTGTTGATGCTTGCCGTACCAGAGATAAAGACCTGTCGGCGGTCGGCATAGTCGATATAGGTGCCGCGCTCAAACGACACTCCATAGTCGCTGGTGCGGTTCAGATGCGTGGATGCATAGAGAAAATGACGCTGCTCGGGTTGCAGTCCGGCGATGGCGTAGTTGTCCATCTGCGAGAGCACGTTCGGATCCTGTTGACGTCCGCCGATGCCTGTTGACGAGATAAAGTGCGTGTTCACTGTCAGTCCCTGCGTGAAGAAGAACTGGTTGCGTGCGCGCACCACACCGCCGTAGTTCAGGTCGATATCGTTGACGAAGAACCATGTGCGGATACAGTTGTCTTTCAGCGTGCACCCCTCTTGTAGCAGTTGCATGTTATATTCATTGAACAGCAGTCGGGTCTGATACTCCGAGTTGGCAGCCATGTTATGGGCGCTACCGTTCCACAGGTGTCGGAAGTCTCCATGCTTAACCTCATAGAGCCCGCTCTCTCCGATGCAAGTCTGCACACCCGTCATCAAGTATACCCACAGTGCGATCTTCGTCCCGTCGAGGGGAGCCTGTTCGATGATACTTTTGGCACAGTCAGTCACGTCACCGATGATCACAGCATCGGCCTGATTGGCTGCGTCGCTGAGGAAATAGCGTTTAAACACAGCCTGTGCGCCCTTCATGGGTCCGTCAAGTAGTTGACTATAAGCATTGAATATCGCCTCCAATTGTTCGCTGAATGGCAAACATGGTGAGCTCACGTGTATCATCGCATGATACTCCTTTACCTCTGTCCCGTTGTCGAAACAGAAGATATCGGTCGTCGTATGCTTATCAGTGATATGAGTTAGGTTTTGATTCATTGTTTTGTCTTTGGGGTGCAAAATTAATAAAAAAAGAGGGAATATACAAATTTTATTTGTACTTTTCAGTTTGTGCATCGTTTGTGATGCTTATGGCGGACCGATATGACAAGCGGTAGGGCGAGAAAAAGAGCGATGAGTACAATCAGGTAAGGCGAGGTCAGACTGACCTTCCGACCGTTGCCTCCATACTGGCATTGGTACTGTATCATGCGGTCGATGCACTGGTCGGCATATTCCCAGTTACCTGCCTGTACCTCTCTGTTGAGGCGAGCAAACACCTCGTGCATGTACTTCCTGTGCTCCATACCCACTGTCTCTGGAATCGAGTCGGTGGGTGCATACCATACGGTCTGTCCGTTGGCGCTCAAGTGGGGGAACACCCGCAGTGTCCGTCCGCTGTGCAGTTCTTCCACGAGCATCTGTCCCTGTGCGTTGCCATAGAGCAGAGGTTCCCCAAGCCAGTCGTCGTAGAAGAAGACGAGTCCTGAGAACACCTGCTCGGCTGTATAGTCGCCATATCTTGTCTCGCCACATAGCATCGTGGTGAGATGTTCTGCGTACAGACTCAGAGGGTAGATGCTGCCCTTGCCATCGTTGACGAGCAGGCGGCAGAACCGTTTTGCTTGTTCCTTAGGCATGACCCTTGGTGCTGCATTCATGACAACTGACCCTGCTAGAAGCAGGGCCAGTATCAGGAAATGTCGTATGATGTGTGTCTGTGTGTGCATATCAGATCGACTCGAGGAATTTCACGACCGCGTCGCGGTCGGCCTTAGGTAGGTTATAGAACTTCTCCGTTGCTCGATAGGCATCCGATTGCTTGCTGTAGCCGTGCCACATGATTGCCTCGATAAGTGTGCGTGCCCGACAGTCGTGCAGACGGTCGTCGGCACCAGTTAACTGGCGTGACAGTCCACGTCCCCAGAGTGGAGTCGTACGGCACCAGCCCGTTCGTATATCGTTTTTCATGAATAGTCGGTGCTGTACCATGTCGGTGTATGGCCAGATGGTCTGGTTTGCATATTTCGGCAGTAGCTTGGTGTAGTCGCCATCCTTCGCCAGACGGTTTGCATCGGCATACGCCTTGATGCTCGCATCTACCCACATGTTGTCGGCCCCCGTTTTCCAGGACGGGCGATGGCACTGGGCGCAGCCTATCTCCGAGAATAGTTTCTTGCCTCGTTTCACGGCCTCGTTGTTCAGGTTGCGTGCAGCAGGCACAGCCAGTCCGCGATGCCATACCATGAACTGATAATACTGCTTGTCGTTCATCTCTTCCTCACCGTTATAGGGCGCTCCGTTGAGCAAGAATTTCTCAAAGGTGTCTTTGAAACCAATCGACGAGGCACTCAGAATCTCGTAGATACGAGCAGAGATGCCCTCATCGGTGCCGTCGGCATAGTAGGGGTGCAACATACTCACCATAGGCTCACCATGCTCCTTGATATACTTAATCACCTCAGGATCCTCGCTCTGAGCCTTTGCCCATGCGGCGGTGGTGTAGAGCCAGTGGCGGTCGCTGCGTGTCACGTTCGTGATGTTCCAGATGGCGTTGGCCCCGGCACCGTCCTGCAGTGTGCCGCGTGTCATGGCATAAGTGAAGCGCTTCAGTGGTCCGCGTGTGCCATGGAATGAACCAGTGTTGTTGTAGGGCGCACTGTAATAGGCCGAGGCTTTGAAGGTACCTGCCTCCTTGTCCCACATGGCGGGGTTCAGTTCGACGAAGCGCGACTCTGATTTCCATTGTGCCTCTATATCCTCGTCGGCGATAGCGTCGAGCAATCCTGTGCCGTAGACACCGATGGTAGACTCCAAGCGCACATCGTAGTTCACGGGCTTAGGGTCGGTATTGAAGGCCGACTGCGGTATGCGCACCTCTGGGTATATCAGTTCGTAGCTCTCACCATCGGGGAAGGTCATGGCTAGTCCGCTTTCCATCTCGTTGACTGTCTTCCAGTCTATCTGTATCTGACTCTCGTCAATCGGTGCCTTAAACGGACTCATGGCCGCCGTCTGCGGCATGCCCGTCACCTCCGATATATAAGCGTTGTTGTCGGGATGGTAGATCACGAGCAGATAACCGTTGCCGATGGTGTTGGCACGATATTCTGTCTGGCGCTTGCCGTGGCCGTAGTTTGGGTGACAGGCGATACAGCTATTACGCACCCAGGCCGGACCGAGTCCTTTACGTGGTGCTACATCGAAGGTGTACAGATGCTCGAAGAAGTCCTCGCCCGTGTTGAAGTCACTCTCCATACCTCTGATGTTTTCTACGGCAGGTGCAGGTGCCGAGTAGCTTGCCTTCGTGGTCGTTCCCAGTTCTCCGCCAGGGAACCACTCCTCGGCGCTGAAAGTGTCGTTGGCCTTACCGAACTCCACATCCTCGGGCACCAATGGCCCTAGCTCGGTACCGTTGTCATCGTCGGTGCAGCTTGTCATGGTGAATATCGCCACCATAGTCATTAGGGCCAGTCTGGTAAATCTTAGATCTCTTTTCATAAAGTTTGTCTCGTTTTTTATTTTAACCGTGAAAGCGTCTCACCCTTTCAGGTGAGGCGCTTCGTGATATTTCATGCTTAGTGGTTTACTCCTCTACTTCCCAGTCCTCGTCGTCCTCGAAGGCGATGCCCCAGATGGAGCTGCAGTACTTCACGAACGGTGACGGCATGTTGCTGATAGCCTCGATGGCACCTACATATGCGTTTTCCACCTTCTGGTTGGTCGTCTCATTCTTCACGCTGGCGAAGAAGGTGTGGAAACTGTAGTCGTTGGCAGTCTTGTCGGTCGATCCCAGCCAGATGTTACGGATGGAACGGATATTATCGCGGAAGTCAGTGATAGAGTTGTAGCTATATGGTGACTCTACATATGAGATGTCACCGGCAGCAAACGGATTGGCGATCTTCGCTGTGCCCACCTCATTGGCGATGCCCACACAACTGCCCTCATCGTCGGAGAGAACCTGAGCGATGGCAGCCTTCAGAGTGGGGAAGGTGCTCTTGCTTCCTTCGAGACCGGCAGTGATCAGGTTGTCGCCGAATGACAGACCCGCCTCGGTGGTGTAATCGAGATTGGCAGCCTTGACGACGGCCACACGACTAGCGTTGGCACTGGTCTCGCCCTCCCAAGCCACCTGTAGCTGGAAGGTGCGCTGCTTCAGCAGGGTGCAGATAGTCTGTGCGTAGGCCAGTTCCTTGGCGCCGCTGATCTTCTCGAAGTTCTTATAAGTATCGTTAGCCTGTAGCTCGGCAACCTTACGAGGCTGTCCGTCGCGGAACAGGATAAACTCCAGCGCGTGGAACCCCAGGATGGTAGCATCCTCGAGCATCTCGTCGTTCATGCCGTTGTTGAAGTAGCTCAACAGCAGAGAGCGGTTCAGTGGCCATGAGTCAATGGTCGGGTCGATGTCGAAGTCGCCTGCAGCACCCATGAGGAATGCCTCACTACGCTCCCAGTATTTACGAGCCTCCTTGAAGTCTTCGCAGGCTGCATTGATCTGATCCTGGGTGATCGTGTTCACGGTCAGACCGTTCAGTGTGCTCTCCAACTTCTCCGTCTCATTAGCGAGTTGTGTGTAGGTCGGTACGATCACGTTGTCTACAAGGTTCTTCAGCACCTTGTAGAGATACTCCTCCTGCGCCTCCGACAGATGTGACTGCTGGATGACTGCATTGGCTGCAGTCAGCTGATCCACGAGGTCGCCACAGTTGTCGATGGCATCTTCACCGAAAGATTTCTTCGCGTAGTTCTCGGCCGTCGTATTGGCCGTGTAGGCATCCTGATCGACAACAGGTGTTGTCTTGACCAGTTCAAACGTTGTCTCCTCATTCTCATTCTTGTCATCATCATCGCATGATGTCAGTGTCAGTGCGCCCATGATCAGTGCAACCGACAGGAATTTCAATTCTTTCATTTCTTTTTATTTTTTAATGTCAGATATCATAAGAACCATCCCTCATACGTCACGGCGATATTCACTGCCGGCTCGTTGTTGTAGAGACTCTTCAAAAAGCGCTTCGTATATTCTGCCTTGATGGCAATCTGTGGCACAGGGTGGTAGTTCACTCCTGCGGCCATGCGCTTCACTGCCGTGTAGTCGTAGGCCGTACCCTTTGTGTTGCTCGCATAAGGATTGTACTGCTCATAGCGGCCGAATACATACATCTTCTGCTGGTCTGCATGCAACCGCTGTATCTGTGAGAAGATGTCATAGCCAGCCTCGATTCCTACGGCGTAAGCGTTCTTGCTCACAAAGGCCGAGTGCTTGTAGGGCGACTTCGAGTTCAGACGGTTATATACATATTTCAGTTGGTCGGCATCACCCAGATAACCATAGTCTGCCTGTCCGCGTACGATCCAGTTGTGGCCCTTGTAGGTAAAGTCGATAGCCCCTACGGCCACCTTGCCTTTGAACTCCGCATCCACACCGTTGGCATTCCTGGGGTAGCTGTTGCCGATGCTGTGTCCGTAGTAACCGCTCAGACCGATACGTAGTCCTTTTACAGAATAATTATCTATGCGGAGGGCCACACCGTATTTATTCGCTACATCGAATTCCAATGGCGACATATGTCCCTTGTTGATCCAACCCGTGTTTGTGAAGTTGTCTGCATTCAGTCCGGCGAGGAACTGTGCCTCGTAACGGAAGTCACCTGTGCGTCCCCAGAAGCTCACACCCGTCTGGTGCCATGTCGATGGCAGCATCGCACGCTCGCCCTCCGGACGGTATGCTGTGAAGAAGTTCAGTGGTTCATGATACGCATTGGTCAGTCCCACGGGTACCACGATATGTCCGAACCTCAGATGGGCTGCCTTCGAAAACGTCTTCTGTATCCAGAGTTGTTCCATTTCTACCTCACCGCCTTTCTCTGTCTCCTGTTCCCATTCGCCGCCTTCCTCGTCCTCTTTCTCGTAGGCGATACCGGCACCACCATGTTCGAACTCTATCTCTGTGCCGAATGACCATCCCTTACCGAAGTCGTAACCTATGTATATGACGGCATGCGGCATGTCGAACCGTCCGTGGCTCGGGTCGTCCTTATGCGACTCTGGCTGACTGTACCGGCTCACGTGGTCACTAAAAAAGTTGCGGCCATAGACGATCTCGCCATAGCCGCCAACGGAGAGCTTCTTGCTGGATGCGTGTTGCATCACACTATCACCGGCCACTTCCTGTGCCCCTGTGCCTGTCGTGCATAGACAGGCCAGGGCACATATAGATAATCTGCAAAATTGTTTTTTCATTACTTTATGAATCACTTAATTTCCTGAAATCGGCTGCAAAGGTACGGCGATTCGGGGGAACGCGCAATACCTAAAAATGATGAAATAGCCTGAAAACGCCTCTGTGGCCGATGACAAATACGGGGAAAATACCTAGATATGATTATTGTGTATCTCGGAAATAATGTATAATTTTGCAGCCGTAATCATAACTAGGTAGCAGACGATGAAAAATCAGAAAATGTACGAGGCCGATGACAAGATGATCTCGCTTATCCGCGACAACTACGACCTCCTGCAGTCGCTGGGCAGTTTCGGTATCAGTCTGGGCTTCGGCGACAAGACCGTGCAGGAGACCTGTGACGACAATCATGTCGACACCTACACGTTCCTGGCAGTGGTTAACTTCACCATCAATGGGTATGGTGATTTTGAGACCGACGAGCGCATCTCCGTACAAACGCTTCTTCACTATCTTGAGGCCAGTCATGCCTATTTCCTCGACTTCCAGTTGCCCTATATCCGTCGCGAGCTCACCGAGTCGCTCGATGCCAACGATTCCTTGGCGCAGCTGATCCTGAAGTTCTATGATGAGTATGCCCATGAGATACGCCGTCACATGCAGTATGAGCAGAAGACCCTCTTCCCTTATGTCGAGAGTCTGCTCGACGGTCGTCCTGGTAATGATTATAATGTGGAGACTTTTTCGAAGCATCATGGCGCTGCCGATAAGAAACTGCGAGAGCTGAAGCTCCTTATCATCAAGTATCTGCCGTCCGACGGTCTGCACAACAACCAGCTGACAGCTACCCTTCATGATATCTACGACAACGAGGCCTGGCTGCGACAGCATGCTTTGGTCGAGGATCATATTTTCGTGCCGGCTATCCGTCGTTTGGAGCAAACCACCAAACAGAGCGATGTCTCTCGTAATATCTCTGATATGGTGTTCAAGGGTGGAAGCGGTCAGAACAGTGATGCCCTCAGCGACCGAGAGAAAGATGTCGTGGTGTCGTTAGTTCAGGGTATGTCCAACAAGGAGATCGCCGACCATCTGTGTATCTCCATCAATACCGTCATCACTCACCGTCGTAATATCGCCCGTAAGCTGCAGATTCATAGTCCTGCCGGCCTCACCATCTACGCCATCGTCAATGGTCTCGTCGACATCTCCAGCGTCAAGTTGTAGTTTACATAAATGAGTATGACATAAAAGACAATCAATAAAAGAGGGGATGCTGCTCCCGGTGTTATGGGTTAACACCGATGATTGTCGTGTAGCATGGTTTCTTGTTATGAGTCTCGGTGTTGATAAAACCAGCGTCTTTGAGGAAGGCCTCCAGTTGTTCCGACGAATAGACCGTCATGCCATCCACAACGTTGGTCCACACGGAATCGGCATCAACGGCTTCCACCATGATGACGAACTTACCACCATGTTTCAGAACGCGTTTTACCTCTTGTGTGCACTGGGGCATGTTCTGCCAGAAATACACCGTCTCGACAGCGGTGACAAGGTCGAAATGCTCGTTCTCATAAGGCAGGCTCTCTGCAGACCCTTGACAGATAAATGCTTGTTTGTCAAGTACGTCGGCATTTACCTTCTTGGCCTTTGCTACACTCTCCTCAGAGATGTCGAGACCATAGACCTTGCTGTCCTTGCTTCGTTTCAACAGCCTTTGCAGTGTGGCTCCTCCGCCACAGCCGATGTCAAGCATCGTCCATCCGTCCTGGATGTCTGCGAGATCCAGTCCCCAGTTTGTCAGCGGTGCATGACTAAAGTTCATTAATTGCAGAATGATGCGCCCCATCCGTCCTTTCGGATGAGCGCAATTGGTGAAAATCTTGGTAAACAATCCCATTCCTTAGTGCTTGTACTTATTTGATATGGTGCCATCACAGTACCGACGAAGAGCCTCGTTGTGTCCTGCGAAAAGGCGGTGCAAAGGTACTGCTATTAGATGACTCCCGCAATACCTAAAAATGGGTGTTTTCAGACGGGTCTTTCTGTGTTTTTTCATCCTCTATCCCGATACTATCTGCATATAAAGTATGACAAAAAAAGGGGGCGCCGCCGCGCCCCTACGTTGTCAACTTCAATTGGAAAACACGCTGCAAAGTATTCGGTTTTACCTATGGATAATGGGAAAAACCACCGAATGCATATGGTTGATTATACCAGTCTTTTATTCTTGAGTCGTTGCTAATGCTTTTCTTATCCTCTGCAAAAGTAAGGAGTTTATTTTGACTATACAAGCCCTGACGGTCAATTTCATAACCATTGGGTATGCCCTTCCCGTAAGGGACTTCGTCTGATACTCATTACAAGCTAACTATACATGATTATCTTGTCGCTTTCATACTAAAGTATCATCATCTTGTTTAACTATCTGGACGGCGGTTTACAACGTAACATGACGCTTCTGATGGAAGTGGCACAGGCTTTCCTGACAGTAAAACAAGTTGTTTTACTGTTGAAGGGATGCCTCCTTCGACTCATAGAGATACCTTCTATGAAGGTAAAACAAGTTGTTTTACTTTTACGTTCTACCTTTCTTTCTTCGTAAGGGCCTATCCCTTTGTGGGATGCCGATGTTTGTTTTCATCAAGGATGTGCTTTGTTGTTCGCATCAGATATAATACTTTCTTTGCAATCTCTTCATCATTCTTTTTCTTTCACGTAAATTTTATCCCGTTTTTCTTGCGTATTCTGCTGATATACGTATATTTGCAGTGTTGTTAACATAATAATTGGTTTTTGTTATATAAGAAGTTGACAGTTTATTGGGGTGCGGCGGCGCCCCATTTTTTGAGGGCCTGTTTTCATGAAACAATTGGTGTTTTTACTCGAAAAGACTCAAATCTATTAGACTGATCCTTCGATTTACGTATCTTTGTCGTCCAGACGAAAAAAAGGAAACCTGTTCCTTTGTTCTGCACTTGTTTTTTTGTATCTTCGCAGACAAGAAATACCTATAACAATGAAACAGATAACTAACCGTATCCTGATCCTAACGATGATGGGACTGATGTGGGCATGGCAGCGCATGGCACAGGAGCCCCCGATGGTGATTACCGCTTATGTGACCTCGTGGACTGACGAGGTGCCAGACCCTAACGTGATGACTCACATCAACTACTCGTTCGGCCATGTGAACAGGGAGTTCAATGGCGTGATTATCAGCAATCCCGACCGTCTGAGAATGATCGTGCAACTGAAACAGCAGAACCCGAAATTGAAGGTGTGTCTGTCAATAGGCGGATGGGGCAGCGGACGGTTCAGTGAGATGGCAGCCTCGAAGGAGAACAGAGAGGCATTTGCCAATGACTGCAGACGGGTGGTGGAGGAATACGGGCTCGACGGCATCGACATCGACTGGGAATATCCCACCCAGAGTACGGCCAACATCTCCTCGTCGCCTGACGACACGGCTAACTTCACGCTGCTGATGCGTGACCTGCGGAGCGTACTCGGACAAGAGAGACTGTTGACGGCAGCGACGGTCTGCGATGCCTTGTATATCGACTTCAAGGGGTGTATCGACTATCTGGATATGGTGAACGTGATGGCTTACGATATGAGCGATGATGCCAGTGCACACCATGCGGCACTCTATCCCTCGGCGATATCGGGCGACTGTACCTCGAGCGAGGCGGTGGAAGCCCACTTGAAGGCCGGTGTGCCCAAGGAGAAGCTGGTGATGGGCATGCCCTTCTACGGCAAGGGTGACAGGAAAGATACCGGCATAAGGGAGTTCTGGAGGACGGGTGTGCTGCCTCTGGGCTATGAACGTCGGTGGAGCGAGGAGAGTCAGGTGCCGTATGTGGTCAACGAGTCGGGGAAGTTCGTGTGGGGCGGCGAGAACGTGGAGTCGCTGACTGCGAAGTGCCAGTATATCCTTGACCATGGTCTCAGGGGTGGCATGTACTGGGATTACGCCAGCGACACACCTGACCATGCGTTCAGTCAGACACTTTACCGTATGCTGCTGAATAGATAGAGACAAAAATCCTTCGCTTTACAGATCCAAGGGTTTGCCCGCCGATACGAATCTGCAGGATATTGTAATATCTGTATGCGGAATACTTGGGGGGAACTTGTGGGGGCATAATATAAAGGGGGCGCTTGTTGGCGCCCCCAGAACTTAGTAAAGAATGACGGCATCACTGCCACTGAAAAGGATAATTTAAGGCTTGATCGTTCGCTGGGAGCGTGTCCAGTCGAAAAGGCGCTCCATGAGTCCGACCGACTCCTGATTGGGGTTGGCGATGAGGGTGGCGCCGTTCCTGAACTGCATCACGCACTCCTCTTTGGGATCGAGGCTGAAGGCGGGCCAGTATGGCAGTCCTTTGCCGTTGGGGTTCATGTGCTTCGCGAAGTTCGTCCAGTACTGCTGTATCATCTCAGAGACAGCATATTCGTGAGGGTACTTCTCGGGCTCATCGTCGAAAGCGCCACCCACATAGAGACAGTCGTCGGCATGGGCGGCGCCGCGCAGGTTGCCACGGCCCAAGATGGTACGCTCCGACTTCTGGGCGAAGTAGGCATAATAGACGGGACTCTTGCCTGTCTTGGTCTGCATCTTGGCCCAGCTGTCAATGTCGGCGGCATAGTTCAGGTCGCGAACCATGTCGCGGATGGCGAAGAGCGCCTGCTCTTCGTTCTCGGCAGGATAGCAGATGAACATACTGTCGACAAACTGTTCGGGATAGTCTCTGAGCTCCTCCTGATACTCGTCGAGCGTCACACTTTCAATTCCTGCGCCCCCCTCGTCGTTGTTGTACATGACGATCACAGGCACATCGTTATACTCGCCACGCTCATAGAGGTCGAAAAGCTCGGCATTGAGCACATAGCCGTCGAAGACGGGAGTGCAGGGAGGGTAGACGCCTTCGCCTGTGAGCGAACGACTATCCATCTGGCGCAACTCCTCGACAGACTTCTTGCCCAACCGCTCCTGGTATTTCACGCCCCATGTCTCGGCATCTCTCTGGGTGAGGGGGTGCATGGGCGTGAAGAAAGCGCCGCTGTGACTGATACAGGCGCGGAAGAGGCCCTTGGCGAGGGGGGAGGCACAGAGGATGTTACAGCTCATGCCACCCGACGACTCACCAAAGATCGTCACTTTTGAAGGATCGCCGCCGAAGTTCTTGATGTTACGCTGTATCCACTGCAGCGCGTAGATCTGGTCGAGAATGCCGTAGTTGCCAGAATGACCGTCGGGCGACTCCTTCGAGAGCTCAGGATGAGCGAGGAAGCCAAGGGCGCCGACACGATACGCAATGGATACGGTGATGACACCACGACGGGCCAGGTTCTGCCACAGAGTAGCACTATAGTGCTCAGTCATGAAGCCCCCGCCATGGATATACACCATCACGGGCAGGGCCTCGTCGACCGTCTTGGCGGGAGTGACGACACTGAGGTAGAGGCAGTCCTCGCTCATCATGTCGTAACTCACGTCGCCACGTTCAGGCTGTGGGGGCCACTTGGCACACTCCTCAGCCTTCAGCACGCCCTTCCAGGGCTTGGCGGGCTGTGGTGCCTTCCAGCGCAGATCGCCCACAGGAGGCGCAGCGAAAGGAATGGCTTTGTAAACAGCGAGGTCCGTACCTTCGAGTACACCCTCCAGATCACCTGTCTCCACATGGGTCTTCAGTAGCGGCTGGGCTTGAACGGTCATCGCACCCAACAGTCCGCAAATAGCAATGAATTGTTTCTTGTTCATGTTGCTTATCATTTTAATAATATCGTTTATACTTCTCTCTGCTTAACGTCATAGGCAGAATATCACGACGAATCCATCAAACGCCGTACCAGAAGTGTAACGTACTGATAATCAATATGCTGTTAAATCGACGAACCAACGCCATGTCCAGAAATTAGACACTCCTTGTCTAACTTCTGGACATACCACAGGATTGATACGATGATATGAGCCGACAGATAAATTGAGAAACGCAAAAAACAATAATTGTCTTGTCTACCTCTTGGGGAGGCACTTGTCAATGAGGTGGTGGGAGATGATGCCAAGCAGTGTGCAGAGGAGCATGAGCCCAAGGGTGATGGCATCGTGCCATGGGGCGGGAATGGCGACCAGATGGTGCACGATGGCGTAGAAGAAGATGCCCTGGATGAGGAAAATCTCCAGACTGGCATTGCCCACTCGCGCCATGATGCCGTTCAAGGGCTTGGTGATCCTGCAGAGGAGGATCAGACCGTAGACAAAGACTGGCAGCAGGAAGGCAAGGGAGAGGTATTTGTAGTTGTATATGTCGTGATGTCGGGGGAAGAGCACAAGGAAGAAGGGAATGCCGATGAACATGATGATATAGAAGTATCTGATCGGCGCCTTGGTCTTCAGCCAGTAGGCACAGGTCATGCCGAACAGGAAGGCGGGAATCCTGTAAAGCAGGAAGAAATGGGGCTCCTTCTCGTAAATCAATTCTCTGTCGACAAGCAGGTAGGCGACAAGGTAAATGGCGATGACGGTCAGCGAGAGGATGACGGCCCAGCCTTTCTTGTCGAAAAGGACCTTCAGACAAGGTGACAGGAGATAGAGCAGGACGAGTGAAGGGATATACCAGTCGCAATACAGGCTGTCAGTCCAGAACCCCAGTGTGGTGTAGCGGAACAGGTAGTCGATGATACCATCGTTGAAGACAAAGAAACTGTAGAAGGCACCAATGATGTAATAGGCGGGGAAGATACGCAGCCATCTTCTCTTATAGTATGAGCGCAGGCTGGTGCTTTTCTCCAGTGCAAAGAAGAGACCATATCCAGAGACAAAGAGGAAGATGTCGACACCTATGATGCCGTACTGGGCAACGAAGCCCAACGGCTTCAGTTGGATAAAGGTGAAATGCAGCATCATCACCCATACGATGGCCCATCCCATCAACTCCGAACGGTAGCGGGAGATGTCGTGGTAGTCGTTCATGACGACATGCTTTCTCAGTAGACCAAAGATGGATGCGATCATGCGGCACTTGTTAATTGAATATCTTTCTCTTCAGCAGCACATCCCAGTTGCTGACCCTGAAGTCATGGGGTAGTGGGCGAAGGACATGTCTGGAATAGAGCACCTGGTGCGTGTTGTTGAACTGATGCTCATGCACAGGGTGATAGCCCGCCGTGTGGAGGATGCTGTCTGTCAGTGCCAGAGGCTGCGAGAAGTCGGACACCAGAATGAAGTCGGCTGTCCCCTTCCTGACCCCGTCCAACTGTGAGCCGAGCATCTCCTGGGTCGCACCCATCTGGGATGACCAGTACCGTGTTCCTGGTAGGGCGTCGACGGGGGTGCCGATGCCTTTCTCCATGCTGGTGTAGTAGATGATGGTAGGCTTCTTAACCTGAGACATGTAATAGGCTGCCTCATAGTACCACTGGCGACCGTCGTTGTTCATGAAGAACAGGTCCTGGTTGACATACCCTTGTGTGAACATGTTGGAGAAAAGGGTGTACAGGATGAGGACAGACGAGCTCATACATAGGATTCTGCGTGATGAGGCGGCGTACTTCTCTTGAAGATAGCCCACGGAGCCGATGCACAGCCATATCGGAAAGAACAGGCAGATGCACATGTACTGGATGCGGTAGGAGGAACTGTGGTGGATGGCAATCGCATAGAAGGCGAGGAAGGACAACAGGAAGAAGTACTTGTATCGTCTGACCCTGTGGGCCATCATCAGCGCACCTGCACAACAGACCGTGAAGAGCACGACGTATAGGGGATCGTAGGTGAGGAAGAGCCACTCCTTGACATACATGGATGAGTTGTTGAACGAGTCGATGGTCTGCATCGTGTTCAGGAAATACTCTCGGATGAAGGCATCGAGATTACCTGCGCTCAGCATATAGAGGTAGAAGGGAGCCATGACAAGCAACAGTCCCGCGACAAAAGTCAGGACGGCAAGGAGGATGTTCTTCCGTTCTCGGATGAGGGCATAGAGGACATACAGGGCCAGCAGTCCGAGCATGACGGTGATGTTATACTTGATGAGCAGGGTGGCGGCCATGCTGATACCATAGAGGAAGCAGGTGAGGAAGACATGTCTGTCGCTCTTCCCCTCGTCAGTATACAGGAAACGACACAGATGGTAGAACAGGAGTGCGATGAAGAGATGGGCCCAGTCTTCCGCCCTGATCTCATAATGGTACCACTTACAGAAGAAAGCGGCGATCATCAGGAGTACAACGAAGAACGCGTGCCTCGTGTCCTTGAGGAAGATGAAGGCGGTCTTGTAGACATAGTAGAAGATGAAGGCATATAACACGACACTGAGCCAGAACATACCGAGGTAGTTATGGGGCGAGAGCAGATAGCCTATGCCATAGATAAGCCACAGGAGCGGTCCCTTGCTGTCGGCGAAGTCGACATAGGGAATCATCCCGTTCATCCACGCCTTTCCGCAGGTGAAGAACCAGGCGGTGTCGATGCGGAAGAACAGGTCGTGTGTATACGAGTCGGGAGAGATGATAAACAGCACGCCCAATGCCAGTATGAAGAGTAGGCCGAATAGCTTAAACGGTGATGTCTGCATCGTGGGTCTCTATTTGGGGGTTATACAAAGGGAATGATACGCTGTTGTATGCGCCATCTGATCTTGTCCTTGCTGGCAAGGAAGCAGACGGGGGGCATCAGACAGACGAAGAGCAGGAACCTGTGCCAGGTGGTCTTGTGAATGATGGATAGTGACATGCGGCATACCCTGCTCCAGAACCTGAGCCATTGGGCGACGGACTTGATGTTTGCCAGTTCCACCAGACAACTGAGAAGGTTGACGGCCAGATACTGGCGTTGGTACTTGTTGGCGCCTCCTTTCCTGATGTCGGTCAGGTAGACCCCACTGGTCCACAAGCGTGACGTGAACCATTTCATGCGTGTACTCTTCTTGGGCGAGGTCATCATGCTCCCCTCATTAATATAATAGGTGTATAGGCCCTTGTGGGTGAACGACACGGCCTTGACATGCTTGGCGATGAAGTAGCCCCAGTACATATCCTCTGTGAAATAGCCCTCAGGGAAATAGAGCTTGTGAGTCAGTACGAAGTCTCTCCGGATAAGACGGTTCCATGCTACAGTGGTGATCTCGCTGAGCATGATCCTGTAGATGACTGCTGCGTCGGCAGTGTATTCCGGCATCTCACGCTGGAAACCGTAGGAACTGATGGTACCATCTTCGGCCAGGATATTACCTTGGGCAAAGTCGATGTCGGGGTATTTCCCGAAAAGAGCCAGAAGGCTCTCGATACAGTCGTCGACGATCGTATCGTCGCTGTCGAGGAAAAAGAGATAGTCGCCTGTCGCCGCATCGATGCCCGTATTCCTGGCAGCGGCCAGTCCGCGGTTCTTGGTGTGGTGCAGGAACTTGAAGACGATAGGACCCTGATAGGTCTGGATGTAGTCCTCGGCTATCTGCACACTGTGGTCGTTGCCGCAGTCGTCGACAAGGATACACTCGATATCCTGACAGGTCTGGGCTGTCACGGAATCAAGACATCTGACGAGATAGTTCTCTACGTTGTATACGGGGATGATGATGCTTACCTTCATAGTTTGTGGGTCGTGATTCTGATCATGCGACGGGCAAACATACGCATGCCTGCCGTTAGGATGTATAGCGTGATGAATGTGGTGACGATGAAGAAGAGTAGGGAGACGGTCAGCCATACCACGAGCATGAGCCAGTCGGAACCATCCTGCCAGACGTAGAAGTGCTGATACAATGCCTTGGCGAGACAGGCGAAGACAAGTAGTACGGCGCAGTGGACAACGAACTGGAGATAGTAGGACAGAGGTGATGCTCCCAGTCCTTTACGGAAGGTATAGTAGGGCTTCCATATCAGTACGATGATAATCTGACTGAGGATGCCGCCCAGGAGGATACCGTTCAGTCCCCAGAAATAGCCTAACAGGATGGCGCCTCCCAGATGGATGGCGGCCTCGGCGATGGGTGCCCACACATCCGCGAATAGCTGATAGGCGTTCTTGAAAGAGTCGACGACGGAACGCGTGATGCGGATAAACATCGTTGCCACGAGCAGTAGTAGGGTGGTCTCGCCCAACAGGTATCTGCTGCCGATCCACAGGGTGATGAAGGGACCGATAAAGAGGTACAGTCCATAGCAGGCGATGCCCGCGATCCAGATGCGTGACGTGAACAGTTCCCAGAAGACATCGAGCGTATGTGCTCTGTTCTTCTCCGCCACGAGGTTGCCGATAGAGGCTCCCATTCCCTCGAAGACCACGTTCATGAGGGTGACCACATAGCCGATGAGTATCATGTAGTTACCATAGAAGGTCACCATCGTGAGGGATACGAAGGCATAGATGATCAGAGGGGCTGTCTGCTCGATGACGAACAGAGCGATCTTATGAACGAAGACCTGCTTGGTCTTGACGATCAGTCCGTGGTACTTATGGATCAGGTCCTTCGTGGATGTCTTCTCGGCATAGAGCCACGGATACTCTTTCCGCATGACATAGTTGATGGCGAGGACGGTGGCCACATTGCCAATAAACTCGATGATAATCCATCCCCAGATACCCCAACTGAAGAAGATCAGGACAAAGATCTGCAGCAGGATCTTCACATACCTCAAACCATGAACCCAAGGCATCAGCTTGTAGTTCTTCTGGTCGGCCTGTATCAACACCTGTCGGTAGTTCCACAGATAGCCGAAGATGGAGCCGCTCAGGAAGACGATGTAGGCCACATAGACATAGGCGATGCCACATGCTGTGGAGGGGAAGATAAAAGGAAGGGCGATGATGATCGGGATGCTCAGCAGGCACAACAACAGGGCGATGCGCTTGTATAGGAAACCCTGTACACCGAGGATCTCACGGATGGTGTGACGGTCCTGATCGTGGATAGGCTGATACAGCGATGTCGCCATGGCGATGCCGATGCCCAGTTCCGCGAGATTCAGGAATCCCAGGATATTACCCAGGGTGGTGTTCAGACCGATCACCTCGTCGCCAAGGTGGTCGAGGAAGACCTTACGAGAGTAGAACCCGATCAATACCTGAATCAGGAATAGCAGCAGTGACATCTGACTATTCTGAATGGTCCGTTTTGTACGACTCCCTTCCATCATCTATGAATTGTGCTCCGTATGAATAAAGTCAGTACTCTTCCTGTCCATGTGCAGGATGTTCGTCAGCATCCTGAATACCAGTCCAGGGATGGTGAAGACCTTTGTGATGGTTCGAAGGCGCAACTGACAGGGAAGGGCGATGAACAGGGAAAGGACAAGCAGTCCTAAAAGGAGCCACCATTTCTCGCACCAGACGGGTACCAGCAGCGTCACCAGTATGGAGATGACTGTCAAGAGAACGATCAGAATGGAACGAGGAATCAGGGCCTGTTGGATGGTCTTGTCGATGAAGTTGATGTTGCCATGGAAGATGGCGCGAGGGAGCTTGGGGAGATTGCTGAGCAGACTCTGTACCTGTGCTGTCATCCAGCGCATACGCTGCCGTTGGAAAGTGTCCTGACTATTCACCTTCTCGTCGTAGACATGGATCTCGGGGGCATACTTGATATAGACATCCTGTTGGAGCAGTAGGGCTTCCATCTCACGGTCTTCGCCAGCCGTGGACAACTGGAACACGTTCTGTTTAAACAGATCATAGCTGAAGCACATGCCTGAGCCGATGAGCGCTGACGACAATCCCAGACGGTTGTGGGCTTTGCGGAAGATGGTGTTGTTGATCTCCTCACTGGCTCCGTCGAGCACAGCCACATCGTTGTCAGCGTTCTTGGCACAACGGTGGCACTGGACGGCATCGTAGATCGTGCAGAGCACATTCAGCTTGGAGAGAAAGTCTGGACGTACGATATTATCGGCGTCGAGGATGACAACGTGGTCGAAGTCGCCCTTGACTTCATTGATGGCATACTGCATGGCTTTCGCCTTGGAGCTTTTCTCGAAGGTGGGCGTCAGCAAGGTGATGGGGAGCTTCCCAAGTGCCTCGTTGGTCTCGGGCTGCATGTGATCGGAGATGACAGCCACCGTGTAATGGTCCTGGGGATATTCCTGTTCCAGGAATGTCTCGACGGCGTTGGTGATGACCGCATCTTCCTGATAGGCAGGGAAGAGAATCAGGAATCTGTTCATACGACCACTGAGAGAGGCCGCATGGATGGCCAACTGGTCTTCTTTGTCGTAGAAGAGGGAGATGAAAGTGAAGAATACCACATATGCGACAGACCCTAAGATCAACAACCAGAGGGCGATATCGATGATATGTAGGATTGTCCACATCATTTACGCTTTCCTAACAGTCTGACATTAATTAATCCCCATAGACTCACGAATGGCGAGCGAAGGAAGGTCTTGTCCCACATCTCATCAACCAGATAGTCGGGGGTGGCTAGCGCGAAGAAGAACAGAGCCAGTGCACCTAGTATCCACCATTTGATGACGAGTGTGACGTAGATAAACGGCAGGACGATGCTCATCACCATGATGATGCCCATCAGCGTTGTTCTCGGAACGAGCATCCATTGTATGATCTTGTCCGCGAGGTCATATTGCTTCCTGAAGATCGCGCCTGGCAGGAAGCGGATGTTACGGATGAAATTATGGAGCTGTTGTGAGGCCCAGCGTCCGCGCTGTTCGTTGAGTTTAGCCGTGCTCCGTTTCTTCTCGCCATAGACGTAGATATGGTCGAAATAGTCGATGAAGATCTCCTGACGCAGCAGCAGCGCCTCAAGTTCCTTATCCTCGCCAGAGGTCTTCGTTCGCATGACATTGGTCTTGAACCATGTGAAGTCGTAGGCTGTGCCAGAACCCGCTATGGCGGATGACAGTCCGAGGTTGATATGTCCTTTACGGAAGATGGCGTTGTTAATCTCTTCAAAGATGGCATCCATTCGAGCGGCAGCCGTGTCTCTGTTCCTGGATATACGATGCAGTTGAATAGCTTTAGTAGCTGCTACGTCAAAAGCATTGTTGACATTCTCCAGGAAATCCTGTTCCACGATATTGTCGGCATCCAGTACGAGTGCGATGTCGTAGATCTTGAACTCTGGCAGGTTCAGGATGGCGTATTGCAGGGATTTGGCCTTCGTGCTCTCTTCGAAGTTGGGTGTCAGCAGTGTGATGGGATATTGTGCCAGACGCATGTTGGTCATCTCGTCCTGATGGTCGGAGATCACCGTGACATCGAACATGCGCTGGGGGTAGGCCTGTCCCAGGATGGAGATGACCGTATGCTCAATGACTGCATCTTGCTTGTAGGCAGGGATGAGTACCACGATGCGCTTCTGCTTCTTGGCTTTCTGGAGCACGCTTGTTCGATTGAATAACGATGCAATCGAGAAGATGCCCAGATAGAGTACTGTGCCAGCTGTTGCGATAAACAGAATTCCGTCGATGATGTATAGTAGTTGCCAAAAATCCATATGCTTTTACGATTTCATTGATGATGATACGTTGAGGCTGAAGTCTCGTAATCCTTTATAGGTTGCCTTGGCGAGATTGAATCGGCCTTTTGTGATGTGTCTGAGCATGTCGCGGGGTGCGACGACTGCAGTGAGATAGGCGTAGGATAGTCCTCTGAGGATGCCCCGCCTGTTACGTCTGACGAACAGCAGTCTGTTACGAGTAATATAATAGGTGCGCAGAGGACTGTCTTGTCCTGTGGCCTGACTCTCCTTGTGATAGATGGTGCACTTCGGCTCGTACCATATCTGGTAGCCTGCTCTGGTGAACATCATCGACCAGTCTATCTCCTCGTAATAGAGGAAGTAGCATTCTGGCATCAGTCCCACCTTGTCGATTGCCTCTCGCTTGACGAGCATCGCTGCCCCGTGGGCATATGGCGTGGGGTGGGCTGTCTCATACTGTCCATGATCATCCTCGCCATAGCCGATGGACCGATTCCGCATCGTCACCTTGCTCAGCATGGTGTAGCCAGCAAACTGAATGGGGTTCTTGTCCCAGGCAAAGCGTATCTTGGGACAGACAATCCCAATGTCGGATGAGGACTCCAGTCTGTCGATCAGGGCAGAGATGTTGAAGTCCTTGAATACCGTGTCGTTGTTGACGAGAAAGAGGTATGTGCCTTGGGCGGCCTGGATACCGAGATTGTTTCCTCCTGCGAAGCCTACGTTCCTCTCGCTCTTGATAACCTTCACCTGAGGAAATCGCTCTGCGATGGTGTCTGCTTCCTGATGGTCTGAGGCATTATCTACCACGATCACCTCCATGTCTTCATTGAAGGGAATCGTCTCAATCAATGCACAGGTATCTGCCAGCCCATTGTAATTGATTGTGATAATAGATGTCTTGATGCTCAACGTTCAATTATCAGTTTTCAATCTCTTTATACTCGTGATGCTAATTTCTTTTCCCGTTTGATTCGTTTCTTCTCTTCCTGTCTCTCGTACATCTTGTTCTCCATCTCAATCCATGCCGGCTCGAGGTAGGGCAGGACATAGACGATGGCCAGACCTCCATAGAAGGTCAGACAGTTAGGCATCTGCATCAAGATCTGGTTTCCATAGCCTCCTAACTGGATGGCGACAAAGGCACCGCATAGTCCACCTCCGATACCTATAAGCGACTTGTTCTTGAGTTTGAAGAGTACCACCCTACAGGCACCTCCCAGCATGATGAGCATGGTGATGACGAAGATCGTGATGCCTATAGGTCCTGTTCTCAGCCAGATGAACACATACTCGGAGTCGGGGGGGATCGTAGCCAGTCGCCAATACTTATTGTTAGCAGGCACATGCTCCATGCCCATACCCAGTCCGATACCCCATGGGGCGTCCTTGATATGTTTCTTCATGACCTCCTGGTTAATCTCACGCACACTCGCAGACGCGTCGTCCTTGTTGAACGCCGATCGCATTCTTCGGATTTGCTGGTTGCTGTTTCCGATATTGGTGAACATCAGTATAAAGGCGAAGATACCAAAGACGATGGTGAACGGAATGGCAATCTTAAACGACTTCGACAAGAAGATATATACCAGCAGTCCGGCTGCCAGACAGAAGATGGCTGTTCGAGTACCCGATTGGAACATGCCCCATATCACTGCAATGGCAATAATACCGAAGAACAACTTGAATTTCTTGATCTTATTGGTGATGGCAAAGATGATAAAGGCGGCCGATGTCGCTGCGGCATAACAACCATAACAGGCAGCATCATTAAAGGTCGACCAGTATCGTATCAGTGTACCAGCATTCAGCAAGTGCGTCGTATATCCGCTTGTCTGCAGCCAGACATTCTCCTTGACAGTCAGACCGAGGTAGACCTGCTTCCATGTCCAGAAGGCGGAGAATAACGATAGTAATGCCCATAGTATCAGGTAGTTCTTCAACGTCTCGGGTGTCGAGATGTATAATGAGAACACGATAAAGATATATAGGAGCTGGAAAGCCATCAGTCGGGCTCCATTATACCATCGTGCGATGCTGATGCCCAGGTTACAGGTGTCGTTGAGAATCTCTAATAAGCAGAAGCCGCACCAGATTACCAGGGCGAAGAACATCAGATTACCGATTCGTCCAAAGGGTGAGGTCTGACGGATGTCGATCACGGCGATGGCCATAAGGATGATCTGCAGCATCTCGTTGGGCAGTGACACCGGGATAGGCAGTGTGACATCCTTCATCTGTACAAAGAAGTTAATGATGATCAGTGCCCAGAACGTCGACATCCTCCATCTGAATGCGACATAGATACAGAAGATCAGTACTGGTATGATACAGATGGTCGCAAAGGCAGAGAAGCCGGCTGTAACGAATTCGTATATGGCAAGTAAAAACAGGAGAAAGAGTAACAGGACTCTTCCTCCGTTTTCATGTGTGTATTCTGATAGTCTATGTGAAGAACTACTTGGCATTTATTCTATTTCGCGTGACTGTTTTCAATTGCAGTGAGACCCATCTGCGACATCCGATATACGAAGTTGTTGAACCTGGTATATGGTGGCAACTGTCCTACGAACTCCTCTACCGCATAGCGCTGGGCTTCGGTCAGATACATATATAAGGTGTTCTGGTCCTCCAGCTGTGACTGGAGCTCCTTCAGGGCTTTCTGGTCAACGTCTTTCCAAGTACGGTTGGCGCGTGTTACCATGAGGTTCACAGTACCCATGTTCAGCAATGCTGGTGGGATAGAGTGGTCGTCGAGGTTAGGATATTCCACAATGGCAATCTCGTTGGGCAGGATGTCGGCGCAGATGTCCTTGATGTCCTTGGCCATGATAAAGCGACTGTCTTCAGCGAGGAAGTCCTCATCGTATGTCAGGCGACGTACCTGCAGGCCGATAGAGATCCAGTAGTTCTCCAGCTCCTGTGCCAGATAACTCTTTCCGTTGGCAGCGTCTGTAGAGAGCAGGTTCAGTACATTCTGCTGACCCTCCTTGAAGTGTGGCAGCAGGGCCTTACTCAACTGGCGCAGTGCCATATCGGCGATGGTCTTGTTGAAACGGCGATAGCGTAGGGTGCTCTCCTTCGGGAAGCAGCCCATGACAGGAATCTTGGTGATACGTTCCGAACGCATACGGTCACGTAGCGTGCGATCCAACAGCTCGATGATGAAGAAGTACATGGCTGTGAGCACGAAGGTCAGCATGAACGCACCCAACAGGATCATCAGACGGTTGGTGGGCTGGGCGTTCATGGGGAACATCGGCGGATTCAGCACGCGCAGGGTGGCTGTCGTCATCTGGAGGTTCTTCTGACGGAGACGGGCCGAGTTCAATGCTTTCAGCATCTCCATATAGTTACCCTCGATGAAGCTGATATGACGGTCCTTACGGGCGATGGTCGCACCGATAGGAGCGTAGTACAGAATCTGCTTGTCGAGCTTCTGGCGCATGATATCCTGAGCGCTCAACTCAGCCTTGGTCTTCTCGAGCAGCAACACCTGATCCAGCCATTTGCTGATCATCTCGTTGGCCTTGACACCAGTCTCGGTGCTATAGGTACCAGCCTCGATATCCTTCACAAGACTGCGTACGTTATTAGAGGCATCTTGCAGCATTCTCTCGGCTTTGGCGAGCTCCTGCTGTGATTCGATACCACTGCCACCGCCTTCACTATTCATGAGGCGTAGGTTAGATATTCTGGACTGGATACGTGAGATATCTGTTACCTGGTTGGTGAACTCCTTGTTGGCCTTGATAATCTTGGCACGGTCACCCAACTGCCGCTCCAGATAGTCCATCAGCGCACGTGTCGTCGTCTGGTTCTTCAGCAGGTCATTGTCGGATGTCTGCTGAGTGGCATCAAGTCCTGTAAGGGCCTTGGTCTGCTCACCGTAGTTGATGATACGCTTCTCTACATTGTAGCGGATCAGGTCATCCTCTGCGCCAGTCAATATACGATACAGACGGGCAACCTCGCGCTCAAAGAACTTAATCACATTATTGGTCTCACCATAACGAAGCTGTGCATACTGACGGGCGAAGACCTCGTTCAGGATGTCCAGTGTGTTGTAGGCGATACCTGCGTCGTTGGTGGTATAGCTGATATCAATGATATCACTCTTTTGGAGCTGTTGTACCTTCAGACGACTGGTGATGCTGTTGATGCCAAACCACTGGTTGTAGTTCAGGAGTCCGAAGATATAGTTGTCCTGCGACGGACGCTCATATGCCTTCAGGTTCGCATAAGTGGCATTCTCACTGTTGTGATTGATCAGCGCCTTGACATCTGTCGGCACACTGTTGTTAAGCTGACGGAAGTGCTCTGCAGAGATGTAGTTATTGTCTTTGTTGGCGTTACCATACATCATACAACGGGCAAACAGGCGTAGTGACACCTCGTGGATCGTTGCGTCAGTGGTAATCAGCAACATCAGGTTCGTCATATTCGTCTGCGACTGTCCTCCAGCCGTTCCCACCGTTCCTTCAATATTGTATCCAGTGATCATACCTGTATAGATCGTGGTGTTGGTGTCATAGACCCTCTCCATGTTACGAGTCATGAACCAAGCAACTACCAGAGCTATGAGTGGTAGGATAATGAGAAACCAACGAATCTTGTATAAAAACCGAACTATATACCTAAATAAATCCATCGTTGTATTGTTTTTGCGTTCTACATTTGTTTTTTAGCCGCTTTCGCAGCAGCCCGTTCAGCCTTCAGCTCTGCTTTCTCAAGAGCCTTCATCTTCTTCTCGCTCTCTTCAACAGATTTCTTGATACGCTTCTCTACTGCCTTGTTTTCCTTGGCAATCTCCTTCTCCGACTTCTGAATGGTTCTGTCGAGCGTGATCTCTGTTGTCGAGTTCGTGATAATAGGCGTGTGTGTTAGAATTTCCAAGGTAATAATATCCGTCGTGATCTCCGTCTGCAAGGCCTGATAGCTTGTGACCTGACCACTCTCATACAATTTTGTATGTGCGTACGACTGGATATCCAGATTACCGTTCTCAAAGTCCTCTCTGTTCAATGCGCCAGCACCTTGATAGGCGGCAGCAGCCTCACCGAGGGTCTTCAGGGACACGAGGTTATTCGTAATCTTGACGAACAACGATGCGATCTGTAATTTTAATTGATCGTATGCAATATCTTTGGCGATAATCGCCTGATCGACCTCCAGCTTCTTACGCTTGACAGCTGCTGTCAGGTCGAGGATGTCCTCTACAGGGATGGCCAGATGAACACCAACGTTCCAATAGCTTTGTTCTGTTCCCTGATACTGATAGATCATCTGATTGTACGAGGAAGAGTTGTTTCCCCACATGTCGGCCATACCATAGCTATAGCTTGCATGACCAGTCAGATACGAGAAGATGTGACGCTTCTGCTTGGCGACCTCTGCCTGAGCGATCTGCCTTGCTTTCTCCAGCGTCATGATCTGCGGAGTAGACTTCGCATTCTCAAATAATATGGACAATGGCGGTAGGTGGAACTCAGAATAGTTGATATCCTTCTCCTTACTCGAGTCGAAGAATCCTGCCGCAATACCGCTCTCGTCAAACTGAGCGAAAGCAGTGGAACCGATGCTTGTTGTTGTTATAATTAATAACAGTCGTCTTAACTTGTTCATCGTTAGAAAACTATCTATATTGTCTATACATTATCTTTCTGTATAAAAGCCGTCAAAGTGCGGAATATGATTTTCATATCCAGAGCGAAATTGTAGGTCTGGCCATAGATGATGTCGAGCTGCTTGCGCTCTTCTGCCGACATCATGCCGCCCTTGCCGCGTTCCTCCACCTGCCAGAGACCTGTCAGTCCGGCTGGTGCCATGAACCTGTCGATGCTGGAGTCGACAGTGAGTTTCTCCGCCTCGTAGAGTGGAAGCGGACGGTTACCAACGATAGACATGTCGCCTCGCAGGATGTTAAAGAGCTGCGGCAACTCGTCGATGCTGTATTTGCGGATGAAGCGGCCCACTTTCGTGATGCGTGGGTCGTTCTCGATCTTCACGAATGCATTATTGTTCTCTACCTCTTTCTCTTTGTTGAAGTCGGACTCGGCCACCACGTAGTCGTCGCCAACCAACATGACCTCGTCGTCGCTGATCATCATGTCGGACTCCATGCCGAGATTCATCATCATCTCCTCAGCCTCCTCACCTAAAGGAGCTGTGATGACGCTCTTCGGGTCTTTGTCATCTTCCCTCTCTGCATATTGGTTGCCCGACTCTTTCGTGACTTCCTTCAGACGTTGCTCGGCATCTGCGTACATTGAACGGAACTTCAGGAAATCAAAGATCGTGTAGTTGGTACCCACACGCTTGGACTTGAAGACGATAGGACCCTTGCTCTCCAGTCTGATGGCAATGGCTGTCAGAATGAAAATAGGGGATAGGATGATGATACCTAAGGCAGAGAAAACGATATCGAACAAGCGTTTCCAAAGGGGTATCTTAAAACGAAGAATACGATGCTTAGAAGGAGCATCGTCGAACAGCATCCCTTCACGGTCTGCAATAAACTGTATCTTCTTATTCAACTCGGTGATGGAGGCACCGACGTCGATCGTGTCGTTGATTCCACATTTCTGGTACATCTTCCTGTCATCGATCGTCAACTGATGTGTCAGCAGGATGATGTATACGTTCTTACATCTTTTCTTAATGTAGGTGATGGCGGTGATATCTTCTGTCTGAACATTCTGTTCATAGAACATGATGAAATGCTCATTGCGAACATGCGGGGCGCAGACAGCGGCTGCGTCCTTGTAGTTCTTTGTGTATTGTACCAATCGACCGGGAATGTATTTCAGGCGCTCCTCGGTTTCTGGATTGCTACCAAGATATACAACACCTATCATAATCTAAACACTCCCGTCAAGGGATAATCTTCTTTACGCGTATCTTCAATTCCATCGGGTTAAACGGCTTCACGATATAGTCTTCGGCTCCAATCTCTAGCAGACGGATGCGCTCACTGGTAGAGTCCTCACTGGAAAGCATGATGACTGGAATATGCTGAAACAACTCGTTCTGCTTAATCCACTCAAGAAAGTCGTCGCCTCGCATACCGGGCATACGTATATCTGAAATAATTAGGTCGGGCGTGTTTCCTGCTTGGAGCCATTTGACTCCTTGCAATCCGTCAGGCAACCACTGTACGTCGTAGTCGCTCATCAGGTAGATTGAGAGGACCTTGGCAATGGTCTCTTTGTCGTCAAGTATTAGTATTTTCTTCTTCATATATGAATAATATTTATCCTTCGGTTACGTTATTCTGCAGGCAAAGGTAAAAAAAATATTTTAATTCAACACAAAATATGGTAAAAAAATCATTTTTTTTTGAAAAAAGATTGTGTGATTGAAAAAAAATGGGGAAATTTGCAGTTAATCCGTATTATAAGATAGATATATAATCGAATTGTAATAAAATAGTTATGGCAAATAGATATCTATTGGGTTTTGATGTCGGTAGCTCTTCAGTGAAGGCATCTCTTGTTAATGCCGATAGCGGCAAGTGTGTGGCAACGGCTTTCTATCCTGAGAAGGAGGCGCCGATCCTGGCCGTTAAGGCAGGATGGGCTGAGCAGGATCCCCAGATGTGGTGGGAAAATGCGAAGTTGAGCCTTCAGAAGATCATGGCAGAATCAGGTGTTACTGCTGATGAGATTAAAGCTATCGGTATTTCTTACCAGATGCATGGTCTTGTCTGTGTGGACAAGAATCTGAACACCTTGCGTCCTTCCATTATCTGGTGCGACTCCAGAGCTGTGCCTTATGGCGAGAAAGCCTTCAAGGATCTGGGTGCAGACCAGTGTCTGGGACACCTGCTGAACTCTCCTGGCAACTTCACAGCCGCCAAGTTGGCTTGGGTCAAGGAGAACGAGCCAGAGCTCTATAGCCAGATATATAAGATTATGCTGCCTGGTGATTATATCGCCATGCGTCTGAGTGGTGTTGCTAACACAACTGTCAGTGGACTGAGTGAGGGCATGTTCTGGGATTTCAAGAACAATCAGGTGGCCGACTTCCTGATGAAGTACTATGGCTTCGATAGTTCTCTGATCGCAGATATCGTTCCTACGTTTGCCGAACAGAGCGTTGTCAGTGCCGAGGCTGCTGCTGAGTTGGGTCTGAAGGCAGGCACACCTATTACCTATCGTGGTGGTGACCAGCCCAATAACGCCCTCTCGCTGAATGTGCTGAATCCTGGTGAAATCGCTGCTACAGCAGGTACGTCAGGTGTCGTATATGGTGTGCTGGGCGACGTGAACTACGACAAGCTGAGTCGTGTGAACACCTTTGCTCATGTGAACCATACGGCCGAGCAGACCCGTCTGGGTGTGCTGCTCTGTATCAACGGAACAGGTATCCTGAATGCATGGACACATCGTAATATCACGCCTGAGATCGGCTACGCTGAGATGAATGACTTGGCAGCCTCAGTGCCCATCGGCAGTGAGGGCGTCACCATTATTCCTTTTGGAAACGGTGCTGAGCGTGTGCTTGAGAACAAGGAGACAGGCTGCTCGATTAACGGCCTGAACTTCAATAAACATAATAAGGCTCATCTGGTGCGTGCAGCCCAGGAGGGTATCGTCTTCTCATTCTGCTATGGCATGGAGATCATGCAGCAGATGGGTATGGACATCAAGAAGATCCATGCAGGTAAGGCCAATATGTTCCTCAGTCCGCTCTTCCGCGACACGCTGGCTGGCGTAAGTGGCGCAACAATCGAGTTGTACGATACTGACGGCTCGGTGGGTGCTGCCAAGGGTGCAGGTATAGGCGCTGGCATCTACAAGAATAGTGATGAGGCCTTCGCTACTCTGGACAAACTGCAGGTTATCGAGCCAGACGAGAAGCATCGTCAAGACTATCAGAACGCATATGCGGCCTGGAAGGAGACTTTGAAAAGAATCAAAGAGTAATAATATAGTTTAAAACTTCAAAAACAAAAACAATTATGGCAAAAGAGTATTTTCCGTTTACCGGTAAAATTCCTTTCGAGGGAAAGGACAGTAAGAATGTAATGGCTTTCCACTATTACGAGCCTGAGAAGGTCGTGATGGGAAAGAAGATGAAGGACTGGCTGAAGTTCGCTATGGCTTGGTGGCATACACTGGGTGGCGCTTCTGCTGACCAGTTTGGTGGTCAGACTCGTTCTTATGAGTGGGATAAGGCTGCTGACGCCGTTCAGCGCGCAAAGGATAAGATGGACGCTGGTTTTGAGATCATGGACAAGCTGGGTATCGAGTACTTCTGCTTCCACGATGTTGACCTCGTTGAAGAGGGTGAGACGATCGCTGAGTACGAGCGTCGCATGAAGGAGATCACAGACTACGCTCTGGTGAAGATGAAGGAATATCCCAACATCAAGCTCCTCTGGGGTACAGCTAACGTATTTGGCAACAAGCGCTATGCAAATGGTGCTTCTACCAACCCTGATTTCGACGTTGTGGCTCGCGCCATCGTTCAGATCAAGAACGCT
The DNA here is from genome assembly GCF_900110895.1 of Prevotella aff. ruminicola Tc2-24. Taxonomy (GTDB): domain Bacteria; phylum Bacteroidota; class Bacteroidia; order Bacteroidales; family Bacteroidaceae; genus Prevotella. The sequence continues at coordinate 685,066 of NZ_FOIQ01000001.1, read as the reverse complement.
ATCGATGCTACCATCAAGTTGGGTGGTACCAACTATGTATTCTGGGGCGGTCGTGAGGGTTATATGAGCCTTCTGAACACTGACCAGAAGCGTGAGAAGGAGCACATGGCAACCATGCTGACCATGGCTCGCGACTACGCTCGCGCTAAGGGCTTCAAGGGTACGTTCCTGATTGAGCCGAAGCCCATGGAGCCTTCAAAGCACCAGTACGATGTTGACACTGAGACCGTATGCGGTTTCCTCCGTGCTCATGGTCTGGACAAGGACTTCAAGGTGAACATCGAGGTAAACCACGCTACTCTGGCAGGTCACACCTTCGAGCACGAGCTGGCTTGCGCTGTCGACAACGGTATGCTCGGTTCTATCGACGCTAACCGTGGTGATGCTCAGAACGGTTGGGATACTGACCAGTTCCCCATCGACAACTTCGAGCTGACACAGGCTATGCTGGAGATCATCCGCAATGGTGGTCTGGGCAATGGCGGTACCAACTTCGACGCTAAGATCCGTCGTAACTCTACCGACCTCGAGGATCTCTTCATCGCTCACATCAGCGGTATGGATGCTATGGCACGCGCCCTGATGAATGCTGCTGCTATCCTGGAGGAGAGCGAGCTGCCGAAGATGAAGAAGGAGCGTTATGCTTCATTCGACAACGGTATTGGTAAGGACTTCGAGGATGGCAAGCTGACTCTCGAGCAGGCTTACGAGTACGGTAAGAAGGTTGAGGAGCCCAAGCAGACTTCTGGTAAGCAGGAGAAGTACGAGACCATCGTAGCTCTCTACACCAAGTAAGTATCGGTACTCTCTATAAAAAGAATGCCTCCTACGATTGGTAGGAGGCATTTCTTTTTGACCAAATCCGGCGGTTTTGCCAACCAAATCCGGCGGTTTTGGTTATCAATTTCGGCGGTTTTGGTTCAGACTCTGCTGATACCATTCGAAGAGTCTACGTACGCCGTCTTCGATCTCGACCTGATGTGTCCAACCCAGGGAGTGGAGTTTTGAGACGTCGATGAGCTTGCGCATGGTGCCATCGGGCTTGGATGTGTCAAACTCGACTGTTCCCTCAAAGCCAACGGCCTCAACCACCAATTCTGAGAGTTGGCGGATGGTCAACTCCTTGCCAGTGCCTACGTTGATATGACAATTGCGGATCTCGCCCAGAGATGGAATCGCTCCGCCACGGCCTGCTGAATGGTTGCGATCGACGGCACCATTGGTGGATGCACCATAATGAACACTACTATATTTCTCGATGCCGATGATATCTGAGAAGTTCACATTCAGAAGCACATGCACACTGGCGTCTGCCATGTCCTCACTCCAAAGGAACTCGCGCAATGGGGTGCCTGTTCCCCAGAGCACAACCTTATTGTCGAAAATACCATATTTGGCAAGAATCTCAAGAATCTCGTCGTGGGTGGCCTTGCCTGTGACACCTTCAACAGGACGTTTGTCGAGGTCGACCGCAATCTTTTCCCAATCACCATCATGGATGAGCTTGGCCAGATATACCTTGCGCATCATGGCTGGCATGACATGACTGTTCTCCAGATGGAAATTGTCGTTGGGACCATAGAGGTTGGTTGGCATCACAGCGATATAGTTAGTGCCATATTGCAGGTTGTAGCTCTCGCACATCTTCAGGCCAGCAATCTTCGCGATAGCGTATTCCTCGTTGGTGTACTCCAGTGGTGATGTCAGCAGACAGTCTTCCTTCATGGGTTGTGGCGCATTCTTCGGATAGATGCAGGTTGAACCAAGGAAGAGTAATTTTTTGACACCATGGGCATACGATTCGGAGATGACATGACACTGCATCTTCATGTTCTGCATGATGAAGTCGGCGCGATAGAGCGAGTTGGCCATGATGCCACCAACAAAGGCAGCGGCTAGCACCACAGCATCAGGACGCTCCTCATCGAAGAACTTCCTGACAGCCAACTGGTCTGTCAGGTCCAACTCCTGATGACTGCGGCCAACAAGATTGGTGTAGCCACGCTGCAGGAGATTATTCCAAATAGCGGAACCCACAAGGCCGTGGTGTCCCGCTACATATATCTTGCTATTCTTATCCAGACTCATTCTGCTACCTGTGCTTTGATAAACAACTTCTTGACAAACTTCATGTCGTGCTGTACCATAATCTTCACCAGGTCGTGGAAGGATGTCTTCTGTGGATTCCAGCCTAACTTCTCTTTAGCCTTTGTCGGATCGCCAAGTAACTGGTCAACCTCTGCAGGACGGAAATACTTGGGGTCGACCTCTACTAAAGCCTTACCAGTAGCTTTGTCGTATCCTTTCTCGTCGACGCCTTCACCCTTCCATTCCAGTTCGATGCCTACTTCCTTGAAAGCGAGGGTTGCAAACTCGCGGACGGTGTGGTAGGCGCCAGTGGCAATGACGAAATCGTCAGGCTCTGGCTGCTGGAGGATGAGCCACATACACTCGATGTAGTCCTTGGCATATCCCCAGTCGCGGAGCGAGTTCAGGTTGCCAAGATACAGCTTATCTTGATACCCCTGGGCAATACGTGCGGCAGCCAGGGTGATCTTCCTCGTTACAAAGGTCTCGCCACGACGCTCACTCTCATGATTGAAAAGAATACCATTACAGCAATACATGCCGTATGACTCACGATAGTTTTTCATAATCCAAAAACCGTAGAGCTTGGCCACAGCATAGGGGGAGCGGGGGTAGAACGGCGTCGTCTCGCGTTGGGGCACCTCCTGAACTTTTCCATAAAGTTCAGATGTGGAGGCCTGATAGATGCGGCATGTCTTTTCAAGTCCACAGATACGGACAGCCTCAAGCAGACGGAGCACACCAACAGCATCAGTGTCGGCAGTGTACTCAGGGACGTCGAAGGAGACCTTGACGTGACTCTGTGCTGCCAGGTTATATATCTCAGAGGGTTTCGTTTCGCCAATGATACGGATGAGCGATGAAGAATCAGTCATGTCTGCCCAATGAAGGTTTACAAGACGCTTCTTCTTCATGTCGCGTACCCACTCATCGAGGTAGAGGTGCTCAATACGTCCTGTGTTAAAAGAGGACGAGCGGCGCAGAAGACCGTGTACCTCATAACCTTTTTCGATGAGAAATTCTGCCAGGTATGAACCGTCTTGTCCTGTGATACCTGTAATAAGAGCAACTTTTTTATCCATAAAATCTAATTATTCGTTTCCTGAAAATTGTTTGATACGCTGTTCCTCGGAGAGCTTGCAGATCAAGAGTGTGTTGTCATTCTCCGCCACGATATAGCCGTCGAGACCTTGGATGACGACCTTCTTCTCTTGTGTGGTGTGAATAATGCAGTTGTGGCTCTCAACGATATCAATCTGCGGGCCGATACATGCGTTTCCATAGAGGTCCTTTTTACTCTGCTCGTGCAGTGATCCCCATGTGCCAAGGTCGCTCCATCCGAAGTCGGCAGGACAGACGAAGATCTCTTCGGCCTTTTCCATGATGGCATAGTCGACAGAGATGTTCTCGCATTCTGGGAAAAGATGGTTGATCTCTTCCTGTTCCTTTTCCGTGCCATAGACTGGGAGCATAGACTCGAAGATTTTCGCCATCGACGGCTGGTATACTCGGAATGCATTAACAATGGTGTTGACATTCCAGATGAAGATTCCTGCGTTCCAAAAATAGTTATTCTTCTTGATGTATTCCTGAGCTGTCTGGAGATTGGGCTTCTCACGGAAGGAGTCTACTCTGAAGACCTCCTTGTTGCGTAGAGAACTCGTGCTGAGGTCTGCCTGAATATAGCCATATCCAGTCTCTGGACGGTTGGGCTTCATGCCTAAGGTAACGATGGCATCTGTCTCGCTGGTGAACACCATGCATTCTTTGATAACGCGCTGGAACTCCGTCTTATCTGTGACGATATGATCGCTGGGTGTAACAACAATATTGGCTTTAGGGTCCTGCGACTTAATCTTCCAACTGACGTAGGCTATACATGGTGCCGTATTTCGGCGACAGGGTTCACACAGAATATTACCCTCTGGCATCTCTGGAAGCTGCTCTCTGACGATTGATGCGTATTTCTGGTTTGTGACAACCCAGATGTTCTCTGGCTTGACCAGATTGCCAAAGCGCTCAACCGTCAACTGAAGCAATGTCTTCCCAATCCCGAGGACATCAATAAATTGCTTCGGATTCTCTGACGTACTCATAGGCCAGAAACGGCTTCCTACACCGCCTGCCATGATCACCAGATGATTGTTTGTTCTCGCCATATGATATTATTGCTGATAATAATATGCAAATATAGATAAAAAGAATGAAAATAAAGAAGAAACGAACAAAAAACAACGTATTATGCCTGCTTTTCCTGCTTTTTCTTAACCCATGCCTTGAACGAGAAGTATACGATTGCTGCAACGATCAGGGCTAATATGACAATCTTAATGTATTCGGCATATTCACTGATCTTGTCGTTCAACTGATCCTCTGGAACAATGGCATGCAGATACCAACCTAATGCAGCAAGCACACTATGCCAGCCTCCTGCTCCAATGGTCGTGAATAGAATAAACTTCCCATAGTTCATACGAGCGAGTCCGGCAGGAATAGATATCAGGTGGCGAATAACAGGCACAAAACGGCCTGTAAGCGTTGCTGCAATACCGTGATCGTCAAAATATTTCTCGCTACGTTCGACCTTCTCTTGGTTCAGTAGGCACATCTTTCCCCATTTGCTGTTGGCAAAACGATAAACGACGGGGCGCCCCACATATAAGGCTACAAAATAATTGATGCTTGCTCCGATATCGGCTCCTAAGGTCGCAAAGAGAATGACTAGGAAAACATTCAGTGAGCCACTGGCTGCGTGGTAGGCTGCAGGCGTGACGACAAACTCGGAAGGTACAGGTACGACAGTACTTTCCAAGAGCATAAGAAAGAATACCGTAGGATACCAGCCGAGACTGTTTAATATATTTGTTATGAAGTTCATACTTCGTTTTGCTTGATTTTGTTCAACATATACTCATAATACTCCTCAGGAGCCATTCCTTGTGGGAAATACGGGGAGAGTACAAGTTTCGCCTCTTTAGGGTTCTTTTCTGCTGCAATCTTAATGAACGAAAGGAATTCGTCAGTCTTTTTCATCTCCAGACAACAGATGGCCATGTAGGAATATCCCTCATTCCAATCGTCACTGACATGCTGTAGGAAGATTTTAAACAGATGGTAAGATGAGTGAAGGTAACCATTATCGAATAAGGATACAATGATGCGAAGCATGGTTCTCTCAGAGTTGCTTGAAAGCTGAAGTGCCTTTCTGAAAGCTCTTTCTGCCTCTTCCAGTCTCTCGTCGGCTAAGAGGATATGACCTCTGGCAACTTCAAGGTTGACATGATCGCATGGCATGCTCTGGGCCTTATCAATGTAATAGAGTGCAGCCTCTGTCTTGTGGAGCTCACAATGGGCAAACGCCTGTTCCTGATAGATCTCCGAGAGGTAGGGAGAAGCGTCTCCTGCTGCTTTTTCTCCTTCGAGCAAAGCCTGTATGGCCTCTTCGTATCTTCCGAGATTGATCAGACACATACCTTGGTGCAGATAGCCGGCCTCGTCGTGAGGGACCTTGTCGCTATACTTCCTGTAAAACGATAAAGCGATATCGTAGTTCTCTAAGTTGTATAAACTGTTTGCCTTGGAGAGCAGCCCTTCCGTATCATCAGGATTGATAGCGATAGCATATTCGCTACTCGTGATGGCTGCACCATAGTCCTCACTCATGTATTGCGCATTTGCCAGTGCATTCCAATAACGGGATGAGTAGGGGTTATGGTCAATCAGCTCATTAAAGATACGTTCGCTATCCTTATATTTCCCGAGTCCGAAAAGAGTATGGGCCAACAGTTCCTTGAAGTCATCAGAACCGTCTCCCTTCGTGCGCATAATCCACTCAAAGGCCTTTTCGAATGCATCGTAATCGGAGAAGATGTTGGCCACGTCATAGGCATAGTCTGTATGCTCATCGGCCATCACATCTTTTTGGTGCTCCCTAAAGAATTCGTCGGCCTCTTCTATGTGACCTTCGCAAATCATCATCTCTCCTTGAAAGTACAAACCTTCCAGATAATCGGCAGCCAGGATACGTTCAGCATAGGTCTTTGCAGTGTCGAAGTCATTTTTGAATAGGGCTTCGCGACCTTTGAAAAGCAAGGGACCAACAGCGTCAGGATTGAATTCCAATGCCAGGTTTACAGCCTGACAGGCCTCTTCCTGACGATTATGGTATTGATAATAGTCTGCAATGTCTGCCAGGTCGTCGGCATCCATATAAATAGCATGTCCTGACTCGACAGATTCTTCGTATTTTCTCAGGATATCCTTGAACTCCTTGCTCTCAAAATATGCTGTGTCGTCTGTCATTTACTTATTGATCTTCGCCCATGTGTCTTTAAGTCCGACAGTCTTGTTGAAGACAGGCTTATCAGGGGTGGAGTCTGTATCTGGCGTGAAATATCCAATGCGCTGGAACTGCAGATATGTCAACGGCTTCATGGCGGCGGCATAGGGCTCTATGTAACAGTTCTTTATGACGGACAGAGAGTCGGGATTGATCATCTGCTTCATGGCTGTCACGGCATCGCAATTCTGCTCTTCACGGATACGAGCCAACTCATCGCGAGGATTCTCAACTTTCCATAGACGCTCATAAAGTCTCACCTCTGCCTTAACAGCATGCTGACAGCTAACCCAGTGGAGGGTCTTACCCTTGATCTTGCGGTTGGAACCAGGCAGTCCGCTACGCGATTCTGGGTCAAAGGTGCAGTAGATGGTGGTGATACGGCCATTCTCGTCTTCATCGCAGGGATGCTCTTCGTCGCATTTGATGATATAGGCGTTCTTCAGACGAACCTCCTTACCAGGAGCCAGACGCATGAACTTCTTCTCTGCTTCTTTCATGAAGTCGTCACGTTCGATCCATATCTCACGACTAAACTCAACAGTGTGTGTGCCATCGGCCTCGTTTTCTGGGTTGTTAACAGCAGTCAGCTGCTCAACTTGTCCTTCTGGATAGTTAGTGATAACCACCTTTACAGGGTCGAGCACGGCGCTGACACGGATGGCCCGACTGTTCAAATCGTCGCGGACAGCACTCTCCAGGAGAGCCATCTCATTCAGAGCATCGTATGTGGTGTATCCGATCTTATCGATGAACTTGATGATACTCTCAGGACTATAGCCACGACGGCGGAATCCGCAGATGGTCGGCATACGAGGATCGTCCCATCCGTCAACAAGTCCTTCGTTGACAAGTGCCAGGAGGTTACGTTTCGACATCAGTGTATAGCTGAGGTTCAGCTTGTTGAACTCCGTCTGACGAGGACGGTTATCCTCAATATTCTCTGTCTCACCTTTGTATTCCTTCATCCACGTGACAAACAGGTCGTAGAGGGGACGGTGCTCCACAAACTCCAAAGTGCACCATGAGTGAGTAACCCCTTCAAGGTAGTCGCTCTGTCCATGCGTGAAATCGTACATCGGATAAGCATTCCACTTGTTTCCTGTCTTGATGTGGGGGATGTTCAGAACACGATAGATCAGCGGGTCGCGGAACAGCATGTTAGGATGGGCCATGTCGATCTTGGCACGCAGTACGAGTGTTCCAGGTTCGCACTTGCCACTGTTCATATACTCGAAGAGTCTCAGGTTCTCCTCAACAGGGCGATCGCGATAGGGACTGTTGGTGCCAGGACTGGTCGTCGTTCCTTTTTGCTGGGCGATGACCTCAGAACTTTGCTCGTCGACATATGCTCTGCCCTGTTTGATGAGCCAGACGGCAAAGTCCCACAACTCCTGGAAGTAGTCGCTGGCATAGTAGATATTTGCCCACTTGAATCCCAACCACTCGATATCGTGCTTGATACTCTCGATATACTCTGTATCTTCTTTGATAGGGTTGGTGTCGTCGAAGCGGAGGTTGCAAATACCGCCATATTTCTTGGCGAGTCCGAAGTCAATGGCAATAGCCTTGGCATGACCGATGTGCAGGTATCCGTTAGGCTCTGGTGGGAATCGCGTTTGTAGTCTTCCGCCATTCTTGCCTTCTGCCAGATCGTCTTTCACCATCTGCTCCACAAAACTGAGGCTCTTTTTCTCCTCTGTGTCGCCATTTTTTCCTTCGGCTACTGATCGTATGTTCATGTTGTTCTCTTCCATATAATCGTCTTATTATTATTTGCGGCTGCAAAGTTACGAATTAATTCTCAATTTTCATCTCTTCACCTTGATTTATTTAATACCGCGGTCGTTGAGTGCTTGAGCATATCTTGCTGCATTTTTCAAATGATCTTGGTAGTTGCTTGCGAAGTTGTGCGTGCCAGAGAAGTCTTCCTTGGCGCACATATACAGGTAATCATGTTCAACCCTGTTGAGAACAGCATCGATACCAGCGACGGATGCAATCTTGATAGGACCTGGTGGAAGACCCGTATTCTTGTAGGTGTTGTATGGACTGTTGTAATTCAACATGTCATGGTAGATCCGGCGGAGGGCAAAGTTCTTGAGCGCGAATTTGACTGTTGGATCGGCCTGTAAGGGCATCCCCTTTTTCAGACGGTTCAAATACATGCCTGCTATCATCGGCTTCTCTGCATTGTTGGCTGTCTCTTCGTCGATGATACTGGCTAATGTGCAGACCTCGTTCTCTGTCAGTCCCAGGGATGTGGCCTTTGCAATGCGTTGTCCGTTCCAAAAATGGTCATGTTCTTTTCGCAGTCTTTCCATCAAGAGGTCGAGTGGGGTGTTCCAGTAAATCTCGTAGGTGTCAGGAACGAAAAGACTGGCGATGGTAGCTGTATCGTAGCCTAGGTGCGCACAGAAAGCAGAGTCTTGCAGACTGGTTGCCAGTGTCAGACTGTCAAGCATTAGTTTTTTGGACAAGAAGCCTGCCAGGCGGTCCATGGTCCTGCTTTCTGGAATGGTTAATCTGACTGGAGTCTGATGACCGTTCTTCAGATGTCGGAATACAGTGATTGTACTCTCATCAGGGGTAATCGCATAACGTCCGCTCCTGATGTGGTCGGCATATCTCCAGTGTCTAGACAACATGCGGAAAACCCCGATTTTCTGTTCTGAGGCAATAGGCTCCAACTTGACGCATACAGAGTCCAGATCGTCGTCGTTGTCGATAAAAACGTACTCCGTTTCTTCCGACTTAGAGAAACAACCCAGAACGATAAAGTATGTCAACGCTGCCAACCCCAGCAGACAAACAATAGTAGGTATCAGATAATACTTTTTCTTTATGATATTCATGTCTTTTGGCGATGATAAATCGTCTGCAAAATTAATAAAAAACTCTTAACTCATCACTTAATATCCTAACTTTTTTATATCTTTGCTCCTAAATATACAAGATATGAAGCTGAAGTTTGCCATCAGGTATGGAACACAGTGGGGAGAGAACCTCTATGTTATAGTTACTTACAGGAGTCTCGATGGGACGGAGAAGTCTTGTAGATTGGCTATGACAACCACCGATGGGTGGCAGTGGGAGTTGGAAACTTCAGCTCTTGAATCACGGCAGCATCCGATCGATTCGTTTGTCTATTACTATCAGGTGGAGGATTCCGAGGGTTCTGTCCTCCGCAAGGAATGGAAGATGGTGCCTCGCTGCTATCATTTTGATTCGTCAAAGAACTATGTGCTGGCAGATCAATGGAGAGATATTCCATTGCAATATCATCTATATAGTAATGCCTATCGTACGACGGCAGGTCTTCCACTAGATGATGAGGTTAAGACTTTAAGAGTGCCATTATACCGAAAGACACTCCTGTTCCGTGTCTCCGCGCCACAGTTGAGTGAAGGTCAATCGTTGGCTGTCATAGGAAGTCATCCTGCCCTTGGTAGTTGGAACACTGCGCGTTATCTGAAAATGACATATGTTGGTTGCTATGACTGGTTGTTGTCAGTCGATGCCGATGCCATACCTTTTCCTCTTGAATACAAATATGTGGTGGTGGACGATAATACTCATGGATTGTTGGCATGGGAAGATGGTGACAACCGTGTGATTGATGAGACCTTTCTTATGGGACTTGCTTCAGCGCCCTATGAGGAGGTGCCAATGTCACAGGCTCAGATACGCGACGGGGCTGTGCTGGTGGTCTATGGCGAGACCTTACGTCTCAAGGAACAGACATGGCGTGCCGCAGGGGTTGCTGTTCCTCTGTTCTCATTACGTAGCACCCATTCCTATGGGGTCGGTGATTTCGGTGATCTGCGCAGGATGGTCAGTTGGGCGGCGGCAACAGGCATGAAATTGATTCAGCTTTTGCCTGTGAACGATACATCCTTGTCGCATACTTGGAGCGACTCCAATCCTTATCGCATCATTTCTGCATTCGCCCTTCATCCTCAGTACATGGACTTGGAAGCCTTAGGCAGCCTGAGAAAGAAGAGCCGGATGACCATGTATTATCGACAGCGGCAGGAGTTGAATGCTCTTCCCTACAGCGATTACGAGGCGGTGGAACGGGTCAAAGGGGCGTACATTCGTGAGATCTATGATGAGAAAGGGAAGGCAACCATAGAGTCCAAGGAGTTTAAGCGGTGGCTTGAGGAGAACAGGGAGTGGCTGGAGCCGTATGCCCTGTGGTTGAACCGCCGTTCCGCTCATGATGATGATACGTTGTTTGTATATTATGTGCAATACCATCTACATCTGCAACTGAAGACTGCTGCAGATGAAGCTCGTTCGAAGGGTATCTTTATCAAGGGGGATCTTCCTATCGGGGTCAATCACGAAAGTGTAGAGACATCTCTCCATCCGGAGTTCTTCAACCTTGACTGTCAGATGGGAGCTCCGCCGGATACCTTTTCTCAGAATGGACAGAATTGGCGTTTCCCCACATATAATTGGAGTCAGACGGAGTTGACAACATGGTTCCGTCGTCGTCTTTGTTGGATGGCGCAGTATTTCGATGCTGTCCGCATTGATCACGTGTTAGGCTTCTTCCGTATCTGGGAGATACCAGAGAATGCTGTAGATGGACTGATGGGGCATTTCTCCCCAGCTCTCCCGATGACCGTTGGTGAGATTGAATATTTTGGTCTTTCTTTCCGAAAGGATTTTCTTACTCGGCCATTTATCAATGACCGTGTCCTTGACCGTCTCTTCGGCTTGCATGCAACCTATGTACGTGAGCATTTCCTTGTAAATCGTTCGTATGGGTTGTATGACCTGAAGTCGGCATATGATACTCAGAAGAAAGTACGTGCCTATTTTGAAGGGAAAGGCGATGAGAACAGTTTATGGATACGTGATGGACTGTACCGTCTTATCAGTGGTGTACTGTTTTTGGAGGATCCTCATCAGCCTGAAATGTATCATCCACGTATCGGCGCATATCGTGAGCCTGTATTTGATGCGCTTACAGCGGAAGAGAAAGATGCGTATATGCGGCTTTACAATAACTACTATTATCAACGTCATAATCATTTCTGGGCGTCAATGGCCATTCGTCGTCTGAAGGACATCTATGGGGAGTCGAAAATGCTTTGTTGTGCAGAGGATCTGGGTATGCTTCCGGATGGTGTTGGTCACGTACTTGACCAACTCCGTATGTTGAGTTTGGAGATACAATCGATGCCTAAGCAGAATGGTTTCGAGTTCGCACATCTTAACGCTAATCCTTATCGCTCTGTGGCCACCATTACTACGCACGACATGTCGCCGCTAAGGCTATGGTGGGAGGAGAGCCCAGAACGTACACAGCGATATTATGTGACGATGATTCAGAAACAAGGACATGCGCCAGAGCATTTGCCTGCTCATTTGGCGGAGGAGATCGTGGCACGGCATCTCTATTGTCCGTCGATGCTCTGTGTCCTTTCCTTACAAGACTGGTTGGCTATGGATGGAGAGCTTCGCTCGAAGAGCCCGCGTGAAGAGCGTATCAATATACCAGGAGACACGCACAACCGTTGGAAATACAGGATGCATCTGACATTAGAGGAACTTCTTGATGCCACGAGATATAACAATAAAGTACGGACAATGATAACAAGAAGTAAACGATGATGTATTCAACCTATATTTTTGATCTTGACGGAACATTGCTGAATACATTGGATGATCTGGCAGCGTCTGTAAACTATGCTTTGCGTCAGTACGGTATGCCTGAGCATCCTGTTGATGCAGTCCGACGTTTTGTTGGAAATGGTGTTCGTCTGCTTATGCAACGTGCTGTCCCTGAAGGGGCAGATAATCCGATGTTTGAGGAAATCTTTGCGACTTTCCGCCAATATTATATGGCACATTCTCTAGATACGACAAAACCTTATGAGAATATGCCACAGGTCTTGGCAACACTGAGATCCAATGGTTGTCGCATTGCTGTTGTCAGCAATAAGATGATGGCTGCTACACAGGAACTCTGCCGTTACTTTTTTCCAGATACGGTCGAGGTGGCTATTGGTGAGGATGAAGCCTCTGGTATCCGCAAGAAACCTGCACCAGATACTGTTGATGCGGCCTTACAGGCTCTTGGTGTAGAAAAGGATGGGGCGGTCTATGTGGGTGACAGTGATGTCGATATCCTGACTGCTTGTCATGCTGGAATACCGTGTATCTCTGTCCTTTGGGGATTTCGTGACAAGGCGTTCCTCCAAAGTCATGGGGCCACGACCTATATCACTCATCCCGATGAATTGCTAAAACTATAACTGTTGTAGTCTGGCGATGTATTTGCCGAGAATGTCGAATTCCAGATTGACAACGCTACCAACTTTAATGTCACAGAAGTTTGTGTGCTCGAGTGTGTAGGGAATGATAGCTACTTGAAATGTGTTGTTGGTAGGATTACATACTGTCAGTGAGACACCATTAACGGTTACGGATCCCTTGTCAACAGTGAAGTAGCCTTTCTTGGCCATTTCGCGGTTCTCAGGATATTCGAAAGTGAAATAGGTGCTGCCATTTGCATCCTCCACGGCAATGCAACGAGCAGTTTCGTCGACGTGTCCTTGTACGATATGACCATCAAGTCGGCCGTTCATGAGCATGGAGCGCTCGACGTTCACCTTGTCGCCAACCTTCAGCAAACCCAGGTTCGTTCTGTCAAGTGTTTCCTTCATGGCAGTGACTGTGTAGGTATCGTTGTCGATACGGACAACTGTAAGGCACACACCGTTATGAGCGACGCTTTGATCGATACCCAACTCGTTGACGAAAGAACACTGAAGGGTGAGGTCGATATTATCGCGGTCGTTCTTAACAGCCACAACAGTGGCGAATTCTTCGATGATTCCCGAAAACATAATGATTAATTATCGTATTATACATAAATAAAAAAGCGGGTTCGTGCCGATGATTTGGTGAAAACTCCTGTTTCACACGATATGGGGGCTCCCTGCTGTTGTAATCCACCGGCATTGCTGCTCTCCCGTAAGGGATGACTGTGGCCCGCCATTGGCAAGGGAAACGGTCCCGATGATTATTTTAATGTAGAGTATCCCGATCTATGCGGCACGACCCGTGTTTCTGTGTGCAAAGGTACAAAAAAGAACTGAAGGAGCGAAGTGCAAGAGATGAAAAAGTGCAGTGCCTTGTCTTTTTTTAACTCTTCACTTCCAGAGTTGTTTTGAATCAGTTGTTCTTTTGAATGCAGATATTTTTCTCGTAAATTGCTTCCCATGTCAGAAGAAATCGTTATCTTTGCAATATCAATTCATATGGTATGGCGAAGAGAATATGTATTATTGCTGGTGCAAGACCAAATTTTGTTAAGGTTTCACCACTAGTCCGGGCTATTGAGAGACATCCTAGTGCTGAATGTATGCTTATTTATGCCGGACGGGCTGATGACCCAACTCTGGAAGATTCTCTTTTTGATGATCTTCAGATGCCGCGACCACAATATTTCTTGGATGTAGACAGTACGAGTCTCAACGAGATTACGAGTCGTGTGATGGCTACCTTCGACAGATTTCTTGATGAGCATCCTGTTGATGTAGTAATTGTTGTTGATGATCTTGCCTCTACGATGGCCGCCGCTATCGTTACAAAGAAAAGAGGCATACGTCTAGCCCACCTGGTCGCCGGCACCCGTTCATTTGATATCAATATGCCTAAAGAGATCAACCGTCTGGTTATTGATGCGCTCAGCGATGATCTTTTCACTGCAGGTGTCCGTAGTACAGGTATCGCTACTCGAGAACAGTCGGAGAATTCGCAAACCTACTTGGTGGGAAATATTCTTATGGATACGTTGCGATACAATTATGATAGATTCAAGAAACCAGTCTCTCTGCCGGATTTGTCGGAAGGACAATACATTGTGTTTACACTCAATCGGCGTGCGTTGATAGCTGACAAAGAGAACCTCGCAAGAATGGTTCATGCGATGGTGGCTGCTGCCGGAGACGTACCTGTTATAGCGCCATTACGAGGAAATGCTCGTAAGGCAGTTGAGGAAATGAATGAAAAAGTTCGTATTGTCAATCCGTTAAGTTACTTGGAGTTCGGATGGCTTACTTCCCATGCAAAAGGCGTTATCACGGATTCTGGTAATGTGGCAGAAGAAGCAACATTCAACAGCGTGCCATGTATCACGCTCAACAACTATACGGAACATCAGGAGACGGTAACTATTGGTTCTAATGTGTTGGTCGGCGAAGATGCAGAGAAGCTCCGTGAATCTGTGGGTCAGATGGTTAAGGGTGAGTGGAAGAAATGTGCTCTGCCAGATCGATGGGATGGACGTACCGCAGAACGTATCGTACAAATATTGGTATAGATAATATCTGAAAAATTAGAGTTGATAGTTGTTATAGCTATCAACTCTAAAAATATAATTCAATAATTCTCTGCCTTAACCTGGAAGTAAGCTTGGGCATGGTTGCATACAGGGCATTCCTCTGGTGCTTTCTTACCAATAACGATATGTCCACAGTTAGAACACTGCCAAATAACGTCATGATCCTTTGAGAACACACACTCGTTCTTGATGTTATCAAGTAACTTGCGATAGCGCTCTTCGTGCTCTTTTTCGATTTTACCAACACCTTCGAACTTATCGGCTATTTCGTCGAAGCCTTCCTCACGAGCTTCCTTGGCCATCCGGGCATACATGTCTGTCCATTCAAAGTTCTCACCATTGGCGGCATCTTCCAGATTGTCGATGGTACCACTGATTTTTCCACCATTCAGATACTTATACCACAATTCGGCATGTTCTTTTTCATTGGCTGCTGTCTCCTCAAATATCTTGGAAATCTGGACATAGCCGTCTTTTTTGGCCTTTGAAGCGAAAAAAGTGTATTTGTTACGTGCTTGTGACTCACCTGCGAAAGCCTCCTGCAGGTTCTTCTCTGTCTTTGTTCCTTTCAAACTCTTCATAATTGTACTCCGTTTAATTTTAGTAAATGATGTGTCTACAAAGATACAAAAAGAAAACGAAAAACAAAATGAATTAAAGTTTTTTTTGATAGTTAAACTCCCTTCTATATCAAATGGCGTTCAATAGCTGTGCGTACCATTGCTGCACTATTGCTGCAGCCAAGTTTTTGACGGATGTACTTGGTGTAGCTGTGTATGGTCTCAAAGCCAAGACAAAGTCTATCTGCAATTTCTTTTTGGGTCAGTCCTGCCACAATCAGACGTAGGATTTCCAATTCGCGTTTGGTTAGCTCAGGTGGCGCCTCGCCATGACCTATCATCAGTTCCTGTGCTTCCTTGCAAATGTAGATGTCACCTTTGGCAACGACCATGATCCCATCTGTCAATTCGTCTGCTTCGGAATTTTTTAGAATGTAGCCATCTGCTCCATTATCCATAGCACGTTGTATGACTGCTGGTTCAGCATAACTTGTGACAACAATGATGCGCATTGACGGGTGAACATCTGTAAACATCTTGATCGCGTCAATGCCGTCGCCATCAGGCATGGCCACGTCTACCAGAAGAATGTCGGGTTTATGAGTGGCCAATAGCGATATGGCCATGCTGATACTATTGGCGATGGCTATGACCTCGATCTTTTGGCATGCACCGATAATCTTTGCTACACCTTCGGCCACTAACTGATGGTCGTCGACAATGATGACGCGGATCATACTATGTTATTATTAATGTCGTTTAACGGGGGCAAATATACTTTATTTTTTTCAATTTAGCAACCCCCCAATTGTGGGTTTTTACAAGTTTGTATCTCAATGTTGATCTCTGTGCCTTCTCCAGGCTTTGAGTAAATGTCAAGTTTTCCGCCAATGGCATCTACACGCTCTCTGATATTACGGAGCCCACAGCCACCATTACATTCATCTGTTGATAATCGTCCATTGCCATCGTCGCTGACGTTAATTGCAGTATAGTCTTCATCTGCAATGAGTTGTACGAAAATATGTTCGGCGTTGGCACTTTTCACGGCATTGTTCACCAATTCATAAACGATGCAGTAGATCACCTCTTCATACATCTTGTCAAGACGTTGTTCTTCCCCAGAGAAACTGAATTTGACGTTTTTCAACGTCCTACAGTAATCGCGCAGTGCGGTGCGCAAACCGTATCGACTGAGAGAGTCGGGTAGTAAGTGGTGTGAAATGTTGCGCATCTCCCGAATTGCATCATCTGTGAGCTTGGCACCGTTGGAGTCAGGTGACAATGTATGCTTGATACTTGTCAGAACGCCCCCGAGCCGATCATGTAAATCTCTTGCAAGTCGTACGCGTTCACCGATTTCTCCGTTGAGCTTTGCTTGAATGAGAGCGGTTCTCCGTTTCAGTTTGAGTCCTCGCCAGAGAAGGAAAAAAGTCGTGGCTGTAAGCAGTAGCACAAGTGTCGTCAGAATACCTCCCCAGAGAAACCATCGTTTCTCTCGTGTCAATTGCAGAATCTCTGATTCCTTCTTCTTAGTCTCATAGAGTACCTCTGTCTGACTAAGGGCGCTCTGATAATGCTCTGTGGCGAATCGTTCCATAGTAGTACGTACCTTTTTTATATAAAGGCAGGCTTTTTCCTTGTCTCCGAGTTGTGTGTATATATTAGCTAATGTCTCATAACCGTCAGCATCGGAATAGGTCGCCTCGCTATCATTCTCATGTATAGACTTTAGAGCATAATCCAGAGCCTGTTGCCATCGCTTTTCTTTCATAGCCACCATCGCGGCGGCACCATAGACATCGCATCGTGTTTCTGTGCCAACTCTGTCATTGATGAGACTGAGGGCTTCATGAGCATATTTTCTTGCCAGATTAAGATTCTCATGTCCCTCCATTAAATACATCTTAACCATCGAGGAAAGAGTCTCAGGGTAATCGTTTGTCTCTTCGTAACTGTGAGCATGATAATAACGATAGGCGGGTAATAGCGTTTCCTTGGCCTTATCGTAAAGGCCTTTGCCTATATAAATCTTGACCAACCCCTTTCTAGGCAAGAACATCATCAAAGAGTCGCCAGACTGTGTGCCTTTTTCTATGGCAAGTAAGTATTCCTTTTCTGCTTTCTCATCGTTGCCCATTGACAGCCATAATTCCGCAGAATTATGGTGGAGTATGCATTGGCTCTGCAACCATCCGTTTTTCTCGAAAATCGTCAGCGCCTTTTGATACCATTCAATAGCTATCAATGCTTGGTCCTGTATATTGTATAGATTACCAAGTGCACCATAAATCTGTGATCGATTATCATCGATGGTACTTGCTGTATAGCGTTTGTCATTGACCATCGAGTCTGTCAGGGATAAAGCCCATTTGAAGTATTGCTCTGCTTCCTTCCATCGGTCCTGCCCGTAATATTGTAATCCTAGGTGATAGAGAACTCTCTCTCTGGCATTCTTGCTGTCAAGTTGATAGGAAAGCGCTAATGCCTTACGACAATAATCATTGTGCATTCTCGTATCTTTTCCCAGATAACCACGTATCAGTTCCATGTAACAACTCATTAGATCGTTACCTTTTGGAGGGGTCTTGCTATTAAGTAGTGCCTCTACAGAATCTACTTTTGTATAGCGATGATCTGTGTAAGCAGCAGCAGACAGTGTTGACAATAGGCACAGCAACCACATAGTCGTTGCTGTTTTGATGGTTGTTAAGGTAATTGATTTTGTCATAGGCATATAGTCATAATTATGTTCTCACATATTTCATTTGCAAAGATATTCTTTTTTTTCAATATAAAATCTACTTTATATGAAAAAACCCCAATTGGGGTGTTGCGATTTCTAAAATAATTGTTTATATTTGCACCCAGAAGAGAAAGAGAACAAACAATTTATTAATCCTTTTAAAACAAATAGCTTATGAAGAAACTATTGATGATGGCATGTATGATGCTGTGTAGTACCACTATGTTTGCAGAACAGGGCGACAAGGCATTTGGCGTAAATCTGAACTACGGCCTGCATTCTGACTACAAGAATCTTGGCCTGGGCGTGAAAGGCCAGTATGAGTTTATTGATAATGTCCGCGGAGAGGCATCTTTCAACTATTATCTGAAAAAGGACAATGTCTCGATGTGGGAACTTAATGCCAATGTGCATTATCTGTTCCATATAACAGATCAGGTGACACTTTATCCGTTGGCAGGACTGACTATGCTTACAGCGAAGGTTGAGGCGGCAGATTTTGGAGGCATCAAGACGAGCGCTAGTGATACGAACATAGGCTTGAATCTCGGTGCTGGTATTGAGTATCCGCTGAGCGATACTGTCAAACTGAATGGCGAGATCAAGTATCAAATCGTCAACGACTTTGACAGACCGGTAATTTCTGTCGGTCTTACGTTCGCATTATAAGTTTAGTATTGTTATTATAGGGGCGTGTCTGTTGAGATACGCCCCTATCTGTTAAAATTCCCCCATTTGGGGAATTGCATAATTCAGATGGATTGCGTAACTTTGCCCTTAGATTTGTTTATTCACTTAAAACCAACAATCACATGATGAAAAGATTAGTATTTTTGTTGATGGTGATGGCGTCATTTGCTGTCAACGCCGATGCGCAGGGATTCCTGAAAAGATTGAAGGAAAAAGCAATTAATGCTGCAGAAAATGCTGTGGAACGTAAGGTGGAACGTAAAGTTGACCGTGAGACTGAGGATGCAATGGATGAGGTGCTTGATGGAAAGAAAACCAAGTCGAGCAAAAAGTCAGATAGAACAAGGAATGACGATGTAGATGATGGAGTCGATGATTATCAGAATGACACAAAAAACGTCAAGAGTGATTTCGTGCGTGGCTCAGTGATTATGTTTGAGGATGACTTTGCAAATGAGCAAGTTGGCGAGTTTCCTTCGAAGTGGGATCTCGTTAGAGGTAGTGCTGAGGTGGCTGTCATCAATGGTACAAAATGTATTGAGATGGATAAGCACGACTGTTGGTTATCTCCGCTAGTCAAAGGAGGTGTTAAGAACTATCTGGGCGATGTTTTTACCATTGAATATGATATGTTGTATGATGACAGGCAGAAAGATGGTGCATCTTCTGTAGAACTTGACATTATGCATGAGACATCGTCTCGTGATAATGAATTGTTTACAATTGAGTATTGGTTAGGAGACGATAAACAGACTTTTAATTGTAATTACTGCCTGACTTCAGAACAGAGTTTTACGCACAAAGAAGGCCATGCAAGTTCTCAGGGGGGGACGTATAATGACGGACGCTGGCATCATTATGCTCTCTCGTTCAACAAGCGTGCCGTTAAGTTCTATGTTGATGGTAGACGTGTAATCAATGTCCCGAATGCCAAACCTGGTGCAGGATGGATAACATGGTTCAGTAGAGGAGGAAGTCATCATACCTATATGAAGAATGTTGTTATTGCTAAAGGTGCTGTTGAACTTTATGAACGTAATGCAACTGATATTGATGCAAAGATCGCTGCCGTCGAGAAAGCCATTGCGGAGACGGGCAAGTTTGTAACAAACAACATCTTGTTTGAAACTGGCAAAGCGACGTTGATGCCAGAGTCGTTGGCAGAAATCCAGAAGATAGCTGATTACATGAAAAAGAATCCTTCTGTGCGCTTCGAGGTGCAGGGGCATACGGACAATCAAGGTTCTGACAAGGTGAATGACCCTCTTTCTCAGCAACGTGCCGAGGCAGTTGTTAAGGCTCTTGAGGGAATGGGCTGTGATGCCTTTAATCTTCGTGCAGTTGGTAAGGGCTCACATGAACCTGTCGCTGATAATTCAACTGATGTTGGGCGTGCCAAGAACCGCAGAGTAGAGTTTATTAAAAAGTAATATCTGGAATCAAATAAATTAATAGACTATGAGTAATCTGCAAGAGAGTTTTGAGGAGAAATTCTCAACCATTAACAACACTGTGGATACGACCTCAGAGTATGATCCGCAGGACATCGAGGAAAACAAATTCATGGCTATCCTTGCCTATTTCGGCATTCTGGTCATTATTCCCATCTTGGCTGCCAAAGATTCGAAATTTGCGCGTTTCCATTCTAACCAAGGACTAATCCTCTGTATTACTGCCATTCTTTATTCTTTGGCATACCAAATCTTTGCAGGTGTCATTATTTCCATCTCTTATCATCTATCATGGATGGTTGGCATCGTGGGATTATTGGGAGTCGTTCTCCTCATTTGGTTCATCATTGGTATTGTCAATGCCAGTAAAGGGCGCGCCAAAGAATTACCTTTCATTGGCCATTTCAAACTTCTGAGAGTGTAATGATACCTTGCTATGTATAATTAAAAACTGAGATTTTATATGAAAAGAGTATATTTTTCTTTAATGGTAATAGCTGCTGTATTTAGTAGTTGTGGTTCAAAGCCCGGAGGAAATACCTCAAGTAATGATTCTAACGATTCAGGCCTTGCAGAAGGTAAGTGGCCTGCAGCTATATATGATAAGTATGGTATCCCGGAGATAGAGACGAAGGGCAGAATCGTATATACAAATTTCTCAGGAGATGACGATTCTTACCAGTATCAGGTTTTTTATAATGGTGTGACCAAAGAAGAGATGCAAACCTGGGTGAAGGTGTTGAAGGAAAAAGGCTTTAGAGTTCCGAAGTACACGCAGGAACGCATCGATGCCGGCCACAGAGATTATGATGCCTTCCTATATCAGAAAGAGCCGCAGAAAGATAAACGTCTGAGAATGCAGTTCGATTTTGATACCCCAATGTCATTCGAATACTATGCTGATGAGCCTAATCCTGCCTATGAGGTGGTGGAGCGTGATGGCGAACAGTACATTGATTATAATTTCACGGTATCGCTCAACCCATTGAAGGACAAGGTCGAGATGGCAGGAGCCATTGAGGCATTAACCTTGAAGGCTGATGAAATGGCAGGCATTCCTGGAGTTAGGGTGGTTCGTATGTCAGATAGTCAGATGGGACCAAGCATGGATGTGAGCTTCTATAGCGACCATCAGTTGACGAAGGAGAGCATTGAGGGCGTGCATAAAAAGGTGCTTGAAGTGCTGACGGCTAAAGGGTGCAAGTTCCAGCATGCATTTAGTGGCAAGGAAATGACTCCGGAAGAATTGGCTGCCAATGGTATTCACAGCTATGGTGTGACGTTAAACGATCAGAAGTTCCTCATGATGACCATCTCCGATGATCGTGTTGGCGACTTCGGCGGTAGCATCAAATTCATGTTCAACAAATCAAGAAAATAGGAATTAAACCGTAATCTCGCCACGAAGACTTTGTCCCATCAGGCGACGTATGGTGTCGGGATCATCTGGATAATGTGACTGCAAGAACATGAGTTTCGTGACGGCCGATTCAACGGTCTGATCATAACCACTCACGACTCCGGCTTCCTGTAGATGGAAGCCGCAGTCGTATCTGCTCATCTCGACGGCTCCCTGCATGCATTGGCTGATGTTCACAATTACCTTGCCGTTGCGTGTTCCTTCTCGAAGGGCTTTCAACAGCCACGGTGATTGCGGTGCATTACCACTACCGAAGGTGCGCATGACAATGGCCTTCAGGTTGGGGGTGTGGATGATATGACGAATCAGGTCTTCACGGATACCAGGGAATAGTGAGAAAATAATCACGTTGTTGTCAAGACGAAAGTGTGGGGTCATGGGTTTCTCCCAGTCTGGTTTTAGCATTCGTTCACGGTGGTAGGTAATGTTTACCCCTGCATTGACAAGGTGGGGGTAGTTGAAGGACTCGAAAGCGTTGAACTCCTCAGCACTCTGTTTGGTGGTACGGTTTCCACGTAACAGATGACCGCCGAAGTAGATTCCTACTTCTGGTACCATGGCGTGCCCCTCCTCATCTCTGGCAGTGGCAATCTCTACCGCTGTAATCAGATTCTCTTTTCCGTCTGTCCTCAACTGACCGATAGGTAGCTGTGATCCCGTGATGATGACAGGCTTAGTCAGATTCTCGAGCATATAGGAGAGTGCCGATGCTGTATATGCCATCGTGTCTGTACCGTGGAGTACGATAAAGCCGTCATAGTCGTTGTAGTGGTCGGCAATGCAATGGCTGAGGTCTGTCCAATGACGTGGTGACATGTCGCTGGAGTCAATCGGCGGGTCAAACTGATAAGTGTCTATCTGTGTGTCGAACTGCTTGAGTTCTGGTACGTTATATAGGAGGTGCTCGAAATCGAAAGGCTCTAACGCACCAGTGTGGGGGTTGCGGTTCATGCCGATGGTGCCTCCTGTATAGATGAGAAGGACTTTGCTGCGGTATGTCATTGTTTTCGTTATTTTTCTGCAAAGATAGAGAAAGTTTCGGAGAATTATTCGTAACTTTGCAGAAAATTTTAAAAACGAAATCTAAAACAAAAGAAGATGAAACAGTTCAATGACGATAATTTCGTGCTAGAGACTCAGGTCGCTCAGGACTTGTACCACAACCATGCGGCAAAGATGCCAATTATTGATTACCATTGTCACCTTAATCCGGAGATGGTGGCCAACGATCATCAGTTCAAGAGTATCACGGAACTATGGCTTGGAGGCGATCACTACAAATGGCGTGCTATGCGCACTAATGGTGTGGATGAACGCTATTGTACCGGCAAGGAAACCAGTGATTGGGAAAAGTTCGAGAAATGGGCCGAGACAGTGCCATATACTTTTCGTAACCCTCTTTATCATTGGACACACTTGGAATTGAAAACAGCTTTCGGCATTACAAAATTACTCTCGCCAGAGACTGCTCGTGAGATTTTTGATGAGTGTAACGAGAAATTGAGACAGCCAGATTTTTCTGCTCGTGGTTTGATGAAGCACTATCATGTAGAGTGTGTCTGTACTACAGATGATCCTGTGGACGATCTGCACAATCACATCGCGTATGCCAAAAGCAAGGCCACTGATGATCCCATCATGATTCCTGCATGGCGTCCTGACAGGGCAATGAATATTGAGAAACCCGACTTCCCGAAATATGTGGAAAAGTTGGCTGAAGTCAGCGGTGTTAGTATTACGAAGTTCGCTGATATGGTTGATGCTTTGCAGAAACGTCATGATTTCTTTGCCGCCCATGGCTGTAAGCTCTCCGATCATGGTCTTGAGGAGTTTTATGACGAGGACTATACCGACTCTGAGATTGAGACGATCTTCGAGAAAGCCATGCGTGGTCTGTCCCTGTCGGACCTGGAAGTGCGGCAGTTCAAAAACTGCTTCCTGACGGTGATGGGCGAGATGGATGCTGATGCCGACTGGACACAGCAATACCATTACGGTGCCATCCGTGACAATAATACCGCGATGTACAACCAGATAGGCGCTGATACAGGCTTCGACTCTATCGGTGAGTTCAATACAGCCAAGGCCATGTCCGCGTTCCTGAATAAGTTGAATACGAAGGGGAAACTCACACGTACCATCATTTATACGTTGAATCCGTGTGCCAATGAGATGATTGCCACGATGCTGGGCAACTTCCAGGGCGGTGAACCCGGGAAGATCCAGTTTGGTTCCGGCTGGTGGTTCAATGACCAGATGGATGGAATGGTACGGCAGATGAATGCCCTCTCCGTACTTGGCTTGCTGAGCCGTTTCGTAGGTATGCTCACTGACAGCCGCTCTTTCCTGAGTTATCCGCGTCATGAGTATTTCCGCCGTATCCTCTGTAACCTTCTTGGTAATGATGTAGAGAAAGGTCTGCTGCCAAATGATCAGAAGATCCTGGGACGTATGGTAGAGGATATCAGTTATCATAACGCACGACGTTATTTTAAGTTCTACTAAGATCATATGAGATATAATAGTGGGTATAACCGTGAAGGCGACTATGAGCATCTGACCGTAAAGGAACCGATGCCGTTGCTGGATTTCCTGTTGGTAAATGTGAAGCAGTCGAGATCGAAGATCAAGGCTACCCTGCAGGGTAGGGGAATTAAGGTCGATGGGAAGACCGTCAGTCAGTTCGATTTCCCTTTACAGCCTGGCATGAAGGTCGCAGTGAGCAAGACGAAACGCAACCAGATGGGATTCAAGAGCCGCTATGTGAAGATTGTCTATGAGGATCGTTGGTTGATCGTCGTCGAAAAGGCTATCGGCATTCTGTCGATGGCTGCAGGGCACTCCTCGCTGAACGTGAAGTCGGTGCTTGATGATTACTTCAAGAAATCGCGTCAGAAATGTACGGCGCATGTGGTGCATCGTCTGGATAGAGACACCAGTGGATTAATGGTCTATGCGAAGGATATGGAGACGGAGCAGATTCTTGAGCACAATTGGCACGACATCGTCTATGACCGTCGTTATGTTGCTGTTTGTTCCGGTGAGATGGAGAACGATGAGGGAACGATTGCCAACTGGTTGAAAGACAATAAGGCATATGTTACCTACTCGTCGCCTGTCGACAATGGTGGAAAGTATGCGGTGACCCATTATCATGTGATGGATCGAACGACAGAGCACTCACTCATAGAGTTCAAGTTAGAGACGGGCCGGAAGAATCAGATTCGTGTTCATTCGGCAGATATGGGACATCCTGTATGTGGAGATCCGAAGTATGGCAATGGTGACGACCCACTGCACCGCCTTTGCCTGCATGCTTGGCTCCTTTGTTTCCACCATCCGGTGACGGGTGAACCGATGGAGTTTGAGACACCCGTGCCGACCGCATTCAGAAAACTATTTAAGTAAATGGAGGGTATCGGATACTATTTGTTTGTCCTAGCAGCGATTATCGTGGGCTTCTTGGTTGTGAAGAAGGTCGCGTCGTGTCTTATCAAGACGGCTGTCATGATATTGTTGGTAACTGCGTTGGCTGTGATTTACTATCTGTATTTCAGGTAGACTCCTCGGTAAAGATTCTCTCGAATGCTTCACGCAGCTTGTCGGGTTGTGTAATTAGATTGCGTAACTCGTTGAGTTTTATGGCATTGGGTGAATTCGGAATCCAAAGGCGTATGTACCCGTCTTTTGAATACTTGTTGTCCAGATGTTCCTTGAATCGCTGCCATTGCCCCTCCTTGTCCAGTTCAGGGTAGTTGCTCAGCCCGTATTGGATGGTGCGACGAATGACAATCTGTGTGTCAATGTCACGGTCGGCCTCAGCAACAATCTTTCCGTAGATGCTTCTGGGAGCACGACTGGCAGAGGCTCGATGGTCCTCTACTGCCTCTTTCATGATCTTAATCTGTTCTGGGGAAAACCATTTTCTTAGTCTGGTATCAGCAGCTAGGATTTTTCCACCACGTATATGGTGGTCTGCCCGATGCCCACACATCCCCAGGTCATGATAAGCTGCAATGGCGTAGGCCATATTAATGTCTGCTCCAGTGGTCTTCACCAGTTCCATGGAACGTCGGATGACACGCGTGACATGTTCCATGTTATGGGCACGGTCGAAGGAAGCATACTGGGGGAGAATCTGAGTTTCAATAAACTCCACAAGATCCAAACTTGGTGTGTTTGCGAGCATAAAAAGTAATGATTATTTTTGCAAATGTACGATTTTCTATTTACTTTTGCAAGAAAAAACAGAAAATAGTGATGGAAGAGACACGAATAAAGACCAATTCCGTGAGAGCGTGGCTACTTGCTGCTCGTCCGAAAACTCTCTCAGGCGCTGCCGTACCCGTGATGATTGGTGGAACCCTTGCATATGTTGATGCTCCTTTATATGGGGATGATGTGTTCGGATGGTCGGCTGTGATTCTGTGCCTTTTGTTCTCTTTTGCTATGCAGATTGATGCTAACTTCATCAATGATTTCTTTGACTTTGCCAATGGTACTGATGATGTGGAGACTCGCTTGGGACCGCGACGTGCCTGCGCCCAGGGTTGGGTGACGCTTGACATGATGAAAAAGGCGATAGCGATTACGACATGCCTGGCATGTGTGATCGGTTTACCGTTGGCCTGGTATGGTGGTCTGGAGATGATACTTGTCGGGATACTGTGCGTTGTGTTTGCTTTCCTGTATACGACATTCTTTTCTTATCAGGGATTAGGTGATATCCTAGTACTGCTTTTTTTTGGGATCGTACCCGTTTGCTGTACATACTACGTACAGTTACATACCCTTACATGGGAGGTCTTTCTTGCATCTGTGGCATGTGGCTTGGTGATAGATGCATTACTGATCGTGAACAATTTCCGTGATCGCGATAATGACCAACAAGTTGGGAAGAAAACCCTGATCGTACATCTTGGACCTGATCTTGGTCTTCGCTTGTATTTGGGCGTGGGTCTTGGAGCCTTGATTCTGGGGACAGCGTTTTGGGCGAACGGTCATCTGCTGGCATTCCTATTCCCTTTCTTCTATTTCATCCTTCATGTCTTCACCTTCTTAAAGATCAAGCGTATCTATCAAGGAAAAGCGCTGAATCTCTGCTTAGGAGAAACAGCGCGTAATATCTTTATTTACGGATTATGTGTGTGCGTCGGCCTACTACTGGTCTGATGCTTTAATTGTAGAAATTCCAAGAGACTCCGAAGTGGAGGACGGAACCATTGGTGGGGTAGTGGGGAGTAAGGAACTTCATGTGGTTACCAGAACCGTTGTTCACGTGACTCATCATCACGAAGAAACGTACACCTTTAAGTACCATGTTCGCATAGACATCCACAAAAGGATATCCGCCTAGTTCCACCTGGCTGTTCTTGTTTTGCTGTATAGCAAACTGATTGATGGCCGGGCAGAAGTCTGGTGCATAATATTTACTGAAGTAGGTCGCATCGGCTCCAAGTTCCACACCAAGTACTTTCGCTATCTTGAACTTCAAGTACAGGTTGGAGAAGATGTTCCAAGTCGGCAGGGGCAGAACATCTGACTTGTTGCAGTCCTGATAGGTGATGATGTTTTCCCAATGAACGGGACCAATATGGAAGTCCTGATGCAGTTGAGCGGTAATCAGGTTGATATGGTCGGACTCCTGATATATTCCAGCCGTCATGTTAGTACGTTTGTCCTTGGTGGCATCATAACTCATCCCATAGTAAGTGTAGTCTTTTATCTCATCGATGGCTACACGAAGCTTGGTGTTTGTCTTTGGATAGCTGAAGACGCCTTCCAGATGGGTACGCTTCTCGGCGGACAAGTCATCCTCTTTATCCCACCAAAGATGTTTGGAATGGTATTTGGCTTGGAAGAAGGCTGGGTAAATCTTATGGAAATAAGCATTGGCAGCCAGTTGCACGGTATCACCAAAGAGTGGGAAATTCAGGTCGGTACTGAAGTCAAGCGTTAACTGCTTGGCATTGGGGCCGGCAATCCACGCTTCTAGGCCTGCGTTGAAGTGTAAAGTCTTTCCTTGTGTCTTACTAAGTTGGGCTCCAATACTGAGGTCACCTTCCGTCCATTTACTCTGGCTGATAATGCCGTTGACGGTGTCGGGGAGTTGATAACTACAATAATCGTAGGTGATGAATCCTTTGAGGCCTGCTTTCACATATTTGTTGAAACCTTCTAACAGGGCTAAAGCGAAGGTGTTCTTCGCCTGCATGTGCTTTGTTTGATCATAGATGGAATCGTTACCGTATCTGATTCCTCGTTCATAATATCTGTTGAGATAATAGTCGGTAGGCGTGTCGTATGCTTGGTAGATATGGCGATAGTTGTGCCATTCTAACGTGTGAATGAAACTGGTGACGGGTACATACTCCCGTTTCATGGTGGCATCAATGGAATCTTGCATGGCCTGTAAACGGTTCAGACTGTCAATGGCAGCTTGACCTTCGACTTTGATACGGGTACTGTCAACCGCCACAGCTATAGAGTCTACCTTCGGCTCTGCTCCCATGATGCGGGCACCGTCCGGTCGACCACTATGACGCTTTTCCTGTTTTGTTCCGCCCTTCCTGTTCTTGTCTTCTCCTCTGTCTGCCATCTTGAGTTCCTTTTCCTGCTTTGATTCCATGGCGAACTGTCTGGCTTTCAGCTCCTCGTCAGTCATCTTTACTTTCCGGTAGAAACCAATGTTATATCGGTGACTCAAGAAAAGATGTTGGTGGTCGTTACGGTTCCAGTTCTGTGACAGGATTGTCGGGATTTCATTTTCAGAATAGCTGTCTTGGAAAGACTCTGGATGAGTGATATATTCGTCGTTGGTGATACCGCCATTCTCTGCCGCCTTCTGATGACTGGTCGTGAACAGTGCATGCATTTGGTATCTGTCACCGATATAAGAGCTAAAGAGCGTACTGTTGAAATGTGAAATGTTCTGGTTGCTGAAATAGCCCCTTGCGTACTCGTAGTCCAGGTCAAAGCCGAAACTAAGGCGCTTGTTGGCATTCACAGCAAACTTTGCATCGATGTGATCCTCACCATTGGTTTTGTCACCACAGTTGTCATAGAGGATGTTTGTAAATGGCGATAATGTATTGATGAATAAAAAATCTTCTGGACGTTTAAGCGCAAAACTGTATGGCTGGGTGAAGACAAAGTTCTCGGTGTCATGGCGGTTGATGAAGATACGACTCAGGCGCGGGGTATAATTGCTTCCTGTGCTGTTGTATTCTCCATACATGCCGCTATTGAAGGTGGAATTCATGAATAGATGAGGCACTGTGTCGGGGGTGGCTGGTATGACATCACCAAACCTCCTGTCAACGGTCCATACATATAGTCCCTTGGGAATTTCCTTGTGTTGCGTCGTGTCGTTATTGTGCTTGTTGAAGTTCCTGTTTTCGCTGCGTTCTGTGATATTACCCATCTCGTCAATCTGGTTGTAGGTATCCTGGGCCATGACGTGTGTCAGTGCCGGCAGCATCAGAAGTATGAGTGTCAGTCTTGCTTTCATTTAATCATCCTCATCGCAGATTCCGTAATCTTGACGCACATGGCCAAAAGGATGATGTACAACCCTCTCATGTGTGTCATTTCGTTTTTCGATAGGAACATAATCACTCCGATCACAGCCATGACCATGAAGATAATGTTCAGCCAGTTGCGTATTTGTTTTTTGTTCATTTGCTTTCGTTTAGTATGGTCTCAAATTTATTGAATATGAAATCTTTACGATCAATAGTCTTGCGACGGAACTTTCCCGAGATGGGATAAAGTTTTGTGCGCTTCTTGTTCACGGCATACTTGTCTGTAATCCACTCTTCTGCACGGTAGCGGATGGGTTTTCTTTCAACGTCATAATCGTAGAAGATATTTGTCATCTTGATTTCTGCCTTCCCGTCAGTACAGTTTACGAGAATTCGGAAATTGAACTTCGTCTGGTCTAGGGAGAGAGACACACTTTTGAAAACCAACCATTCATGGAAGACAGCTCCTAACTGGTGAAGAACAGAGTCCTGCAATGCAACTCTGCTGTATTCTAATTGATTGGCCTCTTTGGTCATCTTTGTCAACTGCTTGAGTAGAATGTGATATATCTGATCTGCTGTCTTCCCTGGAGCCTCGATAATGGTCTTAAAGCATACTTTTCCATCGCTGACGGGAATCGCATCGGGACTCAGGTATTTCGCATCTGGATTTTCTACGGGCTCTTGCTCGATTTTCTCCCATGTGTTGTCTTGCGCTGAAGCAGCCAACGGCACTAGCATGATGATGACAAAGAATAATTTTCTCATATTTATCATGATTATCTCGATTTTCTCGGCAAAATTACGAATTCTTATTCGATATCTTGGTACCTAATACTTATTCTTTTGATTTTTTCACTTTTTTACTTCATTTCTTCCCTACTTCATCTCCAGTTCTTTCTGTAGGCGAATAACCTCATCACGGTATTGTGCGGCCTGGAGGAAATCGAGGTTCTTGGCAGCCTCCTTCATGAGGCGCGTGACCTCCGCAATGCTCTTTTCCAGTTGAGGCCTGGTCATCCGTTCAATAATAGGATCTGCAGCGATGTCCATGTCAGTACCAGAAACTAACAGGGCTCGTCGTAATTCCCTGACATCCGGTCGATTCTCCTGTGTCAAAGACATTTCACTGGTATTCTTTACAATCTGTTTCGGGGTGATGCCGTGTGTCTCGTTATAATGGATCTGCTTCTCTCGGCGACGAAGGGTCTCGTCAATAGTCTGATGCATGGATGCCGTGATGGTGTCAGCATACATGATGACCTTACCATTTACATTACGAGCAGCTCGTCCCGCTGTCTGTGTAAGACTGCGGTGACTGCGCAGGAACCCTTCCTTGTCAGCGTCGAGAATTGCAACGAGGGATACTTCTGGGAGATCAAGACCTTCTCGGAGAAGATTGACACCAACAAGAACGTCATATTCGCCTTTTCGTAAACTTGCAAGAATCCTAACTCGGTCGAGCGTTGCAACGTCGCTATGTATATATGCTGTCTTTACACCATGGTTCAACAAATACTCGCTCAGTTCTTCTGCCATGCGCTTGGTGAGTGTTGTCACCAAAACACGCTCATTCCGATGAGTACGCGTCAGTATCTCGTCCATCAGATCGTCAATCTGATTTTCGCTGGGGCGTACTTCTATCTCTGGGTCAAGTAGGCCGGTGGGACGAATCACTTGCTCAACAACGATACCCTCTGCCTCGGCTAACTCAAAGTCGGCGGGGGTGGCACTGACGTAAATCACTTGGTTGATTTCCTGTTGGAACTCTTCGAAACGGAGTGGACGATTATCAAAAGCGGCAGGTAGTCTGAAACCGTATTCAACTAGATTGCTCTTTCTGCTGCGGTCACCGCCGTACATAGCACTTAGTTGTGGTACACTGACATGACTCTCGTCGATGAACAAAAGATAGTCTTTGGGGAAGAAATCAAGCAAGCAGTAGGGGCGTTCTCCAGCTTTTCGACCATCAAAATAACGACTGTAGTTCTCTATACCTGAACAATGCCCCAACTCTTTAATCATTTCCATGTCGTATTCGACACGTTCCTTGATGCGCTGAGCCTTAATCGGGTCACCGATGCTCTCAAAGAATTCCACTTGTTTCGTGAGGTCATCTTGAATATCATGTATAGCGATATTCGTCTGTTCTTGGGATGTCATGAATAGATTAGCTGGATAAAGCTTATATTCTTCGAAACGGGCAAGATGATCGTAGCTGACGGCATCCACTTCTTCGATGGCATCTATTTCGTCATCCCAGAATGTGATTCGTAATACGACTTCGCTGTAGGCCATGAAAATATCTACGGTATCTCCCTTCACCCGAAAATGGCCACGTTGCAGATCAAGATCGTTTCGAACATAGAGAGACTGTACTAGTTTTCTTAACAAAGCGTTGCGATCTATCTTCTGTCCGACATGTAGCTCAATCACATTCTCTTGCAAAGCAACAGGGCTACCCATACCATATATACACGAAACAGACGATACAACAATAACGTCGTTTCTTCCTGAAAGTAAGTTTGATACGGCTGATAATCTGAGACGATCTATTTCGTCGTTGATAGCAAGATCTTTCTCAATATAGGTGTCTGTGGTCGGCAGATATGCCTCAGGTTGATAATAGTCATAATAGCTGACATAATACTCGACTGCATTTTGTGGGAAAAAGCCTTTCATTTCCTCATACAGCTGGTGTGCTAATGTCTTGTTGTGACTGAGGATCAGAGTAGGACGGTTGCGATTGGCAATCACATTGGCCATTGTAAAGGTCTTGCCTGATCCGGTTACACCCAGCAATACTTGTGAACGGTCACCACGCTCAAGGCCTTCCGTTAGTTGACGAATGGCTTCGGGCTGGTCGCCCGTTGGTTGGTAACTGGATTCTAATATGAATTTTCCCATAATAAAGTGCAAAGATAGTTAATTTTGCTCATAAAGGACGCAAAGAACACGAAAAATCAATAATTTTTTGTATCTTTCGTATCCTGAGTGGATTTTTTTTATTAATTTTGCACCCCGTATGAAGAGATGTGTCGTTATACTGTCATGTGCAGCCATGCTGATGTGCGGCTGTGCCTCGGAATTCAACAGCGTTTATAAGTCTGCTGATATGGACTACAAGTACGAGTATGCTAAAGAGTGCTTTGCTCGTAATAAGTTCCAGCAGGCCATCACGCTACTGGAAGAATTGGTTACTATCAAAAAAGGTTCCGATGAAGCGCAGGAGTGCCTGTACATGCTAGCGATGGCACAATACTGCAATTCTGATTTCGAGGCTGCATCTGAGACTTTTAAGAAGTATGGTTCAAGTTATCCTCGGGGCACTTATGCAGAATCGGCTGCCTTTTATGTCGGACAGTCACTCTATCAGAGTGCGCCGGAACCGCGTTTGGATCAGTCACCGACCAATGGCGCTATTACAGCGTATCAGCAGTTCATGGATCAATACCCAGATTCAAAGCTTCGTCCTCAGGCTCAGGAACGTCTCTATGAACTATATGATAAACTCATTCAGAAAGAGTATCTGTCTGCAGAGCTTTATTACAATCTGGGTGGTTATTTTGGTAATATCAATTCCAACGAGGAGAGCAACTATACGTCGTGCATTATTACTGCGCAAAATGCGTTGAAGAATTATCCTTATTGTAGTTTGCGTGAGGATTTCATGTTGCTGATCATGAAGAGTAAGTTTGAACTTGCGGAGAATAGTTCTGAGGAAAAGCGACTGGATCGCTATCGTGAGGCGGAGGATGAGTGCTATGGCTTCCTTAACGAATTCCCAGAATCCAAGAATGCTGCTATAGCAGAGAAGTTTATTGCAAAATGTAAGAAAGTTATTAAGGACTAATATAGAGAACAGTAATTGTAAATAGTAAATACGCAATGGATTACAAGAAATCAAAAGCACCGGTGAATACCGTGACCCGTAACATTATGGACCTCTGCCGTGATACAAATAATATCTATGAGAGTGTAGCTATTATTTCTAAGAGGGCTAACCAGATTAGTGTTCAGATCAAGGAAGACCTGAGCAAGAAGTTGGCAGAGTTCGCCTCATATAACGACTCTCTGGAGGAGGTGTTCGAGAACCGTGAGCAGATAGAGATCTCTCGTTATTACGAGAAGTTACCCAAGGCAACACTTCTGGCTACACAGGAGTTTGTTGAGGATAAGGTCTACTGGCGTGATCCGTCTCGTGACAATGTTGTTGCAGAGAGCTAATTCCAGAAGTGATGATACAACGTAAGCAAACACTTTATCTTATGGCGGCCATTGTGATGACCGTCATTTGTCTTTGTATGCAGATAGGTTCATTCCGAGTGGCAGGCATTGAAGTGGCTCGAGTATACAATCTATGGTTTACTGATCCTCTTGGAAAACATCATTTTGATACGTGGCCTCTGATGGCGGTTCTGCTCCCAACGGCAGCCCTCGCGACCTATACCATATTCATTTATCACAATCGGAAGGTTCAAGCGCTTTTCTGTGCGCTGAATGCGTTACTGATTGTTGGGTGGTATGTGTGCTTCTTTGTCGTTTCTCAGATGGTCGGTGACAAATCGTGGGGAACAGTGAATTTCCGTCCTTTGTGGCCTGCCGTCTTTCCGGCAATAGCACTGATCTTTTATTTAATGGCCCGTCGGGCTATTAAGGCAGATGAGAAGTTAGTTCGTTCTATGGACAGAATCCGGTAAGATTCTGCTCTCGCGTCTGCAGATGTTTAACATAGCCAATAAATAAAAACGAATGAAAGTATACTCATTGATGTGCATGGCAGTTTTTTTTGCTGGATGCACATCTGCTATTAGTGTGGATCGACAGGTAGACGAGTTCTATGAGAAACTGTCGCAGGAAGAACGCATTGCTCAGTTGAGAAGTATGTACATGGATATGCTCTTCGATGAGCAGGGACGGTTAGATACGGTGAAATGCCATGAATTGATTCCCAATGGTATTGGGCACTTTTCGCAGTATGCCAGTCAGAAACCCCGTGATCCTAATGAACTGCGTGATCGCGTCGCTGCTGTGCAAGACTGGCTAATGCATCATACACCTCATGGCATTCCTGCGCTTTTTCATGAGGAGGTCCTGTCAGGAGTTAATACAAGTGGAGCTACGATTTATCCCCAGCAGATAGGACAAGCCTGCTCGTTCAATCCGGAATTGGCAGAACTGAAGACCCGTCAGACGGGCATCGTGATGCGTAAGATGGGGGGTGTTCTTTCACTCTCACCGATGGTAGACGTTTGTCGTACACCAAGTTTTAACCGTTTGGAGGAATCGTATGGTGAAGATGCTTATCTGTCGGCGGTGATGGGAGTGGCTTTCGTTAAAGGATTACAGCAGGGAGATCTGAAGAAGGGTACAGGAGCCTGTTCAAAACATTACCTTGGTTATGGTGGTGGAGGCAACGCTGATGAGAAAGAATTGATGGAAGAGATTCTACTGCCTCATGAGACGATGATCCGACTAGCAGGAAGTAAGGTTGTTATGCCTGGTTATCATGCGATGTTGGATGAAAACGGAGAGTCTACCAACTGTGTTGCTAATGGTAGGATCCTGAAAGATATCCTGCGGGATTATATTGGTTTTGACGGTATGATCGTCAGCGATTATACTGCGATTGATCAGTTGCCCGGTATTGATGATCCTGTGCGTAAGGCTGCAGCTGCCATCAACGCAGGCAACGATGTTGATTTCCCTACTGGCGCAAATTATAAGTACCTGCAGGAGGCTGTCGAACAAGGACTCGTGAAGTCTGAGGCGCTTGAACGTGCTGTGAAGAATGTGTTGCGATATAAGTTTCGTGCAGGTCTGTTCGATAAAGATGCTTATCTGTATAGTCGCCAAGACATCGTGCTCGATACACCAGATGAGCGTCAGACAGCGTATCAGATTGCTACGCAGTCGGTGGTACTCTTGGAGAATAATGGTGTTCTGCCCTTGAATGCTTCTTCCCCGAATATCTTTGTCACTGGTCCAAACGCTAATTCTATGTGGGCGATGTGTGGTGACTATTCTTTCCCCTCCATGACTTATTTCTGGAAAAAGATAGAGAAAGATTTGGATCATCCGCATGTGATAGGATTGCTGGAGGGTATGAAGGCGCACAACTCTGGTAATTTCAACATCATGTATTCTCGTGGCTGTGACTGGACTGAGGACATCGAGACTAAGTATACTAAGGGAGGAGATGAACGTGCCTGGGAGTATGCTCTCCTGCATCGTAAGGTTGATTCCGGTGAGAAAGTTGATAGGAAAGAGGCTCTTGAGATGGCTCGGAAAAGCGATGTTATCATTGCTGCCGTAGGTGAAAACGTCATGCTTTGTGGAGAGAACCGTGACCGTCAGGGGCTTCGTCTGCCCGGTAAACAGGAACAGTATGTAGAGGAACTTTTGAAAACGGGAAAACCTGTCGTCTTGGTTGTATTTGGAGGACGGGCTCAGGTTATCTCTGGTATTGCTGAGCGCTGTGCAGCCGTTATTCAGGCTTGGTACCCAGGTGAGGAAGGTGGAAATGCCGTGGCTGATATCCTATATGGAAACGTAGCGCCGTCAGCAAAACTTTCTGTCAGCTATCCGAAGACAGAGGTGTACGAACCGCTATGTTATAACTATTCTGCGGAGATGGATGCACGTGTGCAGTGGCCCTTTGGTTACGGTTTGAGTTATACCACGTTTGATTATCAAAGCTTGCGATTGCCTCAGGAGGTTTCAACAACTGATGAAGGTATAAGCCTGGCATTCGAAGTGAGAAATACAGGAAAGATGGCTGCTGACGAGATTGCGCAAGTTTATATCTCTCCCGGAGATGACGATTTGCCAATCCGACCGATACAGTTGCAGGGTTTTGCTCGCATATCACTGCAACCCGGTGAGACGAAGACTGTAAAGATGAAACTCTATACAGAGCAGTTGGGCTTCTATAGTCACTCTGACTCGGATGCCTCTCAAGGTAATACTAAACAACAGCGTCAGTGGAATGTGCGTCCTGGTAAGTATGTCGTAAAGGTTGGATCTTCATCCACAGATATCCGCTTGCAGCAGGAGATTGTTTTAAAGGGGGAATCGTTACGTAAACCGTTGCGTACATACTATTTCTCAGAAGTCGAGTAAAGTCAGGATAAGTGATATCAATCATAAGGGGCGAACCATTTGGTTCGCCCCTTATGATTTTATAAATAGTGTCAGATATGTCGTTGTTATTTCCCACGAAGGGCGGCAATAGACTCTTTCAGAGCTGCAATCTTTTCTTCTGAATCGCTCTGTTTTTTGCGCTCAAGGGCAACAACCGCCTCTGGTGCATTGGCAACGAAACGCTCGTTGCTAAGCTTCTTCTTAACACCAGCGAGGAAACCTTCAAGGTGTTGTAACTGGGCTTCCATCTTTGCAATCTCTGCCTCCACATCGATCATGTCACCGACAGGCACTGCAAATTCGTCGGTGCCAACCATGAAGGCAGAAGCAGTCGCATCTTTCTCTGCAACGACATTGATGACTTTCAAATTAGCCATTTTGATGACAACAGCATCAAATGCCGCATAGGCATTTTTGCCAACTACTTGAAGCTCGAGTTGTTCCTTGGGTGCGATATTCTTAGAACTACGAACCATACGAACACCTGATACAATCTGCTTAACACTCTCAATCTGAGCAGAAAGCGTGTTGTCAGCAGCTGTAGGAGCAGAAATCTCAAGTTTGTCTCGCATGATACTTTCTCCCTCCTTGCGATCGTAGAGATGCTGCCAGAGCTCTTCAGTAATGAACGGCATAAATGGATGAAGCATCTTCAATAGTATTTCGAAGAATTCGAGGGTTTTATCATAGGTCTGCTTGTCAATAGGCTGTGCCTCACCATTGACATAGGCAGGTTTCACCATCTCAAGATACCATGATGAGAATTCGTCCCAGAAAAGTTTGTAAACAGCCATCAATGCCTCAGAGATACGATATTTTTTAAAGAGATCGTCGACCTCAGCATTGGTTTGGCGGAGCTTTGCTTCGAACCATGAGGTGGCAATCTTGCCAGCTTCCGACTGTTTGATATCTGCGACCTTCCAACCCTTCACCAGACGGAAGGCATTCCAAATTTTATTATTGAAGTTACGGCCCTGTTCACAGAGAGATTCGTCAAAGAGAATATCGTTACCTGCAGGCGCAGAGAGCATCATACCCATGCGAACACCGTCGGCACCGAATTTCTCGATGAGCTCGATAGGATCGGGTGAGTTTCCTAATGACTTAGACATCTTACGACCCAACTTGTCGCGAACGATACCAGTGAAATAGACGTTCTTGAATGGGAAGGTGCCCATATACTCCTCACCAGCCATAATCATACGAGCTACCCAGAAGAAAATGATATCGGGAGCTGTTACAAGGTCAGAGGTGGGGTAGTAGTATTTAATTTCCTCGTTGCCGGGATTGTTGATGCCGTCGAAGAGCGAGATTGGCCACAGCCATGAAGAGAACCAAGTGTCGAGGGCATCCTCATCCTGACGCAGATCAGCATCCGTCACCTTCGGATCCTTCTGCTGAGCCAGTTTCAGGGCCTCATCACGTGTCTCGGCCACAACGTAATCGTCGTTATTATTGTAATAGTAGGCGGGAATACGATGTCCCCACCATAACTGACGCGAAATACACCAGTCTTGGATGTTTTCCAACCAGTTCTTGTAAGTGTTCACGTACTTCTGGGGATAGAACTTCATCTCACCATTGAGCACTGGTGGCAGAGCTATGTCGGCAAAATGCTGCATTTTAAGAAACCATTGCAGTGAGAGACGTGGTTCAATCGCCGTATCAGGATTACGCTCGGAGTATCCGACTTTATTTGTATAATCTTCTATCTTTTCCATTAAACCAGCCTCCTGCAGATCTTTGGCTATCTGCTTGCGGCAGTCCATACGGTCCATCCCCACGTAGATAGGTGACTGATCTGAGATGGAGCCATCAGGGTTGAAGATATCGATAGTCTCGAGATTGTGGGTTTTACCCAACATATAGTCGTTGGTGTCGTGGGCAGGTGTTACCTTCAGACAACCTGTACCAAACTCGATGTCAACATATCGGTCTTCAATAACAGGGATGACACGGTTTACGAGTGGAACGATCACCTTGCGGCCTTTCAACCACTGGTTCTTTGGATCTTTCGGGTTGATACACATAGCGGTATCTCCCATGATAGTCTCAGGACGTGTGGTGGCAACAACGGCATAATAGCCTTTTTCATCCTTGTGGATGATGTTACCTTCGGCTTTCAGAGTCTCTTCGTTGTCGATGGCTGCTAATCCATCAACATAATATTTCAGATGGAACAAATGGCTTTGCTCTTCTTTGTAGATAACCTCTTCTGTAGAGAGGGCTGTGAGTGCCTTCGGATCCCAGTTTACCATGCGCAGGCCACGGTAGATAAGTCCTTTGTTATAGAGGTCAACAAATACCTTGATAACGCTTTCCGAACGCTTTTCATCCATGGTGAATGCTGTGCGATCCCAATCACAACTGGCACCCAGACGGCGCAACTGCTTCAGGATAATGCCACCATGCTCGTGAGTCCAGTCCCAGGCATGCTCCAAAAATTGCTCACGGGTAAGATCATGCTTTTTAATACCTTCGCTGGCGAGTTTCTTTACCACCTTAGCTTCGGTGGCTATTGAGGCATGGTCGGTACCAGGCACCCAGCAGGCATTCTTGCCTTCCATCCGTGCTCGACGCACAAGAATATCCTGAATCGTATTGTTCAGCATATGTCCCATATGAAGCACACCTGTCACATTGGGCGGTGGAATGACGATCGTATAGGGTTCACGTCCGTCGGGTTTGCTGGAAAAAAGCTTGTTGTCAAGCCAGTACTGATACCATTTCGCTTCGACCTCTTTGGGGTCGTATTTACTTGCAAGTTCCATGTCTATTTGATGTTATTCTCTAAAATTCGGTGCAAAATTATAAAATAATTGTGAATTATGAATTATGAATTATGAATTATTTTGTATCTTTGTCCCATTAATTTGACGATTATGCACACAAAAGAGGAAAAAATGCAGGCTTTCGGTCGTTTTCTTGACGTGCTTGATGCTCTGAGGACTAACTGTCCGTGGGATAAGAAGCAGACGAATGAAAGCTTGCGTCCCAATACCATAGAGGAAACATATGAGCTTTGCGACGCTTTGATGAAAAGCGATACGCACGAAATCTGCAAGGAACTGGGCGATGTCTTGTTGCATATTTGTTTTTATGCTAGGATTGCTCAGGAAAAAGGCGATTTCGATATTGCTGATGTCTGTGATGCGTTAACTCGTAAGATGATTGTTCGTCATCCTCATGTATATCACCCGTCGCAGATTGATGCGGTGGAGCCTAAGCCGTTGCCATATGTGCCGGAAGATGTTGGAGACGTCTCCCATTCTGATAAAGTGACCACTGTTTCTCAGGTCTTGGATAATTGGGAACAGATCAAATTGAAGGAGAAAGATGGTAATAAAAGTGTTCTTTCTGGAGTCCCAGATGCACTACCTTCCCTCATAAAAGCTTATCGTATTCAGGATAAAGCACGTCATGTGGGATTTGATTGGGAAAAGAAACAGGATGTTTGGACGAAAGTCCGTGAAGAACTGGATGAGTTGGAAACAGAGTTGAACAAAGAAGACAAGGAACGTTCCACGGAAGAACTTGGTGATTTCCTTTTCAGTGTGATTAATGCTGCAAGGCTTTATAAATTGAATCCTGATAATGCATTAGAGAAAACGAATCGTAAATTCATTGATCGCTTCAATTATATCGAGGCACATAGCATTAAGAAGGGTAAGCCTTTGACGGAGATGAGTTTAGGTGAGATGGATCAACTTTGGAATGAAGCAAAGGAAAAACTGGGATAATAACAAAACACAGATTGATATGAAAAAGATTACTTGGATCGGAATGTTTTTTGCCGGTGTGGTGACCTTCGGCAGTTGTGGCGGAAACAGGCAACAATATGTCTCTGCAGACGATGATTCTACTTCTACGATGGATCTCGTACCTCGTGATCAGACCATATATGGACTTTGCGGAAATGGTACCGCTATGAACACGCTGGAGCTGATCACTGATAGCGGAGACACATTGACGTTAAGTCTGACAAAAGCCCAAGAGAATGGAAAGGTGTTTGGTGGCATGGCGGTTGCAGACCGTATGGCTGTCGTGGCTGACAAAGCGAGGAAAGAGGCTCAGGTCGTCATCAATCTGAATACGCTGATGGGCGACTGGGTGATGCCGAACCCTATCGATGGGAGTGACGAGGTCGGAATCCGTATTAAGGAAGGTGGTGTCGCAGAGAGCATTGAACAGAGCGTGATTATCTACAGAACGTGGAAGATTTTTAATGGCGATCTGATTCTCGAACTGGTTCGTGAAGGTGGCGGCGATGAGCAGGAGACCAACCGCTATGAGATCTTGACGCTCGGTGCCGACTCGTTGGCTTTCAGAACCATTGATAAGCCGCGCGACGAAACGGAGACATTCGAATATAGTAGATGGAAGGAGAAACCGAAAGCCGACCTCCATGGTTTGCAGCTCGAGGAGACTAGCGATGAGTTTAATAAGATCTGATATTTTTTGTGGAACCGTTTAAGATTCATATACTAGGGTGTGGAAGTGCGCTTCCCACCCTTCGTCATTACGCATCCTCACAGGTTGTTGAAATTCGTGAGAAGGTCCTTATGCTCGACTGTGCAGAAGGGGCACAGATGCAACTCCGTAAATGTCGTGTGCGTTTTACGAAACTAAGTCATGTCTTTATTACCCATTTGCATGGCGATCATTGTTTCGGACTTCTTGGTATGATTTCTACTTTCGGTCTTTTGGGGCGCACAGCCCCTCTTCATATTCATGCACCGAAAGCACTCGGACCGGAACTGGATCGACAGATAAAGTTCTTTACCCACGATCTAGGCTATGAGATTGTTTTTTATCCTGTCGACACAACCGAACGCCAGGTCGTCTATGAGGATAGGAGTATGATGGTGGAGAGTATTCCCTTGGAACATCGGGTGCCGTGTTGTGGGTATCTAATCACAGAAAAGCCGTCTCTCCCTCATATCCGTAGGGATATGATGGATTGTTATGGGATACCCATGAGCCAGGTCGGGAATATCAAGAATGGCGCTGATTGGGTGACAGATGATGGAGAGATTATTCCGAACGCCCGTTTGGTGCGACCTGCAGATCCTCCTCGTAGCTATGCATATATGACGGATACTCGATATATGCCAAATCTGCATGAGCAGTTGAAAGGGGTTACCACACTTTATCATGAAAGCACTTATGGAATGGATAACCTTCTACAGGCTGAGAAGTATTACCATTCGACAGCTCGACAGGCGGGCACTGTTGCACGTGATGCAGGGGTTGGAAAACTTCTACTGGGACATTACAGTTCGCGATATGAGGATGAGGAAGTCTTGTTGAAAGAAGCAAAGGAGGTATTTGACAATACTTTTCTAACCTCAGAGATGGCTGTGTTTGATGCC
This sequence comes from Prevotella aff. ruminicola Tc2-24, assembly GCF_900110895.1. Classification (GTDB taxonomy): domain Bacteria; phylum Bacteroidota; class Bacteroidia; order Bacteroidales; family Bacteroidaceae; genus Prevotella. The sequence goes on along the minus strand of NZ_FOIQ01000001.1, from coordinate 643,372 downwards.
TGATGATAGAAAGAACAGCTTTTTTGTGCAAAATATTTTGTAGTTTCAACGGAAAGACTTATCTTTGCAGCATCTATTGATGTGGATCATGCGGAGAAATCTGACTATATTCGTTGTGATGACTATGCTGGCAATTCCTAGCATGGCAGAGCCGTTTCTTTTGGAACGGACTGCTTCAGAGCAGGTAGACGACAGGGTGACCGTCACAGTCGAAGGTGGTGCTGTCATGGTTTGTGGCGCTCAAGGAAAAGTTTTAGAGGTTATCTCCTTGACAGGTCGGCAGGTCGCCCAGTTCCGTATTGATAGTCCGGCACAGCGTGTAGAACTTAATCTGTCAAAAGGGTGTTATGTCCTCAAGGTAGGCAAGCTTGTGCGCAAGGTGTCTATACGTTAGCATTGCTGCTTGCGAGTGCCTGTGCGTTTTTGGCTTCCTGTACGGAGGGAAGCCACAATCCGTCTGAGACTGATCTTTCTGCCTTTGGCGAATATGTTCTTGCATTGGATACACCTCAATTAGCACAGAATTATGCAAGGATCCTCAAAGCAGACTCGTCGGTATGGGAAGGGGATGCGGCAATCCGGCGGCGATATGCTGATGTGGCTCATGTCGAGGATACTCCCTTATGGTTTTCGCGAATGGGTGTGTCATCACAGGCTGATTCCCTACTGGCGCTTATGCGTCGTGAACTGCCATATAATGGTCTCGATAGTACAGCATTCTATCTTCCACAGATTGCGGAAGATCTGGATATCGTTCATCGTCTCGCTTTTGATTCTGTGGGTAGGAGCATCAATGAAGTGTTACCTCATCTGGATTATTATCTGTCGAAGGCTTATCTACGTTATACCGTTGGACTTCGTTACGGGTTCATGCAACCGCAGCGTTTCCTGAACCGAATGGATTATAAGCCAACGGGTGATTACGCTCGTCTCTTTGATTATGAGGTGGAGGCTCCAGACTATGGGAGTTCTATTCGTAGATTGGAATCATCTGAACGGATGTCTTTCTTGGAACAGTCACAGCCAACTGGTCATGTGTACAGAGCACTTCAGGAACAGATGAAAAGGACTGCTGATAAAGGAGAACGTCATCGATTGGCAGTTAACATGGAACGGTGCCGCTGGCGGATGAAGCATCCGGGTGAGAATGAAAGAATGGTCTTGGTGAATATCCCGGCTTTGCAGTTGTGGGCTGTAGGCGGTGATTCTGTCCTGTCTATGCGGATCTGTTGTGGCGCGACTGCCACAAAAACACCTCTGCTGCATAGCGCAATCAGTTATATGCAGGTCAATCCGGAATGGATTATTCCTCAGAATATCATTAATACAGAAGTGGCGCAACATGGCGGCGATTCTGCCTATTTCGCGCGTCACCGTTATTATATTATAGATAAAAGCACGGGCGACACACTTAACCCGATAGATGTGGGGGCATCGCAGATGAGAACAGGTAATCTGCGTGTCGGACAAAAAGGCGGAGCGGGCAATTCCCTTGGACGTATAGTCTTCCGCTTTCCGAATAACTTCTCAGTCTATCTACACGACACGAACAACAGAGGGGCATTTAATAGCGACCGACGTACACTTTCGCATGGATGTATTCGAGTGCAGAAGCCTTTTGAGTTGGCTTGCTTCCTTTTGCCTGATGCCGATGACTGGAAAAGGGATTGTTTGCGGATATCTATGGGTATGCGGCCTGAGACAGATCGTGGACAGAGTTTTCTGCAGGAACATAATGGCGTCTCGCAGCCATTTCGTCTGCTGACATATCTGGACGTGTCGCCTCGCGTACCATTATATATTGTATATTATACAGCTTATCCTAATCCAAAGACAGGAATGGTGGAGACATGGCCTGACCTCTATGGCTACGATAAGGTAATTAGTCGTGAGATTAAGTCTTTTTTGCTTTAGGTTGTACGATGGATATGGATAAATTCGATGATAAGCATATCAAAAAGCTACTCTCTGACACTCGGACTCAGCGTAAGGGGTTTGAGTTGTTGGTACGGCAATATAGTGAGAAACTGTATTGGCAGGTAAGACGTATCGTACTCACCCACGATGATGCCAACGATGTGCTACAGAATGTCTATATCAAGGCGTGGAATGGCCTCGACACATTCCATGGCGATTCCAGATTGTTCACATGGCTGTCGCGCATCGCTATTAATGAGAGCCTGGACTTCGTACGTCGTCAGAAAACGATGAATGCCATGAGTGCTGATGATGGAGGACAGAGTATTGCCAGTATGCTGATGGCCGATGAGTATTTCGATGGCGACAGAACGGTCGCATTGCTGCAGGAAGCTGTAGCCAGTCTTCCGGATGTACAGCGCACGGTGTTCTGTCTTCGTTATTACGACAATATGAAATATAGTGAGATAAGTCAGCTGTTGGATACCTCGGAAGGTGCGCTGAAGGCCTCCTATCATATTGCTGTGGGGAAAATTACGCAATTTTTTAAAGAGCACGATTAAACCTTTTGAATATCAATACGTCATATATACGATGAAAGAAGAAAAGTACATAACAGACATGGTCGGGAACCAGAATCCGTTCCGGGTTCCCGAAGGGTATTTTGACGGCCTTACCGAACAGGTGATGCGGTCACTACCAGAACGCAGACAACGGGCGAAGTCCGTATGGATGCGTCCTGTATTCTATGTCGCAGCCTCTGTATGTGCGTTGCTTATCTGTGGCGCTGCCTACTTGTTCCTGTCGGGCGTTGGACAGCAGGATTCCCTGCAGGCGCAGGTCCCAGCTATGCAGGAGTCTAGTGATGTGTCCTTTGACGAGGCAGCCGATTATATGATGCTTGATAATCAGGACATCTATGCCTGTTTGGCAGGTTTTTAATGAAGGAAGTGATGAAGAAGTTTTTTGTTACAATGGTGTTCGTATGCATGTGTATGCTTAACGTTCATGCAGAAGAACCACAGAGGTTCTCCCCAGAGAAGTTTCAGACGGCCATGGAGCAGTTTATTGCCCATGAAGCTTGTCTGACACCTGAGGAGTCCGCAAATTTTTTCCCTCTTTTCCGTGAGATGCAGAATAAGCAGCGTAGCGTCTTCGCTCGCATTAAGAAAGAATGTAGTGTGAAACCTGTTGATGCTGCGGAATGTAAGAAGATGGTGCAGAAACGTGATATGTATGAACTGGAATTGAAAAGTATCCAGCAAACCTATCATAATAAGTTTTTCAGTGTGATTCCTCCCTCGAAGGTCTATGATGTTATTAGGGCTGAAGACAGGTTCCATCGCCATGCTTTTAGGAATTGGGGACATGGCGGTTGGATGAGACCACAGGGAAGGTGACCGTTATTCAAGTTTTGAGCCCTCGATCAGTTTGGGGCAGAGTTTTTCCAGTTCACATTTCTCACAGTTTGGCTTGCGTGATGTGCAGACATATCTGCCATGCAGTAAAAGCCAATGGTGCGCGTCAGGCACATCCTCTTCAGGGATGTGCCTGATGAGTGCTTGCTCCACCTTATATGGTGTGTTCTCTTGTTTTGAGACAAGTCCCAACCGATGGGCTACACGGTAGACATGAGTGTCTACTGCCAGTGCCGACTTCCCGAATGCGACGCTCCTGATCACGTTGGCGGTCTTCCGTCCAACACCTGGCAGATCGAGAAGTGCATTCATGTCGGAAGGCACTTCACCGTTATGTTTTTCCATGAGTGCGCGCGCCATCTTAACAAGATGGGCCGCTTTGGCATTCGGATACGATACGCTACGTATGTATTCTAACACCTCTTCCTCTTCTGCCTCGGCCATCGTTCTCGCATCAGGATATCGACGGAACAACGCTGGTGTCACTTGATTGATGCGTTTGTCCGTGCATTGTGCACTGAGGATGACAGCTACAAGCAGTTGAAACACACTGCCGAATTCCAGCTCGGTAGTGACATGGGGCATTTGCTCACGGAAATGATCTAATACCCTTTTATATCTTTCTTCTTTTCTCATGGCTGATGTGTATCTAGATGCAAAGGTACGAAAAACCTAAGACTAAAATGTAGGAAATGGTTTCTTTTTTGAAAAGGTCCTATTATAGGACAAGTCTTTCAAGATAGAAACTTATATTTTCTTTCTTTTTTCTCACGAATTCTTCGTATCTTTGTGCCATCAATGTCATTTTTATTATACAAAATATGAAAAAACTACTACTATCTGCTTTTTGTGTTATGTCTGCGATGACATACGCAGACAACTCACCTGTATGGAAGAATCCCAGTGTGAACCAACAGAACCGTGAGGCACGTCGTGCCGACTTCTTTGCCTTTGAGAGTGTTGAGAAGGCGAAAGGAGAGAAAAGTGCTTCGGACCGGTATCTCTCAATGGAGGGAATGTGGAAGTTCAACTTTGTCAGAAACCACCAAGAGGCTCCAAAGGACTTTTATACCTTGAAGTACGATGACTCATCATGGACTGATTTTCCCGTGCCAGGTCTCTTTGAACTGAATGGCTATGGCGACAAGACTTATGTGAATGCGGGGTATGCGTGGAATACAACCTTTAAGAATGACCCTCCTTATATTGGTGAGACGAATAATTATACCGGTTCGTATCGTCGGGTCTTCGACCTGCCTACCGGTTGGAAAGGACAGGAGGTCTTTTTCCATGTCGGTTCTGCAACGAGTAATCTCATGCTTTGGGTGAATGGTAAGTATGTAGGCTACTCGGAGGACTCGAAAGTGGCTGCCGAGTTTAACATCACCAGGTATCTTAAACCTGGCAAGAACCTGATTGCCATGCAGGTGATGCGCTGGTGTGATGGAAGCTATCTGGAGGATCAGGACTTCTGGCGTTTCACTGGTATTGCCCGCGAGGTGTATCTTTATGCCACGCCGAAATGTCATATCAAGGATATTACAGTCGGTCAAGACTATCTGGATGGAAAAGGCTTGCTCGATGTGAATGTTGAAATAGTCAGCGGTAAGGGAGCATCCGTGGAGGCACAACTGTTCGATGCCGACGGAAAAATGGTGGCTGAAGGTCTGAAGACCACAGTAGAGAATGTGAAGCCATGGACTGCCGAGACTCCCCATCTTTATACATTATATATATTATTAAAGAAAGACAACAAGGTTGTCGAGGCTATCCGTAAGAAAGTGGGCTTCCGTCGCATTGAGATTAAGAACGGTCAGTTGCTGGTAAACGGTCAGCCTATCTTGATCAAGGGCGTCGACCGTCATGAGCTTGATCCGGATGGCGGCTATATCGTCAGCGTAGAACGGATGATACAGGACATCCGGATTATGAAGCAGTTGAATATCAACGCTGTCCGTACCTGTCATTATCCTGATGATCCCCGTTGGTATGACCTTTGTGATGAATATGGTATTTATTTGACGGCCGAGTCGAATCTGGAAAGTCATGGGATGGGCTATCATGAGAAGACGTTGGCTAAGAATGCTGCATTCGAAAAGATGCATATCGAGCGTCAGGAGGGAAATGTTATCTCGTTCAAGAACCATCCGAGCATTATCGTTTGGTCGTTGGGAAATGAGGCTGGTTACGGACCAAACTTTGAGAAGGCATATGATTGGGTGAAGGCATACGATAAAACACGTCCTGTGCAGTTTGAACAGGCTGGTCAGAACGGTAAGACGGATATCTTCTGTCCGATGTATTATGGTTATGAGGGTTGTGAGAAATATGCGCAGGGTGATAACCCACGTCCCTTGATCCAGTGTGAGTATGCTCATGCCATGGGCAACTCTATGGGTGGCTTCAAAGAGTACTGGGATATCATCAGAAAGTATCCGAAGTATCAAGGAGGTTACATCTGGGATTTCGTTGATCAAGGACTCCGTGACAAGAGCCCTGTCACAGGTAAGGAGATCTTTACGTATGGTGGTGACTATGGGCGCTATCCGGCCAGTGACTATAACTTTAATTGCAATGGTATTATCGCGCCCGACCGTCGGTTGAATCCGCATGCTTACGAGGTGGGCTATTATTATCAGAACGTCTGGGTAACAGACTGTGGTCTGAAAGATGGTCGCCTGGAGATCTACAACGAGAATTTCTTCAAGTCGCTCGATGACTTGGAACTGGCTTGGTTTGTGGGCGGTGCCTCTGGTATGCATCATCATGGCGGTGACCGTCCGACTGGTATGACCTTTGGGCATGGTGGTGTCATCAATATCAGTGGGATTGGACCGCAGCAGCGGAAAACGATAACGGACGAGACACTGAAGAATACCATCGCCCGTGTGTTGGGACATCATGGCGATCAGGAGATCTTCGTCATCTTCCAATTTAAATCTCGCGAGGCTCAGCCTCTGATAGAGAAAGGACAGGTGTTGGCTCGCCAACAGTTCGTGCTGAATCCATACCAATTCCCTGAGATATCGGATAAGAATAGTGTGTCAAGGGAAACCGGAATCCATAAGGAGGAAACGGAAAGCTATGTGAAGTACGAGGCTGCCGGCACCTCACTGACAATCGGTAAGTGGAGTGGATGGATCGACTATCTTGATGTTGATGGTGAACCGATGCTGATTGACCGTCAGTCTGTTACCCCTGAGTTCTGGCGCGCACCAACGGATAATGACTATGGCGCACAGTTGCAGAACCGTCTTTCTGTATGGCGGAATCCGCAGATGAGGCTCAAGACGATTGACGTTAAAGATAATCAGACGACAGCTTCTTTTGATCTCCCCGACGTGAAGGCAGTGCTTACAATGACCTATACGCTGACGGCCGAAGGACGTGTCATCGTAAGACAGCAGCTTACCGCTGATAAAGAATCACAAGTGAGCCCACTTTTCCGTTATGGCATGCAACTGCAGATGCCGAAGGCGTTTGACCGGATTTGCTATTATGGACGTGGACCTGTGGAAAACTATATCGACCGCAACTCGTCTGAGTTCTTGGGCGTCTATGAGAACCTGGTAACCGACGAGTATTTCCCGTATATCCGCCCGCAGGAGTCAGGCAATCATACTGATGTCCGCTGGTTCCGTGTATATAATGCAAAAGGTAAAGGACTGGAGTTCTATAGCAATGCGGCGATGGAGGTTAGTGCCTTGAATTATCTGACAGCAGACCTGGATGACGGACCGGTCAAAGATAAGGTCTGGGGACATCACTCTGGCGACCTCGTGGAGCGCCCGGTCACACAGGTACATATCCAACAGCGACAGATGGGACTTGGTTGTGTGAACTCATGGGGGGCATGGCCACGACGGGAGTATCTTCTGCCATATCAGAACTACGATTTTACCTTCGTTATAAACCCCTATAAATCAGAAAAGTAGGTTATTTAGCCTCTTATTGAACAAAATGATACCGCTTACGGCTTGACTTTAATCAAAAAGAAGGCCGTAAGCGGATATTTTATGAATTTTTTGCCAAAAAGTGTTGGTGGGGTACTTATAAATTGCTAACTTTGCACCCGAAAAAGAAATGATTTGAATAAAAATCGGAAAATGTAATAACAGTTTTTTAAGAAGATTGAAAGGGATGAAGAAGATGTATGAGATGAAGAAAATGGTACTCGTAGGAATGATGATTCTTATGGGTGGTATGTCTTATGCTGAAGAAACACAGATTACTAATGAGATTGATACTACTTATATCAAGCTCGATGAGAACCTGGAGCCTGTCAACTTTGTCAATTCGACATTTGAGGACCTTCAGGAGGCTGTCGGCGAACTTGAGACGATTCTTGAAACGGAGTCGTTCCAGTTGTATGGCGCAGGCGACTATACTTATAAGGTAGAGAATGGCATGGTAACCTCTATGGCCATTCAGATTGCTGACGAGAAAAATGATAAGGTCATCTATAACAAGATCCTGAATGCTCTGGCTAAGAGTAATTCTATCAAGGATACTCATAACACTGGTGGTAACTACTATCAGTATGCTAGCTTCCAGGTGCAGTTTGATGATTTTGAGGGATATGAGAAACTGACTTTCTCAGTGATTCCTGAGTAAATGACAGAATAAGGGTTTTTTGGTATGGATAACGGGAGATCCTCAGAAATGAGTCTCTCGTTATTTTTTTGTATTATAAAGAAAGGAAATAGCCGAGACGATATAACTTGAAGACTAAAAGACAAGGACGTGTGCCGCAGAGGTTCTTGCGTTCCAGATGACCCAATAGATGGTGCCACAGACGAATCGTTGACAGAATGACAGGAATATGTATGTTCCCGACAAAAGTGAGTAGTCTGGAGTAACCACGTAGATCCTCACGGAACTGGTGGAGCGTGCGCAATCCTTCCTCGGTCTTGGCGACATACTCGGGATTGGATTCAAAATCGCAGAACAGAACAGGATTGTCAATGTGTGAGATGGCGATACGATGCTGTCGCAGTGTCTTTCCTAATAACACATCTTCATAGCCATAATGGCGGAAGCGCTCGTCGAAAGGATACTGGAGCATGATATCACGACGGATGAGTAGGTTGGCAGTGTGCAGATGCTGATACGGTGTCTGGCATCGTTGTTCCGCAGTGTGTCGTGCCTCTTCGGATTTCTCATATAGATAGCGAAGATTTCCTTTTAGCAACTTGTCGTCTCCACAGATGTCCACTCCGCCGTCAATGACGGTATCACAAGGGTTTTGCAGATAGTTGCTCAGGAACAGCGGATCTCCGATTCTCATATCGCTGTCGATAAACAATAGATAATCGTATCTTGCCGTCTTGGCGAGGATATTGCGGATGGCTGCTCGCCCCACATTCTCCTGTCTGACAAGATACTGACAATTGGGGATTTCTGCAATGGATTGGTTGGTGCCGATAGCCTGAGTGTCGGTAGAACCGTCGTCTGCCACGATGATCTCATAGGTCAGAGACAGCTTCACGGCCTGCTCATAAAGCGTCCGTACCAAGTCCACACAGATGGTGTTATAGGTAGGGATGAGGATTGATAGTTCCGTCTTAACTTGTTCCATGATGGCAAAATTACGAAAAAAAAGGGAACTATCTATAGTATTTGGAAGAAAAAACAGTAACTTTGCAGCATGCTTTTTAATTCTTGGATATTTGTCGGTCTGGTCATCGCTACGACACTGGTATACTATCTGCCGTTCATAAGACGTTGGCAGGTATATGTTCTGTTGGTATCAAGTGCCTTGTTCTATGCCTATGATAGTATAGGTCTCTTACTGTTGCTGATCGCGTCGGGAATGGTCAATGCTATCGCCAGTTACGGTGCCATGTTTCGTAGGCACTCCCGTACCTATGCGACGGTGGGTGTCGTTATGAACCTGTGTCTGTTAGCGCTATTCAAGTACGGTGGCCTGATTTCTACTTCTTTCCTCGACGTTAGTGCAGGTGTCGGACAGTTTCTTTGTCGACTGCCCCTGCCGTTGGGTATATCGTTCTATACCTTTAGTGGTATTAGTCTGATTGTCGATGCATACAGAGGGCGTTATGATGGAGAGCAGGTGTCCTCGCCTCCTTCTTTTCTGCAACATGTCAGGAAGACGCTTCTTTATATATGTTTCTTCCCCAAGCTTTTAGCTGGTCCTATCGCTAAGTCTAAGGAGTTCTTCGGTGAGATAGCTCCTAAACAGTTCTCTCTGATTGATTGGACGTTTGTCTTTAAGTCACTTGTCGTGGGCTATTTCCTGAAGATGGTCATCGCCGATAACCTGAAGGACTTTACCTTTTGGATGACGTATCCGTATTTTGTGCATCGTGGTACGGGGAGTCTGTTGCTGATGGTGTTTGGCTATTCCATTCAGATGTTTGCCGACTTTGCCGGCTATTCCCTGATAGCTATTGGCGTGGCGGCTATCTTCGGCTATCGACTGCCTACGAATTTCAATTTCCCGTATATCGCTTCGTCCTTCCGTGAGTTCTGGAAACGGTGGCATATTACCCTGTCTCAGTTCCTGATGGAGTATCTGTATATTTCTTTGGGCGGAAACCGGAAAGGAAAGGTGAGAACCTATCTCAATCTCTTGCTTACGATGATGCTTGGCGGCTTGTGGCATGGTGCGGCATGGAGTTATCTGGTGTGGGGAACCTATCATGGTCTTTGTCTGGTCGTAGAAAGGGCCATATGCGGTAGGAGAGAGAACTGCATATCTGTCATGCGTTGGCAGAAAGTCTCACATGGACTGTCGGTGACGTTTGTATTCGTCATGGTATCATTTGGCTGGCTATTGTTCATGCTGCCCAATTTCAGCGAGGCAGTATTATATGTCAGATGTATCTTTAGTAATTACGATTCTGGCGCTTTCATTGATTTGAAACTCATACCGATAGCTATCTATGCGATACCGGTAGTCATGTATCATGCCATATACTGTCTGAGAGAGAGGGCGTGGGTGCAGAGATATATCTTGCGCTTTGACTATATTCTTTATGGCATCATGCTGTTCCTGATACTGACCAATAGCGGTAGTGCCAGTTCTTTTGTATATTTTCAATTCTAAGACGCTGCTGATGATATGATAAAGAGAAGTATTCTTTGCTTTGCGGTCTTGTTTGGCATACACCTTGTCATCGTGTTGCTGAACCCTATGGTGGGGATGGCCACTCATCAGTGGCAGGACAATGTCATCAAGGCTCAGCAGTTCATATATGCAGAAAAGTCAGATACGGTGATGGTCGGCACCTCCCTATCTGCGAGGATTATCCGCGACAGTATTCCCACCGTCAAGTCGGTCTCGTTTGGTGGCTGTGCCGTTGAGGACGGTCTGAGGATTATTCTTTCGAAGGGTGATCTTCCTCGGTTTATTCTGGCAGAGACCAACCTGTTCTTTCTTGACGGTAACCCGGAGCTGGTCTCCAAGATGACCGAGGGCGTTATGCCGATGTTAAGGCGGTGGATACCGTCTTTGCGTGAACAGTATCAGCCCATCTGTATGCTTGCTTCCATGATGGCGAGCGCGGCAGACATCAACCCACAGGCTGGCACATCGACGGTTGATATGGACCTGTTGAATGAGAGTATTGAGCATCATATCAAGTATGACTGGCAGATGCCGGAGCCGCAGGCAGAGACCCGAATGGGTGACATGAAACGACTGGTTGAGATGTTTGAGGCTAAAGGTACGCGGGTGCTATTCTTTGAGATGCCCGTCAACGAACGACTGACGCATTTGAAAAGGTATGATCAGACGAGAGAGCTCATGCAGAAGACTTTCCCTGCCGACAGATACACCTATCTGCCTTTCGATACAACCCGTTATGTAACGACCGACGGTGAACATCTTGACTATGAGGGACAACAGGTGTTCTCTCATTATTTTAAAGGGGTTCTGTCTGATTTAGGTCGTTCGGCGCAAGACCGGAATTAGAAAAAAATCGTGAAAAAAGAAAAGATAACGAAAAATATATTTGGAGAATCCGCGGAAAAGTAGTACCTTTGCAGCCGCTATTACGAGATAATAGCATGAAATTCAATTAATAACAACAAATTATCATTTAAAAAATGGCAACAAAAATCAGATTGCAGCGTGGTGGTCGTAAAGGTTATGCTTTCTATAGCATCGTGATCGCTGACGCTCGTGCACCACGAGATGGTAGATTTACTGAGAAGATTGGTACTTACAACCCTAATACCAATCCTGCCACAGTAGACTTGAATTTCGATCGTGCACTCTATTGGGTTGAGACTGGTGCTCAGCCAACAGACACTGTACGTAACATTCTTAGCCGTGAGGGCGTATACCTGATGAAGCACCTTCGTGGTGGCGTGAAGAAGGGCGCTTTCGACGAGGCTGCAGCTCAGAAGAAGTTCGATGCCTGGAAGGCTGACAAGCAGAATGGCTTGAACAAGATCGCTGAGGCTGACGCAAAGGCAAAGAAAGAGGCTGCTGCTAATGCACTGAAGGCAGAGAAGGCCGTCAACGAGGCTATTGCCAAGAAGGTAGCCGACAAGAAGGCCGCCGAGGCTGCTGCTAAGGCAGAGGAAGAGGCTGCAAAGGCTGCTGAGGCCGCTGCTGCTGAGGCAACTGAGGCTCCTGCTGAAGAGGCTGCTCCTGCTGCTGAGGCTCCTGCAGAGGCATAAAGCTTCAAGGAAAAAGACTATTGAAGCCGGGTATCTACTGATATCCGGCTTTTTTACTAAAAGAACATGCATATACTGGAGATACCCTCGTTCTTTATCCCCTATGGTGGGGGCTTCTGTCTCGATCAGGCCAAGGCTTTGAAGGGACAGGGGCATCAGGTGCGTATCCTGAGCAACATACAGTTGTCGGTGAAGAAAGGTGCCAGATCCTTCTTGTCTCTTCCTTATACCACGAAAGAAGAGATGATGGACGATATTCTGGTCGTCCGGCATTTCCAGCGTGGTATTCCCCTGGTCATACGTCCCAACGTCAATGGGTGGGTAAGAACCGTACAAAGGATGTTCCGTGATTATGTTGTCAGATATGGCAAGCCCGACGTGATTCACGCCCATTGCGCTAAGTGGGCTGGTTATGCGGCTATGCTCATCAGTGAGGCGTATGATATTCCCTATGTCGTGACGGAGCATCTCTCGCGGATGAGTCTGGAGACAGAGTTCGGAAAACCGCCTTCTGATGCATGGCAGGTTGCCATGCTGCGCAAGACTTATCAACGTGCCAGTCGGGTGCTGCCGGTCGCAGAGGAGTTGGTGACTGATACGGCATGCTATTATGGGGATGACTATCGGTGGGAGACGGTGTCGAACGTGGTAGATACGGCTCTCTTTCATTATCAGTCCAGGAAACCGTTAAATGACCGACCGTTCGTATTCTGTTGTTTGGCAAACTACGATTACCGGAAAGGGTATGATGTGCTGGCATCCGCATTCCGTGAAGTGAAGACCCGAGAGAGTCGGGTGGAGCTGTATGTGGCGGGTGATGGTACAGACAGTAAGGCCTGTCGGCGTTTGTTGGATATGGAAGGCGTTAAGATCTTCGGTCTGCTTGATAAGCACGAGGTGGCACAACTGCTATATCAGAGCGATGCCTTGGTGTTGGCCAGTAGGGATGAGGTGCAGTCGTTGGCAGTACTGGAGGCCATGAGCACGGGCATACCCGTGGTAACAACGGACACTGTTCCGAAGAGCCTGAGAGACACGGATGGCTGTCACACGGTTCCTGTAGATGATGCGAAGGCTTTGGCGTCGGAAATGCTGAATGTATGCCGGCATACCGACTATGATGGCAGGGCCTTCTCGGAATGGGTCAGACGGACGGCCTCTCCCGAGGTAATCGGCGCAAGACTATCTGAGATATTTGCGGAGGCGCAACAGCAGACGCCATAAAGGAGGGTATTGCAACACAAGACGTCTCATCCTGATGCCGTATGTGGTTTTGACTGCCCATAGCTTTTGGCAGGCGACAGCCTCGTGAAAGAGTTGAGGGGCGTATGCCCGGAAAGCATGCATCAAAAGTGCGATGACACGTCTTCGGAAGAAGTCCTTTGTAATATCAGATTCTATGTTGTACTTGCCTGATAACGAGAAACTTTGCATGGTCACGTTCCTGTAGAACGCGAACAACTTCCGCTCGTCTTTTGATGCGGAGATGGTCTCTGGCCCTTGACTGTAGCAGAGGGTGATATCTGGTATGTAAGCAATGTTCCCGGCAAGTGCCATATGGAACGTGATCGGCAGATCCTCACAGGCGCCTTCTCGGAATAAGTCCGTGTTCTTCTCGTATTCCCGACGGATGGTCTCGGCACGGTAGAGTGCTGTACAAAGATGAATGACGGGCATACGCGTCTGAGTGAGAATAGCCTCGAGCATCTTCTTGCCGTCTGTCAGAGGGGCAGGGAAGGGCTGTGGGGGAGAAGCACTCTCTTGCTTTGTCGTCTCGTCATAATAATGCCATCCTGTGTGAACAAGGGTGATGCTGCTGTCGGCCTCCATCAGCCGTGATGCTTTCTCCAACTTCTGGTCGTCTATCCAGAAATCATCTCCGGCACAGTCGGCGATATAATCTCCCTGACAGGCGAGCAGACAGTCGAAATAGTTGTCTACAATCCCTTTGTTGTGGTCGTTGCAGAACAGACGAATCTGCGGATAACGTGCCGCGTATTCCTGACAGATCTCACGGGTGTGGTCTGTAGAGCAGTCCTCGCCGATGATGATCTCTACGGGCAGATGGCACCGTTGCCTGAGAATGGAGTCGAGTGTGCGGGCAATGGTCTTCTCCTGATTATATGTCGTTACAATGACCGATATCATAGTCTGTCGTTCAGCGCTCTTGTGGAAGCATGGGAACCAGTCGCATCAGCAGGGACCGTCCTTTCTGACTGTTGGATAGCCGACGGAACCAGACATACTTCTGGGTATAGTCGTGATCGGGAAGCGGGAAGAGCCCCTGACGGTGCAGTTCTTCTATGCGTCTGTCCAGATAATGACGTGAACGGGTCTGAAGGATGACATTGTAGAGATAGTCCATCGTGAGTTGGGCGATACGTCGCTGTAGGGCTGTCCGGTCTTCTGCTGGCATCCGGTCGGCGATGATGTTCAGTCGGCTGATGATACCCTTGGCATCGTTCAACCGTTTCAGTCTGTTCCTGATATGTGAGCTGGTCATGATCGATTCCCGTTGCCGGCGATAGTAGTAGGCCTTGGCACTGGTGACGCATACGTGCTCGGCACGTAACAGTAACTGAGGGGTGAACTCCTCGTCTTCATGCCAGATGCCCGGAGTGAACCTCAGATCACCGAGGATGCTTCTCTGAAAGAGATAGCCGCATGCAGAACCGTGAATATTATGGTGGTGCATATATTCTGCACCCGTCTGACTGTTGGTGGCATCGAAACTGGCGACCTCTCTCTTGCTGTCGGTCAGGTGGAATGTCACGATCTCTGGTTTGTTGAAACGAATCTGATCGAGACAGTGCTCATAGGGGACGGTCAGGAGCAGGTCGTCGGCGTCGACGAACTGGATATATGTGCCTTGTGCCATACGGAGTCCTGTGTTACGTGCCTCACTGAGTCCCAGGTGCTGCTGGCGCAGGTAGAGCACTTGACTGGTCAGGTCGCCAAGTGATGATACCGGACTGTTCGATGAACCGTCGTCCACGATGATGATCTCTCGCTCAGAGGGACGAAGCGATAGGGCGAGAATGCTCTCAACACATTCCCGTAGTAGTCTGACTGGCAACTCATAGTAGGCAATGATGAAGCTTACCAGAGGCCTTGATGTCTGATTTGTTGTTAAGTTCATTTGTTTTTTATGCCATGTGCATGTAACTTCGCGGTCTAATGACCGCAAAGTTACGAAATATGTTCGTTATTTAAAAATAAAAACAGTACTTTTGCGTTTGAAATACAAAATCATGGAAGAAAAGGATGTAACTTACAACCATGTTCTGAAGTATACGGGCATTTTCGGTGGTGTACAAGGATTGAACATCGGACTGGGTCTTGTCCGTACCAAACTGGTTGCCCTTCTGCTCGGACCGTCGGGCATGGGGTTGGCATCCTTGTTCAATACCACCGTCAACATGATCTTCCAGGCCACGAACCTGGGTCTTCCCTTCAGTGCTGTCCGACGTATCTCGGAACTGCATCAGAAGGGTGATCAGTCCGCATTGGCACACTATGTGAAGGTGGTGCGTGGATGGACGTTGCTCACGGCCCTGATAGGCATACTCGTCTGCGTGGTCATCGGACCGTTCCTGAGTCATACGACATTTGCATGGGGCGACCATACCTTACATTTTGTGCTGCTGGCACCGGCCGTGGGTATGCTGACGATAACGGGTGGCGAGACGGCCATCCTGAAAGGTGTTCATCGGGTGGGTGCGCTCGCCGTCATTCAGGTGGTCTCTATTCTGGCCGCCTTGGTCATCTCTGTCCCTGTTTATTTCTTCTTCGGTGCCTCTGGCATCGTGCCTGTGATTGTCTTGATGGCACTGGCCACGATGCTTGTCACGGTGAGATGCTCTTGGCGTGCCGTGCCTTTGCAGTTGACAGGCGTCAGACATATCATGGGCGAGGGAACAGGGATGATACGCTTGGGAGTCGCTTATACCTTAGCCATCGTGATTGGCAGTCTCACAGAACTGGTTATCCGCTCGTATCTGAATGTGACAGGTGATCTCGATATTCTGGGTCTGTATAATGCGGGGTATATGCTGACCATCACGTATGCGGGCATGGTGTTCTCGGCGATGGAGACCGACTATTTCCCGCGCTTGTCTGCTGTACAGGGCGATGATGGCGCTGTCAATGAGACGGTCAACCGTCAGACGGAGGTGTCCTTACTGCTGCTATCACCGATGCTCGTGACTTTCATGGTTACGCTTCCTATCCTGATTCCCTTGTTGTTCAGTCGTGCGTTCCTGCCTGTTGTCGGGATGGCGCAAGTGGCTGCCTTGGCCATGTACCTGAAGGTGCTGACGATGCCGGTGGCATATATCACTCTGGCTCGGGGCCAGGCGCTGGCATATCTCATATTAGAGAGTCTCTACTGTGTGGCCCTGATTCTGCTCATCATCTTCTGTTACCAGCGATGGGGACTCTATGGAACGGGTGTGGCGGTTACTCTGGCTTATCTGTTCGACTTCCTGATCGTTATGGGGTATGCCTATAAGAAAAACGGCTACCGCTGTTCGGCAACCGTTTTCCGTTATGCTGTTGTGCAGGTGCTGTTGGGACTGCTTTCTTATATCACAGTATGTGTCTTGTCAGGGATTGCCTATTGGCTGGTGGGAGGAATACTCATCTTGTTAAGTACGTGCTATTCCCTCCGGATCCTTCGTCGTAAGACGCATCTGTGGCAGGCGCTGATGCGCCGCTTCCGCTCTTCAACTACACAGCCTGTATCTGATTGATCTAGAATCTGAAATCAAGTTCCACGTCAACGAAGTTGTAACTGTCGTGGGTGGCACGCTCGTTCACACGGGCATACTCCATATTCAGTTGCAGGTTCTTCGTGAAGAAGTAGTTCACACCAACTTCGTACATGGTCTTTGAGGTGCTCCACTCCTTCGATTGGCGGTAGAGGTTGTAACGGGCCTTGGCATGTAGCTTCGACTTGATGACGGGCACGATACCGAAGGCATACCAGCCATCAGCCTTGTCGCCCTTACTGTAGTCGATCTCACGCACGTTGTTGGCGGCCTTTGCAGCGCCCCAGCCCTGACTGTGGATATACTCTGTACGGAATGTCCACTCGTCCTTGTCATACTCGGCTGAGATGGCGTAACGGTTTTTTTCTACGCTGCGTTTGGTACCTGTCACAGGGTCAAGCATGCCACCGCGACTGCCTGTCCATCCGAAGGCGCCGATACGCAGGCCCTTGATTGGCATCACCCAGGCACCGCCGATGATATCCTTGCGGTTGTCCTTGTCCTTCTCGTTGATACCTTCACCGTTGTACACACCCAACTGGTAGTGGAACAGACGGCGACCAGCAGCATTCGGGAAGAGGTCACCCTGTACTTGGATGCCAATGTCACGTCCGCCCGAAGATTTCTCTCCAGTACGGTCGCCGAAGCCCGACAGGTTGTTGATCACCATTGCATAGCTATACCATCCCTGTGTGATGGGGTGGGTGGGGTTTTCGTAAGTGAAGGCGCGCTTGAACTGACCGACCTTAACGCGGAACGCCTTGTGTTTTACCCACTCTGCATAGAGGTCAACGAGCTGTACGGTGGGCTCACCCGGACCTTTTACGTTGGTTCCCTGAATCTGTGCACGCCAATCAAAGTCGCCAATCTTGCCGTCGAGGATAAAACGGGCCAGACGAAGGTTGAATGTATTGGTATGGGCACCTTCTTTGTCCTCACCCTGATATTGAAGCATGCCATAACCACTGAACTTGATGTTCTTAACCCACTGCGGAACTTCTACAACTGCCTTTTTGTCTTGTTGCGTTTCCTGAACCTCTTGAACGTTTGCATTAAGCAACTCGGGCTCTTCTGCATTCATGGTGCCTGCAAAACCTGTCATCAGCACGATGAGTAAAAAAAACTTCTTTATCATAAATTCCTTGTCTTAGATTATATATTTCCTTTACATATTTTCATCTGCAAGCCTGTCGTAGTTATCCACATATTCTGTATTTTGATCAAATATATCCATTTCCTGCTTTGTGATATTCCCAATGCCGTCGTACCGATAATACCGTCCATTCTCAGCCGTAAACTCAATTATACAGTAATTATCATCTGTAACGCCCTTGGGATAGTACTGTTCATCACCCTCTTTCCAACACTTCTCTTTATATTCTTTCTCAAAATGAACGATAGCTTTTCCTTGAAAACAAACACCCTCAAAAACTTGGCTGTTTTCAAAATAAAGACATGCTGAAGGATTCAATAAAAGGGCTTGTACATGCATTGAGGAGGTATTTGTAGAAATCAGATGCTTTCCCACCCCTTTATGCCATGTACAAAATACTCTTCTGATGCTTGGACTTCCATTCGCATCAATAAACCCGATATCTGCAAACATCGAATCTGCAATAAGTTTGTTAATTTCTTCTATTGTCATCATGATTCATCCTCAATTATTTAGATTATACTATTTTATCGTTGCTCAAGTAATACTACGTTTTCCACATGCGGTGTATGTGGAAACATATCTACGGGCTGTACGGCTGCAACCTTGTAGGCCTCGTCGAGGTCTTGTAGGTCGCGCGCTTGGGTAGCGGGATTACAACTGACGTAGACAATACGCTTAGGTGCAGCACGTAATATGGTCTTCACAACATCGGGGTGCATACCGGCACGTGGAGGATCAGTGATAATCACATCGGGACGGCCGTGTTCCGCAATGAAGTCATCGGTTAGGATGTCTTTCATGTCGCCAGCATAGAAAAGTGTGTTGTCGATATGGTTTACCTCAGAGTTTATCTTAGCATCCTCGATAGCTTCTGGTACATACTCTATACCAATAACCTTACGTGCCTTTTTGGCAACAAAGTTAGCTATTGTACCAGTACCGGTATAAAGGTCGTATACGAGCTCGTCACCTTTTAAGTTTGCCAACTCGCGAGCCACGCAATACAGATGGTAGGCCTGTTCGGTGTTTGTCTGATAGAAACTCTTCGGCCCAACTTTAAACTTCAGGTCTTCCATCGTTTCAAAGATATGGTCATTACCCTTGAAAACAAGAATTTCCTGATCTCCTATCGTATCATTGCATTTCTGGTTGTTCAGATATAGTAATGCGCTGATATTGCTAAATTTATCGGCTATATGCTGCAGTAATCCAAGAGCCTCTTTCTCGCCTCCGGTCTCGTCATAGTGGAACTGGATAATAACCATCCATTCACCAGTGTTCGAATTACGGATAATAACATCGCGAAGAAGACCTTTTTGCTGTCTGAGGTCAAAGAATGACATACCATTCTTCATGGCGTAGTCGCGGATTTCGTTACGAATCTGATTATGCAGATCATCCATCAACCAGCATTTCTCGATAGGCAGAATCTTATCGAAGGCCCCCGTGATATGAAAGCCGATGGCAGGTATGTCTTTCAGACTCTGACTCTCATCATTGGGCAAGGTCGCTATCTCCTGTTTCGTCAGGTAGCGTTTATTCGCACAACCAAAGTCGAGCTTATTGCGGTAGGCCTGTGTCTTTACACTGCCGAGTATAGGACGAAACTCCGGCAACTCAACCTTTCCAATACGAGTCAACTGGTCGTGCACCTGTTTTTGCTTGTTCTTCAACTGTTCCTCGTATGGCAGGTTCTGCCATTTACATCCACCGCAGACACCGAAATGCTGACAGAAAGGAGTTGCGCGTACATTACTATATTTTATGAAGCGAATCACTTCTGCCTCCATGAAACTGTGCTTCTTGCGACGCACCTGCAGGTCAACCACGTCACCTGGAACCGTCCAGGGTACGAACACCACCATATCGTTGACCCGGGCAAGGCTCTTACCTTCTGCGGCCACGTCTGTGATGGTTACATTTTCTAGAATTGGCAATGGTTTCTTTGTTCTACTCATATTGTTTTCATTCCTTATTGAGCGCAAAATTACGAAAAAAAACGGTAAAAAACTATCAAAAGGCTTAAAAGAGTAACTAAAAATCGTAAAATGTAAGGTCGACTTAGCAGTTTTTCCTTCATTTTTTTGGGATTATCTTCGTTTTTCATTATCTTTGCAGAATTGAAAAAATACAATTAATTACAATTAATATAGTTATACTGACTTATGAGTACAAAGAGAGTCTACACCTTCGGTAATGGTAAGGCTGAAGGAAATGCAAAAATGCGTGAGGAACTCGGTGGTAAGGGAGCAAACCTGGCCGAGATGAACCTGATCGGCGTTCCCGTTCCTCCTGGTTTTACAATCACCACCGACTGCTGTAATGAGTATTATCAGGTAGGACAGCAGAAGATCATGGAGTTGTTGAACGACGACGTGATGGCAGCCGTGAAACACATTGAGAATCTGATGAATTCAAAGTTCGGCGACAAGGAGAATCCGCTGCTTGTCTCCGTCCGTTCCGGTGCCCGTGCTTCCATGCCAGGTATGATGGATACAATCCTGAACCTCGGTCTGAACGACGAGGTGGCTGAGGGAATGGTTAAGAAGACCAACAATCCTCACTTCGTTTACGATAGCTATCGTCGTTTCGTACAGATGTACGGTGACGTGGTGCTGGAGATGAAGCCAGTCAACAAGACCGATATCGATCCGTTCGAGGAGATTATCGAGGGCGTGAAGAAAGAAAGTGGTGTCGTGCTTGACAAGGATCTTTCTGTTGACGACCTGAAGAAACTGGTGAAATTGTTTAAGGCTGCTATCAAAGAGCGCACCGGCAAGGACTTCCCCGACAATCCTATCGAGCAGCTGTGGGGTGCCATTTGCGCTGTGTTCCGTTCTTGGATGAACGAGCGCGCTATCCTCTATCGTAAGATGGAAGGAATCCCCGACGAGTGGGGTACAGCCGTCAGCGTGATGGCCATGGTGTTTGGTAATATGGGTGACACTTCTGCTACTGGTGTATGCTTCAGCCGTGATGCCGCTAATGGTGAGAACCTGTTCAATGGTGAGTATCTGGTGAACGCACAGGGTGAGGACGTTGTGGCTGGTATCCGTACACCGCAGCAGATCACGAAGGTCGGTTCTCAGCGTTGGGCCGAGCGCGCAGGTATCAGCGAGGCTGAGCGTGTTGCCAAGTATCCTTCTATGGAGGAGGCCATGCCTGAGATCTATAACGAGCTGAATGATATCCAGGATAAGCTGGAGCACCACTATCACGATATGCAGGATATGGAGTTCACCGTACAGGAGGGCAAGCTCTGGTTCCTCCAGACCCGTAACGGAAAGCGTACAGGTGCCGCTATGGTGAAGATTGCCATCGATCTGCTCCACGAGGGTATGATCGACGAGAAGACCGCCATCCAGCGCTGCGAGCCCCAGAAGCTCGACGAGCTGCTGCATCCTGTGTTCGACAAGAAGGCACTCTCTGCCGCTAAGGTGATTGCCCAGGGTCTGCCCGCATCTCCAGGTGCTGCCTGCGGTCAGATTGTGTTCCATGCCGACGACGCTAAGGAGTGGCACGAGAACGGTCACAAGGTTGTGCTCGTACGTATCGAGACCTCTCCTGAGGATCTGGCCGGTATGGCTGCTGCCGAGGGTATCCTCACCGCTCGTGGTGGTATGACCTCTCACGCTGCCGTTGTGGCTCGTGGTATGGGTAAGTGCTGCGTATCGGGTGTAGGTGCTCTGAATGTAAGCTATAAGAATAAGACTGTCGAGATTGACGGCATCGTATATAAGGAGGGCGACTATATTTCTCTGAATGGTACCACTGGTCAGGTATATGCCGGTGAGGTTCCCACAAAGGCTGCCGAGCTTTCTGGCGACTTCAAGGAGTTGATGGACCTCTGCGACAAGTACACCAAGCTCCAGGTTCGTACCAATGCCGACACACCGCACGATGCACAGGTGGCTCGTGCTTTCGGTGCCAAGGGTATCGGTCTGACCCGTACCGAGCACATGTTCTTCGAGGATCAGAAGATTGTTGCTATGCGTGAGATGATTCTGGCCGACAGCGTTGCCGGACGTGAGAAGGCGCTCGCCAAGCTGCTGCCTTATCAGAAGGCCGACTTCAAGGGTATCCTCGAGGCCATGGACGGACTGCCCGTTAACATCCGTCTGCTCGATCCCCCTCTCCACGAGTTTGTTCCCCACGATCTGGTTGGTCAGCAGACCATGGCCAAGGAGATGGGTGTCAGCCTGGAGGAGATCCAGCGTCGTGTCGACTCACTCGCTGAGAACAACCCCATGCTGGGTCACCGTGGATGTCGTCTGGGTATCACCTTCCCTGAGATCACCGCTATGCAGACCAAGGCTATCCTCTCTGCAGCTTGCGAGCTGAAGAAGGAAGGTAAGAACCCCATGCCGGAGATTATGGTGCCGCTGATTGGTACTATCAACGAGCTCAAGCAGCAGAAGGAAGTGATCCAGTATGCCGCTAAGGAGGTATTCGCCGAGTACGGTATCGAGGTAGAGTTCGAGATTGGTACGATGATTGAGATCCCACGTGCTGCCCTCACAGCCGATCTGATCGCTTCAGAGGCACAGTACTTCTCATTCGGTACCAACGACCTCACCCAGATGACCTTCGGTTACAGCCGCGACGATATCGCATCGTTCCTGCCTGTATACCTCGACAAGAAGATCCTGAAGGTCGATCCGTTCCAGGTACTCGACCAGAAGGGTGTTGGCCGTCTCATCAAGTTCGCCGTGAAGGAAGGTCGCGAGGTTCGTCCAGAGCTCCGTTGCGGTATCTGTGGTGAGCACGGTGGTGAGCCCAGCTCAGTGAAGTTCTGCGCCAAGATTGGCATGAACTACGCGTCTTGCTCTCCGTTCCGTGTGCCCATCGCCCGTCTCGCGGCGGCGCAGGCGGCTGTTGAGGAGTAGAATACTCATATATAAACTGCAAAGGGACCTGTTCACTTGGCAGGTCCCTTTTTTTATATTTATGCCTGTACGAGCATATAGAGAACAGTATCATAAACAGATTAATCGTTATTAATTAAAGAAAGGAAAATCAAATGAAACAGTATGTTGTAGATGCTTTCACAGACTCAGTGTTTCACGGCAATCAGGCTGCCGTATGTGTGATGGAGAAATGGCCAAGCGAGGAAATGATGATGAACATCACTCGTGAGAACAATTTCTCCGAGACCGCCTTTACGGTCAAAGAGGGTGAGAAATGGCATTTGCGTTGGTTCACCCCTGGAGGTGAGATTGATCTTTGTGGACATGCCACCTTGGGAACAGCTTTCGTCTTGTTCAAAGATTATGAAAAGGAAGCAGACCAGGTCGTATTTACCACTTTAAGCGGCGAATTAATCGTGACACGCAAGGGAGCCTTATATGAGATGGAGTTTCCTGCCTATGATTTGAAGCCGACAGCCGTAACGCCTGCTATGGAGGATGCTTTGGGCGTTTCTATCCGAGAGGCTTATATTGCCCGTGACTTGCTATGTGTACTGGATGATGAGCAGGCTGTTTTGAGTCTGAATCCTGATCTGGAGAAAATTAAACAGATAGATGGTCTGCTAGTTCATGTCACGGCCAAAGGAGAGAAGGAAGATTGCGTTTCACGTAGTTTCGGTCCGAAGCTTAACATTCCTGAAGACCCTGTTTGCGGTTCCGGCCACTGCCATATCATCCCCTACTGGGTAGACACGTTAGGAAAAGAAGAGTTGGTGGCCTTCCAGGCATCAAAACGTGGTGGAACACTTTATTGCAGGAAAGAAGGCAACAAGATATTTCTTGCAGGCAATGCCGTTTTGTATTCTGTTGACGAACTATATGTAGATGCGGATTAATTGAGTAAAAACGTCGCATAATATGCGATATAAATAAATCCCACCATGAGAGAATAACATGGTGGGATTTTTTCATCTAGTCGGTTTCTTCAAGCGTAAATATCTCGTTGACCGATTTGCCAAAAACGGCCGCCATCTTCAATGCCAGAACGGTCGAAGGCACGTATTTGCCCGCCTCAATGGCATTGATGGTCTGCCTGGCCACGCCGATACGTTCAGCAAGTTGTTGCTGCGTCATTCTCAGCACGGCCCGCTCCACGCGGATGTTATTCTTCATCGTTTACCCCCTTTCTCATTTGGTGCAGTTCCAATTGGAATTTGGCGAGATAGATGAGGAAGAGCGAGAGGAACCAAAACAGTACGAACCAGAGGTAGAGACCGCCAAAGAAGAACCAAGTCCCAAGAATAAACAGAACGGTGTTCACTTTGATCGCCCATGCAAACGAGTGTAGCCGCAGATGCTCTACATACTCATCCTCATCGCGCTCGCGTGCAAAAGCCACAAAAAGAAGCCCCACCGACATCGCTACGAGGCAAATCTCATCAAACATCCCTTGGCGACCCACCTCAAAAAGAAATCCTTTTGCTTCATGCCCCCCATGGAAGGTGTTAAGCTCGCCCATCATGATCATAAGCGTCTTGAAACTGATGAAGTCGTCGTCAATCACGTGAAAACACCCATACGCCAGAAAGAATAGGAGCGCAAACGGGATAAACAAGCTCCACCCAATCCACTTGAACTGATACGGAAATAAATAATCCTTTTTCATCTTCTTACTTTTTTTTTAATGTTATCACTATCTTTGTCAGCATGCTGTGTGAATATGGCTGCTGCGCAATACAACCATTATCACGCTGCAAAAGTAATGATTGTTTTCCAAAAAGTCAAGTAAACGTGACAAAATGTACCAAATATTAGACTTAATTAACAGATGGACCTGCTAATATCAACGAGACCAAAAATAGGTACGAAGCTATTCGCTGTAGTTGTGATCAACAACGATGGCCACCTGTATTCCAGGTACCAAGGGTTGAATCTCACTGGTGAGCCGGCATCCATAACGATAGCCACCGAACTGGCCAAGATACCTAGACTTTGTTCATTACATTCTCATCTTTTTGTCAGGTGGTAGGTTTGCAAAGTTACGAATCTTTTTCTCATCTCAATATTTTTTCTGCAAGAAAAACGTGCTTGATGTGTGGAATGTCATAGAAAATCGTTAATTTTGCGTGCAAAAAGTGTATGATGTGCTTATTAGAAATCAGAGATTGTGAGAACAAAGAGGTTGCCAAGGAGTTGATTCGTGAGTATGCAACAATCAAGGGAGCAGAGCAGTGTTTCGTGTCGCTCGACAAAGAGTTGGCCGACCTCGATGCCTATTATGAGGGTGGTGCCCTGCTGATCGGCTACGACCATGCCAACCCAGTGGCCACCATAGCTATTAGGAAGGTAGACGACACTGCTTGTGAGATCAAACGGCTCTATGTAAAACCCGATTATCGGGGTAAGGGATATGCCCGGAAACTGATTGAGGCCATCCTTGAGAGGGCAAAGAGGCTGGGGTTCGTCGAAGCCCGCCTTACAACCAAACCAGCCGTGATGGGCGTCGCCTACGACTTGTACAAACGTATGGGATTCGAGGAAATTGAGAACAAAGAGGGGACAGTAGCCATGAAGATGCGCTTATCTTCGTTAAGAGCATAGTTCGTATTTTTGTAAGCAAAAGCAGTATAGATATATTATAGAAGCAATATTGTTTACTGCTAAAGGACATCCCCGGTGCCAAACGCCCCAGTTACTCCATCGTCTATGATGCAGAGGACCTGACACAATTCTTCACTGAGGTAAACATTACTGAGGAGAATGGATAGTAAATAAATCGGAATTTATGGAGATAAAAAACAGACCCAATCCAAATGAGGCTTTTCCGAATCCGAAGATTCCAAGCCTCTGCTTCATCAAGAACGTGGTGAAGAACCCGCGTATCATCATCGGTGATTACACCTATTACGATGATGTGGATGGTGCAGACCAGTTCGAGAAGCATGTCACTCATTTTTACGACTTCATAGGTGACCGGCTGATTATTGGCAAATTCTGCGCTATTGCCAAAGGTGTAGAGTTTGTCATGAATGGAGCCAACCATAGGATGGACGGCGTGACAACCTATCCGTTTTACGTCATTGGTGGCGACTGGGGAAGTGCCATTGCTCCAGTGAAAGATGAATTGCCTCTAAAGGGTGATACCGTTGTGGGCAATGACGTTTGGATTGGTCAGAATGTCACTGTCATGCCAGGCGTTCATATTGGCGATGGAGCTATTATCGGTACAAACTCTGTGGTAGCCTCTGACATTCCTCCTTACGCTGTTGCCGTGGGGAATTCTTGCCGAGTGGTCAGAATGCGTTTTGATGACGAATTTATCGCCTATCTGCTGAAACTGAAATGGTGGGATTGGGACATAGAGAAGATAGAGGCAAATTTTGAAGCATTGTCAAGTGGCGATTTGTCGTTGATAAAGAAAATCATTGTGTAAATTCCAATTTAGCTTATAGTTATGACAGAATTTGAAAAGATGCGCCGTGAAGAGTTCTATGACTTTACAAGCGAGGAATGTTTGGCGAGTTACTATAGGGCAAAGCATATATGCGCAAAATTGCAGACCATGACCACCGAGGATGAAGACTACAGAAAGACTATAGAAGATCTGATTCCCGGTATTCCCGAGTCATCCACTGTATCACCGCCATTTCATTGCGACCATGGGCATGGCATCAAACTGGGTGAGAATGTCTTCATCAACTACAACGGAACGATGCTCGACGGAGGCTTGATAACTATCGGCTCCAACACTCAGGTTGGCCCAAACTGCCAGTTCCTGACTCCGAACCATCCTATTGACTACGTTGAACGTCGCAAGCCTATAGAGCGATGTTCTCCGATAGCCATTGGAGAAGACTGCTGGCTGGGTGGTGGCGTTACAGTGTGCCCTGGAGTCACCATTGGCGACCGTTGCATCATCGGTGCAGGCAGTGTAGTAGTGAAGGACATCCCGTCCGATTCAATAGCTGTTGGCAATCCTTGCCGGGTTATCCGAAGGATAAATACCAATTAATAAAATGTCTAAAGACAAGAATTTCATAGCAATCATTCTGGCAATACTTGCTGCCGCTTTGTATGCCATCAGCACACCTGTTGTAGAGGACATACCTGGTGCCAAACGCCCCAGTTACTCCATCGTCTATGATGCAGAAGATCTCACTCAGTTCTAAGTAATTAAAAATCCCACCATGTTCTTCTCTCATGGTGGGATTTTTTCATCTAGTCGGTTTCCAACATAACGGGTACGTCATATCGTATTAAAGAAACAAAAAAAATAAAGAGCGATAAGTCATGTATAATCAACTTTTTGTATATTTGTAGCAGTGAAGGCGAAGATGAGTAATACCATAGACATCAACCCCAGGAGGCAACAGCTGAAAGAGGAATACGAACGCCTGCAACGCGATTATTCCGATCTCATCGCACGACGTGACGACCTGTTACTGCACGACGGGCCATTACTGGAGACTGTTTATATGGAAACGATCGGGCAGTTGCAATATGAAATGCTATGCCTTCAATACGACATCTATATCCTAAAACTGCAGCGCGACCTGTTGCAGGCATATATCAACAGGGGTGAGCGACCGGATATGCAGACGGTGAAAAAGAAAGTGAAGGTGGCATCCTGGACTTTCCATATGAACATCCAACAGGAAGAGGAGAAAATCAAGGAATCCAAGACGTACAAGGAACAACACTCACAGGAGTACAAGGCGTTCACCGAACATCAGTCAGAGAAACCCGATAAAGACCTGGAGGCAGAGAAGATAGAGTTAAAGAATCTCTATAAGCGCCTGGTACACAGACTGCATCCCGACCTGCATCCCGAGCAGTCGGAGTGGGAGCGGGAACTGTTCCTGAAGGTGCAGGAAGCATACAGAGACGGTAACCTGAAAAGACTGCGCGAACTGGAAGCAGAGCTGAATGCAGGCATGCCCTCTGATTCCGTAGGCAGCAGTACCATCGAGGAATGGGAAGAGCGCATCAGGATCCTGAAGGAGCAGATAGAGGCCATCCGGCATAAGATAGAGGACATCGAGAACGACTTCCCGTTTACCTACCGGGAGAAGTTGCAAGATCAGGAGTGGATCGCCGCCAGGCAGGAGGAGATCCGCATCAGCATAGAACAACTGAAGGCCGAAAAGGAGCGACTACAGAAGATAGTAGAGATATTAATGGAGCAGGCGAATGGATAACCAGATAGTCAAGATCAGTCCGGAGCTGCTGGAGATGATGGGGTCAAAGTTACCCAACAGCCTCCAACCGTTCAGCAGAGAGATATTCCTGTTGGACATCATTGTGGCAGGCACAACACACTGCCCGCAGATAGCTCAGGTATATCCCCATTTGAAGAAAGGGATGGTACTCCGGATGCAGCGACAGCCGACTAACAAGCACGACAAGAATGCCATCGCCATCTTATACGAGAAGATACGTATCGGCTATGTGCCTCGCGAGCTGAACCTGATCATCTCCCGTCTGATGGATGCCGGAAAGGCCTTCTTCTGCCGGATAGAAGATGTGGAGCTGGTAGATAACTACTGGGTGAAGATCAACTCAAAGATATACATGGTGGAATGACATTGAAGAAACACCCCTAAGGATAAGCTTCCGCCACCTCACCCAAGACCTCCGCGCCATCAACGAGAAATACGTCTGTTTCTCTTTAAGAAACAATGTGCGGAGAGTATAATACTTTGAATTTGAAGGAAATAATAGAAAATGATGAATGAAATAATTGCATTAGAAATCAGAGATTGTGAGAACAAAGAGGTAGCAAAAGAGCTTATCCTGGAGTATTCTACGATAAAAGGAGCGGAACAGTGTTTTGTCTCTTTGAATAAGGAACTTGCCGACTTGGATGCTTTTTATCAGGATGGTGCCTTATTGATAGGTTACAGACATGATATCCCTGTGGCAACCATCGCTATCAAGAAGGATGACGCACGTACTTGCGAAATCAAACGACTCTATGTAAAACCTGATTACCGGGGGCTGGGCTATGCGAGGAGGCTGATGGAGGCCGCCATGGAAAAGGCCAGGCAGTTAGGCTTTGAAGAGGCCCGCCTTACGACGAAACCTGCTGTCATGGAAGTGGCATACGGACTATATAAGCGGATGGGATTCGAGGAACTGGAGAACAATGAGGGAACGGTGGCCATGAAGATGGCATTATAGGCGAAAGCCCCAAAGAGCATGAGATAGTTGAGTATGAAGATAGAGCATGTGGCATTATTTTGTCGCGACCTTGAAGCGATGCGGCAGTTCTTCCTCGATTACTTCGAGGCGGTAAGCAATGAGCAGTACCACAATCCTCGTACAGGACTTCGGACGTATATCCTTTCTTTCCCCAACGGGGGAGCGCGGCTGGAGCTGATGCAGCGCCCTGACACGATCGATGCTGACCCATCGAAGTCTCATATCGGTTTCATCCATGTCTCGTTTGCCGTCGGCAGTAAGGAGGCTGTGGATGCCAAGACCGTTGAGCTACGCGACGCCGGCTATCAGGTTATTAGTGGCCCGCGAACCACTGGCGACGGGTATTATGAGAGTTGCATCCTCGGTCCAGAGGGTATTCAGATAGAGATAACCATATAACATCATATAGATAGAAATGAAGAAGATCATGATGACAATGATGCTGATCATCGCGGTGGTGACGGCATCGCCCCATTGCCCACCGCCAGCCTAACACTGAAGAGCAAATAACCATATGCAGTGGACTGTTTTATCAGACAACCGGTCGTGCAATCCTGCGCTTGAGACGGAGCATGGACTGTCAATCCTGTTAGCAACAGAGCAACACAAGATTCTGCTTGACACAGGAGCGAGTGATGTGTTTATTCGGAATGCTGAGCTGTTGGGCGTAGATCTCAACGATGTGGACTCTGTTTTCATTTCTCATGGACATAGTGACCATGCAGGCGGCTTACGGTACTTCTTAGAGTCTAATCGTCAGGCTCGAACGGCGTTCAAGGTCATCGTCTCGCCCGATGCAATGAGTGGTAGATTCTTTTCCAAGCGGGGGAATCTGCACAGCATTACTACGGAGTGGCCGGAGATAGATGATGACAGACTCGTCTTGACTGACCAGACCTGCGAGATCGCTAAAGGCATCTATGTGATTGCCCATATCCCTCAGATGCATCCGATGCCCAAGGGGAATAAAAACCTCTATGTGCAGGATGCCCACGGTGATTATATCCACGACGATTTCCGACATGAGTTGGCTCTGTATGTCGATGGTCTGCTATTTACAGGCTGTGCTCACAGCGGTCTGGAGAACATCCTGGCAGCCTGTCCTTGGCCCGTTCATACCGTTGTCGGTGGTTTCCACTTACTTGACGGACAAGAGAGGGATGAAGAAATAAAAGCTCTGGCTCAAAGACTGACAGAAAGATATCCTGAAACGCAGTTCTACACCAGCCATTGTACAGGTGACATGGTATATGAGGTGATGAAAGGCGTGATGGGTGAACAGCTACTGTCTTTCAGATGCGGAACCGTCATTTCGCAATTGTAATACCTATTTATGATTAATCTGCTTCGGCAGGTTGGCGGTGGTGCGCAATACTTAAACACTCTGTTTTAGGTATTGCGCACTTCGTATAATCCTCGTACCTTTGTGCCCGAGAAATTGAACTGATAATGACAACAAAGAGAACGACGTTTCCCACTGAGATAAAGGTACTGATGAATCATATCTATGAGTTGCATAAGGGCGTGCGACAGATGGTGCTGTTTACCTGTAACAAGAAATACGGCCAACTGGCGGTCGACCGGCTGGAGAGTCAGGGCATTCCCTACGTGCTGCAGCCTGCCGGACAGCAGAACCTGAATGTGTACTTCGGGCGCCGTGAGTGTCTGGAGGCCATCCGTCTCATCGTCACTCGTCCGCTGAACCAGCTCACACCTGAGGAGGACTTTATCCTTGGGGCGATGCTCGGCTACGATATCTGTGCTCAGTGTCAGCGTTATTGTCAGCGCAAATGTAAAGAGAGGTGCATCAACAGGAATTAATTATTCAATAAGAACATTAAAATGAACGCAACAATTGTTATCTATGGTTCCTCTACAGGAACCTGTGAGGCCATCGCAGAGAAGATTGCCTCGAAACTGGGCTGTGAGGCCGTTAACGTACAGGACCTGACGGCTGATATCGTCAGCAACAACCAGAATCTGATTCTCGGTACTTCGACATGGGGTGCCGGTGAGCTGCAGGACGACTGGTACGACGGTCTGAAGACCCTGCAGGGGGCTGATCTTAACGGTAAGACCATCGCTATCTTCGGCTGTGGCGACTGTCAGTCGTATGGCGACACCTTCGTCGGTGGCATGGGCGAGCTTTATAATGGCATCAAGGCCAGCGGTGCTCGTTTCATCGGAAGCGTTGAGACCGACGGCTATACTTACGATGACTCTGAGGCCGTCATCGACGGAAAGTTCATCGGTCTGCCTCTCGACGATATCAACGAGGACGATAAGACCGACGCTCGTATCGAGGCTTGGGTCGCCGCGATCACTCCAGACTTGTAATCATAGGTATAAATTCATAAAGTATTTGTTTAGTTTAGTATTGATAGGGGCCGACCGCGATGGTCGGCCTCTTTTTTCTTGTCTCTCAGATGACGAACGAAGGGCTATATATGCAACCGGGTTGCGTGATCTTTGTGATACCTTTGCACTCGGATTAACAAACAATAGAGAAGATGACAGATCAGATGAAGAGTTCTCCGCAGAACAAAACAACGGTACAGAAGGCTTATAGGTTTAGCAGGCATTTCTACGACGATGCCATCACACAGGGTAAGTGGTGGAGTCGTTTGTATTTCAAACTGCTCTGGGGTGGGGTAGACGACAACGAGATCGCCCGCAGGGTACTGGGTTGGATTCCTGACGATTTCGCGGGCAGGATGCTCGATGTACCTGTGGGAACGGCAGTGTTCACTACGGAGAAGTACAGGAGGATGAGACAGGCTGATATCACTTGTGTGGACTATAGTCTGGATATGCTGGAACAGGCTGAATACCGGTTTCGTGGCACTGGCGTCACGCATATCAAGACGATGCAGGGTGATGTCGGTGCACTGCCTTTCGGGGATGAGGCGTTCGACCTCATACTCTGTATGAATGGGCTCCATGTGTTTCCCGATAAGGAGAAGGCATACGCAGAGATCCTTCGTACGCTAAGGGTTGGCGGCGAACTTCTTGCCTGTTTCTATGTGGCCGGTGAGCGGAAATCTGCCGACTGGCTCGCTAAGACCGTGATGACGCGTATGGGGTGGTTTACACCGCCTTTCGATACGGCTGGTGATGTGCGTCAGCGACTAGAGCCTTATTATGATATTCTCGACTTCCATGTGGAGGGTGCCATGGTGTATCTCAGGGCCAGGAAACGATAAGACCTCATGATAGGGGTATGCAAGTGCGCAATGCTTATCACCGAAGGGTTAGAGCATTGCGCACATCATTACTAACCAGAATGTCTAGAAACTGTATTTTAATTTAAGGAATACCTCCGAGTTCTTGTCGTAGACGGTGAACATGCCGCGGTCGGCCTGGAACAGGTCGTAGCCCATGATGGCGTGCAACTGGTCGTTCATCGCATAGTCGGCACTCAGACGGTTATAGATGCCGCCGTTGGTCACGTCGATATAGGCAAAGCTCTGGAGCGCCAGTGTGTTGTGAAGCAGTTCCTTGGAGATGCGAAGGGTAGCCAGTCCCGTATGGCGGTGATCTCCCCATGCCACATATTTGTGGGCATATTGGGCTGAGAGCGACCAGTCGTTGCCGGCATACCAGTCGATGCCCAGGAGTGCATTCGTAGAGGCTGCTCTTGGCATCTCCTCGACGTCCATGGCCGTCTGGGCCTCGTCCAGATACTCGGCCACCTCACCTCTGACGACGAACTTCCCCACAGGCACCGACAGGTCGGCTCCCAGCATGGTCATCCGCCGGTATTCGCCGACACCATTGCAGACGACCGGCATCTTGTTCCAGGTATGGAGGGCCGACAATGAGATATCGATGCCGCTGTTGAAGAACGACAGACGGGCACCATATTCCATATTACATAGCTTATGACGGGGTTCTGCCTGGATGGGAACAGGTCCGATGGACCACGGGTTCTCTCCATCGGTCGGGAGCTCGAAGAAGGCGCTGACTGGTATGGCTACCGCCTCGACACTCCATTTCTCACGCGAGTAGCGCAGTCGCAGACCGCCCACGGGAATGCGGATATCGTCGTAGTCCTGTGCCAGGAACTCCGTATAGTCCATGGGCGATATCACATCCGTCAATCGCAGACCGTCGGCCACGCCCCAGGCAATGATCTGTCTGCCGGCGCGCAGGTCCCAGTTGTCGTCGGAGTAGTAGGCGTAGGCCTCACGCACCTGCAGACCTGTCCGGTCTTTCAGGATGGCGTTGTGCACCAGGTTGGCCGAGACGAAGGCTCCCGCAGGTCCTTTCTCCAGAGACACCTCGCCACGCACCCGGGTTCTTGACGACATCCAGTCGTTAGGTCGTTCTGTACGCAAGGCGTGATAGGTATCGACAAACCCCTTCACACCGACACGCAGGGAATCCTCGTCCTGCGCAAGGGCAGGACGAGGAAGTGCGCACCATAGGAGCGCCATGATGATTACAGATCTCATAAGCCTTTTTCCAGTTTGGCGACGGTGAAGAGGGCCTTGTCGATGGAGATGTCATACTTAGGGTTCTTCACCAGGATCACGGTACTGTGTTCGGTCTGCACGTTCTTCATCTCCATCTTGTGGATGGTCCAGAAGCCCTGTACCTTCTTAACGTCTGATATGGTCAATACGCGATGCAGCTTGTTCAGCTTGTCGTAGTACTCCACATAGGCGGCTGTCAGACAGTCCTGTCTGATCCATGACACCTTCCGACTGTATATCTCGTGCTTGTCGACGGGTACCGACTCGACCACCCAGCACTTGTGCCCGTTCTTCACTTCCTCACGGAGCAGTTTATGCTTGTCTTCATCGACATGCCGTGAGCCCATATCATCATAAGTGAAGTCGGTACCCATGAAATAGTCGGTCTTCGACGAGGAACCGCTGATGCGTCGTGTCTTCTTCATGGCAGGCAGATAGAGCCATTTCGCATCTTCCTTACCGATCTGGTCGTAGTCCCAGGTCAGGAAACCTGTTCCCTTCACGTCGCCTGGATAGGTGAAGAACATCATCTTCTTGGTGTCCTTACCCTCATCCATCGCCCACGAGGTGATCTTGCGCTGTCGGGTCGTACCGTTCTTCTTCTTCAGTGTCAGTTCCATCTCGCCATAGCGGGTGTTACCGTCAGGACGGTCTTTTACTTTCTGTATGATGTCACGCCCCGTCAGTTGCTGAGCCCCCATCTCACCCGCCGCCATCATACAAGCGGCCAAAACTAATACAATCTTTTTCATAATCTATTCAGTGATCTTAATTCTTAATTCTTAACTTTCTCCTTTCCAAACACCTTACACTTGCTGACCAGGATCGGGGTTACCAGGAGGTCGGCAGCGAGGGCCGACATGATACCGATGATAGCCGTCAGTCCGAAGTTGATACACATGGTACAGGCCGAGGTGCAGAAACTGGCGAACACGGCCGAGGTGATGATTGAGGTGATGACGATAGCCACACCTACCACACGGAAGGTCCTTTGGATAGCACTTTTGTAGTGACTGGTACGATCGTATTCCAGTTTTGAGTGGTTGATGAAGTGGATGGTGTCATCGACAGCCATACCTAGCATCATCGGCAGTAGCGTAGCCGTCATCATGTCGAGGGGGATACCCATCCAACCCATATAGCCGCCTACAAACACGGCTGGCATCATGTTCGGTATCAGTCCGATGAGACCCACACGGATGCTCTGGAAGGCAATCATCAGGATGATACCGATGATCAGGATCGAGATGATAAACGACAACATCTGTCCTCTCACCAGATACTGCATCATCGTGACATACTGCGGGATATTACCCACCACGGTGATCTTGGCACCGGGGAACAGCGCTTCGGCGTCTGCCTGGATCGTTGCTATCTCGCGCTCCACCTGAGCCGAGTTGAAATCGGAGATCTCTACCATCAGGCGCAAGCGACGATAGTCATAGTCCACCCAGTATTCCGACTCCGTACCACCGGCATTCTCATAGAGCAGAATCTCTTGTGCCACTTCCTCTTCCGTGTCGGGGATACGGTAGTAAGCGCTGTCACCGTCGTTCAGGGTCTGGTTCAAGTCTTTCAGGATGTCGAGGATCGAGGTGGTGCGTTTGGTCAACTTATAGCCTGCCACTTTCTGTTGCAGCTGGTCCAGCAGCTTCAGGTTCTTGGGCTCTTTGGCCATGTCGTCATCGGACAGCTCCACGATCAGGTCATACGAGTAGAGCGATCCCAGCTCCGAACGACCCACGTCCATCACCTCTTTCACGTATGGCACATCCTCACCCATGGTCCGCTCGATATCGAAGGCTGCCTCAATCTTCCACAGACCGATGCAGAGCAGGATGCAGACGACGAGGAACGAGAGACCGATCTTACGGGGATTCCTCATGACGACGTTGCTCAGATCCACCATGACCTTGGTCCATCGAGTATCGCTCTCCTCGGTGAAGCCCTCTATAGGTCGTTTGTTCTTACCGAACGACAGCAGCACGGGCGAGATGATGAGTGAGGTGAGCAATACGAACAGTACACTCATCGAACTGATCACACCAACACACTGCATCGGACGGATGGGGATGACGAGGAACGACAGCAGTGATACCAGGGTGGTGAAGCCACAGAAGAACACAGACCAGCCGATCTCTTTCAGGGTCTCTATGATGGCTTTCTTACGCTCTCCGTGGATACGCATCCGTCCTCTGAAATACGAGAAGATATGGATGTTGTAGGCGATGGCCACTGCAAACGACAGGATAGTGGGAATCATCAGCACCGTCGAGTCGACATACATCTGTGTATAGCCTGCGATGCCATAGGTGATGAACAGACCGCCAATCACGGAGATGATTGGTGCCAGGATGCCCCTTAGTGAACGGGTCATACAGAGCATCACCACGATACAGATCAGAGTGGCGATCATCATCAGCCTTCCCATCTCCTTACCGATATACTCTGTCTTACAGTTGGTGACATACGGCATGCCTGTTCCTTTGGGGCTCAGTGAGGCATATTCTGGCTTCTTGATGATACGCTCCACCTCCTGACCGGTGATGATATCCGGTGACACGTTACCCTGTTTCTTCCATACACTGTCTTTCGGGAAGGCGCGCAGCTTCACCATGATCCACGACAGGTCGCCTTCCTTTGATATCAGTTTCTTGGCTACGTGGGGTTTGCTGTAGGCTCTGGCCTTGATGCTATCCATGGCGGGCGTACCGTCGTCGGGAATGTCGTCGGGCACAATCTGCTCGATGGTCATACCGTCATCGCTGCCTACCATAAACTCGATGTCGGTCAGTGAGGTCACCTTGTCGGCATACGACAGACTGTCGAGCAGTTCGTTGGACAGGGCACGTAGTGTCGACAGGTTCTCTTTTGTGAAATGGTTGTCGCACTGTGTCAGCACACCGACGTAGTAGTCATTGCCGAAGTGTGACTTAAACTCCTCTGTCTTCACCAGCATGGGATCATCCTCGATGAAGTAGTCGTCGAACGAGGTCTCCTTCACCATACGTTTCATGCCTATGACCGACAGGACTATCACCAGCGCGAAGATGCCTAATGTCATCCAGCGCATCTTCAGCAGTCGTTCGGCAAACCTGCCGAACAGTTCATTGATCTTTTCAATTTTCATTGTCTTATATGTTATTTGGGTTCATGATTGCTCTCCATCCTGAGAATTCAAACTGTATGTAGTCCTCAATGGCTTTTTTCATCTCCCGGGGCTTCAGGTCGTGCTTGATGACCTCCGAGATGAAATTAAACATCCATACCATATGTACGTGATAGGTGAACGGACTGAGGTCTACACGGAAATCCGGATAACTGTGCTTAAACGCTTTCATAAACTTCAACACCTCTTTCGTACATGCCTCAGTATATACATCAATATAGGTCTCGAGTGTTGACCCCTGTGACTTGTACAGGATCAGTTTCAGTTCGTCGCGATGATTGTTGATCAGACTCAGGTATTCCTGCACGTGATTCATCATCATCTCGTCGTTCTCATCACGGGTATATTGCAGAAACTGCTCATGGTCCTTCACGTTGTGATGGTCGTGCATCATCCTTTCCATCTCCGTCGTGAGTGGCGTCACGATATGTCTGAACAACTCGTCCTTGCTGTTGAAGTAGTTGTATATGTTACTTACGCCAATGCCACAGCCCTTGGCGATGTCGCGCATGGATGTCTTGGCAAAGCCCTTCTTGAGGAAGACTCCTTTGGCCACCGTCACAATCTGCTCACGTGTGTATTCCTTTTTTATCTGCATAGTCTGACGCTTAAAAACGAACAATACTCTAATTTGTTCACAAAAAAAAGAGGACTCACACCTGTAGGAGTCCTCTTCTTAGTCATCGTTATATCCTGATGTCTGTTGTACCTTATCATACTATTCCATTTTCCGGGTGCAAAGGTATGACGAAAAAACGAGATGCACAATACCTAAAACAGAGTGTTTTAAGCACCGTGCATCTCTCATGACCTAATCAGATGTAGGTATTACTCCGACAGCATGGTCACCTCGATACAACGCTTGGCGGCCAACAGCCGTTGGGCCATGCGCTGCACATCCTCGGCCGTCATCTCCTGTACCATCTTACAATAGTCGCGGTCGAAGTCGGCATCATCGTCGAGCTCATGCCAGATGATGTAGCTCCAGTAGTCGTTGGTGATGGCCACTTGGGCATACTGCTTCACAAGATACTCCTTCACCTTCTGCATCGATGTGGCAGAAGGACCGTGGTCGGCGATATGTTTCAGTTGCTGGTAGATGATCGGGTTCAGCTCCTCGTAGCGCGACGGGTCGGCATTATAGGAGATGCTGAACGTGGTGTTGGGCTTGTCGTCTTTCTCCAGCTCAAAGTTCACGCTGACCCCGTAGGTGCCGCCCTTCTCCTCGCGCACAGAGTCGGTATAAGCGATGGAGAGACAACGCTTCAGGAAGTCGAGCTCTAAGTCGCTCTTCGGGGTGAAGGGCACGTCGGCCGTCAGGTAGATGCTGACATTGGCTAATGGAGTGGCCTGCTGCTTGGAGAATGTCACCACCTTCTCACCGTCCACGATACGGGGCACGTTCTGGTAGTTGGTCTGCTCATGCTTACCAGTAGCAGGCAGCGTGGCCAGATACTGACAGACGAGCGCACGCAGCTCCTGCTCGTCGTAGTTGCCGATGATGACCGTCTTGAAGTTCGACGCATCACTGAACCGCTCCTTGTAGATCTCGAGGATACGGTCGTAGTCGGCTTGGTCGAGGGTCTCCTGCACGACGGGTGCCAGTCGGGGGTTGTGTCCATAGAGGACGGCACGGATGGAGTCGTTGTAGTCGACCTTCGGCGAGGCATTTCTATTAGAGAGGAACGAGCGAGTGCGGTTGATGAGTGAGGCATAGGCTCCAGCATCTTTACGCGGTTGGGTAAAGTAGAGATAGGCCAGTTGGAACATCGTCTTCATGTCTTTCACCGACGCTCCACCGTTGATGCTCTGTCCCTTGGTGCCCACCGACGGGCTGACCCGTACGCTCTTACCCGTCAGCATCTTACGCAGACTGACGGCATCGAAGTGACCCACACCGCCCTCGGTGACAGCACTTGTGATGAGTGAGAAGTTCGGGATGTCCTCGTCGCCATAGAGCGAGGTGCCGCCCTCGGCCCTCATGCTCAGTGAGACGGCATCGGCTTCATAGTCGGTCTTCTTGGCATAGACCTTCATGCCGTTGCTGAGTGTGAGCTCGGTGAAACCGTGCGCCCAGGGCCGTTCGTTGGTGATGGTGCCTGCCTGTGGCAGCTCACTCACCAGGTCGGTGGCCAACTGCTCTTCCGTGTAGGGGGCATAGCTCAGCTGCTGGGCTGCGAGGATGACCTGGCGCAGCTGCTCTTCCGTGGGGATGACGATACCCTCCTTGTCGGGGGCATACATCACTACCACTTGGTTCTGGTCGGTGATCAGCTCCTTCACGGCAGCGTTCACCTCGGTCAGCGTCACCTCACGGTCGAGCTTCTGCGTGTTCTTCAGTGCAAAGTCGACCGACACGAGCGGCTCACCGGTCAGGAAGTTATCCACACAAGCATTCACATAGTGCGAGTTACGGTAGTCGGCCTGCATCTTCGTACGGCGCTCGGCAGCGTTCAGGCGCAGTTTCTTAGCCCGATCAAGCTCAGACTGTGTGAAACCGTGCTGGCGGGCCCGTTCGGCCACACCCACGGCAGCGATGATACCTCCCAGGATGTTGTCGCTCTTACAACTGACACTCAGGGAGAAGGCGTCTTTCGTCCGACTGAGGAAGAAGATCGACGACCGGCCGGTGGCGCTCTGGAAGGGCGCGTCCGACTGCTGCCGCAGTTCTACGTAACGGTCGTTGAGCATGGTGGTGATCAGTCCGTCCACATAGTCGTCGCGCAGGTATTTCTCCGAGTTCTTCTCGCGGTCGGGTGTGGCGTCTCTTTTCTGATAGAGGTGACAGAGGGCAATAGGCTGTTCCTTGTCCTTCTCGATGGCCACGATCATCGTGTCGTTATCATTGACGGGGTAGTAGATACGTTCCGCGGCCTTCTTCGGCATGGGGATGGATGAGAACGTCTTCTTGATCTTCTTCTCCATCTTGTCCACATCGATATCACCTACCACGATGATGGCTTGCAGGTCGGGACGATACCATTTCTGGTAGTAGTCGCGCAGATCCTGATAGGGGAAATGGTCCACGATGTCCATCGAACCGATGGGCATACAGTCCTCATACTTGGTGCCTTGGTAGATCTTGGGCATGGCCTGCTCCTGCAGGCGCTGCACCGCCATACCGGCACGACGGGTGCGCCACTCCTCGTGGATCACACCGCGCTCCTTGTCGATCTCCGCATCTTCGAGCAGTAGGTAGTGACTCCAGTCGTGGAGCACCAGCAGACAACTGTCGATGATGCCTTCGCGCTTCAGCGGGGCAGAACCGATATGATAGACCGTCTGGTCGATAGAGGTATAAGCATTCAGGTTGGCGCCGAACTTCACGCCGATGCTCTCGCACCAAGGCACGATGCCGAGGCGCTTGCCCTTGCCGGGGAAGTTCTTGGTGCCGTTGAAGGCCATGTGCTCCAGGAAATGCGCCAGTCCGCGCTGACGGGGTTCCTCCAGGATGCTGCCCACACGCTGGGCGATGTAGAAGTCGGCCAACCCCGTCTCCTTCGCATTGTGACGGATATAGTAGGTCATGCCGTTCTTCAGTTGGCCCTTGCGCACGGTGGGGTCTTGCGGAAGCCCCTGTGCCACTGCCGTCGCCGACAGTAGCGTGAGGGCCCATAGAACATATATTTTCTTCATTGTCATCATTTATTTGAACAGTGAGGGCTTGGCTTCGGGCGTGAAATCGTTGGTCGAGTTGTTCGTGTCCACATACTTGCCGTCGCTGCCGGTCTTACGGATCACGGCCTTGCCATAGCGTGTCTTATCATTGAGCGTCTTACCGCAGTAGGTCCAGCCGTTGTCGATATGGGCGGGCAGCACGTTCCACTGCCACTCTTCCTCGACACTCAGGTTGATGCCGTCGATGACCCATGACATGGGCACCTTATAGGTCTTGCTCACCTCCATATTGTATACGTTACCGTTAGCCTTCATCACGTACTTGCCGTTGTAGACATACTTCTCCAACCAGTTGTCCTTGCTTTCTTTCATCTTGGCGATGGCTATCGACCTGAAACCGCGGTTGTGCATGCTATAGAGCGAAGCGGTATAGCAGAACCACTTGTCGAGGTTGGGCACGCTGGCATTATCCACATCATTATAGGTGGGGTTGCTGCTGATGTCATAGAATTCGTAGTCGGCTCCGCGCAGGTCGATGGAGTTGGCATTACCCTCCAGATGGTTGATGGCGTTGACGGCCAGGGTGATTGATTGACCGGGCTCTACGGGTACACTGGTACCGTTGCCGGGAATCATGTAGACGGCATCCACAGCCATGGTGTCCTTGCTGATGTCGGGCACATACTCGTAGTTGTTCACCGTGAGGAACGACGACTCCAGAAAGGCGATGCTGTCAGCATAGAGCGTCACGTCGCTGTTGTTGGTGATGATCATATACTGGTCGTTGCTGTACTGCTTACCCTCGGGGGTGGTGGTGCCGGTGAAGAACACCTCACTGATCACGAAGCCGCCCTTGGCTGTGAAGGTGTTGATGGTGACCTTCATCGCGGTGGCTGTGCGGGAGAGCGTGATATTCTCCTGACTGACCTCGAACTTACTGGTACCGGCCACACCGTTGATAGTGAACGCCAGCTCACCAGTGGCATGCAGGTCGTAGGTGCCTTCCTCCACCTCGTTGAAGGTAGCCACAAAACCGTTGGCCGTCTTCTGGATGGCGTTGATCAGCACTTTGGTCTGGTTGGCGTTGACGTTGGTCAGGGTGATGTTACTATTGGTTACCTCCACATCCTCCAGGTTGAGAGGCATCTCCAGCGACAGGGTTACGGGATCGTTGATGATGACGGGATCGTCGTCGCTGTCGCACGATGTCACACCCAGTCCTAATGAAAGGAGCGCCAGGCTCCACATGAAAATCTTCTTCATAATGTCTTTACTTTTTTATTTGATGAATATTGTTTTTTAGAATGATATGCCTAATGTCATGGTCAGGTGCTGCTCCTGTTCACCTTCAGAACAGAAGGTGACGCCTCCGCCCAGTATGCCGAAGAGCGCCATACGCCCGGCTCCGATGGCGTGGTCGTACCTCACCTGTGCATCGACGACCGTATAGTCGGCCTTCAGATAACGGTAGTTATGGTTCAGCATCTTCACGGCTGCCACCTCCGTGTTCAGTACGGGGATGCTCAGTCGACTGTCAAGGTTTCGCAGACAGGTCGCTGTCAGGGCACACGTCAGCACTCCCTTGTGACCGACCGCGGCGATATGCTGTGCACCCAACCGACCGTACAGTCGACGGGTCTCCTGACGGCGCTCCGGCTCCACGTATGTCTCTTTGTTCTCCGTATAACCCGCCTTCAGAGCGATATGCCAGTCGGTGTGCCGTCGCTGACCGTAGACCACGTTCATGCTGGCATCGATGAGGGTGTTCTTATACATGGTCAGTGTGGTCAGGATGGGGTAGTTGTTCGACAGCGACGAGCCTACCATGTTCTCATCGCCCAATCGACGGGTATAATGGGCGTCGCCATAGACGGCCCAATGGGTCTTTCCGTCTTTCCGCCAGCCGGTCTGCAGCTTCGCCTCCTCGCGGTAGAGCTTGGTGAGGGGCAGAGAATTGAGTGAGGCGGCAACCCGCTCATAGCGGTGTTCACCGACGGTGATGTTCGCGAATAGTCCACGACCGTCAGTCGGTTGGGCGTTCAGATAGAGTTGGGCACCGCCCCCGTTGAAATACAGGTTGTTCACCTCGCCCGAGAAACGCACGTAGACGGCACCTAAGCCTGTCATCTGGAACTCGGGAATGACACCCGTCTCACGGTAGAAGGCCACATTGTCCGTCTGCTTGTAGATATTCGCCTCGGCAGCCGCTCCCCAGTGGTAGGTGTTTGTCTCGTAGGCCGCCCCCGCCCGTAGGGTCAGATCGGTCACGATGGCCCGCATACGCGGGTCGGTGGTGCGGTATTCATGTTCGGCACGGAAGAGCATCTCACCCCCCAGAAGGAGTCGGTTGAGTCGTGTGGCATAGCCCCCTTCAAACACATAACGCTCCCGTTCGGTGTTGCCGCCCATGGTGTCGGCCAGGATATAAGGCTCCAGCAGCTCATAGTCTGATACCGAGCTCCATGTGATATGACGGCTCTTGCCGGTCATATACGAGGCCTTGCCCCATACCGTGGAATGGTTCGACAGATGCAGGTAGGTGTTGGCCTCCATCTCGTAGAGCGTGCTGCCCGTACCTTTCTGTAACACAAACGCTTCTGTCTGGTCGGTGTAGTGAAGGTCGAGCGCCAGTTGGGTGTAGTCCGTCCTGAAGGCCTGACCGTGAAGGGCCGGGTTCTTCCACGTGTCGGTATCCAGCAGTTGCCAGACCGACCGGTGCTCTGTCTGCACGGAGTCGGGGGTGGCCGCTGCCAGCGAGACGGTCGTCATCATATAGAATAAGATGGTGATGGGTCGTAACTGTATGCTCATTCTTCCAGAAGTGTTATGGGTAGTTCTGCCTCGCTCATCGGTCTGTCGGCAAAGGGTGTGTAGTCGGAGTGCGCACGGTAGTGACGGGTACGGGTCGCCCCGTCCTGTCCGGTATATCTCACCATGCCGTTCACATCCACCTTATAGGCCCCACGCAGGACGGTGGCCTCGAAGGTGTGACCGTTCATGTCGGCCGTCGACGTGGTGGTCGTGGTGTTCAGACTCTGCAGGGTCATCGTGCCCTGTATCCGTATCACGTCGATGGTGTCGGGGAGTCCGAGGGTCACCCTAGCTACCGTATGGTAGTCGGTCAGCTCCTGGTGACAGCCGGCGAGCACCATGGTCAACAGGATGAGCGTATATCTGTTCAGTCTTTTCTTCATATCTTCATATTCATTTCAAGTCCGAAATAAGGTGTCACATGACGGCGGAAGGTGTAGCCCTTGCGCTTGTAGTCGGGGGTGTAG
Source organism: Prevotella aff. ruminicola Tc2-24 (assembly GCF_900110895.1). Taxonomy (GTDB): domain Bacteria; phylum Bacteroidota; class Bacteroidia; order Bacteroidales; family Bacteroidaceae; genus Prevotella. The sequence continues at coordinate 599,815 of NZ_FOIQ01000001.1, read as the reverse complement.
TCCCATATCTTATTACAGAACATGGCTATCTGCAGACGGTCGTCAAACAGCTTCTTCGTTACCTTCAGGTTGAGGTTCATCGACAGAGGCACGCGGGTCAGCTCATAGAGTGTCTCACTGTTGGTTCTGATGAGCCATTGCAGATAGGTGTCGGTCTCGTCGCCGCTCTGCCAGTCGTGGGTGCTGCCGTCGGGAGCGATATACTGGTCGGGTGTGTTACTGATCCGGTCGCGCTGCGACATGGTGTACCACAGGAACTGTGCCGAGAGTGAGAAGCCGAGCTTCAGACGGGGCACGTCGGTGTCGAAGGTGAAGTTGGTGTTGAACGACTCGCTCATCGTGCCGTCGGCATCCTGGTACAGACCGACGTACTGCAGACTCCTGTCGCCTACCACCATACTGGGACGGTAGGTCTCGAGCATCGAGTTGCGGTAGTGGGTATGCAGCCATGCCCCGTTGATGGTCAGTCGTGTCAGCACCTTCGGCAGGCGCACGGTCTCGAGCGTGTATTCGATACCCTGCTTGTCGGTCTCACTGCCATTGGTGTAGTAGCCATACCCAGCCAGCTCGTCTCTCACCGTATAGGTCATGTCGCTGAGGGCGGGTGGGGAAGTGAGTGTGGTCCCGTCGATGGTCGAGGCATCGTATTCCTTATAGCTGAAGCTCTCGTAGTGCGTCTGACTGCGGAAGCCCGAGCTCATCTTCTCGCGGAAGTACGTGATGTTCAGTCGGTTGCCACCGATATTGATATCTGCCGACACCTCCCATTTCAGGTTCCTCGCTGCCTCCAGTGCCACGTTCCTGGGATCGCGGATATACGTCATGAGGTTCACCCTGCGGTAGTCGGCCTTCTCGTGATAATAGTTCAGTTGGATGAAGTCGATATATAACTTGTCTGGGAAGAGCTGCTCCATCGTTGGCATCTTCGTGTGCTGTCCGACACCCCCTGCCAGTCGGATGAAGGTGGGCTTGCCCATGACGGTGATCTTCGGGAACGTATAGCCCACATTGAGGCGCGGGTCCACGTACATCCTGCCATGCATGGCGTATGTCTCGGGCAGGTTCAGCATCTCTGTGGCACGTAGACCGCCCGCTGCCTCGAAGGTACCTATGGCGGTGGGCCATTTCAAGGTCTCCTCGGCAAAGAGCGACCACCGGTGGTTGGCCGGTATGTCGTAGAGCGGTCGACGACGCGTTGAGATGCCGGGGTAGAGTGGGCGCTCAGGGTCGAACACCTGTCCGCGTCCGTAGTTCTTGTCCATGTTCCAGTCGGCCCCTAACAGCAAGGTGTTCGAGACCTTCGTTGTGGGCACCTGCAGGCGTGCCGACAGTTTGGCGTAGATATTCAGCGGTTTTCCCTCCACCTCGTGGTCGGCCATGTATTTCCACGGCAGCAACAAGGCGTCGGCCTCGCCCTCCTCGCAGTTGGTGGCCGCCACCGTCGTGCGTTGTAACTGTATCAGGCGGCGCCGTCTGATGTCATCATACTCGTAGGCCGCCGAGCACATCAGTCCGGCACTCTTCAGCCACGACTCCCGACGGGTCTTGAGGGTCAGGTCGCCCATCCACGCCAGACGGTTATACTGCGACTTATAAGAGTCTTCCACATGGAAGTTCAGGTCGGGGTCCACTTTGTCGTTATCGAACGAGCCCGTGTAGTCGGCATTGGTCGACAGGCTCACGTCGTAATGGTCGTGCAACCACTGTTTGTGCAGACGGGCAGAGAGCGTCACTCGTTTGTAGTTCTCCAGCGTGTTACGGGGGTCGGCCTTGGCGTCGAGGTAGTCGGCACTGAGGTTCAGACTCAGGTGACGAGGCTTCCATTCCAGTCCTTTCGACAGATAGAACAGCTTCGAGCTCATGTCGGCCTTCAGTCTCACGTGCAGGTCGGCACCCCCCTTCTTTCGCTCGATCTTCACCAGGCCGCTGGTCAGGTCGCCGTACTCTACCGAGGCGATGCCGCGCACGATCTCCACCTTCTCGATATCATCGGTCGAAAGCGAGCGCATGTCGACGCCCGCATTGGTGAAGTCGCGGTAGGTACTCTCGGTGTCCCATGCCCCACTGACATACTGCATGTTGGCATTGGTGGAGATGGGTGCACCATCGATCATAAACTGAGTGCCCAGCGACGAGGTCATATACTGACTGCCGCCCGAGGCTGCCTCACGGATATGGATCACGTTTGGGGTGCTCAGCGAGGGTGTCTCCGCCCGTCCACCGGGCAACAGCTCCAGTAGGTCGGCGAAGCTCGAGGGCTGCAGGTGCTCCATGGCATGCTTGCCGATGGTCGAGGCACTCGTCAGTCCGCGACTCTCCTGAGCCGTCACCACCACCTCACCCAGTCGACTGATCTCAGCCTCCATCAGGTAACGGCCGTTTCTGACCATGGTGGTTGTGAGTGTCTTATACCCGATATAGGTGATACGGATCTGTCCTGCCTCATCATTTTTAGGTATGGCGAACCTGCCCTCCGCATCGGTCACGGTGAGAGGCTTCCCTTTCCTGGCATCATGGATGGTGGCTCCGATGATGGGTTCCTGTGTATCCTTGTCAAGTACGATGGCCTGTAAAACACCCTGTGCGTGAGTGACTTGTAACAGGATGACAGCCAGAAATGTAATAATTATCCTTTTTTGATGCATCTTCTTTTTACCGAGGTACAAAGGTACATGGTCTCTCCGATGTGTGCAATACCAAAAAATTGGTATTTTTCAATCCGATATGTTCTAATCTCGTTTTATTTCCGTACCTTTGTCGCATGCTAATTGGATTACTGATTCCCCTGTTGGGAACGATGCTTGGCTCGGCCTTTGTCTTTCTGATGAGAGATGAGATGTCGGTACGCATGCAGAAGTGGCTGTTGGGCTTCGCCTCCGGGGTGATGGTGGCCGCGTCGGTATGGTCGTTGCTCATCCCGTCGATGGCGATGGAGGAGGGCAGCGGCAAGTGGAGCGTGGTGCCCGCCGCCGTGGGCTTCCTGTTGGGCATGGGCTTCCTGCTGCTCATCGACGTGCTGACGCCACACCTGCATATCGGTACCGACAAGCCAGAGGGTCTCCGCGCCCATCTCTCACGCACGGCCATGCTTGCCCTGGCCGTCACCATCCACAACCTGCCCGAGGGCATGGCCGTCGGTGTGGTCTTTGCCGGTGCCAGCAGTGGTGACACACCCATCACGCTCACCAGTGCCCTGGCCGTGGCCGTGGGTATCGCCATCCAGAATATCCCCGAGGGGGCCATCATCTCTATGCCAATGCGGGCCGCCGGCAACAGTCGCCGCCGCTCGTTCCTCATCGGCTCGCTGAGTGGTGCCGTCGAGCCTGTCGGTGCTGTCGCCGTCGTCTTACTGGCCTCACTGCTCATGCCCGTCCTTCCCTATATGCTGGCCTTTGCCGCAGGTGCTATGTTCTACGTGGTCATCGAGGAACTGATACCCGAGGCCTCCAGTGGTCAGCACTCGAACCTCAGCACCATCGGCTTCTCCGTGGGGTTTGTGCTGATGATGGTGCTCGATGTGGTGATGGGCTGACGCCCCCGATTGTTATTTAAAGCTAAAGTTAACATGGAGTTTTGCAATTTCATGAGATTGTTTTATACCTTTGTAACCGAATAACTTAATTAACGAAATCATAAATAAGTATTATCACAGATGGATACTTTTTCTGAAGCACTATTAAGCACTAAGGCCTACAAGATTCCCGAGGATTATGACTGGTTCGCGCCGCTGATCGGCGACTGGGACTGTGACTATTACGACGGTCCCGACGACCAGAAGCGTCATGTGAAAGGCGAGTGGATCTTCCGGTATATCCTGGAGGGAACGGGCGTACAGGATATCTTTATCTTCCCTTCCAGAAGCACCAAGGAAGAGCATCCCGAGCCGGATGGCGAATATGGCACATCCCTGCGAATGTTCAACAAGCAGCAGCTATGCTACGATGTGGTCTACACCTGCGACCACAGCATGAAACGACTGTGCTTTACCCGCGAGGGCGACAAGCTGGTGGGTAAGGTTCTGGCCGAGACATGTACCTACTGGATCTTCTCGGACATCACGGCCGACAGTTTCCATTGGGAGAATGTGCAGATCTTCGACGATGGTCGTCGGAACCTGATCTGTGAGATCTTCGGGAAGCGCATCGGATAACTTTTTCCTGGATGGTTGTTGAAAAATAGGATATATGGAAGAGTATCAGAAGAGAGTTGGCGTATTCGAGGACGACATTCCCTATGAGGTCCGGATGAAGTATCTCATTGCGGCCTACCGCAAGGATCTGCGTCGACTGGAGGAACTGAGCAGCTATGCGAAGGGCTTGGAGGAGGAGAACGTCCTCTTGCAGAGGCGCCTTGAGAAGGCCGAGGCGGGAGTCGTGGACGATCCCGACAAGGATGCCACCATCAAGAGACTGATGAGTGAGATCAAGGCACTGAAGACGAAGATCACCGTGACCTTCCCCAGACGGGTGGTTAAGATGCACGACCTGCGCAAGCGGATCACCCATCTGGAGATCTATATCCGTGAACTGCAGTCGTTGCTGATGTCAAAAGGCATCCCTTATGAGCAGTGGAAGCGCCGGCCGTCTAAGTTGGACGGTCTCGACATCAGCAAGTTGGACATCTATGCCGTACGAAGCGCCAAGGAATGCCTTGACCTCGATAACCTCGAAGAGGGCGGCACCGACGAAGACGCGGATGACGATTGATGATGTTATCTGATACGCCTTATGATCGTGTCATAGGGATTAGTTACACCAAAACAACTTGTTTTACCTTTAAAGAAGCTATTTTTATAGTTGAAAGGAATATCGTTTAAGAAGGTAAAACAAGTTGTTTTACTTTTATAGATGACGTTCCTTTAATTGTTGCGCCTAATCTTTTAGGAACTCAAGGGCGGCTTGGTTGAATGACAAGGGCCGTTGGTGGGCGATGAAATGATTGCCCGGGAGGATGACAAGGGTGGCGTCGGGGATGCTGGCGGCTATGAGACGGGTGTGCTGTTCCTTGATCATATCGTTGGTACCGGCGATGACGAGCGTCTTCGACTGTATCGACGACAACTCAGTGGGAGCCACGGCGGGGTCGTTCACCATCAGTCCCAACAGTTCGGCATGCTGTAGGGCGGCGGCACTACGCTTGGCGAAGAGGCGGGCCACGCGATAGCCGATCTCAATGGGGATCTGGATGCGTCTCTTCACCCCGGTCGTGTCGAGGTTGGCACCGTTCAAGATGAGACGGTCCACACGCTCGGGATAGCGGAGGGCGAAGATCATGGCGATATTACCGCCATCGGAGAAACCTAACAGATGGGCGCGTTCGATATGGTGGACATCCATAAAGACCAACAGGTCGTCGGCAAACTGACGGATGGTGAAGGGACGGGTGCCTCGTGGGGTCTGTCCGTGACCACGGGTGTCGAGGGCGTACACATGGAAGTGCTGGGCGAACACGTCGATCTGGTGGTCGAAATAGGTGCAGTCCTCTCCGTTGCCATGAAGCAGAATGAGGGGATGACCCTGACCTTTCTCTACATAGTAGTGCGTGATATCCATCATAGGGCGGGGATGTGGAAACGACGGTCGTTACTTCTTTGCCAGAGTGACGATGAAGCGGGTGATGTCGGGACAGTTGGTGTCGAGCTTGACATCACCGCCCAGACGACGGGCCAGACTGCGGGCGACGGTCAGGCCGACGCCAGTGCCGTTGTAGTACTCGTCGAGCTGTACGAACTCGTTGAAGATATGCTCAGCCTCCTCGGGCGGGATGCCGATACCGGTATCGTCGACCGTGAAGCAGACGGTGTTGCCATCGGCTCCGACGGTCATGGTGACCTGCTCCTTCTGCTGCTCTTGGTTCTGCGACAGATAGGCTTCCGACGGACGGGTGAACTTGATGGCGTTGTCGAGCAGCAGTTCCACGATGCGGACGGCGGCACGCAGGTCGGTATAGAACGAACACTCGGCGCCGACCTCCTGTTGCAGGATGAACGACAGATGATCGGCATCGCCAATGCCGGAGGCCTTGATGGCCTGTTGGGCGATCTTCAGAGGTGTGGTCTTGTCGTTACGCGCCAGCACAACCTGACTGCTGATATCGGAGAGCTCGAGCATCTTGTTCACCAGACCCGTGATGCGGTCGGTGCTCTTGATGATCTGCTGCGAGGCTTCAGACTGATCCTTCTCGGAGAGCTTGATGCCCGGTGAGGTGAGGATCTGGGTGAAGCCGCTGAGGATATTCAGAGGGGTACGTATCTCGTGGGATATCTGCTTGATGAAATTGCTCTTCATGCGTGTCGACTCCTCGGCACGGGCGTTGGCTATCTGCAGCTGCTCGTTCTTCTCGGCCATCTGGTCGTAGGCCGACTGCAGCTGCTGGTGAGCCTGCTGCAGCCGTTTGCTGTAACGGTGGCGGTTGATACTGTAGATGGCCAGATAGATAATGGTGAGCAGCATCAGCACGCCCCAGATCCACAGGGGCACCTTGATGGAACCGAACTGGGTGAGCACGTTGTCGCCATACACCTCGTCGATGATGCCTTCCTCGTCCATGCGGCGTAGTTCGGCATTGATGGCGTTGATCAGACGGGGGTCGTGACTGGCGTAGCAGTACTCACGCGGCTCCAGCGACAGCTCCTCTGTCTGCAACTGTTTCTCCAGGTGCAGCGTACTGATATTGTACTGGGCCTGGAAACGGTAGCAGATCAGTCCGTCGTACTTACCGGCGGCCAGATCGCGGAAGGCCTCACTCAGGTCGGTGATCGACACATCGTTGGCCTCGGCATTCTTGAGCATCAGTCCGATGGGGCGCGACTTCATGTAAGCGATCGTCTTACCCTTCAGGTGACGGAAATCGAAGTCGGTATAGTCTTTCTTGCGATATACAATCTGGTAGTACATGCGGAACACGGCATGCGAATAGTTCGTGAGTTCCTTGCGATACGACGAGTAGACCAGCATGCCCACGTCGTACTTGCCCTCGATGATGCCGGGCGACATCTTGTCCCAGATATTGGGCGAGAAAGTATAGGGGATGCCCATACGATTCATCAGGATCTTGGTAAACTCAACATCGTAGCCGCTTGGTGTTCCCTTGTCGTCAACGTATTGCAGGGGAGCGTAGCTGGTGTTCATGCCCATGACCAGAGGCCTCTCCTTAGAGAACCCGAGTTTGGTGGCCAACGGACTGATGACCGGGGCCTTGTCTGACGGGTGGAAAAGCTCTTTCAGATTGTCGGCGCAGGCACTAATCATCCCAACAGACAGCAGGATGATAAAATAAGATAGTAGTCTTTTTTTCTTGCGTCGCAACATGCAGTGGTTAATTATTTGGGTGCAAAATTACGAAAAAACGAGAGAAATGCAAAATAAAAGTTTGTTTTCTTTTGCATTCCTTCATTTTCTTTTAGTTACGAGAAAGAAACCGAGCCCTTAGAGCCCCTTGGTAAGGGGCGGCTATAATGCAGGGTTCCACCCTGCTGGGATGTTCTTTTTCTCTGGCGCAGAGAAAAGAACCAAAAGGTTTTGCAGGGTTTCACCCTGCAGGTTCACCAACAACCCCAACCCCTTCTTGTCCTTAAGAAGGGGCTTCGAACCACTCCCCAAACCCCTCGCCAATCGTTGGCAAGGGGCTTAACCGCTCCTCCTGTCGCTCTTACATTAAGGTAAGCTGGGACCATCACAGGTCCCGCTTATCACTCTCGGCTGGCGCACAGCTTCTTCGAAAACATTCCGCACGAGGAGGTCTTTAGAGGCTGTCCTATTTTCGGAGCCATATTGAGTCTTGGCTCGGGAAGCGAGCCAAGGAACGAAATACGAAATGCTGTCTGAGCGAAGCGAGCCCATTGAGTGGCTACTAAAATCGGACAACCGGCCTCCGAGACAGGACGTTTTCGCACTCTTTCTTTTGCTTCGGTTTTCTTTCTGGTGACAGAAAGAAAATGAAGACAACAGCAGGGTGGAACCCTGCAAAAAGCCCCCCTCTTGGCGAGGGGGGGGGGAAGGGGGCGTTAGAAGGCATATCCGACACTGACGTACGGCGTGAAGACCCTCTTGACACCATGCTTGTCATTGGGCTGTATGGAAGGGATCACACCGGCGCGGAACTGGAATCCTTTTTTGGACTGGTAGCGATACCCGATGTTACCATAGTAGTAGTAACCCCATGTGGAATGCGAGTCCTTCCCGATCAGTACGCTTTCATATACTGTTACTCCGTGATCCTCGCCAACGGGCACCATACCGTAATTGTTGTATTTCTCTTTGTAGTAGCCGAAATTGACACCGAGACCTAATTCGAGCTTGCTGCTTTTCTTTCCCAACAGATAGTTCAGTTCCAAAGGGATGTCGGGACCTTGTAGGGAACGGGAGTGAGCGAACATGTTGGAACGCTCGCTGTAGACGTAGCCGATACCCACACGATAGCCCCAGGGCGATCCGGTCTTGAAGCGTGAGTCGTAGTTGACGCCGACAAGGCCCGATGCACCGAGCACTTCGAGGTTGACACTACGTTTGGGATTGTACGTCTCGTTCTGTGCGGCCGCCTCCATGGAGATCATGGCGGCCAGGATCATAAGAATCTGTTTCATAATACTAATGGTTTATAATAGTTGAATTCGTTATTATGCTACGGATGTGATATCTTGATGATTCACACTGCAAAGGAACAACAAAATCTCTGATGTGGCAAAGGAATTTCCCTATACGGGGTGGGGGATTTCCCTATAGATGGTTCTTTTCTTATTAAGCAGAATAATATTCTGTGTTATTTGGTTATGTCGATACAAATGCAGTATGTTTTTCCGAATTTAAAGGAAAGTCTTGTTGGTCTGCACGGAGTTACATATCTTTGCACCCGGAAAATGAAGATCAAGAATTTAAATCATAAACCGACTATGACAGTAAAAAAGACATCCGTGATAGGATTCCCACGTATCGGGAGAAAGCGCGAACTGAAGTTCGCATGTGAGAAGTTTTTCAAGGGTGAGATCTCTGGGGATGAACTCCAACGAGTAGGAGCCGAGATGCGCCGGTATGGTTGGCAGAGACAACAGGAGAGGGGTATCTCGTTGATTCCGTCGAACGATTTCTCTTTCTATGATAATGTGCTCGACACGGCATTCCTCTTGGGCGTGGTGCCAGAGCGCTACCGCCAGTTGGGCCTCTCTGAGTTGGAGACCTATTTCGCCGCGGCCCATGGTTATCAGGGTGAGAAGGGCGACGTGAAGGCTCTCCCGATGAAGAAGTGGTTCAACACAAACTACCATTATATAGAACCAGAGCTCGACGATGACACCGTGCTGAGGTTGCAGGGCGACAAGCCCGTGAGGGACTACGCGGAGGCGAAGGCACTGGGTATTGACACGGTGCCGGCTTTGATAGGTGCCTACACCTTCCTGCACCTGGCCCGTTACTGTGGTCAGAAACGTGCTGCTGACTTTGTGGAGGCGGCCGTGGAGGCATACGCACAGATCGGTGGACAACTGGCGGCGGCGGGTGCCTCGTGGATCAGCATCGCTGAGCCGGCACTGGTGCTCGACGTGACCGCCGAGGAACGGGCATTGTTCAAGGCGATCTATGCCTCGCTCGTAGGACGACTGCATGCCACCGGACTGAAGGTGCTCCTTCAGACGTATTTCGGGGATATCCGCGATGTGTATCGCGATGTGGTGGCCCTCGGCTTCGATGGCATCGGTCTCGACTTCGTGGAAGGACAGAAGTCGCTCGAACTGTTGCAGACGGGCTTCCCCAAGGACGCACTGCTCTTCGCTGGTGTCGTGAACGGCAAGAACATCTGGCGGGCCGACTATGCACAGAAGAATGCGCTGATCGCCAGCATCGAGCAGTTGGTGGCACCGGAGCGCGTGGTGATATCGACATCGTGCTCTCTCCTGCACGTGCCCTACACGGTGGCTGCCGAGGAGAGACTGTCGACCGATATTCTTGATTATTTTGCCTTCGCCGAGGAGAAGCTCACGGAGTTGGTCGACCTCGCCAGTGGCGACACGGCCGCACTTGGACGCAATAAGACGTTGTTCGCCGGCGTGCGCACAGTCCCCCATGCTGATGTGAGAAATGCTCTGGCACAACTGTCGGAGGCCGACTTCGAGCGTACGCCTGCTCGTCTTGCGCGTCGTCAGGTGCAGAAGGAGGTGTTCCGTCTGCCGGCACTGCCCACGACCACCATCGGCTCTTTCCCGCAGACGGCAGAGGTGCGTGCCGCCCGTACGGCCTTCAGAAAGGGTACGATCTCACGCGAACAGTATATAGACTTCAACAGAAACAAGATACTGGAGTGCATCAAACTGCAAGAGAGCATCGGGCTCGACGTGCTGGTGCATGGTGAGTTCGAGCGCAACGACATGGTGGAGTACTTCGGTTCGAAGATGGACGGGTATGTGTTTACGCAGAATGCCTGGGTACAGAGCTATGGTACACGATGCGTCAAACCGCCGATCGTCTGGGGAGATGTCAGTCGGAGTGCGCCGATGACGGTCGACTGGTCGGTCTTCGCCCAGAGTTGTACCAACAAGCCCGTCAAGGGTATGTTGACAGGACCGGTCACCATCCTCAACTGGTCGTTCCCACGTGAGGATATCTCTCTCAAAGAACAGGCACTACAGATAGCTCTGGCCATCCGCGACGAAGTGCTCGACCTCGAAAGCAACGGCATCAGGATTATCCAGATCGACGAGGCGGCACTGCGTGAGAAACTGCCCCTACGCAAGAGCTGTTGGCACAGCGATTATCTGGACTGGGCTATACCGGCCTTCCGACTGGTGCATGCGAAGGTGAAGCCAGAGACTCAGATACATACACATATGTGTTACAGTGAGTTCGGGGATATCGTCAGGGATATCGATGCAATGGATGCCGATGTCATCACGTTCGAGGCCAGTCGTTCCGACCTGAAGCTGCTCGATGCTCTGAAAGCGGTGCAGTTTGAGACGGAGGTGGGACCGGGTGTCTATGATATCCACTCGCCGCGTGTGCCGTCGGTCGACGAGATCGTCGGGGTGCTACATAAGATCATCGCGAAGATCCCGAAGGAGAATGTGTGGGTGAACCCGGACTGCGGTCTGAAGACCCGTGGAGAACAGGAGACCACACAGAGTCTTAAGAACCTGGTCGAGGCTGCCAAGCGACTCCGCTCGGAGGTGTTCTAAGGTTTCTCAGAAAAACAAACTATAAATGATAGGGCAGTTGTCGAAAGAAGACCGATGACTGCCCTTAATAACTATAATTGCCTGTCGTGGCTCCCGTCTGCTCCTTGATATTGAGAACCCCGACCTCTCATTGGGTTACTTTTATCTCGGCAAACTGGTTGGTTACATCACCATATATATATA
>NZ_FOIQ01000001.1:0-587459 GCF_900110895.1 Prevotella aff. ruminicola Tc2-24 | reverse complement strand
AACGATCTGCCATCGTCGGATGTGAACTTGAACGGGAAGGTTACCTTCAATCCTATCGAGAAGCAATGACGATGCAGGTCGCTCTTGGTCACAAAAGTCTCACCGGGCATGCGCTTGAAGGTGGACGTGGCGGTCATGTGAGAACCAACTCCCACCCGGAAGCCATACTCCATCTGTATGGCGATGTGAGAGAATACAAAGATATCCATGCCAATGACCGGAGCCACACTGAAGCGCGGCTGGTGGATGTCTGTCGTTCTCTGATATCCTTCTGAGGAACTGATTGAATAATGCTCGTTCAAACTGCTGATATTCAGATAGCCATCAAGTCCGACGAACGGTTGCACGTTCCATATCCAAGGTGCAGGATACCAGCGACCGCCCAACATCATCTCTTTCAGTTCTGTCTCGGCGTCGCCCGATAGGATGGAGAGTCGCTCGCGCTCGTAACCGCCTTTCACTGAGAAATGAGTGTTGGGCATATAGAGTTCTGCATGTAGCTTGTTGACTGTTCCATGACGTCCTTTCGTAGAACCCGTGAAATAGCCGGGGCCTGTCAGGTCGTTATGTCCTATGAGTGGTATTGCTCCTCCAAACTGGGCATCGACCGCCCAACGGGTAGGGTCGTCGTAGTTCGTCTGGGCCGACGCCATCATACTGGCTGTCAGCAGTAGTGCTGTTATCAGTCTTTTCATTCCCCAAAGATCTCTGCTAGTTTGTTGTTAAGAGCCTCACCACGAAGTCCGCAGGCGAGAATATGGCCATCGGGGGCGAAGAGAACCATGTAAGGAATGCCATCGAAGCCATAGAGATGCGGTGTGATGTCTTGTGTGTTGAGTATCTGAGGATAGGGGATAGAATCCTGGGCGATAGCCTTCAACGTAGCCTCAGGCTTGTCGTTCACGGCAACACCGACAATGGTGAAGTCACGATTCTTATATTTCTCATATAAGGAGATGAGGTTGGGAATCTCTCTTCTGCAGGGACCACACCATGAGGCCCAGAAGTCGACAACGACATATTTGCCGCGCCCTACGTAGTCGGAGAGACGGTGCGTCTTACCGTCATAGTCTACGGCAAAATCCTTGAACATATCCCCCTCTTTGGGTCTGTTCAGGATGGTGTTCGCATCTTCGATGCTTTTGATTATGGCAGGGTGCTGTCGAACCACGTTACCGCATTGCTCGATGAGTGCGAGTTGCTCTGCTGCCTCGTCGGGCGTATCAGGCTTCCCGTTAGCGGTCAGCATAAGGACGGCACTGATGTCGTCTTTGTGCTGCAGGATATAATCCTTGGGTATTTGACGGACCTTCTCGAAGTCGTCTGCCTTATAAGCCTCTCGCAGTTCGTTGATCGCTTTGAACAAGGCTTCGTTCCTGGGGGTGCCTCCAACGGAGAAGGTCTTTGTGTCGATCGTGAACACGATATCACCTGGTTCAAGGATAAAGGGGAAGGACTTGGTTCTGACCCCACCGGGAATCTTCATCTCAAGACTGAGTTGTACCAGGCGCGGGGCATCGGTCTTGCCGCTGATGCTGATCACACTGTCCTTCCAGACCTGTTTCTTTGTGATGGGTTCTTTGCTCGCATAGTCCACGAGAAAGTACTTCTCAAGGGTGACATCGTCGTTGGCCATGTCCTTGATGATCTCCCTGATATCGCTTTTGAAGGTGTAACTGGTGTTGTTCTCTTGACTCTGTCCCACCACAGCGATGAGGGTGAGCAGAAGGGTGATGATGGTTTTCTTTTTCATATTCGGTTGGGTTGATTGATGCAATAGTTATTTCCTGACGATGACACTGCCGCTGGCCTGGTGGGTGGCGAGGATGAGTACCTCGGCAATCTGGACATGGGCCGGCGCATTAGAGGTATAGACGGCCACGTCGGCGATATCGTCGCCCGTCAGGGGCTTGATGCCCTTATAGACATTGGCGGCACGGTCGTTGTCGCCGTGGAAGCGGATATTGCTGAAATTGGTCTCAACAAGTCCGGGCTTCAGGTTGGTAACACGGATGGCGGTGTCAGCCACATCGATACGCAGACCGTCGGACAGGGCCTTGACGGCCGCCTTGGTGGCACAATAGACGTTGCCGCCTGCATAGGCCGCATCGCCAGCAACAGAACCTATATTAATAATGTGTCCGCTGTTGCGTTCCACCATACCCGGCACAATCAGGCGGGTCATGGTAAGCAGTCCCTTAATATTGGTGTCGATCATCGTCTCCCAGTCATCGAAGCAGCCTTCATATTCCGGTTCCAATCCGAGGGCCAGTCCGGCATTGTTAACCAGCACGTCGATGGTCTGCCACTCAGAGGGTAGGGAAGCAACGGCTTCCTTGGCCTTGTCGCGGTCTCTCACGTCGAAGAGCAGCGTGAGTACCTCTGTGCCCTGGGCTTTCAGTTCCTTGCTGATGTCGTTCAGTCGTCGCTCGTTCCTTCCTGTCAAGATCAGTCTATCGCCGTTGGCAGCGAATTTCCTCGCGCAAGCCAGTCCGATACCGCTTGTCGCACCTGTAATCAATATCGTCTTATTCATATTTATGGTGTTGTTTTCTTGTTTAATGATCCTAATTATTCTCAAAACATGCAACAAAAGTACGAATTATTATCCATATTTCATCCGAATGTGCTATATTTGTAACATACTTTAGGGATTCGTACAAGGTACTAAGTGCTGAAAATGTGATAGTTTAAAGACTTGTGTGCGCTCAAAGGTGACGGATTGAAAGATTTTTTATAAAAAAAGTAACGAATTATTTGTTTGAATGAGAGAAAATGTATAACTTTGCACCCGATTTCAATAACAAGAGAATTTATGATGAGTCTGAATCTACTTAACGGCCTTATTATTATTCGACTGCAGGGGGCAGGCGGAAGTGATAGGGTGTGTATATAGGTCAGATACATGAAACTGAATATTGAAGCCTTTCTCACTTCCGAGTGCGAAAGGCTTTATTTTTTGGATTGGGTAATAAAAGTAATACAATAAAGAAAGATGAGTGACAGATTATTTATTTTCGACACAACACTTCGCGACGGGGAACAGGTACCCGGTTGTCAGTTGAACACGGTAGAGAAGATCCAGGTGGCCAAGGCCCTGGAGCAGTTGGGTGTAGACGTGATCGAGGCAGGTTTCCCGATCTCAAGTCCTGGTGACTTCAATTCCGTGATAGAGATCTCTAAGGCAGTGACCTGGCCTGTGATCTGTGCGCTGACACGTGCCGTGGAGCATGATATCGACGTGGCCTTCGAGGCTCTGAAGTATGCCAAGCATAAGCGTATCCATACAGGTATCGGTACCAGCGACGAGCATATCCGGTTTAAGTTCAACTCCACCCGTGAGAAGATTCTCGAGCAGGCTGTGGCCGCCACGAAATATGCCAAGCGCTATGTCGACGATGTGGAGTTCTATTGCGAGGATGCAGGGCGTACAGATAATGAATATCTGGCACAGGTGGTTGAGGCCGTGATCAAGGCAGGTGCCACCGTGGTGAATATCCCCGATACGACGGGCTATTGTCTGCCACAGGAGTATTTTGAGAAGATCAAGTACCTGAAGGAGCATGTCGATGGCATCGACCGTGCCATCATATCCACCCACTGCCATAACGACCTGGGTATGGCTACAGCGAACACCTTCAGTGGTGTGATGGCTGGTGCACGACAGGTGGAGGTGACCATCAATGGTATCGGTGAGCGTGCCGGTAATACCTCGTTGGAGGAGATTGCTATGATCCTGAAATGCCATAAAGGACTGGGTATAGACACGAACATCAATACGACGAAGATATACCCGATATCGCGTATGGTGTCGAGTTTGATGAACATGCCCGTGCAGCCGAATAAGGCCATTGTGGGGCGTAATGCCTTTGCCCATTCCAGTGGCATCCATCAGGACGGGGTGCTGAAGAATGTGCATACCTATGAGATTATGGACCCGAAGGATGTGGGTATCGACGACAACTCGATTGTGCTCACAGCCCGTTCTGGACGTGCTGCGTTGAAGCATCGTCTGCATGTGAACGGTGTGGACCTTGAGGAGGATAAGCTCGACAGCATTTATGAGAAGTTCCTCGTGCTGGCCGACCAGAAGAAAGAGGTGACGGATGCCGATGTGATGATGCTTGCCGGTGCCGACACAGCCGAGGCTCACGCTGTGAAACTTGACTTCCTGCAGGTGACGACTGGTAAGGGCGTGAAGTCGGTGGCCAGCATCGGTCTCGACATCAGTGGACAGAAGTTCGAGGCTGCCGCCAGCGGAAACGGTCCTGTCGATGCGGCCATCAAGGCTCTGAAGAAGATCATCATGAAGCAGATGACGCTGAAGGAGTTTACGATCCAGGCCATCTCAAAAGGCTCGGACGATGTGGGTAAGGTGCACATGCAGGTCGAATACAACGGTGGTCTGTATTACGGCTTCGGTGCCAATACGGACATCGTGACGGCTTCCGTAGAGGCGTATATCGATTGTATCAATAAGTTTAAAGTCGAGGATTAAGAATATGAATACACTATTTGATAAGATATGGGACAAACATGTGGTACAGGTTGTGGAGGATGGTCCGACACAACTCTATATCGACCGTCTGTATTGTCATGAGGTGACTTCGCCTCAGGCTTTTGACGGACTGAGGGCGCGAGGACTGAGATGTTTCCGTCCAGAACGTATCTATTGCATGCCGGACCATAATACCCCTACGCACGATCAGGATAAACCCATCGAGGATCCGGTATCGAGAAACCAGGTGGACACGCTGGCCAGGAACGCAAAGGAGTTCGGACTGACGCACTATGGGATGATGGACAAGAACAACGGTATCATCCATGTGGTGGGACCGGAGAAGGGACTCTCGCTCCCTGGTATGACGATCGTGTGTGGCGACTCTCATACCTCCACACATGGTGCCATGGGTGCTGTGGCTTTCGGAATCGGAACATCGGAGGTGGAGATGGTGATGGCCTCACAGTGTATTCTCCAGCAAAAGCCGAAGTCCATGCGTATCAACATCAACGGTCAACTCGGGAAGGGGGTGACACCTAAGGATGTGGCACTCTACCTGATGGCTCAGTTGACCACCTCGGGTGCTACAGGTTATTTCGTGGAGTATGCCGGAGAGGTGGTGCGCGATATGTCGATGGAAGGGCGCTTGACGCTCTGTAACCTGTCTATCGAGATGGGTGCTCGTGGTGGTTTTATCGCTCCTGACGAGACCACCTTCGCCTACCTCAAAGGACGCGAGTTCGCACCGAAGGGTGAGGACTGGGAGAAGGCTGTTGCCTATTGGAAAACACTGAAGAGCGATGATGATGCTGTGTTTGATAAGGAGTTGACATTCAGGGCGGAAGATATAGAACCGCGAATCACTTATGGAACGAATCCGGGCATGGGCATTGGCATCACTTCTTCTATCCCTTCCAAGAATGGCGCCAGTGTGCCTGGAGAGGAGAAATCGTTGGAATATATGGGGTTCAAGGCCGGAGAGAAGTTGTTGGGCACGAAAGTTGACTACGTGTTCCTCGGTGCCTGTACGAATGGACGTATAGAGGACTTCCGGGCTTTTGCTTCTATCGTGAAAGGAAGGCGGAAGGCAATCAGCATCACAGCTTGGCTTGTGCCAGGCTCGTGGGCTGTCGATCGTCAGATCCGTGAGGAGGGACTGGACAAAGTCCTCGAAGAGGCAGGCTTTGAGATTCGTCAGCCCGGCTGTTCTGCTTGTCTGGCGATGAACGACGATAAGATACCTGCCGGCAAACTTGCTGTCTCAACCTCTAACCGTAACTTTGAAGGTCGTCAGGGACCAGGTGCTCGCACGATCCTGGCATCGCCACTTACGGCTGCTGCCGCTGCTGTGACAGGCGTGATCGCTGACCCAAGAGATTTAATGATGTGATAAGACCATGAAACAGAAATTTGATATCATAACATCGACGTGTGTACCCCTTCCATTGGAGAATGTGGACACTGATCAGATCATACCTGCACGTTTTCTGAAGGCAACGACGAGGGAAGAGCAGTTTTTTGGCGATAACCTGTTCCGCGACTGGCGCTATCATGCTGACGGGACGTTGAACAAGGACTTCGTGCTGAACGATCCTACCTACGGCGGATGTATCCTCGTGGCTGGTAAGAACTTCGGTAGTGGCTCGTCGCGCGAGCATGCAGCGTGGGCCATCGCCGGTTATGGTTTCCGGGTGGTGATCAGTAGTTTCTTTGCTGACATACATAAGAACAACGAACTGAACAACTTCGTGCTGCCCGTACAGGTCAGCGAGGTCTTCCTCGCAGAACTCTTCCAGAGTATCAGGGAAAACCCGAAGATGTTGGTGGAGGTTGACCTGCCCAACCAGACGGTGACCAATAAGGAGACTGGCCGCAGTGAGCATTTCGAGATTAACGGCTATAAGAAACACTGTCTAACCAATGGATTCGATGATATCGACTACTTGGTTCAGAACAAAATAAAGACGGAACAATGGGAACAGCAGAACAAGTAGGGCACTATAAAAAGCTCAGACCGTTTGTGGAGATTATGGACTCGACATTACGGGATGGCGAGCAGACAAGCGGTGTCAGTTTCCTGCCTCATGAGAAACTGATGATTGCACGTATGCTGCTGCGCGATCTCAATGTCGATCGTATAGAGGTGGCTTCGGCCAGGGTGTCGGAAGGGGAGAAAGAGGCTGTGACCATGATATGCCGCTATGCCGCTCAGATCGATATGTTGGACAGGGTGGAGGTGCTCGGCTTCGTGGATGGACAACTCAGTGTCGATTGGATCGCATCGTGTGGTTGTAAGACCATCAACCTGTTAGCGAAGGGGTCGTTGCGGCATTGTAGGGAACAGTTGCAGAAGACTCCCAAGGAGCATATCGATGATATCCTCGATACAGTGAGATATGCCCGTGAGAAGGGCCTTTCGGTCAACCTCTATCTCGAGGACTGGTCGAATGGCATGAAGGAGTCGCCTTCGTATGTCTATCAGGTCATGGATGCGCTGTGTGACACCGGCATCCGCCGTTTCATGCTGCCCGACACCTTAGGTATCATGAACCCTCTGCAGTGTATCGAGTATTTCCGGAAAATGGTGAAACGCTATCCGGATGCCCACTTCGATTTCCATGCCCACAATGATTATGACCTGGCTGTGTCGAACTCTCTGGCTGCCGTACTGAGTGGTGCCAAAGGACTGCATGTGACAGTCAACGGACTGGGAGAGCGTTGTGGTAATGCACCACTGTCGAGTGTGCAGGTGATTCTTAAGGACCAGTTCCAGGCCAAGACGAACATCCAGGAGGATAAGTTGAATGATATCTCCCATCTGGTGGAGGGCTATAGCGGTATCGCCATCGCTCCCAACCAACCCATTATCGGTGATAATGTGTTTACGCAGGTGGCTGGTGTGCATGCCGATGGCGATAATAAGAACGGCTTATACCAGAATGAGCTTGTGCCGGAACGTTTCGGACGTAAAAGGGAGTATGCGCTGGGAAAGAACAGCGGACGGGCGAATATCGCCAAGAACCTTGAGGAACTGGGATTAGAACTGACAGCAGAACAGACGCGACGGGTGACGCAGCGTATTACAGAACTGGGCGACAAGAAGGAAATCGTGACACAGGAGGACCTGCCGTTCATCGTCAGCGATGTGCTGAAGCATGACGCTCCGGAGGATAGAGTGAAACTCATCAGCTATGTGGTGTCGACAGCCTACGGTCTGAAGCCGGGTGCCAATGTGAAGGTGGAGATCAACGGTCGGCAGTATGAGGCGAGTGCTACGGGCGACGGTCAGTATGACGCCTTCGTGAGATCGCTACGTTATATCTATAAGAAATATCTGGATCGCTCGTTCCCTCTCTTGCAGAACTATCAGGTGAGTATTCCTCCTGGAGGACGTACGGATGCGTTGGTGCAGACCACCATCACCTGGAACGACCAAGGGAAGATCCTCCGTACGCGTGGTCTTGATGCAGACCAGACCGAGGCGGCCATCAAGGCTACTTTTAAGATGTTGAACATATTTGAAAAAGAAAAGAATAACGAGTTATGAATCTAAGAATAGCAGTCCTTCCGGGCGATGGTATCGGACCGGAGATCATGAAACAGGGTGTGGCAGTACTTGACGCTGTAGCTAAGAAGTACGGACACCAGTTCGAATACGAAGAGGCACTTGTCGGTGCTCATGCCATCGACGAGGTGGGCGATCCGTTCCCCGAGGAGACCTTCCAAACCTGCATGCGGGCGGATGCCGTGCTCTTTGCCGCTGTCGGTGATCTGAAGTATGACAATGATCCTACGGCTAAAGTGCGTCCCGAACAGGGGCTGTTGGCTATGCGTAAGAAACTTGGTCTCTTCGCTAATGTGCGTCCTGTGGCCACCTTCGACTGTCTGCTCCATAAGTCACCCTTGAAGGAAGAGCTTCTGCGAGGTGCCGACTTTGTGGTGATCCGCGAACTTACGGGAGGCATGTATTTCGGCGAGAAATATCAGGATAACGACAAGGCTTACGATACCGATATCTATACGCGTCCGGAGATTGAACGTATCCTGAAGGTTGCCTTTGAGATGGCGATGCAGCGACGGAAGCACCTCACTGTGGTAGACAAGGCGAATGTGTTGGCATCATCTCGTCTGTGGCGTCAGATCGCCAAAGAGATGGAACCACAGTATCCCGAGGTGACGACCGACTATATGTTTATCGACAATGCCTCGATGCGAGTGCTGACCGAACCGCGTTTCTTCGATGTGGTCGTGACGGAAAATACCTTTGGTGATATCTTGACCGATGAGACATCTTGTATCACTGGTTCGATGGGACTCCAGCCGTCATCTTCTCTCGGCGAGCATACGCCGCTGTTCGAGCCTGTGCATGGCTCATGGCCACAGGCTGCCGGACAGAACCTGGCCAACCCGTTGGCGCAGATTCTCTCTGCTGCCATGCTGTTGGAGCATTTCGGACTTGAGCAGGAAGGGGCACTTATCCGTGAGGCCGTAAATGCTTCGCTTGATGCTCATGTACGTACGCCAGAGATTCAGGTCGATGGTGGTGCCCGGTACGGCACTCGTGAGGTAGGAGCATGGATCGTAGCATATATCGAGAACAAAGCATTATGAAAATGAATAGGGCGATTCTTGTTCTTTTACTGCTCCTGGGCGTGGGCTCTGCCGGGGCCCAGACCTCACAGCAGTGGCGTGATTCGGTATCCTTCCTGATTGAGGCTATCCGACAGGATCCGAAGAATACAGACCTGCGTTTGAAGAAAGCAGAGGCGAACATCAATCTTCAGCAATGGGAGTACGCGGTAGAGGAGTATGGTCATGTGCTCCGCATCGATGACCGGAACTTGGCTGCTCTATATTTCCGCGCCTATTGTCAGAGTAAGTTGCGCCATTATGATATGGCTAAGGCGGATTATGAGGCGTTCCTTGCGATGGAACCCAAACATCTGGAAGCACGTCTGGGACTGGCGCATGTTCTGCAGAAGATGGGACGTAAGACCGATACGTTTGATGAATTGAACCGTATCGTGCAGCTGTTCCCTGACAGTGCCGATGCCTATGCTGCCCGGGCTGTCTATGAGATGGAGCAGCAGATGAATGATGCGGCACTCTATGATTGGGATGAGGCTATCCGACTACAGCCTGCGAATGTCGACTTCGTCGTGTCGAAGGTTGACATCCTACTTCGACAGGGGCGCCGTAAGGAGGCACGCGAAGCCCTTGATGATGTGACGCATCATGGTGTAGCTAGGGGCATGCTGAAGGAATGGTATGACCGATGCAAGTGATTCTCTGTCTTCTTAACGAAGATAGGGATTCGAGCGTAACTCCTCACCGACAGAGGTCTTGGGACCGTGCCCGCAGTAAAGGACGGTCTCTCCGGGCATCTTTGCGATGACCGTTTGCAGACTGTTCATCAGTTCTTCGTAACTGCCGCGTTCAAAGTCTGTTCGTCCGATGCTCATCTTGAAGATGGTGTCACCTGTAAAGGCCACATGTTCTTCCTCGCAATAGAATACGACACCACCGGGCGAATGGCCTGGAGTCTTCAGGACCTTGAACTGATGGCTCCCGAAGCGGATGGTCTCATCCTCACGGAAATACCTGCCGACCGGCGGGTATCTCCGTTTAAGGGTTCCACCTATCATGGCATGAAACTGTCCCGGCAGGTCTGCGATCAGGAACTCATCCTCGCGTGCAACCTCTACCTGTAGTCCGTAGGTATCGTAGATGGTGTCGATACCGAAGTTATGATCGAAATGTCCGTGTGTGCAGAGCAGGTGGACAGGCCGGAGATGATTCTCGTCGATATACTGTATGATGGCATTTCGCTCTTCCTGATAGTAGGCTCCGCAATCGATAATAACACACTCGCCTGTCTCGTCGTTCACCACGTAGGTGTTTTCTGCGAGCAGGTTACAAACAAAAGTCTTGATGTTAAGCATAATCAGATGGGTAGATAGACGACATGCTTGGTATCAAACCACTCCTCCTTGAAAAAACTGCTGATCTCAGCCGTCTCGACGATCTTGTTGAATGGCTGGGTCTCTGCCTGCAGGTCTCCGCCTTTTAGACAGATGAGACCATTAGGAAGCGCATTCTGTTGGGTCTTCGAGATGTTTTTCCGAATGATCTTCACCAGATCGGGGAGAGGCATCACGGCTCGACTCACCACAAAATCATATTTCCCTTTCTCTTCCTCTCCGCGGATATGTTCCGGGTGACAGTTCTTGAGCCCGATGGCATTGCTGATCTCCTGTGCCACACGGATCTTTTTGCCGGTGCCGTCGATGAGTTTGAACTCACAGTCTGGAAAGAGAATGGCAAGGGGGATGCCTGGGAACCCACCTCCTGTTCCGAAATCCAGGATGTGCGTACCCTGTGTGAAGTGAATCATCTTTGCAATGGCCAGCGAGTGGAGCACATGATGCTCATACAGCATGTCGATATCTTTGCGTGAGATCACATTAATCTTTGTGTTCCAGTCGCGGTACAGGTCGTCGAGTGCCTCGAACTGTTGTTTCTGCTGTTCCGTCAGATGGGGGAAATATCTGTAAATGCAGTCTGCTTTCATATTCTGTTAATATTCGAATGAGTAATTGAGAATCTTACTTAACTGACTATATGGGAGAGTCAGTTCGGTGCTGCCTAAGGCATACGGTGCAATCTCATAGGGGTTATAGACAAAGGTGATGGTCTCATCGCCGAGGATGAAGTTTTCTGCCGGGAAGATATCCATCGAGTACAGGTAACCCTTCTCATGCAGCGCCGTCAGACTGTTCAGTCCCGTCTTCTCCATCAGCGCCTGCAACAGCATCTCTTGAAGAGGCTGCTCGTAGCCGGATGCAAAGATATCTTTCATGGTCAACAGTCGTCCGGTCCTTGTGTCAAAGTTCATTGTCAGCAACTGGTTGATGCCGTGTGCACCTCCCTCATAGTAGTCGATGGTGGCCAGATAGACCACACTGTTCTTGGAACCTTTCTGAGTGTTGGTGTCGATAATGTAATGATACTCATACCATTGGCGTTTCAGTGTGTCGGAACGGTCTTGATTGTATAACGGCAGCATATTGGTGATGTACGATTGTGTGTACTTGTCAGCAAAGGTCTCTGCTGCCAGTTTCATCGAACTGTCCTCAAGGTCGAGCAAGCGTCTCATCACTGTCGCGTTGATCAGCTCGCCGCGATGTCCACAGGCTTTTGTCGCCTGGTTCATGTGAAGATGTACCTGACACCGAGGTGAGGGATCATCATTGGAAAGAACGGCAACTTTGTCAACCTCAAAGGAGTCGAACTTAATGGCGTCCTCATCATTTCCTCCACAGGCAATCATCAGTAACGTGATCATGGAAAGTAGGTTAAAATTCTTCATACGCCTGTAGTTATATCATTTATTTAAGTGCAAAAATACAGTTTAATTAGTAAAAAAGCAAATTTCTCGCTAAAAAATATTAATTTTGCACCCAAATTTAATGAGATGAAGCAGAGAAAACTTAAAGCGGCCCTGTTTGACCTCGATGGTGTCGTCTTCGACACAGAACCTCAGTATTCGATATTCTGGGGAATGATATGTCGACAGTATCACCCGGAGCGACCTGGTCTTGAGCATGAGATCAAGGGACAGACGCTTACTCAGATCTATGAGCGTTGGTTCAGTGGTGACTTAGAGCCTGAGCGTGAGTCGATTACTAATCGACTTAATGCTTATGAACAGACGATGCATTATGATTTTATCGACGGATTTGAGACGCTTATCTCTGACTTGCGATCACACGGTGTCCTGACGGCTGTCGTCACAAGTTCCAACCAACCGAAGATGGAAAGTGTGAACAAGCACCAACCGATTTTTCGTTCTCTCTTTGACAGAGTTCTCACATCCGAGGATTTTACCCGTAGCAAGCCTGATCCGGAATGTTATCTGAAGGCAGCAGAACTCTTTGGTGTGGATGCCGAGGAGTGTGTCGTGTTTGAGGATAGCTTTAACGGACTTCGTTCTGGTAGGGCTGCGGAGATGTCGGTAGTGGGCTTGGCCACGACGAATCCTGTCGAGGCGATAGCTCCCCTTTCAGACATCCAGATCACCGACTACAGAGGACTGACCTATGAATCGTTGATTGACACATTCAAATTCCTCCCTTTATGAACTCGCAGAACACGCCTGTACATATCCGCCTATGGCATCATGACTTCTGGCGTCTGGCTGTAGCAAACCTACTGCTTACGATGTCGGTCTATATGCTCGTTCCAGTCATGCCCCGTTGGCTCCTTCAGGGACAGGGTCTGTCGTTCCATGAGGTCGGTGCGGTCATGGGAGCCTTTGGCGTAGGCCTGTTCTTCTTCGGACTCTTCGTGTCCTTTCTCGTTCAGCATTACCGTCGTAATATGGTCTGCATTATCGCCGTACTGGCTGTCGTATGCCTGTTGGCCTTGTTGTATTATCTGGATGCGGTTTTATGCCGCAATATGGAACTTCCTTTGCTGATGGGCCATCGTTTTGCCTTCGGTGCCTTCTTCGGATTGGCGCAGATGACGCTTACCAGTACGCTGATCATCGATACCAGTGAGTCGTTCCAGCGTACAGAGGCGAATCACTCCGCAGCATGGTTCAGTCGGTTTTCCCTTTCTCTGGGACCGTTGGCTGGTCTTCTGATAGAGCGCAGCTTTGGCTTTTCTGTCGTCATGCTCTGTGCAGCTGGTTGTGCGTTCGTTGCCTTGGTGCTCGTTGCCTTGGTGCATTTCCCCTTCCGCACCCCGTTGGATCATGTGCCTGTGGTCAGTCTTGACCGTTTTTTCCTGCCTCACGGATTTCCGCTCTTTGTGAATCTCCTGTTGGTGACGGTGGCGGTGGGCATCCTCTTTTCCGTCGATTTCTCTGAGCATTTCTATGCGATGATGATGATAGGGTTCCTGTTGGCCTTATTGGCACAACGCTTCGTCTTCCGCGATGCAGAAGTGAAGAGTGAGGTCGTCTCCGGACTGATCTTGCTGTTTGCCGCACTGCTGATGATGATTACCCGTACACAACCGATCGTATGGTATGCGGCACCTCTGTTTATAGGCTTTGGTATCGGTATCATCGGCTCCCGCTTCCTGCTCTTCTTCATCAAGCTGAGTCGTCATTGTCAGAGAGGCACCTCACAGAGCACCTTCCTTCTCGGTTGGGAAGGAGGCATCGCATGTGGTATAGGTCTCGGACTGGCACTCTTCCAGGGTGAGAAGATCTCATCACTGCTGATGTCGCTGGCTCTTGTCATCGTGGCCCTTGTCATGTATCACTTCACACACAACTGGTTCGTCAAGAACAAGAACCGATAGAGTCTGCATCGCCCTTATCTCCCACAGAGGGTCGCATAAGGACAGGTGTGGCAGCGCTTCATATCATTGGTTGGCATGAAGGTGATATCCGCATTGAAGATATCCGAGATGGTCTCGTTCAGCAGTTTCATGAACCGGGGAGCTTCTGTGGCTATATCCCGTACACGTTCTTTACCCAGCTTGAGCGTTGGGTCGTAGTCGTCGGTGCCTGCATGCTGGATGAACAGTAAGGCAGGACTTACGGCTGTGTCAGTCTCCCGACGGATGATATGACTATAGAGAAATGCCTGGAGGAAATAGTCGCTGTGCTCCTTGATGTTCTCTGGATCGAAGATCGCATCGACATCAGCCAGAGGCTTGATATGATAGGCACCGGTTTTGTAGTCGATGACGCGAATGCGTTCCTCACCGGTCTCTGGGTCGACGACGCTGTCGAGACGGTCGATATACCCACCTATCTTAAGGATTGTCTCGTGTGTATCTTGCGCATCAGCCGTATGGTCGTTGACACGAATGGCCAAAGGCATGGAAATCTCTTTCTCAAGACCGAGGATGGTGAACGGCGTGAGTCGTTTGTCTGTCTCGAGCAACTGTCGGATATACCTGATGATGACCTCGCGGTTGATGAGCTGAAGACCGTCGAGCGGAGGAAGGCGGCGCGACGGGTCCTTGATCTGGAAGAGTTCACGCTTGAAGGCATTGTCGACGATGCGCTCGATCTCTATATTGTTCTTGAGCAGGTCGTCGATAGCTAATGCGGTGATGTGGTCACCCGTTAGTTGCATCAGGTACTCATAGACCTTCTGGGCTGACAGGTGGAAGATGTTTCCGAAGATCCGGTTGTCTATCAAGTCCTCGTCGTTATTGTCCGGCTCGGCCAGGTTGCTGACATATCGGTAGAAGAAACGGAGCTGACAACGCAGATAGTTGCTGATGGCCGTAGGACTGACAATACCGGTGTTCTGGAGGAACCGTTGCCGTAGGATCTCCATTACTGCTTCGGTCTTCTCAATAGGTTTGGGCATACGGAGTGACGACTGCTGTCCGGCCTTGAGCGTCTGGTACGTGATGGTCTGTCGACCGTCTACCATCAGTTGCAGCATGAAGCGCGACATCTCTCCAGTCTGACCGTCGTTGGTGGAGTTGTTATAGACGAGTGTCACATCACTGGCTCGCTGAAGCAGATGGTGGAAGTAGTTCGCGTAGATGGCCACCTTGTTGTCGACGGTTGTCAGACCATATGCCTTGCGGATGGAGTAGGGAATGAACGAGGTGTCGTTGATCCCGCGCGGCATGTTACCCTCATTACAGGATAGCAGCAGCACATGGTCGAAGTCCAGGTTTCTGGTCTCCAGCACACCCATGATCTGTATCCCTTCTATCGGTTCACCGTGAAAGGGGATGGTGGTGGTCTGGATAAGCTGCATGATAAGCCGCTGCAGGGTGATCACATCTACGGACAGCTCGCCGCTCACCACAAGCCCGTTGATACGGTTGAGCAACGTGTGCATCCTGAAGAGGCTCTCGGTGTCGAGAGGCCCCTCCGCCTCAGTCTGTCTATAGCTGGTGGCGATATGTCGGACCAGTGAGAGCAGCCATTTGAGAATAGGGGTGTCGTGATGCTGGAAGAGCAGCGCCAGTCCTTCGTCAGAGGAGAGGAACCCTATCTCCGGATAATACATCCTTTTGGCGTTCAGCTCTT
The DNA here is from genome assembly GCF_900110895.1 of Prevotella aff. ruminicola Tc2-24. Taxonomy (GTDB): domain Bacteria; phylum Bacteroidota; class Bacteroidia; order Bacteroidales; family Bacteroidaceae; genus Prevotella. The sequence continues at coordinate 571,944 of NZ_FOIQ01000001.1, read as the reverse complement.
GAACCAGATCCTGGTATCTGGGAGAGATATATTTGGCATAGGGGTGACGGAGCACAGCGTTGATATGTCGCAGACGATAGCTTCCCGCCTTCGGGGAATAGCCTATAGTCTGCAGACTGATCAGCTGGGAGATCAGCGAAGCGATAGGTGTCTGGTAGAGCGGATAGCCCGTCGTGATGTTAGCCTTCTCCACCGTGTCGGGCAGACTGTGTACGACGGGCAGCAGCAGACTCTCGTCGCACAAGACGATGGCTGTGCGGTGTCCGGCGGCAATACGGTTTTTCTCCGAGAGCCACCGACTGATATAACGGGCCTGACTGTTCTCTGTGGGAGCGGAGATGAATGTGGTGCTCCGTGGAGGAATGTCTTCAGTATCCTGGTAGAATAATGCTTTGCCTTCGCGCTCCAACCGGCGAAAGAGCTCCTGTTCGACCGGATGGAGAAGATTAAAGCCAATGAAGACATACGTGTCGTATTCGAACTGGAGCGTCTTGTCGGTAGCCACCTGTCGGTACAGTGCTCCCTCGTAGGCTAATTGTCGGTCGGCGAGTTTCCGGTTGAAGAGATGATAGATGTCACCGATATGACTCCATAGTTTGAGGAAGCGTTCCTTGAGCTCTGTGTTATGATCGTCGGAGAAGTTACTGAAGAAGCGACGGATGATCTCGCGCTGCTCATCAGTGAGATACGACACATCGTCGAGCTCATGGATATCACGAAGAAGGGCGAACACCTTGTCGGCAGGTGCCATGTTCTTGTCCACATCATCGAAGTCGGCCAACAACAGCTGTCCCCAGCCATAGAAATGATCGAGCGTCTCGTCGATGCCTGTGCACTCGGTGAAGCAGCGGTGCAGTTCGCAGACCAGCAGGATGGGGTCGGCCACCTTTAATGGAGAGAGACTACGGAAAAGGTCGCTGATAGTGATATATGCCGGACTCCATAGCGGCTTTCCTGCCAGTCGGGCCAGATGCTCGTTGAGGAAGAGCGATGCACGTTTGTTCGGGAACACCACCGCAATACGCGACAGGTCCGTCCCAAACTTCTCCAGCAGCTCTTCAGCGATATGTTCAAGGAAACTTTTCATGTCAACTATTTCGTGAGTGATATCATCTTAACGTTCTTACTTTACTTCTTCTATCTTGTTGCTGTAGACGTACCAGAGGTAGCCGGTGATGTGCTGGTGGCCCATGGAGGCGAGGAGACTCATGTATTCGCGTACCTGGTCGGGGTAGTCGGGCTTGGGTGAGCCGAACTTGAAGTCGACGACGACCCAGCGCTGGCCGTCGGTCATCACACGGTCGGGGCGGCGCTCCTTGACCTGTCCGTCTTCCGTCGTCAGGATCGTACACTCGTTGAAGAGTGTCCATCCAGGCGAGAACCACTCGGTCACCCGTGGGTCGCTCAGTCGTTTCCTGATCATCTCTCCGATCTTCTCTGCCGTGATATGATCATCATAGAGCACCCCTTCGGACTGTAATCGTTGCAGGGCATCAGGGATGTCTGCGGTTGTCCTGATGGTAGAGAATATCTCATGCAGCACACTACCCGTCTGTATGAAACTCATCTGCTGGGCGCCCTCTCCGTCGTGTCCTTCCATGAACACACGACTGCGGTTGCTCTGACGGAAGCTGACCTTACGTCTGAAGCTCTTCATGCCGATATGGATGGGTGCGGGCGACTGCAGGAAGGGATTGGGCGATGGCGCGTCATGATCGTCGGACTGCCCGGGGGCGCCGAGAGCACCGTAACTGAAGACGATCGGCTGCTGCTCGTCATCCACACCTTCGAGCGTGGCCCCGGACATATCCTGTGCCACAAGCGGAAGACACTCTTGGATCAGAGCGCAACGGGAGTTCTTGGCATCTCTCTTGCCAATGACAAAGAGTCCTCGACGACTGCGGGTGAAGGCCACATAAAGCAGATTGAGATTGTCGACGGTGTTCTGCAGATGCTCATGCATATAGTCGCCTTCGTAGATGGTGCCTACCATCTGCTTTTGACTATAGTCGATCGGTGCGATAGGCAGGTCGGAGAACGGTGCTTCGGCCGGCCGGCACCAAAGGATGTTCCCCGACTTCTCCATCTGCCAGTCGCAGAAGGGGAGGATGACGTAACCGTATTCCAGTCCTTTCGACTTGTGAATGGAGAGAATACGCACACCGTCCGTCTCATCGCTCTGGATGGTCTTTCCGCAGATGGTCTCATCCCACTCGGTGAGGAAAGCCTCGATATCGGTGGTGTTCTCCTTGATATAGTCGGTGAGATAATCGTAGAACGTGTGGATATAGGCACTCTGCTCCTCCAACCGTTCCAGATCGAAGATGGTGAAGAGCGTTTCCACGAGATCGTAGATAGGCATAGTCAACAGTTCGTCGGTATGCTGGATGTAAGCCTCTGGCAGTAGCTTGTCGAGGTCGTTGGTAGCTAACAGCAGTTCCTGATCACGGACAGTTGTCTGCAGGATGTCGGTCTGGTAGCTTTTGATGATGGCAGCCTTGGTGAGGATGTCATCGGGATGGACAAGAAGACGAAGGGCATGAATGAGCAGACGGACGGCACAGGAGGCGTCCAGACGGAATGCCTCGTCGGAGACGATGGTCACCTCCGGCATCTCCTCCAGGAAATGTCTGGCAATCAGTGGGATGTGAGCGTTGGAACGGACAAGGATGGCGATATCGCGCAGACTGACGCCCTGTGATTGCAGTTCACTGACGGTCGTCGTCAACCGCTGAAGCGTCTGCTGCTGATAGTCGTCGGCAGGTAACAGTTCGACGTGAACATACCCGTTGTCCTGCCGGTGGTCCGGCACCTGCTGTCTCACGTCAGCATAGGCCCTGTTCAGCTCTTCAGCCTCCGTCTTGCTGAGTTCGCTCTGTCCCTGATACTCCAGTTTGACGGCATGTTGGAAGAAGGTGTTGTTGAAGGTGATGATGTTACGTTCGGAGCGATAGTTCGTGCTGAGCGACCTGACTTCCATCTGTTGGTCAGAGAACTGCTGTTCGATACCGTTGAGCAGTCGCCAGTCGCCTGCCCGCCATCGGTAGATGCTCTGTTTGACGTCTCCGACGATCAGACTGCCATCTTCCTCATGACTGATGACATCGGACAGTAAGACCTTGAAGTTCTTCCATTGTACGGTAGAGGTGTCTTGGAACTCATCAATCATCACATGATGCAGCTGGGTACCGATCTTCTCGAAGATAAAAGGCGAGTCGCTGCTGTCGATGAGCGAGTGAAGTAACTGTTGGGTGTTACTGAGCAGAAAGCGGTTGGCATTCTCGTTGATCTCGTGCACCTTCCTCTCGATGCTGCTCAGCAGTCTCAGTTGACTCAGGTGACGGAGGGTGAGGTCGGCCGACTTGTAGAGCCTCCACTGTCGGGGGCGCTCCTCTACGGCATAGCGCAGGATCTTGCCCAACGAGGTCTCGGCCAGCGAGACGATATATTCGTGCTGGGGGTGAGACTTCGTACACCATCCCTCAGGATTGTCCAGACAGTTGGCTACAGTCGCGTTCTCGATGCTTGGGTCGAAGATACCCTTTCGCAGTTTCAGGAAAAAGCCGGCAATGCCGCGACTCTTTTTGGCGAGATCATCAACGGTGAGTCCCTCGCCCTCAAGGGTGTCGAAGAAACTCTCTCCGATCTCTTTCATCCGGTCTTCAGTCTGTTGACGGATCTCGCGCAGCTGAGCGGTGTAGTTGTCGAAGAACCCCGGTTCTGCCAGTTTCTTCTCCAGATCATCACTCACCTCCTTGTATTCGTCGCGGAAGATGGTACGTCCGAATTTCTTGATTTGCGAGATCACATTCCACGACTTGTCGTCAGAGATGCTCTCCAGAATATACTTCATGATCCACTGGAGCACGATATCGGTGGTGCTGAGATCCTCGATCATCTGGTCGACGGCCATCTCTTCCACCTGCGTGTCGTTGAGGCCGATGCGCAGGTTTGTGGTCAGGTCGAGTTCCCTCGCCATATTCCGGAGGACACTCTGAAAGAAGGTGTCGATCGTCTGAACCTGGAAATAGTTGTAGTTGTGTATCAGGTTGTTGAGGGAGATGCCAGCCCGCTCACTGATCATCTTCGTTCCGAAGCCTGTGCTCTTCTGCACGGCATCCATGTATTTGTCAGAGTCGGGTAGTTGTTTCCAGATGCCGTATAGCTGACTGAGGATACGGGTCTTCATCTCCTCCGTCGCCTTGTTGGTGAAGGTGACGGCAAGGATCGTACGGTAGCTCTGCGGATTCTCGATGAGCAGTCGTATGTACTCGGTGGCGAGGGTGAAGGTCTTTCCGCTGCCCGCACTCGCCTTATAGACGGTCAGTGGCTTTCTCTTGTTGGTTACCATCTTCTGAAGAGTTCAAATTCAAATTCCACACCGATCCTGTCGAAGTGGGTGTTCCGGAAACTGGCAAAGGCCCCTACGGAGATATAGCGGTTGGTGAAGCCGTAGCCGAGCTCATAGTAGGGCCGCGACTTCTCCAGGAGAACGGAACTGATATATAAGCGTTCTTTCTCGATGAATTTCCCCAGATAGGGAATCCATGTGCCTATGAGCATCGGCGTCTCATAGGAGACATTGCCGCGGAGGTAGTAGTCCGACTCGTTGTACTCCCGACTCCTGAGCAGTTGGAAGTTCCCACTCCAGTCATCATCCCATCCTTCCGGCAGGTTCCTGTCGCGGAAGTTGGCGAAGTCCACGAAGAGGTTCTTCTCCTTACTGGTATAGAAGCCGCCGCCGGCACGGAGGTTCAGGATCCGGAGGCCTGGTATATGGTGCTTCCATGAGGCGTCGAACTCCCATCTCTCATAGTTCAGGTCGGAGTGGTTGATGCCCTTGAAACCTCTCTCCCAGTCGGCGGAGAGGAGCGGACCGTATGTCCAAGGCTGGATCTTCACGCCGAGCATCGGTGCAAAACTGCAGTATTCGTCGGCCACGCCGTATTGGCGCATCTGGGCCTTGTTGACGGCTGTGCGCCGGTGATAGACGAAGCCGCTCTCGATGTCGAGCCAGGGGAAAATCATGATGTTATTGAACACCCGGAGGTGGTTGTCGCGGAACTTGTCCATGTCCCGCATATCTTCGATGAGCGAGTCTGGATACAGCTCATCGATGACCTTCTGCACGCAGGAGTTGCTGATGCGGTTACCATTGCCGTATACGATCTCTGCATATCCGTTACGTTTCGGGTTGTAGGTCATGCGCAGCGGCGCGGTGAAGTAGAGCTGTCGCTGTTTGAAGTTATAGCCGACGGTAGGGTTGAAGGTCAGGTAACGGTGCGGTGAGAAGGTATATCTGGAGCGCAGTCTCATCTTATAGCGCAGTCCATGATGCTCGCTGTAGCTGAGGTAGAGTGGGTTGATGATCGGAGAGAGACGGAAGGAGGCTGGTCCGTTTTCTGCAGCGATGGGTGTGAAGAGATTTTCACCGATGGTGTCCCAGAAAATCTTCTTCAGCAGTCGCTGGTGTCGCGACACGGTGTCGGTGACGACGGTATCCTTCTCATGCTGTCGGTCGTAGGCTTTGTATATCTGCCGGTCTGTCTCCGTCAGGGGGATAGGTCGCAGGTTGTTCATCAGTCTGCGGCTCGATACTCTCTGGATGGTGTCGGGCAGGGGTGTCTGACAGTCGTAGTTCGCGTCGAAGATAGCCGATATGCGGTTGCCCAGAAAACGGAAGGTGGCGGCGGTATTGCATTTCCTGGGTATGCCGCTCTCCGTCTCCTGTGAGATCTCTGTGCGGAACGTGATCATGTCGAACTCTCCGTTGAGTATGGTGCGGATGATACGGCCCGTCTCAGTCTCTACGATCGCATAGCCGTTGAGCAGTTGTGTGTTGTATAGCTTCGGTCGGAAGTCTATGCGTGTGGTGCCGTCGCTCAATGTCCTCTGCCTGAAACGGTAGAACCTGTGGTTCACCTTGTTGAAGGGCGACAGCATATGTCCGTCGTACAGGTCGATGTCGTAGATGTTGGGCGTGATGAAGTTGAGCAGGGGCGACATGGCGTTTCTGTTCCTACGGACGGTGCCGGCGAGCACCTGTCTGTTGATGGTCATGTCGTGGGCACTGTTGATGGTTACCTTGCTGTACGACTCACGGATATACTCCCGTGGATCTCTGGCCAGTGCGTACATCGACGGGATGAGCCAGAGCGTCGGGTTACGTTTCTCCACATGGTAACGGCATTTCACGTAGATATTGTCCTCGAGTCCCTTGATGTCCTTCTTGTGCTCTTTCTGGTAGCTGTAGATACGGTTCAGGATGAGTGTGTCGGTCTTTTCCCAGGCCCACAGTGTGGCGGGCATGCTTGTGAGGAGAATGCCCATCATGACTGTGCGGATGGATGGTCGACCGTGTTTCACTGCTATTCCAGTTTTTCTTTCAGATAGTGCCCGGTGATGCTCTCTGGACAGGCGGCCACCTCCTCGGGTGTTCCCGCTACCACCAGACTGCCACCCCTGTCACCGCCGTCGGGACCGAGGTCAATCACGTGGTCGGCACATTTGATGATCTCCATGTTATGTTCGATGATCAGTATTGTGTGTCCTCGTTCGATGAGGGCATTGAACGCCTGTAATAGTCGTTGGATATCGTGGAAATGGAGTCCTGTCGTCGGCTCGTCGAAGATGAAGAGTGTCGGATCCTGTCGCTCCTGTCCGATGAAATAGGCCAGTTTTACGCGCTGGTTCTCACCGCCGGAGAGCGTGGATGAGTTCTGACCGAGTCTGATATAGCCGAGACCCACATCCTCGAGCGTCTTCAGGCGCTTCACGATCGTCTCTGTCGTTTGTCTTGTCTCCTTGTCGCCCTGTGCTCCCGACTCCCTGAAGAACTCCACGGCCTCAGAGATCGTCATGTTCAGTACGTCGTCGATGTTCTTCCCGTTGAAGGCCACATCGAGGATGTCTTTCTTGAAACGGTGACCATGACAGGCCTCGCACTCCAGCACAAGGTCGGCCATGAACTGCATCTCTACCGTGATCACACCGGCGCCCTTACATTCCTCGCATCGTCCGCCGTCGGCATTGAATGAGAAGTACTGTGGCGTGAAACCCATCTGCTGGGCTAATGGTTGCTTGGCAAACAGCTCTCGGATGGTGTCGTAGGCCTTGACATAGGTGGCGGGGTTCGAGCGTGTGGACTTACCGATGGGGTTCTGGTCCACGAACTCCACGTGTTTGATGGCACTGGTGTCACCGGCCAGACCCAGGTACTCGCCTGGCGCATCGCATACCTCACCGATATGACGCTTCATGGCAGGGTAGAGGATACCCTTGATGAGGGTCGACTTCCCGGAGCCGGAGACACCGGTGACGACGGTCATCACGTTCAACGGGATCTTGACGTCGATACCCTGGAGGTTGTTCATGCGGGCCCCCTTGATGTCGATATGCCGGTTCCACGGTCGCCGACTCTTCGGCATGGGTATCTTCTCGTCGTGGAGCAGATACTTCACCGTGTAGCTCTTCGGCCATCTCTTCAGGGCCTCATCGTCACCCAGTCTGTTGGTCTCCAGAATATCCTTTGTCTCACCTTCGAAGACAATCTCTCCGCCCAGTCGTCCGGCATCAGGACCGACATCGATCAGATAGTCGGCAGCGCGCATGATCTCCTCGTCGTGCTCGACGACGACGACGGTGTTGCCCAGCGACTGCAGTTCCTTCAGCACATGGATCAGACGGTCGGTGTCGCGAGTATGCAGGCCGATGCTCGGCTCGTCGAGGATATAGAGCGATCCCACCAGTGAACTGCCGAGTGAGGTACAGAGGTTGATACGCTGACTCTCGCCGCCGGAGAGGGTGTTGGAGAGACGGTTAAGGGTCAGATAACCCAGTCCTACGTCGAGGAGGAACTGCAGACGGTTTCTGATCTCCGTCAGCAGGCGACGGCCTACCTCCGCGTCGTGTTCCGACAGTTCCAGACGGTCGAACCATTCCTTCAGTCGGATGACGGGCATCTGCACCAGGTCGGTGATGCTCCGTCCACCGATCTTGACGTAGTTGGCCTCAGGTTTCAGACGTGTACCATGACACACCGGACAGGAGGTCTTGCCCCTGTACCGACTGAGCATCACACGGTACTGTATCTTATATTGGTTCTCCGTCAGCATCTGGAAGAATGCGTCGATGCATGGCTTCTCCTTCTTCCCCTTATCGGAGGGAAGACCGTGCCAAAGCCAGTCTTTCTGTTGCTGGGTCAGTTTCATATATGGTTCGAAGATGGGGAAGTCGTCGTTGGCGGCATGTCTACAGAACCATTCCTTCCATTCCTTCATCTTCTCACCGTGCCAGCATACCACACAACCCTCATAGACCGACAGGGTCGTGTTGGGGATGACCAGTCGTTCGTCGATGCCGACGACACGACCGAAGCCCTGGCACTCCGGACAGGCACCTGCCGGGGAGTTGAACGAGAACATGTTGTCGTTGGGTTCCTCGAAGGTCATGCCGTCGGCCTCGAACTTCATGGAGAAATCATAGAAGATGTTCGAGGGCGGGAACAGCAGGCGCAGCTCACCATGTCCTTCAAAGAAGGCGGTCTCGGCAGAGTCCGTCAGTCGGGCGATGGTGTCCTTCGTGTCGTCAGCCGACAGACGGTCGATGACCAGGAAGAGCTCCTGGTGGTCGGGATCGCCCATCGCCTCGGGCTTCTCCAGGTATTCGTCGATGCGTACGACATCGCCTCCCTGGGCAGGACCGGGTGATACCCATATCCTGGCATAGCCCTCCTGGAGGTATGCCTTCAGCTGGCGTTCGAGTGTCCGTCCTTCCGGGAGGTGTATCGGGGCCATGACCATGAAACGGGTGCCCTTCGAGTATTCCAGCATCTTCTGTACGACATCTTCCGTAGAATGCTTCTTCACCTCCTCGCCACTGATGGGGGAGTAGGTGCGCCCGATACGGGCATAGAGCAGTCGCAGGTACTCGTAGATCTCCGTCGATGTGCCGACGGTACTACGGGGATTGCGCGAGATGACCTTCTGCTCGATGGCGATGGCAGGGGGGATGCCCTTGATGAAATCGCACTCTGGCTTGTTCATTCTGCCGAGGAACTGTCGGGCATAGCTCGACAGACTCTCCACATAACGGCGCTGTCCTTCGGCATACAACGTGTCGAAGGCTAAGGATGATTTTCCGGAGCCGCTGACTCCGGCTATCACTACGAACTTGTTGCGGGGAATCTTGATGTCAATGTTCTTCAGGTTATTGACTCTCGCCCCTTTGATCTCTATGGTATTACTCAATGTCTTTATTCGGTATCTCTGTGTGTGAATTCTTACAAGACGCTCTTGACGGCCTCGAGCATGCCTACGCTCTGGATCAGGTCGAGGAACTGCTTGACCATCGTGTTCAGACCGCTGATCTTGTTCAGGTCCTCCTGCCAGATAAACTCAGCACCAAGCACGCCGTCGGTCACCTGCTGCGTGTCGCCCGTCGCCCACAGCTCGTTCAGCAGATTCAGGATCTTCTCGTCGTCGTTGGGTGTGATGTCCGTACCATCGTCACGCTTGCCACCTTTGTAGTAAGTGATGATGGCCGCAAGACCGAACACCAGTCCTCGGGGCAACTCGCCCTTGCGCTCCAGATAGGTCTTCAGACCAGGCAGGTCGCGGGCCTGGAACTTCGGGAACGAGTTCAGCATGATGCTCGTCACCTGATGGTCGACATAAGGGTTGTCGAAGCGCTCCAGCACGTCGCCGGCAAACTTCTCCAACTCGTCCATCGGCAGGTCGAGGGTCTGCATCAGCTCGTCGAACTGCACCTTATGGATGTACTTACTGATCACCTCATGGTTGCAGGCATCGCGAACGATGTCCACGCCGCTCAGGAAGGCCACGGGCGAGAGAACGGTATGCGGACCGTTGAGGAGGGTCACCTTACGCTTATGGTAGGGCTCCTCGGAGGGCACGAACAGCACATGCAGTCCCGCCTTGTCGGCAGGGAACTCGTTGGCCACCTCCTTCGGGGCCTCGATCACCCACAGGTGGAAGTTCTCGGCCTGTACGACGAGGTTGTCGCGATAGCCGATCTTCTCCTGGATCTCTGCGATCTCCTTACGAGGGAAGCCCGGAACGATACGGTCAACGAGGGTGGCATACACGCCGCAGGCCTCTTCGAACCAGGTCTTGAAGTCTTCGCCAAGGTTCCAGAGCTCGATATACTTATAGATACAGTCCTTCAGCACATGACCGTTCAGGAAGATCAGCTCACAGGGGAAGATGATGAGGCCCTTGCTTCTGTCGCCACCGAACGTCTGGTAACGACGGTACAGCAGCTGAACCAGTTTGCCGGGATAGCTACTGGCAGGTGCATCGTCGATCTTACAGCTGGGATCGAAGGTGATACCGGCCTCGGTGGTATTGGAAATCACGAAGCGTATCTCCGGTTGGGCGGCCAATGCCATGAAGGCGGCATGCTGCGTATAGGGGTTCAGCGCACGACTGATGACGTCGATGCGCTCCAGTGTGTTCACGGGTTGACCATTCTCACGCCCCTGCAGGTTCACGTGGTACAGACAGTCCTGACCATTGAGCATATCTGCCATACCCTTCTCGATAGGCTGTACGACGACGACACTTCCGTTGAAGTCGGTCTTCTGGTCCATATTCCAGATAATCCAATCGACGAAGGCACGGAGGAAGTTTCCTTCTCCGAACTGAATCACCTTCTCAGGCATCACACTCTTAGGGGCAAATTGTTTGTTTAGTGGTTTCATTTTTAATTGATTGTTTTTTAGTTGTTCTCTTCTCGTTTTCTTGTTTTTTCCCTTTTGGGAAATATGCGAGTGCAAAAATACGGAAATAATACGAGACCGCCAAATCTGGAGTGTCATATTACGTTAAAATAATCGTAATCCCATACGGTCATCCGAGGGCCTGTTGACAGGGACTCTGACGATGGTAGAGTGCGATGATTCGTCTTGTCATGAAAAATGGCCTAAAAAACTGACTGCCATATAATGTGAAATAGAACGGAACAGGAGACTTTAGAAGCCCTTTTTGGGACTGATAACGACGAAGATTGGGCTTATGGGCGTCAAACCCGCCTCTTTTCAATCAACGAGATAGGCTTTACGACTCAAAGGGATGGCATTTACGACTGAAAGGGATAATCTCTTAGGGGGTATAGGGATTATCTCTTACACTCGTGGACCTTATCTGAATGCCTCATGGGCCCTATCTCGTTGAGTGAAAACTGGGGGTAGTGCAAGAATGAACGTAAATGTCATAGTATCAGGCGGTTGTGCAGAATACTTAAAACTCGCATATTCGTGCCCCATCTGAGGTGGGATGACGAATATGCGAGTTATGAGCGTCTATTTGTAAAGATAAATACTTCTTTTATCTAGCTGAGACGTATTTGTGGAGGGTGGCGCGGACGGCACCAGGACCGGCATATAGCTCCTTGACCATTCCCTCGATCTGAGCACCGAGACCGGCCTCGTAGAGGTCGACACCGAAGACATCCTTACGGCTGTAGAGCTGCTTCAGCGGACTCCAGTCCTGATCGGCTTCGCCGATCTCGAGCGGAGCGACGATGGCCTGCATCTCCGCCAGCATGGGGTCGGGAGAGGGCTCGAACGCCGTGCCGTCGTCCTTGATACCTTTCAAGTAACGGGCATAGCCTGCCAGGGTGAGAGGGATGAGCACGAGGTTCGACAGGTCGAGACCACGGGCGATATACTTCTTGATGGTCTCACCGAAGCGGATAGGCAGCTTCTGTGAGGTGTCGCAGGCGATGCGCTGCGGTGCGTCGGGCATGAACGGGTTGGGCAGACGACGGTTGATGACGGCACCGATGAACTCGTAGGGGTTCAGTACACCGGGGTCGGTGACCACCGGCATGGCCTCCATGTAACCGATCTTCTGGATGAACGGGCGCAGATCCTCGTCGGCCATCTCGGCAGAGATGAGCGTGTAGCCCAGCATACAACCGTAGATGGACATCGCTGTGTGGAGCGGGTTCAGACAGGTGGTCACCTTCATCGTCTCAACCTTATCCACCGTCTCACGGGTGGTGTAGAGGGCACCGCCGAGGTCGAGCGGGGGACGACCGTTGGTATAGTGGTCCTCGATGACGAGGTACTGCACTTCCTCTGCGTTCACGAACGGAGCGGTGAAGGTGTGCTTCTCGGTCTCGATATAGTCGTTGTCGGCGAAGCCGTCGGCGGCCAGCATCTCCTTGACCCTCTCGTGAGGACGGGGTGTGATCTTGTCGATCATCGACCAGGGGAAGGTGATCTTCGTCTCGTCCTTCAGGTAGTCGAGGAAGGCTTGGTCTGTCAGACCATCCTGCACCCAGCGCTCGGCATAGGCGAAGACGCCGGCCTTCACCTTGTCGCCGTTGTGCGAGCAGTTGTCCATCGACTGGATGGTGAGGGGCAGCTGACCGGCTTTCCAGCGCTCGTAGAGCAGGGCGCAGACCTTACCCATGGCGAAGAGGGGCTTCAGACCTCGGGCGAGATCGGTCTCGTTGTAGGTATAGCCTTTCTCGGTGATGGTGAACGAGATCATCTGCAGACTCGGGTTCCGGAAGATCTCGACCAGACGGTTCCAGTCGTCGAACTGCGGATCGGCCTTCAGGGCCTCGGTCACTGATGCTATCACCTTTTTCTCGATGGTGCCGGTCGACTGCAGACTGACCAGCAGCGAGAGGTTGTTGTAAGGCGCGTAGGCCTTGTCGATAACCTCGAAGTCGAAGGTCTCGGCCACGATGACGCCACGATCGTACTTGCCTGTGTTCAGGGCATCGTTGAGGATGGCGGCAGGGAAGGCGCGGAAGATGTTGCCGCCGCCGAAGTGTACCCATGTGGGCTCTTTGGCAGTCTTCTCACGTACCTTTGCGATGTCGAATTTGGGGAGCTGGTATCCCTTGGCTTCCCATTCTGCGGCGTTGTAGTTGCCGCTAAAAATATCATTCAGTCTCATAATATAACAATTTTACAACACAGAGATACAGAATCAGTCGAAGAATCCGGGTTGTCTGTATGGGATGCCGAGCTCGCGGTCGACGGTGGCGAGGATGCCCTGCACCTGTCCGAGGGCGAACATACGTCCCAGAAGGGTGTAACCGGCATTATGACCGTGACTCGACTCGTCCATGATGCCACCAGGCTCGTCGGTAAACGTCATACCGTGATCGACACGCATGGGCAGTGCTGGGTTCTCCTTCTCGAAGATACGGCACAGTTCGATGAGGTCGGCACGACCACCCAGGTGCGAAGCCTCCGTGAAGTCGCCGTTGGGGAAGATATGGCAGGAGCGCAGGTGCACGAAGTGGGTGCGTGAGGCGAACTTCTTCGCCATCTCCACCACGTTGTTATAAGCTCCGGCCGAGAGTGAACCCGCACAGAAGGTGAGACCATTGTGCTTGTTGGGCACGGCATCGAGGAACCACTGGATATCCTCCTCGGTGCGAACGATACGCGGCAGACCGAGCACCTCGATGGGGGGGTCGTCGGGATGTACGCACATATTCATATTGTATTCCTCGCATGTCGGCATGATGGCCTCGAGGAAGTATTTCATGTTAGCACGGAGCTGGGCCTTGTCGATGCCTTTGTAGAGATCGAGGAAGTCGCGGAACTTCTGGATCGGTGCCTCGTCGTTCTCGCTGAAATTACCCGACACGAAGCCCTGTGTCTTGATGATGATGGTATCGACCAGCGCATGATCCTTCTCCGGGGTCATCGTCTTGGCGAGCTCGTCGGCCTCGGCCAGTACGTTACGCCCTGCACCGACACCCTCGGGGAACTGGAACTTCGCCCATTCCTCACGGGCACCCTCACGCTTCAGGATATAGATGTCGAAGTAGGCGAACTCGGCATAGTTGAAGTAGAGGTTGGTGGAACCGTTGGGATTGTTGTGGAACAGATCGGTGCGTGCCCAGTCGAGCACAGGCATGAAGTTATAGCAGATGCAGTGGATACCCTCTGCGGAGAGGTTGCGCAGGGACTCCTTATAGACCTCGATCTGATGGTCGCGGTCTGGTCCTCCGTATTTGATCGTCTCCACCACGGGCAGACTCTCTACGACGCTCCAGCGCATGCCGTAGCTTTCAATGTATTCGCGCAAGTCGCGGATCTTCTCACGCGTCCATACTTCTCCGAGGGGAACATCGTGCAAGGCTGTGACGATGCCCTCTACACCGATTTGCTTGAGCATGGCAAGTGTGATCTTGTCTTTCTTGCCAAACCATCTCCATGTTCTTTCCATATCTGATTTGTTTTATATTTGTTAGAATGGGTGCAAAATTAGTCATTTCCCGGTAAAAGCAGTTGTCTTTTTAGCTCATTTTCTTTTGTATTTGTTCATTCCGGGTGATTTCCCGACGATGAGCTGACGGGTGTCCAGAGGTTTATGCGCTTTATCGATATCCTTCCCATGATCCAGTGGGGCGCTCTCGTTGCCGTATCTGTCGACGGCGGTCACGGCATAGTAGAGGGTGCGCCCTTGGTGGGGCACATGGAGTGAGCATGCTCTCTGTCGGGTGACAAGGAGGTTGCGCGCCTCACGGGTGTCGACGGGATAGGTGTCGGAGGCATATACATTATATAATAGGTAGTCGGCTCCGGAGTGGTCCTTGGCCCCATACCAGGACAGTTGGTCGGTCGTCATGCCTCGTTTGACCTGAAGGACCTTGACAGGACTGGGCGCTTGGCGACGAGCCCATGTCATGGGTGGGATGAGCGAGGGGTATCGGTTAAAGTGTCTCGTGAACGAATAGATCCCTTTTGTATTGTCGGTAAAGAACTTAGAACGGAAGAACGTACATCCGAGTCCTTGCTCCCTCAGCACACCCATCTCTCGCTGGACGATGTCCAGACTCCAGTCTTTCTCCCTCGGATGAAGCATATAGATGGCCAGTCCGGGAGCCACGATGCGTCCATAGCTATGTTCTTTCCAGTCAACAGTGAACGGGAAGAAGTGATTGCCCTGGAAATACATCATCGGGAAGAGCGCATCCATCAGTCCGTCGCGCAGCCACCCTTGGGCATCCTGGCAGACCGTTGTGTAGGCGTTCCAACCGGCACTCTGGTAACGACTCAGGTCGTCGAACTTGCCGACAGGTGAACAGGACACTTTTACCCAGGGTTTCTCGGCTTTGACTTGTGTGCTAATTTTCCTGACAATGTCAGTGATGTACTGGCGCCCCTGCTGCCGACTTACCTTCAGCTTCCATGTCTCTGGATAACGGATATAGTCGAGGTGGATGCCGTCGACATCATAACGACGGGTGACCTCGCGGCAGAACTGCGCCAGATAGTCGCCTGTCTGTGGCATCTCCGGATTCATGTAACCCTCCTCGCCGATCCTGCGTATCAGTCCCGGGAAGCGTGAGCGCATCCGTCGGCAACCGTCAGTGTTCCATTTGCCTACGGGCAGGGTAACGATCCACGCATGACACTCCATGCCTCGCTTATGGCACTCGTCGATGCAGAACAGCAGCGGGTCGTAGCCTGGCGAGGTGCCAGGGGTCCCGGTGACGCACACGTCCCACGGTTCCATGGTCGAGGGAAAGACCGTGGTGGCTCTGACACGCGCTTGGAAGAGTACGGTGTTGATATTGGCGCGCTGCAACTGGTCCAGGATGGCAATCATCTCCTGTCGCTGTTGGGTGGGCGAGTAGGAGTGTGGCCAGTCGATGCCGCCGATGGTGGTGAGCCAGACGGCTCTTACTTCGTGTTTGGGAGTCTGTGCGAATAGGGTCTGCGTCAGCAGAAGGATAAGGGTTATGCGTATGATTGTCTTCAAAATAAAACGTCTTCTATAAATTTTTTGGTGCAAAGTTAGCAGATTTTTTCCATTTCTCAAATAAAAACATTACTTTTGCAAGCAAAAGATTCATAAAATAATTTTCAGACAATGATTTCTTTTGTGTTGAGCCTTGTTGCTCTTGTGTTGGGCTATCTCTTATACGGACGCTTCGTGGAACGGGTGTTCGCGCCTGATGGCCGTGTAACGCCTGCCGTTGCCAAAGCCGACGGGTTGGATTATATCGTGCTTCCCAACTGGAAGATCTTCATGATTCAGTTTCTGAACATTGCTGGTACAGGACCAATCTTCGGTGCCATCATGGGTGCGAAGTTCGGACCTGTGGCCTACCTGTGGATCGTCTTCGGATGTATCTTCGCCGGAGCCACCCACGACTATCTCTCGGGCATGCTCTCCATGCGTCATGGGGGTGCTGGACTGCCGGAGCTGATCGGTCATTATCTGGGTAAGACCACGAAGAGCGTGATGCTGGTGTTCACGGTGTTGCTGCTTGTCATGGTAGGTACGGTGTTCGTCTATTCGCCGGCAGAGATCCTGCATTCCATTGGCGGTGAGACGATGATGTGGGTCATTATTATCTTTGCCTATTATATCATTGCTACGATGCTGCCTATCGATAAGATCATCGGTAAGGTATATCCGCTGTTCGCCTTCTCGCTGCTGTTTATGGCGGGCGCACTGATGGTCTGGCTCTTCCTGCATTGGCCCACAGTGCCTGAGCTCTGGACGAACCTCTATAATATGGGTGCTGCCACAGAACCGGATAAGTGGACGGACCAGATATTCCCTTGTCTGTTTATCACTGTGGCCTGTGGCGCCATTTCCGGTTTCCACGCCACGCAGAGTCCACTGATGGCCCGTTGTATGGCGAGCGAGCGCATGGGGCGCCCCATCTTCTACGGTGCGATGATCACCGAGGGTATCGTGGCCCTCATCTGGGCGACCGTGTCGGCCTGGTTCTTCTATGGTAACCCAGCCCCCGGCTATGAGTTGATCGAGGCCGCCACCAATGGCTTCCATACGTCAGCTCCTGCCGTCGTCAACCTGGTGTGCAACGACTGGTTGGGTGTGGTTGGTGCCGTCCTGGCGATGCTGGGTGTAGTGGCTGCTCCTATCACCTCTGGAGATACGGCCTTCCGCTCTGGTCGTCTGATCGTAGCCGAGTGGCTTAAGATGGACCAGCGTCCTATCCCGAAACGACTGTATATCTGTGTGCCGATGTTCGCCTGCTCTATCGCCATGCTCGTCTGGCAGATCGAGAACCCGGACGGCTTCAATACTATTTGGCAGTATTTCGGTTGGTCGAACCAAGCCCTGTCGGTATTCACGCTCTGGACGCTTACCGTCTATCTGGTACGGCAGAAGAAGCCTTTCTGGATCACCTTGATTCCGGCACTCTTCATGACGACCGTCTGCTCCACGTTCCTCTTCGTGTCGAAGCAGGCCTTCCATCTGCCGGCATGTGTGGGTTATGGACTGGGACTGGCGTGTCTTGTCGTGGCCGTCGTGTGGTTTACCGTATGGTATAAAAGAACAATCAAAAGTTAGTAATAAATAAAAAAAAAGGAAAAGGTTTATGAAAAAGTTAGCAATGACAGTTGTCGCCCTGGTCATGGCGATCAGTGCGAATGCACAATACCTGAATGATCCGCAGAATGTGTTTTACGAAGGAAAATGGTATATCGGCGCTTCGGCCTCTGGTCTTGACCTGAGTTGGCATAAGTCGACAGAGATGTCGTTGAACGTGGATGCGAAGGCCGGTTATTTCTTCACAGACGACTGGATGATTACCGGTACATTGGGATATAATGCTCAGACAGATTGCTCAAGTTCTATCAAGGTCGGTGCCGGTATCCGATACTATTTCGAGAGCTGTGGCGTCTATGTGGGAGCCTTGTGCAACTATCTGCATAGGGGTGGTGATGACTTCCGTCCTGAACTGAACGTGGGCTATGCCTACTTCCTCTCGCGCCATATCACCATTGAGCCGGAGGCGTATTATGAGTACAGCACAGAGAGTCATGGTAATCGCGGATTTGGTGTCCGTGTGGGCTTCGGACTGTATTTCTAAAAATAAGAAGGTAAATAAAGTAAAAAGTATAAAGGTATATGCTGAGTGTAGAAGAACTTGTTGACAGACTGATTGATCTGTCGTTTGCTGAGGATATCGGTGATGGTGATCATACCACCCTTTGTTGTATCCCTGATGACGCGATGGGAAAGTCGCGCCTGCTCATCAAGGAAGATGGTATCCTCGCAGGTGTGGAGATCGCTAAGGAAGTGTTTCACCGCTTCGACCCCGAGATGCAGGTGGAGGTGCTGATGCAGGATGGGGCACGAGTGAAGAAAGGCGATGTCGCCATGATCGTTACTGGAAAGATACGTTCTCTGCTTCAGACAGAACGCCTGATGCTGAATATCATGCAGCGCATGAGTGGTATCGCCACGATGACCGACAAGTATGTGCAGCGCCTGAAAGGAACTCGTACGAGGGTGCTTGACACCCGGAAGACCACCCCGGGCATGCGTATGCTTGAGAAGCAGGCCGTGAAGATCGGCGGCGGTTGTAACCATCGTATCGGACTCTTCGATATGATCCTGCTGAAGGATAACCATGTGGACTTCGCCGGTGGTATCACCAACGCCATCGATCGTTGTCATGCTTATCTCAAGGAGAAGGGCCTCGACCTGAAGATCGAGATTGAGGTGCGTAGCTTCGACGAGTTACAGCAGGTGCTCGATCATGGTGGTGTGGACCGTATCATGCTCGACAACTTCTCTGTGCCCGACACGAAGAAGGCGGTGGATATCATCGGTGGTCGGTATGAGACCGAGTCGAGTGGGGGAATCACCTATGATACCATCCGCGACTATGCCGAGCAGGGCGTCGATTATATCTCTGTGGGAGCCCTTACTCATTCGGTAAAGGGACTTGATATGTCATTTAAAGCTTGCTAAACAAAAAGATGAAGAAGATATTACTGATGGCCGGTCTGGTGCTGGTGAGCGCCAGTGCAGTTGCCTGTACAAATTTTATCGTAGGAAAGAAGGCTTCGGCCGACGGGTCGGTGTTCGTGACTTATAATGCTGACTCATATGGTGCTTTCATGCCTCTCTATCATTATACGGCAGCCAAGCATGCTGCCGGCGACATGCGTAAGGTCTATGAATGGGACACCAATAAATACTTGGGCGAGATTGCGGAAGCACCTGAGACATGGAACGTTATCGGCAATAGTAACGAGTGGCAGGTGACGATCGGTGAGACCACCTTTGGCGGACGTGAGGAGATGGCCGACTCGACAGGTATCATCGACTATGGTTCGCTGATCTATATCACCTTGCAGCGTGCAAAGACTGCTCGTGAGGCCTTGCAGATCATGACCTCGTTAGTAGAGCAGTATGGTTACTATTCCGAGGGAGAGACCTTCTCCGTGGCCGACAAGGATGAAGCGTGGATGCTGGAGATGATGGGCTGTGGTCCTGACCGCTCGAAGGAGGCCGGTCGTACCGTCTGGGTGGCTGTGCGTATTCCTGATGATGCGATTGCCGCTCACGCCAATCAGAGTCGTATCACGAAATTCCTCGATGGTCGTTATGTACAGGTGAAGATGAAGGACCTGCAGAAGAAGTATCCTGTTAATGGCAAGAAGGCCGTCCCTAACCTTGTGGTGTATAGCGACAACGTGGTCAGCTACGCTCGTACGATGGGGTGGTATGAGGGGAAGGATGCCGACTTCAGCTACAACGCTGCCTACGCCAAGCCCGACTTCTCTGGCCGCCGTTATTGTGAGACCCGTGTGTGGAGCTTCTTCAACCGCTTCAGCGACGATTTCTCCGAATACCTGCCTTATGCTGCCGGTATCGAGAAGGACACCAAGGAGATGCCGCTATGGATTATCCCGAACAAGAAGGTGGGTCTTCAGGATCTCCGTGATGCGATGCGCGATCATTATGAGGGAACACCGTTCGCCTTGGACACGAATATCGGTGGCGGTATCTATCAGATGCCTTACCGTCCTTCTCCGCTCTCATTCAAGGTCGACGGTAAGGAGGTGTTCAACGAGCGCCCCATCTCTACCCAGCAGACAGCCTGGTCGTTCATCTCACAGATGCGCAGTTCTCTGCCTCGTGAGGTAGGTGCCTGCTTCTGGTTCGGCAATGACGACGGGAATATGGTGGCTTACACACCGATGTACAGTTGTATCACCCGTCGACCTAAGTGCTTCTCTGGGGAAGGTGCCGACGATGTGACGTTCTCTATGGACAACGCTTTCTGGGTATGCAACTGGGTCAGTAATATGGTATATCCTCGTTATTCGATGATGTTCCCGTCGCTGAAGGAAGTGCGCGACTCACTGGATGCTTCCTATGAGCGTCTTCAGCCGGAGATTGAGGCAAAGGCCTTGGCACTGCCTGAGTCTGAGCGTGTGGCCTTCCTGACGGACTATAGCTGTCGGAAGGGTGATGAGATGATCGCCCGTTGGCAGAAGCTCGCCTTCTTCCTGATCGTGAAGTACAATGATATGGCCGTGAAGCCAACCGACGAGAATGGTGCCTTCAAGCGTAACCAGTATGGCGGCGGTGCCCGTGTTACCCGTCCTGGTTTCCCGGAGCCTTATGCCCGTGAACTGCTGAAGCAGACCGGCGACAAGCTCCTTGTTCCCGTCGAAGAGAAGAAGTAGTCTTTACGTTATCATTGACGACAACCATGGACAATAGTAAACCAGACTTTTGGAAAGAATGCCCACAAATATTAGGTAACTGGCATAATATTCTTTATATATTATCAGGTTTACCTGTATACTATATAGCTGAAAAAGCTAAATCAGGCTATTCTGTATTAATTGCTTTGTTTGTGGTTGTCGTATCATATGCGGTTAGTTATATTGTTAGATATTATCGTTATTCGAGAGAAAAGAATCTACCGAAAACAAATGATCAGGACTCAGACCAAGACTACCATACCCTATCTGTAGTTTACGATCGTCGTGATAACAATGGGAAGAATTATTGTTTATTTACAAGAACTATCGAAAGTAAAGTTTATAAATTAAAATACATTAAGTATAGATACAGCGTTTTGGGACAAAGTGATAAACCAAATGTAAGCTCTTCGACACACGACATCTCATATAAGATATTGCCTAAGAACGAAGACGGATGGGATGTCATTCTGATTCTTTTCAAGAAACCATTACGGAAAGGTGAAATAGCGGAGTTCTCGATAGAAATGAACGGAACGAACTGTAGAGATTTGCAGTTTTGTCGAGTTAACACACCTATTAAACAGGTGGTCTTTGATATCAAATTGATAGGTAAGCAGTCAGCCCCTGATGCTGAACTCATCATGATTCCCATTGATGGGAAAACAGTGAATGTGGTTGATAAGAAAGAGACGGTGAGATTTCAAAGGAAAACGAGTCGTTATTATATTGAAATACCAAACCCGCAATGTGGTTATACCTACCAACTGAACTGGGGTGAAGAGATCAAGAAAAAGAAATCGAGGAAAAAGATATAAGGTTAAGGGGAGTGGCGATCCCCTTTTCTTATGTCTGACAGTGTGATACGACGACAAAATATATTTCGTTTTATTTGGTTTTTCGCTTGATTTGAAGTAACTTTGCACCCACTTATTTAATAATAAGGTGAGAGAATGACTGTAAGGAATCAAAAAAGGCGTTGGCACTGTTTGTCAGGACAGGAACCCACGGAGATGGATAAGACCATCATGTACTGGGAGAACAAAGGAAAACTGGTGCCTACACGTGACCTGATCAAGACGCCAGAGCAGATAGAAGGTATCCGCAAGGCAGGCGTCGTAAATACCGCTGTGCTCGACACGGTGGCCAAGGAGATTAAGGCTGGCATGAACACACTGGAGATAGACCGGATATGCAGACAGGTTTGCGAGGAAAACGGGGCTATCCCAGCCTGTTTGAACTACGAAGGTTTCCCTATGTCGGTGTGTACATCGATCAATGAGGTGGTGTGTCATGGTATCCCTAAGGAGGAGGATGTGCTGGAAGAGGGCGACATTATCAATGTGGACTTTACGACGATCCTTGATGGATATTATGCCGATGCTTCGCGAATGTTTATTATCGGAAAGACAACTCCCGAGAAGGAACAGTTGGTACGTGTGGCGAAGGAGTGTCTGGAGATCGGTATGGAGGCCGCTAAGCCCTACGGTTTTGTGGGGGATATCGGTCATGCGATAGAGAAACACTGTAAGAAATATGGCTATGGCATCGTGCGTGACCTGGCCGGGCATGGTGTGGGACTGAAGTTCCATGAGGAGCCCGATGTGAACCACTACGGTCATCGGGGAACGGGCATGCTGCTTGTGCCTGGAATGGTCTTTACGATTGAACCGATGATCAATATGGGCACATGGCGTGTGTTTATCGATGCTGATGACCCATATGGCTGGGAGGTGATCTCTGAGGATGAGCAACCGAGTGCGCAGTGGGAACATACGCTGGTGATGACGGATCATGGTGTGGAGGTACTGACGTACTAACTTTGAAGTTTGAGATGGGTGATATATATATATTAGGTATAGAGTCGAGTTGTGACGACACGTCGGCAGCCGTTCTGAAGAATGGTGTGCTACTCTCGAACGTGACGGCCTCGCAGGCTGTGCATGAGGCGTATGGTGGGGTGGTGCCTGAACTGGCATCGCGTGCCCATCAGCAGAACGTGGTGCCCGTGGTGGATCAGGCGATCAAACGGGCTGGAATCACGAAGGAACAGTTGTCGGCGGTGGCTTTCACGAGGGGACCGGGCCTGATGGGCTCGTTGCTTGTCGGCGTGAGTTTTGCTAAAGGCTTTGCACGTTCTCTTGGTATTCCGATGATCGACGTGAACCACTTGCAAGGACATGTGATGGCGCATTTCATCAAGGAGTCGGAGGACGATCAGCATCAGCCGCCCATGCCGTTCTTGTGTTTGCTCGTGAGTGGCGGCAACTCGCAGATCGTGAAGGTGAATGCCTATAACGATATGGAGGTGCTGGGACAGACCATCGACGACGCGGCTGGTGAGGCCATCGACAAGTGCTCGAAAGTGATGGGACTGGGGTATCCGGGTGGTCCGATCATCGACCGTCTGGCGCGTCAGGGAAACCCGAAGGCGTTTAAGTTTGCTGAGCCGAACATCCCGAATCTGGACTATAGCTTCTCGGGACTGAAGACCTCGTTTCTCTATTCCATGCAGAAATGGGTGGCTGAGGATCCTGACTTCATCGAGCACCACAAGGAGGATATCGCTGCCTCGCTGGAGTGGACCATCGTGGACATCCTGATGAAGAAACTGAAGAAGGCCGTGAAACAGACGGGGCTGACGCATGTGGCTGTGGCTGGTGGCGTGAGTGCGAACAACGGACTCCGCAATGCGTTCTATGACGCTGAGAAACGATACGGTTGGACGATCTATATACCGAAGTTTAGTTATACGACAGACAATGCTGCCATGATCGGTATCGTGGGGTATTACAAGTATCTGGATCAGGTGTTCTGTGGGATCGACGCACCGGCCTTCTCGAAGGTCACGTTCAAATAGCAGACAATAACAAGTTGGAGATATGGATTTTGGAAGTAAGATAACCAGTAGGGAGATCAGTGAGATCCTCTGGGAGACTGAGAGAACGGTAGGTACAGCGGAGAGTTGTACGGGTGGACGTATCGCAGAGGCTATCATCGCCGTACCTGGTGCGTCGAAATATTTTAAGGGCGGCATCATCTCATATGTCGACGAGATCAAGGAGCGTCTGCTGGGTGTGGATCCGCAGGTGCTGGAAGAGAAAACGGCTGTGTGTGAGGAAGTTGCCATCGCTATGGTGAGGGGCGCCTGCAAGGCTCTGGAGACCGACTACGCCATCGCCGCCACAGGATTCGCAGGTCCTACGGGGGGTACAAAGGATATCCCTGTGGGGACCATCTGGTTGGCTTGCGGTACACCTGATCATGTGGTGACCAAGAAGGTGGAACAGGACTTCGGACGCGACATTAATCTGGCCATCGCGACCAACAACGCGATGGAGATGTTTTTGCAGTTCCTCAAAGACGAAGATGCCCCCAGACCCGTCCGAGAAGGTTAAAAAACATTAATTCTTTGTTTTTCCAATCGGGCAATGAATTGAATATCAATTAAAATGTGTAATTTTGCACCCTGTTTGGAATAAGTAAGTGTAAACAACAAGAAAAAGTAGATAGAAATGTCTAAGATTTGTCAAATTACAGGAAAGAAGGCACAGATAGGTTGCAATGTGTCTCACTCAAAGCACCGCACGAAGAGAAGCTTTGACGTAAACCTTTTCAGCAAGAAATTCTACTACGTAGAAGAGGGCTGCTGGATTCAGTTGAAGATTAGCGCTGCTGGTCTTCGTATGATTAACAAGGTAGGTCTTGACGCCGCCCTGAAGCAGGCTGTTGCCAAGGGATTTGTGGACTGGAAGGACATTAAAGTGATAGGAGACTAAGAACATGGCAAACAAGAAAGCAAAGGGTAATCGCGTACAGGTGGTTCTGGAGTGCACTGAGCATAAGAGCAGTGGCATGCCGGGTACAAGCCGCTATGTGACTACAAAGAATCGCAAGAATACGCCGGAGCGTATGGAGCTGATGAAGTATAACCCCATCCTGAAGAAGATGACTCTTCACAAGGAAATTAAATAATACGACTGAAGTATGGCAAAGAAAACCGTCGCTACCCTCCATGAAGGCTCTAAGGATGGTCGCGCTTACACAAAGGTAATCAAGATGGTGAAGAGCCCGAAGACGGGTGCTTATGTCTTTGATGAGCAGATGGTTCCCAACGAGGCCGTTAAGGACTTCTTCAAGAACTAATTATTTTTTTAGATAAAATAAGAGGTCGCAAGTCAATTTGCGGCCTCTTTTTTTGTACATCTCATTAAAATCTATTATCTTTGCACACGTAATATATTGTGACATGGGAATATTTGGAATCTTTGGTAAGAACAAAAAAGAGACCCTAGACCGAGGACTTGAGAAGACGAAGACCAGTGTCTTCGATAAACTGACACGTGCGGTAGCAGGAAAGTCGAAAGTCGACGACGACGTGTTGGACAATCTGGAAGAAGTACTTATTACAAGCGATGTTGGCGTGGATACAACGCTGAAGATTATTCAGCGTATTGAAGAGCGCGTGGCGCGTGACAAATACGTCAGCACGTCAGAGTTGAATGCAATCCTGAGGGATGAGATCGCCGACCTGTTGGCAGAGAATCATACGGAGGATCATGACAACTGGGATCTGCCGGGCGATCATAAACCCTATGTGATCTTGGTTGTCGGCGTGAATGGTGTTGGCAAGACGACTACCATCGGCAAGCTGGCGTGGCAGTTCAAGCAGGCCGGCAAGAAAGTCTATCTCGGTGCAGCCGACACGTTCCGGGCGGCTGCTGTGGAGCAGCTCTGTATATGGGGCGAACGGGTAGGGGTTCCTGTCGTAAAGCAGCAGATGGGAAGTGACCCGGCTTCTGTGGCATTTGACACGCTTTCCAGCGCTAAGGCAAATGGTGCCGATGTAGTGCTGATAGATACAGCTGGTCGTCTGCACAATAAAGTGGGTCTGATGAACGAGTTGAAGAAGATAAAGGATGTGATGAAAAAGGTGCTGCCCGAGGCTCCTGACGAGGTGATGCTCGTGCTGGATGGCTCTACGGGACAGAATGCTTTTGAGCAGGCAAAGCAGTTTGCTGCCGTCACACAGATTACCTCGCTCGCTATCACCAAACTCGATGGAACGGCAAAGGGCGGCGTGGTCATCGGTATCTCTGACCAGTTGAAGGTGCCCGTGAAGTATATCGGCTTGGGTGAGGGTATGGAGGATCTGCAACTCTTTAACAAGCGACAGTTTGTGGATTCACTATTTGACATAAAAGATTGATGGCGAAGACGATTGATATCATATCACTCGGGTGCTCCAAGAACCTCGTCGACAGTGAGGCTCTGATGGGACTGCTGGAAGCTAATGGCTATCAGTGTACACACGATAGCGATGACCCTCAAGGAGATATCGTCGTTGTCAACACATGTGGTTTTATCAACGATGCGAAGGAGGAAAGCATCAATACGATTCTGGAATTTGCACAGGCAAAGTCCGAAGGAAGGATAGAGAGACTCTACGTGATGGGATGCCTGTCAGAGCGCTATCTGGCAGATCTGGAAAAAGAGATCCCAGAGGTGGATGGCTGGTATGGGAAGTTCAACTATCGGCAGCTGCTCAACGACCTGAAGGGTGAGGATTTCGTCGCCTGTGAGGGTAAGCGTCACATTACGACACCGCGCCATTATGCCTATCTGAAAATCAGTGAGGGCTGTGACCGCCACTGTGCCTATTGCGCTATCCCGTTGATAACAGGACGTCACCAGAGTCGTCCGATGGAAGAGATCCTCGATGAGGTGCGCCAACTCGTGGCGGATGGTACGAAGGAGTTTAATGTGATAGCTCAGGAATTGACCTATTATGGCGTGGACATCGATGGTAAGCAGCATATCGCGGAACTCATCGAACGGATGGCTGATATCCCAGGAGTGGAATGGATACGACTGCACTATGCCTATCCTGCTCATTTCCCATGGGATCTACTCCGAGTGATGCGTGAAAAGAAAAACGTATGTAAATATCTGGATATCGCTCTTCAACATATCTCCGATCATATGCTTCTGCGCATGCAACGTCATGTGACGAAAGCGGAAACCTATGAACTGATCGAGCGCCTGCGTCGTGAAGTGCCTGGTATCCATATCCGCACAACACTGATGGTTGGCTTTCCTGGGGAGACAGATGAGGATTTCGAGGAACTGAAGGCGTTCGTCAAGTGGGCACGCTTTGAACGTATGGGTGCTTTTGCCTATTCGGAGGAAGAGGGAACACCCTCGGAACGTGATTATGAGGACGATGTACCTGAGGAGATAAAACAGCGACGACTGGACGGTCTGATGCGTATTCAACAGAATATCAGTGCGGAACTCGAGGCGGAGAAAGTTGGAACCACCCAGAGAATTATCGTTGACAGAAAAGAGGGCGCTTATTATGTCGGGCGCACAGAGTATTGTTCCCCGGAAGTGGATCCGGAGGTGCTGATTCCCGCATCGGAACGGGATCTGACGATAGGTGAGTTCTATGATGTCGTGGTGACTGACTCGGAAGAATTTGATTTGTATGGCTCAACAATCAACTAAAGGTTATGACTAATAAAGACTTTATCTCAGAATTATCGCAGCAGACGGGCTATAACCCCGATGACACGCAGCGGATGGTTAACGCCATTGTGGAGGCGATGGGTGATCATTTCCAGGAGAATGATGCGGTCCTTGTTCCGACATTCGGAACCTTTGAGGTTAAGAAGAAGATGGAACGCATCATGGTGAACCCTTCTACGGGTCAGCGTATGTTAGTTCCACCCAAGTTGGTGCTGAACTTTAAGCCGAATGTAAACTGGAAAGAACGTGTAAAGAATGGAGGAACTGAGTAATGGGAAAGGTGACAATACAAGATATCGCTGTGATACTCAGTGAGCGTCATGGTCTGACAAAGAAAGATGCTTCTGGTTTTGTGGGTGCCCTGTTTGATGTGGTAAGACAGGCCTTGGAGCGGGATAGGATTGTTAAGATCAAAGGATTCGGAACCTTTAAGATCATTGATGTTGATGCACGTGAGAGTGTGAATGTCAACACAGGCGAGCGCGTATTGATAGAAGGGCACAATAAAATCACCTTCACTCCGGATGCCTTGATGAAAGAACTGGTTAACAAACCGTTCTCTCAGTTTGAGACGGTCGTGTTGAATGATGGCGTGGACTTCGAGGACACGCTGAAGACGATGGAGACTGCGAGTGACGAGGTCGAGCTGGAGGAAGTGGCCCCTGCAGGGGAGGCGGTTGCTGAGCCTGTCGAAGCGCAGGAGGCTGTTGAAGCTGATGCTGATGAGACCCTTCGACAAGCTCAGGGTCCGTCGGATGAGGCTCTTCAACAAACGGTTGTTGAGCCTGTTGAGGCACAGGAGGCAGAGCCTGCTGGCGATGTGACACTTGATCCTGCGGCCATGCCGTTGGTCGATTTTGCCTCGGATGCTGAGGAGAATGGCGATGATGCTTCGTTGAACGAGATTGAGGATGAGGATATACCAGAATGGGTGATTGAGCCCTATGTTCCAACGGAGAAGGAAAAGGCTGATGACGAGGCCCTTCGACAAGCGGTTGCTGAGCCCGTCGAAGCACAGGGTCCGTCGGAAGACACTCTTCAGGAAACGGTTGCTGAGCCTGTCGAAGCACAAGAACCCGTCGAAGCTCAGGAGGCTGTTGAGGCACAGGAGGTTGTTCAGGCTGATGATGAGACCCTTCGACAAACGGTTGCTGAGCCCGTCGAAGCACAAGAACCTGTCGAAGCTCAGGAGGCTGTTGAGGCTGTTGTTGATGATGGCGAGGCCCTTCGACAAGCGGTTGCTGAGCCCGTCGAAGCACAAGAACCTGTCGAGGAAGAGCCTGAGGAGGAGTTTGACGCGGATGCTATTCTGGCTAAATATGACTCTGACGGATCGTCCAGTGGTAAGAAATGGCTGATCGGTATTCTGGCCGCTCTGTTGGGTCTTGCTGGCGGTTACCTGTTGGGTAATTTCCTGCCGCTCTCGAACGTGTTCCCTGAATATCGTCTTGTGTTTGAACGTGTGGATAACGAGAAGGCGAAAGATGAACAGACATTGGAACAGGCTGAGCCTGCGGCAGAGGTGCCATCGTTATCTACTGCAGAGGAGACGAAGGCAGAGAAGTCTGTTGCTCCTGTCGCACCGGTCGCTAAGCCTGAGCCCAAGCCGGCGGCACCTGTTGCAGAGAAGAAAACTGTAGTGCCCTCGGCATCTCAGACGGTTGCCGCGAAGGCACCTGAGAAGAAGGCGGATACTCCTGCTGCCGACAAGACGCATGATCAATACGCTGCCATGGATGCCCGCGTGAGACTGGGTGCCTATCGGATTGTGGGTACAGACCATATCGAGAAGGTCAGAGAGGGTGATAACCTGGCTAAGATCGCTCGTCGAACTCTAGGGCCAGACATGGAGTGTTATATCGAAGTTTACAATGGACTGAAAGCCTCTTCACAACTGAAAACAGGGCAGGCTATCAAGATCCCGAAGTTGGAGTGGAAGAAGAAAAAGAAGGCTCAGACTGTGAACTAATAGAGAAAGAATGAAAAAGTTTCTTAAAACTTAGGTTTTAGGGAACTTTTTTAATATTATTTAGATAGGCAAATGAGTGGAAAATCCTTTTATTTCACTACTTTTGCGGTCAAATTAGGAATTTGTAAAGAGTAATTATTATGGCAGAAGCTATTGACATCCGTGAGTTGAATATCCGGATAGAACAACAAAGCGCATTCGTGACAAATCTGACGACGGGCATGGACCGTGTTATCGTAGGTCAGAAGCATCTGGTGGACTCGCTCCTGATCGGATTGCTGAGCGACGGACATATCCTGTTGGAAGGAGTGCCTGGTCTGGCAAAGACCTTGGCTATTAAGACACTCTCGCAACTGATAGCTGCCGACTATAGCCGTATCCAGTTTACACCAGACCTCCTCCCTGCTGACGTGATCGGTACGATGATCTATTCACAGAAGGATGAGAAGTTCCAGGTGAAGAAGGGCCCCGTGTTTGCAAACTTCGTGTTGGCTGATGAGATCAACCGTGCCCCAGCAAAGGTGCAGAGTGCATTGCTTGAGGCCATGCAGGAGAAACAGGTGACCATCGGCAGTGAGACTTTCACGTTGCCCAATCCTTTCCTTGTGATGGCCACTCAGAACCCCATCGAACAGGAGGGTACCTATCCCTTGCCAGAGGCACAGGTGGACCGTTTCATGCTGAAGGTCGTCATCGATTATCCGTCTCTGGACGAAGAGAAGAAGATTATCCGTGAGAATATTGCCGGTGAGATGCCGAGCGTGACACCTGTGACAACTGCTGATGAGATTTTGAAGGCTCGTTCTGTGGTTCGCGAAGTGTATATTGACGAGAAGATTGAACAGTACATTGCTGACATCGTCTTTGCGACACGCTATCCAGAGCGCTATGGCCTGAAAGACTTGAAGGATATGATTTCCTTTGGTGGTTCGCCGCGTGCCAGCATTAACCTTGCCAAGGCTGCCCGTGCTTACGCTTTCATCAAGCGTCGTGGGTATGTGGTGCCTGAGGATGTGCGTGCCGTGGCTCATGACGTGCTGCGTCATCGTATCGGTCTTACCTATGAGGCAGAGGCCAGCAATATCACCAGTGAGGAGATTGTGTCGAAGATAATTAATAAGGTCGAAGTGCCCTAATTGTTAACAGTTGACGGTTTATAGTTTACAGGATGGAAACATCTGAGATCATCAAGAAAGTCCGTAAGATCGAGATCAAGACCCGTGGCCTGAGCTCAAATATCTTCGCAGGTCAATACCATTCAGCCTTCAAGGGCAGAGGTATGGCGTTCAGTGAGGTGCGCGAGTATCAGTTCGGTGATGATGTGCGTGATATAGACTGGAATGTGACGGCGCGTTTTCATCGTCCTTACGTCAAGGTGTTTGAGGAGGAGCGCGAGCTGACGGTGATGCTGCTGATTGACGTCAGTGGTTCGCTGGATTTTGGTACGCAGAAACAGATGAAGCGCGACATGGTGACAGAGATAGCAGCTACGATTGCTTTCAGTGCCATCCAGAACAATGATAAGATCGGTGTCGTGTTCTTCTCAGATAAGATAGAGAAGTATATACCTCCCAAGAAAGGTAGGAAGCACATCCTCTATATCATCCGTGAGATGCTGGACTTCCAACCGGAGTCGAAGCGTACGGACGTGAAGCAGGCTGTGGAGTTCCTGTCGAGTGTCCAGAAGCGTCGTACCACGGCCTTCATCCTCAGTGACTTCTACGTGCGGAATGATTTCCAGCAGTCGTTGCAGATCTGCAACAGGAAGCATGATGTCGTGGCTATTCAAGTGTATGACCAACGTGCAAAGGAGTTGCCTGATGTCGGATTGATGAAGGTGGTAGATGCCGAGACGGGCTATGAGCAATATATCGATACAAGTTCCAAGCGCTTGCGCCAGGCATACCGCCAGTACTGGATGGGTCGTCAGGCGGAGTTGCAGGAGACCTTCAACAAGAGTAATGTGGACAATGTGAGTATTGCTACGAATGAGGATTTCGTCAAGTCACTAATGCTGTTGTTTAAAAAGAGAAGCTGATGAAGAAGGCGTTGATTCTAATCATAGGCGTTGTGTGTGCGCTCAAGGTAGCGGCACAGGTGTCTGTAGAGGCCAGGATCGACTCTATCGAGATGTTCGTGGGTCAGCAGGTGCATGTGACGCTGACAGCGAATGCCCAGGAGAGCGCAAAGGTGGAGTTTCCACAGTTCCAACCGACACAATATATCACGCCTGGGGTAGAGGTGCTTGGCAGTAAGGAGTTGGAGAAGCAGGAGTTGGACAACGGGTTCGTGGCCCGTTCGATGGTCTATACCCTGACCTCTTTCGATGATACGCTGTACTATCTGCCGCCGATGACCGTGAAGATCGATGGTAAGCCCTATGCCAGCAAGAGTCTGGCCCTGAAGGTGCTGACGATGGAAGTGGACACTATGCATGCCGATCAGTTCTTCGGCCCTAAGGGCGTGCAGGATAATCCTTTCCAGTGGAGCGACTGGCGTCTTCCATTCTGGTTGAGCGTACTGCTCTTGGTACTGTTGGTGTTCTGCTATTATCTGTATCTCCGTCTGCGCGACAATAAACCCATTATCTCGCATATCAGGATCGTCAAGCATCTGTTGCCGCATCAGAAGGCCATGAAGGAGATCGAACAGATCAAGGCCGACAAGATGGTGACATCGGAGAACTCTAAGGAATACTATACCAAACTGACGGACACGATTCGTAAGTATATCGAGGAGCGTTATGGTTTCAGTGCGATGGAGATGACGAGTAGTGAGATCATCGCGAAACTGGTGGAGGTGCAGGATGAGGGTGCACTCAGTGAACTGCGTCACTTGTTCCTGACGGCCGACCTCGTGAAGTTCGCCAAATACTCGACGCTCATCAACGAAAATGATCAGAATCTGGTCAGTGCCATCGCGTTTATCAATCAGACGAAGTTGGAGAACATGCCAGTGGAGGAGACCGTAAAACCACAACTCTCCGAGGAAGACCAGCGCTCACAGAAGGCACGTAGGATCCTTAAGACGGTCATCACACTGATCTCCGTAGTCTGTGCCCTGTTGTTCGCGTATGTGATGTATGCTTTTTATCAGTTGTTGAACTAAAGGAAACAAATGAAATTTGCCAATCAAGAATATCTGCTTCTGCTCCTGTTGATCATCCCATATCTGATCTGGTATGTGATGTACAGGAAAAAGACTGAGCCGACGATGCGGATGAGTGATACGTTCGTGTTCCGTTATGCGCCGAGAAGTTGGAAGGTGACGCTGATGCCGCTCTCCCTGATGCTCCGTCTGCTGGCCTTCACGATGATCGTGCTGGTGCTGGCACGTCCGCAGACGCAGAACTCATGGAAGAGTAAGACCGTAGAGGGAATAGATATCATGTTGGCGATGGATGTGTCTACCAGTATGCTGGCCGAGGACCTGAAACCCAATAGAATCGAGGCGGCCAAACAGGTGGCTGCGGAGTTTATCATTGGTCGTCCGAATGATAATATCGGCTTGACCATCTTTGCGGGAGAGTCGTTCACACAGTGCCCCATGACCACCGATCACGCCTCTCTGTTGAATCTGCTCCAGAACGTGCGTACGGATATCGCGGCCCGCGGACTGATCGAGGATGGTACGGCCATCGGCATGGGACTGGCTAATGCGGTGACCCGTCTGAAAGATTCCAAGGCCAAGAGTAAGGTGGTGATTCTGTTGACTGACGGTAGTAACAACCGTGGTGACATTTCGCCGATGACGGCTGCGGAGATCGCCAGGAGTCTGGGTGTCCGTGTCTATACCATCGGTGTGGGAACCAATAACGTAGCACCATACCCGATGCCTGTAGCAGGGGGCGTTCAGTATGTGAATATTCCAGTGGAGATTGACAACAAGACGCTGAGTGAGATCGCTGCTGCAACGGAAGGCGATTTCTATCGTGCCACGAATACAAAAGAACTGCGAAATATCTATAAGGAGATTGACCAGTTGGAGAAGAGTAAGTTGAACGTGAAGAATTTCAGCAAGCGATATGAGGCCTATCAGCCCTTTGCACTCATCGCTGTTCTGGCGTTGCTGCTTGAGATCCTGTTGCGTATAACCATATTCAGGAGGATACCGTAGTATGTTTAGATTTGAAGATCCCACATATCTCTATCTGTTGGTGCTGATTCCCATATTGGCATTGGTCAGGTATGTCTCATATCGAAACCAGAAGAAACGACTTCGTCGTTTTGGAGAACCGGCTTTGTTGAAAGAGTTAATGCCGAACGTGTCGTTTCTCCGTCCCCTCACGAAGTTCTGGATGCTTCAGGGGGCACTTGCCCTACTGATTGTCATGCTTGCCAGACCGCAGATGGGTACGAAGATCAGTCATGAGAAACGCATGGGCATAGAGACCATTATCGCCATGGATATCAGTAACTCGATGCGGGCAGAGGATATCATTCCTAGCCGTCTGGACAGGAGTAAGATGATGGTGGAGAACTTAGTGGATCATTTCACGAACGACAAGATAGGTCTGCTTGTCTTTGCAGGAGATGCTTTCGTACAGTTGCCGATCACGAGCGACTATGTGTCGGCGAAGATGTTCCTGAGCAGTATTGATCCGTCGATGATAGCCACACAAGGTACGGATATCGCTAAGGCCATCAGTATGGCTTCAAACAGTTTTACTCAGGAAGAAGGCATCGGTAAGGCTATCGTGGTTATCACTGATGGTGAGGATCATGAGGGTGGGGCCTTGGAGGCTGCCAAGGCGGCCAAAGACAAGGGGATGCGTGTCTATGTGCTTGGTGTCGGTTCTGTCAACGGCTCACCAATACCTCTGCCAGGGACGGGCGAATATATGAAAGATAATACAGGCAACACTGTGATGTCGGCTCTGAATGAGGAGATGTGTAAACAGGTGGCTCAGGCAGGTGGTGGTGCCTATATCCATGTGGAGAATAACAGCGCAGCCCAGGAACAGTTGGACAGGGAACTGGATAAACTTTCCAAGAAGGAGACTTCCTCAACCATCTATAGTGAGTATGATGAGCAGTTCCAAGCTTTTGGTGTCTTGGCATTGCTGCTGCTGATTCTCGAGGTCTTTATCATGGACCGTCAGAGTCCATTGTTGAAGAGTCTTTCTCTCTTTGGGAGTAAGAAGAAGGTGACGGTCATGCTTCTTCTTCTTTTGATGACATTGACTGCCTCTGCGCAGACCGACCGTCAATATGTGCGTCAGGGAAATAAGTTGTACCGTGGCGGAGACTATCCTAATGCGGAGGTGTCTTATCGCAAGGCTGTCGAGAAGAATGCTCGTAATCCTCAGGCTGCCTTTAACCTAGGTAATGCGTTGATGGCACAGAAGAAAGATTCTGCTGCCATTGAACAGTTTGAGCATGCAGCCAAGTTGGAGACCAATCCTCTTCGAAAGGCACAAGCATATCATAACATGGGGGTTATCTGTCAGACTCATAGGATGTATGGTGAGGCGATAGAGGCTTATAAAAACGCATTGCGCCTGAATCCGAATGATGATGAGACTCGTTATAATCTGGTACTCTGTAAGCATCAGCAACAGAAGCAGCAACAGAAGCAGGATCAGAACAAGCAGAATGAGAATCAGAAAAACGACGATAAGAAAGACCAGCAAAAGAATGAAGAGAATAAGCAGAAGAAGCAGGAACAGCCTAAGCCGCAGATGAGTAAGGAGAATGCGGAACAACTGCTGAATGCTGCTATCCAGAACGAGAAGCAGACCCAGGATAAGATGAAGAAGGCCCAACAGAAGCCGCAACGTCGCGCTATTCAGAAGAATTGGTGATCTGTAGTGAGAAGGAGAATTGAAAAATTGTAAAGGAATAGAAGATGGAAAGATATATAAACATGAAGGTTCAAAGGTGGGTGAAATGGTTTTTACCTTTTTACCTTCTTACCTTTATGCCTTTTAGCTTGCTTGCTCAGACGCTTACAGGATCGGCCCCGTCGCATGTCGCCGTTGGCGAGAATTTCCGTCTGACATACACGGTCAATACCATGAATGTCAGCGAATTCAGGGCCGGCAATATTCCTGAGGAGTTGGAGGTCTTGATTGGCCCGAACAGTTCTACGCAGTCGAGTTATCAGATGATAAACGGACATACGAGCTCTTCTTCGTCTGTGACCTATACTTATATGGTTGTGGCCACGAAAGCTGGTACGTTCACGATTCCTCCTGCTGTTGCTGTGGTAGGTGGTAAGCGCATCACTTCGAAACCTCTGACCATTCGTGCGTCGGGATCAGCACAAGGAAGTAGTTCCCGTCATCAGCGTCAGAGTAACGATGATGAGGGAGGAGAGCTACGGGATGTCGGAAGCAGGATCTCGGGCTCGGATCTCTTTATCAAGGTAAGTGCTAACAAGAAGAGGGTCTATGAGCAGGAGCCGATTCTGCTGACCTACAAGGTATATACGTTGGTCTCGTTGACTCAGTTGCGGGGTGACATGCCGGATCTGAAGAGTTTCTATACGCAGGAAGTGGATTTGCCACAGCAAAAGAGCTTCTCTATCGAGACAGTCAACGGGCGTCCCTATCGTACCTGTACATGGAGTCAGTATGTGATGTTCCCCCAGATGACGGGTAAGTTGGAGATTCCCAGCATCACCTTCGAAGGAATCGTAGTACAACAGAATCGAAATGTTGATCCCTTTGAGGCATTCTTCAATGGCGGTTCCGGCTATGTGGAGGTGAAAAAGAAGATCCAAGCCCCAGGCATTGATATTCAGGTCGATCCCCTGCCTGCCCGTCCGGCGAATTTCTCTGGTGGCGTGGGTAAGTTCAATATCACTGCTCAGTTGAATAAGACAGAGACGAAAGCGAATGATCCGGTCTCTCTGCGTATCATCTTGAGTGGTACCGGAAACTTGAAGCTTATCAAACAGCCGGTAGTCAAGTTCCCCAAGGATTTTGACAAGTATGAGCCGAAGATTACGGATAAGACAAAGCTGACAGCTCATGGTATTGAGGGGTCAATGATTTTTGATATTCTGGCCGTTCCACGCCATCAAGGCAAGTATGAGATACCACCGGTAGAGTTTACTTATTTTGATGTTTCGACGAAGAGTTATAAGACAATCCAGAGTGATGCCTTGACTCTTGATGTAGCCAAAGGATCCGGTGCTGCATCCGTGAATGATTTCTCAGGTCAGGATGTGCAGGAGCTGAATAAGGATATCCGTTATATCAAGATGGGTGACGTGCGCCAGCAGGGACTTGACCGTTTCTTCTTTGCCTCCACCGGTTACTGGATATCTTTGGCCGTACTTGCTTTGATATTCATCTCTCTGTTCATTGTATTCCGTCAGCGTGCTATCGACAATGCCAATGTGACGAAGACGCGTGGAAAGAAAGCTAATAAGGTGGCGACAAAACGGCTGAAGAATGCGGCCAAGCTGATGGCGGACGATAAGCCGGGAGAGTTCTATGATGAGGTGCTCCGTGCACTATGGGGCTATGTAGGTGACAAACTGAATATACCAGTCGAACAACTCTCTCACGACAATATCAGTCAGCGACTGACGGAGCGTCAGGTAGATGGGAATATCATCAGTCAGTTTATCGGAGCTCTTGATGAGTGTGAGTTTGAACGTTATGCCCCTGGTGATCCGAAAGGAAATATGAACAAAGTGTATGAAAAGGCGATGACTGCCATTGAGAAGATTGAGGAGACGATGAAGAAGAAGGGGCGCAGGGCAGCAACGATGAAGTTGTTGTTGGTTGTGCTTGTCATCCATCTCCCGTTACTTGCCGGTGCTACGACCAAAGCTGAGGCAGACAGTGCCTATGTACGTGGACAGTACCAACAGGCCATCAAGGATTATGAGGAGTTGCTGAAGCAGGGCGCAAGTGCTGATCTCTATTATAATCTTGGTAATGCTTACTACCGGACGGAGAATATCACGCGTGCAGTCTTGAACTATGAACGTGCCCTTCTGTTTTCTCCCGGTGACCGTGATATCCGTTTCAACCTGCAGATAGCACGGTCAAAGACCATCGACAAGATTGTCCCTGAATCTGAGATGTTCTTCTTTACTTGGTATCGTTCGGTGGTCAACCTGATGAGCGTTGATGCGTGGGCTTGTCTGTCTCTGCTGTCTTTGGCTCTGGTGATTGTCCTTCTGTTGGTCTACCTCTTCTCGGAACGTTTGTGGCTCCGTAAGATCGGTTTCTTTGGCGGAGTTGTGTTGCTTATCCTGTTCGTGATGGGTAATGTCTTTGCTTGGCAACAGCGTCAGAACCTAATGGAACGGAAGGGGGCTATCGTGATGGTTCCTTCCATGGCAGTCAAGAGCACACCAGCGAAGAGCGGTACCGATCTCTTTATTCTTCATGAGGGTACGAAGGTCTTGATTTCCGATAGGGCGATGAAAGGATGGAAGGAGATCCGTGTGGCTGATGGTAAAGAGGGCTGGGTTGAGAGTCATCAGATAGAGGAGATATAGTATGTTCCAGGAAATACTCATGTCGGCAGACGGCTTTCTCTCCGCACTGGTGGAGTATGATAAGGATTTGTTATTGTCTTTGAATGGCAGTGACTCTCTTTATCTGGATCGTGTCATGCGTGTCCTGACGGCTACCGTCACATGGGTACCTCTGTACATTAGTCTTTTCTATGTGGTACTTAACAATAATGATAACTTCCGTAAGGTCATGATGATCTTGTGCGGTGCTGGTCTGTGCGTGTTGTTGGCGGGGACGGTCGATGATATGATTGTCAAGCCGATGGTAGGACGCTGGCGACCTACACATGACCCCGAGATTGGCTTGCTGGTTGATATCGTTGACGGCTATCGGGGGGGGCGCTTCGGTTTCTTCTCCGCCCATGCCTCTAACACCTTCAGTATTGCGGTGTTCTTCTGCTGGTTAGTCAGAAGTCGTCTGCTGTCGCTGGCACTCATACTCTGGTCGTTCACGAACTGCTGGACACGTCTGTACCTTGGTGTCCACTTCCCAGGTGACATTCTGGTTGGACTGTTGTGGGGAGGTCTGGTGGGATCGACCGTCTATTTCCTGTATTATCGCCTATCCAGAAATATGACGTCAAGAAGACGTTTTATTTCTTCACAATATACATCTACGGGCTTCCAGCGCTCCGATTGCGATGTTCCTGTCGCAGTCTTGGTATTTACGTTGGTCTTTGCTCTTATCAAATCTTGTCTTATATGAGTTGTTCTATAAAGGAATCAGATCCCAGACATATCCATATCAGTGACTATAACTATCCGCTTCCCGATGATCGCATCGCCAAGTTTCCCATTGCACGGCGCGACCAGTCTAAGCTCTTACTCTATCGTAACGGTGAGGTAGGGGAGGACGTCTTCTGTCATCTGCCCGACTATCTGCCGAAGGGTGCTCTGATGGTCTTCAATAATACGAAGGTGATACAGGCACGAATGCATTTCCGTAAAGCTAATGCGAATGGCGAGCCTCTTGGCGCGCTGATAGAGGTCTTCCTCTTAGAGCCTGCCGATCCGTCAGACTATGAGCTGATGTTCCAGACAACGGGGCATTGCGCTTGGTATTGTCTTGTCGGCAACCTGAAGAAGTGGAAAGAAGGCACCCTGTCACGCGAGATTGATATCAAGGGAGAGAAGGTTCTCGTGATGGCAACCCGTGGTGCCATCCATGGTACCTCCCATCGGATAGACTTTGAGTGGAAGGCCGCCGATAACTCTCGAATCTCCTTTGCAGAAATTATCGATGCGATGGGAGAACTGCCGATTCCTCCCTATCTGAACCGTGAGACGCAGGAGAGCGACAAGACGACCTACCAGACGGTCTATTCGAAAATCAAGGGAAGTGTGGCTGCACCAACGGCTGGACTTCATTTTACGCCAGAGGTACTGGCTGCTCTTGATGCCCATGGCATCGATCGTGAGGAACTGACATTACATGTTGGTGCCGGTACATTCAAACCCGTGAAGAGTGAGGAGATAGAAGGACATGAGATGCACACGGAATATATCAGTGTACGTCGTTCGACCATAGAGAAACTGATTCGGCACGATGGCAAGGCTATTGCTGTGGGTACCACGAGTGTCCGTACGTTGGAAAGCCTATATTATATGGGAGTGAAAGTGATGCGGAATGCGAATCTGACGGAAGAGCAACTTCATGTGTGTCAATGGGAACCCTATGACAGTCCTTGCGATGTTCCAGCTGTTGAGGCACTGAGAAGTCTGGCCGCATGGATGGATGTCCGCGGTCTTGAGGTGCTGCATTCGAGTACGCAGATTATCATTGCTCCTGGCTATAACTATAAGATTGTGAAGATGCTGGTCACCAACTTCCATCAGCCGCAGTCTACATTGCTGTTGCTCGTGAGTGCCTTTGTCAAGGGCGATTGGCACAAGATTTACGATTATGCCCTGTCGCACGACTTCCGCTTCCTGAGTTATGGCGATTCCTCTCTCCTGATACCATAGGTAAAGGTCACTTAGATGTATTACTGACCATCTGTTTTTGTATTATAGATGCATTTTTTTTAGAAAATACTTGTTTTTTTAATCTTTATTTCATATATTTGCACTGAGTATTAGCTAGTAACATAAAGACTTAAAGATTAGGGGAAATTCCCTATTGGTGCTATTAACAAAATGTGTAATATGATGAAAAGGAGTATTTTTAGTTGTTTTTTGATGGCAACAGTGATTGTTTCCATGGTATCTTGTTCCAAAGATCATGATGTCTTTAATAATTCTGCCGTGGAACAACAGCACAAAAGTGAGTTTGAATCCAACTTTATCAAGAAGTATGGAGCTGTGGACCCAGAACAAACGTGGGATTTCGCAAAAATGTATCCTACCTATTCTCTCTCGGGAAACACCATTCTGCCAAGAAACCTGACACGTGCCGTCATCGATGGTGGTAGCGAATATATGTCGATAGGTGATTGGTACGAGGTGGACGCCAAGACTATTGAATGGATGAAGAAGAAACTGCCCGATGGCCGTAACCATGAAGACCTCGGAAACCCCTTCTACATGATCGTACCTCAGAATGAGTTCAGTATCGTTCCTATCTATCAGGGGACGGGCGACTTCGTGTGGACGCTGCATCTGGTGGTTGAGGACTTTAACGATCAGGGGGATGCGATGGATATCACGGTATGGACGAAGAACCAGAATATCCAGAAGAATGAGTCGGGTAACGACGGTGACTGGCAGGATGTCGGTCCTGTGGATCCTAATACGAACTACAGAACCAGTCGTACTCATAACACGAAGACGGCTAAGTTCGTGCGTGCTAAGCCTATCACGTTTAAGAACCTGCCTGTTGGCAAGAGCATGTATCTCTATCTGTCGAACCTTAAGTCAGGTGCTCCACGAAACCCGGCATCATCACTTGCTCACCAGATGCTGGCAT
This sequence comes from Prevotella aff. ruminicola Tc2-24, assembly GCF_900110895.1. GTDB lineage: Bacteria > Bacteroidota > Bacteroidia > Bacteroidales > Bacteroidaceae > Prevotella. Next base: position 531,579 of record NZ_FOIQ01000001.1, on the reverse strand, counting down.
TGAACATTCATCCTGATTCTGTGCCTAGTCTGGGCGACGACTACAAGGAGATGATTATCGGTTGTGAGGATCAGGCTATCTACGAGAAGAGCGACCACGACTTTGAGGATGTGGTGTTTATGATGTACGGTAAGCCCGATGTGCCGGAGATTAAGGAAATCACGGAGCCTGTCAAGGAAACGGTTTCCAAGCGATATATGGTTGAAGACTTGGGCGAGACTGACGATTTCGACTTTAACGACATCGTGGTCGATGTGTTGCAGACCACTACGAAGACTGCTGTCTATAAGATCAACGAGGATGGAACGAGGACGTTCCTGCGCTTTGAGGGAGATCCCACGGTATCGCAGAAGGCTGTGATACGGGCTATGGGCGGAACGCTTGACTTCGAACTGACCATAGGTAATATGAAGTGGAGTAAGAGCGGCAGTGGCTATGCGGCTGGCACTATGGTAAATACTGGAGCCGATGGTCAGGCTATTGATTATAATGCTACGCTGGCCGAGTTTGATGTGACAGGTTGGAATTCAGAGACCAATAATATCTCAGTGAAAGTTGGTAGCAAGGGAAGTGGTAATGTCATGACGATCGTGTTCCCAAAGAAGGGTGAGGTGCCCATGATTATCGCAGTGGATACCAACTGGATGAAGGAACGTGTATCTGTGCCTTCTTCTTGGTTCACAATTCCAGATGACGATGATGAAGGAGAATAAAGAACCGACTGGTCAAGATAACAAAAAGAGAGTGCTGAATTTCAGCACTCTCTTTTTTGTAGTCGATAGGGGAATCGAACCCCTATGCCAAGATTGAGAATCTTGTATCCTAACCATTAGATGAATCGACCATCTTCGCACTCTTGGATCAGTCACCCCTGCGGAAGGAGGGGGATTCGAACCCCCGGTACGGGAACCCGTACGGCAGTTTAGCAAACTGCTGGTTTCAGCCACTCACCCATCCTTCCAGAATGCTTCGTGTTAGAAACCGAGGGGCTATCTCCTCAAATGCGGATGCAAAGGTACGGCTATTTTTTCATTCCTGCAAATTTTTCGGCACTTTTTTTTGAAAAAAGTTATTTGAAGGCGACGACCTCTGTCAGTTCCTGGTTCAGATAGAACGTGTTCTGCAGGGTGTCTGTGCCGCGTACATAGCTCATTCTCAGATAGAAAAGATCGTCGGAGTGCTTCTCGGGATAGCTGATGCCTTTTTTGAACAATTCAGCTCCGCGATGGCGCATCAGATGAATGAGGGAGTCATTAACATACCTCGTTGTACCCAGATCTGCAAATTCACGGTCGGACAACAATTCTGGATTCTCTGCGTTAGCCTCGATGAAGGCCTTGACGGTCTTCTCCGCATGATACTGCTGTCCGCATGAGGCGAACAGCAGTACAGTCATACCTATAATATACTTGCCTGACTTCATTTCTGCGGGATGTTTCGGAGTACGTCGAGCAGATGATCCCATACCATCTGTACGGTCGGGATGAGCAAACGCTCGTCGGGTGTATGTACAAATCGGAGGGTAGGGCCGAAGCTGACCATATCGAGGTTGGGATAGCGCTCGGAGAAAAGACCGCACTCCAGACCTGCGTGTATACCGCGGACTACGGGCTCTTTCTTGAATAGTTTCTTATACGACTCCACCACGATCTCGGTCAACTTAGAATCAGCCTTCATTTTCCAGGCCGGATAGCCGTCGCCTGATACCACCTCGGCTCCTGCGAGCTCAAAAGCAGCTCCGACAGTAGCGCACATATTGTCGAGGTTGGACATCACGTTGCTTCGCTGACTTGACAGAATATCGATAGTGGTCTCTGTGGTGTGGATGCTAGCCAGATTGCTCGATGTCTCCACCATACCGCCCAGTGCTTCATCCTGACAGATGGCATAGATGCCGTTGTCGACGGCCTGAACAGCCCAGATGAACTTCTTGGCGACAGCAGGTTCAATAACAGGCTCTGCCTCTGTGCTCTCCATGAACCACACCATCTGCGGGTCTGTCACATGGAACTCGTCCTGCACATCAACGGCAAAGACATTCCAGTCGGCACGTACATTCTCTTTCACATCGTTGGGTACGGCTATCACGAAATAACCGTCACGAGGAATAGCGTTGTGGAGTTTGCCGCTGTGGAACTGTGCCAGTTGTACGCCCTCATAGCGCTTCATGGTCTGCTGTACGAAACGGGCAAGGATCTTAATGGCGTTGGCGCGTTTCTTGTTGATATCATCACCGGAGTGTCCGCCTACAAGGCCTTTGATGGAGCCTTTCAAGAAGAAGCTTCCCTGGGGGGCAGCCTCCCGCTTGAAGGTGAACTGGGCCGTCGTGTTCCGTCCACCAGCACAGCTGACGAAGATCTCGCCCTCATCTTCAGAATCGAGGTTAATCAGGTAATCGCCAGTCATGAACCCTGCTTTCATTCCCTCTGCTCCTGTCAGACCGGTCTCCTCGTCACGGGTGAAGACACACTCGATAGGACCGTGCTCGATATCATCGGATGCCAGGATGGCCAGTTCGATGGCACAACCGATACCGTCGTCGGCGCCCAGCGTCGTACCTTCAGCAGTCAGCCATTCTCCGTCAACGTATGTCTTGATGGCATCCTTGTCGAAATCGAACTCCACATCAACGAGTTTGTCGCATACCATATCCATATGACTCTGCAGGATGACCGTCTTACGGTTCTCCATTCCAGGCGTGGCACCTTTGCGGATAATCACGTTACCAGTCTCGTCGACCTTCGTGTCAAGGCCATGACGCTCACCCCAGCTCTTCAGATACTCAATCATCTTCTCTTCACGCTTCGAGGGACGAGGAATAGTGTTAATCTTCGCAAATTCAGCGAAGACGCTAGCGGGTTTTAAATCGTTTTTATTCATTATTAATGATATTTTTTACTGATTTCTTAATAAATTGCTTATCTTTGCACCCGAAAAGGCGTGTTTTGCAGCGCAAAATTACTAAAAAATGATTGAATTACTACTTGTCAGCACGTTAATAATTGCTATAGGAATGGCATTTTTATGCGTTAAACTGATTTTCAGGAAGAACGGTTCTTTCTCCTCTCAGCATATCCATGACTCCGAGGCAATGAAGGAACGGGGAATCCACTGCGTGATGGATCAGGACCGCGAGATGCGTGTGAAGAGCAGGTTCGCCGTTAATGAACGATAAACATTAAACATTAGATAAACAAATGAAAAAGTACATTCTTAGCACACTGGCCATCGCAGCCATGATGGCTTCGTGCAACAATGCAAGTCCTAAGATGGACGAGCAGCCGGCATCGGATGATGCGTCTGCCTCTGGTTTCAAAATCGCCTATGTCGAGGTTGACTCTCTCATGACACAGTACGACTTTGCCAAGGACTACAGCGTGACTCTTCAGAAGAAGTCGAACAATGCCCGTAACACACTCAACCAGAAGGGTACTGCCCTTCAGGCCGCTGTGAACAACTTCCAGCAGAAGTTGAATAACAACGGATTCCAGAGCCGTGAGCAGGCCGCAAGCGTTCAGGCAGCCCTTGAGCGTCAGCAGCGCGACCTTCAGGAACTCCAGGCTCGTCTGGAGAACGAACTCGCTAATGAGACCGCTAAGTTCAATGAGGCACTCCGCGATTCTCTGCAGAACTTCCTTAAAGCATATAACAAGGACAAGAAGTATGACCTGATCCTTTCGAAGGCTGGTGATAATATTCTTCTTGCCGAGAAGAGATACGATATTACCATGGATGTCATCAATGGTCTGAATAAGCGCTATAAGCCAGCCGCAAAGTCGGCCGCTGCTGACACGAAAAAGACTGAGGATAAAAAGTAAGTTTTTTGGGCTAACATTTATGAGAGGTATCTGAGTCCTTCAGATACCTCTCTTCTTTTATGCCTTTCCTGTTCGGCTGTGTCTGGTCTCCATGGTGACATATTATAAAAGAGGTGAAACCGTGTGGTCTCACCTCTTATGATATGGTAGAATCCGAATGAACTATCTGACCACCTTCTTGCCGTCTACGATGTAAAGACCGGCAGGGAGTTCGTCGAGTGACGTAGCCTGCATGCGGACACCACTCAGGTTGTAGATGCCTTTCGACGTGTCGATCGTCTTGTCGGCCTTGATCCTGTTGATGCCGGTAGGCTCACCTCCTGCAAGTCCGCGTACGAAACCGGCATAGACATGCTTACGATTATAGTTGAGATCCCAGATACCTACAGGCTCGCCACCACGCCAGCCGCTGTTGGCAGGTGCATCGGTGGGGCACCACTGACAGATACCCCACTGCTGGGCTGCAGGTATGAGGCGGAAGTACTCCTTGAAGATCCACTCATAGAGATCGGCCATCTTCTTGTGCTCGTCTTCGGTCAGCTGATCGGTCTTGACAGATCCTCCCCATTTGTTTGAACCGCGGACATAGCCCATGTCCATCTCGCTGATGCGACAGAGCTTTCCGCTTGCGGCGATGATCTCAAACATCTTAGTGATATGTTTTTTCGCATTCTCCTGAAGATTGGCATCTTCATAGCAGCTGATATGCATCTGGGTGCCGATGCCGTCGATCTTTGTCACACCGTCGGCTTCCCATTTCTTGATCCAGTTGACGAGGCTCTTCACTTTCTGGTTGTCATCCCAGTCTGACTCCAGGTTGTAGTCGTTGATGAAGAGTGTCAGATCCTCAGGACCATATTTGCGGGCGAGGCGACAAGCCTGACGGATGTAGTCGAGATCGCCCAGATGATCCTGCCAATAGAAAGCGTCGCCACCAACATCCCATGTGCCACTCTTATAGCCCGATGAGTGTTGCAGTTCATAGTTGCCTTCGCCGTCATTTCCTTCGCCGGAGAGAGCCTCGTTGACGAGATCCCATGCCTTCACCTTACCATCGCAGGCTTCCATCATGCCCTTGATCCAAAGGTCCATCGCATAGACGAGGGTGTCGTGACGCTCCTGTGCGGTCTGGGGAATAGTATGAGCCTGATAGCCCTCAAACTTGATGCTCTTGATATAGATGTCGCCCACGAAGTCGCCGCACTGCAGCAAGAGGAAGTTGTTATCCATCACTGGTGTGTAATCGATAACTACATCCTGCCATTCTTTGGTGAATGGTATATCAATAGCAGTTTCCGGCGTGTATGTGAAGTCTCCCAGTTTGCTATGGAGTTTACCTGCATCCGAGCCTTTCAGAGTTATGGTCATCTTGTAGGTATCACCAGTTTTGAGCATGATATCCGTCACGGCCTGGAATTGCACATCCCATGAGTTATCACACATTTTTGTCGTATGAATAACCAGACCGTTCGTGTCAAACTTAATCGTGTAGTTGTAAACCGATTCTTCTGCTTTCCAGCCGACGGTTTTGTTGGTGAGGAAATCCTTGCTGACGATCTCGGTGTAGGTCACTTCCGAATTGGGGTCTGGCTTGTCGGCAATGAGCTTACGCAGCCAAGCGTTGGGCTGCTGTGAGTGCCAGGCGAGGGTGTGGCCATAGACGTTGAGTCCAGCCTCGGTGGCTGCTTCAACGTACTGCTTCACGGTGGTGAAATTCATGTTGCCATTACCATCCACGCAACTCGACATCTTCATGGCATTGCCGGCGACGGTCTCTGTGAAGTTCTTGTTGGTCAAGTCCTTGACCAGAGGATTGTTAAGGTAGTCGTTGACGGTCGTACCAATACCCAGTTTGAAATTAGGGTACTTTGAGTAGTCAATGTAATCCTTGAGAGCATGATACTCATCCAGGTACCTGTAGTTGTCATCGTTAGGTTTGCCCGTCTCAAATTTCTCTTGTGCCATAGTCGGAGTTAAAAGACTGGCAGCAAGCATACACATTAATACTTTCTTCATTGTGATGTAAATGTAGATTATTAGTTGATTGGTTATTTGTTATATTTAGGTTGTAAAGGTACAACAAATTTTTGATATAAAAGAAGCAATGATAAAAAAAGAGGCGAAACTTTGCAGTTTCACCTCTTTAATATAGTCAGATAGGGTATTACTCTGCCCAGTTCTCCTGAGACTTACGGATGTAGGTCTTGTAACGGAGCTGTGCCATACGCTGAGCCTCAGCGAAGAGCTCCTCTGCCTCGTTAGGATAAGCCTTCTTGACAGAGAGGTAACGAACCTCACCGAGCAGGAAGTCATGGAAGTTCTCCCAGTTCGGCTCCTTAGAGTCGAGTGAGAACGGATTCTTGCCTTCCTCTGCGAGGGCGGGGTTGAAGCGCCACAGGTGCCAGTAACCGCACTCCACAGCCTTCTTCTCCTCAGCCTGGCTCTTACCCATACCGCCCTTGGCCTTCAGACCGTGGTTGATACATGGAGCGTAGGCGATGATGATTGAAGGTCCGTGCCAAGCCTCAGCCTCACGAATAGCCTTGAGGGTCTGTGCGTGATCGGCGCCCATAGCAATCTGAGCAACGTATACATAACCGTAGGTCGTAGCGATCATACCGAGATCCTTCTTGCGGATACGCTTACCCTGAGCAGCGAACTGAGCGATAGCACCGAGAGGCGTAGCCTTAGAAGCCTGACCACCAGTGTTAGAGTAAACCTCAGTATCGAGCACGAGGATATTCACATCTTCGCCAGAAGCGATCACATGGTCGAGACCACCGTAACCGATATCGTAAGAAGCACCGTCACCACCGATGATCCACTGTGAACGCTTCACCAGGTAGTGGTCGAGTGTCTGAAGCTCCTTGCACTTCTCGCAACCGGCAGCGGCGCCAGCAGCGATGGCTTCCTTCAACTTCGGAGCAATCTCCTTCGTCTTGTCGGCATCCTCCTTGTTGGCGATCCACTCGTCGGCGAGAGCCTTGAACTCAGCGGGAGCACCCTCAGAGGCCTCAGTGAGCAGCTTAGCCACGCGCTCCTTCATCTTCTTGTTACCCAGAGCCATACCGAGACCGAACTCGCAGAAGTCCTCGAACAGTGAGTTGTTGAAGACAGGACCCTGACCCTTCTCGTTTTTGGTGTAAGGTGTAGAAGGAATAGAAGCTGAATAGATTGAAGAACAACCAGTAGCGTTGGCAATCATCTGACGATCACCGAAGAGCTGTGAGATAAGCTTCACATAAGGAGTCTCACCGCAACCAGAGCAGGCGCCAGAGAACTCGAACAGAGGCTGTGCGAACTGTGAGTTCTTCACGTTGCTCTTGATGTCGACAAGATCCTGCTTGCTCTTCACGTTCTTCACCAGGTACTCCCAGTTCTTAGCCTCCTGAACCATATCGGCTGCATCGGGGTTGAACGGAGCCATGGTGAGGGCCTTACCGGTCTTCGGGTTGCCCGGGCAGATGTCGGCACAGTTACCGCAACCCAGACAGTCGAGTACTGAGGTCTCGATGCGGAAGCGCATGCCCTTCATGGCTGCGGGAGCCTTCATCTCGATGGTATCGTCGGCAGCAGCGAAGCCCTTGATCTCGTTCTCGTCGAGAACGAACGGACGGATAGCTGCGTGAGGACAGATATATGCACACTGGTTACACTGGATACAGTTGTCCTTGTTCCAAACAGGAACGAAGGCCTCAACACCACGCTTCTCGTAAGCGGCTGTACCAACCTCCCAAGAACCGTCAACGGTGTTGTGCTTCACGAAGTCAGAAACCTTCAGCAGGTCACCGGCCTGAGCGTTGATAGGACGAACCAGCTCCTTAACGAATGCGGGAGCATCGTCCTGCTTCTCTGCATCATCAGGCAGATTAGCCCACTCGGGCTTCACTGTGAGCTGCTGGTACTCACCACCGCGGTCGATAGCGGCGTAGTTCTTGTCAACCACGTCCTGACCCTTAGCACCGTAAGACTTCAGGGCAGCTGCCTTCATCTTCTCAACAGCGAGCTCTACGGGGATCACGCCGGTGATACGGAAGAAGGCCGACTGAAGGATCGTATTGGTGCGGTTGCCCAGACCGATCTCCTGTGCAATCTTGGTAGCATTGATGGTATATACGGTGATGTTGTTCTGTGCGAAGTAACGCTTGACCTTGTTAGGCATGAACTTCTCGAGCTCGTCGGCATCGAAGATGGTGTTCAGCAGGAACTGACCGTTCTTCTGCAGACCGCGGGTCACGTCGTACATGTGCAGGTAAGCCTGTACGTGGCAAGCCACGAAGTTAGGTGTGGTCACCAGATAGGTAGAGCGGATAGGTGTATCACCGAAACGCAGGTGAGAGCAGGTGAAACCTCCTGACTTCTTAGAGTCGTATGAGAAGTAAGCCTGACAGTACTTGTCAGTGTTGTCGCCAATGATCTTCACAGAGTTCTTGTTGGCACCTACAGTACCATCGGCACCCAGACCGTAGAACTTAGCCTGGAACATGCCGGCACCGCCGAGGGCGATTTCCTCAACCTCAGGCAGAGAAGTGAAGGTCACGTCGTCTACGATACCAATCGTGAAGTGGTTCTTGGGCTCTGGCATAGCGAGGTTGTTGAACACGCTGATGATCTGAGCAGGTGTGGTGTCGCGGCTACCAAGACCGTAGCGACCACCAACGATAACAGGACGATCCTTCACATCGAAGAAGGCATCCTTCACGTCGAGGTACAGAGGCTCACCGTTGGCACCGGGCTCCTTTGTACGGTCGAGGACAGCGATCTTCTTGACCGTCTTGGGAACAGCAGCCAGCAGGTGCTTCACAGAGAACGGACGATAGAGGTGTACGCTGATCATACCAACTTTCTGACCATTAGCGTTCAGATAGTCGATAGCCTCACGGGCAGCATCGGTAGCCGAACCCATCAGGATGATCATGCGGTCAGCATCCTCGGCACCGTAATATGAGAAGAGGTGATACTCACGGCCAGTGATCTTAGAGATCTCGCCGAGATACTTCTCTACAACCTCGGGCACTGCATCGTAGTAAGGATTGCTTGCCTCACGGTGTGTGAAGAATGTCTCGGGGTTCTCAGCGGTACCGCGGGTGATAGGACGCTCAGGGCTCATAGCACGATCGCGGAAACGCTTGATGTACTCTTCCTTAACGAGAGGACGGATATCCTCCTGGTCCATCATCTCGATCTTGTGATATTCGTGAGAGGTGCGGAAACCATCGAAGAAGTTAACGAAAGGCACGCAGGTCTCAAGTGTTGCCAGATGGGGAACGGCTGTCAGGTCCATCACCTCCTGTACAGAGCCAGAGCAGAACATGGCGAAGCCTGTCTGACGGCAAGCCATCACATCCTGATGGTCGCCAAAGATACACAGAGAGTGAGAAGCAAGCGTACGGGCAGATACGTCGAATACGCAAGGGATCAGCTCACCTGCAATCTTGTACATGTTAGGAATCATCAGGAGCAGACCCTGAGAAGCTGTGAACGTAGTGGTCAGCGCACCAGCCTGCAGTGAACCGTGAACGGCACCAGCGGCACCGGCCTCCGACTGCATTTCCTGAACTGATACGTTCTGCCCCCAGAGGTTCTTACGACCGCGGGCAGCCCACTCGTCAACGTGCTCCGCCATCGGTGATGACGGTGTGATGGGGTAGATAGCTGCTACCTCAGAGAACATATAGCTCACGTGAGCTGCAGCCTCATTACCATCACAGGTGATAAATTTCTTTTCTTTAGCCATTTTTGATAAATATAAATATAAAAACTACTTTTGTATTTGTTTAATTACCTAATTATTACTAACTGTCTTTCTCTTGTCCTCTGCTAGTAGAGGAATCCCAGAAGCCATAGCGGAATCTGGTTGTCCTTGCCGATCTCCGTATTGTAACGGGCATAGATGGTATCGGGGGAGAACCTGATCTTTCCGGGCGACTTCGCGTCGACAATGCGGAACTTGAGCTTCTCATCTACCAGGTAGTTACAGTCGCGCCCGCCTGTGTTTACCTTGTGATCCTTCCATAGTGAGTTAACAAAGAAGGTCTCCATGGCTTCCTGTCGGTCTACTTGGATCGGATAGATCGCGTACATCAGGTTGGAGTTGTGAAGCATGATCTTGGCAGGTTTCTTCGGGAAGTCCTGTCCGACAGGATAGATGAGGTTGAGCAGACGTGCGTCGGTGAGGTACTTGATGTAGTTCATCACGGTGGCACGACTGGTCTCTATGTCTTGTGCCAGCTTACTGACGTTCGGAGCCTTGGCCGGTCCCTCTTCAGCAATCTGGTAGAAGAGTTTCTTGATCTTCGTGAGGTATTTGAGCTCGATCTGCTTGATCAGCAGGATATCCACCTCGGTCATCATGTTCATCGTCTTCAGCAGGTTCTCCGAGTAGTTGCGATGCTCCTGGAAGAAGGGATAGAATCCATGATGGATGTAATCCTGGAAATAGCGGTTGGGCGACACCTTCGGCAATATCTGCTTGATGATGCGCTCATGGTCTTTCAGGATCTCTTCCAGTGTGTAGGGGCGGAAACTGTTGCCTGTGAGCAGGTTGACGAATTCGCGGAAGGAAAAACCGCGCAGGTTATAGCTCTTGACAATACCATTGAGTTCCGGGTTCTCGTCTTTCAGGCGCATCACACTGCTGCCTGTAAACACAATCTTCAGGTTCGGATAGAGGTCGTAGCATTTGCGGAGCTCGGAACTCCAGTCGGGCTGTTTGAACACCTGGTCGATGAGCAGCACTCGTCCACCATGCTTGTAGAATTTGCCGGCAAAGTCGGCAATGCCCTGTCCCTGGAAGTAGAAGTTGTTCATGTTGATATACAGACATTGCTTGTCGAGTATATCAAAATGCTCTTTAGCGTATTGGAGGAGGAAGGTGGTCTTTCCGATGCCGCGTGTACCTTTGATGCCGATCATACGGTCGCTCCAGTCGATCTCGTCCATAAGGGTGCGACGTACTGGAGCGTTGACATGCTCGACAAGGTATCTATGCGTCCTGAAGAAAGCTTCCATCCTGCCTGAATTGTTATCTTTTACTCTCTAAAGTGGTGCAAAGGTAACACTTTTCTTGTAAATTGCAAAGTCTAAGTTGCAAAAACTCAAAAAAAAATGGTAATTTTGCACCAAAATTGAATAAAATGGTAACATTATACGTGTTTAATCCAGAACACGATCTGGCATTGGCCTCAAACCTTAGTAATTTCACGGCTCCTCATGCGGGACGTAGACTGAGAAGCGACCTGGGCTACCTGCCTGCCATCTGGGCCGATGAGAACGATTATATCCTGGTGGATCATGTCGGTTTGGCCCGGAAGGCGTATGGACGTCTGAGAGCCAGGATCGGAGGAGGTCCGCGCCAGTTTGTCGATAAAAATCAGTTGCCCCATCTTGCGATTGATGAGGTGAGACCCTGGGGATGGGACCCGGCCATCCGTAGCTTCCTGCTGCGCCATGGTGTCGGGGCAGTACCCTCGGAACAGGATATCCGACAGATACGTGACTTGTCGCACAGGGAGCATGCAGCCGCCGTGCTGGCACGACTCCAGTGTGAGGGTACGGTGGGGCAATCTGTAAAGGCAGATGGTCTGGATGTCGTCGTGGAAAAGCTCAACGAGTGGCGCCGTGTGGTCGTGAAGGCTCCTTGGAGCAGTAGCGGTCGTGGCATCCGTTTTGTCGAAGGCACACTGAACGACTATCATCGTGGTTGGATCCGGAATGTCATCCAGCATCAGGGAAGTGTCATGGTCGAACCCTATTATAATAAGGTGAAGGATTTTGGTATGGAGTTCAGCATCGACGAGCAGGGTGGTGTGCACTATCTGGGGCTCTCTCTCTTCCATACGAGAAACGGGGCTTATACGGGTAACCTGATTGCGACGGATGAGGAGAAGACGGATATGCTAAGTCATTATATACCAGTCGATTTACTTGCGAACGTTAAAGAGAAGATTATGGCGTCGTTCGGTCCCATGTGTCAGAAGAGGTACCGGGGACCTTTCGGGGTGGATATGATGATTGTGGCACGCCCGGATGGCGATGGGTTCCTGTTGCATCCGTGTGTGGAGATCAACCTGCGTCGGACGATGGGACATGTGGCACTGGCCATTCCTCCATTCGCTGACGGTTATGCCCGTGTGATGCAGATCGCATTGACAGACAAGTACCGGATAAGGGTTCGCAAGACTTAGGATAATCTCCCTTACAGTAAAACAACTTGTTTTACTTTCAAAGAAACCATCTCCACGATCATAAGAGATAGGCTCCATGAAGGTAAAACAAGTTGTTTTACTTTTAAAGATGACGTCCCTTCTATCGTAAGAGACGTACTTCGGAGTTGAGACCGCTGGGTACCGATTCCCACGAATCATAGGTGGTACGATTGTAGTTGATATCGACCACGTTGATCTCCTCCATCTTTCGCCATCTGATGCCCTGGCGGTCGTAGTCGGCGATACGGTTGGCAGGGAGGTTGGTCACTTCGATGCGGATCACATTGTCACCGGTCTTCAGGCTGTTCTTGCAGTCAAGGACAAAGGGTACCGACCAGGCGCAGCCGATGAACTGACCGTTGATATAGACACGGGCCGACTCGCGCACGTCGCCGAGGTCGATCGTCCAGTGTGCCTTCGCCTCGGTCTTTGACAGTCGAAGGTGGGTGGTATATACGCCTGTGCCCATGGTTACCTTGGCGCTGTCGTCGTCAAGCGTCTCCCAGGTCTGTGGCTTAGCGAGCGTGAAGGTCTTGTTCACCTTGGGTGCTTCTTCTGTAAACGACAAGGTCCAAGGACCAGGAAGCGTCTTGGTCTCTATGTGACATGCTTTATCCTCCGTTTTCCTCCTGCTATTATCCTGGGCCAGTGGCTCGTTATACGTCTGTAGGATCATCGACTCACCACTGCGCAGATGGATGGCGATGCCGTCGGTGCCGAAGGATGCCGGTGTGATGTCGCCATTCAGCGGATTGAACCATACGGCGTCCTTGAAGTCGACAGCCAGCGGCTCGACGGTCTGGATGTCGTTGGGGGTGAGGTTGGCGATGAAGTAATGGTAGCCCGTATCATTGCGGCGACGGATGGTCTTGAGTCCGCATACTGTCCTGATGGCCTCGGGCTGGGCAGCCGTCTGCAGGTCGGCGGCTCTGGTACCGTCGATCACAGGTGCCCCCTGCGCCTTCAGTCGGTCGATGTGCAGTCTGACGTTCTCTGGCATCATCCGGCACTCCGGAATCACAAGTCCTTTGTATCTTGTGCCGGCCGCCGTCTCCAGCATACCGTCCTTATACGTTGTGGTGAGCAGCAGGCGGTCAGAGATATAGTCACAGTCGAAGCCGGCGCGGTCGATGTCGAGGATGGACTGGATGAACTCCGGTGCCAGCTTTCCCATCTGATGGATGGAGAACTGCATCAGCAGCTTGTCAGTCTGCTTCTGCCACATGTCGCGCACCGGGAGGTAGACGAGGAAGTCGTTGTCGGGCTCGCCCCACTGCAAGAAGCTCTGACAGCGTTCCACATATTGCATGAAGTAGGGCGCGTCGCGCCAGATGCTGTTCGTGGGTGACATGTCGATAGAGGCATAGAACTTCCACCCTGGCCATGCGTCCTCCTTCGGAGAATAGCAGGTGCCATGGAAGAACATATGGTTGACGCCGGCGCAGAACATCAGGTCGATGTCGGGCTTCAGTTGTGAGAGTGAGGTGCGGAAGTGCTCTGTCAGCCATGTGAAAGTCTCGCTCGACGTAAAGGGCTTACCACAGATATGTGCGGCCGACGGAGCGTATTTCAGCATGGAGAAGTCGGAGTCGTTCTTACGGGTCTTGCCGGGATCCTGGCGCAGACCCTTGATGCCGAATTCCGAGAGACCGAACCCTTCGATCTCGGGTATGTCCACGGCAGCGTAGCAGTCGATGAGGTTGGCTGGCGACCCATGTGCCTGGTTGCGGGTGATGGCACCGTGCTTGTGAGCCCAGCTCGTCCATTGCTGTGTGAAGTTCTCCAGAAGCAGGTCGCCGAGCGTCTCACGGTAGTCGGACACGATCTTCTCGTCTCCTCTCTGCAGGAAAGGCAGATAGTCTTCCAACTTATAGCCGCGCCGTTTCTCGAATTCCTCGAGGAGCATAGGAGTCCATGTGCCCTCGCTCACCTCATAGGAGTCGTTGAAGAAGGTGTGGGGGTAGGGCGTGTGTGTACGCTCGAAGGCTGCCTCGATATAACGGAGATAATTGGCCACGGCCTGACGGTCGAAATGGTCGATGACATAGCCCTCGCCACCAGGGGCGGAACGCTTCACCTTCATCACACCATAGCGCACATAGAGAGCCGTGACCTGCCAACGGGCTGTCGCCATCTCCTTCAGTTGTAGTGTCAAGGATTTCTTCAGTAACTTGTTGGTTGCCTGCTTGATGCGTTCCTTCAGCAGGTCTGCCGGTGACCATGACAGTTGTCCGTCGTTCATAAACCGGGTGACATCGTATGGTCGGCCACGCCAGTAGGCCATCACCTTACTGAGTCGACAGTATCCTGCTTCTTGCGCCGGCGCCGAGAGGTCGAGCGACTGTACGGAGCCACCGGTGAAGGTCTTGTTCACAAACACCGCCTTACATGCTGATTCCTCCAGCGGTACCCACGGACCGCCGAAGGGCCAGCCCGTGCCTGTCGCCATGTCTATTTCCATTCCCATCTGCTGACCGTTCTTCTGAACCTCGCGTAGCATCTCCATCCATTGGTCGGAGAGATAGGGGATGTTCCTATTTTGGTTACCCTGTACCCCGTAGATAGGTGTGATCTCCAATGCCCCGATACCGTGGTTGGCATATTCCTGCATCGACCAGCGCAGGTTCTCCTTGTCGACGGCAGAACCGAGCCACCACCAACGACTACCGGCCTTGGCTTCTTGTCTTGCCTCGGGCCATTGCTGTGCCATGACGGGGGAGACGACGGATAAGAGTGCAGTGATGAGAATATTCCTGATCATCGTTTTAGTCTTTTAGTCTGTAGTAGTCTTTTTGAAAAGAGAGAATGAGCCACTGCCCATTCTCTCCTGTCAGATTTATGATTGATGTGTTACTCGATCACGATAAGGGCGTCGTCTTCCATGACGCTCTCACCGATCTTGACACATACGGCCGTCACCTTTCCGTTCTTCTCGGCAGTCAGGTTGTTAGCCATCTTCATGGCCTCCAGCACGACAACGGTGTCGCCGGCCTTCACCTCGTCGCCTTCGGCTACCAGGATGTCGGTGATCACACCGGGCAGGGGAGCCTTCACGGCGTTGGCCTTGTTGACGGCAGCCTTGTTGGCTGTCGGAGCATCGCTGGAAGAGGCTGCTGGAGCGGCGGCCTTCACGACGGGCTTCTTCTTCTCCGGCTCCGGCTGCTTTTCCATCTCTACCGTGTACTCTTCTCCGTTGACGGTCAGGGTGGCGATATTGTCATTGATGTCGCCAACAACTACCTCATACTTATTACCGTTGATGGTATACTTATATTCTTTCATACGTTTCAGGGATGTTGAGTAAATGTTTGCGCATAGCCGTTCCACTGGGTGGGACGCGCATTGATTGTGATGATGCCAGTCTCCACGTCATGGACATTGTTGCCCAGGTGCTCATGGAGAGCCATGGCAATCGCTGCATATACTTCGTTGTTCATCTATAAATGTCAATTATAAACAATAAACTAATTACATGGGGATGTTACCGTGCTTCTTGGCGGGCAGGGCATCACGCTTGGTAGCGAGCTGTGCCAGACCGCGGCAGATGCGGAAGCGGGTGTTACGCGGCTCGATCACGTCGTCGATATAGCCGTACTTGGCGGCCTGATACGGGTTGGCGAAGAGCTCGTTGTACTCGTCCTCCTTCTCGGCAATGAAAGCCTTCACGTCCTCACCGGCCTCTTTCTTGGCCTTGGCCTCCTTGGCATAGAGCACGGCGGCAGCACCAGAGGCACCCATCACGGCAATCTCAGCAGAAGGCCATGCGTAGTTCAGGTCGGTGTGAAGCTGCTTGGAGCCCATCACGATGTGGGAACCACCATATGACTTACGCAGGGTAACGGTGATCTTGGGTACGGTAGCCTCTCCGTAAGCGTAAAGCAGCTGTGCTCCGTGCAGGATGACGGCATTGTACTCCTGACCAGTGCCCGGCAGAAAGCCCGGTACGTCGACCAGTGAGACGATAGGAATATTGAAGGCGTCGCAGAAACGTACGAAGCGTGCACCCTTACGAGAGGCGTTCACGTCGAGCACACCAGCGTAGCAGTTAGGCTGGTTGGCCACGATACCGACGCTCTGTCCGTTGAAGCGTGCAAAACCGACGATGATGTTCTTGGCGAACTTAGGCTGTACCTCGAAGAACTCACCATTATCGGTAATGGCAGAGATCACCTTGTACATGTCGTATGCCTCGTTGGGGTTCTCGGGGATAATCTCGTTGAGACTGTCCTCCATACGGTTAATGGGGTCGGTGCACTCCTTACGAGGAGCCGTCTCCATATTGTTGGATGGGATATAGCTCAGCAGGGTCTTCAGCATCTGGATTCCCTCCTCCTCGGTGGCAGCGGTGAAATGAGTCACACCACTCTTCGTGGCATGTACCGAGGCACCGCCCAGGTGCTCCTGGTCGATATCCTCACCCGTCACGGTCTTCACAACCTTCGGACCGGTCAGGAACATATATGAGGTGTTCTCCATCATCAGCGTGAAGTCGGTGAGGGCAGGTGAGTATACAGAACCACCGGCACAGGGACCGAAGATACCTGAGATCTGGGGGATCACACCCGAAGCCAGGATATTACGCTCGAAGATCTCTGCGAAGCCGGCCAGAGAGCAGATACCCTCCTGGATACGTGCACCACCTGAGTCGTTGATACCGATGACGGGGGCGCCCATCTTCATGGCCATGTCCATCACCTTACAGATCTTCTGACTCATGGTCTCTGACAGAGAACCGGCATGAACGGTGAAGTCCTGTGCGAAGACGAATACCAGACGACCGTCGATGGTTCCGCTACCGGCAACGACACCGTCGCCGAGGAACTGCTTCTTCTCCATGCCAAAGTTGTGGCAACGATGCTCCTTGAACATGTCGTACTCCTCGAACGATCCCTCGTCGAGCAGCATCTCTATACGCTCACGAGCAGTGTACTTACCACGGTCGTGCTGTTTCTGAATTGCTTTCTCACCACCACCGAGACGGGCTTGTTCGCGCTTCTCGATGAGTTGCTTGATTTTTTCTAGTTGTTTGCTCATTGTTGTTATTGAAAGTTTGGAAATTTACTCAGGATGTTCGCATAGTTCTGTCAGGATGCCACAGGTTGACTTCGGGTGAAGGAATGCGATGTTCAGACCCTCGGCGCCCTTGCGGGGAGCCTGGTCGATGAGGCGCACACCTTTCTCACTCACCTCGGCGAGTGCAGGGGCAACGCCATCCTCTACACAGAAGGCCACGTGATGGACACCCTTATTGCCCTTGTCAAGCCATTTCTGGATGGTGCTCTCGGGGGATGTCGGCTCCAGAAGCTCCAGCTTCACTTCACCACACTTCAGGAAGGCCGTCTTTACTTTCTGGTCTTCCACCACCTCTGTCGCATAACACTCTAAGCCTAGTACTTCCGTGAAGTATGGCAGGCTTTCCTCAATGCTCTGAACAGCAATGCCCAGATGCTCAATGTGCGAAATCTTCATATCGTCTTAAATTAGATAGTTTGATTATTGATGTGCAAAGTTACAAAAGATAAATGAAATACCACCTTAATATTTCGTTTTTTTTAGAAAAAAGCGTTTGTTGCTGATTGTTCCGCAACAAACAGGATAAATATCCTTATAAAATGCACTTATTGGAGTTCTATTGTAACCTTTCCGTTGATGAGCCTGCCCGTCAGGTAGTTGGGCACAGCCCACTGGCGACTGCTGACATCTGTCACCCAGTAGTAGCTGTTCACGTTGGAGATGCCGAACAGATTAAGACAGTCGATGCCGAGCCAGATGCTACGGATACCCTTCTTGTCCTTGAGTGCTCGATAACTCATGCCGATATCGGCCCTTTTGTAGGCTGGCGCCCTGAACTGCTGTGCCTCGAGTCCACGGTGAGGAGCACCGAAGGGCAGTCCGTCGGCATAGGCCAGTCGGAGGGTCATGCGCCAACGGTCTGTACCAGGGAAATAGTCGGTGAAATGCATGTTTGCCGCCCATCGCTGGTCTGTGGGCAGTGGGATGCTCGTTCCGTTGAGCCTCTGACGTGTGTCCATCAGTGAAAGCGTGAGCCAGGAGTCTGTGCCTGGCACGAACTCGCCATAGAGTTTCATGTCGAGACCTGCCGCACGACCAGAACAGATGTTCTCGCCGTAGTAGGTCACCTTCACGTTCTGTACGTTATAGGGAATGAGGTTGGACAGCGCTTTGTAGTAGACCTCTGCCGTGAACTTGAAGGGGCGGTTGAGCATCTTGAATCGATAGTCCATGGCGGCGATGAACTGAAGCGACTGCTGACTCTTGATCTTCTCGTTGAGTGTGGCAGTTGTCATTCCGTTCGTCGTCATCGTGTCGCGCATCTCCTTGTAGAAGGGGGCTTGGTAATAAAGACCTGTAGCCAGACGGAAGGTACAGTCGCTGTTGAAGGCGGGAACGATGGCCAGTGAGGCTCGTGGTGAGACGATGGTCTCTTGGTTGAACGACCAGTTAGCCAGTCGTATGCCGTAGTTCAGTGTGAAGTAGTTGTCACCCCGACTGAAACGGTAGTTGTCTTGGATGTAAGCCTCTATCCTGTGACTCTTCACGTCGTTCCTGGCAGATAGCGTGTATATCAGATCCAGTCTGTCGGAGGAGTGGGGGATGGAATAGCCGCTGGAGTCGCGCATCTCGTACTCTCGCGATTGTTCCCTGATATGCTCGGTCTTGTAGGTGATGCTTGTCTCTATGCTGTGCTGACGTGTATGGTGTGTACCTGTCAGTTTCAGACTGACGACATCGGCCTTCAGGTAGTTTCTGGCATGTTCCATATAAGTACCTACGCCCAGACTCTCTTGTGTCTGTGCATCGTCAAGCCAATACTGTCCCATGATGTCGTAGCGTTCACTCTCCTTGGTGTGGAAAGCAGATGTCAGGATTTTTATAGTTGTTGACTCTCCGATATGACGCGTGATTCCCAGGGCGCCGAAGAAGGTACGGAAGAGGTCCTTCTCCTGACCGTCGAAGTAAACCTTGAACGACTTGACATCGGCTAGTGTACCAAAGCTGGTCTCACGGTCCTCCGGCTTGAAACGATAGCGGTTCTCTGCGATATTACCTATGAAATCCAGCGTCCATCTTTTGTTTGGATTATAAGTAATATATGTTTGATAGTCAATATAATTAGGTTTGTATTCTCCAGTTGTTTCTAATGAGCCTAACAGATAGCGGTTTGTTTTGTATCGGATGCCATGACTCATGGAGAAACGACGGTTGCCCATACCTACATAACCACTGGCTCCTAAGAGAGAGGCCGTGACGGTGGCTTCATACTGTCGGGGCTGACGATAAGTGATGTCGAGTGCCGACGACATCTTGTCGCCATATTTCGCCTCGAAACCGCCCGTCGAGAATCCTACCTTCTCAACCATGTCGGCGTTGATGACGGAGAGTCCTTCCTGCTGTCCGCTACGGATCAGCAATGGACGGTAGATCTCGACACCGTTGATATAGACGGAGTTCTCGTCGAAGGAACCACCACGTACATTGTACTGTCCAGACAACTCGTTGTGAGTAGACACGCCAGCCTGTTGCTGTACCAACTCTTCCACAGCATTGCCCGTTGTCGAGGGCGCTTGTCGGATCTCCTTGGTGTCGAGCTGCTCCGTCTGTGAGGTCTGTCGTCGGCGCTCCGTGATGACCACCTCCTGCAGGGCTTCCATAGGTTGCATCACGATCTGCACCTTCATCTTCCCTCTCGGGTTACGGAACACCCGTTTGCGGGGCGCATAGCCAACCATCGAGAAACGTACTTCCACAGAGTCGGCCGACTGCAGGTCGATGGAGAACTCACCCTTGAGATTGGTCATCGTCACCTTCCCTTGTCTGGGACAGCTCACCGTCACCAGCTCCAGTGCGTGCTCCTCGTTGTCGACGACCCTGCCTCTCAGCGTAAAGTCATCGGCCATCACGACAGTACATGTCATGAACATGACTGCCAACAGCAGATATCTGGGAAATGTATGTTTCACTGGTATTATAACGCTCGAACCTTCGCTTTATTGTGTTCACCGTGAATTGCGAATACGATATGACATTTCCCGCCTCTGCTGGTTATGCGACCAAAAGGGACGGGAAATAGCGTTGCTGGACTGCTCCTATCTGATGAAGTTCATGAAGGTGTGCCTCTCCTCGCGGGTGGGCGCGGTCGGGCGGTCGGCATGGATCTTTTCCAACAGCCAGGCCATGTTATTGCCCAGGGTGCGCATGGTCTGCATACCCTCTGTATCGAGCTTTGCCTCGCCCTTGCCGGCGCCATAGGCAATATTCCAATACTGGGAGGTGACCACAGGCATGTTCATCATCTCGAACATCATGTTCATGGTCTGTAGAGTGGCCGTTGCACCGCCACGTCTGCATACTGCAACTGCTGCGGCTGGCTTGTTCTGTACCAGATGTCCCGACGAGAAGAACAAACGCTGCATCAGTGAAAGCACCCCACCATTGGGTTGTCCGTAATAGACAGGTGTGCCGACGATGAGGGCATCGGCCTCCACCATCTTCTGTGTGATCACCTGACAGAGGTCATCGTCGAATACACACCCCTTGCCGTTGTTCTGAAAACAGCCTCCGCAGTTGATGCACATGCGGATGGGCTTCCGTCCAATCTGAACGATTTCCGTCTCGATACCATGCTTCTGGAGTTGGCTCTCTATCTCTTTCAGACAACAGAAGGTGTTGCCGTCTGGTCTCGGACTTCCATTGATCATCAGTACACGGAGTGAACCGTTTGACTGCTTCGGAAGGGTCGACGGTGTGGGTGCGGTCTCGTCTTCCAGTAGTCCTGAGTTTTTGGCTCGGGTAATCATCGCTGCAACTGGTGCTGAAACGGCAGTGCCTGCTGTGGCATAAGCCGTTTTCTTCAGGAATTCTCTTCTGTTCATAGTTCAATCAAGTATTTTCTGCAAATATAGTCATTATTGTTCATATGTCAGAATGATTATGGCTTCTTTTGTTGTTTTTTCACTGCTGATATCGGGGACGGTCACCCCAGAGGGCAGATTCATTCGGATGGCCGCCGATTATAGCATGAATAGGCGTTTCCGGCGTTTGTCATGACATCGTCTGTGAACTTTTGCGAACTGAATGAACAATTGCAAACTATTGCGAACGAAAAACTTTGGATGTTTCGTTTTTTCTTCGTACATTTGCGCTATGATTTATGAACTGATCATAGGAATACTTGTTTATGCCGTGCTGCTTGTCGTGACTATACAGAGCAGTCGTCGTAGGGTACTGACCTTACAGGATAGAATAGATAAGGTACGCGCTTTACAGGAAAAGCAACAGGCTCAGAGCCGACAGAATATCGAACGAAACGAGAAGAAGATCAAGGAGCTGGAGTTGCTGTTGCGTAAACTGGGCGACGAGAATTCGCTGTTGCGACTGGAACTCGAGGAGAAGAAAGCCACCCTTGACTATCATAATAAGGTGGCGATCATCGAACAGGAGAAACGCGAGCAGGCCGAGACGGCCATCTTCTCTTCGCCGATTAGTCATAAGATACAGGAATGCCTGAACAGTGGACGGAGTCTTTCCCACCGGGAATGGGCCGAACTGGCGGAACTCGTGGACAGTATCTATACGGGTTTTACGGAGAAACTTTACAGTCTCTATCGCCTATCGGAACAAGACTATCACGTCAGTCTGCTGACTAAGGTACGCATCCAGCCGAAGGATATAGCGCAGCTGACGGCACACTCGAAGGAGAGCGTGGCCTCTACCCGCAGTCGACTCTATCAGAAGGTGTTCGGTCGGAAAGGTTCATCAAAGGATTGGGATGATTTTATATTATCACTTTAAAATAAGGTTATATGATTGATTATTTTGCACAACACTTATGGCAGATGTGGGCGGTGATAGCCGTCGTCTGTCTGATCCTGGAACTGACGGCAGGCGACTTCTTTATCATCTGCTTCTCCGTTGGTGCGGCCTTTGCTGCTATCGCGGCGGCCCTTGGCTGTAACATCTATATCCAGTTGCTGGCCTTTGCCGTATTCTCACTGATCTGTCTCTTCTGGGTGCGGCCTCTTGCCAAACGCTATCTGCACAAGGGCGAGGACCGTCGTGTGAGTAATGCCGATGCTTTGATGGGGCGTCATGGTAGAGTGGTGGAGACCGTCAAGGCTGATGGCTTTGGACGTGTGCAGATCGATGGCGATATCTGGAAGACTGTTACCAATGAGGCTCAGGATATCCCCGAGGGAGCGAACGTGCGTGTCGTCGGACGTGAGAGCACTATTATCACTGTTGAGACGCTGAAGACTGAAGGTCACGATTAAGCATGCTCAACAACAAAAAAATCATTCAAGATTATACTAAATCATTAAATAATTAAAAGCTATGGACATTATGACTTATGTATTTATTGCCATCGTCATACTGGTGATTATCTTCGCCAAGATGGCATTGGTGATCATTCCCCAGTCGGAGACGAAGATTATTGAGCGTCTGGGACGCTATTATGCCACGCTCCAGCCGGGTATCAACATTATTATCCCGTTTATAGACCAGGCTAAGTCGATCGTGGTACTCAGTCATGGCCGTTACATGTATTCGACAACCATCGACCTGCGCGAACAGGTCTATGACTTCCCGAAACAGAACGTCATCACGAAGGACAACGTGCAGACCGAGATCAATGCGCTGCTCTACTTCCAGATTGTGGATCCCTTCAAGGCTACCTACGAGATCAACAACCTGCCTAACGCCATCGAGAAACTGACGCAGACAACACTGCGTAACATTATCGGTGAACTGGAGCTCGACGAGACGCTGACGTCGCGCGACACCATCAACAAGAAACTGAGTGCTGTGCTTGACGATGCCACAGACAAGTGGGGTGTGAAGGTGAACCGCGTAGAGCTGCAGGATATCACTCCTCCCGACTCTGTGCTCACGGCCATGGAGAAGCAGATGCAGGCTGAGCGTAACAAGCGTGCGCAGATTCTGACTTCTGAAGGACAGAAGGCTGCAGAGATCCTGGCTTCTGAGGGTGAGAAGACCGCCATCATCAACAAGGCTCAGGCCGCCAGAGACCAGGCTATCCTCGAGGCCGAGGGTGAGGCCCAGGCTCGTATCCGTAAGGCTGAGGCTGAGGCCAAGGCCATCGAACTGATCACGGAGGCTGTGGGCAAGTCGACGAACCCCGCCAACTACCTGTTGGCTCAGAAGTATATCCAGATGATGCAGGAACTGGCTGAGGGCGACAAGACCAAGACTGTGTACCTGCCATATGAGGCCACGAACCTGCTCGGCTCGATCGGCGGCATCAAGGACTTGTTCAAAGCAGAATAGTTTTTGCATAAAATCGCAGATTCCGCGGATTATACAGAAAAAAAGAAAAATTATTCTGTGAAGCCTGCGGAATCTGCGGTTATTTTTGTATCTTTGCGCCCAATTAGATTTAGACTGTATGGTACATAATATCTTTAAGGGATTGGGCATTGCTCTTATTACCCCGTTCAAGGAAGACGGCTCCGTTGACTATGAGGCTCTCTTGAGACTTCTCGACTATCAGTTGAACAACGGTGCCGACTTTCTTTGTATTCTAGCCACAACCGGTGAGACCCCGACATTGAGTGCTGAGGAAAAGCAGAAGATCAAGGATCTGGTTGTCGACAAGGTACAGGGACGCGTGCCTATCCTTATGGGATGTGGAGGCTATAATACAGCCGCTGTGGTAGAAGAGTTGAAGACGGGCGATTTCCGTGGCGTGGACGGCATCCTCAGTGTCTGTCCATATTACAACAAACCGTCTCAGGAAGGACTCTATCAGCACTTCAAGGCCATTGCTGCCGCAACGAAACTGCCTGTCGTGCTCTATAATGTACCTGGTCGTACGGGCGTAAACCTGAAGGCTGAGACTACGGTGCGCCTGGCTCGCGACTGTCAGAATATCGTGGCTATCAAGGAAGCCAGCGGTAACCTGGAACAGGTCGACGAGATCATCAAGAACAAACCGAACGACTTTGATGTGATCTCTGGTGATGACTCCCTGACGTTCCCGATGATATCGTGTGGTGCTGTCGGCGTGATCAGTGTCATCGGCAATGCACTGCCAAAGGAATTCTCTAAGATGATCCGTCTGCAGATGCGTGGCGAGTATGATCCTGCCCGTAAGATCCATCATCGTTTTACCGATCTCTTCTCTCTGCTCTTCGTCGACGGAAACCCGGCTGGTGTTAAGGCGATGCTGAGTGAGATGGGCTTTATTCAGAATGTGCTGCGTCTGCCGTTGGTACCGATGCGTATCAGTAATATGCAGCGTATGGTTGAGATTCTCAGAGAACTGAAAATATAATAACGATGGAGAACAAGGTCATTCATGAGATCACGCCCTTGATGGGTAAAGATGTGCTCTACATTGCTGACCGCCGCAAAAAAGAGTTTACTTATCCCATCCATAATCATGAGGTCTACGAGTTGAACTTCGTGGAGCATGCTGCTGGCGTGCGTCGTATCGTGGGCGACTCCAATGAAGTGATTGGAGAGTATGATTTGGTGCTTATTACCAGTCCTGATCTTGAGCATGTATGGGAACAGAACAACTGCACAAGTGAGGATATCCGTGAGGTGACGGTACAGTTCGATATCGATTTCAGTGATAGTGGTATCTTCGCACGCAATCCCTTCAACTCCATGAAGAAGATGATGCTTGAGGCTCGGAAAGGTCTCTGCTTCCCGATGACAGCTATCATGCGTGTCTATCAGCAGATCGATTCCCTGAGTAGCATCAAGGACGGTTTTTATGCTTTCACGCAGTTCCTGACGATTCTGTATGAACTATCTAAGTGCGACGGCGCACGTACGCTCTCGTCCAGCAGTTTTGCCAAGGTCGAGGTGTCAAGCGACAGTCGTCGGGTGCAGAAGGTGAAGAACTTCATCGATCAGAACTATAAAGACGAGATACGCCTGTCACAGGTTGCCGACATTGCCGGCATGAGTCCGTCTGCTTTCAGTCGTTTCTTCAAACTCCATACGGGTAGGAACCTTAGTGAGTATATCATCGACCAGCGTCTTGGATATGCCAGTCGTATGTTGGTCGACAGTACCCACTCAATAGCAGAGATCGGTTTCAGTTGTGGCTTCAATAATCTGAGTAATTTTAACCGTATTTTCAAGAAACGAAAAGGGTGTAGTCCCTCTGAATTCCGCGAAAACTACCATAAAACAAGGATTATCGTATAGCTTTTCGGGCGAATATCAATTTTTTTTGAAAAAAGTTCAGAAAAGATTTGGCCAGTTCAGAAAAAGTGTGTACCTTTGCATCCGCAAATCAGAAATGATTGCGACAACAAAACGGAATTTGGTTCCGTAGCTCAACTGAATAGAGCATCTGACTACGGATCAGAAGGTTGTGGGTTTGAATCCCGCCGGAATCACAAAGAGAGGTTTTTACCTCTCTTTTTTTTGTATATCCGATTATTCTTTGTAACTTTGCAGCAATAGATACGGAAACAATGGAAGATTCAGCATTAAACAGATATTTGGACGAAATTGGTAAGGAGTCGCTGCTTTCCGATGAGGAGGAGCGTAAGCTCTCCGAACGAATCCAAAATGGCGACCAACGGGCACTCTCTAAGCTCGTGGAGGCAAACCTGCGGTTTGTCGTCTCTGTCGCTCGTCAGTATAAAGGCAAAGGTGTGGCGATGGAAGATCTTGTCAGTGAGGGAAACATCGGACTGATGAAGGCGGCTTCGAGATTTGACGCATCGAAAGGTGTGCGGTTCGTGAACTACGCCGTGGCTTATATCCGTCAGCAGATGGAGAGAGCCATTGATCAGCAGGCTGGTCTCTACCAGGTGCCGAAAGATGTGAAAGACGAGGTACAGGCCCGTCAGCAGAGTGTGCCACTCTCTGTAGATGCACCGCTCGGTCATCGTGCCAACATGAGCCTCCTGTCTGTTTTGGTGAATCAGGATGCGCCGTTGGCCGATGAGCGGGTACATTCAGAGACCGTTGAGGCTGCTGTGGAGTATGCCTTGGGGACTTTGGATGCAAGGGATAGGAGTGTGGTTAACGCTTTCTTTGGCATCGGACAAGAGCATGAGACAATGGCTGAGATTGCTGAAGACCTGAACATAAAGCGTGAACGTGTCCGTCAGATCCGTGACAAAGCCATACGTAAGCTCCGTAAAGCCTATAAGGACCGCTTGCGTGAACTGAAATAGCAAACCTCTTTATATTGTTATTTGATAATAGCACTCCAGCCACCGCCAGGAGCCAGACGAACGTTTATTTGTTTGTCTTTCATCACTTCTATCTGTGTCTTCACGTAATCTGTGGCATCACGGTCGGCATTCACTCCGTCGGCAAAGATTTCTGCCTGGTGGGTACCCTCGCTGAGCATAGACAGTGGGATGGTGAGTTCACGCGGTGTCCAGTTGGTCATAGCTGCAATATACCATGTCGAACCCTTGCGCTTAGCTATAACAGCGTATTCGCCTAACACTCCATCGAGTGCCACAACCTCATCGAAGATTGTTGGGATCTGACTGATAAAATCAGTGGTCGACTGTTCGCGTTCATACTTCGTCGGTGCATCAGCAAGCATTTGAAGAGGTGCGTCGAAGATGGTGTACATTGCCACTTGATGGGCACGAGTGCCCTGACTCATAGGATGGTCGTTGTTACCAAAGAACTCTGCGCGTGTTGCGTTGGTCATCGCGCCAGGGGTATAGTCCAACGGTCCAATCAACTGACGTAGATATGGAATCGATACATCATAGCGTGGTTGGTCGTGCAGTGGACCGTCACCGACTCTCGGTTCCCACTTTGAATTTTCCAATCCTTTTACCCCTTCAAAGTTGACAATATTCGGGAATGCCGTTTGTATGCCCGTAGGACGGTAGCCATGGAAGTCAAGCAACAAGTGGTTTTTTGCAGCACATTCGGCAATTTTCCATGCAGAGCGCATGACCGTCTGGTCATCACGGTCGAAGAAATCCACCTTAAAGCCTTTTACGCCCAATGAAGCATAGTATTTGAAATCGTCTTCAGTATGATTGATGCAGTTGCGCCAAGAAGTCCAGAGTATAATTCCAACGCCTTTCTTTTCTGCGTAGGGCAGAAGACTGAGTAGGTCGATGTCTGGATTCAATTCTGAGCGCAGGCTCTCGTCGGTGCTCCATCCTTCGTCGATAATAATGTACTCAAGATGGTTGCGGGCAGCAAAGTCGATATAATAACGGTAGGTGTCAGTGTTCATGCCAGCACGGAAGGGAACACCTGTCAGCATGGTGGCATTCCACCAGTCCCATGCTACCTTACCTGGACGGATCCATGAGGTGTCTTTAAGTTGACAAGAAGGACCAAACCGCTGTGGAAGACGGGCATTGAGCAAGTCCTTGTCCTGTTCTGTGACCATAACGATACGCCAGGGTAGTGAGCCTTTCACATCCTTGGCAATATAACTGGCTCGCGCTGTCGGCACCAGGTTTAGACGGGCATAGCCGCTTATCTCTTCGCGAGTTGGAACAGGGGCGAAACAGGCTTTCAGTCCGTGTTCTCCATTTCTAAGCAGGAACATGCCCGGATAGTCAACAGCTCCCATATCAGCGATGACAGCTAACTTGTTTTGCGGCAGTCTGACAGCTAAGGGGTTGATGGCCAAAGAGTCTTTGAACATGGCTGATAACGGCTGCTCATTGTAATAGGATTCAAAACTGAAACTATAGCGTTCTCCGCTTCTATTGTCGTTGATGTAAGGAATGAAAGCCGGATAGTCGGCCAAGAAATTGAACTCTGCAGTCTCGCTGTCGATCGTGATGGGGCGTTTTCCAATAATGTGGATGCGGTATGCCGCAGCATCGTTGTCGGCACGGAACTCCACGCGATATTGCCTGTTGCTTATCATGGCGGTGTTCTTCGTAACCTTACCATCCATTTTCTGGAGCGTACCGTTCAGACCGATTTCCGAAGGTGCTAGTACCTGTGTCGTGCCATGATTAACTTCCCATGTCAGTTTTTGTTGGTTGGCATGGATCTTGATAAATAATTTACCGTTTGGTGATGTAACGGTGAAATCCTTTGCTGCCGCACTCATGGTGAATGCGGTTACCATTAGTAGTGCAATTGTTTTGGTTTTTTTCATTATCATTTATGATTTGATATTATCTGCAAAATTACGGAAAAAAACTGATATTACCTCCTGGCATTGTGAAAATGTGCTCTATTTAATCATCTGTTACCATTGCCATTAGATGAACATGGCTATATTTCCTTCGGAAATGAGTGATGGAGATATTTCCTTATTGGACAAGGAAGATATCTCCATCATACATAGTTACTACCTATATGAAACGTAGAGCTTATTTGATCAGATCGACACTTCGTTTAAGGAAACGGTCGAGGGCTTCGCCCTTCAGCATGCCGTTCTGTAACAGAGCCAGGTCGATAAGCTGGTGAACGATATCGTTGTCTTTGGCATAATCGGCTATCACCTGCTGTTTCTTGTCTTTCTGCTCTTGTACAGCCTTCTCTGCTTCTGCCTTCTGATCTTTATCCTCCTGAGTCAGCTCGTCGTACTTTTTCTTATCCTGTGACTGTCGGATGGCGGCCAGGCGAGCCTCTTGCCCCTTCAGTTCACTGATGATAGGCTTCAAGGCCTCTGCTGTGGCACTCTCACTATCGCTGAGCACCTTCTTGACCAGCGGATGGTCGCTATTAAGTACGATGTTAAAGGCATCAGGCATCTGACCGTAGAAGTTCATGCCCGACTGGAAGCGACTCATCTCCTTCATACGACGCATATACTCGTTTTGCGTGATGATTACCGGACGAGCCTCTGTACCGAGGGCGTCAACCTGTACCATAAACTCTGCCTTCTCGATCTTCGGCAACTGTGATCGGAAAACGGCTGACAAATTGTCACTCTGCTCTTCCGTGAGATCAGACTTCGGTGCATCGGCCTTGACGATCAGGCGATCGATGATATCTGAGTCGACACGTGTGAAGCGGCTCTTCTCGAACTTCTGTTCCAGGGTCTGAATGGTGGGAACGTCGAGCTGACCGTCGAGCAGCAATACAGAATAGCCCTTGTCTTGAGCAGCCTTAATATATGAGTACTGTTCCTCTTTGTCGGTGGCATAGAGGTAGACGAGTTGGTCGTCCTTGTCTTTCTGGTTGGCCTCAATGAGCTTCTTGTATTCCTCGAAGGTGAAATACTTACCCTCTGTATCTTTCATCAGGGCGAAGTCCTTGGCACGGTCGTAGAAGCCATCCTCAGAGAGAATACCGTAGTTGATGAAGAGCTTTAGGTCATCCCATTTTTCCTCATACTGCTTACGGTCTTCCTTGAAGATGCTCTGCAGGCGGTCGGCCACCTTCTTGGTAATATAAGTGGAGATCTTCTTCACCTCACGGTCGCTCTGTAGATAGCTACGACTGACGTTCAATGGAATATCCGGTGAGTCGATGACACCGTGGAGCAGTGTCAGGAACTCGGGTACGATACCTTCCACCTGATCGGTGACGAATACCTGATTACAGTAGAGCTGGATCTTGTTGCGCTGCAGGTCGATGTTAGACTTGATACGGGGGAAGTAAAGGATACCCGTGAGGTTGAAGGGGTAGTCGACATTCAGATGAATCCAGAACATCGGCTCGTCGCTCATGGGGTAGAGCGTACGATAGAACTGCTTGTAGTCCTCGTCCTTCAGGGTAGAAGGAGTCTTCGTCCACAAAGGCTCAACGCTGTTGATGATATTATCTTCGTCGGTGTCGACTTGCTTGCCGTCTTTCCACTCCGTCTTCTTGCCGAAGGCAATGGGTACGGCCATAAACTTGCAATACTTGTTCAGTAGGCCCTCCAACTTATACTTGTCGAGAAACTCCTTGCAGTCGTCGTCAATATACAGGATGATATCTGAGCCATGGTCGGCACGCTCTGCATCATCGATCTCGTAGGCAGGACTACCATCGCAACTCCATTTTACGGCTTTTGAACCTTCCTTGTACGACTTGGTGATAATCTCCACCTTCTTTGATACCATGAAAGAGGAGTAGAAACCGAGTCCGAAGTGACCGATGATGTTATTGGCATTATCCTTGTATTTCTCAAGGAAGTCGCTTACGCCTGAAAACGCAATCTGGTTAATATATTTTTCGATCTCCTCTTCTGTCATGCCGATACCATGGTCGCTGATGGTGATAGTGCCCTTGTCGGCATCGAAGTTCACACGGACAGTCAGATCGCCCAACTCTTCCTTATAGTCACCTTGTGCGGCGAGTGTCTTCAGCTTCTGGGTCGCATCGACAGCGTTGCTGACCATCTCACGGAGGAAGATCTCATGATCGGAATAGAGAAACTTTTTGATAACGGGGAATATGTTCTCGGTTGTAACCCCGATGTTACCTTTTTGCATAAGTTTTATCTGTTTTTACTATTAGCAATTTGCTGTTGGCTATCCTTATGCAAATAGTGTGCCAAAAAAAGACTCCCGACAAATGCCGGGAGTCTATTATAGAGAGGAGTAGGGGATATTATTCGCCCTTCTCCATCTTAGCCTTCAGCTCAGCCAGTGCGTCGATGTCACCGAGTGTGGTGCTTGCTGCAACATTCTCGATCTTCGGAGCATCGTCCTTCTTAGCGCGGGCGGTCTTCTTAGCGGCAGCCTTCTTCTCCTCGCGAGCGGGATCCTCGAAGGTGCGGCTGTGAGACAGGATGATGCGCTTGCTGTCCTTGTTGAACTCAATCACCTTGAATGGCAGAGTCTCACCGAGAGTAGCCTGTGAGCCATCCTCCTTGACGAGGTGCTTAGGAGTAGCGAAGCCCTCAACATTCTCCTCGAGTGCAACAACGGCGCCCTTCTCGAGCATCTCGCTGATCTTACCCTCGTGGATTGAACCAACGGTGTACTTAGCCTCAAATACGTCCCAAGGATTGTCCTCGAGCTGCTTGTGACCGAGAGAGAGACGACGGTTCTCCTTGTCGATGTCAAGTACGATCACGTCGATCTGAGCACCAACCTGTGTGAACTCAGAAGGATGCTTAACCTTCTTGGTCCAAGAGAGGTCGCTGATGTGGATCAGGCCGTCAACACCTTCCTCGAGCTCAACGAATACACCGAAGTTGGTGAAGTTGCGAACCTTAGCGGTGTGCTTAGAACCAACAGGATATTTGGTCTCGATAGCCTCCCAAGGATCCTCGCGGAGCTGCTTGATGCCGAGAGACATCTTGCGCTCGTCGCGGTCGAGAGTCAGGATGACAGCCTCAACCTCTTCGCCAACCTTCAGGAACTCCTGAGCTGAACGGAGGTGCTGGCTCCATGACATCTCTGAAACGTGGATCAGGCCCTCAACACCGGGCTGGATCTCAACGAATGCGCCGTAGTCGGCAATCACAACTACCTTACCCTTCACGTGGTCGCCCACCTTCAGGTCGGCATCCAGAGCATCCCAAGGATGCGGTGTGAGCTGCTTCAGACCAAGAGCAATGCGGCGCTTCTCGTCGTCGAAGTCGAGGATAACCACGTTGATCTTCTGGTCGAGCTCTACTACCTTGTGCGGATCATCTACGCGGCCCCAAGAGAGGTCTGTGATGTGGATGAGTCCGTCAACACCACCCAGGTCTACGAATACGCCGTAGCTGGTGATATTCTTAACAGTACCCTCGAGGATCTGACCCTTCTCGAGCTTACCGATAATCTCCTTCTTCTGTGCCTCCAGCTCAGCCTCAATGAGAGCCTTGTGAGAGACAACAACATTGCGGAACTCCTGGTTGATCTTGACAACCTTGAACTCCATGGTCTTGCCTACGAACTGATCGTAGTCGCGTATGGGGTGAACGTCGATCTGCGAACCGGGGAGGAAAGCCTCGATACCGAATACGTCGACAATCATACCGCCCTTTGTGCGGCACTTGATGTAACCCTGGATGATAGCATCCTGCTCGAGAGCCTCGTTAACCTTATCCCAAGACTTGCTGAGACGGGCCTTCTTGTGAGACAGCAGCAGCTGACCCTTCTTGTCTTCTGCGCTCTCAACGTAAACCTCTACCTTGTCACCGATCTTCAGGTCGGGATTGTAGCGGAATTCTGAAGCGGGGATGATACCATCGCTCTTGTAGCCGATGTTGACAACCACTTCTTTCTTGTCAACAGAGATAACCGTACCTTCAACAACCTGATGGTCGGCCACCTTGTTCAGGGTTTCGTCGTACGCCTTGTCAAGCTCTTCCTTGCTGACACCGGCGGTCGTGCCATTCTCGAACTCGTCCCAATTGAAGTCGTCGAGCGGCTTTACGTTCTTTGTTAATTCTGACATAATAAATTAATAAATGTTTGTTTGTAATTAATAAAGTTGGACTTTATGTGAACTGTATGCTCGCGTACGTACACGCAAAGCGGGTGCAAAGTTACAACAATTAATTGATAATTAATGTATAACGGTAGATCTGGTCTTTCTGTTTTAAGGATTATTAACAAAAAGAAGGAGGCGAACCTCTTAAGTCCGCCTCCTTGATTATCCATTATTAATAACCGATGGTCAAGTCTTATACGATACCCTGAGCCATCATAGCATTTGCAACCTTCATGAAGCCTGCAACGTTTGCACCCTTCACGTAGTTGATGTAACCATCAGCCTGTGTACCATACTTCACACAGTTCTCGTGGATATCGTTCATGATACGCTTCAGGTAGTCGTCAACCTCTTTGGCTGTCCAAGACAGACGCTCAGAGTTCTGCGACATCTCAAGACCAGATACAGATACACCACCAGCGTTAGAAGCCTTACCAGGAGCGTAGAGGATCTTGGCATCCTGGAAGATCTTGATAGCCTCAGGCAGTGAAGGCATGTTGGCACCCTCAGCAACGGCGATTACACCATTGTCAATCAGAGCCTGAGCTTGCTCACCGTTGATCTCGTTCTGTGTAGCGCAAGGCAGAGCGATATCGGCTTTTTCGTGCCAAGGACGCTCACCTGCGTGGTAAACAGCGTTAGGATACTCCTCAGCATATTCCTTGATACGTCCACGCTCAACGTTCTTCAGCTCCTTCACATAAGCCAACTTCTCGAAGTCGATACCATCCGGATCGTAGATGTAACCATCAGAGTCTGAGAGAGTCAAGGGGATAGCACCCAACTGGAGGCACTTCTCAGTAGCGTACTGAGCCACGTTACCAGAACCGGAAATCAGCACCTTCTTACCCTTCAGTTCGATACCGCGTGTTGCGAGCATAGAAGTCAGGAAGTATACACAACCATAACCAGTAGCCTCAGGACGAATCAGTGAACCACCGAAGGAAAGACCCTTACCTGTGAGCACGCCCTGGAACTGGTGGGTGAGCTTCTTGTACTGTCCGAAGAGATAACCAACCTCACGGCCACCTACGCCGATATCACCAGCGGGTACATCCTCATCGGGACCAATAACACGATAAAGCTCGTTCATGAATGCCTGGCAGAAACGCATCACCTCAGCGTCGCTCTTGCCGCGGGGAGAGAAGTCTGAACCACCCTTGGCACCACCCATCGGCAGTGTGGTCAGAGAGTTCTTGAATGTCTGCTCGAAAGCGAGGAACTTCAGGATACCCAGGTTCACACTCTTGTGATAACGGAGACCACCTTTGTACGGGCCAATAGCGTTGTTGTGCTGGATACGGTAACCCATGTTCGTCTGTACGTTACCCTTGTCGTCTACCCAAGTGATGCGGAACTCACAAACACGATCGGGGATGCAGAGGCGCTCGATAAGGTTGGCCTTCTCAAACTCGGGGTGTTTGTTGTACTCCTCTTCGATGGTGGGAAGTACCTGAGATACTGCCTGGATGTACTCCGGCTCATTGGGGAATCTCTGCTTCAGATTCTCAACAACTTGTGCTGCATTCATAATCTTCTTACTTTTTTTGGTTGTTATAATGATTAAAATTAATGATTTCGTTGATTACGCTTGCAAAATTACATCAAAAATCTGAAATACCAAACATTTTATCAATTATTTTATTGAAAATCTTTCTTTTTGTCACATAATTGATATACGTCAAGCCAAAAAGTTATTTATATACATTTATTATGTGTTCGATAACAAGTTGCTGTTTGCTCCTTGTTGCCCATTATCCGTATGCTTCCCGTTTTATGCCTATATATTAATATAGGTGAATTGTCTGCTCCATGCAGCCGTATCAGATTTCCTCTATAATAGAGGTACCTGATGGGCCGGATGTCCATTGCCATGATTCATAAAACCTTAGTTTGCCGTTTTCGGTTCTAGGTACAGAGTGACATG
Source organism: Prevotella aff. ruminicola Tc2-24 (assembly GCF_900110895.1). Taxonomy (GTDB): domain Bacteria; phylum Bacteroidota; class Bacteroidia; order Bacteroidales; family Bacteroidaceae; genus Prevotella. The sequence goes on along the minus strand of NZ_FOIQ01000001.1, from coordinate 497,314 downwards.
AGCCTGTCTTCAATTCGCCACAGGTGTTGATGTGTTGGTAGGTGAATTGAAGTTCGTTATCCGTATCAATCGTACCAACGAGGAACCCTTTAATAATGTTCCCACCCGAATATTCGGCCCAAATGATATTGTCCTTCTGATGATAGCAGAACACGGTCTGGATAGAAACTTCGCCAGTATCAGAATTGTCTATAGCCACAAAATGCCGCCCATCAAGAGAGAATACAGTTTCTGTAGGACTGAACAGAGTCAGTCCTCGGTTGTAGGCGGTAGTAAGATTCTTGTCCCAGTCGGTGCATCTTAATGGACAGGCTCTGGTCATGCCACCGAAGACCACAAAATCAGTGTACTTGACACGATTGAACAGACGATCGCCAAACATGATTTTTTTCATGCTGGGCAGTAGGCCGAACTGCTCAAGTTTATCTGTCGTGTTGCCTGCCGTGCAAAGGATGAGACCTTTCTCGAGCACTTTCATGGTTTTTGGACCATAAGCAAAACCGTAGGTAAGTACCCTGTCGAACCAACCTATAAGTTTGGCTGGTGCTTCAGTCCAGAATACGGGGTAAATGAATATAATGGCATCGGCAGCATTGATCTTCGCTTGTTCAGCAAGCACGTCGGCCTCTAAACAGGGCTTGGTCGAATAATGAGCGTCTCTGAGGTATTCTTTCTCCGACATGTCAGTCTTGAAATCCATCTGGTAGAGATCGGAAAGAATGTATTCGTTCCCTGAGTCTTCGATGCCTTTGATGAAGGCGTCACGCACATGACTGGTGAATGAGTCTTCTGATGGATGGCAATATACGATAAAAGCTTTCATTGTGTTGTAATAGTGTCTAGTTGGTGATGAAAATAAAAAAATCCCCAGCCTTTTTAGGCTGGGGATTATAAAGCTTCAGCCAATTGTTACTTGCCGATGGCAGAGAGGCGATCCTTAATCTGACCTACGTATGCATCAATAGTCGCAATCGCAGTGATGTTTACGACGTCTCGAACTGATGCACCAAAGTCAATGAAGTGGATAGGCTTGTTCAGACCCATTTGGATCGGGCCGATGACCTCAGCATCAGAGCCAAGCATCTGGAGCATCTTATATGAGGAACGAGCAGAAGTCAGGTTGGGGAATACAAGCGTATTCACTTTCTTACCCTTTACGCGTGTAAAGGGATACTGCTCGTCGCGCAATTCATTGTCAAGAGCACAGTCAAGCTGCATCTCACCATCGATGGGGAGTTCCGGATACTCGTTTTGCATCTCCTCAACGGCATATCTGACCTTTTGTGCGCCTTCGCTCCGATTACTTCCGAAATTGGAATGACTTACCAGTGCAATGACGGGCTTCTCGTTAAAGAAGCGTACTGCAGTCGCAGCCAGTTTGGCGATATCCTTAAGCGTATCTTTGTCGGGATTCTCATTGACCAGCGTATCGGCGAGGTAATAAGTTCCTTTGGGTGAGTTGACGATATGCATTGTTCCGAAATGATTGTATTCCGGACGGATTCCGATAACTTCTTTAGCCACTTTGATGGTGTTCGAGTACTTGGTGTAAAGACCGGTAATGAAGGCATCTGCCTCACCAGTCTCAACCATCATCATTCCAAAGTAGTTGCGCTCGAACATCTTATCATTGGCCTCTTGGAAGGTGTAACCGTCACGTTGACGCTTTTCCGTCAGGATACGAGCATAGCGTTCGCGGCGCTCCTGCTCGTTGGGGTGACGCAGGTTGACGATCTCGATACCTTCCAGTGATAGGTCAAGGCTCTTAGCGAGTTTCATAATTACCTCGTCGTTACCGAGCAGGATGGGTTGACAGATGCCCTCAGCCTTAGCCTGGACGGCAGCCTTCAGCATGGTGGGGTGAACCGCCTCGGCGAATACCACACGTTGTGGATGAGCGGCTGCGGTAGCATAAAGCTTTTGTGTGAGTTTGGTCTCCTGACCGAGAAGCACAGACAATGAGTCTTTATATTCATCCCAGTCTTCAATATTCTTGCGGGCTACACCACTCTCGATGGCTGCTTTTGCGACAGCTGCCGACACCTCCGTGATAAGTCGTGGGTCAACGGGCTTTGGTATGAAATACTCACGTCCGAAAGTCAGGTTGTTCACCTTGTATACATCGTTTACGACATCGGGGACCGGTTGTTTAGCCAGATCAGCGATGGCGTGTACGGCGGCCAACTTCATCTCCTCGTTGATGGCAGTGGCGTGTACGTCGAGTGCTCCGCGGAAGATGTAAGGGAAACCAATCACATTATTAATCTGGTTAGGATAGTCGGTTCGACCTGTTGACATCAGTACGTCTGGACGGGCCTCCATGGCGTCCTCGTAAGAGATTTCCGGTACAGGGTTGGCGAGCGCAAAGATCACAGGGTTCTTAGCCATGCTCTTGACCATATCCTTTGAGAGTACGTTACCCTTAGACAGACCGACAAAAACGTCGGCTCCCTTGATGGCTTCTTCCAATGTATGAATGTCCGTACGACTGGTTGCAAAGAATTTCTTCTGCTCGTTCAGATCCTGGCGGGTCGTGCTGATCACTCCCTTTGAGTCAAGCATAACGATATTCTCTTTCTGTGCACCGATGGCCATATAAAGTTTGGTACAGGAGATGGCGGCAGCACCAGCACCGTTGACGACGATCTTAACCTGACGGATATCCTTCCCGATTACTTCCATGGCATTCTTCAGACCGGCAGCAGAGATGATGGCAGTACCGTGTTGGTCATCATGCATAACAGGGATGTCAAGCGTTTTCTTTAAGCGCTCTTCAATATAGAAACATTCAGGAGCCTTGATGTCTTCAAGGTTGATACCTCCGAATGTGGGTGCAATCCTCTCAACTGCTTCACAGAATTTCTCGGGGTCTTTTTCGGCAACTTCAATATCAAAGACATCGATACCACCATAAATCTTAAAAAGAAGACCCTTTCCTTCCATAACAGGCTTACCGCTCATTGCACCGATGTCACCCAGACCGAGTACGGCTGTACCATTAGAGATGACTGCTACGAGGTTGCCTTTGTCGGTATACTTATAGGCTGCATCGGGATTCTCCTGAATCTCAAGACAGGGATAGGCAACACCAGGGGAGTAGGCAAGACTCAGATCGGTTTGCGTTCGATATGCCTTGGTTGGCTTAACTTCGATTTTGCCAGGGCGTCCGCTCTCATGATATTCTAAGGCGGCTTCTTTCGTGATTTTGACCATAGTGTATTATTTGTTTAGATGTCTTTTTGAAAATTCGCTCGCAAAATTACAAAAAACCGTCGAAAATCATTTCGTTTTTTTTGTTTTTTTGTATCTTTGCAGTCGAAAATGTATGAATATGCAAGAAACCAAAGAGATTTCAGCGTATAAGCAAGGATTAAGAGGAAAGATTCTCGAAACGGCAATGAATGCTTTTGGTGAGAAAGGCATCCGTGCTGTGAAAATGGATGATGTCGCAGTGGAGCTTGGCATATCCAAAAGGACGCTCTATGAGCTCTATGATAATAAGGAACAGTTGCTTTTTGAGGGCGTGAAAGTGTACAATGAGCAACGACAGATACTGATCAAAGAAAAAACCAAGAACTGCGGGAACGTGATGGAAATCCTACTGACTGTCTATCGGATAAAGGTGGAAGAATTCCGTCAGACGAATCCTCTGTTCTATGCCGATCTGGTTAAATATCCAAAGGTTGCCCGCTTCCTTCACCAGCAGAATCAGTATATTCATACAGAAATGCAGAAGTTTATTCAGAGGGGTGTCAGTGAAGGTTTTTTTAGAGAAGATGTGGATGAAGCATTGACAATGCACCTTTTCGACGCTTTGGGCGAATATGTGATGATGAATCAACTCTATCGGCGATACACCATCGAGGATATCTTTAAGAATATTATCTTTGTGTCTTTACGTGGTATCTGTACCGAGAAAGGTGTGGTTGCACTGGATCGTATCATCGGTTAGGATAAAAAGAATCCCTGTCGTATTTGGCAGGGATTCTTTAGTTTTTATTGATGCTGTTCGCGCAACAGGTCATTAACAGTCTTGACGGGGTTGAATGTGCCAAGTGGCACCTCAACAAAGATGGTGGCCCAGTCGCTCATGGCTCCATTCCACAGACCTGGCAACTCTAATGCTTTCAGCTCTTTTCCCGCTTTTGACTTGGAGGAGATAAAGCCTGTTGTCTTATCAACGAAATCTGGCAGGTTGAATGGCTTACCTTGGTAGTCCTTAACAGCACAGACAAGATCCACAGGGTTGAAGTGTGTACCATTCGAGAACATCTTCATGTATTCCTCGTTCTTTGTATCGATCTGACTACTTTCGAGAATCTGGGGTGAGACAGTACCATCTTGGTTGTAGGTTAGGAACGGACCGCCGCCAGGCTCACCGACATTCTTTACAACACCACAGACACGCATCGGACGGTTCAGTTTCTTTCTGAGATAATCGACATCCACTTTGTTGCCTTTAGCGTCGATACAGAGTTCTTCCTCAACGAACTTGGCAATCTGTCCGACTTGTTCATCCGTGGGATTGCCGTCAAGGATGCGGAGATACTCAAAAGCTTGCTTCTGCAAAGAGACAAGTATACCGGCAATAACCTGTTTCCACTCGACGATCTCCGGTTTCAGACGATCAGGCACCACGTTGTCGATATTCTTGATGAAGATGATGTCGCCATCTATCTCATTGAGGTTCTCGATGAGCGCACCATGTCCTCCCGGACGGAAGAGTAACGAACCGTCGTCATTACGGAAAGGTGTGTTGTCGGGGTTGGCAGCAATCGTATCGGTAGATGGTTTCTGTTCAGAGAAAGTAATATCATATTGGATGCCATATTTCTTTGCATAGGAGTCGGCTTTCTCAGTAACCTTTGACTTGAAAAGGGCCATATGCTCATGGGAGACAGTGAAATGAACATGAGCCTCACCGTTTGAGGCGGCATAGAGCGCGCCTTCTACCAGATGCTCCTCCATCGGCGTTCTGGCACCATCAGCGTATTTGTGGAAGAGTAGGAGGCCTTTAGGGAGCTGACCGTAATTGAGTCCCTCAGTCCTTAACATGTTGGCGGCTACGGCCTTATAATTGCCATCGGCGATTAAACTCTTGATGTCTTTTCCCTCGTTTTTCTGACAGACGGCATCGAGCGCTTCGTAAAAGGCAAACTTCTCGATGGAGGCGAAGTAGTCCTTCTCGAAATCCGTTGTCGGTATGGTATAGTCTGCATCTACAAAGGCAAACATGTTCTTGAACATGCGACTGGCTGCACCGGAGGCAGGTACGAACTTCACGATCTTCTTTCCTTCTGCCTTGTAGGCCTTCCATATGGCTTCATACTGCTTGCGCTTTTCGGCATTAGGGGCGATGATGCCGTGACCAATGCCGGCGGCTGTCTCCAGTTTCAGGAAAGGGAATCCGGTTATAAACTCGTTGAGTTGGTTTTCTATTTGCTCTTGGGTGATACCCTTTTGAGCGATTTGCTGCAGATCTTGCTGTGATAACATATTATATAAGGTGTATTTGTCTTTTCTGCATGCAAAGTTACAACAAAAAAACGAGATACAAGGAAATAACCCTAAAAAAGGTTTCTGATTATTAGCTGTATGTTGACTCTTCTTTTAAATTATCAAGGTTTTTGTTTTTTTAAAGATATCTTTTATTTAAAAAGATGTTTTTGTCAGCGGAAAATCGTATCTTTGTCCCATCAACACGACGTATTATGGCTGATCTGTTTACATTCACATACGAAGAAAAAAAGCGGATGGCTGCCCAGACGGCAGAGATCCTTGAAAAGGAAACCGGATTAAAGGGCGATGCTATCCAGGCTGTACACTTGATACCTGAGATAGAGGAGGGACATCTGTCCGTTGACCAAGTCAAGGAGCAATATGGAGATCAGGTGGCTCGTATCTTGCACGGTTTGAACCGTATACAGCAACTCTATCAGAAAAACCCTGTTGTCGAGAGTGAAAACTTCCGCAATCTGCTGCTTTCTTTTGCAGAGGACATGAGGGTGATCCTGATTATGATTGCCGATCGTGTGAATCTCATGCGTCAGATCCGTGATACGGACAATACCGAGGCAAAGATGGCAGTTAGTCAGGAAGCTGCCTACCTCTATGCGCCGTTGGCTCATAAATTGGGACTCTATAAACTGAAAAGCGAACTGGAGGATCTGTCGCTGAAGTACATGGAGCACGATGCATATTATATGATTCGTGAGAAACTCAATGCAACGAAGGCTGCTCGTGATGCGTATATCCAGGCTTTTATAGGACCTATTGAGGAGAAACTGAAGGCGGCAGGCTTGAAGTTCCACATGAAAGGCCGTACGAAGTCTATCCATTCTATCTGGGAGAAGATGAAGAAACAGAAGTGTGGGTTCGAGGGCATCTACGACCTGTTTGCCATCCGCATCATCATCGAATGTGAAGACGAAGGCACTGAACGCCAGACTCATACCCGTGAGGTGATGCAGTGCTGGCAGGCCTATTCGATCGTGACCGATATGTATCAGCCTAACCCTAAGCGCCTGCGCGACTGGCTCAGTGTGCCGAAAAGTAATGGTTATGAGAGCCTTCATATCACCGTGTTAGGACCTGAACAGAAATGGGTTGAAGTACAGATCCGTACTGAACGTATGGATGAGATCGCAGAAAGGGGTGTTGCCGCCCATTGGCGCTATAAAGGTGTTAAGGGTGAGACAGGTCTTGACGAGTGGCTGACGGGAATCCGGAATATGCTGGAGAACGCGGAAGGGATGGAGGCGATGGATCAGTTCAAGATGGATCTTTATGAGGATGAGGTGTTCGTCTTTACCCCAAGAGGCGATCTCTATAAGTTCCCCGTAGGCGCCACTATTCTTGACTTTGCTTATCATATTCATTCCAAACTCGGCAATCAATGCACGGGTGGACGTATCAACGGACGTGTTGTCAGTATCCGCCAGCTTCTGAAGAGTGGTGATCAGGTGGAGATATTAACCTCTGCTAACCAGAAGCCTAGGCAGGAGTGGTTGAATATTGTGAAGACTTCACGTGCCAAATCGAAGATACGATTAGCATTAAAGGAGACACAAGTCAAGGAAGGGCTCTTCGCCAAGGAGATGTTGGAACGTAAGTTCAAGAATCGTAAGATTGAACAGGATGAGTCGTTGATGATGCACACCATCAAGAAGATGGGATTTAAGGAGGTTAGTGATTTCTATAAGCAGGTAGCAGATGGTGTGATTGACGTAAATGCTGTTATCGAGAAATATATAGAGGTTAAGGAGGGCGAGAAGACGGTGACAGGCGATAATATTGCACGTTCTGCCAGCGAATTCGAACTTGACGACTCGAAGATAGCCGGATTAAACACTCAGTATAATGATGATGTGTTGGTCATCGACCGTAATCTGAAAGGACTCGACTACCAATTGGCTCGTTGCTGTACCCCGATTTATGGAGATCCTATTTTCGGGTTTGTGACAATTAACGGAGGCATCAAGATTCATCGTACCGACTGTCCTAATGCTCCGGAACTCCGCAGACGTTATGGATATCGCGTCGTTAAGGCGAGATGGAGTGGAAAAGGTTCGTCGCAGTATTCCATCACGCTTCGTGTGGTTGGAACCGACGATATCGGTATCGTAAACAATCTGACGAGCATTATCTCTAAGGACGAAAGACTGGTCTTGCGCTCGATCAATATTGATTCGCACGATGGTCTCTTTAGTGGGAATATCGTGGTGATGCTTGAGGATACCTCCAGACTGGAAAGTCTGATCAAGAAACTACGCACTGTAAAAGGCGTTAAACAGGTGGAGCGAATATAATCCTAACATATCCAACTTATATGAAACGACTATTATACCTGACTTTGACATTTTTGCTGCTTATTACGACTGGATGTCGTCGCCACCGGACAATCCAGTATGTGCGAGTACCGGTAGACACGGCGGCAGCTAATGATATTCCTGGAATGGATGGCGACTCTTTGGTATTGGGAGCAGATGACGATGGTCTGGTCGCTATTCCCGATATCCCTGATGATCGTGGTGTTGACATGACTGCCAACGACTACGAACTGAAGAAGATGATGATGGGAAAGCGTGATGAGGAATTCAGCTATTGAATGGTGCTCACTCCCTGTAGATCCATGATAACAGTGCATTGACCCACTTGATGGAAAAACGGAACCATCGGTAGGTGCTGACTTCTTTTCCGCCAAAATGGAGGATGAACTCGCGGAATGGATTCTTTGAAAATGGAAGTCCGACATCCATAAAGCACATGTGCTGATAACCTCTCTCATAGGCATCCTTCATGGCATCCCATACTGTTACGTCGTCAGGGTGGAGGGTCAGGTAGGTCTTTCGTCTGAAAGCAGAATACCAAAGATAGGCATTCCCTTCACTGTACACACACGCAGAACAGCCGACGACTTTCCCCTTATATTTTGTAACAAACAGTCGACCACTATCGCCCTCCATGAGCTGATGGAAGAACATGTCGTCGGGGATATAGCGCTTGGGCTTTAGAATATGGTGCTTGCGTAGCAGTTTGGAAAATGCCCTAAAGTCTTCTTCGTTGTCTACCTCCACTGTTGTGACACCTTTCTGATGGACATGTTGTATACGTCTGAGCATCTTCGGCGTGATGCGTTCTTCCGGCGCATGACTATGTAGAGAATTGTGTATACTCATCCAGTGAACGGGGTAGTAGCCCAACTGGCGAAGCTGCCGGTAACCAAACATCTTCTGACTGAGATTACTTATCTCGATATAGAATACACGCTTATTCATGAGTCGGGTGATGGCCTTCAACATCTCTCCGAGCAATTCATCTCGCCGATGTTCATTCTCTTCATAGACACCTTCGCCGATGATACGACAATGGATGAGCAGAAACGGCGGTAGCCATATAGGACGGATACGTACGATACCCAACAAATGACTGAGGATTTTCCCGTTTTCGTCAGAGGTGACAACCATGTAAGGCTTCTGGCGCGGTGTCTGTTCTAGAATCTCAAATAACTGACGACTATGGAAGAAATTCTTTTCCTCCAGAACAGGTAGTTCACTGCTGGTACGGTAGATGGTTGTCGTCAGTCCTTTCATGCCGCAAAAATACGAATTATTTTAATAAAAGTGCTTTTTTTAGCAGAATTTCACTAACTTTGCAGCAAAATAACGCATATCGACAATGAAGGATTTTAAAGATTTGGCGCAGAAGCGTCGTAGTCATCGGAAGTTCACAGACGAGGAGATCGACGCAGAAGACCTGAAACTGATTCTCAGGGCTGCTCTGATGTCGCCCACATCGAAAGGACAGCGTGCTTGGCAGTTCGTCGTGGTGGAAGATAAATTGGATATAGAGAAACTGGCGGATGCCAAGGATCTTGGTAGTCAGTTCCTCAAAGGTGCCCCGGTCGCAATCGTTGTCTTGGGTGATCCCATGCAGAATGATTGCTGGGTTGAGGACGGATCAATAGCCGCTATTTCCATGCAGTATCAAGCCGAGGATCTTGGACTGGGTACTTGTTGGATTCAGATGAGAGGACGCGGACTTGCTGATGGTACTACTGCCGATACGGTGATCCGCGGAATTCTCGATATCCCGGAAAATCTCAATTGCTTGTGTGTTCTTGCTGTAGGGCATTGGACGGATGAGCGTAAGCCTCAGGCGGAGGACCGTCTGAAATGGGAGAATGTACATCTTAATAAATTCTGACAACAGATGATTCAATACGATCTTAATAAGATTCGGGCAATAATCTTTGATATTGATGGTGTGCTCAGTGCCGAGACGATTACACTTAGTGCAGATGGGGTGCCACTGCGTACTGTGAATATCAAAGACGGCTACGCTATACAACTGGCTATGAAACTCGGCCTTCGTATCGTGATCCTCACGGGTGCAACCACTCCTAGTGTCCGGGTACGATATGAGGGACTGGGAGTAGAGGATATCTATTTGGGTTGCTCGGTGAAGATCGAGACCTACCGTCAACTCCTGAAACAATATGGTCTGACTGACGAGGAGGTGATGTATATGGGTGATGATATCCCTGATCTTGAGATCATGCGTTGCGTAGGCTGCCCGGTCTGTCCGAAGGACGCATGTCCGGAGATCAAGGAGGTGAGCCTGTATGTCAGCGATAGAAAGGGAGGCTATGGCTGTGGTCGTGATGTGATAGAACAGGTACTTCGTGCCCAGGGTAAGTGGGTGATGAACGCCAAGGCTTTTGGCTGGTAGTCGATATATGCTTTTGATGCATGATGAAGAATCTTGATAAATATAGGATTGTACTGGCAAGTAATTCTCCGCGCCGAAAGGAACTCCTGGCCGGTCTCGGTCTCTCTTTTGAGGTACGCGTTATGCAAGGCATCGATGAGTCATATCCCTCAGGTTTGCCTGTCGACGAGGTGGCTCTTTATATCGCAGGCAAGAAAGCAGAGGCTTATCGTGGCGCAATGTCTTCCGATGAGCTTATTATCACTGCAGACACTGTTGTGATTGTAGGGGATGAGATTCTTGGAAAACCTTCTGATGAGCACGATGCGGAACGGATGCTTCGTCTGCTCAGTGGACGCACGCATCAGGTGACGACAGGTGTCTGTCTGTGTTCTCTTGATCAGGAGTCTCGTTTTTCGGTGACGACTGACGTGTCTTTTAAGAGTCTGACAGACGAAGAGATTGATTATTATATCACTCATTATCATCCGTTCGACAAGGCTGGTGCCTATGGTATTCAGGAGTGGATTGGATATATCGGTGTGACGGGACTTCATGGTAGCTATTATAATGTCATGGGCTTACCCGTGCAACGTATCTATAACGAACTTCTCAAGTTTTAGGAGATTAAGATGGTAAACGAATACCAGATAAGGGTAATACCTGAGGTTGCTGCACAGGAGGACCGACTGAAGGGATGGCTTGCAGACGAGCATGGACTTGATGTCAAGGCCATCAGTGGTGTGCGTATCTTGAAACGCAGTATCGATGCCCGTCAACGTCAGATCTATGTAAACTTGAAGGTGCGGGTATATGTGAATGAACAGCCCAGTGACGACGAATATGTGAGAACCGAGTATCCCCATGTTGAGGGACGACCTCAGGTGATTGTCGTGGGGGCTGGACCTGGTGGTCTGTTTGCTGCCTTGCGACTGATAGAACTTGGCTTGCGACCTGTTGTCCTGGAGCGAGGTAAGAATGTCCACGATCGTAAGAAGGATCTGGCAGATATCTCAAGGACTCAACAGGTGGATGCGGAGAGTAACTACTGTTTCGGTGAGGGAGGGGCAGGTGCCTACTCCGATGGTAAGTTGTACACCAGGAGCAAGAAACGAGGAAATATCGATAAGATCCTGAATGTGTTCTGTCAGCATGGTGCATCAACGGCCATTCTCGCCGACGCTCATCCGCATATCGGTACCGACAGACTCCCCCAGGTGATTGAGGCTATGCGCAATACCATCATCAACTGTGGTGGTGAGGTGCATTTCCAGACAAAGATGACGCGGTTAATCCTGGAGGGTGACCGAGTGGTTGGTGTTGAGGCTGTCAGTCAACAGCCGACGACCAATAGTCAGCAGCAATATAAGGGACCTGTTATTCTCGCTACAGGTCACTCTGCCAGAGATGTTTACAGATATCTTGCTGAAGCAAAGATTGAAATAGAAGGAAAGGGTATTGCCGTGGGTGTGAGACTGGAGCATCCTTCTGCGTTGATCGATCAGATACAGTATCATTCCAAACAAGGCAGAGGACGCTTCCTACCGGCGGCGGAATATTCGTTTGTAACGCAGGTCGCTGGACGGGGGGTCTACTCCTTCTGTATGTGTCCGGGGGGTTTTGTTATTCCTGCCGCTACCGATAAGGAACAGATCGTTGTTAACGGCATGAGTCCGGCCAACCGAGGTACGCGTTGGAGCAATTCCGGTATGGTTGTCGAAGTACGCCCTGAAGACATTGAGTCAGTGGATTATAGACAATCCGACGAGCCAAGCACGAACTCTCAATGCTCAACGCTCAGTTCTCAATTGAAAGTCCTCCGTTTCCAAGAAGAACTGGAGAAAATGTGCTGGCAACAAGGAAATATGCGTCAGACGGCACCGGCTCAAAGGATGACGGACTTTGTAAACGGAAGGTTGAGTAGCGATCTGCCGAAGTCTTCGTATGCGCCGGGATTGATATCCAGTCCGTTGCACTTCTGGTTGCCAAAGATGATCTCCACCCGTCTGCAAGAAGGTTTTAAGGTGTTTGGTCGGAATGCGCATGGTTTTTTGACAAACGAGGCAGTGCTGATAGCCGTGGAGACACGAACATCCTCTCCCGTTCGTATTGTTCGTGACAAAGACCGACTGCAACATATTCGTATCCAAGGTCTTTTCCCATGTGGTGAGGGCGCAGGCTATGCGGGGGGTATCGTCTCGGCTGGCGTGGATGGTGAACGGTGTGCGGAGATGGCTGCTGAGTATGTTAAAAGTTTCATATGCTAAGCTAATATTTCTTTCATTTCTTGGATTTTCCGATTCTTTTTTTTATCTTTGCCAAAGGAAAAATGTTTAACTAATAAATGGCGCACTATGAACAGGGAGGAACAATTCGTTATTACGATCAGTCGCCAGTTCGGTACGGGCGGACATGAGATTGGAGCAGAATTGGCACGACGGTTGAATGTCAAACTGCTCGATAAGCAGATTCTGAATGAGGTGGCTAAGCGTACCCATGTGGTGGAGGAGGCCATGGAAAAGATTGAGACACGGAATCCGCTATGGCGCGATGATTTTACGGATTTCTATCGGAATTACATGAGTAAGGCAGAGTATGATGGCGCAGAGCATAGTCAGACCTCGCATGCCTTGTTCAATGCTCAGGCTGAAGCCATCCGTTCCATTGCAGCGAAGGAGTCGTGCGTGATTGTGGGACGCTGTGGTTTCCATATCTTTGCTGATCACCCGAATGCACTAAAGATTTTTATTCATTCCTCTGCGGAGTGTAGAAAACACCGTATTGCTGAGAGGTATGGACTTGACCTGCGCGATGCTGCAGCGATGGTGGTCGATAATGACTACAGCCGTGAGCTCTATACCAAGACCTTTACGGGGAAAGACTGGACCGATGCCCGTAACTATGACATTGCGATAGATGTGCGTAAGTTTGGCGTGAATGGAGCCGTTGACTTCCTAATGAAGTGTATCGAGTAGTTTTTAAATGAAAAATTTGTGTATATACCGATTTTTTAGTACCTTTGCGGTCGAAATTTCAAAAGACAGTAATTACTAAAGAATCGGTATAATGAATATTTCCTATAAATGGTTGAAGGAATACGTTGATTTCGACCTGACCGCTCAGCAAGTGTGTGATGCACTGACATCGACAGGTCTGGAAGTCGACGCTTTGGAGGAAGTACAGACCATCAAGGGTGGCCTGAAAGGTCTTTATGTTGGTAAGGTCCTTACTTGTGAGGCACATCCTAATTCCGACCACCTGCATGTAACGACGGTGGATCTGGGTAAAGGCGAGCCTTCACAGATCGTTTGTGGCGCACCTAACGTGGCAGCTGGTCAGAAGGTGATTGTGGCTGATCTGGGATGTGTGCTTTATGATGGTGATCAGGAATTCGTGATCAAGAAGTCAAAGTTGCGCGGCGTCGAGTCGAATGGTATGATTTGTGCTGAGGATGAGATCGGCGTGGGTTCATCTCATGATGGTATCATCGTATTACCGGAGGATGCCGTGGTGGGTACACCTGCAGCAGAATATTATCACTTGGAGAGTGACTGGCTTATTGAGGTTGACATCACGGCCAACCGTGCCGACGCGTTGAGTCACTGGGGTGTTGCCCGTGATCTCTATGCATGGTTGAAACGGAATGGTTATCAGACCTCTCTGCATCGTCCAGACTGCTCGAAGTTCAAGGTTGATCATTGCAATCTGCCTATCGATGTGGTCATCGAGAATCAAGAGGCTTGCAAGCGCTATGCTTGTGTGAGCATCTCCGATTGCGAGGTGAAGGAGTCTCCCGAATGGCTGAAGAACAGGCTGTCTACTATCGGCTTGCGTCCGATCAATAATATTGTGGATATCACCAACTATATCATGATGGCATACGGACAGCCTTTGCACTGCTTTGATGCCGACATGGTAAAGGGACATAAGATCGTGGTTAAGACGATGCCGGAGGGAACACCGTTCCAGACCCTCGATGGGGAGGAGCATAAACTGTCTGATCGCGATCTCGCTATCTGTAATGCCGAAGAACCGATGTGTATCGCCGGCGTGTTCGGTGGTAAGGGTAGCGGCACTTATGAGACGACGAAGAATGTTGTGCTCGAGAGTGCTTACTTCCATCCGACATGGATCCGTAAGAGTGCCCGTCGTCACGGTCTCTCTACCGATGCCTCCTTCCGTTTTGAGCGTGGCGTCGATCCTAATGGGACTATCTATGCCTTGCAGCAGGCTGCTATCCTCTGTCAGGAGTTAGCCGGTGGTAAGGTGGGCATGGAGATCTGTGATGTCTATCCAGAACCACTCAAGAACCCTGTGGTCGAGTTGCGTTTCGACTATGTAAACAACCTTATCGGTAAGGATATCCCTGCCGACACCATCAAATCCATCTGCGAGAGTCTGGAGATGCAGGTGCTCTCAGAGACCGCTGAGGCTCTCACGCTCGAGATTCCTGCCTACCGCGTCGACGTACAGCGTCCCTGCGATGTTGTGGAGGATATCCTGCGTATTTATGGATACAACAATGTGGAGATTCCCACCCAACTGAAGGGCTCGCTCGTGATCAAGGGCGACGAGGATCAGAAGCATAAACTGGCTAACCTTGTGAGTGAGCAACTGGTTGGTGAGGGCTTCAATGAGATTCTGAACAACTCCCTGACCAAGGGTGCTTACTATGGCGAGAACGATACCCTCGTGCATATTATGAACCCCTTGTCAACTGATCTGAATGTCATGCGACAGACATTGTTGTTCGGTGGTATGGAAAGCATCCAGCACAATGTGAACCGCAAGCGCCAGAACCTCCGTTTCTTCGAATTCGGTAATGTATATACATTCTCGCCCGAGAAACAGAACGACGAGGATCCGATGCAGGCCTATAAGGAACAGTATCATCTGGGTCTTTGGGTGACTGGTAAGCGTGTCGAGGGCTCATGGGCACACCAGAACGAGGACGCCACGTTCTATGAACTGAGTGCCTATGTGGAGAATATTCTACGTCGTGTTGGTGTGAAAGCAGGTGTATTGGTTCGTAAGAAGTCTGATAATGCTATCTTCTCCGATGCACTCACCATTGAGAACCGTGGCGGTAAGAAGATAGCAGAGATGGGTATTATTGCCAAGAAACTGCAGAAGCAGTTCGGCCTCGATAATCCTGTCTATTATGCCGAGATCAACTGGACGGCTCTGATGAAGGTCATCAAGAAGAACCAGGTGCTCTATACGGAGATTTCTAAGTTCCCCGCCGTGAGTCGCGACCTGGCCTTGTTGGTCGATAAGAACGTGGAGTTTGCCCAGATTGAGCAGGTCGCTCGTCAGACGGAGAAAAAACTGCTGAAGAAGGTTGAACTCTTCGATGTCTATGAGGGAGATAAGCTCCCTGCCGGTAAGAAGAGCTACGCCGTGAACTTCATCCTTCAGGATGAGGAAAAGACCATGGGCGACAAGCAGATTGATGCGATCATGCAGAAGCTCATCGCAAATATCAAGAAGAATCTGAATGCCGAACTCAGGTAATGATTATTCTTAACTGTTAATTCAAAATTGTACAAGATATGGGAAGAGCATTTGAGTACCGTAAAGCAACGAAGCTGAAGCGGTGGGGCCATATGGCCAAGACATTTACGAAGATCGGAAAACAGATAGCCATTGCCGTGAAGGCTGGCGGTCCGGAACCCGAGAACAACCCGGCATTGCGTGCTATCATTGCTAATGCTAAGCGCGAGAACATGCCGAAGGATAATATCGAGCGTGCCATTAAGAACGCAATGGGTAAGGACCAGAGCGATTATAAGGAGGTGACATATGAGGGATATGGTCCTCATGGAATCGCCATCTTCGTTGAGACCCTGACCGACAACACCACTCGTACGGTGGGTGACGTCCGTTCTGTCTTCAACAAGTTTAATGGTAACCTGGGTACACAGGGTTCACTGTCGTTCTTGTTCGATCACAAGGCTGTCTTCACCTTTAAGAAGAAGGATGGTCTCGACATGGATGAGATGATCCTCGATCTGATTGACTATGGAGTGGAAGATGAGTTCGACGAGGACGAGGAGGAGAACAGCATCACCATCTATGGCGATCCCTCTTCATTTGGTGCTATCCAGAAGCACCTCGAGGAGAATGGCTTTGAGGTGACTGGCGCGGAGTTCACCCGAATCCCGAACGATCTGAAGGATGTGACCGCCGAGCAGCGTGAGACCATCGATAAGATGGTGGAGAAGTTGGAAGACTTCGACGATGTGCAGACGGTTTACACGAATATGAAGCCCGAGTAATAGCAAGCGCCTCACCAATCGGTGAGGCGCTTTTCTTATTGATAGTCCTTCTCAGTCAACGTTGCTTCGTATAGCACCTTCTTCGGGTCCTTCTCAGAACAGAAGGTATAGGCAAATTTGTATTTGTTGTCCTTGTAGACCTTCATGGATGTGGTGTTCTTTAATTCCACCTTCAGGGCCTTCGTCACCTCCGTGCCGTTGAGTAGTCCTTCCTGGTCGGCAACACCAGTCAGTTTATAATAATAGTGTAGGGTATGACTGTCCCGCTCGAAGGTCAGACTGTCAAGCGTCGTGTTGTCATCCAATTTCACAGGACAGTTCTTTTTCGTGTATTCTCTTGCTTCGCGCATGCATCTGTCTTCCAATGATTCCTGACAGGCAGACAGCATGAGAACCATCAGGCATAATCCACATAGTTTTTTCATAATGAATGCTATTTTTGGGGTACAAAGATACAAAAAAAAGTAAAATTATTCATTTCCAGATGATTTTTTTGTAACTTTGCATTTCAAAGTACACGTAAAAAACATGGACCATATAAGAAATTTCTGTATCATCGCACATATTGACCACGGCAAGTCAACCTTAGCCGATCGTATGCTTGAATTCACCAAGACGATTCAAGTTACTGAGGGTCAGATGCTTGATGATATGGATCTCGAACGTGAACGTGGCATCACCATCAAGAGTCATGCCATCCAGATGGAATACACGCATCAAGGACAAAAATATATTCTGAATCTCATTGACACCCCGGGACATGTTGACTTCTCCTATGAGGTCAGCCGTTCTATTGCGGCGTGTGAAGGCGCCTTGCTGGTGGTGGATGCCACACAGGGCGTACAGGCTCAGACCATCTCTAATCTCTATATGGCTATCGACCATAATCTGGAGATTATCCCTGTCATCAATAAGATTGATATGCCGTCGGCTATGCCCGATGAGGTGGAGGACGAGATTATCGACCTGATCGGTTGCGACCGCTCGGATATTATCCGTGCCTCGGGAAAGACTGGTGAGGGTGTAGAGCAGATCCTCGATGCTGTCGTTGAACGGATACCTCATCCTGTGGGTGATGACAAAGCACCTCTACAGGCCCTGATCTTTGACTCTGTGTTTAACTCGTTCCGTGGCATCATCGCCTATTTTAAGATTACCAATGGCGTCATCCGCACAGGCGACCATGTCAAGTTTTTCAATACTGGCATGGAGTATGATGCCGACGAGATCGGTGTCCTGAAGATGGACATGATCCCTCGGAAGGAACTGCGTACAGGTGATGTGGGATATATTATCAGTGGTATCAAGAACTCCAAGGAGGTGAAGGTCGGTGATACGATCACGCATGTCGCCAACCCCTGCAATGAGGCCATTGAGGGCTTCCAGGAGGTGAAACCGATGGTGTTCGCTGGTGTCTATCCGATAGACCCGACCGACTATGAGAACCTGCGTGCCTCACTGGAGAAACTACAGCTTAACGATGCCTCACTGACATTCATGCCAGAGAGCTCCGTAGCACTGGGCTTTGGCTTCCGTTGCGGCTTTCTCGGTTTGCTCCACATGGAGATCATCCAGGAGCGTCTTGACCGTGAGTTCGACATGGACGTGATCACAACAGTACCCAACGTATCTTATCTCTGCTATACGAAGCAGGGTGAGGTGAAAGAGGTGCATAACCCCTCGGGACTGCCCGACCTGACGATGATCGAGCATATCGAGGAACCTTATATCCGGGCATCGATCATTACAGCCGCCGACTATATCGGACCGATCATGACTCTGTGCCTGGATAAGCGTGGTGAACTGATCGACCAGCAGTATGTGTCGGGCAATCGTGTGGAGCTTCATTTCATGCTGCCGCTGGGTGAGATCGTCATAGACTTCTACGACAAGCTGAAGTCCATCTCGAAAGGCTATGCCTCGTTCGACTATCATGTCGACGGTTTCCGGCCTTCGAAACTGGCGAAGTTGGATATCCTGCTCAACGGTGAGCCTGTCGATGCCTTGTCTACGCTGACCCATCAGGACAATGCCGTTGCCTTCGGACGACGGATGTGTGAGAAACTCAAGGAACTGATTCCGCGCCAGCAGTTTGATATCGCCATCCAGGCCGCTATTGGAGCGAAGATCATTGCCCGTGAGACGGTAAAACAGGTACGTAAGGATGTCACGGCCAAGTGTTATGGCGGTGATGTTAGTCGTAAGCGTAAGCTGCTGGAGAAACAGAAAAGAGGAAAGAAACGTATGAAACAGATCGGTAATGTGGAGGTGCCTCAGAAAGCCTTCCTGGCCGTTCTGAAGCTCGACTGATGCAGTCGGCACTTCACTTAACTATAAACTAAAGGTCCCATTAATTAAGGAGGATAAAGATATTATGCCAAACATTAGTATTACGACGAGAGACGTGGCACGCGAACTTGCACGTCGTTACAGTACGATGACACACGACGAGCTGGATCTCCTGGAGAGCATCCTCGTGCCTATGAAGTTCGCCAAGAACGAGATGATCCTGAAAGAAGGTGAGATCTGTACTAATATATATTGGGTTGTGAAAGGACTCGTTCGTCAGTTCTATTATAAGAACGAGAAAGAGCTGACAGAGTATATGGCAACCGAGAATAGCATCGTGATGTGCATTGAGAGCCTGTTCCGGGAGCAGCCTGCGAAATTGCAGATCAAGGCCCTGGAGCCTACGATCCTGATAGCCATGCCGAAGGCTGATCTGGAGGCTGTGGCCATGAAGAGCGTGAACATCCAGATTCTTTTCAGGAAAATCCTGGAGGAGAGCCTGATCCTCAGTCAGCATCATGCCGACATGCTCCGCTTCGAGAGCGCTCAGGATCGCTATCAGAAACTGGTGAAAGACCAGCCTCAGCTCGTCCTTCGCGCACCATTGGTCTATATCGCCAGCTATCTGCAGATGACGCCCGAGACCTTGTCGCGCGTACGTACGGCTGCCCTGCTGGAAGGAAAATAAAAGTATAAGAAAGAGATTGAGAGCTCTCCCGTCGGGAGGGCTCTTTTATTTAATGGCGCTCGAGGAAGAGGGAGTGATCAACGACATTGGGTAGCTCTTCCTGATAGTGGGTCACGAAGATCAGTGTCTTGTTCTGCCGTCGACAGAAGGTCTCGATGATATCTTTCACCAGTCGGCGGTTGGTATTGTCCAGACCATGGAGTGGTTCGTCAAGGATCAGCAGCGACGGGTCTTTCACGAAGGCTCTGGCAAGAAGCACCAGACGCTGTTCTCCGCTTGACATCTTCAGGAAAGTACGGTCGGCCAGATGACTGATGCCGAAGATGTCCATCCACCAGCGACAGATCTCGTATTCTTCCTGACGGGGCTTGACATAGAGTCCCACGGAGTCTTTCAGTCCACTGGCAACGATACGGATGGCTGGGATGTCCTGCTTGTAGCTACGGTGCATCTCTGGCGACACATAACCGATGTGTCGCTTGATGTCCCAGATACTCTCGCCGGAACCTCGTTGATGGCCGAAGAGCGAAATGTTACAGGCATAACCTTGTGGATTGTCTGCACACACCAGGGATAGCAGGGTCGACTTACCGCTACCGTTCTGTCCCGACAACGACCAGCGCTCTCCTTGTCTCACGGTCCAGCTCAGGTCTTTTAGGATGGTACGACTGCCATATCGTATGCTGACTTCATTGAAACGAATGACCTCATCGGCATGCTGTCCGTCGGCATCACTTGGCAGTCGGAGGAGGGCCGCTTCCTTCTCTGGCGAGAGAACACGGGTGGGGAAGGGCTCGCGATGCCTCAGGTAATCATCTAGCGCTACCTTTGGCAGTACATGCTTCTCTTTCACCTCCACGACATGGGTGATGAAGTCGGGTATCTCGTCAGTCTTGGACAGCACGAGGATAATCTGTAGCTGTTGCTCTTGGGAGAGCGTGGTAAGCAGTGTCTTCAGCTGGTCGCGTGTCTGGGCATCCAGACCGATGAACGGGTTCTCCATGATCAGGACACGTGGATTGGTGAAGAGCGAGGCGGCAAGCTTGTATTTGCGTAGCTCTCCACTCGACAGCAGGATGATGTATTTATCAAGCAGACTGTCTAGATGAAACAGCTCATAGATATGCTGCTGCAGGCGTCGCCGTTCCGGGGTGTCCTCACCAGCCAGTCGGTAGGCCTCCTCCAGTCTCTGACCGACCGTCGGTGTCTCCTCGTCGATCTCCATCTGGTTCCAACGTTGCTGAAGGAAATAGGTACGGTCGTTATCACCACCGTAGGTGTCACGGAAGGAGATATGCTTCAGGTTGTTATAAGGCTCTGGAAAGGCATAGCTCACCATGTTGGGAAAGGCGGGATGGCGTCCGGTGATGAGATCCACGAGCATACTCTTACCAGCCCCATTCCTGCCCACGATGGCGATATGCTCTCCCGCTTCCAGAGAGAAGTTCACGGGCTCGGCCATCGACCACTCAGGCTTCCGGGCTCTGGCATCCTTGATATCAATCGTTCTCATCCTTGGTTTTTCGCTTCGATACTTTTTCTTGGTTCTTGTTGACGAAATCCTTCCATCCCCGGTACTTCACGTCACTCTCCGGGCGCCCCATCTGCAGGTAGTGGCAGTAGGCGGCAGCCAGCGCGTCGGTGGCGTCCATGAATTTTCCCATCTCCTCCTGAGGAATCTTCAACAACCGTTGAAGCATCCCCGCCACTTGCTCCTTCGAGGCGCCGCCATTACCGGTCAGGGCCATCTTGATCTTCATTGGTGCATACTCATGGATGGGCACTCCGTGATGGATCGCAGCGGCGATGGCAGTGCCTTGGGCACGTCCTAGCTTCAGCATCGACTGCACGTTTTTCCCGAAGAAGGGAGCTTCGATGGCCATCTCGTCTGGCAGGTAACCGTCGATGATGCTGGTCACGCGCTCAAAGATATGGCCGAGTTTCAGGTAGGCATCAGGGAACTTACGCAGGTCGATGACACCCATGGTCATCATCTGCGCCTTTCCGTCCACCACCTTCAGCAGACCGTATCCCATGATCGTTGTGCCGGGATCGATACCTAATATCACTTTCTCCATGGGTTATATAGTCACCTTGAAACGGTAGATCTTGCCTCTTTCAAGTGGATATTTTTCTGTCAGTTTTATGGCCTTGTCGCCCACTTCAAAGACATTTATTTGCTCCCTTCTGTCCTCTATATAAGCGTTGCCTCCGAACTGGAACTTCAGCGTATAACCTTCTTCAAGATCTCCTTCGAAGAAGACGGGAGCATAGAAAGTCTGCGTGATC
Organism: Prevotella aff. ruminicola Tc2-24; assembly: GCF_900110895.1. Lineage (GTDB taxonomy): Bacteria > Bacteroidota > Bacteroidia > Bacteroidales > Bacteroidaceae > Prevotella. The sequence continues at coordinate 475,561 of NZ_FOIQ01000001.1, read as the reverse complement.
TCACCATCCGACATATTGAAATCACTATTGTGTCCACTATCGTTAAGATAATAGTCCAAAGAGCCAAATTCCGTCGCGATGAAATTCCCGGTGTATGCTTCGGTCGTTACATGGAGCATGCCTCTCCTGGCAAATACCACATCATTATCATCATCTTCTTCGTCGTCATTGGGCTTGGCAGAAATCTTGATTGTATTGATTTTTTCACTTCTATCACTCCAACCCAGGTTCTTGCAGGTAGCCTCTATCTCGAATATGCTGATCTGGTGCTTCAGGTTCACGGAGGCGTAATCTCCATGGATGGTCACCTCGCCAACCATCACGTCAGCGTCTTTAAGGGTGCTTGGATTCTCATGCTCCAGTGGCCCAAGAGCTATAGAAAGTTGATTCAGAATGATAGACGGAGAGTCGACAACCACATTGCCAAAGAGTGAAGTTCCTGCGTAACTATCGATGTCCGGATAGAGGCAGATGATCTGGTCGCCCTCATTTCCTGTCCACGTTCCGGAAAAGTCCGCCTTCTTACGGCCCTGCTCTCCTGTGGAAAAAAACTTATCTACGGCCGTGATGCCGTTTTCATTGAAGGATATCACTGTGATGGCTTCTTCTTCGTTCCAGGAGATAGTCATGCCAGTAGATGTAAGTTTGTAAGCGGTTCTGGTGTTTTGCGGTGTATCTATAGATGCGTGGATGGTCAGCGGGGTACCTTTTTTCTCCTCAGGAATCTGCGAGTCCTGACAACTGTTCAGAAACACGACCGCAAAGGCTGTCATTGTGAGGATAGTGATTATGCGTTTCATCTTTCGAGCGTTTTTAGTTAGAATTCTAGAGGATTACCATTCCAGCCATACGGCATGTCTGGGGCTTCTCCGCTGCCAGTCAGAAGTGGCTGTTGTTGATTAAACTGATAGGCCTTCATCGAAGGTTTCTCATACTTTAGTTTTTGTTTCATAAAAGAACGTTCTGTTTTGTTGATTTGAGTGCAAAGATACGAATTATATCGATGATAATAAAATGAATAAGGAAAAAGTTTAAAATATTACTTTTTCCTTATTCATATACAGTTGACTGTGTGGGGTTATGCCATCATACAGCCTACCTGATAGACCAGCGCCGAAACGATCCATGCGACTGCTGTGGTGTATCCTGCGGCAAACAGTGCCCACCGCCATGATCCCGTCTCGTTCTTGATGGCCGCAATGGTGGCGATACAAGGGAAGTAGAGGAGGATAAAGAGTAGATAGGCATAGGCTGTCAACGGGGTGATGCCCTCTTGGAGCATCAACTGTCGCAGATGCGTATATTTCTCTGTATCGTCACTGAAACTATCGTCGTCGCCAAAAGAATCATCGCCTGAGTAAAGTACACCGATGGTAGATGCCACAATCTCTTTTGCGCCTACACCAGCCAACAGACTCACATCGAGTTTCCAGTTAAATCCCTGGGGCATGAAGATCGGTTCGATGGCCTTACCCATACGTCCGATATAGCTCTGTTCCTGTTGCTGTTCCCGACTGAGCTCCTCATGGTGGGGGAAATACCCCAGCGCCCATACGATCACACTGGCTACAAGGATGATGCCTCCCATCTTCTTCAGATACTCCTTACCTTTTTCCCACGTGTGTCGCCAGATGGCCTTCGGTGTCGGCCAACGGTAGGGTGGTAGTTCCATCACGAATGGTGTGTCTTCACCTTTGATCACGATCGTCGAGAGGAGTTTACTGACGATCACCGACATCAGGATGCCGATGGCATAGAGCGACAGGAGTACCCACGAGCGGTATTGAAGCGAGAAGAAGGTACCTGCAATCATGATATAGATAGGCAGTCGGGCCGAACAGCTCATGAACGGTAGCACCATCATCGTGATAAGTCTGGACCGGCGACTCTCGATGGTTCGTGTGGCCATCACGGCCGGTACATTACATCCAAAGCCCATGATCAGGGGGATGAACGATTTTCCGTGTAGTCCCATCTTATGCATCAGCTTGTCCATGATAAAGGCGGCGCGCGCCATATAGCCAGAGTCCTCCATCAGTGAGATGAAGAAATACAGGATGAGGATCTGCGGCAGGAACACGATGACGCTACCCACACCACCGATGACACCGTCGGTCAGCATGGCCTTCAGCGGACCGTCGGTCATGTTCGTGCTGACCTTCTCACCCAACCAGGCGATACCTTCCTCGATCCAGTCCATCGGATACTGTCCAAGCGAGAACGTCGTCTCGAACATGATGTAGAGCAACAGGAAGAAGATCGGGAAGCCCAGGTATTTATGCGACAGGATGGCGTCGATCATATGCGAGGTGCGGTACGTGTCTTTCTTCGTACCTGTCTTGAACTCTGCCTCCTTCAGGGCACCGTTGATAAAGCCGTACTTCGCGTCCATAATGGCTGTCTCTGAGTCGCTGTCCGTCTCCTCCTTGACACGGGCCGACGCCATATCACGCGCCTGCGTCAGTTCGTGGAAGTCTTTCATACGGTCTTCCGATGCCATGTGCTTACCCAGATAGTCAAGCACCTGAGAGTCGTGTTCCAACAGCTTCAGGGCGAGGTATCGGGTGGAGTAGTGCTGACGGATATGCTCGTCGGCCTTCAGGTATTTCTGGATATGGGCGATGCCGTCCTCGATCTCATGTCCGTAGTTGATATGCAGGTGGCGCGACGACTTACTGGTGCCCTCATACACCTGGATCACTGCCTTGAACAGGTCCTTCACACCGTCACCGTTCTTGAACGAGGTGGGAATCATCGGGATACCGAACAGGGTGCTCAGCGTGTCCAGGTTCACATGGTCACCACGACGCTTGAAGTCGTCAAACATATTCAGTGCGCATACCATCCGCACGTTCATGTCCACCAACTGGGTGGTCAGGTAGAGGTTACGCTCCAGGTTCGAGGCGTCGATCACGTTGATCACCACGTCGGGCATCTTCTCTGTCAGATGCTCTCTCACATAGAGCTCCTCCGGTGAGTAGCAACTGAGACTATAGGTGCCGGGCAGGTCAGTGAGGTTGAACTCATAGCCGAAGAACGAGGCATGAGCCTCCGAGGCATCCACCGTCACGCCCGAGTAGTTGCCCACATGACCATGGGCACCACTGGCGAAGTTGAAGAGTGAGGTCTTACCGCAGTTAGGATTACCCACCAGGGCCACGTTGATCGTACGGCGCTCCTTCAGGGCCACGTGCTGTATATAGTCGTCCTCATGCTCCGAGGCCACGATCTGCGGTTCCAGCTCTGTCTGCTGCTGACCGTGCCGACGGGCTTCCTCGGCCGTCACCACTTCGATCATGTCGGCCTCCTGATGGCGTAACGATACCTCATAGCCCATCAGTTTGTATTTCACGGGATCTTGTAGGGGGGCGTTCAACAGCACCTCCACCTCTTTGCCTTTGATGAATCCCATCTCGATGATACGTTTCCGGAATCCGCCGTGACCGTACACCTTGACGATCACGCCTTTCTCACCAGTCTTCAGTTCTGATAATCTCATGTTTTCGTTTTCTTTCTTCTTGTCTTCTAAACGGCTGCAAAGATACGAAAAAAAAACTTGCAACCGGGTTGCATCTGGTCACAAGTCGCGATAAATACCTACAAATGAGGATAGATGATGTCCGCGAGCATCCGCGAGTATTTCTCCGCACCGGCATCATTGAGGTGACTTGCGTCCTGGAAGTCACTGGCCTCGAAGCCTTCGGCGAAGAGACTCTCATGGTACTCCACGTTCGGATACTTAGCCTGTAGCTTTGCCACGAACATGTGGATGTCGTTCAGTACCACAGGGTTGATATATTGTTGGTACGTCTTGTATACGGGCGGTGCCACAAGTACGAGTCGCACCCCTTTCTCATAGGTCACCTTCGCCACTCGTTCAAACTGGTCGAAGGCCTTGTCATACTGTTCTTGGTCGATCACCTTCGTACTGTCTATCAGGGCAGGGATAGCCCGCATGTCCCAGTCGGCAGGACGTTTCTGGATGTCGAGCTTCACGTAACCCAAAGAGTCGCATTCCTGCAGGGTCTCCCGGTCGTTCCAGAACCGTTGCATGAAGTTCAGCTTGGAGTTGAGGATCTCGGGCCAGTACCACAACGGATCCACCCGTACCCCCATGTATTTCATGTGCATGCAACGACAGGTGCCCGACAGGTCCTCTGCCACCGATTTCGTGTTCGGGTTCTCGTACTGTCGCTCGAAGAAGAAGTTCGTGTAGTCCACCGGCATCACGAGGGCTTTCAGACTGTCCATCTTCGGCACGTACATCTCTGCCAGGGCCACGTCGAAGCGCCTCAGACGGGCCGAGATCGCCAGGTTGAAGGTGCCTTCGCCCACAAGTTGCGGCTTCACCGCCTCCTCGATGTGCGAGCTACCCAACAGAAGCACCTTGATCTCCTTGTAGTGCTCCTCCATATACTGACTCTTATAGGCGTAGATGTTCGGTCTGAACAACAGCGCCACCTCAATGATGGCACACATGATCAGCAGCAGTACGCCGAATTTCGCTATCGTCGTGAGAAATTGCTTCATATCAGAATTGGAAATAGATGAACGCCTGACTCTTGCCCGTGAAGGTGATGATCATCAGGATGATGAACAGATAGAGCCCGAACCTGAGGTACTGGTTGCGCAGCAGGGGGAAGGCCTCCAACTGCAGGGCATGCTCCTTCTGCCGCTGTATCCAGTCGATCGTCAGCAGCAGCAGTCCGAAGAGGATATACAGGATACCGTAGCGGTCGATGATCGATGTGCCGTCAACCCCGTTCGTTACCATCGCCCGGAGGAAGCCGAAGGCCTGTCCGATGTTGTCGGCACGGAAGACGACCAGTCCGAGACACACCAGCAGATAGGTGGCCACCATCTTACGGAAGTCCTTGAGGAACGGTAGACCGTGATCGTTGGCCTTGAGTTTCTTGTTCTTCCCGATACTACCGGAGAGAACCAGGGGGATGAACAGCAGACCGTGGTATAGTCCGAACAGACCGAAGGTCCAGTTGGCACCGTGCCACAGACCGATGAGGATCAGGTTGATCATCGCTGCCAGGATGATACCCCATTGTCCGATATTCCTGAAGGCGATATTCAGGGGCATATACACGTAGTCGGTGATCCAACCCGTCAGTGAGATATGCCATCTGCGCCAGAACTCTGCCATGTTACGGGCCAGGAACGGACGGTTGAAGTTCCGGGTCACCTGGAACCCGAGAATCTTACCCACACCGATGGCCATATTCGAATAACCGTCGAAGTCGGCATAAAGCTGTATGGGGTAGAGCAGGGCAGCTGCTACCAGCATGGTCGTCGGCAGTGTGTCATAGCCGCCCCATGCCTGATTGGTGATCACGGCCAGGTTGTCTGCGATGCACATCTTCGTGAACATACCCCAGAGGATCTGACGACAACCGTCGGCGGCCAGACTGTAGTCGAGGGTGTGCACACGCTGCATCTGTGGCAGAAACTTGTTAGGACGGTCGATAGGTCCCGATAGAATGGTGGGGAAGAAGGCGATATACGCCGCAAACTCCGTCAGGTCACGGGAGGGTGTGATATGCTCCCGGTGTATCTCAATCACATAACTGATCAGCTTGAACGTAAAGAAGCTCACACCGATGGGCAGGATGATATGGAGCGTGCTCCAACTGACATGGAAGCCCACCGACTGCAACAGACTGGCAAACGATTCGGCGAAGAAGTTCAGGTACTTGAAATACAACAGGACACCGATGCCGAGAACAACGGCCAGCGTCGTGATCCGAGACGCTTTCTCCATGTGTCCTTTCTCCATCTCACGGTGCAGCCAGAGTCCCAGTAGCCAGAACACCACCGTCGATCCCAACAGCAGCGGGATCATCCGCAGGTCGGCATAGGCATAGAAGAAGTAACTGGCCAGTAACAACCAGGTGTTCTGGTATCGCGGATGATGCTTACATACCGGCAGGTAATAGCCGATGAAAACGACTATAAAGAACAGCAGGAAACTGAAGGAGTTGACGACCATGGTGTTATTTCAGCTTTTCCTCCATGGAATCGACCATTTCACCGACATTCTTCCACTTCATGATCTCCAGTGACGTGAACTTGATGCCGAAGGTCTTCTCGATGGCTACAATCAGTTGGATATGACTCAGTGAGTCCCACTCCTCAATATCGTTGGCACTCGTCTCGTCGGTCAGCTCTACCTCGTCCAGATCGAGCACGTCGATAAAAATCTCATTCAGCTTGCTAAATATTTCTTTTCTTTCCATAATGTGTTGATATATTCTATCTTATGATTTGTTTTTTCAAGTCTATTATAGTATATGCTGAGCTGCATTGATGGGAATCTCAGCACCGTTCAACTGCTGACTGACTTTCAGCAACTGGCACACCACCTCTGCCACCTCCTGGGGCTTCAGCAGTTCTTTCAGCGGATGTACTTCCTTCATCTGCTCCAACTGGAAATCCTCCACCTTCCCGAAGTCTGTCTGCATATAGTCGGGTAGGATACAGTTCGATGTGATATGAAACCGTCCCAGCTCCTTACTGATGCTCTTCGACAACTGTCGGATGTAGGCCTTCGTGGCGGTATATACAGAGAAACCTGTCGGCGGCACGTCGATCACATACGAGGTGATGATGTTGATGATCTTACCGAACTTCCGCTTCCGCATGCCCTTCACACAGGCCTGGGTGATCTTGACCATCGGCATGACATTACAACGGAAAGCCTCGGCAAAGGCCTCCGGCTCTGTCTTGTAGAAATGGGTACCCTGCGCACTGCCGGCATAGGCGTTGTTGATGAGCACATCAACAGTCTCGTTCTCCAGACGCTCGACAAAGCGGTCCACACTGTCCTCGTCGCAGAAGTCCACCTGTACGGCCTCTACGTTCTGGAACCTGCCGACGAGTGCCTGTGCCTCGTCTTCATGTCGGCAATAGGTAAAGAGTATCTGGTCGTCCGCATTGGCGGCACAGGTCTCTACCAACGCCTTCCCTAATCCTGAGGATCCTCCTGTTATCAATAGTCTCATAGGCTTAATGGGGTAAGAGTCCTATCTGCACATGACCCTTGGCAACCAGTTTTCTGCCGGTTTCAACGGTCTTGTAGAACTTCAGTTTGTAATTGATGATGTTCACGGCTTCGGATACGGTGTCGACGCTGGCCTGCAGGGTGATCTCGTCGTTCAGGAACACCGGTTGATGGAAACTGATGTCCTGCGACTGGATCATGACATGCGGTGTCGGCAGACACATCCCCACGAAATGGGAGATGAATGCATTGAGGATATTCCCGTACATCACACAGCCCGGGAATCCCTTCTCACGGGCAAACGATTCATCCGTATGCAATGGGTTCATATCCTCACTGCACCGTTGGAAACTGTCATATACCACTGGCGTCACATGATAGACATGCGACAGCTGGGTGGTCTGTTCTGCTAGTTCTGTAATCGTCATTTCTTAACCTCGATATAACACTCTTTGGGCTGGTAAGTCTCTACATCCAACACGTACTGGGCGGTCGTTGCACCCGTCACCACTTGGAAGCCGAGATCGGGATAGTGCTGCTCCACCATCTTGTTCTTCGGGGTGGGCAAGTACTCACCGATGATACGCTTATAGCCTGCCGCCTTGGCACGTTCCACCATCGTGTTCAGTGTGAAGTTCTCCATGCCGCGCTTCAACACACGACAACTCATCAGCCAGGTGTCGACGAACAGGGTCTCTGCATCCTGCTTCCTCATGATGATGACCGCGATCAGTCCGTTGTCACCGAACTTATCCTCGAGTGTGAAGCTCAGGTCGATGACCTCAGGATCCTGTGCCAGTGCCTCGATGTCGGCCTCGGTATATCTCACCGTACGTAGGTTAAACTGGTTACTGCGCTGTGACAACTGTGCCACACGGGGCGTATTGAACTTCGTGAAACCGCTCACCGTCGAGACCATATCCAATGACTTCAGGAAGTCAGCCTCGTTGGCGAAGGTCTTCTGCAGCGATACGCGCTTGGCCTCCACCTGGTACTGCTTTGTACGGTCTTTGTCGGCATTGCTGTAGGAGGCCGTCTCGAAGAGGTTCTGCGAATAGAGGAACTCCAGATAGTCACCGGGATCTTCCGGCAGCTCCGGCACGGTGATGCCGGGGATGTTCTCTCGGACGATATTCCGTTCGAAGGGATTGTCATCGAGGAACACCATCGAGTCGAAGCCGATATTCAGGATACTCTGGATGGTACGGATATTATCGACCTTCGTCTCCCAGTTGGCCTGGAACACAGCGATATCATCGAGCTTCAGCACCATGTCGGGATGCTTCTCGAAGGGCTCCTTGGCAGTGTCCTCGTTGTTCTTCGAGGCCACGCAGATGATGATACCACGCTGCTTCAGTTTCTTTACCCACATCTGGAACTCCGTGAAGGCCTTCCCGATGCCCAGTCCATGTCCTAACTGGATACCCTCCAGTCCGTCATCACCGATGACACCTCCCCAGACGGTGTTGTCCAGGTCGAGGATGAGACATTTCTTAAACTGTCCCTTGATGGCACACACGATATCCATCACCCGCGAGGCCACATGGGGCAGGGCATCCACGCTGAGCACCATCTCCGTACTGACGTAGATATTGGTCGAGAACAGGAAGTCGCGCCCCAGCTTGTTCTGCAGGGCGGCGATGTCACAGATAAACAGGTTCGCATACTGCTGCGACAGGTCCATCAGGGCCGTGTTCAACTTCCTCACTTGGTAGGTCAGCGAGCTCCGCACCTTATTGGCGTAGCTGCCGAAGACCGTATCCTCGATCTCGGGGTAGTTGAAGTAGATGATCTTCTTATTGGCAAGTGCGGGGTTCTCACAGATCGAGGCGATGAAAGCCAACCGGTCGTCGGCCAACGACTCCTGCTGGACTGTGTCCAGCATACTGTGCTTCTCTCCGAGCTTATGGGTTGACTGGAAGACGACGATGAAATCGGCATCAAACTGATACAGATCACTCCCGGGATCCAGGAACTGTCGTTCCACCTGGTTGTATTCTGCCTCATAGAGGTGGATATCGTAACCACGCTCCAGACCGACCCCACGGATGGCGGTTGCCAGGAACTGTGTCGCTGTGTCTCCGACGAGCGCCACCTTACATGCCGGTAGTCCCTCGGGCATCTTCTTCAGCATTCTTTTCAGTTCATTAAACTCCCTCATATTTCAATCCTCCATGTTATTCAACCTACGTTCATTAATGTCCACAAATGTCCATTAACTCCCGCTAACTCCCATTAACTCCCGTCAATTAACTCCCGAAATAATCCTCCAGCTCCGTCTGGGCACTACCGTTACTGTTGGGCATATCCTTGATGATACGTCCCTTCTCCAACAACGTGATACGTGTGGAGATATCGATGGTATGTGCCAGGTTATGACTGGAGATGAGGATGGTGGCACCCGTCTGTCGGTTATATTCCACCAGCTCATGCTTCAGGGTGTTCTGACTCGATGGGTCGAGGAAGTTGAACGGCTCGTCGAGGATGACCAGCTGTGGCCTGTTAAACAGGGCCGACATGATGCCCACCTTCTGTTTGTTACCAGCCGAGAGGTTACGGATGAGTTTCTTCTGTCCGAAGATCTCACCGCCAGCCAGACGCTCGAAATCCTTCATACGGTTGTCGACCTCCTCTGTCGTCATGTTCGTGATCTTCCCGATGAAAGCGAAGTATTCCTCCGGCGTCAGGAAGTCGATCAGGAACCCGTCGTCGATATAGGCACCCGTCCATTCCTTCCATTGTTCCGAAAGGGCAGGGTTCACGGCAACAGCCTCACTCTCAGTGGTAGCGGGGCAGGAGAGTGTCACCTCTCCCTCGTCGGCCTTCAGCAGGTCGAGCAGCATTCGGAAGAGCGTGGTCTTACCAGCACCATTGTTACCTACCAGTCCGAGGATATCCCCGTCGTTGATGGTCAGCGACGGAATGTCACTGGCCACCGTCTCTCCAAACACCTTCTTCAGATCCTTTATAGTAATCATAACTCTCTATTCAGAACTCCTAACTCTTAATTCTTAATTCTTAATTCTTAACTCTTAACTCTTAACTCTTAACTCTTAACTCCTACACAATCCCCTTTCCGTGGCAGTTCTTGAACTTCTTACCACTTCCACAGGGACAAGGATCATTGCGACCAGGCAACTTATCCTTGACAATCGGACTGTGCGGCTGCTGGGCGCGTGTGTCGTGAGCGGCGGCGGCAGCCTGGTTCGGGTCCGTCAACTGCTCCTCGTTGAGCTGTTGTTTGCTCTCCGTGTACTGCTGACGCTGGGTGCGCTGCTCGGGAGCAGCCTCCTGTACCTGCTGCATCTCAGGAATCTGACCGCGAGTCAGGATCGAACAGATACGGTTGTACATCTCGTTGATCATGTCATCCCACACCTTGGCGCTCTCCAGCTTGAAGATCAGGAGCGGATCCTTCTGCTCGTACGAGGCGTTCTGTACGGAGTGCTTCAGCTCGTCGAGCTGGCGCAGGTTCTCCTTCCACGAGTCATCGATGATATGCAGGAGGATCGACTTCTCGAACTCCTTCACTACCGACTTCGACTCAGTCTCGTAGGCCTCCTTCAGGTTACAGGGGATATTATACATCCGACGACCGTCGGTGATGGGCACCATGATACGCTCGTACATCTGTCCTTGGTTCTCATATACCTGTTTGATGATCGGTGCAGCCACGGTCTGTATGCGCTCCGTCTTACGGTTGAAGTTACCGATGGCAGCCTGGAAGGCGTTCTCGGTGAGCACGTCACGAGGCTGGTCGATAAACTCCTCTTCGGTGAAGGGCACCTCCATCGACAGGATATGGAGGAACTCCTCCTTACAACTCTGGTAGTCGGCCGCGTTCTCGATGATGTTCACCACACGGTCCCAGATGATATTGGCGATATCCATGCCGATACGCTCTCCCATGAGGGCGTGACGACGCTTCTCGTAGATGACGGTACGCTGTTTGTTCATCACATCGTCGTACTCGATGAGTCGCTTACGCACACCGAAGTTGTTCTCTTCGACCTTCTTCTGGGCGCGCTCGATGCTCCTCGAGATCATCGGACTCTCGATCATCTCACCGTCCTTGAAGCCCAGACGGTCCATGACGGAGGCGATACGCTCCGAGGCGAACAGACGCATCAGCTTGTCCTCGAGCGACACGTAGAAGACAGAGCTTCCCGGGTCACCCTGACGACCGGCACGACCACGCAGCTGACGGTCCACACGACGGCTCTCATGACGCTCTGTACCGATGATGGCCAGACCGCCTGCGGCCTTCACCTCCGGCGACAGCTTGATATCGGTACCACGACCGGCCATGTTCGTAGCGATGGTCACGGCACCCTTGCCGTTGGTCGACTGTCCGGCCAGTGCCACGATGTCGGCCTCTTTCTGGTGCAGCTTGGCGTTCAGCACCTGATGGGGGATACCCTCACGCTTACCGGTCTCGGGATCCACATACATGTCGAGCATACGGGAGAGCAGCTCAGATATCTCCACCGAGGTGGTACCGATCAGCGTCGGTCTTCCGGCATTGCGCATCTTCACGATCTCCTCGATCACGGCCTTGTATTTCTCTCGGGCGGTCTTGTACACACGGTCATCCTGGTCGTTACGGATCACAGGACGGTTCGTAGGAATCTCCACCACGTCGAGCTTGTAGATATCCCAGAACTCACCGGCCTCGGTCGAGGCGGTACCGGTCATACCGGCCAACTTATGATACATACGGAAATAGTTCTGCAGGGTGATGGTGGCGAACGTCTGTGTGGCCGCCTCCACCTTCACGTGCTCCTTGGCCTCCACAGCCTGGTGCAGACCGTCGCTCCAGCGACGACCCTCCATGATACGGCCTGTCTGCTCGTCCACGATCTTCACCTCACCGTCGATGACCACGTACTCGTCGTCCTTGTTGAACATACAGTAGGCCTTCAGCAGCTGCTGGAGGGTGTGTACACGCTCACTCTGGATGGCGTAGTGGTTCAACAGTTCGTCTTTCTTGTCGAGACGCTCCTGATCGGTGAGTCCGGCCTCCGCCTCCAGGGCTGAGAGCTCCGAGGTGATGTCGGGCAGCACGAACAGCTCCGCGTCGTTCACCTGCTTGGCCAACCATCCCGTACCCTTATCGGTCAGGTCGCAGGAGTTCAGCTTCTCGTCCACCACGAAGTACAACGGCTCGATACACTCCGGCATACGACGGTTGTTGTTCTCCATGTAGATCTCCTCGGTCTTGAGCATGCCGGCCTTGATACCCTCCTCAGAGAGGTACTTGATGAGCGGCTTGTTCTTCGGCAGGGCCTTATGCGAGCGGTACAGTGACAGGAAGCCCTGGTCGAGCTTCTCCTGACCGTCTTTCTTGTTACCTTCCTCAATCAGTCGGTTACCCTCGGTAATCAGGGTCTTGGCATCAGCCAGGTACTGGGTGGCCAACTGGCGCTGTACGCCTACCAGCTTCTCCACCAGTGGCTGGTACTCCTCGAACATCTGGTCGTCGCCCTTGGGGATAGGACCAGAGATGATCAGCGGTGTACGGGCATCGTCGATCAACACCGAGTCCACCTCGTCGACGATGGCGTAGTTATGGGCGCGCTGCACGAGATCCTGTGGCGAGATAGCCATGTTATCACGCAGGTAGTCGAAACCGAACTCGTTGTTCGTACCGAAGGTGATATCGGCCTGATAGGCCTTCCGTCGTGCCTCACTGTTAGGCTGGTGCTTGTCGATACAGTCGACGCTCAGGCCATGGAACATATACAACGGACCCATCCACTCGGAGTCACGCTTGGCCAGATAGTCGTTCACCGTCACCACGTGCACACCGTTACCGGTCAGGGCGTTCAGAAACACGGGCAGGGTAGCCACGAGGGTCTTACCCTCACCGGTAGCCATCTCCGCAATCTTTCCCTGATGGAGCACGACACCACCGAACAACTGTACGTCGTAGTGTACCATCTCCCATTTCAGATCGTTACCACCGGCAGTCCAGTGGTTATGATAGATGGCCTTGTCACCGTCGATGGTGATAAAGTCCTTCTTCGGATCGGCGGCCAACTCACGGTCGAAATCAGTCGCCGTGACGACGGTCTCCTCGTTCTGTGCAAAGCGACGTGCGGTCTCCTTCACGATGGCGAACACCTCCGGCATCACCTCGTCGAGTGCCTTCTCATAGATGTCGAGCACCTCCTTCTCGATCTTATCGATCTGTGCGAAGATGTCGGCACGTTCGTCGATGGGCGTGTCCTCTATGGTGGCCTTCAGTGCGGCGATCTTTGCCTTCTGCTCATTGGCAGAGTCTTGTACCTGCTGCTGCAGCGTCTTCGTACGCTGGCGCAGCGCATCATTGTCGAGCGACTCGATCTGTGGTGACACGGCCTTCACCTTCTCCACGAAGGGCAGGATGAGCTTCATGTCACGGGTCGACTTGTCACCGAACAATGTCTTCAGAATCTTGTTGAAATTCATGATGATATTTGTTATTAATTATTCGCAATATGATTTGTAGTAAAAAACGTCGGCAAAGGTACAAATTTTATTTGTAATTGCCAAAGGTCTTGATATAAATCTGTCAAACAGACGGTCTGTGCTTCAGAACAATGGTTCCGAAGCACAGGCATTGGGTGCGCGAATGCGGATGGTCTTAGCCACGGTCGGGGCGATCCTGTCGACGGTGACAGGCGTCTGCACACGTTGGGCGGTAAGCCCGTTGCCGTAGATAAGGATAGGGAAGGTGATGGCCGAGGCCTGCGACAGCAGGTCCTCGCCGGTCTCTTCATTCTGTAGGTGCCAACCCGGAGCCACCTCGATCAACAGGTCGCCGTTGCGCTGCGGGTTGAAGCTGTTGCGTATCTTGGCAATCTGCTCGTGGTAGCTGCCCAACAGCTGCAGACGAGTATAGACGTTCCTCACGCCGGCCATCTGTGCCACGAACTCCTGAGCCCGTTGGGTGGCATCGGTCATGCTGATACGCTTCGACTCCAGCAGTTGGTGGTTGAAGAATAACTGTCGTCCGTAGCAGCCCTCCACGTAGCGCCCCTGTCCCCAGAGTGCGCCGAAATACATGTTCAGCAGACTGGCTGTACGATTGATATAAAAGGTACCCGTAGGGATGCGATAAGCCGTGTAGTCGGTCTCTTCCGGATCACTGTAGCCGGTGCTGGTGACGACGAACATAACCTGTCCTTGGCCGATCCTGGTTTCCAGTTGTGCCACCAGTGTGGCGATCTCTCTGTCCAGACGCAGGTAAGTGTCTTGTAGCTCCTTCTGACTGACCGACACCGGTCGGTGCCCGTAGGTACCGGCATAATAGGTCAGACATAACAGGTCGGTCACACCGTCATACCCCATGGCGAGGTTCGACTGACTATGCAGCGCCAGCTCCGTGATGTCGGCATTGATCAGTCCCGATGTCTGGTAGTCCTGATGCCGTCGGTCGCCCTTGAACGTATAACGGAAGTCGGGCTTCTGTTGAACAATCAATGGCTTCCATTCCCGCTTCCTGCTCTTATCTTCGTAAGAATATAACTCATTGAACGACAATAGCCATTGCGGCACTTCATTCATGTAATACTGCGATGTTGTCCAGCGCCCAGTCTGGGTGTCCAGCCACACCGCCCCGTCGGCGGCATGACCGGCCGATAGGATGGCGGCATCCTCAAACGGGGCGACGGCAAACACCTTCGCCTCCCCGTGCGTGGCCACCTTCAGTTCGTCGCCCATCGTCGACACGGCCATCTGCACGGGCGAGGGCACACTGTCCTGCTTCTGACTGTCCGTGCAGAGCACCGGTCGCAGGGTGGCCTTGTCCAACCACCGTGTACCGACGATACTATGGTAATAAGGGGTAGTACCTGTGACGACTGACGATATGGCAGAGGCCCTGTCGGGCTCGAAGAACGGATAGGTGGCATTCTCATAGACCACACCCTCCGCCAACAGCTTCTTGAAACCATTCGGCCCGTAGAGTGGGGCGAAGGTCTCCAGGTAGTCACTGCGCAGCTGGTCGATGGTGATGCTCACCACGAGCCGCGGTGCCTGTCGGGCACCGTCCTGCGCCAGTGCCTCGGCATGCCAGCCAACTACCGCCAGTAGTGTGATATAAATATATTTATTTTTCATTCACTAGCCCCCTTAACAGCAAACATAGTGCCACAATCATCATTCCCTCGGCATAGTGCTGGAAAAACCGTCCTACGGCAAACAGCACGACCATCACGATCAGGAGAGTCCACCAGTGCGTGCGACGCCGTCTGAGAACGGCTGGCAGGAAGAACAGTGGCAACGGGTTCAGCAACAGGATCTGCAGGTTGAGACTCGTGGTCGGGTGCTGTGAGAAGATCATGACGAAGAGCACACAGCCCGCCAGTCCTTGAACCGTCATCAACAGGGCATCCCAGTACTTAAATGTCTTCTTTCTGCGCCATTCCATCGCTACGATGACCAGTGAGAGCACCAGTAGCACATAGGCGCAGGCGGTCGGCGACAGCGGGAAATCCTCCTCAATCACCTGTACCCCCGGTTTGACCGCCATCCGACGCTCCTTGACCAAGGGCCGACGGCTACCGTCGCTCACGATCTGAGCCCTGTCGAAGTCGTACATCAGGTTGCCCGGCAGGAACTCCTGTTCCCGGAGTGTCGTCCTTCGGTCGGCCTTCACGCCCAACAGCATATCATTGCCGAAGGTAGCCCAGGGATGGTTCCTCGTACACACACTGATCATATCCCGATGCGATGGTGTATAGTCTTCACGCTGAGCATATTCTATTTTTCCGTTTAAGCATTTCTCAATGATGTCCCGAGGCCGTGTCGAACAGTTGTCGAAGAAGAAGTTATACCGGTACACACGGTTCTCCGGCTGCATATTCTCCGACAGAGCCAGATACATCGCCTCCTTCTCCTCGGCTGTCAGGTCGAGCACCTGTTCGGTGACACTACTGCCACATTGTCTGTATTCTTCGAGGAAATACTGGTAGGGCACCACGCCCAGCTCATAGTCGGTCAGTCCGAACACGAACCGCAGGGCGAAATAAGGCTTCTTGAAGTTGAACATCCCCCAGTTGAACGCCAGGTCGGTGTCGTTCCGTTGGTCGTGCCATCTGATGGCGGCATGACCGTACAGACTGTATATCTCCTCATGCGGCGAGCAGGTCAGTAGACTGACCTCCACGGAGTCCATGGGGTGCTTGTCGATGACATCCCCGTCAGCCGACACGGTCTGTGCCTGTACGACGGAGGCCGACATCATCAGAATGATGCCTAAAAATGTACAAAAATCCTTTCTGAAATGTTTCACGATGCAAAAATAGCTTATATTTTGCAGTAAAAAGCCATTTATTCCATTTTTTTTCAATAATTTTGCACGCTGAATAGATTTTCAACAGAATAAACATAAAAGACATGAATAGAATCATAGGTGGTCTGGTCTTGTCGGCCATCACCGCAACCGCCTTCGCACAGAGTAGTACCAACTCCCCGTATAGTCAGTTCGGCTATGGCGATCTGACCGATCAGGGCGTCGGTTTCAATAAAGGTATGAATGGAGTCGGCCTGGCTTTCCGTAAGGGAAACGAGGTGAACCCCCTGAATCCGGCTTCCTATTCCGCTGCCGATTCCCTCACGATGATCTTCGATGCCGGTCTGTCGGGTCAGATCACGAACTTCAAGGAGGGCAGCACCCGTTTCAGTGGCAAGGGGGCTGGCTTCGACTATGTCGTGGGTCTGCTCCGTGCTGCCAAGAACTTAGGCGTGTCGTTCGGTGTCCTGCCTTATTCTAATGTCGGTTATAAGTATAGCACCACGTCGTCCATCCCCGGGTCGCAGGCCATACAGTCCAGCACCTACGAGGGCGACGGCGGCATGCATCAGCTGTTCCTGGGTGCCGGTTTCCGCATCTTCAAGCCCCTGTCGGTCGGTTTCAATGCCGCCTATCTCTGGGGCGAGTTCGACCGCTCGTTTACCGGAGTCACCAGCATCAGCTCGGCGAAATACCTGGTGAAACAGTATTCCGCATCCGTCAGGAACTACAAGCTCGACTTCGGTATGCAGTACGAGCAGAAGCTTGGCAAAGGTGATCTGCTGACGCTGGGAGCTACCTATAGTCCCGGTCACAGTCTCAAGACCGATCCCACCTGTCGTATCATCAGTGTCAACACCTCTGCGAGTCAGAACGATACCACCTCTTATGTGGTGCACGACGGTCTGTCTTTGCCCACCGCCTATGGTTTCGGTCTGGCCTACAGCCATCATGACAAGCTGCGTGTGGGTGCCGACCTTCAGGTGCAGAAGTGGGGTTCTGTCGATATGCCCTCCGACGAGGGTGGCACCTATGCCCTGCGGAGCGGTCTGCTGAAAGATAGTTACCGTGCCAACCTCGGTGCCGAGTGGATTCCCAACCCCCAGAGCACCCGTCATGTCCTGAGTCATGTGCGCTATCGTATCGGTGCCGGCTATGCCACACCTTATTATAATATAAACGGTCAGGACGGTCCTAAGGAACTGAGCCTCAGTCTCGGTTTCGGTATTCCCATCATGAATGCCTATAACAACCGTTCCTTCCTGAATATCAGTGGTCAGTGGTCGCACCGTTCAGCCGATAATCTGATTACGGAGAACACCTTCCGTATCAACATCGGTCTGACCTTCAACGAGCGCTGGTTCTCTAAGTGGAAAGTAGAGTAAACATCCATGTTCAATAAAAGAACCCTCCCTCTCGCTGCCATCGTGCTGCTCGTGGTCGCCTGTAGCGACGTACAAGAGCATACCGCCCCGGCCGTCCACGACCGCGATTCCGTGTCGGTGATGACCTCCTATGGCGTGAACACCCTGATCAGCGACTCCGGTGTCATCAAATACCGCATCGTCACCGAGCGTTGGGATGTGAACACGGCGAAGAACCCCTCACGCTGGTCGTTCGAGAAAGGCGTGTTCTTTGAGCAGTTCGACGAGAAGTTCCATGTACAAGGCTACATCCAGGCCGACACCGCCTGGTACTACGACCAGAAGAAGCTCTGGCATCTGCGTGGTCGTGTCCGCATCCGTAATGTCAACGGTATGCTCTATGAGAGCGAGGAGCTCTACTGGGACGGCATAAGCCATGAGTTCTATTCTAACGTCTTCTCGCGGGTCACCACCCCCGAGCGCACGATGGAAGGCACCTACTTCCTCAGCGACGAGAAGATGACCCACTATACGGTCAGCAACTCCAAGGGCTCTTTCGAGCGTGAGGACATGACAGGCGAGACGAAGGACGAGGCGTCGAAGGGCGCCGCTCCCGCCGACACCGCGCAGCACCTTGCTCCCCAGCGCCCTCAACTCACCAAACACGCCAAGCGCCAGTAATGACCGTCCTGCTCATCTCCCTCATCATCTCGATGCTCCTCTCCGCGTTCTTCTCAGGCATGGAGATCGCCTTCGTGTCCAGTAACCGCCTGTTGGCCGAGATGGACCGTGAGAAGAACGGCCTGTCGCAGAAGGCCCTGGCAGTGTTCTACCAGCATCCCAACAACTTTGTGTCGACGATGCTGGTGGGCAATAATATCGCCTTAGTCATCTACGGCATCCTCTTCGCCCGTCTCTTCGATGCCACCCTGTTTGCACCGCTCAGCGACGGACTCCGTGTGATGGCCGACACCCTGCTCTCCACGGTGGTCGTGCTCTTCACGGGTGAGTTCCTGCCGAAGACCATCTTTAAGAATAACCCCAACACCCTGCTCACCGTCTTCGCCATTCCGGCCTACGTGTGCTATGTCATCCTCTATCCGATATCCCGCCTGGCCACCCTGTTGGCCAAGGGCCTGCTCCGCCTCTTCGGCATCCGCATGAGTCGTCAAGACGCGGAACACGAGTTCACGAAGGTCGATCTCGACTACCTCGTGCAGACCAGCATCGACAGTGCCGGCAATGAAGACGAGATCGGTGAGGAGGTACGTATCTTCCAGAACGCCCTCGACTTCTCTGAGACGAAGGTGCGCGACTGTATGGTGCCCCGTACCGAGATCGATGCCGTCGAAGATACCGCCACCCTCGAGACCCTCCGTCAGATCTTCATCGAGAGCGGTCACAGTAAGATTATCGTCTATCACGAGGATATCGACCATATCATCGGCTATGTCCACTCCTCCGACCTCTTCCGGCTCGATGCCGTGGCCGTGGCCGACAAGTCCCTGACATCGCTCCGTGGTCAGCTCTCCATCCGTGAGCTGAACTTCGTGCCCGAGACGATGCTCGCCTCGAAGCTCATGAAACTGCTCATGCAGATGAAACGCTCGTTGGCCATCGTCGTCGACGAGTTCGGCGGCACGAGCGGTCTGGTATCCCTCGAGGACCTCATGGAAGAGATTACCGGTGAGATCGAAGACGAGCACGATACCGATAGTGCCCTCGAGGCGAAGCAGTTGGGCCCCGACGAGTATATCCTCTCGGCCCGTCTGGAGATCGAGCGCGTCAACGAGCTCTACGACCTCGACCTGCCCGAGAGCGACGATTATATGACCCTCGGTGGTCTTATCCTCCATGAGTACCAGTCGTTCCCGAAGCTCAACGAGGTCGTCAGGGTAGGGCGCTACGAGTTTAAAATCCTGAAGAATACAGCTACTAAGATAGAGTTAGTGCGACTAAAGGTGATGGAATAGAATAATTTTAATGAAAAATTTCGCCGTTTCATTCCTTTTTTGTAATTTTGCACACGTTTGTTTTACAGAATTAAAAATTTAAAATTAAAATATTAGAAAATGGCAGCATTAGGAAAAATTAGAAAGAGGGGAATCACCCTCGTGATCATTATTGGTCTTGGCCTGTTTGCCTTCATTGCCGAAGAGGCGTTCCGTTCTTGCGAAGCAACCAAGAACCAGCAGCGCCAGCAGATCGGTGAGGTACTTGGTAAGAAGGTCAACGTGCAGGATTTTCAGGCACTTGTCGATGAGTATCAGGATGTGTTGAAGATGACCCAGGGCATCGACAACTTCTCTGAGGATCAGCTCAACAGCATCAAGGACGAGGTATGGAACTCGTATGTCAGCGAGCAGATCATCAACCACGAAGCCGAGCAGATCGGTCTCACCGTCACCGACGAGGAGATGCAGACGATCATGAAGGAGGGTCGCGACCCCATGCTGCTGCGCTCACCGTTCGTGAACCAGCAGACCGGCCGTTTCGACGTGACCATGCTCACGAAGTTCCTGGCCGACTATAAGAAGAACGCCACCAACCCGCAGCTCACTGAGTCCTATCAGAAGATCTACAAGTACTGGCAGTTCATCGAGAAGCAGCTCCGCCAGCAGACCCTGTCACGTAAGTATCAGGCACTCATGGCCAACAGTCTGCTCTCTAACCCCGTATCCGCAAAGATGGCCTTCGAGGGTCAGAACCAGGAGAGTGATATCCTGCTGGCTTCTGTCGCTTATTCGAGCATCAATGATAACGACGTGAAGATCGACGAGAGCGACCTCAAGGCAAAGTACAATGCCGAGAAGGAGATGTTCAAGCAGAGCGTCGAGACCCGCGACATCAAGTATGTCAGCTTCCAGGTTGTCGCATCTGCCGCCGACCGTCAGGGTCTGATGACCACCATGCAGGAGGCTTCTAACAAACTCCAGAGTGGTGCCAACCCCGCCGAGGTCGTCCGCAAGGCCCAGTCGCAGTTCCCCTACACGGGCATTGCCGCTACCAAGCGTGCTTACCCCTCAGATATCGCCGCTAAGCTCGATTCGATGGCTGTGGGTCAGACCACAGCCCCCTTCGAGACCAAGCTCGATAACACCCTTAACGTGGTGAAGCTCATCTCCAAGACGATGATGCCCGACAGCATCGAGTATCGTCAGATCCAGGTAGGTGGTGCTACCGCCGAGGCCGCCCGTAAGACCGCCGACAGCATCTACAACGCCCTTAAGGCAGGTGCCGACTTCGAGGCGCTCGCCAAGAAGTACGGTCAGACCGCCGCTAAGCAGTGGCTTACCTCTGCGATGTATGAGAACGCCACCACGATGGACGAGGAGTCGAAGAACTACCTCAACGCCATCAACAACCTCGGTGCCGGTGAGCTGAAGAACCTCGAGTTCTCTCAGGGTAACATCGTCATCCAGGTGACCGCCCGTAAGGCTATGGTCGAGAAGTACGACGTGGCTGTCATCAAGCATACCATCGACTTCTCTAAGGGCACCTATTCTGATGCCTATAATAAGTTCAGCCAGTATGTCAGCGAGAACAAGACCCTGGCCGACCTCGAGAAGAACGCCGCCAAGAGCGGTTTCCAGGTGCAGGAGCGCAAGGACCTCTTCAACTCAGAGCACAATGTGGCTGGCGTCCGCGCCACCCGTGAGGCCATGAAGTGGATCTTCGACGCCAAGGAGGGACAGGTGAGCCCGCTCTATGAGTGCGGTAACAACGACAACCTCCTCGTGGTAGCTCTCACCAAGATTCATCCTGTCGGTTATCGTTCACTCGACGACGTGAAGGATGCCGTCCGTCAGGAGGTGACACGTGACAAGAAATTTGACCAGATTAAGGAGAAGTTTGCCGGTGTGGCCGACATCGCTGCCGCCAAGGCAAAGGGTGCCCGTATCGATACCGTCAACCAGATCACCTTCTCTGCGCCTGTCTTCGTACAGGCAACAGGTGCCAGTGAGCCTGCTCTCGCAGGTGCTGTCGCTGCCAGCAAGCAGGGCGCATTCAGTAAGACACCCGTCAAGGGTAACGGTGGAGCCTACCTGTTCCAGGTGCTGAAGAAGGGCAACCGTCAGGATGCTAAGTTCGACGCTGCTGTCATGGAAAAGCAACTCCAGCAGAAGGCCATGCAGGCCGCTGGTCGCTTCATCCAGGAGCTCTATCAGAAGGCCGGTGTGGTTGACAACCGCTACCTGTTCTTCTAAGCGAGAAAAGTATTAAATTTGTCATATAAAAGAGCAGACATCTCCGGGTGTCTGCTCTTTTTGTGTTTCAATCATCCTATATCAAAATCTTTCAAAATACGAAAATTAACCATTTTTCCTTGGTTGAATGGATAAAATGTCGTATTTTTGCAACCAAGTCATGCGCCATTCATTTCGAAGAAATGGGCTTCGTGCCTTTCAATCAAATGAGTGTCAGGCGTTTGCGATAGGCTTATTTGTCGCTGTATGTCAGTACAAATTCACCGAATCGTGCCAACTGTATCACTGTTTTGTGCGCCCCACCATCAGGTTGGGTGACCCTCTCCTTTGTCTTTTATAATTTTTAAACAATATGAAACGAATACTTTTTTCCCTGTCGTTTCTGGTCTTGGCCCTGACGGGCTCTGCCCAGAGCATGAGTGACAGTCAGGTGCTCCAGTACGTCCAACGCGAGATGAAAGCTGGAACGAGTCAGTCACAGATCGTTGTCAAGCTGATGCAGAAAGGTGCCACCGTTCAGCAGATCCAGCGCCTGCGTAACCAGTACGAGAAGGCCGGCGGCAGCGTGTCCGATCTCGACGGCGCCTCCGCTTCGTCGTCATCCCTGTTGAAGGGCTTCTCGTCCAGCCGTTCTTCTGCCGCCACCTCTACGGCACTGCGTCAGAACAATGGATCGGTGATGGTCGACGAGGAGGGTAATCCGCTTTACTCGTCCACGAACGGCTTCATGTCAACCGACATGAGCGATCTCGACAGCCGTCCCAACGTATATATCCCCGACATGGTGGATAACACCGTCAACGGCAAGCCCGTCTTCGGTCGTGACATCTTCAACAAGCGTACCCTGTCGTTCGAGCCGAATATGAACATCGCCACGCCGACCAACTACATCATCGGCCCGGGCGACCAGATCGTCATCGATGTCTATGGTGCCTCTCAGAAGAGCGAGACCCTCTCTGTCTCTCCCGAGGGAACAGTCACCGTGACAGGCTACGGTCCCATCCAGGTGGCCGGTCTGACGGTTGCCGCCGCCCAGGCCAAGATCCGTCAGCAGCTCGGTCAGCGCTATAGCAGTTCGAAGATCCGCATGACCGTCGGTCAGACCCGCACCATCCAGGTCAACGTGATGGGCGAGGTCGCCGCCCCCGGTACCTATACGCTCTCAGCCTTCGCCTCGGTGTTCCACGCCCTGTATATGGCAGGTGGTGTCAACGCTATCGGTACGCTGCGTAGCATCAAGGTTTACCGTGGTGGTCGTCAGCTCACCGTGGTCGACGTCTACGACTATATCCTCAACGGCCGTCTCACCGGTAATGTACGCCTGGCCGACAACGACGTCATCGTCGTCGGTCCTTACGACTGCATCGTCGAGGTCGCCGGTAAGGTGAAGCGCCCGATGCTCTACGAGATGAAGAAAGGCGAGAGTGTCGCCTCCCTGATCAAGTATGCCGGCGGTTTCACGGGCGACGCCTATACCAAGGCCGTCCAGCTCAACCGTACCAGTGGCGACAAGCACTCCGGCTATAATATCCAGGAGTTCGATATGACCACGTTCAAGGTCCAGGATGGCGACTCCGTCACTGTCAGCTCCACACCGCTGCGCTACGAGAACACCGTCACCGTCACCGGCGATGTGTTCTATCCCGGTAACTACGACCTCGGCAATGGCGTCAACACCGTGCGCTCCCTCATCGAGGCTGCCGGTGGACTCAATGAGTATGCCTTCACCGGTCGTGCCGTCATCCGTCGTATGAACGCCGACCGCACCCGCCGTACCATCTCCGTCGATCTCGACGGTATCATGTCCGGCACCACCGCCGATATCCCCCTCGAGAACGAGGACGAGCTGATCATCGCCTCCAACGCCCAGCGCACCGGTGCCTACACCGTGGCCATCCGTGGTGAGGTGTACCAGGGCGGTGAGCTCGAGTACTCAGCCGACGAGACCATCGAGGACCTCATCGTCCGTGCCGGCGGTCTCACCGATGCCGCCTCCATGGCCCAGGTCGATGTCGCCCGTCGTATCGTCGATCCGAAGGCCACCGGTCAGTCCAAGGAGATCGCCAAGACCTACACCTTCCAGTTGAAGGACGGTCTTGTGGTCGATGGCGACCGTTCGTTCACCCTCCAGCCCTACGATGTCGTGACCGTTCACCGCAGTCCCGGCTATCAGATTCAGCGCGAGGTATCCATCGATGGTGAGGTGCTCTTCCGTGGATCCTACACCATGACCCATAAGAACCAGCGCATCTCCGAGATTGTCAAGGCCGCCGGTGGTGTCACCGACGAGGCCTACCTCCGTGGTGCCCGTATCGAGCGCCTGATGACCGAAGCCGAGAAGTTCCGTAACAAGCAGGTGCTCAAGCTCGTTGAGCAGCAGAAGGAGAACATGGGCTTCGAGGAAGAGCAGATCGACTCCGCCGAGGTACGTTACTCCGTCGGTATCGAGCTCGACAAGGCCCTGGCCAACCCCGGTTCCGACTATGATGTCGTGCTCCGTGAAGGCGATAAGATTATCATCCCCGAGTACAACGGTACTGTGAAGATCAACGGCAACGTGATGTTCCCCAACACCGTGGCCTTCAGCACCGGCAAGAGCTGGAAGTGGTACGTCAACCAGGGCGGTGGCTTCGGTGCCCATTCCAAGAAGAGCCGCACCTTCATCGTCTATGCCAACGGTATGGTGTCCAAGGCCAGCAAGGGCAAGGTAGAGCCTGGCTGTGAGATCATCGTCCCGAGCCGTACCAACACTGCACAGGAGACCATCTCGATGATTACCGGCATGGCTTCCTCATTTGCAACCATGGTCACCATGATTGCCACCGTCACGAACCTCATCAAATAGCATGAGGTTCGTGCCCCCTCCGGGCACTCCCCCCTCCGCGGTCCCTGAGCCTGTCGAAGGACAGAAGCGTAAAGGCATTGCGGGTGCTGCACCATCATCAATGCGCAGCCGAGAGCGACAAGCGGGACCTGTGATGGTCTCAGCTTACCTTAATGTAAGAGCGACAGGAGGAGCGGTTAAGCCCCTTGACAATGATTGGCGAGGGGTTTGGGGAGTGGTTCGAAGTCCCTTCTTAAGGACAAGAAGGGGTTGGGGTTGTTGGTGAACCTGCAGGGTGCAACCCTGCAAATAAAAAGAATTTTCTTAAAACTTTTCTTTAATGGAAGAAAATAAAAACAAAGAATTGAACTTTGAAGAAGAGAGTTCAATCGACTTTTCAAAGATCTGGGAAGCTTTGAAGAAACACAAGCGTCTCTACTATAAGGTGCTCCCAGCAACCTTCATAGTCGCCTGTTTCTTTTTGTTCAGCATCCCCAACTACTACAGTTGCACGGTGAAGCTTTCCCCAGAGCTCTCCAGCACCAAGAATGTCGGAGGTTTGGCCTCTTTAGCCAGCTCGTTCGGAATCAATCTTGGTGGTGCCTTGGGTAATGGCTCTGAGGCCCTGTTCCCGACGCTCTATCCCGACCTGATGAACTCCGTCGATTTCAAGACCTCGCTCTTCCCCGTGAAGGTCCGTCAGAAAGACAGCACCGAGTGCATCTCGTACTACGACTACCTGAAGGACCGCCAGCGTCGTCCTTGGTGGTCGTCGGCCGTCCGTGGCCTCTTCAGTCTGCTTCGCAGTCAGGAGGAGCAGCCCGACACCATCAACACCTTCGAGCTCACGAAGGAGCAGACCCGTATAGCGAAGTTCCTTGACAAGAAAGTGTCGTGCGATGTCGACAAGAAGACCATGGTCATCACCATCGATGTGATTGACCAGGATCCCCTGGTCTGTGCTTTGATGGCCGACAGCGTGAAGGAACGCCTGCAGAAGTTTATCACCGACTACCGCACCCAGAAGGCCCGTGTTGATCTCGAGTATAACAAGAAGCTCGCCCGTGAGGCCCGTGAGCGCTATGTCCATGCCCGTCAGCTCTATGTAGAGTTCGTCGATGCCAACCAGGCCTTGATCCTCGAGAGCGTCCGTGCTAAGCAGACCGATCTGGAGAATGAGATGCAGCTTCAGTACAATGCCTATAACACCGCCTCTGCCCAGCTCATCGCCGCCGAGGCGAAGGTGCAGCAGGAGACCCCGGCCTTCACCACGTTGCAGAGTGCTACGGTACCCGTCAAGAAGGCCGGTCCCCATCGCGCTAAGATTGTGCTTATCTGGCTCTTCCTGGCTTTCCTCGGCACCTCAGTCTGGATTCTCCACAAGGAGAACCAGCTCAAGCCCTTATTAGGTCTGAGTTAATGGCGATCACGCAGCTGTCGCTGATTCGATTATTGCTCGCAACGAATCCTAACACTCTTTGCTATTTTGAACGTCAGTTCTAAGCCTGAGTCGCATTACTATACTAATGATGATGTGGCTAATTGAAGTTTTTAGGCCAATGCGAGTTGAGTGTGGCTATCTGTTAAATCGAGAGTAATAGGTTATCCAATGAAGATTTGAATCATGAGATCCTTTGTGAAGGATATCATTACCCGTTAATGACACAAACAACAAATAGCATAACTTTTCCGTCATCTTCAATGACAACAGTGAATGTGAGAGATATTGACAAGGTCTTGCCCTTAATTGCGGCGGTATGGTTCTTTGTCTGTATAGACTCTATCTTTGTTTGGAACCCTTTTACTTCTATCATACATATATTTGCAGCATTAGGTGTTATTTGGGGATCGATGCTTTCTAAGTCTGTTTCGTATGTACGGAAGTATCGTCTTCTCTCTATTTTAATGCTATGTTATTTAATATGGTTATTGATATGCTTAACCAGTAATCTTGGTAATTTCGTAAAGCAAATATGTGTATTTGCACCAGTATTATTTCTTTTATTCTGGTCGAAAGATTTGTTAACCGGTTCTTATACAATTATCAAGAAGGTTGTTGTTTTCTTTGCAATAGGAGCTTCCATTGTATCTATATTAAGTCTGGTAGGCTTGATTTCATCTATTCCTCATTTCGTCGTTCCTCCGCAGGAAGCCTTGCATGAAAGGTTAGGATATGTCTATTATGTATATGGGCTGTTTGTCACTATTCAGGATCCCGCCCAGATGCTTATCTATAGAGCGTGTGGAATGATGAAAGAACCTGGCCATTTTGCTGTCATTCTAGGTTTTATATATCTGATAGACCGATATCAAGGCCAGAAGATTAACTTATGGCTTGTTTTATGTGGCATATTGACTTTCTCATCGAACTTTATTTTGATAGCCCTTTTTACAGAGCTTCATAACATATTTAGGATAAAGAATGTGAAGAAAATAGTGAAATGGGTTTTAATAGCAATATTCGCCATCTATATTATATATCTATTCTTGCCATCTGATATTCAAGATCAGATATATTATCTCATATATGGTCGCAATCTTGAGAAAGTGATGGACATATTGGCTTCTTCTTCCTCTATTAATGAAGCATTGGATGAGCGTGCCAGTGATCTTCCTTTGGCCATTTACAATAAGATGTCCTTTAATGAGATGATGGTAGGTGTTGGAGCTTATGACTCTGCTTATTGCCTTTCTGATTATCGTGGAATGATTATGGCCATCGGATGGATCGGCATGGTTCTGTCCATTTTCTCTTATCTGTTTCTTATTCGGGGTAGTCGCAAAGCTATGGCATGTTCTTTGTTAATGACTTTCGTTTTGATTATGATGCATCGTTCATGGATGTTATACTATCCTTATGTTTATTTTCTTTCTATGCTGGCAGTTGTAACGACATCTCCCCAGCATTTATACCGATATCATTCTAATGGAAAATGAAAATATAAAGACCCAAACGATATCTTCTATGTTATGGAGTGCCGTTGGCAGATTCGGAACCTTGGGGATATCATTTGTGTCAAATATGGTTTTGGCCCGTTTGCTTTCTCCTCAAGATTTCGGATATATAGGTATGCTATATATCTTTATTGCTTTATCTGACGTCCTGATTATTGGAGGATTTGGTGCAGCTTTGATACAAAAGAAGAATCCTACTCATTTGGATTATACATCAGTATTTTATTGGAATTTATTTGTTGCGATTATATTATATTTTATTTTGTATTTATCAGCTCCCTTAATTGCTGATTTTTACAATATGCCATTATTGTGCGAAGTCTTTAGGATACAAAGTCTTTCTTTGATCATTGGTGCCTTCTCGTTAGTTCAAACCACTCAGTTACAAAAGCAGTTAAGATTCAAGGAATTTTCTGTTAGAGGTATCGTTTCTGCATTATGTGGAGTAACGGTTTCAATTATCATGGCTTTTATGGGATATGGCATCTGGAGTCTTGTGGCCTTGTCACTTGTGATGAGTTTATCTAGTGTAATACTTCTCTGGAAGATGAGTGAATGGCGACCTACCTTGGAGTTTAGTATGCAGTCATTGAAGTCTTTGTTCTCCTTTGGAGGATTGATGGCTTTATCATCATTTGTTGAGACTCTATATACTAATGTTCAGGGTTTGATTATAGGTAAATGGTTTACCCCTCAGGACTTAGGTTATTATACACAAGCCCGAAAACTAGAGCAGGTTCCTACAAGTGCGTTATCAATGATTGTCGGCCAAGTCGCATTTCCTGTTTTTTCTATGCTAAATGAGGAAAAGACAAAGTTGAGAAATGGAGTGAGTAAGAGTATTAAGTCGATATCCTATCTGAGCGTCCCAATGTGTTTTTTGCTTATTGTCATAGCTAAACCACTTATATATCTCTTATATGGTCCTCAATGGGGTGCTTCTGTTTTGTATTTTCAAATCTTATGTCTTTCAGGTGTTGTATATATCATTAATTGTTTGAATTTGAATGTTATTAAGTCACTTGGAAAAGGAAAAGTGTATTTAACTATGCAGATGACAAAGCGATTGATTGGTATCTTCATGATATTTTGTGGTATTTCTTTCGGCGTAATCGGGGTGGTAGCCTCTGTTGCTATAACATTTTATATCGATTTTCTTATTAACGGATTTATAAATAAAAAGATGATAGGTTATGGCATCAAGAGGCAGCTGTATGATATTAAGGAAATAGTAGCCATAGCCCTAGCGTTAGGCGTTCTGATTTACTTTATAGGGCAGATATTACCACTTCAACAATATATTGTGATGTTCATTCAGATACTATTGTTTGTGTCATTGTATTTGTTGATTACCAGTATGTTGAAGTTTGAAAGTGCTAAAGTATATCAAAATGTATTATTCAATTTATTTATTTGCAAATTAAAAAATGGAACTAAAAGATTTTATTGAGAATTTTGCGGCTCAGTTCGATGATACTGATGCAAGTGAGATTAAGGCAGAAACAGTGTTTAAGGAGCTTGATGAGTGGAGCTCTCTGATTGCTCTTTCTATTATAGCTATGGTGGACGAGGAATACGATGTAACCCTGCAAGGTGAAGATATTCGTGCTGCCAATACCATTGAAGAGCTCTATCAAATCGTAAAGGGTAAACTTTAATGTCTTTGCTGACAGTAAAAGGAGTCCGGATTGCTGGCTTTTCAGCAGGTGTTCCTAAGCAAATAGTCTCAAAGATTGATTCAATCAATTCTTCCGACTATGATGCTTCTGAGTTTATAGAAAAGACAGGTATTAAGGAGGTTCATGTATCTGATGATTTCGCAGCCTCTGATCTTTGCCTTGCGGCAGCAGAGAAACTGCTTCAGGATCTCGGTTGGGAAAAGGACTCTGTAGAGGGAATCTTCTTTGTATCCCAGCATCCTGACTATATCTTGCCTGCAACATCTTGTATACTACAGGAACGAATGGGACTCAGCAAGGAGTGCTATGCGATGGACATCTCTCTCGGTTGCTCCGGATGGGTTTATGGACTGAATGCAGCTTCTTCTGTTTTGGCTGGTCATGGTATGAAACGTGCCCTGTTGTTGGCTGGCGATGCCCGCAAACGTGCAAAGTGCGATTTTGACCCATTGTTCGGCTTTGCAGGAACTGTTACCGCATTAGAATATACAGGGCTTGAAGAGGACGTGATGCGCTTCCATTTAGGAACAGATGGTAGTGGCTATGATGCCCTTATCATACCGGATGGCGGTAGCCGGAATCCTGCCACTGTTGATTCCTTTAAGATGGAAGAGGTAGATGGTAAAATGATGCATCGTATGCAGGCACGAATGAAAGGTATGGATGTCTTCTCTTTTTCCATATCAATAGTTCCTAAATCCATTAAGAAACTGATGGCTGAGGAGAAGAAAACAGCAGAAGACTATGATTATTTCGTTCTTCATCAGGCGAATACGATGATTAATGAGATGATCCGCAAGAAGATTAAGGCAAAGCCAGAACAGGTGCCTTATAGTCTCCATGAGTTCGGAAATACTTCCATGGCCTCAATACCGCTCTCCATCGTTACCCAACTGAAGGGGAAGGTGGAATCCAAACCAATAAGTTATATTGCTTGTGGGTTTGGTGTCGGCTTGTCATGGGGAACAGTTTCTTTCAGGACAGATGGACTGGTGATTTCTGATTTAGTAGAATTGTAGGATGAGTGCGTATTACAACCCGTTTTCATTAGAGGGTAAAACAGTCCTTATCACAGGAGCATCTTCTGGTATAGGTAGGGAAACAGCAATACAGTGTTCAAAGTTAGGGGCCACAGTGGTTTTGACTGCAAGGAATGAGGAGCGCTTGAACGAAACATACCGTCAGTTAGAGGGCTCTGGACATATACAGATCCTGGCAGAATTGACAGACCCGGAGCAAGTCATGTCTTTAGTTGACAGTCTGCCTGTTCTTGATGGTATTGTCTTGTGTGCTGGCAAAGGAATGACTTTGCCTTTCCCTTTTTGTACAAGAGAAAAATATGATGAGGTTTTCGATGTGAACTTCTTTGCTCCTGTTGAGTTACTCAGACTATTGGTTAAAAAGAAGAAGACAGCAAAAGAATCCTCTGTCGTTTTTGTTTCCTCTGTTGGAGGAAATACTTCGTTTAATCTAGGTAATGGGGTGTATGGCGCTTCTAAAGCAGCACTTAATTCTACAATGAAATTCTGTGCCCGTGAGTTGGCTGCGAAAAAGATCAGGGTAAATAGTGTCAATCCAGGAATGGTTAATACCAACCTTATTCATGGTGGAGTTATTTCTGAGGAGCAGCATAAACTTGACATGGAGAAGTATCCTTTGAAGCGTTATGGTGAGCCTGCAGATATTGCGTATGGTATTATCTACTTGCTTTCTGATGCTTCATCATGGTTGACGGGACATGCTTTAGTTATAGATGGAGGTTTAACAATATAATGGAAAGACTTTTAGAGAATAAGGTTTGCATCATCACGGGTGCGGCGCAGGGTATCGGTAAGGGCATCGCAGAGCGGTTTGCCGCTGATGGTGCCATCGTCTATGCCTGTGATCTCCGTGAGGGCAGCATGGACGAGTGGGCGAAGGTGTGCTCGGAGCAGAACAACACCCGTGTCATCCCGATGTATTTCGACGTGGCGGATGCGCCGGCCGTGAAGAATGCCCTGATGGCGATCTTCAAGGCTGAGAAGCGCATCGATGCGTTGGTGAACAACGCTGGCGTGGTGTTCAACAAGAAGATTGGTATGATCGTGCGTCAGGAGACGGAGCTGATGTTCCGCATCAACGTGATTGCGGTCATCGAACTGGTACAGTTGTGCTCTCGTCTGATGGCTCGGACGGGTGGTGGCTCGATTGTGAACATTGCCTCGGTGACGGCTGTGCTCGGTTCTCCAGGACAGTCGGCTTATTCGGCCACGAAAGGGGCTATCATGTCGTTCACGAAGTCGGCCGCCAAGGAACTGGCATCGCAGGGTGTCCGTGTGAATGCCGTGGCACCGGGCATCGTGAAGACGGAGCGCTTCGCCGAGCTCTATGAGAGCGACGGGGCGAAGATCGACCAGCGTATCTCACGGATTGGTCTTGGCAGACTGGGTACACCTGAGGATATCGCCAATGCCTGTGCGTTCCTGGCCTCCGACCGTGCGTCGTATATCTCGGGTCAGATCCTGGGCGTTGACGGATGCGCCTCAATCTAATGGTTTGTTGATAGATGATTTTAAATTTAGATAAATGGCAGCATGAGGCGGTGGCTGCCATCGATGCGCAGGGTAGCCAACTGACGTATGGCGGACTGCGTGACTTTGCGGTACAAGCCGGGATGCTGATGCCGGCCCGGTCGTTGTTCTTCCTGTTGGTGGAGAACAATGTGGGGGGCATCGCATGGACCATCGGGAATATCTGTGCAGGGAACGTGCCGCTCATTCTGAACGCACATCTGGACGAAGGATTATATAAGAGTCTCTTTGAGCTCTATCAGCCGCCTTTCGTCTGTATGCCTGAGGCGATGGCCGAGCGGTTCGACTATGAGGTCGTCTTGACGTGTTTCGGTTATACGCTGATGAAGACAGGTTGTGAGGCGTGTCCGTTGCATGAGGATCTGTCTCACCTGTTGCCGACGAGTGGTTCTACGGGCAGTCCGAAGCTGGTGCGCCACCAATACGCGAATATCGAGGCGGCAGCCTTGAATATCTCCACGTTCTTCGAACTGACAGAGAATGACCGCCCGTTGATGGTGCTGCCGTTGTATTACACGATGGGGCTGTCGATGGTGTTCAGTCATCTCTATGTCGGAGCAACCATCTTGATTACCAATCAGAGCATGACCGACCGGAACTTCTGGCGGTTCATGAAAGAGGAGCATGCCACGAGCTTTACGGGTGTGCCCTATAGCTTTGAGATATTGAACCTCATGCGGTTCTTCCGCATGGATCTGCCCGACCTGACCCTTCTGACACAGGGTGGGGGCCGGATGACCAAGGAACTGAACCTGAAGTTCGCGGAGTTCTGCCGTGACAACGGCAAGCGGTGGATAGCTACTTACGGCCAGTCGGAGTGTACGGCTCGTATGGCCTGGTTGCCCGCTAAATGGGCCGTCGAGAAGGTGGGTAGCATCGGTATCGCCGTGCCCAATGGTGAGCTCTCGCTCATCGATATGGATGGTCAGCCCATCACCACCCCTCATACCGAGGGAGAGATGTGCTACCGGGGTAAGAACGTGACGATGGGCTATGCCCGCAAGCGTGACGATCTGCTCTTAGGTGACGAGCGTCATGGCTTTATCCGTACGGGCGACCTCGCTTATTTCGATGAGGATGGCTGTTACTATATTGTCGGTCGTATGGGGCGTTTCCTGAAGCTCTTTGGTATGCGTGTCGGCCTCGATGAGTGTGAGCGTATCGTGAAGGGCGCGTTCCCCGGACTGGAGTGTGCCTGTGTCGGCACCGATGAGAAGATGCTGGTCTATCTCACCGACGAGAGCTACAAGGATCGGGTGAAAGAGGAGCTGGTCAACCGCCTGAAGCTCGTTGCCACCTCCTTCGAGGTCCGCATCATCCCCGCCATCCCCAAGAACGAGGCCGGCAAAACCCTCTATGCCCAATTAAGTAATCAATAACCTCCTTCCACGGTCCCTGAGCCTGTCGTAATCGACCTCTGGTCGCTTGGCTCGTCCAAGAAGGGGAAACCGCGGATAAAGCATCGAAGGGAATACCACAAAGAAAAAACAAAAAACACAAAATAAAATAATGGAAAATTTAGAAAAGTACAACCAAGCATTTATAGAAGTGTTCGGCGCCAAGGCCGAAGAGTTGAATGACAGCTACAGCAAAGAGACCGTAGCAGAGTGGGACTCCGTACATCAGCTGAGTCTGATCTCACAGATGGAGGATGCTTTCGACATCATGTTCGATCCCGAGGATATCATGGAGATGACCTCCTATGCCAATGGCAAGGCCCTCCTCCAGAAATACGAAGTAGAATTGTAATTCTTCAATCCTTCAATTTTTCAATCTTTCAATCCTTCAATTTTTATAGATGGCTAAGTGGGAAATTAAGAACGTCAACATCGCCGGTGTGGCCATGGCCGTACCGGAACACACGGTGAAGACGGCAGATATAGACCTGTTCACGGCAGAAGAGGCAGAGGTCTTCGACAAGACCGTCGGCATCAAGTCGCGTCATATCGCCCCCGATACGATGTGCGCCTCGGACATGTGCCAGGCGGCAGGTGAGAAACTATTAGAGGAATTAGGGTGGGAGAAGGACAGTATCGATGCGCTGATCTTCGAGTCGGTGACCGGCGACTATCGCACACCGCCTACCTCCTGTCTGTTACAGTACCGCATGGGCCTGTCGGAAGACTGTTTTTGTGTGGATATCCCGATGGGATGCTGCGGTTGTATGTATGCCATCACGGTGGCAGGCAACCTGCTGACCACAGGACAGATCCGTCGTGCCCTGCTGTTGGTCGGTGATACCGCCCTGCGCATGGGCTCCATGAAGGACAAGAGCCGTGTGCCCTTGTTCGGTGACGGTGGTACGGCCATCGCCCTGGAGTATGACGAGACCGCCCATGATATCATCATCGACTTCCATACCTTAGGTAAGGGCTATGAGGCCCTGATGACGCCTCATGGCGGTTTCCGCCATCCGGCCACCCCTGAGAGCTTCGAGTACGAGGACTTCGGCAATGGCATTGTCCGTGCCCCCATCCATACGATGATCAATGGCATGAACGTGTTTTCCTTTGCCATCAGCCGTCCCCCGAAGTCAGTGGAGCAGTTCCTGGCGGATCATCATATCGACAGGAATACCGATATCGACTATTTCCTGATCCATCAGGCCAATAAGATGATTGTCGATAGGGTGGTGAAGAAGCTGAAGCTGCCACAGGAGAAATGTCCTTATAACCTCGAGGAGTTCGGTAACCTCGGAGGTGCCAGCATCCCGTCGCTGATGGTGACGCGTATTGCCGATAAACTGAGAAAAGAAGAGACCACGATCCTTGGCTCTTCCTTCGGTCTCGGTCTGAGCTGGGGCACGATGCTCCTGAAGACCAAGCCGATGGTGGTGCCGGAGATGGTGGTATTGTAAAATATTTGTCTAGTGGATACTGGTGAAAATAATAGTGAGATATGTCAGAATTAGCAATTCAAAGAGTCTCATATAAAGAGTTAAGTGAATTCAAGTACAAAAGTTTCGATGACCCATACGAAATTGTTGCTTTCATGACCGACCATCTTCGAGAAACAATGTTAGCCTGTCCGAATAACGAGGATAAGAGTAAGACCGCATTGTATATTGCTACAGATGGTAATGTGGCTGTGGGTAGAGTGTTGCAATTTGGTACAAAACTGAAGGCTGACGGTGAGATTGTTTCTGCCCAAACAGGTGGAAGTACATATGTTGAAGAAAAATATAGGCCTTTAGGCGTGGGTGCTTCTCTTTTGTTTGCATCAAAGAAATCTGATGAATATGACTTTAAAATCAACTCTCTATTCTCAAAAATGATAGTACCGATGTTGCTCCGGTTGAAATACATCATATTTGAGATCCCTCAGTATGGGATTTTGCGAGATTTAACCCCCATGTTCGCATCTGTCGGTTTGAAAGGTATTCCATTAAATGTATGTGGAACGATAGCGAATCTGCCCATCCGTTTGATGGATGTTATTAATAAAACCAAAAGGAGGAAATTACTTAAGAAGTTCGTAGTTCGGAAAGTTACTGAAGTGCCAGAATGGGCAGGCGAAATAGCTTCTAATGATAGCCATAAATATATGGAATTGCATGATAAGAAATGGCTTCAATGGAATCTTGACTATAACATGAATGGTTATCCAGATGACAAACAGTCTTTTTATACAATTACTGATAAATCGGGGAAACCTGTCGGTTTCTTTATGACAAAAGAAAGATTCGAAGAAAAAGCCGGACGTTATCATAATGTATTGCGCGGAACGATTGTAGAATGGGGGACGGTTGATCCTGATGTGTTGAGTGAGGCGGATATTAATCTTTTAGCATTATATTCTTTTTCACCGAAAATATTTCTTGTTCTGACAGTTACAACTGAAACAAAAACAGCCAAGATGTTAAAAAAAATGGGCTTTTTAAGGCATGGAATATTACAAATGGCTATTTATGATAAGAAAAAGAAGTATGATGATATTGGTAACATCAATTTGTGGCGAATCCGCTATGGAAGTTGTAATACAATCATTTATGGTCAGACTCCGCATCAAATCAGTTAACTTGTACCAATTTTATGGGTATCTTTTTAACTGGTCATATGTCTAATGGTTGAGCCGATTATCCTAGAAAGTGAAGAGATTTTAGATAATGTGATAGAACTGTGAAATATGAAAGAGTTCGAAGGAAAAAAATTATTGGTATTGGGGGGATTTACACTGGCCTGTGACATTGTTCGTGCTGCCCAGAATCTGGGAGCATGTGTTATTGTCGCAGATTATAATCCTGAAAGCCCTGCTAAAGATGTAGCTGACAAGTTCGCCTTAATCAGCATATTGGATATAGATGCGCTGGAAAAATTCTGTCGTGAGGAAGGTGTTGACGGTGTGACAACCGGTTTTGTTGATATATTGCTAAAACCGTGTTACGAACTCTGTCATCGTTTGGGACTGCCTTGCTATATGACCCCAAAGATGATAGAGGTTAGCACGAATAAAGTGGAATTCAAGACGGAGTGTAACAAATATGGAGTTCCTGTTCCACAGACATATTTGGTGGGAGGTGAGATTACTGAAGAAATCTATCAGAAGATTAGTTATCCTGTATTTGTAAAACCTCTTGACAGTAGCGGTTCCAGAGGTGCCGGAGTATGTTATAACAGAGAAGAGTTAGACGCTCGTTTCGAGGAGGCTCTGAGCTATTCCGTATCGCACAATGCAATCATTGAGGACTATATTACAGGACGAGAGTTCCTCCTTGATTATATTGCTGTGGATGGCGAGTTCAGGCTTCTATCCATGTTCGATAGGTATATGACCCCCGATAGAGGAAGTGCCGTGAACTATTCTAATATAAGCATGACGCCTTCAAAAGCTATAGACAAGTATCTTGCTGAAATCAATGATAAAGTCATTGCTATGTTCAAGGGACTAGGCTTTAAGGATGGAGTGTTGTTTATGCAGGGCTACTTTGATGGTAATAAAATAACGTTCTTCGAGATGGGATGTAGATTGGGAGGAAGCTATTATAATCATCAGCGCGCTTGCCTTGGCCATAACGCTATAGATATGGTTGTACGTTATGCATTAAAAGGAATTATGACCGAAGAAATACAGTCAATACCAACGGACATTGCAAAATATAAAGGTAAATATGCGTTGGATTGTGACTATCTTCTGAAGGGATCAGACGAAACAATCGCCCAAATTGTTGGTCTTGAAGAAATTAGGAAGATGAGTTGTGTTGTCGAGATTCAACAGTTCCATGACGTAGGTTATCATTATGTG
Organism: Prevotella aff. ruminicola Tc2-24; assembly: GCF_900110895.1. Classification (GTDB taxonomy): domain Bacteria; phylum Bacteroidota; class Bacteroidia; order Bacteroidales; family Bacteroidaceae; genus Prevotella. The sequence goes on along the minus strand of NZ_FOIQ01000001.1, from coordinate 438,434 downwards.
AAAGACCGTACCGTCGATAAGTGCGTAGTTGATGTAGAAATCGTATGTAATTCGCGCGAGGAGGTGATAGAAAAAGTCAACTATCTGAATAAGACTTTTGATGTTCTGAATGAAGAAGGTGAGTCACTGCTTATAACTAAACTGGAACCTGAAGAATTATTTAAGGATTAGTATATGGAGAGAAAGAAACTTGTTGTATGTGGTGGCGGTAATAGTTCACACATACTAATTCCTTTTCTGAGAGATTCTATATTTGATGTATATGTCTATACGTCTCGCCCTGAACAGTGGTCAAAGACTATCGAACTGGAATGGCAGGATGCGACAGGAAAATGTCTTGATTCCTATTATGGAGAAATTGTAGCGGCATCGAATAATGCTTCAGAACTGTTTCAGGATGCAGATTACGTGGTTTTTTGTATGCCCGTACATAAATACCGCGTGGCATTGCATGACATTGCACCATATTTGAATAAGGAAAAAGACGTATTTCTTTGTACTCTATATAGTCAGGGCGGATGGAACTGGATGGTAAATGAGGTTAAGCAGAAGTTCGGTTTACAGAATGTCGTAACCTTTGCGTTTGGACTAATACCTTGGATTTGCCGTATTAAAGAATATGGTCATAAGGGTATTGTCTTTGGTGTATCTAAAATTGCAAACTTTGCAGCGGTTTATCCCCAGCATTATTTTAGCCAAGTTTCAGAAGAATTGATAGTTCCTATTTGTCATAACAAGATAGTTAATGAGCAAGTAGAACAAAGTCCAAACTTCTTATCGCTTACTTTGTCAGCAGATAATCAGATTATCCATACATCCAGATGCCTTGGCCTTTATAAGGTTTATGGAAATGAATGGGATAAGAAGGAAGACGTACCTTGGTTCTATAAGGACTGGGATGATTTATCTGCTGATATACTGAAGGATGTTGACGCTGAATATACAGCTATAAAGAATGCTATTAAGAATAAGTATCCAGAGAAGGACTATTCATATATGCGTGACTACATGGAGTTGGAGCGGTTCGGCTATAATTCGGAGATACATGATATAAAGGCTTCATTTACAGATTTTGGCACCTTGGACTCTATTGCGACGCCTGTTGTTCAAAATGAGAGGGGAAAGTGGGAGATTGATAAGAACTACCGGTTTTTCCTTGACGATATTTATTATGGAAATTGTGTTGCGAAGTGGATGGCAGAGCAGTTGAGGATAGAAACACCAACAATTGATGAGATACTTCGATGGGCGCAAATAATGAGAGGTGAAACAATTATTGATGATAGTAATCATCTGGTTCTTGGGTCAGATCTTCTACAACCTTTAAAAACCGGTATTCCTGTGGTTTATGGTTTTAATTCAATAGAGGATTGTATTGATTGATAATGTTTTACATTAAACTTAAAAATGTATGAACATAAGTAACTTAATATGGCATGGGGTGTACGATTGCCTGCGTGAGAGAAAGAACGTTCGTAGAGAATTTCATCATATTAAAGACCCTCGTTTTCTTGAAATAGCCAATTCTTATATCCTTACTAAAGAAAACAAGGAAGCCATAGATGAATTCTATACGACCAACTATGGCGAAAGGATTCCTTATATATGGCATCAATACTTTTCTGCCCACTCTGGGGTTTTTGATCCACGTTATTTCCCAAATCTTCTGCTTCATCCATATTTTGAGCATTATATAAACATGAATCGCCATTATGCTTTTGTGTTTGAAGATAAAAATGTGTTGCCTTATATAGCTTCATGTGCTGGTATAAAAATGCCACAGACGATTCTTTCAAAGACATGCGGAATAATGCGAGATGGGGATAGCCGAATAGTAAACGATAAGAAAGCACTGGAGATCTTAACCGCAAAAGGGGAAGTTTTTTGTAAATTATCAACAGGCTCTTATGGCGGCAGAAATTGTTTTGTGATAGATTTTGAGGACACCAAAGAACCGCCAATGAAAATATTGAATGGTTTAGGCTCAAATTTTGTAATTCAAGAAAAGATACAATGTCACGAATCTATTGCTAAGATATATTCAAAATCAGTCAATACATTTCGTGTGATTACATATCGTTGGAAGGACGAGTTCCGTCAATTGCCGGTCTTTATGCGAGTAGGACAGGGAGGTGCTGTGGTTGATAATGGTGCAGCAGGAGGCATGTTCTTAGGTGTTCACGCAGATGGAACTTTAACAGAAAAAGCTGTAATGCCATACAAAACATGTATACTATCTCATCCTGATTCAGGTTTGGTTTTCAAAGGGCATAAAATTGATAATTTTTATAAAGTGTGTAGCTCAGCCATCCGTATGCATCAAATGATGCCACAGGTCGGAATGGTTTACTGGGATTTTACAATTGATAGAGTTGGAGAACCTGTTTTAATAGAATGTAATATATTCAATGGTACAATTTATGCAATACAGATGACTCATGGAGTTCCTGCTTTTGGAGAACATACGGCAGAAGTTTTACAATGGATAAAAAAAATGAAAAAAACATCTTATAGCAAGCGCAATGATTATGCATTTGGCTATTAGCGGTTAAAATTCGGATAATGAATAAACAGGATTTGCTGTAGTAAAAGTTGTTTCTTCAGGTGTTCTGCTAGCATAAATCAAAAAGATCATATTGAGAGTAAAGTATGAAAAAAGCACTATTTGAAGGTTCATCAGTGGCTATTGTGACTCCATTCAAGAATGGAGCGATAGACTATAACAAGTTTAAGGAACTAATTGAATTTCATGTTGCAAATGGAACTGCTGCAATAACCGTTGCAGGTACAACTGGTGAGAGCTCAACGCTTTCAGATAAGGAACATATTGAACTTATCGGAAAATGTGTTGAGTTTGTCAATGGACGTATAAAAGTAATAGCAGGTACAGGAAGTAATGAAACTGATCATGCTATTTTCTTGAGTAAAGCTGCAGTAGATGTTGGCGCAGATGGTTTACTCGTTGTTACACCATATTATAACAAGACTTCTCAGCATGGGCTTATAAAACACTATCTGCAGGTCGCAGATTCTGTCTGTGCACCCATAATTCTCTATAGCGTACCAAGCAGGACAGGAATGTCCATAAGTGTAGAGTCTTTAAAGATATTGTCAGAACATCCCAATATTAACGGTCTTAAAGATGCTAATAGTGATTTCGAAAAACTATTGGCAACTTTTGCTGCGTGTGGTGATAATCTGAATATTTGGAGTGGTAATGATACAGAAATTGTTCCAATGATGGCTTTAGGAGCCAAGGGGGTAATATCTGTTTGGGCAAATATCGCTCCTTTAGAAGTGGCAGAATTGACAAATGCTTGTATGGAGGGAAATTATAAGAAAGCTGCTAAAATGCAAATTGATGCATACGAATTGGTAAGGGCATTATTTATTGAGACCAACCCTATGCCTATCAAAGCGGCCATGAATATGATGGGCTATAATATAGGAGAGCCTAGGATGCCACTTTGTGAATTGATACCCCAAAATGAGGAATATCTTAAAGAAATCCTACGTAAGTACAATTTGTTGAAATAGGTGGTGAGCCATAATGTGATAAAATTTTTCTTTTCAATATTTTGATATGTATATACATTTCCTAAAACGGATGCTGGATTTCTGCATTTCTCTAGTTGCGATAATATGTTTATCGCCGTTATTACTGATTGTAACTATATGGCTGCATTATGCCAACAAAGGGGCTGGCGCTTTCTTCTTTCAGGAGCGAGTCGGCAAGAACTGTAGAACCTTTACAATTTATAAATTCAAGTCAATGACTGATGAGCGGGATGATAATGGAGATCTGTTACCTGACGCAAAGAGATTGACAAAAGTTGGTAGATTTGTACGCTCTACAAGTATTGATGAGCTACCTCAATTCTTCAATGTTTTGAAAGGGGACATGGCCTTGATTGGTCCGAGGCCATTGCCGTTGTCTTACAATCCATATTATAACAAAACAGAGCTACGTCGTTTTGATGTTTTACCAGGCATTACTGGCTTAGCTCAATTGAATGGGCGCACGAGTTTGACGTGGCAGCAGAAACTGGCTTATGACGTGGAGTATGTCGAGCATTTGTCGTTTATTCTTGACATGAAGATATTCTTGCTCACTATCTATAAAGTGTTGAAGCGTTCAGATGTAGGCGTAGAAACCAGTGGCACGGTAAACTTTTATGATGTACGTGAAGAGGAATGGCGTAAGGCTGGTAGACAAGACCTGATAGATCACGCAAGAGCAGAAGTTGAACGAATGGGATTGTCTCTTTGACAGTTGATTCAAGTTAACAAAATGACTATGCTTGTTCATCCAGTTCACGAGTAATGAAAGGAATATTAGCAGCGGAAGTAGACATATGGCTTTTAAAGAATTAGGTAGTGAGTTCTGGATAGTAAAAAATTCTTTTTCAGAAAAGGATAAGAAATACGTTCTTGCTGGTAGAACTGCTATTGACTTAATTATTCAAGATATGATAGCCTGTGGCGGTAAACATAAAAGTGTATGTTTACCAGCCTATTGCTGCGAGTCGATGTTACAACCGTTCATAGACAGGGGCATAGATATTCAGTTCTACGATGTTACGTATGAAAAAGGAGAATTGAAATATCACTTTAATGATCAGACTGCTGATATTCTCTATGTAAGTAATTATTTTGGTTATAACAATACACTTCCCGTTAGCATTGTTCGGGATTACAAGCTTAAAGGGGTGACAGTTCTTTATGATCGCACTCATTCTCTTTTTAGTGATGATCACTTTCATCGGGAAATGGCTGATTATTGTTTTGCCAGTATTCGTAAATGGATGGGTGTTCCATGTGGCGCATATTTCTCAAAGAATAAAGGCAACCTTTCCTTGTCTAAATTAGAAGACTGTCCTTATCTGAAAGAGAAAGTTGAGGCGATGCAGATGAAAGCTGCGTATATGCGAGGTGATAATTCTGTAGAAAAACAGCAGTTTCTGAAATTATACAGTAGCTTTGCTTATCATTTGTCTGAAGATTACCGAAATTATGGAATGGATGGATTGTCTTTGCAAATTTGGCAGGATACAGACTTGCAAGAGTTAAGAACGAAACGTAATGCAAATGCAGCTTATTTACAAAACAATTTAAAAGAAATACCTCAGATTAAACTGATGTTCTCACTAACGGAGAATGACTGCGCTTTATTTGTACCAGTGCTGTTTGCGACAAAAAATGTGCGTGATGATGTAAGAAAGTATCTCATAAATCATTCCATCTATTGTCCTGTTCACTGGCCAAAACCATCCTTGATTCCATCAGCAATGAGAGCAAATGACCTCTATGACCGCGAGCTTTCGCTTTTGTGTGACCAGCGGTATGGCATAGAGGATATGCAACGCATAGTGGATACCATCAAGGAATACTTTGAAATCAAGAAATATAGACTAATATGAAAACAATTCTGATTACGGGAATCGGAGGATTAACCCCTCGTTCTATCACAGGTATTATCCGTGAAAATCATCCAGACTATCATTTGATAGGGGTTGATATCAATAAAAGGGCAGTAGGATTTTTTATGAAGGGACTGCTCGATGAGTATTATGTGTGTCCCCGTTGTACAGATGATGCCTATTTCCCCTTTATAGAGAAACTTGTGGCTGAGAAGCATATAGATTATGCTTTTGTCCAGCCAGAAAGTGAAATAGTGGAGTGGGGTGATTATTATGAGAGAAATGGCAAGTATCCATGTCCTGTGTTTATGGGATCTAAGTTGCTCTCTGTTTCTTTGAAGGACAAGAGTATCATGGCTGATTTGTTGGAAGGAACAGAGTTTATCCCTAAAACTATTAAGGTTACACAGGAGAATCCTCGATATGAGGATGTGGAAAAGGAGATAGGCTTCCCTTGTTGGATACGTGCTACGGAAGGTACAGGTGGCTTAGGTTCACTGAAATTAGAAGACCTGAGTAGTTACAAATCATGGTTGTTTATTAACAGTCGTATTCCGGAGTTCACAGTGAGTGAGTTCCTGACAGGTCGTCATCTGGCCAATGAGATGCTCTATTATAATGGAGAATATGTCAAGGGAGCAGCTCTGGAGTGTGTAGAGTATGTGATGGCTAGTACAGCACCGTCGCATGTGACAGGCAATACTGCTTTTGGCCGATTTTTGAATGAAGATCGTATTAACGAGTTCTGTGACCGTTGTATCAAATATTTGGAGCAGAAACTAAACGTTCCTGCTCATGGTATTCTTTCCTTCGATCTGAAAGAAGACAAAAATGGCGATATTAAAGTGACGGAGGTGAATATCCGTCACATGGCTTATGCAGGTGTAATGGCTCATGTGGGATTTGACTTGATTGAAGATACTATCAGGATTATGGAAGACGGCAATGCTGATCGTGTAGAACGAGCACCTTATTATCATTATGAAAAGCCTTATGTCTTTTTGAGAGATGTTGACGTTGAGCCTATCATTCTTGAGAATGAGTATTTATTCGGATATTAAAAATAGCATACCTTTTATCAAAGAAACTTCTCGAGCGGCGAATTACTATTATATGATCTCGGATTTGTATGTAGATGGGAAAAAAATCAAATTGGTATGTGCTCACACAACCAACGGGGCGATAAAGATTTGTCGGGCCCAAATCAAAGAACTGATTGAAGAATTCGCGACGTATGATAGGGTGATCATGTGTGGTGACTGGAATACTACCAACTTCTCTCAATTCAAGAAAGCTGGATATTCTTTAGCGAATGATAGTTCTTTGATTACATTCCCATCGAAATCCTATGCTCTTGATAATATTGTGGTAAAAGGCCTTCACATTGATGATGTGAAAGTCATTAAGACGAATTTGAGCGATCACTATCCGTTAGTGTGTAGAATAACCGTGCATTAGTTGTTTTTATTATGATAACAAATCTAAGGGAGTATCTGTGGCGTAAATTAGTCAGGTTCTATCCCTGGTATCTACGTAAAGTCTATAAAATGGATATTGGTCATGTGCTGATCTCATGGAAAGCACATTTGGATAAATCCATTAATCCTCGAGGTATCCATATTGGTGATGGTACTCGTGTGTTGAATGGATCAATGATCCTGTCTCATGATGCTTGTCGCAGCTTAAAAACGGACACATACATAGGCAAGAATTGTGTGATAGGCGTTCGTTCTATTATTCTTCCTGGGGTAACGATTGGCGATTCATGCATCGTAGGTGCAGGAACTGTTGTTACGAAAGATGTTCCTGCAAACAGTGTTGTTGTCGGAAATCCCGCAAGAATAGTAAAGACGGGTGTCATCGTAGTGAAAGGAAAGATTGTTGATCCTGGACGAAAGTGTAATGAATAGGCTGCGTTGAAGGTCGGAAAACTGGAGGAGCAGTCGTACTCGTATGTCATAGAAAACCATTTCTCCCCGGCCATATCGGTCGGGGAGAAATGGTTTTAGAGGGTAGGGGCTAGAGATCCTCGTATTCTGTCTTCGCGTCGAAGCAGGGACAGGCCTTGCGGACACCGGGCAGGTCGCGGTGGCCGAGGATACGGGCATTGGGGTAGTCGGTCTTCAGGGAGCGCAGCAGGGCTGTCAGCGCGGCCTTCTGGGCCTGGGTACGGGTGTCGGCAGGCTCTCCTCGCTCGTTGAGACCGCCCTCATAGCAGATACCGATACTGTGGGCGTTGTACTTCCTGGCATGGGCACCGGCCACCTCCTCGGAGCGGCCTACATGCAGCTGGCCGTCGCGGGTGATATAGTAGTGGTAGCCGCAGGAGGCGAAGCCACGGGCCCTGTGGCAGGCCTCGAGGGCTTCGAAGGGGAAGCGCTGGTCGCAGCGCGTGGCACTGCAGTGGATCACGATCAGATGGATCGTTCGCATGGTTTGGAACATCGTGTGTGGCATAGGGCTACATGTTTTAGAGAAACGTTCTAAATGCATCAGGAGGGGATGCAGCTTTGGACAGCGATGGTTCCAAGGACTGTGGTTAGGATGGTTGCGATCAGGCGCAACACTTTCTTGATTGTTGAAAGTTTTATTTTCATCGATCTTTGTTTAAAGTTTATTATTCAATAAAAGGAAGCCATGCTTCGGGCTGCATTCATGACAGGGATTGGAGTTGTTTCTGTGCATGGACAGACTGGTGTGTCATTGCATCACCCCGGAAAGCATGGCTAGGAGACTTGCGGTTTTCTCTGCGGTATACCCTTCGACAGGCTCAGGGACCGCAGAGGGCGTTAGTCGCCGGAGGCGGTGGAGGTGGCGGCGTTCACGGCGTTGTCGTGGGTCTCCTCGAAGACCACATCCTTGATGAGGGTCTTGGCCACGACGTACTTCTGCTTCACCTTGCCGTTCTTGTTCTCCTGACCGACGACGACACGCTCAGTCTCGGGCTGGAAGAGCACGCGGCGCGAGGTGATGGTGGCGGCACCGCAGTCCTCCTTCTTGGCGACACCGATGCTGGAGAAGCCGACCTTGAAGATGCCGATGCCGGTGAGGTGGACCTTCTGGCCGAGCTCGAAGTAGTGCTTCATGGCCTCGCCCAGCTCGGTGAGCACGGCGATGATGTCGCTTCGCTTCACACTGGCCTGCGACTGGATGTAGTCGGCCAGGTCCTCGGTCTCGATGAACTTGCTGTCGTACACGGCCTGGGCGTAGTACTTGCCGTAGGCGACCGACTCGGGGTTCTTGTTCTGACTCTTGATAAACTTCTGTGACATGTGAATAAATGATTTAGTTAAACATAGGCCGTTGATGCCGAGGGGGGATCTTTGGCTTAAGGAGATGCCTTCTATGAGCTATCCGGATAGGCTCTATGGGTCATGGAGATAGGGTCTATACCCCTATAGGGATTATCTCCATCAGTCGTAGATGACGTCTCTTTCACCGAAAGGGATTATCTCTTTCACCCTTACTTGGGGGGTGCTCGGCCCGCTGGCGTTATCGGTTACAAAGGTACAACATTTCAAAGAGCGATTTTCCGTAGTAGGGCGTAGTAGGACGCAGAAGGGCGTACTTTTCCTTACTTGGGCGTGGAAGGGTCACTACCTTGCTTCGACATGCTCAGCAACCGTGACCCCTTACTTTCTGCGGTCCCTGAGCTTGTCGAAGGGAATACCGTGACCCTTCTAGGTGTCGCCGAGGTCGATGCAGAACTTGTCGCTGATCCACTTGACGATGACGGGGGGCAGTACGATCATGCCGGGCCTCAGACCCAGAGCTTCCAGCTCCTGACGGAAGGGACGACACCAGTTGGTAAGGGTTTTTACAGAGACGCCGGCACGGTGGGCGATTTGTTGACGGGTCATGGACTTCATGAAGTTAAGAGTTATGAGTTATGAGTTAAGAGTTAAGAGTTGAGTGGAGTTATGAGTTAAGAGTTAAGAATTAAGAGTTAAGAGTTAAGAATTGGGAGGGGTGGGGTTAGATGAAGGTTAGGAGGTCTGAGGGGGGATCAGCGGGGTGACCGAGGTCCAGGAACTCTATCAAGTCGATCTTGGCGGCTTTCTGGGCTGGGGTGGCTCGCTGCTCCAACAAGGAGCTGATGGTGACGGGATGACCGAACACGTCGCTGGCGGCCTCGGCGACCTCATGCCAACGGCGATAGGCTGTGCCCTCCGGATCGGTGTCGGGGAAGAGTATCAGCTGCAGGTCTTCCAGCGGCATCAGCTTCGAGACATTGAGCTCCGTCAGTCCGCCGGAGGCCATCCACAGATAATCGGGAAACAGCTCGGAACAGATGACGGCGGTCTTCTCGGCCTCGACAATCGCGACGGTCTTCGGGGCGTTTCCTACTTGTGGATAGAAGTCGGGCGACAGGAGGTGGAGACCGAAGAGACAGTGCTCTGACTTATGGTCGGCGGGGATGCTGAGGTGCTGCCGTCTCATACGACTGACAATCCAGTCGGGGGTATGGTCGTGGTCACGGTGACAGTCGTCTCGGTAGAACATGATCTTACCGTCACGCACCTTTCCTTGGCGGTCGGCCTGCCAGAAAATGACACCGCCGTCGTCGGAGGTGGTGAGCTGATAGCGGATGGCTGCATGGAGCATCTGGTCGTCGGTGAGATAACCGTTGGCGACGGCGGCCTGACAGAACAAGCTTGAGGTGTCCCCCTTTATACTGGCCCCCATTAGGGGGCTTAAGTATAAGGGGGCCTCGGCTAATCTGTCAGTCTGGGAATAGGGTTGATTGTACTGGTTCATGTTGATGGGGGGTGTTTTGACGTTCTGGATTTAGGGTGTAGATGATTCGGCCAACATGGTCGCGTGACTTGAGGATGATGCCGAGGTTAACTGCCAGTGCCATGATCTCATGGTACTGCTTGTAGTGGTTGATATGACCAAGTTTCATGACACGATCCTGCAGCTCTTTATACGACAGAATGGCTCCTTTGGCGAGGGCTTGGGAGTAGAGGTCGAGGATCTCGTCGGTCGACATCTTATGGGCCAGCTTCTCGTAGTCGACAGGCATGCCTACCTGTCTCGGCAGACCGTCGTCGCCGACGGTGAAATACAGGCGGTCAACGATGTCATACTTCCGGGTGTGGGTCTGCTCCAGGGCGAACGTACGGTTGGCATCTTTCTCACAGACATACACCTCGAAGGCTTTATTGGTCAGCTCGGTACCAATCCAACCACGTAGGTTGCGGTCTTCCGATGACTTGTTCTGGTGAAGCACACAGACGATGCAGCAGGCCGTCTTAGACGCCAGTCGCATGAGGCGTTCGACGATCTCCTGTGCCAGGACGCCGTCGTTGATGTCGTCGACAAGGTCGCGGATGCCGTCGACGATGACCATGTCGGGACGGTAATGCCCGACAGCTTGTTCCAAGAGTCCCATACGTTGCTTCCAACTGGTGGATCGTACGTTGAAAATATCAAACAGGCTGGCATGATAATTCTCCGGACCAACCATCGGGATGATTCGGTGACGGAGAATGTCTTGTGTCGACTCCTCGCTCTGCTCAGTATCATACCAGAGCACCCGCATCTGGGGCTCTGGCTGACGACTGAAGCTGAGCACATCTGAACGGGCACAGCAGCTCATCAGCATCGAGGTGACGAAGGTCTTACCCGACTTCGCCTTGCCGGTGATGGCCACCAGCTCGCCACGCGGGAAACAGGGTCGTCCGAACAGTCGGAAGAGGAAGTCCATGGTAGGCAGTTCCTTCTCAGGGGTGATGCGTAACTCCTCCAGGAGCAGCATCTCTGGTGTGAGACCGGACGTCTCGCCGGCATGCGAGAGCTCGATCTCCACCAGATGAAAGGCCTGACTATCCATTGGTCTCCTTCTTGGATTGTTTTTCGGGCTTCTTCTTGGCGTGGGCGGCGTTGATCTGGTCGCCATACTTCTCGGCTATCTGCAGGATTTGCACACGCATGGCCTCCCACAGACGGTTAAACTGCGACTCGTTGACCACCATCGCGAAGTTGATGATGATACGGAGCAGTCGGAGTCCCCTCATGTACGATAGCCGTTTGATAGTTAGCTCCTGACGGTTGAGACGACCGTTGCTTGAGATTTTCAACCTGAGGCCACGGCTTTCCTTGGCCTCGAACATCATGATCACGGGTTTAAAAGAGATAAGGAAAACATGAAAATCTTTCATAGTTTTCGTTTTTTAGTTAAAGGGTTTATTGGTTGGTATTATACAGAGGAGACTTTCTCCACTGCAACCTCAATGTTAGAACACATTGTATTGGTGGTGCAAAGATACACAATTTTGACATATAATTGTTAGAACATGTCTTAACAATTTGAGGTGTGATGATACTCTTTTAACGTAGATTAACATAGTCCCGCGGTCTCTATGCCCCCATCTGCGGTCCCTGAGCCCCCCATCTGCGGTCCCTGAGCCTGTCGAAGGGACGGAGCTTGTCGCGCTCGAGCTTTGCTCGCTTGAATCGCCCAAGAAGGGAAAAATTCTACGCCATGCAAAACCGCATGGCGTTTTTTTTTGCTCAAAATTTGATAGTTACAAAAAAATACGTTATCTTTGTCAGTAATTACTGTTGGCATCGGTGGAATGCTTCTACACCCGAATATACAAATGAGAGTATTATTTGTAACAAGAGGTTTCCCCTCAAAGGAAGATCCCATGTCTGGCAATTATGAGGCCGTTCAGGCTAAAGCAATTGCCGCAAAAGGATATGATGTCTCTGTGATTGCCATTAAATGGAGAAATCCTCTTCATATTTTTGAGTGCAACAAGGTGAATCATCGGGTTGTTGATGGTATTCATATATACGAGTGCGTAAGAATAACGATGTTCATCCCTCATATCTACTTTCCTAAATTAGAACGATGGGTTAGACAAAGGCAGTTTCTTGGGGTATTTCGTAGATATATGAAAGAAATGGGAATGCCTGATGTTGTGCATGCTCATATGATTCTTTGTGCTTCACCTGCTATGGTTTTAAAAGAGAAATACCAGTTGCCTGTTGTTATTACTGAGCATTGGAGCCAAATGAACAAAGAAAGGACGCTTAGATGGATTCTGAATGATACATCAGCATATACCCAAGCAGACCAAACGATATGTGTTTCTGATGCTTTGGCTGAGAGCGTTAAAAAGAAGTGTCATGTGGATAGTATTGTCATTCATAATATGGTGAGTGATCAATTCTTTGAATCTCAAAAGATAAAGCACCAAGAAGGTTCGTTTAAGTTTGTTGCAATAGGCGCTTTACGTTTTGATAAGAGGTTTGATTTGCTTGTAGATGCATTCTATCTATGTCATTTCCCCAATCATGTATCATTGGAAATTGTTGGAGATGGCAAGGAACGTCCTTTGATTGAAAGTAAGATTAAACAGTATCATCTTGAACAACAAGTGAGGCTGGTGGGGCTGAAGACACCTGAAGAGGTCAATGAGCTGCTTGGTCATTCTGACTGTTTGGTTCTTTCCAGTCGTATTGAGACATTCGCCATCGTGCTTATAGAGGCGATGGCAAAAGGCCTTCCTGTCATAGCCACGAGATGCGGTGGGCCGGACACCTTCGTCCGTCCGGAAGACGGCCTCCTTGTTCCTAATGAAGACGCGGAGGCGTTGGCCGGGGCCATGACGTATATGAAGGATCATTATCAGGAATATGATGCGGAGGAGATCCGACAACATTGTCACGACAATTTCTCTCAGGATGTCATCGCGGATAAGATAATTGAGGTATATAAACAAGCAATGTCGTCTCCACGACAAGATCCGGTTGGGGGCTAAATCTACGTCATGCAAAACCGCATGGCGTTTTTTTTTTGCCCAAAATTTGATAGATACAGGAAAATGAATTATCTTTGTATCGAGAAAGAGAAACTAAATGAACAACCTAATCATCATAGGAGCGGGGGGCATGGGACGCAGCCTCTATGACAACGCGCTGGAAAGTGTGGGGTACGGTGAGGTATTCGTGGTCAAAGGATTCATCGATGATAACCTCGCCGCATTGGATGGGTACCCGAACTATCCGCCGGTTATTGGTACCATCAAGGATTATATACCGCAAGAGAATGATGTGTTCGTGTCAGCTATAGGTGGGGCCTCGCGACGGGCCTGCATGGAGGCGGTGATAAGTCGGGGCGGGACGTTCATAAATCTGATACACTCGACGGCGCGTATACGTAAGAACGTGAGACTGGGCACGGGGAACTTCATAGGGGCTTATGTGGCGATCAGCAATGATACGGAGATAGGCGACTATAACATGATACAGACTTACACGGTGATAGGACATGACTCGAAGATCGGTAACTGGAACCGGATCGACACTCACGTGGTGTGCGTGGGTGGCATCGTCATCGAGGATGAGACGGTGATCCATACGTCGGCGGTGATCAGTCATAATGTCACCGTAGAGACCGGTGCCCATGTGGGGGCGCTGAGCTTCGTCATTAGGAAGGTGAGGGCAGGTACGACCGTGACAGGTAACCCCGCAAAGAGATTAGTATAGAAGCATCCCCAGCCACAACAAGGCTGGGGATTTTTGATATGTCATCTTTTAAGTGGCTATAGATGCAAAGGGAGGCAATGATAAATCGCAATATACTGCGATTTTTGTAAATTTCAATAGCCGCAGAGGATTAAAACTGCTAAAAATCGCATTTTCAGGGGCCGCAGGCTCTGGGCTTGGGGAAAGAAAATATCGGTATTATGATGGCGTTTTCAAATCTTTTGCTTAAATTTGCAGCAATATTCTGTCCGGGATCAAATGGGACTCGGTCGTTTTATGTATTAGCACTTCATATGTTTCAAACATCATGGCAAAAGAATTTCCTGAGGATGTGAATGAGGGACTGGCGTGGCTCCGGTTCTCCTTGTCGCAGCAGGCGGAACAGCCTGTGGTGACCGACTGGGAGGCGCTCTATCAGTTTGCGAAGAAACAGCGGATTCTCGGGGTGTGCGCTCCTTTCCAGTATCAGGTGGAGATCGGACAGCAACTGCTCTTCCAGTGGCTTGCGGAGGTTCAGCAGATCAAAGGCTATAATGCGCTGCTGAACAAAAGGGTTATCGAACTGTATCGTGTCTTAGAGGGCGACGGGTTCCGGTGTTGTATCCTGAAAGGGCAGGGGAACGCGGAGATGTACCCTGAGCCGTCGTCAAGGATGTCCGGGGATATCGACGTGTGGGTGGATGCCGACAAGGAGACTCTCCAGCAATATGTGAGAAGCCGCTTCCCGGATGCGAAGGCGTGTTTTAAGCATATCAAGTTCCCGATATTTAAGGATGTGGAGGTGGACGTGCATCTGACACCGCTGAAACTGTATACTCCTTGGCTCCAGAAAAAGCTCCAGAGATGGATTAGCGAAAACAAGGAAGTGCAATTCAATCACGAGGTTATACTGTCTGGCACTGACATGCCCATCCATGTGCCGACGGTGCAGTTCAATGCGGTCTATCAGTTGGGACATATCATGATTCATCTGTTTGATGAGGGCGTCGGCTTCCGGCAACTGATCGATTACTATTATGTGCTGAAGAAGGCTCAGGAGCTCTCGGCAGAGGAGCGCCAGGAGATCGTTGACACGTGGAAGCGTCTGGGCATGTACCGACTGGCTACGGCGGTGATGTGGATCGAATATGCGATCCTCGGTCTTCCAGAGGATGCGCTGCTGGCCTTCCCGCATGAGTCGCGTGGCAGGTTGCTCTTGGCTGACATCCTCGAGGGTGGTAACTTCGGCCATTACAGTGTCCGTCGGGAGTATAAGAGGAGTGGGAAGGTATTCTCGAAGCGGATGATGTCTCTGCTTCGCTTATTACGTTTCTCACGGATCTTCCCCAGCATGACGTTCTTCAGCATCATCTACAGAACGATTACCGTCCTCCGCCTTTCTGTCAAATTTCCAGGACATGGTTGTTGATTGGAACTGTGTTGGAAATGATTTGTCGTCGTATTTGTTTTGAATAGACTGCCATGGACGTCTAAGAAAAAGGAAGAAGAGGAATAGAAAAGCATTTCCCCACAATAAGATAACAGTATCCCCCGGCTTTCTTGGCTGGGGGATACTGGTTTAGAGGGTTGGGGCTAGAGAGACTTATTGCCGGGTCACTACCTTGCTTCGACAAGCTCAGCAACCGTGCCCCTTCTACAATGTCGAAGGGAAATGTGGTGTTGGGTGGATAAATCTGTCGTTGGGTGGATAGTGGGGGCGTTTTTGATGTAGTTCTTCTATATTCGCACTATCAACGTTGATAGGCGGAATCCGAAAAGCCTAAGAATGAGTAGGAGAAACTAAAAATCTTGATTATGACTGAGTTAGAATTAATTGAAAACGCGAAAGTGTTTTTGAGTAGGACCATCGAGAGGTATGGCGCTAACATGAAAAATCAAAGGCTGCCCAATATTAGATATAGAGGCGCTGATGATTTTAATTTGCGAGGGGTCTTGCCTGCGGACAACATTCTTCAACTACATGCCCAAATGGATTATGGACTTACCGTTGATGATCTTATCTATGAGTTTTTTATCGTAAAGAACCATTTGTCTGACGAATACCCGAGAGATACTATTTTTATCTTCAGAAAGCCTGAGACAGCTGGTATAGAGTTATCTATATTGTGTCATGAACTCATGCATTTCTTCTTTAAAGGTATTGATAATAGTACCGATGAGGGACAAGGCTTTAATGAGGCTTGTACGGATTATCTTGCAGCTGAGATCTATGGAGAAGGTTATACAACGACCTATCCTGAATTTGCCAGAAGGGCGACAGAAGGGCCGATGATCTTTTATCGGAAATTCTTAGGTTTAGATGAAGCGGCCAAAAGACAGATTCTAAACATATATATGGGCTTATAGCCAAGAATTCAAACAATAATTAATAACCTAACATTTTAAACTTATGGCATTAGATTCATCACCGTCGCAGGTGGCAACCAGTGCGTTGCAGGCGATACCATTTGGTTCTATTATCGGAGGACCACTGAAGGCTTGTATTGAAGCGCAGGCTATGGCTGCGCAGACATCATGGCAGTTTATCCAGGAGGTCGGACTGAATACGGATACTTCCGGCAGAAAGGAGGCTGTAAACGTGACTTTCGAATTCCTACAGAATGGCCGAAAGTCTAAATTGAACGTCCCTCTGCTGACAATCGTGCCGATTCCGTACATCGCTATCCAGACCATTGACATCAACTTCAAGGCGAATATCTCCGCTTCTGCTTCTTCGGTCTCGGAAACATCGTCTTCTGAGAATCTTGATGTGGGAGGAGAGATCACGGCTAAGTTTGGGAAAGGTCCGTTTAGCGTTGAGGCTAACATCAAAGCGAATTATTCGTCGAAGAAGGACTCTAAGGCGACGCAAGAATCACAGTATAGCGTGGAATACACGATGGACGTGGCTGTTCATGCTGGACAGGACAGTATGCCGGCTGGTCTCGCCAAGGTTCTCGAACTGCTCGGAAACACGCTCGATGTGGTTAATCCGGATGGTGAACTTGAGGTGAGTGATACCTCTCTCGTCGTGCCTACCACCGGTTCTGTCAAGCTGATTGCTACCTATAAGAATCCTGACGGTCTCTACAAACCCGATGAGATTACGTTAAAACCGGATTCGACTTCTGGCAGTGAAATAAAAGGAACGGGTGACGGTACTAACATGGTATTCGATCTGAATGCTACCAACTGTGCTGATGGATACTACATCGTTTCTGCCGGTGACAAGAAGACGGTTAAAGTCAATGTGCAGATGGCCAAGACATCGTGATGTTTTAACTAAGTAATGTTATCTTATGGCTCAATTAAGTTCTATTATCAGCTCTGTCCTTCGGGATATGGTCTATGCGCAACATCAGGCAAACATGTACGCCGTGTCTCTCGAGGATCTGTACCGTAAGGATGAACGACTTGAAAACTTTGCCTTGCCTTCTGTGGCGATGGGCGAGATCGAGTTCTCTCTCCAGTATGGTGTGACGGATGCTGCCGTCAATGTCGAGCAGTATGAGATCAACTATCCTGTCATGCGTGGCATGATGAAGGACGTGTCAAACTCGTGTGCCGACTTGTTGCTAAGTAGTGCTATGCCTGTCTTCTATGATGCTCTTCCACCCAATAACGCTGAGGTGGACCTCGTGATGGGCTCATTAGGTGACGACATGAAGAAAAGGCGTGATTTTAGTGCTTTTTTGAGCCGTAAGATGATGAGGTCTCTACAAAAGGAGTCAACGGCCATCATCAATGACGACGGAACGTTGAACCAGTCAACCATATTGAAGGTTATCCTCGATGTAGGCAACAGGTATCTGCTGAACCAGGAGGATATCAAGGAGATCCTTGACCAACATGGTCATGATGACTTCAAGGAAAAGGCTTTGGCTTCGATGAAGACGGCCGTGGAGAACGGGTTGCCCGCCTTGCTGAAGGATGTCAATGTGATGCGAAAGCGGATGGTACCGTCGGTGGATGTGTGCGTATCGTCGGAGGAACTGTCGAAACTACCGGAAGAGGCTATCCACACCTTACGTTTCAAGGTGTCGCCGAACAATATCAATCTTTATATGAATGAGGAGTAATTTTTGTGCGTATGAAAACGGTTGTCAAAAATGCAAGTAGGCAGATCATGGAACTGAAAGACTTGATCTCAGGTCCTTTGGTCGCAACGATTGATGCGGATAGCATTTCTGCCAGAAGGTATCTCAGTTATTTCTATGAACTGGCTTTTGACTCCTATAACCACGTGACAGGCGAGGTCGGCAATCTGAGGATGCTGGAGTTCACTTATTCCGTACAGGAGGGGAGGGTTACGCAACAGAAAAAAGCTTCCATCCCGCTGATGACTCTGGTGCCGTTGCCTTTGCTTCAGGTCAAGGAGGCTGACTTCGATTTCGATATCCAGATTATCGATGCAGTGGATCCTGACGATCATTCCACGTTCTCTCTGAGGGACAGGGGGGACAACGCCGCACCGAAGCAGGAGGGGGTGAAGCTCAGGGTGTCCATGGCTGCGTCGCGTATAGAAGGGGATGCTGAGAGTAAGGCCAGACAGGGACTGGCTGCGAATATGAAGGTGAAAGTGAAGATGCGGCAGGCCGATATGCCTGGCGGACTGTCTAACCTGCTGAATCTGGCAACCAACAATCTACAGGTGGCGGATGTGGTTGAGAAGAAAGAGGAGCCCCAGAAAAACGATAATTAAACAATATAGTCAATGGAAACAAAGATAACAACAAGTCCTCAGGCACAGCAACGTGTACCGGGCTTCGCATGCCCGCGTTGTGGTCAGTTCATGCCTGTTCCTATCCATCATCTTCTGTATCAAAGGAGCTTGTCTTGCCCGTGGTGTCACCAAAGGTTGGATATCGACCGACAGGCGTCTGCAAAAGCGCTTTCTATACTGGCCAAGGTCGAGGAGGCACAGCAGAGGGTCAATAACGCCGGTTCTATCTAACCGTTAGTGAGGAAGATGTCGTTGATTCGTACATGGGGAAACTGGATGAGGTCGGTGTTCTGTCTGTTGTTTCGACGGGGATCTGGAAGACGCGAAAATGATCTCTATGTCGAAACATTAACAGAATACCTTCTCCAGCGTTCCCCTCTGCGGCCCCTGAGCCTGTCGAAGGGTATACCGCAGGGGCACGGCCTTGTGCTTCGACCTGCCCTTCGACAAGCTCAGGGACCGCTCAGCACCCGCAACGCCCCTGGTCATCGCCGCTGGAAAGGGACGGTGTCATCTTTGACGGAGGCCTATACCTTTCTCCTGAACCTCCCTGGCGTTTGTCTTTCACGTGTCGAGTGTTATATGATAGCCGACCGTCTGCTCTATCAGGTCCAGATCAATCGCCAGATGGAAATCATTATGCGGGAACATACGAAAGGCTTTGACAGGTGGGTCTGTCTGACGCTTCTTGAAAGCAAGAAACCAAGACTGCAGATCAGGTTGCGTTTATGCGAGGTGGAGACTCACGAGTTGGTCAGTTATTAGCATGATGAGCTCTTTTTAACACGTTTCCTCGAGCCAATCAGCACGAACGCTTCTTCAACATTATAACGGTATTCCCTGCCAATGTTGAGTTCAACACCATTGTCCATTCTTATCATGTTACCGGCAAATAAGGTGACATGCTCAATGTTGATGGCATAGGAGCGATGGATACGTACAAACAGAAGAGGGTTCAGGTCCTCTAACACTTCGCACATAGGGATAGATACAATCTTCTTTCCGTTGTTCGGGGAAAGATGTATGTAACAATAGCTTTGTTGAGCCTCCAAGTAAATAATATCATGAATGCTGACTCGTTTGTAGCCCCATTCACTCAAAATAAAGACGTGTTCGCTGAATATTCGCTCAACCTCATGGACAGATTTCTTCTCCTCCTCCATACATACGAGATATAGTTGATTATTTTATTAACTGGATTGTGTTGGCATCTCTAAGTATCGTAAGATATCTTGTTATGTTTACCTAAGTTACAAATTTCGACAAAAAATCTGATATCTGCAAGAATCTTTATCTTTTTTTTTGCCTGCCATCTCCCTGAGCTTGTAGTCCCTGAGCAATCCCCCTCCATACATTTTTATTCGTTTATTTGGTGGGATAGAAGAAAATGATTATCTTTGCCCACGATGTTCGAGAAAGAGATTGAACAATACGAAAGCATCCGACAGGAGTATCAGAGGAAAATCTCAAAGAGGATGAGTCAGAAACAGTGGATGGAATACAACGAGATTCTGTTCTCTGCTCATTCTTGTGCCATTGAGGGAAACTCGTTTACGGTCGATGATACGAGGATCCTCAGGGAACAGGGTATGGCGATGGTGCCAGTGGGGCGCTCGCTTCTGGAGTGTACGGAGATGGCGGATCAATTCCGGGCGTTCGACTATATGGTGACTCACTTGGATCATGCCTTCGATGAGATGTTGCTAAAGGAGATCAATCGTCTGGTGACGGAGCACACCTTAAGCTATCGTGTGCCTGATGCTGTTGCAGGAGCTTATACAACAGAGGATATGGCTGCTGGAGATACGGTCTTCGGCAATCATGAGGAACTGATCGCTCGGGTGCCGAAACTGATGGCGTCAACATGTCGGGCACTTGATGATGGACAGCATCCGATGGTCGTGGCTGCCAAATGGCATGGGTATTATGAATATCTGCATCCTTTCCGCGATGGTAACGGCCGGACGGGAAGACTGTTGTCGAACTTTATTCTTCTGAAGACTGGTCATCCTCTTTTGATTATCAGGATTGAAGATCGCGCAGCTTATATCTCGGCCTTGAAACAGATACGTACCGAGGGTACGGATGAACATCTGGTCGCTTTCTTCTTTAAGACGGCCATCGACCGAATGACTAGTGAACTGGAGCAGAAGCGTAAGAACTCTCTGCCCACGATGTTTTTCTAGACTGCCCATACTGTCTTACACTCCTTGAGTCTGTCGCGCTCGAGCTCTGCTCGCTTGGCTCGTCCAAGAAGGGCCATTCTCTCTTGCGCCAAGAGTGGCGGCATAGTGCAGGGTTATACCCTGCAGGTTCACCAACAACCCCAACCCCTTCTTGTCCTTAAGAAGGGGCTTCGAACCACTCCCCAAACCCCTCGCCAATCGTTGGCAAGGGGCTTAACCGCTCCTCCTGTCGCTCTTACATTAAGGTAAGCTGGGACCATCACAGGTCCCGCTTGTCACTCTCGGCTGGCGCATTGATGATGGCGCAGCACCCGCAACGCCTTTACGCTTCTGTGCTTCGACAGGCGCAGCAAATATCGAAAACACTCCGCACGAGGAGGTCTTTAGAGACTGTACTATTTTCGGAGCCATATTGAGTCTTGGCTTGCTGTGCAAGACAAGCAACGAAATACGAAATGCTGTTTGAGCGAAGCGAGCCCATTGAGTGGCTACTAAAATCGGACAGACGGCCTCCGAGGCAGGACGTTTTCGCACTCTTTCTTTTGCTTCGGTTTTCTTTCTGGTGACAGAAAGAAAATGAAGGCTATTAGCACCCGCGACGCTCGGTGATCGTACTCTTGTATTAACAGGAAATGTTAAATAATGATATAAAATAGCAATATATTTGCCATAACTTATCATAAAATAAATAAAAACCTTTATATTTGCACACATAATTAAGTGTTGTGATTGTTATGGGTAAAACAACAATGGGTACAAAACTACCCCGTAAACTGGAACAGAAGATGCAGACGGTGGGCGAACAGATAAAGCTTGCACGACTGCGAAGAAATCTAAGTGTGGCACAGATCGCAGAACGTGCGACTTGCTCTCCGCTGACTGTGGCACGAATAGAGAAAGGTGCCCCGACAGTTGCTATGGGTATCTATCTCCGTGTGCTTTATGCTCTTCAACTTGATGATGATATCCTACTACTGGCACAGAAAGATGAGATGGGTCGTGCCTTGCAGGACCTCGCTCTCAAACATCGTGAACGCGCGTCGAAGAAATAGTGAACTATGCGGACGGTATATATATATGCAGATTTTAACTGGCTGAATGAGCCTTTGTTGATAGGTGAACTGGGCTACGAAACACTTCGTGGCTCAGATAGCTATTCGTTCAAGTTCGATAATGATTGGTTACGGCAATATGGTAGCATATTCCTGAGTGCCGATATCAATAATTATCCTGGTCAGCAATATACCCAGCCTGGCAAAGATATCTTTGGGTGTTTCAGTGATGCGTTGCCTGACCGTTGGGGACGTCTTCTGCTTAATCGTCGTGAGCAGATTCTTGCCGCTGAAGAGCAACGTCCAGTCCGCAATCTTTCATCCTTTGACTACCTGATGGGTATTGATGACTTCTCTCGCATGGGCGGTTTCCGTTTCAAAGAGTCGAAGGAGGGGGATTTTATTAATTGTGCCCCTTCACTACGTATTCCGCCTTTGACCGATATCCGGGCATTGGTGGCAGCAAGTATGGAGGTAGAGAAGAGTGAAGAACTGAACCAACTGCCTGAGAAGAAATGGCTTCTGCAACTGATACAACCAGGCACTTCTTTAGGTGGAGCGCGTCCGAAGGCTGGGGTGATGGATGAGCAGGGGAGACTGTGTGTGGCAAAGTTCCCGTCAAGGCATGACGATTATGATGTTTCACTATGGGAACATCTCAGTCATCTGTTAGCTAAAGATGCAGGAGTCGTTACTGCCGAAACAGCTGTGATCAAGTCTGGGGATAAATACCACGCTTTGCTCTCCAGACGTTTTGATAGAACCGAAGACGGACGTCGCCTTCACTTTGCATCAGCCATGACTCTTTTGGGGTTGACAGACGGTTGTGATGCCAAGACGGGGCATGGATATCTGGATATTGTTGACTTCATTCTCCAAAATTGTTGCGATGTGGAAGATAACCTGCGTCAGCTCTATCGTCGTGTGGCATTTAATATCGCCATAGGCAACAGCGATGACCATTTCCGTAATCATGGCTTCCTGCTCACACCTAGTGGCTGGACGCTTTCACCGGCGTACGACATGAATCCGACCTTAAACGACCATCAGGCATTGCTCATCAACTCCACAACGAATCATGCAGACTTGCAAATCTTACTTGATTCTTGTGAGGAATATATGATTGGCAAGAAAGATGCACAGAACATCATTTCTGAGGTGAAAGAGGGTGTGAAGCATTGGAGATCGATAGCCTCTCGCCTTGGGATAGCCAAACGAGAGGTGGATGTGTTTGAACAAGTGTTCCAACGCTCGGTTTAACCACCGAGCGTTTTTTATTGTTTAAAATTTTGCCGTTACAAAAATATCCACTATCTTTGTAAGCGGTTATTACTAATCATGATGCATTCGGACATCAATCATCAATGACAATGTTGACCAACCATAAATATACTAACCATTATCCTCCCCGTTAAATAATGGAATCTGTATCATTAAAATTATACAATAATGTCAAATAGAAAAGAAATACCCGATTTTGGATATAAATCTGAGGAGAAAAGACACTTTGATCAAAGAGAGTCAATTGCATTCCTTCTTGGGGCAGGATTCTCTATACCTATGGGCTATCCTAAGGGTGCTGATGTTAATAATGGCATACTTGATTTTGACAAACAACCTGTAGCCTTTTCACCCGCTGGTGTGTTGGCTACTAATACGGATGGAACTAAACCGGATTTTGGATATACAAACAATCATGAGCAGGCATTTTGTTTGTGCAAAGATCTGATAGCTGCATACAACAAAAGAGTGGTAGAGTTTGACTACGAGCAATTCATGGATGTGTTGCGCTCAAAAGACTTACACACAGAATATGCATCAGTCTTTGAAAAATATAAATCAGAAACAGACTATCCATATTTGTTGTCTGGTAGTTTGCCTGATATTTATAGCCAGATGGTGGCTCATCTGTTGAAAGATGCTGATAATAAGTCTTGGTATGAGGGTGAGCCCACTCACATAGGGCCGTATGGTACAAAGCCTAGAGCATTATATAATAACTTTCTACAATATCTCAGTAAATTGAAGGAAGAATATCTCGTCAATATACATACACTAAATCACGATTTGTTTTTAGAATCATTCAATCGGTCAGACTATATCAACGGCGATATGTCAGATGGTTTTGATGACTATGGGTCAAGATATTATGGAATACTGAATATTAAAGGTCGGGATTCCTATCGTTGTAGATTGGAAAGATATACAGGCCGATATTATGGCAAGCCTATCCGTCTATATAAACTTCATGGTAGTCTTAATTATGTGATGATACATAGAGGAACTGGATATGTGCTAGTTGATGATTGTGAGGTGAAGTTCAGATATGGAATGGGATTAATGGATTTGGAAAGAGAACGCTCAAAGAAGAATGGATATGATAATGATTTCATTTCCTCTCATGCAGACTTCTTGACAGGTGCTACCACTAAAACACCATTTTATCGTTCTAGATTTTATAAGAGGTTGTTCCGCAAGTTTAAGAACAACCTGATTAATGCGAAGGTGTTGATTGTGATAGGCTATGGCGGAAAGGATAAAGGAATAAATGACTATCTGTTGAACTATTTCGATTATCATAATAAGCCTTGCTATTTTATAGATCCAGGAATAAACCATAATACCCAACTATTGGCATTGGCTGATATAATGAAAGCTAAGAAGATTGATAAAAGTATCAGTGACTTTGATGAGCGCGAAATACACTTTCGAACATATTGTTAATGTTATGACAGCAAAAGAGCAAATACTCTGCCTGGATGTGATTCAAGGACTTAGAGATAGATTTATCTACAGAGGATGGATTACCGTTAGTGATAAGGCCGTGCATTCCGCTCTTGTTCTGGATAACAAGGTTGGGGAGTGTATGCATGATTACCAGTGGGATTTATTGCGAGGCCATGGTGCCCCTTCCGTTAACTTATGGAGCGATGGTTCATATGAATACGTAAGAAACAATGAGGATGTTGAGCCTTTTGTAATATACAGGGACAGGTACGGTACCCATCCCGCTTATGTGGAGTTGTCAGAAGAGTTTCGTCTCTTTTGTGGCATACATGAGAAATACAAGTCGGAAGATGAGCGTGAGTTTATAACGATAGACGAGAATGGTAATAAAGATGTTGTAGCAGTCATAAAAGGAATCCAAGTAAAGATGAAGGCCAAACTGCTACGCTCTTATCTTGCTGCAAGGAGGATTAACCTGTTGATCTTCATTGATATAAAGCGCTATTCGGAGAATTCGTTTTTTGAACTTGGCATCAAACCGGTTCAAAATGAGATTGTAAATGAAGAGAATCTCATCTACAATTATACTAGCCTTATAGGGAATCTTGCTGATGGAAATAAATCTGGAGGCTGGGTAATGGGGAAGTGTCTTCTCAGATATAATACAGATGATTTCGATGCTGACCAATATCCTTACTTCCATGATGAAACCTATGAAGAATTTATTATTGGATATGATAAGAATGGTGATGAGCGTTCTTATACTTGTAATGAAAGACAACTTTCAAATTATTTTATGAAACGAGACGACGCCCCCCTAGCTGTGATTCCTGTTTTCTTCAGGAAAGCGGTTCTTGACAAATATTATAAAGACCCTAGTAGATATCAGGTAACAGATGGGTGTATTTATTGTGAAGGAGTATGGGATCTGAGGGTGGACAACGACCAGCGCGACTATGCAATTGTCATTTTGGGTGATTTGGGAGGATTACCACACGAAGAGCAACTTTATTGGAAAGGATATAATATAGCCCCCCCACCTGATGCTAAGGTTAGTAATACCGCTTTTGCAAGATGGTATGTAGGACGATCCTACAATCCTGAATTTCCAGATTTGAAGTTCAAGTATCAGTTCAAAGTGTTTAACGAATCGTGGGGAAAGAAGTATGCTTGGCCATTATTCCTACCGTTGGCAGCTGATGATGAACACAGATTCAAGACGTTGCATTGTTTGACTCAGCAAAATAATCCTAGTGACTTTGAGGAACAGATACTGTCAATGACCAAAATTCTTATTGATTCTTTGAATGAAGATGAATTGGTAAAGAGTATAGATGAGACCAATAGTAATGTTCAAGCAAGGTTGAAATCGTTAAATGCATCAGACAAGAACGCTGTTAAAGGTGGGATAAGCAAGTTTGAACTTTTCCTTCTATCCGAAGAGAAGGACATACACGACTCCATTTCTTTTCTCCGTAATCTACAAGAATTACGTTCTTCAACTACTGCTCATAGAAAGAGCAGAGGTAAGAAGAAAAGTTGTGAAGATTATTTTCAGATGGGAATTAAGACGCAGCAGGAAGTACTTGAAGACATTTTTTGTAAAGGCATAGAGATGATTGCGGTGTTGAAGAAACTCGTATGGGGCAGAGAATGATGTGCGAAAATCAGATATTGACTCGTGGTGGTGTATTAATAATATAAGATAGATGAGAGAATAACAGGAAAGAAACAACAGAAAGCCGAGAAGTTCGTTGCTACGCTCATGGGGCGGTAGTCTATTAGATTGTTAGCTGTTGTTAATACAAGGTGCAGTGAATGATTATTGGATATAATCGAACAACACAAACGAAAGAATCTGTATCAACAGAATGAAAGAAAGCCTGCGAAAGGGCTGGTCCCCTTAGTGAATAAAGCCTACTAATAAAGATTTATGTTGTAGATCTTTATTAGCCCCATACCGAAACATTTGGAAAAATACTCATGGGTAATCTTTTCACCGGACTTCACGGTATCGTTGTGTAATTCAGAAATAACGTATCTGATAAAACAATCATCGGGTTTAGAAGGAAGATTAGGAATTGATTTTTTCCTTACCATTTTCCACATGGCTAGAATGTTCTTCTTGTCTGCCTCCAATCTTATTGTTTGCAATTTGTTGATTAGTCTTGAATTGGTGATGTCTAATATACTCGCATCGACATTAAGGATTGCTTCATTGCAGGAACCATCATTAATAGATGCATTTGGGAATGTTTCTTCTAGACCGTGAAAAGAGTACTTATCAAATGAACCATTTTTGTGGAATGAGAAGCAAGCTGCTACATCGCCAAGGAGCAGTGTGACTACCTTGGATTTACAATCATACTCGTAATAGATGAGTCCGCCATGATGTTTAGAATAATCCTTGCAGTATAAGACTTTGTAGCAGAACGGAAGATTGCTCATTAGTTGAGATGTATCGCTTTTGTTGTCTTTGGCTACGATGAAGGCGTTTAGTCTTTTTCTAAGGGATTTCTCTATATGGGTAGGTAACTTAAAGTTTATTCCCTCGAACACTGAGATTCGCCAAAGGATCGATGCCCAAAAGAAATAAGCTGAGGCAGGGCTAATCTTTCTGTTGTTAAACAGATGATCGTGCCAAGGTGATTCAAGATACTCACCAAGCTTCTTTTCACAATGAGGACAGAAGATATAATCTTTTGAGACGGTGTTGTCATTCATCATGGCAAGGCGCTCGTCTGTTATTGAATCGAAACTGCTGAGTAATTCCTCTTCTCTAACTGCATGGCCGATATATGGCGTAGTAATACGGTCGCCAATGGTATATAGTAATTCCTTATCCCGTTTATAACTGTTGTCAATACTGGATACCATAGCGACAAAGAAACTTGGAATTATATGGGAGTTGGTTTTATCTGCAGGTTGAGACTTGCAGATAGCGCAAGGGGTGTGATGCGTTGTCTTATTTTTCATACTGTTGTTGGTTTTTGAGGTTTAAGGAAATAATAATCTCGCCCTTCCACACATTCTGGTGGTATCTCAATTTTTGTGTTTATCTTTAAGCTTGTGGGTGTGATGCCATGTAACTTCATAGGTTGTAAGTTGACGTTAGGCATGACGTTCTTGAGTCCATTGAGGAAAAAATTCACGCGGGTTTTACTAACAAACTTGTATTTGTCGCGGGTACAAAATGGGATAATGAATAGATGCTGATGCCCTGCGATGTTCAGAATAGCCCAGCAATAAGGAATGTCCTTATGATTGTGCTTGCGCTGCATGACAACTAGATAGGGCGTATCGGTGCTGATAGGGGTACTATAATACCAGACGGGAGGTAGGCGGCGTTTGGTCGGAGGCTCGTTAATCCAGTCGATAGTACCTTTGAAATAGGGTAGGTACTTGCTGTCAATTACACTCAGTACATATTTGCAGAAGCATTTGTAGATGTTCTGAGGGATATATTTGATGCTGGAGAAACCGGAGAATAATCCCGATATGAACTTCGCGATTTCTTGCGGGTCGTGTGTGTCTGGCATATTTGGTACTTTCAGAACCAAGGTGCTTCTCCCAAGTGTTGATTGTGAGAATGGATCATTCTTTATGGAAATACCATCGCCTTGTAAAGTTGGATTGCCGTTCTTCCCCTTGATACCTTTCAAGATAAGAATGAGTTGGAATAAACGGGTAACGTCTTGCTCGATGGTCTGATTGAAGCGTGTGTTACAATCATCACATTCTTCGAGGCATACCAGGCCTTTATTACCAAGGGATTCTGAGATGGCATGGGCTTTCTGCTTGAATTTTGCTTCTGGCATAGAACGGCCACAAAAACGGCAAACACGTTTTTCTTTATCATAAACGCCAATTTTGAGGCGCTCATTACCGTTGAAAGTACGAACCTCATAATGTTTATAGAGATAAGGGAAGACTTTACCTAAATCTACAGATTTGAGAGATACACCATCCAGATTCGCAAGTTTCAATGTGTGAAGGTAGATTAGGAGACAATCATCAATGTGACCAGGGAGGAAAAGAAAATGCTGGCCAAAAGAAATTTCATTAAAGAATTGCTTTGCAGAATAAGCTCTTTCGCCAATGACATCCAGGAGATGGAACCTGTTTTTAAAATCTTCTGTAACAGTCAATACACGAGGAATTCGCGTGGCAGCAGAGTTACCAGTTAACAATTCAGCAAGGAGGCGAACTGATTTTTTGTCGTGCATTTCAATATGGAGCACTGGACTTTGCTTGTTTGCTATGATGGTAAACTGTGACATATGGATTTTTGATAAGCATTCAACCAAAGAGTGCAAATAGAGTGCCAAAGAAGGGGGGCGTGACATAATGACAGGAAGATAACATGAAATGAAAGCGGAAAAGAAATGATCGCCATGAGACAGCGACGTACGGGATGTATGCCTGGGGGACAGGTCATAGACATCAGATAAATTAAGGGTACAATTTTTAAGTTATTATCTCTTCAATTGTATGCCTAGAAAGTCGCGTAAAGTCTCTGGAACAGGTGTCTGCCATGTGATGATGTAAAAAACGTAATGCAGTAAACTAGTGACATTAACCGATGACATTAAAGAATAAGGAATACTACATTTTGATATAATTAATGCTAAATAAAGATGTAATTCTTTGCATGATTGGATGATTTGTTGTATTTTTGTGCCAAAATCGTAACTTTCTTACGAAAATCGTCTTAAAATTAAGTGAATTATGATTAGAGAGTTCTGGGCAGAGAATTATAAGTCAATCCGCGACAAGCAGATTCTGAACTTTGAATGCAAGGGGAATGATGATTCCGTCGCATCTGTTGAGATGGCAAATGGAACCAGGCTTAATAAGCTTGGGATTATCTATGGTGCCAACGCTTCTGGTAAGTCGAATATCCTGTATGCTCTTCAAAACGTGTTTGACATCTTGTTCGCTTCTCGTTCAGGAAAAGAGGATGCAGTCATTGGAGGTGGGCCTTTTGCACTGAACAGAGACCAGCCGACGAAACTGTTCGTGTCGTTCTATGCCAATCAGATTAGGTATGACTATCAGGTGGCTTATTTCCCGGATTATATATTGAAAGAAGAGCTCTATTATTATCCGAATAACACGAAGGCGCTGTTCTATGAGCGTTCATATACTTCTGCTGACACTCAGGCTGACATCCGATTTGGTAATAGTCTTAAGCTTCTGTCAAAGACTCAGGACGCAATTATTCAGAACACTCTGAATAATCACTCTGTTTTGTCAACCTTCAACAAGGTGGCTTTGGGAGATGATGCTTTAGGGATCGCTAACCTGTATAATTGGATAGCGGCTCATGTTCATGAGGTTGATGGCGATTATCCAGACACTTTCAAGAAGAGAATCGGTAACGTGACTCATGACGAGAAGAAAAAGAAGTTCTTCCTGCAGTTATTGAAAAAGGCTGATTTTAATATTGAGGATTTTAGCTATCGATATGAGGAAACTGTATTGAGTACGAAATTTAAAACGATATTTGAAGAGGTACAGTTCTTGAATGGGTCAGAGCTGGGGCTGTTCGTCTTGGGGGATGAAAGTCAGTCTAAAGGTACTAAGAGGTATCTGATGATTCTTGATTTCCTTTATGATATGGTGACTGGTGACCATGTCTATATGATGGATGAACTGGATGTGGAATTGCATTATGATCTTTTGCTCTATTTCCTGAATGTGTTCTTGTATAATTCAAATGAATCGCAGTTGATCTTTACGTCGCAGGAGATTCTCTTGCTGAAAGAGGATTTCTTAAACGAAAATCGTAATCTGGTGTGGTTTGCCGAGAAATCGTCAAAGACTGCCACTTCAAAGTTCACACGTGCCGATCAGTTCGGACTGCATAAGAATCTGTCGCTTTTCCGTTCTTATAAGATCGGAAAGTTAGGCGCATTGCCGTCATTGGGTTCATTCCTGCTGGATATAGATGATAAGGAGTGAATGATTATAATACTCATTCCACCCCAAGGCACTAACACGCCTTGGGGGGGAAGTGTTATTTGTATACTTAAAATGGGCGAATTCCTTGCAGGGTTCGTTTTTTATTTTTACCTTTGTGGCGATTTATCTTGATCAGAATCTTACAAGGAAAAAAGACGTGCATAATCATGGCAAATAAAAGAATCTACCTCTGTCTGGCTCATATGAGTGAGGCCGGACTGGAACAGAAATATATCAAAGAGGCGTTTGATACCAACTGGGTGGTGCCCCTCGGGCCGAACGTGAACGGGTTCGAGGAGGACCTGAAGGCGTTCGTGAACTCCGAAGGACAGGAGAAGGAGGTGGTGGCACTGTCGGCAGGTACGGCAGCCATACACCTGGCACTCATCGCCTGTGGGGTGGGACCTGGTGACGAGGTGATCGTGCAGAGCTTCACGTTCTGCGCCTCGTCGCATCCAGTCACGTACCTGGGTGCCACACCGGTGTTCGTCGACTCTGAGAAGGAGACGTGGAACATGGATCCGGAGCTGTTGGAGACGGCCATCAAAGACCGTATTGCGAAGACGGGTAAGAAGCCGAAGGCCATCGTGCCGGTGGCGTTGTATGGTATGCCTTATCAGGCCGACCGTATCATGGAGGTTGCCAACCGCTACGGGATCCCTGTGATCGAGGATGCCGCGGAGGGTTTCGGTTCCCGTTACCAAGGACGGGTGTTGGGTACGTTTGGTGCGTACGGTGTGCTGTCGTTCAATGGTAATAAGATGATCACGACCTCTGGCGGCGGTGCCTTGATCTGTCCCGACAAGGAGGCCTGGCAGCGGGTGATGTGGTTGGCCACGCAGGCACGTGAGAGTTATCCGTATTACCAGCATGAGACCATCGGCTATAACTACCGCATGTCGAACATCTGCGCCGGCATCGGACGTGGACAGATGACCATCGTCCAGGATCATATCGCTCATCATCAGCATGTGCAGGCCTTATACGAGGCGTTGCTGAAGGATGTGAAGGGGGTGACCGTACATGGACAGCCCGCCAACGGCGACTACGACTCGAACTACTGGCTCTGCACCATCACGCTCGATCCGGAGCTGAAGGTGAAGGGACAGGAGAACGCTTATAAGACAGTGGTGACAGGGGCCGTGGGCGGTGCTGCCGGCGTGATCCATACGGCATCGGTGGCTGTGACCGACTGTCAGCCTAACGATAATGTGGAGGCCATGCGTATGGCGCTCGACAAGGCGGGCATCGAGGCCCGACCGGTGTGGAAGCCCATGCACAAGCAACCGGTTTACAAAGAGGCACCGGCCTACGTGAACGGGGTCAGTGAGGCCATCTTCAAGGTGGGCATGTGTCTGCCGGCAGGTCCTTACGTCTCCGACGAGGATGTGCGGTACATCGTTGACAGCATCAAGGCAAGTATTGAGGGATAAGATGATGCAAGACAACCGGTTGGAGACGTTTCCGTTGGTGGATGAGAACGGGGTGGTGATCGGGTCGGCCACGCGTGGCGAGTGTCACGACGGGTCGAAACTGTTACACCCGGTGGTACATCTGCATGTGTTCAACTCCAAGGGGGAGCTGTACCTGCAGAAACGTCCGGCATGGAAGGACATACAGCCCGGGAAATGGGATACGGCCGTAGGCGGACATATCGACTATGGTGAGACGCCCGAGGAGGCACTGACGCGTGAGGTCCGTGAGGAACTGGGCATCACGGCGTTCGTACCGGAACGGTTGGGGATGTATGTCTTCGAGAGTCAGCGGGAGAAGGAACTGGTGTATGTGCACCGTACGGTGTACGACGGTCCGGTCTGTCCGTCGGAGGAGCTCGACGGTGGACGGTTCTGGTCGGTACAGGAGATCCGCGAGACCATCGGGAAAGGGGTGCTGACACCGAACTTCGAGAATGAGTTCCAGCGGTTCTTCCCGAAGACACAGCGTTATTTCATCACCCTCTGCTATGACGGCACACGCTATCACGGTTGGCAGATACAGCCGAACGGTGAGTCGGTGCAGGAGCGCTTGCAACAGGCGCTCTCGACCTTGTTGCGGGAGTCGGTGGCGGTGACGGGTGCCGGACGGACGGATGCCGGCGTACATGCCAGGATGATGGTGGCCCACTTCGACTACAGGTGCGGGGTGATCGACTGCGACCAACTGGCGTATAAGCTCAACAGACTGCTGCCTTATGATATCGCTATCCAGAAGATTGAACCGGTAGAGGATGAGATGCACGCCCGTTTCTCGGCGGTGTCTCGTACCTACCATTACTATATCCACACGGTCAAGGAGCCGTTCCTGAGGGCTTACTCCTGTGAGCTGCATTACCCGCTCGACTTCGACCGAATGAACGAGGCGGCTCAGACGCTGCTGGAATATGAGGATTTCGGGGCCTTCTGCAAGAGCGGTGCCGACGTGAAGACGACGCTCTGCCGGGTGACGGCCGCGCGGTGGCATCAGACATCGCCCGACAGCTGGTACTTCGAGATCACGGCCAACCGCTTCCTGAGGAACATGGTGAGGGCCGTGGTGGGTACGCTGGTCGATGTGGGGCGCGGGCGACTGTCGATCGAGGAGTTCCGACAGGTGATTGAGGGGCGGCGGCGCACGGAGGCCGGAGAGAGCATGCCGGGGCATGCGCTGTTCTTAGAGAAGGTTGAGTATTAAGGTATGTGGCTGATATTGGCATTTATGTCGGCAGCACTGTTGGGCTGCTATGATTCGTTTAAGAAACACGCGTTGAGAGAGAACGCGGTGATTCCGGTACTGTTCCTGAACACGTTGTTCTCATCACTGATATTCCTTCCTTTTATCGTCCTGAGCGGTTCGTCGACGGTGCTCGACGGAACGGTGTTCCATGTGGCCAGCGGCGGTTGGGAGCTGCACCGTTATATCCTGTTGAAGGCCCTGATCGTCCTGTCGAGTTGGATACTGGGCTATTTCGGTATGAAGCATCTGCCGCTGACGATCGTAGGCCCGATCAATGCGACACGACCGGTGATGGTGCTGGTGGGTGCGTTACTGGTGTTCGGCGAGCGGTTGAACCTGTGGCAGTGGGTCGGTGTGTTACTGGCCATCGCCTCGTTCCTGTTACTGAGTCGCAGCGGTAAGAAGGAGGGCATCGACTTCAAGCACGACCACTGGATCTATATGATCGTGGGTGCGGCTGTGTTCGGTGCTATCAGCGGTCTCTATGATAAGTTCCTGATGGCACCGCCCGAGAGCGGGGGCGTAGGACTGGACCGGATGATGGTGCAGTCGTGGTATAATATCTATCAGTGTGGGATGATGGGTGTGATGCTGTGGCTGCTTTGGTGGCCGAAACACGGGGAGACGACACCGTTCCACTGGTCGTGGTCGATCCTCGGCGTGAGTCTCTTTCTGTCGACCGCCGACTTCATGTATTTCTATTCGCTGAGTCTGCCGGAGGCCATGATCAGTATCGTGTCGATGATCCGTCGCGGCAGTGTGATTGTGAGCTTTATGTTCGGTGCCCTGTTCTTCCACGAGAAGAACCTGAAGGCGAAGGCCTTCGACCTGGCGCTGGTACTCCTTGGAATGGTGTTCCTCTATATCGGTAGCCGATAGTTGTTTAGCTGATGTTTGGTCACTTCGATTTTTTTTGTTTATCTTTGTACCCAAATTCAACATAAAACTTAAAACAATGAAAACAAGACAAGAGAAGCCTAAGTACATGAAGCCTGCCATGCAGGTGTACGAAATGAGACAGACGTCGCAGTTGCTGGCGGCCAGTAAACCGGGCTACGACCCCGAGGAGTGGTAAACCTGGAGTTATTATTTCTTGTCTTTGTGCTTGCGCTTCTTCTTGATCGTGAAGAGGTCGCGGAGTCCGTTGAAGTCTTTCTTCATGATGAGACCGATGCCCTGGGTGTTGAGCGACGACTTGGTGAAATAACGGTCGTTGGTCTGGTTGTACACCTTCAGGGCCAGGTTGCCGTTGGGGTAGAGCAGGTACTGCACGTCGAAGTCGCCGATGAACGACGGGTTGGCCTGGGTGGCATTGTCACGGTAGCCGAACTGTCCGTTGAACAGCAGACGGTTGTTGAGCATACGACCGTTGATGATACCCTCGTACTCGGCGTTATGCCATCCCTCGTTACCAGTGGAGATGTTCGCACCGAAATTCCAGTTGTCGTTCTTGATGATCTGGTTCAGCAAGGTGTTAATCTGTGTGGAGAGCGTGCCGGAGAGGAAGCTCTGCATGGCCAGTGAGGCCTGGTCGGGCTGCTCACTGCCGGTGCTGTTGTTCACGCCCTGGTTGTAGAAACGTCCGATGCCGAGCAGATAGACCACCTGTTGGTTCATCTCCTGTTGACCGTTGATGACGGAGCGTACCATCTGTTGCTCGTCGGCATTGACGTTCGGCATCTCCAGGTCGAAGTCCACCTGCGGGGCCGCCGGTTGACCGCCGATATTCATCAGACAGTTCACACGGATGGTGTTGTTCGTGAAGCTTTTGCCGATATTCAGGTCGGAGAGGCTGACACCGTTGACGGGATAGACCGCCTGCAGGTTCAGTGCAGCCTGATAGGGGTCACCACCGAAGACGATCGTGCCGCCGCGGTTGAAGGTGAAGTTCTTCTTGATGATGTTTTGTATCGTGATGCCGTAGGTACCGTGGTCCACGGTGTAGGTGCCGAACATGTTGAAGGCGCCCTTATCATGGAAGGTGGCACGGATGGTACCGTCGCCGTTGAGCGTGATATAATCCTTCGTGGTGGCATCCATCAGCAGACGGAGGGTGGCCGCCGGGGTGGCATTAATCAGGAAATTGATATAGATATCGGTGTCAGTGGCCCGGTTGGGTACACTGGTGCTCTTGGCGGTCTGGGTGGCCGTGGAGTCGGGGGCTGTCACCCATTCGATGAACTCCTGACTGGAGATGGCATCGGGGTTGGCGGCGTTATAGACGAAGACGGAGTTCCGCTGCGGGGTGACATTACAGTCGATGACCACCTCGTTGGAACGTCCATGGATGGCCACGTCGCCCGTGGCATAGACAGTACCGTAGAACGTGTTCTCGCCGAAGTCGTTGAAGTCGTAGGCCAACAGGTTATTGGCCTCTACCGACAGGTCGTAGCTCAGGTTCGTCAGGTGCTGGTGGTGGATACCGCCGGAGAGGTAGCCGGTATGTCCGTCACGGTCGTAGAGCGGCATGTGGCGCAGCTCGATCTCGTCGGGGATCATGACCACCGTGTCGCGGCGCAGCTGGTAGGTGGTGTTGAGTGGTGTGACAGAGGCCTCACCGTCGACCACCAGTTGACCGGTCAGGTTGATGTTGTCGAGCGTGCCGGCCAGACGCACCTCACCGTCGGCATGTCCTGTGATATGACTCAGGAAGCTCTTCGTGAAGTTATGCATGAACTCGATATAGGTGCCGTCGGCACGGATGGCGAGGTCGATGGTGTTATGGGTCGGCGACACGAAGCCGTTGATATGCGTCTTGGCCTCAGGTCCGTCGTCGGCCACGGCATGGATGTCGATCTGCTGTTTCTCCTGGTTCCAGGTCGTCTGTGCGTGTAGCACGCCCATGCGTCCTTGCTCGAACTTAAACTCGTCGACCGTCAGGTCTGCGTTAGCGGCGAAGTCGCCGAACGCCGATGAGATCTGCGCCCGACCGGTAGCCTTACCGTTGAACTCCACAGCGTGGAAGTTGACGAGGTCGAGGATATAGCCCACCTCCACCTCGTTGAGGTCGACGGTGAGCACGTCGCTGCTGTGTTTCGAGGCGGTGCCGTCGATGATGATATGCTGTTGACCGCGGTTCACAGCGAAGTGGTCGACCAGCAGGTGGTTCTGTGCATAGAGGATGTCCGACGGCTCCACCGTCCAGGTGCCGTTGTTCAGGATGACATGTGACGGCAGGATGCGGACATGCGCTTCGGACTTGTTGTCGATGTTCTGGTAGAGACTGATGATGCTGTTCAGTTGACCGCTCATCCGTTTCTCGAGGTTATGATTGTCCCAGTCGAGGGAGGCGATGATCTCGTTCTGATGGGCATCGGCCTGCAGGTGGATGCTCTGGATGTCACCGTCGTCCTGGTGCTTCTTCACCTTCACGTCGCATTTCATCGTGTCGGCGGGGGAGGTGATGCGGATCATACCGTCGGAGTAGCGGGCCCCGTTATAGGCGAAGGCCGGCAGCGTACCGTCGAGGTTGATCTCCTTGGTACGGTCGTTCATCTGGGCGGTCAGGGACAGCGGACGGGTGAGCTGGAGATCGACACCGAAGAACCGTTGCAGCCAGTCGGACTTCGTCATCAGGAGCGAGAGACTGAAGTTATTGTCGGTCTTCTGACGTGTGACGGGCAGGCCCGGCAGGGTGGGGAGCTTGGAGCCCACATAGTTGGTGACGCTCTGTGCGAGCGTCTTGTAGTCGAAGTAGCCCTTCAGTTCCGCGTCGGCGAAGTCGCTCTTCAGCGATACGAAGTGGATGCCCCCGTCGTAGCCCGACGTGACGGTCAGGTGGTCGAGTCGGTAGGGTGCGGCATTCTCCGTGCCTGTCATGGTGAAGTCGCGGATGTGCAGACTACCTTGTGCGTCGTTGATGGTATGGGCGGTGAAGTCGGCATCGATGGTCGCCGACACCTCCGTCGTGCCCCAGTCGGCCAGTCCGACGGCCGCGGGTACGAAGCGTGTGACTGCCCCTTCAACCTTTACCTTCTTGGCCTTGACCGAAGAGCCGTCGAAGAGCCCCTCGGTCAGCTCACCACTCAGCTGGGCCACGATGTTCGGGTCGGCAATGTTAAAGGTGCCGTTCACAGCGCCCTGCTGGTAGGTGCCGTCGATGGTGATATGATTATAGGTATAGTGGTTATACTCCAGTTGGTCGATGAGACCATTGACGGTGATGTCGGGCTTCTGCTTGTCGTACAACCGACCTTTGACGTCGATCTGTGTGGCGAGGATGCCGAAGGCCTCGTCGGCCAACAGGCGCTGGAGCTGGAGTCCGTCGGTATGTATCTTTCCGTCGAAGGAACGGTCGGCGGTCATCGTGAACTGCATGTCGACATCGCCCGCACCGGAGTTGACGATGCTCTTCAGCGCTGTCGTCCCTTGTTGGTTGCGGTCGAAGGTGCCGTTCATCCGCAGACTGCCAATACGCTTGATCTCCTGAGGCAGTTGGGGGAAGGTCTTAGCAAGGAAGTCCAGACTATATTCCGAGCAGGCGATCCTGTCCATCTGCAGATGCCAGGCGGGTTGCTTCTGCCAGTGCTCTATCCAGCCGTTGACATCGATGTCGATATCCTTCTCCTGGGTGAACAACTGGAGGGAGGGGACTGTCAGGTGGGTGTCGGTACCATGTACCTGTGTCTCGATGTATATCTCTCTCTGGAAGTTCTTGAGTGAGGGATTGAAACATCTTAGGTCTGAGGGGGTTATGAAGGAGTTCTTAATGCCGCCATGGAAGGCCAACGTGCCCTTCGACAGGCTCAGGGACCGTGGCGTGGAGTGATGTGGGGACCGTGGCGTGGAGTGATGTGGACGGGCGGTCGATTTGGACAATGCGGTTGCTGAGCCCATTTTTTGTGGTGCGGTTGCTGAGCTTGTCGAAGCATCCGCCACGGTTTGCCCTTCGACAGGCTCAGGGACCGTGGTGTGGGGTGATGTCTGGCCCGTGGCTTTGGACGCTGTGGGGGATAGGCGGTAGGTGGCTTTGAGGGTGTCGATCTGCAGGCGCGAGCTGGGCATCTCCAACAGGAAATCCTCCAGAGAGGCCGACTGCTGACCGGCCTCGAGATGGAAGGTCAGACGATTGACCTCCAGTCCCGACTGCTCCTTGAACCCCAGTCGTCTCACGTTCACGTGCAGGGAGTCGTCGGTCAGGGCCTTCAGACTGATATAGGCACTGATATCACTCAGATACAGGTGGTGCGGGTTGAAGCGCCCGTGTGTCGGGGCGACATCATATTCGTCGTACGCCACACTGGAACGGCGCATGATGAACGAGTTGATCTTCAGGTCGAGGGGCGTATGGGTGGTCGTATCCTTCGATGCCAGGGAGTCGAGCACGAACTGGTAGTTGGGCTTCGACTGCGCATCCTTCCGGTACAGACGGGCACGGGCACCGAACAACTGTGCCGACGAGATGGAGATTCGTCCTTCGGTGAGTGGCATGAGCTCGACCTTGGCCGACAGACGGGCCACACGGAGCATCTCCTTCTGCTGCTGGTCGTAGATCAGCACGTCGTCGATGATCATACGGTTGAGGAAACCCAGGTCGACACGGCCCACGGACACCTGGGTGCCCAACTTCTCCCCAAGCACCTCGGACACTTTCGAACCGATGTACCGTTGGGCTGCTGGCAGGTGCGACACGCCCAGGAGCATCAGGTTGATGGCGATGATGCTCCAGATGGCTATACTGACAAGTCGTTTGAGAACTTTCACGTGGATCTGTCCTGGTGGGTTTCTATATTTTGTCAGTCAGATATGGCAATTATTTTCCCTTTGACTGAATTACTCTGCAAAAATACGACAATTTATCGGTATAATCGCATTTTTCTGTTGTTTTTTGCTCATTTTATACCTAATTATTATTAATTTTGCAAGCGCATTTGAGCGACTATTCAATCAAACTTTATATAAATGGCAAATGTGATTAAGTTACGCAAAGGCTTGGACATTAACCTGAAAGGACTGGCTGAGGAGAAGAAGATCCAGTTGAAATCGAGCGGAAAGTACGCATTGGTTCCGGATGATTTCGAGGGAGTGACTCCGAAGGTGATAGTCAAGGAGGGTGATAAGGTCAAGGCCGGGGATGCTTTGTTTGTAAACAAACAGTATCCGGAAGTGAAGTTTGCCTCGCCTGTCAGCGGTACGGTCCGTGAGGTGGTGCGTGGTGAGCGTAGGAAAGTGCTCTGCGTGAAGGTGGATGCGGATGCCCAGCAGGAGTTTACGGACTTCGGCAAACGGGAGGTCGGCACCATGATAGGCGAGCAAGTGATCAACGCGTTGCTGGAAGCCGGTATCTTCGGTTACATCGACCAGTTGCCTTATGCTGTTTCAACCAACCCGAGTGTCCAGCCTAAGGCAATTTTTGTATCTGCGCTGCGCGACAAACCGCTTGCTGCCAGTTTTGAATATGAGGTAAAGGGTCAGGAGGCGGACTTCCAGACAGGTCTGACTGCCCTCTCGAAGATTGCCAAGACCTATCTCGGCGTGGGCGTGGGCTCTGCCCTGGAGGGCATGAAGGATGTCGACGTGAACGTGTTCGACGGTCCGTGTCCTGCCGGTAACGTGGGTGTTCAGGTGAACCATCTCGACCCGGTGAACAAGGGTGAGGTGGTGTGGACCATCGGTGATCCGACGGTCGTGCTCTTCATCGGTCGTCTCTTCAATACCGGAAAGGTCGATCTGCGTCGCACGGTGGCCCTCTGCGGTAGTGAGGTCAAAAACCCCGCCTATGTCGATATGCTGGTGGGTGAGGAGCTCGCCACACTCCTGAGCAACAGTTATGACGCCACGAAGAGCGTACGTATCATCAACGGTAATGTGCTGACGGGTCGTGTGACGACCAAGGACGGTTATCTGGGTGCCCACACCTCTGAGATCACAGTGATTCCCGAGGGTGACGACGCCGACGAGCTGTTGGGTTGGATCCTGCCGCGCTTCAAGCAGTTCTCTGTGAACCGCAGCTATTTCTCTTGGCTGTTGGGTCAGAAAAGCTATGCGCTGGATGCCCGTGTGAAAGGTGGTCAGCGTCATATCATCATGAGTGGTGAGTACGACAAGGTGCTGCCGATGGATATCTATGGCGAGTATCTGGTCAAGGCCATCATCGCCGGTGATATCGACCGTCAGGAGGCGCTGGGTATCTATGAGGTGAGTCCAGAGGACTTCGCCCTGGCGGAGTTCGTTGACAGCTCGAAGCTGGAACTGCAGCGCATCGTGCGTGAAGGACTGAATATCTTGCGTAAAGAGAACGCATAAAAGAAAGGTAGTTAATAGGAGTTGATATATGAATTTAAGAAATTATCTCAATAAGATCAAACCGAACTTCGAAGAGGGTGGCAAGCTACATGCCTTCCGTTCGGTGTTCGACGGCTTTGAGACCTTCCTTTACGTGCCTAATGACACGGCGAAGACTGGCGTGAATATCCACGACGCCATCGACTCGAAGCGTATTATGAGTATGGTGGTGCTCGCTCTGATGCCTGCCATGCTGTTTGGTATGTATAATATCGGTTACCAGAACTACCTTGCTGCCGGAACACTGGCATCGGCCAGCTTCCTGGAGGTGTTCTTCTTCGGTTTCCTGGCAGTCCTGCCCAAGATCCTGGTCAGCTACATCGTCGGTCTCGGCATTGAGTTTGCATGGGCCCAGTGGAAAGGTGAGGAGATCCAGGAGGGTTATCTGGTGTCGGGTATCCTGATCCCGTTGATCGTGCCTATCGGTTGTCCGCTGTGGATGCTGGCTCTGGCCTGCGCCTTCAGTGTGATCTTCTGTAAGGAGATCTTCGGTGGTACGGGCATGAACATCTTCAACCCGGCCATCGCAGCCCGTATGTTCCTGTTCTTCGCCTATCCGTCGAAGATGACGGGTGACACCGTCTGGGTGGCTCAGGACTCGATTTTCGGTTTGGGTAACACACTGCCCGACGGCTTCACCGCTGCCACACCACTCGGACAGATCGGTCAGGGCATCGCTCCCGATGCTTCCATCTGTGATATGATCTGTGGCTTCATCCCCGGTTCTATTGGTGAGACCTCCCTGTTTGCCATCGCCCTGGGCGCTATCCTGTTGCTCTGGACGGGCATCGCCTCATGGCGCACCATGCTGAGCGTGTTCGTAGGTGGTGGCGTGCTGGCCTTCATCTTCCAGACGACCGGTCAGTCGATCGAGTGGTGGCATCATTTCGTACTCGGTGGCTTCGCCTTCGGTGCCGTGTTCATGGCTACCGACCCCGTGACCTCTTGTCGTACGACCTGCGGTCAGTATATCTACGGCTTCCTGATCGGTGCGATGGCTATCATCATCCGTGTGATGAACGCCGGTTATCCCGAGGGTATGATGCTCGCCATCTTCTTTGGTAACATGTTCGCTCCGATGATCGACCACTTCGTGGTGGAGCGTAATATCTCGAAGCGATTGAACAGAAGTAAAGGTGTAAAGGAGTAAGGAGGGAAGTAGATATGAAAATGAATACAAACTCGAATTCGTACATTATCATATATAGTGCGATACTGGTGGTGATCGTCGCCTTCCTGCTGGCCTTTGTCTATAAGGCACTGAAGCCTATGCAGGATGCGAACGTCGCCCTTGACGTGAAGAAACAGATCCTCTACTCGCTGAACATCCGTAACCTTGACGGTGCCGAGGCCGAGGCCAAGTATGCCGAGGTGGTGAAGGCCGAGAAGACCGACGAAGAGAACGGTCAGAAGCTCTATGAGTGCCAGATTGATGGCAAGGATGTGGCTGTGGTTAGTCTGAAAGGTATGGGCCTTTGGGGCGGCATCAGCGGTTATCTGGCCATCGACCCAGAAGGTAAGGTCTTCGGTGCTTACTTCAACCACGAAGGTGAGACCGCTGGTCTGGGTGCTGAAATCAAGGACTCTCAGGCCTGGCAGGAGAAATTCATCGGCAAGCAGATCTGGGATGAGCAGGGCAACGTGTTGCTCTCTGTCGTGAAGAAGGTGGACAATCCTGAGACACAGGTTGACTGCGTGACTGGTGCTACGCTGACTTCGAACGGTGTTGATGCTATGCTGAAGGATGGCCTGAAGGGTTTCCAAATATACGCTGTCGGCAGAATGCTCGAGACTGTTGCAAATACTGATTCAACTAAAGTAGTGGAGGAATAAAACTATGGCATTATTCAGTAAGCAAAATAAGGAGGTTTTCACAAACCCGTTAAACGTAGACCATCCTATTCTGGGTCAGGTGCTGGGTATCTGCTCGGCACTGGCTGTGACCTCACAGCTGAAGCCTGCCATCGTGATGGGTCTGGCCGTCACGGTGATCACGGCATTCTCGAACGTGATCATCTCGATTATCCGCAACACCATCCCTAACCGCATCCGTATCGTGGTGCAGTTGGTCGTGGTGGCTGCGCTCGTGACCATCGTGTCGCAGATCCTGAAGGCTTTCGCCTACGATGTGAGCGTACAGTTGAGCGTGTATGTCGGTCTGATCATCACCAACTGTATCCTGATGGGTCGTCTGGAGGCGTTCGCCATGCAGAACAAGCCCTGGCCGTCGTTCCTCGACGGTGTGGGTAACGGTCTCGGCTATGCGATGATCCTCGTGATCGTCGGTGCTGTGCGTGAGTTCTTAGGCCGTGGCAGTCTGCTGGGCTTCCAGATCATTCCCGACTGCGCCTATGATTTCGGATATATGAACAACGGTATGATGACGATGCCGGCCATGGCACTGATCCTCGTGGGATGTGTCATCTGGGTGCATCGTGCCTATTTTTATAAGGAGAAATAAGATATGGAACACGCAATATCATTACTATTCAGGTCGATCTTCGTCGACAATATGATCTTCGCCTTCTTCCTGGGCATGTGCTCTTATCTGGCTGTGTCGAAGACCGTGAAGACCTCGTTGGGCCTCGGACTGGCTGTGACCTTCGTGCTCACCGTCACCGTGCCTGTGAACTATCTGTTGCAGACCAAGGTGCTGGGTCCCGACTGCCTCGCAGAAGGTGTTGACCTGAGCTACCTGTCGTTTATCCTCTTCATTGCCGTGATTGCCGGTATGGTGCAGCTCGTAGAGATGACCGTCGAGAAATACTCGCCGTCGCTCTATGCCGCACTGGGTATCTTCCTGCCGCTGATCGCCGTGAACTGTGCCATCATGGGTGCCTCGCTATTCA
Source organism: Prevotella aff. ruminicola Tc2-24 (assembly GCF_900110895.1). Lineage (GTDB taxonomy): Bacteria > Bacteroidota > Bacteroidia > Bacteroidales > Bacteroidaceae > Prevotella. The sequence continues at coordinate 395,039 of NZ_FOIQ01000001.1, read as the reverse complement.
TGCAGCAGCGTATCCTCATGGAGCCGACCAACTCTCAGGCCATCACCTCCATCTGGGATGCGATGGTGTACGGCTTCGGTTCGGGTCTCGGTTGGACGCTCGCCATCGTGGCGCTGGGTGCCATCCGTGAGAAGATGCAGTACTCGGATGTGCCTAAGCCCCTGCAGGGTCTCGGTATCGTGTTTATTACCGTCGGTCTTATGGCCATGGCGATGATGTGTTTCTCTGGACTTAATATCTAAAACGGCATATGATACAATTCATTTCATACAGCATAGGAGTCTTCCTGTTGGTCATACTCCTCTTGGTGATTATCCTGCTGGTGGCCAAGAAGTATCTGAGTCCCAGCGGTAATGTGAATATTGAGATTAACGGCGACCGTACCATCAGTGTGGCCCAGGGAAACAACCTGATGGCGACACTCAACGAGAACGGTATCTTCCTGCCCTCAGCCTGTGGCGGTAAGGCCAGCTGCGGTCAGTGTAAGGTACAGGTGCTCGAGGGCGGCGGTGAGATCCTCGACTCGGAGAAGCCCCATTTCTCACGTAAGGAAATTAAGAACCACTGGCGTCTGGGATGTCAGTGTAAGGTGAAGGGTGATCTGAAGATCCATGTCGATGAGAGCATCCTCGGTGTAAAGGAATATGAGTGTACGGTGATCTCCAATAAGAACGTGGCTACGTTTATCAAGGAGTTCAAGGTGCAGTTGCCTGCCGGTGCCCATATGGACTTCCTGCCAGGCTCTTACGCCCAGATCAAGATCCCTGCCTTCGACTGCATCGACTATGATAAGGACTTTGACAAGTCGCTTATCGGTGACGAGTATCTGCCGTCATGGGAGAAGTTCGGTCTGTTCCCCTTGAAGTGTAAGAACCCCGAGCCTACCATCCGTGCTTACTCGATGGCCAACTATCCGGCAGAGGGCGACGTGTTCATGCTCACCGTGCGTATCGCTACACCGCCGTTCAAGGCCGACCGTAGCGGATTCATGGATGTGAACCCGGGTATCGCCTCGTCGTATATCTTCTCGCTGAAGCCTGGTGATAAGGTGATCATGTCGGGACCGTTCGGTGACTTCCACCCGCACTTCGACTCGAAGAAGGAGATGATATGGGTCGGCGGAGGTGCCGGTATGGCTCCGTTGCGTGCTCAGATCATGCATATGACGAAGACCCTTCACACCACCGATCGCGAGATGCATTATTTCTATGGTGCACGTGCGCTCAACGAGGTGTTCTACCTGGACGACTTCCTCGGACTGGAGAAGGAATACCCGAACTTCCACTTCCATCTGGCGCTCGACCGTCCGGATCCCGCTGCCGATGCTGCCGGGGTGAAGTACACGCCGGGCTTCGTCCATCAGGTGATGCTCAACACCTACCTGAAGGATCACGAGGCTCCGGAGGATGTGGAGTACTACATGTGCGGTCCTGGACCGATGTCGGCCGCCGTCGTCTCAATGCTCGACAGTCTCGGTGTCGATCCGGAGTCGATCATGTACGATAATTTCGGAGGCTAAATAAACCCTAATCCCCTGACGGTTACGTCGGGGGATTTTTTCTTTCAGCCAAAAAGTTTGGTGATTACAGACTTTTTTCGTATCTTTGTCCCCATTCAAGCCTTAAGCTTGAAACCGTTGCCAATATGAAGCTAAGACTGAGTTGTATCCTTTTTATGCTGGCACTTGCCTTTCCGGTAAGCGCCGACAATCTTGGTTATACGAAAGACAACCCGCTCTTTTTCTCCATCGACCTGGACTATGCGCCCCTGCAGATGGTGGATATGAGGGGTGAGCCCCATGGACTTGATCTCGACTTCACGAAGGTGTTGATGAACCGGTTGGATATCCCCTTCGAATACAAGCCGGACAACTGGGAGACCATTGTGGATGATGTGGTGAACAACCGAGTGGGACTGGCCATGATGCTCTACTCGCCGAACCGGAAGAATCTGACCAACTACTCGCAGGCCGTGTTCCGGCTGTACTACCAGATCGTGTACCGGAAAGGGGAGGAGCAAAACAGAGACGGACTGCGTAGCGTGAACGGTAAGACCATCGCCCTGATGGAGTCGCAGCCTGTCGTCGATACGTTGACCAAAGCTGGTGCCAATCCGGTGGTGGTGAAGGACCTGAGACGAGCTCTGTTTGAGTTGGCCTCGGGCAGTTACGACGGGGTGATCTGTTTCCGTTTCCAGGCCCAGTTCATGATCGAACAGAACCACCTGAACAACCTGGCGAGCGCCGATCTGACGCTTGGACCACGAGAGTACTGTTACGTGAGCTCCGACAAGCGTCTGATAGAAGCCATTGACAAGGAGTTGGACAAGATGGAGGCCGACGGTGTGACGGAGGCCGTGTACGGTCGGATCAAGACGAGTTTCGACACGAATATCATCCCGACATGGGTGTGGTTCCTCATCGGTATCCTGCTGCTCCTGCTCTCGCTCCTGATGATCTACGTGCTGCTCCTCAACCGCCGACGGATTCTGCGGGAGATGGAACGTGCCAAGAAGAGTGAACAGCTGAAGGGGCTCTTCCTGAGTAATATCAGTCATGCCCTGCGGACACCGCTGAACGCCATCATCGGTTTCTCGGACCTGTTGATGACGACACCCGACGGGGAGATGCCGGAGGATGAGAAGGCGCAGTTGATGAATCTGATTAACGGTAACGGACTGCAACTGCTTCATCTCATCAACGAGCTGCTGTTGCTGTCGGATATTGAGGAGAATGACCATCTCTTCGACCCGCAGGAGGTGGATATCGACCAGGTGATGAACGACTATGCGGAGGAGACCCGGACACAGTTGGCCGAGGGCGTGACGCTCGACGTGAACGCGGCGGTGAGCGGTGTCCGTGTGATGATCGACCCCAAGCTGTTGCGAATGGTGACCATGCATCTGCTGGAGAACGCCCAACAGCATACGGAGGAGGGGAAGGTGACGCTGAGCTATGACGTGAAGGACGACGGTCTGTCCGTGGAGGTGAAGGACACCGGTTGCGGACTGCCAGAGGAACTCAAGGAGAATATCTTCGCCTTGTTGTCGGATAAGAACACCTACCTTCAGGAGAAGACGCCCGGACTGGGACTGAGCATCTGTAAGGCTGTGATAGACAAGATGGGTGGAACGATTGGAGCCAAGGATAATGAGGAGGATGGGCGAGGAACCGTGGTTTGGTTCCGGGCCCCCGTAAAAATACTATCGTAAAAATGACGCTGATAATTGTAATATTGCTATTGCTGGGGTACGTGCTGATCGGCACGGGACATCTGACCGGTGTGAACAAGTCTGCCATCGCCATGTTCATCGGAACCGTGGGATGGGTGTTGTATATCTGCTATGGCACCGACTTTGTCATGGCACAGCATTCCCTGGACTATATCGACTACTTGGCGGGTGCCGACCCGACGAGTGAGACGGCGAAGAGTTATATCTACGACAATATCTTCCTCTATTACGTGGGTAATGCTGCGAGCATCGTGATGTTCCTGCTTGCCACGATGAGCATCATCGAGATCTTGAACAACAACGGCTGTTTCGACTTCGTGACCTCCTGGATCAGGACGCGCAACTCCAAACGACTGCTGTGGACGATCACCTTCGCCACCTTTATCGTGTCGGCCAATCTGGATAACCTGACCACGGCGACGATGATGCTGGTCATCATGCACTCGATCGTACAGAACCGTCGGCAGCGGATGCTGATAGGATGTGCCATCGTGATCGCAGCCAACTGTGGCGGTTGTTTCACCGTCATCGGTGATCCGACGGGCCTGCTCCTCTGGGGCGACGGTGCCGTGACTGCCACGAACTTCACGTCGTATATGGCTCTTCCGGCCATCGTGGCATGGGTGGTGCCGACCATCCTCATCAACCGTGAGCTGCCGGAAAGGCTCGACACGCAGTGGTCGCCGATGCCTTACCGGGGTGACGACACAAACCTGAAACCCTGGCAGCGTGTGGTGATGCTGTTCGTGGGCATCGGTGGTCTGTGGTTCATCCCGACCTTCCATAATATCACGAAGCTGTCGCCGTTCTTAGGTGCCCTCTGTGTGCTGAGCGTGCTCTGGGTGATCAACGAGGTGATGAACCGTAAGCTGATGAACGCCGACCAGATGTCGCAACGCCTGACACCCCGTGCGCTCCAGTACGGTTCGCTGCAGCAGATGCTCTTCATCATGGGTATCATGCTGGGTATGGGTGTGGTCACGGAGACGGGTGTGTTCGATGATGTGTCGGCATGGATGAACGAGAACGTGCACAGCGTGTGGATCCTGGGTATCGTCTCCGGTCTGCTCAGTGCCTTGGTCGACTCCTTCACCATCGCCATCAGTGATATCTCACTGTATCCGGTGATCCGAGGGGCACTGCCGGGCGACTATATCGGAAACTTCATCGCCAACGGTGCCTACTGGAAGATCATCGCCTATACGACGGCCGTCGGCGGTTGTCTGCTGTCCATCGGCTCCATCAGTGGTGTGGCCCTGATGAAGATGGAGCATATCCGCGTGGGATGGTATATGAAGAACCTGACACTGAAGGTGCTGACGGGATGGCTCATCGGACTGGGTGTCTTGTGGTTGGAATTGTATTTGTATAACTAAAACATATATGGAAATGACAAAGATAAGGACGATTGGTGTGCTCACCTCAGGAGGTGATGCACCGGGAATGAATGCCGCTATCCGTGCGGTGACACGTGCCGGCATCTATAATGGGTTTAACATCAAAGGCATATACCGTGGTTATGATGGTCTGATCAAAGGTGAGGTCAAGCCGTTCACGACAGAGGACGTGAGTGGTATCATCAACCGTGGCGGTACGATCCTGAAGACAGCCCGTTCCAAGGACTTCATGACACCCGAGGGTAAGCTGAAGGCTTACGAGACCTGTGTGAGAGAGGAGATCGACGCACTGGTGGTGATCGGTGGTAACGGTTCGCTGACAGGTGCCCGTGACTTCGGTATGGAGTTCGACTTCCCCTGCATCGGACTGCCTGGCACCATCGATAACGACCTCTATGGTACGGACTCTACCATCGGCTATGATACGACCATGAACACGATCATGGTGTGTGTGGACCGTATCCGTGACACCGCCAACTCGCACGAGCGTATCTTCTTCGTCGAGGTGATGGGACGTGATGCGGGCTTCCTGGCCCAGAACTCAGCCATCGCCAGTGGTGCCGAGGCCGCCATCATTCCTGAGGATATGACAGATGTGGACCAGTTGGCACAGTTCATGGGACGTGGTATCCGTAAGTCGAAGAAGTCGTGTATCGTCATCGTATCGGAGAGTCCGAAGTGTGGTGCGCTCTACTATGCCGACCGTGTGAAGAAGGAGTTCCCGGAGTTTGATGTCCGTGTGTCGATCCTGGGTCACCTGCAGCGTGGCGGTACACCGTCGGCTCACGACCGTATCCTGGCCAGTCGTACGGGTGTCGGTGCCATCGAGGCCCTGCGTCAGGGACAGCGTAATATCATGGTCGGTGTCCGCAACAACGAGGTGGTGTACGTACCATTCAGTGAGTGCATCCGTACTGATAAACCGTTTGATAAGAAGCTGATAACGGTTCTTGATGAATTAAGTATTTAAGGCGTAAGCAGGAGTTAGAAAGACAACATGGCGGAAATCAAGAAGATTGTTCTGACGGGAGGACCATGTGCCGGTAAGACGACGGCACTGGTGAAGATTAATGAGTATTTCTCCGGAATGGGATACAAGGTGTTCATGGTGCCTGAGGTGCCTACGCTGTATAGCCAGGGCGGCTGGAACTACCTGACACCTAACCGTAACCTCTATTACGAGGGAGAACGAGCCATCCTTGAGACACAGTTGGCCTTGGAAGACTCTTTCCAGCGGTTGGCCGAGGTCTGCACAAAACCGGTGCTGATGGTCTGTGACCGAGGGACGATGGATATCTCTGCCTATATGAAGCCCGAGGAGTGGGAGGAGATCACGGCGATGTGCGGGTCGGACTCCAACCGTCTGCGTGAACGCTATGACGCGGTGCTCCATCTGGTGAGTGCCGCCGACGGTGCGGAGCAGTATTATACGACGGCCACGAACGCCATCCGTTATGAGAATGCCGACGAGGAAGGACTGCGTCTGGCCCGGGAACTGGACAAGAAGGTGATCAAGGCCTGGACCGGTCATCCGCATCTGCGAGTGATCAACAACCATGACGACTTCGACGCGAAGCTGAATCGTGTCATCAAGGAGATCTCGAATGTGCTCGGACTGCCTCAGCGGGTGCAGGAGGAACGGGTCTACAGAGTGGAGATCGTCGGTGAGATCCCCGAGTGTACGGAGAGTGATATCATCCAGACCTACCTGGTGGCTGAGCCGGGTTGTGAGGTGCGTCTGCGCCGACGTATCTGGGACGGTAAGGTGGTCAACGTGCACCGTACGAAGAAACGTATCTCTGATACGGAGCAGATAGAGACGGAACGTCAGGTGAACAACAACCTCTATAAGTCGTTGCTCCAGCAGGCCGATCCCTATCGGCAGACCATCCATAAGCACCGTCGGAGCTTTATCTGGAAAGGACAGTATTTCGAGATCGACACCTTCCTGGCGCCTATCGACAATCTGGTGATGATGGAGACAAAGGGTATTGCCGAGCAGGAAACCGTGAATTTCCCGCCTTTCGTCAAGGTGATCGAGGAGGTGACGGGAAACAGTCGCTATTATAATTATACGCTGGCATTGAGGAAATAGAAAACAGAGAATTTAGGATAATTTTACACTGAAAAGAATTCTGTTAGGATAAAAATATCTACCTTTGCATGTAACTAACATCACTTAAACCAAACAACAATTAAATAAATAGCATATGTCACAAATTGCTGGACACATTTCGCAGATTATCGGTCCTGTTATCGATGTCTATTTCGATACGGAAGGACAGGATGCGGAAAAAGTGCTTCCGAAGATTCATGATGCCTTGAGAATTGACCGTGGCGACGGGCGCGAACTGATTGCCGAGGTGCAGCAGCACATCGGTGAGGATACGGTGCGCTGCGTGGCTATGGATAATACCGACGGACTGCACCGTGGACTGGAAGCGATCCCCCTGGGCTCACCGATCGTGATGCCTGCCGGTGATCAGATCAAGGGTCGAATGCTGAACGTGATCGGTCAGCCTATCGATGGTATGAAACAACTCGATATGGAGGGCGCTTATCCAATCCACCGCGAAGCTCCGACATTTGAGGATCTCTCCACGAAGAAGGAGATCCTGGCCACAGGTATCAAGGTTATCGATCTGTTGGAGCCCTATATGAAGGGTGGTAAGATTGGTCTCTTCGGTGGTGCCGGTGTAGGAAAGACCGTGCTCATCATGGAGCTGATCAATAATATTGCCAAGGGACATAATGGATTCTCAGTGTTCGCCGGCGTGGGAGAGCGTACCCGTGAGGGTAACGACCTGATCCGAGAGATGATCGAGTCGGGCGTGATCCGTTACGGTGATAAGTTCCGTCAGGCGATGGATGAAGGCAAGTGGGACCTCTCACTCGTCGATCCCGAGGAGCTGAAGAAGAGCCAGGCTACTCTGGTCTATGGACAGATGAACGAGCCTCCTGGGGCACGTGCCTCTGTGGCCCTGTCGGGACTGACCGTGGCCGAGGGCTTCCGTGATGCAGGTGGTAAGGACGGCGGTGCCGCCGATATCCTGTTCTTCATCGATAACATCTTCCGTTTCACGCAGGCTGGTTCTGAGGTGTCGGCCCTGTTGGGTCGTATGCCGTCGGCCGTGGGTTATCAGCCGACGCTGGCCTCGGAGATGGGTACGATGCAGGAGCGTATCACCTCAACGAAGACGGGCTCTATTACCTCCGTGCAGGCTGTGTATGTGCCTGCCGACGACTTGACCGACCCGGCACCTGCCACCACGTTCACGCACTTGGATGCGACGACGGTGCTCGACCGTAAGATCGCTGAGCTCGGTATCTATCCGGCTGTGGATCCTCTGGGTTCTACCTCTCGTATTCTTGACCCGCTGATCGTGGGTAAGGCACACTATGACTGTGCCCAGCGCGTGAAGGAGATTCTTCAGCGTTACAAGGAGTTGCAGGATATCATCGCCATCCTCGGTATGGACGAACTCTCCGACGAGGATAAGTTGACGGTGAACCGTGCCCGTCGTGTACAACGCTTCCTCTCTCAGCCGTTCTCTGTGGCATCACAGTTCACCGGTCTGCCGGGTGTGATGGTGCCCATTGAGGAGACCATCAAGGGCTTCAACGCCATTCTCGACGGTGAGGTGGATGATCTGCCTGAGCAGGCATTCCTCAATGTCGGAACCATCGAGGAGGCCAAGGAGAAGGCCAAGAAGTTGCTTGAGGCCGCGAAGGGGTGACTTGACTCTGCTCTCGCTTCATCGCGAGCTTGAACTTTGAACTTAGAACATTGAACTATATGTTGCAACTGAGGGTTGTCTCGCCTGAGAAAATTGAATACGACGGAACCGTTGAGAGTGTGTTGGTGCCTGGTGCCATGGGACAGTTTGAGATCCTGACGAACCATGCGCCTATCATCTCGTCACTGTCTCAGGGCGACGTGATCTATGCTGCTGCCGACGGTAAGCACACCATCGCTATCGCTGGTGGCTTTGTGGAGGTACAGAAGAATAAGGTAAGTCTTTGCGTAGAACTACAAGAACATGACTAAGAACGTTGTCAATACCTACCTGAGACAGAGTATTTGTCTGATAGCAGGTCTCAGTCTGCTATTCCTGCTCTATGTCAACATCTGGGGTGATGTGGAGCTGATGGCAAAGCCGATCTGTATCTCAGCGGTGTTCCAACTGGTGGCCTGCATCGCTTACGCCCTGGTGTGGAAGTGGGTTCAGGCGACATCGCCTTCCAGCATGCCTACACTCTACATGGCGGCATCGTCTATCCGTATGTTTGCTGCCATCGTCGTTGTGCTGGCGTTCTGTTTCCTGGCTTCTAGTCGTACTTCAATCCTGTGGTTCGTCGGCATCTTCCTGATTTACTATTTCGTAGTTCTGATCTATGATACGTGGTATTTCGTCAGGAACGAGAAGAAGATTAAACAAAATGTATAAAGTGAAGATAATGAGATATTTGCTTTTATGTCTAACCTTTCTTTTTGCCGTCGGCACACCTGTGTCGGCTAACGAGCGTGAGGGGGTGGACGTGAAGGAGATTGTGCTTGGTCACCTCTCTGACGCTTATGAGTGGCATATCACCACCGTAGGCGGTCATCATATCAGTATTCCTCTGCCGATTATCGTCAGAAGTGAGGCCACCGGTGAGTGGCATGCTTTCTGCAGCTCGCGCATCGAGGAGGCGATGGAGGAGGGGAAGGCCGACTACATGGGCTTCTATTTCAATGAGGAGAAGAACGGTAAGATCTACGAGCGTCTCTCTGACGGGACGAGTGTCCGTCCGTGGGATATCAGTATCACCAAGAGTGTGGTTCAGATATGGATTGTCGTAGCCATCATGCTGGCTATTTTCCTTGGTTGTGCCTCGTGGTATAAGAAGCACGATGCGACCAAGGATGTGCCTAAGGGCTTTGTTGGTATGGTGGAGATGCTGGTGATGACCATTCACGATGACCTGATCAAGGACTCCATCGGTGAGAAGCATTACCGTCCGTATGCTCCTTACCTGCTCACGGTGTTCTTCTTCATCCTGATCACCAACATGTTGGGACTGTTGCCTATCTTCCCCGGTGGTGCCAATGTGACGGGTAACATCAACATCACCTTTTTCCTGGCGCTCTGTACGATGCTGGCTGTCAACCTCTTCGGGAATAAGGAGTACTGGAAGGAGATCTTCTGGCCCGATGTGCCGGCTTTCCTGAAGGCTTATCCAGTGGCTATCATGCCTATCATCGAGTTCTTCGGCATCATCACCAAGCCTTTCGCCCTGATGGTCCGTCTCTTTGCCAACATGATGGCCGGTCACGCCATTATCCTGTCGTTCACGGCTATCATCTTCATCGGATGGTCGCTGAATGCCTGCCTGGGCTCAGGACTGACCCTGCTCAGTTTCGTGATGATCCTTTTCATGAACTGTCTGGAGTTCCTGGTTGCTTTTATACAGGCTTATGTCTTTACGATGCTCAGTGCCGTGTTCATCGGACTGGCACATCCCGAGCATCATCACGAGTGAAAATAAAAAATTAAAACATTAAATATTTACAACTAAAATTTTAAAGTTATGATAACATCATTGTTATTACAGGCAGCAGCCGCTGCTGGTCTTGCTAAGTTTGGTGCCGGTCTCGGCGCAGGTATTGCAGCTATTGGTGCCGGTCTCGGTATCGGTCGTATTGGTGGTAATGCTATGGATGCCATCGCACGTCAGCCCGAGGCAGCAAGTACCATCCGTACCAACATGATTCTGACAGCCGCATTCGTTGAGGGTGTTGCCCTGTTCGCTGTCGTCGTATGTGCACTTTGCGTATTCATCTAATCCTCAAACTCATCTGTGCAAATGGACTCAATTAACTTACCATCAATACTTACGCCCGACTTCGGACTCTTCTTCTGGATGTTCGTGGCGTTCTTGGTGGTCTTTCTCCTTCTTGCCAAGTTCGGCTTCCCCGTCATAACCCATATGGTGGAGGAACGGAAGAACTATATCGACGAGAGTCTCCGTAAGGCCCACGAGGCTCAGGAGCGTCTTGCCAATATCGAGAAAGAAGGTGAATCCATCTTGCAGGAGGCTCGCGAGAAGCAGGCTCAGATATTGAAAGAAGCTGCCGAGACGCGCGACGCGATCGTGGAGAAAGCACAGGAGAAGGCCAAGAGTGAGGGGGCTCGTCTGCTTGACGATGCGCGTAATGCCATCGAACAGGAGAAGAAGGCCGCCATTGCCGATATCCGTGCCCAAGTGGCCACGCTCAGTGTCGAGATCGCTGAGAAGGTTCTCAAACAGAACCTCAAGGATGATCAGTCGCAGATGGATCTGATTGACCGTATGCTGGATGATATTTCTTCAACTCACTAATTTGATATAACGTATGGATATAGGAGTCATATCGGTAAGATACGCCCGTGCGCTGCTCAAGAGTGCTACTGACGCGAAGATCGAAGATGCGGTATATGCCGAGATGCAGCAGCTCGCCAAGAGCTATGCCGACGTGCCGCAGCTGCGGTTGACGATTGACAATCCGATGCTCTCGAAAAACGATAAGGAGAAGCTCTTGCTGACCGCTGTCGGCAAGGAGCCCTCCTCGCTCACCAAGGCCTTTGTCGAGTTGGTGCTCAAAGAAGGTCGAGAGAGTGTGATGCAGTTCATCGCCCATTCGTATGTCACGCTATACCGGCAACAGAAGAATGTCATCCGAGGATGTCTCATCACCGCTGCTGCAGTGTCACCTGCCACAGAGCAGAAGATGCGCCAGTTGGTGGAGAGCAAGACCAATGGAACGGTGGAGTTCGAGACGGAGGTGAACCCCGATATCATCGGTGGCTTCATCCTCGAGTATGACACTTATCGCATGGATGCCAGTGTCAAGACGAAGCTCAACTCCATCTTAACACAACTAAAGAAGTAAACGACCACGAATGACACAAATTAATCTAATTTTTGTCAAGCGCAGCAATTCGTGAAATTAGTGAAATTCGTGGTAGAAAGAAAATAGAATTAAAGTATTTATGTCAGATAAGATTAAACCAAGCGAAGTATCCCAGGTCCTGCTTGACCAGTTGAAGGGCATCTCTCAAGCAGAGAAGTTCGACGAGGTGGGTACTGTGCTCACCGTCAGCGACGGTGTGGCTCGTATCTATGGTCTGCGTAATGCCGAGGCCAACGAACTCCTGGAGTTCGAGAATGGTACGATGGCTATCGTGATGAACCTGGAGGAGGATAACGTCGGTTGTGTGCTCCTCGGTTCGACATCGGGCATTAAGGAGGGTATGGTCGTGAAGCGTACCAAGCGTATCGCTTCTATCCGTGTTAATGACAACATGCTCGGTCGTGTGATCAACCCGCTGGGACAAGCCATCGATGGTAAGGGCGATATCGACCTGAGCGAGGCATTCGAGATGCCTCTTGACCGTAAGGCCCCCGGTGTGATCTACCGTCAGCCCGTGAAGGAGCCGTTGCAGACCGGTCTGAAAGCTATCGACTCGATGATCCCCATCGGTCGCGGTCAACGTGAGCTCATCATTGGTGACCGTCAGACGGGTAAGACAGCCATCGCCGTGGATACCATCATCAACCAGAAGAGTTTCTATGAGGCAGGTAAGCCTGTCTATTGTATCTATGTGGCCATCGGTCAGAAAGCCAGTACCGTAGCCGCTCTTGTCTCTACGTTGCAGGAGCACGGTGCCATGCCTTACACCATCGTGGTGGCTGCTACTGCAGCCGATCCGGCTGCCATGCAGTACTACGCACCGTTTGCCGGTGCTGCCATCGGTGAGTATTTCCGTGACCGTGGTCTGCCCGCCCTCGTGGTCTATGACGACCTGTCGAAGCAGGCCGTAGCTTACCGTGAGGTGTCGTTGATTCTGCGTCGTCCTTCGGGTCGTGAGGCCTATCCGGGTGATGTGTTCTATCTCCACTCCCGTCTCCTTGAGCGTGCCGCCAAGATGAACGAGCAGCAGGAGGTGGCTGAGCAGATGAACGACCTGCCCGAGTGCATGAAGGGTCATGTGAAGGGTGGCGGTTCTCTTACCGCTCTGCCTATCATTGAGACACAGGCAGGTGACGTGTCGGCTTATATCCCCACGAACGTGATCTCCATCACTGATGGTCAGATTTTCTTGGAGAGTGACCTCTTCAACCAGGGCTTCCGTCCTGCCATCAACGTCGGTATCTCTGTGAGCCGTGTCGGTGGATCGGCACAGATCAAGTCGATGAAGAAGGTGGCCGGTACGCTGAAGATTGACCAGGCCCAGTACCGTGAGCTCGAGGCCTTCTCGAAGTTCTCGAGTGATATGGATGCCGTGACGGCGATGACCCTCGACCGTGGTCGTAAGAACAACCAGTTGCTGATTCAGCCTCAGTATAGTCCGATGCCCGTAGGAGAGCAGATTGCCATCCTCTATTGTGGTGTCCATGGCTTGATGCGTGAGGTGCCCATCGACAAGGTGCGCGAGTGTCAGGGACAGTTCCTCGACAAGATGCGTTCTACTCACCCTGAGGTGATCGAGACGCTTGCCAGTGGAAAGATCGACGACGCTACGACCGCCACGATCGAGTCTGTCATGGCCGACATCGCGGGAACGTATAAGTAAGTCCTTAAAACAAGGAATTATGCCAAGTCTGAAAGAAATTAAAGGACGGATTGCCTCTGTAAATTCCACACGGAAGATCACGTCGGCCATGAAGATGGTTGCATCGTCGAAGTTGCACCATGCCCAGGTGGCGATACAGAATATGCTTCCCTACGAGACCTTGTTGGAGCATATCCTGAAGTCGTTCTTGGCTGCCGAGGCCGACTCACAGACCATCTATGATCAGGTGCGTCCGGTGAGACGTGTGGCACTTCTGGTGTTCTCGTCGAACTCCTCTCTCTGCGGAGGTTTCAACGCCAATATCATCAAGATGATGAACCAGGCCGTTGATGCCTATGCGCAGGAGATAGGTCGTGAGAACGTGGAGGTATATCCTATTGGTCGGAAGGTCTATGAGAAAGCCCAGAAGATGGGACTGAATGTGCAAGGTGAGTTCTCGGCTTTGGCCGACAAACCTAACGTACATCAGTGCATAGAGATCGCCATGGAACTCGGACGGAAATTTGCTGAAGGTGAGTTAGATAAGGTTGAACTGATCTATCATCACTTTAAGAGCGCGGGTTCGCAGGTGCTCACTCGTAAGACCTTCTTGCCCATCGATATCGAGGAGGAGTTGCAGCGCGACCATGAGCGTGATCTCACCAGTATGGTGGCCACGCGAGAGTCGCAGGAGTATCTGAAGAAGAGAGGGGACAGAGGACAGGAGTCGGGAGACCGGAGTCAGGAGGAGGTGAAGCCACTCAATGATAACTTCATCGTAGAGCCCGACATGGATACCGTTCTCTCGCAGTTGATACCGAAGTTGGCCCACCTGATGCTCTACACAGCTCTGCTCGACTCGAATGCTTCGGAGCATGCCGCCCGCATGGTGGCCATGCAGACGGCGACCGATAATGCCGATGAGTTGCTCAGACAGTTGAACCTGCAGTATAATAAGAGTCGTCAGCAGGCCATTACCAACGAGTTGCTCGATATCGTCGGCGGTTCCGTCAACAACTAAGCTGTTTATTGTACCTGTAATCAACCTATATATCATGAAGATCGGAGATCAAGTGAGATTCCTCAGTGAGGTCGGCGGTGGACGCGTAGCTGGTTTCCAGGGGAAGAACATCGTTCTCGTAGAGGACGAGGACGGCTTCCAGATGCCTATGCTCATCAATGAGGTCGTGGTGGTAGGCGACGAAGACTACGACACGAAGCATGTGGTGGAGGCCAAGGCCAGTTCGGTGAAGGCAGCCCTGCATGCTCATGACGAGGATGAGGAGACAGAGCCGGCCGACAGACCCATCACCTTCCGTGCCAAGCCGGAAGAACGTCGTGGCGGTGATAAGTTGAGCGCTTATCTGGCTTTTGTGCCGATGGATGTGAAAGAATTGTCGCAGACACGTTTCGAGACCTATCTGGTGAACGATTCTAACTACTACCTGCGTTATGTCTATATGACTGCTGAGGGCAATGCCTGGCAGGTGCGGGCAGAAGGAGAGATCGAACCAAACACCAAGGAGTTTATTGAGGAGTTCGGACGGGAGAACCTGAACGAACTGGAGCATGGCTGTGTGCAGATGATCGCCTATAAGCGTGACAAGCATTTCCTTTTGAAGCCGGTGGTCAACGCACAGGTGCGTATGGATCCGGTGAAATTCTATAAGCTACATGCGTTCCGTGAGAATGATTTCTTTGAGCAGCCGGCACTGATATATCCGGTGATTGAGAATGATGTCCAAAAGATTAAGTTATGAGATACGGATTTGCGAAGGTGGCCGCAGCCGTTCCTGCGGTGAGAGTAGCGGATGTCGATTACAACATCCAGCAGATTGAGAGTCTGATCGCCCAGGCGGAAGGACGAGACATTGAGTTGATGGTGTTCCCGGAACTCTGTGTCACGGGCTATTCCTGTCAGGACCTTTTCAAGGAGCAGTTGTTGCTCGACAAGGTGGAGGAGGGCGTCATGGTGTTGCTTGACTTCACCAGGAAGTTGGACATTATCTCCGTGGTCGGTCTGCCGGTTGTGATCAACGGTCTGTTGTATAACTGTGCGGCTGTCATACAAGGCGGTTCTCTTCTGGGTATCGTTCCCAAGACCTATCTGCCTAACTATGGTGAGTTCTACGAGAAACGTTGGTTCGCTTCTGCCCAGGATCTGAATCCTACGGACATCTATTTCGCAGGCAGTCCTGTCCATGTCAGTGCCGAGCCTCAGTTGTTCGTGACGCGTGGCGGTATGAAGTTCGGTATTGAGATCTGTGAGGATGTTTGGGCTCCGATTCCACCGAGTAATAATCTGGCATTGGCCGGTGCAGACATCATCCTGAACCTCTCGGCCAGTGACGAGCTGATCGGTAAGCATGCCTATCTGAAGTCGTTGTTGGCCCAGCAGAGTGCACGAATGGTCTGTGGCTATGTCTATGCAAGCTGTGGTTTCGGAGAGTCGACGCAGGATGTGGTCTATGGCGGTAATGCCATGATCTTCGAGAACGGACAGTTGCTCGTTGAGGGCGACCGTTTCTCGTTCCAGCCACAGATACGGACGACTCAGATTGATATAGAGAAACTGCGTGTGGAGCGTCGTTGTAATACGACGTTCATCAATGCACAGCGTCATGCCAGTGCGCATGAGGTGGCGTGTAAGCCTGTCGCACCGCGTGACTTCGAGTTGCAGCGAGAGATAGACCCGCATCCCTTTATTCCGAAGGACGAGAATATGCAAGCATCCTGTGAGGAGATACTGAATATCCAGGTGTCTGGTTTGGCGAAACGTCTCTATCATGTCAACGCCCAGAAGGCGGTGATCGGTATCAGTGGTGGATTGGATTCCACCCTCGCTCTTCTGGTGACGGTGAAGGCCTTTGATAAGATCGGACTGGATCGGAAGGGTATCATCGGCATCACCATGCCGGGCTTCGGGACGACCGATCGTACCTATCATAATGCGATGAAGTTGATGGAGACCCTGGGTGTGACCATCCGTGAGATCAGTATTGCCAAGGCTGTGACCCAGCACTTCAAGGATATCGGTCATGATCACGACCTGCATGATGTGACTTACGAGAACTCACAGGCCCGTGAGAGGACGCAGATCCTGATGGACGTGGCCAACAAGGAGAATGCAATCGTGGTCGGAACGGGTGATCTCTCGGAGCTGGCACTCGGTTGGGCCACCTATAACGGTGATCACATGTCGATGTATGGTGTGAATGTCGGTGTACCGAAGACGCTGATCCGTTATCTGGTCAGTTATGTGGCTGGTGAGATGGCGACGGAGACCCTGCTCGATATCATTGACACGCCGATATCGCCGGAACTGATTCCTGCCGACGAGGATGGAAAGATTAAACAGAAGACCGAGGATCTTGTCGGTCCTTATGAGTTGCATGATTTCTTCATCTATTATTTCCTCCGCTACGGGTTCAGTCCGAAGAAGATCTTCCTTCTGGCACAACGGGCATTCTGTGTCCCCTCGACGAACAATGGAGGAGAGCCTCTCTATACGGAGGATGTGGTTAAGAAATGGCTTACCACCTTCTGTCGCCGTTTCTTCACGCAGCAGTTTAAACGCAGTTGTCTGCCCGACGGACCGAAGGTCGGTAGTGTGAGTCTGTCGCCGCGCGGTGACTGGCGGATGCCGAGTGACGCGTCGTATGCGATATGGATGAAGGAATGTGAAAAACTTTAGGATATTGAAGATAAAGAAAAATGAGTTAGCTGAATGCTAACTCATTTTCTTTTAGTGTGATGTGGATCGTGGCACCGGGTTCGAGATTGCCATTCACAATCAGATCGCTGATGCCATCTTCGATATAGTTCTGGATGGCGCGCTTAAGAGGACGGGCACCGAACTGCACATCATATCCCTTTGTGGCTACGAACTCCTTGGCATCGTCGGCGAGGTCGATGTGGTAGCCAATCTGTTCGATACGCTGATAGAGTCCTTTCAGTTCAATATCGATAATCCGTTTGATAGCCTCCAAGTCGAGTTGGTCGAAGGTGATGATCTCATCAAGACGGTTGAGGAACTCAGGTGAGAACTGCTTTGAGAGCGCTTTCTGTACGATGCTACGCGCATTGGCCTTGTCGCGCTCGTTGAGAGCCAGACCCGTGCTGTTCGACGCACTGAAGCCAACCCCTCGGCCGAAGTCCTTCAACTGACGTGTTCCTGCATTCGACGTCATAATGATGACCGTGTTACGGAAGTCGATGAACCGTCCATTGCCATCCGTCAGTCGTCCTTCGTCAAGCACCTGCAGCAAGAGGTTGAACACATTTCCATGAGCTTTCTCTATCTCGTCGAGCAAGACGATGGAGTAGGGGTGACGACGCACCCGCTCCGTCAGTTGTCCACCTTCCTCATATCCCACGTATCCCGGAGGGGCACCAATCAGTCGGGAGGTGTTGAAGCTCTCCGTATATTCGCTCATGTCGATGCGGATCAGTGCTTCGCTGCTGCCAAACATGAATTCTGCCAGTTTCTTGGCAAGGTAAGTCTTACCGACACCTGTAGGACCGAGGAACATAAACACACCGATGGGGTGGTTGGGATCCTTCAGACCGACCCTGTTGCGCTGGATGGCCTTCACCATCTTGTCGATGGCCGCATCTTGAGCAATGACGGCATTCTTCAGTTCCTGCGCCATACCTTTCAGACGGATGCCCTCCTGTTCGGCCATCCGTTGTACGGGAACACCAGTCATCATCGAGACGACGTCGGCAACCTGTTCGGCACTTACGACTTGTCGTTCCTCGCCATCGCCTTCTTTCCAGCGATCGTTCAGGATCTTCAACTCTGCTTCCAGCACGGTCTGGCGGTCACGATAGCCCGCAGCGAGCTCGAAGTTCTGGTTCTTGACGGCAAGCTGTTTCTTCTCCTTCACGAACTCGATCTCCTTCTCCTTCTCGGTGATCTCGGGTGGAATCTGGGCATTACCCAGGTGGACACGTGATCCCGTCTCGTCGAGCGCATCGATAGCCTTATCAGGCATGAACCGGTCTGTCACGTAGCGGTCTGTCAATTTGACACACGCTTTTAGAGCCTCATCGGTATAGATGACATGGTGATGGTGCTCGTAGCGTTCCTTGATATTCTGAAGAATCTGCAGTGTCTCCTCATTGGTGGTCGGCTCTACCTGTACCTTCTGGAAGCGACGCTCCAAGGCTCCGTCTTTCTCGATGGAGTTTCTGTACTCGTCGAGAGTCGTGGCACCAATACACTGGATAGTGCCTCTTGCCAAGGCCGGCTTCATGATGTTCGCGGCATCCATGGAACCAGGTGTTGAGCCCGCGCCGATGATGGTATGGATCTCGTCGATGAACACGATCACGTCGGGGTTGGCCTCTAACTCTTTCATCAGGGCTTTCAGACGTTCCTCAAACTGACCGCGATACTTCGTGCCGGCAACTACACCCGTCATGTCGAGGGTGAAGATCCGTTTTCCGAAGAGCATCGGACTGGTGTGATGACTGGCAATTTGCTGTGCCAGTCCTTCGACGATGGCGCTCTTACCGACACCCGGTTCACCTATCAGGATCGGGTTGTTCTTCTTCCTTCTTCCGAGGATCTCGATGATACGTTGTATCTCCTTCTCTCGTCCCACGCACGGATCCAGTTTGCCGTCAATGGCAGCCTGGGTCAGATCGGTGCCGAAAGCCTCCAAGACAGGTGTTTTCGAGGTGGACTTCTTCTGGGTGGTAGCCGTCGCCTTCTTGGACTGCCCGGACTCACCTAAGTCCTCTGTTTCATCGAAATCGTCCTCATCTTCGTCGGGGAGTCCGATACCGTTAGTGATTCCATTATGCGGGGCGAATAGCATAGCCATCGCATCCTCGTAATTGACATTGTTCATTTCTAATACTTGTTTGGCACCATTGTTAACGGCATCATGCAGGATGGCCAGCAACAGGTGCTGTTCGTCTACTTTGGTCGTCCTCTGGATTCTGGCTTCCAGAACGGCCAGCTTCAGAATGTTACTTGCTTTCTCGTTGAGCACAAGCTCTGTCGTATTGATTGGCATTCCGATTTCGTCCTCACGTACCCTTTCCTCCAGTTCCGTCTTGACTGATTGTAAGTTCAGGTTAAGACGATGAAACAGGTCGATGACAGGACCGTCATTGCTTCTGAGCATACCCAACAACAGGTGCTCCGGTCCTACTGAACGGCTGGCCAGACGTGCTGCCTCCTCACGCGAGAAAGCGAGTATTTCCGATACTTTGGGTGAAAACTGGCTAGTCATATTATAAATGTATTTTTGTTAGATAATGCAAATATACGAATAATTCTGCAAACATCGTGCCAAACTTACCGAAAAACTTTCCGCTAAAATAGCTTAAAAGGTTTGTCGGAATGGAAAAAAATAACTACCTTTGCACGGTTAAAAACGCGTCAGAATGGCTAAAAAATGCCTTAAACGCAAAATCACGAAAAATAAGAAGAGTAAAAATTAGAATAAATGATGGATCAGAATTTCGACAACGACAGAATTATTAAGATCAACATTGAGGAAGAAATGAAATCCAGCTACATTGACTACTCTATGTCAGTCATTGTGGCACGTGCCCTCCCTGATGTGCGTGACGGCTTCAAGCCTGTGCATCGCCGTATCCTATACGGTATGATGAATATCAACAACGTCTCCACACAGCCTTACAAGAAGTGTGCACGTGTCGTCGGTGAGGTGCTCGGTAAGTATCACCCCCATGGTGACTCCTCAGTGTATGGCGCCCTGGTGCGTATGGCACAGGACTGGAATATGCGCTATACACTTGTTGATGGACAAGGAAACTTCGGTTCTGTCGACGGTGACTCGCCTGCAGCCATGCGTTATACGGAGTGCCGTCTATCGAAGATGGGTGAGCATATCATGGACGACCTCGATAAGGAGACGGTCGATATGATGAATAACTTCGATGACTCGTTGGAGGAGCCGACGGTCATGCCGACCAAGATACCTAACCTGTTGGTGAACGGTGGTAATGGTATTGCCGTGGGTATGGCAACGAATATGCCGACCCATAATCTGGGTGAGGTGATTGATGGCTGTTGTGCCTATATCGACAATCCCGATATCGATACCGAGGGGTTGATGCAGTATATCCCAGGTCCGGATTTCCCGACAGGCGCATATATCTATGGCTTGCAGGGTGTCAAGGATGCCTATGAGACCGGTCGTGGACGTATTGTGATGCGTGCTAAGGCGGAGATCGAAAGTGGCGACACCCATGATAAGATTGTCGTGACGGAGATCCCATATGGTGTTAACAAGGCCGATCTGGTGGCCTATATCGCCGATCTGGCCACTCAGCATAAGATTGAGGGTGTGGCAAACGTCAACGATGAGTCGGGACGTCAGGGTATGCGTATCGTGGTCGATGTGAAGCGCGATGCCAATGCCAATGTGCTCTTGAACAAGCTCTTTAAGATGACTGCCCTGCAGAGTTCCTTCTCTGTGAATAATATCGCACTGGTGAAGGGCAGACCCCGTCTGCTCACGCTGAAAGAGTGTGTGAAGTACTTTGTGGAGCATCGCCACGATGTGACGATACGTCGCACCCAGTACGACCTGAGAAAAGCCCAGGAGCGTGCCCACATCCTTGAGGGCTTGATTATCGCCGTGAACAATATCGACGAGGTGGTACACATCATCAGAAACAGTAAGACGCCTACCGACGCCCAGCGTAACCTTGAGGCTCGCTTTGAGTTGGATGAGCTCCAGTCGAAGGCTATCGTCGATATGCGTCTGGCACAGTTAACTGGTCTGCGTGTCGACCAGCTCCATCAGGAGTTTGATGATCTCCAGAAGCTGATCGCTGATTTGCAGGAGATCCTGGATAACCCTGAGCGCTGTAAGCAGGTGATGAAGGATGACCTTCAGGAAGTGAAAGAGAGATACGGAGACGAGCGTCGTACGGAAATCATTCCGTTTGACCATGAGTTCAATGCAGAAGACTTCTACCCAGATGATCCCGTGGTCATCACGATCTCGCATATGGGCTATATCAAGCGTACAAAGCTGGATGAGTTCCATGAGCAGGGACGTGGCGGTGTAGGTGCTAAGGCTGCCCGTCATCGTGACAACGACTTCACGGAGTATATCTATCCTGCTACGATGCATAATACACTGCTCTTCTTCACCCAGAAAGGACGCTGTTACTGGCAGAAGTGCTATGAGATCCCGGAGGGTGATAAGAACTCGAAGGGTCGTGCCATCCAGAATATGCTTAACATCGAACCGGACGATGCCATCAATGCCGTTCTGCGTATCAAGAACTTCAACGATGAGGAATTCCTGAAGTCGCACTACGTGGTATTCGCCACCAAGCAGGGTATCATTAAGAAGACCTGCCTTGATCAGTATAAGAACGTGCGTTCTGCTGGTGTCAAGGCTATCATTATCAACGAGGGTGACGAGGTCGTAGGTGTTCGCCTTACCAATGGTCACAACGAACTACTGCTGGCTAACCGTAACGGTCGTGCCGTACGTTTCGATGAGAAAGATGTTCGTACCATGGGACGTGTCTCTACCGGTGTCATTGGTATGCGTCTTGACGGTGGTGACGACGAGGTCGTAGGTATGGTCTGCGTCAATGATCCTAATGAGGAGACTATCATGGTGGTCAGCGAGAACGGCTATGGAAAGCGTTCAGAGGTAGAGGACTACCGTAAGACCGCCCGTGGTGCCAAAGGTGTGAAGACCCTCGCTGTCACAGAGAAGACCGGTCGTCTGGTGGCCATCAAGGTGGTAACCGACGAGAATGACCTGATGATTATCAACAAGAGTGGCATCCTGATTCGTCTGAAGGTCGCTGATGTGCGTGTGATGGGTCGTGCTACACAGGGCGTTCGTCTTATCAATCTCACGAAGAAGAACGATACGATCGCCAGTGTTTGCAAGGTCATGCACTCTCAGGCTGAGGAGGAAGATATTGAGGAGGCAGAGGTCGTCAACGACGAACAACTCTCTGATAGTCCTGTTGATGCAGCCTTTGAGACAGATGACAACAACAATAACGAACAATAACATTATCAACCAATTAAAAGGCTTATGAAAAAGTTAATGATGATGGCAATGATGCTGGTGGCCAGTGCTACCACATTTGCCGGTGACAGTGATGCTTTGAAGGCTATCCTCAAGGCAAAGACCTACGCAGAGGCTGAGCAGCTCGTCAAGAGCAGTCTCGGACAGCTTGCTAATGACGCTGAGAAAGCAAAAGCTTATAACAAGCTCGTTGATCTGGCGATGGCTGCTTTCAATGAGCAGAGCACCATCCAGACCGAGAACCAGATTGCGAAGCAGATGGGAAAAGAAGAGAAACCTATTGACGAGAATGCCATGTCAGAGGCCGCATACAATGCAGTCGTATATGGTATTGAGTGCGATAAGTACGATCAACTGCCCAACGAGAAGGGGAAGGTCGCTCCGAAGTTTGCCAAGAACAACGCTATGCGTCTGTGGCTGGCTCCCAGAAACCAGTTGGTTAATGCCGGTCAGAACGCACTGACAGCCAAGGACAATGCCAACGCACGTCGTTTCTGGCAGCTTTTCGCTGAGAGTGATGCCGCACCCCTCTTCAAGGAGTGTGACCGTACTCAGCAGGCTCCTTTCTTCGGTCAGGTAGCTCGTTTCGCTGCTATCTTCGCTTATCAGGACAAGGATATCGAGAAGGCTCTTCAGTTGGCTGATGTCGCCATGAAGGATACTGCAGAGTTTGAGAACGCTCTGAACCTGAAGCTCGAGATCCTCGGTAATGGTCTGACGACCAAGGAAGACTCTGTGAAGTATGTGGATAACCTGAAGGCTATCTATGCTGAGCACAAGGTGAACGGTGTGATGGAGAAGCTCTACAACGTGCTGATGGGCTTGGGTGAGAAGGCTGCAGCCAACCAGCTCCTCGACGATGCACTTGCTGCCGATCCTAATAACTTTGTAGCTCTGGCCGACAAGGGTATGGGACTGCTCAGTGAGAATCCTGCAGAGGCTGTTACATATCTGAAGAAAGCCTATGAGCTGAAGCCCGACAATGCGCTTCTTGCCACCTATGCTGCTACAGCTCTGAGCATGCAGGCTCAGACACTTGAGGATCCGGCTCAGAAGAAAGCTCTTTATACCGAGGCTATCAAATACTACGATAAGGCTAAGGAGTTGGATCCAGATCGTCTGCAGGCCAACTGGGGTTACAACCGTTATAATGCCTACTATAATCTCTATGGTGAGGATGCACCAGAGACTAAGCAGGCAGAGGCTGACTACAAGAACTAAACGGATAAGTTAAAATCCGTCAAATAGTTTGCGGATGCAAGGGGAAATGGTTACCTTTGCATCCGCTATTCTTATAGGAAAAACGAACCAGATGAGAAATAAGAGAAGGATATTGACGATTGGTTGTCTGTTTGTGGTCTCTCTCTGTCTAGCCCAGCGAAGGCAGATCGGTGATGCGCGTACGATCCTGAAAAGTGGCAAGAATTTCGATAAGGCAGAGCAGTTGATGATCGGTCTGTTGAAAGACTCCGTTAATCAGGATAACCCGCGGATATACGATCTCTGGCTGCAGTCGGTAGAGAAACAGTACGAGCAGGTGAACGAGAAAATGTATAAGAAGGAGGTCGCCGATACTGTCCAGCTCTTCAGTCTTGTCCGTAGGCTCTTCACGATCGGGGAACGCCTTGACTCCCTTGATATGAAACCAGACAAAAAAGGAAAGGTAAACCTTCTGTACCGAGAAAACAATGCACGACGTCTGATGGGATACCGGCCTAATCTCTTCTTCGGAGGTGCCTTCCATCTGAGGAAAGGCAACTACGAAACAGCCTTCGACTATTTTGAACAGTATATCGACTGTGTGAGACAACCGCTATTCTCGTCATATAACCTGCAGGCAAACGACGGACATATCGGGGAGGCGGCCTATTGGGCAACCTATTGCGGTTACCGGATGGGCAATGCCGTACAGACACTACGTTACTCTGAACTGGCATGTCAAGACTCGACCAAGCTGGAGTACACACTGCAGTATGTGGCAGAGGCGTGGTTGCAGTTGAAAGACGACTCCCTCTATCTCAGTACAATCAGAGAAGGTTTCCGGCGATTCCCCCAATCACCGTATTTCTTCCCGCGGCTAATAGATAGTCATACAGCGAGAGGAAACTATAGGCAGGCCTTAGCTGTGGTCGATGAAGCGTTACAGAGCGATAGTCTGAATGAACTGTTCCTATTTGCTAAATCGACGATGCTGTTGAACCTGGGGCGTTATACAGAGTGTCTGGACTATAGTCAGCGGCTTATCAGACAGAACGACCAGATGGCCGATGCTTATTATAACGCGGGAACAGCCTGTCTGAATATCGCCCTTGGCATGGATTCTAGGAAAAACAAGAAACAGGTTGTGAAGATGTATCAACAAGCACTTCCCTATATGGAGACCTATCGTAAGTTGGCACCGGAGGAGAAACAGAAATGGGCACCAGCCCTATATCGTATCTATTTCAATCTCAATATGGGAAAGCAGTTTGACGAAATAGACAAAATCTTAAAGAAATGAAAAAGATAACATAGGCAGATACAAGTTTGCTGTTTTATTTTTATCTTTGTAAGTTACAAGTATTATAACAATCCGAAATAAACAAATAAAGGAAAACTATGGCAGATAATGCACAGTTGATTGCCCAGTGTGAGGCAAAAGCAAAGGAATGGCTTGCTCCCGCCTTTGATGAGGAGACACGTAAGGAAGTACAGGCGATGCTTGATGCAGAGGATAAGACCGCTCTCATCGATGCTTTCTATCAGAATCTTGAGTTTGGCACAGGTGGTCTGCGTGGTATTATGGGCGCAGGAACCAATCGCATGAATAAGTATATCGTTGGTATGGCCACGCAAGGTTTTGCGAACTATATCCTGAAGGCCTTCCCCGGTAAACAGTGCTCGGTCGTGGTGGGCCATGACTGCCGTAACAACGGTCGTATGTTTGCTGAGACCGTTGCGGACATCTTCTCGGCCAACGGCATTAAGGTATATCTTTTCGAGAGTCTGCGTCCGACGCCAGAGATCTCGTTTGCTATCCGTCAGTTGGGATGTCAGGCAGGTGTCAATGTCACCGCATCCCACAATCCCCGTGAGTACAATGGCTATAAGGCATACTGGGACGATGGTGCACAGGTGCTTGCTCCGCACGATGTAGGTATCATCGACGAAGTAAATAAGGTATCTATCAATGACGTAAAGTTCGAAGGAAACAAAGAACTTATCGATATTATTGGTGGTGAGATGGACTGGGACTACCTGCAGGCCGTGAAAGAGGCGATGGTTGACCAGGATGTGATCTTGCGCCAGAAGGACCTTAACATCGTTTACTCGCCGATGCACGGAACGGGTCGTGTCATCATTCCTATGGCCCTGCGTTCATGGGGCTTCCAGAACATCCACGTGGTACCCGAGCAGATGGTTATCGATGGTAACTTCCCAACGGTAGTATCACCGAACCCCGAGAATGCCGAGGCCATGACGCTGGGTATGAAGCTCGGTACGCGTCTGAATGCCGATCTCGTGATCGCCTCTGACCCGGATGCCGACCGTCTGGCTATCGTCTGCCGCAACCCGAAGGGCGAGTGGGAGATTCTGAATGGTAACCAGACCTGTATGATGTTCTCTTGGTACATCATTGCCAATAAGAAGAAACTCGGTCAGCTGAAGGGTAATGAGTTCCTCGTGAAGACCATCGTGACCACCGAGGTGATTGCAGAGATTGCCAAGAAGAACGGGGTTGAGTTGCGCGACTGTTATACGGGCTTCAAGTGGATAGCCAATGAGATCCGCGTTTCTGAGGGTCAGAAGAAATATATCGGTGGTGGTGAGGAAAGTTTTGGTTTCCTGCCATTCGATAAGGTGCGTGATAAGGACTCTCCAGCATCTATCTGTCTGATTTGTGAGATCGCAGCATGGGCCAAGGATAATGGTATGACGCTCTATGACCTGTTGATGAATATCTATGCTGAGTATGGTTTCTCGAAGGAGGTGACCATCAACGTGGTTCGTCCAGGTAAGTCGGGCGCTGATGAGATCAAGCAGATGATGACCAATTTCCGTGAGAATCCTCCCCAGGAACTGGGTGGTTCAAAGGTATGTCTATGGAAGGACTACAAGACGTTGGAGGCACGGGATGCAGCAGGTAACGTGACGAAACTCAATATGCCGGATACATCGAACGTGCTCCAGTGGTTCTGCGAAGACGGTACGAAAGTGAGTGTCCGTCCTTCAGGTACGGAGCCGAAGATCAAGTTCTATACCGAGGTAAAGGATCCTTCGTTCAAGTGTGCCGGCTGCTACGAGCGTTGCAGTAAGGCTGCCGAAGAGAAAATTGAGGCCCTTAAGAAGAGTCTTAATCTCTAAGAAGTAACCAGAAATAAAGAACAGGGCCCGCACAACTGCGGGCCCTGTTTTCTTATGAGTATTTTTAATAGATGATATTAGAGAGCGTATAGGCTACGATGGTGGAGACGATCACGCTGATGAGACCTGGCATCATGAACGAATGGTTCAATAAGTATTTGCCGATGACGGTCGTCCCAGAGCGGTCAAAGTTCACCGTGGCGATATCCGAAGGATAGTTGGGGATGAAGAAATAACCGTAGACAGAAGGCAGTACGCCGAGAAGTACGGGACCGGAGATACCCAACGAGTAGGCGAGGGGAAGCATCGCCACGACAACAGCTCCCTGAGAGTTGATGAGCACAGAAACCAAGAAGAACACCAGTGCTATCGACCACGGATAAGCTTTCACGATGTCGGCCAGCATCACCTTCATCTCAGGCAGATAGTTGGAGAAATAAGTATCTGCCAGCCAGGCAATACCGTAAATGGCCACGACAGCTACCATGCCCGACTGCCACACAGGACCGGAGACAGCTTTCTTCGGGGCTGCCTTACAGAAGATAATCATCAAAGCGGCGGCAGAGATCATAACGATCTGGATGACCAGGTTCATGGCCAATGGCTTGTTGAACCATTCTGTCATGCCATTTACATGGACCTTTGCCTTCACCAGCATGTCTGCCGTCAGCGTGGCATTCGTATCGAGGATGAGCGGTTCTGAGCCTTTCACGGCACGAAGGGTATCGTAGGCAGGCAACGCATTCTGGAAGATAGCGAAGAAGACAATGACGGCCAATGCACCGAGGAAGATGAATACGGCATTCTTTGCTGACTGCGGGATTTCCTTGTCGAGCGTCGTGGCATTGCTGCCGTAGATATATTTATATTGCTCAGGATCCTTTAATTTGGCCTGGAACTTCGGATCCTTATCGAGGTCGAGTCCACGGTGGTAGCTGGCAGCGGCAGCGGCCATCAGACCACAGAGACAGGCTGGTATGGAGATCATCAGCACGCCCGGAATGGTGATGTCGAAGTGGTTGGCATTGGAGATACTTACAAAGGCTACTACGGCAGCAGCGATGGGCGAGCAGGTGATACCAACCTGTGATGCCACAGAAGCCACGCCACAGGGGCGTTCTGGACGAATACCTTTCTTTAGGGCGATATCACAGATAATCGGCATCAGTGTATACACTACATGACCTGTTCCTACCAATATGGTCAGGAAGAAGGTACACAACGGAGCCAGGAATGTAATCCGGTCGGGATGCTTACGTAGCAGTCTTTCTGCCATCTGGATCAGCCAGTCCATTCCACCGGATGCCTGCATGATACCAGCACAGGTGACGGCGGCGATGATGATGTAGATAACATCTGTCGGTGGCGTGCCGGGTTTTAGTCCGAAGCCAAAGACCAGAATGGCCAATCCGATACCGGAAATGGCACCTAGGGCAAGGCTGCCGTAACGTGAGCCTACCCACAACGCTCCAAGTACGATACAGAGCTGAAGAATCATTGTAAAAGTTACCATAGATTGTTGATTTGTGTTTATTGTTTTTTGATGATGTTGCTATTCTGGTATATTACTGCAAATATAAGCAATTTATTTATAAAACAACACTTTTTTAGCGGAAATATTAAAAATATTAATTTCATTTTGTAGGCTCGAATATTTTTAGTACCTTTGCGCCCAATATAAAAGTAGAAGAAAAGAAATTTAAGACATAAAGAAGATAATATGGCTAAGAGATTTGCCGAGCATAACGGTCTGAACCTGACCCAGGTCAATAATGATATTCTGGAGATGTGGCGTGCGAAAAACGTGTTCTGGCGCTCTGTGGAAGAGCGTGAGGGCTGTCCGCAGTTTGTTTTCTTCGAGGGACCTCCCTCGGCTAACGGACATCCCGGTATTCACCACGTACTGGCTCGTACCATCAAGGATACCTTCAACCGTTACAAGACGATGAAGGGATATCAGGTGAAGCGTAAGGCAGGATGGGATACCCATGGTCTGCCCGTAGAGCTCGGTGTAGAGAAAGAGCTCGGTATCACGAAGGCAGATATTGATAACAAGGCTTCGGAGAAGTATATCTCAACTGAGGACTACAATAAGAAGTGTCGTGAGAATGTGATGATGTTCACCCAGGAGTGGCGTGACCTGACGGAGAAGATGGGTTATTTTGTTGATCTGGACAATCCGTATATCACCTATGACAACAAGTATATCGAGACGCTGTGGTGGTTGCTGCAGCAGTTCTATAAGAAAGGCCTGCTCTACAAGGGTTATACCATTCAGCCGTATTCGCCAGGTGCCGGTACAGGATTGAGTTCACACGAATTGAACCAGCCCGGTTGTTACCGTGATGTGAAGGACACCACTGTTACCGCTTTGTTCAAGGTTCTGAATCCTAAGGAGGAGTGGACCAAGTGGGGAACACCTTACTTCGTGGCATGGACGACCACACCCTGGACTTTGCCTTCGAACACCGCCCTTTGCGTAGGTCCGAAGATTGACTACGTGGCTGTGGAGACCTATAACGCCTATAATGGTGAGAAGATTACTATCATCTTAGCAGAGAGTCGCCTGAACGCCTATCTGGCTCCCGAAGGTAACATGACCGACGGTGAGGAGATGCCTGAATACAATAAGGGCGAGAAGTTTGTACCTTATCGTATTGTTGGCCACTATACTGGTGAAGAGCTGGTAGGACTGAAGTATCAGCAGTTGATGCCATGGGTGAAGCCATCGGCAAAGCTTGACCAGAACGCAGCCGACTATGTGAAGGCATACGCTGCAGCTCATCCTGAGAAGGTGTTTACCGGTGAGAACGGTAAGGATCAGTTCGTGGAGATGGAGAGCGAGGCTTTCCGCGTGATTCCCGGAGACTATGTGACCACAGAGGATGGTGCCGGTATTGTGCATATCGCACCTACCTTTGGTGCTGACGATGCCAAGGTGGCCAAGGATGCTCATATCCCAAGTCTTTTCCTTATTAATAAGAAAGGTGAGACGCGTCCGATGGTTGACCTGCAGGGTAAGTACTATGTGATGGACGAACTCGATGATAACTTCATCGCTAAGTGTGTGAACAAGGAAGGCTATGGCCATCATGCAGGTGACTATGTGAAGAACGCATACGCCCCTGAGTTCAATAAGGACGGCAAGTATGATGAGCAGGCTGCAGCCAAGGCAGAGGATCTGAACATCGTCATCTGTATGGAGATGAAGCAGGAGGGCACAGC
The DNA here is from genome assembly GCF_900110895.1 of Prevotella aff. ruminicola Tc2-24. Classification (GTDB taxonomy): domain Bacteria; phylum Bacteroidota; class Bacteroidia; order Bacteroidales; family Bacteroidaceae; genus Prevotella. The sequence continues at coordinate 365,219 of NZ_FOIQ01000001.1, read as the reverse complement.
TCTCAAGATTGAGAAGCACGTACACAACTATCCTCACTGCTGGCGTACAGACAAGCCCGTGCTCTACTATCCGCTTGACTCTTGGTTTATCCGATCTACGGCCAAAAAGGACCGTATGTTCGAACTCAATAAAACCATCAACTGGCAACCGGAGTCAACTGGAACAGGCCGTTTCGGTAACTGGTTGGAGAATTTGAATGACTGGAACCTCTCTCGTAGCCGTTTCTGGGGGACACCACTGCCCATCTGGCGCGACGAAGATGGCAAGGAGATCTGTATCGGTTCTGTGGAGGAGCTCTACAACGAAATCGAAAAGGCTGTGAAGGCTGGATTCATGAAGAGCAATCCGTTGAAGGATAACGGTTTCGTGCCTGGTGACATGTCGAAAGAGAACTACGACAAGATTGACCTCCATCGTCCGTATGTTGACCATATCGTATTGGTGTCTGAGAATGGTAAGTCCATGAAGCGTGAGAGCGACCTGATTGACGTCTGGTTTGACTCTGGTTCGATGCCTTATGCCCAGATACACTATCCGTTTGAGAACAAGGATCTCATTGACAAAGGCATTGCCTTCCCCTGTGACTTTATCAACGAAGGTGTGGACCAGACTCGAGGTTGGTTCTTCACGCTGCATGCCATCGCTACGATGATCTTTGATTCCGTGGCATTCAAGAATGTGATTTCTTCAGGTCTTGTGCTCGATGCTAAGGGTAACAAGATGTCGAAGCATGTGGGTAACGTGGTGAATCCGTTTGATATGATTGGTAAGTACGGCAGTGATGCTGTGCGTCTGTATATGATGACAAACTCGGAGCCTTGGGACAACCTGAAGTTCGATCCTGAGGGCGTTGACGAGGTACGCCGTAAGTTCTTCGGAACCTTGTATAATACATACAGTTTCTTTGCGCTGTATGCCAATGTAGACGGTTTTGATCCACAGGCTGCTCAGGTAAGCTTTGATAAACGTCCTGAGATTGATCGTTGGATTCTCTCTTGTTTGAACACACTTATCAAGGGTGTGGAGAAAGAACTTGACGGTTATGATCCCACACGTGCAGGTCGACTGATCGACACTTTCGTGAATGACGACCTGAGCAACTGGTTCGTTCGTCTGAACCGTAAGCGATTCTGGGGTAAGGAGATGAGTGAGGATAAGCTCTCAGCTTACCAGACACTCTATACTTGTCTGATGACCGTAGCTAAGTTACTGGCTCCGTTTGCGCCGTTCTATGCCGACCAACTGTATAAGGATCTGGGTGGCGAACTCGACTCAGTACATCTGGATCAATTCCCTGTAGCCAACGAGGCTCAGATTGATAAGGATCTGGAGGCCCGTATGGAAATGGCTCAGAAGATTACCTCGATGGTACTTGCCCTGCGCCGTAAGGTGAACATCAAGGTTCGTCAGCCGCTGCAGGCCATCATGATTCCTGCCGTTGACGAGACTCAGAAGACGCACATTGAGGCCGTGAAGGACCTGATTATGAACGAGGTGAACGTGAAGGAACTTCGTTTCGTCGAAGGTGCTGGTGTGCTGGTCAAGAAGGTGAAATGTAATTTCCGTACGATGGGTAAGAAGTTCGGTAAGCTGATGAAGAGTGTGGCTGCCGCTATGGATGCCCTTTCGCAGGAGCAGATAGCTGAACTCGAGAAGCAGGGTACCATCGATATCGAGGTCGAGGGCCAGCAGTTGACAGTTGAAGCCGTAGACGTTGATATTATCAGTGAGGATATTCCGGGTTGGTTGGTAGCCAACGAGGGGAACCTGACAGTAGCCCTTGAGGTAGAATTGACTGAGGACCTGAAGAACGAGGGTATGGCTCGCGAGCTGATTAACCGCATTCAGAATATCCGTAAGGAGAGTGGTCTGGAGATTACTGACCGCATCAGTGTGACGCTGGCTCCGAACGATGATGTAAAGAAGGCCGTAGAAAGCTTCGCCGACTATATCAAGACACAGGTATTGGCCGACGATATCAAGTTGGAAGCCAATGATGGTCAGGAGGTTGACTTCGATGAGTTCAAGTTGAATATTAAAGTGAGTAAGAAATAGAACAATAACTATCAAACTTAATGTCTTAATTATTATGGCAGAGAAAACACGATACACTGACGAGGAACTGGAAGAGTTCCGTCAGATCATTAACGAGAAGATGACATTGGCAAAACGTGACTATGATCAGATGATGCGTGTATTGACCAATCAAGACAGTAATGATGTCGATGACACATCACCCACCTATAAGGCTTTGGAAGAAGGGAGTGTCACACAGTCAAAGGAAGAGTTGATTTCCATGGCTGCCCGTCAGCAGAAGTTTATACAGGGCTTGAAGGCTGCATTGGTACGTATTGAGAACAAGACCTATGGTGTTGACCGCATTACCGGACAACTGATCCCGAAGGAGCGTCTGCGTGCGGTGCCACATGCTACTTTGAGTGTGGAGTCGAAAATGAATCAGAACAAGAAAAGGTGATTTCAAGTAAGAGCCTTATGACAAAAGGCAGAGTGGCGGCACTGGTGGTAGTCGCCATTCTCCTTATAGACCAAGCCATCAAGATCTGGGTCAAGACTTCGATGACATTACATGAGAGCATCCATGTGTTCGATTGGTTTTACATTACGTTTATCGAGAACATGGGTATGGCCTTTGGTATGCAGTTAGGCAGTAAGATTGTATTGTCTCTGTTTCGTGTCGTGGCTATTACCGCTCTTGTCTATTATATCCGGTCGGAAGTTAAGAAGAATGCGAAGACTGGATATGTCATTTGTCTGGCTATGGTGTTGGCCGGTGCAATCGGTAATCTGATTGACAGTATGTTCTATGGACTGATCTTCAACGAGTCGTCTCCTTTTTATGTCTCCTATTTTGTACCTTTCGGAACAGGCTATGCGCCGTTTTTGATGGGGAAAGTGGTTGATATGTTCTATTTCCCTATAATAGAGACTGATTGGCCATCGTGGATTCCCTTAATCGGAGGAGACCATTTCGTTTTCTTCAGTCCTGTTTTCAATTTCGCAGATACCAGCATTAGTGTTAGTGTCGTTCTTTTGCTATTGTTCTATCGCGAAGAGATCGGTAAGATATCTTTGAGCAGAACGATTCAGAAAGAAGGGGAGTCATAGTCATGAAGCGTGGAGTCGTACATCTGGTCACAATGGTGGTGCTGACAGGGCTTTTGTCTGCCTGCAAGCCTGGTGTTCCTTCTCGGTATATTCAGCCTGACGAGATGGAGGATCTCCTATATGACTATTATATTGGGCAGAATATGGCATATGATCATGATGACTCTGAGGGAATAGACTACCAACGAGAGCTGATATATCAGGCAGTCCTGAAGAAACACGGAGTGACGCAGGCTGAGTTTGATTCCTCTTTGGTCTATTATTATACACGTGCTGACCGTTTTGTGAAGATCTATGACAGAGTGCAAAAAAGACTTAACGATCAGGCATCGGAACTCGGTGCACCTGTCAGTGAAGTGGAACGCTATATGAGTCTGTCCCAGACGGGGGACACGATGGACATCTGGAACGGTAAGCGTCATTTGATGCTATTCCCTCAAGCGCCGTGTCATGTTATGCAGTTCGCTTTGAAAGCAGACTCGTCCTTTCACCGTGGAGACAGTTTTATGTTGTCATATAACGCGAGTTTCCTGGTACAGAGTGGTTCGAAAAGTATGACAGCCTATCTGTCTGTGATATACGAGAATGACAGTGTCGCCTTCCAGCAGCAGACTTTTTCTTCACAGGGAAGATCCTCTGTGCGTATTCCTGCTTGTGATAAGAATGTAAAGGAGATAAAAGGCTTCTTCTATATGCCTCCTCGTCAGAGTACAGATCAAACTAATGACATGTGTCTGCTGTTTATTGACTACATCCAACTTATCAGATTCCATCATCAGCAAAGTTCCCATCAGACTATGCCGAATAATGATAAGGACGTGGAAGGACAGAGCGACACGTTGAAGCATGACGTTGATACGATAGAAAGACGGGCTCGTAAACTCGGAGAACGATCGATTTCCTTGAACAAGAAGAACGAGCCTGTAAAAACAGATTTAAAACCAATAACTAGAAAATAAAGAGATATGAACCTGAAAATCCGTTTGGCACTTATGAACTTCCTGGAGTTTGCCGTATGGGGTGCCTATTTGACATGCATGGGAAACTATCTGGGAGTAGCAGGATTGGGAGATAAGATCTCCTGGTTTTATGCTATTCAAGGTATTGTCAGCATCTTTATGCCTACCCTGATGGGTATTGTTGCAGATAAATATATCCAGCCACAGCGATTGTTAGGACTCTGTCATCTGGTGGCAGGAGCATTTATGCTGGGATGCTGGTGGATGGGATTACAGGCAGGTTTCGGTCAGGAGCTGACAGACAAGTCGACCTTTATTACCCTCTATACGCTAAGTGTGGCTTTCTTCATGCCTACCATCGCATTGTCAAACACGTCTGCTTTCACTATCTTAAAGAACAACGGACTTGACACGGTGAAAGACTTTCCGCCCATTCGTGTTCTGGGGACGGTCGGTTTTATCATAACAATGTGGTTTGTCAACTGTGCAGTCTGGGAGAACGGCTCCTTCTTCATGACACTTGCAGATAATTCCCATAAGTTCCAGTATACCTATATGCAGTTCTTTGTCTCAGGTATCTTAAGCATTGTGTTATGTCTCTATTGCTTTACTTTACCAGAGTGCAAACTGGAGAAGAAACAAGGTGTATCTCTGTCAGAGACCTTAGGACTTAATGCTTTTAAGCTGTTCAAGAATAGCAGAATGGCGATGTTCTTTGTGTTCTCAGCTTTGTTGGGAATGTGTCTGCAGGTAACCAATGGCTATGCAGGTCCATTTATCACGAGTTTTAAAGGTAGTTCAGATATCGCCGTTGCATCTTCGTTTGCGGCCAATAACGCAACACTGTTAACATCCATCTCTCAGATTAGTGAAGCACTATGTATATTGATGATACCTTTCTTCTTGAAAAGATACGGAATCAAGATTGTGATGTTGATGTCCATGTTTGCATGGGTATTCCGTTTCGGTTTCTTCGGAATAGGTAATCCTGCCATGCCTGGAGTAATTATGTTTATTCTCTCATGTATTGTGTATGGGGTGGCCTTCGACTTCTTCAATGTATTGGGTGGTATTTTTGTGGATCAAGAGTGTGAACCGTCTGTAAAAGCATCGGCACAAGGTCTGTTTATGATGATGACCAATGGTGTTGGAGCAACAGTTGGCACATTGGCAGCCGGAGAGATTGTTAATCACTATTGCTCTTGGGAGAACGGCTTCTTACAAGGAGATTGGACCGCTTGTTGGTTTATTTTCTCCGCTTTTGCATTAATAGTAGCCGTCTCGTTCGCTATCGTCTTCCATCCGGAAAAGACACACTAAGTAAGAGCACGATGAAGGAAGTGAGATTTTTCTATGTCCCAGATGCAGGACAACAGACAGAGTTACCTGCAGAGGAGGCTATGCATGCGGTACGTGTGTTGCGCCTGAAAGAAGGAGACGAGATGTTCCTGATGGATGGCGCAGGTTCCTTTTATCGTGCTAAGGTGACAATGGCTGCACCACACCATTGCTATTATGAGGTAGAGGAGAGAATCCTACAAGAACCTCAATGGAAGGGACATCTTCATTTGGCTATCGCTCCAACAAAGATGATGGAACGAATGGAATGGATGGTTGAAAAGGTGACTGAGGTAGGAATTGATGAGATATCATTCCTGAACTGCCAGTTCTCTGAGCGTAGAATGATAAAGATACAACGCCTTGATAAAATCGTCATATCTGCGGTTAAACAGAGCCATAAGGCATGGAAACCGCTACTGAATGAGATGACCTCATTCAAACAGTTTCTTGAAGGGCATCGTGAAGGTCGACGATATATTGCACATTGTTACGAGGAGATTCCTCGGACCAACCTGTTTGATGAGTTGCAAAAATCTCATGACACAGAGGATGTGACGGTATTAGTTGGACCGGAGGGCGATTTTTCTGTTGATGAGGTTAAACAGGCGGTTGACGCAGGCTTTCAGTCCGTAGACTTGGGGAAAAGTCGTCTACGCACAGAAACAGCAGGACTGTCTGCCGTGATGACAATGCATCTAGGACAACAAATATTACAACAATAAACCGAACAAAAATGACTGACGAAAAGATTATGTCCACCATCAAACCAGATGGGGAGTATTGGCAACCGGAGATTGAAACGATGCCACGAGAGCAGCTAAGACAGTTGCAAGTTAAAAAACTGAAAGAAACGATTAATGTCTGTCTAAAATCGCCTTTTTATAAGAAACGCTTAGGCGAAGTAGGAGTTACAGCCGATTCGATTAACAGTCTCGACGACTTGCGCAAGATACCTTTCACCACGAAGCAGGATCTGCGTGATAATTATCCCTTCGGACTTGTCGGCGGTAATATGGATGATGCCGTTCGTATTCACTCTACCAGTGGTACGACAGGTAATCCCTGTGTTGTTCTATATTCAGAGCACGATATCTGCTCATGGGCTAACATGATAGCCCGTAACCTCTATATGGTGGGCTGTCGTAAGAGCGATGTGTTCCAGAACTCATCTGGTTATGGTATGTTTACCGGAGGATTGGGCTTCCAGTATGGAGCAGAATGGCTGGGTGCTATGACAGTTCCTGCAGCTGCAGGTAACTCCAAGCGTCAGATCAAGTTTATTAAGGACTTTGGAACAACTTGTCTTCACGCGATACCTTCATATGCCATCCGTTTAGCTGAGGTGTTCAAAGAGGAAGGCGTAGATCCTGCCACCACCAAACTGCGCACGCTCTGCATCGGTGCCGAACCTCATACCGAGGAACAGCGTCGTCGTATTGAACGTATGCTAGGTGTCAAAGCCTACAACTCTTTTGGAATGACGGAGATGAACGGTCCAGGCGTGGCCTTTGAGTGTAAGTATCAGGATGGTATGCATTTATGGGAAGATAATTATATCGTTGAGATCGTTGACCCTGACACGTTGGAACCTGTGCCCGATGGTGAAATGGGAGAGATGGTACTTACGACCCTAGACCGCAACATGATGCCTATTCTGCGTTATCGTACTCGTGACCTGACCCGTATCATCGCTGAACCTTGTAAGTGTGGACGTACGCATCGTCGTATCGACCGTATCAAAGGACGTACAGACGATATGTTTATTATTAAGGGTGTCAATGTGTTCCCAATGCAGGTAGAGAAGATCCTCGTGCAATATCCCGGGCTCGGTTCAAACTATTTAATTACCCTTGAGACTATTGATGATAATGATGTGATGACGGTAGAGGTTGAACTCGATGGATTGCAAACTGATATATATCCTGAAATGCAGAAGATGATGAAGGATATTCAACGTGCTCTGAAAGATGAGATTCTTCTAACACCTGTGGTTAAACTTGTCAAGAAAGGTTCTCTGCCTCAGAGCGAAGGTAAGGCCGTACGAGTAAAGGACTTGAGACCGAGTAGAGGATGAAAAGATGGATGATTGCGGCCTTGATGGTGCTTGCGACAGGGCATGTATATGCACAGAAAACGTGTATAACGGATGTCTTTAAGTTGATGCCGGATTCTATTATGCCATACCTGTCTGTCAATAACCGGCTTGATTTTATCGACTTCTTGGAGTCAGGAATGAAAGCTGAGGTGAGGAACCAACTGGGTGGCATTAGTGAGATGACAGCTTTGACAGAAGATAGTTTGTCTATTAAGATGAATGATGCCCTAAAAGTTGACATGTTGCTGATGCGACTTGACGAACCTGTAGACACCATCAACCAGATTGTAGTCGTTATTGAAACATTTATGACAGACTCTATATATGGAGAGAGTTCTGTTCGTATTTATACACCTGAATGGCAGTGTATTACAAAGAGGCATATACCATTGAATCAGGAGCAACGTCAACGTGTCGAAAGGATCAGGCTGCAAAATATCCTTAAATGGAACGAAGATAAATTAAATAAAAGTTAAATATGATTTCGTGCAGATATTGTTTAGATCACACGAATGAAAATCTTTACTATATTTGCATTGTGTTTTTCATGGTATTAGATTATTAAGGTTAATAAACTGAGTATTATTTGTCGAGAGACAGGTAAAATTCAACCTCCATGCGCAGTATAAGATTTTATAATGCGGATGGTTCAAAAAAAGGGAGCCTGAGAAGGTTCCCTTTTTACATGGATATAATGAAGTGGGGGTAATGCTTAATAGCTTCTGGCTATAATTACACGTGCCTTTGATGGTTTACCGCTGACCATATCTACGCCAGGCGTCTGTTCTACGCCAAAGGGCACGCAACGGATTGTGGCCTGTGTCTCTTCCTTTATCTTAGCTTCGGTCTCAGCTGTACCATCCCAATGGCAGAGGAAGAAACCTCCGTCTTTTACTTTTTCTTTGAACTCCTCGTAGTTCTCGCACTCATAGATGCGAGCATCACGGTAGGCCTTAGCCTTTTCAAAGATATTCTTCTGGATGTCCTCCAACAACTGCTCCACATATTCTACGATTCCCTCAATAGGACGAGTCTCCTTCTCAAGCGTATCGCGACGCATTACCTCAATGGTGCCATTCTCTAGATCACGAGCGCCCATGACGAGACGTACGGGTACTCCCTTCAACTCATAATCGGCGAATTTGAAGCCTGGGCGTTTATTGTCTGCATCGTCATATTTCACAGTGATACCGGCTTTTCGTAATGCTTCGATTACGGGAGTCAGTCGCTCCGTGATATGCTGCAAATCATCACCTTTGGAGATGGGGACGATAACAACCTGGATTGGCGCGAGTCTTGGCGGAAGTACCAGACCATTATCATCAGAATGTGTCATGATAAGGGCACCGATGAGTCGGGTAGAAACACCCCATGATGTGGCCCAAACATATTCAGGTTTGTTGTCTTTGTTGAGGTATGTTACCTCGAAAGCCTTCGCGAAGTTCTGTCCTAAGAAGTGCGACGTCCCAGACTGCAAGGCCTTGCCGTCCTGCATCATTGCCTCAATAGTATAGGTGTCAAGAGCGCCTGCGAAACGCTCTGTCTCACTTTTCACTCCTTGGATAACGGGAACTGCCATCCATTCTTCTGCAAACTTGGCATATACTTTCAGCATCTTCTGTGCTTCCTCTTCAGCTTCTTCACGGGTAGCATGGGCTGTATGTCCTTCTTGCCACAAGAACTCAGAGGTACGGAGGAACGGACGGGTACGCATCTCCCAACGCATGACATTACACCATTGATTGCACATCAGTGGCAGGTCACGCCAGGAGTGAATCCAATTCTTGTATGTGTTCCAAATAATTGTCTCTGATGTTGGACGTACAATCAGTTCTTCTTCCAATTTAGCCGCAGGATCGACCTCCACACCGCTTTTGTCCTCTTTTGCACGCAGACGATAGTGTGTCACGACAGCACATTCTTTGGCGAACCCCTCTACGTGTTCAGCCTCTTTCGAGAGGAACGATTTGGGAATCAACAAGGGGAAGTAGGCATTTTGAGCGCCGGTCTCCTTGAACATCTTATCCAATTGCTGCTGCATCTTCTCCCAAATGGCATAGCCGTAAGGCTTGATAACCATACACCCACGCACGGCAGACTGTTCTGCCATATCAGCTTTCACGACAAGGTCGTTGAACCATTGGCTGTAATTCTCCGCACGTTTTGTTAATTCTTTTAATTCTTTGGCCATTGTTTTTTTGTCCTTAAACCTAATTTGCGTGCAAAATTACTAAAAAAATATGAATTTGATATGCATTATATAAATAAATTCTTATCTTTGCACTCAAATATAGTCGTTTAACAATTTTAAAAAGGTAGATTATGAAAAGTTTAAAGTCAATTGCTGTCGGCCTTTGCGCTGTAATGGTGCTGGCTGGATGTAACATTAGTAATACCGCTAAAGGAACTGCTATTGGTGCAGGAGGCGGTGCAGTACTTGGTGCCATCGTTGGTAAGATTGCAGGCAATACTGCTATTGGCGCTGCCGTTGGTGGTGCTGTGGGTGCTGGAGCCGGAGCTATCATTGGTCATAAGATGGATAAAGCCAAGAAAGAGGCTGAAGCCGTTCAGAATGCTCAGGTTGAAGCAGTGACCGATGCCAATGGTCTTGAGGCTGTAAAGGTGACTTTTGATTCTGGTATCTTGTTCAGCACAGGTAAAGCTGATCTCTCTGCCACGGCAAAGTCTTCGCTTGCACAGTTTGCAAATGTATTGAAGGATAATGCTGATTGTGATATTGCTATCCAGGGCTATACCGACAATCAGGGTTGGAAGGGTTCTACTGCAGAGCAGAGCGCACAAAAGAATCAGGCTCTTTCTTTGGATCGTGCAAGTGCTGTTAGCTCATATCTGATTGGTCTGACAGTTCCTGCTTCCCAGATTAAGAGCGTACAGGGATTCGGCGAAGCTAATCCTGTTGCTTCTAATGCAACTAAGGAAGGTCAGGCACAGAATCGTCGTGTTGAGGTTTATCTGTATGCTTCTCAGAAGATGATTCAGGAGGCACAGCAGGCTGCCCAATAACTTCGAATGCAACTGATTGTATATAAAATTCGCGCCATTATACGCTGGGTATTGGTTGCCTTTTTCGGCTCCACTATTCTTGCGGTGGTGGCGCTTCGTTTTATCCCAGTGTATTTTACTCCTTTGATGTTTATTCGTTGTTATCAACAGATCGCAGAGGGGAAAGAGCTGAAACTCGCTCATCATTGGGTATCTATGGAGAACATTTCTCCTAGTCTTCCTGTAGCGGTCATTGCTAGCGAAGATGCGAATTTCCTGTCTCATCACGGTTTTGACTATAAAGCCATAGAGCATGCTGTCAAACGGAATATGGAGCATCCGGAGAAACGTAGGTTAGGTGCTTCTACTATTTCTCAACAGACTGCCAAGAATGTTTTTTTATGGCCTGGCCGCTCATGGATGCGTAAAGGTCTTGAAGTCTATTTTACGGGGCTGATAGAGTTGATGTGGTCAAAACAACGTATTATGGAAGTGTATCTGAATTCCATTGAGATGGGAGATGGTATATATGGGGCAGAAGCTGTAGCGAAGGAACATTTTCATACCGATGCTCTTCATCTCTCGCGAGCACAATGTGCGCTCGTGGCTGCAACGCTCCCTAATCCCCGTCGTTTTTCCAGTAAATCCCCTTCTTCCTATATGCTTAGACGTCAATCTCGTATATTGCGTGAAATGAGACATGTCGCCAGTTTCCCGAAAGAAGGTGAGGATGCACCAAAGAAATAAGGCTGTCTTCTTATCTGTTACGTAGTTCCCAAAAGGCGACAGCCGCGGCTGCGGCTACATTCAGAGAGTCGACCTGATGGGACATGGGTATCCTTACAACATAATCAGAATTTTGTATTGTTTGATAGGGAAGTCCGTCCCCCTCTGTTCCCATTATGATTGCCAGTTTTTCAATATCCCTTAATAGGGGAGAGTCAACGTTTACAGAATTTTCTGTAAGAGCCATGGCGGCAGTTTTGAAGCCGAGTTCTCTCAGTTGGGTATAAGAATCAAGCCATGTCCATGGTACTAAGAACACACTTCCCATCGACACACGGATAGCTCTGCGATTTAATGGATCACAACTATTGCGAGTCAGCAGGACGGCATCTATACCTAATGCTGCTGCCGAGCGAAAAATGGCTCCGATATTTGTCGTATCAACCACGCCGTCGATAACAACAATTCTTTTAGCATCTTTACAAGCCTCTACGATTGGAATAGGACGTGGTCTTTGCATGGCGCATAGAACACCTCGTGTCAGTGTATAGCCTGTTAGCCTACTTAATAGTTCTCGTTCTCCTGTGTAAACAGGAATGTTACCGCAGTCTTTTATAATATCTTTAGCGTCTCCTGTAATATGCTTCCGCTCGCATAATAGGGCAGTCGGTTGATAACCTGCACTCAAAGCCACACGGATTACCTTCGGACTCTCCGCTATAAAAAGTCCGTTTGCAGTCTCCATCTTGTTTCTTAGTTGTGCCTCTGTCAGTGTCCCAAATATATCCACACCAGGATGTGACAGAGAACTGATTTCAATAATATTATCAGCCATGAGAATTAAAGACAACATTTTAGACTGCAAATTTATATCTTTTTATCCAAAAAGCTTAGACATTTCATCATTATTTCATATCTTTGTGGCGATTAATATCTATTTTTGGTATGAGGAGATTTGTTATTATATTGGTAGCGTTCTTTCTTGTAACAAAGGTTTTATGTCAGGATGTGGCAGACAGGAAGAAGGTCGCTGTGGTGTTAAGTGGCGGCGGTGCAAAAGGTATGGCTCATATAGGGGCCCTGAAGGTGATTGAGCGCGCAGGAATCCCTGTGGATATAGTCTGTGGCACTTCCATGGGGAGTATTGTAGGGGGATTGTACGCTATCGGGTATAATGCAGATGTGCTTGACTCAATTGTTCGTAACCAAGACTGGAGTTATGTGATTACTGATAAGGAAGATTTAGCACAGCAAAGTCTGGCAGATCGGGAAAAGCAGAATACCTATGTAATCTCAAGGGGGTTGACTATTGGCAAGCGTAATGAGAATGATGGCGGAATCATCAAAGGGAAAAATCTGGCGGAACTATTTTGGAAATTATGTACGGGATATACAGATTCTATAGATTTCTCCCATGACCTTCCCATCCCTTTTGCCTGTGTTGCAACAGACATTGTCGATAATACGGAATACGATTTTCATAGCGGTTGTTTACCTCAAGCCATGCGGGCCTCTATGGCGATTCCTGCCGTGTTCTCACCTGTTCGAAAGGGTGATCATGTGTTGGTGGATGGTGGACTACGTAACAATTATCCTGCGGATATAGCCCGAGAGATGGGGGCTGATATCATTATCGGCGTAACTGTACAGGGGGCTCCGAGAACTGCAGAAGACTTAGGTGGAACAATGAGTATCTTGAGTCAGATCGTTGACGTTAACTGTAAAAACAAGTATGATGAGAATCTGGCGATGACAGATGTGCCTATTCGTGTGAATACGACGGGCTATGGGGCCGCCAGTTTTTCGGCAAATGCCATTGATACGTTGATCAGGCGAGGCGAAGAGGAGGCCATGAAACATTGGGATGAACTTATGACGCTTAAGGATCAGATTGGCATTGACAAGACATATGCTCCACCTCGACTTACTCTGTTACGACCTGCGGTCATGTCCGAGAAAATAAAGATAATAGCATATGAATTTGAGAATATGACCCAACAAGACGAGCGCTTCTTACGGGAAAAGTTCCAACTGAAAGAAGGTGATAGTATCGATGTTCGCAAACAGGAACAGATAACCACAGCTATGAGAATGGACTTGTTCTACCAGAACGCTAAGTCAAGAACGGTACCTAACGGTGATGGATATCAACTTATTCTTACAGCCGGCAACCGTAAGACTAGTCAGGTCAATGCGGGATTTCGTTTTGATACAGAGGAATATGCCGCTGTACAACTAGGAGCCGACTTCCCCTTAAAGACTTCTCTGCCGATGAATGCCGAATTCACATTACGGTTAGGAAAGCGAATGATGGGACGTGCAGAACTCACATTCCATCCTCGTAGTTTTACACGTCCTGCCATATCATATTCCTTTCATAGAAATGATGTAAATATATATTATAAAGGTGATCGTGACTATAGTGTCGTATACAATCAACATCAGGCAGAATTTTCTCCTGTTAACTTGAATGTTCGGAATTTTAATGTCCGGATGTCTATACGCTGGGACTATCTGCATTATCAAGACAAACTAGTAGCGGATGCTATTAATTCTCAAGAACTGTTGTTGGAAAATAGCAGTTATATCAGTTATCGTGCGCAAATCAAGTACAACTCGGAGAATAGTTGGCATTTCCCCACGCGTGGTGCCCGTTTCAAGGCGGAGTATGCATATTTGACAGACAACTTCACGAAGCTTGAAGGTAAGCCTGGTATGAGTGACGTGAATGCCAACTGGCGAATGTCTTTTGCCTTGAGTGAGCACTTTACTGTTCAGCCGATGGTATACGGAAGACTCCTCTTTGGTTCTATCGTTCCCGTTGTCTTTGCCAATGTTATGGGAGGAGAATGGTTCGGGCACTACCTAGAACAACAGATGCCGTTCGCAGGGGTTGGTTATGTGGAATATACACGTCCATTTGTCGTAGCAGCACAACTGCAGGCTCAGCAAAGTCTTGGTAGTGGTCATTATCTTCTATTGCGTCTTGCTACAGCCCAGCATGCAGCTGTCATAAAAGATATTCCTGATAGTAAGATGATGCTCGGTTGTCAAGCAGCCTATTATTATAATACAATGCTGGGGCCCATAGGTGTAACATTGGGCTATTCCAATAAAACAAAGGAACCATATTTCTATATTAATCTCGGCTATGAGTTCTGATAATAATTAATGGTTCAGCAAGGATGAAGCGGTATATGTATGTGACAATGTCAGTCTCGCTACTGTTTATATATGCATGTGGCGATTTGTTTGACATACATCCCTATGATGTGAATTTTCATGGGGAGACAGACATCAATGCCAAACAGATAACAAGAATTGAAAATGAATTTGCAGACAAGGATACATTACGCGTTGCCTTTATTAGTGATACGCATGGATGGTATTCAGATACAAAAGACGAAATACTTGACTTGAATAATCGTCGAGACATCGATTTCGTTATTCATTGTGGCGATCTGACGGATACCGGAACGGCCATGGAGTATGAGTGGATACGTGATATTCTCGGTGATTTGCATGTGCCATATGTCGGACTTATCGGCAACCATGATTTTCTTGGTACTGGTGATCAGGCGTATATGAAGATGTATGGTAGTATGGATTTCTCGTTTATTGCGGGACGTATCAAGTTCGTATGTCTAAACACAAATGCTACTGAATATGATTACATTGCTGCGGTCCCGAATTTTGATTATATGGAAACTGAAATGGAGATGGATCGGGAACGTTTTGACAGGACGATACTTGTTATGCATGCACCTCCTTATAGCGATCAATTCAATAACAACGTGTGTAAAGCTTTCCGACGCTATCTCGATTTCTTTCCTGGCCTGATATGTTGTGTATATGGGCATAACCATAACGATCTGGTCGACGACATCTATGATGATGGTCTTCTGTTCTATGGTATTGATTGCGCAAAACATCGACGCTATCGCATTTTTACCTTTACTCCCGACGGCTATGAGATGGAACAGATATCTTTTTAGCATATTTCTATTGCTTACTGCTGTTGATATCATGGCAGATGACAGTATCATAGTACAGCAGAATCGTGAAAGCAAGTATGAAAGGCGTGTCTATCGGTATCGCAAGCGATGGGCAAATATGATTCCAACCCAGTTTGTCATTCAGAATGCTGGAAATATGGGGATAGCCTCTATGGGGTTTGGGTGGAATTATGGTAATCGGAAACAGTGGGAGACGGATTGTATGATCGGATACATACCAAGGCATCAGACCTCTCGAGGTAAGTTGACGATGACTGTTAAAGAAAACTATATTCCATGGAGTTTGACTCTATATAAAGGCTACAGTATCGAGCCGTTGACTGCCAGCATTTATTTGAATACCGTATATGGACATGAATTCTGGAAAACGCAGCCAGGACGTTATCCGGACAAGTACTATGAATTTATGTCGACGAAGTTCCGTCTGAACATCGCGCTTGGCCAACGCTTCACCAGACAAATTCCGTTGGAAAAACGTAAAGGCTGCAAAAGCATCTCCTTGTTTTACGAAATCAGTACATGCGACCTTTATATCCGTTCCAAGATCATGGATCATGATGTCCCACTGAAAGATATCATTGGCTTATCACTTGGCATTAAACTCCAAACATTGTAATAGTCCTATGACATCCACGCCATAAACAAAGCCTCTATTTCGTGTAGAAGTCAATCAGGCGAATAAGAGCTTGTTGGCATACTAGACAAAACTCCGGCTCTTCATTTGTACGCATACGACAGTTCTCAAAGCCACGCCACACACCTTTTGTCAGGTATCCGCCTCCTTCAATGAGTCCAGCTTTCCCTTCCTGAACAAGTTTTTCCCATTTTCCATGGAAATTATTCTGAGTCGTCAGGTTGGGTTCCCATGGCTCTGTATCATAGAAATACATGGGATCATCTTCTCCGTAAGGATACTCATCGCCTAAACCTCCGAATGAGTGTCCAAACTCATGGACGACAACAGGTCTGAAAAAAGGTCCGTGTGCATCAGTAAGTGTATAAGAATTGTAGATTCCACCGCCTCCGTAACGTTGTCCGTTAACCAAAACAATTATATGTTCATAGGGTATGCCAGCCAAAATGTCGTTCAGTTTTTTCAAATGCAGTGTTGTCAGGTAGCGTTCACTATAGAACGTGTCAAAATGGGCACCGAGGATTGTATTCCGCCATATACCTTTGCTTGGTTCACTGACCCCGCTTTCTTCAGATGGTGACATCACGGCCACCATATTGAAACGATCCTGCATCTGTTTAAAAGGATCATGCGTAAAAAGAGCATTCATCGCATTTTTGCAATCTTCGATGAAAACGCTCATCTCATGGGGTTGATATCCCTCTGCGACATAAGCTACATGAATACATCGTGTGGTGTCTGCCGCTTGTTGCAGTGTGATATGCGGCGTAATCTGCCGTTCACCTGCTCTTCGAATTAAAATATCATGAGGATCAACAGTGTGTGTCATGGTAGCGTTGATTCTGTCATGATAGTCTCTAAGTTCTATAGTGATATCGATGGAATCTTTAGGAAAAGGAATGAGGAATACATTCTCAAAAGATTTCTTTGTCGTCTTTGATTCTGCAGTTGACAGCCACTCTTGAAAAAGACTTGAGAAAGAATGACGATAGATAATATCCTCACGTCCATGTATACGAACGATAATTTGTCCATTCCCACGTAGTGGAACCTCCGACAAATGCTGGCGCTTCCCATACCACCGAGGTAGCGAAATCAATTCATCCACATAAATACTCTGGTTTTGATGATCACCCGAGAAAGTATAGTCAAGTCGGAGAGTGCGATCTTCAAAGTACTGATCAAAATCTTGCGAGAATAATGACAAGAAGTTTAGATATAATATACTGATTAACAATAATTTTCTCATAATTCGCTAATTAGATTCTTTACATAGTCTCTTTCCCAATCCCGAATGTGCAAAAGCTCATCGTCATATTGTAAAAGATCCAAGTCGATGGTTACAATTCCATCCTCATTATGTGTTCGTCCTTGTCTCTTCTCAATCTCCTTTAGCACTTCATTTGTAAGGTTCAAACTGAAATCGGTTTTAGCCTTGCAGAGTTGATTCAGATAAGGAGCCGGGCAAATGGAGTGGATAGGTTCGGTCCATTGTTCTGATGTAAAATGCAGATCGCTCAGTAACAGAGACAACTGTTCCCTAGCAGCCTTTAAATTTTGTTCCTGATTCTCGTTAGAAGCAAGACAAATGATGATCTGATGTTTCTTGTGAGTCATAACGAATGCAAAGATACGAAAAAAACATTTTAATCCGCACTATATTAGAAAATTATTCAGTAAATTTGCAGTATGATATTGAATATTTGGCAAGCCGACTTGACAAAATGAAAGAAAAAGTCATATTTTCGTGAATTTCTGCTCAAATATTTGGCAGAATAAAATAAAAAGTGTAATTTCGCAGCGTTTTTCAAAAACGAATTAGTTAAACCAATAAAAATAAGAATCAAAATGAAGAAGTACAACTTTAACGCAGGTCCCTCGATGCTTCCTCGCGAAGTCATTGAGAATACCGCTAAACAGTGTCTTGATTTCAATGGCTCAGGTCTTTCTCTGATGGAGATCAGCCACCGTGCAAAGGACTTCCAGCCTGTTGTTGATGAGGCTGTGGCCTTGGTGAAAGAATTGCTTGATGTGCCTGAAGGCTATTCTGTAATCTTCCTTGGCGGCGGTGCAAGTCTTGAGTTCTGTATGATCCCATATAATTTTCTAATCAAGAAGGCTGCATACCTGAATACCGGTGTTTGGGCAAAGAAGGCCATGAAGGAGGCGAAGTTGTTCGGTGAGGTCATAGAAGTAGCTTCTTCTGCTGATGCTAACTATACTTTTATTCCTAAGGATTGGAGTGTACCTGCAGATGCTGATTATCTGCATATTACAACAAACAACACTATTTATGGTACAGAAATTCGTAAAGATCTTGATGTCCCTGTTCGTTTGATTGCTGATATGTCATCGGATATATTTAGCCGTCCT
The DNA here is from genome assembly GCF_900110895.1 of Prevotella aff. ruminicola Tc2-24. Taxonomy (GTDB): domain Bacteria; phylum Bacteroidota; class Bacteroidia; order Bacteroidales; family Bacteroidaceae; genus Prevotella. The sequence goes on along the minus strand of NZ_FOIQ01000001.1, from coordinate 346,945 downwards.
GTTGACGTAGCTAAGTATGATGCTATCTATGCTGGTGCTCAAAAAAATCTGGCCATGGCTGGTGTCACAATCGTGATTGTTAAGGATGATGCTCTGGGCAAAGCTCCGCGTGAGATTCCTACAATGCTCGACTATCGTACACACGTAGATAAAGGCTCGATGTTTAACACACCGCCTGTAGTGCCTATCTATTCTGCTCTTGAGAACCTCCGTTGGATTAAGAAACAAGGTGGTGTAGAAGCTATGGACAAATTGGCTAACCAGCGTGCTGAGATCGTATACGGCGAGATCGACCGCAACAAGTGCTTCGTCGGTACAGCCAAGGAAGAGGACCGTTCACTGATGAACCTCTGCTTCGTGATGGCTCCAGAGTACAAGGAGCTCGAGAAGGACTTCCTTGACTTCGCAGTTTCTAAGGGTATGGTCGGCGTAAAGGGTCACCGCTCGGTAGGCGGCTTCCGTGCTTCTTGCTATAATGCACAGACCATTGAGGGATGCAATGCGCTTGTTGCCTGCATGAAGGAGTTCGAGGCCAATCATTAATTGTTGACAGTTTACAGTTATGAAAGTATTAGTTGCAACAGAGAAACCATTCGCAGCAGCCGCTGTCAATGGGATCAAGGCAGAAGTAGAGGCAGCCGGCCATGAGTTGGCGCTGCTCGAGAAATATACAGAGAAGGCTCAGTTGCTCGACGCCGTTAAGGATGCCGACGCGCTGATTATCCGTTCTGACAAGGTCGACGCCGAGGTACTCGACGCCGCCAAGCAGCTGAAGATCGTGGTTCGTGCCGGTGCTGGTTACGATAACATCGACCTCGCTGCCGCCACGGCCCACAATGTGGTTGCCGAGAACACGCCGGGTCAGAATGCCAATGCCGTAGCCGAGCTCGTGTTCGGTCTGCTCGTGATGGCCGTTCGTGGATTCTACAACGGTAAGAGCGGTTCAGAGCTGCTGGGCAAGAAACTCGGTATCCTTGCTTTCGGAAATGTAGGCCGCAATGTAGCCCGCATCGCCAAGGGCTTCGGTATGGATGTCTATGCCTTCGATGCTTTCTGTCCTGCAGAGGTGATCGAGAAGGCCGGTGTTCACGCCGTTGCTAATCAGGACGCTCTCTTCGAGACCTGTGATGTTGTCTCACTGCATATCCCCGCTACCCCTGAGACCAAGCAGAGCATCAACTACGCTCTGGTGGGTAAGATGAAGAAGGGTGGTATCCTTGTGAACACAGCCCGTAAGGAAGTGATCAACGAGCCCGAGCTGATCAAACTGATGGCCGAGCGCGAGGATCTGAAGTTCGTTACCGACATCATGCCCGATGCCAACGACGAGTTCGCGAAGTTCGAGGGGCGTTATTTCTCAACCCCGAAGAAGATGGGTGCTCAGACAGCCGAGGCAAACATCAATGCCGGTATCGCTGCCGCCAAGCAGATCAATGCCTTCTTCAAGGATGGCGATACGAAGTTCCAGGTGAACAAGTAAAAACACTCCTAAATAAAGAAGCCTCCCAAACCGGGAGGCTTTTTTTTTATTTCATCACGACCTTTCGTCCGTTTTGGATATATATTCCTTTCCGAGGATTCGAGACACGCTGGCCATGGAGGTTGTAGATGGCATCGTCGGCCTCGGCCTTTTGGAACCGGATGCCTTGGATGGCGGTGGTCTTAGGGGTAGACTCTGAGCTGACGGTACATCCCCAACCTACGGTTACTGATCCGGAAACCTCCGTATCATCCGTCTTAATCAGTTTCACATCATTCAATTTGGCTGTCAGGGCTGTTCCTTCAAGCGCCTGGAGTGTGATGCGATAGACGCTTGATCCCAGTTTGGTGGCGTCGAAGTCGAGTGTCGAGGTGGCGGAACCAGCCTGCAGAGCAATGTACTGTTCATTGTGCTTGGCGCTACCGTCGTCGTTTTTGCCAATGATGTCACCATACACCTTGATCTGTAGCTTGTCAGAATAGTCGTTGTCTAATTCCACGCGAATACTCTTGTAGTCGCTCAGTTTGAACGAGGTGGTATTGTTCCATCCGCCATAGAGAAACAGCTCTCCCCACTGACTGTTATAGTTGATGGTATATACCGTCTGATAGTCATCAGGCGTGGGATACTTATAACCGTCGGTACTGCCATAGTAGGCCTTGATGAGGGTCTGGGCGAGATCAGCTTGATGGAAAGCGGGTAGGGTGCGGTAGGTGCCATCTGAGAGTCCCATCCAGTAGAAGGTCCCGACACCATTCTCCTTGGCCTTCTTGACGAGATAGTCCATGGCATAGAGAGCCACCTTACGATCCGTATTGTAATAGTCGATATTCGAAGGCCATGTGGTGAATGTCGCATATTCTCCGATGATCACAGGAGCCCTGTTCAGCAGATTCTTCTTGATATTATTGAGCAGGTTGTCGATCTCATTCTTCGCATTGCTCTCACTCGTCCAGTTAGGATAGCTGTGCAACTGGAAGATGATATGCCCTGTTTCTTCTGGCAGCTCCAGTTGTTTCATGGCGTCACCGGTGCTGCTGGCAGAGTAGGTGTTCACGACCAGATTGCGATCCTTGTTATTGCCACCAGTAGCACGGACGATGGTCACGAAACTCTTGGCATAGTCGTTGATGGCCTTATAGCCATCCGTCTTGTCAACAGGCTCGTTCCAGGTGTTCTTCTCGTCAAGCATCTCGTTGAATGCCTCGAAGAGCAGCTTCTGGTCATAGTCCTTGAATGTCTCGGCAATCTGTTTCCACAGACCTTCGTATTTTGCCTTGTTCGTGTTGTAGTTGTTGCCTGATGCCTTCAGCCACGACTTGTAGGTGTTGCTGTCCGCACCTGTATCGTGATGTACATTGAGGATGCAGTACATGCCCTGGTCGATCACATAGTCTACCACCTCTTTGACGCGATTCATCCATGCGGCGTTCACCTTGCCGTTGCTATCCATCTCCTGATACCAGGTCACGGGCACACGGATGGCACTGAATCCTGCCTCTTTCATCATCTTCAGGAGCTCAGGCTTTGTAACGGGCTGTCCCCAGCAGGTCTCATGCTCAGCCGTGGTCGTCCAGGTCTTCGAAGCGTCATTTGCATCAAGGGTGTTGCCAAGATTCCAGCCCACGCCCATGTTCTTCACGGCATCTTTGGCCGTCTCGAAATCAGCGGCCTGTGCATACGAACACATCACCAGGCCACACAGTAATAGTAGAGTTTTCTTCATACAAAATGTTTTTGGGTCATATTTATAGTTTTATCTCCCGCAAAGATACCATTTATTTGTGAAGTGGGCAAATAATATTCCGAAGATTTTGAGAATTCGGAACTTTTGAGTAATTTTGCAGTCCTATCTATCAGTAACTTCATTATAAATATTAGAATATGGCAATTATCAAACCTTTCAAAGGTATCCGTCCACCCAAGGAACTGGTGGAGAAAGTGGAAAGCCGCCCCTACGACGTCCTTAATTCCGAAGAGGCACGCGCAGAGGCCGGCGACAACGAGATGAGTCTGTATCACATCATCAAGCCTGAAATCGACTTCCCTGTAGGCACTTCAGAGTATGATCCCCGTGTCTATGAGAAGGCCGCCGAGAACTTCCAGAAGTTCCAGGACAAGGGTTGGCTGGTGCAGGACGCTGGCGAACATTATTATATATATGCCCAGACCATGAACGGCAAGACGCAGTACGGTCTTGTGGTATGCGCCCATACCGATGACTATATGGCCGGCCGTATCAAGAAGCACGAGCTGACACGCCGCGACAAGGAGGAGGACCGCATGAAGCATGTGCGTGTGAACAATGCCAACATCGAACCGGTGTTCTTCGCTTATCCCGACAACAAGGTACTCGATGATCTGATCATGCGCTATGCCGCTACCGAGCCCGAGTACGACTTCATTGCGCCCATCGACGGTTTCCGTCATCAGTTCTGGATTGTCTCTGATGATAAGGATATTCAGATTATTACCGAAGAGTTCGCAAAAATGCCTTCTCTGTATATCGCAGATGGACACCATCGTAGTGCTGCTGCTGCTCTTGTTGGCGCAGAGAAACAGAAACAGAATGCCAATCATAAAGGAACCGAAGAATATAATTTTTTCATGGCAGTATGCTTCCAGGCTTCTCAACTTACTATTCTCGATTACAACCGGGTTGTGAAGGACCTCAATGGTCTTTCGTCAGAAGAGTTCCTCGCATCACTGCAGGTTAACTTCGAGGTTGAGGATAAGGGCATCGAGATTTATAAACCTCAGCAGTTGCACGAGTTCTCGCTTTATCTTGACCAACATTGGTATAGTCTGAAAGCAAAGGAAGGAACATATGACAACAATGACCCCATTGGAGTTCTCGATGTGGACATTTCCAGTCGATTGATTCTTGATGAGATTCTGAACATTGGCGATTTGCGCTCATCTCAGCGTATTGATTTTGTGGGAGGTCTGCGTGGTCTTGGAGAATTGAAACGTCGTGTAGATTCTGGTGAGATGCGTGCAGCTTTGGCACTTTATCCTGTCTCTATGCAACAGATTATGGATATTGCCGACAGTGGAAAGATTATGCCGCCGAAGGCTACATGGTTTGAGCCGAAACTTCGTTCTGGCTTAGTCATTCATAAACTCAGCTAATTATAATATGGAAGAAGGGAACCGCACGGGTTCCCTTCTTTTTTTATGCGGAGAGTGAGGGATTCAAACCCCCGATACCCGAAAGGGGTATACCGGATTTCGAGTCCAGCGCGATCGATCACTCTGCCAACTCTCCAAATGCGAATGCAAAGGTACTACAAATATCTGAATCCACCAAAATTATTCGAAAGAAAGTTTATTCAGTCTATTTTGTAGTTGTTCTGCCTCACTTTTACGGATGCTAAGTCTAATTTCACAGGTATTATCATAGGTTTGCGAGATAATGCGTGGTTGCATCTCTTTAACGATACGCATTACTTCGTTCATTAATGGGTAGGCAAAAGAATATGTAATTACCTCTTCGACCAAACGGGTCACGATCTCAGAGTGGGCTATAGCGTCGGAGGCCGCCTCTCGATAGGCAACAATGAGCCCGCTTGTGCCAAGGTTTACACCGCCATAGTAACGTACTACTACAACAAGAATGTCAGTAAGTTCATGACTGTTAATCTGTCCTAGAATAGGCTTACCTGCAGTCGAAGAAGGTTCTCCATCATCGTTTGCGCGGAAATCTGTGCGTTCAGGACCAAGCATATATGCATAACACACATGACGGGCATCATAATACTTTTTTCGATATCCCGCCAGTATTTCCTTGATTTCATCGACAGTTGAAACATGATGAGCGAAGGCGAGAAACTTGCTACGCTTATCAGTGTAGTAGCCCTCGCCCTCGCTTTTGATCGTTTTATACTCGTCGAGCATATTAATTGTTATACTCCTGCCAAGATTTTATCTTTACATCCTCAAGGTTCATGGCTGTGAAAGCTTCGATGAAAGCTTTGGCCAAACGAACGTTGGTCATCAGGGGGATGTTGTGGTCAATAGCGCCACGACGAATCTTATAACCATTGGTCAGTTCGCGACTAGTATGGTTTTTGGGGACATTGATAACAAGACCAACCTTGTGCTGACTGATAAGATCCATCACGTTATTGTTGCCATCCTCGTCGGGCCATGCCACAGCTATGGCCTTCACACCATTGTCGTTAAAGAACTTAGCTGTTCCTGCAGTCGCATATATTGTATAACCTTTCTTGGCTAATTGCTGAGCTGGCTCAAGCAGGGAGACTTTTCCTTTTGCTCCACCAGAAGATATAAGAACAGCTTCCTTTGGAATACTATAACCTGTTGCAATCAAGCTATTTAAAAGAGCCTCGTTCAAGTCATCTCCTAAGCAGCCAACCTCACCTGTTGAACTCATATCAACACCTAATACCGGGTCTGCATTTTGAAGACGGGCGAAAGAGAACTGTGATGCTTTTACACCGATTCTATCGATATCGAACTCACTCTTATCTGGTTTCTGATAGGGTGCATCAAGCATGATTTTTGTGGCAGTCTCAATAAAGTTCCGTTTAAGAATCTTCGATACAAACGGGAACGAGCGAGAAGCGCGGAGATTACATTCGATAACCTTTACTTCGCGATTCTTCGCCAAGAACTGAATATTGAACGGGCCGCTGATGTTCAGTTCGGCAGCTATCTTACGTGCAATCTTCTTAATCTGTCGAATGGTTGAGAAGTAGATGTTTTGAGCAGGGAAGACCATTGTAGCATCTCCAGAGTGCACACCTGCATATTCAACATGTTCTGAGATGGCATATTCAATCACCTCACCTTTATCAGCAACAGCATCGAACTCTATCTCCTTAGTCTCTGTCATAAACTTAGAAACTACCACAGGGAACTCCTTTGAAACTTCCGTGGCCATGTTAAGGAATCGATGTAACTCTTCCTCGTCGTAACAAACGTTCATCGCAGCACCTGAGAGAACATAAGAAGGACGGACTAATACGGGATATCCTACTTTAGCCACAAAACCTTTTACGTCGTCGAAGGATGTTAGGGCCTGCCATGCAGGCTGGTCAATTCCCAATTTGTCGAGCATAGCCGAGAACTTATCACGATTCTCTGCACGATCGATATTTACAGGTGATGTTCCTAATACGGGTACACCCTGACGATGTAACTTCATGGCGAGGTTATTGGGTATTTGTCCACCAACAGAGACAATCACGCCACGAGGCGTTTCCAAATCGATGACATCAAGTACACGCTCCAATGACAGTTCGTCAAAATATAAACGGTCACACATGTCGTAGTCGGTTGAGACGGTCTCTGGGTTATAGTTGATCATTATTGACTTATAACCTAATTTACGGGCGGTATTGATGGCATTCACCGAGCACCAATCAAACTCAACGGAAGAACCGATGCGATAGGCTCCCGATCCAAGCACGACTACTGACTTTTCATGAGAATAATAGTTTATATCGTGTGCTGCAACATATTTTTCACCTTCGGGATTACCGAAAGCAGGGATATGCGTGTAGGTGAAATAGAGATAATTGGTCAGCTCTGGGTGCTCAGATGCAACAGTCGGTATACGCTTCACACTTGGTACAATACCACGTTGTTTACGATACTTACGTACCTCCAGATTCTCCTTCTCCATATTTGTTGCTTTTGATTTTAGAACAAAACGAGCAATCTGGAAATCGCTAAATCCACAGCGTTTTACCTCTAGCAACAACTCATCAGGCAACTCTTCAAGTTTATTATATTTCTGAAGTTCCTGTTTTAAATCTACGATATGTTTCAGGCGCTCCAGGAACCAGACGTCAATCTTTGTGAGCTCTTCAATACGTTCTATAGCATAACCTTCTTCAAGAGCCTGAGCGATAGCAAAGATACGAAGATCAGTTGGATTTGCCAACTCCTCCTCAAGTTTATCAAACTTCGTATGATCGTTGCCGACAAAGCCGTGCATGCCTTGTCCAATCATGCGGAGACCTTTCTGTATCATTTCCTCAAATGAACGTCCGATAGACATGATTTCACCGACAGATTTCATCGAAGAACCAATCTGACGACTTACACCGGCAAATTTAGTAAGGTCCCAACGCGGAATCTTGCAAATCATATAATCAAGACTCGGAGCAACGTAGGCACTTGAGGTCGTACCCATTTCACCAATCTGGTCAAGTGTATATCCGAGCGCTATCTTGGCAGCAACAAAGGCGAGGGGATAGCCTGTTGCCTTTGAAGCCAAAGCGGAAGAACGTGACAGACGAGCATTAATCTCAATGATACGGTAGTCGTTAGTCTCTGCATTGAATGCGAACTGAATATTACATTCACCAACAATACCAAGGTGTTTTACACACTTAATGGTAATTTCTTGTAACATCTTCACCTGCTCTTCTTTTAAAGAACATGTCGGCGCTACAACAATTGATTCGCCCGTGTGAATGCCTAAGGGATCAAAGTTCTCCATCGAGGCAACAGTGAAACAACGGTCGTTTGCATCACGAATACACTCGAACTCGATTTCTTTCCATCCCTTCAGTGATTCCTCAACCAAAATCTGGGGAGCGAAAGTGAAGGCCGACTCAGCCAGTTCAATAAACCTTTTCTCGTCGGGACAGATACCCGAACCAAGACCGCCGAGCGCGTAGGCAGAACGAATCATGATCGGGAAACCAATCTCGTGAGCTGCCTTCAAGGCATCTTCCATCGACTCTACAGCATGTGATACAGGTACTTTCAGATTAACTTCTGCCAGCTTTTTAACAAAAAGGTCGCGGTCCTCAGTATTCATGATGGCCTCGACGCTTGTACCTAAAACTTCAACTCCGTACTCCTTAAGTGTGCCATTTAAATAGAGTTCTGTACCACAGTTTAAGGCAGTCTGGCCTCCGAATGCCAATAGAATACCATCGGGACGTTCTTTTTTGATAATCTCAGTTACAAAATGGGTATTTACCGGTTGGAAGTATACCTTATCAGCAATACCTTCACTTGTTTGGATAGTAGCGATATTGGGGTTTACGAGCACAGACGAAATCCCCTCTTCGCGGAGTGCTTTCAGTGCCTGTGAACCGGAGTAGTCAAATTCTCCTGCTTGTCCGATTTTCAAGGCGCCTGAGCCGAGGACAAGTACCTTCTTCAGTTCTTTCTTCATATTATGTATTGGGTTGATTTGAGATTTCTTTTTTTAGTCGTTTGCAAAGGTACAAAGTTTTTGCGAAACCACCAAACATCAGACTGCCGTTATTTGTTAAAAACCATGGCCTTTTCATATTATCATAGCAGGCCGTATTCAAAGAGTATATTTATACAAATAGAACGGAGAACCTATGGAATTTAGGATCTCCGTTCTTATGAGATGAAAATACTATCTATACAGTTATTGATAATATGTGATAGTACGTGTGGTTACCATCTCCTGGCCCATCATGCTAGCCTTTCTGCTGATCCAGTTCCCATGGTCATCAAATTCATAGTCAGTATACGGAGATTCCATTTTCTGACCACCCATATCAATTGTTTCGGATGTAACAACACCATTTTCGTCGTAGTTAGATGTTGTCTTGATGTCCTGTCCCATCATGTTAATAGTCTGGCTCTTTACACGACCGTCTTCCCATGTGTACTTCACGTCTGTGGACTGTCCTTGCATGCTCATCGTGGCAGACTGAAGATAACCATTCTCATCATACACCACGTTGGAAATCTCAGAGGATTTCATTTGACCGTCTTCAGTGAACTCGATGGTGCGTGTCATACCCATCATACTTGTACTAATCGACTTGACGGGACCTTTTGCACCATTGGCCTCTACGTCATGGAACTTTGTTTGTGCCTGCATAGCGAAAGGAAGCGCCAGCATGGCAATCATCATCATTACTTTTTTCATTTTACTTGTTAGTTAGGGTTTATAATAATAAATGTTGATGGGGCAAAGTTAGTTTTTCTTTTTTAAATGACAAAATTATCTTCTTATTTTTTTGTTTTATTAAACGTAAGCATGGAGACAGTAACTGTCTGCGTGCGTTTTTTATGAAAAAGGAATCTTATTTCAACAATTTTTGATTATCTTTGCACACTAAACATAGCATGACAACATGAACAACGACATACTAAAACAACTAAATGATAGTCAACGTGATGCCGTATTATATTGTGATGGAGCATCATTGGTAATAGCGGGTGCAGGCTCGGGTAAAACACGTGTTTTGACCTATAAGATTGCATGGCTTCTGGAGCAAGGAATGAAACCTTGGAATATTCTGGCACTGACATTTACGAATAAAGCGGCAAGGGAGATGAAGGAACGAATAGGGCGACTAGTTGGAGAGGAACAGGCAAGATATTTGAACATGGGGACTTTCCATAGTGTCTTTGCCCGAATTCTAAGAGCAGAAGCAGAGCATATCGGCTATAATACGAACTTCACGATATATGACCAAGCAGATGCTCGTTCGTTGGTTAAGACGATAATAAAGGAGATGCAACTTGACGATAAAGTATACAAACCATCATCTGTGGCCGATAGAATCTCTATGGCTAAGAATCATCTTCTTTTGCCACTTGCATATGCTGAGAGTACATGGGCGAAAGACGATGCGACACAGAAACGTCCTCAGGTGAGTGCTATTTATAAAAGGTACGCGGAAAGGTGTCGTCAAGCAAATGCGATGGACTTTGATGACTTGCTCGTCCAAACATTCGTATTATTCAAGAATCATGAGAGTATTCGTAGGAAATACGTAGATAAATTTCATTTTGTGCTTGTCGACGAGTATCAAGATACTAATTTCGCTCAACAGTCTATAGTCTATCAGTTGACCAAGGAACGCCAGAAAGTGTGTGTAGTTGGTGATGATGCGCAGAGCATCTATTCTTTCCGGGGTGCAAACATCGATAATATTCTGAATTTCCAAAGTCAGTATGATCATGCGATGCTCTTCAAACTGGAACAGAACTACCGTTCGACACAGTTGATTGTGCAGGCGGCAAATTCATTGATACGTCGTAATGAACAGCAAATACCGAAGAATGTTTTCTCGAAGAATGAACAAGGCGAACGACTCCAACTGAAACCTGCTTATTCTGACAAAGAAGAGGCTATGATAGTGACGCAGGATATCAAACGTATACGACGACAGGACCAAAGCAACTGGAACGATTTTGCCATACTGTACCGCACAAACTCGCAAAGTCGATCATTCGAAGAACAGATGCGTAAGGATAATATTCCATATCGTATATACGGAGGATTGAGTTTCTATCAGCGTAAGGAGATCAAGGACGTCATTGCTTATTTTCGTCTGGTTGCTAATCCTGATGATGAGGAAGCTTTCAAACGTATCATTAACTATCCGGCTCGTGGTATCGGTGATACGACAGTGGGCAAGATTGTTCAAACGGCTCAGAAATACGGTGTAAGTCTTTGGCAGGTAATTAAGGAACCTATTCTTTTCCCGATGGAAGTAAGTAAAAGTACCATGACAAAACTGACAACTTTCAAGAATCTGGTTGAGGGTTGGATCGAAAAACTAAATGTCGAAGATGCCTATTGTCTCGGACATGATATTATCATGCAGTCGGGTATTAGTAAGGATATCTATTCGGGACGTAATCCAGAGGATATGTCAAGACAAGAGAATCTCGAAGAGTTTTTGGGCGGTATGCAGGACTTTGTGGAGAGTCGACGCGAGGAAGATATGGGGGATCATGTCTATTTGCCAGATTTCTTACAGGAGGTGGCTCTGTTAACGGATCTTGATAGTGATAATGGCGAGACGAATGATAAAGTAACACTGATGACAATTCACTCGGCAAAGGGACTGGAATTTCCTACTGTGTTTATTGTCGGACTGGAGGAAAACGTTTTCCCTTCACCGATGTGCACAAATTCCATGCGTGAATTAGAGGAAGAACGTAGGTTACTCTATGTGGCAATCACGCGTGCCGAAAAACATTGTATTCTGACATGTGCACAGAACCGTTTCAGGTATGGACGGATAGAATACGACACTCCCTCGCGATTTATCCGTGATATTGATCCGGAGATGTTAGATGTGCAATCAGAAGTGGGTGGGGGAGAATCTATCTTTAATAATATACGTCCTTATAACCGCTATGACGGAGGGGCATACGGTGCAGGAAATAGCTATGTAGGTAAGCATCGTGGCTTCGAGAGTGAGAAACCGGAGTGGATGCAGAACCCTCGTCCTGTTGCCACACAGTTCCGGGCGGATCCAAAACCAAGAGCTGTGGCGCCAAGAAAGCCAGAACGACCTGTTGATCCTTTTGGTCCTAACTTCAAACGTATTCATCAAGCGGTGGCACCCCGATCAATGACATCATATACTGGAACAAGTAACCTTCATGAGGGGTGCACAATAGAACATCAGCGTTTTGGTATTGGAACAGTCATTAGCATAGAAGGGACTGGAGAAAACACAAAGGCAACTGTACAGTTCCGTAACACGGGAACCAAGCAATTGCTGTTAAAGTTCGCAAAGTTTAAGGTCATCGGATAGAAGTATCTAGTATGTAGACCAAAATAAATTAGAGCGCCTCATCATCGGGGCGCTCTAATTTATTCTTTGCATTCACCTTCGGAAGATGTTTCTTTTTCCGAAGCCAAGCTGCTTTCCTTATTTCATAATCTTCATGGTGTTTCTCCAAATATCCGTCAGCCATCACATTCTACTTCTTAAATTTCGCATATATGACATTAATCTGAATAGGAGAGTTGGGACCACCTACCAACTGGGTGCTTGAAAGTCCCATGTTGTTGCCTATAGCTGATACCGTATTATTTCCATAACTATCTTTTGTGGAAGTGGTGGAAATGGGGACTAATACGACTTTATTCCAGTCGGGGTGTTTTACCAACCAATTAGGGTCTTCATTCACACCTTGGATTCTAAGTTGTTGCATATGGGTGATGAGATTACCAATGTTTGAGAATGTGTATGCGTTGTTCGTAAGCGTAGCGGAATACGAACATATCTGGTCATATAACTTCTCTTGCTCAAAGAATGAATGTAGACTGTCTTTCTGAACCATCAGAATGGTCTTAGGTGTTTGTAACAGATAATCACTATCTTGGAATTTACTATTCTGACGCTGGAATGAAAGACTTGCAGACAGAAGCGAATCACCAACATGGCTTTGAGAAATATCTTCAACAGGCAGAGTTACTTCGGTAAAGATACCAGCCGGTGTCTTGAGGTATGTACAACTTTCGTCAGCTACAAGCCTGGCCAATGCCTTCTGATCATTAGTGATCTTGGTAGTCTGCAAGACCTCTGGTGTCGCAGACATATTCATAACACCATAATAGACTGTGGTATCACCTTGGTAGTGGTAATAGACATTCATGCTTATCTCTGCCAACTTCGCCATAACACCAAGTCCGTCATTCACCTCAAAGAAGAAACCAGGACAGACATTGTGGATAAAAGTATACGAATTTTTAAAATACTCCGGGTGCTCATAGAAATTCCGCATAATATGAGTACCATAGTTGTTATATATTATCCCATTTTTGCCTGTATAACTATCATTCAAACAGATTCGAGCGCAGTCTGTATAGCCGGAAAGATTTCGAATACTATCCTTATATGTAAGATTCGCCATCGTGAACACATGACTTTTTATGACGTCGCTAGTTTTCACGTAGCCTTCGCTTTTAGGATCGAAGTTACTGTAATACCGCCTCATATCGCTCATGGGTTCATTTAGCTCATAGATGTCTAATTTTACCGGTGCGAGTGAATCTCCATAACTCTCCGACTTGTTAAAATAGAGTATTATTTCACATGAGTCGGCTGCAACACCATTCGCATAACTTCCAAGAATCTTACTCTTTTCAGGCATCCGATAATTCTCCAGCATATTAAACTGGGTCATAAACTCACTCTTCACGTATGCTCCAGTCTCAGGATCTTTGATCTTTCCGATATAACTGGTAGAACTATGCGCATATACTGAATCGGCAAATATGGATCTGGATATAGCGTGGAAGACTCCCGTCGACATGTCCAGTTGGTCTGTATGACCAGTTAACGAGGAGCCGATAGTTTCTGTGTCTTCATTACAAGAAATTATCGCCATTGCGGTAAATGCAATCGCTGTAAACAATCTTAGTTTCATGTGTTATAATGTTTAATCTTCTTCTACGGTCTGCTCCTCCTCAGGGAAGAGTTGCGCATAGAATTTCTCGTATTCATCTGCAAAATCTCTGTGGTAACCAAGTACAGGTATATTTCTACCTTTTGCGTAATCAAGCAATTTCTTGTTGACAACTTCATCTGCCTGAACGACACCATCACTATAATCAATAGCCAACTTCACTAATTCGTTGATATCAAAGTTGTCGTTATATCCCTTTAATAGTTCTGCCTTGGCTTCACGGAATTCAAGACATTTCTTGAAGTTTGTTCCAAGATCTTTTTCTAAGCTCTTGGAAAACAGAGAAGTGACAACCTTTGTCTTAGCGAAAGAAGGCTCGTCATGGTAGGCTGTCTTTACGTAAAGAGGTACGACAGCGCTCATCCATCCTTGGCAGTGTATGATATCTGGTACCCAACGCAGTTTTTTTACTGTCTCCAGTACACCACGAGCGAAAAAAATAGCTCGTTCACCATTATCAGGATAATCTTCTCCTTGTTCGTCTTTTTCCATCAGACGTTTTCCGAAATAATCGTCATTGTCTATGAAATAGACTTGAACCCTGGCGGATTGTATTGATGCCACTTTGATAATCAACGGGTGGTCTGTATCATTAATAATCAGGTTCATTCCTGATAGGCGGATAACTTCGTGCAACTGTCCGCGACGTTCATTGATCGTCCCCCATTTGGGCATAAATGTACGAATCTCATGATTGAGTTCTTGCATAGCCTGTGGCAGATCCTTGCCCATGAGCGACAATGAGTTGTCTGGAACATAAGGAGATATCTCCTGGTTGATGAATAGTATTTTTTTCTTTGCCATCTTGGATGATTTTACCTTGCAAAGATACAAAAAAAGTTGCACTAAAAAGACTTTCTGTGCATGTTTTTAGCAAAAAGTGACATTTTATGGCCTTTTTTTTGTTTCTTTTTCCCTTTTTCTTAAAATAATTGTAGTTTAGGTATGACTTTATACGAACCTGTTAATAAGTGCGACAAAGCGTGCTCCATACTTTTGCTTTTTATAATCTCCTATTCCGGAAACGTTGCCGAACTGCTCTAATGTGGTTGGCTTGATTGTAGCCAAAGTATGGAGGACCTTATCGCTAAAAACAATATACGGTGGAAAGCCTTCCTCATTAGCACATGTCATACGCAAGACACGCAAGGCTTCAAATAATTTTGCATCCTCGACTCCTGTTGTCGAAGGTAGACCAGGAATGGTGATAGTTGGTATCTCCAGTTTTAGTTTTGGTCTATTCTGTGATTCGTTTACATGATGGTCTACGACACAGAGTTGTACTGTCTTTCGTCCATATAGGACATCATCACCCATCTCTGTTATCTTAACTTTGTTCTTGTCATTATAAGCTATCTCAATATAGCCCATCTGCATCATCTGTAACAGATAATCTTGCCAATCATTTGTCGTTATTTCTCTTCCAACCCCAAAAGTCTTAAGGCGGTCAAATCCATGTCGGACAATAGTGGGCGAATGCATGCCTTTCAGGATCTCAATAACAGTTGCGATACGGATATTTTCCTCTGTACGTTTGATAGCACTCAGCGCCATCTGCACATAGCGGGTTCCGTCGAATCGTTGCGGTGGATTTTCACAGATATCGCAGGCGCCACAATCATGGTCGGTCTGTTCGCCAAAATAATTGAGTAGAATCCGTCTACGACAGACGGTTGACTCTGCATATTCCCGCATCCGCCGGAGTTTGTCCATGTTAATATCTTGCTGTCCACTCTGTTTGGCGAATTCCGTCAGTTGGATGATATCAGCCAAGGAATAGAACAACACCGTATCGGCTGGTGCACCGTCTCTGCCTGCTCTTCCGATTTCCTGGTAAAAACTCTCAATACTCTTTGGCATATTGTAGTGAATCACCCATCTGACATTGCTTTTGTCAATCCCCATACCAAAGGCAATCGTCGCACAAACTACTGATAATCGGTCGTTCTTAAACAATTCTTGCGTCTGACTCCTTTCTGACGGAGAGAGTCCAGCGTGGTAGGGGGCAGCGTTAATGCCTTTTTTTCTTAAGTCGGCGGCAACCTTTTCCGTCGTTTTTCTACTAAGACAATAAATGATACCAGCATCTATTGGACGTGCTTTAATGAAGTTGAGGATAAAGTGCATCTTCTCTGCCGCTTTGTACCCACGTTTGACCGTGAGCGTAAGATTGGGACGATCAAAACTTGACACAAATTCATGGGCGTCTTTGAGTCGAAGCTGTTGTATAATGTCATGTCGTGTTATCTTATCTGCTGTTGCAGTTAGAGCCAGGACCGGCGTGTCGGGAAATTTATCCCGGAGTTGTCCCAGCTGTGCGTATTCCGGACGGAAATCATGTCCCCACTGACTGATACAATGTGCCTCGTCAATGGCGAAGAGTGAGATCTTGATATAACGGAGCAGTCTATCAATCTCTGACAACACCTTTTCTGGAGAGATATATAGAATCTTAATTTCACCAGCAGCGCATCGGCGACGGATTAAGGTGTCCGCAGTCAAATCGTTCACACTGTTCAATGCTTCTGCTTCAATCCCGTTCGCACGCAGGGCTTCCACCTGATCTTTCATTAAACTGATCAACGGCGAGATCACGATAGCTGTTCCAGTAAGAGCCAATGCAGGAATCTGGTAACAGAGGCTTTTTCCTCCACCTGTCGGCATTAGAACAAGGGCATCACCGCCTTGTATGACATGTTTGATGATCACCTCTTGGTTTTGTCTAAAAGAATCATAACCAAAATACCGTTTCAGGAGCTCATAGATGTCCATAAAATTGAAATTTTCTACAAAGATAGTCGTTTTTTTGAAAAAAAACGGAAAAAATAGTTGCTTATTTGTTTTTTTTGTGTATATTTGCGCAATAAATGATTCTTAATCATCATAACCGGTAGGAGTATGGGAAAGTATAACATTACTGAGAAGAAAGAAAAAGAGGCTGCCTATAGGAGTCTAGTCAGCCCCAAGATGATGGATGAGATGCAGGAGAAAATCCTGAACATCATCGTGATGCAGAAAAAGTACCGTGACAAGGACTATTCTGCAAAAAAACTTGCGGAAGACTTGGGTACAAACACTCGTTACATCTCTGCAGTTGTCAATGTTCGTTTCCATATGAATTACACATCGTTTGTGAACAAGTATCGTATTGACGAGGCCATGAGTATTCTTGTTGACAAACGCTATCAAGATCTTCGTATGGAGCAGGTGAGTGATATGGTTGGTTTTGCTAACCGCCAGTCTTTCTATGCATCGTTTTACCGGGTTGTTGGCATTACTCCCCGTGAATATCGCCTTCAGCATCTGAAGCAGCATCCTGCGATGAAGGCAAAACGGCCTCGCAAAACTAAAGCATAAGGAGGAGAGGATTTAGTGGATTTTGAATATCGTGATGAGCGGTTTGCGGATTTGCAACTGCTAAGATATCGTTTGAACGGGTTTGAGAAGTTAACGCTCCAGCAGAAGGAGTTAGTATATTATCTAGCCAAGGCGGCCCTGTCCGGACGAGATATAACATTTGATCAGTTTGGAAAATATAACCTCCGCATCAGAAAGATGTTGGAGGTTATCTATGTTGATAAAACAACTTCGCATGAATCTGAAGAATTCAAGGCGTTGGAAGTCTACTTGAAACGGATTTGGTTCTCAAGCGGAATTCATCATCATTATGGCTGTGAGAAATTTAAGCCTGGTTTTTCTCCAGAGTTTCTACGTGCTGCATTAGTGAAAGTTGATTCGAGAAAACTGCCTTTGAAAGAAGGGGAGACAGTTGCCAACCTGTGTGATGAGCTCTTTCCTGTTATTTTTGACGATTCAGTGTTGCCAAAACGAGTCAATAAGGCAGATGGCGAAGATTTACTATTAACATCGGCATGTCATTTTTATGATGGGGTTACTCAAGAAGAAGCAGAGCAGTTCTATGCTGATATGAAGATACAGCATGCTGATACTAATGCACCTATTTCTTATGGTCTTAATTCCACTTTGGTGAAAGAAAATGGCATATTGCAGGAACAGGTATGGTGCGCTAGTGGTAAATATGCCAATGCCATTCAGCATATCATATATTGGTTGGGAAAAGCACGGGATGTAGCAGAGAACAACCAACAGAAAAAGGTAATTTCTTTGCTTATAAAATACTATGAATCAGGAGATCTTAGCATATTCAATGAATATTGCATTGAATGGCTAAAAGAGCACGATTCCGTCGTTGATTTTATCAACGGTTTCATCGAGGTTTATGGTGATCCGTTAGGTCTGAAAGGCTCTTGGGAAGGATTGGTGGAATATATTGACGAAGAAGCCACGCAGCGTACACAGACTATCAGTCGCCATGCACAGTGGTTTGAAGACCATTCTCCTGTTGACCCGCGTTTTCGTAAGCCGGTAGTTAAGGGCGTTTCTGCCAACGTGATATGCGCAGCAATGTTGGGAGGCGACGAATATCCTTCTACGGCCATTGGCATCAATCTGCCAAATGCCGATTGGATCAGGGCCGAATATGGAAGCAAAAGCATTACGATCAGTAATATAACGGAGGCTTACAACAAGGCATCGCGTGGTAACGGTTTTAAAGAGGAGTTTGTTATCGATAAAGATACTCTCCAGTTGATTGATAAGTATGGTGACATCTGCGATGATTTGCATACTGATCTGCACGAATGCCTTGGTCATGGAAGTGGACAGTTGCTTGCTGGGGTTGACCCAGATGCGCTGAAGGCCTATGGGAACACCATTGAGGAAGCACGCGCTGATCTCTTTGGACTTTATTATATTGCCGATAAAAAACTCATCGAGTTGGGACTTCTTCCTGATAGTGAGGCCTATAAGTCACAGTATTACACTTACATGATGAACGGCTTAATGACCCAACTCATCCGTATTAACCCAGGAAACCATATTGAGGAAGCGCATATGCGTAATCGAGCGCTCATTGCTCATTGGTGTCTCGAAAATGGGCATGCGGTCAAGTTGGTCAAACATAAAGGTAAAACATACGTTGAAATCACAGATTATGAAGAGTTACGTGCCCTTATCGCTCGTTTGTTAGCAGAGGTTCAACGTATCAAGAGCGAAGGAGATTATGAGGCGGCCCGACAGTTGGTTGAAAAATATGCTGTAAAGGTCGATCCTATACTCCATGAGGAAGTGTTGGAAAGATATAAACGCCTGGATTTAGCTCCATATAAAGGTTTCATTAATCCGATGATGCTTCCCGTATATGACAACAACGGTTGTATTACTGATATCCAACTGAATTATGGAGAGAGCTATGCACATCAGATGCTACGCTATAGCTCGGAATATGGGACTCTAATCTGATAATTGTAATGGATGTTAATAATCAGGTAAAAGAAATCAAGCAATCATTCCGCCAAATGATGGACGGGATGGTCTCTAAATCTATGCGCGACAAGGGGGTGACATATAAACTCAATTGGGGGGCGACGATACCTAGACTGAAAGAGATGGCAGACGGGCTGGGGAAGAATTACGACTTGGCGATTGCTTTATGGAAGGAGAATGTCCGTGAGTGTAAGATTCTGGCTACGATGGTGATGCCAGCAGAACAGATGCTGCCAGAGGTGGTAGACATTTGGATGGAACAGACCGACACCCTGGAAATTGCAGAGCAAGCGGCCTTTAATCTGTATCAGTATCTGCCTTGTGCACCTGAAAAAGCATATACTTGGATGGCATCAGGCAAGGAACTCTTTCAATTATGTGGCTTCCACATTTTATCTCGTCTATTTATGAATGGGCAAGAACCAAATGAGCGCGGTATCAATGAGTTTATCGACCAGGCATTGGCAGCTTTGCAAGGCGATAGTATTCCCGTAAAAAAAGCCGCATGGTCGTGTCTTCAAAGATTCGCAAGTTTAGGACTGGTCTACGAACGACTAACAAAAAGCGCACTTAAAACAATCAATTTAGATTTTTTATAAATTAACTCTTTTTTATCTGATTAAAAAGTAGTACCTTTGTGCGGTTTTCGAGAATTCAGATGAAAGAAAGTGTGTTGACGGCGGTGGAGCGTATTCTGGATAACTATCTTGAGATGAATAATCATCGCAAGACACCTGAGCGTTACACCATACTGAAAGCCATATACAGCATGAATGGACATTTCACACTGGAAGAGTTGAATGAGAAACTTTCGTCGGAATTGAACTTCCCAGTAAGTAGGGCTACACTTTACAATACATTGAATTTATTCTTGGAACTGCGTCTGGTCATCCGGCACCGTTTCCAGGGAACCACAAAGTATGAGGCATGCTATGATAATAATAGTCACTGTCATCAAATATGTACCATGTGTGGAAAAGTAACAGAGGTAAAGTCGCCTGAGATCATCCAGGCTGTCGATAATATGCATCTGCGCCGTTTCAGAAAAGACGGCTTCACTCTTTATGTGTATGGTGTATGCAGTACCTGTCAGTCGAAAATCACCAGACGAAAGAAACTGGAGAAGGTGAAAAGAGTTAAAACAGAACAATAATAGTTATGAACAAAGGAAAAGTTGATGTCCTGCTCGGGTTGCAGTGGGGCGACGAAGGAAAAGGTAAAGTGGTCGACGTGCTGACCCCGAAGTACGATGTGGTTGCCCGTTTTCAGGGCGGTCCTAACGCTGGTCATACGTTGGAATTTGAGGGACAGAAATATGTACTGCGCTCCATCCCGTCAGGAATCTTTCAGGGAGGAAAGGTGAATATCATCGGTAATGGTGTTGTACTGGCTCCGGATCTCTTTATGGAAGAGGCCAAGGCGCTTGAGGCTAGCGGTCACAATCTGCATGCCCGTCTGCATATCTCCAAGAAGGCTCACTTGATCATGCCAACGCATCGTGTCCTTGATGCGGCCTATGAGGCACAGAAAGGCAAGGATAAGGTGGGTACAACAGGAAAAGGTATTGGTCCGACTTATACCGACAAGATTTCTCGTAACGGCCTGCGCGTAGGTGATATCATTGAGAATTTTGAAGAGAAATATGCTAAGGCTAAGGCACGTCATGAAGCTATTCTGAAATCGCTGAACTTCGAGTATGATATCACGGAGGTCGAAAAGAAATGGCTCGAAGGTGTCGAGTATCTTCGTCAGTTCCCCATCGTCGACTCAGAACACGAAATCAACAATATCCTGAAAAGTGGCAAGAGTGTGCTGTGCGAGGGTGCACAAGGAACGATGCTCGACGTCGATTTCGGCAGCTATCCTTTTGTTACTTCTTCGAATACAATCTGTGCAGGTGCATGTACCGGTCTAGGTATTGGTCCTAATAAGATCGGTGATGTCTATGGTATCATGAAAGCTTATTGCACACGAGTAGGTGCAGGACCATTCCCTACAGAATTATTCGATGAGACGGGGAAAAAGATTCGTGACCTTGGTCATGAGTATGGAGCCGTGACTGGCCGTGAGCGCCGTTGCGGCTGGATAGACCTCGTTGCTCTGAAATACTCTATCATGGTAAATGGTGTGACACAGTTGATCATGATGAAGAGTGACGTGCTCGACGGTTTTGACACCATCAAGGCCTGTGTGGCATATAAGCAGAATGGCGTTGAAATCGATTATTTCCCCTACAATATAGAGGAAGGCATCGAACCTGTATACAAGGAACTCCCCGGATGGAAGACAGATATGACGAAGTTTACTTCTGAGGATCAGTTCCCGAAAGAGTTCAGCGATTATATCTCTTTCTTGGAGAAAGAGTTAGAGACGCCGATTAAAATTATTTCTATAGGTCCTGATCGCGACCAGACAATCGTTAGAAAATAATGGCACAGAAACCGAGTATACCCAAAGGAACGCGCGACTTCTCTCCAATGGAGATGGCAAAGCGCAACTATATCTTCGACACCATCAAACAGGTGTATCAACTCTATGGCTTTCAGCAGATAGAGACACCGGCCATGGAAACATTGCAAACACTGATGGGAAAGTACGGAGAAGAAGGAGACAAACTGCTTTTCAAAGTGCTGAATTCTGGCGATTTTCTCAGCAAGGTTACCAACGAAGAACTGCAAGAACGTAACAGTCTACATTTGGCAGCCAAGCTATGTGAGAAAGGTCTCCGCTATGACCTGACCGTTCCTTTTGCACGTTATGTGGTGATGCATCGAGAAGAGTTGCAACTGCCGTTCAAACGTTATCAGATGCAGCCCGTATGGCGTGCGGATCGCCCCCAGAAGGGACGTTATCGTGAGTTCTGGCAGTTTGATGGCGACATTGTCGGTTCCGACTCATTGTTAAACGAGGTGGAACTGATGCAGATTGTTGACACGGTGTTCTCACGTTTTGGTGTCCGGGTACAGATCAAGATTAATAACCGAAAGATCCTGACCGGTATTGCCGAAGTCATTGGCGCTGCTGATAAAATTGTGGATATCACCGTCGCTATCGATAAGCTCGATAAAATCGGGCTTGATAATGTAAATGCCGAACTTCGCGAAGACGGACTTAACGAGGAACAGATCAGTAAACTTCAGCCTATCATCTCATTAGAAGGGACGAACGAGGAGAAGTTGAATGTGATTGCTGAAGTTTTGGCGTCTAGTGAGACGGGACTAAAGGGAGTAGAAGAGACTCGTTTCATTCTTGACACCCTGAAAACACTTGGGTTGAAGAATGAGATTCAACTTGATCTCACGTTAGCTCGTGGCCTTAACTATTATACAGGTGCTATCTTCGAGGTAAAGGCCCTGGATGTTCAGATTGGTTCAATCACAGGTGGAGGTCGTTACGATAACCTTACTGGTATCTTTGGCATGCCGGGCATTTCTGGCGTAGGCATCAGTTTTGGTGTCGATCGTATCTTCGACGTGCTCAATGCTCTTGACTGCTATCCTAAGGATGCCACTGACGGCACGCAATTGCTCTTCATCAATTTCGGTGAGAAAGAAACGGCCTATTGTCTGCCCATTGTAGCAAAAGCTCGTGAGGCGGGTATCCGCACAGAGATTTTCCCCGATTCAACGAAGATGAAGAAACAGATGTCGTATGCTAATGCCAAACAAATTCCGTTTGTTGCCCTCGCAGGTGAGAACGAGATGGCTGAAGGCAAATTCACTTTAAAGAATATGTCGACCGGTGAACAACAACTCCTTTCTGGTGAGGAAATTATAAAACTCGTAAAAGATTAAGGCAAGATGTTGAAACGTTAGACAGAGTATAAATTGAAACGAAATCCCACAAAAAACTTGTGGGATTTGTTTTTTCTACGTATATTTGCAAACGAAGCTATTTTGACCATATAGAAATACAATTAATAAACTAAAAACAAATACGATTATGAAAAAGAAGTTTATTTGCGCCGTTTGTGGATATATCTATGAAGGCGACGCTGCTCCTGAGAAGTGCCCAATCTGTAAAGCGCCTGCTTCTAAGTTCTCCGAACTCAAGGAAGATGCAGAGATGACATATGCGACTGTTCATAAAATAGGTGATGGTAAGCCAGAGGGCGTTAGTCAGGAAATGATCGATGATCTGCGTAACCATTTCAACGGTGAATGCAGTGAGGTCGGAATGTATCTGGCCATGGCTCGTCAGGCCGATCGCGAGGGGTATCCTGAGATTGCAGAGGCTTTCAAGCGTTACGCCTTCGAAGAGGCAGATCATGCAAGTCGTTTTGCCGAACTACTCGGAGAATGTGTATGGGACACCAAGACTAATCTGGAGAAGCGTGCTGCAGCAGAGGCTGGTGCATGTGAAGACAAGTTCCGTATTGCCAAAAACGCGAAGGCCGCTGGTTTTGACGCTATCCACGACACTGTTCATGAGATGGCAAAAGACGAGGCTCGTCATGGTGCCGGTTTCGCAGGTCTGTTGAAACGTTATTTCAAGGCATAAAAGTACAATAAATCGACAGATAATCCGTTTTGTCAATACGATGAAACGGATTTTTTGTTTTCTTGTAGTTACTTTACTACTTTTGGCATGTGCGGATGATGACTCGTTCAGCACCGATTCATCCTTACACCTTCGTTTCTCGACAGACACATTACATCTCGATACAGTCTTTAGTCGTACGCCTTCATCGACTTATTCGTTCTGGGTATATAACCCTCATAACGATGGAGTCCGCATAGAAAGCGTCCGTTTGAGGCGTGGAAATCAGTCAGGTTATCGAGTGAATGTGGATGGTATCTATCTTGACAACTCCAATGGTTCTCAGACACAAGATGTGGAGATACGTCGTAAGGATAGTGTGCTGGTGTTTGTCGAATTGACGGCACCGGAGACAACTCAACGTAAACCAGTATTAATCGAGGACGAACTATTATTTCTCTTGGAGAGTGGGGTGGAGCAGAAAGTATGCCTACAGGCATGGGCTTGGGATGCCATCAAGCTCTACTCTCCTGTAATCACAACCGATTCAGTTATAGAATCCGATCGCCCTGTGGTTGTATATGGTGATCTTCGTGTGGAAACTGGCGCCAGATTAACCGTCAGAAATACGACATTATTCTTTCATGATGGATCTGGTATAGATGTTTATGGGCAGATAAAGGCAGAAAACTGCGTATTCAGGGGTGATCGACTTGATCGTATGTTTCCATATCTGCCATACGATCGTGTTAGTGGTCAGTGGAATGGCATACACTTACATGCTTCATCAACAGAAAACCATCTGCGATGTACGGAAATACGAAATCCAACCTATGGCATCATTTGCGATCCTGCCACCATTGATACGTCGCTCTATCGCTTGGAGATGAAGGATTGTATCATACACAACTGTCAGGCAAGTGGCTTATCAACAACCAACGCGCATGTCAGTCTGGATCACTGTCAGATTACAAACACTGGCGGAGATTGTATATCGGTGATCGGTGGATTGGTTGATATCAGCAACTGTACTCTGGCACAGTTCTACCCGTTTTCTGCTAGTCGTGGTGCTGCACTTCGCTTTTCCAACCATCAGGGAGATACAGATTATCCTCTCATACACCTTTCCTGCCAAGGCTCAATCCTGACCGGTTATGAGGATGATGTGATGATTGGCGAGCATGGAAGTGATGAAGCCATCTTGAACTATCTATTCCAGGATTGTCTGCTCCGATCGCCGGTAATAGACGATTCCTTACATTTTAGAAAGATTATCTGGGAGAACCCTCATGATGAAATTGAAGGGAAGAAACATTTCCGGGTGATTGACGAGGAGAATCTGTATTACGATTTCCACCTCGACTCACTTTCAACGGCAAGTGGACTTGGTCGCTATTAGAATTCCGAAAAAGTAAGCGGCATGAGCTTTTCTATGCCATCAATAACATAGATACACTTTTTGCCGTATAGCAGAATACGAATGGGATGCTTGGCCCGTGTCTCTGCCTCGATGATCACCTGGCGACAACTTCCGCATGGAGCAATGGGCTCATATTGCAACTCTCCGTCAGTCCCCTTGGCAGCGATAGCCAACATCTCGACAGGCGTATCAGGGTACTGGGCACCAGCGGAGAATAAGGCTGTTCGCTCGGCACAGAGTCCCGATGGATAGGCGACATTTTCCTGATTACAGCCAACCACTTCCACACCGTTCGCTAATCTGACAGCTGCTCCGACACAAAAACGAGAATAGGGGGCATAACTGCGATTAGTAGCTTCAATGGCAAGTTCTACGAGATGCTGTTCCTCTGTGGTTAGTTCTTCCAAGTGGCATGCCATGATTACGGATTTTAGTTCTATTGATTCCATCGCTGCTGATATTTTTCTGCAAATATACGAATAATTCGAGAGAAATCATTACTTTTGCAACAATAAAATACGGACATGAGAAAGATATTTATCATGATAGCGATGGTACTGTCGTTGGGCGCACAAGCTCAGATACGATGGAATCAGGCATATCAGCAGTATATAGATCAATATAAAGATATTGCGATTGAGCAGATGCGGCAATGGCATATTCCGGCATCTATCACCCTCGCGCAAGGTCTTTTGGAGAGCGGAGCCGGTAAAAGTGAGTTGGCCCGCAAAGGAAACAATCACTTTGGTATCAAGTGCAAGGGGTGGACTGGTCGTACCACCTATCATGATGACGATGAGCGGAATGAATGTTTCCGGGCATATAACTCAGCTTATGAGTCGTACACCGATCATTCGCGTTTCTTAGCAGGCAGTGCCCGGTATCGCTCGCTGTTCTCTTTGGGGACCACCGACTACAAGGGGTGGGCAAAAGGGCTGAAGGCCGCCGGTTATGCTACCAATCCGCAGTATGCACAGAAACTGATAGAGATTATCCAGTTGTATAAGCTCTACCAGTATGATACGGCGAAAGACTACGATCGCTTTATGAGTGACCGTGCCAAGGAACCACACGTAGGTGGAATGGATCTGCATCCTATTAAGATTTTCAATAAGAACTACTACCTTATTGCACGACGGGGCGATACTTTCAAGTCTATAGGCGAGGAGGTCGGTATCAGCTATCGGAAGATTGCCGGCTATAATGAGCGCCATCGGAAAGATCGTCTCGAGGAGGGAGAGGTCATCTGGTTAAAGAAGAAACAAAAGAAAGCCCCGAAGGAATATAAAGGACGTATCCACGAAGTACGTGAGGGCGAATCGATGTATTCCATCGCACAAGCGTATGGTATCCGTTTAAAGAGTCTGTATAAGATGAATCATCTGTCGCCAGAACATCAAATCAGGGTAGGCGAAAGATTGAGAGTAAGATAGAGCGGAATACGGGAATCGAACCCGCCTCCCAGGCTTGGGAAGCCCGTGCACTACCGATGTGCTAATTCCGCATAAAGTAAGTTTCCTGATTCTATTTCTGAGCCGATACCCGGACTCGAACCGGGGACCTACGCATTACGAATGCGTTGCTCTACCAACTGAGCCATATCGGCAACCTTTTGTCTAGTACGCCTGCAGGGGGTCGAACCCTGGACACCCTGATTAAGAGTCAGGTGCTCTACCAACTGAGCTACAAGCGCATGTTTTTCAAAAAGAAAGGAGGTCGTTCCCTCCTTTTGTACACCCGCAGGGGCTCGAACCCTGGACACCCTGATTAAGAGTCAGGTGCTCTACCAACTGAGCTACGGGTGCATCGTTTGTTTTGCGGGTGCAAAGGTACGCACTTTTTTTGATACTACCAAACTTTTTCGTAATTTTCTTTCTGAAAAATTATTGTCTAGTTGCATGAAAGCCTTCTAAGTTCTCGTATCTACGCGCCATCATACGTTTATAGATGTTTCTTATCCATATGGGATGGGTCAGGATAAATCCTAATCCCAGAACGATCATGAACACGTAAGTCCAAGTCATGCCGATTAACAACCCACCCACAGCTGCAATGACACCAGGGCAAAGCAGGGCTGCCGTTTCTATAACAAGCTGGATACCGTTTTCGATATTACCTTTACTAGTCAGCTTGGTCTGAAGAGGTAATGTTTGTTTGTTATATACAGCCAATTGGAAGATGATAAAATGAACCAGACCGGCCGTGGTGAACATATATGCCAACAGCATAAGCAAGGTGTATTTCCCAGAGAATAGAGCCGGCATCATAATCAGGAAGGGAATGCCCAGCACCGCACTATAAAACCAGTATTTGGCCTCCAGCAAAGTGATGATATTCTCCTTGTGTGTCATCAGTAGGTCTATATAGTTACCTTCCTGTCCCATGATCTTAACGAGAGTTATTGCGCTGTAAATAGCAAAACAATACATACACCAGTAGTTTCGTGATACCGTATCGTTGTATAAACCCGTGTATGTGATAAGAAAACTGAATACGGTCACAACTGCGAGACTTGAGATACAACGACTTTTCATCGTTTTATTCCGCATATTTGACTTCATCTCAATCTTCAGATACTCACCCACAAGACCGAATCGGTTGAGATACGAGAACTGGGATACGTGTTTTAGGGCCTTCTCACTCTTCTTGGAGATCTCTTCATAGACATATTTGAATTGGAAATGCCTGTTTATTGCGAATAAGAGGATGAGGAGTATCAAGATAACGGGAATGACATACCATTCTCCTGCCAGTTCTGTATACGTATCAAGCAGTGATCTGAAGGAATTGCCTTTTCGACTAAACAGAAGAGGTGCGAAAGGAATGGCATATAACAGTACAACACCCAAGAACCAATATACCTTACGGTTGATAAGGGTGCGGAAGAACAGATATATCTGACTGTTTAAAATAATGAGCAGGATTGAGGCGATAAACTCGAGCAAGATTGCCCCGAAGCCTGCTCCCGCAAAGAACAGAATGACGGAGTAGGGGATGAACATCGCCAGCCATAGGAAATTATAGCCGCTAACATGCGATGATACCAAGAAACACTCGATAGCCGTATATCGTGAGATGGGTTGTAGGATATAGGGCTTGACCATCATACTGGGTGTTGTCTGGAAGATGAGTCGCAGATAGAAATCTACGGCAAGGATGATCGGCATGTACGAAATCATTCTGCCAGCCTCGCCTTTGGCTTCCATGGCAATAATAGAACCGATCATGATTAAATAGAGCACAAATACTGCGCCTCCGAAATAGGTCAGAACCTTGGCCCATTTGTTCTGCTCAAAAATAGGACTACGCTTGTAACTGATATTAATATTCTTCCGGAGCAACCGGTATAGTTGGAATCTGTTCATTATCTAAATCTTAATAATACTCAATTATCTCAAGTCGATAACCTCTGCTGTCGGGAAATCCTTAGCGTTAAAACGGAACTGTGAATCGGGAATTCTCTGTTTCTTCAGGTCAGAGATGTCGAAGATGCTCCATTTCTTGCCTTGAAGCAGTTTTACCTGTGTCGGATGGTAGGTTTTCTTATCAATAGTGATGAAGAGCTCTTTGATCTTTCGCTCCTTCGAGGTGGCTGTTAGATGAACCACATAATCCTTGCCTGTCTTATTAAGGGTACTCTCGTAACCTTTTTTGTACAGATTGATAAAGTTGTAGGGGTTGATGGCCTGCAATTGTGCTTCCGTCGGGGTACTGACGTTTACCTCATCGTTATTCTTCATATACGTCCATTGTGTCTTGCCGTCGAACCAGATGGTAGCCTGTGGGGTGGTGGCATGAAACTTCTGTCCTTTGATGGCAATGGTACCACTCGTATTCCCATAGCTACCAGACGTCCTGAAATTAGCCTTTACACCCTCTTTCGCAGTAATGGCGGCTGCGGCCTTATCGAGCACCGTCCTAGCGGTCTGGGCCGATGCAGTAGCACAGAGGAGAGCTGTCGTTATCAGAAAACAAATCTTTTTCATATTCATTTATTATAAACTGTATTATCTCATATTACTGAGGAGGTTGTTAAGACTCACCTCGTCTTGTATCATCACCTCACGTGGTTTTGAACCCATGGCGGCTCCAACCACACCAGCCTTCTCCAACTGATCCATGAGACGACCGGCACGATTATAGCCGATGGCGAATTTCCGCTGGATCAACGAGGTCGAACCACTTTGGTTGAGTACAATCAGACGAGCAGCATCCTCAAAGAGTGGGTCAAGATGCATCATGTCCACTTCAGCGCCACCGCCCTCACCAAAATCGACCTCTGGCGTATCAGGCTCTGGTAGTTCGAAGGCCGTACCATAGCTCTGCTGTGAGGAGATGAAATCATTGATACGCTCGACCTCTGGGGTATCGACAAAAGCACATTGTACACGTACGGGTTCTGCCCCTCCAACAAGTGCCAACAAGTCACCTCGTCCGATAAGCTGTTGGGCACCTGTACGGTCGAGGATGGTCTTAGAGTCGATACCCGCACTCACCTTAAAGGCGATTCGAGCAGGGAAGTTCGCCTTGATATTACCCGTGATAATCGTCGTCGTCGGGCGCTGGGTAGCAATAACCATATGGATACCAACGGCACGCGCCAACTGGGCGATACGGGCGATAGGTAACTCGATCTCCTTACCGGCTGTCATAATCAGATCGCCGAACTCGTCAATGATCACAACGACGTATGGCATGTAGCCATGACCGCCGCGAGGCGGAATCCTACGGTCAATGAACTTCTTATTATACTCCTTGATGTTTCTGGCGCCCACCTCTTTCAGAAGGTCATAACGGGTATCCATCAACTTACAGAGAGAATTCAGCGTACGAACCACCTTCGTCACGTCTGTGATGATAGGATCCGCATCCTCGTCAGGAACCTTCGCAAGGAAGTGATTGATGAGCGGATTATAGATTGAGAACTCGACTTTCTTCGGGTCTACAAGCACAATCTTCAGTTCCGCCGGATGTTTCTTATATAATAAGGAGGTGACAATGGCATTCAGACCGACCGACTTTCCCTGACCAGTGGCACCGGCCACAAGCAGGTGAGGGGCCTTGGCCAGATCGAACATAAAGACCTCGTTGGTGATCGTCTTTCCCAGCGCACATGGCAGTTCCATCTGTGTCTCCTGGAATTTCTTCGAGTTGAGGATAGACTCCATAGATACAATCGATGGCTTGGCATTCGGTACTTCTATACCCACGGTTCCCTTGCCAGGAATAGGGGCAATGATACGGAT
Organism: Prevotella aff. ruminicola Tc2-24; assembly: GCF_900110895.1. Lineage (GTDB taxonomy): Bacteria > Bacteroidota > Bacteroidia > Bacteroidales > Bacteroidaceae > Prevotella. The sequence goes on along the minus strand of NZ_FOIQ01000001.1, from coordinate 316,788 downwards.
ACCGAGAGCCGACAGACTCAAAGCGATATCATCTTCCAATGAACGGATCTTGGAAATACGTACACCTGGTGCCAGCGTAATCTCGTAGAGTGTGATGGTTGGACCAACAGTTGCCTTGATACTACTTATCTCAACACCGAACGTCTGCAGTACTTCCACGATACGGTTCTTATTAGCCGTCTGCTCGGCCATATCGATATAGGGTTTGCCGTCGTTGTCGTATTTCTTCAGCAGATCAAGGGTCGGATACCGATAGTTCTCCAGGTCGCGTTTGGGATCGTAGGGTTCCAAATCCTCAATGGCCGTAAGAGCAGATTTCGTATCAGCAGTCTCGTCGCCCTTGGCTACCTCAACACCAAACTCCACATCATCATGCCTCTGTAATCTGTCGATTTCTTGAGTAGTCTCAGCATGATTAGACAGTCCCACACTCTCAGCTGCGGCCTTGTAGCCATCATCTAATACGACGGCCTTTCCGTCTTTTCTGAACTCCACCACCTGCTCGGCAGGGTCATCAAACACCTCAGGATCCTCTTCCATATCCATCTGTTGCTCATACGATTCCTGGGGCTCATCGGGATCGTCGTTTGTGATCTTGAACTTCACCTTGTTAATGAATTTCGTCGGATTCAGTAATTTACGAATCACGAGGATGGTCTCTGCACTCAGATAAGTCAGAAAGGCAATGGCTGTCAGCGCCAGGATGGCTGTCAGACCTGGAGCACCGACGAGATTCTCCGTATACTGACAGATATACAGTCCGTGATCGCCGCCCGGACTAAAACTGGCATCTTCAAAGAATGGAGCCAGGAACTTGGCAAAGGTGACAGATGCCCAGATCATCAGAATCATCAGGGCCAAAAACCATTTCAGAAGGTTCACACGGTATGCCTTCATAAGGTGAATGCCCAATAATAGCAAGAAGAGGGGTACGATAAAGGCTGGCAGACCAAAGCAACGCTTGATAAAATACCATGCAGCATATGATCCAAGGCTACCACAGGTATTACTGAACTCCTGATGGGCGTTGAGCACCTCTCCTTCCTTGGGGTCCTCAATCATGCTCTGATCGGCCGCACCTGTAGAGAAATAGGAAATAAAGGCGAGCGTCAGATAGATTGCCAGACCAAACAGCAGTAAGCCAAGGCAGAAATTCAGCTTTTCGTTGTGGAATATATGATTGAATCCCAAGATGCCGGAGATACCGGAACCGCTTTGGGACCTTTTTTCTTTCCTTTTCTTAGCCATACGAAGTTCTTTTTCTCTATTTTGATGCAAAAGTAGCTGAAAAAACTTAGATTTCACCATAAAATGAGGTTTTTTTTGTAATTTTGCACCAAGAAATGAAAAAGTTAATATATAATAAGATTGATAAGAAGGCTATCGTTGATTTACCGAGAGTCACCTTTCCCGGACGTATCTACGTCGTGCTGACCTCAGAGGAGGCAGAGCGTTGTGTAGACTATCTGTTAACACAACCTGTCTTAGGCTTCGACACAGAGACACGTCCGGCATTCACGAAAGGACGACGTTTCAAATGCTCCCTGCTTCAAGTAGCCACCGCCGACAGTTGTTTTCTGTTCCGTCTGAATCACATGGGGATGGCCCCGGCCGTGGTACGTCTGTTGGAAGATACCACGGTGACGAAAGTAGGACTGGCATGGAGTAACGACATGCTCTCTCTGCACGAATTGGGTGACTTCAAGTCGGGGTCATTTATTGATCTTCAGGATCTCGTGAGAAAACTCGGCATCGAGGATCAGAGTCTGGTGAAGATCTATGCCAACCTCTTCGGTGAGCGCATCAGCAAGAGCGACCGTCTATCAAACTGGGAGCGCGATGTATTGAAAGATAGTCAGAAAGCCTATGCCGCTATTGATGCGTGGGCTTGTGTGAGGATCTACCGAGAGGTACAGAATCTAATGGAGACCGGTGATTATGAACTGGTAACTGTTCCTGAAGAAAACAAACAGAATGATGAAACAAGTATATCTTAAAAGAGGCAAAGAGGACAGTCTACTGCGATTCCATCCGTGGGTGTTCTCTGGTGCCATCCAGCGTGCTGACGATGGTATAGAAGAGGGTGAAGTAGTGCGTGTGCTGACCGCCAACGGTGATTTTATCGCTATCGGGCACTTTCAGATCGGTTCTATTGCCGTCAGGGTACTCTCGTTTCGTGATGTGGCCATCGATGCTGATTTCTGGGCATCACGACTGGCTTCGGCGCTGAAGATGCGCCAGGCCATCGGTATCGCCGATAATCCGAACAACAACACCTACCGACTGGTTCATGGAGAGGGCGACATGCTACCAGGACTGGTCATTGATGTGTATGGTAAGACTGCGGTAATGCAGGCTCATAGTGTGGGCATGCATGTCTGTCGCATTGATATTGCGGAGCAGTTGATGAAGGTGATGGACTCCCGACTGGAGAATGTCTATTATAAGAGTGAGACCACCTTACCGTATAAGGCCGACCTCGGTCAGGAGAACGGTTTTATCTATGGTGGTTCCGATGATAACACCGCGATAGAGAATGGTTTGATGTTTTATGTCGACTGGCTGCGTGGTCAGAAGACCGGTTTCTTCGTTGATCAACGTGAGAACAGATCATTGCTGGAGCGCTTTGCAAAAGGGAAGAGAGTTCTAAACATGTTCTGTTATACTGGTGGCTTCTCTTTTTACGCTATGCGTGGCGGTGCCAAACTGGTTCATTCCGTCGACAGTAGTGCTAAGGCTATCGAACTGACCAACCGTAACGTGCAATTAAACTTTCCCGGCGATCAACGTCATCAGGCTTTTTGCGAGGACGCGTTTAAGTATCTGGAACAAGCAGGCGACCAGTACGATCTGATTATTCTCGACCCACCGGCCTTCGCTAAGCACAGAGGGGCGCTCCATAATGCTCTGAAAGGTTATACCCGTCTGAACATGAAGGCCTTCCAGAAGATTCAGTCAGGCGGTATCCTCTTTACGTTCAGCTGTTCACAGGTTGTCTCGAAGGATCATTTCCGCAATGCGGTGTTTACGGCTGCCGCTCAAGCTGGCCGTAAAGTGCGTATTCTTCATCAGCTTCATCAGCCTGCCGATCATCCCATCAATATCTATCACCCAGAAGGAGAATACCTGAAGGGACTGGTGCTGTATGTGGAGTAATGTAAAAAACAAAGTATCTGATTTCATCGGGAAGCATCAGCTTCTTTCTCGCGACAGTCTTCATATTGTCGCCCTTAGTGGTGGTGCCGACAGTGTGGCTCTGTTGCATATATTATCTGAGTTGGGCTATCGGATTGAGGCTGCACATTGTAATTTCCATTTACGAGGCGAGGAGAGCAACAGAGATGAGTTATTTGTAAAAGAACTCTGTGAGAAGAACAATATTCCTCTTCATTTAATTCACTTCGACACAGAAGAATACGCATCATTACATCAAGTAAGTATTGAGATGGCGGCCAGAGACCTGCGCTATCGTTATTTTAGTCAACTTTGTCAGGATATCGGTGCTGCGTCTGTATGTGTTGCCCATCATCGGGATGATGCGGTAGAGACTTTATTAATGAATCTGCTGAGAGGGAGCGGTATTCATGGACTGACCGGCATTCGCCCCCAAAACGGTCTGGTTGTCCGTCCTTTGCTATGCCTGAGTCGGCAGGAAATAGAAGACTACCTCCATTCCATCGGACAGGAGTATGTCGTAGACTCTACAAATCTGACGGACGACGTGTTAAGAAACAAGATCCGCCATCATGTTATTCCTCTTCTGAACGACATGAATCCTAAAGCCATTGAGAATATCGATAAAACAACGGGATATCTTCAAGAGGCAGAGAAAATCTACAATCAGGCTATTCGTGAACAATTGGAGGAGCTTGTGACGAACGACAAGACGCCGGAAACACAGACGGTGTCGCTCGTACGATTGACAGAACTGCCATCACCACTGGCTTTTCTGCATGAGTGGCTGAGTCCATTCGGCTTTAACTCCACACAGATACAACAGACGTATACATGCCTTGGAGGACAGTCTGGTAAGGAGTTTAGAAGTTCTACGCACATCTTATTGGTCGACAGAGACGTCGTGGCCGTGGAGCCTTTAGGCGCACCGATGAAAGCGATGAAATTGCCAGAGCATGGGCATTATGTATATAAGGAAGATATACATTTTAATGTAGAAATATCCAACGATATATCAATCTCCAAATCAGCGGATTGTGCAACATTAGATGCAGAAAAGGTTCAATTCCCGTTAACGGTACGTCCAGTCTGCACCGGTGATGTTTTCGTACCATTCGGCATGGATGGTCATAAGCTTGTCAGCGACTATCTGACCGACCGGAAATGCACGCTCTTTGAAAAACGACGTCAGCTTGTGGTAACCGATTGCCATGATCAGATTATATGGCTTGTAGGACAGCGAACAGACAATCGATATCGGGTCACAGAACAGACAACATCAGTCTTACGCATCACGCTCAAATAACCGGCCATCTTTCATTCAAAGAGATAGGCTCTATGAGTCATGGAGATAGGACTTACGAGTGAAAGAGATAATCCCTATACCCTATAAGACCCTATCTCCATGAGTCGTAAGTGCCATCCCTTTCACTCATGGAGATTATCTCTTTAACCTAAAGAAGGGGGTAGGGCGAAAACACTGGTTTGACAACCAAAATCACATTCATCAACGAAGTTTGATAAAGAACAAATCACTATAAAATGTGTTAATTTGGTAAATTCATCGATGAAACAATTAAATAATACAATCCATGAAAAACATATAGAATAAAGAAAATGCCAGAGAAATGCAAAAGAAAAAATTGTTTTCTTTTCATTTCCGAGTGCATAGTAACAACAAAGCCAAAGTAAAAAAACGCTGACATTTCAAAAACCCATCAAAAAATATGTAATTTCATAGAGGATACCTTTGACTGATTGCAAAAAGACGTGAAATAATTTGGAAATTTACATGATTTACCCTATCTTTGCTCCCGAAAAATGAACTAACGTGTGTTCATGTACCTGAAAACAGAAACAAACTATGGGGTTATTCTATAAACTGTTTAACTGGTATTTCAGCCGTAATGCGCTGCCATATTGGTGTATATTTATTATTGACGGTCTGACTCTACTGGTATCTGGCATCGCTGCCTTTTGGATTTTTGAGAGTGGAGAGTGTGTCAGTCGTCATTTCTGGCCGCTGATTGCGACCTTGATGATATATCTAATGCTGAGTGTTTTTGGTGTTAGACTTTTCCATACCTATACGGGTGTCATCCGATTTACTTCTTTTGTTGACCTCAGACGTGTGGCATATGCGAACATCTTATCGCTGGGTCTGTCGTTATTAGTTCACTATATCTTATTAGAGGTAAATATAACAACGTCGCTGCTTATACCGCTTCACTCGCGCCACTTAGTTACGATGTTCATAATAGCCACCCTTTTGATGTGGGCTATTCGTATCTTGGTGAAAACGATGTTCGATGTGATTGCCTCGTCAAAGCGCGGTAAGCGCGTACTGATTTATGGAGCCATGTCTGGTGGTGTCGGATTGGCGAAGAATATCCGCGACCAGCATCCAGTACGGTTTATAGTGAAAGGTTTCATCACACACAACCCAAGTCTGAGACACAACCAATTGATGGGTGAGAAGGTTTACACGCTTGATGATAACCTGATGAGTATCATCCGTAAAGAAGGTATTGAGGGAATCATCGTCTCACCGGTTCGGGCGCAAGATTTCCGTAACCAGCAGGGACTACAAGATATGCTGATCAGTGCGGGTGTGAAGATATACATGGCTACCACGGCACAGGAATGGACCGGCGACGAGAACGAGAAGGCGGTATTCCAGATGACCGAGGTGAGTGTGGAGGATCTGCTGCCACGTGCAGAGATCAACGTCGACATGAAGTCGGTTGGCGAACTGCTGAAAGGGCGACGTGTACTGATCACGGGTTCGGCAGGAAGCATTGGCTCGGAGATGGTCAGACAGGTGGCTCTGTTCAATCCTGCTGCCATGCTGTTAGTTGACCAGGCGGAGACGCCGGAACATGATATCCGACTGATGATGTCCAAGGATTTTCCTGACATCGATGCGGAGACGGTGGTAACATCCATCTGCAACCAGTCCAGGATGGAGAAGATCTTCGATGAGTTCAGACCCGACTACGTATTCCATGCCGCAGCGTATAAGCATGTACCGATGATGGAGGACAACCCCAGTGAGGCCGTGCATAACAACATCTATGGCACGAAGGTGATTGCCGACCTGAGCGTGAAATATGGAGTGAAGAAATTTGTGATGGTGTCTACAGACAAAGCTGTAAACCCGACGAACGTGATGGGTTGTTCGAAGCGTATCTGTGAGATATACGTGCAGAGTCTGGATCGTGCTATCAAAATGAGTCGTTTTGGCTTGAATGGACTACCTAAGGTGACCGCAGGTGTGGAACATCCCGTGACGCAGTTCGTCACCACACGTTTCGGTAATGTGTTGGGTTCCAACGGCTCGGTTATCCCTTTGTTCCGTGAACAGATACGTAACGGTGGACCGGTGACTGTGACACATAAAGATATCATCCGTTTCTTCATGCTCATTCCTGAGGCCTGTAAACTAGTGCTTGAGGCTGGCACGAAGGGTTGTGGCGGAGAAATTTTCGTGTTTGACATGGGTAAACCGGTACGCATCGCCGATCTTGCACAGCGTATGATTCGATTGTCGGGTGCCAAGAACGTAAAAATCGAATATACGGGTCTTCGCCCAGGTGAAAAGCTGTACGAGGAGGTGCTCGATGATATGGAAAACACGAAACCAACATTCCACGAGAAGATCCGTATCGCTGAGGTGCGTGAGCGTGACTATGCCGAGGTACGACGTGAGGTCGACGAGTTGATCGCTATTGCGGAGCAATACGACAATATGGCAACGGTCAAGAAGATGAAAGAGATTGTTCCAGAATATAAGTCGAACAATTCGATCTATGAACAGCTTGATGAAGCCAAGGTCGTGAATATCTCATGATTATCTTAACTAAAAAGGTGATATTGGTGACGGGAGCTGCAGGGTTTATTGGCAGTTTCCTTGTAAGACGTCTCTTCCATGACGAGAAAGAAATAACCATTATCGGTATTGACAATCTGAACGACTATTACGATGTTCGTCTGAAAGAACACCGGCTGGCTGAGATTGAGAAGGTCGCTACTGCTCAACATCAGTCGTGGGTGTTTATTAAGGGGGATATCGCTGATAAAACGACCGTCAATAGCATCTTCGAGTCATATCGTCCTCAGATTGTGGTGAATCTCGCAGCACAAGCAGGAGTGCGGTACTCCATCACGAATCCAGATACTTTCATACAATCGAACCTGATTGGGTTTTATAATATCCTGGAGGCTTGCCGCCACTGGCCAGTAGAGCATCTGGTCTTTGCGTCATCATCAAGCGTCTATGGTTCAAACAAGAAAGTACCTTATTCACCAGATGATCGCTCTGATTTCCCTGTTAGTTTATATGCTGCAATAAAGAAGTCTAACGAGTTGATGGCTCATGCTTATTCTGTATTGTATGACATCCCAACCACAGGTCTGCGTTTCTTTACGGTTTATGGTCCTGAAGGTCGTCCCGATATGGCGTATTTCAGTTTTACGAACAGACTTGTGAAAGGTGATACGATTCAGATCTTCAACTATGGCCATTGTGCCCGTGACTTCACTTATGTTGATGACATCGTGGAGGGGGTTGTCCGTGTCATACATGGTGCTCCGGAGAGACATTCCGAGGAGGACGGTTCTCAATTACCGCCGTTTGTCGTATATAATATCGGAAATAGCACACCCATAAATCTGTTGGTTTTCGTGGATACACTGCAACAAGAGTTGATACGGGCCAAGGTGTTACCCGAGAACTTTGATTTCAGAAGTCATCAGGCATTAGTACCCATGCAGCCAGGGGATGTCCCGGTGACGTTCGCCGATACCCATGGATTAGAGCGGGATTTCGCTTTCAAACCGAAAACACCTCTTCGCGTCGGTCTACGAAAATTTGCCGAATGGTATTATGATTTTTACTGCAAAGAATAGCTAAGGCAAGATTTTCTTATTGTATTCAAAGTGCTGGTAGTCTTTGGACGACTTCCAGTCGCCACCCCATGCGAAACCATACTTGATGAATAACCTGTAGCAGAGATCACCCTTCAGAATGATGTAAGGATGAGGGCTGTTCCGTTTCACATACGGTCTGGCTGTCACAGGTTGGACTTCTATACTGCCGTCTTTTCTCTTTCGTATAAAAGGATTATAGAGAGGGTTGATGTCGATGGCGAGACCGCGAGCGTGGTACGACAATTTCTGTGAGCCTGACACCGTACGGTAGTTGAAACAACTGGTGTTGTTGTCACGCATCTGACGTTCGTCATCACCGTCATAGTCATCGGTCAATCGGATTCGTTGAATCGGGTAGTGGTGAATATATAGCTCCTGGAAGATTTTCAGGACTTTGTCAGCGATGAGCCGGTTGCATATGATCTCTCCATCGTGGGTTTTACCATCATAGTCGTAATGACGCACTCTCAAGTATCGCAGATCGGCACGACCAATATGAGGATTAGGACGATAACTCTTTCCCTGCATATGTTGCCAGATGCTATCGGGTATCGCCTGTACGGAAAAACCATCAGAAATGTCCTGGCTCTGCACAGGAGAATGCCAGGAGAGCCAGGACAGGATGATTAAAAGTTTAATAAGTGTCATTGTCAGTAAACAACTTTCCGACCGTCCTGAATATAGACGCCGGGGGGTGAGGGACTGTCAACACGAATGCCCTGGAGGTTGTACACCGGTGCCTCAGACTGTTCGGCACGAACATCACGGATAGCCGATGTTCCTTTATACTCCTGTCGGGCCAGTTCGAGTTGTTCGAGGAACGCAGTATTAGTATGCAGACGTGCATAGATGGCTGACGCTACGAGGCGCCCCATGTCAACATCACTCTGCCAATGGTAGCCGGATACGACACGGCCCTGACCAAACAGATAGGCACGCGCCAGTAGAGCCTCCTCGGCATCAGGATTAATTTCCGCTAACACGAGAGCATGAAGCCAACTGCCAGAGGCATGACCAGAGGGATAGGAACCGGTATCACGGAGATGGTCCTCGTCGGGGGCGTAGAGTGTCAGTTCGTTCATCTGCACATAGGGACGCGGTCGCATATAATAAGCCTTGCATGTCTGAGTGGCACCGTTGCCCAACGGGTGCACTAACGACATGAGTTTATAGAGTTGCGGTGTGGCTGTCGCAGAGATTTCCTTACCGAAGATAGGGGAATAGACCTTACAGAAGTTATCGGCCGAATAGGTAATATCGGTCAATGCCTGCTGTCCAGTCTCCGTCAGGTCTCCGTAGACGTCTTCACGTGCAGCCTTGCCTTGTTCGTAGGCACTCAGGTCGCAGGCGAAGAATGGAGAGATGGTCTCGGGAGGAGCAGGCAGATACTTATAGGCATCAGGTAACTCACTGATGGCAAAATAGGCCTCGTCGCTATTACCTGCTGTGGGATTCTTGACACCCGTCTTCTTCTCGTATTCCGTCCGAGCGGCAGTAATCATACCACTGAACCCGGGGAAAGTGTGCAGACGTGAGACAAGTGCCGACGCCAGAAGAAAGCCTGCATAGACATCGCTATCCCAGTGGTAGCCGGAGATGACAGAGCTGGCACCAAAATCATAGCCACGTGCCAGGATCTCATTCTGACGGTCGGGGGCTATCTCGGTTAGCACCATCGCATACATCCAACCGAAGAGCGCCTGACTAGCGGGATAGGAACTGACATCCCGATAGGTATCTTCAAAGGCAGGAATGAGCGTCTTGTCCTTGAAACGAGCATAGGGACGACGATAAGAATAGCTTTTCTGGGCTTGATTCTGCATTCGGATGCCGTAGTTCATACAGTACTCGAACAAAAGGTTCAACTTAGGCATATCACTCGTAAGGTCGGTATTCAGCACCTTAGAGTAAGCCTTCAGATAGGTTGAAATCTCCGTACTGAAGTCACTCACGGCCTGCTGACCGCGTGTGCTGTCACGTAAACTCTTTCCCCATACATACTGGAGGTAGTCTTTGATGTATTGCACAGAGGTTGTCTCAGGCGGCCCAGGCAGAAACCTACTGGCATCGGGCAGGTCTTGCGCATGACTACTGACACACAGCAGTATGGCAGTCATCACAAAGCATATTCTTCGTCTCATTTTTATCATTTTTTATGTCCACTATGCAAAGGCGACAGTCAGACCTGCCATCACGATGCTTACCATGGACATCAGTTTGATCAGAATGTTCAGAGAAGGACCGGAGGTATCTTTGAACGGGTCACCGACGGTATCACCGACGATACAGGCTTTATGGGCAAAGGAACCCTTACCACCGAAGTTTCCTTCCTCAATATTCTTCTTCGCATTATCCCAGGCACCACCGGCATTTGCCATGAATACAGCAAGAGTGAAGCCACCAGCGAGACCACCAACAAGCAGACCCAGGACACCAGCCACGCCAAGAACGATTCCCACGATAATAGGAATAATGATGGCAAGGATAGAGGGGATGATCATCTCATGCTGAGCTGCACGGGTAGAAATCTCCACACAACGACCGTAGTCGGGAGTGCCTGTTCCCTCAAGGATACCAGCAATCTCACGGAACTGTCGACGTACCTCTTGTACCATTTTCTCAGCGGCACGACCTACAGCCTCCATGGTCATACCACAGAATAAGAATGCAGCCATGGCACCGATGAAAGCGCCCACAAGCACCTTCGGGTTCATGAGGTTCACTTGGAAATAGTTCATAAAGTCGGGAATCGTCGCGTTTGAAGCAGCAATGACATCACCACTCACATTCGTCAGCGTCTGACCGGCACGAACCATGGCGATCTTAATCTCCTCGATATACGAAGCAAGTAGAGCCAAGGCTGTGAGTGCAGCCGAGCCAATGGCAAAGCCTTTTCCTGTTGCAGCCGTCGTGTTTCCCAGAGCATCAAGGGCATCTGTGCGATGACGCACCGCCTCACCAAGACTAGACATCTCTGCATTACCACCAGCATTGTCGGCGATAGGACCGTATGCGTCGGTAGCCAGAGTGATACCCAAGGTGGAGAGCATACCCACGGCAGCGATACCAATACCATAGAGACCATGTGCCAAAGAAGTCGATGACATAGAGAGGTCGAAACCGTTAGCACACAGATAGCTGAGCATGATAGCCACACCGATGGTAATAACAGGGATACACGTGGAGATCATGCCGGTACCAATACCTTTGATGATGACAGTGGCAGCACCTGTTTGTCCGGCCTCAGAGATCTTCTGAGTAGGTTTGTAGCTGTGTGAGGTATAATACTCGGTGGCCTGACCGATGATGACACCAGCAGCCAGTCCGGAGATGACGGAGAAGGAAAGTCCCAACCAGTTGTCAATACCAAGCAGGTAGAGGATGGCGAAAGTAGCTATAGCAATGAGCACAGCACTGATGTTCGTGCCCAAAGAAAGCGAACGCAGCAGATCCCTCATCGTGGCACCCTCTTTCGTGCGGACGAGGAAAATGCCTAACAGGGAGAGAAATACACCTACAGCAGCAATGATCATCGGTGCGATAACCGCCTTGATCTGCATGCCGTCAACAGCACTGGCCGCAAAGGCAGAGGCGCCAAGTGCTGCAGTAGAAAGTACCGAACCACAATAGCTCTCGTATAGGTCGGCTCCCATGCCGGCCACATCACCCACATTATCTCCGACATTATCAGCGATGGTTGCAGGGTTACGTGGATCATCCTCAGGGATATCGGCCTCAACCTTTCCCACGATATCGGCACCCACATCAGCGGCCTTCGTATAGATACCACCACCCACACGGGCAAAGAGTGCCTGTGTCGAAGCGCCCATACCGAAGGTGAGCATCGTGGTAGTAATGGAGATCAATCCATCGGCGTCGAACTGGTTCAGAACGACAAACCAGATGGCGATATCGAGCAAGCCCAGACCGACGACGGTAAGTCCCATCACGGCACCAGAGCGGAACGCGATTTTCAGACCGGCATCGAGACTCTCACGGGCAGCATTAGCCGTACGAGCAGAGGCATAGGTGGCAGTTTTCATGCCGAAGAAGCCTGCCAAACCGGAGAAGAAACCACCGGTGAGAAAGGCAAAAGGCACCCACGGATTCTGGACGTGTAGCCCGTAGGCCATAAAGGCGAAGAGGGCACAGAGCACGACAAAGACAATAGTGACCACGCGATACTGTTGTCTAAGGTAGGCCATAGCTCCTTTGCGTACATACAGTGCAATCTCTCTCATACGGGGCGTACCCTCGTCAGCTTTCATCATCTGAGTGAAAAACAGATACGCCATGCTCAGTGCCACGACCGATGCGACGGGCACGAGCCAGAATACAGTGGGGATGTTCATGTTAATAATCTTAGGCTTTTTATTGGTTTATAATATATGTGTGCTATTCGTCGGAGAAGTCAATCATACCGGCTGCCTCGTCGTCGGGATCCTCACCACCCAGATCCATCATCGTAGAGTAGTTATCCTCGGTGATATCTTCATCTTTAGGATCCTCCACCACTGAGTCATCCTCATCATGTGAGCTATAGTTGTCCTCAACCTCATAGTCCTCATCATCGTCGAGATCCTCGTCACCACGCCCCTTGCTTGAGAACTGCATACGGATCTTTTCTTGCTCAGGCTTCAGTTTTGCGAAAATGGCTTCAACCCAGCCGCCTTTTTCCACCTCCAGCACATCATAGCCATCGGCCACTTTCTTCTCGTACATGCCACCTTTCTTGTGAAGACGGTCCTTGGGAAGGGTAGTGGTGGAGATATCGAAACCGCTCAGGATAATGTCCTGGATTGACTGGGACAGAGAATCCCAACCACCGCCGAAATTACGGTCGATGACCTCAAGCAATTTCGTAGCGGAAATATGACGGATATTCTCGTATGTAAGATCGGTGACGCGCATGATAGGACGTTTCTTGATGGCCCATGCAAATTTCATGTTTTCATCAAACTTGATCTGTGCCACCTTAAAACCACGTTTCTCATAGCTTTTCTTCACGAGCAACACGTCTTCCTTGATCTCCTCAACAAGAAAGGCGCTCTTGAAAATATCGAGATAGTGATGAATGTTTTCCTTAACTTCTGTGTCTTTTGCGGCCGCATCCCACATGCGGAACACATCGTTCTCCTGAATATCCCAGACACTGCTCTTTGTAATAGACTTAATAGACAGTGTTGAGTTGCTTTCCTGTAGTGTTTGTTTTGTTCTTGCCATGTTTTCTCTGATTTTTACTGCAAATGTATATACTTTATTTTTTATTAGCAAGTTTTTAGGGCATATTTTTTCGATTTTCTCTTCATATATAAGAATTATAGAGTTTTTTCGAGACCCTTCGCAAGCACCGCCCACCACATCATCATTTCACACTTACCACGAACAAAGGTAATCAATCACACGGCGTATACGGAGACTCGTCGTAAAACGCTTCGCCTGTAGGTACAAAACGCATTTCTCCATCACATGGCCAGATTCCACATAAACAATCCCTCAGAGACAGCCAATGAGTCTATTAGTTTTTTTGACTCCTCCGTTGGATTATAGACAGTCATATAGGTGTTATCACCGCTGACTGTTATTAGGGCATCAGCTGATTTCAAAAGGATGTAAAGCATCTGCTTGTCGGTCATACATGCCAACAATGCATTCTCCAGTTCATGTGGGGCTGGATTCGTAATCCATTCATCACCGTCATGACTCACATTGATATCTTCATAACAATTCAGTTTCAGCAGGATATTGGTGAACTTTCTGTAGATGATGTCAATCTGAGGATGCTCCAAAAAGTATTTCTCAACCCTGAAGTACTGCTCTCTGCCATCGGCGGGAACTTGCTTGGGCAGTATGTCTATTACCCAATATGGCTTATTCAAATACTCTTCTATTGTCATAATTGCAAATCTTTTGTTTCATCTCGTTGGCAAAGATACGATTTAATTTTCCAATTATCGACTCACTTTGGGTTTAAAATGAATAAATCTGAGCCGATTCAACAATAATAACCTATAGACTGGAAGGAAGGCGAGAGAAATGAAGGAATAAATTTGGGATTTCAATCGAGTTTTTGTATTTTTGCAAGCAAAAACCAAAAATGGCAGAACCTTTAGCCGAACGACTACGACCTCGTACCCTTGACGACTACATCGGCCAAGAGCATCTGGTGGGCGAGGGCGCTGTCCTGCGGAAGATGATTGACGCAGGACGGATATCGTCGTTTATCCTATGGGGACCGCCGGGGGTGGGCAAGACCACCTTGGCGCAAATTATCGCTCACAAGTTGGAGACACCGTTCTTCACGCTGTCGGCAGTAACTAGCGGAGTGAAGGATGTGAGGGACGTGATAGAGAAAGCCCAGAAGGGACGCTTCTTCAATGAACGGTCTCCCATTTTGTTTATCGACGAGATACATCGTTTTTCGAAGTCACAGCAAGACTCCCTGCTTGGTGCAGTGGAGAAAGGTATCGTTACCTTGATAGGTGCCACGACGGAGAACCCTTCGTTCGAGGTAATCCGACCGCTGCTCTCACGTTGTCAGCTCTATGTATTGAAATCGTTGGAGAAAGACGATTTGCTGAAACTGCTCGATCGGGCAATCCATACTGATACTTTTCTAAAGGAACGAGATATCCAATTAAAGGAAACTGATGCACTGATTAGATATAGTGGTGGCGACGCTCGTAAACTACTGAATATATTAGAGTTGGTCGTAGATGCTGAAGCATCTAAGGAAGTTATAATCACCGACGAGACCGTAGTAAACCGTTTGCAGCAAAACCCATTAGCCTATGACAAGGACGGGGAGATGCACTACGATATTATATCAGCTTTTATCAAGAGTATCCGGGGCTCAGACCCTGATGCCGCACTCTATTGGTTGGCACGGATGATTGAGGGTGGGGAAGATCCGCAGTTTATTGCCAGACGATTGGTAATCAGTGCCGCTGAGGATATCGGACTGGCAAATCCTAATGCCCTATTATTAGCCAATGCCGCCTTTGACGCTGTGATGAAAATCGGCTGGCCGGAGGGACGAATACCTCTGGCAGAGGCGACGGTCTATCTAGCCACTTCACCGAAGAGCAACAGTGCCTATCTGGGCGTTGATGCAGCCTTGGCAACCGTGAAACGAACGGGAAATCAGCCGGTGCCATTACCTATTCGTAATGCACCTACGGAACTGATGAAGGAGTTGGGCTATCACGACGGTTATAAGTATCCCCATGATTTTCCCGGCCATTTCACGCCCCAGCAGTATCTGCCTGACGCTCTGACAGAAGAACGTTTCTGGCATGGTCAGCATAACCCTACCGAGGAAAAGATGTACCAACGGATGGTGAACTATTGGGGGAAAAGATATGAATAATAGCAGTTATAATTGATAACACCGATTGCCGAAATCCAATATGGAACAAGAAGTAATTATTAAAATAATAGAGCTACTGGGTACGTTTGCCTTTGCTATATCAGGTATCCGACATGCAGCTGCCAAACAGTTCGACTGGTTTGGTGGTTATGTGTGTGGTGTAGCGGTGGCAATCGGTGGCGGTACCATCCGTGACGTGATGCTTGGTACGACACCGTTCTGGATGACCACTCCCATTTATCTGATATGTACGGCCGTGGCTTTGTTGACGGTGGCTTTCTTCGGAAAATGGATGGAGCCATTGAAAAATGCATGGTTCGTGTTCGACACACTAGGCTTAGCACTCTTTACCATCGCCGGTATACAGAAGAGCATAGCACTCGGACAACCGTTCTGGGTAGCCATCATCATGGGATGCATCACCGGATCGGCAGGTGGCGTCATCCGTGATGTACTACTGAACAACGAACCTGTGATTTTCCATAAAGAGATATACGCCATGGCGAGTGTACTCGGTGGACTGGTTTACTGGCTGCTAATCAGTGTGGGACTATCGGTGGAATGGAGTGCGGTGATAAGTTTCGTCGTGACATGTATGACACGATTTCTTGCCGTTAGATACCATATATCACTACCGGTACTGAAGGAGACACCAAAGACAAACAGCTAACAGAAAAAGATTATGCCTGAACAAGAAAATACGAACAGAAGAAGACAGCGCAGGCAGCAACCTGTGGATAATACCTACGGACACCTGCAGCCGCAGGCGCTGGAAGTTGAGAAGGCAGTGCTGGGTGCACTGATGATTGACAAGGATGCGTATGCCGTGGTATGCGAACTGCTGCATCCAGAGAGTTTCTATGAGCCAAGGAACCAGATGGTATATACTGCCATTCGCGACCTAAGCATGGAAGAAAAACCCGTAGACGTGCTGACAGTCACGGAGCAGTTGGCGAAGATGGGACATCTCGAAGAAGTAGGTGGACCAGGATACGTAGCTGAACTGAGCTCACGTGTGGCCTCGTCGGCGAATATCGAGTATCATGCAAACATCGTAGCGCAGAAGTCGTTGGCACGACAACTAATATCCTTTGCCAGTGTTATTGAGACAAAAGCCTTCGATGAGACCATCGACGTGGAAGATCTGATGCAAGAGGCGGAAGGATCGCTCTTCGAACTGAGTCAGCGGAATATGAAGAAGGATTATACTGCTATCGACCCAGTGATTAAACAAGCGTTGGACGTGATTTCAAAGGCTGCACAGAACACAGATGGTCTGACGGGCGTGTCGACAGGCTATTATAAGCTTGATGATATCACCAGTGGTTGGCAGGCCTCCGATCTGGTAATCATTGCCGGTCGTCCGGCCATGGGTAAGACTTCGTTTGCTTTGTCTATGGCAAAGAATATCGCAGCCGACATGCATGTACCGATGGCATTCTTCTCTTTGGAAATGTCGAACGTGCAGTTGGTTAACCGACTCATCTCCAATGCATGCGAGATACAAGGTTCAAAAATTCTGAATGGTCAGTTGCAGCGGGACGAGTGGGATCGTCTAGATAAACGTATCAACAACTTGCTCGGTGCTCCTTTATATATTGACGACACACCGGGACTCTCGGTGTTTGAATTACGAACGAAGGCGCGTCGATTGGTTCGTGAGCACGGTGTGAAGCTCATCATGATTGACTACCTGCAGCTGATGAACGCCAATGGTATGCGGTTTTCCTCCAGACAAGAGGAGGTGTCGACCATTTCACGATCATTGAAAGGACTGGCAAAGGAATTGGATATACCTATCCTCGCACTGAGTCAGTTGAACCGTGGTGTTGAGAGCCGTGAAGGATTGGAAGGAAAACGACCGCAGTTGTCTGACCTCCGTGAGTCGGGTGCCATTGAGCAGGATGCCGATATGGTTATTTTTGTACACCGACCAGAGTATTATCATATCTACCAGGATGATAACGGTCGTGATCTGCATGGTATGGCTCAGATTATTATCGCCAAGCATCGTAAGGGTGCTACGGGCGATGTACTGCTGACCTTCCGTGGCGAATATACACGTTTTGAGAACCCAGAGGACAAGAACCTTGCTAATCGTCCACCCATCGGTGGAGAGATTGTCGGCTCGAAAATTAATGGCGACGGACAGATGCCTGATATTGCATCTGGTTATGATCCATTCGGCGGTGCTCCTCTGCCACCACCAACAAACGACGGGCCGCTACCGTTTTAATGCGTTGCATCGGGTTATACAAATATAAAGAATCCCACCAAATGGTGGGATTCTTTATTGTAGGGAATATCAAATTCTAACAACGACCTCCAAACAGTGTATTACTGGTATCTCTCAATGAGTGCTTGTGCCTGCGGGTCGCCCATTTCCTTGGCTTTCTGCAGATTCTTAATACCTTCCTGTTTATCACCTTTCAGGCACTGTGCCAAACCAAGGAAGAGAAAGCCATCGCTGTTGTCGGCATTAATGGCAATACACTCCCGGGCTGTGGCGATAGCATCGTCATAATGTCCCACACGGATCTCAAGTGAGGCCTTCTCAGCATAGTAGAGAGTCTCATTCGGATTAATCTGAATGGCACGATTGATATCGTTGAGTGCTTGTTGGTAGAGACGTCCCTGTATTTCTGTCTGATGACGGAGATAGTAGAAATTATCGTTGATCGAGGCTTTCATCAGTTCCTCATATTCATTCATGTCGCTGACGGCATCACGGAACTTACCGGCATCACGGCGTGCTTCGGCACGCGTCCACAGATATACAGCAGCCTCTTTCAGATACGGTTTACTAAACGTGTTCATCGTACTGTCGAGAAGTGCCAGACGAGCGGTGGTGTCGTTAAGTTGCTGCTTACAACTAGATGCAGAAAACCACAGTTCTGCGTTATTGGACTCTCTGGCTAAGGCCACAAAGAGATCACACGCCTCCTGATAGTGTCTCTGGGCATAGAGAATGTTTCCTTCCATCTGTCGATAGGTGAGCAAGGGGTTAATACTATTGGCCTCACGAATCAGTGTCAGAGCCTTATCGAGATTCCAGTTGGCATATGGCTGGTTACTCTGATAAATCTCCTTGTTGTAGATCAGACGCGCATAGTTAAAATACGCATCGTCTTTTTTGTCCGACACCTTGATAGCCCGTTCCATATCTTGTTCTGCACCAGAAAAGTCACCAGCAGCACTCTCCTGTTGAGCACGATAGATATATCCATCGGGAGCATTGGGGAACTGGCGTACGAAATCATTGATCATGGTGGCATAAGAGACCGAGTCGGTATGCGAGGCCGCGAGAAAGAGTAGGAGTGTGGCCTCCTTCACATCCATGGGCAGTTCTTTCTTGATATTGGTAAGACGAAGAGTTGCATCGTTGAAGCTCAGAGCGCTAATTTTCAGAGAGTCAACGAAACGGGCACTTACGGCATAGCTCAGAGAGTCACCGACAGAGGCCGGCTGCTGCATCATGCCGATTACCTCGCCAGCATTGTTGAGAAGTGGACAGCTGACCAGTCCATCCGACATTGTCACGGCTACCGTATAATATGCATTATCGTCTTGGAATACCTCCGCCTTACGAATCAGTCCATTACGGAGATTCTTCTGTTCTCGGTAGGGAAGTAGCCATGCCTGACTACCGACAGGTGCTACTGTTGCACTGATGATGAGTGGTTGTGTTTTTCCATTAACCCGGAACTTGACGACATCATACATATCATTAGCTCCGAGGATGCCAACCACGTCCATCTCTTTTCCCTGGGCATCGATGATAACAGCCCGTGAAGCACCCTTGAATGGTGTAAAATTACTGATGGCCTCACCATTGAATCCTGTGAAGAAACCATTGGTGCTAGCTATCAGCGAACCGTCAGCGGCGAAAGTCTTCAGGGTGAACACCGACCGAGATGCTTTCTTCACCCAGGCAGGCTGAGCAAAACTCATCGTCAGTGAGACAAGACAGGTCATTAAAAGTAGTATTCGTTTCATTTTCATATAATCTTGTATGATATAATTCCTTAGTATATTATTGAGTAATCTATTCTATTGTCAGAGATGGAGCAGTTGACGAGCATTCTGCATGGCGGCCTCGGACACATTACTGCCGCTGAGCATCTGGGCAATCTCCATGACACGCTCATCAGGCAGTAACTCGGTCATCCGACTAGTGGTTCCCTCGCTCGTATCTTCTTTCTCAACCCGATAGTGGGTGGTTCCCAAGGCTGCAATCTGCGGCAGATGGGTGATGCTGATGACCTGACGACCATGACGCCCCATCTCTTGCATGATTTCTGCCATCTTTTCCGCCATCTTACCACTGACACCTGTGTCTATCTCGTCGAAGATGATGGTAGGAAGTTTGACGGCACCACTGATCATCGCCTTCAAAGCCAGCATGACACGGGCGATTTCGCCACCAGAAGCCACTTGTGAGACAGGCTGGAGTGGGGTGGAGGTGTTAGCACTAAAAAGGAAGGACACTTTATCCTGTCCATCGGGTCCTGGCTCTGTCGGAGTGTTGGTAATAGCAAAGCGTACATTCGGCATACCCAAAGATATGAGGCGTGTCTGTATCTCTTTCTCGATCTGTCGAGCTGCCCCTTCTCTAAGTTTGGTTAGTACAGCAGCCTCTTTCTCGACCTGTACCTGCCACTGATCTACCTGATGACGGAGGACAGCAAGTGCCTCGTCGCTGTTTTCAATACTATTAAGTTGCCGTTTCAGTTCATCACGCTTCTGAATCAAAGCATCTATGGTCTCCACGTGGTATTTCTTCTCCAAATCGTAGAGACGGTCAAGACGAGCATTTACGATATCGAGTTCTGCAGGGTCAAAATCAACGCTCTCCAGACGACAGGTAATGTCTTGAGCGATATCTTTTAATTCGATATAACTACTGTCGAGACGCAGTATCAATTCCGACACATCCGGAAAGACCCGTTCGATGCTTTTCAGAGCGTGGATAGCCGTACGTATGGATCCCGTGACACCTGTCTCCTCTGCAGACAAAGCCTTATCTGTCTCAAAGAGAGCCCCTTTAATCTCCTCGGCATGTGACATGGTCTCACTTTTCCGTTCCAGTTCTTCCAGTTCTTCAGCCACAAGGTTGGCATCAGAAAGTTCCTGACACTGGAACTTCAGGAAATCTATATTCTGTCGATTCTGCTCAATCGTCTCCTGCATGAGCGTGAGCTCTTTCCGTACCGTCTGGTACTGACGGAAGGTCCGACGGTATTGTGACAAGGCCTTGGCATCATCAGCGATGATATCGACCACACTGAGTTGGAAGTCCTGTTTATTAAGCAACAGATTCTGGTGCTGTGAATGTACGTCGACCAGTCGTTCGCCGAGTTCCTTCAGCATGGAGAGTTGTACGGGCGTGTCGTTGATAAAAGCACGACTCTTGCCAGCGGATGTCAACTCACGACGTACAATACAGTCATTCGGGTCGTAGTCGATATCGTTGTCAGTAAAAAAAGCCTGCATGTCATAGCGCGCGAGGTCGAAATGAGCCTCAATGACACAACGGTCGGCTTCTGGGCGCATGACCTTCGTGTCGGCACGCTGCCCAAGCAGTAGACCGATGGCGCCCAGGATGATGCTCTTACCTGCACCTGTCTCTCCTGTGATAACCGAAAAACCCTGATGCAGTTCAATATCGAGTTCATCGATTAACGCGAAGTTCTTGATATATAAATGTTTCAGCATATCAATCAGCTATCAATTCTTAATCTTTTCCCAACTACCGTTCTGTGAGGCATTGATACTCATCAAGAGGCCATAGATACGTTCTTTCTCTTTCTGGGTACCTTTGCCTTGGTAGATGTTTACAAGTTCATCACGCTTGTAGTCGGTCCATATCTGCGGCAACATGCTCAGTGGCTTATTACTGCGTGCAGTCTTCAGTCCATCCTCCAGAGCCTGTGATATCTCCGTCCGTCCCCGTTCGGCATTGTTAGCCATCTCGTCAAGCCCTTTACGATAGTAATCGTACTGGAACTGTCGGAATGGACGCATAGCCTCGTCAAGATAGTCGTTGATAATGGCAAAACGGTTGCGATTGTTCTCGAACGATTTCCAGCCAGGGAAAGCAAGGCTCTGTGCGTTGTTCACGAGATACATGCACCGCTGGAGTATATCCGTTCCGCCCATCGGAGCGAAACTGTCAAGGTCGAGGCCTATGATCAAGTAGGCATAGTAGGCGAGGAGAGCAGTCAGTTGGTTGTCAACCTGCTCGTCACTGAAGTTCAGCTGGTCGAACTGAGCAAAGGTGAAATGGAAATTCTCGTCTTTATTATTATATAATGTAGACGTGTAAGATGCATTATACACAGGGCGGTTAGCCTGGATGAGAGCCGTACATTCGAACCGGTTTTCCTCACGGATATATCTGTCGACAGTGATGCTCAAGTTACATCGGATACGTTCGTTCTTCTGGAACTGCAGTTCTGTCCAATGGCGTTCGTTAATGAACTGTTCGATAGTCTGCCGGAGGTTGTCGAAGATATCCACATCGGTACCTTGTATCTGACTGTGGTTGATGTTCACCCTAACTTGCAACTCCTGGGCACTCACAGAAAAAAATGACATATGACCTATGATAATGGATAAAGCGACCAGCACCTTTCTTACTGATAGAAATCCCTGTCGCATATTCATCATCATTATCTTTGGATCATTTATCATCTATTATATATACACTCCTGCAAATCATCTAACGAAGCGCCTGCGCCTCACGTAGACGAATACGTGTCAGGACCTGCTTGGTGTTGTACGTAAAATCACCAGCGAGAATCCAACTATAATAGCCAGGGTCGATATGCAGTACATCAGCCACTGGCACGCCTTTATGCTTGCCAAAGTTAAACACCTCGGTGAGACGCGGGTTACCGTCTTTGTCGAGTAGGGGCTTACCGTAACGGTCTTTCATCTCGCCCCAGACGATTCGCCCTGCGAAATCAATGTTGTTGTTCGTCTTTGAGAAGGCGGCCAACTGTTCCATATCGTTTTCCAAAACTTTCTCAGGATCCTCATTAGCACCTGGCGCATACTTGTCGAGTTCTCCCATAAGCACACGATAGGTTGCCTCTGTATCTTGATCGGCACGATGCGCCTCGAAATCGTCCTCCATTTTCCGTCCACAATAGAACTTATAGGCGGCTGCAAGGTTTCTGCGCTCCATCTTATGAAAGATGGTCTGAACGTCAATCAGTCGGCATCTCGAGAAATCAAAGTCGATGCCTGCACGCAGGAATTCTTCTGCGAGTAGGGGAATATCGAAGTGATTAGAATTAAAACCAGCAAAATCGCAGCCCGTAAAGGTTGTTGCCAACCG
This sequence comes from Prevotella aff. ruminicola Tc2-24, assembly GCF_900110895.1. Classification (GTDB taxonomy): domain Bacteria; phylum Bacteroidota; class Bacteroidia; order Bacteroidales; family Bacteroidaceae; genus Prevotella. The sequence goes on along the minus strand of NZ_FOIQ01000001.1, from coordinate 293,974 downwards.
CTGTCCTATTTGCTTAAATGCCGGCTTGTCTTTCACATCGTCATCACTGATGCCCGTGAGTGCCGCCACCTCTTCGGGGATGGGGCGCTCAGGATTCACCAGTTCATTGCCTCTTATCTCCTCACCATTCGGACAAACTTTAATATAGGATATCTGGATGATGCGGTCTTTCACCAAGTCGAGCCCAGTCGTCTCCAAGTCGAAGATCACCAGTGGCTTCGTCAGATTCAGTTTCATGGATTCACGGTTGTCGATTAGTCGTTGATCAGCATCGGCATCATCAGCATCAGCACATCCTGGTTCTCTGGCTGCTCTGATGGCAGTACAAGACCGGCACGACTGGGGTCTGCCAATTGGATGATTACCTCGGGACAATCGAAATTACTGAGAACCTCGATAAACGAGGAGCCCTTAAAGCCAATGCTCATCGGCTGCCCGTTGTATTCGCATGTCATACGCTCCGTAGCAGTCTTTGAGAAGTCATAGTCCTCAGCGTCGAGTTGCAGGGTCGTACCTTCCACATGGAAGCGGATAAGATTGCTAGAGTCATTGGCAAACGGCTGTACACGACGGAGTGCTGCCAGCAAACCAAGGCGGTCGGTGCGGAGTTCATTGGGATTACTCTGTGGAATGACAGAGTTATAGTTGGGGTAGCGTCCCTCAATCAAACGGCATTGGATGGTACCATCGCCATAGTTCACCTCGGCATTTCGCTCATCGAAGCGGATGATCACATCACCACCATCCTTACCAAGAAGGTTACGAAGGAGGTTGGCAGGTTTCTTCGGCAGGATGAATGCGGCAGGCTGGTCGCTCTTGATAGTATAGATCTTATTACGCACCAGTTTATGACCATCGCTGGCTACCACGGCGAGACAGTCGGCCGTCAAGTCAAAGTAGATACCGTTCATGACAGGGCGCAACTCGTCCTGAGCAGTCGCAAAAATACTACGATTGATATTCTCAGCAAGAATAGCGTTTGGAATCGTGATGGCATGGGCGTATTCGCTCACAGGCTGAGCCATCGGAAACTCGTCCGCACTCTCGATTGGGAGCGAGAACAGACCGTTCTGATAAGAGATCTTTACAATATTCTGCTCCTGATTAACATCAAAGGTAATCGGCTGCTCTGAGAATCCTTTCACAGCCTCCAATAGGTCATGGTTGCCAATGGCAAAACGGCTGTTGCCATCGCTCTCTGTTAACTCCATTTGTGTTTTCATCACATTCTCACTGTCTGACGCAGTCAGATAAAGTACGTTGTCTGTGATCTCAAACACGAAGTCGCCCAAAATCGGCAGGGCGTTCTTACTGTTAATAACTTTTGAGAGGGCAGAGAGCTTGTTGCTCAGTGCGGTACTTGATAATGTAAAACGCATAATTTTATAGTTATTTTGTTCTTAATTACAACTTATATAATTGAGCACAAAATTACAAAAAAACGTTGTAATCAACAAAATTTTTAGGAGAAAATGATGCGATTCAAACTATTTTTAGTAATTTCGCCACGTGAAAACGAAAAAATCAACAAATAAAAACAATTGAAATGGAATTAACAGGTAGAATTATTGCCGTGATGCCTGCCCAGAGCGGTGTGTCAGCACGTACAGGCAACTCATGGATGTCGCAAGACTATGTGATCGAAGTGCCCGGCCAGTATCCTAAAAAGTGTCTCTTCAGGATCTTTGGCGAGGATCGCATCAAACAGTTCAACATCCAACAGGGAGAGGATCTTACTGTGCAGTTCGATATCGATGCCCATGAGTTTAATGGACGTTGGTTCAATGATATCCGTGCTTATAACGTGATTCGTGGTCAAGTTCAACAGCCCGTAGCTGGTGCACCTCAGGCTGCGCCATTCCCACCGACAGGAGCAACAGCACCATTCCCTCCAGCACAAGAGCCTGCTGGTGAGGGCAGTGCTGACGACCTGCCATTTTAATATTTAAGAAATCATTTAAAGCGTGCTGTGTTATTTGATAAGAACATAGCACGCTTTTTGTATGAAGTGGGTTGGTTCTCGTTTCTTTTATTTATCATAATGCCGATTCTAATCCAAAGAAGGTTTAGTCCGTACCTTCAAAAATTATATGCCGGGGAAAGTCCGAGTTTCCTCCGAGGAAAGTCCCACTTTGCTCCGAGGAAACCTCCAGAGTCAGCTATAGGATATCGCGATCGTCTAAAACTCGGAATTTTCTACGATAATGGCGGAGCGATTCCAAATCCAGTTCAAATGATGCAACATCTGCAGTGTTTTGTCTGCAAGCAGCCAGTGTCTTTCCAATTGGACTGATAATGGCACTCAATCCGCGATAATGTCCATCAGCATCGTCACCAACACGATTACACGCAATGACATAGGCCTGGTTTTCCATAGCTCTGGCGCGAGTCAGAATCTGCCAAGTATTCTGGCGTTTTTCTGACCAGCTGGCCCCAATAACAATCGCATCATAGTTCTGAGCATCTGAATAACGGCACCACACAGGAAAACGTAGGTCATAACATGTGAGCAACAACAGTCGGAATCCCTCGTATTCAACAACCGTTGGTGTCTCGCCTGCTGTATAGAACAGGTCTTCCTTGCCATATTTGAACAGATGGTGTTTATCATAATATTCAACTGAATGATTCTTACCATTCACAAAATAATGTCTGTTTCGATAGATTCCATCGGCAGTTCTGACGGCCATACTACCCACAATGGCACAATGTCGTTCCTTTGCCGTAGTACGCATCCATTCAAGAGAGGGACTCTCACCTTCATCCTCAGCAATACCTTGGGGTTCCGTGACAAATCCAGTGTTCCACATCTCTGGCAGAACATATAGATCACTGCTGGGGGCCTTTGCCATCAGTTGCTCTACCCTGCGGATATTCTCCGACGGACTCCCCCACTCGATGTCCAGTTGTATTACAGTCACTTTCATATTAAAACATCTTAGAGATAGAATTCAGCAGTCAGACGTTGATACCAATCACTCCTAACACATGGTGCTTCTTCAATAATTCCATCTTCTATATCTATTTCATTTTTAATGTGTTTTACAAATTCAATCATGCAACGCTTCGGTGCCTTACGAGGCGTCGTTTTGACCATACAGACACGACTTAGAAATAAGCCGTTTAAGTAGGCTGCCGTTTCAAGTGCAGAGCGACTATCTACGGGTATCACCACAGAAAACAGCCCCTCTGTAGTCAGTAGTCTGGCAACCCTCTGCATAAGTCCTTCGTAAGAGAGGCTAACAGTATGACGCGCAGTGGTACGTTGCTGGTCAGGACATGTCAGGGCATTTACGAAATACGGAGGATTACAGACGATAGCATCAAATTTCCCTTCGTCGTCGAACTGCAGAACATCAGCCTGCCGAATGGTTATCCGCTGTGCGAAAGGTGATTCCTCAACATTCTCCTGTGCCTGAGCAACGGCTTCGGCATCTATGTCGATCCCCATAACTGATGATTCAGGAAAACGTTGGGCCATCATCAAGGCAATCAGACCAGTACCAGTGCCAATATCAAGGATTCGACAACGTGGCATCGGCGTCTGTGCCCAGGAGCCAAGCAGTGTCCCGTCAGTACCCACTTTCATGGCACATCGCTGTTGACGAATTCGGAATTGTCGGAATTGAAAATAATCGTTCGACATTAAAGTTTCTTACAAATGCATCTTTTTCGCCACAAAGTTACGAATAATTTGTTAATTCTTAATCCTTCATTCTTCATTCTTAATTAATTTTAGTACCTTTGCACCCAAATTCGCTAATAGAATAAGATTAAACGAAACATGAGTAATCAGAATAAAAATTCGGCATTCCAGATGATTGCTGACATTGACGGAGATTTTCAGGATTTCTTTAACGTGAAAATGCCCGAGTCAGTTCCTATCTTGCCAGTCCGTAATCTGGTTCTTTTCCCTGGTGTTGTCTCTCCCATCCTGATTGGACGAGAGTCAAGCAAGAAACTCATCAGAAAAGCAGAGAAGAAAGGCCAGATTATCGGTGTGCTCAGTCAGCGTGACCCTGACGTAGAGACACCATTACAGGATGATCTTCATGAATATGGCGTTTATGGACGTGTTGTCAAGCAGTTGACACTCCCGAATGGAAACATTACAGCAATCGTACAGGCAATGGGACGCATGCGCCTGAATACGCTTGTGAAATCGCTCCCATACCTTGAAGGTGAGGTGGAGGCTGTTCCTGATATTGAACCCGAAAAGAACGACAGGGAGTTCAAAACTGCCATGGATAACCTCCGTGAACTGGTAGGAGAATACATCAATGTGACAGAGGAGATTCCTGACGAGGCTTCGTTTGCCATCAAAAATATCTCTAACGATTTCATGGCATTGAACTTCGTCTGTTGTAATATGCCATTCAGCATGAAGGAGAAAATGAACTTGCTGACGGCAGAGACGGTCAAGACGCGTCTTTTCGAGACGATGAAGATCATCAACCGTGAGATTAATCTCCAGAACCTCAAAGCAGATATCCGTAATAAAACACGTGAGGACATTGACGAACAGCAGCGTAACTATTTTCTGCAGCAGCAGATCAAGAACATGCAAGCAGAGATGGGTACCGGGGAGTCGATGGAGAAGATAGAGCTAATGAACAAGGCCGAGAAGAAACATTGGCCTTCGGAAGTGGCAAAGACCTTCTATAAGGAAGTCGACAAGTTGGATAATCTCAATGCACAAAGCCCGGAATTCAATGTGCAGTTGACCTATCTTCAGACGTTGGTCAGTCTGCCATGGGGAGAATATACAAAGGACGATCTGAACCTGCAGCGTGCTCAGAAAATTCTTGATCATGACCACTATGGCATGGAGAAAGTAAAAGAGCGTATCCTCGAGTATATGGCAGTACTGGCTCTGCGTGGCGATCTGAAGAGTCCCATCATCTGTCTGTACGGTCCTCCGGGCGTTGGAAAGACATCCCTGGGCAAGTCTATCGCCGCAGCTATGAAACGCAAGTATGTGCGTGTGTCTCTCGGCGGTCTCCATGACGAGGCAGAAATCCGTGGACACCGTCGTACATATATTGGCGCCATGCCTGGTCGAATCATTAAAAGCATTCAGAAAGCCGGCAGTTCTAATCCGGTGTTCATCCTGGACGAGATTGACAAAGTGACACAGATGACCCAGAATGGTGATCCTGCCAGTGCTCTTCTGGAAGTGCTTGACCCTGAGCAGAACAATGCTTTTCACGACAATTACCTCGATGTAGACTATGACCTGTCCAAGGTTCTCTTCATTGCTACGGCCAATAATCTCGGCACAATACCGCGTCCACTTCTTGACCGTATGGAGATTATCGAGGTGAGCGGCTATATTACAGAGGAGAAGATTGAGATTGCCAAGCGTCATCTCATCCCCCGTGAGTTGGAGAATACAGGCCTGAATCTCTCCAAGCCCAAACCGACATTCAACAAATCAGCCATTGAGATGATCATCGAGCGCTATACACGTGAGAGCGGTGTCCGTCAGTTGGAGAAGCAGATCGACAAGGCTCTTCGAAAGATTGCCTATAAACGACAGTTGGATGGCAGCGACGATTATCAGAAGATTACTCCTAATGAACTGGAGGGACTGTTAGGCAAGCCACCATTCTATCGTGATATCTACCAGGGCAACGACTATGCCGGTGTTGTGACTGGTCTGGCCTGGACGAGTGTGGGTGGTGAGATCCTCTTTATCGAGACCTCGTTGTCAAAGGGAAAAGGTTCGAAGCTTACGCTAACAGGAAATCTCGGTGATGTGATGAAAGAGTCGGCCATTCTTGCACTGGAATATGTGAAGGCACATGCCGATCTCCTGAACATCGATTATCGGATCTTTGACAACTGGAATATCCATATCCATGTGCCAGAAGGTGCCACCCCGAAGGATGGTCCGTCGGCAGGTATCACAATCGCCACTTCTATCGCCTCTGCTCTCACCCAGCGCAAGGTACGAAAGAACACAGCCATGACAGGAGAGATCACCCTTCGTGGAAAGGTGTTGCCTGTAGGCGGTATCAAAGAGAAGATTCTTGCAGCCAAGCGTGCGGGTATCACTGATATCGTGATGTGTCGTGAGAATGAGAAAGATATCAATGAGATTCCCGATGTCTATCTGAAGGGGGTCACTTTCCACTATGTGGAGAATGTGCAAGATGTGTGGGACTTTGCCCTTACGAAGGAGATAGTGAAGCATCCGCTTGACTTCAGCATAAAGGAAGAAGAGAAGAAATGACATTTGAGGTTCAATACAGAGACAATGCGAGTGACGCTCGGGCTGGTCTGATACAGACCGCTCATGGTCCCATTCAGACTCCGATCTTTATGCCTGTCGGCACGGCAGGTACTGTCAAAGGTGTGCATTTCAGTGAATTACGCGATCAAGTTAAAGCGCAGATCATTCTAGGCAACACCTATCATCTCTATCTCCGTCCGGGATTGGATATTCTTAAGAAAGCAGGCGGTCTGCATCAGTTCAATACATGGGATCGTCCGATTCTCACCGACTCCGGTGGCTTTCAGGTTTTCTCCTTAACAGGCATCAGGAAACTCCGCGAAGAGGGATGTGAGTTCCGTAGTCATATTGACGGTTCGAAGCATTTCTTTACTCCGGAGAACGTGATGGACACCGAACGTGCCATTGGTGCAGATATCATGATGGCTTTTGATGAGTGTCCACCGGGACAAAGCGATTACCAGTATGCCAAGAACAGTCTCCACCTTACCCAGCGGTGGTTGGAACGCTGCGTGAAGCGTTTCCGTGAGACTGAACCATTATACGGTTATGAGCAGAGTCTATTCCCCATTGTTCAGGGATGTACGTATAAAGATCTCCGTCGTGAAGCGGCCAAACATGTGGCCGATATCGGGGCGGACGGAAACGCTATCGGCGGTCTGGCCGTTGGTGAGCCTACCGAGGTGATGTATGAGATGATTGAGGTGGTGAACGAGATTCTACCGAAAGACAAGCCTCGTTACTTGATGGGAGTGGGTACTCCACAGAATATCTTGGAGGGTATTGAGCGCGGTGTTGACATGTTCGACTGTGTGATGCCTACACGCAATGGGCGTAATGCCATGCTCTTTACTTATGAGGGAACCATGAACATGCGCAATAAGAAATGGGAAGATGATTTCTCACCAATCGACCCTGAAGGTTGTGAGATTGACCGCATTCATACAAAAGCCTACCTGCACCATCTTTTCAAGGCACAGGAGTTATTGGCCATGCAGATTGCTAGCATCCATAATCTCGCCTTCTATCTACGACTAGTCACAGATGCGCGTCAGCACATTATCGCAGGTGACTTCGTACAATGGAAACGTTCCGTTATCGAACAATTAGGGAAACGCAGATGAAAGAGCAATTAAAGACGATGACTGCCTATCTGAAAACGTTGTGGCAGAAGATACAAGAGCCACTACGGAAAGTGGTTTCTCCCTTACGCTTCCTGAACCCGAAGCTTTATCTGACTCGTCTCGACAGATACATCATTACGAAGTTTATTGGTACGTATGTCTATTCCATCATTCTGATTATCTCCATATCCATTGTCTTTGATTTCAATGAGAATCTATCGAAGTTTGCGACCTACGGAGCACCCGCAAAGGCAATCATCTTTGATTACTATGCCAATTTCGTACCCTACTTCGCTAATCTCTTCTCACCGTTGTTCGTTTTCATTTCCGTAATCTTCTTCACGTCGAAACTCGCAGGCAACAGTGAGATCATTGCGATGCTGGCTGCTGGTGTCAGCTTCAAGCGACTTCTTCGGCCCTATCTCTTCTCTGCAGCTCTTATTGCAGCAGTCAATTTCTACCTGGGGGCGTATGTTATCCCCAAAGGTAATCAGGTAAAGATGGAGTTTGAGTCAAAATACAAGAACAAGAGGCGAGTTACGTCAGCTAGTAATGTCCAGCTGATGGTTGGTCCTGGCGTTATCGCGTATCTACAACAGTATGATGACCGTTCCAAGACAGGCTATGGCTTCTCGCTCGACAAGTTTGAGAATAAAAAGCTAGTGAGTCATATGACCGCTTCATCTATCCGATATGACTCTATCAGTGACGAACGATACCACTGGAAGGCACAGAACTATAAGATTCGTACTTTGAAAGGATTACGTGAAGAGATTGTCTCTGGAATGGTGATGGACACGTTGATACAGATGGAGCCAATGGATTTGGTTTTCTCGAAAGGACAACAGGAGACTCTCACCTCAAATGAACTGCGAAAGTACATCTCCAAGCAGACGGAACGCGGATCGGGCAATGTCGTGCAGTATGAGGTCGAGTATCACAAACGAATAGCGACCTCTTTTGCCTCGTTTATCCTAACCGTTATCGGAGCCTCACTATCCAGTAGGAAAAGGAAAGGCGGCATGGGACTCTATCTGGGTATTGGACTGGCGCTATCATTCTCGTATATCCTCTTGCAGACTGTCAGTTCCACGTTTGCTATCAATGCCGACACGCCACCGATGTTGGCTGCATGGATACCTAATCTGTTGTATGTGTTCATTGCATACTTCTGCTATAGACAGTCGCCGAATTGATGAAAATGAAAGATTAAAGAATGAAATTTGAAGAAACATATTTGAACGATAATATTCTCGACGCGCTCTATGACATGCGCTTCGATGAAATGACGCCTATTCAGGAACGGTGCATCCCGGAAATCCTCGATGGATACGATGTATTGGGAGTTGCTCAGACGGGTACTGGTAAGACGGCGGCATATCTTCTACCAATTTTGTCACAACTTGACGATGGAGAATACCCCAAGGATGCCATCAATTGTATTATAATGTCACCGACCCGTGAGCTTGCCCAACAGATCGACCAGGCCATGCAGGGCTTCGGTTACTATCTTGACGGAGTGAGTAGTGTAGCTGTCTATGGCGGTAACGATGGCGGACGCTATGAACAGGAACTTAAAGGAATGCGTCTAGGTGCTGATATGCTCATCGCCACCCCAGGGCGATTACTTAGTCATCTAAAGGTGGGAAATCTCGATCTGTCACGATGCTCATTCTTTGTGCTCGACGAAGCTGACCGTATGCTCGACATGGGCTTCATCGATGATATCATGAAGATTGTGAAGGAGTTGCCGGATTCTTGCCAGCGTATCATGTTCTCTGCAACAATGCCGCCTAAGATCCGTGAACTCGCTGTCACCCTGCTTCATGATCCTGTAGAGGTAAAGATTGCCGTTTCAAAGCCTGCAGAGAAGATTCAACAGTCAGCATATATCTGTTATGATCCCCAAAAGTTGAAGATTATCAACCATATTTTTAAGGCTGGTGACTTGAAACGTGTAATTATCTTCTCTGGTAAAAAGGAAAAAGTCAAAGAGATTGGACGGAGTCTGAAGCAGATGCATATCAACTGTGATCAAATGCACAGCGATCTGACTCAGCAGGAGCGTGATGAGGTGATGTACCGCTTCAAAGCTGGACAGACCGATGTATTGGTAGCTACCGATATTGTTGCCCGTGGTATAGATATCGATGATATCCGTATGGTCATTAACTATGATGTGCCGCATGATGCCGAGGATTACGTGCATCGTATCGGTCGTACTGCCCGTGCCGATCGCGACGGACAGGCCATTACATTTGTGAGTGACGTAGATATCTACCGTTTTCAGCAGATAGAGCATTTCTTAGGCAAGGAGGTTGAGAAGACTCCCCTGCCCGAAGGTCTCGGAGAGGGACCTGAATACGTGAAACGCGAGAAGAAGCGCTCGAACACTCGTCGACATGGTCGATGGCACAGTCGTGGGAATGGTAAGAACAGCCAAGGGAAGACAAAACAAGAAAAACCTGGGCAACGGAAAAATCACCGTCGACAGAAAAAGAATAATGGGGCGACCCCACAAGCCTGACAGTTAATACGATAGCAATATGTTTACACAGCCCATCGCAAAGATCAATCTCGGTCTTAACGTTGTTGAGAAGCGTCCTGACGGTTACCACAATCTGGAGACCGTTTTCTATCCTGTGCCAATTACTGACGGACTAGAGGTATTCCCGATGGATCCCCTTTTCCCCTCTACCGTTGAGTGTGATCTGAAAGTAACAAACATCCACATTGAGGGTGATGAGCAAAAGAATCTGGTGGTCAGGGCTTATAATATTCTGAAACAGGACTTCCCAAATCTTCCCCGTGTACATGCGCATCTCTATAAAGGTATACCGACTCAAGCAGGTATGGGAGGAGGTTCCAGTGACTGCGCGTTTATGATCACTCTGCTTAACAATCTGTTCGGACTTGGATTAACAGAAGAGCAGATGATTACCTACGCCACACGTCTGGGGGCTGACTGTCCCTTTTTTATCGTTAATCGTCCTTGTTATGCAGAGGGAATTGGAGAGAAACTACAGCCTATCAGTTTAGATCTGAGCGGATGGTACCTGGCTGTAGTCCGTCCTGCTATTCCCGTTCCTACGAAAGAAGCGTTCTCTTTGATCACCCCTACCCGTCCTGTCTGGAATTGCAAAGATATCGTCATGCAACCAATGGATACTTGGCGTGAAGTTCTTACCAATGACTTTGAGAAGAGTGTTTTTGCTCTTCATCCAGAGATAGGAGCTATCAAAGACTGTCTGTACGATATGGGAGCTGTTTATGCTGCTATGTCAGGTAGTGGTAGCAGTCTATTTGGCTTATTTCGCCAACCTGTCTGTCTTGATGTGTTTGATAAGAAGGACACGTTCAAAACCTGCATCCCTCTTTAAAACGTTGAATGGGCCCGCGATTCACATCGAGAGCCCATCACAACACAAACACAAAAAGCGACTCATAATAAGCCGCTATATTTTTATCTACTGGATACCATCTTTGCGTAGCTTCTCCTGCCATTTCCATGCACTTCTCAGCACCTCGTCAGTCGGAGTCTCCGCTTTCCAGCCCAGTACTTTATTCGCTTTATCGACATTACCCCATACCTGTTCGATGTCACCCTCACGGCGTGGAGCATACGTCCAGTTCACCTTCACACCGGTAGCTTTCTCAAAGCCCTCTACAACTTCGAGGGTGGAGAGGCCGCGACCCGTGCCGATGTTAAACACCTCAACAGCATCTGTTTCTGGTTCGTCAAGCACGCGTTCCATCGCTTTTACATGTGCTTTGGCGAGGTCAACGACATAAATATAGTCGCGAATACAGGTCTTATCTGGTGTGTTATAGTCATGACCAAAGATTTTCAGTTGCTCACGGATTCCCATGGCCGTCTGTGTCACAAACGGAATCAAATTCATAGGCACACCATTGGGTAGTTCACCGATGAGTGCTGAGGGATGAGCACCGATAGGATTGAAATATCTCAAGATGATGCTTTTGATAGGAGCACCAGAATGAATATAATCCTGAATAATCTCCTCGTTAATCTGCTTGGTGTTACCATAAGGTGACATGGCTTTCTGAATCGGTGCATCCTCTGTCACTGGCAGATTCTCCTGAGAAGGTTGCCCGTATACCGTACACGAACTGGAGAAGATAATACCTTTCACATGATATTTTGGCATCAGTTCCAACAGGTTGATCAGGGATGTCAAATTATTACGATAATAGAGCAACGGTTTTTCCACACTTTCACCAACAGCTTTAGAAGCAGCAAAATGAATGATGCCCTCTATCTTCGGATATTTCTTAAACACGTCCTCCAGCGCTTCCATGTCGCAGCAGTCTACTTTCTCGAAAGCAGGACGTATACCCGATATTTTCTCTATTCCATCGAGCACATTCTCGTTGGAATTGGAAAGATTATCGATAATCACGACCTCATACCCCGCTTCCTGCAGTTCTACTGTCGTATGACTTCCGATAAAGCCCGTCCCCCCAGTTACCAAAATTGTCTGTTTCATTATATTAAAGTTTTAGTCTGTTTTATTTACAATGATGCAAAGTTACAACATATTTCTCAGACGGGCAAACAAATGGTCCAAATATTTGCCAGAATGCACATGAGGTGCATCTTTATTCATTCCAAGCCGAAAAGTGTACGCAAGCCACCATCAACACCAGAGAATCCCATGAAAGCGAGACTCAGCAGACCGGCTAAGAGCATCACAATGGCCATGCCCTGCATCCCTTTGGGAACCTTAACAAGTTCCAATTGTTCCCGCATGCCAGCGAATACTATCAATGCCAGACCGAAACCGATAGCCGTGGAGAAGGCATAGACCACGCTCTGTAACAGAGAATAATCTTTCTGGATGACAAGGATAGCCACGCCAAGTACAGCACAGTTGGTTGTAATCAAGGGAAGGAAGATTCCAAGTGCCTGATATAGAGCCGGTGATACCTTTTTCAGTACAATCTCTACGATTTGCACAAGGGAAGCTATCACGAGGATAAAGGCTATGGTCTGGAGGTATTGCAGGCCAAAGGCCTCAAGTACATATTTATGTACAAGCCATGTGACAATAGAAGCCAGAGTTAACACAAAAGCGACTGCAACCGACATTCCTAGTGAGGTATCGATTTTCTTCGACACGCCAAGGAATGGGCATATGCCGAGGAACTGCGACAACACAATGTTGTTCACAAAAATGGCAGAGATGAAAATCAGTATATACTCCATTGATTTATACGTTTCTGAGTTTGTTGACAATCGCAATCAGGAAACCAAGAGTAATAAAGGCCCCTGGAGGTAATACGAAAAGGAGAATATGATAGGTTTCCGGCAACAAAGTCAATCCGAATATCGAACCTGCCCCCAATAACTCACGGAAAATACCAAGAAGAGTAAGGCCTATTGTGAAACCAAGTCCAATGCCGATACCGTCAAAGAGAGAGGCCATTGGTGAATTTTTGGCTGCAAAAGCCTCTGCCCGCCCGAGAATGATACAGTTGACAACGATTAATGGAATGAAAAGTCCTAGCGCAGCATCGATATCAGGCAGGAAAGCCTTAATTACCAGTTGTAGAATAGTCACAAAGGCCGCTATAACAACGATAAATACGGGAATTCGTACCTTGTCAGGTGTAATAGTCTTCATACAACTGATTACACAGTTGGTACAGATAAGCACAGCCATCGTGGCAAGTCCCATCGACAAACCGTTAATAGCAGAGGTTGTCGTAGCTAACGTGGGACACATACCGAGCATCAGGACGAATGTCGGATTCTCCTTAATAATGCCATTCTTGATGATACTGATATAGTTCATATTTATTCTACTTTTAACTTTCTATTCTTTCTTCGTAGCTCCTGTCTGTGCATCGATAGGAGTGTTCTTATATGCGTTATAAGCATTGTTGATAGCGAGCAGGAAAGCACGACTGGTAATGGTAGAGGCTGTTATGGCATCAATTTGCCCACCATCCTTCGAAACCGTCAGCGGTTCTATGGGTGTTATTCCTATAATATCACCCTTTTCTCCTTTCTGGAACCAATTGTCAGCCTTGGCGCCAAGTCCTGGGGTCTCAGCATGTTCGAGTAGCGTATAACCCAATATCTTCCCTTCGGGGTCGAAGCCGACGAGCACTTTCAGGTCTCCACCGAAGCCACCGACAGTACTCTCCACAGCAGCACCCAAGTCGTTTCCTCGGGCATCTCGGGTCTGATAGATGATATAAACACGCTCTTTACCCGTGGCATCATGCTGACAAACGGTATCGGTACGATCAACAGCAATATCGTCGCATACCATAACGGCCTTAATGCCATCAGACAATGCCTTAGCTTTCTGGGCATTGATCGGTCCTTCGGTGAGGTGGTTCACATAAGCGAGAATACCACCCATGATGACAGATATGCCTGTAAGTACGAGCACCATATTTAATAAAGATGATTCGAGTTTCTTCATATCGTTATCCTTTCTTTATTTTGCTGGCTCTTCACCGAAACGTTTGGGTTTTATATAATTATTAATGAGTGGTGTAAACGCATTCATAATCAAGATGGCAAACGACATTCCTTCAGGATAAGCTCCCCAATTACGGATGACAATGGTAAGGAAGCCTATCGCCACACCGTAATACAGTTGTCCTTTCGGCGTCATTGGCGAGGTGACATAGTCTGTTGCCATGAAGATAGCACCTAACAGCAGACCTCCAGACAAGATTACCGAGATAGGATCAGCATATGCAGGATCAGACAGATGCAGCAAACCTGCGAATATGAATACCGTTGCGATGATTGACACAGGAATGTGCCAAGTGATTATTTTCTTCCATAACATGAAGATCAAGCCTATAAGCAACGCCAGAGCACAGACCTCACCAAGTGAGCCTGCACCATAGGTGCAAGATGAAGGTAGACCAATCATCATATGCAGACTATCCGGCAACTTTTCCAACAAAGAGGCATCACCACTCTTGATAGCTTCTTTCATGATAGAAAGAGGTGTGGCGCCTGTCTCTGCATCTAAATAACGGCTCAATCGACCTGCTTGAGGCCATGATGTCATCTGAGCAGGAAAGGCTACCAACAAGGCTGCACGGCCCACGAGTGCTGGGTTGAAGATATTATTACCAAGACCTCCGAATGACATCTTAGCAACCCCGATAGCAAAAAGGGCACCGATGAGGATAATCCATATAGGGAGATTAGATGGCAAATTGAAAGCAAGAAGCAACCCTGTGAGAGCGGCAGACCCATCACATATCGTAAGTCTTTTCTGTTTCAAGACATATTTGCTAATAGCCCACTCTAAGAAGATACAAGCTGTAACACTCGTAGTCGTCACGATGACGGCTCCCAGACCAAAATATAAGAATGATACAAGGAGGGCGGGTATCAGTGCAATTATAACACCATACATGTTGCGTTCCACACTGTCTGTTCCGTGCGCATGTGGCGATAGAGAAACAATTAATCTACTCATTGAACATTGCTTTGAACATTGAACATTATTATTTTTGTGCCGCTCTAGAACGGATAATTCCCATGACAGTGCTCTTTCCCAAACGGATATGGTCGAGCAGAGGACGGTGCGCTGGACATGTGAACTGACACGAGCCACACTCAATACAACTGACGATATCCTCACGCTCACTGCGTTCCCAATTCTTGAGCTCAGATAATTTTGCAAGCAGATATGGTTCCAGTCCCATCGGACAGGCACCGACACACTTAGCGCAGCGGATACAGACCTGCGGTTCTTTCCGACGCGCATCTTCACCAGAGAGTATCGTTACAGAGTTTGTGCCCTTGCAGACAGGAACCTCAATAGATGTTAGCGCCTTTCCCATCATCGGACCACCGGCCAACAGTTTATTCTCGCCATCGGGCATACCACCACAGGTATCAATAAGATCTTTCATCGGAGTTCCCATTCTTACTAAATAATTGCCCGGGTTCCGGAGTCTCTTTCCTGTTACAGTTGTATAACGCTCTACGAGAGGCTTGTGTTTCATAACTGCCTCATAAACAGCATAGGATGTACCAACATTCTGAACAATTGCTCCAACATTGACAGGAATGGCCGGAGGCGCAGGAACCTGACGACGGATGACGGCATCTACAAGCTGTTTCTCACCACCTTGTGGATATCGCTGCTTCAGAGGAACAACTTCAACATCAAACTTCGACGATTGAACATTGAATTTTTGGTTTACCTTCTGCGTTAGTAGTTTGATGGCTGCCGGTTTGTTGGTTTCAATACCAATATACCCCTTGGTCACCTTGGCTGCTATCATCAGTAACTCAAGTCCAACGAGAATTTCATCAGCTTTCTCCATCATCAGACGGTAATCAGCTGTAATATATGGCTCACACTCCACAGCATTTATAATCACGCATTCTGCTTTGGCTGTCGGCGGCGGCATCAGTTTGATGAAAGTCGGGAAACCAGCCCCACCCATACCCGTGACACCAGCAGTCTTTATCATCTCTATAATCTTCTCTGATGTAAGCTCCGGATGATTCTCTACAGTTTCGAGCACGTCGCTACGATCAATCGATTCCTCCCACTCGTCACCTTCTACATTAATAATGATGACAGGCTTACGATAGCCTGTCGCATCAATGGCAGTGTCAATCTTATATACGGTACCACTGACAGACGAGTGAATGGGAGCAGAAACAAAACCTCCTGCCTCTGCAATCAATGTTCCAACCTTCACTTTGTCGCCTTTCTGGACCACAGGTTTGGCTGGTGCTCCAATATGTTGACTTAAAGGAAATATAGCCTGTTTTGGTAGACTAGCCACCTTTGTCACGGCATCATTCGTCAACTTGTTTTCCCCAGGATGAATACCCCCTATACTAAATGTTCTGATAGTCATACTTGATCCTCCTTTCCTGTGTTTGTCTCTGATTTAACCGGATTCTCTGTTTTGGGTTTCGTAGCGGGGAAATTAACGGTAGTGATAGCATGTGTCGGACAGACGGTCACACACTTCCTACACAGACGACACTTATTGAAGTCTATATAGCTAAGTTGGTCTTTTACCGTGATTGCACCGAAGGGACATTCCTTCTCGCACTTACCACAACCGATACAACTCACCTTACAAGCTTTCATGGATACAGCCCCCTTATCTTTGTTGACACAGGAAACAAATACCCTCCTACCCTTCGGCCCTTTCTTGCGTAACTCGATAATGCCTCTTGGACATGCCTTTACACAGGCACTACAAGAAGTACATTTCTCTTCATCGACTTCTGGAATACCGGTCTCAGGATTGATTTTGATGGCACCGAATTGACATGCCGCCACACAGTCGCCACAACCTAAACAGCCATAGCCACAAGCCGTTTCACCGGCACCACAAGCATGCATGGCGGTACAAGTACGCAGTCCACCATACTCAACGACATGCGCACGGTGCTCACAGGTTCCAAGACATCTTACAACAGCTACCATTGGTTCTGAATTGGCAATCGCCAGCCCCAACAGATCAGCCACTTTACCCATGATGTCTGTACCACCGACAGGACAAAACATGTTATCAATATTACCCTTATCGGCTCCCTTGACAAGTGCGTCGGCCATACCAGCACATCCGGGGAATCCACACCCTCCACAGTTTGCGCCTGGTAGAAGTTCGCTGACCTGCGCAATACGAGGATCCTCATAGACTGCAAATTTCTTGGAGGCGACATATAGAATAACTGCCGCTATGAGTCCTATTGCCCCAAGTACCATCACTGCAATTAAGATGATGTTTATCATGAATATGCTATTGTTTTAGTTGATTCGAATAATCAATATGGAAGGAAATATTCTGTTTAATACAATCACGACAGAAATACAAAACCAAATAATACAGTCCCAGAGCAAATAGTGCGGCTATGGCCGACGCACCTTCGTTGCCCGTAAACCATAAAACTCCTGTGAGCACACTTACAAGAATGAGAAAAGGTATGCCGAACCCCATCAGGAGTGCACGACTCGCCATCTTGCCGGAAGTATAAACGACGACGATATCCCCAGGCTTCAGACTGTTTATGTTGCTGACATCATAGACATCGACAACCTTCTCCTTTGACTCGGCTGCATTACAATGACTTGCGACGTGACATGCTGCGCATGAGGAAGTCTGTTGAATACGCACCCTCACGCATCCATTGCTAATGGAATCCACAATGCCAGAATGACTAACCCGGGTACTCATGAGTTCACAATTTGTAAAAGCATTTTTGCTATCTCTACTTTGCAAATGCAAAGATACGAAGAAAAAAAGAATATCAAGGTATGAATTAAGTTTTTTTTGAAAAAATGACCACAATCGTTTGTGGTTACAAAAGTTTTTTATACTTTTGCATTGATTAAAGAATTTATAAGCATGAAACCCAGTGAACAGACACTTCAGCAATTAGATCGTGCTATTCGGAAGATAGCAGACAAATTTCCTCCTGCAGATGAATACTCTCAGATGACAGATATTCATATCCGCGTGACGCAGGAGACTGGTGAAGTGACGGCTTTCAATGACGATGACGAGGAGATTACACGCTTTGTCATTGAACAGTGGATTGGCAATACCGACGATGATTTCTATGATCAGATTGCTTCAATCATACGCAGGAGTATTGAAGCAAACAAGGAAAATATAGAGAAAATGTCCATTCTTAAGCCTTTCTCTTTTGTATTGGAAGATGAGGACAAGGAATCGTTGGAGGAGTTGTATCTGGTTGACGACGAGGTGGTCATGATAAATCCCGAATTGATGGCTGGCTTGGATGAAGACTTGAATGACTTCATGGAGAAGTTATTGAAAGATTAGTCCAACTCACTTTTCTGCAATACGAATTTCCGGGTTTCATCGATATAATACACTTCTTCAAGTCTGGTCTTGTTTTTTGTCTTTGAGAAATCTATCAGATGAATCTGATAGTCACTTGTGATGGAAAAATACTGTATAAACTCTTCCTTCTCTATCTCCTCGTATTCTTCCGGATCCTGATCTTCTATCGCATATAGACAGAGTTTATCAACGGGGACGTAATCATCGTCCAGAGAATAAAGCCATATAGAGTATAAATTATCATACTCGTCTGAGGCTACTACCAACAGACGTGTACCAACGCTCTCTGGCAGCGTAATCGCTTTAGGATGTTCCCCGTCAAACTCCAATAATGAAACTATCTCAGAAGGTACGTCCTTGAAGTCTGGCAAGAAGCGGACATAATCCTCGGAATAACTGAGGGGCAGTGGTTGTAGGTTAAGACTGTCGTAAAACAGTTTTAAAGGATTGTCAGACTTCGTGAGGTCTATTCCTTGCAGAGCCAGACGTTCCTTAATCTCTACAGCCTTGATACTGTCGAGTTTGTGCTGTAACACCTCTGGCGACAGTCTTTTGCTTCCACAAGACAGGATCATCAAGAGTCCTGCCACTCCTACGAACCACTTCTTCATCTCTTTTCCTCCTTTCGCATGATTATAGCTTAATCTTCCTCTTTACCGCCTTACTCTCATTCTGGAGACGGTCTAACGCTGTGACCACATATACCCACTTCTCTTTCCCCTGTTGATATGGCAGTTTCAGGAAAGTCTTATCAGTGATGGCACAGATTTTGGAAGGATCGTCCGTATTGATGAACTCGCCCTTGGCAAAACGATAGACGACATATTTCTCCGCTTTGTCTTCCCAACCCGTACCCTTCGGTGCTGTCCAGAAAAGCACATAGTCACCATCAATCCATATAGGTTTCAGTTTTTTCACCTTTCCAGGAGCTTTCCCGTCAATGAATGGCATGACAGGTTGTAAGGATGGGTATTTCCAGTATGCTGTACGCAAGGCCGTTCCATAGTTCCCGATATTATCAACAGCGGCCTTGGCATACCACAGTACTGTTCCTTTAATGTTAGGTAACTGACGATGGAGCGTCATCTTAGCTGGTAACTGATGGATATTGGGATTATTCTGATCGGCATATTTGACCGTACGCTCCACATCCTCTCCAATAATCAACGGACGGGCAGCAGCATGCTGGCTCCACCATTTGATCAATGTCTGATAATCGGCATTCTTATTACCTATCTCCCAATATAACTGTGGTACACAGTAGTCTAACCACCCGTTGTTAACCCACAAGAGGATATCTGCATAGAGATCATCATAATTCTGTATTCCATTGGTGTTGCTTCCCACTGGAGAACTTTTCTTGTTCCGGTAAATACCGAAAGGAGAGATACCCACCTTCACCCATGGCTTAGTCTCGTGGACGGTCTTATAAAACTGTTCAATAAATAGGTTCACATTATATCGACGCCAATCATCCTGGTTCTTGATACCATTTGAGTACTCCATAAACAATTCATCATCTGGAATGGTCTCACCTTTTACTGGATAGGGATAAAAGTAATCATCCATATGAATACCATCGATATCATATCGAGATACGATGTCTTTTGCCACCTCACAGATATAATCCCGATTCTCAGGGATACCCGGATTCAAGACGAATAACTCATCGTAGGCGAAACAGCTCGTCGGCTTTCTCACTGCGATATGGTTAGATGCCAACTGTTTGGTGCTCTTCGTCTTCGCCCTATAGGGATTGATCCATGCATGGAGTTCCATGCCGCGTTTATGACTCTCATCAATCATCCACTGCAGAGGATCCCAATATGGTGATGGTGCGACGCCCTGTTTTCCTGTCAGGAAACGACTCCATGGCTCAATCTTACTGGCATAGAGCGCATCACATTCCGGTCGGACCTGGAAGATAATCACGTTCACACCATCTTTCTGCAGTTCATCCAATTGGTAGGTCAGCGTCTGCTGCATCTTCTCCTTACCCATTCCTTGGAATTGTCCATTAACACATTGTATCCAAGCTCCTCTAAACTCCCGCTTCTGCGCTCCTGCTGCCACAGTCATCAGAAATGCCATGGCCAACCATATCGTTTTTCTCATATCTTGTTTTATATTATTCTACATTCAAATACTCATATATCTCTTTGGTCCAATCTGCACCGTTCTCTGGACAGAAGGTGTGAATACCCATACTTTCAGCCACCTCTACGTTCCGAGGTCCATCGTCAAGGAATAAAGACTCTTCCGGAACAATCTGCTCCACATCTAACACATATTGAAAAAAAAGTCTGTCGGGCTTCATGGCTCCCACAAGGTAACTCAAGTAGCATGCATCCATATAATACGTGACAGCATGTCCTTCCCCATCAAAATCTGGCGACATCGCCCACGACATCATGTATGGATTCGTGTTCGACAGCAGAATCAGACGATAGCCATCTGCGCGAAGACTCTTGAGCGCATCGAGGTTACGCCGTGGCACCTCCTTCGCATAGCCCAACCATGCATGGCGACAGTCTTCCCACGTCAGTTCATGTTTCACCATCCGACTCAATTCCAGACGAAATGTCTCGGCACTAATCTTACCATGTTCCAGATCTCCGAAAATACCCGCCTGTGTGTATGAATCCAACTGACGTGCAGCGTCTTTCAGACCTAGATCCCGAAACCGTTTGACAGCCTCGTCAGGATCCAAGGTCATGATAACTCCACCTAAGTCAAATATGATGTTTTTAATCATTCGAACAGATTTAGTTTGTTTTTTCTCGCCTCTTCCAATGTCAACAGTCTCTCCTGTTCCTGATGATACTCTTCTCGGAGATGTTGGTATCGCTCAGTCAATTCTTTCCCAACCTGTTGACCATCAGTCATCAGGCGCGATGCCACTAATGCATTCTGTGAGGCATCTTTCATCCATACGACAGGACCGCCATAGACTGGGGCTATCTTCAGAGCAACATGCAGTTCGCTGGTCGTGGCACCTCCTATCATGATGGGGATATTCATACCGGCACGCTGCAGTTCGGTGGCGACATTGACCATCTCTTCCAGACTTGGTGTAATCAGTCCACTGAGTCCGACCATGTCAACATGTTCTTCCTTTGCTTTCCTGACAATCTGTTCTGCAGGCACCATCACGCCCATATCAATAATATCATAGTTATTGCAGGCCATAACCACTCCGACGATATTCTTACCAATATCATGGACGTCACCTTTTACTGTTGCCAAGAGAACTCGACCTGCACTCTTTCCGCTTTCTGCTTTTTCGGCTTCAATATATGGCTGAAGGATTCCGACCGCCTGTTTCATGGTTCGGGCAGTCTTAACAACCTGTGGCAGGAACATTTTACCTTCACCAAACAACTGCCCGACGGTATTCATACCGTTCATCAGTGGGCCTTCGATGATATCGACAGCATGAGGAAAGCATTTCAAGGCTTCATGCAAGTCTTCCTCCAGATAGTCACCGATACCCTTAATCAACGCATAGGCAAGTCGTTCTTCCACAGGACGAGCAGTTCTGGATTCCTCCTGATGGCCGTTTACAGAACCATTATTATCCGTACCATCAGCCTGACGTCGTTTGTCTGCTTCTTCAGCAATCTTGGCAGCCAATTCTATCAGTCGCTCTGCCGCATCCTTCCGACGGTATAGAATAACATCCTCTATTATATCAAGCTGATCTTTAGGTATGTCTTCATACGTCACTCTCGTAGAGGGATTTACGATTCCGAAATCCATTCCTTTCTGAATAGCATGATAGAGGAAGGCTGCATGCATGGCCTCACGGATGTAGTTGTTGCCGCGAAAGGAAAAAGAGAGGTTGCTCACACCACCGCTGACATGCGCTCCAGGCAGATTCCTATGAATCCAGTCAGTCGCTTTTATAAAGTCAGCCGCATAGGCATCATGTTCTTCCATGCCCGTTGCAACCGCTAACACATTCGGGTCGAAAATTATATCCAAAGGATTCATGCCGACTTTCTCCACCAGAAGATGATAGGCCCTCTCTGCTATTTCTATTCGTCGATCATAAGTCGTCGCCTGTCCTTGTTCGTCAAAGCACATAACCACGACAGCAGCTCCATAACGCATCACGTCACGTGCGTGCTCAATAAACTTATCTTCGCCTTCCTTCAGCGATATGGAGTTCACTATCGATTTTCCTTGCACGCACTTCAGACCTGCCCGGATAACATCCCAGTCGGAAGAGTCGATCATGACAGGTACTCTGGCGATATCTGGTTCCGACGCAATCATATTGAGGAAATTAACCATCTCTGCTTTGGCGTCAAGCAGACCGTCATCCATATTGACATCTATCACAAGGGCCCCGTCAGCAACCTGTTTTCTGGCAATGCTGAGCGCCTCTTCATAACTCTTCTCCTTGATCAGGCGAAGGAATTTACGTGACCCCGCAACATTACAGCGTTCTCCGACATTCACGAATTGGACCTCTGGTGTTACGTCCAACAACTCCAGTCCTGAGAGCCACATTGTCTGCGGCTTTTCAACAGGTACATGGGGCTTCTTCCCTTTCACAAGAGGTACATACTGGGCGATAAACGTCTCGTCAGTACCACAGCAACCACCGATAATATTCACAAGACCTTCATCGACAAGCTCCCCCATCTTCGGTGCCATGGTCTCTGCTGTCTCATCGTAAAGTCCCATAGAATTGGGTAGTCCTGCATTCGGATATGCACTGATATAATACGGTGCTTTCTTGGCCAGTTCCCGTAGGAACGGCTTCATCTGCGTTGCACCAAAGGAACAGTTCAGGCCAATGGAGAAGATAGGATACGAACTGACACTGGCCAAGAAGGCTTCAAGCGTTTGGCCGCTAAGTGTACGACCGGCCAGGTCACTGACTGTAACGGAGAGCATGATAGGAAGTTTCACCTTCTTGGTCACCATAACTTGCTGAGCAACATCAATAGCCACTTTCGCGTTCAAGGTGTCGAAGATTGTTTCAATCAGCAGGGCATCCACCCCACCCTCAATAAGCGCTTCTATCTGTTCTTGGTATGCGACGAACAACTCATCGTACGTCAAATCTCTGGCAGCAGGATTACTGACATCTGGAGACATAGAACAGGTCTTGTTGGTCGGCCCGATGGAACCCGCCACAAATCGTGGCTTTTCCTTCGTTGAGAACTCGTCAGCCACTGCCCTAGCAATCCTCGCCCCTTCATACGCCATGTCACGCGCAGCCTCTTCAAGACCATAATCTGCCTGAGATATACGTTGACTGCTGAAGGTATTGGTGGCAATGATATCCGCACCTGCCAGCAGATACTGGCGATGGATATCCTCGATGATATCCGGCCGTGTCAACGACAACATGTCGTTGTTGCCTTTCATCTGTCCGACGGCATCTTTAAAACGGTCTCCACGGAAATCACTTTCCGTAAGTCCGTATGTCTGTATCTTCGTACCCATCGCCCCATCGAGGATGAGTATGCGATCCTGAATGATGTCGTTCAGTCCTTTCACGGCTTAATATCTTTTCATTACGCGGTCTATCTCCCGACGGTCTTCCTTTTCTTTGAGTGTCTGACGCTTGTCATACTCTTTCTTACCCTTACATAAGGCGATATCCATCTTGGCGCGTCCTTTCTCGTCGATGAAAACCAATAGTGGTACGATGGTGTATCCTGTCTGTTTGGTGGCGCTGGACAGACTGCGTATCTCTTTCTTCGTCAACAGGAGTTTCCTGTCACGTTTCATCTCATGATTATTATACGACCCATAAAAATAAGGGCTGATACTCATCCCTTTCACCCATAGTTCACCATTGATAACGACACAATAGGTATCTACGAGACTTGCCTTTCCTAAACGGATAGACTTGATCTCCGTTCCTGTCAGTACAATACCGGCCGTATAGGTCTCTATGAAGAAATATTCAAACGAAGCTTTCTTATTTCGGATTTGTACAGGACTTTTCTTTCTGAGCTGTTCTTGTTCTTTATTCATTGAATAGTCGCAAAATTCTCCAGATGATCGTCTACATAATGGGCGATATCCTCCGTCCATTCCTCTTCATGTTCTATGAAAAGGTCGTCGAGGTCGTCGAATTCCGGGAAACGTTCAAAGAGCGCCATGAACGCCTCTTCGTCACAGTCTTTCTCTATCTCGTCCCTGTATTTCAACCAAAGGGTATGGGCATCGTAGATAAGCTTCGACAGTCCACGGAGCTCCCAAAGACGCAAGGCCTTGGCAAAGGGGTTCTTAAAGATAAACGGACCGTAACCGTTATGGATTAGTTGTATGAAACCACCATCCATCAACTCTTCATGCAGGACCTCCCACGACAACAACGTGATCTGATCTGCATTCAACTCGCCCATATTTTCTGCTGTCAGCTCTCCACCGATAGTCTCGTGGATAGCGTCCGTAAAAACCTTCAAGAAGGCATCCATACCCTCCTGGGCAGCTTGCTGCAAGTCTGCGTCTTTAACAATTACCTCTTTCATATTCTCTTATATGAGTTCGTATATACCTGTCGGTGTCTTCCGACGAAGAACCTCCAGATTGAAATCCTTCCCGGGGATGATACCATAACTCCGGAGGATCGTCTCTACGGTCTTTCTAGCCAACTCCGGGTGGTTGTTCTCTTCACTGAGATGGCAAAGCCATACATGTCGGAGCCCTTCTGTTATATTCTCAGCCAGAGCATGACCACAGTCAGTATTCGAGAGATGACCGCTTCCACTGAGTATCCGTTTCTTAAGATACTCCGGATAGGGTCCATTCTTCAGCATCTCAATATCATGGTTGGCCTCGATGACCAAATAGTTTGCTCTAG
Organism: Prevotella aff. ruminicola Tc2-24; assembly: GCF_900110895.1. GTDB lineage: Bacteria > Bacteroidota > Bacteroidia > Bacteroidales > Bacteroidaceae > Prevotella. The sequence continues at coordinate 268,944 of NZ_FOIQ01000001.1, read as the reverse complement.
AGATGGCCTCCTTGATATCTTCTGTGACACTGCCCATATCTGTAATAATCACAAACGTCACGCCCTCGGCCTGAATCTCATATCCCACATTCTCACTGGCATCATGCGGCACAGGAAAGGATCTTACTAAGAACTCACCTACCTGCACTGGCTTGTTGGTCTCCATAACCATCTTCATATCTTCCGCCACTTTTCGTTGTACACAATAGTTATGGTCAATACCTTGATGTACGAGGCGTGTGGCATAGACAGGTACATGATAGTCATGACTAAACGAGCCTACGGACTTAATATGATCTGCGTGATCGTGTGTCACGAAGATATGTCGTACGCTGTTCAGGCTGATGCCATATTCTCTGAATTGCTTCTTCAGTGTGCGTATCCCTACGCCGATATCTATAATAAGTCCGTCTGTGGCGGTGCTCAGGTAATAGCAATTACCACTGCTGCCGCTTCCAAACGATATAAATCTTAACATGTCTATTTGATATTTTCGTGCAAAGGTACGAATAAAATAATAATTAAGAATTAAGATTTTGAAATTAATACCGTACCTTGTTATTTTTTAACGCTTAGAATGGCAGTCCTACGGCGAAATGGAAGGCCAGATCACGACTTAGATCAGGATGGATGAGTGGATAGTGGGCCTCCTCTTCCGTCCGATATGCCGGGTTAATGGCTTTCATACCGAGATCAAAGCGTAGAATAAAATAGTCAAAATTCAGGCGTAATCCCATACCATAACTCACAGCCATATCATTAACCAGACTACGCAACGTCAACTGTCCTCCAGGCTGTTCGTCGTACCGTCTTAACGTCCATATGTTTCCCGCATCAGCGAAGATGGCACCATTGAATTTCCAGAACAGTCGGGTACGATATTCCAGGTTGATGTCCAGTTTCATATCACCCGTCTGGGTAATGAAATTGATACGTCCGTCTTTATCTTTGTAGCTTCCCGGTCCAAGACTTCTCACGCTCCATCCTCTCACGCTATTTGCGCCACCTGAGAAATAGCGTTTCTCAAAAGGAAGAACCTTACTGTTTCCATAAGGATATGCAATACCCCATCCGAGATGGAAGACAAGTTGGTCACGGAAGCCTGCAGCAAGCAGATTCTTGGTGAGGTCAATGTCAGCCTTTACATACTGGGCATAGGCAATATCAAAGACCCGGTATTGACCATATTCATTTTTGGAGCCACCGAACATGCCTGACGTGAGATTCAAGAGGTTGCCTGCGGTTTCCACATGAGTCTTAAAAGCCAGTCTACGGTTATTATAAGTATACCCAAAGCCCATCCGCATGATAAACAGATCCTCATAGTTATAACGGAGGATCACATTGGAGTTTGAGGTATTCTCCAGGTATTCATTTCTAAAGGTCTCACTGATCCACGGCATAAACACATAGTTCAGATCCACCAGATCGAAGCGATAACTGTCGTTATGGTGTTGGGGTTTCCATTGATAATGCCACCCTGCCGACAAGACTCTGCGGTGGAACTCTGGACGATCCTGAGAGTCAAAGAGCAACGTCACCTCACTCGTGGCTATAATCCGACGACGCACATCCGAACTCAGGAACGGGAAGATAAACCGGGGGAACGACAGTCTGCTCTCTGCACTGTATTCGATAAAATCCTGATTACGGTAGCCCTCCAATCCACGAATCGCCTCATAGGCGCCACGTATCTGCATACTGAATGTCTCTGAGCCACGGAACAGGTTTTTGTTCTGATAGGTCAACGAGGCCGCAGCACCGAAGTCTCCTGCCGTATTTGTTCCTTCCGGTTGGAAACTGACGGTGGACGGTTTGTTGGTCTGTATCAGAATCCTTGTATCAAGTTGTCGGGTGTCAGCAACCGGTTCGAAACTGATGTTCGTATACCTGACAGCGCCAAGTCGTCCAAAATGGTTATATGTATTCTGCAGGGCTTCAGCGGAATAGGGCTCTCCTTCTTTTAGGAAAGTGTTTTCGCGAAGAACATGACTACGCAGATGTATCACACTGTCTGCGGCATTCCCGCTCTGATAGATAATGTTTCGTATGCTGTAGCTACTATGCAGGGTGTCAGGCATGTCGGGACGCTGATACGGGTGGAGCACCATGGTCAGATTAACCCTGTGATGTTCAGCATCTCTGCTGGCCCGGTAGGTAATAAACTCCTTATGAAACCGGAAGTATCCTCTATTCTGGAGGAACGATGTAATCTGTGAACGTTCGGTATTCAGGGCCTCCGTGCTGAACTGCATGCCAGTATGAAGGGTCGGCTTTCTGTCGATGAGGAGCTTGCTGATGACAGAATCACGGATATCAACATCAAATGTCCCGATATGATGAGGGGTGTTGGGATGAAGCACATAATAGGCATCTGCTTTCTTCTTTTTCTTATGTGTGAAGAGCTCTACCTGTGCGTCAAGATATCCCTTGTTCTGCAATGCCAACTTCAGATCCTCACATGTCAGACGTGCCTGTATGCTATCATACAGTACAGGAGGCTCACCCATCGCTCGTAAGGTACGGTTCAACCATGAACTATCCCTGCCTGCCATGGAATAGACTCCCAAGGGGATCCTGAAGGTAGAGAACCAACGGGAGTTCGTCTTCTGCCTGACATAATCTTTCAACTGTGTGGTACTGATATCCTTGTACTTCCCGTCGGCCACCACCTTCACATGGTTCAGCAGATAAGCGTCTTCTGGAAGGTCACGCGTAACCGAACAGGCACTTATCAGCAATGTGCCTGTAACCAAGGAAACATTTCTCCATAATCGGAACATCTTCATCAGCACGGTCATTTTGAATTGCAAAAATACAAAAAACTCTTAATTCATGAATCTAAATTCTTGATAAATTGTTATCTTTGCCACGGAATTAACGACTTTTGGGAAAATGATCAGTAAAAACCAGTTCAAATACATCCGATTACTCGAACAAAAGAAATACCGTCGTCGCGAAGGTCTGTTTGTAGCCGAGGGTACGAAGACCGTTGACGATCTTATGCAACGCACTCAACCAAGGATGGTCTTCGCAACAGAAGAGTACCTTCAGGTCCGTCCTCATCTATTCAAGACGGAGGGCGAGATCGTAAAAGTTACTGACGACGAACTGCGTCGTCTCAGTTTCCAACAACACCCTCAACAGGTTCTTGCACTTTTCCCCATACCCGACGTAAAAGCATCAAAGACCCCTTCCGGTCTGTCATTAGCCCTTGATGGCGTACAGGATCCCGGCAATCTGGGCACCATCATACGTATCGCCGACTGGTTCGGTATCGACACGATATACTGCAGCGAAGAGACTGTTGACGCCTGGAACCCCAAGGTTGTACAGGCTACGATGGGAAGTATCGCCCGAGTGAACATCATATATACTGATCTCCCCGTCTTCCTGGATTCCCTGCCCCACGACTTCCCTGTCTACGGTACGTTCCTCGACGGAGAGAACATATACACGCAACCCCTCTCCCGTGAAGGACTTATCATCATGGGAAATGAAGGCAACGGAATCTCTGATGATGTCCGTCGACGTGTCAGTCACCGACTGCTCATCCCGGATTTCCACCAAGGAGGCACAGCCGACAGTCTGAATGTCGCTATCGCCACAGCCATCACCTGTTCTGAGTTCAGGCGGAGGTTATAATAAAGAAAAGGATTATTGGCTACCTATTCGCTGTAGGCCTTCACACCAATGGTCTCCTGAGAACCGATGGTCATCTGACGAAGGTCATAATAAGAGCCGTTGTAGATATTGAAGTCTACACTACCTTTGATACCTGGCAACCGCCCTGCATCGGTATGCTGCCAGAATTTCCATGGTCCCTGATATTCCAAAGAATCAACATAATAATGGGCTATCCAATATGGATACTGGTTGAAGATGGAATCGCTGAGGTAACGTTTCTTGAACTTATAATAAGTATAGATAATAGGCTTGACCTGATAATGTTTTTCCACAAGTTGAAGCCATAGAAGCACGGAATTCTTGAACTCCTCGTCAGTCTGCTCCTTGGGTTTATGCTCTACATCCAGCACTGGGGGCAGATCACCATTCTCTAGTTTCACCGTACTCATAAAATGATAAGCCTGTTGCTCTGCCGGTGTATGCACACTATAGAAGTGATAGGCACCTCGTGTAAAGCCATTCTCACGTGCCTGATAGAAATTATCACGGAAATTCTCATCGGTCTGAGTAGCCCCTTCCGTTGCTTTGATCATGACAAAACGGATCGGACATCTGTTAATGCTTCCATTGTCCTTCAGTTCGCCCCAGTCTATGCGTCCCTGATGATGGGAGATGTCAATGCCATGTATCTCATAACCTTCCGGATATGACACGTCGCCATAGAGCGCACGCCAACGGAAGCCAAAAGGACTGACAAAGAAATAGTAAAAAAACCAGATATAGGCCAAAACAATAGTCACACCGCCAACCCACCAGGCCCATCCTGGTAGTTTCTGGAGCATACGTATCAGAAGACTCGGTCGTCTTCTCCTGCCGGGACCATGATATGTCCGTGTCGTGCCTACTCCTTTCCGGCGAACTACTCTCCTTTTTACCATTTCAGAAAAACAATTAAGGATTAACAATTATGATGACTCTGACAAGCATTGTATTTGTTTTCGCCTGCAAAGCATATCATAATTATTAACCCTTAATCTTTCAACTTATTTATTTAGCCTGCTCAAGCGCCAGGGTTCTGGTAGGCTGGTCGCAGACCTCTGTGGGTCCCCAGTACTGGATTGGGCCCGGATAGATATAAGCCGTATTCTTAGCCCAATCATCACGCTGAGCTGCGAAGGTCTTGAAGGGAGCTCCATCGAGTTCCACAAGAGCCTTTCTGATTACGGGCTTCATCTCACCATTACGGCGCTCCATGTTCATCATCATGGTGATGGGCACACCACCGGCGATCCACTGCTCTGCGGGTGCAGTCGTGTTCTTGACGATAGCCATGTAACCGGTCTTACCGTTGGCAATCAACTGAGCGGCACTCGTTCCGAGAGCATAGCAGTAGTCTGCGTCGAAGTTAGAAGGAGCAGCGCAACGACCCTCATAACCGAAGAAGTGATGCTGGGCAGCGAACTTACCGCTATACTGACCGGCCTTCTTCATCTTCTCCATCTTCACAGCCACCATCGTAGAGAGGAGCTTCTCTGTCTCGATCAGACTCACCTGCACGTTTCCGTGGGGGTCACGGTCGAGAGCCAGCTGACGAGCAACACTTGTGGGCAGTGAGTTGAAGACTGCCAGGTTCTCCTCTGTCAGGTGACTCTTGGCAAAGTCGATCTGCTCAGAACGACCCAGATCCTTTGCCTCAGGCATTGCAAGCACATCATTGAGCTGAGCAATCAGCTTCTTGATAGCAGGAATGAACTCGATAACACCCTCAGGGATAATGACAGTACCGAAGTTGTTACCATCGGCTGCACGTACAGCTACGGCATTGGCGATATAATCTACGACATCGTCAAGACTCATGTTCTTCTGCTCGATCTCCTCGGAAATCAGACAGATATTCGGCTGTGTCTGCAGAGCGCACTCAAGAGCGATGTGAGAAGCCGAACGGCCCATCACCTTGATGAAGTGCCAGTATTTACGGGCAGAGTTACAGTCACGCTCGATATTACCGATCAACTCTGAATAGGTCTTGCAGGCAGTATCGAAACCAAAGGATGTTTCAATCTGTTCGTTCTTCAGGTCACCATCGATCGTCTTCGGGCAACCGATGACCTGTACGCCATACTGCTTGGCAGCATAGTACTCAGCGAGTACACAAGCGTTCGTGTTAGAGTCGTCACCACCGATAATGACAATAGCCTTGATGTCGAGCTCACGGATAATCTCCAAACCCTTCTCGAACTGATCAACCTTCTCCAGTTTTGTACGACCAGAGCCGATCATGTCGAAACCACCGGTATTGCGGTACTCATCGATAATTTCCTTGGTGAGCTCCATATAGTTGTGATCTACCAGACCGCCAGGACCGAGAATGAAACCGAAGAGACGGTTCTCAGGGTTCAGCTTCTTGATCTGATCAAAGAGACCAGTAATGACGTTGTGTCCGCCAGGAGCCTGACCTCCTGAGAGGATGATACCTACGTTCATCTTCTTGGTGTTTGCCTCTGTAGCAGGCTCGAACTCAACGATCGGCATACCATAGGTGTTGGGGAACAACTTCTTGATTTCCTCCTGATCACCTACGCTCTGCGTCGGTTGGCCTTCTTTGATTTTTACAGCACCCTGAAGAGCCTTCGGCAGCTTCGGCTGATAGGCGGCTCTCGCAATCTGCAATGCACTTTTTTCCATAATTCTGATAACTTTATTTATTGATAAAAACGTTCACCTAATATACCTATTCTTTTATTTAGCGATGCAAAATTAGTTGATTTTTGGCAGAAACACAAAAGAAAAAGTAGTAAAATCGCCTTTTTAATATTTTTTGAGAGTGAAAGACTTGCCATCTCAGAAAAAATGTCTATCTTTGCTTACTGAATATGTCAAAAACAATAAGGAGGATTTGAATTATGGCAAATAAAAGAACGCTAAAGAAATGTATTAATTTGATCTGTGAAGACCTGTTTGCCGAAAGTGTGGCTGTTTCGTTGTATGGTCCTGAAAATGATAGGGAAAATGCAGAAGCCGTGCTTTCCTCCATCGTGAAGATGGAAGATCATTACATCAAGAGAATATCACATCCGGAGCCTGGGATTCCCGCCAAGAAATACTATAAGGATCTGCGGGAGAAATTCAGTTCTCAGGTCAATGAGATTCTAGATCAGATCAACTCATAAAAGAGCACCAAAAGGAAAAACGAACAATGTGGAAGAATTTTTGTAATTGGTTATTATACAAGCGAATGGGGTGGACGGCTGAAGTAACAGAAGACCACCCCGATAAGTTTATTATCTGTCTGGCGCCCCATACGAGCAACTGGGACTTTCTGATTGGTCAGCTCTATATCGGCGCAAGAGGTATGCAAAGCAATTTTCTGATGAAGAAAGAATGGTTTTTCTGGCCATTCGGCACCCTCTTCAGGAGGATGGGTGGCATACCTGTCCACAGACAGAAGCATACCAGCATGACCGACAGCATGGCAGAGACAGCCAAGGCTGCCAAGACGTTTCATCTGTGTATCACTCCAGAGGGCACGCGCTCGAAGAACCCCGAATGGAAAAAAGGTTTTTATTTTATCGCACTGAAAGCCGGTCTTCCCATCCTATTGTATGGCATAGACTATGAGAAGAAGCATATACAGTGTACTAAGACGATCATCCCTTCAGGTGATCTGGAGACTGATATGCGTGAGATCAAACTCTATTTCAAGGATTTCAAAGGCAAGAAACCGGAGAATTTCACCATTGGGGAGGTATAATATGAGGAAAACCGTAGCCATCTGTCTGACACTGCTCCTACTCTTCTCTGCCGACACGCTGCGGGCTGCTAAGAAAGCACAGAAGGTCCCTGATCCCCAAAAGGAGCTAAAAGACAAGATCAACAAGTATCTTAGCAGCTACCGTCCTGACGGACAACGGGTTCGTTCCGCCTCGCGGTTGCAGACTCTCCTGATCAATGATTCGCTGTCTACAATAGAGGTGGTGGCCGACAGTCACTTCGGTGAACAGGTGTTCACTCCACAATCTGTGGAGCATATCTATTCAAGCATCGGAAACCTGCTACCCGACAGTTGTCAGAGTTATATCCTCACCGTGAAGAGCGGCGGTCGTGATATCCGCGACCTGGTACCCAACCGTCTGCGACGTGATCTTGACGAGAAACGGATGTGGGGTGATATCGACTACCAAGGACGCCCTTGGGTCAGCAACGCATCCCTACCCTACAAGGTGACGAATGGTCTGCAGAACCGGCACCTGTCCCTTTGGGCTAGTCATGGCCGTTATTTCCATATCAAAGACAGTGTGTGGAAATGGCAGCGCCCCTCCCTGTTCGGAACTCGTGAAGACCTGTTTACACAGACCATTGTCGTACCCTATCTGATGCCGATGCTTGAGAAAGCCGGAGCCATTGTCTTTACCCCACGTGAACGAGACTGGCAGCGCCATGAGGTCATCGTGGATAATGATATGCCCCACACAAGATGGTCTTCCTATCAGGAGACGATCGGCAGTCATGCATGGTCACAGACCGACTCCGTCGGTTTCGCCTATCATCAGGGCAACTACCTGGATGGCGAGAATCCGTTCCTTGCAGGTACGGCCCGACAGACCGAAACGGTTGACCACCGCCGGAACCAGAGTCTGGCCTCTTATATCCCCACCATCCCTGAGACAGGACGATATGCCGTCTATGTCAGTTACCAGACTGTAGAAGGCAGCATTGACGACGCCCATTACACGGTGTGGCATCAAGGCGTGCCTACCGAGTTCCGTGTCAATCAACAGATGGGCGGTTCGACATGGGTCTATCTCGGCACTTTCGACTTCGATGAAGGAAGTAGTGCACAGAACTGTGTCGTACTGAGTAATCAGAGTCGGAGTCGAGGCATCGTCACGACTGATGCCGTCCGCTTTGGTGGAGGTATGGGTAATATCCGGCGCGGCTATACCACCAGTGGTCTCCCCCGTTGCCTGGAAGGTGCCCGTTATTATGCCCAATGGGCAGGTATGCCGTACGAGGTCTACTCATCGAAGAACGGCGAAGATGACTATGGCGATGATATCAACGTACGTTCTCACATGACGAACCTGTTGGCCGGTGGTTCCTGTTATATGCCCGACACCACAGGAAGACATGTCCCCATAGAGTTGTCGCTTGCTGTGCACAGTGACGCAGGTTATACCCGTGACGGCAGTCATACGGGCACACTTGCCATATGTACCACCTATCTGAACGACAGCATCCTTGGCACGGGCATGTCCCGACTGGCGTCACGCGACCTCGCCGACGAACTGCTGGTATCGGTGTCGAACGATATCAAGAGAAAATACGCCAACTGGCAGATGCGCGAGCTCTTCGACCGCAACTATTCCGAGACCCGCTGTCCTGAGGTGCCAAGTGCCATTCTGGAGACGATGTCGCACCAGAACTTTGCGGATATGCGATACGGTCAGGATCCGAACTTCCGTTTCGACCTGGCCCGTAGCATCTACAAGGCACTACTCCGTTATATCTCACGGATGCACCAGACCACCTACACGGTGAGTCCTCTTACCCCCAACAAGGTACGTGTCGAACTTACAGGGAAAGGTGAGGCCAAACTGTCATGGGCGGCAGTAAAAGACCCACTGGAACCTTCTGCTGTTCCAACCGGTTATATTGTCTACACCGCCATTGGCAAGGGAGGCTTTGACAACGGACAATATATCCAAGGGCCACAGACCAGTTATACGATAGATGTTACACCTGGAGAGTTGTATTCGTTCCGGGTGACCGCCGTCAATGCCGGTGGCGAGAGTTTCCCGAGTGAGGTTGTCTCGGCCTGCGACGTACCAGAAGCCCAGAAGACGGTGCTGATCGTCAACGGTTTCCATCGGTTGTCATCTCCTTTCGTGAGGGACAACGCCGCCGAACAGGGTTTCGACTTGGAGGAAGACCCCGGAGTGACCTATGGCAGGACAGCCGGATGGCTGGGTTACCAGACTTGTTTCAATAAGGCTACCATGGGACGGGAGAGCAAGGACGGCCTGGGCTATACAAACGACACGCTGCAAGGACAGTTTATTGCCGGTAACGACTTCGACTATATCCGTACACACGCCGAGGCCATCGCAGCAACACAGCGATACAGTATCGCAAGTTGTTCTGCTGAAGCACTGGAGACCAATGAGGTGTATCCAACCCAATATAACATGTTGGACCTGATACTCGGACTGGAGCGAAACGATGGTTACTCGCTTCGTCATTATCAGACCTTCTCTCCGATGCTGAAAGAACACCTGCGACTCTTTGCCTCACATGGAGGTGCTCTCCTCGTCAGTGGTTCCTATGTCGGTTCAGACATGCAGATGCCTGCCGACCGTCGTTTCCTGGAAGACGTCCTGAAATGCTATGGCGAAGGCGTAAACAGAGACAGTCTGCAGCGTGACACCATCAGTGGACTCGGCACGACCTTCGAGTTCTACCGTCATCTCAACGAGACGCATTATGCCGCCACGCACCCCGACATCCTGCAACCTGTCGCTCCTGCCTATTCGGCCATGATCTATACCGATGGCTACAGCGCCTGCGTGGCCTACGACGGTTCCGACTATAAAGCCATGACACTCGGCTTCCCCTTTGAGTGCATCAAATCGGAACAGAAACGGCAGATGCTGATGAGGGGTATCCTAAGATTCCTATTACAATCATTATAAACTACAAAACCATAATGACATGAAAATTCAAGCCAATTCATCCGGTACTCGAAGTATCGAAGTGACAGAGATTCATCTGCAGACCATCGAGAAGTATCAACTCTTCCGCGACCTGATCGACTCCAACGGCTATGTCGACGAGCCCGTCCTTGATAAACTCCGTCTGAATATCCGCTCGTTATTGGAAGGCGATGCCGGTAAGGACAAGGATCTTCTTGACCTGTGTCTCGATGTGATCTATCACCCGAACATGAAAGCGTATGGTCTCCAGCAACTGGTGCTGCTTTACATCAACTGGAAGAATCAGGCAAACGACGACCTGGGGATGACGGTAAAAGCTGTTCAGGGCACCCCATTTAATTAAATAACGAATCCATGGAATACAGGCTGACGGACTTTCTGCCAACGACCAAAAAAGAACTCGACCTCCGAGGATGGACAGAGGTTGATGTGATTCTCTTTTCAGGAGATGCTTATATCGACCATCCCTCTTTCGGTGCTGCCGTTATCGGACGTACCTTAGAGGCTGGCGGATATAAGGTGGCCATTGTCCCACAGCCCGACTGGCATGGTGACTTCCGTGACTTTAAGAAACTGGGACGACCGCGCTTGTTCTTCGGTATCGCACCGGGGTGCATGGACTCCATGGTCAACAAATACACCGCCAACCGGCGCCTCCGTTCTGAAGACGCCTATAGTCCCGATGGAAGACACGACATGCGACCGGAATACCCGACCGTCGTGTACTCAAGGATTCTCAAGCAACTATATCCAGACGTACCCGTCGTCCTTGGTGGTATTGAGGCGTCTCTGCGCCGTCTCACCCACTACGATTACTGGAAGGACAAGCTCCAGCCGTGTATTCTCTGCGACGCCGGTGCCGACATCCTGATATATGGCATGGGCGAGAAGCCCATCCTGGAACTGGCCCGACAACTGGCGGAAGGCCGTTCCATCCATGATATACGTGATATCCCACAGACAGTCTTCCTATCCCGAAAGGACGAGATTCCAGGAGGTATCCGCGACAACGATCTGGTGCTGCATAGTCATGAGGAATGTGTTCGCAACAAACGGGCACAGGCTGAGAACTTCCGTCATATCGAGGAACAGTCGAACATGATGCATGCCCAGCGCCTCCTGCAAGAGGTCAACGGACAATACGCCGTTGTCAACCCGCCCTATCCCCCGATGACCACCGAGGAACTCGACGCCTCGTTCGACCTGCCTTATACCCGACAGCCCCATCCGAAATACAAAGGCAAGCGTATTCCGGCCTACGACATGATCAAACACAGTGTGAACATCCATCGCGGATGCTTTGGCGGCTGTGCCTTCTGCACCATCTCCGCCCATCAGGGGAAGTTCATCTCATGTCGTTCGAAAGAGAGCATTCTCAAAGAGGTGAGACAGGTCACGCAGATGCCCGACTTCAAGGGTTATCTCTCCGACCTCGGAGGACCGTCTGCCAATATGTACGGTATGGCTGGTAAGAACAAGAAAGCCTGCGAGAAATGTAAGCGGCCGAGTTGTATCCACCCGCAGGTCTGTCCGAATCTCGACACTAACCATTCCCGACTCTTGGATGTCTATCACGCCGTAGATGCCATCCCGGGCATCAAACGGAGCTTCATCGGCAGTGGCGTGAGATATGACCTGTTGCTGCACCGCAGTAAGGACGAGGAGGCCAACCGTGCCGCCCTGCAATATACTAGAGAGCTCATCAGCCGACATGTGAGCGGTCGTCTGAAGGTGGCCCCCGAGCATACCAGCGAACGTGTGCTCTACCTGATGCGCAAGCCCTCCTTCCAACAGTTCTACGAGTTTAAGCGCCAGTTCGACCGCATCAACCGTGAAGAGAACCTCCGAGAGCAGATCATCCCCTACTTCATCAGTTCTCATCCCGGTTGTCAGGAGGAGGACATGGCCGAGCTGGCCGTCATCACCAAACAACTTGACTTCCATCTGGAACAGGTGCAGGACTTCACGCCTACGCCGATGACCAATGCCACTGAGACCTGGTATACGGGATACGACCCCTACACGCTCGAGAAAGTATTCAGTGCGAAGACCCCGAAGGAGAAATTGGCCCAGCGACAGTATTTCTTCTGGTACAAGCCAGAAGAGCGCCGGAACATCGAACAGAGTCTGCGGAGGATCGGTCGTCCCGACCTGATCAAACAGTTGTATGCTGGCTCATGCCCCTTCGAGCAGCGTTCTCCGAAAACGAACCGTCCGCAAGAGAGCCATAAGACAAGACCTTACCCGCAAGACAATCGTAACTCGAAGCCTTATCCGGAGAAGAACCGTAAGGACAAACGAGGACGGGATCGCCGTCGCCCCTGACAACAGGTCGCCTTTTTTTGACAGTTCAAGTGGGAAATGTGCACTATTCTCTGCATTCGCGGCTTGAAAATTTGGCGGATTCCGAAAAAATGTCTAACTTTGCAGCCGATTTGTTGGTTCGGTAGCTCAGCTGGATAGAGCAACTGCCTTCTAAGCAGTAGGTCTTGGGTTCGAGCCCCAACCGAATCACATCACAAATTTATATCTGAATGCAAATCCCTGATACTCCTATGAGCGTCAGGGATTTTGTTATTATGTCCATGTTTATGGCCGATATGACAGACTTTGTCGACATGAATGCCATTTTATACGGAATCTTTCCCTGAACCGTATCTCGCCCGCTCTTTCGTGGTCGTAAAAAAAATAATACCAAAGTCATGGTATGCGGAATGACACATTAAAGGGATTGTAGGGGTAAGGAAATCGCCGTATCTTTGCATCGTCGTAAAGACATCATAACACACGAACCTATTAAAAAGATGAAAAGAATTGCATTTATAATACTATTGCAATGAAAATGAAGTGTCACTTATTATATATATATTTAGGTCTTTCCTCGCTATCAACTCATGCGCAGGAAGCAGCTGTAAAAGACTCGGCGGCAACCATTGATGGCAAGAAGTTGAGCGGAGTGACGGTGTCAGCTCATCGACGCGGGTACACCAAAGGGATTGATGTAACCAATAGCGATATGATCAATGCGCAAGAACTGTTACGTGCCGCTTGCTGTAACCTCGGTGAGAGCTTCACGACGAACCCTTCCGTAGATGTGAACTATGCCGATGCGGCAACAGGTGCACAGCAAATCAAACTACTGGGGTTAAGCGGTACTTACGTCCAGATGCTGACGGAAAACATCCCTAACCATCGTGGTGTGGCAGCTCCCTATTCACTGAGTTATATTCCAGGTCCTTGGATGCAGAGCATTCAAGTGTCGAAGGGAGCCTCTTCGGTGAAGAACGGATACGAGAGTATCACGGGACAAATCAATGTAGAGTTTAAGAAGCCACAGGCCACGCCCTTTGCTGATGCGAACCTCTACTATAATACAAAAGGGAAGTTAGAAGCGAACATCGGAGGAAACTTGCAGCTGTCAAAGCGTTGGCACACAGCGTTGCTGGGCCATTACGAGATACTCGACAAAACACACGATGACAATGGTGATGGATTTGTCGACCTCCCTAAGGTAAGACAAGGCTCGCTTCAGAGCCGCTGGGCGTGGATGGGCGACCACTATGTGTTCCAGGCTTCTGTAAAAGCTCTGAAGGAACATCGCGAAGGTGGCCAACAGGGACATCATGTAGCACCTTCCGCATCCGATGAGGAATGCCATGACACGTCGAGTTCCTATCTGATAGATATTACCAATGAGCGCTATGAGGCTTTTACGAAGAATGCTTATATATTTAATAAGGAGAAAGCCACCAACGTGGCCCTGATATTATCGGGCTCGTTACATCATCAAAACGCAGCCTATGGTAATAAGCTGTATAATGTTGACCAGCGCAACGGCTATGCTTCACTGATGTTTGAGACCGAGGTAGACGAACATCATAGTCTATCAACAGGTATCAGCGTGAACCACGATTATTTCAACCAATACTATTTGCAGCAGGAACTTGAGGAGGAGACAACGCCTGGAGCGTATGCCCAGTACACCTATAAGTTGGGTGAGAAACTGACGGTAATGGGAGGCCTGCGCTGGGATCATAGTAATATCTATGGTGGCTTCGTAACACCTCGTATGCACCTAAAATACTCGCCCAATGACATCCTCACGCTTAGGGCATCAGCAGGAAAGGGCTATCGCACCAACCATGTTTTGGCCGAGAATAACTATTATCTGGCCAGCTCTCGCAAGGTGGTGGTTGATGATAATCTGGAACAGGAAGAGGCTTGGAACTATGGTGTGAGTGTTGCATTGAAGATTCCTGTGGGTGAGAAATCGCTCGAATTAAATGGCGAATATTATTATACTGATTTTCAGCGTCAGTTGGTGATTGATCTGGACAGCGACCCTCATGCCGTACACTTCACCAACCTGCGAGGTAAGAGTTATTCGCACACCTATCAGGTGGAAATTACGTATCCCTTCTTCAAGGGATTCACGTTGACTACCACTTATCGGCGTACGAATGTAAAATCCACCTATGGTGGTGTGTTACGCGAAAAACCTCTGACCAATAAATACAAGGGACTGCTTACAGCGCAATACAAACCAGGACTGGGATTATGGCAATTTGATGTCACACTGCAGTTGAACGGTGGTGGTCGCATGCCCAACAGCTACACTACTGCTGCAGGAACGCCAGCTTGGAGCAATCGCTACAAGGGCTACGAACAGCTGAGTGTTCAGGTGACTCGCTTTTATCACCATTGGAGTATCTATGCCGGTGGTGAGAACATCACCAACTTCAAACAGAAGAATCCAATCATCGACGCGACGAACCCATGGGGAGATAAATTCGACTCTACCATGATATGGGGCCCCCTTCACGGTGCAGTGTATTATATAGGAGTAAGATTGAACTGGAACAAAATATAATAGTTATAATTAAAACTCTAAGATGATGAAAAAAGTAAGTTTATTATTCGTATCGCTGGCAGTCGCAATCGTCTGTGGCGCAAAAGACATTAAGACCGTTGTTTTGAATACCACACCTGAGATGCATTGCTCTGGCTGTGAGAACCGGATCAAGTCAAACATTCGTTTCGAGAAAGGTATCAAGAATATTGAGACCAACTTGGAAAACAAGACCGTCACTATCGAATATGATGCAGACAAAACTTCTGTAGAGGAAATAATTAACGGTTTCAAAAAGATTAATTATGAGGCAACCGTGGCTGTTCCAAAAACCAGTGAGACAACAGGCGAGAAGAAAGGTGGCTGCTGTGGCAATAGTTGCAAATGTGGTAACAAGAACAAGAAATGAAATTGCCCTGATTTTTTCCATTCACGGAGTTCAGAAAGTTTTTCTGAACTCTTTTTTTACCCTATTTGTGGGAGTTAGTTTACTATTAATCGGGTATTGTGGATATGCAGGAATCGTCATACCTTTGCATCGTTGAAAAGGTAATAATATAAAAGATAAATGAAACAGGTATGAAAAAGGTAATGATTGTTTTCTTATTGTCAGTCCTCTCATCATTATATAATGAGGCAGAGGCACAAGTCATACGAGGCAGCGTAGTTAATGCTGAGCAGGAACCGCTTATCGGAGTGGTTGTGAAAGTGAATTCTAAATCCAATATATCGACCGTAACCGATGCCGATGGAAAGTTTAAGTTGAGTGTGGACAAGAACGTGAAGTACCCTATTCAACTGCAATTCAATTATGTGGGTTACATTCCTTACGATCTGGATATATACGAGCAAGCAGAGGATTTAGGTACTATCGTGTTGCACGATAAACGTTTCACACTGAATAATGTAGTTGTGGTGGCCTATGGTTCACAGAAGCGTCGAGAATTAACAGGTGCTGTAAGCAGTATTAATGGCAAGGAGCTCGTAAAAAATCCCATCACCAGTCTTGAGCAGGCACTGGAAGGAAAATTAAGTGGTGTTCAGGTAACACAAGCTACGGGTGCTCCTGGTGGTGCTGTAAGCATCAACGTGCGTGGTACCAGTAGTATTTCTGCAGGCAACGAACCGCTCTATGTTGTTGACGGTCTGCCTGTAGTCTCTACAGACCTGTCGGACGTGGGTGGTTATCAAGGAAACTCTCTCAGCGGTCTTGTTGACATAAATCCTAACGATATTGCCAGCATTGAGGTTCTGAAGGATGCCTCTGCTGCAGCACTTTATGGTTCACGAGCCTCTAACGGTGTGGTGCTAATTACGACCAAGAAAGGTCGCGTAGGCAAGACCCAGGTATCACTTGACTCTTACATTGGTTTTCAGGATATAGCCCATAAACTTGATTTCCTTCATGCCAGTGAGTATGTGGCCGCTCGCAATGAGGCTATTGATAATTATAATACGTCACTGGGACTGACACCTGCCGATGCTACCTACAAGCAACATATATCGGCAGCTGTGCCAGGTGCTGATACAAACTGGTTTGATGAGATTACCCACAAAGGGCTACAGACCAATCATCAACTGACCATTTCGGGTGGTAATAGTCAGACGCAGTTCTATATCTCTGGAGGGTACTATAAGCAAGAGGGGGCTATCATCAATACGGGCTATGAGCGTTATAACCTGCGCACCAATATAGCTCATCAGGTGAATAAGCGTTTGAATGTGACCACCAACATCGCACTGAGCACAAGTAATACGGAGCGTGCCACAGGAGATAACAATATCTACTCCCCCTGGATTAATGCGATCTCTGTGTCGCCAGATTTCTCCATCTATGATGCGGATGGACGTTACGGTAATGTGAACAATAGTCGTCGAAACCCCGTACAACTTATTAAGGAAGAACCTCAGAACTCAAGGAAGTATCGTGC
This sequence comes from Prevotella aff. ruminicola Tc2-24, assembly GCF_900110895.1. Lineage (GTDB taxonomy): Bacteria > Bacteroidota > Bacteroidia > Bacteroidales > Bacteroidaceae > Prevotella. Next base: position 251,827 of record NZ_FOIQ01000001.1, on the reverse strand, counting down.
TATTGTGAACATTAAGTCAACCTACGATATTCTACCTGTATTGCATTATCACCTTAATTTGGGTGGAGACTACGTCATCCTACATGAGCGTCAGGTGTGGCCCTCTACTTCTCTTCAGGGTGCCAGCACTAATGGTGATATTGTTGATGGACGTGCTTTCACGTTTACTCATCTGGCTGAGCACACGCTCGATTATACCCATACGTGGGGTGCCCTCTCATTAAAGACTTTGGGTGGATATAGTTATCAGAAAACAAGGGTAGATAATGCCTACGTGGAAGGTATCAACTTTGTATCGCCCTCGCTCATCTACCTCGACTCAGCCGGTGAGATTGCTTACGGTGGTTCTTCTGCAGAGAATAATGCGCTGCAGTCGTTCTTCACTCGTGTCAATCTGAACTATGCCGATCGTTATCTGTTGGAACTATCATTCCGTAGTGATGCTTCCTCAAAGTTTGCTTCAGACAAGCGCGTGGGTTACTTTCCCGCTGCTTCTGCAGGTTGGCAGATTTCCGAAGAGGCTTTCTTTCCTAAGACGATTGCTGTGAACGATTTAAAACTGCGTGCCAGCATAGGCTACACGGGCAACCAAGAAGGTATAGGAAACTATGCTTTCCATCAAACCTATAGTGCAAACAGCATCAAATACAATGGTCAATCAGGCTACTCCTTCCCCTCTTCAAAGCCCAATCCAGACCTGACTTGGGAGAAGACTCTGCAGTACGATCTCGGTTTCGACGCTATTCTATTCAATCGTAGGGTGGAAGTGGTGTTTGACTGGTTCAGGAAAGATACCCACGACCTGCTGCTCAGTCACAGCATCAATTCACTAAGCGGTTATAGTTCCACCACATCGAATGTAGGTAACATCACTAATTCCGGTATCGAACTGGGCATCACTACCCATAACCTCACTGGTAAGTTCAAGTGGGACTCTCGTTTCAACGTTACATATACGAAGAACAAGGTGACAGAGTTGGTGCAGAATGCTCAAGGAGAACAGCCCTATATCACCACCGGTTTCTGTAATATCCTACAGGTGGGAGAGCCTATGGCTTCTTTCTTCTTAATACGTGCAGATGGTATCTATCAGTCAAAGGAGGAGATTCTGGTTCAGCCTGGTGGACAGACACTTTGGGATAAGGGTATTCGTCCTGGTGACGTTAAGTACTATGATAAGAATCAGGATGGTGTCATCAATTCCGAAGATCGTGTTGTGAGTGGCTCTCCATTCCCCCATATCTTTGGTTCACTCTCAAATATCTTCAGCTATCGTGGTTTTGATCTCAATATTGACCTGCAGTACTCTCTCGGTGCTAAGCTTTATGCCGCATGGAAAGCCAACGGCACTGGTGCCGGCAACCAAGGTGGCCATGCCAATGGATACGGAATCCTGCGTGAGGAATGGGAGAATCGTTGGACAGAAAGCAACCCCTATGGCAATGCACCCCGGGCAGTAGCCAATGGTGCTGCATATGAGAATAACATCACCAACTACACCACTCGCTACCTGGAGAATGCCGACTATTTGAAAGTACGTAATATCTCATTGGGTTATACACTGCCTACTTCAGTTGTCAAACAACTGGGCATCAGTCGACTGCGTTTCTATGCCACCGTACACAACCTATACACTTTTACCTCTTACGATGGTTTTGATCCTGAGGTAACGCTCTTCCCCAATCGCACAACCTATCGTGGCTATGACTCCGGTAGCGTACCTCAACTTCGCTCACTCGTTTTTGGGTTTAATCTCACATTCTAAATAAATGACTAAATAATAGATATTATGAATACAAAATATATTATCACCGTTTTTACATCACTGGCTCTCACAGCCTGCAACTTGGATTATAATCCCACCACTGCCGTTTCTGACGCTACGCTCACGTCTAGCGATTATGAGAACCTGCTCACAGGAGTCTACGATGGTGCACAGAGTATCAAACTCAACATCAACGATATTGCCGCCGACAACCTTACTAGTCCAGGGTGGTGGCCCGACATCGACAACAATGGACAGACTGCAAGCACCAGCAGCGACATCAACTCGCTATGGAATAGTCACTATAAATACGTACAGTTGGCCAACAATCTCATCAATCTCATTGATAACACACCCAATCCCACCATCCAGCAGATACAGATTTCTGCACAGGCTCATGTCATCCGTGGATGGCTATATAGTCAGATAGCACAACATTGGGGCGATGCACCTTTACTGCTTGAAGTTACCGATGCATTGGCTCCACGCGACCCCGAGGCTGAGATATGGAAACAGGTTGTGGCCGATTTCGAATATGGCGTAGAGAATGCACCAGAGTTCTCTGACCGTGGCTACGTTAGCAAAGTAGCGGCAAAAGCCCTATTGGCTCGAACATTACTAACCGGTGCCCCAGAAGTCAAGGACGTAGTTCGTGCCAAACAATTAGCAGAAGAAATTATCAGTAGTAATCAGTTTACGCTGGCCGATAATTTCGCCGACATCTTCCATGCCAAGTCCTCAAATGAAATCATCCTCCAATGGACCAATCTCAATGGCGATTCTGGAAGCGATGGATGGTTCATGCGTTCCGATATCGTCAACCTTTACGAGGCCGAAAACGGCCATGGTAGTGCCGGCTACGGCGAACAGGGACGCTACGAAAACCGTGTGGATAAAAGTGCTTTCAGTATTTTCGAGAATTCTGATAAACGCAAGGATGCCACCGTACGTCATCTGAAGTTAGCTAACGGTGTGGAGACTTGGGACTGCGTGAAGTATCCCAGTTATAATGCTGCCGACCCCTGGCCAGTCATTCGTATTGCCGAGCTCTATCTAATCTCCGCCGAGACTCAAGGATATCCTGATGGTGTTGAGCGTCTGAATCAGTTGCGCCAGATTAGGGGACTCAACGCCTATGTAGTAGGCACCGATATTACAGTCGATAATTTCCTTGAGAAGATTATGCATGAACGACGATTGGAATTCTTTGCGGAAGGGTTGCGCTGGTATGATTTGCGCCGCTGGTTTAACTCTGGAGAAGCAGGAAAAAAAGCTGTTCTGTCCCTTCGAAAATATCAACCAGGAGAGACTGCAGGTAGTCGTCCTCAGGCATCTGAAACCATGAATATCGCTGATGATGGACACAACCTGCTGTGGCCTATTCCACAGACAGCGATAGATCATGATCCCAATCTTTTACCCCAGAATCCAGGCTATTGATACCCTCCCCTCCCTAAAAGGGAAATACCAAACAAGTGGTATAACGAATGCCCCATTAACGGGATTGTGGAAGCAAGAAAAGTGCCGTACCTTTGCACCATCAAATAATTATAAAAGGTTAGGATATGGTAAAAAGATTGTTCTTTGCGACAGTTATGGCAGTAAGCCCTCTCATGATGCTGGCGCAAGGATTGATAACAGGTAGCGTCAAAGATGCACGTAGCGGAGAAACGCTGATTGGTGCATCAGTGATTGTGAAAAATGAAAAGGGCCAGGGAGTGGTTACCGATACCAACGGTAACTTCTCTCTTCAAGCCCCAAAAGATGCCCCGTTGACGCTTCGCGTAGAGTATGTTGGTTATCGGCCGATTGATGTGGATGTCTACGACTTTGAGGAATCCATAGAGATTGCACTCATCGATAACTCCAGTAAGTTGGATGAGGTTGTTGTGATAGGCTACGGCACACAAAAGCGAACTCAGTTGACAGGTAGTGTGACCACCATTAATCAGGATGTTCTGAATAATAATGTATTGCCAACAGCTGATGCTCTGTTAGCAGGTTCTGTCGCTGGCGTTCAGGTAACCACTTCTGGTCAGCCAGGAAGTGGTTCTACCATACGTATTCGGGGAGGAAACTCTATTAGTGCGAGTAATGATCCACTCTATGTTATAGATGGATTCATATATTATAAGGAAAGTGGAACACTTAATACTGGTGAACGCGGTACAGGAATCAGTGGAGGCATCAGCCCTTTGAGTCTTATCAATCCCAACGATATCGAAGCAATAGAGGTGTTGAAGGATGTGTCAGCCACCGCTATCTACGGTTCACGTGGTGCTAACGGTGTTATCATTGTTACCACAAAGAAAGGAAAACGCGACAAGACCAGCATTAAATACAACTATCAGTTGACATATGCTTCTCCTTCCAAAAAGCTCACTGTACTGAATGCTACAGAATGGGCTAGATACCAGAAGCAATATTTCTATAACAAGGGAGGTTATACAGATGAACAGATTAAATCTCTGGGAGCAGGAACCGACTGGCAGGATGCAGTGCTTCGCTCTACGATTAGTCAGTCGCATAATTTAACAATCAGCGGTGGAGATGAAAAATCCAGATTCTTGCTTGGCGGTAACTTTATTGATCAAAATGGTATCGTGCTTAACACCGGTTTCAATCGTTCTGCGCTCCGACTGAATGCTGATCGTAAGTTGACAGACAGGCTTACGGTAGAGACGGCCCTGAATGTAAGTCGCAACAAGCAAGACGGACTGACAACAACCACTGGCGTATCTTTCAATTCTTCGCCATACCAAGGTGGTATTACTAACTCCCTGACATACGCTCTGCTCATGCCACCTGTTGTTCCCATCTACAAGGCCGATGGTTCATATAACTATACCAACCCCTATGAGTATGCCTACTTCGCCATGGGCGATATTGCTGCTAATCCAGTATCAGATTTGGAGAATAGCGTAGCACAATCTGTAGATGACGATATCATAGGAAATGCGAGTGCGAACTATGAGTTTGCAACAGGACTGGTTGGTAAAGCCAGTTTCGGCTTTGACATAGATAACCTGACGCAGAACTATTTTGCTCCACATTATACGGCATTAGGATTAGCTAATGGTGGTACAGGCAGTATAGCAAAGCGCCGTCTGGTGACGTGGCAAACAGAGTTTACGCTCAATTACAACCATCAGTTTGGTAGAAATCATCTTCTCGATGCACTTATTGGTTATACTTATCAGACTACCAATAGTTCTTTCCTGACAGGATCATCGAGCAAATACACCGATGAGAGCCTGAAACAGAATAATCTGTCTGGAGGTAGTCTGTATGCAGCTCCCCTTTCTGGTGAGAGTTCAGCAAATCTGCATTCTCTTATTGGCCGTATCAATTATACGTTGCGGAACAAGTATAATGCCACTGCCACCATTCGTGCCGATCGTTCTTCACGTTTCTCACAGAAGCATAACTGGGGCATATTCCCATCACTCGGTCTTTCGTGGAATGCGAACCAAGAAAGATTTCTTAAGGGGGAGAAATGGTTGACAGACTTGAAGATTCGTGCCTCTGTGGGCACTGTAGGCAACCAGGAGATCGGCGATTACCAATACTCTACGTCGTATTCAACCAGTACGACAGGTGGTAATGTACATTATACTAAGTCGAATGCAGCAAACAGCAATCTGAAATGGGAGACCACGGTGTCTTACAATATTGGTATCGATGCCTCGTTCTGGAATGAGCGCGTTAGTCTTACAGCAGACTATTATCATAAGAAAACCTACGACCTGTTGCTTACCGTGCCTGTTGATGTGGCAAAATACGGTGTATCGTCACAACTCCAGAATGTTGGAAACGTAGAGAATAGAGGCCTTGAAGTATCGCTTGACTTTATACCAGTCAGGAAAGCTGGCACAACATGGAATATTCAGGGAAACCTGGCAATTAACAAGAACGAGATAACCAATCTTGGAAAATATCAGGAGCTGAATGTAAACAGTTATACCATCTTGCGAAAAGGTGAGGCTGTGGGCTCTTTCTACGGTCTTATATACGATGGTGTTGTCCAAGCAGATGAAGATGTCTCAAAATTGACGACACAAAATGGTAGCCGTCCGAAAGTCGGACAGGAGAAATTCCGCGATATCGATGGTGACGGTAAGGTCAATGAAAATGATCGCGTCATCCTGGGACACACACAGCCAAACATAACCTATGGTCTATCGTCTAGTCTGAAACTTGGCAGATTCGATGCATTCGTGCAATTCCAGGGAACAGCCAGCGGACAGATATACAACTCGTTGCGCCGCACGCTGGAAAGTCCCACAGACTGTTATAATGTATCGTCGGTCATCCTCGATAGTTGGACTTCCTCCAACCCCAGTAATACATATCCTGCGGTTAGTGATGTGCGTCCTTACAGCTATATCGACAGCCGTTATGTGGAGAATGCCGATTATCTTAAACTCAAAACACTGACGATTGGCTACACGTTTCCTGTACATTTAGCCAAAGCAAGCGCTCACGTGTTGGCTACTGCTTCGAACTTATTCACCATCACAGGCTACAAAGGCTATGAGCCAGAGATACAAAGTGGCATAGACACAGGAGATTATCCCGCCTCACGTAACTTTACAATAGGTGTGGAACTGACATTCTGACAATCATTATTATGATATTAATAGTATTAATAAAAAAAGAGAAGATTATGAGAAAGATTAACAAGATTTTTGTGGGTGCCTTATGGGCATTGACAGTTTCAGGAGTGACAACATCATGCAGTAGTGACAACAATGATGATTTGAATACCATCCAGACGGATGCCGAGACACTAACTGACGAGCAAGCTCTGGCATTAGCCGACAATGCTCTGTTTGAGTATTATCATAAAGCCTTCGGACTCTCTTTCATTGTAGAGACCTTTACCTCAAAGACTCACTCTTTTGAAGGACCAGAGAGTGCTGACGGTCCACTTATCAGCCGTCATGAATTGACTCCTACCAATGTCTATTTCGTGAACAGATGGTACAATAAAAACTCTGCCATCTCCAATGCCAATGAGGCTATTGAGAAGATTACAGCAGCAAATGTTAGTGAGCAGACTAAGAAGGTGGCCATTGCACGTGCCAAACTGGCTCGCGCTCTAGGTTATCATGTGCTTGTGAGGCTGTGGGGTGAAGTACCTCTCTACACCTCAACGGATGGCGACACAAAGACACGTGCCAGCATTGACGATATTTATACCCAGATTGTAAAAGACCTTGAGGAAGCAGCAGAAGGTCTGCCAGAAACAGGAAATCTCCCCTCTGTTCCTACCAAAGCAGCTGCATACGGTCTGTTGTCTAGGGTGTATCTTGATTGGGGCAGCAACCCGCTCACCTACGATCAGGTGAATGCTATTAAGGATCAGACCAAGGATCCAACTCCTTCATATACTTCAAGTCGTCTGGAGAAGGCCATAGAGTATGCTAACAAAGTTACTGGATATAGCCTGAATAGTAGTTTTGCCAGCATTTGGGGTAAGGACAATGAGGCTGCCAAAGACGAGAAGATTCTGACCTTTGTACACGATGGAGATGCCGTCGGTACAGGTAACCATCAGGTTCACTGCTCATGGACATTTGGATTCAATGTGGATCAGGAGAATCACCTCTCTCCCGCACAGGATAGCTTCCTTGCCGCATGGGACAAGGCAGATACACGTCGTAACGTCAGCTATATCGATTCGCTCTATGATTCTCTCGGTGATTCTCTTGTACTGTTCCGAGCACCTCGAACACTTCCGCGTTATGGAAAGTTTGTAGACCATGGTTCAGAAGGACCTAACGAGTGCTACAAGCTGAACGATCTCGATCGTGTTGAGTTGCGTTATGCAGAGGTACTGCTTAACAAGGCTGAGGCTTTGGTTCTTCTCGGCAGAGCAGATGAGGCCAAAGAGCCCATTAACCTGATTCGTCAGCGTGCTTATGGTGACAATGCTCATAATCTCTCTTCAGTTACTTTCGATGATGTGAAGCGCGAGTGGGGACTGGAGTTCGTTTACGAACAGAAGGAGTGGTTCAACCTTGCTCGTTGGAAGGAAGTCATCAAGGATCTTGAAAGTGTAAAGAACAATGAGTACTTTGATGACAGCTATGCTATCGCTGGTAATATTGGCAGAAATGGTCAGGTGGTCAACGAATTCTTTGCAAAGACCTATAAGCATCTTCATGCGAAGTATGAAAACCGTCAGGGTAAGTACTACCGCTTCCCCATTCCTGTTGGTAAGAGCGGTGAGAGTCTTGGTATTTCTCCTCAGAATCCCGGTTATTAAATATTTCTTATGGAAATGCCATAGGCTTCCGTAAAAGTAAAACAAGTTGTTTTGGTGTGTTAGAGACCGTCTTTATGAATCATACAAGGCATCTCCACGACAGTAAAACAACCTGTTTTACTTTTTGACTTGACGTTTCTTTATCTGGAAAAGCCTATCTCCAACAATATAACAGATGTCTGTTATGACTAAGACAAAAGGGACCTGCCTCACGGTAAGTCCCTTAACTAAAACTAAACAAATACTTTATGAACTCATGTTGAGAGAGTTTTCTGCGTGCAAAGGTAAGTAGAAATAAGAAATGCTACAATACCTAAAAATGATGTTTTATCCGAAGACAAAACGTAAGGACTCATAGAACTGTATGAGAAGAATGTAAAGGACAAACAGGACGGCTCCCCTCTCGATACCGAAAGACATGGCATGGATGATGGATGAGAGGGATTTCAGGCGTCCAGACACCACCCCGTAGGTGATGGAAAACACGCAGATACCGAAAGCAATGATGGGGACAAGACTGCGACTGAAGGCCGACGGGAAGAGATTACCCGTTGCCGAGAGGAGGATGGCATGAGGCGGGAATGTCAATAACGCAATCAAGCCCAGGTAGATCAGAAGGGAGACGGTGGCCACCCTGAGGGCCAGACGGTCGCGGTAGTTACGCTGCCAAGTCGTCAGACCACTCTTCTGCAGACTGCCGATGGCTATCAGCGCCAGCAACAGCCATACGAGCATCGGTGATGCGATGACACTGGTGAAAGAGCCGAAGAACCAGCGTATGCCTTCCGATGACAGGAGGGAGCGTATCCCCTCTGTCATGGTCGTGGAGAGGATCCACGAGAGAATGATCAGTAGGGCCTCGGCACACAACAGCACAGAGGCGATCACCCCTACCCCCTCCTTGGTCAGGAAAGACATATATCGCTCGTACCTACTCTTCATCAGGCTCCAGGTTATCGATGTCAAGGATACGTAACTCAAGGGCACGTACGACCAGACGCGTCGCATTGATGCCACTACTGCCCTCTGGGAAGAGCTTCTGGATCAGTTCGTTCTGACGTTTCTCAAGACTCTTCACTCCAAAAGGCATGCCACGCAGGTTGGTGATCTGCTCCTTGGTGTAGCCAAGGGCGAGATGGCGCAGGAAGCGTTCGTCATACTCGTCGATCTCATAATTGACGAGAGCCTCCTGTTTCACGAGTTGTCCACTGACGGCAGCCTTGAAGCGCTCCACGATCTTCTCGAGGATCGGCTCGTTGAACACCAGTTGCTTACCGTCCATCACGGCGTTCACATCGCGGCGGGTGAGCAGCTCTCCTGTCTTCAGGATCACACCGTCGGCACCGGCATCAAGCACGTCGACCCACAACTTCTCATTGAGGATCTCACCAGTGAAGATCAGCACTTTGACATCGGGATGCAACTCCTTGGTATGCCGACAGATCTCCACACCGATGGTTGTCGAACCACCCAGACCCAGATCTAGAAGCAGGAGGTCGGGTTTCTGCTGTTTGATTAGTCGCCAATATGCTTGTTCGTTCTCTGCCGTTCCGATGACCTCTGCCTCAGGGATATCATTACGAATGATGCCTAACGTTCCCTTGAGTTCAAGAGGCACGTCCTCAACGATTATTACTTTGAAGTTTTCCATACGCTTGGTAATGTTATTATCATATTTGTTGTTCCATTGATTATGGTGGCATAGATACCACAACCACGACGGTTAGTTGCCTCACCGTGGTCTCTAACAATCTGCCGACATAGCAGATAAGGGATATGCTCCTTGGAAGGGGTGAACAGCAGGGATACCTGTTCCTCTGTCATCTCCAGGGCCGGCATCGGGATCAGCACATCGATATAGGCCTTCTCCTTCTGGCGGAACGACATGTCGAGCTTCTTCTGTCCCGACTGTTTCCTGAGGATATCAAAGAGATAACGTATCAGGGTCTCATCCCCGAGGATCCTCACCTCCTCACGACCGTCGTCCGCAGGAGCGAGGACGATGGGCTTCAGATGGAGCTTGGTACGTTCTACCTGTCGGGTGGCCTGCAGACTGAGTACGCCATACAACTCACGGTAATAGTCGGTCACCTCGCACAGAGAGTCGTTATCGCCTACCTCCAGTAATTGCTGGATCCTACTGGGATAATACATCGTCTCATGCTTCAGAGTCGAGAGACAGTTGTCCAACACCGCGTTGGAGACATGCAGGTTGTTATCCTCCTGCTCCGCCTTCCGGAGCTCATCGCCCAGCAGTTCCAGGTCCGTCTGGCGTTGCTGCTCTTTCAGGAAACGGTCGTAGAGACGATGACGGTAGTACAACAGGTAATAGGCAGGCACGATAGACACTAGCATCAGAATAAGCAGGATGATGGCGATGGTCTTGTTCGTCTGCGACTGCTGCATGGTACGGCAATAGTCACCGAGCGTGTTATCTGCCGACATCTCCTTGAACAGCTGCGTGTAGATACGGTTGTTATAGGCATAGAGCTGCCACTGATGCAGGGCGAGCGCCGCCACGGCACTCTCATTACGGATATCCAGAATGATATTGTAGTTGATGTCCAGACTGTCGTGGAACCACTTGATCTCCGGTGCGAGCATCGACAGGTTCCCCATCTCTCGCATCAGATAGCGGCCATGGGGCTCCAGCTGACGATAATGCTTATTCAGATAGTAGCGGCACAAGTCGGCAAAAAACAAGGTCCGTTCATAGGTGCCGTTGATATTGGAAAAATAGGCGGAATCGGCATAGGCACTGGCCCGTGTCATTGTCTCGTCCATCGCAAAGATGTCTGACGCCTGCGCCCGGGTAACTCCAGATACCCAAAGACCAACAAACAGCAACCAATAGCCGACAGAACGCATGACACCTTTCGGCAGACGGAAGAACAGGCGACTGCCCTTGCCCAGTGTGCTGGTCGCATCAATGGCACAGACAGAGAAGAGCTGGCTCACCTTACGATATTTCTCAATGATACCCTTGCAGTTGAGCAGTCCGAAGCCATGCTCCTCCACAATCTTATGGTCGAAGAGATGACTAAGCTGTTCTTCGCTCATTCCTGCACCGGTATCCTCGACGGAGATTTCCACATACTGCTGATCCAGAACGGCAGACAGGCGGATCTGACCACCCTTGTCCGTGAACTTACGGGCATTGTCGGCCAACGTGTTCAGCATGAAGAGCGTCAGCACCCTGTCGGCCTTGACCACAGCGTCTGTCGGCTCTACCATCAGCTCCACACCTTTCATCTGAAAGGCGGTACGACTCTTACTGATCATATCAAAGAGGGTCTGTAAGGGGAAGCTCTCGATCTTAAGACTCAGTTCACCTTGCCTGAGCTGGATCCAGTGAGTGAGCACATCGTTATAATCCTCGATCTGATCGGTCAGCTCACGGATATAATCGACATTCCCACCATGGGGTGCCTTTAACTCATGGATAATACGGTCTATAAAGGGAGTCACACTGTTGACCAGCGAGATCTTGGCCCGCTGCTCCAGGTTACGCCGCTCACTGGTCTCCAACCGGAGCAGTTGGGCGTTCAACTCTTCTTGTTTCTGGTCAAAGAGATCGTCGGGTTGGTCCTCCTGACTGTGCCTTTTGTTCATGTGATTGAACAGCCAGAGGAAGAAAAGCAACAGGACGATCGCGATCACCACGGCAACCAGCATCATATTCAACTGGGTGACGGTCTTCTCCAACAGACTAGCTCGAGCTTCTAACTGCCGGTCCTGACGGGTGGTCTCCTGCAGGTCGAGGTAGAGATTTCGGTTGTAGTCGCTCTGTTGTTTATCGTCTATAGCGGCATAAGCCACACTCATCTGCTCACGGATACTCGCCACCAGGTCGGGTGCCTGGTTGATGATCGTATCGGAAAGAGCCTGCTCAAGATTGTTGAGTGCCGACTCATAATCACCCGTCTGTCGGTAACAGGAGGCCAGCGTTCGGTAGGCGCCGGCAATCTGGTATACATCTCCGTATGTCTCGAAAATATAAAGCGCGTTCTCCGCCAGGACACCCGGCAGGTCCTCGTCGGCAACATTCTCTGGATTGATGAACTTCGACGCCGGCAGGTTATCAGCTATCAGCTGTTGCCGGTCGTGCGGATCGGTCAGATGCTCAGAGAGTGCCTCAAGGGCATTAGCGGCAAAATAGGGATAGTTGCCCTTACGTGCCAACAGAAGACAACGCATGAGATGATCGAACTCCTGTTGGTTGATCTCCTTCTGTGTTCCTTCTGTGATGATGCCGCCGGCACCGACATTATAGAGATAGTTCAGGTATTGAGCCGTGTCTTTCTGTACCTCATCGGGGTTAATGGCATACAAGGCCTCGATGGACTGTTCTTCCAGTCCTACATAATAGTAGTACGTCGAGTTGACAATAGCAAACTCCGTCTCGGCATAGAGCATCCGCTGACGGTCATGCTCAGAGAGCTGATCCCACTCCTCATGGATACGACGCACCGCATGGTCGGCCCTCTCACGGAACTCATGGAACTCACGGTTCCTGGAACGACGCTGACAAAGACGCATCTGCTGCACATAGGCAATCAGTATCTCAATCTGATTGTCGGTCATCTTTGGCACCTCCGTCAGCAGTCGCTCCGCCTCGTCATACTGCATCCTGACAATATGGACGAAAGCCAGATTGTTCATGGCTTCGGCCTTGCCGGCATGATAGCCATCGGCTTCATGATAGGCGCGCCGGGCATACGACTCCGTGGAGTCGGCATCCCGATAGTGATAAGCATAGGAGATATCATTCAGCCTGTCTATCGCCCGTCTGTCTGTGCGAGAACATGCTGAAAAGAGAATGACTGAGAGAACGATTAGCCAGAGTCTCATAGTTAGAAACACCCCTTCCACCGACTTCTGTTGACAGACAGTCAGGCGGAAGGGGTATATGGATTATGCACGAGCCTTTGCTACGTAGCCAAGAGCCTCACGACACTTGTCGGTGACATACTGCCAGTCGCCGGCTTTCACCTTGTCTGAGGGGAAGAGTTTTGAGCCCATGCCTACACAGAACACGCCGGCCTTGAACCATTTAGTCAGGTTCTCCTCGTCGGGCGACACACCACCGGTCACCATGATCTTCGACCACGGCATCGGAGCCTTGAGCCCCTTCACCATGTTCGGACCAACGACATCACCAGGGAACACCTTTGTCAGGTCACATCCCAGTTCCTGTGCCTTACCGATCTCGCTGACTGTCATGCAGCCCGGGCAGTAAGGTACCAGACGACGATTGCAGACGGGAGCAATGTCGGGGTTGAACAGGGGACCTACGACGAAGCAGGCGCCTAACTGTAGATAAAGAGCAGCGGTCGGGGCATCGACCACCGAACCGATACCCAGGGCCAGTTCAGGACATTCTTTGTCGGCCCACTTCACCAGTTCACCAAATACCTCCTGGGCGAAGTCGCCACGGTTGGTAAACTCAAAGGCGCGGACACCACCCTCATAACAGGCCTTGACCACATTCTTACATGTCTCCAGATCCTTATGATAGAATACGGGAACCATACCCGTGTCACCGATCTTCTTCAGGACGGCTATCTTATCAAACTTTGCCATAATATGACTCGCTTTTTTATCTTTGTACTCGACCATTAGCACTACCACCGGCAAGCGCCTCTACCTCGTCAATGCTGACCTGATTAAAGTCACCATTGATCGTATGCTTCAGAGCTGAGGCTGCCACAGCGAACTCCAGAGCCTCGCCCTGTGTCTTCTTCGTCAGCAGACCGTGGATAAGACCACCAGAGAAGGAATCACCACCACCCACACGGTCGATAATCGGATTGATCTCGTAACGCTTGCTCTGATAGAACTCCTTACCATCATAGATCAGAGCCTTCCAACCATTATAGGTGGCACTGTAGCTCTCGCGGAGTGTAGACACCACATACTTGAAGCCGAACTCCTGCATCATCTGCTTGAAGATACCCTCATAACCTGCTGCATCAGTCTGACCGCCTTCCACGTCGGCATCGGGCTTGAAACCGAGACAGAGCTCTGCATCTTCCTCGTTGCCGATACATACATCCACATACTTCATCAACGGACGCATGACGGAGATAGCCTTCTCCGAGGTCCACAGCTTCTTGCGGAAGTTCAGGTCTACAGACACCGTAACGCCATGGCGCTTAGCAGCCTCACAGGCCAGCTTCGTCAACTCTGCGGCCTTGTCGGAGATGGCTGGGGTGATACCACTCCAATGGAACCACGCTGCACCTTCCATTATCTTGTCAAAATCAAAGTCGGCAGGAGAAGCCTCTGCAATGGCAGAATGGGCACGGTCATAGATCACCTTAGACGGACGCATCGAGGCTCCTGTCTCGGCATAGTATAGCCCGATACGGTCACCACCACGAGCAATATATTCTGTGTTCACCCCATAACGACGCAGAGCGTTCAAAGCAATCTGTCCGATCTCGTGCTTGGGAAGCTTGGATACATAATATGCATCATGTCCGTAATTGGCTACAGAAACTGCCACGTTTGCCTCACCGCCACCTGGAATAATCCGGAAAGACTCACTCTGAATGAAACGGTCATTGCCCTGGGGCGACAGGCGAAGCATAATCTCGCCCAATGTTACAATTTTAGCCATTGTTTTTGATTTAATGATAGATTTAACTTGTTAATTTCGTTTGCGAGGACAAAGGTAAGGACATTTTTCCAAACTACCAAATGTTTAGTATGAAAATACTTACGGAAACGTTTTCTGACAGATTATTTAAAAAAGTAGTGCATATTCTCAGTTTTTCTTTGTACCTTTGCCCCAAAAAGGGTGAAATATGCCAAAGGAGAATATAACCATTAAGGACATTGCCGCTAGAGCGGGTGTCTCAACAGGAACAGTGGACCGTGTGCTACACAACCGTCCCAACGTCAGTAAGTCGGCTCTCGAGAAGGTCAACAAGGCCTTGGCAGAGATGGACTACCGTCCCAATATGTATGCCTCTGCCCTCGCCTACAACAAGACCTACGACTTCTATATCGTACTGCCCAAGCACGAACAGGAGGCTTATTGGGACGAGATAGAGGAAGGGGCCCAGGCATGTACTGATTTCCGCCGTGATTTCGGTATCTCACTGAAGTTCGTCTATTACGAGCGCTTCAACCACCAGTCGTTCACGAAGATGGCCCGTGAGCTCTTCACGGCTAAGATCGACGGGGTGATCATCGTACCCTCCACGCTCGAACAGACCTCTCGTTTCACCCAGAAACTCATGGAGCGTAAGATTCCTTATGTGTTGCTCGACTCCTATATGCCCGACCTCAAGCCCTTGGCCTTCTTCGGACAAGACTCATTTGCCAGCGGCTATTTCGCAGCGCGGATGCTGATGCTCATCGCCTCCAAGGAAAAGGAGATCGCCATCGTCAAGCAGACACGCGACGGAAACGTGGGATCCAAGCAGCAGGCTAACCGGGAGACAGGCTTCCGTCACTATATGGTGGATCACTTCCCTGAGATCAAGATCTCGGAAGTAGACTTGCCGCTTGACGAGGAGCGCAAGGAATACGACACCATCCTGGAGAAATTCTTCAAGGCTCATCCTCAGATTCACCATTGTATCACCTTCAACTCAAAGGCACACCTCGTCGGGGAATTCCTCCAGAGAAGCAACCGTCGGGATATCCAAATCATGGGCTACGATATGGTGCATAAGAACGAGGAGTGTGTTCGACAAGGCAGCATTTCGTTCCTCATCGCACAGCACGCCTACCAACAGGGATATGCCAGCGTGAACGCTCTCTTCGAGGCTATCGTGATGAAGCGCGCTGTCACACCGGTCAACTATATGCCTATCGAGATTCTGACAAAGGAGAATGTGGCCTTCTATCGTAGGACGGCCATATAATCCAGACTGACCTCACGCATGGAATTAACTACTTATATAAAAATTAATCAGGCAGACAGCGTCGTCGTGTGTCTGCAAGACAAAAGAAAAGGGGCTATCATCGAGGTAGATGGGCGACAGATAGTTGTCAACCAAGATACACCTGCCGGACACAAGATACTCATCAACGATGTGTCTAAGGGACAGAATATCATCAAATACGGTTACCCCATCGGACACGCGATGGTTGATCTGAAGGCGGGCGACTGGGTCAATGAGACTAATCTGAAGACTAATTTATCCGGTAAACTCGAATATACGTACTCCCCTATAAACGAGCAACTTAATATCAAAAATGACAACCGCACCTTTAAGGGTTATCTAAGAAGGAACGGTGATGTAGGTGTGCGCAATGAGATATGGGTCGTGCCGACGGTCGGATGCGTCAATGGGATTGCCGAGCGACTTGTTCAGGAACTAAGACGTGAGACCTGTGGCGAAGGGGTTGACGCCATCTATGCATGGCATCATAACTACGGTTGTTCCCAACTGTCCGACGATCACGAGAACACCCGGAAGGTGCTCCGTGATATCTGTCTGCACCCCAATGCCGGTGCCGTCCTGGTGCTCAGTCTGGGATGCGAGAACAACCAGCCTGACGACTTCATGGCGATGCTGGGCGACTATGACCAGGATCGTATCAAACTGCTCGTCACCCAGAAGGTGGAGGATGAGATGGAGGCAGGCATGGATATCCTGCGGGCACTCTATGAGACAGTCCGCCAGGATCAGCGCGTGACCGTACCAGTCAGCAGACTACGGGTCGGCCTGAAATGCGGTGGCTCCGACGGATTCTCTGGTATCACGGCCAATCCCCTTATAGGTGAGTTCAGCGACTGGCTGGTAGCACAGGGAGGCACATCCGTCCTGACAGAGGTGCCTGAGATGTTCGGGGCTGAGACCATTCTTATGAACCGTTGTCGTACTAAAGAGCTCTTCGAGCAGACGGTCTCGATGGTCAACAACTTCAAAGACTATTTCCTTTCGCACGGCGAACCGGTCGGCGAGAATCCGAGTCCGGGGAATAAGGCCGGTGGCATATCAACCCTCGAGGATAAGGCGTTGGGCTGTACGCAGAAATGTGGAAAAGCACCTGTGAATGGTGTCCTAGAGTATGGCGATCGTCTGCAGCACGACGGTCTGAACCTGCTCTCGGCTCCAGGCAACGATCTGGTGGCTGCCACGGCACTCGCCGCCAGCGGATGCCATCTGATACTCTTCACAACAGGACGTGGCACTCCCTTCGGTACTTTTGTGCCAACCATGAAGATCGCCACGAACCCCGACCTGGCACGCCGGAAAGCGGGATGGGTCGATTTCTCTGCCGGTCAGCTATTAGAAGGACGCTCCATGCAGGAACTCGTTCAGGAGTTCATCGACAAGGTGATCCGTGTGGCCAACGGCGAACTGGCGAAGAACGAGCAGAATGACTACCGCGAAATTGCAATCTTCAAGAACGGAGTCACATTATAAAGATATAAAGGTAAAAGGATGAGAAAAGGACTTATCGCATTATCCCCGTTGATGGTATTTGTAGCCTTCTATCTTGTCACCAGCATCATCGCTGGTGATTTCTACAAGATTCCCATCACTGTGGCTTTCATGGTGTCGAGCATCTATGCGATTATCATCTCTGGTGGTAGACCTCTGATGTCACGTATCAACGCCTTCAGTCGTGGAGCCGCCACAGAACAGATGATGCTGATGATCTGGATCTTCATTCTGGCCGGTGCCTTCGCTCACTCTGCAAAGGCCATGGGCTGTATCGATGCGACCGTCAACCTGACGCTCAGTCTGCTGCCTCCACAGATGATTCTGGCAGGCCTGTTCCTCGCCGCCTGCTTCATCTCACTTTCCATCGGAACCAGTGTGGGTACGATAGCAGCCCTGGTACCTATTGCGGTTGGCATCGCCTCGGAGACTGGCACCGACGTGGCGTTGATGACTGCCATTATCGTCGGTGGCTCTTTCTTTGGCGATAACCTCTCTTTTATATCCGACACCACCATCGTGGCAACCCAGACACAGGGCTGCCGACTAAGCGATAAGTTCCGTGTCAATGCCTTTCTGGTGTTTCCTGCGGCCATTCTGATTCTTGGTATCTACCTATTGATTGGACTCCACGTGAGTGCCCCACAGCATATTCCCCAGGTAGAATGGGTGAAGGTTCTCCCTTATCTGGTCGTGCTGGTGACCGCCATCTTCGGCATGAACGTCATGGCCGTACTGACATTAGGCATCCTTCTGACAGGTGGCATCGGTCTGGTGACGGGCTCCTTCGAACTGTACGGATGGATGGGTGCCATGGGCGAAGGCATCCTCTCGATGGGTGAGCTGATCATCGTCACGATGATGGCCGGAGGCATCTTAGAACTGGTCAGACAACAGGGAGGTATCGATTTTGTAATCCACCAACTGACCCGTCATGTCAATGGCAAACGAGGTGCTGAGATGAGCATTGCCGCTCTGGTGTCACTCGTTGACGTGTGTACGGCCAACAACACCGTTGCCATCCTGACCGTTGGCGGTATCGCTAAACAGATTGGCGACCGTTATGGTGTCGACAACAAGAAATGTGCCTCTATCCTCGATACCTTCTCCTGTGTCATGCAGGGCTTCATTCCCTATGGGGCGCAGATGCTGATAGCGGCAGGTCTGGCATCACTGAATCCCATCGCGATGATTCCCTATCTCTATTACCCCTTCGCCTTGGGAGTGGTAGCAATCATGGCAATCTTTTTCCGCTATCCTAAAAGATATTCATAGTCATGGACATCATACAGCGCAATCTCTTCAGACTATTGAGAAGTGGTGTTTTCCAGACGACAGAACAGATAGAGCCGATGTCTGTCTATAAATGGGGACGCGTCTACCAGTTGGCCGTCCTGCATGATATCACTCCCTACTGTTATCAGGGATTACTCCGCTGTAAGGATCAGTTTTTCCTGCGCCTGACAGAGACACAATGGAAAGAGTGGAAGACGGTTGCGGAAAAGAGCAGTAAAAAACCAGTAACGGCTGAGTTGGAGGAAGATAGTTTTCTGCGTCCTGATCATCTGACCAACCCGTTCCTGAACAGCAGACTGCAGGCTATCCTTGACGATGAGGACTCTGATATTCCCACCCGTCGGCTGTTATTAAAGATGATCAGGGTGATTCGTCATATCCTGAACGAGGGACTGCCCATCCGACAAATGGTGGAGTTGGGGATATACCTACGCCAGCATCACAAAGAGATTGATTTCGAGATGTTAGGCCGATGGATCGAGGACCTCCACCTGACCCAGATGGCTCAACTTGAAGGCGAGTTCCTGGTCCGGTTATGTGGCTTCGAGCATCAGGATCTGCCGTTCCTAAAAGAAGGAAAAGACATCCATGTAGAGAAGATTGCCAAGGAACTGGTGGATTTTGCGAACACCCGATCAAAAGACTGGTATTTCTCTCAGGGCGATGAGAATATCTTCGTGCACAGTAATACCTCTGCCATCTTCAGTCATGTACGCCGTTCTGCGCGATACTTCCATTACTATCCCTCCGAGAGCGTCACCAACTTCTTCTCTTCGTTTGTACACTCCCTATCACATATAGAGGAATAGCATGACGGCCAACTGTCAGGCGGCTGTTCAGTGTATATACCGGATATCACGCAGACTATGGAAGCCCATAAAACGACTTTTGTCCACAAACCCGTTGACACCGAAGATCCGTCCTTTACTGGTATACTGCCACATCGTAATATCCCGATTGTCTGCCAATACCGGCTCCTCTTCGGTATACATGGCAATCATCAGTTTATAATCGTCGATCTTCCCGAGAAGGTGCTTGTTGTAGAAGTTCCGGAACGTATAGAGCAAAGGTTGCTGACAATAGGTCCTTTCAACCATCCCCAGGAACTTGAATAATGAGTCGCAGAAGATGTCCGTCGGCAGACCGCCTGTTGTCTCTATATCAATCATCGGTATCAGGTCTTGTTCTCCAGGCAGACACTGGGTCTTGAAGTTATCCAACTGCTGCTGCAAGGGTGTCTTCGGACGGAAGAAATGGTAGGAGCCAACCTTCAGGCCATAGCGATGAGCCAGTTCTATATTACGTTCATACCGTTCGTCGATCCGGTCGCCCCCTTCCGTAGCCTTCAGATAGACATACGCCAACTTGGTATTCTCGCCAACCGTCTCCCAGAACACCTGGCCCTGATAATGCGACAGATCGATACCATGCACATGCTCACAGGTATCCTCACACAGGATCATAGGCTGATCGTCCTGCGGCATATTCACCGGTCGAAGTCTTGCGATACGCTTGACGGGTCTGTGTCTCCTACCTTTCTTAACCACTCGGTGGGTTTTGTGTCGACCATGTAGCTTCCTACTTCTTGAACGGTGGGCAGACACCTCCCCTACGGTCATCAAAGCAATTAGTAATACCAATAATATAGAGAGTTTCTTCATGATGTTCTGGTTTTGCGGGGGCAAAATTACAAATATACGAGTGAAACACAAAAGAAAAAAACATTTTTCAATGGCATTTCACTCGTATTAACAACCCTACTCTGTAATCTTAATGGCAACAGCCTTAAGTTGCTGCCAACCGGCACGGTCTGTGAGACGCACCATAAAATGGTAGTCACCGGGATCAATGTCAGCAGGGATGGGTATGTTTATCTTGGCATCGTACTGTCTCAACCCCGTCGGGATGGCGAAATCCTGATTGTAGACCCATGGCTTAACTGGTTGTTTCAAAGCATCCATCGGACATTCCACCGATGAGGTGCTATGGGTGTGATGATCGAAGTTGTTGTGAATCTCAATGTTGTAAGTGCCAAGCTCCGTATCATCGGTGAAGAAATAGTTGAAGGGGATGGTCTCACCACGGTGGTAGACCTGACAGTCGATAGGATTAGCGGTGATTCCTTGATCGGTAATGATGGGCTGAGACATGTCCTTTGCCTCGTCATCGTCAGAACTGCTGCACGCACAGAGTGCGCACAGCAGTGAGAGTGATATTACAGTTTTCTTCATGTTTATTTTGGATTATTCGTCGTCGTCATCTTCCTCCTCAGTGATACTCTTCTTGGAGGTGGTGGTGAGTCCCTGTCCATCGGTGACGCTCATCTCCAGGATATCACCTTCCTCAACATTCTTGTCTGCGATATCCACGTGAACATGGAATCCGTCGATATTCAGTACTCCGATATACTTGCTATCTGTAACAGCCTGGCTTGCCTTGACGGTACCGTTTTGCCCGGTAATGGTCAACAGGATAGATGCTGTACGACCTTTGGCCACCACGTCTGCCTGCACACAGAGTACATCATCCTCGATATTTGCCTCGTTGATGGTGATCTCTGGAGCCGGCAACTTATCGTCGTCGTCATCGTCGCAAGCGGTAAAACTGAGAGAGAGAACACACAGGAGAGCCATCATCAGGCTCATATATATATACTTTTTCATAATTGTCTTTTTGTTTTTAATATATTATCATTATTTCAGAACTCCACCCCTATCATCATCGAGAAGTTACGTCCCGGCTCGGGCACGTCTATCAGCCGATAATAGCTGGTGTGGTCGAAGTAACGCTTATTCAACAGGTTGTCTGCATGAAGCGCAATCTTCAGGACACTACCACCCAACGGGAATTGCTTTCCTGCCGAGAAATTAAGTGTCCAATGCCCGTCTGTGGGCTTTTCCGGTGGTACAATCTCATTCTGTTTTCCAACGACGTGGGCGTTCAGACTAGCAAAGCCCTTACCATGGTAGTCGAAGGAATACTTGATGGTGGCATCAGTAGACCATGGTGTAGAGAACGGTAAGGTGTAACCTTTCTTCTCACCCGACTTCTGTTCGGCATACAGATATTCACCTTTCAGCTCCGCCTCCCAATGGGATGTCATCATCCAGTTCATCTGTGCCTCCACACCATAGCGCAGCACCTCGGCCTGCGTGTAGTGATAGAGTTGCAGTCCCTCGACATACTGTGCCGTCGGGTTCAGATAGATGTAGTTAGGGAAGTAGTTCAGATAAGGATCCACCTGCACACACAACACCTCATTATCCCAATGCAAACCCAGGTCGACCTGATACGACTCCTCAGGCGCCAAATCGCTGTTGCCTCGCTCATAGCGGAAGATATGATAGTTGATACCATCGGCGCCCAACTCCTTCGGAATAGGTACTCGGAAACTCTTTCCGATATTCGCTTTGAGCACCCAACCACCGGTGGTGTAGTTCACACCTGCTGACCACGTAACACTATTGAAATGCCGACGGAGGTTGGCTGAACGCTGTACATAGGCCGAATCACCATTGAACGTAGGCGTCAGGAACCAGTCGTTGTAACTATCAATATGTGTATAGGCATGATCATATCGAATACCCGCATTCAACTTCAGATGCTCGTTTACGGTATAACGGTCAAAGGCATAAGCGCCCAGACTCCACGTCGAGAAATCAGGGATGATGAATCCCCAACCAGCACGACGATTATACTGATATTCGCCGTTGATGCCGGTACTCAACTCGTGATGTTCACCTAATGCCAGGCGCAGTCCGAGGTTAGCCGTGTAAGTGCTCTTGTTGAAGCGACGCTCCAACGGACTGTCGGGCTTGGGCATATAACCATGACTGACGGGTTCCGACCGTTCCTCACGCAGGTTATTCTGATACGCGAGTTTGGCCTCTACCATCAGAGACTCACTACGCCATGTCGTATGACTAAGCACCTTCAGATGGTTTACCCATTGATATGGTAGGTCGATATCACGACGATGACGGTCGTAGTCGATATCGCTTAACCGTACTTCCAGTCCATGAGCATTGGCGAAGAAGCCACTCTTCGAATATGAGTCGGATACGCGTAAGTCGGTATGGAAATTATAACCAGCATAGCCCAGCATCACGCTCCCATCACGCTCCAGACCAGCGGTGTTACGCAACCGTCTATCCTTCAGCTTAATATAATAGGAGTAATACTGGATACTATCCGTCGGCACCTGATAGTCGGCATAGTCGATGAGTGTCATGATGGCACGGTAGAACCAGTTGCCGGACCGTCCACCAACCTTCGCCGACATCCCTAACTGTTCGTTATTTGAACGACTGAACAGTTGGACAGCCCCTTCCGTCTTCTTTGTCGGGATATGATTAGCATAGAGGTTCAACACGCCACCGATGGCATCACTACCATAGAGCAGTGCTGCCGGTCCTTTGATGACCTCTGCACGATCCACGGCAAACTGGTCGATCTCCAGTCCGTGGTCGTCGCCCCATTGTTGTCCCTCGTGCTTGATACCGTCCTCGGTAACAGCCAACCGATTGAAGCCCAAGCCACGAATCGTTGGCTTCGACTGTCCGGAACCTATGGCCATCGCCTTGATGCCTGGGACACCCTCAAGTGTCTGCATCAGGCTTCCCGCAAAATTCTGCTGCAGATAATCATGGCTGATCTGCACAGCCGACTGCGACGTACGCATCTGGAAGTCACGCTGCCGTTGACCAGTCACAGTCACCCCGTCAAGGGCGATTGTGCTGTCGGCCGGTGCACAGGTCCACATCGCCGCAGCCAATAAAGCTATGATCATATTGGTTGTTTATTTGAAAAAATGAGATTGTACCTTATTCTTTCAAACAAACGGAGGAGCACGGAGGCTGACCACACCGTACACCCGAGGGGTATATCGGCATATGAAACTGGCAAACGCCTGTTCGCCATACTTATTAATAAACAGCACGACCACCGTTGCAGCAGCCAGCATAGACAATGTCAAGAACTGACAGAGTACGCACTGGTGCATCTGCCCATCATACTGCGTCATGTGTCCGCCGCAGTGATGATGCACGCAAGCAGCACATTTCGTATCTGTGGTCTGAGTGGTCTCGTGAATATGGAGAGACGACAAAACAACCATTGGCAGGAACGCTGCCAACAGTATCCAAGATGCAATATATCGCTTCATCCTTAGATTCACGCTTGCAAAGGTACAAAGAAGCAAGAGAAAAACCAAATTTATTTGTGTTTTTCCGAGCAGGCGTACTTCAAGCGAAGTCCTAAATAACAAAAAGTTGAGCTAAAACAAAGAAACACGTTTCTTTTTTTTGCCGAGACGGAGTATTTATTAATTAATATTACTACCTTTGCAGAAAAATAATGAAATATGCGTAAATGTCTATTTATATTGTTCGGCCCATGCCTCTTCACTGCCTGTCATCATCACGACGACCATCCGGTCGATGAACAGTCAGAGCGTACTGTTCTTGTATATATGGCGGCAGAGAATAATCTCAACTCGTTTGCCGCAAGTGATCTGGAAGAAATGAAAACCGGCTCAAAATCGCTTGACAAACGTCAGAATCTTATCGTCTATGTCGATCAGGCCGAAACAACCCCTCCATATATCGCAAGAATCAAGAATGGTGTTCTAGTCGACTCCGTCAGCATGGAAGAGAGTATCACAGCCGATCCTGCCGTAATGGAGAAAGTTCTGTCTTATACCAGACAAAACTATCCGGCTGCCTCCTACGGACTGGTGCTCTGGGGACATGCATCGGGTTGGCTTGTCAGCAACGACTCCATCCCCTATGCCGCCAGTCGTGCCTACGGCGGAGACACGGGTAGAAATACCTCTTCAAGTTCCGGCAAATACTGGATGAATATCCCGTCGATGAGTCGGGCTATTGCCAGGGCCATGGGCGACAAGGCCTTGAAGTTCGTGTTTGCCGACTGTTGTAATTTCAGTTGTGTAGAAGTGGCCTATGAGTTACGTCATGTGACGGACTATGTGATCGGTTCGCCGGCAGAGATTCCCGACAAGGGGGCTCCATATGACATTATCGTACCCGATCTGTTCAATTCCAATGAACTTTTCTACCGTACTCTAACAGACCATTATTATAATTATTATCTGGAGGAATACAAGAGCCATTCCGATAAGTATTACAACTATATCCCTGGCGACCTGAAAGGCTATAGTGTCCCGCTGTCAACCTTCAAGACGTCCGAATTGGAAGAGTTGGCACAGGCTACGGCGACCATCCTTCATACAATAGCAGACAGACTGGATGTTCAAGAACAGAACCCTCTTGACTTTGAGGGTATGACCTATTATGGCGTCTACAGTAACAACCGCTATGCGTATGACATGCGACAGATGCTGTTAGAGAATACAGCGGATAAAGACTTTAACGTATGGAAAAAGGCCTTCGAGAAGGCCGTCCCCTATGCCATCTTCTCGGCACGTTGGATGACAAACAGTTCCTTGCTGAGTGCGAACATGGAACAATTCGATATAAAAGCATCTGAGAATGGATGCGTCAGCATGTTTTTCCCAAGAAATACCTACCGATTGACCTCTCCTATATGGAACACCACCATCCAGAGCTATCAATGGAACAATGTCATCAGGTGGCAACAGTACGGATGGTAGACTATAGAAAGACTACGCTTCTGCTGAATCGTGGATAATGACTTTCACCTTTGAGATACGATGACCATCGAGTTCCGTTACCTCAAAGGTGAAATTCTTATAATCTATACGCTCATGAAGGTCCGGGAAATCACCTTTGATCTCCAGAAGCAATCCTGCTAGCGAGTCGGCATCACCCTCCACCTCCTCGAAAGTCTCATCGTCAATATCCAAGATCTTAAATAGATCACTCAGCAACGTCTTACCTTCAAAAATATAGGTATTGGCATTCAACCGTACATAACTTTTCTCCTCGTCATCGTACTCGTCATTGATCTCACCGACGATTTCTTCAAGTACATCCTCAAGGGTGATGATACCACTGGTACCACCAAACTCATCGACCACAATAGCAATGTGCACCTTGTTTTCCTGAAACTCACGGAGCAAGTCATCGATCTTCTTCGTCTCAGGAACAAAATAAGGCGGTCTGATGAGCGACTGCCAACGGAAAGAGGCAGGTTTCGACAGATGAGGCAATAGATCCTTAATATATAAGATTCCACGGATATTATCGATGGAGCCCTGATAGACAGGGATTCGGGAGTAATTGTTCTCCACGATACATTTCAGTACATCAGAAAAAGAAGACCGGAAATCCAAGTCCACGACATCCTGACGACTAGTCATCACCTCTTTGGCTGTCTCGTCACCAAAGCGAACAATACCCTCAAGCATATTCTTCTCTCCTCTCAATTCATTCTCATCGGTCAACTCGAGTGCTTGCTCCAAATCGTCGACACTCAACACATGACTCTCCTTCTGAACCACTTTCTCTGCCAACATACCCGAGCGAATCAGTATTGATGATAAAGGATAGAATAGTTTGCGAAGATGAATAATCCCACTAGCAGAGAAACGACAGAATGCCAAAGCATGCTGACCGGCATAGACCTTCGGCATAATCTCACCGAAAAGCAAGAGAAGGAATGTCAATAGGACCGTTATCACCAGGAACTGCAACCAATAGGCAATACCAAAATCAATGACATGATCAAAGAAATAGTTACAGAGCATGATGATGGTAACATTGACCAAATTGTTGGTAATGAGAATGGTAGCTAGTGTACGCTCTGAATCTGCGCGCAGAGCGCTAATCTGCTTATCATGCTCATTTTTCTCCTCGTCAAGGTCGTTTAGATCCTTTGGAGATAATGAAAAGAAGGCAATCTCTGAACCAGAGGCATAACCTGAGAATACGAGAAGCAGACAGGCCAACAACCCTGCCACGACTGCTCCCATGGTGGGGTCTAGAAAATGAACGTCACTGAGTATCTGTTGAAGATAATCCATGCTTAGAATGGCAGATCCTTCTCAGGATGATTGTCAGGCTGGGGCGCCTCCATAGACTCATTCACCGTGGCACCTGTTGCTGTGGCAGGTTTCGGACTTAACAACTCAATATTGTCGGCCCATATCTCAGTCACGAAACGACGCTGCCCCTGCTTATCATCATACGAAGTGTAGCGAACACGACCCTCAACATAAAGTTTGTCTCCTTTATGTACATATTTCTCAACAATCTCAGCCAGCCGACGCCACAGAATCACATTATGCCAGTCGGTATGATCCGGCACTTGCGTTCCGTTCTGAAGTGTATAACCACGCTCCGTCGTTGCCAAACGCAAACGGGCAACAGCGACCCCCTGATCAACATAACGTACTTCAGGATCCTGGCCAACATTACCAATAAGCATTACCTTATTCATAGACTCCTCCTTTCTTAATTATGCTCGTGCCTTTCCAAGATAACGGAACTTGAAATTCTTTCCTTTCGCAGAAGGGAACTGACTACGTTCGTCGACACGGTCACGAAGATGCTCGATGATACGCTCATAGCAGTCCATGCCAGAATTGGCCTTCAGTTGAGCGACAAATTGCGTATCACGGTACTGAAACTTACCTGTTCCAGGTATCAAAAGTACACGCTTGAAATCGAGCATGCCTTCATACCATCCCGGTCTGATCTCATTCAGTCGTGCCACTGCTGACGTCACAGGTTTCGCTGGTACACCATCACTGGCAGAATGCACAGCCTTCTTATCTTTGAAATCCTGCATGGTAGCAGCCTCCGTCTTTATAATGATAAAATAGACACGGGGATGAATCTTATATCTTTTAGGATAGAACACATCACTCGCAGCATATTCACGGATATCTGCCTCTAACATGGGGTCCATTTCTATCTCGTCAATGGAACGTAGGAAATCGATAGCTTCATCAACTGTGGAAACTAACGTTTCACGGTCAAAATATCTTAAATATAAATTCATCTAAAATTGTTGTTTTCCTAATATAAGAGCGGAAAACGGGACTCGGACCCGCGACCCCAACCTTGGCAAGGTTGTGCTCTACCAACTGAGCTATTTCCGCCTGTCTGCGACAGTCAAGATTTTCGGCGGCACCTCTGTATAAAAGTAAGTTCTATACGGTCGGCTTGCGCGAAAATTCTGCTATGTGAAGAGGAGGAGACTCGAACTCCCACGTCGCAATTGACACTACCCCCTCAAAGTAGCGCGTCTACCAATTCCGCCACCTCTCCAACAAACACGTTGAATAAAAAGAGTGCCCAGAACAGGACTCGAACCTGCACGCCTCGCGGCACACGCACCTGAAACGTGCGCGTCTACCAATTCCGCCACCTGGGCATTTTTACATTAAAGCCAATCTCTAATGCCTCTTTTTGTTCAAGATGTGAGCGGAAAACGGGACTCGGACCCGCGACCCCAACCTTGGCAAGGTTGTGCTCTACCAACTGAGCTATTTCCGCTTATTTTCTTCTGAAAACAATCAGCATTCTCAACAGCGCTTCAGCATAAAAACTTATTGTTCTGCTCTCGGCTTGCGGGAGAATTCCGCGCTTTCTAAAAGGCATTTCTCTAAATGCGAGTGCAAAGGTAATGCTTTTTTCGGAACTGGCAAAACTTTTCAGACATTTTTTTCTAAAAAAGTTCTAATCCATCCGATTTTTGTAATCCTGATAGCCAAACTCACGCAAAATCTCCAACTTCCCGTCCATATGAAGCATAGCAATGGCCGGATGAGAAATGCCATTAAACATATTTGTCTTCACCGTTGTATAATGAATCATATCTTCAAATATCACCTCTTCACCGATCTGCAACTCATGATTAAACTGCCAGAATCCCATATAGTCGCCACTCAGACAACTGTTGCCACCTAATCTATAGAGATGGCGGTTGGCTGTCGATGATAGTGTATTGTCATCAACGTGGATGGCATAGCGGACATCAGGGAAATAAGGCATCTCGAGACAGTCGGGCATATGACAAGTGAAACTGACATCCAAAATGGCGGTCCTGATACCTTTATCCTCCACGACATCCACCACATGAGATACCAGAGGTCCGGTCTGCCATGCGAAAGCACTGCCAGGTTCCAGTATCACCTTCAGCCACGGATAGCGTTCATGGAAACCGCGCATCAAAGAGATTAACCGTTCCACATCATAATCCCGACGTGTCATCAGGTGGCCACCTCCGAAATTAATCCATTTCAACTGAGGGAACCAACGCGAGAACTTCTCTTCGATATGTACCAGCGTGCGCTCGAATACATCTGCCCCACTCTCACAATGGCAGTGACAATGAAACCCATCAATGTCCGTCGGTAGACGCTCAGGCAACTTATCCGCGGTAACACCGAAACGTGTCCCAGGTGCACAGGGATTATACAACATGGTGCCCACTTCAGAATACTCTGGGTTAATACGGAGACCAAGCGACACATCCTTGACACGGTGATGGTAGCGCTCATACTGTGAGAGCGAATTGAAAGTCAGATGCGAAGAGCGACGTGCAATCTCATCAATCTCATCATCCGTATAAGCTGGCGAAAAGGTATGAGCAGGTGCCCCGAATTCCTCATATGCCAAACGAGCTTCCGAGAGTGAGCTTGCCGTGGTGGCATGAATATACTCACGAATAATTGGGAACGTCTTCCACAAGGCAAAAGCCTTAAAGGCTAGGATAATCTCTATATCTGCTTTCGCCGCAACACCAGCGATAAGCTTGAGATTGCGGCGAAGTTTCGTTTCTTCTATTATATAAATAGGTGTGGACATTATTCTTTCTTTAGTGGGATAAGAACATTGAACGTACTCCCCTGTCCTTCGACGGATTCTACTGTACACATACCACCATTCTTCTGGGCAAAGTCCTGACACAACAGAAGTCCGAGACCGGACCCCTCCTCACCACCGGTACCATAGGTTGTCTCACCCTTACGGAAAATCGAATCAAGACGGTTAGCTGCGATACCAACACCATGATCCCGTACGCTCACCTTGGCATAATCACCTTCCTGCCGAACTACGATGTCGATAGAAGAGTCCTCTGGGGAGAACTTAATAGCATTGGAAATAAAATTCCGGACTACGGTCTTCAACATATCATTGTCGGCCCTGACCACCAGATGTGTGTCCGACCCTTGCAGGTTCAGTTTGATTCGCTTGGTTTGTGCGATTATCTCGAAGATATCGACAACTCCAGGAATGATGTCGTTTAAGTCAAGATCTTGTTCAACAACGTTCAGTCGACCGGTCTGACTCTTCGTCCACTTCAGAAGGTTATCCAAGAGATCATGCACCTCCTCCGACTCTCTATTGGCCTTGTCCAGCAACTCATACAATTCCGGTCCAACAAGTTCCGGTGTCGTGGAGGCAACTACCAAGTTCAGTACCATACGTATACTGGCCATAGGTGAACGTAGATCATGCGCAATGACAGAATACATCTTATCACGGTTGTTAAGCGTAGCACGAAGTTCTTCGTTCTGATGTTCGATGATACGCTTTGCAGCCACAAGTGATATCTGCTGTGTGACACGCATGACCAGCTCCTCCTTATTGAACGGCTTTGTCAGAAAGTCACTTGCACCCACCTGGAAACCATGCACAAGGTCTGTCGGCGTGTTCAGTGCCGTCAGGAAGATAATAGGTATATCCTTAGTTTCCTCGTCTTTCTTCAGGATAACAGCAGTATCAAAACCACTGATGTCTGGCATCATCACATCCAGAAGAATCAAGTCCGGATGCTCTTTCTTGGCCATCTCAATGCACATGTTTCCATTATTGGCCGTACAGACTTGGAATTTCTCATTCGTCAATAGGATCTTTAGCAGCAGCACGTTACTGACTACATCGTCGACGATAAGTATTTTATACTCACTACGGTTGATTTTAGACTCTAAGCTTTCTCCAGCATCCATTTTGGGTCAGTATTACATATGTGTTTGCAAAAATAATGCAATAATTTGACATAGCCAAATTATTGCACTATTTTTTCGTCTTTTGTATACCTGCTATTTATACTCAGCCCACGACTTGATGCCGATTTCGTCAAGATTAATAGTACAGAATGCATTGATGAACGCGCTGGCCAGTCGACTGTTTGTAATCAACGGAACATTCAGGTCGATAGCAGCACGACGGATCTTGTATCCATTCGTTAACTCACCTTCCGATAGGTTCTTCGGAACATTGACCACCATGTCGATCTCGTGTTGATGAAGCATATCCAGCGCCTGTGGCTGTTTGTCGGGCTCTGAAGGCCAGAACACCATGGTATTCTCTACACCATTATCCGACAGGTACCTCGATGTACCACCTGTAGCATAAAGCTTATAGCCATGAGCCACCAGCATCCGTGCAGCGTCAAGCATATCGGCTTTCTGTTTGGCTGTTCCTGTAGAAAGGAGGACGCTCTTCTTAGGGATACGATGCCCGACAGACAGCATGGCCTTCAACAAGGCCGTGCTTGAGTTATCACCCAAGCAACCCACCTCACCCGTCGAGGCCATGTCCACACCCAACACAGGGTCGGCCTTTTGCAGACGGTTGAACGAGAACTGACTTGCCTTGATACCCACATAGTCGAGGTCAAACAGGTTCTTATGAGGCTTCTCCACCGGCAGTCCCAGCATCACCTTCGTGGCCAAGTCAATCAGATTGAGTTTCAACACCTTCGAAACAAAGGGGAAGGATCGTGAGGCACGGAGATTACACTCGATAACCAGGATATCGTTCTCCCTTGCCATATATTGGATATTGAAAGGACCGTTGATATGGAGTGCCTTAGCAATCTGACGACTGATACGTTTAATGCGGCGTACCGTCTCCACATAGAGTTTCTGCGGAGGGAACTGGATGGTGGCATCACCGGAATGGACACCGGCAAACTCAATATGTTCGGAGATGGCATAGGCCAGAATCTCGCCATCCTTTGCCACAGCGTCCATCTCGATCTCCTTGGCATTCTCAATGAACTTCGACACCACGACTGGATGATCTTCCGAGACATTGGCTGCCAGTTGCAGGAAATGTCCCAGTTCTTCTTTGTTCGAACAGACATTCATGGCGGCGCCGGAGAGCACGTACGACGGACGAACCAGCACCGGGAAGCCCACTCTGTTTACAAACTGGTCGATATCCTCCATGGAGGTCAATGCACTCCACTCTGGTTGATTGACCCCAATCTCATTGAGCATCTGCGAGAATTTAGCACGATCCTCGGCACCGTCAATATCCTGCGCACTCGTACCAAGGATGGGCACATGCTGCTCATCAAGATACATCGCGAGGTTATTGGGAATCTGACCACCTGTCGAAACAATCACACCATACGGCTCTTCCATATCGATGATATCCAGCACCCTCTCAAAGGTAAGCTCATCGAAATACAGGCGGTCACACATATCATAGTCGGTAGAGACTGTCTCCGGATTATAGTTAATCATGACAGAGCGCCAGCCTTCTCTTCTGATGGTGTTAAGAGCCTGCACCCCACACCAGTCGAACTCTACCGAGGAACCGATACGATAGGCACCGCTTCCCAACACAATAATACTCTTCTTGTCTTTCTCATACTGAATATCGCTGTCCACACCTGAATAAGTGACATACAGATAGTTTGTCTGTGCCGGATATTCGGCTGCCAGAGTATCGATCTGCTTCACGACGGGCAGGATTCCATACTGTTTTCTACGGTTACGCACCAGTAACGACGCATGGTGCATGTTTTCAATCTCTTTCTCCAGACCGATGGCACGTGCAATCTGGAAGTCCGTAAAGCCATAGACCTTCGCCTCATGGAGCAGATCTTTCTCAAGCGTGTTGATATTCTGTTTCTTCAGTTGCTCATCGATATCAATGATATGTTTTAACTTCTGCAGGAACCACTTGTCGATCTTCGTCAATTCATGAATCTTATCGATATCATATTCCGGCAGGTGCATAGCCTTCGAGATGATAAACACACGCTTATCTGTCGGCTCACGCAAGGCCGCATCAATATCCGGTATCTGCAACTCTTTATTCTCCACAAAACCATGCATACCCTGTCCAATCATACGGAGACCTTTTTGTATAGCTTCCTCAAAAGTTCTGCCGATAGCCATCACCTCACCGACCGACTTCATGGATGAACCGAGCTCCTTGTCTACACCACGAAACTTTGAAAGATCCCAACGTGGGATCTTACACACCACATAGTCGAGGGCGGGTTCGAAGAAGGCCGTCGTCGTCTTCGTCACGGAGTTCTTCAACTCAAAGAGTCCGTATCCCATACCAAGTTTGGCAGCTACGAAAGCCAGAGGATAGCCTGTCGCCTTCGATGCCAACGCAGAAGAGCGCGACAGACGGGCGTTGACCTCAATGACACGGTAGTCCTCCGAACTTGGGTCGAAGGCATACTGTACATTACATTCTCCGACGATACCGATATGACGGATGATCTTGATGGCCAAGGCACGAAGCTTATGATATTCAGAATTGGTCAGCGTCTGCGACGGAGCCACCACGATCGACTCACCAGTATGGATGCCGAGTGGGTCGAAGTTCTCCATGTTACAAACGGTGATACAGTTGTCGTAACGGTCACGAACCACCTCATATTCGATTTCCTTCCAACCCTTCAGCGATTTCTCCACAAGCACCTGCGGCGAGAAAGCAAAGGCTTTCTCAGCCAGACGATTCAATTCTTCTTCGTTGTCGCAGAATCCACTACCAAGTCCGCCGAGGGCATAAGCCGCACGAAGGATCACAGGATAACCGAGTTCCTTGGCTGCCTTGCGTGCCTGTTCGATCGTCTCACAAGCCTCACTCTTAATGGTCTTCACCCCTATCTCATCGAGTTTTTTCACGAAGAGTTCACGGTCCTCCGTATCCATAATGGCCTGTACTGGTGTTCCCAACACCTTTACACCGTACTTCTCCAATACCCCACTCTTATACAGTTCTACACCACAGTTCAAAGCCGTCTGTCCACCGAACGCCAGCAGGATGCCGTCGGGACGCTCCTTCTGGATGACACGTTCCACGAAGTAGGGCTGTACCGGGAGGAAATAGATCTCGTCGGCTACTCCTTCCGAGGTCTGCACGGTGGCGATGTTCGGATTAATGAGAACCGTTTTTACGCCCTCCTCTCTCAATGCTTTCAGTGCTTGTGATCCGGAGTAGTCGAACTCACCAGCCTCACCGATCTTCAATGCGCCTGAGCCAAGCAACAGGACTTTCTGTATATTCTCGTATCTCATAATGTTTCAATAAAACGGTCGAACATAAATTCTGTATCTACGGGACCCGAACAAGCCTCGGGGTGGAACTGACTGGAGAACCAAGGATGCGACAAATGGCGTATTCCCTCGTTACTACCGTCGTTCATATTCACGAAGAGTTCTCTCCAGTCGTTACCAAGTGTCGATGCATCAACGGCATAACCATGATTCTGTGAGGTGACATAGCAGCGGTTCGTGCCCACCTCACGCACAGGTTGGTTATGTGAACGATGACCATATTTCAGTTTGTATATCGTGGCACCACCAGCCTTAGCAAGCAATTGATTTCCCATGCAGATACCACAGATAGGTTTACGTGAGAGAGACATCTGTTTCTTCAGTATATCCACGGCCTCGACACACATATCAGGGTCACCAGGACCGTTGGCGAGGAACAGACCGTCGAAGTCCATGTCGGTATAGTCGTAGTTCCATGGCACGCGGATCACCTCAACACCGCGGTTGATCAGACAACGGATGATGTTGTTCTTCACACCGCAGTCAACAAGCACCACTTTCCGACCGGCTCCCTCGTTATACCGGATGATATCCTTGCACGACACACGCTCCACCCAGTTGATGCTGCCGTAGTCAGTGAAATCCTGAGTCTCTGGCATATCGTCAAACACCAGACGTCCCATCATCACACCATGCTCCCTGAGCACCTTCGTCAACTGTCGGGTGTCTATGCCCGTGATGCCAGGCACCTTCTCCCGTTTCAGCCAGTCGGCCAGACTCTCCGAGGCATTCCAGTGTGAATACTCCTCGCTATAATCGCTCACGATGATAGCAGAAGCATAGATTCTGTCGCTCTCCATGAAGGTGGCGATACCGTTAGGCTCTGTGGTAAACGGGGGCACACCGTAGTTACCTACCAACGGATAGGTGAGCGTCATCAGCTGTCCTGCATAACTGGGATCCGTCAGACTTTCAGGATAGCCCATCATCGCCGTGTTAAACACCACCTCTCCAGATACGGGCGCCTCAAAGCCGAAGCTCTTCCCGTGAAATTTTGTTCCGTCCGACAGGACGAGTGTTACATCTCTCATAACGTAAGTATCATTTTCTATAAAAAAGGCGAAACGTTAAAAAACGAATCGCCCTTGTTTCTATTCTACTGTCACCGACTTTGCCAGATTTCTTGGTTGGTCGACATCTTTTCCTTTACAAACAGCAACATGATATGCCAACAACTGTAGGGGGATTGTAGCCACCAACGGTTCTAGACATTCCAGGACGTCGGGTAGTTCTATAACCTCGTCGGCAATCTTGGAGATGGTATCGTCGCCCTTCGACACAAGGGCGATAACCCTACCCTGACGAGCCTTGATCTCCTGAATGTTCGACAGTACCTTCTCGTACATTGCATTATGTGTGGCTATCACAACCACCGGCATATCCGAATCGATCAGCGCAATCGGTCCATGCTTCATCTCTGCAGCGGGATAGCCCTCCGCATGGATATAGGAAATCTCTTTCAGCTTCAACGCTCCTTCCAATGCCACCGGATAACTGAATCCGCGTCCGAGATAGAGGAAATTATGCGCATAAGTAAAGGTACGCGCAAGATCTGCCACCTTCTCGTTGGTCTTCAGAACCTCCCGTATCTTATCAGGAATCTCACTAAGTCCCTTGACAATCTTCAGGTATTCCTCACGCTTAACCGTCCCCTTAGCCTCTGCCAAAGCCAGAGCAATCATCGTCAGGACAGTCACCTGTCCCGTGAAGGCCTTTGTCGATGCGACACCGATTTCTGGTCCCACGTGTATATAGGTACCCGTATCTGTTGCCCTTGGGATAGAAGAGCCGATAGCATTACATACGCCATAAATGAAAGCACCCCTCTCCTTGGCAAGCTGCACGGCCGCCAATGTATCAGCCGTCTCACCGCTCTGTGAGATTGCAATTACCACATCATCTTTATTAACAACCGGATTCCTGTATCTGAATTCACTGGCATACTCCACCTCCACGGGGATACGCACCAGCGTCTCAAACATCTGCTTGCCAATCAGTCCTGCATGCCATGAAGTACCGCAGGCCACTATCACTACACGTTTTGCGTTCAACAACTGACGACGATAATCGATTAGTGCGGATAATGTTACATGATTTGCCTCAACATTAACACGACCTCTCATACAGTTCGTCAAGCACTCCGGCTGCTCGAAGATCTCTTTCAGCATAAAATGCGGATAACCACCTTTCTCTATCTGCCCGAGATCAATATCAACCGTCTTCACGGTCAATTCTTGTTCTTCACCAAGAATACTGACAACATGCAATTCCTCGCCACGACGTATCATCGCGATATTACCGTCCTCGAGATATACTACCTTATCAGTATATTCAACGATCGGACTGGCATCTGAACCGAGGAAGAATTCATCATCGCCGATACCAACCACCAGTGGGCTCTGTTTCCGAGCAGCAATAATCTGATCAGGATCACGTTTGTCGAGAATGGCGATGGCATAGGCGCCAATCACCTGATAGAGAGCCACTTGGACGGCAGTAAGCAAATCCAATTGCTTATGTTCCTTGATATACTCGATCAGTTGCACAAGCACCTCTGTGTCAGTATCCGAAACAAACTGAACACCCTTGGCCTTCAACTTCTCTTTCAGTTCGGCATAGTTTTCGATGATGCCATTATGAATGATGGCTAAGTTATGACTCTCTGAATAGTGTGGATGAGCGTTGACAGAAGAAGGCTCACCATGAGTAGCCCAACGAGTATGAGCAATACCGACAGTACCACTCACATTCTTATCACTACAATATTCAACTAAAGCATCGACTTTTCCTTTCGTCTTACAGACATTCAGTTTACCGTCGTTATTGATCAGCGCCACACCGGCACTATCGTAGCCGCGATATTCTAATCTCCTAAGACCTTTAATCAATATAGGAAAGGCATCCTTCTTCCCGATGTATCCTACGATTCCACACATAATATCACTCTAACAATATGCTGTTTGTGTTATTTTGGCTGCAAAATTACAAAAAATGTCGCACAAACGC
Organism: Prevotella aff. ruminicola Tc2-24; assembly: GCF_900110895.1. GTDB lineage: Bacteria > Bacteroidota > Bacteroidia > Bacteroidales > Bacteroidaceae > Prevotella. The sequence goes on along the minus strand of NZ_FOIQ01000001.1, from coordinate 214,820 downwards.
AAACTTTTATAGACTTTTGTTAGTAAAAACACGAAAAAAGTAACAAAACGCCATCAGACAGACAAAAAGAAAGACTCATCTGGCAAACCAGATGAGTCTTTGCGGTGCGTACGAGATTCGAACTCGTGACCTCCTGCGTGACAGGCAGGCATTCTAACCTACTGAACTAACGCACCAGAGTGCTATGTTCTTATTTTGAAAAGTGCGGTGCGTACGAGATTCGAACTCGTGACCTCCTGCGTGACAGGCAGGCATTCTAACCTACTGAACTAACGCACCAGAAAGCACTCTTTCTTATTAGCGGGTGCAAAGGTATGAATAAAATCCGAATTGACAAAACATTTTTCGGATTTTTTTCTCTTTCATCCGGAAAAAAACTAAAAAACGAGCTGCATCATCTTAGCATCGCTGTATTCCGTCCCATCGTACAGCCAGTCACGTATCACGACCGATGCCTGATAGCCCATTTTCTGGAACAGACAGAGCGAGGCATCGTTTCTCACATCAACGAAGGCGAACAACTGGTGCAGATGGAGTACCTTCAGGGCATAATCAGAGATCTGGCGCAGCGTACTAGCAGCATAGCCCTGTCGACGGTGGGCATTAAGAATGATCAGTCCCACCTCTGCCCGTCGGTTGGCAGGATCGAAGTTGACGATATCCACGATACCGACCACCTCACCATTCTCATTCTCGATCATCATCCTCACCTGCCGGTCCACATAGATATCGTCCGAGGCGTTAGCCACGTAGTCGTGCAGTGTATATCTTGAATACGGCACATTACTGGTGCCCACATTCCATAGTCTCACATCATTCTCTATCCGGTAGAGCAGATCCAGGTCTTCTGGTTCGATAGCCCGCAGGCGGATGGTCGGTTCTTTGCAGTTCATAAATGGAGTTTTTTACGGAGTATATCGGTCAGTGCGATAGCCGCACGGAAATAGATGGCAGTCTTCACAGGGACGGTATAGAAGACACTGAGATGGCCGTAGTGTTTGCGGAAGAAGATGAGCATGGCCTGATAGAAGATATGCACGTAGCGGAAGTCGGTCTTCTGGGTCGATTTCCCTTTAAAGTGGATGATATCATACGGCAGATACCAATTCTCCCAACCACCCTTCAGCAGACGGTACGACAGATCAATATCCTCGCCATACATGAAGAAGTCTTCGTCGAGCAGTCCCACCGCGTCGAGGGCTTGTCGGCGCAGCATACAGAAAGCGCCGCTGATCACCTCAATCCGCCCCGGTTCATCCCACGACAGATCACTCATATAATAACGCCTCGTCAATCCCAACATCTTCAGGCATGCCACCCAGGGCGTCGGTAAGGCACGTCGTGATTCCGGGGCGACCGTTCCGTCTCCAAGACGCATCCTCACCCCTGCTCCACCAGCTTTCGGGTGACTGTCCATGAAGTTGATGACACCCTGCAGTGTACCATCTCCGACGACGGTGTCAGGATTCAGCAACAGGACATACTCCCCAACAGTCTGACGAATGGCGATATTATTCGCTTTCGAGAAACCTAAGTTCTCCGTGTTCGTAATCAGTCGCACCCACGGATAGTCTTTCCGTATCATCTCCACGCTATCGTCCTGCGAAGCGTTATCGACGACAAACACCTCACCACCAATCTCCTCAAGAGACCGTCGTATACTATCCAGACTCTGCCTGAGATAGTCGCGCACGTTATAGTTGACGATGACGACGCTCAGTTTCATTCCTCGGTCTCAGCGATGCAGCGGTTCATGCTGGGATAGATAAACGGCAGGCAGAGTAACTGGATGATGGCCATATAACCGAATGCCGGGTTCATGAACATATAATAGAAAAAGGTATTAGAGACCATCGGCAACTCCAACAGTGCCAGTCGCATCAGTCCCCACTTGAGGAGAGCAGGTGCCTTCTGTGTCACCAGCTCGTTATGGATGCACTTGAACTTAAACAGTCGTAATGCAAGCACCACACCGGCCAGCGAAGCCAACTCCAGGATGGTCAGAGCGAAGAACTCATCCTGTTTCTTGTCAGCCATCTTACCGGCCTCCATGATATCATTCTCATAGAGCACCACCAAAAGCAGTGCCATAGTCAGGATGGCGATGAACACCACCATCAGGATCCTCTGGGTCTTTTTCATGTCTATTTCTCTTCAAATAATATACGGTTGGTAATAGAGCGCCCGAGCGTGACCTCATCGGTATATTCCAGTTCGTTGCCCACAGAAACGCCTCGTGCGATCACACTGATCTTCACGTCATAGGCGGCCAACTTACGGTACAGGTAGAAGTTGGTGGTGTCACCCTCCATCGTCGGACTCAATGCCAGAATCACCTCCTGCACACCACCGTCCTTCACCCGTTGTACCAGCGACTCCACCTCAATATCACTCGGTCCGATGCCATCCATCGGTGAGATAATACCTCCCAGCACATGGTATAAGCCATTGAATTGTTGGGTGTTCTCTATGGCCATCACATCCTGAATATTCTCTACGACACAGATGAGCGATGCATCACGACGCGGATCAGAACAGATTGGACAGGTATCCGTATCACTGATATTATGACAAGTGTGGCAGTATTTCACCTCCCGTTTCAGAAGTCTGACGGCCTCGGCGAACTGTTCCACGTCGGCATCGTCCTGACGGAGCATCCACAACACCAGCCGGAGCGCAGTCTTGCGCCCGATACCGGGTAGTTTGGAAAATTCCGATACTGCCCTCTCTAACAATTGCGACGGATATTGTTGTTGTATCATTTCTTTATTAATTTTGCTTAGACAAGCCTGACATACGCACAGCCCTCACGGTCCCTGAGCCTGTCGAAGGGTTATTTCTCTATCTCACTCAGTTCCAGCCACCGCATAGACTTCTCGTCGAGCTCGTCCTTCAGCAGTGGCAGCCGTTTGCTTTTCTCTGTCAGCTCCTCTACAGAGAGCGTCCCACTACAGAGCGCCTCTTCCAACTGATGCTGTTCTTTCTCCAAGGCAGCTATCTCCTTCTCGAGCTGTTCGAACTCCCGTTTCTCCTTGAAACTCATCTTACGTCTTTCCTGGACCTGACCGTCTCTGCGCCCCTTCTGTTCCTTGACAGGAGTCGAAACTTTCTGCTGTGCCATCTCCTGAGGTTGAAGGACCTGCCACTGGCGGTATTGAGTATAGTTGCCGGGGAAATCCTGGATGTCGCCTTCACCTTTGAACACCAGCAGATGATCCACCACCTTATCCATGAAATAACGGTCATGACTGACCACGATCACACAACCGGGGAAGTCCTGCAGATATTCCTCCAGTATCTGAAGCGTCACGATATCAAGATCGTTCGTCGGCTCGTCAAGCACCAGGAAGTTCGGGTTTCTCATCAGCACCGTACAGAGATAGAGCTTGCGCCTTTCACCGCCCGAGAGCTTATAGACGTAATTATGCTGTTGTTCGGGAGTGAACAGGAAATACTGCAAGAACTGCGACGCCGTCAGGTGCTTGCCGCCTCCCATGTCTATGTATTCGGCAATATCCTTCACGACATCGATCACCTTCTGCTCGTTGTCGAACTGCAATCCTTCCTGTGAGAAATAGCCGAACCGTACGGTATCGCCTATATCGAACTTACCGCTGTCGGGCGGAACCATTCCCAGAAGCATTTTGATAAATGTCGACTTTCCCGTGCCGTTGTTGCCGATGATGCCCATCTTCTCAAAGCGCGAGAAATTATAGTAGAAATCCTTCAGGATTACCAGCGGCTCCCCCTGTCCCTCTTTGTCAGGACGAGGCGGGAAAATCTTACTCACATATTGGCACTCAAAGATCTTCGAACCAATATAAACGTTACGTGATTTCAGTCGCAGCTGTCTTTCCTCCATCCGTTGCTTAGCCACCTTCTCTAGTTCGTAGAAGGCCTCCTCACGGTAACGCGCCTTATGCCCTCGGGCCTGCGGCATACGTCGCATCCACTCCAATTCCGTGCGATACAGGTTGTTGGCCCGGGCAATCTCCGCCCGACGGTTGTCGATACGCTCCTGTCGTTTCTCCAGATAATAGCTGTAGTTACCGCGATAGGTATAGATGGTGCGGTCGTCGAGTTCGAGGATCACCGAACAGACCCTGTCCAGGAAGAAACGGTCGTGGGTCACCATCAGCAGAGTCTTATTGCCCCGATTCAGAAAACCCTCCAACCACTCAATCATCTCTAGATCCAGATGGTTGGTCGGCTCGTCAAGGATGAGCAGGTCGGGCTCGGTGATAAGCACGTTGGCTAGTGCCACACGTTTCTGCTGGCCGCCACTAAGCTGTCCCATTGGCTGTTGCAGGTCACGGATCTTCAGTTGTGTCAGAATCTGTTTGGCCTTCAGCACCTTCTCCGGATCACCCTGATGATTGAAGCAGGCATCGAGCACGCTCTCTGTCGGGTCGAAGGCAGGTGTCTGTTCCAACATACCCACCTTCAAGTCGCGCCGGAAGATGATCTCGCCCGAGTCATAACCTTCCTTACCGGAAAGTATGGAGAGGAGTGTCGACTTTCCCGTACCGTTTTTCGCTATCAGTCCCACTTTCTGTCCCTCGGCAACGGAAAAACTGATGTTCTCAAAAAGCACCAGCGAGCCGAACGACTTCGTCAACTGTTGTACGTCAAGGTATGGTGTATCTTTCGCCATATTCTCTGCATCGGCAGTTCTTCGACAAGTTCAGACACCCGTATTCCGGAGATACTATCTGAGCTTGTCGAAGGACTACCCCTTCAATTCTTTATTAATGTTTTCAATATAATCCAGGATCTCGTCGCGTCCTTGTTTCTTCTCTGCCGACGTAACGAACATCGGAGGCATCTCCTCCCAAGTCTCGCTCAGCACCTTTTTATAGGCTTCCACGTTCTGACTCACCTTCGTTGCCGACAACTTGTCGGCCTTCGTGAAGACAATAGCGAAAGGAACGCTACTAGCCCCAAGCCACTGTATGAAATCCAAGTCAATCTTCTGTGCCTCCAATCGGATGTCCACCAACAGGAACACGTTCACCAACTGTTCCCGTTGCAAGATATAACCATTGATCATCTGATCTAGTTTCTGCACATCTTTCTTCGATCGTTTGGCATATCCATAACCAGGCAGGTCGACGAGATACCACTCATTATTAATAATGAAATGATTAATCAGCATGGTCTTACCAGGAGTGGCCGAGGTCTTAGCCAACTTCTTGTTGTTTGTCAACATATTAATCAGGCTCGACTTCCCCACATTCGACCGACCGATAAACGCGTACTCAGGCTTCGTGTCCTTAGGACACATCGACTCCATGGGAGCACTCAGTGTGAATTCGGCTTTCTTGATTTCCATACTCCTTATATTTTTGCCGACAAAGGTACGAATAAGTGAGCGAAATGCAAAAGGAAAACTTGTTTTTCTTTTCATTTCCGAACGGAAGTACTTTAGACATGGAGTGTCAAAGGTACGAATAAGTGAGCGAAATGCAAAAGGAAAACTTGTTTTTCTTTTCATTTCCGAACGGAAGTACTTTAGACATGGAGTGTCAGAGGTACGAATAAGTGAGCGAAATGCAATTTTTTAAAAGAAAATTTGGTGAATTCGGAAATAATCCGTACCTTTGCATCGTTTTCAAAACAAATGTTTCCGTCCGTGAAGCATTTCCCAATCACAACATTTAAATTCCCAATCAGAATTTATACCCATTTTAGTATATGTATACGAAAGAAGAATTAGAATCAATGGAGATACCCCAGTTGATGGATATCGCCAACCAATTAGGTATTAAAGTATCACAGGACAGCGCGTTGGATGATGTCATCTATGCCATCATCGACAAGGCCGCTGAAAACAGCGCCAGCTCTGAGCCTGCAGAAGACTCTCCCAAGAGGAAGAGAACCCGTATTGTCAAGAAAGACTCCAATCATGTATATTCCGTGAAAGGTAAGGACGGTGAGAATCTGGATGCCAAGAACAAACGCATCCCGAAGAAGACCGAGAGTCCCTCATTGTTCAGCGATGCCCCCGTCAGCGCCCCCGCTCCTGAGGCAGCCGCTAAGGCCACAGAAGAGGAGCCCGCCAAGACCCCTAAGCGTCGTGGCAGAAAGTCAAAGGCAGAACTTGAAAAGGAGGCAGCCGCTAAGGCTGCTATAGAGGCCGTATCTCCGGATACAGCCACCGGCACAGCAGAGATCGGTGGAATCACCGACGTGGTTCCCGAGGCTGCTGATTTCGCTGCCGGCGAGCAGGAGGATCCAGAGACCGCCAACCGCATTGCCGAGTTGCAGGAGAAGATGAGCCATCATGAGGAACTGCCGAAGTCGGATGCCATGGAATATAGCGACGATGACATCTGGGAAGGTGATCCGGGCGACGGCACCGATTTCATCACCGTGCTCGACATCCCCATCGAGGATCAGGCTGCCATCCCGACGCTCGACATGTTCGACCGTCCCGTCGTTCAGCAGCAGAACGACGACCCCATTATCTCTAAGTCACAGAGCGCTCCGAAGTACGACTTCTCCGATATCATCACTGGTAACGGTGTACTCGAGTGCCTGTCCGACGGCTATGGTTTCCTCCGTAGCTCCGACTACAACTATCTGTCGTCGCCCGACGATATCTATGTGTCTCAGCAGCAGATTAAGAAATACGGTCTGAAGACCGGTGACGTGGTAGAATGCACCGTCCGTCCTCCTCACGACAGTGAGAAGTATTTCGCCCTCTCTACGGTGAAACTCATCAACGGCCGTGAGCCGTCTGAAGTGCGCGACCGTGTGGCCTTCGAGCACCTCACCCCACTCTTCCCCGACGAGAAGTTCACCCTCTGTGGCGATAAGGGTACCACCAATCCGAGCGTACGTATTGTCGACCTCTTCTCACCGATCGGTAAAGGTCAGCGTGCCCTGATCGTGGCCCAGCCCAAGACCGGTAAGACCATCCTCATGAAGGATATCGCCAATGCCATCGCTGCCAACCATCCCGAGGCTTATATCATGATGCTGCTCATTGACGAGCGTCCTGAGGAGGTTACCGACATGGCCCGCACCGTCGATGCCGAGGTTATCGCCTCTACCTTCGACGAGCCAGCCGACCGTCATGTGAAGATCGCCGGTATCGTACTCGAGAAAGCCAAGCGCATGGTAGAGTGCGGTCACGATGTGGTCATCTTCCTCGACTCTATCACTCGTCTGGCCCGCGCCTATAACACCGTGGCCCCTGCCTCTGGTAAGGTGCTCACCGGTGGTGTCGACGCCAACGCCCTACAGAAGCCCAAGCGCTTCTTCGGTGCTGCCCGTAATATCGAGGGAGGCGGTTCGCTCACGATCATCGCCACTGCCCTGGTAGATACCGGTTCTAAGATGGACGAGGTGATCTTCGAGGAGTTCAAGGGTACAGGTAACTCCGAGATCCAGCTCAACCGTTCACTCTCCAACAAGCGTATCTTCCCGGCTATCGACCTGGTACAGTCGTCTACACGTCGCGACGATCTGTTGCACGACGACACCACGCTCAACCGCATGTGGATCATCCGCAAGTTCATTGCCGAGATGAACCCCATCGAGGCCATGAACACCATCCGCGACCGACTGGTCACCACGCGGAACAACGAGGAGTTCCTCCTCTCGATGAACGGATAATCAATATAAAAAGTCACATCTCACAAGATGTGACTTTTTTCTTTCCTTACCTTTCCCCTTACTTCCTTTCTATAGCACGAGATTCGAGGAACTGACGGAAAGCCTGCAAGTAACCGTCAGGCACATGTATCACCTCGTCACCGATATAGATACAGTCGTTACGGTCTACCTTGCGGATCTTATCGACAGCGACGATATACGACCGGTGAACACGGAGGAATTTGTCTTTAGGTAACATGTCCTCTACGGCTTTCATCGTCAGATGAGTGACCAGCGGTCTGGGCAGGTTGTCGAGACAGAAAAGCACATAGTCTTTCATCCCATTCACATAGACGATCTGCTCTATAGGAATGTTCCTCCATTCACCATCCACACGGATGAAGATGGTATTGGGATGCTGGGGCGTGGACAGAGCCGTTGCCTGAGACATATCGAGTGCCTTTCGTGCCTTTTCGACCGAGGCCAGGAATTTATTGTATCTGACAGGCTTCAACAGGAAGTCGAGCGCATTCACCTCGTAGCTCTCAAAGGCATATTCCTTGAAAGCGGTAGTAAACACCACACGAGTATCCTCTGGCAGGATATGAGCCAGTTCCATACCGTCGATGTTAGGCATCTGAATATCGAGGAACAACAATTCCGGTTTCTGTGCCTTGATGGCGTTGATGGCAGTGATGGAGTCTGTATACGAAGCCATCAGTTGCAGCTCAGGCGTCCTCTCTACGTAAGACTCCAGCAGGCGCACTGCCAAGGGCTCGTCATCGACAATCATGCAGGTTATAGGTCTCATAGTTGCAGAGTGATCTTTACATGATAGATATTCTCCGGCGTGATGGTCTGTTCCCACTGGTAGTGCCCCTGATACAGCAGCTCCAGACGACGACGGGTGTTCTCCAGTCCGATACCCGAACCACTACGGTCTTTGGTTGGCTTGGGATTGTTGGTGTTATCGCAGGAGAAGACCAGCGTGTCGCCTTTCTGTACCAGACTGATCTTGATGACCGCCGGTGCATTACTGTTCATGCCATGCTTGAAAGCGTTCTCGACAAGTGAGATGAAGAGCAGCGGAGCCACCTCCAGGCTGCCATCCTCCATCTCTATTTCTTCGCCGACAGTCGTCATCTCATTGGTGCGTAGCTTCATCAGGTCGATATAATTACGCATAAACTCCACCTCCCCCTCCAGCGGCACCTTCGGCTTATTGGTCTCATACATCGCATAGCGCAGCAGGTCGCTCAGCTGCATCACGGCATCCTGGGCCTCATCGGCATCGATATGCGTCAGACTAGAGATGTTATTGAGGGTATTAAAGAGGAAATGCGGATTGATCTGGTTCTTCAGCCATGCCAGCTCAGACTCCACAGCCTTTTGCTTCTTTTCGGTCTGTCGTATCACATAATGGATAGTCAGGGCCATGAATATAGCCAGCAGATTGATCAGCAATGATATGATCATAAACGAGATAAAGCCAGCACGTGCGATCTCGGGCAGGTTGCTGATATCATAGAACAGAATCGGCGAGTTGAGGACAACCACCAACAGCACGTTGGCAAGACCAAATAGCAAGTAGTGCTGGCGGAACCAGAGCCATCGAGAAAACAGATAGAAATTCACCAGGTAGACAACCACGATAGGAGCCAGGAAGTAGAACGAGATCGAAAGCGCGTCGAACACCTGCTTAGAGTCCCTGCTAGTGATGAAGCTGACAAGCCCTGGCGATAGCACGATCAGCGAAAGCAGCAGGACCTGCGCCATAAACAGCCATATGTCTTTCTTCTGTATTCTTCTCATTTGTCTGCAAAGATAATTATTCTTTCCGAATTACCAAAATCTCTCCCACATATTCTTTACGTAGGAGAGACGAAAAAACTTAAGTATGAATCCATTAGGATCATTGTGGCATTATCTGCATCTCCTGCACCCGCACCATCGTATTCTTCGCTGTCAGATCGAACATCTTCTCGTACTTCTCATACTGCTTCTCAGTCAACAACTGCTTCATCGTCTCCTTATGCTTAGCTTCAATCTTCTCCCATGCCCCTGTAGGATCCTGCGCCTGGAAGAGCGATGCCAATGAGACTCTAAGTTGTTCGATGGCTGTCATCACGGGCTTAATCTGATCTGTTGTGAGCTCGAGATAAGAAGCCATGCGGTCAAAGACCTCCGGACTTTCGTGACTGAACTGCTGTTGTGCACTGGCACTCATTGCCATCATAACCATTGCCACGAGGGCTAAAATCTTCTTTTTCATATTCTCCTTTGCTTTATAAGTTAATAACATGTTTTCGTCTTCCGACCTGTTATTGTCTTCCGACGATGCAAAGGTATGAAGTACATCTTCTGCCACAAAATCAGTTTCGACGTTTGCCCCTCTGCGTTTCGACGTTTAAGTTCCGCCGCCGACACCTATCACCTTGATGATGCCCTGCATGGTATCTTTTACAGAGCCAAAATCCAACAGCTTATTTTGATCTTCTCCCATACTTCATGAGTTTGCCGACAAAGGTACGAAACAAATTCCAATCCTCAAAATCTTCGCAAGGCTTGTGAGAGTTGAAAAAAAACTTTCAGTCTATGATTACAAGTTTTTGTCATGAAAAAGTGCCTAAAAAAGTGAAGGGATAAAGGTATGAAAGAGAGAAGACGGAGGGGATGAAAAAGGCCTTTTTAGCCTGGTTTTGACAGGGAAAAGGGCCAGGTACGACATACCTTGGCCTTATCGTCGACAGACCCGGCATCTTACGGTTAAAGAGATTATCTCCACGACTGTAAGGAATGGCACTTACGAGTGAAAGGGATGATCTCTATACCCTATAAGGGATTATCTCTTTCACTCGTAAAGCCTATCTGAATGACTCATAGGGCCTATCTCTTCGAACGAAAGATGCCACCTCTTTCATACACCACCTTAACACGCTTATTATCAGATAAATACAAAAATACGTCAAAACTCACGTATATGAGGGTCGATTGGCGGTTCCTGACTGCCACGAGAGTTATGAGAGGTCGTTTGTCAAAATAAAACAAACCAGCGAAAAGAGATATTTCCCCAAATGTGACCGTTGTTTGAAAAGAAAATGGTATCTTTGCAACCGACAAGAAGTAACTGTACGACCATGATATTCTATTTCTCCGGTACTGGTAATACACGATGGGTGGCCGAGCAGATCGGCCAGGCTCTGAAAGAAGAACTGTTGTTTATCCCGGACATGATCCGTGAGCAACGGTATTCGTTCACGCTCCACGAGGGTGAGCGTATCGGCTTCTGTTTCCCGACACACGGTTGGCAGCCACCAAGGATCGTGCGCGACTTCATCAGGAGCCTGCGCTTCAGCGAGAGACCGTCGGCCGATGCCCATTTCTGTTGGGCACTGACGACATGCGGCGACAATATGGGTGAGGCGATGACCATCCTGAACAAGGAACTGGCTGCGAACCCTCATCTGCGTGATGCCGAGGGCCGGTCGCTCACGGCCGAGACACAGTTCTCTGTGATCATGCCGGAATCGTATGTCTGTCTGCCGTTCATGTATACCGACACCGAGGAGAAAGAGGCCATGAAGATCGAGAACGCCCAGCGACAGCTGCACCATATCATCAGCATACTGAAAGACCAGAAGCGCGGCATCGTGGAGCTGGAGAAAGGGGCCACTCCCCGACTCTACTCGTACGTGATCGGCGGTTACTTCAACCAACGGATGATCACGGACAGGAAGTTCACCGTGGATGCCGACAAGTGCATCGGCTGCGGCAAGTGCAAGAAGGTGTGTCCTGTGGACAATATAGAAGGTACACCCCCCGTATGGCTACATAACGGAAAGTGTACCTGTTGTCTGGCATGCTACCACCACTGTCCCGTGCATGCCGTCAACTACGGCAAGATCACCAGGAAGCGGGGCCAGTATTTCTTTGGCCATTAGCCTTTAATAGACCCGGGGACCGAAGATCGTGGTGCCGATACGCACCATCGTACTACGGGTGTCCAGGGCAATGAGATAGTCGTCGCTCATGCCCCATGAGCGTTCACAGAAGGCCTCGTCATCCGCAAAATATTTCGCTTTGACCTCGTCGAAGAAGTCGGCGGCCGTCTGCATCTCACGACGTATCTGCTGCTGGTCGTCCACGAACGAGGCCATCATCATCAGTCCACAGATCTGCACATGCTTCATCTCGCGCCACTCACCGTCTTCGAGCAGCTCGCGACAAGCGTCGAGGGTGAGTCCGTACTTCGTGGACTCCTCGGCGATATGCAGTTCCAGAAGTACCTTGATGACCCGGTCGCAACGCTCCGCCTGACGGTTAATCTCTTTCAGGAGCTTCAATGAGTCAACAGCCTCGACCATTGACACATACGGTGCGATATATTTCACCTTATTGGTCTGCAGATGACCGATAAAATGCCACTCGATATCCTGGGGCAACTGTTCGTGCTTCTGACGGAGTTCCTGTTCATGGCTCTCGCCGAAAACACGCTGTCCCTCCTCATAAGCCGCCTCAATATATTCGTTGGGGTGGTACTTGGAAATTGCCACAAGGCGTACACCCTGTGGCAATGTGTCTAGAATCTGATGCAAATGACCTTTTACGTCGTAGTCCATCTTATTGCTCGTATTCCGGTTTGTCGTCTTTTTTATCAGTCTTCTTATACTCGAAGACATCCATCAGCGTGGTCTCAGCCACCGAAGCAATGACATAGTCGATCATCGTGCCACCCATCACCTCGTCGATATTCTTCACAGCCCCGTTGAACGAGCCTGCCTGCACCAGATAGGTGACGCTGGAGCGCTTCTCCTTCTCGGTCTTCTCGTCGATGGTGATAAACTGTATCTTGGCCTTGTACCATTTGTCGGCCATATCGGAGTCGTCGAAGAAGATCTCCTTATAGGCAGCCTTCTTGATATCGGCCACGTCGAACTCTCCGCTGATATATGAGGACATCTCCTCGATAATACGCTCTTCGGCCTCACTGAAGCTCAGGGCGTCAACCACATAACTCTCGTTTACTTTTTTCTGCAAGCCGTCTTCCATCACCTTCTCGTAACGGATCTTGCACTCAAACCAATTTGCTGTTCTGCTTCTCATTTTGTAATTGATGTTTTTCTCTATTCTTTGAATCTCTATTTCTTGTTATCACCGGGCACTCTCCTGGCAGACGACTCCTGTTCGTCTTTCTGCTTCTTGATACCCATATAATCCTTGTCGAGCGCCTCACGCTTCTTCTGCGTGATCTGCTCGATGATCTCTGAGGCCACACGCTGTGTATGCTCGGAACTGAGTCCTGAGAGCTCCATCAGCTCCTTCTGTTTCTTCGCGAGCTCCTCCGTCATCCACGAGTTTTTGGCGGCAAAGGCATTGGCTGAGCCACTCATGTTCGACGGGGTATATACACTTGAGATGATGGCGTCGGCAGCCTTGGAGAACTGCTTACGGAAGATGGCCTCCGCCTTGGCATTATACTCACGCATCTTTCCTTCGCTATAACCCAGTGAGTCGTTCTTAAGCTGTTCCTTCACGACGATACCCGCCAGGGCTGCCGAGTCGGCATCGGCACCAATACCCAACAGGGCCTCCATGTCCTCCTCGAGCATCTCGTCGGGAATGGGTTCATCGACAGGCTGCACGTACTCCACCGGATCGGGACTTGGCAATAGGTAGAAGAACAAGCCCACGATAATCAGGGCGACAGTCAGGGCGACAGCCGCCATCACACCGGAGCGACGCATGTTACGACGGGCGTTGATGGCATGGCGCATGGCCTCGACAGTGGCATAGCGCTTCTCGGGATCCTCTGCCGTGGCTTTCTCCACGACGCCCTTCAGTTCCATGGGCAGGCCCGACGACTCATAGAGCCAGGCGATGAACTTTCCAAGGGAATACACATCGGTACGTGCATCGATGGCACCACCCTCGAACACCTCGGGGGCCACATAATCCTCGACACCGTCGTACAGCACATCCTGATCCAGTCGCTGGTAGAACGAACCGTGACAGAGCAAGCACACCTGTTGGTCTTTCTTCCGTACCAGGATATTCGACGGGGCGTAACAGACATGATAGATCTCCTGCTCATGCAAAAGGGCAGTCAAATCAAACAGGTCGCGCAGCGTACCACTGATAAAGTCTTTTCTGGCGACGACCGAGGGCTCCTCGTTCAACAGTTGCTCCATGGTGATGAAATGACCCACCTCGACGGCAATGGCATAGATGCCACCCTCACCGACGTTCGGCGTAAAACGGAGCTGTCCTGCATGGGCGATCTTCTCCACAGCCTCACACTCACGCTTCACACAACTGCTGAAAGCGATGTTGTCAGCCACATCATCATGAAACTCCACGAAATTAGAATACTTCCCGTCGATAAGACGCTTGTAGAAATAGCCATAGGGCAAGCGCACCTTCGTGGTCTTACGAATGTCACGTGTGTTTAATAATTCCTCGAAATTCATCGTACAGAATTGTCTTTTGTTTGATTTTGTCGGGCAAAAGTACATATAAAATCTGAGAAACACAAATTTTTGAAGACAGATTGCAGAGATTTACGATAAATTGTGTTACCTTTGCAGCGACTTTTACATATAAGATAAAAGCTAGAAGCGAAATAAAAACTAAAGAAGATGCCTGAAATTTCAGTACGCGGCCTTGAGATGCCCGAGTCACCTATCAGGAAACTCGCCCCTCTGGCCGTTGCCGCCAAGAAAAGAGGAACAAAGGTGTATCACCTGAACATCGGTCAACCAGACCTGCCCACACCGCAGGTAGGACTTGATGCACTCAAGCAGATCGACCGTGAGATTCTGGAATACTCACCGTCGCAAGGCTATCAGAGCTACCGCGAGAAACTGGTGGACTATTACGCCAAGTACAATATCAATGTCACCGCTGATGACATCATCATCACCTCAGGAGGAAGTGAGGCGGTACTCTTCGCCTTCCTGTCCTGTCTGAACCCGGGCGATGAGATCATCGTGCCAGAACCAGCATATGCCAACTATATGGCTTTCGCCATCTCGGCGGGCGCCAAGATCCGTACCATCGCCACCACCATCGAGGAAGGTTTCTCGTTGCCGAAGGTGGAGAAGTTCGAGGAGCTGATCAACGAGCGCACCCGTGCCATCATGATCTGCAACCCGAACAACCCGACAGGTTATCTCTATACCCGCCGCGAGATGAACCAGATCCGTGACCTGGTCAAGAAATACGATCTGTACCTCTTCTCCGATGAGGTGTACCGCGAATATATCTACACAGGATCGCCCTATATCTCGGCCTGCCATCTGGAAGGTATCGAGCAGAACGTGATCCTGATCGACTCCGTATCGAAACGCTATTCTGAGTGCGGCATCCGCATCGGTGCGCTGATCACGAAGAACGCAGAGGTCAGAAAGGCCGTGATGAAGTTCTGTCAGGCCCGTCTCTCTCCTCCCCTCATCGGACAGATTGTCGCTGAGGCCTCTTTGGATGCTCCGGAGGAGTATTACCGTGACGTGTACGATGAGTATGTGGAGCGTCGTAAATGTCTGATCGATGGTCTGAACCGCATCCCCGGTGTCTACTCACCAATTCCCATGGGTGCCTTCTATACCGTAGCGAAGCTGCCCGTCGACGATGCCGAGGCTTTCTGCCGCTGGTGTCTGTCGGAGTTCGAGTACGAGGGCGAGACGGTGATGATGGCTCCTGCCGCAGGCTTCTATACCACTCCCGGTGCCGGCATCAATCAGGTACGTATCGCCTACGTGCTGAAGAAGAAAGATCTGGAGCGGGCACTCGTCGTTCTGCGGAAGGCACTGGAGGCCTATCCGGGAAGAACAGAGGATGCTGGTTATTAGTCTTTGCTGATGACCGTTAGCTGTTCGACATGAACCTACCCTTATTCATAGCCAGGCGCATATACAGTGACGAGGGCGACAAGCGGAAAGTGAGTCGTCCGGCTATCCGTATCGCTACCGTCGGTGTAGCCATCGGACTGGCCGTCATGATCGTCACGGTATCCGTCATCCTGGGCTTCAAGCATACCATACGCGACAAAGTGGTAGGGTTCGGCGGTCATATACAGGTACATAATATCCTCAGCTACAACACATCCGATCCTTATGTCATCTGTGCCGACGACAGTGTCATGAACGTCCTTCAGCATATTGAAGGTGTCAGGCATGCTGAGCGGTACTCTTATACACAAGGACTTCTGAAGACCGACGACGACTTCCTGGGTATCGTGTTCAAGGGCATCGGACAAGAATACGACACACAGTTCCTGAAATCCAATCTGGTATCGGGCGACATCCCACAGTTCAGCGACTCTACCAGCCGCTACCAACTGCTTCTCTCAAAGATGATTGCCGACAAGCTGAGGCTGAAGAGCGGAGATAAGGTGTTTGCCTATTTCTTCGACGGCGATGATGTGAGGACGCGCAGATACACGGTATGTGGCATCTACCAGACCAACATGACGCGCTTCGATGAGAACCTGTGCTTCACGGACCTACATACTGTCAACCGCATCAACGGTTGGGAGAAAGACATCTGCTCGGGCATCGAGGTCAGCGTGGACAATCTGGAGACGCTGGACCAGACAGAAGACCGATTCATCGAACAGGTGAACCGTAGCAGCGACCGCATCGGTAACACCTTCACCACACAAACCATCTACGAGGTGTACCCTCAGGTATTCTCTTGGCTTGAACTGCTCGACATCAACGTCTGGATCATCCTGTTCCTGATGGTATGCGTGGCAGGCTTCACGATGATCAGCGGTTTGCTCATCATCATCCTCGAACGCACGCAGATGATCGGTATCCTCAAGGCGGTAGGTGCCAGGAACGACACCATCAGACATACCTTCCTCTGGTTCTCCGTCTTCATCATCGGACAGGGGTTGTTCTGGGGTAATATAATAGGTGTCGGCATCGTACTGTTACAAAACTATACAGGCATCATCGCCCTGGATCCGCAGACCTATTATGTCAGTAAGGCGCCCATGGAACTGAACATCCTTCTGATATTGCTCATCAACGTCGCCACCCTACTGATATGCGTGTTCGTGCTCATCGCTCCGAGCTATCTGATCTCTCATATCCACCCGGCCAAATCGATGAGGTACGAATAATAGCTGTCCGATTCATCACCTATATTGTTTTTTTTCTCCTACCGACTAAAATATTGCACATTTTTTTTTGAAATGTGCAGATAATTGTATACCTTTGCACAAAATTTCAAAATTTGTGCAATTTCAATGGAAAACTTTAGCAGTTTTAATGCATATATACAAAGAGCAATCATAGACAACTGGAATCAGGATGCGTTGACAGACTACCAGGGTATTACCCTCCAATTTCACGATGTAGCACGTAAAATCGAAAAATTACATATTCTCTTTGAGAACAGCGGTGTTCAGAAAGGTGATAAGATCGCTCTCTGCGGACGTAACTCAGCCCATTGGGCCGTCGCCTTCCTTGCCACACTCACCTATGGCGCCGTCGCCGTGCCGATCCTGCACGAGTTCAACGGAGAACAAATCCAGAATATCGTCAACCATTCCGAGTCAAAGTTATTGTTCATTGGCGACTTTGCCGTGAAGACCATCGATCCAGAAGCGATGCCGGCATTGGAGGCTATCATCAATATCCCCGACTTCTCACTGATGATCTCTCGCTCGGAGAAGGTCACCTATGCCCGTGAACATCTGAACATGATGTTCGGCAGTAAGTACCCGAGAGCCTTCCGTGCAGAGCATGTGAGCTACCATGTGGATGAGGCCGAGGAACTGGCACTGATCAACTATACCAGTGGTACCACAGGCTTCTCGAAGGGTGTCATGCTGCCTTATCGCACACTGTGGGGAAACATCGAGTTTGTGATACGTGTGCTGGGCAAGAACGTGAAGCGGGGCGATAACATGCTCAGCATCCTGCCCATGGCTCACATGTATGGTATGGCCATCGAGTTCCTGTTCGGATTCTGCAACGGCTGTCACCTGTTCTTCCTGACCCGTCTGCCGTCACCGGCCATCATCGCAGAGGCCTTTGCCACGGTGAAGCCATCGGTCATCATCACCGTGCCACTGATCATCGAGAAGATCATCCGTAAAAAGGTGTTCCCGAAGATACAAGACAACCGCGTCAGACTGCTGCTTGCCATGCCGGTGGTCAGCAAGAAAGTCAAGAAACATATCTGTCAGGAGGTGTATAATGCCTTCGGCGGCAACCTCTATGAGGTCATCGTCGGTGGTGCGCCCTTATCAAAAGAGGTGGAGGAGTTCCTCCTCTCCATCGGCTTCCCCATCACCGTCGGTTACGGTACGACCGAATGTGCGCCTCTGATCTCGTTCAGCGACTATAAGGAATTCATCAGCGGTTCATGCGGTACACCTGTTGACCGTATGGAGGTGCGCATCCTAAGCAACGATCCACAGAACATTCCCGGTGAGATTGTTACCCGAGGTACGAACCTCATGACTGGCTACTTCAAGAACCAGGAGGCTACGGATGCCGCCATCGACGAAGAGGGCTGGTATCACACCGGTGACCTCGGAACGATGTCGGAAGACGGACATATCTTCATCCGGGGACGTATCAAGAACATGCTGCTCGGCGCCAATGGACAGAACGTGTATCCCGAGGAGATCGAGGATAAGCTCAACGCGATGGTCATGGTATCTGAGAGTCTTGTCATACAGCGTGGCGACAAGCTAGTGGCACTGGTCTATCCCGACAAAGACGAGGTGGTCAGCTTCAGCAAGAAGGAACTGGCGAACATCATGGAGCAGAACCGTCAGGAGCTGAACAATACGCTACCTGTCTACAGCCGTATCTCTGCTATTGAACTCCAAGAACAGGAGTTTGAGAAGACACCAAAGAAGAGTATCAAACGCTACCTATATAAGAATAACTAATCACATATGGAACAAATACCTAGCTTCAACGCTCTCATCCAGAAGAGTATCATCGACAATTGGGATCGTGACGCACTGACCGACTTCAAAGGACAGACGCTACAGTTCCATGATGTAGCAAGAAAAATCGAGAAACTACACATTCTCTTTGAAAACAGTGGCATCCAGAAGGGCGACAAGATCGCGCTCTGCGGCCGTAACTCCTCACAATGGGCTGTGGCCTTCATCGCCACGCTCACCTATGGAGCCGTGGCTGTGCCTATCCTACATGAGTTCAATGCCGAGCAGATTCATAATATCGTGAACCACTCGGAGGCCAGACTGCTGTTCGTGGGCGACCATGTGGCGACGATCATCGATCCGCAGGCCATGCCGACCCTGGAGGGTATCATCAACAACCCCGACTACTCACTGATGATCAGTCGTACGGATAAGTTGACTTATGCACGTGAGCATCTGAACGAACTCTATGGAAAGAAATTCCCGAAATATTTCCGTAAGCAGCATGTCAGCTATTACGTAGAACAGAGTCCCGAGGAACTGGCGGTGATCAACTACACCTCCGGTACTACCGGGTTCTCCAAGGGTGTGATGATTCCATACCGTGCCCTCTGGTCGAACTATGCCTTCGCTGTCAACGTACTTGGGAAGCAGCTCAAGCCTGGTGACCGTATCATATCCATGCTGCCGATGGCTCACATGTACGGCATGGCTTTCGAGTTCCTCTTCGAGTTCAACTACGGTTGTCATGTCTACTACCTGAACCGTATCCCCTCGCCTGCCATCATTGCACAGGCACTGGCAGAGATCAAGCCGGTCATCGTCATCGCCGTACCGCTGATCATTGAGAAGATCATCCGCAAGAAGGTGTTCCCGAAGATCCAGAACAACCGCATGCGCCTGCTGCTGCAGATGCCGGTTATCTCCAAGAAGGTGCGCGAGAAGATCTGTCAAGAAGTGCTCAAGGCCTTTGGCGGAAGACTGTATGAGGTCATCATCGGCGGCGCTGCCCTGAACCAAGAGGTGGAACAGTTCTTGAAACGGATAGACTTCCCCTATACCGTCGGTTACGGTGCTACGGAGTGTGCTCCGATCATCTGCTACCGTGACTGGAAGACCTTTGCGCCCGGCTCTTGCGGGCGTGCAGCCCTGCATCAGGAGGTGAAGATCGCATCGCCCGACCCACAGCGTGTGCCCGGTGAGATCCTGACGAAAGGACCGAACGTGATGCTGGGTTATTACAAGAACCCGGAAGCTACGGCCGAGACCATCGATCGTGACGGATGGTACCACACGGGAGATCTTGGCACCATGGATGCCGACGGAAACGTGTTCATCAACGGTCGGTCGAAGAACATGCTCCTTGGTCCAAACGGCCAGAACATCTATCCCGAGGAGATCGAGGATAAGCTGAACTCGATGACCATGGTCGTAGAGAGCATCGTCGTACAGAGAGACAACAAACTGGTGGCTCTCGTACATCCTGACATGGAAGAAGCCAAGAATATGGGATTCTCAGAGGAAGATCTCAAGAATATTATGGAACAGAACCGTAATGGATTGAACGAGATGATTCCCGCCTACGAGAAGATCACCGAGATCGAGATTCACGAACAGGAGTTTGAAAAGACACCGAAGAGGTCTATCAAACGTTACCTCTACAAGTAAAGACAAGCACTTTCAATACATGAATAAATGCCTTCCGAATGGAGGGCATTTATTATTCGTACCAATAATAATACCAATAGGTACCGCGGTAGTGCTCTTCAACCTTCCCCTTCCGCTCTGTCTGGTTTGGATAACCTTTCTCCAGTTCCTGGAGATTGTCGTAGTCTTCATCCATCACAGGATGGTGGTAGACCACCACCGGCTTGGAACGCAGACGGGAATAAAGGATCAGCGCCTCACGGTAATGCTTAGGAAGACTGTCGTTGACCGTATAATAGTCTTGAATATCCTTGGCAAAACGGTCCAGGTCCTTGTCAATCAGATCGCCACAAAGGAGATAATCGGCCAGCACCTTCCGAGGGACGGCGTCTCTCCGCTGCAACAGTTTCAGATAGCGTACCGGCTCTATCTGTCCAACAGGACGAGCCCCCAAGAACCGATAGAGACTGTCGACAGGACAGACCAACATCTTGGTTTTCCCATTAGAAGGGAGCATCAGACTGCTACTGCCTGCGACCGGATACTCAAAGAGATGCTCTCCCAAACCATCTGTCCGTGCCAGCGCATACATACGGAGCATGAACAGATGATCGTCGCTCTCCAACGATTTCTTCCCCACAGCCAAGGCGTGCCCATAGTTGCCCTGAGACAGGAGGTTCTCCATCTTCATACGATAATGGAACACAGCATCGGTATTCCCGATCCATGCCACCCACATCATCATCAACGACATCGTCAGCATGTTGATCCACATCGGACGGGAGAACAGAGCGTAAGGAGTATCATCTTCAAACTCTTGCAACTTAAGGGCGATACAGACAATGAAGACCCATACGATAAAGGCAACCAGCATCACATGCCACGATGCCACGATATCAACACCGGTATCCAACTTCTGTCCGATATCGGTCAACATCGATAATAACAGCACCGACGGCCCATAGGTCAACGCATGGCCAAGGCGCTTCAGGTGAGCTATTCTGTATACCAGAAGCTGCACGAGATAGAGCGTTATGGTAATGATAACCGCTCCCCAGAAACGATGATAATGTGTCAGACCACCACTCAGCACATGTTGGGTCATCGTCAGGATGTCGGCCTGAAAGAAGTAAAGCCAGACAAACGAGAAGATGATGAAGACCACCGCACACATCACACGGACGGAGATGGGGTTACTGCCTTTCGAAGAGCGATTATAATTCATAGATTTCAAACAGATATTACACCTTCTTCAATACCACGGCAGAGCGTGCCGGAATATAGAGCTTCAGCCACTCCTTATGCTCGTTCACATAAAGAGGATCATAGTTCGTGAAGTGGGTGATCGTGTCATCAGCGAACCCATTGCCTCCAAACGCCTTGGCATCGGTGTTCAGAACCACCTCGTACGATCCTGTCGGGACCAGGAAGCCATAGTCGGTATAGGAACGCGTGGGTGAGAAGTTGAAAACAAAAACAAGATCGCCACGCATGAAGCAGAGCACCTGATCGCCATCGTCGTGCCAGATCTCTGCCACAGGCTTATCCTGGAAATTACGGACAGACTTGATGACCTTCAGCATCTCACGGTCGAAATCGCCAAGCCAGTGATAACAGAGATCCTTGTTATCCACGAGGTTCCACTGCCGACGGGCATACTTATGCGACCAGCCATTGCCTTCACGCGGGAAGTCTATCCATTCCGGATGACCGAACTCATTACCCATGAAGTTCAGATATCCGCCATTGATGGCGGCCACCGTCACCAATCGGATCATCTTATGCAGGGCGATGCCGCGCTGGGCGATATCATTCACATCCTTCTTTGCAAAGTGCCAGTACATATCGGCATCAACCAGTCGGAAGATAATCGTCTTATCACCCACAAGGGCCTGATCATGACTCTCGCAGTATGAGATGGTCTTCTCGTCGGGACGACGGTTCTTAACCTCCCAGAAGATGGAGCATACGTTGATATCCTCATCGCGCACCTCCTTGATGGTCTTAATCCAGTAGTCTGGGATATTCATGGCCATACGGTAGTCAAAACCATAACCGCCATCCTCAAACTTGGCGGCCAGTCCGGGCATACCCGATACCTCCTCCGCAATCGTGATGGCATGAGGGTTCACCTCATGGATGAGTTTGTTGGCCAATGTCAGATAACAGATGGCGTTATCGTCTTCATGACCGTTGAAATAGTCGCCATAGCCCCCGAAAGCCTCACCAAGTCCATGCGAGTAGTAAAGCATGGAGGTGACACCGTCGAAGCGGAAGCCATCGAACTTAAACTCGTCGAGCCAGTACTTGCAGTTGGATAGCAGGAAATGGAGCACCTCATCCTTACCGTAGTCGAAACAGAGCGAGTCCCAGGCGGGATGCTCATGACGGTCACCGGGATAAAAGAACTGGTTCGGATCACCGGCCAGGTTTCCGAGTCCCTCAACCTCGTTCTTCACAGCATGGGAGTGAACGATGTCCATGATGACAGCAATACCGTTCTTATGAGCTGTATCAATAAGTTCCTTCAGCTCCTCTGGTGTACCGAAACGGCTGGATGGAGCGAAGAACGACGAGACATGATAGCCGAACGACCCGTAATAGGGATGTTCCTGAATGGCCATCACCTGGATACAGTTATAACCATCCTTGATGATTCGCGGCAGTACGTTGTCCTTGAACTCGGTATATGTGCCTACCTTCTCGGCATCCTGTCCCATTCCGACATGACACTCGTAAATGAGCAGCGGGTTCTTCTTGGGCTTGAAATTCTGTTTCTTGAACTCATATCTTTTCTCAGGATTCCAGACCTGAGCAGAGAAGATCTTCGTTTGCTCATCCTGTACCACACGACGGCACCAGGCCGGGATACGCTCGCCTTCACCTCCGTTCCACCTGACCTTCATCTTATAAAGATCACCGTGCTTCAGTGCTTTCTCCGAGAGTTTCAATTCCCAGTTTCCTGTACCCTCGATACGCTTACAACGGTATTTCTCGTCCTCTGCCCAGTTGTTGAAGTCACCAATCAGGTAGATATCCGTCGCATTCGGTGCCCACTCACGGAATACCCAACCTCTTGACAATTTATGAAGTCCATAATAAAGATGTCCTGTAGCAAAGTCGGAGATCTTCTTCTTACCATTCTGCGTCAACTGGTTCAGTTTCCATAACGCATGGTCATGACGACCGCGGATGGCCTCTTCATACGGTTCCAGCCAGGGGTCGTTCTCCACGAGACCGATATGTGCGAGTTCCTTGACGACAGTCTTTTTAGCTTTCTCTTTCTTCGTAGCCATAGTCAATAAGTTTTTACCTTAAAGATTGCTTTCTTGATCTCTGCATTCTCAGAGATACAGGGAGCATGACCGTCCTGGGGAAAGAAGATAACCATCTGTCCTGGTTTCAGCGTCACATACGTCTGAGGCTTCACCTCCCCATATAAGACAAGATCCTTTTCCGCATGATACTCCCTCTCTGGCAGATCCTGAAGCGGAGAATAGCCGTAGGTCTCCTCGCATGAGAGTGGAATCTGGATATCTATCATCTCCACATGCGTCTCTAATACAGCAGCCTCCTCTGTCCTTCCACTCGCAACAGCAAGATTCAGGAACAGATCATCACCTTTGATCGGGTACTTTCCCGCCTCAAGGGCATGGAGATCATGTGTCTTAAGAAAATCTATCACATCGGCAAACAACGGGTTCAATACCACATATTTGCCCAGATTGTCAAGCGTATCAATGATCATAACGAAAGATATTTAGTAGTTTATCGAAGCTGACGATGCCCACGGGTATAAGAGCCCTGAGCCGTGATATTTCCATTGCGGTCTTTCTCAACGAAGTTGCCATCACGTTTATCGTCAACATATGTTCCCTCGAAACGGTTACCGTCCTTATCCTCCTCAATAGCAGCGCCATGACGCTTGCCATCCTTATACTGGCCCTTAAACTTCGAGCCGTCAGAGAAACGGATCACACACTCACCATGGGGCTGTCCTTTCCGGAACGAGCCTTCAATCACGTCACCGCCTTTCTTGGTGAGTTTACCCTTTCCTTCCTGTTTGTCTGCCTTCCACTGGCCGACATAGGTATCGCCATTCTTCCAAGCGAAGGTGCCTTGTCCTTGTTTGTCACCTTTATAGAACTGTCCGGTATACTTGTCGCCATTGGCATACTTAAAGACACCAGTACCAGTACGTGCGCCATGCTCGTAGTCGCCCTCATATACATCACCGTTCTGGAACTTGTATACGCCACGACCGTTCATCTCGTCATTAAGCCATTGACCAACATACACATCGCCGTCGGCATATTTGAATGTCCCCTTTCCCGAGCGCATATTATCTTTCCAGTCGCCGTCATAGGAAGAGCCATCCCCCCAGTCGTAGAAACCTCGACCGTTCTTCTTATCGTTCAGCCAATCGCCTTTATAGTAAGCGCCGCTAGCGAATGTATACTGACCCTTTCCCGAACGCTGATCCTGTCGCCAGTCTCCCTCATATCTATCGCCATTGAAGTAGTACATCACCCCATGACCATGCTGATAATCACGAAACCAAAGACCATCATACTTGTTATTGTTGGAAAAATAATATACACCTCTGCCGTGCTGTTGATCCTGGAACCATTCACCTTCATATTTCTCTCCATCAAAAAAGGTGTAGATGCCATAACCCTGACGTTTGCCTTTCACATACTCGCCCTCATAGCAATTGCCATCCTTATAAACTGCCTTGCCCTTACCATGAGGCTTACCCATTACCATCTCTCCTTGATACTGTCCTCCGTCCTTCGTTACAGCCGAGCCGAGCGTAATCTTCTGAGCTCCTGCAACTACGGGCAACACCATCATATATATACAGATAATACTCTTTTTCACAACCACAGAATCCATATTAATCATTTTGCAAATTTATGTATTTTTTCGGAGACCGCCAAATTTCATTGTTGATTATTAACGTTTATTGCCGAATATTTATTACCTTTGCCGACGTTATGAAATTTATCGCAATTATCCCTGCCCGCTACGCCTCGACGCGCTTCCCGGGCAAACCGCTTGCCATGTTGGGCGGTAAGACTGTGATACAGAGAGTATACGAGCAAGTAAAGAACGTGCTCGATGATGCTTATGTGGCCACTGATGACGAACGGATATATGCCGCTGTAGAGTCCTTCGGAGGAAAGGTGGTCATGACAAGAACAGACCATCAAAGCGGTACCGACCGTATTCAAGAGGCAGTAGAGAAGATTACCTCACCAGAATATATGGGAGAGGCAGGGAAGCAGAATGTGCCTGATGTCATCATTAATGTACAAGGGGACGAGCCCTTCATCCAGCCCTCACAGATAGAGACCCTGATGCGCCTCTTCGATGAACCGGAGACACAGATCGGTACATTAGGAAAGCCCTTTGAATCGATAGAGGCTGTTGAGAACCCGAACTCTCCGAAGATTATTACAGACAACCGTGGTTTCGCCCTATACTTCAGTAGAAGTGTTATTCCATACATCAGGGGTAAGGAACGCGAGGAGTGGCTCGGACAGTATCCATTCTTGAAACATCTCGGCATCTATGCCTACCGGCGTGAGGTACTGGCAGAGATTACGAAACTGCCCCAGAGCAGTCTGGAGAAAGCAGAGAGTCTGGAGCAGTTGCGCTGGCTTCAAAATGGTTATCGTATCCGCGTAGGACTAACAGACGTCGAGACCGTCGGCATTGACACGCCCGAAGATCTGCGTCGTGCAGAGGCCTTTATCTAAATCAGGCATTGCGCATCTGTCGAAGTAGCTCCTTCTGTCGCTCGGAAAGCTGTTGCGGTAGTTTCACCTGATAGGTTATAATCAAGTCGCCAAAGGTACCATCTCCCCGGTCATACCCCTTGCCACGAAGACGGACCTTTGTACCCGGCTGCGTCTCGGGTTTGATTTTCATCTTCACCTTCTGTCCATTTGACAGGGTTATCACCACCTCACCGCCCAACAGAGCTGTATAGAGGTCGATGGAGACCGTCGCGTTCATCTCACCGGAGTGGGCACGATGGCTACCTCCTCCTGAGAAGCCTGAGAAGGCATTTCCGCCACCTCCAGAAAAGCCCTGGAAGCCACCGAAACCGCCTCCCTGCTGTCCTTTCCGACCAAAGAGCGTCTCAAAAAAATCGCTGAAACCTCCTCCGCCAGAGAAACTGGAGAAGTCAAAACCTCCAAACGGATTACCGCCACCGGCACCACCGCCATAGCCACCAAACTGCTCAGCCTCTTTCCACTGCTGACCATACTGGTCGTATTTGGCACGTTTTGCCGGATCACCGATGACATCATAGGCCTCCGCCAAAGCCTGGAACTTCGCCTTTGCCTTAGGATCATCGGGATGCAGATCCGGATGAAACTGCTTGGCACGCTTCAGATATGCCTTCTTGACATCCTTCTGCGGGATATTCTTGTCAACACCTAATATCTTGTAATAATCAATAAATGCCATGTCTCTTTTCTCCTTCTCAATTTTACTCTATACAGCAAACAGCAAAAAGTATGCCTAAAAAGAATATTTTATTTGGCGATATCGGATTTCTTTCGTAATTTTGCAACTAAATTTATGAGTATGAAGAAAGTCTTATTGATAGCCGCCATGGTTGCATCCGTACTTCCCACCCTGGGACAAGCAACGAAGACCGTTCGTCTGAAAGTTGTTGAGACCAGTGATGTCCACGGTCATTTTTTCCCTTATGACTTCATGGAGAGAAAAGCACTTAAAGGGACTCTAGTACGGGTGAACACCTATGTAGAGAAACAGCGTAAGCAATACGGGAAAGACCACTTGTTACTGATTGATAACGGTGATATCCTCCAAGGACAGCCATGCGTCTATTGGTCGAACTACGTGATGCCGGAGAACGTGAACCTTGCCGCACGAGTCATCAACTACATGCAATATGATGCTGAGACCGTCGGCAACCATGACATTGAACCTGGTCACAAGGTCTACGACAAGTGGATTCGTGAGGTACGCTGTCCACTGTTGGGAGCGAACATCATCAAGACCGGCTCTGATAAGAGTGCTAATCCCAAAAACATCTATAATGGGCTACAGCCCTACTCCATTCATTACGTTGACGGTGTAAAGATTGCCGTCATCGGTATGCTGACACCGGCCATCCCGAACTGGTTGAATGAGAGCACATACAAAGGAATTGAATTCGAGGAGATGGTCTCTTGTGCCAAGAAATGGGTCAAATACCTGAAGTATGTTGAACGCCCAGACCTTATCTTCGGTCTTTTCCATTCTGGTAAGGATGGTGGCATCGTAACGCCAGACTATGAGGAGAATGCGACGGCTGCCGTTGCCCGTGAGGTCCCCGGCTTTGACATCATCTTCTTCGGGCACGACCATCAGGTACACAACGAGTGGATCACCAATAAAGAAGGCCAACAGGTTCTTATCATTGACCCCTCTTGTTGGGCACAGAATATTGCGGAAGCGGACATTGAACTAACATATGAGAAAGGCAGACTTGTCAAGAAGAACATTTCCGGGGAGATTGTCAGCGTCAGAGACGAGGAAGTAGATGAACAGATGGTTGACTATTTCCAGAAAGATATCGATGCCGTGAAGGATTACGTCAGTCAGAAAATCGGCTCATTTGAGACACCAGTCTATACGCGCGACTGTTACTTCGGCAACTCGGCCTTTACCGACCTGATTCATAACTTGCAGTTACAGATCACCAAGGCTGACATATCGTTCAATGCTCCACTCTCATTTGACACGACCATCAAGGCTGGTGAAGTTACCATGGCAGATATGTTTAAATTGTATCGTTTCGAGAATCTTCTTTTCGTGCTCAAGATGACGGGAGAAGAGATACGCAAACATCTGGAGTACAGCTATGACATGTGGACAAATACCATGAAGAGTCCTGATGATCATGCGCTCCGTCTCAACGATGCATCAAAGGACGATCAGCAGCGCACAGGGTTCCAGTACTACACCTTCAACTTCGATTCCGCCTGCGGAATCGACTATGAGGTTGATCTGACCAAACCCGACGGAGAGAAGGTTCGTATCCTTCGTATGTCGAACGGCGAGCCCTTTGACGAGAAGAAATGGTATCGCGTAGCCATGAACAGTTACCGTGCCAACGGCGGTGGAGAACTACTAACCCACGGAGCGGGTATTCCCAGAGACTCCATCGGGGCACGTGTTATCTATCATTCTGACCGTGACCAGCGCCATTATCTCACAGAGGAGATCAGACGGATGGGAAATGTCAATCCCAAACCAAACCACAACTGGAAATTCGTACCAGAGGAATGGGTGAAGCCCGCCTTAGAGCGTGACCGTATCATCCTTTTCGGAAAATAACAAATATCACCAACGATGGAGAAACTTTATTTCGTATTCTGTAAAGACGAACTCTTACTAAAGAAAACAGTAGACAATTCCTATACAATCCCTCGTGGCGAAGAACCACCAACGGATGTAAAGCCATGGACAAACACACTTAGCATCACTCCCATGAGTGACGGTACAGAGGTGATGACCTATCGTATCGAGGAACCTGTCACAGACAAGGAAGGCTACGAGATGTGCGGTCTTCGAAAGAGTTTCTATAAGCTCCCCAAAGAATTATACCTAAAGGCCGGAAAATGCCAGGAGCTGCTTTATTGGGATCAGAACACTAAATTCTGTGGCGTATGCGGGGCTCCGATGAAGATGGCCACGGATATCTCGAAGAAATGTACAGAATGCGGAAAAGAAGTGTGGCCGCAACTGGCCACTGCGGTTATCGTACTGATACATCGAGGCGATGAGGTCCTTCTCGTCAGAGCCAAGAACTTCAGAACAGACTTCTATGGTCTGGTAGCAGGCTTCGTGGAGACAGGTGAGACATTGGAAGAGGCTGTCGCCCGGGAAGCATTCGAGGAGACTGGCGTCACAATCTCTAATATCCGTTATTTTGCCTCGCAACCATGGCCATATCCCTGTGGACTCATGGTAGGCTTCAACGCTGACTATGTCGGTGGGGAGATTCACCTGCAAGAGAGTGAGATTGCCAAAGGAGGATGGTTCAGAAAAGACAACCTGCCCACGATTCCTGAAAAGCTATCTATAGCCCGTAGGCTTCTGGACGCCTGGATTGAAGGGAAATAAACAAAAAAATAAGAAAGGAGAGCCTGACCGCTCTCCTTTTTTAATATTCTACTGTGCGCATCGTCATCTGACCCATGTAATTGACAAGCGTCTCTATCATATAACAACTTGCCCCATCCGGAATACAGAGAGTGGCATAGAAATGAAGTCCTTTGGCATCTGCATGGCCATACTCCATCTTACCAAGTATCGCTTCCTTTAAGAAACTCGCCGGCACCATCTTGCTATACATCTGTTTACGGAAATCCTGTGAGAAGAGTTTCCTTGTACCCTGGAATACGCTGACATGCATGATGTTGTCATAATAGACGTTCTCCACCTCCATACCATCGTCGTTAAAGACATGTCTCGTCACCTTATATTTTGTCGGATTAACAGCAATATACCAGTGGTATCGTTCACCATTAAACACAACCACTGAGTCTGTCTTAACCTGATGCGTATAGATCATAGCTTCCGGAGTGTCGTGTACAAACTCAGAAACATCTGTCTGATTCTCACTCTTTCTGAGCTTCATCACGTCACCGTTCTGATTGACAAACCAGAACACGTTCGGGGTTTGTTTCACGATACCGTATTTCGTTCCGGATGCAAGTTCCAGCGAATCACCAACAATCCGGAAATAGGCCGGCATACTTGTCGAGTCTGCATAAAAGATCGTGTCACCTTTCACTCGAAAAGAAAGGTCCTCACTCTCCTCTTCGACCCAGATGCCCTGCAACAAGGCCTTCGCCTCCTGGTCTTCCGGAACAGAACCAGACTTTCCACCCTGACGACCACAAGCCGTCATAAAGGCTACCAATACTAATATGATAATCTGTCTGTTCATTTTCCAATACAATGGTACTCGAAACCATTCTCCTCAAGCTCTTCCGTGTCAAAGATGTTTCTACCATCGATGACAAGCGGGCGTCTCATCGCTTTCTTGATGACACCCCATCCCGGCAGGCGGAATTCCTTCCACTCTGTGAGCAACAATAAAGCATCAGCATCAAGGACGACATCATACATATCGGCGGAATATGTCACGACATCGCCAATACGACGCCTGCACTCATTCATGGCGATAGGATCATAGACGCGGACCTTACAACCTGCATCCAACAACTTTCCTATCATCACCAAGGCAGTTGACTCACGCATATCGTCGGTCTCTGGTTTGAACGAGAGTCCCCACATGGCTATGGTCTTACCTTTAAGGGCCTCCTCACTTCCGAAAGCCTTCACAAGCTTTTCATAAAGCACGCCCTTCTGCCGCTCATTGACACGTTCAACAGCCTTGAGAACTTCCATGGAATAGCCATTCTGATCGGCCGTCTTGATAAGTGCCTTCACATCTTTCGGGAAACAACTGCCACCATAGCCACAGCCTGCATACAGGAATTTCCGTCCAATACGAGTATCAGAGCCAATACCGGCACGTACCATATTCACATCCGCCCCCACCCGTTCGCAGAGATTCGCAATATCATTCATAAACGAGATACGTGTAGCCAACATAGAGTTCGCTGCATACTTGGTCATCTCGGCAGAAGGGATATCCATGAATATCACACGGAAATTGTTGATCAGGAACGGCTTATAGAGCTTTGAAAGCACTTTCTTGGCATGTTCACTCTCCACACCTACCACCACACGATCGGGCGACATGAAATCCTTGATGGCATTTCCCTCTTTTAAGAACTCTGGATTAGAAGCAACGTCAAACTCGATATTCATGCCACGTTTCTTCAACTCGTCCTCAATAGTCTGACGCACCTTCTTGGCTGTACCAACCGGCACCGTCGACTTAGTGACCACCACCACATATTTTTTCAGGTTCTCTCCTATAGTCTTGGCTACCTGTAACACATATTTCAAATCGGCACTTCCATCTTCGTCTGGAGGTGTACCAACAGCAGAGAAGACAATCTCCACGTCATCAAGCACAGACGCCAAGTCTGTCGTGAACTTCAGACGTCCTGCTACTACATTCTTCTTAACAAGTTCATCCAGTCCTGGTTCGTAGATAGGAATATCTCCGTTCTTCAGTCGCTCAATCTTCTGCTCGTCGACATCAACACAGGTAACATTCGCACCCGTATCCGCAAAACATGTTCCAGATACCAGTCCGACATAACCAGTCCCTACAATTGCTATATTCATCTTGTCAACAAATAGTTGTCAGTCAAACATTTCTGCATCTTTAAACGAGGGAAGCTTTAAATCCTTCTCACTCGTGATAACCTTCATCTGGGCAACGGGCCATTCTATGTTCAGATCCGTATCATCCCATCTGACTCCGGCCTCTGTCTGGGGAGAATAAGGAGCATCCACCTTATATACAAAGATGGCCTCATCACTTAAAACCAGGAAGCCATGCGCGAAGCCACGAGGTATAAACAGCTGACGTTTATTCTCTTCACTCAACTCAACCATGACATGGCGACCGAACGTAGGACTTGATCGTCGAAGATCTACCGCGACATCTATCACTTTACCTTTGACTACACGCACCAGTTTTGCCTGAGAAGTAGTCCCTTTCTGATAGTGAAGACCACGAAGAACACCGTATGATGATTTCGACTCATTCTCCTGTATAAAGTCTACCTTTCCTACATATTTATTGAACTCCTCCTGCTTCCATGCCTCCATAAAATAGCCGCGGCCATCCTTAATTACCATCGGCTCTATGATACAGACATCCTTAATCTCCGTATTAATGTATTTCATGAGTTCGTATTTTGCTGCAAAGATAATGGAAAAAAATTATTTTGCACACATTTTAAGTTTCTTTTATTTGTTTATATCACAAAAAACGCGTATCTTTGCACTCGTGATAGAGCTAGAAAGGCATATTGAAATACTTCTGCTGAATAACGACTGTGTCATCGTTCCCAACCTCGGAGGATTCATGACACATCATATTGATGCACGCTATGACGAAGGAGACTACACGTTTCTTCCGCCATTACGTACGCTTGGATTCAACCCACAGCTGAAGATCAACGATTCCCTATTGGCGCAGTCCTATGTTGAAGCATACGACATCAGCTATCCTGAAGCATTACAGCGCATTGAAGACGAGGTCAACGAATTAAGAATGCATCTTCAAAACGAGGGAACATACGAGCTGAATGATATTGGTACGCTCTCTCTCAATGAAGATGGGAAATACATGTTTACCCCTTGTGAGGCCGGCATTCTGACTCCGACCCTTTACGGCCTGGGAGCTTTTGAATTCCACAAAATAGGGGAAAGTACGCCAAATATTGTTCCGTCTCTTGAACAGCAGATCGGAAAAGATGAACCTGCGAGCCATGAAACGACAGCAAGAATCATTCCCGTTGACAGCCTACAAGAAACAGTGGCCGAGGAGGATGATAGCGAAGATGTGGTAAAGATCAAATTCTCATGGATACGCAATGCGGTGGCTATTGCCGCTGTTCTGATTGCCGTTTTTCTGGTTGCACTACCCACAGGCAAGACAGAGATGATGACGCGCACCATTAGCAATCTGAATAACAGTCTGCTTTTTGGCATGATGACAAAGGACACAAACACCAGTTCTATCGAAATCAAGAAGTCCGACATCATAAAGCCCACAACGAAAACGGGGACTTGTTCCAACAGCACTTCCATAAGACCTGACGCAAAGACAGAATGCGACAACAAAGAGGTCGTTAGTGAAAAGAAAACCGGTTATTGTATTGTATTGGCCAGCTGCGTTACACAGCAGAACGCTAAAATCTTTGTAGAAGAATTACAGAAAAAAGGCTATAACGATACAGAAGTATATACCCATCGCAATATAACTCGCGTTATTCTGGGGCATTACGACACACAAAACGAGGCTTATAATGCCCTAAAGAGAATCCACAAGAACGAAGAACTTGCGGAGGCTTGGGTATACAAATTCCAGGAGAGGCCATGAAACGAGTACGCTGTCCGAAATGTGACCATTACATTACTTTCGATGAGAGTAAGTATTCGAGTGGACAATCCTTGGTTTTCAAGTGTCCAGAATGCGGAAAGGAATTCGGCATTCGAATCGGCGTATCCAAGCTTCGTGACCGTCAAAAGGACGAACAGCCTGATGAGCAGGCCAACGAGGAAGGCTGCGGTTCTATTGTCATTATTGAGAATGTTTTCCATTTCAAACAAGTCATCCCACTCCACATGGGAAGCAATGTTATTGGAAGATATCAAAAGGGGAACCGTGCCAATGCCGTTTTCGAGACTGTAGACCCCAGCGTTGACCTCAACCACTGCACCATTACTGTCGGACGCAACAAAAAAGGGAAGCTAACATATACCCTACAAGACAACAACAGCAATACTGGTACCTTTGTCGATAATGTTGAACTTGCTCCGCGTGAGCGACGCGTCATCGAAGACGGATGCTTATTCACAATCGGCGCCACCAGCATCATTTTACGAGGCGCAGACAGCAAAGACGAATAAAAATACACTATTTCCGAAGAAATTAAACCTTTAGTTGCAATTTCTTCCATTTATGTCACGTTTTACCATTATTTTTCGTAACTTTGCGCCTTGATATTTCAATGAACAAAGATATAGATGGAAACGACTGCGATTTTGCTGCTTCATTGCCCTGACCAACAGGGTATCATCACTGAGGTGACCAAGTTTATTACAGACAACAAGGGTAATATCGTATACCTGGATCAGTATGTTGACAAGCAGGACGGCATGTTCTTCATGCGTATAGAATGGGAGCTGGAAGGCTTCATGATTCCACGTGACAAGATATATGATTATATCACCACGCTCTATGCGCAGCGCTACAAGATGAAGTTCAGTCTATATTACAGTGACAAACGGCCACGCATGGCCATCTTTGTCAGTAAAATGAGCCACTGTCTATACGATCTGCTGGCACGATGGAAAGCCGGAGAGTTTGCCTGTGATATTCCGTGCATCATATCAAATCATGAGGACCTGCGGTATGTGGCGGATCAGTTTGGTATTCCTTATTATGTCTGGAGCATCAAGAAAGACCATTCCAACAAAGCCGAAGTGGAAAAAGCAGAAATGGACCTCCTGAAGAAGGAAGACATCTCGTTTATTGTCCTGGCTCGTTATATGCAGATTATCTCGGATGATATGATTGCGGCATATCCACACCACATCATCAACATCCATCACTCGTTCCTACCCGCCTTCATCGGTGCAAAACCCTACCATCAGGCATGGGAACGTGGTGTAAAGATTATCGGAGCAACAAGCCACTACGTGACGGCTGAACTTGATGCCGGGCCCATCATCGAACAAGATGTGACACGCATCACACACAAAGATACCCCAGAAAGCCTTGTTCTGAAAGGTAAGGATCTGGAGAAGATCGTGTTGTCGCACGCTGTATCAAAACATATCCAACGTAAGATCCTCACTTATAAGAACAAAACCATTATCTTCAGTTGATCGTCCATAATCATGCAGGTAGCAATCGTAAAATATAATGCAGGAAACATCTATTCTGTGGTGAATGCTCTCCGCAGAATGGGTATCGAACCTGTACTCACTGACGACGCAGAAGCCCTCAAGAAAGCCGACCGGGTACTGTTCCCTGGACAAGGACACGCGGCAGAGGCAATGGAGTACTTGAGAGCAAGGCATCTTGACAAAGTCATCCGAGATCTTAAGCAACCTGTCTTTGGCATCTGCGTTGGACAACAGTTGCTTTGCAAGCACTCGGAAGAAGGAGACGTAGACTGTATCGGAATCTTTGATGCTGAGGTCAAGCGATTCAAGCCTCAGAAACATGAAGAAAAAGTTCCTTGTATGGGTTGGAACTGTCTGAGTCTTCCTCAAGCCTTTCAAGAGAAAAACGATGTGGATCCGCTATATAAAGGCATACTTTCACCTGTCTCGTTTAAGGAACACGAGAACGCCCCGTATGTCTATTTCGTTCACAGCTATTATGTACCGTTGTGTCATGAAACCATTGCGGTAGCAGACTACATCCAACCCTATAGTGCTTCCATGCACAAGGACAATTTCTACACCTGCCAATTCCATCCCGAGAAAAGTGGTGTTGTGGGTGAACGGATACTGAGGAATTTCCTCGAGATAAATGATGAACGTAAATAGTCTTTTTAGAAGAATGAACGCGATAGAACTGATACCCGCCATAGATATCATCAACGGACAATGCGTCCGACTGACGAAAGGCGACTACGATCAAAAGACCATCTATCACAACTCTCCTGCTGAGGTTGCCAAAGAATTTGAGGGTCTGGGATTCAAGCGCCTGCATGTGGTCGACCTTGATGGAGCCAAATCGAAGCATGTCGTTAACGATGGGGTACTGAAAGCCATCACGACAGAGACTCAGATGACCGTAGATTTTGGAGGAGGTATTAAAACCGATGAGGATATCCAGAAAGCGTTCGCATCGGGCGCTTCAATGGTGACCATCGGCTCCATCGCCGTCACTCAGCCAGATCTGTTCATGGGTTGGTTGGAGAGATACGGATCAGAACATATCATACTGGGAGCTGATGTACGCCATGGTAAGGTAAGCATTAACGGTTGGAAAGAGGATTCTGACGAGGATCTACTTCCCTTCCTCCAGAAATATGTTGATGCAGGTATACGAAACGTATTGTGTACGGAGATTTCCAAAGACGGAACGTTGACCGGACCAGCAATCGACCTGTATAAGCAAGTCATGGACGCATACCCACAACTACATCTGATAGCTAGTGGCGGTGTTTCTTCTATCAATGACATCAAAGCCCTCCATGCGGCCGGCATCCCTGCCGTCGTCTTTGGAAAGGCCATTTATGAAGGTAAGATAAATCTCAGGGAACTATGGGACTGGCAAAACGAATCATACCCTGTTTAGACGTAAAGGACGGAGAGACTGTCAAAGGCACGAACTTCGTGAACCTGCGCTCAGCTGGTGATCCTGTTGAGCTCGGGAAGGCCTATAGTGAGCAAGGAGCCGACGAACTGGTCTTCCTTGACATTACGGCCTCTTTCGAGGGACGCAAGACCTTTACAGAGATGGTGACTCGTGTAGCACAGGAGATAAATATTCCTTTCACTGTCGGCGGAGGCATTAATGAATTGGAAGATGTCGAGCGGCTGCTATATGCCGGTGCTGATAAAGTAAGCGTCAACAGCGCAGCTATCCGTCAACCACAACTCATTGACAAGATAACCAACCGATTCGGGTCACAAGTCTGCGTCTGCGCTATTGACGCAAGATACGACGAAGACGGTTGGCATTGCTACCTTAAAGGGGGGCGTGAACGTACAGAACGAGGTCTCTTTGAATGGGCACATGAGGTCCAGGAGCGCGGCGCAGGAGAGATTCTCTTTACAAGTATGGATCATGATGGTGTCAAGGCCGGTTATGCCAATCAGGCACTCCGGGAGTTGGCCGACAACCTCTCTATTCCCATCATTGCCAGTGGTGGTGCCGGAAAGAAAGAACATTTCCGTGAAACATTCATTGAGGGGCATTCCGATGCTGCTCTTGCTGCTAGTGTCTTCCATTTCGGGGAAATCCCCATCCCAGAACTTAAATTATATCTAAGAAACGAAGGAATAAACGTACGTATATGATAATAGATTTTGAAAAAAGCGGTGGACTGGTCCCCGCCATCATACAAGATGCCGTCACCAAGAATGTGCTGATGCTTGGTTACATGAACCAAGAGGCCTATGAGAAGACGATGGCCACAAAGAAAGTGACGTTCTGGAGCCGTTCACGTAACTGTCTGTGGACAAAAGGTGAAACCAGCGGCAACTTTCTGAACCTCGTGAGCGTAAATGTAGACTGTGACAACGATACCCTCCTTGTAAAAGTGATTCCGGATGGGCCGACCTGTCATACAGGTACAGATACCTGCTGGGGGGAGGAGAATACCAGTAATCCCCTACTCTTCCTTACGGAGCTACAGGATTTCATCAACCGTCGCCACGAAGAAATGCCAGAAGGCAGTTACACGACCAAGCTCTTTAAAGATGGCATCAAACGTATATCACAGAAGGTCGGTGAAGAAGCGCTGGAAGCAGTCATCGAAGCCTGCACAGGCACAAATGAGCAGTTGAGCTATGAGGTGTCAGACATGCTCTATCACCTGATTGTACTCCTGACCAGTAAAGGCATGCGCATCGAGGATATCGCGGCAGAACTCCAGAAGCGCCATGATCCTAACTGGGATAAGAAACGTCGTGAGGCTAAGGCCCAAGGAACGATGAAATAAAGACCGTAAACCGGATTGTGTAATGTGAATGCAAGACAGATATGCTGATCAGTTATAAGAACGTAAATATCTACCAGCACCAGGGCGTCCAAGTGCTGAGCAACGTGAACCTACAGGTAGACAACGGTGAGTTTGTCTACATCATTGGACGTGTAGGGTCAGGTAAAAGCACATTACTTAATACGTTGTACTGCGAACTTGACATTGACGAAGCAGAAGAAGCAACAGTGCTTGACTATGACCTAAAGACGATTCGCCGTAAGGAGATACCTGCACTGCGCAAAGATCTCGGTATCGTTTTTCAGGACTTTCAGCTATTAAGTGACCGTACGATATATAAGAACCTCCATTTCGTACTAAAAGCTACGGGATGGAAAGACAAAGAAGAGATTGACCAGCGTATTCATGAGGTGTTGACAGAGATAGGGCTTTCAGATAAACATGATAAGATGCCCAATGAATTATCCGGCGGAGAACAACAACGCATTGCCATTGCCCGTGCTATTCTCAATCGTCCAAAACTCATTATCGCTGATGAGCCAACCGGGAATCTGGACAAAGACACTGCAGATGACATCATGCAGTTACTCTATAACATCTCAAAAAGTGGCACTGCTGTTGTCATGTCAACACATAATATCTCACTCTTGAGCAAATACCCTGGAAAAGCTTTCCAGTGCCAGGATGGCAGAATGGAACAGGTGACCATAAGAAAGGCGTAGAATTCAATTAAAAAATCAAAGCATATGAAAGTGATGAAATTCGGCGGAACATCCGTCGGCACCCCACAAAGGATGAAAGAAGTGACCGAACTGGTCACAAAGTCTGGCGACCCCGTTTTCGTGGTACTCTCCGCCATGTCGGGCACCACTAACTCTCTCGTTGAGATCTCCGACTATCTTTACAAAAAGAATCCTGATGGAGCCAATGAGGTTATCAACCGTCTTGAGCAGAAATATGCCAAGCATGTAGACGAACTCTACAGCAAAGAAGAAACAAAGACCGTGACACGCGAGTTCCTACGTGGTGAGTTCGACTATCTTCGTTCGTTCACGAAAGAGCTCTTCACCAGCTTCGAGGAGAAAAGCATCATTGCACAGGGTGAGATGATGTCGACAAACATGGTCGTGAACTACATGAAAGAGCAAGGAATCAATGCCGTACTGCTTAATGCTCTTGATTTTATGCGTACAGACAAGAATTCCGAGCCAGATCCTGTTTATATCAAAGAGAAGCTCAATGCCATTCTTGAAGAGAACGACGGTGCACAAGTATACCTGACACAAGGCTTCATTTGTCGTAATGCATATGGAGAGGTTGACAACCTGCAGCGTGGAGGTAGCGATTACACGGCATCACTTATCGGTGCAGCCATTAATGCCGAAGAGATCCAGATATGGACTGATATTGACGGTATGCATAATAATGATCCACGTGTGGTTGACAAAACCGAGCCTGTTCATCAGCTTCATTTTGAAGAGGCTGCTGAGTTGGCTTACTTCGGCGCAAAGATCCTTCACCCCACCTGTGTTCAACCAGCCAAATATGCAGGTATTCCCGTACGTCTGCTTAACACCATGGATCCAGATGCAGAAGGAACGACCATCAGTAACGCTACAGAATACGGAAAGATCAAGGCTGTTGCCGCCAAGGACAACATCACAGCGATAAAAATCAAGTCGTCGCGTATGTTGCTTGCCACTGGCTTCCTTCGTAAGGTCTTTGAGATTTTCGAGAGCTACCAAACCCCTATTGACATGGTTTGTACATCTGAGGTCGGTGTATCCATGAGCATAGACAACTCAGCCCATCTGGGAGAGATTGTTGACGAACTGAAGAAATACGGAACAGTGACCGTAGACACCAATATGTGCATCATCTGTGTCGTAGGAGATCTCGATTGGTCAAACATCGGCTTCGAGGCATTAGCTCTTGATGCGATGAAAGACGTCCCCGTCCGTATGGTCAGCTATGGAGGATCTAATTACAACATCTCATTCCTGATCCGCGAAGAAGATAAGAAACGTGCTTTGCAGAACTTAAGCGACACGATTTTCAACAAATAACATTCCACACAACCAAACACAAAACGAACAGAGAGGAAAAGAATATGGCAAAAGGTATATTTCCCGTAGAAAAAATGCAGTCGGTCGAGACGCCTTTCTACTATTACGACACGGAAGTGTTGCGTCAGACATTGCGCGCCATTAACGAGGAAGCCAACAAACATAAGGGATTCGTTGTACACTACGCTATAAAGGCAAACGCGAACCCTAAGATTCTCCGCTTCATCCGTGAAGCCGGACTGGGAGCAGATTGCGTCAGTGGCGGTGAGATCGTTGCCTCTATCAAATCCGGATTTCCCAGTAACAAGATTGTTTTTGCCGGTGTAGGTAAGAGCGACTGGGAGATAAACATAGGTCTCGACAATGATATCTTCTGCTTTAATGTAGAGAGTATTCCGGAGTTGGAAGTCATCAACTCGTTAGCTGCCGCAAAAGGAAAGATCGCGCCCGTAGCCTTCAGACTCAATCCGAATGTTGGAGCACACACCCATGCGAACATCACGACAGGTCTGGCAGAGAACAAGTTCGGTATTGCCATGCGAGACATGGAAACGGTAATCGCAGAAGCCGAGAAACTGAGTAATGTCAAGTTCGTCGGCCTACACTTCCATATTGGATCACAGATTCTGGACATGGGTGATTTCGAGGCCCTCTGCAACCGTATAAATGAGTTACAGGACCAATTGGAAAACCACCACATTCATGTTGAGCATATCAATGTCGGAGGAGGGCTTGGTGTCGACTACGCACACCCGAACCGTGTTCCCATTCCCGACTTCAAGGCATATTTCGATACATATGCCAAGAAACTGAAACTCCGTTCGTGGCAAACACTACACTTTGAATTGGGGCGTGCCGTGGTTGCACAATGTGGCTCACTTATCACGCGCACCTTATATATTAAGGAAGGCGCCACCAAGAAGTTTGCGATCGTCGATGCCGGTTTCACAGACCTCATCCGTCCTGCGCTATATCAGGCATATCACAAAATAGAGAATATAACCAGTAATGAGCCCATGAGCAGCTATGACGTTGTTGGCCCCATCTGTGAGTCAACCGACGTTTTTGCCAAACAAATAGACTTAAACCAGACAAAACGTGGAGATCTGTTGGCAATTCGCTCTGCTGGAGCATATGGAGAAATCATGGCATCACAGTACAATTGTCGTAGACTACCTATAGGATACACTAGTGACGAGTTGTAAGAACAAGATAATAATACAGACAAAATGAGTCGTTGTTTCTCCATTATAATGACTGTCTATGACCAGGCTTATGAACTGGAAGAGAACCTGCCTGCCTTTCTCACGCAGGTCTACGAGCCAGGATATGAAGTGATCGTTGTCGACGAGTCGTCGACCGACAATACCGAGGATGTATTGAAGCTCGCGAAGAACAACTATCCACAGCTCTACACCACCTTCCTTCCACGTCCTAACAGGCTCGTGTCTCGCCCGAAGCTGTCCTTTACTATTGGCGTAAAAGCCGCTAAGAACGAATGGATTATCATTGCCGACATCAAGAAGAAGCCAGCGGCACCTGACGTGCTTCAGGCCATCGAGAACTCGATGAGCGACAATGCCGTACTATATCTCGGCTACCTTACAGGCAAAGGATTGCGGCTACAACCATTTGATGATGTAACAGAAGTTCATCGACAGATTGTCAAAGCGGAGCGTAAGAAGAGTAACGGTCACCAGGGGAAGCGTATGAGATATATACGGGGCAAATACGACTTTATCATTGTGCACAAGGACTACGCGCATGATCTTCTGAAATTTTTTGAAGAAAGACCTAGTCGTCTTCAACTCTTAGGACTACGCTTAGGTATTCTGTGGCAGAACCTCTGCAAGCGATCCTCGACAACCCTTCTCACAATAGAGTGAATATTATCAAGGGAGGAAGGATAGAACATGAAAATCCTGCACGTCTATCAAAAAAACGAAGAACTCATTCAGCGGCATGTTACTATGCTGACAGACGGCATGCAGCAGAATGTGGACGTACGAGTTGCAGACAATTTTCCAACCTTCCGGCAGATGCTTCATGAGATACATCCCGACATCGTACATGTTCATGGTTGTTGGCAAGGATTCTTGTTACGCGCAGCAAATCGTGCATACCGTTCCGGGGCCCGTATCGTCATAACACTCCACGGCCAACTGGAATCCTGGAATGTCAGTCAGCAGAAGCTGCAGGATAAAATGGGAAGGGCTCTTTTCGAACAGAGAAAAACAATTGAACGAGCCTATGCCGTTATCTGTTTAGGGAAGCTTGAACACTCCTACTTTGAGAAACTGGAGTGGAATCACCGCATTGAAGATATCCGTAATGCTGTTATCACAAATTCCATCACCCCTGCGGAAATGTGTGCAAAGACTTATGCTGTCTATCAGAAGGTCATCGACTCCAACACGTTGGAACAGATGGATGACATGAGTATCAAGGCATTGCATACCATTATCAAAACGGGCATTATGGGTGATCGTCGATGGTACAGTAAAAACGATACCATCATTCATCCAGAGAGTATAGACTGGCGTCGTCTGCTTATCTATGCTGAGCATGAGAATATCCGCAACTACGTCGACTATGGCATAAGTATTCTCGGTCTTTCGATACCCATTATTGACACTACGAACATCTGCGCCTACTTTCCTGAAGGCTACACACGCCCACAAAGCATAAAACAGATCATCGGTGACTATCAAGGTGACGAAAATGATTATTTGATACGAATGATCAGACAGATAGAAAGGAAGCCACAACTTCTCCACCTGATTGAGATAACCCGTGAATTATATCGCGATACCATCAACGATGACCGACTCGTCCAAGCCCTCGAGGAAAAAGACTTAAAAGAAGCCACAGGTAGTCTGATGCAGATATTAAGTGAACAGACAGGCCTTGACGAGGGCTATATGCCACTTCCTCCAGTGAATAACCGGAAGACCAGACAAATCCGTCAACTAATAGCCTATCATCTGAAAATATGAAGAGTACTATATTGAACAGACTTTGGGTTAAGATCAATACTCGGATGATGTCCGTGGTATTCTTGTTACTTCCATTCCTTGCAATGGCAGAGAACAGGATTTATGTTCCACAAGTTAAATCCCTGCAAGCAGTAGTCAATCAGGATTGGCTTTCGCCTGCCGTCATGCGGCTTCACAGCGATGACCAATTACATGTAAGTTTTGACGAGTTGTCGCACGATCACCACCGGTATCTCTATCGTATTGAACGATGTGAAGCCGACTGGTCGGCAGCAGAAGAGGTGTTTGAGAGCGACTGGCTCGAGGGATTTAACGACAATATCGTTGAAGACTATCAACACTCTATCAACACCGTTGTTCCCTATACCCATTATAGCATCATCTTCCCCAACGAGAGATGTCAGTTAAAGATGAGCGGCAACTATCGTATACATGTCTATGAAGAAGATGAAGAGGAGGACATCCTGACTGTTGAGTTTATGGTAACCGAACAATCGATGTCTCTCTCCCTTCATGCCACAACCAACACGGACATCGATGTCAATCAAACCCATCAACAATTGACTATGGGATTGAGATTTTGTGATTTAGTGGTGTCGAATCCCGAGGAACAACTGCAGATGGTCATCACACAAAACGGACAGAGATTCAATAAACGTCAGAATATAAGACCAACATCAGTCAATCATCATGGACTAGAATGGCAGCATTGCAGGGATCTTATTTTCGATGCCGGCAATGAGTACCGCAAATATGAGATCCTAGACACCAGTCACCCGACCATGGGCATCGAGCACATCACGTGGGACGGGACGCACTATCAGGCATTCCCATTCATAGATGAACCCAGGCCATATTACATCTACGACCAAGATGCGGACGGTGCTTTCTATATCCGTAACAGCGACAACAGGGAGAATGACATCACAAGTGACTATGTATGGGTTAACTATCGCCTGAAAAGCAACCTACCGTCAAAAGACGGTTGTATTATCATTGATGGACATTGGACAACAGAGGATCCGGAGACATACATCATGGACTATGACGAGAGTAGTGACACATACACCGCGCAAATCATGCAGAAACAGGGATACTATTCCTATCATTATCTCTGGATGACAAATAACGGCGATACGCAACTCCTTCCTTCAGAAGGCAGTTTCTACCAAACAGAGAACCGCTACTGTGCTTATATATACTATAAGGGGACAGGAGAGCGCACGTGGCGGTTGGTTGCCTACAGACAACTTATTTCAGACTAACCTATACCTTTCTTATGACGGAACTGGTCTGGTGTCTGTTTCATATGATGGAAGAAAGTAGCTATAAAAAAGTTGACAGAAACGAATCCGCACTCCTCTGAGATATCCGGAATATCCTTACCAGTTGTCTCCAACATCTCTATGGCACGCTGTAGCATCACCTGGACAGCCAGTCCTCTGGGACTCTTATAGATATTTGCAGTGATCAGCTGATAAAACTCCTGCACATCCATCCCTGCTGCGTTACTCAGATCGCGCATCGAGATCTGCGAGCCTTCTTTTGACAGAATCTGTGGCATGATCTTTATCATGGTTTCATTAAACTCTGGCGAGAGTTCATTCTGAGGATTAGTACCATAGCCATACACCTCTTCAGGTGTCGGTTCCAACAACTCACTTCCACGATTACAACACCTCTCGGCAAAGATCCTGATTCGATTGATAATGCCCTGCTCTTCACTATTACGCATCACTCTCATGTTAGCGTTCCTTAGATAGCAGTAGGCATTAATGCCCAACAAGACAAGCAGTAACGAACCCAACAAGACGAACATCCCCGTCGTCCGCCACCATGGCTGGTGGATCCTGACAATCCATTCATCCGGTTTAGTATCCCATTGGTTTGGGAGCATTGAAGCTTGAATTT
The DNA here is from genome assembly GCF_900110895.1 of Prevotella aff. ruminicola Tc2-24. Classification (GTDB taxonomy): domain Bacteria; phylum Bacteroidota; class Bacteroidia; order Bacteroidales; family Bacteroidaceae; genus Prevotella. The sequence continues at coordinate 170,323 of NZ_FOIQ01000001.1, read as the reverse complement.
CAACCACATAGAGTCCCGGGCGGAGTGATTCCAGTAACAGACGCAGTCTACCATTCTTATCTACCTTTCCTTCTGAATCGTAACTGGTGTAGATATGCCATCTGTCATCCAGGCCCTTCACCCTAACCCGATAGTAGGTATGCTGAGGACGGAAATAGTTGAGTGCCGAATAAATTAGCATCAAAGAATTCTGATTGTAGTTAAGATCGATCTCCGATGTACGACTAAGAGCCTTTTCAAGGATAATCTTTCCGTCATGTTCCATCCCAGTCTCAACATTATTACCATTCACAAGCAGTTGGATCAACTTGGGATAGATCTCATACGCGTACTTGCCCTTAAGCGTTTCCATCGACTGAGGATTAAAGACCATCATATGATCAAGCGACTGCATCACGATACGTCCATCAGGCAGGCAGGCAGCCCCCCCGTTAACAAACGCCTCATTCGGCACACAGTCATGCTCATTATAACTGCAGACATAGTCTATCTCACGATCTTTTATAAACACACAGGAGACGCCATATGTAGTACTGACCCATATCCGTTTCTCATGATCCTCCACAATGGCATGAATCACATTATTGAGGAGACCATCATTTTTTGTGATAATCTGCGGCAGATGGTCGGACGTATGACGATAGAGATGCAAGCCCTGGGATGTACCAACCCACGTCCATCCTCGAGAGTCACGATAGGTGCAATTGACAGTCCGTCCTCGAAAGGTCGTAGAAGATTTGGAATACTGTGACATATACCCATAGTATACCATAGCCTGCTTATCATTCCAGTCATAGATGGTAAACGGAGGGTCGAATGGACGAGAATAAAGCAAACCCCGTTTTTCCGTTCCTACCCATAACCCGCCTTGTTTGTCGAAAGCCAGCACATTGATGTCTGTGTTAAGCAACTGTCCATTCTGAAGTAGCAGGTTTTCAACATGGTTGAGATGGCCGTTACTAGCATCATATACCCAATAGCCATACTCTGATGACAGATAGAAGAGAGAGTCTTTCTTCGCCATATTATTCAAGTGATAAGGCGTCTTGAAAATCGTTCTCCATTCTCTTTTGGCAACATCAAAACGCTGGAATATGGCTTGTTTCTTACCATTTCGTATCTGATAGAACAGATTGTGGTCTTTGAGTAATACCGAAGACGATTCATAAGTCTCCTTCTCTGTATTGTTATAGGCGGCACTTAACAAAATTCTCTTTCCTGTTGCCAGATCCACCATATCCATCTGCCCATCCTCGTAGAACAGCAGAAGATATTTATCCTGGCTGGTCTCAACATCCTGCAGGTTATGTCCCTTTCGTAATGGATATAACCGCTTAGATTCAACACTATAGAGTCCGTCTGCGACAGACAACCACACGATACCATCTGCATCGACAAACATGTCTCTCACCTGCTTGTCCATACCAAATTTAGCAAACTCTTCTTTGATAGAAACTGCAAACTTCTCGGTTTGCAGATCCACGCAAGTCACATTATGCGTGTTTTTCAACCACATGTGATGATATCGGTCAAAATATAAATGGTAGTTCCCTGCATAATCTACCAATGGATAAAGGTTCTCTTCTGTTGGATCTATATAGGAAAATTTTTGACCATCAAAGAAATTAATCTGTCCCATCGTTGTGATCACCATACGTCCCTCTTTTGTACAATATATGGTCTGGGCACTGTTATCTGCTAAACCGTCAGAGGCATTATATTTCTCAAAACGACGATCTGAAGTCTCCGCCATCACAAAAGCAGACATAAACGCCAATAGGCTTAGTGTCAATAATCTGGTTATAGATAGCACTTTCATATCATTAGGTTATTAGATGTTTCTGCAAAGATAGGCAGAAAAACGATTAGTTCCAAATATTTCTTGGAAAATATCTGATGATGACTCATAAAAACGGTTCATGAGCCCGTCAAAGGGAGCCAGTACAGCCAATTCTCTTCCCAGACTGACAGATTAGCCGAGGCCCCCTTATACTTAAGCCCCCTAATGGGGGCCAGTATAAAGGGGGACACCTCAAGCTTGTTCTGTCAGGCCGCCGTCGCCAACGGTTATCTCACCAACCAAATGTCTCTGTAAGAACCCTGTCCCTTCTATACCCCTTTGACAGGCTCAGGGACCGCAGAAAGTAAGGGGTCACGGTTGCTGAGCAACCCTCTTGCGGTCCCTGAGCCTGTCGAAGGGTAAACCGCAGGGAATACCGCAGGGCCACTACCTTGCTTCGACAAGCCCTTCGACAGGCTCAGGGACCGCTCAGCAACCGTGACCCTTCTGCGACCAAGTAAGGAAAAGTAAGTCCTTCTGCGTCCTACTACGCCCTACTACGGAAAAACACTCTTTGAAATGTTGTACCTTTGCAAACGATAATGCCAGCGGGCCGAGCACCCCCCAAGTAAGGGTGAAAGAGATAATCCCTTTCGGTGAAAGAGACGTCATCTACGACTCATGGAGATAATCCCTATAGGGGTATAGACCCTATCTCCATGACCCATAGAGCCTATCCGGATAGCTCATAGAAGGCATCTCCTTAAGCCAAAGATCCCCCCTCGGCACCAACGGCCTATGTTTAACTAAATCACTTACACAAATGGCACAAAAGTTGATCAAGACGCAGAACAAGAACCCCGAGTCGGCCGCGATAATGACCATTGCTGATGGTATACTTTTACGTTATCCTCTACAATCATAAACTATCCTAAATGTCGATGCAAAGATGGCGAAAATACTCCGATAATTTGTACCTTTGCCACATTGTTTAAGATAAAAAGTATGGATTATCTACCCAAAGACCCTGCCATTCTAGTTTCGAGCGTCAACATGCTCTTAAGAGACGAGGAGTTTGACACGCTGGAATCGCTATGCTTCGCCTTCAGCAGAACCCCCAAGGATATAAAGGATTATCTCATGAAGTACGGTTTCGTATGGAGTGAGCGGCAGAAACAGTTCAGACCCATCGGCTACGACCAATGATTACGAAAGACAGCGTAGAGACCGCATATAGCTTTCTACATCAGAAACGAAATGTCTATATCCATTCTACCCTCGATTGGCAGATGGATGACATAGAACTGGCCATTGGCAGCTACGTGGATGACATGAGCCAGGAACTTTATGAGGTCATATCCGACGGTAGGGTCGATTTCCTGAGAGACCACAAGCGGTTTAGAGAGGACATGACTCAGGCGGTTGACAAATTAGAAGAAATGCTATAAAGAAAAAGGTATGTTAGAACATCTTGTTGAATTCACGGCTTGGCCGATACTGACAGGCATCCTCATTGGATATGTTGCCAATCGCATCATGAGTGGCAAAGGTAAAGGATGCTGCTTGAACCTTATCATTGGCATCGTTGGTAGCTATGCCGGTACTTTCATCAGCCACTTGCTGAATATAGAACTGCTTGGCAAAGGCTATCTCACCAACTTTGTCTTCTGCGTTGTTGGTGCAGTAACAATATTGTGGCTCTGGAAAAAACTGTTTTGATTGAGTATGAACAGCAAGATGAAACAGTAGTTTTACATATATGACAATAGAAGAGTATTTGAATAAGCCATATTGGGTGATTGACATACTGCCCAAGCAAGTGCCCGCCGATGGCAAAGGACAGTACTTCAGGATAGAGATATGGCAACCCAATAACATATAAGTAATAGCATCCTCAATATGGCAGTGATGGCCGTTGTGGCCTCGCTCTTCTATATCTTCGGCATCGAAGGACCCAAGCATCTGGAAGAACAACAATAAAAAAACCGCTGACTCGTGATGAATCAGCGGCTTTTTAAGAAAGTCGAGGTGACAGGACTCGAACCTGCGACAGCCTGGTCCCAAACCAGGAACGCTACCAACTGCGCTACACCTCGCTGTTTTGCGGCTGCAAAGGTACTAAATAAAAATGAAATAACGAAAGAATGAGAGAATGAAATGACAAACCTTGTCGTTTTTTAACGTTTCAGAGTTCATCCATCATCTTTTCATTCTCTCATTCGCACTTTCTATTATTATTTTATGATACCCTGCTCCTGGAAGATCTTCTTCAAGGCAACTACCGAACGGTCCACTTGTTCCTCGGTATGAGTAGCCATCAATGCATAACGCACCAGTGTATCTTGCGGAGCACATGCCGGTGGGATAACGGGGTTGATGAACACGCCTGCCTTGAAGGCGAGTGCAGTCACCAAGAATGTTTTCTCCACGTCACGCACATAAAGTGGGATAATCGGACTCTCTGTATCGCCAATCTCAAAACCTTCCTCACGGAAACGTTTTAAAGCATAATTAGTCACTTTCCAGAGCTTTTCAATACGCTCGGGTTCCTGCTGGATGATGTGCAGAGCCTCCATCGCTGCTGCCGTTGCCGCAGGGGTGTTGGAAGCAGAGAAGATATACGTACGACATGTATGACGCAGGAAATTGATGGTATCCCAGTCTGATGCAATAAATCCGCCAATACTAGCAAGCGACTTCGAGAAGGTACCCATAATCAGATCCACCTCATCGGTGAGACCAAAATGATCACACACACCACGTCCCTGACGACCAAAGACGCCAAGACCATGAGCCTCATCCACCATAATCGAGCAGTTATATTTATGCTTTAACGCAACAATCTCTGGCAATTTGGCAAGGTCGCCCTCCATAGAGAACACACCATCAACGACAATCAGTTTGATAGCATCATAAGGCAGTTTCTGAAGCACACGCTCCAGATCGTCCATGTCGTTATGCTTGTAATGTAACTGCTTGGCAAAAGAAAGACGTCGACCATCAACGATACTGGCATGGTCACGATCATCACAGATGATATAATCATCCTTTCCAACGACCATAGCAAGTACACCTTGATTCACAGAGAAACCTGTTGAAAAGCACAAACAGTCATCTTTTCCTATAAACTCGGAGATCTCCTTTTCAAGTTGTACATGAAGATCAAGTGTACCATTGAGAAAACGACTTCCTGCGCAGCCTGAACCATACTTGTCAAGCGCAGCCTTTGCGGCATCGATAATGCGCTGATCACCTGTCAGACCTGTATAAGCATTTGAACCGAACATCAGAACCTTATGTCCACCCATCTCAACTTCCGTTCCTTGCTTTCCTTCTATAGCACGGAAATAAGGATAAACGTCAGCCTCCATGAACTTCTGCGGCTCACGATAATTCTTGTATTTTTCCTGTAACTGTCCCATTCTGGTATAGGTAAGTTCTATTAATTTTTATTTTCAGGCTGCAAAGTTACACATTTTTTATCAATTCGTGCAAGTTTTTATCAAGATATTGTCCGTTTTGGATTATTTTGTTATACAAAAGCCCGATTTTTCAGTCTAATTTTGTACTTTTGCATATGAATATGACTAAGAAAAAGGAAATTGTCTTCATCGTAAATCCGATATCAGGTACTCATTCCAAAGATGAGGTACCCTCATTGATTGAGGAGAATCTTGAGAAGGATCACTTTGACTATCAGATATGCTTTACAGAATATGCGGGTCATGCGGCAGAAATTGCCAAAGCCTGCGCAGAACGGCAGACAGACATCGTAGTGGCTGTCGGAGGTGATGGAACAGTCAACGAGGTGGCACGTTCCCTCACCCACTCTTTTACGGCCTTAGGGATTATCCCCTGCGGATCCGGCAACGGACTAGCCAGGCATCTCTGTATTCCACTAGACATCAAGAAGGCCATCCAAATCATCAATGCCTGTAAGATTGAGACTTTCGACTATGGCATGATCAACGAGCTGCCGTTCTTCTGTACCTGTGGAATGGGCTTCGATGCTTTTATTTCGCTGAAGTTCGCAGAAGCTGGCAAACGCGGCCCTATCACCTACGTGGAGAATGTACTCAAGGAGGGGCTGAAATATAAACCAGAGACTTACGAAGTGTCCGATGACACAGGAAAGAAACGCTATAAAGCATTTCTCATCGCTTGTGCGAATGCCTCACAGTACGGCAATAACGCTTATATTGCCCCTGGAGCCACGATGAAAGACGGTGAGATGGACGTTATCATCATGGAACCCTTTGATGCCCTGGAAGCGCCCCAAATTGCAGCAGACCTTTTCATGAAGACGATAACAAACAACTCAAAAATCAAAACCTTCCGCACAAAGAGTCTGCATATCAAACGAAAAGGTCCTGGTGCCATACACTACGATGGCGATCCGATTATGACTGGTGAGGAGATTGAGGTGCATATTGAGCATGAGGGTATCAGGATTCTAACCAATCCTGAGGTCATTGAAGATAGCGGGCAGCCCAATTTCCTGTTGAATGCCTTCAGCGACTTTTTCAATAATATTAATAATGTACGTGAGGATATTGGAAAGACAGGACACAGGATTCTGGTGATTAACAAAGTCCTCCTAAGAAAACTGTCTAAGATCTGACGCGAGTGTACCCATGCAGACTGTTCTTGTCATCCTCATCCTCATCGGCGCTACCTGCTATGGAACATGGTGGGTCTACAACTTGGTTAGACAAGCCTCAGATCCATGCTATGGGTGTAAGGGCTGCGCACTGAAAGAGCTGAAACAAGTACAGAAAAAGAAAAAAGCCGATTGCTGGCATAAAAAATAGGTCAAAAATTTGGTCATGTCGAATAATATGCCTACCTTTGCATCCGCATTCAAGAAAAGGTGCCTTGGATGAGTGGCTTAGTCAACGGTCTGCAAAACCGTCTACGGCGGTTCGAATCCGCCAGGCACCTCCAAAGAAAATCCGGAAACCTCAATAAACAAAAGGTTTCCGGATTCTTTTTATTTATTCATGTGGTTTCGTGCAATTGTCACACGTCCTGTCGTGAACCACTAGAAAAAAGGAGTATCATTGCGACTACTCATCCTCCTTGAAGAGGTCCTTAATCTCGTTGATTTCCTCGTCATCAAACCACTTAGACAACTTGCCTTTAGCCTGTTCGACAATAGCAGGATCAATATCCGTCCATACTTTCTTCAGGACATACAGCAGGACAGCCAAGTCATCAGTGAGTCCCGCAATGGGAATAGCATCTGGTATCACATCCAGTGGACTGATCATGTAACCCAAAGCGCCAATGATGATAGCCTTGTCAGTCTTACTGACATGGTCACTCTGCAGTGTGTAATAGAGTATCAAAGCCGCATAGACCAGTTTCGCACCAGCTCGCTTAGCAATACGCGAAATCTTCTCAACAAATTCAGACTGAGAGAATTTGTTGGCATAGCTCATAAAATCAGGTAATTCCATTTTCATATCGGGTTAAGTTTATTTGTTGATTCTGATAATTCTGATTCCTGTATGGGATGGATGCTTTTGAAGATACTGGTACAGAGTCATCGGCTCCTCCACCACCTTCTTGTGAACTGATGAAGCATTCAGCAGATGGAGTCCATCCTTGCGCCAAACCGCGAACCCCAGATGGGCAATATCCAGTCCCACCTTCTTACTGGTAATAGCAATGATATCACCATCATGAATGGCACGCCGCAAGACTCTGCTGTTCTTCACCTCGCTCTTAGGAATATAACGGAAATGCCCACCTGTGACACGTTCCTCCATCTGCCGGATATCCTCCACATACTCCGGATGCTGCGACAGAGCTTTATAGCTTTCCGGATGCTGACTCATATAGTTTACACAAACAGTCTGCACATGACTAAAAGGAGGATCAGGAGTCTGGATCTCCTTGACCATCTCCGTTGCCGTATTAGCGGTGATCCACTCCGTGAAATAGTGAATGCGACTTGGATAACGATCTATAAGCCCATGGCGGTAACGCATAGCCACCAACGCATTCAGATAGTCATGCCATGAGTACAGATTACGATAGACACAAAGAGTGAGTGCCGTCACGTTCTCAACCAACGTCGTGCAATCCAACTGACGGGTATTCACCACCAGCCGTTCCTCATCGTTAAGGTCTAGTGTATGCGCCACATATGGTTTCCCCAAGAATTTCCGTGCAAAGAACAATGGGAAATTAGTGGTACGAGGCATGTGCCGCGCCTCTTCCAGAAAACGACACACGTCGATGCTATCTGTCGGAAGTGCAGCATACATCGTCTTCCCCTCTGCCTTACAAAGGATACAAGGGAACAGCACCATCATCATTCCAATTATTCCTTTCAATCTATCCATTTCTTTTCCTGTACTTTTTCTTTAACATGAAATTATAGCCGATATAGGCATTGAACGATCCGAAGATATTATTAGCCGTAAAGCGTGACCCCCGATAATTGTTCGTACGCAGGATGGCACTCAATCCGGCATACCATCTCGTATTATTATAGACAAGTCCAAACCGCCCTAGCATATCTACGTTCACTTTTGAGAAATCAAAGCCCTTTTTCTCATTCGACATATCACCATAGCTCGTTTTGTAGGCCAAAGCCAACTGGCCGCTCGCACAGAAGAGCCAATCCTTGGCAAACACCCAGTTATATGCGTAGCCACCCGAGAGACTATAGTCAGTATACTTGATGTGACTGAACATCAGACCGCTGTCGAGTTTCACTTCCTGATCCTTCCCTGCCCTCTCATTGAACAACTCCTCCAACTTCTCGAAATCAAAATCGAGCGTATTTCGCATATACCCTGCTCCTGCCATCCACGAGCCACAACTCACTTTCTGACAGGTACTCTGACTGAAGGCCGCTGGATATGAGAAACGACCGTGATTGAAGATGTAGTAGGCATTCAAGCCTGTTATCCCTACACTGATGCCATCGAACGGCATGTCCTCGAACTCATCACCATTAATGCCATAGCCTAACTTGACATCACGCACCTTATAGTCATGCCCAGTCCGTCTGTAATGCAGATCCACACCCACCTGTGAGGTATAAATACTAAAGTCAAACTCTTTTCTGATACCGTTGCTACCAAATCCAAGATGGCTCAGGTCGAAAGTATAACCGAAAAACACCCATCTCCAGCCGAAATACGGCCCTACCTTCGTCAGCTCGTCTGGCGCCAATAAGATGCTTTGTCCATTACTTCCCAGCATGAAACTCTCATAGGTACGCGTCAACTGCATCATCACCGTAAACTCATAATGCTGAGGCTCTATATACTCATTGTGCAGTTGGTCAAGCCCCCGGATAGTACGTCGGAGCGGACTGAGTTCCTTGGATTTGGGTAGAGAATCTCTCATCACAGAGAGACTATCCATCTCTTCTACACGGTCGGCCATCATAGGCGCAGCCGTCAGCAGGAGCCATATCATCAATAGTCCCTTCAACGTCTTCAGAACTTATTTAAGATACGATCCATGGCCCAGTTTACTGGCGTTGCCGAAACGCTGGTACACGTGCATACACCCAGCCCCTGCAGATGCTCAATCACATTCTTAATGAGTGGATATTGCACATAAGGCGGATTAGGCACTGTGATATTCTCGTCTCCGTCGCTAGTCTGCAGACGAATAGGTTTATAGTCAAAGACGGAGAAGCTGACTTGTCCTTCCGTACCAATAATCTCAATACAGTCCTCCCTTGCACTCTCATGGGCAACATAACACCAAGAACCACTACCAGGCAGGCCGTTCTCAAAACGGAAAGAGGCACTTACCGAGTCCTCCGCCTCATAGTAGCCCCCACGGTTAGCACATATGCCACGAGCTTCCAGGATTACGCCAAACATATCCTGCAGAAGATCCAGCTGATGAGGTGCCATATCATAGAAATAGCCACCACCTGCGATTTCCGGCTGTAGTCGCCACGGCAACGGTTGACCGTTCTTTATGGCTTCCGCATCAGTAGCACGTAATGGTTCTGTATATCTCACCTGTACATTTATGATTTTACCTATTCTTCCGTTGCAGACGATATCCTTCACCTTCTGGAAATAAGGAAGATACCGACGGTAATACGCCACGAAACAAGGCACCCCTGTCTGTTCTGAGATACGATTGATACGTGCACAATCTTCATAACTGGCAGCCAAAGGCTTCTCAACATATACAGGTTTACCGGCTTTCATTGCCATGATAGCATAAGTAGCATGGCTTGACGGTGGAGTAGCCACATAAACAGCATTGACGTCTGGATCATCTATCAGTTCCTGCGCATCAGTATACCATTTTCGGATACCATGCTGGACAGCATAAGTACGGGCCCGTTGCTCCGTACGGCTCATCACCGCCTCTACACTTGAGCCTTCTACCTCACTGAAAGCTGGACCGCTTTTCTTCTCGGTCACCTCGCCACAGCCGATAAATCCCCACTTTAATATTTTCATAAAATGCCTCAATAACTACTAACAATGGTGCAAAGTTACTAAAAAGTCGAGAGCAGAACAAAAGATTTCAATCTTTTTTATGCCGAGACGGAGTAAGTTCGCCATCTCTGATGGCAAAGTTACTAAAAGTAGAGCGCAAAACAAAGAAACTCGTTTCTTTTTTTATGCCATCAGAAAGATTTCGATCTTGGGTCGCATGCTTTTTTGCACGAAAATCATCATCAAAGATGATAAAGTTACGAAAAAATGATGTACCTTTGCACAACATAGTGAAAATATCATTTTATATGGAAAAAGACAAAGACGATGCACTCTTGAAAGTCCGCAGCAGCCGGGTCTGCATAGCAGCCGGATACAAGCTCTATACCGGCAATTTCAGAACCATCTTCCGTCGCACATGGGTGATGGCCTTGCTCTACGCTTTACTCTATGGTTTCTGTACCAGTGTGATGATGAAAGAGTTTCCTCGCTTTTTCATCGCCATAACAACAGGACATTTATATGTTCCAGACTATACCGTCGAGAATGTCTTCGTTTCTATAGCTTTGATTCTCACACTGATCGTAGCCATCTGGCTTTACTCGCAGTTCTTTTCCATGCTATACCAACATCGCACGCAAGGGATTATCGCGGCTGCCCCCCGCTTCTTTTGTATCAATACAGACAAGCGTATCTTGTGCCATACCATTATCTGTGCACTCGCCTGTCTGCTGCTGAATATCATCATCTTCACGATCATCAGCGTAGGAGCGGCATACGCAATCATCAAACAGTCGCTGGCAGGACTAGGTCTTGTGGCCCTGCTCTGTTTGTTCTTCCTAATACTGGCAGTGCCGTTGTCCTACCCGCTTATGCGCTACTTGACCACACGAGACGCTCGTTTCTTAAAAATCCTGAGTCATGACTACCGTGTGGGATTCCGCCAGTGGGGGCTGCTCTTCACTGTAGCCATCATCACCATCATTCTTAGTGTGGCTTTTCTGGCACTGACGACCCTGCCTGCCAACATCCTTCTCCTTGCCAACTTTAAGGCTCTGACAGGTGTACTGATGGGCGACCCGCTGGGGATGCCAGCATACATCACAAAACTGACTTTCCTGGTATTCACACTGGCCAGTTTTATACAAGCATATGTGATTCCCAGTATCTTCTTCCCAGCATACTATGCCGCTGGCTCCATAGAAGCACAAGAAAAAGAACGGCAAAACATAAATGAAAAATCATGAAAAGATTATTATTTATAGATCGTGACGGAACACTCATAGAAGAGCCTGCTGACGAACAGATCGACAGTTTCAGCAAGCTAAAGTTTACACCAGGCGTTTTCCGTAATCTAAGCTTCATCCGCGAAAAACTCGACTTTGAGTTCGTGATGGTTAGCAATCAGGATGGTCTGGGCACCGAATCTTTCCCAGAAGACACCTTCTGGCCTGTACACAACTTCATTCTCCAGACACTAGAGGGCGAAGGCATTCGCTTCGATGACATCCTCATTGACCCGCACTTTCCAGAGGATCATGCGCCGACCCGCAAGCCCAACACAGGACTGGTGGAGAAGTACATGAACAATCCCGAGTACGACATAGCCAATTCGTACGTCATCGGTGATCGAGAAACAGACCGAACCTTTGCTCAAAACATCGGATGCAAGTCGTTGATCCTTAGCGATGAAGGAATCACATGGGAAAAGATTTCAGAGATCCTTTTTGCAGGCGAACGCATCGCAGAAGTCAAGCGGGTTACCAAGGAGACCGACATCCATGTCCGCGTCAATCTCGACGGCACTGGCAAGTGCGATATCAGCACTGGCCTCGGATTCTTTGACCATATGTTGGAGCAAATCGGCAAACACGGCATGATGGACCTTACCATCCACACAAAGGGCGATCTGGAAGTAGATGAGCACCACACCATTGAAGATACCGCTATTGCTCTTGGTGAGTGTATCCTCAATGCCCTTGGCAACAAACGCGGTATCGAGCGCTATGGATACGCTCTGCCCATGGACGATTGCCTGTGCGCCGTCTGCCTCGATTTCGGCGGACGTCCTTGGCTAGTCTGGGATGCGGAATTCAAACGTGAGAAGATTGGGGAGATGCCAACTGAAATGTTCTTACATTTCTTTAAATCGCTGAGTGATGCGGCTAAGATGAACCTGAACATCAAAGCCGAAGGGCAGAATGAACACCATAAGATTGAAGGCATTTTCAAGGCTCTCGCCAGAGCCCTGAAAATGGCAGTACGCCGCGACATCTATCACTACGAGCTTCCTTCAACCAAAGGAACCCTCTGAGCAAACTGGGAGTTTCCTCCGGGGAAAGTGTGGGTTTCCCCTAACTAAACCAGCTATCGGATAACAAAAGAGGAGAAAAGCGGAAAAATCGTTGCAAATCAGGGGATTGGGAAGGAAACTGCGGAATGATGAGAACAGTGGACTGCAACTTGAGTACGGTATGAAGGAAAGATTTAAGTATCTAATTCGTAACTTGTTTCTGAAATTGTGAAAATCGAGGAGAACAGGTTACTTTCAGACACTGAAACGGTTGATATTCAACGAGTTTGAGAAATTGAACCGACTTTGGTACGAGTTGCCGAAATTTGAATAGATTTGCGTAGAAATCGGATGCTCGGCATTGACTAATTTTGCAAACTGAAAGTTAAACGTAAAATTAGTGTAAAAATGAAGAGTACCTACAGTATCATTTTCTACCTCAAGAGGGAGAAGTTAAAGAAGGATGGAACGTACCCCGTAATGGGTCGCATCACAGTGGATGGAACACAGTGCCAGTTCAGTTGCAAGGTGGACTGCAAGCCTGACCTCTGGGAAACCAAAGGCGGTCGTGCCACTGGCAAAAGCGTCATGGCCCGCAATGTCAACATGGAACTTGACAAGATCAAGGCCCGTATCGACAAGTATTACAAGGAGATTGTTGACCGCGACAACTTCGTGACGGCAGAGAAGGTGAAGAATGCCTTCCTCGGTCTGGAGTATCGTCAGCAAACTTTGATGACGATGTTTGCCCAATGGAATGCTGAGTATCAGCGCATGTATGAGGGCGGTCTGCGATCGAAAGCCTCGCTGCACAAGTACCAGGCCGTCTATAAGCATGTCGGGGAGTTCTTGCGCCAACACTATAGAGTGTCGGATATGGCGTTAAAGGAAATCCAACCCTCCTTCGTCTCGGACTTCGAAGTCTATCTGAAAACAGAGAGGAACATCTCGCACAACACCTGCATCCTCTACAACAATGCCATTATGATGCTGATGCACCGTGCCCATGAGAACGGTTGGGTGTCGCGTTATCCATTCAGTGACTACCACATCCAAAAGGAGGAAACCGAAAAGGGATTTCTGACCAAGGAAGAGTTGAACGCCTTAATGAACAATCCGAGGCTCACACCGCGACGTGCCTACATCCGCGACCTCTTCATCTTCTGCTGCTTCACAGGCTTGGCTCATGCCGACTTGAAGAACCTGAAGAACGAGAACATCGTGAAGAATCCCGCTGATGGCAGTTTGTGGATTCACACTCACCGCCAGAAGACAGGCGTGGCTGAGAACGTGAAACTGCTGCCTATCCCGCTGGCAATCCTCAAGAAGTACAAGGGACTATGCACAGACGGGCATGTCTTCGATGTGCCTAACCACAAATCCTGTTGCAAGAGAATCCGTTTTGTTGCCAAGTTGTGTGGAATTACCAAAAATCTGACCTGGCACATGGCCCGTCACACGATGGCAACGGTTGTCTGCCTGTCGAACGGGATGCCTTTGGAGGTCGTCGGCTCCGTATTGGGTCACAAGTGCATCGAGAGCACTCAGGTTTATGCGAAGATTACGCAAGAGAAGTTGGGCTGCGAGATTGATACGCTGGCCACGAAACTGGCAAAGATCCAGCAGTTCTCGCCTAACATCGGTATGGTAATATAAATAAGGTGAAGGGACTGAACTATGATGAAGAGAGACCTCATCGTGTTTGAGCACGAACGCTTTGAGCTGACGGGCTACGACGTCTGGATGACTGCGGGCGAGATAGCCAGTCTGCTCGGCGTCACCATCATGAAGGTGCGTTGCATCATCAACAGGATGCGTAGTCAACTGGCCGTCAACCTCGATTTAATCAGCAAGTACGACCTCCTGGAAAGCGGTTACAAAGACGAACTTTACAACCTTGAGTGCGTCATCGCCATCTCCTACCACGTCCACACCGGGCTCGCCTCCGAGTTCCGCCGTTGGATATGCGACAGGGTGACGAGACGCAAGGAGCGTGCAATGATAGTCTATCTCTGAGAAAGTCGAAGCCTCGGGCGACTCACATCGTTCGGGGCTTCTGAATATCGTATGAACAGATACTTTTTTATTTCCTTCTCAGCGAGATATGTATGTCCTGGTCAATCCGTTCCTCCAGCATGTTCCGCATCCTGCTGAGGAAATACGTGCGGTTGCCGTTCTTCGTGGCCCGCTGCTTGATGTCGATATAGATACGCGAATAGATCCTCGGCTGAAGCCCGAACAGGGGGAATATGCGATTGCCGAGTTCCTCAATGGGCAGTTTCCCGTCGTTCAGGCATTGCATCTCCTGTAGCCCATACATCAGTTCCACAAGGTTCACGATGTCACCAGTCCAGTTCAGCCCCGTCTTGGCCGATTCCGCTATCTCCGAAGCGGGCATCTGCTCCACCACCTTCTGCATCTCGCCGATGAACGTCACAGCCTTTTCCACCATCCGATTCCCCTTGCCCATTGCCTTCAGTTCTATCCCTGCGAACAGCAGAGTGGCAACGGCCGTTGTCTTGCCATTCTTGCAACCGCACACGTCCACAACCCTTTCGATAAACTCACCATAACAGGCAGTCATATCTTCGAGGCTTCCGTTTTGGGCGGCACGGAAGAAAGCCGTTTCAGTCAGAATATTGCATTTCATCTTTTGTCCTTTTTACTTGTTACTAAATGCGTTTGTTTGCGATCGCACTTGTAACATAAGCAGGGGTGCAAGCAAAAAGAATTCGTTTTCAGATCGTAATTTTACAACTATCTGAAAACGAGTGCGATTAAAAGATGTTAATGAAAATAAGACTAAAAATGACTCTAACAATTTGGGCAAATTTTGCCCAAATGCCCAAAATTTGCCCAAGAAATTACCAATTTGAAGATAAAACAGCAGTTCCTTTAACTATCATTGCGATGCTTAGGATTCAAAGAGCTGTAGTACTTCAGTTAATGAGCATCAAGGACATACAGGGGCTCCGCTTTACGAAAGGATGGGCTTCACTTCAAGGGTTCACAGATTAAGCGCGACCTTTCATTCGCTAATATCGTCAGGTATTTGGATGGAAACGCGATGAAAGAACAGAATACCAAGACCGCTTTCAGCAGCAGACAAGGCAGAACCACCAGTATAGACAAGAGCCCAATCCTAGACAGGAAGAGCATCATGAGGAATCACATCACTACCCATCTGAATCATCTATCAATATTTCGTCATTGGGCTTGTTCGACACTTCCAACCTTGTCTATGACCCAGAAGATGAAGCATTCCATCGTCGGTTGCAACAGAAGAAAAAAAGAAACGGGGACAAAGGCTTTAATTCGGAAGCCGTGCTGCAAATTATAAACAAAGCCACAAGTACAACTTGTTATTTACGAGGCTACCGATTGTTAATCTCGGTAGCCTCGTATAGTTTAAAGGAACCAACAATTTCTCTACTCCTTTTTTGTTTGAGAGATTACTTTTATCAGTTCATATTTTACATTTCCTGCATCTTGAGGTGGATTGGCAACTATTATCTTATTCACTAGCAGTTCGTACTCATAGCCGTTCTCAAAAGTAAAGCCTGAGATTTCTTGGAAAGATACACATATCCATTGAGACTCTCCTTTTTCTTTAATTCGCATGCCTTCAACATAATTATTGTCTGGAACATTCTGATAGGTTCCAGTTTCTGCAGAAACATAGAGTATAATTTGCTCAGTTTTATCAATGACCTCGTCATTACTATCACATGCTACAAAAGACAGTAGTGCAAAGAACAAGATTACAATTCTCGCTGTTTTCATTTCCATGTATTTGTGTACTCGAAGTTTTGTTACTAAAAATCATTTGCTATCCTACCATTTGAGGGAGGGGTTGGATTGCCATTGTTGAGTTGGGCTTGAATTTGTAGTATCTGGGCCTGGGTCAGCCTATTGTTGTTGCTGTCATACATTATCGTGTCCAATTCTGCATACGTGTCAGAACGGGCAATATACGGTAGATAGAAATAGTTTGGAAAACGCCGGTCGCCATCACTAAGGCCAATTCTTTGTCCCGTAAACGTAGAGCCGTCCTTTTTTGTCATAGTTGGAATAGTAGGATCTATAGCAAAAGCATCCGAAGAATACAACATGATAGACGAGAAATCAAATGCCCCCATATTGTAATAGTTTGATGTAACCTTATCAAAATTACCTTTCTTGCTGGGTTGTATGTTGCTATAATTAACTGTAATGTAATTGTCTCTGTCATGTCTGGACTGCTCATGATAGAGGCCTATTGCGTGCCCAATCTCATGGGCTGCATTTCCCATTGATGCAAAATAATTCAGATGCAATACTTGTTTTCCGCCTATACGTCCTACACTAGAATTGTTACCTGAGCCGTTGCAGAAATAAATGTAAGGATAATCAAAGTTGTAAGTGTCATCATGTGTTGGTTGTCCCGTCGCATTATAGAATCTAACATTGGTAGTTGCTTCCCAATGTCTCAGAGCAGCTTGGATTGTAGCCTTCGTAGATGGTGCCAGTTGAGTTTCAAAGTCATAGCCATTTGGGGCATATACAAAACGTACCATAGCCCACAGATTTGCGTTTGGATACACCGCACATGATCTTGTTGTAGATTCTTTCTTGCCTCCGCCAAACGCAGCAGGAAGTTCTAATGGCCCATTCTGTGGCTCTGACATAGGCACAAACGGCGAACCAGTTGAAGCCAATAGTTCAAGTTGCTGTTCAGTTAGCAATATGTCCTCCTGCCAAGTGTACTGTTCACCACTGCGAGCAACTGTCGCGCCTGATGGTAGTTCCACCAAAGTCTTGTCAGAGGTCTTAGTCTCTTTGTTCGATGCCACATCAGAGTAATCATCTGATTGACATGAGAAACATACTACAAAGCCAAATAAGTATGGCCGAAAGTTTTGATAAGAACTTAACTGTTTTCATTTTATCAATATTAAATTTTGCATACTCATATAGCTTTTCTGCTTTCGCTCCTGTTTACCAGTTTGGTCTGGATTTGATCTTTTTTGTGCAAAATTATATCATTTCCTTGTTCTGTGCAAATGAATGTTGCACCCTTTAGAACGAAACTAATTGAATAACAGATGGTTATATTGCATTGTGCGTGTTGTTTGCAACAAATTTCTTGACCTCCCGACACAAGTTATTGGAATGAGGCTACAATTACGACCTTGTTTTACTAAGGGTGAATCATTGTCATATTGTGTCACATTCATACTGGAATAACTAGTCTGTTCTATTGTTGTATATTACACGTTTCTTGCGTTTCCATTTGGTGGCATCAAGCATGAAACTGTCGGCACGGCTGATACCTGTGCGCTGATCCTCGAACACCTGCCAGTCGTCGATTTCCTTGAAGAGTCTGCCGAGGTGATTGTGATAGCGGTCTGGATAAACCATCGTATAGACAAACCAAAGTTTGCCCCGACTGACTAATCGCGAATAATAGCTATAGTCATCTATACGACTATCATTTTCGTACTGTGGGCCAGAGAGGATGAAGTAATCGCTGCCGAGTTTGCAGTCTGTCGCATGAAGCACCTGTGCAAGCGAGTCCATCCCGCTTTTGAGCGACTGGCCATAGTTGCGCAGGGCATAACATTCGAGCACGACAGTTGCCCACTCGTTATCATAACTGAATCGGACATGGCCTGTGTATTCATCGAGCGAGTCGGGCTGTACGGCGAAAAACGACGGGTATCTAACCGTGAAGCCCAAATCAGGGTCTTGGTATGTCTGCATCTCAGCAGTATTCAAGCCTTGTTCAAACACGTCTTCATCTGTCCTTTCCGTGGTGAAAGGCCAGATGAAGTCGATGCTTGCCAGGATAACAAGGAGTGCGATAAATAGCAGAGCGGTCTTCTTCATTCGTTTAGAGTCGTTTCATTTCGTCGTTGGCGGCTCCCTCGCCCTTATACTTGCTCTTCTTGGGGTTGAAGATGTAGGAAACGGTGAGCATCAGGCGTCGGGTGTCGGCATCGGAGTCTTTGTAAAGGCTCACGTCCTTGACGTTCATCCACCAGCTTTGGTTGCGGGTGTGAAAGATGTCGTTGGCGGCAAGGGCTATCTGCAAGCGCTTCTGCATGAAGTAGCGGCGCACGGAGAGGTCGATGCCCCACTGTGAGCGCATTTCGTTGGTCATCGTGTGGCCGCGTGTCGAGCCTGTCACGTCAAAGGTCATCATCCAGTTCTTCGAGGGCGTGAAGATGTTCTTCAGCATATAGCGGAAGATGGGCTTGTTGTACTTCTCGCCGTAGAGCGTGAGCCACTGCTGGTCGAAGCCGACGGTGAAGTTGGGCTTCCAGAACTTGACCACGGGGGCGTAAGACAGGTAGGCGTTCAGCGTGTTGATGTCGGCCTGACGGGGACTGAACACGAGCAGGGGCCTTGCATCGGAATAGTGTTCTTTGGTATAGACGTAGGTGTCGGCCAGATGGCTGTAGGTCAGTTCCAGCATCAGGTCTTTCCAGCCGAACATGTAGTTCAGATTGTCGGTCTTGCAGTCGGCCAGCGTGGGATTACCACCCTCCACCTCGTAGGGGCCGACATATAATAGGGAACTGCGCAACTGCTTGTAAGGCGGACGAGTGATGGAGTGCGAATAGTCGAGCGACATGAAGGTGGTCTCGTTGAAGTTGTACGAGAGCGAGAGATTGGGCGACAGACTGTTGTCGGTGCGGCTCACCTCATCGTCACGGATGCCGTCACGCTTGTAGTCGAACTTCACGTATTCGTAGCGCAAACCCAACTGGAGTGACAGGGCATTCCAATCCTTCTGCCATGTGGCGAAGGCTGCGCAATCGGTCTGGCGGCTCTCGTTCTCGGTCGAGGGAATGTAAGTGCCGACGGCAACGTTCTGCATCGTGTACTGTTGATGGTTATAGGTGTAACTGTCCTCAGTGCCAATGTTCAGTTTACCCGTGGCAAATGGAAACTCGTAGTAGAGTTTGCCCGCCCAGAGGTCGGAGTTCATGCCCGTCTGCGAGGGAACAATCTCGCTGGTCGTGGGCGAAACGGTCTGCGTCAGGTTGTTATCGGTGTACCATGTGTGGATGTAGTTGCCGTCGAAGTGCAGGTGCGCCTCGTTCTCGAACGTGTTGTCATAGTAGGCCGACGCCAAATGCTTCTCCTGCTTTGAATCGATGTCGATGAGTTTGCCGATGCTCTGCTCCTTGATGCCCAGCACGTCGTCATCCTCCGTGCCGCGGCTTTTGAAGTGAGTAGGCTGGTTGGTGTACTGGTAGTAGGCACCGAGCGACTGCCCGCCTCTGTTCCAGTTGAAGCCGCCCTTTGCGGTCGTGGCCTCAGACTTGTTGCGCTTCGTAGCCGTGTTTACAAGCTGGTTTTGCTGACCGTTGAAAAGGAAGTCGGTAGTGCTCACGTCATAGTTCTTGCGTCCGCCGTTGTTATACATCACTTGTCCGAACACCTGCCAGTTCGTCCAGTTGTAGCTCAGGTCGGCCATCGCCATTTCCTCCCAGATGCGCTTGGCAGACGTCTGCGAGGTCAATTTTCCGCTCAGTCCCTTGATGAACGGCTGGCGCGTCTGTATCTTGATGACGGCCTTCACGTCCGAAGCGTATTCCGCGCCTGGCGAAGTGATAATCTGGATGTTCTTTATGTTCTCGCTACGGAGCATCTGTAGTTCCGACTCGTCGCGCACGGGGCGATTGTCAATGAACACTGCGGGCTTGCCCTTTCCGACGATGCTGATTTCGTCGCCGTCCATATTGATGAATGGCAGACGCGACAGTACATCATTGGCTGTGCCCAGATTGGCCAGTTCCGTGTTAGCCACCTGTGCAACGAGCGTATTGCCCTTCATCCTGACGATGTGGCGGTGTCCCGTCACGGAGATTTCGCTGAGCATCTTATCCCATGCCACGGAATCGTTCTCCGCTGTAGTCTCATTCTGTGCCTGTGTTATTGTGGTCATCAGGCAAACCATTGAAAATAGAATCAGTCTTCTCATTTTATTTGTTTTGTTTAGAGGTTCCGTTATAGGCATACACATGAAAACGGAAATCGTTCACGTTTTAACATTATTTGCGGCTGCAAAATTACAGCGATTTGACCGTAAACGACGAATTTTTTTCCTGACATTTGTCTGACATTCTTTTATTATGCTATAATTCTCCTTAATTCAATTTGATTAGGAATATTTTCGATGTATGCATCCTCCAATTTCTTCATCACTTGAAGCATCCCCATAAACGAAGGATGCTTCTCCCCGAAACGATCCCAGTCATTGTTGCTAAAACTTGCATATGGCACATATTTTAAGACTTCTTTCCCTTGAATAAAGTTCCCAACAGTTTCTATTGTTAATCTGTCATACAACAAATTCATACTTTCTGCGCTATAACCTTCTTTCTTACATAACAGCATATCGCTAAGTGCAGAGAAAAACAGTTTTTCTTTTGGCGTTCCTGAAAAGTTGTCACTATACTTCTTTATATGAATGTATGCTTTGCTATAATTCTCTGACGCTATATACAATACTCCTTTAATCAAATCTTTGTCATATCGTATAAGAAAGCTATCGGAATCATATTCCATTACTTGCTCTATAAACTTTTTCTCGTTCTCTATATAGGTAGCAAGTGCCTCCATTTCTTCTTTAGAAGCTAAATATAAGTTAAGGGCAGCTGATACTGCCAAAGGTTTTAAATCAGCATGAGCCTTCCTTTGATTATCCTTAATGATATTTCGGAATTCAGTAATACCAGGAACATAGATGCAATAAGAGGGAAATCCGAGAAAAGAAACATCCCTAATAAATATCTCATGGCCTTCTCCTTCAATTAAACGAATGAGTTTTTTCAGGTCTTTATCATCAGAAATACCCCAAGAATCATCAAAACCGAAGAAATTAGAATCTTCTGGTTCATCTAAAATCGTGATGGGATAATGGCCACTCCCCGTTGTACATGTTTTGTAGAATTCTGCATCCATGATATTTGGATCATACAGCATGCCATTCTGAACAGAGTAATCCATATCTAAGATAGCAGCTATTTCTCTGCCTTGGAATATTTCTGTAAGTGAACGTTCTAAGGCGGTTATGGGCGAAGGATCTACTCCTAAATGGAAAAGGTATTTACGTTCTACATGGTTTAGCATTAATATACCAATAGCAGGATATCCTTTGCATAATGAACAGTCTTTTATTTGGAATTTCCAATTCTCGCCATATTTTTCTTTTAACAAATTGATTTTATCCAGTATTTCCGTACCAGAAAAATAGCAATCAGGAATTGTTGGTAAAGAAAGCCCCTTCATATAGATTTCTCTTACAACATACCGTTCAATGATTTCGGAAAGCCCTTGAATAATTGCTTCTTTTGGAGTGTTTCCTGCACACATTCCATTTGAAGTACAATTGTTGAATACAATTTCATAGGGTAAAAGCTCTATAGCTTTTTTTGTAACATTATAAAACGGTAACATACTCAATTTTCTACCCTGATAATTATCAAATAATAGTTTTCTATCTGGAAAACCAATATTTTTTAATATATCTTCATAGTTGTTGGTTGTCACTATAACATATTCCTCGTCAGGAGCATACTGATAATTCAACAACATATTGTTCTTCTTCAAGAATGATATGTATTCTGAATTATCACGTATGAATTTACTATCTTTATACGCTAAAGAATTGGAACGAATTATAGCCAAGTTCTGCATCCTCTCCATAAACTCTCCATGGGCACTTGCCAAGGCATAAGAGAATGTCATTCCTTTGCCATTAGTTCCATAGTCTAAGTCTGAAAGATTGTAATTTCCGATCTTAATCCTTGTAGAGTAAAAGCCACCCTCGCTTTTGAAATCTGCTTCTTCAAGAATGATACCTAACTTTTCGCATAGGATGGTTCGGATGTTTGTAACTGTTTTTTCAGGCAACTCTGCCTTATACTTTTTTATTCTTTTTAATGTTTTCATCTTATTAATTTTTAAATTTCCAAAAAACTTGATCGATTAAATGCATGTAGTTCAAGTGAATTTTCAATTGCATATTTCATTTTTTCTGCCATTGATTTCTTTTCCGGGATACATCCCGCATTTTCGTCAGATGGAGACAATATGCGTTGCATAAAACATTCTCCGTTACATATAGGTAATACTTTACATCTCCTGCATTTGCTATGTTCATCGTATGGGGAATTCTTAAATCCAATAGAGAACTCTTTTATATTAGTAATCTTCATATTACCATCTTTATCGATATATCCAACAGAGTGTCTCTTGTCATAATCAATATACATCGGGCATTTATATAGTAGCAAATCAGGAGATATATAGAATCCTTCTACAGCATTCATGCAGCATCGGAAGGATCTGTTTCCCATTCCACGGTGAAATGAATATTGTAAATCTCTTTCCTTGGCCCATTTCAATAAATGTTCCTCTATCTCTAAGAACTCCGAAGGAGAAAAAAGCTTGGTATTAGGAGTTCTAGCAAGTGAGCACATCACAGGTCTGCAGAATAATTGCACATTATCCCTGTCTAAATGAGTACTTGCAATTTCATCAAAAAGATGAGGAATATTGACAAAATTATTTTTATCAACATTTATTCGTAGATGAATCTTTATTTTTTTTGATGCTTGGCCTATATTTTTCATTATTATTCCAAATGTCCCTTGCCCATTTGATTTAAAGTGCCTAATTTTATCATGAAGAGACGAGTCTCCATCTAGTGTAATTTGTGCAGCCTTAACAGAATATTTCAAGAAATCATCTACTTTGTCATCAGATAATAGGGTTCCATTGGTTATAATGGAGGCAGAGTAATTACAACCACTTTTATTACATTCATCTATTATCTGTTGGGAGATACGTTTTATTTTATTCCAAGAAAGCAAAGGTTCACCACCACTCCATCTTATATTTAACCATTTCTTGTTCCTAACTTCACTTGTAAGGAAGCTAGTGAGTGTCTTTTCTTGATCTAACGACATTAATTCGTTTTTGTCTTTCTCATAACAATAGTGGCAATTCAAATTACAACTAAGGTTTGGAAGAATAATTAACGATGAGAAAGCTGTGTTGACCACATCTGAATCATGAGCCATTTTAAGAAGTCTTTCTTCATGCATAACAGAACTGTATATCATCCTTAATGATAATAACACTTCAATATTGTCACTATCAATAGTTGCAGGCAGAATGCTATTATAGTTTGCATCTATAATCTCTACAGCTGCCCTGTCTGCATTTTGCAGAGTATTGAATACTGCAGGCGGGAACTCTTTATATCTATTACTTATGGTATTATAGATATAATATTTGTTTCCTACCGTTAGATAATAATTATACTTAGATATGTAATACATGTAATTATCATTTTAATGTTCGGGGAATATCTTTAATGGTTATTCCCCGAACGTAATTGTTAGTAATGTTATCCTATTGCATCACAAGCACATGTCTCTTGTTGCAGCTTTGTCTGTTGGACACGAGTGCGTTCGCGACTATCGCTGGCCTCTACAGAATTTGTAACATTACTACCACCAAGAATGGCAACAAGGTCTTCCCGTGTCAATCCTGATTTTTCTTTCAATTTTAAACTTTCCATAATTGAAAAATAGTTATTAATCCTACTCTTATAGCCTTTCGGTTTCCGCTCCTTTTATCCAGTCTGGTCTGTTTTACAGAGTTCCGGAGTCTGTTATATTTTACATATCAATTTTGTTCACATTATAATGTAGAAAGCAACAAAAGCCACAGCAACTAATAAAGTTGCTATTATTGCCGTACCATATCGAATTAATACTGGTGGTTTCTCCATCATGATGTTGCGAACCTTATCGCTACGGATTCCTATGTTCTCCAAATCTTTAGCCATATCTCAACTATTTAATTTCCTAATTCTAAACCACCAATTTCTTATAACTTATTGACTTTCAGCAATGATTAGAGCCAATATCTGGGAGAGGTTACGAATTAGTTACATACAGGAGTCCGAAATTCTCTGCGATTTGCGTAAACATCAATAACTCTTTATTGACCTCAATTGCAGTTACAAAGGTACAGCTTTTTATTGAAGTGAACAAGAAAAAACAATAAAACTATCGAGTCAACAGAAAGAATTAACATTGTAGCCCCACTGTAAGTCGAAAAAGGATTGTTTCAGCCCCCAAAATATTGCTCTTAGGATGTCAGCTATTCTGAAAACAATCACTTTCTCAGGCTATCACGGATACAGGAAATCACAAGTCCCTGACAGCAAAGAGAGGAGCGTATTATAATCTTGTAAAGAATCAGTTAGAATTAGGAAACTCCCAGTCCTCTGGCACACATTTTCACTGAATTGTTTTGAAGTCTCGTTTTTTTTCACTACCTTTGCAGCCCAATTAAAATATAATAAGGTAAAATAGAGATGATTACAGTCACGAATCTGGCAATACAATTCGGAAAAAAGACGCTCTACAAAGACGTCAATCTGAAGTTCACAAGTGGAAATATTTATGGCATCATCGGTGCTAACGGTGCAGGTAAGTCTACCCTGCTTCGTGCTATCAGCGGTGAATTGGAGCCCAATAAGGGCTCTATCGAGATGCACCCCGGTGAGCGCCTGAGTGTCCTGGAACAGGACCACTTCAAATACGACGAGTTCTCCGTGATGGACACCGTACTCATGGGGCATCAGCCCCTTTGGCAGAACATGAAAGAACGCGAAGCACTTTATGCCAAGGAGGAAATGTCAGAAGAAGACGGTGTCTGTGCCGCCGAACTGGAGATGGCTTTTGCAGAGATGAACGGCTGGGAAGCTGAGAGCGAGGCCGCACAATTGCTGCAGAACCTCGGAGTTGTTGAGGGACAGCACTACAAACAGATGTCGGAGATCTCAAACAACGAGAAGGTACGTGTCATGCTTGCCAAGGCGCTGTTCGGTCACCCCGACAACCTGCTGCTCGACGAGCCCACCAACGACCTCGATCTGGACACTGTACAGTGGTTGGAGGAATATCTTTCGAACTTGGAGCAGTGTGTACTTGTGGTCTCTCACGACCGTCACTTCCTCGATGCTGTCTCGACACAGACCGTCGACATCGACTTTGGCAAGGTGACACTGTTCAGTGGAAACTACTCTTTCTGGTATGAATCATCACAGCTTGCCCTACGCCAGGCACAGAACCAGAAGATGAAGGCCGAGGAGAAAAAGAAGCAACTGGAGGAGTTTATCCGCCGCTTCTCTGCCAACGTGGCAAAATCAAAACAGACCACCTCGCGCAAAAAGATGCTGGAGAAGTTGAATGTTGAGGAGATCACCCCTTCAACCCGTAAATATCCGGGTATCATCTTCTCTATGGAGCGCGAACCTGGCACACAGATCCTCGAAGTGGAAGGACTGAAGGCTGTAGATACCGACGGCACCGTTCTGTTCGATAATGTCAGCTTCACGATTGAAAAGGGCCAGAAGACCGTATTCCTTTCACACAATCCGAAAGCCATGACGGCACTCTTCGAAATCATCAACGGCAACCGCGAGGCTCAGGCAGGCACATACAAATGGGGTGTAACCATCACCACTGCCTATCTGCCACTTGACAATACTGAGTACTTCCAGTCAGAGATGAACCTGGTAGACTGGCTTTCACAGTGGGGCCCAGGCAACGAGGTCACCATGAAGTCGTTCTTAGGCAGGATGCTATTCAAAGAAGAGGATATCCTGAAAAAGGTCTGTGTGCTCTCCGGAGGTGAAAAGATGCGTTGTATGATTGCACGTATGCAGTTGAGGAATGCCAACTGCCTCATCCTTGACACACCGACCAACCACCTCGATCTGGAGTCTATTCAGGCGTTTAACAACAATCTCATACAGTTCAAAGGCAACATTTTGTTCGCATCACATGACCACGAATTCATCAATACCGTGGCTGATCGCATCATCGAACTGACTCCGAAAGGAACCATCGACAAACTGATGAGCTACGATGATTATATCTACGACGAGGCTATCAAAGAGCAAAAAGAGAAGATGTACGCCTAATTCGGCACGATTTTTGCAATTAGGAAAGCAGAATTAATAAAACCACGTAGTTATGACAGAAAAAGATATGAACATCGAAGACGAGGATATCCTGAACGAGCAGGTATCTGAGGAGACTGACAAAGAGGCAGAGACCGAAGGAACCGTCAATCCTGAGGATTCCGATATGACCGAGAACGCTGACGAGACCGAGGAGCAAGATCCCATAGAGAAGGCTCAAAAGGAAATCGCAGAGTTGAAGGATAAATGGTTGCGTAGCGTAGCTGAATTCGAGAACTATCGCAAACGAACTCTGAAAGAGCGTACAGAACTGATTCTGAATGGTGGCGAGAAATTCATCACTGCGGTTCTGCCTATTCTCGACGACATGGAGCGTGCCATCGAGAACGGAACCAAAACCGATGATCCAGAGGTGCTTCGCGAAGGAATGACGCTCATCCACCAGAAGTTCATGAAAGTACTTGAAGCCCAAGGTGTTAGTAGAATCGATACAGACAATGCAGACTTCGACACCGATGTTCATGAGGCCGTAGCCATGGTGCCAGGCATGGGTGATGACAAGAAAGGTAAAGTCATCGATTGCCTACAGCAGGGTTATAAACTGAACGACAAGGTAATCCGTCACGCAAAGGTTGCGGTCGGACAATAATGTTTAATATTTAATGTTTTGATTGTTTCATGGCGAAACGCGACTACTATGAAGTACTGGGCGTAGAGAAAGGCGCTTCAGAAGACGAGATCAAGAAAGCATATCGAAAGATAGCTATCAAATATCACCCTGACCGGAATCCTGGCGATAAGGAAGCCGAGGAGAAGTTCAAAGAGGCCGCCGAAGCCTATAATGTGCTTCACGACCCGAAGACCCGTCAGCAGTACGACCAGTTCGGATTTGACGGTCCGATGGGAGGAGGTTTCGGAGGTGGCTTCAGTGGCTTCGGAGGTACCAGCATGAACATGGACGATATATTCTCGATGTTCGGCGATATCTTCGGTGGTCATGGTTTCGGCGGATTTGGCGGACAGCGCCGTCCACAGCAACACCGCGGTAGTGATCTGCGCCTGAAGGTGAAGTTGACGCTTGAGGAAATCAACACTGGCGTGACAAAAAAATTCAAGGTGCGCAAGGATATCCACTGTCCCCACTGTAACGGTAGCGGAGCAGAGGCCGGCAGCGGCAAGGAGACCTGTCAGACTTGTCATGGTAGTGGCGTCATCACTCATACCACACAAAGTATCTTCGGCATGATGCAACAACAGAGCGTATGTCCGGCCTGTGGAGGAGAAGGTCAGGTTATCAAGAACAAATGCCATGAGTGTGGAGGTACTGGTGTAAAGAAAGGCGAGGAAGTCGTTGAAATCAACATTCCTGCAGGTGTGGCCGAAGGCATGGTCGTCAATGTGCCAGGAAAAGGAAATGCCGGCAAGCACAATGGTATCAACGGTGACATACAGGTATTCATTGAAGAAGAAGATCACGACACATTCATCCGCGACGGAAACGATTTGATATACAACTTGTTACTTGATTTCCCGACTGCGGCACTGGGTGGCGAGGTAGAGGTTCCGACCATCGAAGGCTCCAAGTTGAAAATTAAGCTTGATAACGGCACACAACCGGGGAAAACCCTGCGTCTACGCGGAAAAGGTCTACCCGCCGTACAAGGTTATGGCAACGGCAAAGGCGATCTTGTGGTAAACATCAGTGTCTACGTGCCCAAAACCTTAAGCCGGGAAGAGAAACAAGCTATTGATCAGTTCCGTCAAAGCGACAACTTCAAAGGCGACAAGCAAACGAAGGATTCTATCTTCCAACGCTTTAAGAACTATTTCAATTAATTCCGTTTAACCACAATCAGCATATCAGAGATGACGTACCAGGAGACATGTGAATATCTGTACAACCAGATGCCCATGTTTGAAAGACAGGGGGCCAGCGGTTACAAGGAGGGGCTGACGAACACATTAGCCCTGGATGAGCATTTCAAGCATCCACACAAGGCGTATAAGACTATCCATATTGCCGGTACGAACGGGAAAGGGTCATGTGCTCACACACTGTCGGCCATCCTGCAGATGTGTGGATACAAGGTTGGACTCTATACATCTCCGCACCTCGTGGATTTTTCGGAACGCATTCGAGTCAACGGGCAACCCATCGATGAAGATTATGTCGTGGAGTTCGTCGAACAGCAGCGCCCTTTCATAGAACATATACAACCGTCTTTCTTCGAGGTGGTTACGGCCATGGCGTTCAAGTACTTTGCAGAGAAGGAAGTCGACATTGCCGTTATTGAAGTGGGACTAGGCGGCCGTTTAGACTGCACGAATATTATCACGCCAATCCTGTCGATCATCACGAATATCGGAATGGACCACACACAGTTCTTAGGCCATTCATTTGAACAAATCGCCACAGAGAAAGCCGGCATCATCAAGAGTGGCATTCCCGTCGTCATTGGTGAGACCACACATGAGACTCGTCCTGTCTTCGAAGCGAAAGCAAAAGAGGTAAAGGCACCCATTATCTTTGCAGAGGACCAGCAGGAAATTAAAACATTCTCTCCATCCGACAATGGTATGAAATACCAGACCCAGCACTTCGGAATTCTGGAGGGACAGCTTGGCGGTATCTATCAGGCCAAAAACGCCAACACCATTCTTTGCGCTGTCAAGGAACTGGAGAAGATGGGATATATGCATGCATGTTCATGTCAAGAGGATGCCATATGCCAAAACAGAGAAGTAAGAGAAGGCTTTCTAAACGTATGTCAACTGACATCCTTAAAAGGTCGTTGGCAGGTTGTTGACGAAGCGCCACTCACCATCTGTGATACCGGACACAACGTGGCTGGCTGGCAATACCTCAGCGAGCAACTGAAAACGGTTAAATGTCATCAGATGCATATTGTGTTTGGAATGGTTGAAGACAAAGACATCGAAGGAGTTATCGCCCTGTTGCCGAAAGACGCGATCTATTATTTCACAAAAGCGAACAACAAGCGTTCCGTATCAGAGAACGTACTGAAGTTATACGCTAAAAGCCAAGATCTGAAAGGAGAGAGCTACCCGGATGTCATCTCGGCCTACAAAGCTGCCAAGAATGCTGCGACCGAAAAAGACTTTGTGTTTATCGGAGGTAGCAGTTATGTCGTGGCCGATTTTCTCAAGAACCGCATTTAGAGTTTTTTAATATATCAAAAACATTTTTTTCGTTGTTTCCTTCGTTTGTTTGGTTTTTTTTCTGTTCCTTTGCAGAAAGATAACGTAACTAAAAACATAGGAATATGGCGAACACAGCAGAAACAGCGAATCTGTGTGGTCTGAAGAGAGAAAACTTCCAGACCACAATCCATGGTAAGAAAACCGATTTGTACATCTTAAGGAACCGTAAAGGATATGAAGTGGCTATCACCAATTATGGTGGTGCCATTTGTGCTATTATGGTGCCAGACAAAGATGGAAAAGTGGCAAACGTCATCCAGGGACATGATAGCATCGAGAATGTTATTAACAGCCCTGAGCCTTATCTCTCCACTCTCATCGGCCGCTTTGGAAACCGTATTTGCAAGGGACAGTTCACCCTTAACGGCAAGGAGTATCAGTTGGCCATCAACAACGGACCCAACGCCCTGCATGGAGGTCCGACAGGTTTCCATGCGAAAGTATGGGATGCTCGTCAGATGGGCCCCCGTTCACTGGCATTGCACCGCATCTCTTCTTATGGAGAAGAGGGATTTACTGGTGAGTTGGACGTTACTGTGGAGTTCACCTTTACCGACCAGAACGAGTTGGTAATCGAATATCTTGCTACAACCAACAAGAAGACCATCGTCAACCTGACTCATCATGCATTCTTCAGTCTTGCAGGAACAGCAGACCCGACACCGACTATCGATGATCTGATCTGTGAAATCAATGCGGATTTCTACATCCCCACGGATGAAACATCCATCCCTACGGGCGAGATCCGCAAAGTGGAAGGTACACCGTTCGATTTCCGCACACCGAAACCTGTTGGAAAGGACATCGATGCCGATGACGAGCAGATCAAGAACGGTGCTGGATATGACCACTGCTATGTGTTGAACAAGCAGGAAGAGGGCGAGCTGAGTTTTGCTGCAAGAATCACCGATCCGAACAGCGGTCGTACGATGGAATGCTATACTACCGAACCTGGTGTGCAGCTCTATAGCGACAACTGGGCTACTGGCTATAAGGGTGCCAATGGTGCCACATTTCCCCGCCGCAGTGCCGTATGCTTCGAATGCCAGCACTTCCCCGATTCACCCAACCGTCCGTATTTCCCCAGTGTCATACTGAATCCCGGGCAGCGCTATAAGCAGAAGACCATATATCGTTTCGGAGTTGTTGAGTAATGAATATAACCATAAACAATTAAATAAAAGGAAAAAACTAATATGAGTACTCAAAAACAAAATGGAAGCATCATCGCCATCATCACGATGATGTTCCTCTATGCGATGATTTCGTTTGTCACTAACCTCGGTGCCCCCATCGGAGTCATCTGGAAAAGCCAGCCGGAAATCGGAGGTTCAAATGTGCTTGGCATCATGGGTAACTTCATGAACTTCTTTGCCTATCTGTTCATGGGTATCCCTGCAGGAAAGATGCTGACCAAAGTGGGATATAAGAAAACGGCTCTCATCGGTATTGCTGTAGGCTTTATCGGTGTGCTGATACAGTTCCTCTCCGGATTCTCAGGAGGTATCTCAGGATTCTGCGTATACTTGTTTGGCGCCTTTATCTCTGGTTTCTCAGTATGTATTCTGAACACCGTCGTCAACCCGATGTTGAACCTGCTTGGTGGCGGAGGTAACCGTGGTAATCAGCTGAACATGATTGGTGGAACACTGAACTCATTGTCAGGAACATTAACCCCCATGCTGGTAGGTGCCCTCATTGGTACTGTGACAGCGTCAACACAGATGGCCGATGTCAATCTGGTCATGTATATTGCCATGACCGTCTTTGCAGCCGCCTTCGTTGCCCTGCTCTTTATCCCCATTCAGGATCCTGAAATGGGTAAGGTGACTGCCGACACAAAATTCGAGCACTCACCGTGGGCTTTCCGCCACTGTCTGCTCGGTGTCATCGCGATCTTCGTGTATGTAGGTGTTGAGGTAGGTATCCCTGGTGGTCTGAATTTCTATCTGTCCGATACGTCTGACAAGGGTGCTGGTCTTTTGGCTGATGCCGCCACTATCGGTGGATCTGTCGCTGCCATGTACTGGTTGCTCATGCTGGTTGGCCGACTGATATCCAGTGCTATTGCTGCCAAGGTCTCTTCACGACAGATGATGCTTTTCACAACCTCTGTAGGAATGGTCTTGATACTCGCAGCCATGCTGACACCGAAAAGCGTTACCGTCACCATGCCGTTGGTAAAGATTCTGGAAGGAACCGTTGAAATGACCACTGTCCCGATGAGTGCAATGCTTCTGGTCTTGGTTGGTCTCTGCACTTCAGTGATGTGGGCTTCCATCTTTAACCTCGCAACAGAGGGCCTCGGTAAATATACAGCTCAGGCATCTGGAATCTTTATGATGATGGTTGTCGGCGGTGGCGTACTGCCAGTGGTTCAGAATTTCTTCGCAGATATCATGGGATATATGCCTAGTTATTTCATCTATCTGCTGGGTGTAGCCTACATGTTCTATTATGCGCTCATCGGCTGCAAGAACGTGAATAAGGACATTCCTGTCGATTGATTTTTATAAACCTCTAATTTTTTCATTATGGATATTGAATTTGTAAGAAGTCGGTTCATCAAGCATTTTGATGGAAAGACTGGTAATGTATATGCATCTCCCGGACGTATCAACCTGATTGGTGAACATACCGACTATAATGGTGGATTCGTATTCCCTGGAGCTGTTGACAAAGGCATCATGGCCGAGATGCGTCCCAATGGTACGGAAGACACTGTGATGGCATATGCTATCGATTTGAAAGACCGTGTCGACTTCAAGCTTTCCGATCCTAAAGGTCCAAAAGCATCCTGGGCTCGATATATTTACGGCATCTCACTGGAAATGAAAAAGTTGGGAGTTCCTGTCAAAGGCTATAACATTGCCTTTGCTGGTGATGTCCCCCTTGGAGCTGGTATGTCCTCGTCGGCAGCTATGGAGAGCTGCTTCGCATACGGTCTGAACGACCTTTTCGGGGAGAACAAGGTCTCACAGTGGGACATGGTTTTGGCTGGTCAGGCTACAGAACATAACTATTGCGGTGTGAACTGTGGTATTATGGATCAGTTTGCTTCCGTCTTCGGTAAAGCAGGTTGTCTGATGCGTCTCGACTGCCGCAGTCGTGAGTTTGAGTATTTCCCCTTCAAGCCCGACGGATATCGTCTGGTACTGCTCGACTCTGTTGTCAAGCACCAATTGGCAGGCTCTCCCTACAATGATCGTCGCAACTCTTGTGAGAACGTGGTCAAGCATATTCAGGCTAAGCATCCAGAAGGTAAATTCGAGACCCTGCGAGACTGCACATGGGAGCAACTCGAGGAGGTCAAGGATGAAGTGGGTTCTGAAGACTACAAGCGCGCCAAGTTCGTTCTCGGTGAAAAAGACCGTGTATTGGCAGTCTGCGATGCCCTGAACGAAGGCGATTACGAAAAGGTAGGAGAATTGATGTATAAGACACACGAAGGTCTGTCAAAAGACTATGAGGTGTCATGCGAGGAACTTGATTTCTTGAACGACATCGCCAAGGAGAACGGTGTTACTGGATCTCGTATTATGGGCGGTGGTTTTGGTGGTTGCACCATCAATCTCGTACGCAATGATCTTTATAAGAAGTTCATCGATGATGCGAAGAAAAAGTTCAATGCAAAATACGGACATGAGCCTAAGGTCTACGACGTTGTTATAGGCGATGGCTCACGTAAAATTTGTTAGTTTCTACTTGACATAAACACAGTATCTTGTGTTTATAAAAGTTAAATACACGCGGTAAGGTGTAGCAATTACACTTTACCGCTATTTTTTTTCTTTTTTCTGTTGCTAGTTCAAAAATATATTGTAATTTTACACCCAAAAATAAACACTGTAACATAAACAACTTAAAACACGTAAATGATGAAAGCACTAAAAGAAACGATGATGGGAATCAGCGTCATTGCGCTGATGCTCTCTGCATGTGCAGGTAGCCAACAGGCTTCAAAGCTCACAGTATCCGGTCTTGATCCTGCTAGATTTGACACAACGATCCAGGATAAGCCTGTGAAACTCTACACGTTGAAGAATGACAACGGAATGGAAGTATGTATCACGAACTATGGCGGGCGTGTAGTTTCTCTCTGCGTTCCTGATAAAGACGGTAAGCCTACCGATGTTGTTTTAGGTTTTGATAATATTGCCCAATATGCTGACACCATCAACACGCCTTCAGACTACGGATCAAGTGTTGGTCGTTACGCTAACCGTATCAAAGATGGAAAATTCACTCTCGACGGAATCGTATATCAACTTAAGAAGAACGATGGTCCCAACTGTCTGCATGGCGGTGGAAACACAGGTTGGATGCATCAGGTCTACGATGCAGAACAGATTGGAGACTCAATCCTTAAGTTGACCATTGTGGCTGCAGACAAAGAAAATGGCTTCCCTGGTAAGGTGATGGCTATCACAACTTACAAACTCACTGCTGATAATACCCTTGATATGACTTGGGAGGCAGAAACGGACAAGCCGACGATTATTAACCAAACGAATCATAATTATTATAATCTGAGTGGTGACTTCACTCAACCCGGATATGATATGATTCTCTATGTAAATGCAGACAATTTCACTCCAAGTGACAAGCTTTATATCCCGACAAGTGAGATCAAGTCTGTGGAAGGAACTCCCATGGACTTCCGTACACCGCATGCCATTGGCGACAGTATCCAGTCTCAGTATGACCAGATTCAGAATGCCACAGGTTACGACCACAACTTCTGTCTGAACACTTATAAGGACGGTAAAGGGGATGACAAACAGGTTTGCGCCAGCCTCTACTCTCCAAAGACAGGCATCTTCATGGAGATGTTCACAAACGAACCAGGTGTTCAGGTTTATTCTGGAAACTTTCAGGGTGTAGGTCCTGATGCCAAGATTGCTCGTAAGCACGGACTCACCTACCCCAAACACGTGAGTGTATGTCTGGAGAGTCAGAAATACCCCAACTCACCCAACCAACCTACATGGGTACAGCCTACACTGAACCCGGGAGAGAAGTATTACAGTCATGCTGCATATAAATTCAGTATCAAATAAAAACCTAAAATCATTAAAATAACAAACAATTATGGCATTATTAGATTGGATTGTCATTGGCGTCTTCTGCTGTGCGCTGATAGGCATTGTACTTTGGGTCGTCAGCCAGAAAAACGACAACTCGGCAGACTATTTCCTTGGTGGTAAGGATGCTACATGGATTGCCATTGGTGCATCTATCTTTGCGTCAAACATCGGCTCAGAACACCTGATTGGCCTCGCAGGAGCAGGAGCATCCTCGGGTATGGCCATGGCCCACTGGGAGATCCAAGGATGGATGATCCTAATCCTGGGATGGGTGTTTGTTCCTTTCTATACACGAAGCATGGTTTATACCATGCCTGAGTTCTTGGAGCGCCGCTACAATACACAGAGCCGCACTATTCTCTCCGTCATCTCATTGATAAGCTATGTTCTGACAAAAGTGGCCGTGACGGTTTATGCAGGTGGACTTGTGTTCCAACAGGTTTTTGGTATTGAAGAACTCTGGGGTATTGATTTCTTCTGGATTGCCGCTATCGGACTAGTACTTATCACCGCCATCTACACTATTTTCGGTGGTATGAAGAGCGTACTCTACACCTCCGTACTGCAGACCCCGATCCTTCTGTTAGGTTCGCTGATTATCCTTGTCTTGGGTATGAAAGCCCTCGGTAGTTGGGATCAGATGCTCCAGCTCTGTGATGTTAAACCTAACTACGAAGGTGCCACAGGTACAATGGTCCATCTGATGCGTTCCAACAGCGACCCGCAGTATCCATGGCTGGGCGCCCTAATCGGATCTGCTGTCATCGGTTTCTGGTACTGGTGTACTGACCAATATATTGTTCAGCGTGTCCTTTCTGGAAAGAATGAAACTGAGGCCCGTCGCGGTACCATCTTTGGAGCCTACCTGAAGTTGTTGCCCGTATTCCTGTTCCTTATCCCTGGTATGATTGCTTTTGCACTCCATCAGAAATATGCAGGCGACGGTGGTTTCCTGCCTCTGCTCGCCGACGGTACACCTAATGCCGATGCAGCCTTCCCCACCCTTGTGGCTAAGATTCTGCCTGCAGGTGTGAAGGGTCTTGTGGTCTGCGGTATTCTTGCAGCCCTGATGTCATCATTAGCTTCGCTGTTCAATTCTTCAGCCATGCTGTTTACCATTGACTTCTGGAAGCGTTTGAAACCCGAGACCTCAGAAAAAAGTCTCGTACGTATTGGACAGACGGCTACTGTCGTTATCGTAATTCTTGGTATCCTGTGGATTCCTATCATGCGTTCCGTAGGTAATGTGCTTTATAACTATCTGCAGGATGTCCAATCTGTATTGGCTCCTGGTATTGCAGCAGCCTTCCTGTTAGGTATCTGTTGGAAACGTGCATCTGCCAAGGGTGGTATGTGGGGTTTGCTTTCAGGTATCATTATCGGTCTGACACGTCTGGGCGCAAAGGTATACTACAGCAATGCGTCAGATGCCGCTGACACCTGGTTCAAAGCCGTGTTCTACGACTTCAACTGGTTGTTCTTCTGCGGTGTAATGCTGATTGTCTGCTGCCTGATTGTTATTATCGTATCTCTCTGCACTGCCGCTCCTGATGAGCAGAAGATCCGAGGACTTGTCTTCGGAACCAGCACACCAGAGCAGCGCGCAGCTACACGAGCCAGTTGGAATCACTGGGATATTATCCACACTGTGATTATCCTTGGCTTCACTGTTGCATTCTACATCTATTTCTGGTAATCAACGAGCAATATGACCACTTTCTACGGTGAACATTCAAAAGTTTGGGTATCGGTTGACTGCATTATCTTCGGCTTTGACGAAGGAAAGTTACGCATACTGATTGGAAAACGTAAGATGGATCCCGGACGCGGCGAATGGAGCCTCTACGGAGGCTTCGTTCGTCACGACGAAAGCATCGACGAGGCCGCCAACCGTGTGCTCTTTGACCTTACCGGACTCCGAAATCTCTATATGCGACAGGTAGGAGCCTTCGGTAGCGTAGACCGCGACCCTGGCGAACGAGTCATCTCCATCGCCTATTACGCCCTCATCAACGTTAACGACTATGACGACCGTCTGCGTCGAGAGCATAGCGTAGAATGGGTAAATATCGACGAGATTCCCCATCTTTACTCCGACCACAATGAGATGGTACGTAAGGCACGAAAGATGATGCAACAGAAATTGGCACATGAGCCTGTAGGCTTCCGACTTCTGCCCAGTCTGTTTACGCTCACCCAACTACAAAAATTGTATGAGGCAGTAAATGGTTCTGAACTCGACAAGCGCAATTTCAGAAAACGTATCAAAGAAATGGACTTCATCGAGAAAACAGAACTGATTGACAAGACAGGCTCCAAACGAGGAGCCTATCTCTATCGTTTCAACAAAAGAGCCTATAACGAAGACCCAAATTTTAAATTGTGACAACAGATAGAAAGAATTATATAGAATATGTTAGAAGAACTGAAAGAAAAAGTATTCAAGGCAAACCTCGATCTCGTAAAGCACAATCTCGTGATCTTCACATGGGGTAATGTGTCAGGAATCGACCGTGAGAACGGACTAGTAGTCATCAAGCCTTCTGGTGTTGATTACGATGTGATGAAAGCATCAGACATGGTTGTGGTAGACCTCAAGACAGGCGAGGTCGTAGACGGTGAACTGAACCCGTCATCCGACACCCCGACACACCTCGTCTTGTACAGGGCTTTCCCAGAACTAGGCGGTATCGTCCACACCCACTCTACCTATGCCACGGCATGGGCACAAGCAGGTAAGGACATCCCCAATATCGGCACAACACATGCAGACTATTTCCACGATGCCATTCCATGCACAGACGACATGACAGAAGCAGAGGTGAAAGGCGACTATGAGTTAGAAACAGGTAATGTGATCGTAAAACGTATTCATGCAGATAACATCAATCCTGTTCACACGCCTGGTGTACTGGTTAAGAACCATGGCCCATTCTCGTGGGGTAAGGATCCTGACAACGCTGTTTATAACGCCGTTGTTATGGAACAGGTTGCCAAGATGGCTTTCGTATCGTTCTCTGTGAACCCGCAGACCACGATGAACCCGCTTCTTATTGAGAAGCACTTCTCACGCAAGCACGGACCCAATGCCTACTACGGTCAGAAGAAAAAGAAATAACATTAATAATAACTATTGACCCAAGCCCCAGATATGGTCATCCTTTCTATAAAGGGATAAGAGGGGGTATCTATTTATGATCAAAGCATTTGATAATTATGAGATTTGGTGGGTAACTGGTGCACAGCTTCTGTATGGAGGCGATGCAGTGGTTGCTGTAGACGGACACTCAAAGGAGATGGTTGCCGGACTAAATGAAAGCGGTAACATCCCCGTGAAGATTGTATATAAGGGCACAGCCAACAGTTCTAAGGAAGTAGAGCAAGTGATGTTGGCTGCCAATAATGATGAGAAGTGCGTGGGTATCATCACCTGGATGCATACTTTCAGTCCTGCCAAGATGTGGATCAAAGGTCTGCAGCAGTTGCAGAAGCCCCTGCTCCACTTCCACACACAGTACAACGCAGAGATTCCCTGGAGTGAGATAGACATGGACTTCATGAACCTGAACCAAAGTGCTCACGGTGATATCGAGTTCGGACACATCTGCACCCGTATGCGTATTGCCCGCAAAGTAGTGTGCGGCTACTGGAAGGATGAGAAGGCTCAGAAACAGATTGCCGTTTGGGCACGTGTGGCAGCAGGTGTGGCTGATGCCAAGAATGTTCGCTGCTTGATGTTCGGTATGAACATGAACAACGTTGCCGTAACTGATGGCGACCGCGTAGAGTTCGAACAGCGTCTGGGTTATCACGTAGACTACTACCCTGTCAGCTCTCTCATGGAATATTTCAAGAAGGTGACTGATGCAGAGGCCGATGCGCTCGTTGAGGAATACAAAAAGCTCTACACGATCAAGATCGACGAGAGCGGCGAACAGGTTTACTGGGAGAAGGTTAAGAACAGTGCCAAGGCAGAGATTGCTCTGCGCCGTGTACTGAAGGATGAAGGTGCTACAGCCTTCACCACCAACTTCGACGATCTGGGCGATGCCGATATCGATGCACCAGACTTCTGCGGTTTCGACCAGATTCCTGGTCTGGCTTCACAGCGTCTGATGGAAGAGGGCTACGGCTTCGGTGCCGAGGGTGACTGGAAGACAGCTTGTCTCTATCGTACCCTTTGGGTTATCCAGCAGGGCATGCCTACTGGTTGCTCATTCCTCGAGGACTACACATTAAACTTTGCCGGCGACCGTTCATCTTGTCTGCAGAGCCACATGCTCGAAATCTGTCCGCTGATTGCAACAGATAAGCCCAAACTTGAGGTTCATTTCCTCGGCATCGGTATCCGCAAGCAGCAGACAGCCCGTCTGGTATTCACCTCCAAGACTGGCCGTGGTATCAAGGCAACCGTTGTTGACCTTGGCAATCGCTTCCGTCTGATCTCTCAGGAAGTCGAGTGCATCGAGCCGAAGCCCATGCCTCATCTGCCTGTTGCTTCTGCTCTTTGGATTCCTCAGCCCACCTTCGAGATTGGTGCTGCAGCATGGATTCTAGCAGGTGGTACGCATCACAGCGCATTCTCTTACGACATTAACGAGGAATACTGGGAAGACTTTGCCGAGATGACAGGCATCGAGTATGTCCGCATCAACAAGCAGACCAACATCGCCGACTTCAAGCAGACGCTCCGCAATAACGAGGTATATTATATGCTGAATAAGGCGCTGAAATAATCATCTTAACACAGAGGTACAGAGACTTCCATAGAAGCAACTCTG
Organism: Prevotella aff. ruminicola Tc2-24; assembly: GCF_900110895.1. Taxonomy (GTDB): domain Bacteria; phylum Bacteroidota; class Bacteroidia; order Bacteroidales; family Bacteroidaceae; genus Prevotella. The sequence goes on along the minus strand of NZ_FOIQ01000001.1, from coordinate 130,732 downwards.
TATCTCTGTGTTGATAAAAAAACGACTATGACAGCAAAAGAAACTATTCAGGCTGGAAAAGCCATACTGGGAATCGAATTCGGTTCCACGAGAATCAAGGCTGTTCTCATCGACGAGGATAATAAACCCATCGCACAAGGCTCACACGAGTGGGAGAATCAACTCGTAGACGGCCTTTGGACCTATTCTACCGAAGCCGTATGGTACGGACTGCAGGATTGCTATGCCGAGTTACGCAAAGATGTGCAGAAGCAATATGACTGTGAGATCGAGACGCTCGCTGCTATCGGATTCTCTGCAATGATGCATGGTTATATGGCCTTCAACGAAAAACAAGAGATCCTCGTACCCTTCCGTACCTGGCGTAATACCAACACAGGCAAGGCTGCAGCAGAACTCTCCAAGCTTTTCAACTACAACATCCCCCTCCGTTGGAGCATTAGTCACCTCTATCAGTGTATCCTCGACAACGAGGAGCATGTTTCCGACATCAAATACCTAACCACACTGGCAGGTTATGTACACTGGCAGGTGACAGGACAGTTTGTCCTTGGTGTCGGCGACGCATCAGGTATGATTCCTGTTGACCCCAAGACCAAGACTTACGATGCCACAATGGTTGAGAAGTTCGATAAACTCATCGCTCCGAAAGGTTTCTCTTGGAAGCTGCTCGACATTCTTCCTAAGTCACTTAACGCAGGCGAGAGTGCAGGTTTTCTCACTCCAGAGGGTGCTAAGAAACTCGATGCTTCTGGCCACCTGAAAGCAGGCATCCCCGTATGTCCTCCTGAGGGTGACGCAGGTACAGGAATGGTGGCTACCAACGCCGTGAAACAGCGCACAGGAAACGTCTCTGCAGGAACTTCATCGTTTTCGATGATCGTGCTCGAGAAGGAACTCTCAAAACCTTACGAGATGATTGACATGGTAACCACTCCCGATGGATCACTTGTGGCTATGGTTCACTGTAACAACTGCACCAGCGACCTCAATGCATGGGTAAACCTCTTTAAGGAATATCAGCAACTACTTGGTGTTCCAGTAGATATGAATGAGGTATTCGGAAAACTCTACAATAACGCATTGAACGGTGATGCCGACTGTGGCGGACTCGTATCCTACAACTATATCAGTGGTGAGCCTGTCACTGGACTTGCTGAGGGCCGCCCCTTGTTCGTGCGTTCTGCCAACGATAAGTTCAACCTTGCCAACTTCATGCGTGCTCACCTGTATGCCTCTGTCGGCGTACTGAAGATCGGCAACGACATACTGTTCAAGGAAGAAAAGATCAAGGTTGACCGTATTACCGGACACGGTGGTCTTTTCAAGACCAAAGGTGTTGGTCAGCGTGTTCTCGCTGCCGCCATCAACAGTCCGATATCCGTCATGGAGACTGCCGGCGAAGGTGGCGCATGGGGTATCGCCCTACTGGCCGGCTATATGGTAAGCAATCCCAACAAGCTTTCTCTCGCCGATTATCTGGAAGAGGTGGTCTTTGCGGGAAATACAGGAACATCCATTGCTCCAACCCCAGAAGACGTCAGCGGATTCGAGAAATACATAGAGAATTACAAGCGTGGTCTTGCCATTGAGCAGTGCGCTGTAGACAATAAGAAGTAAGGATAAGTGTGGGGAAAATTCCCCACCTATCCGTATTATAATATAAATATGGTATACAAAGTATGAAGAAACAGTTCCTTTTATTGATGATAGCTGCATTCTCCATGCCTGTAATGGCGGCAGACAATGTGAAGGCTACGGTTCATGCCGATCAGGGCGGAGCCAAGATTAACCGTGAGATTTACGGACAATTTTCAGAGCACCTTGGATCATGCATCTACGGCGGTCTTTGGGTGGGCGAAAACTCACAGATTCCCAATATCAATGGCTACCGCAAAGACGTATTCGAGGCTTTGAAGGCCTTGAAAGTGCCCGTACTCCGCTGGCCTGGCGGCTGTTTCGCAGACGACTATCACTGGATGGACGGAATCGGTCCAAAGGATCAGCGTCCCTCCCTGCGTAACAACAACTGGGGCGGTACCATCGAGGACAACTCTTTCGGAACCCATGAGTTCCTGAATCTCTGTGAGATGCTCGACTGCGAGCCCTATATCAGCGGTAACGTTGGTTCCGGAACTGTGAAGGAGATGGCTCAGTGGGTGGAGTATATGACCAGTGATGGTGATACGCCGATGGCCCGTCTACGCCGTCAGAACGGTCGCGACAAAGCCTGGAAGGTGAAGTACTTCGGTATTGGCAACGAGGCCTGGGGCTGTGGTGGAAACATGCGTCCTGAGTATTATTCTAACGAGTATCGTAAATTCAACACCTACCTGCGCGATCAGGGCAACAACAAGCTTTACCGTATTGCCAGTGGTGCCTCAGACTACGACTACAACTGGACCACGGTCTTGATGGAGAATATTGGTCGTCAGATGCAAGGTATTTCTCTGCACTACTACACCTGCACAGGATGGAACGGTCCTAAAGGCTCAGCTACGCAGTTTGATACCGATCAGTACTACTGGGCTTTGGGCAAGTGCCTGGAGATCGAAGAGGTCATTAAGAAACACAAGGCCATCATGGACGAGAAAGACCCCCAAAATACGATTGGCTTGCTCGTTGATGAGTGGGGAACATGGTGGGACGAGGAGCCTGGTACCATTCCTGGACACCTATACCAACAGAATGCCCTACGCGATGCTTTCGTGGCTGCACTGTCGCTCAACGTGTTCCATAAGTACACCGATCGTGTGAAGATGGCTAACATCGCCCAGATAGTGAACGTGCTCCAGTCAATGATCCTCACCGATCAGGAGGGTACGGGTCATATGGTGCTCACCCCGACTTACCATGTGTTCGAGATGTACACCCCGTTCCAGGAGGCCACCTTCCTCCCACTCGATCTGGAGAGTGAGACCGTCCAGTGCAGCAAGGAGTACTTCAAGGAGAAGGCAAAGACTGCCGACAACTCTACTCGTCCTTGTCCGCTACTCTCAGGCTCAGCCGCCAAGACCACTGATGGCAGCATCGTGCTGGCTCTGACCAATGTCAGCCTCGACAAAGACCAAACCATCGATGTCAATATCGACGGCTACAAGGCCAAGGCTGTTAGCGGCCGTATCCTCACTTCTAAGAATGTTGCCGACTATAACGACTTCCAGCATCCTAACACAATTGCTCCCAAGGAGTTTAAGGATGCGAAGCTGAAAAATGGTATTCTGACGGTGAAGGTACCTGCAAAATCGATTATCGTATTAAATATCAAATAACACTCATTATGAACGACAACAAGATTATGAACAAGGCAGCGGACAATATCCGTATTCTCGCTGCCTCCATGGTTGAGAAAGCCAAGTCCGGACACCCCGGTGGTGCCATGGGCGGTGCCGACTTTATCAACACTCTGTACAGTGAGTTCCTCGTCTATGACCCCGAGAATCCCGCATGGGAGGGTCGCGATCGTTTCTTCCTTGATCCAGGTCATATGGCTCCAATGCTCTACAGTCAGCTCGCCCTTATCGGCAAGTTCACTCTGGAGGATTTGAAGAACCTGCGTCAATGGGGTTCGGTAACTCCTGGTCACCCTGAGCGTGAGATTGAGCGTGGCATCGAGAACACCTCTGGTCCTCTCGGACAGGGTCATTGTTTTGCTGTTGGCGCTGCCATTGCCGCTAAGTTCCTGAAGGCTCGTCTGGGCAATGTCATGAACCAGACCATCTACGCCTACATCAGTGATGGTGGTGTGCAGGAGGAGATCTCACAGGGTGCTGGTCGTATTGCTGGTAACCTTGGACTCGACAACCTGATCATGTTCTACGACGCCAACGATATTCAGCTTTCTACCCGTACTGAGGTGGTGACCTGTGAGGATACCGCTAAGAAGTATGAGGCATGGGGATGGTTTGTTCAGAAGATCAACGGTAACGATGTTGACCAGATTCGTGAGGCCATTAAAAAGGCTCAGGCAGAGAAGGAACGTCCTTCACTCATTATCGGCCACTGCGTGATGGGTAAGGGTGCTCGTAAGGCCGACAACAGCAGCTACGAGAGTAACTGTGCTACTCATGGTGCGCCTCTCGGTGGCGATGCTTATATCAACACGATGAAGAATCTGGGTGCCGATCCTGAGAATCCGTTCCAAATCTTCCCTGAGGTACAGGAGTTGTACGCTAAGCGTGCCGAGGAATTGAAGAAGATTGTGGCTGAGCGCTATGCCGAAAAGGCTGAGTGGGCCAAGGGTCATCCCGTACAGGCCAAACAGCTCGAGGAATGGTTCAGTGGTAAGGCTCCGAAGATTGACTGGAGTAAGGTTGAGCAGAAGGCAGGAAGTGCAACCCGTAGTGCCAGTGCTGCCGTTCTGGGTCAACTCGCTGAGCAGGTTCCCAACATGATCTGTGCATCTGCAGACCTCTCTAACTCAGATAACACTAACGGCTTCCTGAAGAAGACTAAGGATATGGTGAAGGGCGATTTCAGTGGTGCCTTCTTCGAGGCTGGTGTCGCTGAGCTCACGATGGCATGCTGTTGTATCGGTATGGCACTGCATGGTGGTGTGATCCCCGCCTGCGGAACCTTCTTCGTATTCTCTGATTACATGAAGCCCGCCGTTCGTATGGCAGCCCTGATGGAGTTGCCCGTGAAGTTCATCTGGACGCACGACGCCTTCCGTGTAGGTGAGGACGGTCCTACCCACGAGCCCGTTGAGCAGGAGGCACAGATTCGTCTGATGGAGAAACTGAAGAACCACAGCGGCAAGAACTCCGTACTCGTTGTTCGTCCTGCCGATGCCGAGGAGACCACCGTCTGCTGGCGCATGGCTATGGAGAATGTCGACACACCTACCGCTCTTATTTTCTCTCGTCAGAACATTGAGATGCTGCCCGAGGGCAACGACTACAACCAGGCTACCAAGGGTGCCTATGTTGTTGCAGGTAGTGACGAGAACTACGACGTGATCCTGTTGGCTTCAGGTTCTGAGGTTTCTACCCTGGAGGCTGGTGCTAAGCTGCTCCGCGAGGATGGTGTGAAGGTACGTATCGTGAGCGTTCCTTCTGAGGGCTTGTTCCGCAGTCAGTCGAAGGAGTATCAGCAGAGTGTTCTGCCCGCAGGCAAGAAGAAGTTCGGTCTCACCGCAGGTCTACCCGTAAACCTCGAAGGTCTGGTAGGTGCCGACGGTACTGTATGGGGTCTTGAGAGCTTCGGTTTCTCTGCTCCCTACAAGGTGCTCGACGAGAAGCTCGGCTTCACAGGAGAGAATGTTTATAAGCAGGTAAAGGCTCTGCTGGGATAAATATTTAGACACAGAGGTACAGAGACACAGAGTAAGATGATCTCTGTATATCTGTATCTCTGTGTTGATTATTACATAAGACTATGGAAATAAAGACAGTAGGAGTTGCCTGCGACCATGCAGGCTTCGCATTAAAGAAATTCGTTCTCCAGTATCTGGAGGAGAAAGGCTACCCTTACAAGGACTATGGCACATGGAGCGATGCCTCCGTCGACTATCCCGACTTTGGTCACGCGCTGGCCGAGGGTATCGAGAGTGGTGAGGTCTATCCTGGCATTGCCATCTGTGGTAGTGGCGAGGGAATCTCAATTACGCTCAACAAGCACCAGCAGGTGCGTGCAGGTCTGTGCTGGATTCCTGAGATTGCCCATCTGATCCGTCAGCATAACGACGCGAATGTTCTTGTGATGCCAGGTCGTTTCATCGACAACAATATGGCTCGCAAGATCATGGACGAGTTCTTCACCGCAACCTTCGAAGGTGGCCGTCATCAGAAGCGCGTGGACAAGATTGCGATTAAGTGAGCAAAATGAAAATTCATTTTCATTTTCGAACGTGAGCAATCTCGACCAACGGTCAAGTTGCGATTAAGTGAGCAAAATGAAAGTTTGCTTCCATTTTCGAACGTGAGCAATCTCGACCATAGGTCAAATTGCGATTAAGTGAGTAAAATGAATGTCTACTTTCATTTTCGAACGTGAGCAATCTCGGCCATAGGCCAAATTGCGATTAAGTGAGTAAAATGAAAGAGGCAAATAATGTTCTGGCGGATTCGGAAATCCGCCAGAACATTTTATTATATATCATACTTGTTCTTACGTTTATCAGCCTTACGAGGCTGAGAAGGATGGAACCCCATGTGAGGTGTTTTCACCCCTTGATAGCCAGCATGCCGCTGACGGATCTTTGAGACATAGTCGACGGTCTCACTTCCCCGCATATAACCATATTTCACCAACGGATCATTATAATACTGTGGTGAGGCCAGTTTCAGGACATACGTTGACACGTCAGCCCAGCGATGAGGATTACGTCCATCTCGCTTGGCCAACTCCATCGCATCACGGATATGATGGGTACCTCCATTATAGCTGGCCAACACAAAGTTGGTACGCTCATAGTGATCGCGTATGTCTGCGAAAGCTTTTTGCAGCTCCGCGATATACTTAACAGCAGCTGCAATATTTGTCTCTGGATCATAGAGCTTACTTCGAGGAACACCCAGATGATCCGCTGTGCCAGGCATGATCTGCATCAGTCCCTTCGCACCAGCGAACGATACCGCTCGTGGATCGAAAGTCGACTCCTGATAGCATTGGGCGGCCAGCAAGCGCCAGTCCCAACGGATATCGCGGCTATATGTCATGAAATAATGGTCGTAATGAGAGACGATGCCACCTTTGGCATCAAGCATCGGCGAGAACACACGTCGACGTACCTTCTTGGTGGTGAGCAATGCCGTCTCTTCCTTTCTCACCTCTTCGATCAGTGAGGGGCGATACCAGCCTTTGAACTCCTCTGACAACTCTTGTTTCTCCTTTCCGACTTGTATATGGCCTGGTGTAGCCCATGCCACGAGATCCACTTCGTCCTCCTCAAGCCTACGGGCCAGTTCGATACTGTCACGACACACCTCCACCCGCAGACGCACACCGAGAGAGTCGGCAAAATGCTGACAAATCAGATATTGCGTGCCAAGCTGCTTCCCATGATAGTCGTAATAGGTCTGCGGCCCACTGAGCGTAGCCATAATCAGTTCACCGCTCGTCTGGATATCAGGCAGATCGAACTCCTCAGTGACAGTGACGGAGTCGAGTACCGAGCCATAGGGCGTGACCACCCGCTCCCGTTTAGACGAGCAGGAGGCAAGCATAAAAAGCACCCCTAAAACTGCAAGAATATTCAAAAACCTCATCATCCGTCAAGAATATCTATCAAAAACGCTGCAAAAGTACGGATTTTCTTGCACATTCACACATTTTTGAGTAAATTTGCACACATTTTAATCAGACTTTAACGATATGTTACGTATTGCAGTACAATCCAAGGGACGTCTTTTCGACGATACCATGAATCTGCTGAGTGAGGCAGACATCAAGGTCAGTGCATCGAAGCGTACCCTTCTGGTCCAGTCATCAAATTTCCCGTTGGAGGTGCTATACCTTCGCGATGATGATATCCCTCAGAGTGTAGCCAGCGGTGTGGCAGACATCGGTGTGGTAGGCGAGAACGAGTTCGTAGAGCGCGGCGAGGATGCCGACATCATCTCACGACTCGGCTTCTCCAAATGTCGTCTGTCGCTTGCCATTCCCAAAGAGATCGACTATAAAGGTGTGGAGTGGTTCAATGGCAAGAAGATTGCCACCTCCTATCCTGGCATCCTCAAGCAGTTCATGCAGGAGAAAGGAATCAATGCCGAAATTCACGTCATCACAGGTAGTGTAGAAATCAGCCCAGGCATTGGTCTGGCCGATGGTATCTTCGATATCGTCAGCAGTGGTTCTACCCTTGTCAGCAACAACCTCCGCGAGGTTGAGGTGGTGATGCGTAGCGAGGCGTTGCTCATTGGCAACAAGAACCTCTCCGACGAGAAGCGTTCCATTCTGGAGCAAATGCTCTTCCGTTTCAAAGCCGTGAAGGATGCTGAAGACAAGAAATATGTGCGCATGAATGCGCCCAAGGCTCGTCTGCAAGAGATTATCGACGTGCTGCCAGGTCTGAAGAGTCCCACCATCATCCCTCTGGCCGATGAGGAATGGTGCTCTGTTCACACCGTACTCGACCAGAAACAGTTCTGGGAGATTATCGGCAAGCTGAAGGAGATGGGCGCACAGGGCATCCTCGTGACCCCGATTGAGAAAATGATATTATAAGCATTACACAGACCAAGAAGATGAATATCATCAGATATCCAGAGAAAAGTGAGTGGAGCAAACTTGTGGAACGTCCGCATCTGGATGTGTCGCAGTTGAACGAGACAGTAGCCGCAGTACTCGCCGACATCAAGAAGCGTGGCGATGATGCCGTCAAAGGCTATGAATTGAAGTTCGACCATGTCGACCTGCCCTCAATCGTCGTCACAGACGAAGAGATGCAAGAGGCGGAGACGATAGTCAGTCAGGAACTGAAAGAAGCCATCCAACTGGCCCATGACAATATTCTGGCTTTCCACGAGTCACAGCGTTTCAGAGGAAAGAAGGTGGAGACCCGTGCTGGCGTGACCTGCTGGCAGAAAAGTGTCGCTATCGAGAAGGTTGGTCTCTATATCCCAGGAGGTACAGCCCCACTCTTCTCTACTGTTCTGATGCTGGCCACTCCAGCAAAGATCGCAGGCTGCAAGGATATCGTACTGTGTACGCCTCCCAACCGCGAGGGCAAGGTGAATCCCGCCATTCTTGTGGCTGCCCGTATCGCAGGTGTGAATAAGATCTTCAAGGCTGGTGGTGTGCAGGCTATCGGAGCGATGGCCTACGGCACAGAGTCAGTACCAAAGGTATACAAGATTTTCGGACCAGGCAACCAGTATGTCATGGCAGCCAAGCAGCAGGTCAGCCTGCACGATGTGGCTATCGATATGCCTGCAGGTCCGTCAGAGGTCTGTGTCATCGCCGATGAGACCGCCAACATCGAGTTCATCGCCGCCGACCTGCTGTCACAGGCAGAGCATGGCATCGATTCACAGGTGTTCCTCATCACGACATCCGAGCAGGTCATCCTCGACGTCCAGGCTGAGGTGAACCGTCAACTCGAACTGCTCCCACGCAAGGAGATTGCCGCCAAGGCCTTGGAGAACAGCCGACTGGTTCTGGTACACGACCGTAAGGAGGCCATTGAACTATCCAACGCCTATGCACCTGAGCACCTGATCATCCAGACGGCCGATTATGAAAAGCTGGCAGAGAAGGTAATCAATGCAGGCAGTGTGTTCCTCGGCGAATATGCCTGTGAGAGTGCTGGCGACTATGCCAGTGGCACGAACCATACCCTTCCCACACACGGATATGCGACCGCCTACAGTGGGGTAAACCTCGACAGCTATTGTCGTAAGGTAACCTTCCAACACCTCACGGCAGAAGGTATCCAGAACATAGGAAGAGCCGTTGAACTGATGGCAGCCGCCGAACAGCTCGATGCACACAAGAACGCGATGACCGTAAGAATAAACAGTTTGAAATGAAACCTTTACAAGAACTAGTTCGACCAAACATATGGGCACTGGCACCCTATAGCTCTGCCCGCAATGAGTATGCAGGGCGCGAGGCACGCGTGTTCCTCGATGCCAACGAGAACCCCTACAACCAGCCTTTCAACCGCTACCCCGATCCGCTCCAACTGGAGTTGAAGGAGGCCCTCTCTAAGGTAAAAGGCGTACCTGCCGAGAACATCTTCCTCGGCAATGGTAGTGACGAGCCCATCGACCTGGCATACCGTTGCTTCTGTCAACCAGGTATCGACAATGTCGTCGCCATCGAACCAACCTATGGTATGTACAAGGTCTGTGCAGACATCAACGATACAGAGTACCGTCCCATCCTGTTAGACGAGCACTACCAGATAACGGCCGAAAAGCTGTTGGCTGCCGTCGACGAGCACACGAAGATCATCTGGCTTTGCTCTCCCAACAACCCCACAGGCAACAGTCTGCGACGTGAGGAGATCGTCAAGGTGATTGAAGGCTTCGAGGGAATCGTCATTGTCGACGAGGCATATAGCGATTTCTCGGCAGTAACGCCATTACGCTCAGAACTGTCCCAATATCCCAACCTGATTGTGCTGAACACCATGTCTAAGGCATGGGGATGTGCAGCCATCCGACTCGGTATGGCTTTCGCCTCAAAGGAGATTATCGCCATTTATAACAAGGTGAAATACCCCTACAACATCAACCAGCTCACACAGAAACAGGCATTGGAGGCACTGAAAGACCCCTACGAGGTAGACAACTGGGTGAAGATTCTCCTACAGGAGCGAGGCAGAATGGTCGACGCTTTCGCACTGCTTCCCATCTGCGAGAAGGTATACCCCACAGATGCCAACTTCTTCCTGGCCAAGATGACAGATGCCCAGAAGATCTACGACTACCTTGTCGATCGGGGTATCATCATCAGGAACCGCAACCGTGTACAGCTTTGTAAGGACTGTCTGCGAATTACCATTGGAACGAAAACGGAGAACAACGAACTCCTCGCTGCCCTCCGTCAGTATTAATACAGAGTCCCCTCCCATTCAGAGGGGATTCTTCTATTTCTTCGCTTTCTTAGCCAACTTCTCCGCTCTCAGTTGGGCCTTCGTGGCCTTCACCTGAGCTTTCTCGGCAGCAAGACGCGCCTTGTCTGAACCATCAATAGCAGCCTTCTCTGCAGCCTTCTGCGATCTGGCAATAGCTTTCTCCGCATCCTTCTGAGCCTTGTTGGCAGCCTTCACCGCATCATTGTGCTTCTTGATGGCACGCTCCTTTTTCTTGGCCTCTTTCTCGGCCTTCTTCTGAGCCTTTTCTTTCTTCTCAATAGCTTTCTGCTGCTTCTTAGCGGCCTTCTCTGCCTGGAGGGCAGCCTGCTGCTCCTGCTGCTGCACCGGATTAGTAATCACATCCTGAGCATATGCAACTGTGCACCAGCTCGTCATGGCCAAAACAACCATCATCATCAAAATCTTTTTCATAAGTCAAATCAATTTAATGGTTCTAATATACTACTATTTATATCCAGAAACGACTTGCTTCAACTCGTTTCCAAGTGCAAAGATAATGAAATCCATGCATAGAACAAAGAGATTTTGTTCTTTTTATGATGTTCCTCTTAGAAAACTTTTACTTTCCTCGGAGGAAAGTCAGACTTTCCTCCGAGGAAACTGTCATTTTGCTCCGACCCTTTTTGACAACGACACAGATACGGGAGCCATTGCGAACAAAGAACAATTCCTGATGCTGCATTTGTCCAATTGTCCAATTGTCCAATCAAGGCTGAAAAAATTCAAAAACCACCACGAATTATTCGTATCTCTCGGTTATTTTCCGTACTTTTGCACTCGTAAAAAGAATGAAGAAGATTATCTTGTATATCACCCTGCCCTTCATCGGGCTGATGATTGCCAATCTGTATATCCGCAAGCCTGCCTATACGGGCATGCGCCTGAGCACAGACATCGCATCGCACATGCTGTTCGACAGTACGCTGACGGTGCCATCGGCCATCGACGATGAATTGCGCTATTACTTCGAGCGGCATAACGTGGAGGACGAGGGCTATGAGATGGTTGTGGCATTTGCCAATGGCAGACGGCACCTCGTAGAGGTCAGCTCCTACGTGCCCGTGCGAAACATCGGCACCTGGAGAGATTACCAACGTGAGGGGTCGGCACTCCTCCTCGACGCTGAAGGAAGAACTATCATAGGAACCTGCCATGCCGACACCGTAGAGACAGGTGTCCGTATCGACTCCATAGGTACCTACATGGGCGATTTCAGTCAGACAAAGGCTCACGGACATGGTGCCTACTATCGTCCCAACGGAGACTATGCCGAGGGGCACTGGGAAAACGACCGTCAGCACGGCTTCGGACTGGAACTGTTGCAGCCTGACGACGGGGAGCCTCATCTGCGCGTGGGCGACTGGACCGCAGGACGGTTCATGGGCGAGCGCATGAGATATACCACCGAGCGTATCTATGGCATCGACATTGCGCGCTATCAGCACGGCAAGGGGCGCAAGGTGTTTCCCATCCGTTGGGATCAGATGCGTATCACCTGGCTCGGCAAGAAAGGCAGTCGTAACGTGAGCGGCACCGCCGACTACCCCGTATCGTTCTTGTATATCAAGTCGACCGAGGGTACCACCATCCGCAACAGATACTATGCTGGCGACTACGTGCAAGCACGGAAACACGGCATCCGTACGGGTGCCTATCACTTCTGGTCAGTACGCACCAGCGGTGCAGATCAGGCACGCTTTTTCCTGCAGAACACACGTTTCAGCAAGGGCGACCTGCCGCCTGTGCTCGATGTGGAGCCCAGCGACGCGCAGATACAGCAGATGGGCGGCATCGATAGGATGTTTCAGCATATCCGCATATGGATGACCATGGTACAGCGCAAAACGGGTGTACGCCCCATCTTATACATCAATCAGATGTTCGTGAACAAGTACCTCTCACTGGCTCCAGACATCAAGCGCGACTATCGCGTGTGGATAGCCCGTTATGGGGAGTACAAGCCTGATGTGCGACTGACCTACTGGCAGCTCTGTCCTGACGGCAGGGTGGCTGGCATCCATGGCGAAGTGGACATCAATGTGTTCAACGGCTACAAAAGTCAGTTCGAGAAATTTATTGAAGAAGAAACAATAAAATAAACACGAAAAATATGTATTTTACAGGTATCACCATCGCACTCATGACTTTCCTGACTATCGGCATCTGGCATCCGATTGTCATCAAGACCGAATATTATTGGGGCACTCGTCCGTGGGTGGTCTATCTGCTAGTGGGCATTGCCTGCTGCGCCACCGCCCTGTTTGTAGAGAATGTCTATGTATCGTCGTTCCTCGGCGTGTTTGGCGCCTCTGCTCTCTGGGGCATCGGCGAACTGTTTGCCCAGAAACGACGCGTAGAAAAAGGCTGGTTCCCCATGAACCCGAAACGTAAGGACCAATACCCCCAGAAAGATGAAGACCCTACTGATACTCGTGGGTAAGACCACCGACAAGCATTTCCAGGCAGGCATCAGTGACTATGTGGAGCGCATTGGTCACTATATGCCTTTCGAGATCGTGACCATCCCGGAGTTGAAGAACACGAAGAGTCTGTCGGAGGAACAGCAGAAGACGGCCGAGGGTGATCTGATACTCAAGCAGACGCAGCCGTCTGACACGGTGGTACTGCTCGACGAGCACGGCAAGGAGTTCCGTAGCATCGAGTTCGCCCAGTGGCTCGAGCGGAAACGGAACACGGCACGACGTCTTGTCTTCGTCGTGGGAGGTCCCTACGGTTTCTCCCCTGCTGTCTATGCCCGTGCCAACGAACAACTGTCGCTGTCGAAGATGACCTTCTCGCACCAGATGATACGACTCGTGTTTACGGAACAGATATACCGTGCCTGCACGATCATCAAGGGTGAGCCCTATCATCATGAATAAACATTCAACAAAACAGACAAAAAGCACAGTTTTTTACGATTTTATTTTGTTATTCACGCAATTTGCACTACCTTTGCAGCGCTGAGGGAACAAGACCCCACTTGTCAAGGGGTACCGTCAGTAAGATAAATTGCATAGGAATATGAAAGTAATGAAATTCGGCGGAACGTCCGTAGGTTCCGTAAAAAGCATTCTTAGCTTGAAAAAAATTGTGGAGACAGAGGCTCGGACGCAACCTGTCGTAGTAGTAGTAAGTGCACTTGACGGCATCACCGACAAACTGATCGCCACATCGAAGATGGCCAAGCAGGGCGATGAGCACTATCGTGAGGAATTCGACGCGATGGTGACGCGCCACCACCAGATGATCGAGGCCATCATCTCTGATGACAAAAAGCGCATAGACTTATTCAACAATGTAGATCAGCTCTTCGACCAATTGAAGAGTATCTTCTACGGTGTGTACCTGATCCACGACCTGTCGAAGAAGACCGAGGACACCATCGTATCATACGGTGAGCGCCTCAGCTCGCATATCGTGGCGGCGATGATCAAGAACGGTGTGCGCATGAACAGCCGTGACTTTATCCGCACGGAGAAGAAACAAGGTAAGCACGTGCTCGACACAGAGCTGACGACACAGTTGGTGAAGGAGACATTCAAGAATCTCAACGACAAAACGGTGTATGTCGTGCCTGGCTTTATCGCCAGAGACCGCGACAGCCACGAGACCACCAATCTGGGACGTGGCGGCTCGGACTATACGGCTTCAATCATTGCCGCTGTGCTGAACGCTGATGTGCTGGAGATCTGGACGGATGTCGACGGCTTCATGACAGCCGACCCGAAGGTCATCAAGAGTGCATATACTATCAACGAACTGTCGTATGTAGAGGCGATGGAGCTCTGTAACTTCGGTGCCAAGGTCATCTATCCACCGACCATCTATCCCGTCTGCATCAAAAATATACCCATCAAGGTGAAGAACACCTTCAACCCAGAGCACCCAGGTACACTGATCAAGGATCATATTGAGAACGATCAGAAGCCCATCAAAGGTATCTCAAGCATTAAGGGCACCACACTGATCACTGTGACGGGTCTGTCGATGGTGGGCGTGATTGGTGTAAACCGCCGTATCTTCACCACCCTGGCCAACAAGGGGATCTCTGTGTTCATGGTGTCACAGGCCTCTTCAGAAAACTCAACCTCTATCGGTGTGCGCGACGAGGATGCCGCCGCTGCCGCAGAGGTGCTGAACGCAGAGTTCGCCAAGGAGATTGAGACAGGTGCAATGTTCCCCATGCAGGTGGAGAGCGGTTTGGCCACCATCGCCATCGTAGGCGAGAACATGAAGCAGACACCAGGTATCGCTGGTAAGCTGTTCGGCACACTGGGCCGCTCAGGTATCTCCGTGATTGCCTGTGCCCAAGGCGCCTCCGAGACGAACATCTCGTTCGTAGTAGACGGCAAGTTCCTGCGTAAGTCACTCAACGTACTCCACGACTCGTTCTTCCTGTCAGAATACAAGGTGCTCAACATCTTCATCTGTGGTATCGGTACCGTAGGTGGCATGCTGCTTGAACAGATCCGTACCCAACAGCAGTTCCTCATGCAGTCACGTCGACTGAAGCTGAACGTTGTGGGTATCTCGGATGTCGATAACTTTGTGCTCGACCGCGACGGTATCGACCTCGACAATTACGAGAAAATCCTACGTGCAGGCTATCCTGCCAATACAGACCATATGCGCGACGCGATCGTGAAGATGAATATCTTCAACTCGGTCTTCGTAGACTGTACCGCCAGCAAACAGATTGCTACGCTCTACCAGACATTCCTGGAGCATAACATATCCGTGGTGGCTGCCAACAAGATTGCCGCATCAAGCGACTATGACAGTTACATGAAACTGAAGCAGACGGCCCGTGACCGTGGCGTATGGTTCCGCTATGAGACGAACGTAGGTGCCGGTCTGCCTATCATCGGCACCATCAACGACCTGTGTAACTCGGGTGATAAGATTCTGAAGATTGAGGCGATCCTCTCTGGTACGCTGAACTTCATCTTCAATGAGATTGCGGCCGACGTGCCCTTCTCTGAGACAGTACGCCGCGCCAAGGAACAGCGTTATTCCGAGCCCGACCCACGTATCGACCTGAGCGGTACGGACGTGATCCGTAAGCTCGTCATCTTGACACGTGAGGCTGGCTACAAGGTGGAACAGGAGGATGTAGAAAAGCATCTTTTCGTGCCTGACAGCTACTTTGAGGGCAGCATCGACGACTTCTGGAAGAGACTGCCTGAACTGGATGCCGACTTCGAGGCACGCCGCAAGGTACTCGAGGCCGAGGGTAAGCGCTGGCGCTTCGTGGCCACGATGGAAAACGGCAAGACAAACGTGGCCTTGAAGGAGGTTCCACAGAGTCACCCGTTCTATCCCCTCGAAGGCTCTAACAACATCGTACTGCTCACCACCGAGCGCTATAAGGAGTATCCGATGCTCATCCAAGGCTATGGTGCAGGAGCGGCCGTGACAGCAGCTGGTGTATTCGCGAACATCATGTCAATTGCAAACATCTAAAATGATGAATTATCGTGCAAGCCGAAGGCAGAAAGCTTGCTTTATGCTGAGGTACAGCCGATGATGCATAAAAACGAAATTTTATGAAACACATCATTATATTAGGTGATGGTATGGCAGATCTTCCCGTCGAGCGACTCGGTGGGAAGACCTTATTGCAATATGCCCATAAACCAATGATGGACCTGTTGGCGCGCGAAGGTCGCACGGGTCGACTGGTCACCGTACCTGAGGGATTTCCTCCAGGCTCTGAAGTGGCCAACACAGCCATCCTGGGTTATGATCTGAATAAGGTATATGAGGGACGCGGTCCGCTTGAGGCAGCCAGCATCGGCTACGAGATGGCCGATGACGACCTGGCCATCCGCTGTAACATCATCACCCTCGAGGATGGGAAGATCATCACGCACAACGGTGGTAACCTGGAGACTCAGGATGCCGACGTGCTGATCAGATACCTGAATGAGAAATTGGCCAAGCCTATTAACGAACGGGAAGGTTGCGAACGGGTGAAGTTCATCACGGGCATCCAGTACCGTCATCTGTTGGTTATCAAAGGTGGCTCGAAGCATATCGTCTGCGCCCCACCCCACGACCACCCCAACGAAGAATGGCGCGGATTGCTGGTAAAGGCGGAGGAAGGGGCTCCCGTAGAACCAGGACGTCTGACGGCTCAGCAGACCGCCGACCTTATCAACGAGATGATTCTGAAGTCGCAGGAGTTACTGGCGGCACATCCCTTCAACCAGGAGCGTGCCAAGCGTGGTGAGCGTCAGGCCAACAGCATCTGGCCTTGGAGCGGCGGCTATCGGCCCTCTATGCAGACGCTCCAACAGCAGTTCCCGCAGATCAAAAAGGGTTCTGTCATCTCTGCCGTAGACCTCATCAGAGGCATCGGCCACTACGCCGGACTGCGTATCATCGAGGTGGAAGGAGCTACCGGACTGGCCGACACCAACTATGAAGGTAAGGCAGAGGCAGCTATCAAGGCCTTGAAAGACGAGGACTTCGTCTTCGTACATGTGGAAGCCAGCGACGAGGCTGGACACGACGGTGATCTCGAACTGAAGCTGAAGACCATCGAGTATCTCGACCAGCGTCTTATCACACCAATATATAAAGAGGTGGAGACCTGGGACGAGCCCGTATGCATAGCCATACTCCCCGATCATCTCACGCCCGTAGAGATGCGCATCCACGTTGGACAGCCCGTACCTTTCCTGTTCTGGTACAGAGGTATCGAGCCCGACGAGGTGCTGCAATACGACGAGGTGAGCTGCGTCAGTGGAAGCTATGGTCTGCTGAAACTTCAGGAATTCATGCAAGAACTAATGAAAATAGAATAAGATGAAATATTATAGCACTAACCAACAAGCGCCCACCGCCGACCTGCATAAGGCTGTGGTGAAAGGACTGGCCGAGGATCGTGGTCTCTATATGCCAGAGAAGATCAAGAAACTGCCGAAGACTTTCTTCGACACGATCGAGACCAAGACCTTCCAGGAGATTGCCTATACCGTTGCCGATGCTTTCTTCGGCGAGGATGTGGATGCAGCCTCCCTGAAACAGATTGTCTACGACACACTGTCCTTCGACTGTCCCGTGGTGCAGGTTAAGGGGAATATCTATACCCTGGAGCTCTTCCATGGTCCTACACTCGCCTTCAAGGATGTAGGCGCGCGGTTCATGGCCCGTCTGTTGCAGTACTTTATTCGGAAGGAGACAGAAGTCGGGAGTCAGGAGAAAGGGGAAGTGAATGTGCTGGTGGCGACATCCGGCGATACAGGCTCTGCCGTAGCCAACGGCTTCCTGGGCGTAGAGGGCATCCATGTGTATGTGCTCTATCCGAAAGGGAAGGTATCACCCATCCAAGAGTGTCAGTTCACAACGCTCGGCAAGAACATCACCGCCATTGAGGTGGACGGTGTCTTCGACGATTGTCAGGCGCTGGTCAAGAACGCCTTCATGGACGCAGAACTGAACCAGCACATGAAACTGACATCGGCCAACTCGATCAACGTGGCCCGTTTCCTGCCACAGGCATTCTACTACTTCAACGCCTATGCCCGGATGAAGGAACAGGGCAAGGCCGATAACCTGGTGATGTGCGTGCCCAGCGGCAACTTCGGTAATATCTGTGCCGCCCTCTTCGGACATGAGATGGGTCTGCCCGTCAAACGTTTCATTGCAGCTAACAACGCCAACGATATCTTCTTCAAATACCTGCAGACAGGCAAGTATGAGCCTAAGGCATCGAAGCAGACGCTGGCCAACGCTATGGACGTGGGCGATCCCTCGAACTTCGCCCGTATCTACGACCTCTATGGCAAGAGTCATGAGCGTATCACCGCTCTCATCAGCGGTGCCACCTACAACGACGACCAGATCCGCGAGACCATGCGTCAGTGCTACCAGGAGACGGGTTATATCCTTGATCCACATGGCGCTTGCGGCTATCAGGCATTGGCAGAAGGACTGGCTGCCGATGAGACGGGTGTGTTCTGTGAGACCGCCCATCCGGCTAAGTTCAAGGAAAAGGTCGACGAGATTGTCGGCATCGACGTGGCAATCCCCGACCGTCTGGCAGCCTTCATGAAAGGAACGAAGCAGAGTGTCCCCATGACAAAGGACTTTGCCGACTTCAAGAAGTACCTGCTGACCCAGTAAGGATCACGTTATCGACAAGATATGCAAGACAGTTTCGAACATTTCTATGTCGGCTGGTATTCTCGCGCCAAGCATTTTGCGCAGGAATATGTCCTCGTCGAGAAAGACGCGGAGAACATTGTTCAAGATACTTTCCTGAAGATCTATGAACAATGGGACTCGTTCGACGAGGACATCAACCTGACAAGCTACCTTTTTACGAGCATCAAGAACAGATCGCTGAAGATGCTACGCAGGAATCTCGTCGCAGAGAAGGCCAAGTCGAGCATACAGAAGCAGTATGTCTTGGAAACGAAACTGCGTTACGACTCCTTGGAGGCATTCAATACAGCTTTCTCCGACGAAAAGAGTATAGAGGATCTTCTCTACGAGGCCATAGAGAAGCTGCCTCCGAAATGCCGTGAGATCTTTGTGATGAGTAAGCTTGAAGGTAAGAAACAGGCACAGATAGCACAGGAACTGGGCATATCGATCAACACCATCGAGGTTCAGATTGGAATAGCCTATAAAAAACTGCGACAAGAGCTGAAAGACTATGTTCCGCTCCTGCTCTTTTTATTCCCTACGATCTAAGCCGTTACCATATTTTGGTTTTTTAAGGTTTTTAATCGACAGACTCTTAGTGGATTTCATGACAAAGAAGGTTATATATACAGAATGAGGATAAAATACAAGCTGTATGGATAGTATGGACGAAAGGATTATCAAGTATTACGAGAACGAGCTGAGCGAGACAGAACGTATGGAACTGCTCTGTGATGCTGAGAACGACCCCGACTTGAGAAAAGAGATGACAGACTACCAGAATGTCAGGGCTCTTACCAACCTGCATGAATCGCTCAAGGACGAGGATGCAGGCAACCAAAGCTATCGGTTGTTTATGGGCAACCGTCGCCGTCAGCAACATAAGATCGTCAGACTTCAGATCCTGCGCTATGCCGCCGTCTTCCTCTTCGGAATCCTGAGTACATGGATCGCCTACAGCCTCCTTCAGCCATCATCCTCCAACACCATCGCACAGACACTGACAGTGCCCGACGGACAGCGTGCCCACATCATCCTGCCCGATGGTAGTTCGGTATGGGTGAACGCGCATTCTACGCTCCACTACCCCTCTGCCTTCGGAAAGGAACGTAAGATAGAACTCTCGGGCGAGGCTCTCTTCGATATTGTGAAAGACGATAAACACCCGTTTATCGTCACAACGCCCAACAAACATAACGTCAAGGTGATGGGCACCTACTTCAATGTCTTCGCCTATCCCAAGGAGCCGCTCTCGGTATCTCTGCTGAGAGGAAAGGTTGGCGTCTATCAGAGTGACAACGAGAGTCAGGTTACGATCCTGCTTCCCAACCAGAAGCTGACAGAGACCGCCAATGGTTATGTGGTCAGTGCCATCGAAGAGAACCCCATCCTGTGGAAAGATGGCATCTATTCCTTTAATAAGCAGCGTATGGGATCGATCATCAAGAAGCTGGAGCTCTATTACGACGTCAAGATTATCGTGAAGAATCCGGCCATCTCTGATCTTGAGATATCCTGTAAGTTCCGCCAGCGTGACGGTGTGATGGAGATCCTACGCCTCATGCAGAAGGTTCATCCATTCCAGATACAGAAAGACGACGAGAAGAATGAGATCATGCTTTACCAATAGTCTCTTCCAGGTCTTAAATGTTAAAAGAAGGACCTCAAGACCGATTTAACAAAAAAAATTCATTTTCCTTTAGTGGATTTATAACGATAAAGGGTTATAGACATAGATTTCAATGATAAATAACTAAATTTGAATGCCTATGGACATAACCAACAAACGTGAATGACCTCGCTGATTGACTAAAAACTACCAGCAATGTGTTGATCATGTATCAACAAGCCACAAACTCAACTCACACCGTCATGGAGGAGTTTGAGAATTACCAAACTAAAAATTAAAAGCCTAACAATGAATTCAAGGAAAAAACTACGACATCGTGGATGTCTGAAAGACATATCAGAGTTTCTGGATGTCTCTCGCTTCGTAAAAATTCTGGCAACAGTCTGCATCTTGTTATCTGCCACGCTGACTGCCAACGCACAGAACCAAAATCTAAAGTTACCGTCAAAAACAGTAACCATTTCAGAGTTCTTCACCGCTATTGAAAAGCAGACCGACCTGTTGTTGGTCTATAGCGACGTCGACCTGAACGTTAACTCACAGGTATCGTTTGCCCAGAAAGAAGGAAAGCTGAAGTCCTTCATGGATCAGTTTGTCAAGGCCAAGGGTATCCGTTATGAGTTCACGACCAATAAATATATTGTTCTCTCCAGATCTTCAATACAGGATAACAAAAACACATCGCCCGACGGCAAGACTATCATCACGGGAACGGTAACTGACAAGGCTGGTGAACCGCTCGTTGGTGCTACCGTCATGCAGAAAGGCACAAAAAACGGTGTCATCACCAATTTTGATGGTGAATACACCATTGAGGCTCCCATAGGAAGCGCACTCATCGTCAGCTACGTAGGTTATGAATCCAAGGAGGTGAAGGCAACCAAGAATGCCCGTATCATCCTGGACGACGACTCCCAGTTGCTGAAAGAGACAGTGGTTGTGGGTTACGCCGTACAGAAGAAGGCCAACCTCACTGGTGCCGTCGCATCTGTCGATGCCAGCAAGCAGTTCGAGGGTCGTGTCATCTCCGACGTAGGACGTGGTCTGCAGGGTGCTGTCGCAGGTCTGACCGTCACCGACCCGCAAGGTGAGGTAGGTTCAAACCCGAAGATGAAAATCCGCGGTGCCATCGGCTCTTATGAGGGCGGTTCCTCTCCACTGATCCTTTTGGATAACGTGGAGATTCCTTCGCTTCAGGTTGTCAACCCCGACGACATCGAGTCAATCACCATTCTGAAAGACGCAGCCTCGGCCTCTATCTACGGTTCGAAAGGTGCTTTCGGTGTGGTACTGCTGACCTCGAAGAAAGGTGCGAAGACCGATAAGGTTTCTTTCTCCTATACAGGTAACTTCGCCTGGGAGAACCTGTCGAAGGACTACGACGTGGCTGGCGTGAACGGTCTGCAGTATATGCTCGACTGCCGCGCTCGTGAAAAGGACAGCTCACATACTGGTCACTATTCTTACGACGGTCTTTACACGGGTTCTTACTTCCGTGTAAGTGAGCAGAGTCTGCAGATGACCAAGGATTGGATTGAGAAATACGGAAGCATGGGTGCCGACGACCCCGTTGTCTATGGTCGTGACTGGTTCTATGAGAGCGGACGTATCTATGGTATCCGTCCATACAACATCTACGATTATATCATCCGTGAGAACGCTCCTTCCACAAAGCATAATATCACCGTCAACGGCAAGAAGGGTAACACCACCTTTAATATCGGACTGGGTTATCTGAGTCAGGACGGTATGTTCAGCACTTGTACGGACAACTTCAAGAAATACAACGCTTCTGTGAAGTTGGAGACCGAGGTAAACAAGTTCCTGACCATCCGCGGTGGAATGATGTACTCTACCTTCAACAAGAAATATCCGTTCCTGACGGAGTCGGGCAGCGATGGTCCTTGGATCTATCTCTACCGCTGGTCACCTCTGATGGCCATGGGCTACAACGAAGACGGTGAGATCATCCGTTCGGCACAGAGTGCCACCATGCAGGCCGCCAGTCAGAGTCAGAAGACCAACTACTCCAGCGTGAACATGGGCGTGACCATCACCCCATTGAAGAACTGGCAGATCAAGGCCGACTATACCTATTATAATAAGGAGTATATCGCCACCCTTCCTGGTTCTACGCTGAGTGCAGCCTCTTATCGTGACACACCTGTCGTACGCAGAGACGCCAACGGCAATAAGATCTATGTGAACAATGCCGGACAAGTGGTAAGCGAGGACACTGAGGGTGCAATGGTATCCTACAAGTTGCCATATATGGCCAACTACAACGGTGCCGACAAACCCAACCTCTTCAAGCGCAATCATGAAAACTCTTATAGTCACACGCTGAATGCCTATACCGACTACACGCTGAGACTGATGGACGTACACGACTTTAAGTTCATGGTCGGTATGAACCTGACGACCTACGATGCCAGCAGTCAGTATACTCAGGTAACAGAACTGACGAACTTCGAGAATCCTCAGTTCGCCTTCGGTACTGGTACATGGACTGGCGGTGGTGGCGCCTCTTGGTCATCACAGCTTGGTTACTTCGGTCGTCTGAACTATGTCTATGCCGACAAGTATCTCTTCGAGGCTAACCTCCGCTACGACGGAACATCGAAGTTCCCCACCGACATGCGTTGGAAGTGGTTCCCCTCATTCTCTGCAGGATGGCGTGTCAGTGAAGAGAAGTTCATGGAATGGACGAAGCCCGTCATCTCATCCATGAAGGTGAGAGGATCATGGGGTTCTATCGGTGACCAGACCGTCAGCTCATCACTCTATATCCCCACGATGAGCACAGGCTTCAGCAGTTGGATTGGTGGTAACGGTACAAGAGTGTTCTATGTCAACACCCCATCGGCCATTTCCGCTTCTATCAGTTGGCAGAAGATCGAGACGCTCGGCGTTGGTGTCGACCTCCGTCTGCTTAACAACGAACTGGGAATAACCTTCGACTGGTACCAGAGAGATACGAAGAACATGATCGTGCCTACCGACGGTGTGAACACCATCACCTATGGCGCCAGCGCACCGAAGGCTAACAACGGTCAGCTCCGTACAAAGGGATGGGAACTCTCTATCGACTATAACCACCGCTTTGCCAATGGACTGGGAATCTATGGTCAGTTCAATATCGCTGACAACAGATCAGTTGTCAAGAAGTTCGGTGACACCAAGAACCTGAGCGACTGGTATGTCGGTAAGGAATACGGAGAAATCTGGGGCTTCAAGGTAGACCGTCTCTATCAGTGGGATGACTTTGAGACTGATGCCAATGGCAACCTGATCTACCGCGAGCTGACAGCCGCCGACACCGACGACCCCAACTGCATCGGCAAGTCTTCATATATCCTCAAACCTAATGCCGACGGTTCTAAGCCTGTCTACCAGTCATATTTCGAAGGTAGCAGCTTCCACTTCGGTCCTGGTGACGTGAAGTATAAGGATGTAGACGGTGACGGCAAACTGTCAAAGGGCACCAAGACCACTGATGATCATGGTGATCTCGTGAAGATCGGCAACTCTACCCCACGTCTGGAGTATAGCTTCCGTCTGGGTGCCGACTGGAAAGGCTTCGACCTGAGCTTGATGTTCCAGGGTATCGGCAAGCGTAAGATCTGGGGACAGGGCCCGCTCTGTATCGCTGGATATAAGTATTCCGACGGTTGTATGGCTGCCGCCATCGCCGACAACTACTGGAGAGAGGATCATACAGACGCCTTCTATCCCGCAGCCATGGGCATGGGTTCTGGTAACGACAGTTACAACTTCATGGTCAACGACCGTTATATCCTGAACATGGCCTACCTGCGCCTGAAGAACCTCACCTTCGGCTATACCATGCCTTACGCCCTGACAAGTAAGATCGGCGTAGATAAAGCACGTCTCTACTTCACCGCAGAGAACCTGCTTACATGGGATAAGCTGCGTGGTCTGCCTATCGACCCAGAGGTCGAGACTGGTAACACCTATTTCGGTAGTCCACAGGACCGTACCGGTGTTGGTACACCTACATTCAAAACCGTTTCTATCGGTATTCAGTTGAACTTCTAAAGCATCCGAGCAATGAAAAAGACTATAAAATATCTACTGATTTCCACCGCATTTGTAACCTGCGGATGTAGCGACCTGCTCGACAGAGAGTCGCTCACCACGATGGAAGATACTAACTATTGGCGCTCGGAGAACGATCTGCGCTCCTATGCCAACCACTTCTACGAGACCTTCTTCCCAGGATATGGCTTAGAATGGGATCGTGACTGGGCATATTCCTATTCGACAGGATTCTGCGACGACTTCGTCAGCGAGGGTACACAGTCGTACTTCACCAATAAGGTTCCGACATCTCTGGGATCGAAGAGCGAGTCACGCGGCTGCTCTTCAGAGTACTACGGTCCGACATGGGGCTTCGGTCTGATCCGCTCACTGAACATCTTCATCGACCGTCTGAACACTGTCGCCAAGAACAATATCGACGAGGAGGCCTATCGTCACTGGATGGGTGTGGCCAAATTCTTGAAAGGATTCCAGTATGCCGACCTTGTCAGCGTATATGGTGATGTGCCCTACTTTGCTGATGTTGTCAAGGACGATGACCCCGAAACGATGTATAAGGATCGTGACGCACGCGGAGCCGTGATGGACAGTGTGTATGTGCTCTTCAACTATGCACTCGACAACATGCGCGAGAACGATGGTGCTCTGTTCCTCAACAAGTATATCGCAGCCGGATATATCAGCCGCTTCATGCTCAACGAGGGAACATGGCAGAAGTATCATGGTACAGAGCGTGGCGGTGGCGATGCTGCCCGTGCGAAGAAATACCTGGAACTCGCAGTAAAGGCTGGTGATATGGTTATCAACAGCGGTAAGTGGAGCTTCGACAGCGATTTCAAGAGCCTGTTCGCTTCGTTCGATCTGAGCAGCAACAGTGAGGTGCTGTTCTACCGCCACTACGACGCATCCCTGAACATCACTCATGCCATCGGTTCATACAATGGTGGTTCTGAGAGTGAGACAGGTGTGAGCCTGGCCTTCATCAAGGCATTCAACTGTAACGATGGCAAGCCCGCCAGCATCTCAACAATCGAGGGCGCCAACGACTTCAGTCTGGCTAATCTGACCAAGACACGTGACCCGCGCTTCGATGCTTGTTTCTACAATAAGCCGGATGTCAACTCTTCGTCGCTCATCTACCACTATAAGTATGCGTCGAAAGAGGCTCTCCAGTATTTTGAGGCTACCCATAACGTCATCAAGCCTACTTGGTACTCCGACTTCAACGAGAACGACGCGCCTCTGATGCGTCTGGGTGAGATCGTACTTAACTGGATCGAGGCTAAGGAAGAGTTGGCTCTGAGCTATGGTGGTGCTGCTGTCACTCAGGAGGATATCGACAAGAGCATCAACGCCATCCGTCAGCGTCCTCTCGACGACGATGCCAAGGCACGCGGCGTACAACAGACCGTTGCCCTGAACATCAACGCCATTCCTGAGGATCCTGATCGCGACAGCGACGTGCCTGCCCTTCTCTGGGAGATCAGACGTGAGCGTCGCATGGAGCTCTTCAACGAAGGCTCTCGCATCAAGGACCTGCGCCGTTGGCACAAGCTCAACTACATGGACTACGACCGTAACCCCGATAACTACCTCGGACCGTGGATCGACTTCTCGAAGGAGATCGTGATGCCAAACAACGATACCAACGAGTATCTTGATAAGTTGATCGGTGTTCTGACTGTCCAGAAGAAAGATGGTACTCGAGTGACCTACGATGGCACTAACGCCAGTGAGATGGTCGGCTTCTACGTGGTACGTAACGCTACCAACCGTGAGCCGTTCTCCGATCGTAACTACCTCGCACCTATCGGTCAGCAGCAGATCGACGACTATGGTCAGCGCGGCTATACATTAAGCCAGACTTATGGCTGGTAAATTCAATCAATAAACATCAATCTTAAAAAAAACAATTATGAAAAAGCTTTTATCCTTTTTCATGGTGTCAGCTATGTTCTTTAGCTGTTCATCAGACGAGCCGGAGCTCCTGACATCAGGCAACCCCGCAACAAATGAGTCAGAGACCGAGATTACTCGGGGGTCTTCAGAAATGCCTATCGCCTACTTCTGGAGAAAACCAGAAACCTTACCCGATCTCTCTTACATGACACATGTCATCGTCTCTAAGACTGTCTTCAACAGTTCTTTCGATGGCACTCTCGTTAGCAAGCAAGCTGCTCAGTATCTGAACAAGATCGTTGAACACAGAAACAAGACCAACAGTAACGTGAAGATCATCCTCATGGTCGGCGGCTGGGGTGTCGACGGATTCAGTCAGGTAGCAAGAGACGACAACAAGGTGAAGAAGTTCATCAGCCAGTGCAGTAAGCTGATTGATACTTACGGACTCGACGGCGTCGATATCGACTGGGAATATCCCGGAAAGGCTACTTCCAATAATATTGGATACAGCTCGAGCGATAAGGCTAACCTCACCAAGATGATGAAGACTTTCCGTGAGACCTTCGATAAGTATTACAAGAGTCGTCCGAAGATCTTGTCTATCGACGTGAGCGCAAAGCATCCCGATTATTACGACATGAAGGGACTGTCTAAGTATGTCGACTTTGTGAATATCATGACCTACGACATGGGTGATCCCCCATACCACAATGCACCGCTGCACTCGTCATCTATGACTAAAGGCTCATGCAACTCGTCAATGATTGACTATATGGACGCTGGCGTTCCCGCCTCAAAGATTCTGATGGGTATTCCTTTCTATGGTCATGCCAACGGAAGCAACAGCGAACTCAAGGCAGACGTGTCTTACTTTGAAGTCAAGAAGCTTATCGAGAAGAAGGATAAGTACACAGAGAAGTGGGATGACGATGCTTGTGTGCCCTACCTCGTATGGAAAGGTCAGACAACCAACATCTGTTCCTTCGAGAACGCATCATCCATCGCAGCCAAGTGTAAGTACATCAAGAACAAGGGACTGGGTGGCGCAATGGTATGGTCGTACGATCATGACGACAGCAATGGTACGCTTCGCAAGGCTCTGAGGAAAGGGCTCTGGGGCTATTAAGCAGTCGCTACTGGAAACAACAACAACTATTAATATCTGAAAAATGAAATTGATCAAAACCTCTATGATGTGTCTGGCGGCAGGACTTTGTCTTGCCGCTCAGGCTCAAACTTCCAGAACAGAGCTGATGGCTCATCTCGATCTGGCAACTGGCAACTATTGTAACTATCCCAACCCGTCAGGGCATATCACCCCTGCTCCCGATGGTTATGAGCCGTTCTACGTAACCCATTACGGACGTCATGGTGCCAGATATATGACGAGCGACAAGCATTACAAGTACACCATCGGTAAGATGGACACCGCACAGGCTCAGGGACTGCTCACGGAATACGGTAAGGAGATCCTGCAGCGACTGAACGTGGCTGCCGCCAACGCTTGGCATCGCGACGGAGACCTGACAGAGCTGGGTGGTCGTCAGCACCGCGCCATCGCACACCGTCTGATGGTGAACTATCCGTCACTGATGAATCAGGCCATCGACGTCAAAGCCAACTCCTCTACCGTCAGACGCTGTATGCTCAGCATGGCTAACTTCTGTCAGGAGATGATCAGCATGAACCCCAGTCTGAACATCTCGATGGATGCCAGTGAACACGACATGTATTACATGATTGCCAACGACAGCATCGTCATCCCTAAGTCGGACAAAGATGATGCATTGTACGAGAAACTCGACGTGTTCCGTCACAAGATGCTCAACGGCCGCCATCAGTTCGAACTGTTGTTCACGAACCCTGAGGCAGCCGGTAAGTTCATCGATCATTATAAGTTCACCGACGCCCTGTGGAACATTGCAGCCGACATGTACTGTCTGCCGGAGCTGAACCTGTCGTTCAACGACCTGTTCACCGACGATGAGTTCATCGATGGTTTCCGTGCCTATAACGCAAGCTGGTGCCTCTGGGAAGGTCTGATGCCTGGTGCACAGCCCAACCACTACGCCCACTATCCGCTGCTGATAAACTTCCTCGACGAGGCCGACCTCATGATCAAGTCTGGGAAGAGCGGCGTACGCCTGCGCTTCGGACACGACAGCACAGTACTGCCCTTCGCCTTTATTCTCGGTATGAAAGAGGCCATGCAGGGTACTGACGACATGGAAGACCTGCACAATCACTTTGCCCTCTTCCGTCTGATTCCGATGGCCGGTAATATCCAGCTCATCTTCTTCCGTAAGCAGGGTTCAGACGATATCCTTGTGAAGTTCCTGATGAATGAGAACGAGACATCCATCCCCATCACAACCGATTGCTTCCCATACTATCACTGGAAGGATGTGGAGAGCTACTACAGGAACATGCTGAAACAGGCAAACATCACATATAAGGATAAGATCAAGAAGAAATAGCGTCATGATGAAGAATCGCAGACCTGTTTTATGGGCAATCGCCTTACTGACTGCTCTGACCGCACAGGCACAGACATCCCAGGAAGAGATCTTCAACGATATCTACCGCACGGGATCTAACTATTTCGCCTATCCCGGTCCTAGTCAGAAGGTACTGACACCCGCTCCCAAGGGATATGTGCCATTCTACATTAGTCATTACGGTCGACATGGCTCACGCTATATGTCACACAACGACTACTATGTCACGGCCATCAACAAACTCGACAGTGCCCGGCAGTTTGGTATCCTCACCGCCAAAGGCGAGGACGTGCTAAGCAAGTTACGCATTGGCTACGCAGACGCCTGGAACCGTGATGGCGACCTGTCTAAGCTTGGCGCACGTCAGCACCGGGAGATCGCCCACCGTATGTATGAGCGTTTCACCGAACTGCTGTCACAACCCTTGAAGATCGATGCGAAATCATCGACCTCACGCCGTTGCATGCTGAGCATGTTCTATTTCTGTCAGGAGCTGAAGGCACAGAACCCTGCACTGGACATCGCTATGGATGCCAGTAAACACGATATGAAGTTCGTGGTCGAGGATCTCAGCATCAAACCAGCTGCTACACCTCAGAGTGAGGTCTATGAACAGCAGCGGTCGACGATCTTCGAGGGTGCTCACGACCCCGCCCGACTGATGACATCACTGTTCACCGACCAGACTCGTGCGAAACAGTTCATCGACGGCAGAGAACTGATGAAGGCCCTCTACAATGTGGCAGAGGATCTGCAGAACGTGCCAGAGCTCAACATCTCCCTGATAGACGTGTTCACGAAGGAAGAACTCTTTAACATGTGGACAGGCTATAACGCTGGATGGCTGTTGTCTACGGGACTCGTACCCGGATCAACCCCCATCTACCTGCAACAGAAAGAGGTGCTCGACAGCATCGTCAGCAAAGCCGACCAGGTGATCCTCGCAGGAGAACCCTCTGTGACCCTCCGCTTCAGTCATGACAGTTCGGTACTGCCACTGGCTTATCTGTTGGGATTAAAAGAGGCCATGGGTGGAACAACCGACATCCAGAATCTGTACAAGTACATCTCCATCGACAAGATCATTCCCATGGCCGCCAATATCCAGATGGTGTTCTATCGGAAGACAGATGCGAAAGATGTGCTGGTGAAGTTCCTGCTCAACGAGAACGAGACCACCATCCCGGTAAAGACGGATTGTGAGCCTTATTACCGATGGACGGATGTCAAGGATTTCCTGAACCATCGATTCTAAATCATCAGAAAAGAAGCATCATGCGACTTTCAAGACAAGTTTTGGTTTTTTGCTATATTGTTATACAGAGTCTTTCTCCTGCGTTAGCTCAGGAGACTGACTCTGTATTTTCACTCAGACCATTCCTACAACTCTCTTTCGCCCAGACAGCGACAACGGTCAACAACGATATGGTGGTGACATGGTCAACACACATACCGACAGTCAGCTGGGTTGAATACGGCACCGACTCTACCCGACTCTCCCCCGTCTGGCACGTTGAGGAAGGCAAGGTGGTGGCCAACAATACGGTACACCACATCACACTGACGGACCTCAAGCCGCAACAGCGTTATTACTATCGTGTCTGTTCGCAAGAGGTCAAGGATTTCCGTTATCGTCATATCACCTTAGGCGATACCGCACGATCCAGGATCTATTCGTTTGTGATGCCCGACCTGCAGAACAACGACTTCAGCATCGTCATCTACAACGATATCCACCGTCATGAGGAAACGATCACAGCCCTCACAGAGAAGGTACAGGATGTGACAGCCGACCTCATCATCTTCAACGGCGACTGTCTGGTTGAGCCCGACAGCGAACAGGATCTTGTTGACATGCTGGCTGTTCTCAATGAGAAAGTAGATGCTGCAGAGAACCCCGTATTGTACCTGAGAGGAAACCACGAGGCGCGTGGTGCCTGGTCGTGGCATCTCCACGACTATCTTCATTTCCTGGACGGCTCCTTGTATGGTGCCTTCAATTGGGGTAATACCCGTTTTGTAATGTTAGACTTCGGAGAGACACGCAGTGATGACAACCCGCAGTTTGCCCATCTGAACCGTAATGATTTGTTCCGTGAGCAAGTGGGTGGATTTCTGAAGAGTGAGTTATGCTCCGCACCGTTTAAGAACGCACAACATCGTGTTCTCATCCACCATGTGCCCCTTTACGGCTATGAGGGATGCGACCCGCTCCATGATGTGTGGGGACGACTACTGACGAATGCGCCTTTCAACATCTGCCTCAATGCCGACCTTCACGAGTATGCCTACCTGCCACCAGAGAAAGGCGTTCATCCTTTTCCTGTCGTCATCGCTGGTGGAGAAGAACCCAGCATAGCCACCGTGTTCGTGCTGTCTAAGAGAGATGGTCGCCTTCACCTGAAAGCACTCAAGGCCGAAGGTGGTATCCTGTTAGATAAAGATTTCTGATTTAAACAAAAAAGAAAGCACTGCCCCTATAAGCCGGGTTCTGTACCGATGCAGGCACCGGTGTCTGTCATTTATCTAGTCCATGAGTCACCCCATGGCTCAAGCGTTCTACCCTCCACCGTAGCCGAAGCCGTCGGGCGGGCAACCCTCAGACGGTGGTATACGCGAACTTGCAGCCTCCAGCAGGCACAGCCCAATGATCACCCATTGGCTGGTGGTCTCTTACACCACCTTCTCACCCTTACCTGCTCCATCAGGAGTACAGGCGGTTATTTTCTTCTGCCCTCACCTACTGTCACCAATAGCTTCCATTTTCAGAAGTGGAGCGCCCTGTGCTGCCCGGACTTTCCTCTCGTGTCAAAGACACCAGCGACAGACCGTGGCAGTGCTTTCGGCTGCAAAATTACGAAAAGTCGAGCGCATAACAAAGAAACTCGTTTCTTTTTTTGCCGAGACAGAGTATTTTCGCGATCCAACCCACAAATTACCTCACAGATTTGTCCGTTTCAAACAAATTGCCTATATTTGCCCTCGATATCAACCATATAGTTTGGAAGATGATAAGCGATAGCTATACCTACGACCTGAGCGGCAACCCTCAGAAGATCTACTTCACCAACGGCAGCATCACGAAGTACGTCTACAGTGCGACGGGCCAGAAGCTGCGCATGGTGCACTACACGGCCAAGGCGAACATCACCCGTACGATTGACCCGACGGACTACCTGCTGGGCGGCAGCCTGGTGGTGAGGAACGGCAAGATCGACAAGTACCTCTTCGACGGCGGCTATGCCCAGGCGACGGCCAGCGGCACGACGGACAACTTCGCGTTCTACTACCAGAACAAGGACCATCTGGGCACGGTGCGTGAGACGGTGACCTCGACGGGTGCGATGAAGCAGCGCGTGAACTACTACCCCTTCGGCGGCCAGCTCGTGGACACGCTGAAGGCGATGGTCTTGAGCCCCAATTTCCAACAATATAAGTACAACGGCAAGGAGTTCGACGGCATGTACGGCCTGAACACCTACGACTACGGCGCCCGCCAGCACTACCCCGTCCTCGCGAGATGGGATCGGATAGATCCCCTGTGCGAGAAATACTACGGCGTCAGTCCGTATGCGTATTGCGAAAATGACCCTGTTAACGCAATTGACCCTGATGGTAGGAATGGCTTAAAAGTATCTATTAAAGCTGGTTGGAAGATTGCAAAGACTGTAGCAAAAAATGGTGTTAAATCATTAGCTAAAGGAGCAACGTATGCAGAAGCATTTAATGATGTCGTCGAAGATGCAAAAACTGTGTTTGATTCCAATGCCTCAACAAAGGACAGATTTATTGCCGGAGCTAGTCTCGCTTCTGAGATTTTTAGTCCTGTAAGTATTCGAGATGGGAAAGCTGCAATCAAAGGAGTAAAACAGCAGTAGATCATACCTCCAAACAAACTTCGCGTGCGGCTAGGCGGAAGGTTATGAGAGATCAGGGCATTCCAACTAGTCAGCAACCGAAATCTCAAAGCAGAAATGCTTCAGGCCGTGAGTACACCTACGAAACCCCTGATTCATATGGAACAACTGATACTAAGTCGGTACAGCAACAAACTATGGATCGTTCACATGATAAACCTCATTGGGAGGCGGGCAGCGTGAAAACTAATGATAACACAGGCGAGCCACGACGGAATAGGTATACTAGATAATACAAAAAGTAAAGAAGAATACGAATAGATGGAAACATTAGAACAAAAGAAAAGAAGATTGATAGGCAAAGTTAAGTATCTTGATAAATATATCAAGACACTTAACAAGATCATATTAAAAAATGTTGATTCAACAATGTTATTATCCGTTGTTGATACAGACAGAATATGTCCTATGGTTGATATTAATTATTTCAATATTGATTATAAAACTACACTTGATTTTGGTGATAAGAAATTGATGTGGGATAGAATAAAGCCGTTATTTGGTCATAATCCATTATTTATTAGATTGAGGCACTATCGTGAGTGTGGCTTATTTCCTTTGGAATCAATAGAATTGTTTAATATCGATTTTAATTATGAAGATGATCCTTGGGGGATGATCGTATTAGTTTCAAATGATTGCTTAAAAGAAGTCATTTTAGATTTTTACGAAGAAAATAATCTCAGAAAAATCGACATAGAAATAAGAAGCGCAAAAAACTAAATGACATAGTATCCTAATATAGGTTGCCGTCTTCTCATCCTAAAGTTGATTTAAGTTGATGGAGTAATGGGATTAAGGATCAATAGAACTATTTTTTGATTCTGTGAAGTGACCTCCAAAAGTTGGACGGATGCGCAAATAATCCGTCTCATACATTTGGCCGTTTCAAACAAATTGCCTATATTTGTCCTCGGAATCAACCATACGGTTTGGAAGATGATAAGCAATAACTATACCTACGACCTGAGCGGCAATCCCCAGAAGATCTACTTCACCAACGGCAGCATCACAAAGTACGTGTACAGTGCGACGGGACAGAAGCTGCGCATGGTCCATTATACGGCCGTGAAGGATATCACCCGCACGATCGGGCAGCAGGTGGAGCTGAAGGCATCGGAGATCCAGAGCACGGACTCGACGGACTACCTGCTGGGCGGCAGCCTGGTGGTGAGGAACGGCAAGATCGACAAGTACCTCTTCGACGGCGGCTACGCCCAGGCGACGGCCAGCGGCACGACGGACAAGTTCACGTTCTTCTATCAGAACAAGGACCATCTGGGCACGGTGCGTGAGACGGTGACCTCGTCGGGTGCGATGAAGCAGCGCGTGAACTACTACCCCTTCGGCGGCCAGCTCGTGGACACGCTGAAGGTGATGATATGGAACCGCGACTTCCAGCAATATAAGTACAACGGCAAGGAGTTCGACGGCACGTTCGGCCTGAACACCTACGACTACGGTGCCCGCCAGCACGACCCCATCCTCGCAAGATGGGATAGAATAGATCCGCATTGCGAAAAATACTACGGCGTCAGTCCGTATGCGTATTGTGGAGATGCCCCCGTGAACAAAATCGATCCGGATGGGATGGATGAATATTATTCACCAGATGGCAGATTCCTGTATAAAGATGATAAAAAAACAGAATATGTTTTTGTCGGTGAGAATCAGCTGATGCTCAATGGAAAACCAATTACGGCAACAGAGTTTCAAAATAAAGCGAGTACTATATATGCTGAGAGTTCCATAGGTTATGGTATTGCAGATCCTAAAGAGATGTGTTCCATTGCCAGTGTTCATTTACGTAATAACAAGGCGTTTGGACAAGGAGCATCTTTAGCCAAAGCATTTAGATCCACATCATTGAGTAAGCAAACAAAAAGTATGCAAATGGCTAACGCAGCTTTGATAAATGCTTTACAAGGAGGGACCGATTATAGCAACGGTGCAACTCAGTGGGATGGCGCGGAGCAGGCAATGGTTCCATTACAATATATGGACAAACCATCTAATGGACGTTTTATGTTTAAAATGAACACGATGGGATGGTCTATGTCTGATGAGGATTACTCATCATGGAAAACTGCCGTTGAGAATAAATTTGGGATAGGCAAATTTACAGTTCCGCAAGAGAAGAGCGCAACATCTAATTATGGAGGAATGAAGAATAAAGGTAGAATACGGCTTCAATCAACTGCGCAATATGGTTTAACAATTTTCTGGAAGGAAACAAAATGAAAAATGTGTGGATTATTTTTTTCTTTTTCTTCGTAAACATTTCCTGCTCGGGTAGTAACTGTTATCGGGTTTTATATAATGGAAGTCTTATAGAGGAAAGGAATTATGAAAATGGAGAATTAAAAAGTATTGTTGCTTATAATCTAAGTGACACAAAAGATTCTATCATGTATGATGGCGGAATAAAGTGTTTTCACTTTTTGGGGAATGAGTATGTGGATGAAGATCCATTCGCGTTTCAAAAGTATTACAATTCTTACTTTGATAAATCATTGAGTCAGAACCTTATATATAGCACGGTAGAATCGCATGTATTATTAGAAGATGTCTTATGGTCATTGGCATCGATTGACTGTGAGATGGCATTAGACAGTGTCCGATTGTCTCAAAACAGAATCATTACAGAAGAGGCTTCAGAATATAGTATAGAGTATAAAAAACTGGATGCACAATGCCAATTGTATGGCTTGTTTCAAACATATAATACAGAGAAACTTGAATCTGTTAAGGCAATTATCAAAGACGGCTGTCTAATTAAATTGTTGTTTGTTGGTGAGAAAACCAATAAGACGGTTGTTTTCGAATATCTGAATGATTGTCTTTATAAGGTAAAAATTTGTTACTATGGTCGTGGCGTAGAAGATTGTTTATTTTCTGAGGAATATTGTTATATCAGAAAAGAGACAAAACAGACATCGTTCATCAGGAAACAAGCAGAATGAGCATGTCTTTGAATATTGAGATAGGCGAGCAGGTGGATATACGATGGATACCCTCTGCAAATTGACTTCGCTGACGATATAGATAAAGATTGTTTACCTGTAATAGAGGTGGCCCTGAAGTGTCCTGGTTGTAGGGCGCTTCGGGGCTACTTGTTTTACCAGAGATGCTGTCGGACAAAATATTTTGGAAATAACCCATGAATATTCCCAATTATTTGCTATATTTGCCGTTGGTTATCAACTATAAATCGCATGGGATTACAAAAGAGCGGCACGACGGACAAGTTCACGTTCTACTACCAGAACAAGGACCATCTGGGCACGGTGCGTGAGACGGTGACCTCGGCGGGTGCGATGAAGCAGCGCGTGAACTACTATCCCTTCGGCGGCCAGCTCGTGGACACGCTGAAGGTGATGATTTGGAACCGCGACTTCCAGCAATACAAATACAACGGCAAGGAGTTCGACGGCATGTACGGCCTGAATACCTACGACTATGGCGCCCGCCAGCACTACCCCATCCTCGCAAGATGGGACCGCCTCGATCCCCTGTGTGAGAAGTACTATGGTGTCAGTCCGTATGCGTATTGTGCGAAATAATCCAGTGAATAGGGTTGATCCAGACGGGTGCGATGTACATCCTGCTGATAGTGCTGCATATAATACAATACTTAATACGCTCCATCCTGCTGATAGGCAGTATGTAATATTGGATAAAAATGGAAATATTGATTATGCTATGATGAAGGCTCATGATAGTGATAGTGAAAACTATATATGCTTGATGGATTTAACAGGTTCTGATTTAGTCTTTAATGTTAATATACAAGAGAAATATACAGACTATATGAATGAACAAGGAGAATCCGGAGATAATGGAAAATTATCGTATTGTGAACCAGATGATTTTTTTGTTGATAATGATTTCTCTTCCCCATCAGGACTAACTACAGGAGAAAGCGGGAAATATGGGACGACGCTCTTACCTGGAAATGGAAGTAGTGGCGTGAATTCTGTAGATAATGCTGCTCATGTATTTATTCATCCTTCATTGAGTGAGATAGGAAAAGCAGAAGCTTTAAGCCATGAACTATATGGACATGGATACTTATATCATAAATATAGAAACAGAACTGTTGCGGGGCATCAATATATAGGAAGCACTGATACAAATATATTATTAAGACAGCATATTTTTAGGGCTAGAAAAGAAACTGTTTCATATTTAAAAAAATAAGAAGATGAAAAAAAACTTGTGTGTGACATTCCTGATTATTATTAATCAGATATCAGCATTCGCATATGAATTGAAGACGGACACGGTAGCCATTGAGAAAGACGAAAGGCAGATAAACCAGGTAATAGTTTCTATCATTAATAGCGAAAGTGAAAATCTTTGGATCTGGTTTGATGAACCCAATAATGATAGGGATGATGCATATGAAATAAAAAGGCACCTCATGAAGCGGGAGGCCGATTTCTCTTTATTCGATATTGCCACAGATGCGAACATGGAAGGATGCTTGTGGTGTGCACCGATGTCAATGAAGTTGTTTGTTAAATGCATAGAACCAGGGGGGGCTTTTAAAATTGTGATTTACAAAGAATCAGGAGCCGATAAAATAGTTACTCCCCCTTCTGTAAACCTCAAAAGGTTTATTCGTATATATAGGAATGAAGATATTGTGAGGTCTTGTCCTGGTATAGATTCAAAGTTAGGAATCAAGCGAATATCATATCCTTATGATGTCATCATATTGAATGATCATATTATTGGCTACAGAGATAGAAAGTAACCTTTTGTCATGAGAAAGTGCCTAAAAAAGTGTTCGCCTGAAGTTGCGAACTAGAAAAAATAAGGGGGACTTTTATCTCCTTTTCCCCCTGTTTGGCGTAGAGATGTGGGCTACTTTGGGTAAGGGTGGCTTCTTACAGTCAAGGAGATAGTCTCCATGACGGTAAGGAATGGCACTTACGAGTGAAAGAGATAATCTCTTATAGGGTATAGGGATTATCTCTTTCGCTTGTAAACCCTATCTGAATGACTCATAGGGCCTATCTCTTTGAGGGAAAGATGATGCCCCTTTCGCGCATAGATTTAACTTGCTTGTTATCAGACAGATATAAAAAGCATTCAAAACTTGCGTGTATGGGGCTCACTCCAACGTTCCTGACTTACATGCGAGTTATGAGGGGGCGTTTGTAAAGATATATCGTGATAGTCCCTTCTTGCGTCCCGTCGGTAGCAAGCGAGCAGAGCTCGAGCGCGACAGGCTCAGGGGCCGCCTTAATTCATTATTCTTAATTAAGCAGCATAATAAATACTAAAATTATCAGAAATTTAAGGTTCTTGTGTTAAACGCAAAGAGCCGTTAAGCATAAGAAAGGAAGTGTTAAAATGGGACAAATATTTGCGACATTCTGTCAGTTTACGATATTTTGCGCCTATATTTGCACCTTGAAAACTCGAAAGAGTTAAGTCAGCATCCATAAGCTGCAGAAGTAGAATCTAAAGTTATAATAAAATGAATGAAAATATGAAGAAAATTGTGAATGTAGCAACACCCGCTATGTGCGCTGTTGCTTTGGTACTCTCTGTAGCAGCATTCAATAAGACCAATGCAGCTACTGCCTCTGCTCCCAACCCAGTCATTAGCTCCGCTCCTGCCGGTCAGCCTGTCGATCTGACATACGCCTCAGAAAAGGCGCTGCCATCAGTTGTCTACATCAAGTCGGTCCAGAACTCGAAAGTGCAGACCGTCGAATACAGCGATCCCTTCGAGGAATTCTTCTCTGACCCCTTTGGCGGATTCTTCGGACGTGGACAGGGACAAGGAAACAACGGAAGACGCCAGCGTCAGGTACAGACGCCTAAGCGCGCCGCTGCCGGCTCGGGTGTCATCATCTCCGCCGATGGTTATATCGTGACCAACAACCACGTGGTCGACGGTGCCGACGAGCTGACCGTCAGTCTGAACGATAACAAGGAATATTCCGCACGCATCATCGGTGCCGACAAGACCACCGACCTTGCGCTAATCAAGATAGACGCCAAGAACCTGCCCGCCATCGTGATTGCCAATAGCGACGATGTTCGTGTAGGTGAATGGGTGCTGGCCGTGGGTAACCCTCTGGGCCTGAACAACACCGTTACTGCTGGCATCGTAAGTGCTAAGGCCCGTTCTATGGGCTCAGGTGTCAGTTCGATGATTCAGACCGACGCAGCCATCAACCAGGGTAACTCTGGTGGTGCACTGGTGAACACCCGTGGCGAACTCATCGGCATCAACGCCATGCTGGCTTCGCCCACTGGTTCGAACATCGGCTACGGCTTTGCTATCCCCACCACCATCGTCAGCAAGGCCATTGAGGACTTTAAGAAGTACGGCACCTATCAGCGCGCCATGATCGGTATTCAGGGTGGTAGTCTGAAGGATTATATAGATGCCATGAAAGATCAGGATAAGGACGTGAAAGACTACGGCACGATGGAAGGTGTACGAATCGATAAAGTCGTGGAGGATGGTGCAGCAGCAGATGCAGACCTCAAACCTGAAGACGTTATTACAGAAGTCGATGGTAAGAAGGTGGCCACGATGGGTGAGCTGCAGGGTATCCTCGCTCAAAAGCGCCCAGGCGACAAGATTACCGTGAAGTATATCCGCGACAAGAAAACCAAGACCGTGACGCTGACGTTGAAGAACGAGCAGGGCAATACCAAGGTGGTAAAGAATGCCGACCTTGACGTGCTCGGTGGCACATTCCATCCTATCACCGACGCTCAGAAAGAGCAGTTGAATATCGGCTACGGCCTGGAGGTCATCAAGGTCAACGGTGGTAAACTGAAAGACGCCGGTGTTCCGAAGGGCTTCATCATCCAGAAGGTCAACGACCAGAGCATCAAGACAATAGCCGACCTTCAGGAAGCTGTCAGGGAGGCCTCTACCAGCAAGGAGCCGGTGCTTTACATCCAGGGAATCTATACCACTGGAAAGAAAGGCTACTTTGCAGTTCCTCTACAGAACGATTAAGCGAAAATATGAGAAAAAAAGTCACGAACATCAAAATTCGTGACTTTTTTTTGGTTGTCTCGGAAAAAACACATACTTTTGCAGAACAGCTAAAAACGAAACCACGATGAGACAACTAAAAATTACTAAATCTATTACCAACCGAGAGAGTGCCTCTTTAGAGAAATATCTACAGGAAATCGGTAAGGAGGAGATGATCTCGGCTGAGGAGGAAGTTGAACTCGCACAGCGCATCAAGAAAGGAGATCAGAAGGCACTGGAGCGGTTGACAAGAGCCAACCTGAGGTTCGTGGTCTCTGTGGCCAAGCAATACCAGAACCAAGGGCTCAGTCTGCCCGACCTCATCAATGAGGGCAATCTCGGTCTGCTGAAGGCCGCCGAGCGATTTGACGAGACACGTGGTTTCAAGTTTATCTCCTATGCCGTATGGTGGATCCGTCAGAGCATCCTGCAGGCCATCTCGGAACAGAGCCGTATCGTCCGTCTCCCCCTGAACCAGGTGGGCTCGGTCAACAAGATCAACCGTGAGATCAACCGGTTTGAGCAGCTCAACGAGCGCCGTCCGTCACTGGAGGAGATTGCCGAGAAGGTGGACCTGCCGGAAGATAAGATCGACGAGGCCATGAATATCAACGGCCACCATATCTCCATGGATGCACCATTCGTTGACGGTGAAGACAACAGTCTGCTCGACGTGATGCCTAACAACGATGCGCCGATGGCCGACCTGACACTGGTGGAGGAGTCGCTGAGATCGGAGATACAGAACGCGCTGAACGTGCTCAACGAACGGGAGCGTAACGTGATCGAGGCCTCATACGGTATCAACCGTCAGGAACTGACACTCGAGGAGATCGGCACGAAATTCGGACTCACCAGAGAGCGTGTCCGTCAGATCAAGGAGAAAGCCATCCGTAAGCTCAGGAACTGCACCAAGAACAAGATTTTAAAAACGTATTTAGGATAATGAGATTTTTCAAACACATCACACTGGCTGTAGCACTCCTGACAGCCTCTACCCTGCCGCTCTCAGCAAAGAGCACACAGGCATCCAAAGCATATATGTTCGGCTTTTCGGCCTCATTCAACGACTCCATCGTCTATTTCACCGATATCCAAGAGGTAGACAGCGTATGGACCAACGGCAAGGGTCGTTTCCTGGCAGGTCGTAACCAATACTCCTATCAGCTTCGCGAGTATTTCACCACGAAGCTCGGCATGGCCCGTCGCACCTGTGTCGTAGTCAGTTCTCTGAAGCGCAAGGATGTCGAGAAGAAATATGCGAAAATGAAGAAGCAATATATAGAGAAGAAAGCCGGAAAGTTCGATGTGCGCTTCCTCTCTGCCGAAGACTTCCGTTTTGTGGCTGTCGACATGAGCGACTCCGAACAGGTGAGCCAGCAGTCTGTCAAGGCTAAGAAACAGAAAGAGAAGAAAGCCAAGGATAAGAAATCGAAAGCCAAGGCAACCCCAGACAAGAAAAAGTAATCCAAACGATTAAGATAACAAAAGAAGTCCCCTGCAGAATCATCTGCAAGGGACTTTCTTTATCTATCAGCATAGACGTTACCGAGGGTTGTTCTCCTCGAATATCTTCATACGCTCTTCAAGCATCTCATACTGATGATCCTCGATGAACGAGGTACACACACGCAAGCCTTCCTGTTCTGAGCCACAGGTGATGAGACAGATGGCCGACACACCATAGTACATCAGTTCGTGAGCCAGCTCCCCACTCGTCATACCGGGATAACCGATCGTGAAATAGAAACCATCGGCAATGGGTTCGTCGAGGTCCTTGTCGTAGACCACATAGAAGCGATGGCGACAGAAGATCTCCTTCAGCTTCTTGGCACGCTCACCATAGACACTGATCTCCTTGCGGAAGTCGTACTTACCCTCATAGGCTGCCGTCAGCATGGCTGCCATGGCATACTGCGCACTGTGACTCGTACCAGAGCTCAGCGCATAGAGCATACGGGTAGAGAACACCGGACCGAACGGCAGTCCCTGATAACGCTCCGACAGATCGTCGAAATGACGATGGAACAGCTTATCAGAGATACAGGTCACACCGATACGCTCTCCGGCATAGCTAAACGCCTTCGAACCGCTGATGAGTAACATATAGTT
Source organism: Prevotella aff. ruminicola Tc2-24 (assembly GCF_900110895.1). Taxonomy (GTDB): domain Bacteria; phylum Bacteroidota; class Bacteroidia; order Bacteroidales; family Bacteroidaceae; genus Prevotella. Next base: position 88,896 of record NZ_FOIQ01000001.1, on the reverse strand, counting down.
GTCCGTATAACGGGCCACCGTTGCCTGATAAGGCGGCTGGAACGGTGTAGAGAGGTCCTTGCGGAAGTCCATGGCAAAATAGGCCAGATCCTCCATCACCACAGCATCATAGCGTGTGGCCAGCTCACCTATCACCTTCAGCTCCTCCTCACGCAGACAGATCCACGAGGGGTTGTTAGGATTGGAATAGACGATGGCACAGATATTTCCCTTTGAGAGATAGCTCTCCAACTTAGCGCCAAGCTTATCACCACGGTAGTCGTACACGTCGAAGGTCTCATACTTCACTCCCATGACCTGCAGCTGCATCTTCTGCACAGGGAAGCCTGGGTCGATGAACAGCACCGTGTCTTTCTTCCTGTCACACTGCGAACAGGTGAGGAAACTGGCAAAGGTGCCCTGCATCGAACCACTGACAGGCACACAACCTTCCGGTTTGATGTCCACACCAATGAATGCCTTGACAAACTGCGAGGCAGCCTCCTTCAGTACCGGTGCGCCCTGGATATCAGGATATGAGTGGGCAATACCGCCCTCAAGGGCTTTGATCTGGGCTTCCACGCCCACCTGTGCAGCAGGCAGTCCGGGAATACCCATCTCCATCTTGATAAACTCAACGCCAGAGGCTTTCTCAGCCTTCGCTGCTACCTGCTTCACCTCACGGATGGTTGCCTTGGCAAAGTCCTTGATGCCCAACTCAGCCACCAGTCCGTCAACAATCTCTTTTTTAATCGGAGTCTCCATAAGTCTGATGATTATTTCTGAGCCTCGCGGCCGATGGCTAGCGCCTTGATGTTCGCCTCGACGATGGCCTCACCCTTACGTCCGAAGACACGACGGATGGCATCCTCGAGCTTATCGTACTCGATACCCAGCGCCTTCTGAGCGGCACCGAGCAGGATCACATTGGCCGAACGGGGCACGCCATTATCCTTTGCTGCCTGTTCAATATCCAGCACGATCACGTTCTTGATACCAGTTAGGTCTTTCTTTATCGTCTCGATATCAGGATAGTTGGGAATATTCACAAAAGGAGCGCTCGAGGTGATGATCCAACCGTCTTTGGCCAAGAACGGCAGATAGCGCAGCGCCTCCATGGGTTCCATAGAGATGATGACGTCAGCCCCTCCGAGCGGAATCAGATCGCTGTTAATAGGACTGCTCGATATGCGCAGGTTCGACTGCACATCACCGCCGCGCTGCGACATGCCATGTACCTCGGCCTGCTTGATATAGAGGTTCTCCTTCATGGCAGCCTCACCGATAATGGTGGCGATAGAGAGGATACCCTGTCCTCCTACACCGCAAAGAATTATATCTGTTTTCATTCTTTTACCTTTTTACTTGTTTACCTTTTATTTTTTCTCGGCTGCTCTCTTCTGCTTCAGGTGACGCTGCAAGGTCTGCATGCACTCACGACGCGGGATGATCACACTCACACCGTGGTAGTTGATCTCCTCGCGGATAGCGGCCGTAATCTCAGGCATGTTCTTGGGGATGGGGTTCACCACCTTCAGGTGATCCTCCGAGAGACCGAGACCCTTGCAGATAGCCTCAAACTTATTGGTACCAGCAGAATCCTGACCGCCCGTCATGGCAGTGGTCAGGTTGTCACTGATGATCACAGTAATATCAGCATTCTCGTTGATAGCATCCAACAGGCCCGTCATGCCACTGTGGGTGAAGGTCGAGTCACCGATGATGGCGACGGCAGGCCACTGACCGGCATCCGAGGCACCCTTGGCCATCGTAATCGAGGCACCCATGTCCACACACGAGTGGATAGCCTTGTAGGGCGGCAGGAAACCGAGTGTATAACAACCGATATCACCGAACACTCGGGCATTGGGATACTCCCTCAGTACCTCGTTCAGTGCCGTATAGACATCACGGTGTCCGCATCCCTGACAGAGTGCGGGCGGGCGCGGTGTCACATCCTCACAGGGAGCATAGCTCTCACTGCTCTCGATGCCCAGCGCCTTCTTCAGGAAGTCGGGGTTCAACTCACCCGTGCGCGGCAGCTCACCCGTCAGACGACCCTTGATGACGGCATTACCCGGCATCACACCACGTACCTGATCCTCAATGAACGGCTGACCCTCCTCGGCAATCAGCACAAACTCACAATCGTCGGTCATGCGACGGATCAGTTTCTTCGGAATCGGATACTGCGAGATCTTCAGTACAGGGAAAGGACATCCGTCAGGATAGCACTCCATCAGGTAGTTATAGGCGATGCCACTGGCGATCACACCCATCTTATGATCGGGACCGTCGATATATTTGTTGTATTTGCTGTCCACGGCCATCTGCTCGAGCAAGGGCTGCTGACCGGTTACCACGATATTACGCTTACGGGCAAAGGCAGGCAGCAACACCCAGTTGGAAGCCTGAGCATCGTAGTTGAGGGCGTTCTGCTCACGAGGTGTATCCTTCACCTCTACGACAGCACGACTATGTGCCATACGGGTGGTGACACGCATCAGGATAGGCAGATGCAGTTGCTCAGAGAGATCGAAAGCCTCGCCCATCATGTCGTAGGCCTCCTGCTGCGAGCTCGGTTCCAAGGTAGGGATCATAGCGAACTTAGCGTAGAAACGACTGTCCTGCTCATCCTGTGAGGAGTGCATGGAAGGGTCATCGGCCACCAACACGATCAGACCACCGTTCGTACCCGTCATTGCGGAGTTCACAAACGGGTCTGCACAGACGTTCAGTCCCACATGTTTCATACACACCAGCGCACGCTTGCCCATATACGACATACCGAGTGCTGCCTCCATGGCCGTCTTCTCGTTCGTTGACCAGCGGCGATGGATGTTTCTCTCTTTAGCAATGGGCGACTCCTGGATATACTCCGTGATCTCCGTTGACGGCGTTCCCGGGTAGGCATATACGCCACTCAGGCCTGCGTCGATGGCACCCTGAGCTATCGCCTCGTCTCCCAACAAAAGTCTTTTCATATCTGTTTTCGGTTTTTGAATAAATTTTCGCAAAGGTACGACATTTCAATCGAATAAACAAAAAAATGCAACCTTATTTGTATAAGGCTGCATTTATATTCAGGTTATTTTCAGCTAGAACGTATATCCCACTGTCAGCAGTAGCTGGTGACGCTTGTTGCTCACCTTCGAGTCGAACACACGCTGCCCGGCATAGTTGCTGGTAGGATCAGCAGGATACTCCTGGAACGGATGGAAATCACCGTTGGTGGCACTGTACTGATAAGCCAGATCCACATTCCAGGCATTCAGTCGATATCCCATACCGAGGGTCAGCCGATGTGTATCCTTCCAGTTGGTATAGTCGGTCGTCGAGGCATAAGCCACACCCGGAGAATTGATCTTCGTGTCGCGCACACCGTCCTTCTCATAGCCAGCCGTCACATAGTTATAACCGATGCGCAGGGCTACCGTCGGATCCGGTTTGATCTCCATACCGACCTTGAAGGTCGACACGCCCTTCAACGAGCGCTCCGTGTTCACCTTCATGATCTCGTCGGTATACGAATCCTCTTCACCGTAGTAATCATAGTTACCCGAGTTGATACGGTTCTGACTGGCGCTATAGTCTGTGTACTCATAACCGGCACCGATAGCCACCTGACCGCCGATGACATGACCCATGCTCAGACCGAACTTCCACGGGGTGTTAAAGTGGAAATCGTAGCTCTCACCACTATGACCATCATCCCATTGACCGAATCTTGTGTTATTCAACATATACGTCTCGTTGCTTGTCGTCAGGTCGTACCAGGTCGGAGTGGCCACGGAGAGACCCAGACGGAAGGGCGACTCCTCGACAGGACGGAAGATGATACCCGCCTTCAGGTCGATACCCGTACCCTTGATGTCACGCTGGTCGCCATAGACCACCGAACCGCATTCTTCGCCACCGGCAACAAGAGTCTCACCATACTCGCTATAACCCTTGTAGCGTACATCGTGGAAACCGATGGTGAAGCCCCAGTAGAAACGATCGTTGACGTTACCGCTCAGGTTCACGTCATAGTCGTTGATCCAACCACGGTGCGCACGATCGAAGGTATAACCATTAGCATCGTTATAATAGATCTTATGATCGTCTGGATCGAGCATCAGCACGTTTGCATTCAGGTAGTCGGCCTGTGTGAAAGTCTGCGCACGGTAGTCGCTCGTCTTACTCTCGTAGCCGATGAGGTCATCGTCTGTATTGAAGTCGAGATAGTAACCGCCCTGATTCACATAACCGATCTGGTCCTTATGATAGCTCAGTCCGTTCTGCGAACAGTTCACCAGACGGTTGGCTGCCGAGAGTATCTGATCGAAGTTCTTACTCTTATGGTAGTTGAAGCCCACGTTCACGAACGAGGTGCGACTGATACGTGTAGAGTACACGAAGCCCAACTGATCGAAGCTCATGTTCGTCTTGTTCAGGCCATCGAACTTCTGAGCGTCCTGCTGCGACACGAGACCGAGGCTCGCGCTTACCGTCGAATGACGGAACAGTCCGATACCGGCGGGGTTAGTACCCATGGTCGAGAGGTCTGCGCCCAGTGCGTCCATCGCACCGCCCATTCCCACGTAGCGTGCCGTACCGTTCAGATCACTGCCCAGCAGACGGGCGCTCTCGTATGTATCCTGTGCAGCGGCCGGGATTGTCATCGCCAGCACAAACGCTGCCATAAAAATCTTCTTCATATCTCTATAAACTAAAAACTATCACTTCCAGTAAAACTATCTTCTTCCACCGCTGCGACCGCCTCCGCCGCCACTGCTACGGCTACTACCGCCGCCACCGCCGCTGAAGCTACCGCTACTCGACGAGGAGCTACGTGTGCCGCTGAAGCTGCTGTTGCTGCTACGGCTGCTGCTGTTGTTATTGTTACTATTGCCGCGATAACCGCTGAAGTTACCACTACGACTCCGTTTGTTGTTACCACTGCTATAGTTACGACCGCCGCTTTGTCTATCAGCACGCTGACGGATGCTGTTCATCCGGCTACTGTTGTTCTCCACCGACCAGCGACCGTCCTTATAGTAAGCACGATGCGTAGCACCATCGTTTCTGATCGTTCCCATGCCGATATGAGTGGAAGCATAGTTCCTACCTACGCCGATATAGCTGTGAGCCCAACCGTTCCAGTAGTAGGGATAACCCCAGCCATAGCCATAGAACCAAGGATCGTACCAGCCACCGTACCAACCACCGTACCAACCGTAATTACCATAGTACCAGGGATCATACAGACCGTACCAGCTACGATAATACCAAGGCGAATACCAAGGGTCGTACCAGCCACCGTACCAACCGAAACGGCTATAGTACCAAGGTGAGTGCCAGCCCCAGTCGTAGCGCCCGGCAGCATATCCGGCCCAGAAAGCGGCATTGTCAGACAACTCATAATCGTCGAAGCGGGTCATCTTCTTCGTCAACTGGAAATCCTCCAGCGAGTCAGGATAGACACCTTGCTCGGCGGTGAGATCGATCACATCACTCTTCAAAGAGTCACCGATGACCTCATAACTGCTCTCCCTGCGGTTATAGTCATCCACACTACGGTCGCTCCCGGAATAATAGGTATCCTTCGGCATCCCATAGTTGTCCGTCACCTTCTCTACTGTCTTCTTCTTGGGAACATAGTAGAGATCATCTACCTGAGCCAGTGCCGGCAGCGACATGGCTCCGATAAGCATTGAGATCAGTAACAGCTTTTTCATTTCCTTATCTATTTATTAAAATTGTTTCGATCGGCACCATCAGCGCCTTTTCATTTCTTCACGTTGCAAAAATACAACAATATTTAGTGCAAATTTAGGGAAAAACCCTAAGTTCTGGTAGGATTTTCCCTATTTTTTGTAATTTTGCCGCAAAAATTAACATCCTTATGAAGTATTACGAAGTAGAATTCACCATCACACCCTACTCCACGGATGCCTGCGACCTCGTGGCAGCCATGGCCGGAGAGGCAGGTTTCGAGACGTTCGAGGAGACGGAGACGGGTATGAAAGGCTACGTACAACAAGCACTCTTCGACGAGACCGTCCTGAAGTCGGCACTCATCGACTTCCCCTTCGAGGGAGTGACCATCGACTATGAGATCCGTGAGGCTGAGGATCGCGACTGGAACGAGCAGTGGGAACAGGAGGGCTTTGAGCCCATCAACCTCTCCCTGCCCCCCTCCCGAGGTGAGGGGATGCTGACCATCCATGACGGTCGTCATATGCCAGAGACACCAAGCAAGATCGCCATCGAGATCGACGCGAAGCTCGCCTTCGGCACCGGTACCCACGAGACCACCCGTATGATCTGTGCCACCCTACTCGACATGGATCTGACGGAGAGACAGGTGCTCGACTGCGGCACTGGCACTGGCATTCTGTCCATCTGTGCCCTGAAACTTGGTGCCCGTCGGGCGGTGGGCTACGACATCGACGAATGGTCGGTCGACAATGCCCGTCACAACGCGGTCATCAACCGCTGCGACGACCGTTTCACGTCCCTGCTGGGTGACGCTACCATCCTCGACACCATCGAGGGGACCTTCGGTCTTGTCGTCGCCAATATCAATCGTAACATCCTACTGGCCGACCTGCCGGCCTTCCGTCGGAAGATGACCGATGATGCCGTCCTGATCCTCAGCGGTTTCTATACCAGCGACGCCCCCATGCTGATAGAGGCAGCAGAGCGACTCGGTCTTCGTCTGGAGAAACAAAAAGAAGACCACGACTGGTGTTGTCTGGTCTTCTCTTGTGCCTGACCTGTCTTTTACAGGTCGCTATAGTTCTGTACGCTGAAGGTCGTCGTGCGCATGTCACCTGTCTCGTAGCCACGCTTCAGCCAGCGCTTACGCTGATCGCTCGTGCCATGGGTAAACGACTCTGGTGTGGCCCTACCCTGTGCCTTCTTCTGTAGCCAGTCGTCACCGATGGCCTTGGCCAGCTCCAGGCCCTTCTCCAGGTCGCCATACTCCATCGAGTGGTTCATGGCATCCTCATAGTGGGCCCACACGCCGGCATAGTAGTCGGCCAACAGTTCCAGACGCACGCTGATCTGATTGGCCCTCACCTTATCGGTCTGACTCATGGCCTGATGCGCCTTATTCAAGATGCCCGTCAGATACTCCACATGGTGACCGATCTCATGGGCGATCACATAGGCATAGGCGAAGGTATTTCCCTCGACACCCAGCTGACGTTTCATCTCTGTAAAGAACGAGAGGTCGACATACAACTTCTGGTCGCCAGAGCAGTAGAATGGTCCTACAGCAGCCGAGGCCGAACCACAGGCGGAGTTCACCTGATTAGAGAAAAGCACCAGTGTGGGATACTGATACTCGCCCCACCCGTTCTCTGCGAACACCTTCGTCCACACATCCTCTGTCGAGGCCATGATTCTCTTACAGTCCTCGGCCAGCGCCTGTTCCTCCTCAGTGAAATCCTGTTCACCGACAGTCTCCGTGGGTGCCTGCATCTGCTGCTGAAAAGCCTGCAGACCGGCCGAGACGGGATCGCCTCCAGTGATCCACGCAAACAAAGCCGCAATAATCACCGCACCGATACCTCCGATACCAGCAACCTTTCCACCGCTCAATCCACGACGATCTTCGACGTTTGAGCTTGATCTTCTTCCGTCTAATCTCATAATCTTACGTTTTTAAGTTATTGTATTCTTAATTCCAATTCTCAACTATCTCACCGTCATGTGAAAGCACCCCTGTTTCACCTCATATTTGATATAACAGCGGTTCTGCTCACGCATATCACGGAGCACTTCGGCAAGCACCCATTTCAAGGTGTCGTTACGCACCAGCCGACGTGACGGTCCGGCAGGGTTTTCCACCGTCTTATAACGATTATAACAGATATCGAAAGTGGTGCCATAGAGATGACAGCTATTCTCCGTGGCATTGCCGTTACGACGGCGTAGCTTCACCACATCATCCTGTGAGCGCAATACACTGGTGACGATCAATCTGTGCAGAGGAATACCCTTGACATAAAGACTGTCAAAGAAAGCCGACCCGATATCCTGCAGGAGCACGGCAGCCCGTGGCACCAGATAGGGAATGCTAGAATAGAGGGGATCCACATGGTAATAAGGATTGGAACCAACATACACCAGCTCACGCTTACGAGTCTCCGCATCCTCACGGTCCTTCACCGGAGTTACGCCCCATCGCTGCGCAGCCGCCAGTTGTACGGCATTGGTATCAGGGAAAGCGTCACAATAACTGGGTACAGAGGTTATCTTATGGACTGATGAGCGATTGTCGACCACAGGCCACACCGACAGGGTATCAGGCGTGCACACCGTCTCGGCTTGCTCGCACGCCGCGGCCTGACTGGCGACCAACTGAGGGAATCCCCGGCGCACACAGGCCAGGACAAGCACCACAGCGATAAAGCCCATCAGATAGTTTTTCTTTGTTAGTTTCATCCGATCTTCCTGTTTTCGATGCAAAGATACAAATATTTTTCGTAACATCGTACCAAAGTTACTTTTTTTCCTTCAATCCCAACTACCTCCATTTTCTTTCTGTCACCAGAAAGAAAACCGAAGCAAAAGAAAGAGTGCGAAAACGTCCTGAGCTCGGAGGTCGGTTGTCCGATTTTAGTAGCCACTCAATGCGCTCGAGCTCTGCTCGCTTGGCTTGTCCAAGAACTCGCTCCGCTCAGACAGCATTTCGTATTTCGTTCCTTGGCTCGCTCCTCGAGCCAAGACTCAATATGGCTCCGAAAATAGGACACCCTCTAAAGACCTCCTCGTGCGGAGTGTTTTCGAGTCTTGCTCTGCGCAGCCGATAAAAAATCACGCCAGACCTTTCTTAAGACTCGCTTCGCTCATATAAGCGACCAGAGGTCGAGCGGATGGTCTGAGCGTACCTTAATGTAAGAGCGACAGGAGGAGCGGTTAAGTCTCCCCATATAGGGGGAGATTTAGTATGGGGTGGATGCTTCTTTTGGTTCTTTTCTTCGCGCCGAAGAAAAAGAACGTCTCTGCAGAGTGCAACCCTGCATTATAGCCGCCCCTTACCAAGGGGCTCTAAGGGCTCGGTTTCTTTCTCGTAACTAAAAGAAAATGAAGGAATGCAAAAGAAAACAAACTTTTATTTTGCATTTCTCTCGTTTTTTCGTAATTTTGCACCCAAATTATAAATTTGTCAACTTGATAGAGAAACATATTGTATTAGAAGACATAGATCCCGTCATCTTCTTCGGGGTTGCCAACGCACATCTGCAGATGTTGCGCTCTCTATTTCCGAAGCTCCGTATCATGGCGCGTGACAACGTGATCCGTGTGCTCGGCGACGAGGAACAGATGGCAGCATTTGAGGAGAGCATCGAGAAACTGCGCTTCCATGTGCTCCAGTTCAACTCTTTGAAAGACGAGGATATCCTGGATATCGTGAAGGGCAAGCGCCCGGGCGAGCATATCCCCGAGGGGGTGGTATGTTACTCGATGTCGGGGCGCCCTATCAAGGCACGCACAGAGAACCAGCAGCGACTGATCGAAGCCTATAGTCAGAACGACATGGTGTTCGCCGTCGGTCCAGCCGGAACAGGTAAGACCTACCTCTCCATTGCCCTGGCCGTGAAGGCCCTGAAGGAGAAAACGGCCAAGAAGATTATCCTGAGTCGTCCTGCCGTCGAGGCCGGTGAGAAGCTGGGATTCCTACCGGGCGACATGAAGGATAAGATCGACCCCTACCTGCAACCACTCTACGACGCTCTGGAGGACATGCTGCCACAGGTGAAGCTGCAGGACATGATGGAGAAGCACATCATACAGATCGCACCATTGGCTTTTATGCGTGGTCGTACGCTGAGCGACGCCGTGGTGATCCTCGACGAGGCTCAGAACACGACACCAGCCCAGATCCGTATGTTCCTCACCCGTATGGGTTGGAACACGAAGATGATTATCACGGGCGACATGACACAGATTGATCTGCCCCACTCGCAGAAGAGCGGCCTCATCGAGGCCCTGCATATATTAAATAATGTAGAGGGCATCGGAGTGGTGAACCTCGACCGCCGGGACATTGTTCGCCATAAGCTTGTGACGAAGATAGTCAACGCCTACGAGGAGTACGACAAGGAAAGGAACAACAACAATGAAACGCAGAGGTACAAGGAAGCAGAAGACTAAAAGCACTGTGACTTTGTACCTCTGTGCAAATAAAGAATAAAGATGAAAGCATTAACCAGAACAGACTTCAATTTTGAAGGACAGAAGAGCGTTTATCACGGAAAGGTTCGTGATGTGTACAACATTAACGACGACCTGATGGTCATGGTGGCCACCGATCGTATCTCGGCATTCGACGTCGTACTGCCGAAGGGCATCCCTTTCAAAGGTCAGGTGCTCAACCAGATTGCTGCCAAGTTCCTTGACGCCACGACCGACATCTGTCCCAACTGGAAGCTCGCCACGCCCGACCCGATGGTGACCATCGGTCTGAAATGCGAGGGCTTCCGTGTGGAGATGATCATCCGCTCGATCCTCACAGGTTCAGCCTGGCGTGAGTACAAGAACGGTTGCCGTGAGCTCTGCGGCGTGAAACTGCCCGACGGCATGAAGGAGAACGAGCGCTTCCCCGAGCCCATCATCACCCCGACGACCAAGGCCGACGAGGGGCACGACATGAACATCTCCAAGGAGGAGATTATCGCCCAGGGTATCGTCTCGGCCGAGGACTATGCCGTGATGGAAGACTACACCCGTAAGATCTTCAAGCGCGGTCAGGAGATTGCCGCCAAGCGCGGTCTGATCCTCGTTGACACGAAGTATGAGTTCGGTAAGCGCAACGGTAAGGTGTACCTCATTGACGAGATCCATACCCCCGATTCCAGCCGTTATTTCTACGCCGAAGGCTATGAGGAGAAACTGGCCAAGGGTGAGCCCCAGCGCCAACTCTCAAAGGAGTTCGTACGTCAGTGGCTCATCGAACACGACTTCATGAACGAGCCTGGACAGGTGATGCCTGAGATCACGGACGAGTATGCCGAGAGCGTGTCTGAGCGTTACATCGAGCTCTATGAGCATATCGTCGGCGAGCGTTTCGAGCGCGAGACAAGCGATGAGGACATCGCCACCCGCATCGAGAACAACGTCAGCAGCTGGTTGAAAGCTTTCAAGAGCAAATAAGAAGCGAAGAGAACCATGGGATACCGACAGGAGAAGATCAAGCCGTATGGCGATGGTGAGAAGGCCGCACAGGTGGAGCAGATGTTCGACAACATCGCCCCGACTTACGACAAGCTGAACCACCGTCTCTCCTGGGATATCGACAAACGCTGGCGCCGTAAGGCCATCCGACAGCTCGCCCCCTTCGCACCCAAGACGATGCTCGACATCGCCACTGGCACGGGCGACTTCGCCATCCTCGCAGCCCACATGCTCCAGCCCGACAGGATTGTCGGTGCCGACATCAGTGAGGGCATGATGGAGATCGGTCGTCAAAAGGTAAAGGCCGCAGGACTCGACCAGACCGTCGTCTTCGAGAAAGAAGACTGCACCCGGCTATCCTACCCCGACGCGTCGTTCGACGCCGTGACCGCAGCCTTCGGCATACGCAACTTCGCCGACCTCGACCAGGGGCTCCGTGAGATGGGGCGTGTCCTCCGTGAGGGCGGTCACCTGAGCATCGTCGAGCTGACAAGTCCGGTGTCGTTCCCCATGAAGCAGCTGTTCCACATCTACGCCCACACGATACTGCCGGTCTACGGACGCCTCGTCAGTAGGGATCAGAGCGCCTACAGCTACCTGACACGTACCATCGAGGCCTTCCCACAGGGAGAGCAGATGGTAGAGATACTCCGAGGAGCGGGCTTCCGAGAAGCCTCGTTCCGACGACTCACCTTCGGTATCTGCACCATGTATTTCGCAACAAAATAGATAAGGACTATGGACAAGTACGGTTTAATCGGATATCCTTTGGGACACTCCTTCTCCATCAGCTACTTCAACCAGAAGTTTACCGATGAGGGCATCGATGCCCGTTACGAGAACTTCGAGATCCCGAATATCGACAATCTCCCCGAGATCCTGGACAAGAATCCGAACCTGCGAGGGCTGAACGTGACAATCCCCTACAAGGAGAAGGTCATCCCCTTCCTCGACAGCATCAGTCCTGAGGCGAGGGCCATTGGTGCTGTCAACGTGATCCGTGTCACCCATGAGGGGAACAAGACCCTGCTCAAGGGCTACAATTCCGATGTCATCGGCTTCACCCAGAGCATCGAGCCCATGATCGACAAGAAATGGCACAAGAAGGCACTCATCCTAGGCACAGGCGGAGCCTCCAAGGCCATCAACTTCGGTCTGCGGTCGCTCGACATCGAGCCAGTCTTCGTCAGCCGCTATGAGCGCCCCGACACCATCCAGTACGAGAACATCACCCCCGAGGTAATCAGAGACTATAACGTCATCGTCAACTGTACCCCTGTCGGCATGTATCCCCATACCGAGGAGTGCCCGTTACTGCCCTACGAGGCCATGGACAAGCACACGATCCTCTACGACCTCATCTACAACCCCGACATGACCCTGTTCATGCGCCGTGGTGCTGAGCATGGTGCCGAGGTGAAGAACGGTCTTGAGATGCTCCTGTTACAGGCCTTCGCCTCGTGGGAGTTCTGGAATGGAAAAGAAAAATAGTTGATAGACTTATGAGTGATAATCGATATATGATGCGCGGTGTGAGTGCCGCCAAAGAAGACGTTCACAACGCCATCAAAAACATTGACAAGGGAATCTTCCCGCAAGCTTTCTGCAAGATCATTCCCGACATTCTGGGCGGCGACCCTGAGTACTGTAACATCATGCATGCCGATGGTGCCGGCACCAAGTCGGCACTTGCCTACATGTACTGGAAGGAGACGGGCGACCTCTCCGTCTGGAAGGGCATCGCACAAGATGCCATCGTAATGAACACCGACGACCTGCTCTGTGTGGGTGCCGTCGATAACATCCTCGTATCCTCCACCATCGGGCGTAATAAGATGCTCATCCCCGGCGAGATTATCTCAGCCATCATCAACGGCACCGACGAGCTCCTGGCCGAGTTGCGCGAGATGGGTATCGGCATCTATCCCACTGGTGGTGAGACAGCCGACGTGGGCGACCTCGTGCGCACCATCATCGTCGACTCCACCGTCACCTGCCGCATGAAGCGCAGCGATGTCATCGACAATGCGAACATCCGTCCGGGCGACGTCATTGTCGGTCTGTCATCAACAGGACAGGCCACCTATGAGAAGCGCTACAACGGCGGTATGGGCTCCAACGGCCTCACCTCCGCCCGTCACGATGTGTTCGCCAAATACCTGGCCGAGAACTACCCCGAGAGCTACGACCATGCCGTACCCGACGAGCTCGTGTATAGTGGTAAGTATAAACTTACCGACGCTGTCGAGGGATCGCCCGTGGATGCCGGACAGCTCGTCCTCTCACCCACCCGCACCTATGCCCCTGTCATCAAGAAGCTGCTCGACGAGTTGCGCCCCCAGATCCACGGCATGGTCCACTGCACCGGTGGCGCCCAGACCAAGGTGCTACATTTCGTCAGCGACAACTGCCGTGTCGTCAAGGACAACATGTTCCCCGTGCCGCCTCTGTTCCGTGCCATCCACGAGTGTTCAGGCACCGACTGGCGCGAGATGTACCAGGTGTTCAACATGGGTCATCGCATGGAGATCTACGTACCCGCCGAGGTTGCCGAGAAGGTCATCGCCATCTCACAGTCGTTCAATATCGACGCCCAGATTGTGGGTCATATCAAGGAAGGCAAGAAGAGCCTCACCATCCAGAGCGAGTTCGGCACATTTGAGTATTAAACGCCAAGTATAAACACCTGAGATCCCTGAGAGCACCACCTCTCAGGGATCTTTTCGTTATATAGAGAATTCCCTACTCTTTGTTAGGGAATTTCCTTGTGTTTTGAGCATACAATGGTCTATCTTTGCCATAACAAACTTAAAACAACGAAGGACTATGAACAGAATTACGAGAAACGTGGCAGTTGCCACTTTAGTGCTGACACTCAGCGCGTGTAGGTCATACAAGAGTGTGGCAAACTATACAAGTCGTATCGAACCAGGCATGACCATAGATGAGGTCAGTCTGGTCGTCGGCAAGACCGACTATCGCAGTTTCGAGGGTAATACAGAACGATGGGAGTACCGCTCGCGTGACAATTATGGTGATTTTGACGTGGTAATCGTGGAGTTCGTCGACGGTCGTGTGGTGGCGATGGACTCGTTCCATGAGGTACACCCGAAATTCCCGGAACCGCAGAAAGACAAATAAGGGCAGTGTGAAGGGTGCCACAGAGACGGGCTGAGGAAGAAAAATCATGCTTTCTTCTTTATTTTCAAGAATTTGTGGTACCTTTGCACGCGATTATGGAGAATAACAGCATTTTACAGAAGCTCGACGGACTGGAGGCTCGCTTCGAGGAGGTATCGACCCTGATTACCGACCCCGACGTAATTGCCGATCAGAACCGTTTCGTGAAGCTCACCAAGGAATACAAGGATCTGGGCGACATCATGGATGCCCGTAAGCGTTACATCGCCTGCCTGAACGGTATCAAGGAGGCCAAGGATATCCTGGCCAACGAGACCGACCCGGAGATGAAGGAGATGGCACGCGAGGAGTTGGCCGCTAACGAGGAACTGCAGCCAAAGCTTGAGGAGGAGATCAAGATCGCCCTCATACCAAAGGATCCTGAGGACGCGAAGAACGTACAGATGGAGATTCGTGCAGGAACGGGCGGCGACGAGGCTTGTCTGTTTGCCGGCGACCTGTTCAAGATGTACAAGAGCTACTGCGACTCGAAAGGATGGCAGCTCTCGATCACCAGTGTGTCGGAGGGTGCTGTCGGCGGTTTCAAGGAGATTGACTTTGCCGTCTCAGGTGCCGACGTCTATGGCACCTTGAAATATGAGTCAGGCGTGCACCGTGTACAACGTGTGCCTGCCACCGAGACACAGGGACGTATGCACACCTCGGCTGCCACGGTGGCTGTGCTGCCCGAAGCAGATAAGTTCGAGGTACACGTGAACGAGGGTGAGATCAAATGGGATACCTTCCGTAGCTCGGGTGCCGGTGGTCAGAACGTGAACAAGGTGGAATCGGGTGTGCGTCTGCGCTATATGTGGAAGAACCCTAACACCGGCGAGACAGAGGAGATACTCATCGAGTGTACGGAGACGCGTGACCAGCCGAAGAACAAGGAACGAGCCCTCTCACGTCTGTACACCTTCATCTACGACAAGGAGCATCAGAAATACATGGACGATATTGCATCGCGCCGTAAGAGTCTGGTGTCGACGGGTGACCGTAGTGCTAAGATCCGTACGTACAACTTCCCCCAGGGTCGTGTGACGGATCACCGCATCGGCTATACGACCCACGACCTACAGGGATTCCTTGGTGGTGACATCCAGGGGATGATCGATGCCCTGACCGTGGCCGAGAATGCAGAGCGCATGAAGGAGAACGAATTGTAGTTGAGTATTCAGAGTTATAGATATATGACCAGACAAGAACTGATAGAACAGATACGGGAGAAACGGAGTTTTCTCTGCGTGGGACTGGACCCGGACATCAAGAAAATTCCAGCGTTCATCCATGAGGAGTGTAAGGCGAAACTTCAGGAGGGTGAGGACTATGACGAGGCTGTGGCCTTGTACGTGTTCAACCAGCTCATCATCGATGCGACAGCCCCCTACTGTGTGGCTTACAAGCCCAACCTGGCTTTCTACGAGTCACTGGGTGCCAGCGGTATCATCTCTTATGAGTTGACCGTCCAGTATATCAAGGAGAACTACCCCCATCACTTCATTATCGCCGATGCCAAGCGCGGAGATATCGGCAACACCTCAGCGATGTATGCCCGTACGTTTTTCGAGGGCGAGTCGCAGGTCGATGCTCTGACCGTCGCTCCTTACATGGGTGAGGACAGTGTATCGCCGTTCCTGGGTTATGAGGGTAAGTGGGTGATTCTGCTGGCGCTGACATCAAACAAGGGATCGCACGACTTCCAACTGACGGAAGACAAAGAGTCGGAACGTCTGTTCGAGAAAGTGCTGAAGGTATCGCAACAATGGGGCACCGACGAGAATATGATGTATGTTGTGGGTGCTACTCAGGGACGGATGTTCGAGGATATCCGTAAGGTGGTGCCCAACCACTTCCTGCTCGTGCCGGGTGTCGGAGCCCAAGGTGGCAGTCTACAGGAGGTATGCCAATACGGCATGACCAAGGACTGTGGTCTGCTGGTGAACTCTTCACGCGGTATCATCTATGCCTCCAATGACGAAGACTTCGCCGAGGCGGCGGCCGCTGCTGCAAAGAAACTTCAACAGGAGATGGCAGAAGAATTGAATAAGAAAGGGTTCTGAAATTTCAGAACCCTTTCTATTTCCCTCTTCCTTTGATTCGCGAGCGCATGCTTCTGACCGACGTGCGCTTCACGTTGAGAGCGGCGGCGATGGCTTCGTCGTCGTAATGCAGATCATCCTGCATAATGAGGAAGATATACTGTGCCGTGGAGAGACCGCTGTACTTGCGTCTCCACTCCTGCCAGCGCTTCGGACGCAGTTGGGCGAAATAGTCCACCAAGCACTGCTGTTCTTTTGCCGTGGCCTCGGCGATGCTCTGACGTTGCTGCAACTGGTTGAACATCTGTGTACCCACCAACAGTGTGTTCGAGATGCGTTCCATACGACTCTCCAACTCTTCCTTCAACCGTGCCATCTCTTGTCCGTTCTGTTCGCCGCTCCTCTCCTGTTGTTCAATCTTCGTGCGCAGTTCACTGATGCGTTGCGTGTCCACATCCAACTGGCAACTCAGGCGGTGCACCCGCCTGCGATGCCACCATGTACCGAGAGCGATGGCCAGCGCCACCACGACGATCAAGATGATCGTCAGTGCCTGCATCCTCGTCGTCCGGCGATAGTATTCCTTCGTTTGTCGCACCTCGTCGAACCGTTGCTGCCACTCAACCATCTGCATGGTCTGATTCACGTATTTCATGGAGTCGTTGTACGCTTTTACTTGTTGCCGTGCCTCTGAAGCCCTTTCTTGATGGCCCGTCAACTCATATAGCTCGGAAAGAAGATCCAGGCATTCCATACGCGTCTTCTGGTCGCTCCCTTCCATTCCCATCTCCACCTCAGCCAGTCGGATAGCCATCTCATATTTCCCTTGGATCTTACGAATACGAGCCAGAGTCAGGAAGCCAATATTCTCGTAGGATTCTGTCTCCTCCCATTTCTTCACATAGGCAACGGCCTTCCCCATATCCCCTCTCTCCTGATAGATGGCTGCAGCCCTTGCATAAACGTCGGACAACAGATATGAATAACCAACATCCTGACTGGATTCTGATACCATACTAACCATCAACTTTGTCTCACGGGCAAATGAAAGCAGTTGGGGATTGATTGCCTTCTCTATATAAATACATGCGCTGTCCTTCTGTCCGATGTCTGCATGAGCCGTGGCACAATCCATAAGACTCTTGATAATCTTCATGCTGTCATTGAGTTCGATACTGCTGTCCAGTCTCTTATGTGCATACCTCAGGATCTGCGGATGGTTATTGAAAATCTCATTGACAAAATACAGCATGCCATAGACCCGACTCTTCAGCTCCTTGTCGTCGGCATGCTCCGAAATGAACTCCGCCATTTTGAAGTCCTTAATGGCATCGGTATTCATGCCATACCTGGCCATTCTGATGGCGCCACGGTAATAATAGGCGCGACCACGGTGCCAATCGTCACCATGTTGGTTGTAATAGGCGATGCTGGCGGATATGAGTGAGTCGTTTTCCACCTTCTCAGACAACTTATAGGCCACCATCGTTCTCAGTAGTCCGTATTCTGCCTGTTCCTTCTCTGTCATGGCATCCGTCCCTACCCTTGCCAGAATAGTCTTTGCATCTTGCGGTTTGGTTTCTATCTTTTCCCAGACCTGCCTCAACAGCGGGTGACGCCAACCGTTGCATCCAACCGTGATAGCCACGACGGCGAGTATCATGAATAGTCTCTTCATATAGATTGTTATTTGTCTGCAAAAATACGGCTATTTCGTCACATGAGCAAGTCTTTTTCATGGTTTTCGCATTCTTTGCCCGTCCCTCTCAGTCACTTTATTCACCGTCACGATCTACGCATCCTGCTTATTGTCAGACAATTATGACCAAACAACATGCAACACCACCTATATCGATTTTCCGTTCAAATGCTTGCATGGTTCACATCTTCATCCTAACTTTGCTATCGGATTATTCAAAAACCAATCATTACAAAACGTAGAACTATGAACAAGAAAATCTTATTATTTCTTATTAGTATGGCATCATTCGTGTCGTGTTCAGACAAAAGTGGTGCAGAATTTGAGGTATCTCTTGAGGGACAGCTTGTAAAAATGGACATAAATAAGGGATTATGGCCCAAATGGATGTTGGGGGACAACATCTATGCCCGGGATCAAGACTGGAGTATTTATTCCGGTAAAATGACAAGGACAGAATGGCAGAAAGCAGAAAAGATATTAGTAAAGGGGCATGGGCAAAACGAGTTCGGCTGTATGGATCTATCGCAAGACAATCATGGAGCAATATATGTTATTGATCACCCTGAGATTGATGAAACTGTTTTTGAATCGACTTTAGCCACATTGACGAAGATACCTCACACAGACAACCATTCTACTTTTAAAGATCCGACAAAATGGGAAAGATACGACCTCAGGCAAATGCCTCGTTTTTACCAAGGTGGTACTACATTTGTAGTATTATCCGATTCTACTCTTCTCTTGATAGGAGCACCTGAAGACGATTTACGCCACGTGCTCGCAACCGTAAACTTTAAGAACCAGACGGTCACTCCGCTTGACTATTGGCCCAATGATAGTACGCCAGAGGTCTTGACTGAGGAAAAGTGGGCAGTGTACACCGAAGGTGGTGTTGCAGATAATGGAAAAGGCAGATTTCTGTATTGGGGTGATTCGGGAAAGCTTGCTTTTATCTTTACTATTGATGGAAATAAAACAAATATCCTAAACTATATATATTCTGACCATCTCCCAATCCCTGTGATTGATAAAACGCTGTCAACCGAGCGCATACATTGCTGCGCAGATAATGACAGGATTTACTTGCTTTATAAGCATTCCAACAGCAAGGGCGAGATCATGGAGGAATTTGATAGGAAGGCCCCCTTTCCGTGGGGTAATACAGTAGAGGTGTATGACTGGGATGGCGTCAAGCAACACATCATTCATCTTGATAAGTTTGGACAAGAGATTATGTTATCCAAGGATGGTAAAACCCTTTACCTATATTCAGATTTTATCGATGATGAGACTGATCCATATATTTACTCATACGATTTAAGTTCTCTATACTAAACTCTAATAAACAAGGTTATGAACAAGAAAGATATTATGGTTGCGATTTATTCAATCGCTGGTGCATTACTCTTTTGTGCTTGCACGCAAACATCCAAAAACACGACAGATTCCCCAATAGAATCAGAACAGGAAGCAGTCGATACTTTGCATATTCTGGAGGTGGGAGAGAAAGCCGTTGATGCCGAACTTTTCGACATGCAAGGCAACAAACATCGCCTATTTGAAGCCTTCGCCGATGGTCGTTATGTGCTGCTCAACTTCTGGACTCTCCATTGTGGCGTGTGCCGGAAGGCTGAGCCGGAACTGCAGGAGGTCTATGACCGGATGAAGAGCAAACTGGAAATCGTTTCCATCAACTTGGATTCGATCTCAGAATGGCAAGGACATGAATTGAGCAAGAAGATTGTCTGGAAGAACTGGAACGACGGTAAGAGATTCAAACAAGGAGGTGTCAAGAGCCATTACTACGACTTTAATGCCGCACCCTTTTACGTCTTATTGTCGCCCGATGGTCGTATCCTTTGGGAGCAGACAGGTTATGGCCCAGGAAGTTTCCTTGGAATTGCCGAGGCTCTGAATGGTCCCAAGCAAGACAATTATTCAAATCCAAATCTGGCCATCAGGAAAGTTAAGACCAGCACTAATGGTACCGCCATCAGTTTCCGCGTTTATATAAGAAAAGGCTTATGGTTCAATATTTCCCGCGATTCCTACCTCACTGCCAACGGCAAGAAATACGAACTGACAGCAACCGACGGAATCAAACTCGATGAGGATGTCACGCCCCAGGTTAAAGCATATACCGTAAGGGAAAAATTTGGCGATGACATTAACTATTGCGATTTCACGCTTACCTTTGAGCCATTCGACACCCTACCCACCTCTTTCGACTTTATGACGGACGACGGCGAGGACGAAGACGTCATAGTCATTGGAAATGTTTCCATAAAATAACCAGTCATGAAGAAGCGAACCATCATCACCTGCCTGTTCGTAATGATCGCGATGACGGGACAAGGACAAATAACATGTCACGTTGAAGGCATATTGGATACTGATGCGTGGGGAGATGACATCATCATCTGTGAGGAAGGAACTGATCTTCGAGTGATTGACGAACCACGCTTTCACATACATGCCATAGATGGACGCTTTACCTATGATATTGAAACGGATTTCCCCAGACTCTACAACGTGTTCTTCCTAAATCAATTTAAGACAGGAAAATTTTATGTAGGAAAGTTTCTTACTGAGAATTGTGATGTGAATGTAACGATGTATGAAGACCAACCAATGCGTGTTATTAGTAATGGTGAGGAAGGGCGAAAACAACAAGTGAGAGACAGCATAGAACAAATACACTGTGGAAACTCCCCGAAAGAGAGACTTCCGTTCCGTTTGAACTATGCAAAAGAGCATCCTATGCTATGTACGCTCTACGATGTGCTTGATGCTATCCATACGCTCTGTCATGCCAGCATATACACCGATTTCGACGCATCGCAGTGGGAGGCATATCTGACATTGTATCATGACAAATTGGTTGACATGTATCCAGATCATCCAATCCATGAGCAGATCGCTACGGTTGAGGCTGCCTATCGTTTGCAACCTGGCAAACCTTATATCGATTATAACGTTCGTAATAATGACGGTCTACTCGTGCCTATCTCTACAATGATAAAAGGAAAAGTTGCTCTTGTTGACCTTTGGGCTTCATGGTGCGGTCCATGCCGTCGGCATAGTATTGCTATGATTCCAATCTATGAACGATATAAAGACCAAGGCTTTACTGTAGTGGCTATTGCTCGCGAACGAAATCGAGATGCTCTGGAGAAGGCGGTAAAGAAAGACGGATATCCGTGGATATGTCTGTTAGAATTGAACGACGAAAACCAGATCTGGCGTAAAAACGGTATTGACAGAAGTGGCGGTGCTATGTTCCTAATCGATTGTGATGGTACTATCCTTTCCACCTCAACCAATGCCGAAGAACTGGAGTCACTTATCTATAAATCACTAAACAATAAACAACTATGAACAAGAAGACTATCATTACGATGATGCTTGCCCTCGTCACCATGACAGGACTGGCACAAACAAAGACTGCAACCATCACTGGTTATTCACCCGCACTGAAAGACGGCATGCTGGCTTTAGTTTATGTAGACGACAACGAGCTGCCTGCGACAATAGACACAGTGCAAAATGGGCGCTTCAGTTTGACCGTTCCTGTAGAGGAATTCACCAAGAGCTATATCTTTCTCGAAGGTGAGGGCAGTCCCAACAGTTCACGTCTTATATGGCTGAGTCCCGGTGTAACCGTGAAAATGACGGGTAATGATTATCTCATCCCCATATGGAAGGTAGAGAGTTCGATTCCCGAACAACAGACAGAGGATCGCCTGATAGAACCATGCCGTGACGTGCTGGCAGAATTATTGAAGTTGAATTCTGACCGCGCACCATGGGAAAAGCGGGGACCTGTCGAAATAAAGCGAAGAAAAATGGAGATGGATATCCTGCCATCATTGCCCGTAGATGCGGCCTCAATCAATAAACTGGAAGACATTTCCATAGATGTGAAAAGCATCAATATCACCCATAATAATAGCTTTCCATACATGGAGCAGCTAAAGGAACTGGAGAAGTCTATGGCTGCCCGTGCGCCGAAAGGGTTTGAAGAGCAACTGGCAGAGATACATGCCAATATCTATCCACCACATGTTCTACAGGTAGGCGAAGAGATCGTCGATGTCGAGCTGTTCGACATGCGAGGAGAGAAGCATCACCTTGCTGAGGTTTTTGGACAGGACAACCGATATGTTCTGCTCGACTTCTGGAATCTTGGATGTGGCCCTTGTATACAATCTGAGCCTGAGATAAGAGAGGTCTATGAGAAAATGAAAGGGAAACTGGAAATCATCAGCATCAATGATAATAATCTCTCTGCGTGGCAGAATCATGCCTTCAGTAAGCGCATCGTCTGGAAGAACTGGAACGACGGTAAGAAGGGTAAGGGCATCAACAGCCTATACTGCGACATTAACGCCTGGCCTTATTTTGTTCTTATCTCACCTGACAAACGTATCGTCTGGAAGGGCATGGGCTATATTCCCGGATCCTTCATGGGTCTGGCCGAGGGTCTCAACGGTCCCAAACAAGACAACACTTCCTACCTATCCCTCGCCATTCGGAAAGTGGATGCCAGCGCCAGCGGCACCACCGTCAGCTTCCGTTATTACAGTCCCAAGATCTATGGGTTCGGAATGTCCAAAGGTGCCTATCTGGAGGCCAACGGTAAGAAGTACAGACTGACGGCAGCCGACGGTATCAAACTCGACGATACAAACTATACGCAGGTGAAGGCCTCAGAAGCGACAGAAGGACTTCTGAAAGACCTCTTCTACACAGACTTCACACTCACCTTCGAGCCGTTCGACACCATGCCATCTACCTTCGACTTCAAGGAGGGTGACGAGAAAGGCGACTTCGTCGTCCGCCATGTCTCTTTGGAATAACAGCATCATATTGACATATTATTCTCTCTCTTATCAGAATGCCCCCGGAAGCTCTATCATACTTCCGAGGGCATTATTTCTCTAAGGACTATCTTCTTAGTTGCTCAAGCCGCTCATATTCCTCTTTCGTCAGTCGGAGGAACGAGCCGTGCTGCGGTCGACTGACGCCCTCGATATTCTGAGGGGAATGGAAATTACGCATATATTGGTCGGCCCGACAAAGACGGTAGTTCTTCGGGTTCGAGGAGTATTCGATATAACCGATCACCCACGTGGAGTCGCCCACCAGTTGGAAGGCAGAAACACCCTCGCATTTTTTGTTGCCTTCGAAGTTCACATAGTCGTCCTCGACAGGCTCACTCCACGGTCCCATCAAGGCCGGTGCAGTGGCCGTGAACAGCCCAGGCTGTCCCCCCTCCTTCTTGATCATCATGTGCCACTTCTGGTCGGCGCTCACCCAGTTGATGTCGGCATCGATGGTGGCATAGCCCCAGTCGAAGAGCAGACGGGGCTGCGTAAGTGTGGTAAACGACTCGTCGGCATATGAGTAGTACATACGGTCGTAGGCCTCCTCGCCACGGTTCCACATCGAATAGTAGACCATATAACCGCCTTTCCGTCCATCGGGCCACTGGTAGTCGGCATCCCACATGATCTGCGGCGCCCACACACGGTTGATCGTGCTCCAGTTCCGGTACACGCTCTCGGCCTCAGGATCAGAGAAGATGGCCGTTCCACTCCGGTAGTCGAAGGTGGTGGACTGCCAGTGGATGAGATCATCGCTCGTCAACAGATCGATGCCGTAGTTATCCCATGTGGCGGCCTTACCCAACAGGTCTCTGGCCCCCACATTCATATCAGTGCACACCATCAGATAACCTGAGCCGTCGTGCTTCCTACATACAAAGGCGTCGCGAGTGGCCCCCTCTATCCGGGCATGTTCAGCATCACTGAAGATGGAGTCACCATCCAACAGATCGTGATAGTGGAAACCGTCACGACTCAGGGCATAGGCCGTCCACGCCCGTCCGCGATCGTTCATGTGACAATAGAGATAACCATAGTCGCCTTTCTGCAGATTACCCTTGGCAGTTTGCGACCAGACAGCGGGACAGCACAATGCCCCCAGCAGTGTCATCAAAAGAATTCGTTTCATGTGATATTTGTCGTTAGTTTGTTTTTGACGCCAAAGTTACTACATTTATTTGGAATATAAGGATTTTTATAGTACCTTTGCGCACGAAATAACAATTATTACGATTTTATCATCCAAGAAGTGAGCGACGTCAAGATTATCAACGACCCCGTGTTCGGGTTCATCAAGATTCCCAAGGGACTGCTATACAGTATTGTAGAACACCCCCTGTTCCAACGTCTGAACCGTATCAACCAACTGGGTCTCGCCTCGGTGGTCTACCCCGGTGCCCGGCATACACGCTTCCAGCATTCGTTAGGCGCCTTCCACCTGATGAGCGAGGCTATCGTATCGCTCCAGCAGAAGGGCATCTTCATCTTTGAGTCGGAGGCGGAGGCCGTACAGGCCGCCATCCTGATGCACGACATCGGACACGGACCGTTCTCGCATGTGTTGGAGAACACGCTCTTCCGTGGTATCACCCACGAGGATATCTCACTGATGATGATGGAGGAAATCAACCGCGACTTCAACGGACAATTGAACCTGGCCATTGCCATCTTCAAGGGCGAGTACCCGAAGGACTTCCTCCACCAACTCATATCGAGCCAGTTGGATATGGACCGTCTCGACTATCTGCGGCGCGACTCCTTCTATACGGGTGTGACAGAAGGAAATATCGGTTCGGCTCGTATCATCAAGATGCTCAACGTCGTAGACGATGCCCTGGTGGTGGAACAGAAGGGAATCTACTCGTTGGAGAACTACCTGACCACCCGACGACTGATGTATTGGCAGGTGTACCTGCATCGTACCTGTGTGGCTTATGAGAAGGTACTCATCAAACTGCTGACACGTGCCAAGGACCTGATCGCTGCAGGGCATAAGCTCTTCGCCACGCCCTCGCTCCTGTACTTCTTGGAGAACGATGTGGACAAAGAACGGTTCTGTGGCGACGAAGAGGCGCTGAAGCATTACGAAAACCTCGACGACAGCGATATCTGGAGTGCCATGAAGGTGTGGCGACAGTCGGACGATAAGATCCTCGCCACGCTGGCCGCCGACATGCTCGACCGACATATCTTCAAGGTGGAGGTCTCAGAGAACCCCGTCAGTGAGGAGCGGATCCATGAGTTAGCCACCACCATCGCCCGTGAGATGGGTATCTCCGAGGCCGATGCACAGCGCTACATGATCAGCGTGAATCCCATCCAGAAAGACATGTATAATGTTGATGACGACAGTATCTCAATACTTTACAAGAACGGGGATATCAAGGATATCTCCGAAGCATCGGAATTGCTAAATGTTCAATTACTTTCTAAAAAAATAAGAAAATATTATCTTTGTTATCAGCGAATTGAATAATTTTTGCTATCTTTGCACAATTAATTAAGAACATACTTAAAAATTATGGAGTTTACAGCCAAGCAAATTGCCGAATTCATACAAGGCAGAGTGGAAGGCGACGAGAATGCCGCCGTGCACACCTTTGCCAAGATTGAGGAGGGAGTGCCGGGAGCCATTTCCTTCTTATCGAATCCCAAATATACCCACTACATCTACGAGACCCTATCAAGCATCGTCCTTGTCAATGAGGATGTTGAGTTGGAGAAACCCGTCAGCGCTACGCTCATCCGTGTGAAGAACGCCTATGAGAGCGTGGCCAAGTTGCTACAGCTCTATGAGTCGATGAAGCCTAAGAAGACTGGCATCGACCCGACAGCCAGCGTATCGTCTAAGGCCACCATCGGTAAGGATGTCTATATCGGTGCTTTCGCCGTCATCGGCGACGGAGCCACCATCGGCGACGGCACACAGATCTATCCCCATACCGTCATCGGCGACGGGGTGGCTATCGGTGCCGGTTGTCTCCTCTACCCTAACATCACCGTTTATCAGGGTTGTAAGATTGGGAACAACGTCACCATCCATGCCGGTAGTGTGATCGGAGCTGACGGCTTCGGCTTTGCACCGAATACAGAGGGCTACGAGAAGATTCCACAGATTGGTATCGTGGTGATCGAGGACAATGTGGAGATTGGCGCCAACACCTGTATAGACCGTTCGACGATGGGACAGACCATCATCCGTAAGGGTGTGAAGTTGGATAATCTGATTCAGGTGGCCCACAACTGTGAGGTCGGCGAGAACACGGTGATGTCGGCTCAGGTGGGTATGGCTGGTTCCACGAAGATCGGTGCCTGGTGCATGGTTGGCGGACAGGCCGGTTTCTCCGGTCATATCCAGATTGCCGATAAGACTTTCGTTGGTGCCCAGAGCGGTGTCATCAAGAACACCAAGGGTAACGGTGAGGCCCTGATCGGTTCGCCGGCCGTTGACCCGAAGCTCTTCTTCAAGGCGAGAGCCATCGACGCGAAACTGCCCGATATGTACAAGCAGATTGCTGCCCTACAGAAGGAGATCGACGCTATCAAGGAAAAGATGGGCGCAGAATTATGAAGACTGAAAATTTGAAGATATGAAGCAGAAAACACTGAAAGGCAGCTTTTCACTGTTCGGAAAAGGACTGCACACGGGGTTGAACCTGACAGTAACATTCAATCCGGCACCCGAGAACACAGGATACAAGATACAGCGTATCGACCTGGAAGGTGAGCCGGTGATTGATGCCATCGCAGAGAATGTGGTGGACACACAACGTGGTACGGTGCTCGGCAAAGGCGAGGCCCGTGTGTCAACGGTAGAGCACGGTCTCTCGGCACTCTATGCCCTCGGCATCGACAACTGCATGATCCAAGTGAACGGACCGGAGTTCCCGATCCTCGACGGTTCTGCCATCCAGTATGTGGATAAGATTCGGGAGGTGGGCATTGAGGAACAGAACGCACCGAAGGACTACTATATCATCCGAAAGAAGATTGAGGTGAAGGACGACAAGACCGGTTCGTGCATCACCATTCTCCCAGATGACGCGTTCACCATCACAGCGATGTGCTCCTTCGAGTCGAAGTTCATCAACAGTCAGTTTGCGACTCTCGACAACCCTTACGACTACGACAAGGAGATTGCCAGTGCCCGCACATTCGTCTTTGTACGTGACATCGAGCCACTGCTTCAGGCCAACCTCATCAAGGGTGGCGACTTGGACAATGCCATCGTCATCTATGAGCGCCAGACCACACAGGAGCGCCTCGATATGCTGGCAGACATGTTGCATGTGGAGCATCGCGACGCCACCGACCTGGGATATATCCAGCACAAGCCCCTGCAGTGGGAGAACGAGTGCACCCGTCATAAACTGCTCGACATCATCGGTGATATGGCCCTGATCGGTAAGCCTATCAAGGGACGTATCGTGGCCACCCGTCCTGGTCACACCATCAACAATAAGTTCGCTCGTCTGATGCGCAAGGAGATTCGTAAGCATGAGATCCAGGCGCCTATCTACGACCCGAATCAGGAGCCGGTCATGGACGTGAACCGCATCCGTGAACTCCTGCCCCACCGTTATCCCATGCAGTTGGTCGACAAGGTCGTCGAGCTCGGCGCCACCACTATCGTCGGTATCAAGAATATCACCGCCAATGAGCCGTTCTTCCAGGGACACTTCCCACAGGAGCCCGTCATGCCCGGTGTGCTCCAGATCGAAGCGATGGCACAATGCGGAGGACTGCTCGTACTGAACACGCTAGAGGAGCCGGAACGTTGGTCGACCTACTTCATGAAGATCGACGACGTGAAGTTCCGTCAGAAGGTGGTTCCCGGTGATACGCTCATCTTCAAGGTGGAGTTGCTCGCACCCGTACGTCACGGTATCTCCTCGATGAAGGGCTACGTATTCGTGGGCGACCACGTAGTAAGCGAGGCCACCTTCACCGCCCAGATCGTAAAGAATAAGTAAAGCTCAAAGTTCAAAGTAAGAATATGGCAAATCAGATACATCCTTTAGCTGTTGTTGACCCTGAGGCTAAGCTCGGTGATAACAATATCATCGGTCCTTTCTGCGTGATCGACAAGAACGTAGTGATAGGCGACAACAACAAGCTATACAATGGTGTGACGCTCCACTTCGGAGCACGCATCGGCAACGGCAACGAGATCTTCCCCGGTGCCAGCATCTCCACCAAGCCCCAGGATCTGAAGTTCCAGGGCGAGGAGACTACCTGTGAGATTGGTGACAACAACTCCATCCGTGAGAATGTGACCATTAGCCGAGGTACAGCCTCAAAGGGTAAGACCGTGGTGGGTAATGGTAACCTGCTGATGGAGAACATGCACATTGGTCACGACTGTGTGATCGGCAACGGTTGTATCATCGGTAACTCGACGAAGTTTGCCGGTGAGGTAATCGTCGACGACTTCGCCATCATCTCGGCCTGCTGTCTGTTCCACCAGTTCCTGCACGTGGGCGGCTACATCATGTTCCAGGGCGGCTCACGCACCTCACAGGATATTCCTCCCTATGTCATCGCAGGTAAGGAGCCTATCCGCTATGCCGGTGTGAACCTGGTCGGTCTGCGCCGCAGAGGATTTTCGAACGAGACCATCGAGGCCATCCATGACACCTACCGCATCATCTATGGCCATGGCATCATGAAGGAAGGTGTGGCAGAGGCCCGCGCCAAATACCCCGACGTGAAGGAAGTAGATTATATCTGCTCGTTTATCGAAAGTTCCAAGAGAGGTGTCATCCGCTAAGACGCTGATTGTCATCACAGGGCCGACGGCTGTAGGCAAGACTACCTTGTGTCTCGACATCGCCCAGTACTTTGGCATTCCCATCATCAATGCTGACTCAAGGCAGATATACAAGGAACTGAAGATCGGCACGGCGAGTCCTACCGACGAACAACAGCAATTTGTACCCCACTACTTTGTGGGTTCGCTCTCGCTGAACGACTATTATAGTGCTTCGCTCTTTGAACAACAGGTGTTGGAGATTCTCGACGACGAATTCCGTACGCATGGCCTTGCTCTGATGACGGGAGGCAGCATGATGTATATCGATGCCGTGTGCGACGGTATTGACGATATCCCCACAGTGGACGATGAGACACGGGAGACGCTGAAGAAGCGTCTGGCTGATGAAGGACTCGAGCCCTTGTTGGAGGAACTGAAGGCACTGGACCCGGAATACTACGCCATCGTGGACCGTCAGAACCCACGACGGGTGGTGCACGGACTGGAGATCTGTCTGATGACAGGTAAGACCTATACCTCGTTTAGAAAACGAGAGGCTGGAGAAAGGAGAAAGGAGCGTCCATTCCGCATCGTGAAGATCGGTCTGAACCGACCGCGCGAAGAGCTCTACGCCCGTATCAACCAACGTGTGGATCAGATGATGCAGGACGGTCTGCTGGAGGAGGCCAAGCGTCTCTACCCCATGCGACAAATGAACGCACTGAACACGGTAGGCTACAAGGAGCTCTTCGACTATCTCGACGGGAGATGGTCATTGGAGGAAGCCGTGGAACGTATTAAGGGCAATACCCGCCGTTATGCCCGAAAACAACTCACTTGGTATAAGAAGGATGAAAGTATCAGATGGTTTCATCCCGACCAGGAAAAAGAAATAATCGACTTAATATCTCAGAACTATGGTTAACGTATCAGGAAACGACATGTACGCTTGGACAAAACGTATCATACAGAAGACTATACAGAAAGTGAAAGATTTCTGGACATGGTACAAGCAACTCTATCGGGGGAAACCTTGGTATCTCAAGACCCTGACGGTCATCGTTTCGCTGATCGTGGCGTTCTTCCTCTATCTGGGTGCCGTAGACATCAACTTCCTATGGCTTTTCGGTAAGTCGCCATCCATGTCAACCATCAAGCACAAACGTCCCAGTCAGGCATCAGAAATTTACAGTGCCGATAACGTGATGATCGGTAAATTCTTCAGTGAGAACCGTACCCCTGTGAAGTTCGACGAGGTGAACCCGGTATTCTGGAAAGCCTTGGTCGACACAGAAGACGAGCGTTTCTTCCATCACCACGGCATCGACTACACCGCCTTTGCTGCTGTACTGAAAGAGTATGTCCTCCACCACGATGCCCGTGGTGCCTCGACGATCACCCAACAGTTGGCCAAGAACCTATTCCGTACGCGTTCAGAGTATTCCACCGGCCTGTTGGGCTATATCCCCGGTCTGAAGATGCTCATCATGAAGAGCAAGGAATGGATCACGGCCTATAAGCTGGAGTTCTTCTTCACGAAGGAGGAGATTCTCACGCAGTATGCCAATACCGTGGATTTCGGTTCCAATGCCTTTGGCATCAAGACAGCTTGTAAGACATACTTCGGCTGTTCGCCCAAGGAGCTGACAACCGAGAATGCTGCCATACTCGTGGGTATGCTGAAGGCTACCACCTATTATAATCCGCTGATCAATCCGGAGAACTCCTTGAAGCGTCGTAATATCGTACTGGATCTGATGAGACAGCACGGCGATCTGACGGAGGCTGAGTGCGACTCGCTGAAGCAGTTGGACATCAAACTCGACTACAGTGTGGAAACAGCCTACGACGGACAGGCCAACTATTTCCGCGAGGCTGTTGCCAACAGTCTGAAGGAGTGGTGTAAGGACAACGGCTACGACCTCTATACCGACGGCCTGAAGATCTACACGACCCTCGATACCCGCATGCAGAAATATGCCGAGGCGGCAGCCACCAAACAGATGTCGCAGGTACAGAAGACCTTCAACAGTCACTGGGGTAGCGCCAACCCCTGGCAGGATGAACGGCATGTGGAAATAGCACATTTCATTGAGGATATCGCCAAGCGCCAGCCAGTATACAAATACCTGTCGAAGAAATACGACGGCAATGAGGACTCCATCAGCCACTACCTGAACCTGCCGCACCCTGTGAAGGTGTTCGACTATGAGAAGGGACTGGTTGAGAAGCAGTTGTCGACGATGGACTCCATCCGTTATATGGTCCGCTTCATGCACTGCGGTTTCGTGGCTATGGAACCAGAGACAGGTCATGTGAAGGCCTGGGTAGGCGACATCGACTTCAACTCGTGGAAATACGACAAGGTGACAGCCATGAGACAGCCAGGCTCTACGTTCAAGCTCTTCGTCTATGCCGAGGCCATGAACCAGGGACTAACGCCTTGTGATACCCGCAAGGACGAGTATTTCTCCATGAAGGTGATGGATCACGGTCAGGAGGTGACATGGGCACCCACTAATGCTGACGGTCGTTTCTCTGGGGCTGACATCACCCTGAAACAAGCCTTCGCCATGAGTATCAACTCCGTGGCCGTCCGTCTGGGACAGGAATGTGGTATCGAGCACATCGTCAAGACTGCACACGACATGGGTATCAAGAGTGAGCTGAACGCCACTCCTTCGCTCGCCTTAGGATCGAGCGACGTCAACCTTCTGGAGCTGGTAAATGCGTACTGCACACCGATGAACGACGGAAAGGCCCACGACCCTGTCCTTGTGATACGTATCCTCGACCGCGACGGCAAGGAGATCTATACAGCGCCCACTGAACAAAAACAGGCCATCCCCTACCGGAGTGCGTATCTCGTACAACAGTTATTGGCTGGTGGTATGAGCGGCACCAGTTCGCGTCTGATGGGATTTGTGGGCCGCCATGCCAGTGACACGGACTTCGGCGGTAAGACCGGAACATCCAACAACCACTCCGACGCCTGGTTCGTCGGTGTCAGTCCAAAGTTGGTGGTCGGTGCGTGGGTAGGCGGTGAATACCGTAGTATTCATTTCCGTACAGGACAGTTAGGACAAGGAAACCGGACGGCTCTACCGATCTGCGGCTACTTCCTACAGTCGGTGCTCGATGATCCTGCCTTCAAGCGTTACCACGGTAAGTTCGCAGCACCTAAGGATGCCAGTCTGACACCCGACATGTACAGTTGCGGTGGTTACTTCAAGGCCCCGGCCGATTCCGATTCTATCGGTGTGGACACCCTGGCCCTCGACATGAGGGATGGTGAGGACATTCTGCTCGACGATTTCGGCAATCCGCTGCAGCGTCCGGTCAAGACACCAGAGCCCGACGAGGTCGACAACACACCTGCTCCTCAGCAGAACAATGAGGCCACAGAAGAAAAGAAACATATTTAGGTGTATGGAGCTTGACCTCGACAACAAGGAATGGCAAGATGCCCTACAGATTATTAACTATACCCGTCGCTCGCTCTTTCTAACCGGAAAGGCAGGGACGGGTAAATCTACGTTCCTACGTTATGTCGCGGCTAACACCAAGAAGAAACACGTGATCCTGGCGCCGACAGGTATTGCTGCCATCAATGCTGGCGGCACCACACTCCACAGTTTCTTCCGTCTTCCCTTTCATCCGCTCCTACCCAACGACTCCCGCTTCAGTTACCGCCATATCAAGGAGACCTTGAAATACACGGGGGCACAACGGAAGCTCATCCGTGAGGTGGAACTCATCATCATCGATGAGATCAGTATGGTACGCGCGGACATTATTGATTTTATAGACAAGGTACTACGCATATACACACGCAATCCCGAACCGTTCGGTGGCAAACAGCTCCTGCTCGTGGGTGACATTTACCAGTTGGAGCCAGTTGTGAAAGATGAAGACCGACAACTACTCCAGCCTTTCTATCCCAGTGCATATTTCTTTAATGCCAAGGTATGGCAGCAGATGCCTATCGTCTCGATAGAACTACGCAAAGTATACCGTCAGAGCGACGATGCATTTATTGCTATTCTCGACCGCATCCGCACGAATACCGCCACCGCCGCCGACCTTCATGCGCTTAACACAAGGGTTAGCCCTACCCCCAGTCCCTCCCCAGGGGAAGGGAGTGAGGGCGGTTTCCTTATCACCATCGCCACGCGACGTGATATCGTCGACTATACCAACGAGCAGCATCTCGCCGCCCTCGACGGTGATTCCTCCATCTTCTACGGTACCATCAAGGGTGATTTTCCTGAGACATCGCTCCCCACCCCAATGGAACTACAACTCAAGCCCGGTGCACAGGTGATCTTTATCAAGAACGATAAGGACAAGCGTTGGGTAAACGGTAGTCTTGGTATCATCGATTATATCGACGAGGAAGAAGGTATTATTGGCATCATCAATGAAGAGGGCGTGGAGCACGACGTGGAACGTGAGATATGGGAGAACATGCGTTATACCTTCAACGAGAAGGAGCAGAAGATCGAGGAGGAGCTAATGGGCACATATACCCAGTTTCCCATCCGTCTGGCATGGGCCATCACCGTCCATAAGAGTCAGGGACTGACATTCAATCAGGTATGCATCGACTTTGGAGGAGGTGGTGCCTTCGCAGGCGGTCAGACCTATGTCGCCCTCTCACGCTGTACCTCACTCGACGGCATCACCCTCAAGGCACCATTACGTCAATCAGACATCTTTGTCAGAACCGAGGTGGTGCAGTTTGCCAACCACTATAACGACCAGCGACTGATAGAACAGGCCATGCAGGAAGGGAAGGCCGATCGAGAATATCACGATGCCATCGTCGCCTTTGACCAAGGTGACTTCGGTGGCTTCTTAGACCATTTTTACAAGGCCATCCATAGTCGTTACGATATTGAAAAGCCACATATCAAACGCTTCATCCGTCGAAAACTGGAGATCATCAATCGTCAGAAGACGGAGCTCACCCAACTGAAAGATCAGATACACACGAAGAACGAACAACTGAAACGTCTGGCGGCCGAATACACCATCCTCGGACGGGAATGTGAGCATGAGCATATGACCGATGCCGCCATCCGCAACTATCAGAAGGCACTGGAACTCTATCCCGATGCAGGTGATGCCAAAAGGCGGTTGAAGAAATTGCAGAAATAGAAAGATAGAGACTTGATAACATTCATTTATTAATATTATAAAACACAAAAGTCGTTTATCCATAAAAATCAATCGTTTGCGCACACTAAATTGTTAATTTATGGATATTTATGTATGTGTGTACCCACACAATTATTTTTGTTTAAAAAAAATAAGGAAAAATTTTGGCGGTATCAAAAAAAACCTTACCTTTGCAACTGTTATCCTGAAAACAATCTTTTTACCTTAGAAAACTAATACCTATTGAAGATATGGAGCGATCACTTGCGAAAGTCGTCGCTTTATTTTTTGTCCGCCTACTAATATGTTAAACTTTCCTAAAAGGAACTACAAATCCCAATCCTCGGCTCTCTACTCTCAATTAAAAGTTGTACCTTTGCGCCCGATTTATCCCGTTGGGGCTCAGACAAGTGTGCACGGACGTGTGCCGCCTCGCGGAGAAAACCCCTAAATACAATAATAATATAATGTACGCAATTGTAGAAATTCAGGGTCAGCAGTTTAAGGCAGAGCAGGGTAAGAAGCTCTTCGTGCACCACATCAAGGATGCCGAGGCCGGTAAGACTGTTGAATTTGACAAGGTACTGCTCGTAGATGCTGACGGCGCAGTGAAGGTAGGTGCACCGACCGTAGAGGGTGCAAAAGTAGTATGTGAAGTAGTGAACCCACTGGTAAAGGGCGACAAGGTCATCGTGTTCAAGATGAAGCGCCGCAAGGACTCTCGCAAGCGCAATGGTCACCGTGAGCAGTTCACTGAGGTAGAAATCAAGTCAGTAATCGCTTAAAACGTAGGAGGAACAAGAAATGGCACATAAAAAAGGTGTAGGTAGTTCTAAGAACGGCCGTGAGTCAGCAGCTCAGCGACTTGGCATCAAGATCTTCGGTGGTCAGCAGTGTCTCGCAGGCAACATCATTGTTCGCCAGCGCGGTACCAAGCACAACCCCGGTAACAACGTAGCTATTGGTAAGGACGATACGCTTTACGCTCTCGTTGATGGAACTGTTGAGTTCCACAAGGGAAAGCGCGATAAGAGCGTTGTCTCTGTTATTCCAAACGCAGAGGCTTAAGACCAACAAATAACACTTATTCCAAACAAACAACAGAAATCCCATTTCTCATAAGAGATTTGGGATTTCTGCCTTTTTTTTATTTGTTTATTTGTTTCTTTGTTTTTTTGTACTATATTTGTATCTTTGCCGTCTGCGACGGCGAAGATACTCTCATTCGGCAAAAAAAGAAACAAGTTTCTTTGTTTTTGCGCTCATTTATTCGTATCTTTGCAGCTAAAAGAGATTATAATCATTAAAATACGTATTTTGACATGTTAACACTCAAACTCATCAATGAGGAAACCGAGCGCGTGATCCGCGGCTTGGAAAAGAAACACTTTACTGGAGCTAAGGAGGCCATAGACCAAGTGCTCGCCATCGACAAGAAGCGTCGCGAAGCACAACAGGAGCTCGACAAATGCCTAAACGAGCAGAAGCAGTTGTCCGGCCAGATTGGTCGGCTCATGAAAGAGGGCAAGAAAGACGAGGCAGAGCAGGTGAAGGCTCAGGTGTCTCAGCTGAAAGAGAAATCGAAAGATCTGGACGAGGCTATGGCCAAAGCTCAGGAAGAGATGACCGCCATGCTGTGTCAGATTCCGAATATCCCCTACGACGAGGTTCCTGAGGGAAAAGCCGCTGAGGACAACCGTGTCGTGAAGAGCAACCTGAAAGAGTGCACCGACAATGATACGGTAGGCAACTGGGATGTGAACCCCTCACTGGGTATCGCCAATCCCCTGCCCCATTGGGAGCTCGCTAAGAAATATAATCTAATCGACTTCGATCTTGGTGTAAAGATCACGGGTGCCGGATTCCCGGTATATATCGGTAAGGGTGCCCAACTGCAGAGAGCCCTCATCAATTTCTTCCTTGACGAAGCCCGCAAGGCTGGTTACACAGAGATCATGCCTCCGACGGTGGTCAACCAGGCATCTGGTTATGGTACTGGTCAACTGCCTGACAAAGAAGGGCAGATGTATCATTGTGAGATTGACGATTTCTATCTGATTCCGACAGCAGAGGTTCCCGTCACGAACATCTACCGTGACGTCATCCTTGACGAGGCTCAGTTGCCTATAAAGAACTGCGCATACACACAGTGCTTCCGTCGTGAGGCCGGCAGCTACGGTAAGGACGTACGCGGTCTGAACCGTCTGCATGAGTTCTCAAAGATTGAGATCGTACGCATCGACAAGCCCTCCCACTCTAAGGAGAGCCACAAGGAGATGCTAGCACATGTCGAGGGACTGCTGAAGAAGCTGGAGCTCCCTTACAGGATCCTGCTGCTTTGCGGTGGCGATCAGAGCTTTACTAGCGCCATCTGCTATGACTTTGAGGTTTACTCCGAGGCCCAGGGCCGTTGGCTTGAGGTCTCGTCTGTCTCGAACTTCGACACCTATCAGGCTAACCGTCTGAAGTGCCGCTACCGTAATGCTGAGACTAAGAAACCCGAGCTTTGTCATACGCTCAACGGTTCTGCTCTCGCTCTGCCACGTATCGTGGCCGCTATTCTGGAGAACAACCAGACAGAGGAAGGCATTCGCATCCCGAAGGCCCTCATACCTTATTGCGGTTTTGATATCATCAACGACAAATAATTCTAACCACATACCATTACTAAACAAAGACCGATATGAACAAGATTGTAAGAAAAGAACAATTCTCTGAAAACGTTTTTCTTTTCGAGATCGAAGCTCCACTGATTGCGAAGAGCCGTAAAGCAGGTAACTTCGTTATTGTGCGTGTAGGCAAGAAAGGTGAGCGCATGCCGCTGACCATCGCTGCTGCAGACATTGAGAAAGGTACCATCACCTTGGTGGTGCAGAAGGTGGGGCTCTCTAGCCAAAAACTATGTATGCTCAATGTAGGCGACTACGTCACTGACGTGGTTGGTCCTCTGGGTAATCCTACGAAGATCGAGAAATACGGTACAGTCGTATGTGCAGGTGGTGGCCTTGGCGTGGCTCCCATGCTCCCCATCATCCAGGCGTTGAAGGCAGCAGGAAACCGTGTGCTTTCCGTAATGGCCGGCCGTTCAAAAGATCTCATCATACTCGAGGATAAAGTTCGTGAGAGCTCTGATGAAGTCATTATCATGACCGATGACGGCAGCTACGGTGAGAAAGGTGTTGTCACCGTCGGCATGGAGAAGTTCTTCGAACAGGAGCATGTTGACAAGGTGTTCGCTATCGGTCCCCCAATCATGATGAAGTTCTCGAACCTCACGGCACAGAAGCACAATATCCCCTGTGAGGTATCGCTGAACACCATCATGGTAGACGGTACAGGTATGTGCGGTGCCTGCCGACTCACCATCGGTGGCAAAACCAAATTCGTATGTATCGACGGTCCTGAGTTCGACGGAGCATTGGTCGACTGGGACGAGATGTTCAAGCGCATGGGTACCTTCAAGCGCGAGGAACAAGAAGAGCTGGCGCATTTCGAGGAGCATCTGGATACGACCTCCCCGCTCTGCCCCGCAGGAGAAGAAGGACTGTCTCGTTCAGATGCCGCAAAGGCTGTCTCTCCTTCGCAGAAGGCGGATGAGGTGTCTATTGAGGTTCTCACCGACCGTGACGCGGAATGGCGCAAGGAGCTCCGTGCTTCGATGAAGCCCAAGGAGCGCACGCAGATTGAGCGTGTAGTGATGCCTGAGCTCGACCCCGTATACCGTGCCACAACACGCACAGAGGAAGTTAACATCGGACTCACCAAGGAGATGGCCATGACAGAGGCTAAGCGCTGTCTCGACTGCGCTAAGCCCAGTTGTGTAGAGGGCTGTCCCGTGAATATCAATATCCCGTCGTTCATCAAGAACATCGAGCGAGGAGAGTTCCTGGCTGCCGCCAAAGTGCTGAAGAACACCTCAGCCCTCCCCGCTGTCTGTGGTCGTGTCTGTCCGCAGGAGAAGCAGTGTGAGAGCAAGTGTATTCACTTGAAGATGAACGAGCCCGCCGTGGCTATCGGTTATCTGGAGCGCTTCGCTGCCGACTATGAGCGTGAGAGCGGAAATATCTCTCTGCCAGAGATCGCTCCTGCCAACGGCATTAAGATTGCCGTCGTCGGTTCCGGTCCTGCCGGACTGAGTTTCGCCGGTGACATGGTCAAGAAGGGTTACGACGTCTATGTGTTCGAGGCCCTGCACGAGATCGGCGGTGTGCTGAAATATGGTATCCCCGAGTTCCGTCTGCCCAACAAGATTGTGGATGTGGAGATTGAGAACCTCGCTAAGATGGGTGTTCACTTCCAGACCGACGTCATTGTGGGTAAGACCATCAGCGTGGAGCAGTTGGAGGAGCAAGGCTTCAAGGGCATCTTCGTAGGCTCTGGTGCCGGTCTGCCCAACTTCATGAATATCCCCGGTGAGAACAGCATCAACATCATGTCGTCGAACGAGTATCTCACGCGTGTGAACCTGATGGATGCAGCTAATCCTACCACCGACACCCCATTGAACCCCGCCAAGAGCGTGCTCGTTGTGGGTGGTGGTAATACCGCTATGGACTCTTGTCGTACAGCCAAGCGCCTGGGTGCTGACGTCACGCTGGTATACCGCCGTAGTGAGGTAGAGATGCCAGCCCGCCTTGAGGAGGTGAAGCATGCCAAGGAGGAAGGCATCAAGTTCCTGACACTGCATAATCCGATCGAGTATATCGCTGATGAGCAGGGTGCTGTGAAGCAGGCCGTGCTGCAGGTGATGGAGCTGGGTGAGCCTGACGCATCAGGTCGTCGCAGTCCTGTTCCCGTTGAAGGCAAGACCGTTACACTTGATGTCGACCAGGTGATCGTGGCTGTCGGTGTCTCGCCCAACCCACTCGTGCCGAAGAGCATCGAGGGTTTGGAGTTGGGTCGTAAGAACACCATCGTCGTGAATGAAGCCATGCAGTCTTCTCGTACCGAGATCTTCGCCGGAGGTGACATCGTACGTGGTGGTGCCACGGTGATTCTCGCCATGGGCGACGGTCGTCGTGCAGCATTGAACATGGATAAGCATCTTCGTGGAGAGGCTTAATCAGAATAAAGAGAGCCATCGTCTCTGGCATCGTTTGAACGAGCGATTTGTCAAGGCGATGGCTACTTATCATCTAATAGAAGATGATGACCATATACTCGTGGGGCTATCCGGTGGAAAGGACTCGCTCCTGTTGACGGAACTCTTGGCAGAGCGCGCAAAGATCCTGCACCCGCGATTTAAGGTAGAGGCCCTACATGTGAGGATGGAGAACATCCACTATGAGACGGACACGAGCTATCTGCAGCAGTTCTGCGACGATCTGGGTGTAACGCTCCATGTGAGGACGACGAGGTTTGAGGTGGAGGCTACAGAGACTACGGAACGACTCCGCAAACAGAAGCAGCCCTGTTTCCTCTGTTCATGGAACCGCCGTAAGATTATGTTCAATCTCGCACAGGAGATGGGCTGTAACAAGATTGCCTTGGGGCATCATCAAGACGACCTCATCCACACGGCCCTAATGAACCTCACCTACCAAGCCCGTTTCGCCACAATGCCCGTGAGTCTGAAGATGCGAAAGATGCCGCTGACCATCATCCGTCCGTTGTGTCTGATTCCAGAGACCGACATCAAGATATGGGCAGAGATGCAGGGATATCAGAAACAGCAGAAGCTCTGTCCCTACGAGACCAACTCGCATCGCACGGACATCAAACAACTATACGATGCACTCGAGCAGATGAACCCTGAGGTACGTTACAATATCTGGGGAGCTCTCGAGGCCGACAACAAACTTATGGAGGAATAGAAGATGAATCTTAGGAAGGTTGCCATACTCACGCTCGTCGTACTTCTGCCACTCTCATTATGTGCTCAGAAGCGTAAGAAGCGTGTGTTGAAGAAAGAGCCCGTTATCGAGGTACCACAAGAGGATCCCCGCATCACCAACATGCGTGAGATGACCCAACAGATCGTGATCATCGACAGCATCGTCACAGACAAGGAGCATTTTCTGACGGCATTCCGTCTCTCTTCCGAGACAGGTACGCTCACCACTTGCCAGGAATTCTTCGGTAAGTCTATGGAAGGCTATCTCTTCCGTAATGAGATGGGCAACAAAATCTATTTCTCCCTGCCCGACGACAGTCTGCGTCAGCAGCTCTATACAAGCGACAAGTTGGGTAACGAATGGAGTCAGGCTGTGCCCCTTCAGGGTATCAGCGAGGGCATCAGCGAAGCCTCGTTCCCCTTTATGCTGACAGACGGTGTCACCTTCTACTTTGCCGGTAAGGGCGAAGAGAGTATCGGAGGCTACGACATCTTCCTCACACGCTACGACTCTCGTAGTAACCGTTTCCTGAAACCAGAGAACATCGGCATGCCTTTTAATTCCGAGGCCAACGATTATATGTTTGCCATTGACGAGACCAACCGGATTGGTTACTTTGTCAGCGACCGCCGTCAACCCGAGGACAAGGTGTGTGTCTATGTGTTTATCCCTGCTGATAGTCGTAAGACCTACGACTCATCCGTATATACGGAGCAACAGATCAGCGATTTCGCCAACATCACAAGTATCGCCGACACGTGGGGCGATGGTAAGGAGCGAGAGAAGGCACTCGCGCGTATGAGTTCGATGAATGGCAAGTCCAATGTCTCTGTCGACTCACCCCGTCGGCACACAGGTGTCAACCCCGTGTTCGTCGTCAGTGATGCCCTCACCTACTCCGATGCTAGTGATTTCCGTTCTCCCAAGGCCGCCTCGCTCTACAAGCAACTCATCTCTGCCCGTAAGCTACAACAAGATCTCGAGGATAGACTCGGTAAGTCGCGCGACTACTATGCCAAGGCAGATAGCGCAGAACGACAGGCCTTACGCCAAGATATGCTCCGCTCCGAGGAAGAACTGCAACGACTCAACACTCGTGTGAAGACGCTCGAGAAACAGATACGCAACGAAGAAGTAAAAGTTATTAACTAAAACATATCAAGTCTATGAGTAAGAAACATTTTCCAGAATCAGAACTGATCATCAATGCAGACGGCTCATGCTTCCATCTGCATCTGAAGCCAGAGCAGTTGGCCGACAAGATTATCCTTGTGGGCGATCCCGCCCGTGTAGATACAGTAGCAGACCACTTCGACATGAAGGAGTGCGAGGTCAGTAGCCGCGAATTCCATACCATCACAGGTATATATAAAGGCAAGCGCATCACAGTACAGAGTCATGGCATCGGCTGCGATAACATAGATATCGTAGCTAATGAGCTTGACACACTCGCCAATATCGATTATCACACCCGTGAGGAAAAGAGCGAGCACCGCACACTCACGATGGTGCGCATCGGCACTTGTGGCGGTCTTCAGCCTAACACCCCAACCGGTTGCTTTGTGGCCAGCGTGAAGAGTATAGGTTTTGACGGTCTGCTGAACTACTATGCC
This sequence comes from Prevotella aff. ruminicola Tc2-24, assembly GCF_900110895.1. Taxonomy (GTDB): domain Bacteria; phylum Bacteroidota; class Bacteroidia; order Bacteroidales; family Bacteroidaceae; genus Prevotella. The sequence continues at coordinate 47,579 of NZ_FOIQ01000001.1, read as the reverse complement.
AATCGTAATAAGGTATGTGACCTGAAGCTCGAAGAGGCTTTCAAACAGCACATGCAGTGGAACCCCATCAAAGGGTCGCCCTATGTGTCTGTTGCCGATGCCCAGCTCATCGACCAGATAGCCAAAGACGACATGGTACGTGGCTACACCATCTCTTGTGGGGGCTTCTATGGACCTCAGGGACGTGTGCTTCGTGCAGACCTCGAAGACCCCAAGCAGAACGAGAAGATCGAGAGTTTCGAATACGATGGCATGAAGATCTGCAATTTCGAGATGGAATCCTCTGCACTGGCAGGAATGGCCTCGTTACTGGGGCACCGTGCCATGACTTGTTGCATGGTCATTGCCAACCGCTATGCCCAAAAGATGAACACGGAATATAAGAACAGTATAGATACCCTCATCCAGAAAGTTCTTGATCGCATATAATCCCGACATTCATCTTTGCTAATACTTGGACTAAGAAGAAATGAATATCAACGAGACGATCTGCGCTCTGGCCACCGCCCCTGGTGGCGCACTAGGTATAATAAGGATCTCAGGCCCTCAGGCGCTTGAGATTCTTTCTCATATCTTCTCCAAAGACCTCTCCGAGGCAGAGGCCAACACCATTCACTACGGCTATATCAAAGACGACACAGAGATCGTCGATGAATGTATGGTGAGCATGTTCCGTGCTCCCCACTCCTATACCGGTGAGGATTGCGTAGAGATATCGTGCCACGGTTCACGCTATATCTTAAATAAGGTTCTTGAACTCCTGATTCAGAATGGATGCCGCATGGCAGAACCAGGCGAATATACTCAGCGAGCTTACCTCAATGGCAAGATGGATCTCTCACAGGCAGAAGCCGTTGCCGACTTGATAGCCTCTTCCAATAAGGCCACACACGACATCGCACTGAACCAACTGCGAGGACACTTCTCATCAGAGCTTGCGAACCTTCGTGGACAACTGCTAAAACTGACCTCCCTCCTCGAACTCGAACTCGACTTCTCAGACCATGAAGACCTGGAATTTGCCGATCGTAGCGAGTTATTGGACATTGCGAATAAAATAGGCAATCGCATCACATCCCTCGCCCATTCATTCGAGACTGGTCAGGTTCTGAAAAGCGGTATTCCCGTAGCCATCGTCGGCAAAACTAATGTTGGGAAATCGACCCTCCTCAACCGTTTACTCCACGACGACCGAGCTATCGTCTCTTCCATACATGGAACCACCCGAGACACGATTGAAGACACGATTGATATCAATGGCGTCACCTTCCGGTTTATCGATACAGCAGGTATTCGTCAGACCACAGATGAGGTAGAACAGATTGGTATCCAGCGCACCTATGCCGCTATCGATAAAGCCCGAATCATACTATGGATTATCGATTCCAACCCTGCCGCAGAAGACATTCACGAAATGCTCGAACGGACGAAAGACAAGTCACTGATTATCATCAGAAACAAGATAGACATCGCGCAGCTCTCGGATGATGCAGCCTCAACGCTTCCAGCCTTGAAAGACATGACCGTCATCAATATCTCTGCCAAACACGGCTCCAACATCAACCTATTAGAAAGCGCCATCTTCAAATCAGCCGACATCCCGGAACTCACAGAGCAGGATATCATCGTGACCTCAGCCCGACAGTACCATTCACTTACCAAGGCCCACGACAACCTCTCACGGGTACTCTCAGGCCTTGAGTCAGACCTTAGCGGAGACCTCATCTCTGAAGATCTGCGACTTGTCTTAGACGACCTTGCCGACATCACCGGCCAAGGCCGCATTGTCACAGACGAAGTCCTCGGAAATATCTTTAAAAACTTCTGCGTGGGAAAGTGATATATATATATATAATGGTTGAAAAACTCTCTCCAATATATAGCAAAACTATAGAATACCCCAATTATTATAGAATTTTATCTCCAAATTCGCATTTTTGTGAATTCTGACAGAATAAGCATGTAGAATATACCTGAAAAGGTTGTATTGTTATAACCTTTTTATCATCACATTTGTAAACAAAAGAAATATGAAGAGTAAACAATATCCGTACGAAGTCAACACCGTTAGGAAAAGACAGGAAGTAGACAAGTAGACAAAAGACAAAAACATTTTGTCTTTTGTCTACTTGTCTATTTGTCTACCGATGCCCATGACATCAAGGAGGATATTGACAGAATAAATTTACAAAATCTGGACTTCTGAAGACAAGGCTACAGAAGGTTTCCTGCAACGTCATACTTTGCTCGGAGGAAAACGAGGGTTTCGTCGGAGGAAAGTCGGACTTTCCCCGAAGGAAACCCCGAGGGCGCTGAAACGCCCTAAAAACGGGGTTCTCAGGATTGTTCGAACACTAGGTAAATTTTGTTTACTTCCGCAGATGCCTTACATCGCCATGCTAATGGCGTTTATATTCAAAGAAATAGAAGTCTGTCCACACATAATCACCTATCTTATTCTATTGGAATCTGAATGACTGATAGCCATTTTTCTGGGTTCTCTTGATTCCAGGCGCCATCAATATAACAGGTGCGGTGCTGGCCGACAGGTTTATAACCCTGTTCCTCGATATAACGGAAGGCCTCGGTAAACGATTCGTAAAAGCGCTCATACGGACCAACATGTTTCATACAAAGGGCTTTTGGCACAGCAGGCAGACGTTTAAACTGGATGATAGGACTATCCTCGCCCATCTCCATCACCTGTTCACAATACTCGATATCGACATCTGTCGGTTTGTACTCCTTATCGTGTTCAACGGTAAAGCAGTAACCTGGCAGTGGACATTTGCAACCCATACGCTGCATCTCTGGAGCAATCTTTTTGACATACATAGGACCTATGGCAGCATAGTTGGGTAGAACTTCACGATGACTTACCACGATAATCTCTGGTAGTGACTGAATACTGAATTTTTCCATTGTCTTCATTTTTTTGCGAGCATTTCTCCATTCAAGCAGTCGGTTACGACGGGCTATCAGTTTCTGCAGTTGAACCTCCGTTTCCTTTATCTTCTCAGTCAGCTGGCGGATACTGGGCGTATGCGAATATGAATCACATAAGTCTTTGATCTCATCCAACGAGAAACCAAGTCGTTGCAGATCGCGGATGGTCTGCAACTTCTGCATCTGTTCTATACTGTAATAACGGTAGCCCGTCCACTCATCTACCTCGTCAGGCACAAGTAGTCCTTTCTGCTCATAATGACGTAAGGTCTTTACTGTGACCTGCATCAACTGTGAGAACTCTCCGATTTTTAATTTCGTTTTATAACTCATTCGCGCGATAATTTGCTAAGCGATTACAAAGTTATAACCTTCCCTTAGGGACGAGTCAAGAGAAACAAAGAATTTAACATTAATTTAACACATCAGTATACCACCTCTACTCCTCAAACAAATATCCGAAACCTGTACGGCTGATGATGTTCTGAGCATATGGTCCTAGTTTTTTGCGCAAGCGAGTGATATTGACATTGATGGTATGGTCTGTCACGATGACACCTGCCCAGACCGTATCCATCAGTTGCCTGCGCGAGAGTACATTTCCGCGATTGGTCAGAAGCAGTTGGAGCAGATCAAACTCGGTGCGGGTCAGATTGACGGGATTGCCATCAACAGTCACCGCTTTTTTGTCGAGATTCATGCACAGGCCGTTATAGCTGAGCAGGCGCTTACCCAGACGGGCTTCAACGATATTCATGACATAGTCGCCGATTTTCTCGCAGTCGGATACGATATCATTATAGAACGTACCAAGTGCATAGGAATACTGATGCGAGTTAACCCCCATCACCGTCTCGCTCCTGAGTTGGTTGCGAAGCTCATTGATGTCGTCCTCGATGGAAAGAGAGTCTGCCAAAGAGAGGTCATTACGCCGTCCGCTCACCACGACAATCATCTGCACGATCGCCTCGTTCACCAGTCGTAGCAAATCGTGCATCCTGTCATATTGACCAGCAGTAAAGTCCTCCTTGTCTTCGCGTAGATGGCGCACAGTGCGGGCAATCTTATAACAGGCATCACCGATAGATTCCAGTTCACCAATCTGGCGAAGCATGATACGTGTCTTTTCTTTTGAATCGTCCGATAGATGCTCATTGCCCACCTGTTCCAGATATTTTGCGATCTCAATCTCCATGTTGTCAGCTATGGTCTCATAGCGTTCGATACGCGCATACTGACTCTCTATCTCTTTCTTATCCGTCTCGTCTATCAGAGCGCACGCCATCCCAAACATACTGTGCATACGTTCAGAGAAATGAACGATTTCCTTCTGCGCCTGAAGTATGGCAATCTCAGGAGTCTGCATCACACCGCCACTGATGAAGTGCAGCGTGGTAGGCTGTTTCTCCGCCACTGCCATGTCAGGAAGGATCCTACAGACAAGGCGTTCCATCTGGGGAATCAACCCGATGAGCAACATCGTGTTCAGCACATTAAAGCAAGTGTGAAACATGGCGAGCACGACAGGTATCCGCTCGGCCTGTCCAGACATAGAGGGAGTATAGCCGACGAGTCTGCACACCATATCGACAAAGGGATAGAATACTGCCAATACCCACACGACGCCAAACACGTTGAACAACAGATGGGCCAGTGCCGCCCGTCGTGCCTCTGTACCAGCACCAAGGGCTGCAAGATTGGCTGTGGCTGTCGTGCCGATGTTCTCGCCCATCACCAGGGCAACACCCATATAGATGGGCAACACCCCCGTAGAGCATAAGAGGATGGTGATAGCCATCACTGCTGCCGATGACTGTACCACACAGGTGATAACAGTGCCGGCCGCCAGAAAAGCAAGGATCGTGAGATAGCTGCCTGTGTCGAATGAGGCGAAGAAGTTAACGACATCGTCATTATGGGCCAGATCCATATCGCGCCCCACACTACTCAGCATAACCAGCGACCAGAAAAGGAAAGCCAGTCCGAAAAGAAAATCACCCGCTACTCGGTGGTGTTTCTTATAAATGAGTACCATGCCGATGAAGAAAGCAGGAAACACAACTGCGGTCAGGTCAAGATTATATCCCAACGACATGATCCATGCCGTGAGTGTCGTGCCGATGTTGGCACCCATGATGACTGATATGGCCTGCGCCAACGTGAGCAGTCCTGCTGAGACAAACGAGACCGTCATGACCGTTGTGGCCGACGACGACTGCACGGCACAAGTCACCATCGTTCCTGTCAGCATGCCACTCAGCCGATTGCCTGTCATACGGGCTAATATGTGTCTTAAACTTGGTCCCGCCATTTTCTGCAAGGCGTCGCTCATCGTCTTCATACCATAGATGAGCAGGGCCAGCGAACCAAGCAATCTGAAAAACAACCCCATCGTCATATCCTTGCTTATTTTTCTGCAAAGATACAAAAAACAAAGTCATACACACCAAAAATGGTGGTTACAATTCGGTTACGACTTGCATTTTATAAGATTTGTTAAGCAATCATTCAAGTTGGACACTCGTATTTCTGTCGAACAGCTTTGGGGAGTTTAGATGCGACCAGGTGATACGACTCTTTTATCCATGCTTTCACAAGCGTGTCCTCCACTTGTTCATAATAGACATCGCTCCAATGCTTCTTATTCCAATGCCAGGCTGGTGTCACAGCCGGACATTGTTCTCTTAGTTCCTCATTCCTGGCTGGCAACAACTTCAATGCCAGTCTTGGGGCAGAGTCTTTCATATCATCATTCTCACTGCCTAAGGAAAGACAGAGAAAGATCTTGCCCTCCAGGCGGAAGGTGATAATATCATCGCCAAACGGTTGGTCTTCTGTTACACCGTAAAGCGACAACGCGTATTCCCGTACTTGTTCTATATTCATAACTCAAATAATCATTCATAACAAAAAAAATGCTATTCTCCGATGATGGTCACAACCAATCGTCTTGAACCGCCGTAATTCCGATACTCACAAAAATATATGCCTTGCCAGGTGCCGAGGTTCAGACGACCATCGGTGATGGGAATGGTGATGCTGACACCGCTCAACGTTGACTTGGCGTGGGCAGGCATGTCATCGGCACCTTCCAATGTGTGTTCATATTCCGGTCTGTTCTCCGGAACCAGACGGTTGAAGATGGTTTCCATATCCACACGCACATCTGGATCGCAGTTCTCATTGATACTTAGTCCACAACTGGTATGTTTCGTGAAGATGTTCATGATGCCCGTCTTCGGTAACTTTGGCAACTGGCTCATAATCTCACTCGTCACCAAGTGGAAGCCTCTATGCTTCGGCTTCAGGGTTATTTCAATCTGCTGTACCATATACTTATATTCCTGTCTGGTTCTCTCATTTCATTGATCTTACCTACGTATCACCTCATGTGGCGGAACTATGACGTCTGGTCGATCATCATCTCCATAGTGGTCTTCTGCACCCGCATCCCCATGTTCCTGTAAAAAGCACAGGCCGGCTCGTTCCCCTCCCAGACGTTGAGCGTGATATGGTGACAGCCGATTGATTTGGCATAGTCACGTACATACTCATAGAGTGCCTTCCCAACATGTTTGCCACGGGCTTTCTCATCGACACAGATATCATCGATATACAATGTCTTGACATCCTCCAGCAGATGATGGCCCTTCACCTCTGTCAACACACAAAAGGCGTGCCCCAGCACCTCCCCGTCGTCATACACGAACACGGGCTTACTGTCGTCACCGAAGAGTGCTTCCAGTTCCTGCTCATTATACTTCGTCGTATTGGGCTTAAACAGGTCAGGGCGTATCCGATGATGCACCATATCCACCTGATGCAACAAGTCGATGATGCGTCCGATATCGTTTTTATTTGCTTTTCTGATCATATATCCCTTTCTTTTCAAATCACATGGGTTAAAGGTCGTTGATATAGGCTTTGGTAGTCATATCGTAATACAACGCCTCCAACTCCGATAAAGTCAGTTTCTCAACAGCGTGCTCGATGATGCGGATCAACTCATCGCGCCGATAGTCATCCGACTGGGTAAATCTATTCATGTAAGCCATCATTCATTAATTGTTTGTTAATATGCTGATTCCACTGATACGAGCCACCCATCACTTCGGCTGAAGGCTCTGTCTGTACTCACTAGGCGACTGCCCCAGGTGTTTCGAGCAATAGCGACTGAAGTAAGAGAGCGACGAGAAATTCATGCTGTCGGCAATCTGGGTGAGCGACAGCCGTTCATTATTCAAATAGTCTTTTAGGATGGGTATGGTGTGACGATCGATATACGAGGTGACGCTACGGCCCGTCACACGCTTGATCGTGGCCGACAGGTATTTGGGCGACACGTTCAGTCGCTCGGCATAGTAGCTCACATCACGCTCCGTGCGACTGATGCCCGTGGCAAGCAGAGCCATCAGCTGTTTCACGATATAGGTCGTACGGTCGGTATGCGTGTCAGAGGCATCGCGTTGGGCATGTGCCTCGAAGATGTCGTACATCATCGTCAGACAGAGACTTCCCATCAGTTCACGATAGAACTGCAGGTGACGGTCTTCCATGCGGTCGCGCAAACGGTGGAAGTCCTGCAACAGATGCTGTGCCTGCTCGTCGGTAAGTCTGATAACAGGGTCCTGACTCAACGAGATACTTCCACCGATACTATAGTTGTTCGACGGCAAAAGATTCTGCAGCAATCTATTATCAGCTGCGAACCATTCCACTTTCATGCCAGTATGCGCAGCCAGGTTCCTCACCCTCCCAGGTGTTGGTGTCACCACCAGATCATTCTTCGTAATGTGGTAGCAGCGCTCATTGAACACAAAGCTTCCCTCCCCTGCCGTACAGAGCAGATGCATACAGGTATGACTCAACTCTGGGGCATTCATCCCAAAGAAATCTGTGGAATAGTGAAAGTCCATCTTCATATTGCATGATTTAACAATGCAAAAGTACATTATATTTTAAACAAAAACGAACGATTTATGCAAAAAGTGAAAATCGTGACGTATTTTGTGAAACATAAGTATAGAGCAATTATCGTAACTTTGCCATCGGAATCAAGCTACAAACAACAATGAACATCAAGAGTATCATCACGGCTACCATAGCACTGTTTGTATCAACGGCATGCAGTGGCGGCACAAAACAGGAGAAAGTTATGGAAAAAGGTAAGAGTATTGTGGTGTTTTTCTCACATGCAGGAGACAACTATGCAGTAGGAAACATCGAGGTGGGCAACACGAAGATTGTGGCCGATTACATCACGGAACTGACGGGTGCAGAGCAGTTCGAAATTGTAACCCACAAGTATGACGGCATGGCTTATACCCCGCTCATCAAACTGGCACAGGAAGAAGCCAAGAATGGCGAAATGCCCGAGTATGAAGGAGATGTGGACTTAACTCCCTACGACACCGTGTTCATCGGCGGTCCCGTATGGTGGGGCACCTATCCGCAGGTGATGTTTACCTTCTTCAAGAAGCATGCGAACCACCTCAAGGGCAAGACCATTATTCCCTTTACCACCCATGAGGGTAGCGGACTGGCCAATTGCGTAGAGGACGTAAAAGAAGCCTTCCCTGATGCTTACGTTCAGAAGGGCTTTAGTATCTACGGTCACGAGGTGCGCACAGAACGGGCGAAAGTAGAAAAATGGATTAAAGGACTTGGATACTAAGAACAGAAAATGATGGAGTACATTAAACTATATAACGGCGTTCAGATGCCGACTTTGGGCTACGGTGTGTTTCTGGTAAGCCCTGACGAGTGTGAGCGTTGCGTGACGGATGCTTTGAGCGTAGGCTATCGCCTGATAGATACGGCACAGGCCTACCAGAACGAAGAAGGTGTGGGCAATGCCTGGCGCAAGAGTGGACTGAAGCGCGAGGATCTGTTCTTGGTGACGAAGGTATGGATATCCAATGCCGGTGAAGAGAAAGCAGCCAAAAGCATCGATGAAAGCCTGCGCAAGTTGCAGACGGAATATATCGATCTGCTGCTCATCCATCAGGCCTATGGCGACGTGTTCGGCACATGGCGGGCAATGGAGAAGGCCTATCGTGCTGGTAAGGTTCGCGCCATCGGCGTAAGCAACTTCCAGGCTGGCCGCTTCTTCGACTTTGCCCACTATGTGGAGGTGAAGCCGATGGTGAACCAGTTGGAGTGCAATACCCTCTCTCAGCAAACAGGAATAGAGCCTGTTCATGGCGAATTTGGCACTAAGATGATGGCCTGGTACCCGCTCGGTGGACAAGGCACGGACGGCATCGTGAAGAGTGAATTGCTGGCTACTATCGGTGCCAAGTACAATAAGACAGCTGCTCAGGTAGCTCTTCGTTGGCTTACCCAGCGCGGCATCGTGGCCATTCCCAAGTCGAGTCATAAGGAGCGCATGGCGCAGAACATCGACATCTTCGACTTCTCGCTGAGTGATGACGATATGGCTCAGATTGCCGCTATGAACCAGCACGACGCAGGTACCAGAAATTTCGGTGACCCACAGTTCGTGAAATATCTCATCCAAAATTACGGATAACTCTATGAAACAAATTCTTCTAATATTGGCATCCATGTTTGCCACAACAGCATCTTCACAGGATATGACACTATCAATAAAACAACAGGCACTCGTAACTATAGCAGCCAACGAAGCCAAGGGAGACATCAAGGGACTTAAAGCAGCCTTGAACGACGGACTTGAACAGGGACTGACCGTGAACGAGTCCAAAGAGGCTCTGTCTCAGCTCTATGCCTACACAGGTTTTCCGCGTTCACTGAACGCACTAGGCGCCTTGCAACAGGTCATCAAAGAACGCACAGAGGCAGGACTGCGAATAGATGAAGGCCGCGAGGCCGACCCACAACCGAAAGACTACAATGCACTGAAGCAGGGTACTGAAGTGCAGACCAGGCTCTGCGGAGGGCAACCTTTTACTTACACCTTTGCCCCACAGACCGACTACTATCTGAAGGCGCACCTTTTTGGTGATATCTTCGCTCGCAACAACCTGACGTTTGCCGATCGTGAGATCATTACGATTGCGGCCATCTCTGCCCTACCTGGCTGCGAACCACAACTGCAAGCCCATGTGTCAGGAGCCAGAAACATGGGAGTCAGCGATGAGGTACTCATGGAGATGCCAGCATTGCTCGAAACAAAAATAGGAACAGCCGAAGCTGAACGGCTTCGTTGTGCACTAGCTACAGTCTTCGGACAGGACCATAGTCCTGTGCAGACCGTTGATTTCTCGGTCTGGCCCAAGGGTGAGCCCAACACAGCATACGCCCAGTTCTTTGTCGGCAACAGCTATCTGGCCCAGATGGAGGATGGTATGACCAATGTCACTTTCGAGCCCCGCTGCCGCAACAACTGGCACATCCACCACAAGCAGGTGCAGGTATTGATTTGCGTTGCAGGTCGCGGTTGGTATCAGGAATGGGGCAAGAAGCCGCAAGAGCTGACTCCCGGCACCATCATCGCCATCCCTGCCGAGGTGAAACACTGGCACGGAGCGCAGAAAGATTCGTGGTTCCAGCATCTGACGTATCATAAAGATGTACAGAATGGAGCAAGCAACGAGTGGTGTGAACCTGTGACAGATGAAGTGTATAACTCGCTATAGTAATATCTGCATCACACAGTCGTTGACAGCAGATGCCACAAGCATCAGCAACACCAAAAGCACAACCACAGAACATGGTGCTTACTATTCGCAGAATGGACAGAGAACGGAACATCCGTCGAAGGGGATATATATTATGAATGGTAAAAAAACATTATGAAAAAAATATTATTAGCAGCAACGCTGGTGGGAGGTATGCTCACAGCTTGCACAAACAAAGAACGAACTAAAACGGAAGAAAATATGACGACACTGAATTTGACACAGGAGTGGGACAAGGTATTCCCGCTGAGTGAGAAAGTGAACCACCGCAAGGTGACGTTTCAGACACAATACGGTCTGACACTGGCGGCCGACCTCTATACGCCAAAGGATGCTGAAGGCAAACTGGCAGCCATTGCGGTCTCTGGTCCCTTTGGAGCCGTGAAAGAGCAGTCGAGCGGACTCTATGCCATGAAGATGGCGGAGCGTGGTTTTGTAACACTGGCCTTCGACCCTTCCTATACAGGAGAAAGTAGCGGTGAACCGCGTCGTACGGCTTCGCCCGACATCAATACGGAAGACTTCATGGCTGCCGTCGATTTCTTGTCTAAGCAGGATAATGTGGATGCCGAGAAGATTGGCATCATCGGCATCTGCGGTTGGGGCGGAATCGCCCTGAATGCTGCCGCTGCCGACACGCGCATCAAGGCTACCGTAGCCTCAACGATGTATGATATGACGCGCGTCAGTGGCAACGACTATAACGATGCTTTCGACAATGAACAATGGCGTCATAGGAACCGTGAGAATCTGTCCAAGCAGCGTCTCGCCGACCCCAGCGCGATGGCTGGCGGTGTGCTGGATAGCGTGCCCCCACAGGCTCCCAACTTCGTCCACGACTACTACGATTATTACAAGACTCCACGTGGCTATCATGCCCGTTCAGGCAACTCGAACGACGGGTGGCGCGTCATCGGCACACAGGCCTATGCCAATAATCGTTTCCTCTATTATATCAACGAGATCCGCTCTGCTGTTCTCGTGATGCATGGTGCTAACGCCCACTCGCGTTACTTTGGCGAGGCAGCCTATCACTATATGGTAGATGGCAAGGCCGATGGCTACAAGTTTGTTGGTGAACCCAATCCCAACCCTGAGAACAAGCAGCTGCTCATCATCCCCGATGCCACTCATTGTGATCTCTACGATGGCGGCTACGAAGAGAAACAAGCTCGACCGAAGGTCAAGGGACAGCCCAAAAACATGATTCCTTGGGACACTTTAGCCGACTTTTTTACAGAGCATCTCAAATGATACTTTCTACCATATGGCGACCATCAAAAGAGAAGAAATGTCCCCTGGAGGCAGATGCCTTCAGGGGACAACACTTATAAAATCACCACTTACTCGAAACTGTAGAAGAATGAGGGGAAGCCTTCGACAGTAGCAACCTTGGTCTCTACCTCACCCGTGTTGATGTCGACGGTCGAGAAACCATTATATGCGTCGTTGGCTGAGCCGAATACCATCTTATTACCATGACGTCCCATAGCCACACCGTGACCGTTGGAGCGTGGCAGTCCGTCGATGACCTTTATGGTCTTCTGGTAGAGATCGACCAAGAGCGCCACTCCGATACGAGCCGTGAAGGTGTTGGTATTGGTGGGGTCAAGCGCTGGCGCGAAGCCGTAGGCGTACATCTTTCCGTTGCCGGCATAGCGGCACATCATCAGCACATTCACATAGTCGCAACTCAGGCCGCTGACTTTCTCGGTGGAGAATTTGATACTATAGGTCTCGTCAAATTCGGTCTGGCCCTTCTTAATGCGGGCGATACCGGAATTGAGGCCTGGGATATAGCCGAACGAGCCTGTACAGTTGATATAGAGGTCGCCCTGCTCGTCCTCGAAGATGGAGTGGTTATCGATAGGACGTGTGGGACCGCAGAGCCCCAGTGAGGTGTTACGTATCTTCTTGATGAACTGGTCGTCGGCCACGTTGTAGAGGGCCATCTCGAGGGCGTTCTCGCTAGGCATCCACTGCGAGTTGTACTGCTCGAGGGCGACGTAGAGGATGCCATCGCGGATATATAGGGCACCAGGATAGGCCGAGACACCCTCATTGTGCAGGCTGGAGACATCAATACGCCCTGTTTCGGTCATCGTCTCGGGGTTGAACACGATGATCAGATCAAGGCTCTGACAGCAGATATAGGCCTTCTCCTGACTGGCCTCAACAACGATGGCCGCACTGGAGTTGGCCGGGAGCATCATAGAACCCTTGAGTTCCAACTGGTTGTCGGCATTGAGCACATAGCGGCGCAGTTTCAGTTCCGTACCTCCCATATAGTCAGGGAACACGTAGATATTGCCGCTCTTGCAGACACAGGGATACGAGCCGAAACCCAGTGGGATAGCGTTGGCATTAGAGTAGCTGACACCTCCATCGAGCTGGCCTACGGCCTGCAGATAGCCGCTGCCGCTATCGCCTGAGGGGTTGGTAACGGTGGTGGAGAACAGGATCTTACCTGCTGCGGTGTTGTCGTCCTTGCGGTTGACATCGTCATCGTCGCAGGCGGTCATGGTGAGTGCCAACGCTGCGACCCAAATCAAATGCTTGAAGTTCATGTTTCTATAGATTTATTAATGTGATAAAAACTGGTTATTTCAGAATGTATTTCACCTTGAAGGCGACATTACGACCAGGCAGAGGGCGGTTCAGGTCGGAATAGACCACACGGTCGGTGAGGTTCTTCACCTTGAACGTCAGTGTCCAGCGGTTATTCTGGAAACTATGCTCGATGCCGGCATCGAAGGTGAGCGAAGTGGGGATCTTACGGTCCTGGTAGCGACTCATCTCGAAGTCGTAGAAATATTTGTGGATATACGACGCATCGACCAACAGGCGGCTGTTCTGTGCGCGGCCACCAAAGAGGTTCTCCTTGTGTAGTTCGAAACCTGCGTTTGCCAAGAAGTAAGGGATGTTAGGCATGCGTTTGTTGTAGGTGGGGTTGGCAGCCGTCGAACCAACCTCGAACTTACGTTTGTCGCGCAGGTTCTGATAGGTGGCATTGATGTAGAAATACAGGAAAGGGGTGGCGTCGCCCTTCACCTCACCATCGACGCCGTTGGTCACCACCTTGCCGAAGTTAGCATAGCGCGCCATCGAGGGTATCATATCAGCCTGATAGCGGATCATATTATCGAGCTGATTCCAGAAATAGTTAGCCTCGACCTCGATAAAACCGTAGTCACTGGGACGGTGGTAGATGAATCCGGCATTGATATCTTTGCAACGCTCGGGCTCGAGATTGGTGGCGGGCAGTATGGAGTAGCCGTTGCCTGTGAGTTCCTCAGCCGTGGGGATGCGCACCTCGGAACTGAGCGACACCTTTGCCATGAGCTCTTTGGTGAGCTTATAGCGCAGAGCCTCACTGGCACCCCAGTAGTTACGATGCAGACTGATGCTGGTGGGATTGTTGATAAAGGTATATTCCAGCACACGGGTGCGGGAGGAGTAGCTGAAGTTCTTCAGTGTGGTTGCACTCATAAAGCGACCGCCAAAGAGCGTCAGATCGTAGGAAAGACCCACCGTGAAACTGCTCATATGACTGGGGAAGTTGGTCTGATAGCCGAAGCTCTTGTCCATCAGCTCGTTCTTGGGGTTCTGACGCGTGTGGGTAGCATACAGGTTGATATTGAAAGCATGGTGCTCGTTCAACAGGTAGTTCAGGTTCAGCTTACTTGCCAAGTCGTGGGTATGGTTCTTTGAGTCGGAGGCATAAGAGCCCTGTTCACCGCCATAGGGCGAGACGGCAGGATAACGGTGACCGTCCCAGTCATAACGGTACATAGCATCGTCTTTCAGTCCGTTCTCGCCGTAGCTGTAGCAGCCGTCGAAATCGAAGTCGAGACCGTCGAACAGGAAGTTGTCGCGCTTCAGCGTGAGAGCGGTGATACCCGACATGCCGTGGTTGTAGGCCTCGCGGATATCGCTGTCAATGCCCTGTATCTCGGCTTTCGTACCAGTGAACACAAGTTCGAGTTTCGCCTCGTCAAAATACCACTTAGTAGCTTTCAGCGACGCACCCATCATCATCTTCTGAAACGTGTCATGGTCACGCCTCACCTTACGGTTGCCAAGGTTCAGAAGTTCCATCTTGTAGTTATTGTCGGAATAGGTTAGACAACCGCCAATGCCAAACTGCAGGCCCGTGTCTTCGTTGGACCGCTTAAACGTGAAGTTGAGTTTGTGGGTGTTGAATGAGGCGATCTCGTAGCTGGCGTCGAGATAGAAAGGCGGATACTCTTTGGTCACGACATTGACCACACCGCCCAGGGCAGAACCGCCGAAACGATATGGCACAATACCTTTATATATCTCGATGCGCTCGATCATATCTGTGGGAACGTCGTTGAGCGTCATGTAGTCGCTCAGCTGACCAATGGCCGCCTCATCGATATAGACCCCCATGCGCTTGCCTTCGAGACCACGGACGGAGATGCGCGAGGCACTGCCCACACCACCTGTATTCCTCACGGTGATGCCTGCCGTACGGGCCAGTGCATCGTTAAGACTGGTAGTTGTTCCCTCGAGTTGGCGCACCCCAAGCACGGTCACTGGCATGGCTGCCTCGCGCATCTTGCGTACCGTGTTATGTGACACCACCGTGACACCCTGCAGTTCTCTGTTGAAAACGATGCTTGTGTCAGAATCGGCACTCTCCTGCGCTGATACGGTCATGACCGTCGTCAGTACGAACATCATCATTTGAATCCTCATTTCTTACAATCTTTTTACCTTAATAGTTTTTTGAGGTGCAAAGGTACGAGGTTTATTTTTTTCTTACAATACCTAAAAATATGTATTCGGAAAACGGCTCTCTACTATGGGATACTATCAATTAGGGACAGGCCCCACCCTGAGCAGATGAAGGGGCAGAGATTATTTTTTGTAGGAATTACTTTGATGGTATCGGATTATTTCTTATATTTGCAACATCGCTGACCTAGAACAGGCCTATTGACACCTATATAATAAATAAGTCGTATGTTGATTTTAGCCAAATCCTTTAGAATATGAATACAGCCTATCAAGCATTCCTTGCAGATATCAGACAGTTTATCTGCAAAGACCGCATCTATACAGATGAGTTGCGCACCTTGGGATGGGGAACGGATGCCAGTTTCTACCGTCAGATTCCGCAGATCGTCATCCGAAGCGACGGTGAGGAGGAGTTGTCGAGAATCGTGAAGACCTGTCGTAAGCACAGGCTGCCTTTCACTTTCCGCGCGGCAGGCACCTCACTCTCAGGACAGAGCTGCTCTGACTCGATACTCATCGTGGCAGGCAAGCACTGGGAGAAATACGAGATCGGAGAGAATCAGAATACCATCCAACTGCAACCTGGTATCGTGGGGGCACGCGTCAATGAGATCCTGAAGCCTTACGGACGAGTGTTCCCGCCCGACCCTGCCTCCATCGGCTCGGCCATGGTGGGCGGCATCGTGGTGAATAATGCCTCGGGTATGAACTGCGGCGTTCATGCCAACAGCGACCGTATGATGGTGTCGGCACGTCTTATCTTGACTGACGGCACAATCCTTGACACAGGCGATGAACAGAGCAAGGAGGCGTTCCGTAAGAGTCACCCCGACTTTCTCAGACGGATTGAGGAACTGCGCGACAAGGTGCGCGCTGACGACGAACTGGCATCGCGCATCCGTCAGAAATACAGTATCAAAAACGTGACAGGTCTGAACCTGCGACCGCTGATCGCCTATGATGACCCCTTCGACATCATTGCCCACGCCATGGTGGGCTCAGAAGGTACGCTGGCCTTCCTCGCCGAGGTAACGATGAAAACGCTACGTGACTACCCCTACAAGGCCTCGGCAATGGTATACTTCCTCACGATGAAGGAGAGTTGTGAGGCTGTGGTGGCCATGAAACAGCTCAAGGCAGGCGATGAGGATCTGGCGATGAGTGCAGAGAACCTGATGGTGAAAAGTGCCGAGATGCTCGACTATATGTCTCTGAGTGCTGTCGACGATCCCGTGTTCCTACAGTACAAAGAGGATGTGGATGCAGGCAGGATCGAGGGGGTGGAACCTGGCGACTACCACAATCTGACAGCTATCCTGACCGAGACCAAGGGTATCACCCATGAGCAACTGTTGGAAAAGATTGAGAAGATCAAGGCATGCTTGGAACAGTTCAGGCTCTATACGCCCTTAGAGTTTACTGAAGACCCGCAGATCTACGGTAAATACTGGGCCATACGCTCGGGCATCTTCCCCTCTGTAGGTGGCACAAGACCAGTAGGTACATCATGCCTTATCGAGGATGTGGCCTTCCCCATAGAGAGTCTGCCAGAGGCAACGGTCAAGTTGCAGAAGCTCATTGCCGACCATGGTTACGGCGATGCTTGTATCTATGGTCATGCCTTCGAGGGCAATTACCACTTCATCCTTAACCAGAGTTTCAAGAGCGAGAGTGAGGTGAACCGCTATGCAGAGATGATGCGCGACGTGGCCAAACTTGTTGTCGAAGATTACGACGGCTCATTGAAGGCCGAACATGGCACAGGCCGTAATATGGCGCCATTCGTGAAGTATGAGTGGGGCAACAAGGCCTATGATGTCATGAAGGAGCTGAAGCAAATCTTCGACCCGGAAGGACTGCTGAACCCTGGCGTTATCTTCAACGACGATCCGGATTGCTTCATCAAATGTCTGAAGCCGTTACCGGTGCTTGATTTCGATTTCGACAAGGTACCCGACGGTGGCCATTACCTGATGGATCCCAGTCTCTCCACATCTAAGGAGACCATCGAACAGGTGAAACGGGCCAACAAGTGTATCGAGTGCGGCTTCTGCGAGGTCAACTGTATGTCGTGCGGCTTGACCCTTTCCTCCAGAATGCGTATCGCCGTACAGCGTGAGATATGCGAGTTGGAAGCCACGGGTGCCGATCCCCAGCGTGCCGCCACCCTACGTAAACAATATAAATACTATGGTGACCAGACCTGTGCAACCGACGGTCTCTGCTCGACCTCGTGTCCGATGAAGATCAACACAGGCGAGCTGACCCACCTGATTCGTCAGATGGACATGAACAACAATCCTACCGGCTATAAGATCGGTGAGTTTGCAGCCAACCACATGGCTGGCATCAAGCAGGGACTGCGTGTTGTGCTTGACGTGGCCCACCTCGGTCACATCACCCTCGGACCGACATTGATGACAAACGTGTGCCGTACGATGAACAAGATGGGACTGCCGCTCTGGACAACGGCCATGCCTAAGAAGAAACGTCAACCGAAGCCGTCGGACCTCACGCAGTTTATCATCGAAAAGGGAATCCCACAAAAAGAAGAGGAACACTCACCGCTGAAGGTCGTCTATTTCCCCAGCTGTATCAACCAGACGATGGGTACATCGAAAGAGAGCAAAGACAAACGTACACTGGTTGATGAGGTGATCCATCTGCTTGCCAAGGCTGGCTATGAGACCATCTTCCCAGAGGGCATGGAGCGTATGTGCTGTGGCCAGATATGGGAGAGCAAAGGTATGCTTGATATTGCCGACCGCAAGAGTGCCGAGCTCGAGGAAGCCCTATGGAAAGCATCCGAACACGGCAAATACCCTGTACTCTGTGCCCAGAGCCCGTGCCTGCACCGCATGCGTAAGGTGATGAAAAAGATGAAACTATACGAACCTGCTGAGTTTATCATGACGTACCTCGTAGAACGTCTCGACTTCCACCCTATCAATCGTCATATCGCCCTTCATCTCACCTGCTCTACCCGTGAGATGGGAGTCGACAAGGACATGATAGCCCTTGCCAGACTCTGCTGTAACAATGTCTATCTGCCCGAAGGCGTTGGCTGCTGTGGCTTTGCTGGCGACCGCGGTTTCACCTTCCCAGAACTGAACAAGTATGGCTTACGCAAGTTACGTCCGCAGATAGAAGCGAACGCCATCGAGGTGGGCTACAGCAACAGCCGTACCTGTGAAATCGGCCTCGAGACCAATACAGGCATCCCATACATGAGCATCATCTATCTGGTCAACGAATGTACTACCCCCAAGAAATAGAATTATTCACAAAACCTATATTAACTATGGCAGCAATCATATCTGTTATCCCTATCCTACTACTCTTTGTGCTCATGATGGGTCTGAAGGTGTCAGGATGGAAGAGTGCACTCGTTACCCTCGTTGTAACCATCTTATTGGCATTGTTTGTCGCTCCCTCGATAGGCATCGTGCCCGCGAAATATGCGGGAGCGTCCATCTACGGTATTGCCTTCTGGTCGGTGATCGAGGGCTTTCTCAAAGCCTGTTTCCCCATCATTCTGATTGTCATATGTGCCATCTTCAGCTACAGTATCCTGTGCGAGACGAAGGAGATCGAGACCATCAAGGCACAGTTCATACAACTGACAAGTGACAAAGGACTGCTGGTGCTCCTGCTGACATGGGGCTTCGGTGGCGTGCTCGAAGGTATGGCAGGCTTTGGAACGGCTGTGGCCATCCCTGCAGCCATCCTCATCGGACTGGGTTTCAAACCGATGTTCTCGGCCGTTATCTGTCTAGTCGCCAATACCGTGGCCGTGGGCTTCGGTGCCGTCGGTCTACCGGCAACGACACTGGCCAATGAGGTAGCGGGCGAATTGACGGGTGGTATGGCGAGCCATGAGATGCTCTGCTCTATCTCCACCTATATCATTATCCAGCTCTCACTGATGTTCTATATCACCCCCTTCCTCATCCTGATGATGACCGACAGGACCAAGCTCTTGAAGAACGTGACACTGGCATTCTTCGTCGGCACGTTCTCCATCCTCATCCAGTTCCTATGCGCCCTGTTCCTCGGTCCGGAGACGCCTGCCATCCTTGGAAGTGTCGGCAGTATCATCGCCATGCTGATATACAACAAACTATTTATCCGTCACCACGCAGAGAATGACGTGATGTACGTCGAGAAGAAGAAGTTCGGTTTCGCTAAGACCTTCCGCGCCTGGAGCGTCTATGGGTTCATCATCTTCTTCATTCTCATCTCCAGCAAGATCTGTCCGGACATCAACGCACTCTTGAAGTCTACGCTTGTCACGAAGTTCCAGATGCCCGTCATCGGCAACACGTTTTCTTTCAGCTGGCTCTCGAATGCCGGACTGATGGTGTTCCTCGGTGCCATCATTGGCGGTCTCATCCAGGGAATGAGCATCGGACGACTGATGAAACTGCTCGGCAAAACGGCTTATAACCTACAGAAGACGGCGCTGACCATCTGCTGTCTCGTAGCCCTCGCCTCACTGATGAACAACACTGGCATGACGCTGGCCATCGCCACGGGACTCGTCGCCATCACAGGCGTCGCCTACCCGTTCTTCGCACCGCTTATCGGTAGCATCGGCACGTTCGTCACCGGTTCGGCCACATCGGCTAATATTCTCTTCGGTAAACTGCAGGCAGCTGCCGCCGGACAACTCGGTCTGGTGAACGATGCCAACTTCTTTGGTGTTTCCGGCAACGAGACCAACTGGATAGCTGCAGCCAACTGCGCCGGTTCGGAGGGCGGAAAACTGATCTCGCCACAGAGTATCGCCATTGCGACTGCCGCCTGCGATATGGAGGGACAAGATGGTGATATCATGCGCAAGACCTTACCTTTCGCCATCTTCTGGATACTAATGAATGGGCTGATGGTCTTCCTCGGACTGCACGTTATATAGCTGCTGTCCTTTGGACATGGCTAAAAAGAAAGGAACGCTGAGATATGTCAGCGCTCCTTTTTAGCTTCTTCGAAGAGGACACCGTAGTCAGATGTCGCACGACAGATAGGATTCATAACACTTCCGATTATCCTACCTTGTATGATATCACTATTCCAGTGATAACGACTGACAGTCCTTGACACGGCGAAATCGTTGGCAGCCCTCATGATCAGATCGGCCTTCTGTGGATAGAGTTCCATCAATGTCATGGCAGCCGACCATATTCCAGCAGCATGACCACTTGGGTAGGAATTGGCATACAACAGATCCTTGCCCAGAGCCTCGTACTGCTCTGGCGACTGTACCGTCGCATCGGTCCAGTTGCCGTTCTCATCATAGTAGTATTTTTCCATGCCGTCACCACTATACGATGCCTTATGTCCGTCATTGTCCTCAATCACAAAACAAGACAGTACATTGAACCGGTCGTCCGAGTCAGACTTGCGCTTTCCTTCCTGTTGTTCAGAGCAGCCAGGTCTTAACCGGCCATATTCATAATGACCAAGCGCAGGACTTGCGTGTTGGAGAATGCCTCTTGCTGAATTTCCTGCCTTCTGTACCAGAAGGACAAGCGCCGCAATCTTCCCTTCAGGGTTGATGATCTCACCGATCGTCGACTCGCCAAATACAGCATTGAAATCATACATGCCTCCAACATTCCTCTTATCCGTACCAAATATGTGATGCATATCACTGTCTTCGTCGGCAATGGCTTGAACCGTTCTCTGGTCCGGCAGGTTCCGTTCTGCGACAATACTGTTGTAGATATCCATATCCACCTTCAAGCAGCCATTGGCCGTCTTCTCGTCGGGGAAGGTCGGATTAATGCCGCCACGATCCGCGTATGCCGGCACATAAGGACCAGGAGCACTTGCCATGAACTTACGCAAATCAACATAGAAAGCATCATCGGTAACATGATTACGCGACTCTTCCGCGAGCATCACTGCCAGATGCGTATGATACCGGACGCCGCCGACTTCCTGCCTCATGATATCAGTCTTAGCCATAGAGTATGTATGCAAGGCCGCATAGACAGCACTTGCAACCAGTCGTGCCACATTGGGATCTGAATCGAAATGGTAGCCGTAGATAGGACTGTTCATGCCATAGCCACCGACCTCATATCCCGCCTTATAGAGGGCATTACGCTTGGACGGATCAAGTTCGGATAACTGCATGGCACATAACCAGCCTATCATGGTCTTCTTGACGGCCTTGTTATCGCCCCGAGTTCCCGTGTAGTAATTGTACACAGACGGAAAGTTATTCTCCTTATAGAGTAAAGGCAGGGCATACTTACTCTTGCCTTCCGACTGATACAAGGCCTCTTCAGTCAGTTTTTGCAGATGTTCATAAGTCTTGCTGTCCTTACGCACATCGATCAAACCATTAAAACTCTCTTTGAGCACTTCATCAAGAAGTACGTCGGCCTTCTCTGCTAAACTCCTGTTACTATCGTCGCACTCACATGCAACAAAGACGAAAGGCAATATCAACAAAAGTATTTTTCTCATATCCTACAGCATATTCTTTACTCATAATGCCTGATTCTCACATCTATCCCCTCACCTTGCAGTTGTGAAGGAATGGTGGTCACGTCCGTCTGCCCATAGTGATAAGGAAACAGCACCTTGGGCTTGATCACCTTTGCCGCCCTGACCAGTTGTTCCGGCGTCATCGTGTAGGGCTGGTTACAAGGCAAGAAGGCAATATCGATATCCTTGATGGTCTCCATCTCAGGAATATCCTCCGTATCACCGGCAATATAGACCCGCAGTCCGTCAAGAGTCAAGATATATCCATTATCACGCCCTTTGGGATGGAACTGCAGATGACCTTCAGTTGTATTATATGCAGGAACAGCCTCAACCGTGACATCGTCTGCTATCTGTAACTTGTCACCGTTCACCATCACCTTTGGCTGATGCTGTCCATCAGAACCGTACA
Source organism: Prevotella aff. ruminicola Tc2-24 (assembly GCF_900110895.1). Lineage (GTDB taxonomy): Bacteria > Bacteroidota > Bacteroidia > Bacteroidales > Bacteroidaceae > Prevotella. Next base: position 25,301 of record NZ_FOIQ01000001.1, on the reverse strand, counting down.
TATCAGCGCAACGCCGGTTCATGATCAATTGTGTTTGCTCCGCAGACAATAGTCTGATGGTCGATGCATCATAATGGTCGGCATGTTCGTGCGTCACGAAGATATAGTCGGCCTTGGGCATCATCGTATAATCCACGACTCTCCCGCCCAGCTTCGAGCACGGGTCAATTTCTATCTCCTTGCCGTCGTACTCGATACGGATACAGGAATGCATCAGAGCGTGGAACTTGATGTCTTTTCCACCCTTGGTTTTGAAAACATCTACCTCGTAGACATCAGTGGTCACCGCCATCCCAGCCTCTTTCCAGGCAATGATGCCACCCTTCAGGTTCACACACTTATAGCCCGCGGCGGCCAATCGACCAGCAGCATTGGCAGAACGACGACCACTTCTACAATAGATGGCAATCGTCTTGTCTGCAGGAAGAATCGCCTTAATCTTCTCTATAAAGTGATCCTCTCCCTGGTCGATATTGAGAGCTCCCTCAATATGCCCTTCGGTGAACTCCGCAGGAGTACGCACATCCAGTACCACGACACGAGTATTCTCCATCAACTCTGCGAAAGCCTTCACATCAGCATTCTCAAAGTTCTCCTGACCACAAGCTGTTGTCAGCCCTAAAACAGTCAGTAAGCAAGTCACTATCTTTTTCATACAATTCTATGGTTATCACACCGCTCCTCTAAAGCGTCGAATGATGCAAATAATCCGTAAATACTATTAAATATTTCCGCAAAGATACGCTTTTAGATTGAGATATCAGAGACTTTTTTTAATTTTGCAACCGATTTTACAATTGTTTATGATTAGAATGAGAAAGAGCATCATCACGACCCTATTTGTCGCCCTCTTTGCTGTCACAGCGAACGCACAGACGACATTAAAGAAAGTATACAACGAAGATATCAACCCCATCGAACAGATAGACCAAGCCATTGCCAAAGCTCAGTCTGAAGGAAAGTTCGTCATCTGTCAGGTTGGTGGTAACTGGTGTCCGTGGTGCCTGCGCTTTGCCGATTTCATCACGAACGACAGCACGATCAGTCAGGTTATTGACGACAGTTTCGTGTATATCCACGTCAACTACAATCCACGTAAGTCTCAAGATGACGTAGAAAAGGCACAGCAAGTAAAGACCATGCTACAGCGCCTGAACCACCCCGAGCGTTTCGGATTCCCCGTCTTCGTCGTGCTTGACGAGACCGGTAAGGTCGTCCATATCCAGGATTCGAGCTTTCTGGAAGAGGGCAACGGCTATCATCAGAAGAAAGTGCTCCGTTTCTTCAATAACTGGACTCCAAAGGCCGTGAAAGGGTAATAATCATGAGTTTCGAATATATGTCGCAAGAGGGCTACGATAAGCTCGTAGCCGAACTGCATCAGTTGGAGAGCATAGAACTGCCACAGGTGAAAGACGCCATCGCCGAGGCCCGCGACAAGGGCGACCTTAGCGAGAACTTCGAGTATCATGCCGCCAAACGAGAACAGTCTCGTCTATTGGGTAGGATACGTTTCAAACAGCGGGTGCTGGCCAATGCACGAGTCATTGACATGTCAAGACTCGGCACCGATAGTGTCCAACTGCTCAGTAAGGTTGAGATGACCAATCTGGCCAACAACAGTAAGATGACCTACACGATTGCTAGTCCCCACGAGGCAAACATCCGCGAAGGGAAGATATCCATCAAGTCACCTATCGCACAAGCCCTCCTCTACAAGAAGACAGGCGACATCGTGGAAGTACGTGTTCCGGCAGGAACGCTAAGACTCCGCATTGAGAGCATCTGCCTCTAAGACGGCGGAAGCCTTAGTCACTCCTATTCCTCCATCAGTTTACGGTAACGGATACGTTTGGGTTCTTCAAGACCCAGACGCTGTGCCTTGTTCTGTTCGTACTCGGTATAATTGCCTTCGAAGAAGAACACGTTCCCCTCTCCCGACCCATCGGCCGGTGTCTCAAAGGCAAGGATATGTGTACAGATACGATCCAAGAACCAACGGTCGTGACTGATGATGACAGCACAGCCTGCAAAGGCATCCAAGCCCTCCTCAAGAGCCCGGAGTGTGTTCACGTCGATATCGTTTGTAGGTTCATCGAGCAACAGCACGTTTCCTTCCTGTTTCAAGGCGATTGCCAGATGCAGACGGTTACGTTCACCACCAGAGAGTACAGCACATTTCTTCTCCTGGTCGGCACCATTGAAATTAAAGCGAGAGAGATAAGCACGTACATTCACGTCGCGCCCACCCATGCGGATGGTCTCATTGCCACCACTGACCACCTGATAGACCGTCTTCTCCGGATCAATATCCTTATGCTGCTGATCGACGTAGCTCAGTTTTACGGTCTCTCCTACCTCGAAGGTACCGGCATCAGCCTGTTCCTGTCCCATAATCAGACGGAACAATGTGGTCTTACCAGCGCCATTAGGTCCGATAACACCGACTATACCATTAGGCGGCAACACGAAGTTCAGGTCGGTGAAGAGTTGTTTCTCCGGATACGACTTCGTCACACCATGTGCCTCGATCACCTTATTACCCAGACGCGGACCATTCGGAATAAAGATCTCCAACTTCTCCTCCTTCTGCTTCTGTTCCTCGTTCAGCATCTTATCATAGGAGTTCAAACGAGCCTTTCCTTTGGCATGACGCGCCTTCGGAGCCATACGCACCCATTCCAGCTCACGTTCCAAAGTCTTACGACGCTTTGAGGCCGACTTCTCCTCCTGTGCCAGTCGCTGACTCTTCTGCTCCAGCCACGACGAGTAATTACCTTTCCAGGGTATACCCTCACCACGATCCAGTTCGAGTATCCACTCTGCCACGTCATCGAGGAAATAACGGTCATGCGTCACGGCGATGACCGTTCCCTCATACTGCTGCAGGTGCTGCTCCAACCAGTCGATAGACTCCGCATCGAGGTGGTTGGTCGGCTCGTCAAGCAGGAGCACATCCGGCTTCTGAAGTAGCAGTCGACAGAGTGCCACACGACGACGCTCACCACCGGAGAGGTTCTTCACGCTCCAGTCACCGGGAGGACAGTTCAATGCAGCCATCGCACGATCGAGCTTCGAATCCATATTCCAGGCATCCGTCGCATCGATGATATCCTGCAACTCAGCCTGGCGCGCCATCAGTTTCTCCATTTTGTCGGGATCCTCGTAGTATTCGGGCAGTCCGAACTTCACATTGATCTCATCATATTCTGCAAGAGCGTCGTACACATGCTGCACGCCCTCCATCACATTCTCCTTCACCGTCTTATCCTCGTTCAGTGGCGGATCCTGCGGCAGATAGCCCACTGAGTAGCCGGGGCTCCACACCACATTACCTTGATACTGCTGGTCGAGACCGGCAATAATCTTCATCAGAGTCGACTTACCGGCACCGTTCAGACCGATGATACCGATTTTCGCTCCATAGAAGAAGCTGAGATAAATATTCTTGAGAACCTGTTTCTGGTTTTGCTGGATGGTCTTGCTCACGCCGACCATGGAGAAAATCACTTTCTTATCGTCTACTGTCGCCATAGGATTATTTCTTTTCTGTTATTACATCAACACTTGTCTTAAATCTGTGGCAAATGGAAACGGTACTGGTTGTTGAACACCTCCTTGACCGAGTTGATCTCGAGGAATTTCGTGCCACCGCCCTCACCGACATTTCCACTCAGGTAGGCAATCTTGTCCTCATCCTGCACATAGCCCTTCTGACGCAGCATACGGACGGCAGCATGGAACAGTTCCTCATTGCTGATGTGTTCTTTCTGATAGACAGGTATCACACCATACGACAGATTCAAGAGACGCTGAAGCTTGTCGTTATAGCAGATGGCAAGCACGGGGTTCGGTCCTCTGAAAGCTGCCAGATTACGAGCCGTATCACCCGTATTAGAATCCGTGATGATACCCTTCACGCCCAACTTCTCCGTGGCCTCGATAGCCGAATGAGCCATGAACTCACGGATATCACATTGAGGCGACAGAGGCACCTCGATATCGTTCTCACGCATCTTATCCTTCTCTGCCTGCTCAGCTATGGCAGCCATCGTCCGTACAGCCTCCACGGGGTACTTACCACTGGCCGTCTCGCCCGAGAGCATCAGAGCGTCGGTGCGATAGTATATCGCATTAGCGATGTCGGTCACCTCAGCTCGCGTAGGACGAGGGTTCTGTATCATCGAATGAAGCATCTGCGTAGCCACGATAACAGGTTTCTTGGCCCTTACACACTTACGGATAATCTGTCGCTGGATACCCGGGATACGCTCGATAGGCACCTCAATACCCAAGTCGCCACGTGCGATCATGATACCATACGAGGCCTCAATGATCTCGTCGATGTTATCCACACCCTCCTGATTCTCAATCTTTGAGATAATCTTGATATCCGAGTTATAGGCATCCAGAATAGCCTGCACGGCGCGCACGTCAGCGGCAGAGCGGACAAAAGAGTGAGCGATAAAATCAATATCCTGATCGATAGCCAGCATGATATTCTTACGATCCTTCTCAGTCAGCGCCGGCAGGGCAATATGAACACCTGGCACATTCACACTCTTATGAGCACCGAGCACACCATCGTTCTGCACCTGTGCAATCACCGCAGGACCATTGATGCCAATGACCAGCATATCCAGCGCTCCATCATCGAAGAGGATATGACAGCCCTCATACACGTCAGCAGCAAAATTCTGGTAGGAAAGGTTGATGATGTCGTGAGTCGTATCCACCTCCGGACGTCCGAAGATCTTCACCACATCACCCGTCTTATAGGCGATTGGCTCCACACATCCCGTGGTGCGCACTTCTGGTCCTTTCGTATCAATAAGGATACCGATATGATGACTGACAGACCGCACATTATTTATAATCTGCTTAAGACCCTTCTCATCGGCATGGGCCGTGTTCATCCTGACTACATTCATTCCCGCTTCGAACAGACTGCGGATGAAATCCACCTCACACCGACGGTCACTTATACTGGCTACTATTTTTGTCTGCTTCATACCTGTGTTTTTGTTTTTTCAGGTGCAAAGGTACAAAAATCCGCCCAAACGGTATAGAAAATAGCAAAATTTTGAAAAAAAATGCGAGAAAATTTCGGTATCCCGCTGAAAAACAGTATCTTTGCAGTCCGAAATCGAGATTATTCGGATTTTCACATTATTAATATATAAGAAAAAAAGGAAAGAAATGACAAAGGCAGAAATCATCAACAAAATTGCTGAGGAGACAGGTGTTGCCAAGAAAGACGTAGCTACCACGGTTGAGGCGTTCATGGAAGAGATCCGTACTAGCCTTGCCGAGAACAAGCAGAATGTATACTTGCGTGGTTTTGGTACATTCGTAGTAAAGCATCGCGCACAGAAGACCGCTCGTAATATCTCAAAGAACACGACCATCGTGATCGATGCTCACGATTTCCCCGCTTTCAAGCCCTCAAAGAGTTTCATTGAGAAGATGAAGTAATTAACATTTAAAATATTATAAGATTATGCCAAACGGAAAAAAGAAGAAGGGTCACAAGATGGCCACTCACAAGCGCAAGAAGAGACTGCGCAAGAATCGTCACAAGAGCAAGTAATTACTTGCGGTGACCCCGTAAAAAAGAAATGAAAGGAGTGTGCCTGCTGATTCCCAAGAGAATAGCGACACACCCTTTTTGAATTTAACGACCCCCAAGAAAAGATTGAGAAGCAAATGACAAGTGAAGTAATCATTGATGTCCAACCGAAGGACATATCGATCGCTCTGCTCGAAGACAAGCAGTTGGTTGAATACCAGCAGGAGCAGCGCACGGCATCGTTCTCGGTGGGTAACATCTATGTGGCAAAGGTAAAGAAACTGATGCCCGGCCTCAACGCATGCTTCGTTGATGTTGGTGCTGAGCGCGTGGCTTTCCTGCACTATCTTGATCTGGGCAGTCAATTTTACTCTTATGAGAAGTACCTGAAGCAGGTAGTCAGCGACCGAAAAAAGCTCTACCCCATCCAGAAAGCCCACATCCAACCAGAATTACCCAAAGGCGGTAGCATCGCCAACACACTGAAAGTCGGTCAGGAGATCCTTGTCCAGATTGTCAAGGAACCCATTAACACGAAAGGTCCCCGACTGACGTGTGAGTTAAGTTTTGCAGGCCGTTACCTAGTGTTGATACCCTTTGACGACAGTGTCTCAGTGTCTACGAAGATCAAGCGTGGCGAGGAACGCAGTCGATTGAAGCAACTCATTCAGAGTATCAAACCGAAGAACTTTGGCGTGATCGTTCGGACAGTGGCAGAGGGAAAGAGAGCTGCAGAGCTTGATGCTGAACTGAAGATTCTGCTGAAGCGTTGGGAAGACGCCATCACGAAAGTCCAGAAGACCACAGAACGCCCCCAGTTGTGCTTTGAGGAGGAAAGCAGAGCCGTGGCGCTCCTTCGTGATCTGTTCAACCCCACCTACGACGGCATTCACGTCAACGACAGCGGAGTCCATGATGAAATCAAAAACTATCTGGGTCTGATTGCTCCAGAGAAGAAAGACATTATCAAGCTTTACAACGGGACAGTACCTATCTTCGACAACTTCAACGTCACCAAGCAGTTGAAGTCGGGCTTTGGAAAGACTGTAAACTACAAGCATGGCGCCTATCTGATTATTGAACATACGGAGGCTATGCATGTGGTTGACGTCAACAGCGGTACACGTATCAAGAAGGAGAATGGTCAGGAGGCCAATGCCTTGGAGACCAACCTCGGTGCCGCAGACGAACTGGCACGCCAACTTCGTCTGCGTGACATGGGAGGCATCATCGTCGTCGACTTTATCGACATGAAGCTCCCAGAAGACCGTCAGTTGCTGTACGAACGGATGTGTAAGAACATGCAGAAGGACCGTGCCAAGCACAATATCCTACCGCTTTCAAAGTTCGGTCTGATGCAGATTACCCGTCAGCGTGTCCGTCCAGCCATGAGCGTAAACGTCGAGGAAGTCTGTCCGACCTGTTTCGGAAAAGGCACGATTAAATCCAGCATTCTGTTCACAGATACTCTCGAGAATAAAATTGACACTCTGGTCAACAAGATCGGAATCCACAAGTTCTATCTACACGTGCATCCCTATGTGGCTGCCTTCATCAACAAAGGCGTGTTCAGTCTAAAGCGCCAATGGCAAATGAAATACGGACTCGGTGTCCGTGTGATTCCATCCCAGAAGCTGGCTTTCCTACAATATGAGTTCTACGATTCCGACAAGCAATTCATAGACATGCAGGAAGAGATCGAGACCAAGTAAAGCCAAAAGAACGAACGCCTATGATAACACTGAAAATCCTGTTCTGGGCATGTCTGCTCATCGTATTCTACACCTATCTAGGTTACGGAATACTATTATATATCATCATCCGGCTGAAGCGGTTCTTCACGAGAAACACTCGTGAAGCCGCGATGCCGAGTGACGATGAGTTGCCCACGATGACCCTCATGATTTGTGCTTATAATGAGGAGGATGTCGTCGCAGAGAAAATGAAAAACGCCAGAGCACTCGACTACCCCAAAGACAAGTTCCATATCATGTGGGTCACTGATGGAAGCAACGACCACACCAACGAACTGTTGGCTGCCTATCCTGAGGTTGACATCGTATACAGTCCTGAGCGTAAAGGTAAGACCGCAGCCCTCAAGCACGGCCTTCAGTCATTGAAGACGCGCTATGTCGCGTTCACCGATGCTAATACGATGATTAATCCCGGTGCCCTCCGTGAGATTGCCCGTCTGTTCATGGATCCCACGGTCGGTTGTGTGGCCGGAGAGAAACGTGTTGCAGCCAAGACAGTAGGAGAGATGGCAGCCGAGGGAGAAGGTCTGTATTGGCGGTACGAAAGTACATTGAAAAAATGGGACAGTGAGCTATTCTCTGCCATGGGCGCAGCCGGTGAGCTCTATGCCATGGATCCCACGCTCTGTCGTGACGTGCCCGACGATGCCCTCCTCGACGATTTCATGATGTCGATGTACGTTGTACAGGCAGGAAAGCGCATTGCTTATACCTCCGATGCCTATGCCATGGAATACGGCTCTGCCAATCTCTTTGAGGAGTCGAAGCGTAAGCGCCGCATCGCAGCCGGCGGTCTGCAGAGCATTTGGTGGCTCCGGAGCATGCTCAACCCCTTTCGCCGACCTTTGGTCACCTTCCAATATGTCAGTCACCGTGTACTCCGTTGGAGCATCACCCCCATCGCTCTGGTTCTTCTTCTCATCACCAACATGGCAATAGTCCTCATGGGTGCCGAACGTTTCTACCTGATTACCTTAGGGTTACAGCTTCTATTCTATGCAATGGCCTTCGGAGGCTGGCTGTCCTACCGTCGCGGTCGTCGGAACAAATTGCTCTATACCGTCTATTATTTCGTCTTCATGAATCTGAATGTATTCCGTGGCATGTACTATTTGAGAACACATGGAAGAAATGGTGCTTGGGAAAAAGCGAAGAGAAGTTGAAAAATTTCTTTATTTATGCGTATAATTAAAAATAAATTATTACTTTTGCACCGAATAACATTGTAGATTGTAATTGTAATGGAAAAGGACGAAAGGGAGATACTGTTACAGAAATTTGCAGATGCGAATCGAAAGCTGATGCTCGTCAACGAGCAGCTATCGATCGCTAACCGAAAATTAAAGGAATACGAAGAAAAGGCTCTGAAAGCTGAGAAAGCCAGTAAGATGAAGTCCCTTTTCCTGGCAAACATGAGTCATGAGATACGGACTCCATTGAATGCCATTGAAGGTTTCTCCCGAGTGATTGTAGAGACCGACTCCCCTGAAGACCGAATGAAGTACTTTGAGATTATCGAAAGTAACAACAACCGTCTCATGAGTCTGGTCAACGAGATTCTCGATTTGTCTAGAGTTGAGTCAGGCGAAATCGTGATGAAGAAGACCCCGACCGACCTCCATGAACTTTGCTCCAGCATTAAGAATATCTTTAAGTTCCGTTGTCCGGAAACCGTACGTCTGACCTGGAACAAGCCCACGATGAAGGTAATCTTCAACACAGATGCCAACCGTCTCACCCAAGTCTTTTCCAATCTTATCAGCAATGCTTTGAAACACACCTCTCGTGGTACTATCAGTTACGGTTATCAGATTATCGACGATGGTCAGGATATCGAGTTCTTTGTCAAGGACACAGGCTCAGGTATTGAGAAGAAAGACATCAGTCATATCTTCGAGACCTATATGTCGCGAGACGCTGAGACATCCAAGAACAGCTATGGTCTCGGACTGCCGCTCTGTAAGATCATCGTAGAGCGTCTGGGCGGTAAGATCAGCGTCGAGTCAGAAGAAGGCAAAGGATCAATGTTCCGGTTCACCTTCCCGTTTGATGGAAGCATCGGTGGCTACGACCAGAACAAGACCACCACGACGAGCAATGTGCGCACCATCCGAATCAATGAGCGCGCCGATCAGCCGAACATGAAGACCATTCTGGTGGCAGAAGACGAGGACAGCAACTACGAGTTGGTAAAGATTGTGCTTCAGAAGCGGTATCGCCTGCTCCGTGCCCATAACGGCATCGAGGCTGTTACAATCAATGAAGACGAGAAGCCCAATCTCATCCTCATGGATATCCGTATGCCCGAGATGAACGGTCTCGACGCCACCCGAATCATCAAGGAGGTCACGTCCACACCAGTCATCGCCTTGAGTGCCTACGCTTTCGAGGAGAATATCCGCGAGGCCAAGGCCGCCGGCTGCGACGATTTCCTGGCCAAGCCATTCAAGGTTGAGAACCTGATTGAGATCGTCAAGAAATACATCGATAAAGAATCGTAGCAATAGGAAAACGTCGTATGGGAAAGCTCGCCGTTCAGAAATATTTCGCTCTTATGATGTTGATCATCACGTTTCTGTTGATGATTATGACATTTACTGGACTCTATGGTGGTCATGTGCATCCCGGTGGTAACACAGCACGGGCCATGTTGGTCTATGCGCTGCCCATCCTGATCATCGGCAATGCTATATTCCTGATATACTGGCTTATTCTGCGTAGGTTTCACTGGGCTATCATGCCGCTGGTCACCCTATTGTGCTGCATCCCCTATATCGGTACCCTTTACCAGTTCCGTTCATTCGACGAGAAGACCGATGCCAAGCCAGGCATCAAGGTGGCCACCTACAACGTGGCGATGTTCGGTCGTGAGACCTCCGGTTTCATGGCACAAGACATCCTGTCGGAGATGAAGAAGCAGAAAGTGGATGTTGTCTGTTTCCAAGAGTATCTCGACCAGAGCGGTGACAAGAAGAACTCCGACTCCTACAAGGACTATTTTCCCTATATGGCCGTTGGCGAGAGCGACATGGTGATCTACAGCAGATATCCGATCAAGCAATCCAAGAACCTGCCCTTCGAGATGACCAATAACAGTGCGATGTGGGCAGAGGTGGAGGTCAACGACCATACCTATCGTATCTACAACGTGCATCTGGAGACCACAGGCATCAACGGCACCCTGCACCGGGCTGCAAAGATTGCCCGTAACGGTTTCGACGTGCAAAACAACACGCTTATCAGCGCCATCTACGGCAACTACACGGTAGGAATGATAGCCCGCTCAGGCCAGGCAGATGTCGTGGCAATGGACATGCGCGAGTCGAAGGTGCCCATCATCGTCTGTGGCGACTTCAACGATGTGCCCTATTCCTACGTCTACAACACCTTACTCGGCGACAAGATCGACGGTTTCAAGGAGTGTGGCGATGGCTTTATGTTCACCTACCGCGGCAATAAGAAAGTGCGTATCGATTATGTCTTCCACGACCAGCAGTTGGAAGGCATCTCCTATTATAAGCGCGAGCTCAGTTATTCCGATCACTACCCGGTGTTCATGAAAATGTCACCCAAGTGATCTACGGGCATCCGTCATCGATTCCGACACCCTTATTGTACAATCTTAAACCTCACTCTGAAGGAGCGTTCCTGCTCGTCCCAATTGGTGCCGAGCAATTCGAAACGCCCGATCTGCGAGGTGCTACGTACATGACGACCGATACAAGGACAGACATCATAGTCGCCGATACGCACCAGACGGATGGTCTCAGAGGCATCATCAGGCAGACGGTCGAGACTCACCTTCTCCGGTAGCTCGTCACGCGTCACAAACTCGAAAGTCACGGGTAGATCCTCCTCAATCAACTCGTTCATCCGCAGTTCGATCTCCTTCTCCTCTTGACGAGTCGGTTTATGGTCCAGATGAAAGCTCATCTTACTCTTCTTCCGTTCCACATGAGCATTATAAGAACGCCCGCAGTCGAAAAGACGGATCATCGTCTGGTTGAGCAGATGCTCAGCCGTATGTGCAGGAGGGAACTCCTCCTTGTTGTGTTCGTTTAGGATATAGTCAGCCATTTATATTTCTATGCTTTGAATTTCATTATAACGGCCCCCAAGGGCTTTAGACTGACAACAACCGGCATGTCACGCTGCAGTTGCAGTCTGATACGCTCCCCCGTCAACAAGTCCGTAGAAACAGTTCCTTTCTCCTTCATGTTCAGGAAGTCGAAGGCATGAGCAGGTATCATGACATCCATCACCACAGGCAAGTCGTCGAAGTTCACGACCACAAGCAGCACCTCACTGTCAGCCTTACGCAGGAAAGCATATTGTCGCTGGTACTGTCCGTTGACGTACATCAGATCGAACGAATCCCCTTCGACGATGCTCTTCTCAGACCGTGCGATGTTCAGCACCTTATCGTATTGAGCCTTTAACACCTTCTCCTCTGCCGTGAGCTTCCGTTGGGCAGCCCTGACCAACGTGTCTATACACCAGTAATCGAAGATCGTTGTCCGTCCGTCGCGCCCACTGAATCCCTCCTGATCCATGCCACGCTCCCCATACTCCTGTCCGGCATAGACCATCAATGGGTTCTGCTGCAGCAATGCCGACACAACGAGTGCAGGCACACCTTTCCGTGCATCACCGACAAAGAAGTCACTGGCAATACGCTGTTCGTCGTGGTTCTCGAGGAAGAAGAGCATGTGATCCCGTATATCATCAGTCTGCTGCCAGGCACTGGTGATGGCATGTGTTGACAGACCGCCACCCATCACCCCACGTAGCGTGTCGTACATTCCCACCTTATCATATAGATAGTCGAAGCCAGCACCCAAGTAACTGCGATACTGATTCGGGTCGTACACCTCGCCAACGAAGATTATCTCTGGGTAACGGTATTTCACCTTGTCGATTGCCCAATGCCAGAAGGCCGTCGGCACCATCTCCGCCATATCGCAGCGGAAGCCGTCTATGCCCTTACCAGCCCAGAAGAGCAAGATATCCGTCATCTTATCCCACGTGTCTGGAATCGGTTGGAAATGCCCTATCCTACCGGCATAGTAGTCTACGCCATAGTTCAACTTCACCGTCTCATACCAATCGTTCACCCCCGGTGCATGATGAAAACAGTCGTTGCCCGTAGCCTTGGCCGGTTCCTCATGATACGGTTGCTCCGCCCCATGATACAGATCGAAATAAGGCGAGAACGACTGACCGGGACAGTAGTAAAAGTTGTTCTGCGGATCAAAGCCATGTTGCGGATTGTCATCCTCTCCCAGATCCCTCACCCCCTCGGGCTTACAGATGGAGTGATACTGACGAGCCACATGGTTGGGTACGAAGTCGATGATCACCTTCATGCCAGCCTGATGCGTGCGTTCCACGAGCTGTTCAAACTCCAGCATACGCAGATCCACGTCCGTAGCCAGATCTGGGTCAATATCATAATAATCGGTGATGGCATAGGGCGACCCCGCCTTTCCCTTCACCACAGCGGGATGGTTCACGGGAATACCATGATCCGAATAGTCGGTCTGCGTCGCATGTCGGATCACCCCTGTATACCAAACATGACTGACACCCATGTTCCTGATCTTCTTCAGAACCGTCGGTGTCAGGTCATTCAGTTTACCGCAGCCGTTCTCTTCGATAGAGCCGTTCTCCTTCCGAGAAGTATTCCTGTTTCCATATAGCCGCGTAAAAATTTGGTAAACAATGATTTTATTGTTCATGTTTTAGTAGACCGTTAATAGATTGAAATAGTGCCAGTCCCACCACGATCGGTCAGACTGGCACCATCAAGGGATTATTATTCTTCAATACCGTGAGCAGACACCTCTCTGTTGATCTTAGCGATCATACCCTGGAGGGCCTTACCGGGACCACACTCCGTGAAGTCGTCGGCACCATCAGCAATCATATTCTGTACGCTCTGTGTCCAACGCACCGAACTGGTCAGCTGGGCAATGAGGTTTGCCTTGATCTCAGCAGGATCCGTATGAGGCTTAGCATCGACGTTCTGGTAAACAGGACACTTCGGTGCCTTGATCTCCGTCTGCTCGATGGCAGCCTGCAACTCATCCTTGGCGGGCTGCATCAACGGAGAGTGGAAAGCACCACCGACCTTCAGGGGCAGTGCGCGCTTGGCACCGGCAGCCTTCAGCTGCTCACAAGCCTCGTTGATGGCATCGATATTACCAGAGATAACCAGCTGTCCGGGACAGTTATAGTTGGCCGGAACGACCACACCCTTACCCATCTTGCTCACTTCGGCGCATACCTCCTCGATCTTCTCATCAGGAAGAGCGATGATAGCAGCCATTGTTGAGGGCTGTGCCTCACAAGCCTTCTGCATGGCCATGGCACGTGCATAGACCAGCTTCAGGCCATCCTCAAAGCTCAGTGCTCCGGCAGCGGTCAGCGCAGAGAACTCACCCAGTGAGTGACCAGCCGTCATCTTCGGGTCAAAGGCCTCACCCAAGCAGAGGGCAGAGATCACACTGTGCAGGAAGACGGCAGGCTGTGTCACCTTCGTCTGCTTCAGTTCCTCGTCTGTTCCCTCGAACATGATATCGGTAATACGATAACCGAGAATCTCGTTTGCTTTCTCAAAAAGTTCCTTTGCAAGCGGGTTGTTATCATACAGATCCTTACCCATGCCTACAAACTGTGCTCCCTGTCCGGGAAAAACAAATGCTTTCATTTTTTGGATTATTTAAATTGGTAAATCTTTCTTATCTTTATGGCGAGCCATTCCTGCTCGCCATTTCTGAGTTGCAAAATTACGATATTTTTCTGAAAAACGCCTCTCAATCATCTTTTTTTTAGTCAAAGTGGTCAGAATATCGAAAAAAATGTGTAAGTTTGCACTTCAGAAAGAGAACGGATACCAAAATGAAGCTCATTGTAATGACCAAGCCCACCTTCTTCGTCGAAGAAGATAAGATTCTAGCCAATCTTTTCGAAGAGGGACTGGAGAATCTCCATCTATACAAGCCGGGCGCCTCTCCCATCTATTCCGAGCGTTTGCTCACCCTGTTGGGAGAAGACTTTCACAGTAAGATCACCGTTCACGGTCACTTCTACCTGAAAGAGGAATACCGTCTGAAGGGCATTCATATCGACGATGCCTTCACAGAGCCCCCCATCGGGTATAAGGGCAACGTCACCAGAACCTGTCATAGCATCAGCGAACTGAAAGAGGCAAAGAAACAGTCCAACTATGTGTTTCTCCACTCCATCTACGACAGTCAGACCAATGCCGACGAGAAAGCGTCGTTCACTCACGAGGAGTTAGAAGAAGCCTCCCGTCAGGGTCTGATAGACAAGAAGGTCTATGCCTTAGGAGGCATGAACCTCAATAATGTCAAGGAAGCCAAGGCCCTAGGTTTTGGTGGTATCGTCATCTGTGGTGATCTGTGGAACCGTTTCAATATCCACAACGAGCTCGACTACAAGGCTCTGCTCACCCATTTTGAGCGTTTGCGTAAGACAATAGATTAAGGAAAGACGATATAAAAACGAAATTAACTCATGAGTGAAAAGAACTCTTACATGGTTTTCTCAGGTACAGCAACGAAATACCTGGCAGAGAAGATCTGTCAAAGCCTGGGTTGTCCACTAGGCCAGTTGCAAATCACCAAATTCTCCGACGGGGAGTTTGCCGTCTCGTATGAAGAGAGCATCCGCGGTCGCGACGTGTTCCTCGTACAGAGCACCTTCCCCAGCTCAGACAATCTGATGGAGCTGCTGCTGATGATCGATGCAGCCAAGCGAGCCTCCGCCCGTACGATCAACGCCGTCATCCCCTATTTCGGATGGGCCCGTCAGGATCGTAAGGACAAGCCCCGTGTCAGCATTGGTGCCAAGCTAGTGGCCGACCTGTTGAGTGTGGCAGGTGTGAACCGTGTCATCACCATGGACCTGCATGCCGACCAGATCCAGGGATTCTTCGACGTACCCGTCGACCATCTGTATGCCTCGGGCGTCATCCTGCCCTATCTGCAGAGCCTCCATCTCGACGATCTTGTGATCGCCTCGCCCGATGTAGGCGGTTCGAAGCGTGCCAACACCTATGCCAAGTACCTTGGTTGTCCGCTCGTACTCTGTAATAAGACACGTGCCCGTGCCAATGTCGTGGCCACCATGCAGATCATCGGTGAGGTAGAAGGCAAGAACGTGGTTATCATCGACGATATGGTTGACACCGCCGGTACCATCACCAAGGCCGCCGACCTGATGAAAGAGCACGGAGCCAAGACCGTCCGCGCCTGTGCCAGTCACTGTGTGATGAGCGGTCCTGCCAGCGATCGTGTCCAGGCCTCAGCCCTTGAGGAGATTGTGTTCACCGACTCCATCCCCTACACACAGCGCTGTGCCAAGGTCAAGCAGTTGTCCGTTGCCGACACCTTCGCCGAGGCCATCCGTCGTGTCATCAAGAACGAGAGCATCAGCGACCTCTATATTATTTAGTGGTTTCATGAATAGCAAGTCTATAGTTGGACTGGCAGCGATGAGTCTCATGCTCACCGCCTGCCAGTCCAACTCTTATCGTATCGACGGTTTTGCCGGCATGTTCCTTGAAGGCGACACGGTGGTGCTGGCCGCCGATACCACCCCCGATGCCCCCCTTGCCGTCACCCTTGTCCACGACGGGAAGTTCCTGTTTGCGGGCGAGACCGACACCGTGGGACTCTGTACCGTCTATCAGAAGCAGTTGCCCGATCAGCGGCTGACCTTCTTCCTGGAGCCCGGTAATATCACCATCGAACTGAACCGTGCCCCGGTATGCTCCCGAGTCTCCGGCACCATTGTCAACAACGAGTGGCAGGCCCTCACCGACTCTATCCAACTGTTGTCCAAGGGTGTCATGCACCTGTTAAAAAAGCCAGCCACCGACAGCGCCGGTCAAGTGAACCACGTGCACGCCATCGACAGTCTGCACCGTCGGATGTCATCCTGCATCCAATATACGGCACAGCGAAACCGCGACAACGCATTAGGTCGTTATATCCTCGACCACTACCAGGCACCAGCGTTCCAATAACCCCAAACAAAGAGCCCGAGTTCCATTGAACCCGGGCCCTTTTCTATCTCAGCGATACCTGTCTTAGTTGTTGAAGGCAGGAAGCTCCAGCCACTTCACGTAGCAGAAGTCCTGACGGTGAGGCAGGTTCGTGTTCTTCGGATACATACGGACGGCACTCTTGTACTGTCCGGCCTGCTGCGGCTTCAGCGTAGCCTCGAAGGTATAGTTGTTACCCTCTTTGCCCACGAGCTTCAGCGGTTCGATCGAGAAGATACGCTCCTCACCATCCTTGTCGGTACAGAGGTTCACCTTCTCCAGAGCCACGGCATCGTCGAGCCCCTGCTCGTCGATGACATAGCGGAGGGTGTACTTCGATCCAGCCTCACCACCACCGGCAGGGAAGTTCCAGTCGGCAGCCACCACATGAATGGCATCCCAGCGCTCGGCCACCGTCTCCTTCCACTGAGCGATCTCCTTGGCCAGACGGTTGTCGTCCTTAGCAAGTGCCTTGAAACGCATAGCCTGCTTCGTATAGAAACGATCGTAGTAGTCGTCGAGCTGACGCTTCATCGTATAGTGCGGTGCGATCTGAGCGATAGAGTTTTTGATCACCTTGACCCAGCCCTCGCTGATGCCCTGTTCGTTCTTATTATAATAAAGAGGAATGATCTCGTTCTCGAGCAGGCCATAGATCGTGGCAGCGTCGAGCTGATCCTGATAACCCTGCGTCTGGTAGGTACGCTTCTCGGTGAGCGCCCATCCGGCACCCTCACGATAACCCTCCAGCCACCAGCCGTCCTTGACCGACAGGTTGACCACACCGTTCATCTCAGCCTTCTCACCCGATGTGCCAGAAGCCTCCAGCGGACGAGTCGGCGTGTTCATCCAGATATCGACACCCGATACGAGGCGACGAGCCAACAAGAAATCGTAGTCCTCGAGGAAGATAATCTTACCCAGGAACTCCGGGCGCTGAGAGATCTCATAGATCATCTTGATGAGTCCCTGACCAGCACCATCGGCGGGGTGCGCCTTACCAGCAAAGAGGAACATCACCGGATGCTCGGGATCGTTGACGATCTTCGACAGACGCTCCAGATCCGTGAACAACAGATGAGCACGCTTATATGTAGCAAAACGACGGCAGAAACCGATCACCAGCGCATTCGGGTTCATCGAGTTAAGCAACGTCACCACACGAGAAGGATCACCCTGGTTCTTCAGCCAAGTCTCACGGAACTGTTTCTGGATATAGTCGAACAGCTTCTTCTTCAGAGCCATGCGCGTCTCCCACACCTCCTCGTCGGGACAGTTGTAGATACCGTGCCAGATTTCCTCGTTCGACTGGTCGCTCATGAACTTCTTGTCGAAGTACTTCGCATAGACCTTACGCCACTCCGTGGCAGCCCATGTGGGGAAGTGCACACCGTTGGTCACATAACCCACGTGGTTCTCCTCGGGGAAGTAGCCGTTCCAGATCGGTGCGAACATCTTCTGACTGACCCAGCCATGAAGTTTCGACACACCGTTGACCTCCTGACAAGTGTTGCAGGCGAAGGTCGACATACAGAACTTCTCACTGTGATCATCAGGGTTGGTACGACCCATGCCGATGAACTCATCCCACGAGATACCCAGCTTCTGCGGATAGCCGCCCATATACTTACCGAACAGGCCCTCCTCGAAGTAGTCGTGACCAGCGGGCACCGGTGTGTGAACGGTATAGAGACCAGAAGCACGTACCAGTTCCAGAGCCTGGTTGAATGTCAGGCCCTCTTCGATATAGTCACACAGGCGCTGCAAGTTACAGAGTGCAGCATGACCCTCGTTACAGTGATAGATATCCTTCTTGATACCCAGTTTCTTCAGCAGCAGCATACCACCGATACCCAGCAAGATCTCCTGCTTCAGACGGTTCTCCCAGTCACCGCCATAGAGGCTGTGCGTGATAGGTTTGTCGAAGTCAGAGTTCATCTCGTTGTCAGTATCCAACAAGTAGAGTTTCACACGTCCCACGTTCACACGCCAGACATAAGCATGCACCTGATAGTTGGTATAAGGCACGTCGACCACCATCGGGTTACCGTCCTTGTCGAGCTGACGCTCGATGGGCAGCGAACCGAAGTTCTGCGACTCATAGTTGGCCACCTGCTGTCCGTCCATCGACAGACTCTGTGTGAAATAACCGAAGCGGTAGAGGAAACCGACAGCGCACATATCGACGTTCGAGTCAGAAGCCTCCTTCACATAGTCACCGGCGAGCATACCCAGACCACCAGAGTAGATCTTCAGTGCCGAGTGCATACCATACTCCATGCAGAAGTAAGCCACTGACGGACGCTTGGCATCAGGCTTCACATCCATATACTTACGGAACTGGTTGTACACGCTCTTGATGCGCTTCATCAGTTCCTTGTCTTTGAGTACCTCCTCCTTACGGGCGAAACTCAGACGCTCCAAGAGCATCACCGGATTGTGCTTCACCTCATGATACAGCTCCGGGTCAAGGTCACGGAACAAGTCACGCGCCTCATAGTTCCATACCCACCACATGTTGTGGGCGATCTCATCCAAACACTTCAACTGCTCGGGCAGGTTCGACTTCACAGTCAGATCCTTCCACGTAGGTGTATTCGTGTAATCAGCTTTTATTTTCATACTCTCTCAAATTATAAATTCTAATCAGTTATATATCTCTCAATCCAAAATGTTTCTATTTCCTGGCTTCCGCTTTCCGCAGGGCGATGTCGTAAGCCTCCTCATAATAGCCGATGAACTCACTCCACAGCGCCTTCTTCGACAAGGTCTCCGCCTGTTTCCTACAAGCCTCCACCTGTTTCTTCGTCATGCACGAGAACTCCGCTACCGTGTCCTTGATACAGTCGGCCACCTCAGAGTAGTTATAGTCCGTACGGTGAATCACCTTCACACCATCCTCGATCTCCCCCTCCTTGCCGAACACCTTGTTAGCCCAGAGTCCGAAGCCCGCCAGATCCGTGGTGATACAAGGCACCCTGAAGGCGATAGCCTCCAACGGCGTGTAGCCCCATGGCTCATAGTACGAAGGATAGATGCAGAGATCGTTGCCGAGCACCACATCATAATAAGTCATGTTCACGATACCATCATGCCCGTCGAGGTAACAAGGCAGGAATATCACCTTCACCCGGTCCTCCTTGCGGTTATGCATATCGTAGTATTTCATCATGCCCAGCACGTTGTCGTGACTCATGTTGTGCAGCCAGTGTGTCACCTGCGGCACTTCCAAGGGGCCATTGAACTTTGAGCACTGCACATTGGTCTTTGAGCTCTGAGCTTTAGACTTAGAGCCTTGAACTTGAGCCAAGCGCTCCTGCAGATCCTTACGAGGCTCACCGACCCATCCCGGAACCTCGATGAAGGCCACCACCTTCTTTTTCAGGTCACGGTCACGGAGCAGACGGTTCATCGCCTCCACGAACACGTCGATACCCTTGTTACGGAACTCATAGCGGCCCGACGTCGATACGATCAGCGTGTCGTCGTCGAGTTCCTCACCCAACAAGGCACTGGCCACTTGCAGCATCTTCCGCCGGGCGGCATTACGCTTACGGGTGAACTGCGCGGCAGTAGGCACGAAGCTGTTGTCGAAGCCATTAGGCAGCACCACGTCAGGGCGCTTGTCCAGCAGTTCCTCACACTCCTTCGCCGTGATGTCGCTCACCGTCGTGAAGCAGTCCACATAGTGAGCCGTCTGCTTCTCTATCGAGTGTTTGCTCTGCATGTTCAGCTCCTCGGCCATCTGGTCACCATTATAAGCAAACAGATAGTCGTAGAGCGGTTTCATGTTACCAGCTATCGAACGCCCGATACTTGTGGCATGCGTCGTGAACACCGTACCGATCTGCGGCAGCCGGTTGTTGATATAGAGCGCACCCAGTCCGCACATCCACTCATTGGCATGGTATATCACCTTCTTGTCGCTGTCCAAGTAATGATGGTAGAAACTCTCCACCACCAAGGCAGCAGCATACGAGAACATCGAAGCCTCGTCGTAGTCGCCATAGGCATGCAGACTGTCTACGCCGTAGTGTTCCCACAGCCAGCCATATATCTCATTCTTTTTCTCGAAAAACGGTTGGAAGTCCACCAAGATGGCGATAGGTGTGCCAGGCACCGTCCATCGGCCCACCCTGACACGCAGTCCTGGCAATCCGAGTTCACGGTTACCTTCCTTGGCTTCGCGCTGCCAGTCGGCAAAGAGCGATTTGTCCTCTTTGAAATAAGGACTCTCTTTCTCTTTCCAGCAATCAGGACCTATGAAAATGATCTTATCCTGAAGTATCTTTTGCAGGGTCTTGGCGCGTGTCGAAAGAACGGTATAGATTCCCCCTACTTTATTGCAGACTTCCCAACTTGACTCGAAGATGTAGTCTGGCACTAAATGCTTTTTTGCCATCTCTCTATATATAATCGGTAGCAAAGATACTTAAATATTTCTAAAATATTCAACCATTATACAAATATTCTCTCATTTTTCCTCGAAAACATGATATAGATTAGTAACTTTGTAAGCAAATAAGAAAGTGCACAGAAAATGAAGAAGTTAATCCTCGCCACCCTACTGGTTATGACGGCCATTTCCGTCTCGGCGCAACAAGAAAACAGGCCCTTCCGGGCCCACCTATACAACAGCGAATACGATGTTTTTCTGCGTATCGATTTCTACGACGAGAGCATCACCGTGCCCGGACAAGACCTCTACGGCTCACTACCCGGCTACCTCGGTAAGACCCACAACTCGTTCTGCTGGCTCATCACCACGGCCAAGGTGAAAGGCCATACCGCCCACATCGCCCTGATCAACGACTACGGCAGCGAGGACCTCACCGCCACGCTCACCGTCAAGAACGACTCCATCTACGAGCTCAAGCAAGTAGAAGGAAGCGCCTTGAAAGTCCCCAAGGACGGGAAATGGCAGAAGCTACCTAAGGTACTGACACTCAAGCGCCGTTGAGTATGCTCCCCTCGCCTCGCACCATCTTGACAGGCACCGCCCATTCAAGACCTATTCCTGTTTCTTATTCCAGTAGATGAACACACCGATAGCCACCAGTGCCACCACCGCTATCACATGAAGCCAATCCATAACCAAGTGTTTTGAAGGTACAAATATAGTCAAATCATCTCACACCGCAAAAGAATCCGCCTTTTTAATAGTCTTCACGACCGCCCTGTCGGCCGGCAGCCAGTCAACACAATCTATCTCCGAGAGCCCGAGCCACCGTGCTGCCTCATGCTCCTTCAGCGTGAGCGATCCACTCTCCACACGACACCAGAAGCAGTGCATCGTCAGGTGAAAGGCCGGATAATCCCAGTCCACCGTCTGCACCAGCCGTTCCACGTCAATACGCGTCTCCAGTTCCTCCCATATCTCACGCCTCAGAGCCTCCTCCGGCGTCTCCCCAGGTTCCATCTTCCCCCCAGGAAACTCCCATCCATCCTTATAGTCGCCATACCCCCGCTGCGTGGCGAAGATACGCCCCCCACCGTCATGTATGATCGCTGCTACAACTTCTATCTGTTTCATTACGCTAGATCTCTTCGATCCCCAAAGATTTAAGATAATGGTATGTTCCATCATAGAACTCGGGCAGACGAGTATGATCTTCCAGATTGCCCTCTGGAACACAAATAATCATGCCCTGACGAGCTCGTGTCATCAAAACACGATAAGCATTTATTTGGTATGACTGAGCTTCGGCCTGACGAATCTTCTGCCATTTGCTTCCTCGGAAAGCATTATGATCCCAGCCGTTTGATGTATATCGAAAATCTCCATCCCACACAAGACATGTCCAATCTAATTCCAATCCCTGAATATCAAATTCTGTTGCGGCGTCCTCCAAAAATAAAGAGGAGCGCACATCCATCTTATCAGCCAAAAACCAATTTTCAATATCGGGCTGTAATCTAACATCAATGGCTAAAGGTTTCAGACGATATGCTTGAGACGAGACAACCAAGCCATACCTCTCTGAACCACGGGCTTTCCCTTCTAACCATCGTTTTGCTTTACACAAATCTCTTGTTATTACCAAAGGATATTTGTCCTTAAATGTCAAATAGAGCTCTTTTGCAGCTTCCGTATCTCTATCTAATACGTAATGAACGAATTTGGACAAATTTTCGGCACGGAATGAGCGCATAGAAACAGCCAGATGTAACTGGTCTACTTGTGATACATTAGGATTATTGCGAACCAAATCAGCGACATTGCCTTCTGCATATTCTTTATCAGTCAAGTGTTTGGATAAATAGACTTTCCAATGTGGAAAAGTTTCATTTAGTGCACGAAGCCATTCACTTATACCAGCTTCGCCCGTGTTGATTTCCTGTCCTCCTCCTACAAGACATACAATTACAGCCCAATCTTTTCGTAAATCAAGGGACCATATCAGAAACTCCGCTTCTGACATTGGGAAACCTGAGACTTTTTTCATTCCACCACGGCTCCCACCCCGTGCCAGCCATCCTGCGAGGTGTTCCAAATCCCAAGAACGCTGAGCTTCATCAAAGATTGCGACATGCTCGACCTCTCCGTGACCAGCAGAATGATGGGCAACAGATTTCGTTTCATCAATCTCAAGTTTACCACCCATTATTGGCAACTTAATCTTTGCAAGCATGTTTCCACGATAACGATGAATGATTTGAATAAACTGAGAAACTTCTCGTTTAGCATCTGTAATGTTGCATTTGTTTCCTTTCTCGTGCTCTTTTTTTTGCTTGTCTTTTGCTAATGCAGCCGTAAGAACCTTCACTAAAGGGCCATTACCAGATAAATATACAGCGAGATTGCGTTCTCCGTCGGGATCGTTTTCAGCCTTAATAGATTGTTGTACTGCAACATTCAAACCCACGAGTGTTTTACCAGCCCCTGGAACACCTGTTACAAAACAAATACTTTTTTCTTTATGTTCTTTACTATAATTTATGACATTTAGGACAAACTGTGTCGTTTCATCAAGAGCATTCCCTGCAGCTTCGTGTTTTACAATATCTTCAACAGTATGATTCCGATATAGAGCACTTGCTGCTTCAATAATCGTTGGAGTTGGAGAATATCTACTGATAGCCCAGTCTGAGAATTCATCATCATCAGAAGGTAATGCTTTCTCACGCTCAATCACCTCACACATCAATCTACCAAGGTTATCTGGGTTAGTCAGTAATGGATTATATATATGATCGTTGTAAACAGAATCGCACAATTTATGACTACTATTTTCTGCCTCTGTTGCTACAAGAATAGGTACAATGGTACGACGATGACTGCCTAGATGAAAATATTTTAAGTCCAAAGCATAATCCATTACCTGCTCCATATCAGACTGCAAATAAGTCTGTTGTCCCGCCTTGAACTCTATCACAAACACAATGCCTCGCAGCAAAACTACGACATCAATTCTCTTACCAAGTCGAGGTATAGAAAACTCAAAAATGACTTCACCACTTTCTCCTTTCCATGACGTTAAAACGTCCCGCATAATATCTAGTTCCTCAGACCATGCATACTTCTGCTCTTTTACACTATCACCTTCGTCATTACGGGAAATCTTTCCAAATATCTCATCCGATGTATCATTGAAAAAGTCATTTAGCGAGGCTCTATAAAAATAGCGATTCATCATTGTTATACGTTTTTATCCTTTACTACTAATATAACTAGCTATTTATTACGTATCTGCAATTCAACTGTTTTCCTTTTTCCGACCTCTTGTGGTAGGCTTTACATAAATGCTCCCTTTGCGGATCTCACAATAGTCATTTCGATACACAAGTTCCCTACCTTGTGCTGCCATTTTGCTGAAATGGTTGTTAAGGCTGGTCTGTGCAATCAGAAGTTCCTTGGCTTCATGTCTGTCGTATAGAGAGGCCGGTGAACCATAGAACTCGTATATATCTGACTCCAAAAGATGAAGGAGGATAATGTTTCTATTAGCCATAGGTTTATTATAGTTTCTTGACTACAAAGTTACGGTTTTTATTATCAGAATTTAAATTAAGCACTCGTATTAACAACCATCAAAAGCGAATTAGTTCCCTATTTTAATTGGGATAATAACACCACAAACAAATGTTAAATAACGGCTCATTACACTTTAATCCACTTTATCATCCTTTTGACGTCACGAAAATAGTTCTCAGATGTTGAGAGTTTTGGAGGGGAAAATGGAAGGTATATGGAGGGTGGTTTGTGGGTACGAAAATGCCCACCAGGGTTGTTCTGGTGGGCATTCGACTAACTTGAAGATAATCTGTCAGATTTCGCTGACAGTTGGCAGAATTTTATTTATTGAAGAGGCCTTTGAAGAAGCCGCCAATCTGCTGGCCGACGCGGTTGGCAGTCTTGGCGATGCTGTCGCCAGTGGCCTGAAGACCGTCAGAAAGACGGTCGCCGCGATACTCAAGCATCCGCTTGGTATAACGTCCCATCAGGCGATTATACTCACCCACCTGGTCGTCGTTCAACTGAGGCTTGATCTGACGATAACGTTCCTTGATACTGTCCTGATAAATGATCAAGGAATCTGCCGTTGGCTTGGTCAAAGGAGCTTGACCCTCTACATAGTTTACGAACTCACGACATCCGTTCATGAAAACGGCGGTGTCTTGTTTCTCTTCCTGGGCCTGTGCTGTCGTCAATGACATCAGGGCCATCACTGCAATTGTTATCCTTTTCATACGCTCACTATTTAGTGTTCGATGCAAATATAAGAAAAATAGGACTTCGGGAGAAACTTTTTTGATTTATTTAATGAGAGATAAAGTTTATTGGCATCATTAGGAGTAAGTGTTATTTTCTCTTTAACTTGCATGTATTTAGATACATAACGGCATCTTAGTTGGTTGGAAGGTATCTTTTACACCATAAGACATATCTTCTCTTACAGTAAAACAA
>NZ_FOIQ01000002.1:1809-480352 GCF_900110895.1 Prevotella aff. ruminicola Tc2-24 | reverse complement strand
CCGTCAGGATTCTTGCCCGATATGAACTTCGCTTGTCCCGGCTTCACCAGATAGCGGTAGTAGCCTTGTTTGCGACTGGGCTTATACACCTTCTGTTCGAAGGAATAGATCTTACTGTCGGAGCTGAGTTTCTCCATGGCGTCGCCCTCCGTCAGCTTGGGAAAGAGATAGACCGTGCCCTTGATCTCCTCGGCCGTAGAGATGAAGATCAGTCCCATGGTATGCCCGAGTGTGAAGGTAAAGGTATTATCGATTACCGAGCCGTCGCCGATCATCAGGTCGCTGGCGATATACTTCATCGTGGTAGACTGGTCGTCCTGTGGCCTCCACTCGTTCACATATTCCGCAAAGAACTCAGCGGCTGTGCGTTTCGACCAGTCGACCTTCTCCATATTAAAATCCTTGTTATAGGGATAATAGGCGAAGTAGCTCATGCCCGAGAAGTAATAGAAGGTCTCGCCGTCAGGGTTCTTCCAGTTGGTGCCGTCGTATACCAGTTCCAGGTTCTGATAGTGTGAGGCTCCACCTGAAGAGATGGAGAACACGCCGATCTTGTCGCCTGCGATGAACTGTGTCTTCATGGCGGTACCGTCACTGCCTGACTCTTCCTCGTTGCTCTCACTGGCACGAGTCGTGTTATTGTCCTTGTTCTCATAACCACCGTCCACTACTTTCACAGTCATGGCTTTCCGTCCTTCCGGATTCTCGCCGATATTTGCTTCGTCTTGTGTACAACTGTTACTGAGGAAGGCAAACATAGCCAGACTCAGAGATAAGAATATTTTGCTTTTTTCCATTTCTTAGAGGTATTCTTATTTGTTGTTTTGTTACTTGTCATTCGCTGCTGATAGCCTCATCCTCGCCTTCCTTGGTCCATTGGGTGCCGTTTCCGACAGTCATTCCGTCAGGCTGGTCGGTGTGGGTGGCGTCTTCGTTGTCGCCATCTTTTTTCCATCCATTGGCATGGTGGTCATATTCGGGCTGACTGTCCTCCTGCAAGGCACTGCCTTCACCCTCTTTCCGCCATCCGTTGGCACTGATCTCAAGAGGAATGACGCCCGATGTGATGTTGGCATCGGGATTGTCCTCCCTTTGCCACCCCTGTATCTGTAGCGTAGCATCCTTGTCATCGTTCTCGTCGACGGTGCCGTCATCCTGCCAGCTCCATACCAGGTTGTCGCCCACCATGGGTGTCACCACCAGCTTTGTGCTGTCTACGCTGACTCCGATATCATAGACGAAGAGATGCCCGGGTGTCAGTCGGGCCTGGTTCTCCTGTGGTATATAATAATAGGTATGGCCACCTAGGGTGATGGCCAACAGAGGCTTATGGTCCAGATTGTCAGGAATGACCAGCGCCTCGTAGTATTTCAGATAGGTGCTCACACTGTCGAACACCGTCACATGGGGTATGATATACCCAAGGTCCTCGCTTCTGCGGGAGAGTGTCCAACTGCCATAGGATGTGGTGGCCGGCTCCTCAAACGAGGCGCGCATCACGATGGGATACGATGCGTTGCCGATCGTCACCTGTTCTATCGCAGCCGTATCGCCTTTGATGGCGCCCTCGTTCCTGATCCTCACCATGATCTTTGAGGTCTGGTGATAGAAGTTGATCTGTGCATGGAAACGGTCGGTATAGGTGATGCCTGTGGGAGTGGCATAGAGGAAATCGCTTTGCTCCATTCCCTCCCCGTCGTTGGTATGCTGGTTGCCTGCCACCGTCCACTCAGTGGGCATCTCCCTCAGTCGTCTGCCATTGCCGAGATACCATCCGGCGACGGTCTTCGTCTCGCTCCTGGTTCTCCAGTAGAATGGTGTCTCCGCAGCGGCTGCCCTCAGAGTGCCTCCGTCCTCATGACTGGCCTCATAGATCTTCACCTCGTTATCGATGCGCACAGCCACCTGATCGTGCTCCGCCCATTCGCTCGTCGTGGCGGTAGTGCCTCTTGTCGCCTCAACGGGCGATGCCACGACAGCCTTCAGCACCACGGGCTCTGGTGTCTCCAGGAGCGACTCCGTGTCTTGTTGCGAACAAGCCATGAGCGATAGCAGGATCGCTGCCGTTATCATCTCTTTGTGTCTTCTCATACCTGCGTCGCTCCTTATATCTTCATTTGTACGTCTGTCACGCCTCCCAGCTCCCAGTCGTGTACGACGACCTCGTATTCCAGTGCCAGTGATACGACAGAGATCTGGTACGTGTAGATCTTGCCCCACTGCCATTCGGGCACGGTGCTGTTCTTCAGGTTCGCCTCCAGGGTGTGAACGGCCGTCGTCCCGTCGATGGTGGCCTCGTACTCGATCACCATCTTAGCGTCGTCGGGTATCGCCTGAGGCAGCATCAGGAATGAGTTCTCGTTGGTCGCCACCGGCTGCCGGCCGTCGGCGTCGCTTGCCAGCGTGATGTGCTCTACCACATAGTCGGGACTGACGGTGAAGCTGACACCGTTGGTGCCACCCTGCAGCGTCCATGCGTTATCGCCCAGGCGATAGGTTCCCTTCTTGTGGATGTTCTTCAGCGAGATGCTCTTGATCTTACCGCTCAGTCCGATGTCGCCCGTCACAAACTGGATGGCCGACAGCCGGTGATGGAGTGTCATCTGAACAAGATCATTCCTGTCACTGGTACTTAGTACTGCCGACTCGCCCGTCATCACATCCTGCTGGTCGGCCACATCCTGCGGCACCTCGTACGTTATCACCACAGGACCACTCGTCGCATGATCTGACAGAAGGATGGACGGGTTACCACTCTGTTCGGAATACGGATAGTATGCGAGGAACTTCATCGACTTGCCGGTCTCCGGCTTGGCATACCCGTTAGTCGTGCACCAGCCTGTGCCACTTCTGATGACCTCCTCGTTCCACATATATCCCGGCGTTCCGAGGGCATCGCCGTTCTCAAAGACATAAGCCGCCATACCGACGCTCTTGCTAAGCGTCGTCTCGGGAATGCCACGTGTCGTCATATCACCCGTCGAGAACGAGAAATATAACGGCTGGTATGCCGGCGGTGTGGCAGTGTCATCACTGCCACACGCCGACAGAACCAGCGAGATAAGCGCAAGCATACCCACCTTCCATAAATGCTGTTTGGCCTTTCGAAGGTTCAGTATCATGCTTCTAGTCTATTTCTATTCCACGATCGCTGATGGTAGGATCATCAAAGATTGAAGAACCACTAAGAATAGATACGCGGTCCATCTCTACGGTTACGATCTCTGGTTTCACATATTTTGCTTTCATAATGTTTGTTTTTAATGATGATTTACTTAATTGTCAGAACTCTATGTCCACGGGCTCGTCTGTGCCTTCAGTCCACGGGTCAACCTCAATGACAAATCCGGAGCCGAACGACAAAGGCTTTCCATGGATGTCGTAACCTCCGGCGAAGCTGATGGTAAGAGTGGTCGTCTTTCCCTCAGTGGTCTTGGTCGCATTGATGGGTAAATACACCTCTCCATACTCGTTGGCAGTCCCCAGCAGATAGATACCCTCGGCGCTTTGTATCTTACAGAGCAGCCTCATGTAGGTCTGTCCTTCTGCATCAGCCTCCGCTATCGACACAGGCGCCGTGTCCTTTGTCTTCCACTTGGTGGTTTTTGCCTGGGGGATCACCATGAAGATGGTATCCTTATTGACAAGATATTCCCTGGTGGTCGGAACCACGAATGGCTCGTCAAGGATACGCTCCATCTTTCCACGGGTGGTGCCTTCTGTCCACGAACCAGAGTTTGATGTTGTGGTACTGAAAGTGAATGTTCCCGAGTTGATCATGTTATGCACGGAAAATCCTCCGACAGTGACAGTGTAGTCGCCATCCATCTTGTTGACAATCGTGAAGTTCAGACCAGCAAGCGCAGACTTGAAACTCAGTCCGGTATTACCCTGGGTCTCCTTCATGTTTACTCCGATAGACGAGGCATACATCAGGTCAAACTGTTCCTCCGTACGCTCTGGTACGGTGTAGGTGAATGTTTGCTTCGCGGTAGTCATCGTCAGCTTGTCCAAAATACCGCCGGCGCTCTTCTTGGCGAACGAGGCGTTGATGGAATAGAAGTTGACAGCTCCATCAGGTATATTGAGGATGCCGTTTGCTGTCCATGTCCCATCTTCATTCTTCTGGTATATGATATTCGTAGCGAATACTCTTTTACCATAGATACCATAGACACCGTACCTGTCGATCTCAAAGGGCTTCATACGGGAACCGCGTGTCAGTGGAGTGCCGTCTATAGAGATGTTGAACACAAAGGGGGAAGCCACTGGGTAGTCTTCCGTTGTCGGAGGGTCATTCTTGGAACAGCCAATGAAGCCTGCTGTCAATGTCAAGACACCGACAATCAGCAGCATTGCTTTGCACAAGAACTTCATAAGGCTATTTGCAGACATGATGGGTTATGGGTTGATAATTGGTGTGAATGCTTCATAGAAGGATCTTCCGTCTGCGTATTTCATCTGATCCATTCTGATGTTGATCACATTGTTTTTAGCAAATCCAAAGCCGTTTGTCATCACCAGCGGAATGTACACTTCTTCGTAATTGTCGGTAGTGCCATTGGCAGCGGCATCTTCGTTTCTCTTATTCAGGATACTCTCCAAGACGACATTCATGTTGAATTCTTCGGCTGTCGGGACGAGCACGCTGATCTGCTTGTCGTCAAGCCAGCTGTCGTCGTCTGTTGAAGCTTGACCATCATAAGTGTCGATATACTCTTCCTTTGCTTCTTCATACTCTCCATCATCAGAAGTCTCGTCTAAACCAAACATATCTCTATAAGTACTTCCTGTGTACTCATAGAACTGACAGGTGACGCCGATATAGCTGTTGTTCAAGGGGTGCCCGGAGGTGCCGTCGGTATCCCAAGCAGTAGGCTTATGGGGCATTACATAGATCTCGCCGATAGAGGTCTCGTCAATATAGTTGCCGTCTAGCTCCTTGAAGTCAGCGAATGCGGAAGGCACGAATTCTATCGGCTGTTTCAGGGTGATGACAATATCCTTGTATTCCGCGTCATCAGGATCTACGGTCCATGGGTTCGTGGCATAGTTTGCGAAATCGAAAGTTCCCTTTGTGGCAATGTGATACAAAGTGATTTTGGTCACCTTGATGTGGGAGTCGTTATCGCCACCAAGTGCATCCTTGTCGAATCCGATATTGAATTTCACAGATGACAGGGCGTGCTTGAAACTCAGGGTGACGGGGGAGCCGCTCTCGTTGTCCTCGCTCAGAGATACCAGCAGGTCTTTCTGGTCGCTGATGTTTGCAGGCACGGTGTAGGTGAACTTCCCGTTAGTGATGGCTGGCGCATCGCTAGTGTTGTCACTGGTAGCATAGAAGGTATGAGTATCTGTGCCATCGGGCCATGTCAGGTTCGCATGCCCGTCAGCAACCCAACTGCCGTCGGGCTTTGTAAACAGATAGTTGTCCATCCATTTGTTGGAAGTCCCCTGAATACCTACCATGTTAAAAGAACTGATGGCGCTGATGGCTGTTCCACGAGTTGCATCGCTGTTGGCAACATTGACAACGAATGGAATACCAGAAGCCTGACCCTCTGCCGGATTCTCTTTTCCTGCCAGTGAGTCTTCACTTGAGCAACTGATAAGAGTTGCTGTGACTGCCGTCAGGGCAGTCATCCAAATAGTTTTTTTCATATCATTAATGTTGTTAAAAAGTATAATCCCAAAAAACGTTATATGTAGCTTTGGTTGATTAATAATATATTAACGCATCCTATTTGTTGTTCGGTCGCGCTAGCACGCCCTCCCTTAGACACGCTGGTCAGTAGTAACCAACGGCAAAGTTAAACATTTTTTTTATATTACAAATATATTTTATCTTTTTTTTTCAAAAGCACAAAAAAAATATCGGCAATAAGCATTGCCGATATACCTATAATATAAATAATGTGCAGCCCACGCGCCTCGAGACAGATACCTATGTTCTCTCTATCAGCACAACGGCATAGGCCGAGATTCCCTCCTCACGACCCGTAAAACCAAGCTTCTCGGTAGTGGTCGCCTTGATGGAGATATCATCCTCATCGCAACCACATATCTGCGCCATACACGCCTTCATCTGAGGGATATGAGGGTTCATCTTCGGGCGCTCTGCACAGATGGTCGCATCGATATTACCCAGACGGTACCCTTTCGTAGCAATCAGGTCGATGGTTTTCTTCAGGATCACCTTACTGTCCATACCGTCGGTCTCGGCGGCGGTATCAGGGAAGTGGTAACCGATGTCGCGCATGTTGGCAGCACCGAGCAGAGCGTCGCAGACGGCATGCAGCAGCACGTCGGCATCGCTATGGCCCAACAATCCCTTACTATGCTCAATCTTGATGCCACCCATCCAGAGGTCGCGGCCTTCCACTAACTGATGGACGTCGTAGCCCATTCCAACTCTTATTTTCATATTATCTTTTGTTTTTATTGTTACCTTCTGAACAGATCCTTGATTCCATCCATGTCGAAGGCGAGGGTAAACCGCAAGGTCTGGTCGAGCGGGTTACTACGCGCCGTCGAGATGACATAGCCCACATCGAGCGAGAAGACATTCATCCGGAAACCGCCACCGACGGTGAAATACTTCAGGTTACCCTTCGACTCCGCCTGATGGTGATAACCCGCACGAAGCGAGAACTGGTCGTGATACACATACTCGGCACCGAGGCTCCACTGCACCTCGTCCAGCTCCTCCTTGAAGCCACCGGGAGCATCGGAGAAGCTCTTGAACATACCACTGAAGGCACTCACATCACTATATTCCCTGCGTACCCGATCCTGATAGTCGCTGTTCGACTCGCCCTCCTCCTGTCGGGGAACAGTAGGCACCATCAGCTTATTGACATCAGCAGAGATAGAGAAGCGGTTATACGCATCGACGGGAATCATCAGTGAGGCACCCAACCGCATGTTAGCTGGCAGGAACTGACTCTCCTCATCACCGTAATAGGAAATCTTACTACCGATATTCGACAAGTTCAGTCCCACTCCAAGCTGACACTCTCTGCTGCCCAGCATCACATAGTTATTATAGTACATCGCCAGGTCGGCGGCAAAGGCCGAGGCCGGCTTTGAGTCCTCACTATAGTCATAGCGCAGATCGCTGTATATCCAGCGGAGGGCGGCAGCCAACGAGAGCTTCTCACTGAGCATCATCGAATAGGCCACATCAAGCGACATCTCATAAGGCTTGACCGTCATCCCATCATCAGCGATGACCTCACCCAACGAGAAGTAACGGAGCGAGCCCGACACAGCCGAATAGTCGCCGATACGATAGTAGCCGGCCACATAGGCCAGATCAATATCGTTGACCAACTGCCTCAGCCATGGCGTATAGTTCAGCGCTACCCCCGACCGACTGATACAGAACGGATATTTTGCAGGGTTCCAGTATTGTGAGTTTACGTCGGGATCGGTGGCTACACCCACGTCACCCATACCTGCCGCCCGTGCATCGGGGGCAATCGTCTGCGATATCACCGCATGCTCAACCGGGTTGAACATCACGTTCTTACTATCCTGTGCAGAGACCCCGAGTAGTGAGACGTGAACAAAGAACAACACGGTCACCACTCTTACTATCGTCTGTATCCTTTTTGTATTCTTATCTTTCATTGCTCATATAACGACTGATACAGTCTAATTATTGCTTAACACCATTAATTTATTAGCATACGAAGCCGTGCCGCTGCCAGCGCAGCCCACTTGGATGCGGTAGATATAGACACCCGCCTGCAGTCTACTGCCACTAGCAAGCCGCAGATCCCAGTCTACCGTATAGGTATGGCCGACAGGTATGACGGTCTCACGCTGTTTCCAGAGCTGACGCCCCGCCATATCGAAGATGTCGAGTGTCACCGTTATCTCACTACCCATACGGTCGTGACTCACGACAAACGAGGTGTTCGTCGTAGCCGGGTTCTTCGTACATACGACACTGATATCACCTGGCGTCAGGTCCTTCACCACTTTGAACGCCAGTTCCGTCACCGACGAGTTTCCCACCACATCCCATGCCCGGAAGCGCAGGCGGTATGCCCCCTCATCCAATGCCGGAATACTAAAACCCACCGTACCACTACGGTAGTCGCCGAAGTCGTATGCGAAGTAGTCGTTGAGGTTATACGTCCACGACTCTCCCGTCGCCCGACCCTGTCCGTCTTGCAGTCGCTCGATCACCAGTTCCAGATCATGACCGATACTACTGCCCGAGGCATTGATGCCGCTGTCGTCGTAGAGTTCCGCCACGAAGTAGGGAGTGGTATTAACACGACCGCCATTCACGAAAGTCTTGGCATTCAGATAGCAGTGGATCGACGGACCCACCGAGTCGGTCTGCGTATCACTGCTGCCGCTGACCACGAAACCACCATGCTCGCCATGCGCCGTCACCGTCTTATCATTGCTGATAGCATAAAGCGTCATCAGACCGCTGCCGTCGGTATAACTGATATCCGTAGGCACAGCGAAGGTAAAACGGAAGAGACCGTTTCTCACGCTGTCGGAGCCATGATAGAGTGTCCGCCTACGGTCCGTATAGACGAAAGGCTCGTCGGCACCCTCGTCAGAGGTGTCGTTCAGCCGACAAGTGATCGTCTCCTCGGCATCTCTGACGACGACGGTAATCGTCCCTGACGAGTTGCAGGCAACAGTCTCTTGTCCATGGCCAGATTGGAGATGGCCGGTGACCTGGACGACAGAGCCTGCCTGTAGCTTGATGTCCTCGTCAGCGGCCTGACCGTTGATGCTGTCAATCACGACGGTCGCCGTCGGACAAGCCAGTCGCAAGGCCGGATCGCCGAGCAACGTATATTGCAGTTTGTTGGGCGACATGTCACGCCCCCGACTGACGAGCTCGCACTTTGCCAGACGAGCCGCCTCGCCGATGGTCACGCCCGGTGTCAGCACATAACCCGTGAAGGCGAGGTTCATCGCCTCGTTATAAGTGGCATAGACCGTCCGAGTGGTTCCGAAGAAGGCGATACCGCCACCCTTGCTATTGAACATCACCGTCTCGCCGATGTTCTCCTCCTGCCCATCGAAGGGCATGATATCACACGAGGCCGTCACCCATAGAGGCAACCCCTTCGATGTCGATGTCTCAAAGTCGGCCAGCTTCATCACCAGTTCATGCGACAGTGCATAGGCAGCCCCATGACCACAGTAGTTCATCATCAGGGCCCCGTCGTTCAACTGCTGTCTGATCTGTCGCGTCACATCAGGATAGGCATAGCCCGTCGACGACGAGGTACGTTGGTAGGCATCCCAGTAGATCTTCTTCACCTGATAGCCAGGGTGATCGTTGGCCACCATCGTTGCCACCTTGTCGGCGGTAGTCATATGTACGTTATTGTTTCCGTCGTCGCCCATCATACAGACGACGTTCTGCCATGCGCCGCCCTGTGCGTTGGTGGCATAAGCGATGGTCTTGTCCACAAGCACCGCCGCCTCTTCCGCGGTACGTGCCGGGAAACGGCCCACCGCCACATCAGGCTTACCCGAGTACTGTCCATTCGTCTGTCCGTCGGCGATGGTCTCCTCGTCGTCGAGCAGACAGAAGAAGTCGTCGCTCACATAACAGTTCACATGACTGAATGAGTTCTCGCTCTCGAAGCACAACAGGAAGTCATCGAGGTCGCAGCCCGCCCAGTCCTGCGTGCGCATCCTGTTATCCCAAGCCCCATCGCCCATCAGCAACAGATAGCGGGGAGCATCCGCCTCTGTCGTGGCCCGGTCGTAGAGCATCTTCATATAACGCCGATAGGCTGTGGCATCGGGCGTACCACTAGAGAACTCATTATACAACTCGTCGGCAGGAACGATGCGCACCCTCAGTCCGTCCGTCTGTTCATGGTGTGCTTTCAGGCGTTCCGCCTGTGCCAGCAGTTTCTGCGAGGTAGGAATGATCATCACCATATCTACGGCCTCGTCGGCATGATGATCCTGGTTGGTAATCATATAGACATATTCAGGCACGGGCAGGTCAGCCGTCGCCAAGTCAACCATCGGCCGCGGCGTGTCGAGTCGCAGCGACAGATAGTCGAGTCGCAAGTCGCCCCCACTCGTCTGTGTGATCTGCACCGTATTCTCCGCTTGTAAGTCATTGAGGGGGAAGTCCCATACGTACTCTGCCGCCTCGGTATAACTGTCGAGGACAACGGTCCGTCCGACGGTGCCCACCGCCACCCCGTTCACGGCGACGGTAGCCTCGAAGCTGCCGTTATAGGTCAGGGCAACGGACAGGGTGCCCGTCGTGCCACTGGCAGTCAACGTATATGTCTGTGGGAGTCCTTTCCCGAAAAGTGTCTTGTCGAAGAGGTTCCTACCACCATGATACCAGGCATAGTCGTCCACCTCGTAGAGCGTGTGGTAGTCGGCCGCAGTTGGATAGTCGGCCACAAAGGTCTCCTCTGTCACGGTGAGGGGCTCTCCCTCATCCTCTGTCAGGAAATAATAGCCATAATCGGAATAAGGATTACGGATGCGCACTGTGGCTGTCGGCGACTCCCACGTCACAGGTCCCACGGCCCGAAACAACCGACGACCGTTCACCATACAGGTGGGCACCTCACGCAGGTCGTCCGTCATCGTCAGATAAGCGGCAGTCAACCGCTCCGGCTGCAAGGCACCGCCATAGCCGTAGACCCTCACATGCGACAGATCCGTGAATCCGGCCTCTCGGATCAGTGCCTCCGTCAGTTGGTAGACACCGCTCGCCGGCACCCGGATCTTCGCCCAGCGGCCCGACCGCAGAACGGAGTGACTGGCATAGCGCGAGCCTTCCATCGCCCGTGTCCGTGCCCTGTCGGCAACTACCGCCCGTGCCTTCGCCTGCACGTTCAGTTTAAAACTGACGAGTTTCTGGTATCGCCCGTCGCGGAACACCAAGGGCACAAACGACACGTCGAGCATACCTTGTTTCCGTGCCACACCCACCGTCTGACTTATCTCAGGCAGTGCCGGCAACGGCTCGTCGCTGATCTCCTGATAGCGGCGCACCTCGTTGGCACTCATGTCGACAAACTCGGGATACTCGATGCTCACGGTATAGACCGAGTCGGCATAGCCGGCCCCCAACGCCTTCTGCCAGGTATATACAGACAACACACTGTCGATCCTGACTTGCCGGGCAGTCAGGTTCACGAACCCCTGAGCCTCAGCACACAGGCAGAGGGTCAGGAGAGCACAAACGGTCATCAGTCTCAAGGCGCTTCTCACGTTCAGCATCAAACCTTTAATACTATAACGTTCTCCGCCCTTGCTTTATTGTAAGAGCGAGCTTACAACATATAATAAAATGTAAGTAGCAATTCTCGTCCACGGATGTGGTTAACAGACGAACTACTGATCAGGTCGCTGACGGTGACATAAGAATAGACCGTGCGATTAAATATGTTTGTGAGCGAGAGAGAGAGGTCGACATGACGAGACTTATAACCGACCTTGGCGTCGGCCAGGAAGAAGTCCTTGTAGCTGTCTCGTGTGATCTCATTATGGTAGTATTCGGCTGTAATGTCGAAGGTTATTGGCTTTAAGGGTAGAGTCAGCGTCATATCATGCTTCCAGTTGTGAACGTTAGTGGCCGGCGATTGCTCCATCTTCATTCGGTTCTGCCTAAGGGTGACACCATAGCGCAGATGCATGTCCTTCCAGAATGAGAAATCAAGGCCGGCACGGGCGTTGAGCATCTGACTATTAAACTCTGTCAAGCGATCGTTTACTCCCTGTGACGCACGCTGTAGCATCGAGGCGTCGTTGTTGGTATAGATGACTCGCAGGCTGGTAACACCGTTCCAGAAGTTGAGACCTTTGCTGGCTATCAGAGTGACCTGCCATGCGTCGGACTTCGCCTCCTGTTCTGTTGCGGAAAGAATGATATAGTTGTCCAAGAACTCTCGGGTCGATGTGTAGGGCGAGGTCGAGAAGGAACGTGAGATGGTCAGGTACGAGTGCATGGCTTTTAACGCATCGCTATAAGTGATATTGCTGCGAATAGACCATGTGTGCTCATGACGATACCCCGTCCATCCCTGGTTGACATATTGGTAGTCCTGCAGGATCAGAGCATGATAGAATCGCGTCGGGTCGGGGTTTGACAGAAAGGAGGAACCGCCTAAAGAGAGTTTTAGGCGTGGCGAGGCTTTCCACTGAACCCGCAGGTCGGGAGAGAAGAGCATCTGATGATGCCCTTTGTCCTCACTATATTTCTCATAGAGATACTCCGTTGTGGGACTTAAGTCTATCTGTATGTCACGAGTCTTGTAGGTTATCTTCGGTTCAACATAGAGTCGTACCAAAGAGAAGCGGACATCGTCGGATAATAATCCGATAGTGTCAGATATGCCCGACAGATCAGACTCCAGCCGGTGATGTTCGGCATTTACCCCTGCTTTCAGCGAGAGATTGAAAACACCTATTTTAGTGGCTCCCATGGCATAGGTATCTGTATTGTACAGTTGCTGACTGATATGCTGGAGGAGCGGACTGACGGTCAGTGATTGCGGCCGGCTGATGATGCGGTTATTAGAATAGAAGGAGACAAGGCTCTGATTGTATTTACGGACGATATAGAGATTATCCTTGATGTCATATTCTGGCTTACGTGCATATTGATAGTAGTCGTATGAACCTCGTTCGTCTAACCATTGCCGACTCCACAGGAGATCGGCCGACAGGGAATTCTTCAGATACTGGCGTTCGGAATTATGTTCATATTTCACCAACGCATAAAGTTCGTTGTCTTTCCGCAGAAAATCCTTGCGGGTGTTGATCACCTTGTTGCCATCTGGTAGGAAATACTCTGTCTGCCGTTCACCCTGTGCCGACTCCCGATAGTTATTGTAGATAAACTGGACATTGATTTGTGCTGAGTCATTAAGGCGTTTCATGGCATTGGCAGTCACGGCATGGCTACGATTGAACAACGTGCGGTTTTCAGAGAGACTTGTCGTACGCGGTGAAGCCAGACTAATGTAGTCGTTCAAACCGTCAAAGTCGTCGAGGAAAAACAGATTGGTCGTTTCCTTATTGATGTTTAAACCGGTGTTATTGGTCTTATAGGTGAACATCGTCTGGAAATTGGATTTCAGGCGCAGAGCGAGTCCCTCCAGTTTCCACAAGCCTGTGTTATGACTGATGCCAGCCCCACCATTGTACGAAGTCACCCAGTGGCTCTTCGCGCCCTCCTTCATACGGATATTGACGGCCGCATCGTCGGTGAAGGTAAAGTCCTCCAGCACACGGACAGGTTGATGATTTCTCATCACCTCTACCGTGCCGATATCCACCTGTGGCAGAGAGTTGGTGGCCACACCATACTTACTGCCAAGCATGTCGAGTCCTTCAATATAGAATTTGCTGATGGGTTTACCCTCATACTTGATCTCCCCATTTTGCTTGTTTACCTCGAAGCCTGGAATATGAGCCAGCACATCACCGATGCTACGATCGTTCTGGTCGGCGAATGTGGCAATGTTATATGTGATGGTATCACCCCGCAGACGCACTTTGCTGGCCTTGACGGTGACTTCCTTCAAGGCGATAGCCTCTTCCTGCATGACGATACGCAGAAACTTCTTTGTTGCAGTAGGGTTGTTGATGCGCTGCTTCTTAAAACCGAGCATTGACACTTCCAGATAACTGTCGGCTGTGACTTCTAATGTGAACGAGCCTTTTGCGTCAGTCTTGTCGAAGCGTATCATCTTGTTCGTGTTATTGCTGCGCACCTGAATGATGGCACCTGTCAGCGGATCACCGTTCTTATCGGTGATAGTTCCCGTTATCCGCATCTGCGCCATCGCCATCAGCGGAAGGAAGCAGCATATTAAAATAATAAGGTGTCTCCTCATTGCCTTTCCTT
This sequence comes from Prevotella aff. ruminicola Tc2-24, assembly GCF_900110895.1. Taxonomy (GTDB): domain Bacteria; phylum Bacteroidota; class Bacteroidia; order Bacteroidales; family Bacteroidaceae; genus Prevotella. The sequence goes on along the minus strand of NZ_FOIQ01000002.1, from coordinate 466,476 downwards.
CGGCTTCATTCTAACTCAATGTATGGTTTTGCTGAAATTACTTTATCTGAATACGGAATAGTTCTTGGACGATTCTTGTACTTCAGGAACTTTTCTCTGGTCATTTTATAATAGTTGTTCTTTCCCCAATTATAGAAGGTGACAGGATCGATGCCTTCTGTCTTGACGCTGACAGCTGTGAGCTTGATGAAATCATCATCCGCTGTAGCCTTCAGAATCAGTCCTGGTAATCCGTTTAACTTCCACGGGCCAAGGCTAACGGGAATCTCTTCCGTAAACCATACTTTCCACTCTCTCCCACGGAACTTGGTTTTTGCATAGTGGCACTCCATACCCAGGATGGTCATCGTGGAGTCTGTGTCAATAGTCCATTCTTGCGTTGGAATATCCTCCTCGTAGGTATTATAGGCACTGGCATAGTTGCTATATAAAGACAACTTGCCCGTTGTGAGGTCTTGGTATAACAGTTCCCTGTTTATGGTGCTTGACTTTAGCCGTTTGCTCCTGTCTGCACTCTTGTCATCTGTCTCCTGAAACTCCTGCCATACCATATTAAGCGTTGTTTCATTTGTGTTCAGCAGACTATCCGTTCTATTTCGATAAACACTAAAAAACTGATTAGTCGTTTTCCCCACTCTTAGAATGTAGGCATCATCATGCGCCTCTTCCCATGACTCATAACATACCTCGAGAATGGCCGGTTCTATAGTTCTGTTTTGTGCAAATACACCGGAAATGACCGTGCATACAATAACCAGCAAATAACATCTCTTCATACCACAAAATACCATTAAAACATTTTTACATATAGAGCAAAGTCCTCCCGTATACCTGTTAGAGGGCATGCAAATGCATGCCCTCATGTAAGACTAACAGCACTTTTCAAAATAGTCTGCCCAAGCATCCCATTGCTCATCTGTCCATTGTGCACCATTCTGGTTTGCATTAGCAACAGCATTACCTGCGGGAGTATTTTGACCGCCTGCAATAGTTCTCAGTTCGTTCATTGATAACTGTTTCATGTTTTTAATTATTTGATTGCCTTCTTAAAGCTTCCGGCATTGCTTCTCACTGTAAGTTGTCAAGGTCTGAATATAATATTGTCAACACAATTACACTCGACTTTCGTTGGAGCAAAGATAGGCGTTCAATTGGTAACGGCAAAATCTTTGAGTTGACAAATAGTTGACAAATCTCAGAAAAGCAGAAATGTAACAAACAGTAAAGGTTTTGAAACAAAAGAAAAAGCCGGAGCCTGCGAGGAGGCTGGAATATATCACAAAAGGGTGGCCTTTAACAAGCCACGCCCCATCAGAAGTACACACGAAGGCCGCCGATGAAATCCGCGCGCTGGATACCATAGAACTCGTCTTTCTTCAATTCGAAGCCCTCGGGCTTGTTCAGGCGCATCGACATAAAATTGACTCTTACGCCCAGTCCCACGTTCTTGGATAGCATATACTCAACACCCATATCACACTTCATCGTGGCATGCTTCTCAGTGTAAGAGTAGATGCTGTAACCAGACAACGACTCCTTATACACGCCATAGCCCACGCCAAGGTTGTAGTCCCAGCGCCATCTTTCTCCACTCTTAAAGCTCAAGCCCAGACTAGGACCTACATAGAACAGGTTCAGATGATAGAGGTCATCAAACGTCGTACTGTAGTTCATCACCTCGGCACCGACACCAAACCAGCCCCAGTAATGCATATAGCCGGCATTCACCGTGAAGCCGCCCTTGTGCTCGTACTCGTCACCATCGACCACAAAGCGCGAACTGATATCACCATAGCCCAGATCTACCCTCAAGACGTTCTTCGGATTAGCCCTGGAACGCTCACGGCGGCGATTCTGTTCACGCATGAATTCCACCAGTTCGACATCGTTGTCCATCTCCGCCTTCTGTAAGGCCGTATAGGTGTCGATGGTCACCGCACTGTCGGGCACGACATACATCGTACCGTAGACACGATGGCAGGTGGACGTCCAGATGTTTGGCAGGCGGTGCTCATCCACATGCAGGGCATTGCCACCACACTCCGCCGTCTTCCTCACAGCCAAGGAGAGCATATTGCTGTACATACAGTTTTCCGTGGGAGTAAAACCAGGATCCGTCGCCTTCACCGTACCGATCTTACGCGCCCCGGCAGGTAGTGGCTCATTCTGTTCATACACGATCACCGAGTCGACCTGCCGCGCAGGCAACGACTCTATCAGGTTCACGGTCACCTTGGGCGAACAACTGGCCAGCATTACAGCCACCAGTACAAACAATAACGACAGTTTCTTCATAATTTCTTTATTCATTCTTTGATGGTTGACAAGTACAAAGGTACCACTTTTTCTTGAATTATCCGCATCATAACGGACTTTTCTTTTTCAGAATCACGGGGACAGATTCTTGGAAAATATCGATCAAGAACCCGCCCCATGAAACTTTCAAATTACTAACCCGAAATGTTTTTCATGTTTTTTCTAGAGATGATTATCGTTATGTGCACGATTCCTTTAAAGCAGGCCACAGCCATCCAGGACAGGTTGACCTGTCCGCAGCCTGATGACACGCTGGGAAACAGCACAGTAGTATATGCGATGAAGTCTACTCATTGTAAGATATACGCAAGGCTTAATGCCTCTTATTTTATGGTTTATTATTTCAATACTTATTGCTTCAGATTCGCTTACAAATATAGTAAGAATAAAACAAATATCCATCGTCTTGCTTGTTGTGTTTGTATTATTTTACACTATTTTATCTTTGTTAGACTTTGGGACGATCCCCGAGCCCACCAAAACATCGAAGCGCAGCCGAGAAAAGATCACGCCAGACCTTTGATGGTCTGAGCGTACCTTAATGTAAGAGCGACAGGAGGAGCGGTTAAGTCTCCCCATATAGGGGGAGATTTAGTGGGGGTGGATGCTTCTTTTGGTTCTTTTCTTCGCGCCGAAGAAAGAGAACAGATGGCAGGGTGCAACCCTGCATCAAAGACGGCCATTCTTGCGTCTCGCAGGTAAAAAGCGAGATCGCTGCCTTGCGATATATTTTTACGACAGCCCTCTCATAACTCGCGTGTAGGTCAGGAACGTGAGAGTGAGCCCCATACACGCTAGTTTTGAGCGGTTTTCGTATTTGTCTGATAATAAGCGGTTTAAGTCGACGCGCAAAAGGGGCGGCATCTTTCCTTTAAAGAGATAGGCCCTATGAGTCGTGGAGATAGGGGTCACGAGCGAAAGAGATAATCCCTATACCCTATAAGAGATTATCTCCTTCACTCGTAGGTGCCATTCCTTACAGCCATGGAGACTATCTCTTTAACCGTAAGAAGCCATCCCTATCCAAAGTCGCCCCCATCTCTACGCCAAACAGGCCAAAAAAGGCATAAAAGTCCCCCTTGGTTTTTCTAGTTCGCAACTCCAGACGAGCACTTTTTTAGGCACTTTTTCATGACAAACGGATAGCCAAGCGGTCTGTTATTGACTACACCTGCTATTTCGTTATCCATATAAATGATCATTCTATATTTATTGATAATCTATGTCTTCTTTGTCTTCACAGGAGACTTTAGAATTGGGAATACAATTCTATAATAGGTGTTTTTATATTCTCGATTCTTTATCATATACCAATCATCACAAGAGTTTGCCATCACATTATTATAGTAATTCGCATTTATCAAACACAGTATAAAGGACACATTTGAAGACTTGAATTTCATGCATGATCTGCCGTTTATATTTATATCTTCTGTCTCAGAATAGAAAGACATCTTAGAAAGATAACGTGGGAGATCTCTTTTTGATAGAAAATTATAGAAGTTAAATTCATAGAAGCCCGCAATATAAACATCTGCTTCTCGAAAAATATTACTTATCCTTTTATCATTTTTCTCCAATACGGATCTAGAGACTATAAAATTCTCACCCTTTTCTTTCACCACAATTGGATCCTCTATGTCTATTGTATCCACAACAAAAAAGCACTGCTCTCTATCTTTAGGGTTCAGCGGGTAATGGCTATCTCTATATTTATAACATACACAAGAGACCATAACCAATAACATGAATATAGAAATACAGAGTTTTAACTTCATTGCAGAGTCTCCTTTTTATTAACGGTTTTATAACTGGTTCGTAGCTTCATAAATGTTTTTTCCTAATAGTTAGGGATCATATTGCCCTGATATATCGTTATCAATGTGTATCTGTCCACATATCTGTCCATAGTCATAGAACCATAACCATCAATGCATATTATTTTTTTGCTAATGGCAGAATTATTCTGCGTTTACTAATAAGCATATAAGTAACGATATATACTATCTGAGTTATCGTATATACAAAGCACTTCTCAAATGCGCCTCCATACCCATAGATATGATCATATATCTGACTAATAGCATATTCTTTAGAAATATCACTAAAATGTCTTAACAGCAGATATACTAAACCACATATGATATACGACAAGAGCCAGACTTTGTATTTTTTCCACTTCAGAATTAGTGCAGCAAAAAAAGTTGTCACTATACATAGAATACCCAAAATCAATATATCACTTAGTATTCTCCACCCTCCTCCATCAAACGGTGGACTTTCTAATACAAGAGCGACCCAAAATGAAGGATTCGCGACATTCTCTACTGTGAACATATTAAGGTGAATATGCACGACTACTATAAATAATACTAATAAAATTAGCGATATTCTTTTCATTTTCTTACAATTTGTCCATTCTGCACTTCATAATGCCCTTCTGGGAGTTGACAAATATATTCCAAGTCACCGTTCGTGCTCTGACCGTACAGAGCACCGAAGGGATAGTAGTGGTTCACCTGCTCAACCGTGCCAGAGGCATTGCACACCACACGGTTGTTACCCTGATGGTCCTGCAGATAATAATGGTATACGGGCGTACTGCCGTTGAAGGTGATATAGCCGCCATCAATCAGGATCTGCTTCAATACGTTATTCTCATATATCATGTTACCGCATTACCGTTTAATATAATTATTATAGTCCCAACGCTTCATATAGTAAGGAGCATTCCGTCTCAGACAATTCGTCAATAGAGACCTTTTCAACATTTCCTCGTGGCAAAATCTTATAAATGTCTCCTTCACCTGATTCCCTATTGAACCAATCGTTTGATAGTTCTTTGTAGTTATCCAACAACGAGAGACTCTTTTGTATCAACATCTTATTCACTAATTCTTTATTATTAAGATTCTCAACACCATAAAACGTGATTATACGTCCATTTCTTCTTAAGCAACCACTTAAATTCTTTCTTGTATAAACGTTGGCTTCGCTTACCATAAAATAGTCATTATATTCAAAACTTGCAAAGCGAATAGCCGTTATTGTTACATAATGATTGTTGAGTCGCTTATTTATTATATCGTTTAACTCTCTATTCCTGATACCGGTGGTATCAGAAACCTTTTCTTTAAATTCAAAGTCTATCTCTTTTGCTTTAACAATTTTGTCCCGTGATTTAACAAGATATGTTTCACTGTCCGGATTTCCATCATACTCAACATTAGCTTCATCCCAAGATTTATAATAATTTAGGATAGTCTTATCACTCGCTAATGCCGGATAAATCAAGCTATCACTCATAATGCGTTTATCAAGTAAACAAAATGTTACAAGTTTATCCTTGTAGAAGAATCCACCATCTACAAGCTCTATAGAGGGATAAAAAGAATAATGTTGGACATTCAAGAACGTCCGATTTTCTACCTTATAGAATTGCAAGAACAAAATACTATCTTTTGGATGCCTGCCTATGTAATCGGAAAGAACTGTTTCTACTCCATTAGAACAAGGATACGACTCTTTGGCCTCCTTACATCCAATAAGGAGAATCAATATCAAACTAATAATAATCACTTTATTTCTAGAACTGCAATTTCCCATTTCCCACTTTTTTTTCTTGACTTTATTCTATTTTTATCGTAATTCACCAAAGTTTGAGTAGGAGTATGATACATGTAAAACCTAGGAGCTTTTATTCTTTGTTGCACAAATCTTTGAGAGGTTTTCCATGCAGTTGATTTATCTCCAGCATACATATTCAAATAGCTATTTTTATCTATCCACGACTCCGACTTTCTAAAGCCAGCCTGGCTCACACCGTCGTTGAAGTTGAAGGCGCCGTTGTACGTCGGATCGTTCACGGCATCCTCGATCTTCAATCCTTATCTTATAATAGGATCTTTTTTGAGTCTGTTTGTTTTCAACGGCACAATAATAATTACCCTTATCGTCAGCAAAGCAACTGGGGAGCTTCGAATCAGATACGTTACGATATCTAAATGCCCTATCTTCAAGTTCTGCTATATGTTTCACTTGATTATCTGTTATTAAATACCAATTCAAATGAACCGTTTCATCGCTGTCAAACAGTTGTTCTGTAAAATACACATTACTTTTCGTTAATAATCCATCTCCTTGTATTACAACGGAATCCATCTGCATATTTTTATCAATCAGATAAGCAATTGGATTTATTGGTTGATCAATAATTACCATAAAAGCATATTTGGAAACATTTTTATCAAGTTCATAATATCCCCAACTAAACTCTTCACACTTGGAATAATCCTCTCCCCTTTGTTTACTTATTCGTTTCTTAATATCACATGAATCGATTAGGAAATCCATTTGCGGAGATTGCTCTTTCCCATCTATGAATTTACAACATGACTCTTTTGATTGTCTGTAATTCTTTTTAAACTCTCTTTTTGTTATTTCTGACAACAACAAATTATCAGTCACAGAAAAAGACTGAGCATTAAGAAGTTCACAAAGAAACAGTAATAACAATATGCTCGCTGTTCTCATTTCGTTTTTAAATATCGTTTATACACCGTCATTGAAATTGAAGGCGCCGTTGTACGTTCTTTATTCCTGTTTATTGCCAACAACACTATATGTATGGAAATATATTTCTTCTTTATCGTCCATCGTTTCGAAATACGGTATGTATTTGTTTTCTCCCCCGAAAGGGTTATATTTCATACCTATGGATAATAGTCTTGTACCTAATTCACCATATTTTTCATACTTTAGTTTCCTGTCGGGTTCTATATCATAATCAATAAAAACCTCCTTAGAGTCATTAGTATTATAATTAATATACCATCTGCCATATAAGGTGATACGGGTAGTATCATTTCTGTCTTCCATATCGTAATACGATTCTTCATAAGACAAGTTTCTTGGGAAGTTCGTAATAACACATGTCCCGTTTTCGTTAAATGTCAGATAATACCTATCATTATCTGATATCCATGTCTTGCCACTAACATCTTCTTTTTCAACCGAGTGGTTCGGCAGCAATTGCATGTATATTATCTTTTTATCATTATCATAGTTGCATGAGATTAATGATATAGCAAATATACCTATAAGAGAGTTTATTATTCTCTGCTTTATTTTAGCACGCATGGTTTTTTCCTCATACTATTATTGCTTTTCATCTTTCGTCAGGTTGCAATGCGGCGGATGATAGATGTATCGTCGACGGAGATGACTACGTGAACTTTCATTCCTGGATACAGGTCATAATAGTCTACTTCCATGTCGGCCAACTGGACATATACCTCGAAGAAGTTCTCGTTGCTCTTCTTCACAATCTGATGTGAGACACTCACAATGCTGCTGTTGATGCTGACGTCATCGCGCCCCTCAAAAGTGGCAACAACGGGCCTCTCTCCCTGCAGGAATTCCTTATAGCGGTAAGGCACAAGCATACAAATCGCGTAATTCTCGCGACCAGGGAGGTTGTTGTTAACGATAATGCCGTCGGCCTCAATAGTGAAAGGGTACGGCATCTTAAAAGCCGCAATGCACAGAATCATGACAACCACTGCCACAATCACCACCGCCGTTCTTTTTTGCTTGCCGTATTTCATCGAGTCTCTTCTTTTTTTCTCTAACATATCATCACAGCACAAGGGGACGAGCCCCCTGTGTTGTGACTCTCGGTTTATAGTTGATAATTGTTTTATTCATTTCGAAACCTTCGTGATGCCCATCAGTCTGTAGTCGGGACTGTCGAGTAGCGTCACATCGGTATAACGCTCCCAGATGATATCGGTCTCCGTTTCCCCCCTGCCTGCTGGATGTGTAATCGTACGGGCAAGATATGGATTAAACGAGAATAAGGGCATAGATGTACCATAACCAGCATTCGAATACTCACGGACATAAGTGGTGTCTCTGTCCTTAAAAATTGATCGGGGCGAGTAATCGTATGTGACGTCGAACCTAAACCTGAACTTGATGCTGGGATGCGCAATCGTGGGCACCTTGGCCTGATTGGCGTAGAACTTCATCGAGTAGGTATGGCTGGGGGAATACGCCCTATACACATACTCGTCGAGAATCTCGACATATAGCGGCTCGCGACGGATATTGTACTTGAACTTGATCTTGGCCAGAGAATTGTCGGCCACATTGGCGAACGAGCAGAAGATGGGAATACCCGGCTGCTCACGAGAGAACTGGCCTTTGACGATATGATCGACAAAGCCGGCGAAACCGTTAAAGCTCTGTACGGCGGTGGTCCCACTGCCACCGATGAGATAGACCTTGAAATCGCAGCCGTTGAGGAAGCTACGCTGCTCGCTGGTCATATAAGAGCTGCCCTTGGTGAAGAGCGTATGGAACGACTCCTGAATCATGGTCTTCGCATAGTTGGCCTCCGCATTGGTCTCGAGCGTGAGCAGACCGAAACGGCCGTAGGTGATGGCGTTGATATAGACAGCGGAGTCTAGGAGGGCCGGTGATACACTGGCATAGGGGATGTCGGGCGTGTCCATGATCGCGGTGAAGCTGCTCTGCCAGAACTTCAGGTAGATGCCTGTCGCCTTGTTGATATGGTGCTCGGTGCCACTGCTTGACGTGGAGGAGCCCCAGAACAGGAAACTGGTGTTCGCATTGCTGCCGAAGGCCGACTTGAGCTCGTTGTACGATGTAAACTGCTCAATGGAGAAGAGAAACTCGTCATTCTGCTTGAACGATGCCTTCGGGATCTGTTGCTTGATATATGAAGCAAACCTGGAATAAGAGGGATTGCTGATGACACACGCGTCCGTTCCCGGCAGGGTCAGAGATGCCGTTACCGGCTTCTTTGGCCCTGGCACAGGCCGGTACGTGCAGTCGGCCACGGAACTCCTATACAACACATTCCCCAACCACACATGAGGCTGATACTCCGGCAAGACCACTGTCTCGTTTGTGGAGACATCTTTCTCGACCGTAAAATAATCATCTGACGATCGGGTGAGGCTCCAGCGCCCCATAACACCACTAAACAAAGCTGAATCCTTATTCACCAGATTATATGGATTCCGGCTCGTGTTAATCAACACAACGTGGTCTTCAGGGTGATGTAACGGAGTCTCGTTTGTCTCCACGAAGCAGTCGGTCTCGTTGGTACAGCTTGAGAGAGAGATGAGTAATACCAGGGCAGGGATGTATGTATAGGGTCGCATGGCTGTTTCTTATTTATTTCTTGTCTGTATCAAATTGCACGGCAAAGGCGGAATTGTCGTCAGCACGGTTGGCCGTACAGAAGATCGGCTGTCCTGGCACATCCTTCGAGAATGTTCCACCATTGACGATGAAGTTAGCAAACTCGTCGAAGCCGGCGATAGTCTTAACGACATCGGCGCCATTACCGCCTCGGATCCAGATCTTGATGTCGGCCTCCTGAAGGATCTTCTTCGCCTGGGCATCCATCGAAACCTCGCCATTGACCTTCTTCAGGTTCAGGGCAACCTTGAACGCCGACTTCACAGAACTGTACGACGAATCGCTCTCGATAGAGATGATGGCCATTCTACCGTAGGTGATGCTGTTGATATACGCAGCGTTAGGATACGTCGAGAGCTTGGCATTGTTGCTGAAGATATTACCATCGTCGGGATAGTCGATAACGGCGTCGAAGTTCTTCTGGCAGACACGTGCGAAGAGGCCGGTCTTGTACTTGATGTTGTTCGACTCAACGCTGCCGCTAATCTTCAGGATAGAGCAGATATCGACATTCGCGCCGAATGCCAACTTCATCTCACTGTACTTGGAGAACTGCTTCAGGTCGTACTCAAACTCCTCGATCTGCTGTCCGCTGAAGTCCTCGTCCTGCAGCGCATTCCGGAACTCCCTCATATAGCTCGTGTAGTTCGGCTGCTGAAGCCAACCAATATAGAAACTCGGAACGGTGAATACCAGACCTAAGGGGTCGGCCTTCTCCGTAATGGGAACCATCTTTCCTTTGTTCAACTCTTCACCTTTAAGAATCATGCCTGTGTACACATTCTTGATGCCAACGGGTACAAACTCGTAGCTTTCGTTGACCGAGCGGGTGCCGGCATTGGGATGATAGGACTCGTCCCACTCCCATTCGCTCTTGACTTGAGTCTGTGCACAACCGTTGTCTGAATTACGTACACCGAGATCTATCTCTTCCTTTGAGCAAGAAGAGATAAAGAACATGATTGCAACCCCCATAATCAGAGGCATTGAAAAGTCTTTTCTTTTCATAATTTTAGTTTTTTAATATAATATCAGAACTGTCCACCAATGACAGCTTCTTATTGAGGATCTAATTAATACAGTTTCTCCAAGAGAAGAACACATCTTTCTGGGAAATATCCCTGAAGGGTTATCCTTCCCTCACTTACATCCATAATGGTCCAGTCACCAGAATAGAATCCGCGGAAATTCATAATCTTTTTATCTATACTATATCCAAAATTTTTTAAAGAAGCATGAGCATCATCCTGATCTGCATAGGTCCCACTTGATTCTGTTGAAAACTGTAAAACGTAATGGTATACGTACTCTGAATTCTCAAAAGAATTATAGAATGTATAAGTCGCCTTCCAGGTTGTTTGCGCCAGGCTTTCTCCTGATACTACAGTATCATCATCTTTGTCACATGATGACATAAGCAATAAGAAACTCATAAACAATAAATATACAAGCTTTTTCATAATTTTCATTCTTTTAGTTTTCTATTTCACTTATTGTAAGACAAATGTCCTTTTTAAACTTATTGTAAGACTAATGTTTGTTATTGTAAGATTAATGTTCTCTGCATGCTTATTGTAAGATTAATGTTCTCTGTCACTCTATTGTAAGATTAATGTATTCACCGCCAAAGGAGTTCTTGGCCACGACTGAATCCAGACTGAGCGAACGCCCGTCAAGACTGCATTCCAGAATCTTGTTGCTGTAACAGTCACCAGAATTGGTAATCCCAAGAAGGTGGCTCTCGTTGTTATCGTATAACTGCTGACTGGTCATCTCATAGGTAAGCCTGTTGGGAGTCTGCAGGCGACCATCCATATCATAATAGTTATGTACTCTTCCCTCTATGGCAAGCATCACCTGCTGTGTTCCATCGGGATTGCCTGTCATGACTATCGCCTTCTGAATGGGCTTCACTGCCTGACCTTCAAAGCCCCAGATATTCATCTGGTAGTCGACGCTATACGTGGGCAGCACTCCCACCGAAGGGAAATTATACACCACACAGAACTTCGCCTGACCTTCTTCTCTATACGAGCCGCTCTCTCCTATCAGTACACGGACAGGCGTGTCGATCGGACGATGGAAGGCTTTGTTCCACACATTCGTATAATAAAGCGTACTGGCGCCTGCAACGGAACAGACGGAGTCGAGCCTGAACGAACTCTCGATCTCGGCCACGACCTTGTCTTTCCAATATACTTTTGAGAAGGCATTCAACGCATAAGCGTTCTCTTTCTCACAAATATCCTCTGTGATCACCGGCTTGAAACCTAAATACTTCATACCGTCTTTCTGTACAATGGCAGGCTTCAACACGCTATCGTTATCCAGCATAATACGGAAATCATCACTGCCGCTCTCTAACATGTTATGACCATCACTATCGACGAAATCCATCAACACCTCTGCGGAGTTCATATTCACCAGTGGCGATGCCTTCTCCTCTTGGTGCTCATCCCGAACACAAGAGGAGAAAGCTAATGCCACCATGACCAACAACAATATCTGGAAACTTTTCATGATTGTGCTTTACAAGGCGATTGGCCATTTCCAACAGAGGCCGCCGCTGATAATCTGTAGTTCATATTCACCTAAGAGGTATGACGGTATAAGGACACGGGTACAGCCCACAGGGACGCGGGCCGAGAATTCTGTTTCACCCTCTAAATTCAATAACCGAAGGGTACACACTCCATATGAGGAATGAAAATAAACCACGTTCCTTTCAATACTTATGATTGGCATCCTGGAAGGATCGAATTTTCCTCCACTATTATCTCCGTTAGTGGGATCAATAGAAGGAGGATTAGAGGGTGCCATCTCGTCTCTATCCATCACACCGGAAGAAGCCGTAAGCGTTGTCAATATCAGACAACATAACAAAAGGATTTTTTTCATCTCTATCTTCTCTTTAGTTTACGATTGTTGTATTCTGCCGCCAAAAGTATAACAAAAGACAAGATCCACCAAACAAAAATCAAGGTTTTTTAAGTCATAACAAGGAGAAATTGGTCAAAATCAGAATCGCAAGTAGCTGATTTTCACCGGGATTACAAATTTTTTAAAACAAAAATAAATCAAACGTGTTTTAGAGCCGAAATTAGGTTCTTTTTGAGCGTTTTTGCCTCTTCATTTCCGAAAAGCTTTTTGTTCACCCTGGCCTTTGATGTTGTCACCACCTGGGAGGAAGTAGCCAACAATGATGCTATTGTTTTTTCCGGATAGCCAAGGAGCAAAAGGATACAAACACGGAGTTCCTGTGGCGAAAGATTCTCGCCATTCCCCATGATTCCAAAGGCGGCAGGCATATCCTTGCCAAATTGGGAAATCAGCATTCTCCATTCGGCCTCCGTGGGAACGGATTTCGACAACTTATCGTTGGCTTTCTTAGCAAAAAGGACAGCAACCTTGCTGCTTGAAAAATGCTCTATGCTGTTTACAACCACAGGCATAGCCCCTTCGCTCTGCAAGCCTTCTATAGTCTGCGACAACTCCTTGACCTTCTGTTCCTTCTCACGGATCAGGTTGTCAAAGTCCTTTGCCTTGAGTTTGCTCAACTCTTCCTGTACGTTCCTGCGCTCAATCTCCGTAGCCTTCAGAGCCTCGTCTAACATCTGTATTCTCTTCTGTTTCCGTTTCTGATAGCGAACAAAAAAGAAAAGAAAAGAGCCTATAACCATCAGCGTGAAGCAGCTAAGGCGTCTAATCCTTACTCTTGCAGTCCTTGATTTTTCGGCCTCTTGCTCGGCCATTTTCTGAATTCGGTTGTAATTGTAAAGAGCACCCATCTGACGAATGACGTCTGTCCGCATTTCATTGCTTTTGGAAATCTGCGCCTCATCGTTCAATTTGGAGTAATAGACAGCAGAATCGATGTTCCTCTTACGACGATATATCTCTGCCATGCCCATATAACACTCGTCTCTATATTTACCCCTGATAGCCTTCCGGAAACAGGCAACCGCCGAATCGTTCTCATTGATGGCAAGGTAATAATGGCCCTTTATGACATAATAGTGTTCTTCCCCCTTTTTAATCTCTCCATCCGCATTAAAACAACCCCATTCCTTTTCAAAGATCTCCAGCGCCTTCCGTGCCTTATCAAATTCGTTCCGTTCCACATAGATATAGGCGGCCGTTTTAAAGTAATATGCAGCTTCTTCAGGATATCCGAGTTGTCGAAAACGCTGATAACCATCTTGAATTGTCCGCAAAACGCGGTCTTTTTCACCCAGTAACCAATAGGGCCTCACCATATTAACTTGTGCCCAAGTAGCCGTATATAAATCGCCTGCTCTTTGGGCACAACGAGTCAATTGTCGACAAGCCCATATCTCATCTTGCGGGAGATTCTGTCGATGGAATAATTGTCTCATATTGTTATATACTCTCTCCAGCACATCAAAGTCACATTCTTGACTCGTCGTGTCGGCCTGCTCGATAGCTTTGTAAAAGTACTGAATCGCCTGAGGCGATTCACCCATGTGAAGATAAACTCTGCCTTGCAAATAATGGACAAGCATTCGGTCATTGGAAGAACCGTCTTTATAATAGTCGGCAAGGATATTGACCAGTGAATCGGATTTAAAAACAACACCAGCTATGTTCTCTGTCATCATCCTGACGAGCTCATAGCGCATCCTGTCGCTCTTGGGCCATTCGGCCATCTGTGGTTTGAGGCTGTCAAGCAGAGTCAGAGCAGAGTCTGGGTGATCAATGGCTATCGTACGGATCTCCATGAGCCGCGAATACATTCTTTCACCCTTGCAGCCACAGAGCAGCAACAGCATCAGAACAATATAGAACGGCACCTTTCTCATCTTATCTTCTTCACGATTTGGTTAGTTTATAGTTGATGATAATTCGTCTGCGAAGATACAAATAAACAAGCAAAAAACAAAGAATCTTTCTTCTTTTTTTCCGAAAGAGCGGTAACTTTTCATTCAGTTTCTCCAGAGAAGCACTATTCCCATAGAAGTTAATCTTACGTTACATCCGCATAAAATTAGTAATTGTTAACAACAATCCTGTCACACTCCTCTGTTTTTTGATGTCTGTTTCGAAAGAAAGCATTACCTTTGCAGTCGGCAATCATCTAAGATTACAATCATGCATCAAGTTGTATCATACGAGCAGACTCAGGACTTTGTACGAGAGATACGCCTGCTGAGAAAAGGCTTTGTCACTAATTTCTATTGGGATGACAACAAACATCCTTATTGGCTGGTAGAGGGAAGCCTCGAATATGAATCATACGACGACTGCATCCTGATGGTTCACCGCCAAGAGCAGTTTGCCAACATATTTTATATAGCCACTAGTCTTACGGCAGTGGCAGAAGCGCTTCGGTCGCTGCCAATAGCATCACCTCAGGTAGCTGATGTCGTATGCAGAGGCGACGGCAGTCAGGAAAGGGAGACCTTTGCACAGGCAGGATTCGAAGTATACAAGCACCTCTACAGGATGACCCATATCGGTAGGATGGCTGCCGTCGACTGGATGGAGGATCCAAGAGTAAGATACGGCGGAAAAAGCGATGCCCTGCTGGTATCTGAGGCCCTACAGAAAGACTTTGACCCTTTGGCAGAGCAGTTGCCATCGCTTCAGGAGATCGAGGACTATGCCGAGCGCAGACAGCTGCTGGTGATTAAAGACCAGAAAAGACTGTGCGGATTCCTAATCTTCGAACTATCGGGGGTGACTTGGTATCTCCGCTATTGGTACACATCGCCCGACTTCCGTAATCAAGGTGTCGGAGCAGGTCTGCTAAGGACAGCTCTTCTGTCTGGTGCTGAATCCAAACGTCAGATTCTGTGGGTAATCGCCGACAACGATAATGCCATCAAGCGCTATGAACACTATGGTTTCTCGAGAGAAAACATGAACGACTTTGTGCTGATTAGGAAACCACGTGTATAATTCAGATGTATATACGGATAGCGGTCCGTATAGAGGTATTGTAGAGGCGCCTTTTTTTAGGAGTAAGATAAAAAATTACCACAAATTGTTTGGTTTTAAGGAATTATATTGTATCTTTGCCGACGAATAACTAAAAATTAAAAATTATAAACCCTATCCATATTGTTGACGATATGTTGCAGGGATGCAACAAGAGAGAGAGAAAGAAGTAACAGTGTTTTACTTTATTTATATTAAAACTTTATTATTACTATTATGCTAAATTCATCAAAATTCCTTTCCGTCATCTGTGCCGGTATGGTCGTGTTTGGCTCTGCAGCCACGACACCCGTCATGGCCGGTGAGGCGGTCCTTCAGCAAGCGAAGGCTGCCATACAGGTGAAAGGTGTTGTCCTTGATACCAGCAATGAGCCGGTACTCGGGGCTACTGTCGTTGAAGTGGGCAACCCAAAGAATGGCACCCTTACGGGAGTCGACGGTTCGTTCACACTCTCTGTTGCCAGTGGCGCAAGTCTGAAGATCTCCTACATCGGCTACAAGACCGTTACCGTAAAAGCTGTAGCAGGAGACATGACAATTACGCTGAACGAGGATTCAGAACTTCTGGATGATGTCGTGGTAGTGGGTTACGGTACACAGCGCAAGAAACTGGTGACTGGTTCCACGCTCCATGTCGATGCCGAGAATATCGCAGCCACGAATGCTGTGGATGTCTATGGCGCCCTGCAGAGTCAGGCCCCAGGTATGAACATCGTACAGAATTCCGGCCAGCCAGGCGAAGGCTATAAGATTACCATCCGCGGTATCGGTACTAACGGTGATTCTAACCCTCTGATAGTTGTAGACGGTGTTCCCAATGCCACGATCGAGAACCTCTCGCCCAACGATATCGAGAGTATCGACGTTCTGAAGGATGCCGCCTCCTGCGCTATCTATGGTACACGTGGTGCCAATGGTGTTATTCTGGTAACCACCAAGAAAGGTCAGGCTGGCAGTCGCGTACAGGTAAGCTTCGACGGCTACATGGCTTGGCAGAACCCGAATACCAATGGTATTACACCGCTGAATGCCAAACAGTATATGGAGATCAATGATAAGGCCTACCAGATTGCAGGTATTACCACCTACGACTGGGCCACACTGATCCCAAAACAATACGAACGTATCATGAACGGCACCTGGAACGGTACCAACTGGCTCGAGGAGACCACCGTGCACGATGCGCCCATGCATAATGCTGCACTGAACATCACAGGCGGTACCGAAGTGTCACGCTTCGCTCTCGGATTCAGCAATTTCCAGCAGACAGGAACCATCGGATGGCCTGCTACTCCGAAATATAGCCGTACAACCGTCCGTCTTAACTCTGACTATTCGCTGATCAGGAAGAAGGGACGCGACATTCTGAAGGTTGGTGAGAACATCACGTTCTCTACCAGCAACAAGAAGGGCGTTGCTATCGGTGGCCTTTACAGCAACAATATCCGTAACATTCTGGCCATGTCGCCACTGCTGCCTGCCTATAACGACGAGGGCGGATTCTACGAGCAGAAGGACATTGTGGCCGACGGCTGGGACTTCAGCGCAGAGATGGCGAACCCCCTTGCTGCCATGAAGTATGACAGCGGTAACAGCTATACTAAACGCTACAACCTCTTATCGAACTTCTATCTGGAGTTCGCGCCCATCAAAGGAATCACATTCCGCAGCAGTTTCGGATGGAAATACCGTCATTCCGAAAATCGCAAATATGTACCGGTCTATGAGCTCAGCTCCAAGAAATCGGAAGTCAAAGACGAGGTGACTCAAGGACAGTCGTACACAACAGACTGGGTGTTGGAGAACACTATCAATTGGGTGAAATCGTTCAAAAAACATAATCTGGATGTGCTCCTCGGACAGTCAGCAGAAAGAATCGGTTACGACGGCAATAGTGTCAGAGTTCAGAACAAGAATTCACTCTTCCCCGGCTCTTTCGAGCATGCCTATATCATGCATGCTAATATCGTTGATCCCGCTGACACAGAGATTAATGGTGAGCCAGCAGACCAAGCATCACTGGCTTCTTTCTTCGGCCGTGTGAACTATAACTATGACGAAACCTATCTTCTTTCATTAATTCTTCGTGCTGACGGATCGTCTAACTTTGGTCCCGGACACCGCTGGGGATACTTCCCCTCTGTATCGGCAGGTTGGGTGATGAGCAACGAGAAGTTCATGGAGTTCTCAAAGTCATGGCTTGATTTCTTCAAGATCCGTGGAGGCTGGGGACAGAACGGTAACTGCAATATCAAAAAGTATCAGTTCGTTACTATCATCAATCTGGATGACCCCTATTATTTCAACAACAAAAACACCCCCACCGTTGGTTCCTATCCAGCAATCATCCCTAATCCTGATGTAACATGGGAAACTTCTGAACAGCTAAACATTGGCTTTGATGCTCGTTTCCTGAACAGCCGGTTGAACGTGTCGTTCGATCTATACAAGAAGATGACAAAAGACTGGCTCATAGACGCACCAGGCCCCGGAACAAATGGTGCGGAGCCTCCCTTCATAAATGGCGGAGACGTTGAGAATAAGGGTTATGAGATTGTGGTTTCCTGGAACGACAAGATTGGTAAGGATTTCAGTTACAACATTTCTGCCAACTTCTCGCACAACAAGAACGAGGTGACCCGTCTGGCCAATTCCGAGGGTATCATCCATGGTGAGAACAATGCCATCGCACAGAATACCGCCGAACTATACCGTCTGCAGGTTGGCTACCCCGTGGGTTACTTCTGGGGCTATCAGATGGATGGTATCATCCAGAACGAACAGGATCTGCAGAACTATCTGGACAAGCACTGTGGGGGTGATAAAGCCAACTCACTACAGGGAGCATCGTTGCAGCCTGGTGATGTGAAGTTCGTCGATGTCAACAGAAACGGAAAGATCGACAAGGACGATTCCGACAAGACGATGATCGGTGACCCGAACCCCGACTATACCGTAGGACTCAGTATTAATGTTGCTTACAAGGGTTTCGACTTGGGCCTCAATGGTTACGGCTCCTTCGGACAGCAGATTGCCAAGAGCTATCGTCAGTTCTCTGACCATCCCGACGACAACTATTGCACTGACGTGTACACCAAGTACTGGACAGGCGAGGGCAGCACCAACCGCTATCCGCGCTTCTCCGACGGTAAGAACGTCAATATGTCGGAGATCTCACCCGTATGGGTTGAGGATGCTGACTTCTTCAAGATCTCACGCTTATCACTTGGCTATGACTTCAAGCGTCTGTTCAAGTCTATCCCTGTTCAGAAATTACGTCTTTATGTATCTGCCAGCAACATGATTACCTTCACCAAGTATTCTGGCATGGATCCCGAGGTCGGTTTCGGCAACGGAACCAGCTGGGCTTCTGGAATTGACAACGGCTATTATCCCGCAGCTAAATCATGGCAGGTGGGTATTAACGTCAACTTTTAATTCATGAGCAATATGAAAAAGAACATTATATTCTATATGGTATCCGCATTATGCGTGATGCTACTTGGAAGTTGTGAGAGTTTCTTGGATATCGAGAATCTCAAGGCGAAAAACTCCGCAAACTTCCCTGTCGACGAGGCTGATGCCAACCAGATGGTTGCAAGCATCTATGCGGTCATGAACCGCAACCTAGCCGATCCTGAAGAAGACCCTTTCTTCATCTTCGACATCGCCTCAGACGACCGTCTGGGTGGCGGTAGCCAGAGTAACATTGGTGCTCAAGGTGTTGACCGCCTGATGAATGCCTATATCGACTGGATGGAGCCTCTCTGGAAAGAGCGCTATAGAGGTATCCACCGTGCCAATTTCGCACTTGAGAACATTGACAGGATTACTAACTGGAGTAGTGAAAGCAAAAAGGATCAGCTGCTTTGTGAGATTTATTTCCTTCGCGCTTGGTACTTCTTCAATCTGGCGCAGGTCTTCAATGGTGTTCCCATAAAGATTACGACGGAACCTGTGGTCAATCCAAGAGCTACTCCTGATGAAGTGTATGCACAGATTGCTTCCGACCTGAAGAAAGCCATCGATTATGGTCCTGCCGTGAAGTATCCATTGTTTGGAGATGGTCATGCCTCAAGATGGACTGCCGAGGGTATGATGGCTCGTGTTTGGTTGTTCTATACCGGCTTCTATGGCAAGTCTGAACTACCACTCACCGAGGGTGGAAGCATCGGCAAGGCACAGGTTGTCACCTGGCTGGAGGACTGCATCCAGAACAGCGGCTACGCTCTTGTGTCCGACCAGCGTAACCTCTGGCCATACACCAACCCCTATACCGCCAAGGACTATCAGTACGATATCGACAATAACCTCAATTGGGAAACCGACGAGAACATTGAGAATATGTTTGCTGTGAAGATGTCAAATAAAGAGGGATGGAGTGCCGATGAACAACTGCGTCACAACCGTATCGTGGAATTCTACGGTTTGCGTAAGACCACAGCCGATGCTTTCCCCTTCTCCGTGCAGGGTTACTCAAACGGTCCTGTCTGTGAGAAGTTGTGGACCGACTGGGCTGCCGATCCCGACTATGCTGGCGACTACCGTCGTATAGGTTCTATCTGCGACCGTGCCGTCGAGATACCGAACTACAAGGGAGACAAGGCCAAGGAGGTGGAGAACACCAACCTGCTGGCAAAGAAGTATATCGGTTGTGAGGCCTATGATCATGAAACTGGTAAGCGCATGCTGAGCTACGGTTATTTCTACGGCAGTGCCGATAACCGTCAGACGGGTCTTACCCAGTCGCTCGTTTGGCTCCGCTTTGCCGACGTGCTCCTGATGCATGCAGAGCTCACCGATGGTAAGGTAATCTATAACGGAAAGAACGGTCTGAATGCCGTTCGCGAGCGTGCTAAGTTGCCCGACATCCCCTACACGTTAGCCAACCTGAAGAAGGAGCGCCGTTACGAACTCTGCTTCGAGGCTCTACGCTGGAACGACCTACGTCGCTGGGGTGATGTAGAGGAGAAGGTAAAGAACCAGGTGGGCAACCACATCCTGAACCAGGGTGTCGAAGGTGAGTATGCCTTCACCAACGACTTCATGGAGCGATACAGAGCCACCGGTGGTGGTTTCTTCAAGATTCCCGAATGTGAGGTTACTCTGACAGAAGGTGTTGTTGAGCAGAACCCCGGTTGGGATAATAACACAACTTGGGCGAAAGGCGACCTTCCGTATTTCAAGTAAGATATTAAAAAAAGCCCCGCGACTTGCGGGGCTTTTTTTATCTGCAGCTGAAGGAAAGAACCTTGCGCTCTTCGAGCCAACCTTCCAGACGGTCACCAATATGTACGGGTCCCACACCGGCTGGAGTGCCTGTATAAAGGAGATCGCCAGTCTTCAGCGTAAAGAACTGCGAGATATAGGCGATAATCTCATCAATGCGGTAGAGCATATCAGAGGTACAGCCCTCCTGCACTGTCTCACCATTAATGTCGAGGTGGAAATGGAGACGCTGGACATCGAGAAATTTCTCTTTGTCTATCCACTCACCGATGGCAGCAGAGCCATCGAAACCCTTACAGATAGTCCAAGGCTGGCCGGCTTCAGAGGCCTGACGCTGAAGGTCGCGGGCTGTAAAATCGATGCCAACGGTGATTGCATCATAATAACGGTGGGCAAAACGCTCTGGGATATTCTTTCCCAGTCGGCAGATACGCACCACCACCTCCGTCTCGTAGTCGATACGCCCAAGGTGATCGGGGATGAAAAACGGCTTCCCCTGATTCAGCAGAGCCGAGTCGGCCTTGGTGAATATCACAGGCTGATCAGGACGCTTCAACGTACCGTGGAGTTCCTGGTTATGAGCGGCATAGTTCATGCCGATGGCAAAAATCTTCATATTGGCGCAAAGTTATGAAAAAGTCGGCATTGCACAAAGGCAATACCGACTTTTTCTATGATTCAAATGAAAATTAATCTGCTACGAGCGTGAAACGCTTGAAGGCAACAATCTTCAGATCCTTGTCCTGCTTGGCGAGCCACTGAGCAACAGTAGCCTTGTCACCGTCACCGAACTGGAACTCCTGATCAACCAGACAGTTCTCTTTCAGGAACTTCTGAACACGACCCTTGGCGATATTCTCAATCATAGGCATCTTCAGCTGGGCCTCACCCTCTGCCTTTGCCTCTTCCTTGATCTTACGAGCCTCGTCGGCCTGCTCCTTAGTCAACCAACCCTTAGCCATGTTGCTCTCAATGTGATCATCTGAGTCAACGAGGTTGGGGTTAAGACCAGCCTTCTTAATCTTCATCTCAACGAACTTCTCAACCTGCTCCAGCTTGGTCTTCTCGACAGCGGTCTTATACTCCTCGTCGAGAATCTTCTGGTCAACACTCTCCTTGTCGAGAGCAACGGGCTTCATGGCAGCCACCTGCATGGCCACGAGGTGACCCTGCTCAGCAGCAGACTTGTTGGTCTGAACCATGGTGCAGAGAGTGTGCTTACCCATATGGTCGTAGACCTCGATATTCTCACCCTCGAGCACGAGGTAACCGTCGAGTTCCATCTTCTCACCAGTGATACCAGAACGCTGTGTCACAGCCTCCTGTACCTTCTGGCCGTCAGCCAAAGTGAGTTCCTTCACAGCCTCGATGTCTGCAGCCTTGGCAGCGATAGCAGCGTCGAGGATGCTCTGGGTCAGAGCAATGAAGTCAGCACCATTGGCCACGAAGTCGGTCTCGCACTTCAGAGCGATCATAGCAGCGAAGCCGTCGACGCTCTTCACGAGTACACAACCATTGGAAGTCTCACGATCGCTACGCTTAGCAGCGATAGCCAGGCCACGCTCACGGAGGAGCTCCTTAGCCTTGTCGAAGTCGCCCTCTGCCTCGGTCAGAGCCTTTTTCACATCAGCCAGACCTGCGCCAGTCATAGCGCGAAGCTTCTTGATATCGTCAATTGAAATTGCCATAATTTAATTCTTCAATTTTTAAATTATCGATTTAACAAATTACTCTGCGGCGGGAGCCTCCTCAGCAGCAGGTGCAGCCTCTGCGGGAGCAGCCTCCTTGCGTGCCTTACGGGCAGCGCGCTTCGGCTTTGCCTCTTCACCCTCTGCCTCGGTCTGCGCCTCAGCAGCCTTCTCGTCGGCCTTCTCAGCCTTACGCTCCTCGATACCCTCGGCGATAGCGGCGCAGCAAGCATTGAGGATAACCTCTACGCTGTCCTTAGCATCGTCGTTGGCAGGAATCACGAAGTCGATATTGTTAGGATCAGAGTTGGTATCAACGATACCGAACACAGGGATACCCAGACGATTAGCCTCCTTCACGGCAATCTGCTCCTTCAGCACGTCGACTACGAAGAGTGCGCTCGGCAGACGGGTCAGGTCGGCGATAGAACCGAGGTTCTTCTCCAGCTTAGCACGCTGACGTGTGATCTGCAGCAGCTCACGCTTAGAGAGGTTTGAGTAGGTACCATCCTCCATCAGACGATCGATGTTCGCCATTTTCTTCACGGCCTTACGGATTGTCGGGAAGTTGGTAAGCATACCACCCGGCCAGCGCTCGATAACATAAGGCATGTTTACGCTAGCAGCCTTCTCGGCAATCACTTCCTTTGTCTGTTTTTTAGTAGCGACGAACAGCACTTTCTTGCCACTCTTGGCAATCTGCTTCAGTGCATCAGCAGCCTCGTCGATCTTGGCCACTGTCTTGTGCAGGTCGATGATATGGATACCGTTACGCTCGGTATAGATGTAGGGAGCCATTGCAGGGTTCCACTTGCGCTTCAGGTGACCGAAATGACAGCCAGCCTGGAGCAACTGATCAAAATTTGTTCTTGACATTTTGCTTAATTCTTTAAATTGTTTACTTTCTTTTTAATTCTTGGTCCAGAATCAGCCGGAGGGTAATTGAGGGTAGAGAGTTGAGAATGGAGAATGATGATTACCAAAATCTCATTCTGCAAATCTCCCTCAAGTCGATCCGGTTTAGATACTAAACGGTGTCCAGTCGGATTAACGCTTACTGAACTGGAAGCGACGACGTGCCTTTGGCTGACCCGGCTTCTTACGCTCAACCTCACGGCTATCGCGTGTCAGGAATCCGGCATCCTTCAGCTGCTTCTTGTCATCCTCGTTGATCTTTACCAATGCACGAGCAATGGCAAGGCGCAGAGCCTGGCTCTGACCAGTGAAGCCACCACCGTCGAGGTTGACTTTGATATCATACTTCTCAGCAACCTCCAGCAGGTTCAGCGGCTGCTTCACCACATACTGCAGGATAGCTGACGGGAAATAAACTTCTAAATCCTTCTTATTGATCGTTATCTTGCCTGTTCCCTCTTTCACATATACACGGGCTACAGAGCTCTTGCGACGACCTATTGCGTTAATTACTTCCATCTTTCCTAATTATTTATACTGGTTAATATCAATAGTCTTTGGCTGCTGTGCGGCATGGGGATGCTCGGTACCCTCGTAGATATAGAGGTTGTTCAGCAGGCTACGGCCGAGAGGACCCTTCGGCAGCATGCCCTTAACGGCATGGCGAAGCATCTTGTCGACACCGCCGTTCTTCTTGCGAAGTTCTGCAGGTGTATTGAAGCGCTGGCCACCGGGATAACCCGTGTAGCGAGTGTAGACCTTATCGGTCTCTTTCTTACCAGTGAATACCACCTTATCGGCATTGATAAGGATTACATTGTCACCGCAATCAACGTGCGGAGTGAAAGTTGGCTTGTACTTTCCGCGGATCAGCTTGGCTACTTTAGAAGCGAGACGACCAACGACCTGGTCTGTGGCATCGATAACCACCCACTCCTTCTTTGCTGTTTCCTTGTTGACGGAAAGCGTCTTGTAACTTAAAGTGTTCATTTCTAATTTAAATTTTTACTACTAAAAAACAGTTTAACATATGCGCATAAAACTCACATCCGAGGTCTAACTCTCGGTTGCAAGTCTAACGTACGCTTCGGAATCAGACGATTCCTGGCGGGACGGCGCCTTGGACTGACGATTCTCGAACCACCGCGCCCGGCCAAAGACACAGCTATTCACACATCAACCCGTGGGGATTCTAAGTCTCTCCCCAATAATCGGACTGCAAAGGTACACATATTTGTTAATATGCGAAGCCCTTTCCCCTTCCGAAACCAAACTTTTATGATAATTTAACTATTTGGCGTAAGTTTTCAGGGAAAAGGTTGGCAATTCCATAAAAATATGGTAATTTTGTAGCCAAATCAAAAATATATAAGGTATAAAAGAAAACTGGGCGCTGTCGGCGCACCGCATATAAGCCTCATCGCAGGCATATCATGAAGGTATGAAAATAAATCTGATAGAGCTGTTTGAGGAAACAGCAGACAAATATCCTCATAAAATTGCCGTCATTGACAAGGATAAAGATATCACATTCTGCGGCCTACGTGACAAGGCGATGACACTGGCACAGAAGATCATCAACGGCGGTATAGGCCAGAACAAACCCGTGGCCGTTTTCCTGGACAAATCGATAGAGAGCGTGTTTGCCAATCTAGGAATCATCTATTCGGGAAATTTCTACATGAACCTGGACATCAAGACGCCGGCAGAGCGTATCAGTAATATCCTGAAGTTGGTAGAGCCATACTACATCATCTCTACCAGCAAGCAAATCAAAAGCATTGCCGGTATAATCCCTGAGTCCATCAGAGTGATACTGCTTGATGAGGAGGACTGGGAAGAAGAGGTCGACAAGAAGGCTATCCTCGGCAAACTCTCTACCATCATCGACACGGATCCTTCCTGTATCATCAACACTTCAGGCTCCACAGGAACGCCAAAAGGTGTTGTACTCAACCATAAGAGTTTCTTCGATTTCATAGAATGGGCGCTCGACACATTCAAGTTTGACGAAAACCTGGTGATGGGTTCTCTCTCACCACTGGTCTTCGATATCTACAGTTTCGAGTTGTGTATGCTGATGGCCAAAGCCAGCACTTTGGTTGTGCTACCCAGCAATCTGGCTGCGTTCCCCGCCAAGATTCTCGATCTATTAGAGCAGCACAAGGTGAACTTCTTGTTCTGGGTGCCGACAATCATGGTAAACATCGCGAACATGGACCTATTATCAACCTACAAACTAGAGCATCTTAAGACGGTATGGTTTGCAGGAGAGGTCTTCCCCACTAAGCAGTTTAACTACTGGCACCATCATCTGCCACAGGTGACCTTTGCCAACCTATATGGTCCGATAGAAATCACCCTCGACTGCACATACTACATCGTAGACAAGAATATTCCCGACGAGCAACCTCTGCCCATCGGCATCCCTTGTCGAAACACCGATATCCTTATTTTGGATGGTGACGACAAGGCCGTGAAGGAACCGTACAAGGAAGGAGAACTCTGCGTGAGAGGCACCTCACTGGCCATGGGCTATTACAACAACCCGGAGAAGACGGCTGCCGCTTTTGTGCAGAATCCTCTGAATAAATCCTACCCCGAGCTCATCTACCGCACCGGTGATATTGTGTGTTACGACGAGGATGGACTGATTATGTTCAAGGGTAGGAAAGACAATATCGTGAAACATCTGGGCTACCGTACGGATCTCGGTGAGATTGAGCACGTAATCATCAACACCCTGAAGCTTGTGAAAAACGGCTGTGTAGTCTATCATCAGGCAGCCAAGGAGATCACGCTTATCTACGAGGCAGAACAGGAGATCTCCGCCTCCGACTTCCGCAAGAAGATCGGTCAGGCCCTACCGAAATACATGATTCCTACAGTGTACCGCCATGTGGATCTGCTCCAGCGCAACACAAATGGAAAGATTGACCGTCTGTATTACAAAAAACTGATCAACGGATAGAAGCAAAAGGATGGAATATGCGATCGACCATATCGGCTACCTGACACGCAGCATCGAAGATACTGCCAAGCAATTCGAGGTGTTGGGATATTCGGCGGGAGAGATCTTCAACGATGACACCCAGCGCACCAAGCTCTGCTTTCTCTCGAGAGGCAACGAGCCGCGCATTGAATTGGTTGAGCCCTTCGAGGACAACCAGCCCATGCGAAACCTGCTAGCCAAAACCGGCGTCGCTCCTTATCACCTGTGTTATCAGGTTGACAATATTGAGGAGGAATACGAGAAGTTAATGGACCACAATTGGACTCCATTATTCAAACCTGTTGAAGCTATTGCTTTTGGAGGTCGAAAGATCTGTTATTTCAGCAATAGGAAAATTGGATTTATTGAATTAGTAAACAAATCGTAAATAAGTAAAAATGAAAGAAAAGATTATCTCAATTCTGAGTGAGCTCAGACCCGAGTTCGATTTCACCGAAAGTGTTAATTTTATCGAGGAAGGCATGTTGGACTCTTTCGACATTGTTAACCTGGTGGACGAGTTAGAGACTCAGTTTGACTTCAAGATAGACGGTACGGACGTCATCCCCGAGAATTTCTCTTCTATCGACAGCATTGCTGCCGTCATCGAAAAGTCAAAGAACGCATGACCGACTACATCAGCTACCTGGACATTCCCCGTCACTGGGGGCTGAGACGAGGAGATGCCGTTCTACTCTCATCATACATCTCCCGTATCCTCCTGAACTGCAAGGAACACGGAGAGCGATTTAATCCCAACCTCTTCTTTGACAGCATTCTAGATGTGATCGGAGAGGAAGGAACCCTGCTGATACCCACCTACAGCTGGGATTTCTGTCATCAGACAGCTTTCGACTACAAGAAGACGAAGAGTCAGGTAGGGGTGTTAGGCGACCAGGCACTCAGGAATCCCAAGTTCCGACGGACACGGCACCCACTCTACTCGTTTGCCGTAGCAGGCAAGGACCAGCAGTTGTTGTGCGACATGAATAATGTCTCTTCGTTTGGTTCAGACTCACCATTCGCCTATCTTGAACGCGTACATGCCAAGCAGGTAATGATGGATGTAGAATACGACCAGTTATGGGGCTTCACCTACGTACACTATGTAGAGGAGAAAGTGGTAGACAAGATTCCATACCGGTTCCTGAAAACTTTCGAAGCCCCCTACATTGACGAGAACGGCGAGACTACCATACGACACTATTCGATGCTGGTGCGTAACCTTGACATGGAGGTTGTCAACGAACTACCCCCTCTGGCAGAGGCTCTAGTGATGAAAGGCATCCTAAAGTCGAATCTCATCAACGGTATCAACTATGGTGTGGTGGACCTAAATGCCAGCACGGAAGTCATCATGCAGGATATTCTAGAGAACAAAAGTCGTCTCTTCACACGTTATAAAGGACAATAACCCATGAGTAAACGACTCTACTACAGTTGCTGCTCCATTGCTGCCCCTCATATCGGCGTTATTATCGACGATATCCTAGATGGCAGGCAGGCAGGTGACGAGGTATACTGGGCTTATTGTCATACTGCACTCACCTCCTGTTGGATGAACCCTGATGGTTATGACAGTGTCTGCCGGTTCTGTCACCGTATGTACCATGAATACCAACGCGTCTTCGGGAAAGGCGTACACATGCTGCCCGTGAAGAAGCCGGACACGAAACACCAAAATGTCACATTTGACTTTCAAGATGCAGAAGCACTACGTAACTTCGTATACCGTGATGTCGAGGTAGGAAACGCCATCCTTTCCATGTACTATACCGGTACCCGTGACCTGGATCTGAAGCGTTTCGAAGAGTTTCACGATTTCGCAGTCCCACTAATTGGAGAACTCTGCAATCTCGTAGACACCGCCTATCTACTGATCAAACAAGTCAGACCAGACATCATTGTCATTCATAACGGCCGCCTCTACGAGAACCGTCTTTTCTACGACATCGCCAAAGCACTGGGCATCCACTTCAAAGCCGTGGAGACCGTAGGCGGACACGGAGAGCCGTATGCGAAGATGAGCTACCATGACGAGTTACCTCACAACATCAAGATGTGGGACAGAATGATTAAGAGACTCTGGGAGGAGTCGCCGGAGTCAGACGTACAAAAGCGAGAAACCGCAGCTTCATTCTACGAGAAACGACGCAAGGGGCAGTTGGTTGTTGACGTAAAAGTCTATGTCGCCGATCAGGTCACGGGATTGCTTCCTGAAGGCTTTGATCCCAACAAGAGGAACGTCGCCATCTACACATCCTCGCAAGATGAGCTTGCCGCCTTAGGAAGAGATGTGAACGGCGGTCAACTCTTCGATAGTCAGAGCGATGCCATGGGATATATCTTCAGTCATTCTCCTGCCAACATCCACTACTATCTACGTATCCATCCGAACCTGAAAGGTGTGAACTACAAAGATCATACCGACCTGTACCAATATGACAGTTTCCCCAACGTGACCGTCATCGCACCGGAGAGCAAAATCAGCAGCTATGCTCTGATTGATGCCTGTGAGAAAGTCATTTCGTTCGGTTCGTCTGTTGGCGTGGAGGCCAGCTACTGGGGGAAACCATCCATCTTGATAGGCCACTCTGCGTACGAAGGACTTGATGCTTGCTACGTCGTTAAAGAAAAGGAGGAAATCATTCCTCTCATTGAAGGCAATCTAGATGCTAAGCCACAACTTGGTGCCCTGAAATATGCCTATTTCCTGCTTGACAGGAAATACAAGACGGACAAAACCCATATTGACATTGACGTGAGGACCAGAACATACCGATGGACTTTCACTTTCGCTTCGTATTTGAAACTGTGGAACTCTCAGACCCTCTACCAGATGGCTTATTTCTGGTATTGTATCCTTCTTCGTCGGTTCACAAAGAAAAGACACAATTTTCCTTGGAGATCTGCATAAGTTCATACCTATATATATAAATAAAGAGGGCACTTCATTGAAGCGCCCTCTTTATTTATTGAGAACGGACTGATTAGAAATCCATGTTGTCCAGTGAATCACTGAAGTCCTTCGGCTGGTTTTCTGCCGGAGCCTCCTGTGTTGGTGCGTTCTGTTCACCATGCTGTCTCTCGGGACGAGAACGGTGCTCACTATTACGACGGTCACCACGCTCAGGACGGCGGCGCTCACCACTACGATCGCCACGCTCACGGCGCTCTCCGCGGGCAGGACGCTCAACGTATCCCTCAGGCTTTTCAATTAGCACACGATGAGAAAGCTTGTACTTTCCCGTCTTAGGATCGATCTCAAGTAACTTCACCTTTATCTTGTCACCTTCCTTGATACCGGCCTCCTCAACAGTCTCAAGACGCTTCCAGTCGATCTCCGAGATATGGAGCAGACCATCTTTACCTGGCATAATCTCCACGAAGCAACCGTAAGGCATGATGCTACGGACTGTACCCTCGTAGATTTCACCAACCTCGGGAATCGCAACAATGGCTTTGATCTTGGCAATAGCTGCGTCGATACTCTCTTTATTAGGTGCAGAAACCTGTACCTTGCCAACACCCTCGACCTCATCGATAGTGATGGTAGCACCTGTATCCTCCTGCATCTGCTGGATAATCTTTCCGCCCGGGCCAATAACAGCACCAATGAATTCCTTCGGAATATCGAATGCCTCGATACGGGGAACCTGAGGCTTCATCTCTACACGAGGCTCAGCAATCGTGTCGGTCAGGCACTTCAAGATATGTTCTCTACCTGCCTTGGCCTGCATGAGTGCCTTCTCCAGAATCTCGAACGACAGACCGTCGCACTTGATATCCATCTGAGTAGCAGTCAGACCATCCTTCGTTCCTGTGGTCTTGAAGTCCATATCACCCAGGTGGTCCTCATCACCGAGGATATCGGAAAGTACTGCATACTTGTCCTCACCGGGATTCTTAATCAGACCCATAGCAATACCCGAGACAGGCTTCTTCATGGGCACACCAGCATCCATCAGAGCCAGCGTACCAGCACAAACAGTAGCCATTGAAGAAGAGCCATTAGACTCAAGAATCTGGCTGACCAAACGTACCGTGTAAGGGAAGTCCTCGGGAATCTGACCCTTCAGACCGCGCCACGCCAGATGACCATGACCAATCTCACGACGACCTACACCGCGCTGAGCCTTAGCCTCACCCGTACAGAATGGGGGGAAATTATAGTGGAGAAGGAAGCGCTGATAGCCGCGCTCCAGCACATCGTCAACAAGCTTCTCGTCGAGCTTTGTACCGAGGGTACAGGTCGACAGCGACTGTGTCTCACCACGAGTGAAGATAGAACTTCCGTGAGGCATAGGCAGCGGAGAAACTTCGCACCAGATAGGACGAATCTCGTCAGTTTTACGACCATCGAGACGAATACCCTCGTCGAGAATACAACGACGCATAGCATCACGCATCACATCGTGGTAGTAGCGATCCATCATCGCCTCATACTCGTCCTTGCAAATCTCTGAATCAGCAGTAATCTCGGGATGAGCCTCAAAGAACGCCTCCTTGAAGTCAGCAAGGATCTTATCGAAAGCCTCAGCACGTGCCTGTTTCTCAAGTGCCTGCTTAGTGATGTCGTAGGTGGGTTGATACAGCTCCTTGTTCATCTGCTCACGCAGAGCCTCATCGTTCACCTCATGATCATACTCGCGCTTCACATCTTTACCTAACTCTTTGGAGAGTTCCGTCTGAAGTTCACACATCGGCTTGATAGCAGCCATAGCTGCCTTGAGGGCGCCGATCATATCCTGTTCTGACACCTCTTTCATCTCACCTTCCACCATCATGATGTTTTCGGCAGAAGCACCGACCATGATATCCATGTCGGCCTCCTTCATCTGCTCGAAGGTAGGATCGATTACATACTCACCGTTGACACGGGCTACGCGCACTTCACTGATCGGGCACTCGAAAGGAATGTCAGAACAAGCCAAAGCAGCAGAGGCAGCAAAGCCAGCCAAAGCGTCGGGCTGATCCACACCATCTGCGGAGAGTAGCATCACATTCACAAACACCTCAGCATGATAGTTAGAGGGGAAGAGCGGGCGGAGCACACGGTCCACCAGTCGTGATGTCAGGATTTCGTTGTCGCTGGCCTTGCCTTCGCGCTTGGTAAATCCGCCGGGGAAACGACCGGCTGCACTGTACTGTTCACGATAATCTACCTGCAAAGGCATAAAATCTGTTCCGGGAACTGCATCTTTTGCGGCACAAACAGTGGCGAGCAATACGGTGTTGTTCATACGGAGAACAACGGAGCCGTCGGTCTGTTTTGCCACTTTCCCGGTTTCAATGGTAATGGTACGTCCATCAGCCAATTGAAGGGTCTTTGTAATTACGTTCATCTTGTTTAAAACATCTAAAAAATAAAAAATGCAAAGACAGCGAAAACCGAACTCAGAAAGCCCGCATATCGCTAAAAAGTGCTGTCTGCTTTCGTGTTCGCATTGTCAAAATGCGGGCGCAAAGTTACACATTATAATATAAATAAACAAAAAAATGATGATTATTTTTCGTTTTTTATGAAAAAAGGCATACCTTTTGCATCCAGCGTATATCACCGTGCTCGAAAAAACACAAATAAATTTGGTATTTTGGTTGCTTATTTGTACCTTTGCCATCTGAAAACTAAAGACAAGATGAAAAAGACAAATATTTGGAAGGCGACAGCCATGATGCTGAGCGCCATGGTAATAGCCTCATGTAACAACAATAAGTTCACAGTGGAGGGACAGATTGGTAATGCCAAAGACTCTGTGCTCTATTTTGAGAATGTGGGAATCGAGGGTATCAGTGTGCTCGACTCTGTAAAACTCGACGAAGCCGGCGACTTCTCCTTCAGCGAGGAGGCTACGGCAGCCCCGGAGTTCTATCGTCTTAGGATTGCAGACCAAATTATCAATGTGAGCATCGACTCCACTGAGACAGTAAAAATCAAAGGCGATTACCCTGACATGGCAACAAATTACACCGTCAGCGGTTCAGACAACTGTGAGAAGATTAGGGAGTTGGCCTTCAAGCAGATCAATCTGCAGAACCGTGCCATCGCCATCCAGCAAGACTCCTCACTCACTGTGGAAACTGCTAACGACAGCATCCTCAAACTTCTGGCCGACTATAAGAACGACGTGAAGTTTAACTATATCTTCAAAGAGCCTTTTAAGGCTTACTCTTATTTCGCTCTTTTCCAGACTTTGGGAAACTGGTTGATTTTCAATCCACGCACCGACAAGGATGACATCAAGGTCTTTGCCGCCGTTGCCACTAGTTGGGATACTTACTACCCACATGCCGAGCGCGGTCAGAACCTACACAACATCGCTATCGAGGGTATAAAAAATCAGCGCATTATAGCAGCAAAGAATGCAAATCTGGAGGTTGACGCCGACAAGGTAAAGGAGGCTGGTGTTCTTGATATCACTCTGTTGGACAACAAGGGTCAGGCACGTCACCTTACAGACTTGAAAGGTCAGGTGGTACTGCTCGACTTCCACGTCTTTGCCTTGGATGACTCTCCGGCCCGTATCCTAATGCTTCGTGAACTCTATAACAAATACCACGCTCAGGGACTTGAGGTTTTCCAAGTATCGCTCGATTCCGACGAACATTTCTGGAAGCAGCAAACGGCCGCTCTACCTTGGATCAACGTACGTGATGGCGATGGTGTCAACTCAGAGCGTCTGATGATGTACAATATACAGGCCGTGCCTGATTATTTCCTGATTGATCGTGGTAACAACCTCGTGAAGCGCGCCGCCCAGATCAAGGATCTGGAGGCAGAAATAAAGAAACTGCTTTAAAGAAAGAATCTGTTCATATATGCAAGAAAAAAAAACTTTTTCTTGCATATATGAAACCTTTTCATTACCTTTGCACCCACAAAAAAGAAAAGTCGGCATAGCTCAGCTGGTTAGAGTATCACCTTGACATGGTGGGGGTCCTTGGTCCGAATCCAAGTGTCGACACTCATAAAAGAGCCCCGCAAATGATGTTCATTTGCGGGGCTCTTTTATTTCTCCAACACACAAGACTTAGAAATCCACCCTATAGGCAATATTCGGGAAAGTAAGCGACGTGAACTTATCTACAATTTCATGCGTTCGGATGTCGAAAGTTTGCCCTTGGAAGGAGCGTATTCCAAGATACTCCAAGATAAAGTGATGAGCCGTCTTCCTGCCATTGAACGTATACTTCACAGAGAAGGCATAGCCCACATTTACACCTTTCATCTGCTTGCTGTATGGATGATCACCATCTTCAGGAATTGATCTATCAGGACGCGACACGACATCTTCATAGGTGAACCCCTCTGGCATTGGCGTATATCGCTCACCACCCATCAGAGTTAATCGGCCATTGAGACCAAAGACATTCTTATGATTCCGACCAACCATCCACTCTTTACCACCTAAGAGGTTGGCGATATAGCCACGATCGAGACGCGTATGATGCCACACTCTCTGGGCATCACGGTATTCCGACTTGAATACCGTTGCTGTCAGCATGCCATAAAAACCGTCCTTCAGATAGCGTTCCAACGTGAAGTCGATACCGTAGTTGCGGCCTGCTCCCGTGTTGACTAGTGCTTTGTCCTGAAAGAACTTACGGTGGTTGATAATAGAATAGGTTGTGCCTTCTTCTACAGGCACATCAAAGAGATACTGCCAATAAGGTTCAATCTTCATCATGGCATTATCTCCCAAACGCTGAGCAAACGATGCAGAGACATAGTGCGAACGGGTAAGACCGAGATTCTTATTAGGAGAAGGACATCCAGACTGAGCATCCGGCAATAGTACGAAGTAAGCATCCGTCGCCTCCTTACGACTATTCTGTGCATAAGCCACAGAGAATGTGCTCAAAGGAGATGTCTTATACTGTACACTGAAACGAGGTTCTACGCTCCACTGATTATTGAGATTGAACCACATCACATTGACACCAGCCACAGTTGAGAGGCGACTACTGATAGAAACCTTATGGTTAGTATAAAAACGGGTCAGCCCCGTATTCCCGTCCGACTCGTAGACACGATATAACGGACCACCTACGATACTAATATGATCAAGCTTTGTACAGAAATCCATATGCTGGTGTTCGAAACCATTCTGCATGGTGTAACGTGAGGAGAACTTATGCTGATGTTGTATACTGGTGATGATATTCCATGACTTGTTACGACCAGCCATGTCGGGCATCTTGTTGAGCTGCTCATCATAGTCGTTCACTCCTAATTTGGTATAACTTCCCGTATAGGCGATGCTAGTGCGCAGAGTACTTCCCGCACGGAAACGGTAGATATGCGTCAATCCTGTTGCCCAGTTACGCTGACGCGACCATGAATCGTTCGTGTCCCACAACGTCTCTCTCTCCGACAATTCTGGCACCTTATTTTCGTAGTTATCAATCAGACTCGTAAACCATACAGAGAATGTGCCTGCATGGGTAGTGGGGAAGTTCAGCTTGAAGCTCAGATCCTGATAGTCGATTGTCTCCTTGTCCATATTGATAGCATGCATCTTCTTTGCAAGTTCAAGAAAACTATAGCGGTAATTCACGAGGTACGAGGCTTTTGAATTCCTACCCAACGGTCCCTCTGAGGCGACATCAACACCTAGGGTACCCACTTGAACGGTATGTTCGTACTTCGTATTATTTCCCACACGCATCTTCATATCGAACGCTCCAGACAAAGCATTACCAAACTCTGCCGGCATAGCACCTGTGAGGAAGTCGCTGTTGGCCAGCACCGTACCATTGAGAGAGGTAAAGATTCCACCACCTGCCTCCGAGATATCCGCGAAGTGGTTGGGATTATTCACCTCAACGCCCTCCACACGCCACTGTAACATCTGTGGCGAGTTACCGTGGATACTGATGCCATTCGTAGCACCACCAGAGGCCACACCCGCGAACATCGAGGCTGTACGAGCAGGATCGGCCATACCACCAGCATAACGATTGGCCTCTTCCACACTGAACATACGTGCGCCCACTTGCGCCATCTCATTGAGTGGCATCTGTTTGTTCACACGTGGTTTTACGACAATCTCGTGAAGAGTGGATACACGTTCTCGCATCTGGAGATTCAACACCATTTCTTTTCCTGAAGAAAGCAACTGTTCCTTAAGTACCACCGGCTCATAGCCTACATAACTAGCCTTTATGGAATGTCGTCCAACAGGCACTTTCATTATGACAAAGTTTCCGTTCATATCAGAGACGGTAGCGGTACTGCAGTCATTGTCAACCTGAATTGTCACACCAATCATCGGCTCTCCCGATGCCACATCGTTCACTTGCCCACGGATTGTCTGTGTGGCTTGTGCCCCTGCCACCATAGGGAACAGCAGCATCGTTATTATAGCTGCTATAGAAAACAATCTTTTCATTCTTTCTTAATTAATGTTTCGTTTATGTGTTACTTTGCTAAATCCTTCTATTACTTTTTTCTGACATGCATCTCTCCAGACACTATACTATCAGGCAATAGCCTAACAATATTTCTGTCTGCAAAAGTAGGGTATAATAAGTGCAACTCGGTTGCAAAAAAACTCTTACTTACCAATACTCCTTGTCTTTATTAGACGAGATGAGTATCCAAATAGTTGCAATACCATTACTTTTTCGTCAGATATCTACTTTTCATCATATCGAGCAAATAACAACAAGAGCCACAAGGGAACTATTTCTCCTTTGTGACTCTTGCTCGTTGGAAGAACAACTGTCCGTTCGCTATCTCTGGGGTACGATTATCCGATAATTACCACTCAGGTGCATAAAGGCAAAAAGGCGAAGCAGACCATCATAATAAGCATCGAAATAACCATCGTCGAAAGGTTCGTGTTTGGCATTCCAAAGAGCATCCACGAATTCCTTGCTTTTATCATGACCACACATTATCGACGCAGCGGCAGACGTCGCCACGAGACCAATACTATGACGTAGTTTCCGATAACCACCAGCCTGCAGAATCTCATCGCCTTCGGGGAGCGATCCATCAACTCGATACTGATCGACAAATGTGTCAACACCTTGACTATAGAGAAAGTTCTGGATCTTCTCGCCATATTGGCGCTGCCACTCACCGTCAGCACAGCTCCACTCGTAGTCAAGAGTGATGTTCATCGGTACACGCCATGAATCATAGCGGAAATTATTGTTACCGAAACGACGGGGTGCGCCCTGCTGATTCTGAGACACGCCTGGGAAACGAGGCATCTGCATCTCACTACCATCATACTGACACATGTCGGCATTCAGGCCCGTCTGCTCATTGATGGCCTTGTGCAGAAACTCACGACTTTTCTGGGCACACTC
Organism: Prevotella aff. ruminicola Tc2-24; assembly: GCF_900110895.1. Taxonomy (GTDB): domain Bacteria; phylum Bacteroidota; class Bacteroidia; order Bacteroidales; family Bacteroidaceae; genus Prevotella. The sequence continues at coordinate 429,828 of NZ_FOIQ01000002.1, read as the reverse complement.
TTTCCAGTAGTCACTACGCCCGTCGTCTGCCCACTTCGCCCATACTTCGTAGAAAGCAGGGATATGATAACTAGGATCGGTATAGCGCTGCCCGAAACCATCAGGTGTAAAGGTAATCAGCTGTGTCTCAGGATCAATCAGGTACATCTTCTGCGGACCTGTCTGCTGGGGACCAAAGCCAGGAAATCCACCATGACGAGGCTCTGGCTCATACTCTTTGGGTTGAATGCAATCAAGGATGTGCTGTGCCTCTGCCTTGTAGTTGATGCCGGTATCGTTTCCCCAACGATTCGAGGCGAAAATCAATGAGGTAATGAAATAGAGTTCTCCGTCGGAGGCTGCGCCCTCTGCATTATGTGTTCCATCGGTCTTACAACTCCATGCGAAGTAGCCTTTACGGTTGCCATCCTGATGCTGCATATACTTCTTACTCCATCGCCACAGACGGTCAAAGATATCCTTCTCACCGAACTGCACTGCGATCATCATCCCATATGACATTCCCTCGGTACGTGCGTCGTGGTTTTTCACGTCAGAAACATAGCCCATCGTATCGCCCACCTCGAAATAAACCTTGTTAGGGCCACGGAATACATCGTCGAACACAGTCTTCAGTTTCGCGTCGACATCGACCTGTTTATAACCCATCTCCACAAAGAGATTTCGGTACTGGCCGGTTTCAAATCCACCTTTTTTCCAAGGCGTGAGCGCCATCATTTGGATGGTCAGCATCATCAGTGATGCTAGAATAATTGATTTCTTCATTTTTTTAAATAGTTGATGTCAGAATGTGTTTAGGTTTATCCCTTCTACAATTATTTTCCTAATAATGGCTGCAAAGATAATCATTTTTTTCGTAACTTTGCAGCAAACATCTAATAAAATGGAAGTCGTATTGGTCAGACATACCCGAGTGAATGTTCCTAAGGGAATGTGCTATGGACAAACAGACGTGGCAGTAGCCGACACTTTCGAACAAGAGGCTGCCGTTACGAAGCTGAATCTGTCACGACACCTACCCTTCGATCAGGTCTTTTCGTCACCGTTAACGCGAGCACGACTGTTGGCAGTATACTGCGGGTATAAAAAGCCCGTGCTCGATGACCGAATTATGGAAATGTCGATGGGCGTATGGGAGATGCAGATGTTTGATGAAATCAAGGATCCTCGCCTTGATGCTTGGTATAAGGACTATATGCACCTGCCGACACCCGGAGGCGAGAGCTTTACCATGCTTTACCAGAGAGTGGCGACATTTCTCGACGAAGTAAAGACAAAACCCTACCGACGCATCGCAGTCTTTGCCCATGGGGGTGTGCTGCTTTGTGCAGGGCTCTATGCAGGACTATTCACTGAGCAAGAGACATGGAACAACTTGGTAGATTATGGTGGAATAGAAAAGATCACGATATGAAAAAGATCATTATGATTACCGGCGGCCAACGATCTGGCAAGAGTCGTCATGCAGAGGAACTAGCACTCCGTCTGTCGCCTCATCCCGTCTATCTGGCCACTGCACATCTCTGGGATGATGAGTTCCGCGAACGGGTGCGGAAACATCAGCAACGACGCGGTCCCCAGTGGACGAATATCGAAGAAGAGATGTACCTAAGTCGACATGACCTTACGGGACACGTGGTAGTAATCGACTGCGTGACGTTATGGTTGACGAATTTCTTTTACAAAACCTCTGATGTTGACCAAACACTCAAGACCGTCAAAGAAGAAATTGACCGCTTCACCGACCACGATGCTACTTTTATCTTCGTTACCAACGAGATTGGCAGTGGCGGTGTGAGTGAGAATGCCATACAGAGGAAATTCACGGATCTCGAAGGCTGGATTAACCAATATATCGCCCAAAAAGCTAACGAGGTTATTCTGATGATCAGTGGAATACCAATAAAAATCAAATGAGGACCTTCAATATCCAGATGCCCGACAAGTCTATGCGTCCGGCAATCCAGACAAAGATTGACAACCTGAACAAACCCAAGGGTTCACTCGGCAGGTTGGAGACGTTAGCCATGCAGATCTGTCTTATCCAACAGACTCTCACACCAAAGCTTCTTTCACCTTGCCATCTGCTGTTCGGCGGTGACCACGGCATCGAACGCGAGGGGGTCAGTATCTCACCACGCGAAGTGACGTGGCAGCAGATGATTAATTTCACCCATGGCGGTGGCGGGGTTAACATGTTCTGTCGCCAACACGGTTTCAAGCTACGTATTATTGATGTCGGCGTCGACCATGACCTGAGTGGCATTGATGGTATTATTCATCGTAAGATTGCCCGCGGCACCCGAAATTTTCTCTATGAACCTGCCATGACAACCGAGGAGTTCGACCAAGCCATCCGCATAGGTAGTAACCTGGTTGACGACTGCATCGCTGATGGCTGTACCATCCTTTCTATCGGCGAGATGGGTATTGCCAACACCTCTCCGTCAAGTATCTGGATGAGTCTGTTCGGACAGTTACCTCTCGAGACATGCATCGGTGCCGGAGCCGGTCTAGCCACAGAAGGGGTCTACCTCAAACAACAATTACTGAAACGGGCCGTCAACCACTTCCTAACTGACAATACCGTTACTTCGTTTTCTGTGGAAGATATCATCGCCTATTTCGGCGGCTACGAGATGGTTGCTGCCATCGGTGCCATGCTTCGCGCCGCAGAGCAACGCCTTATCATATTGATAGACGGATTCATCATGACGGCCTGCGCTTTGGCCGCCATCCAACTCTATCCAACCGCTAAGGAGTACATGATCTTTACCCACTGTGGTGACGAGAACGGACACAAGAAGATGCTTGACATTCTTCAGGTAAAAGCTTTACTCAATCTGGGCTTACGACTCGGTGAGGGAACTGGCGCCCTCTGTGCCTTTCCCATCGTAGACTCTGCCGTAAGGATGATTAATGAGATGGACCATTTTGAACACGCAAAAATTACTAAATATTTCTGACCACCATGGAGATCCATATTGACCCACTCCGTCCAAAAGACCAGAACTCATCAGAACGCTGTCGTTGGTACGATCGTACCTGGGCCGCCTTCATTTTCTTTACCCGTCTGCCCTTCTGGCGATTGCACAAGCCGCCTAAAACGTGTTATCAGGCAGTTGTCGAGCACTGGCCGCTCACTGGTTGGCTCACGGGCAGTACGATGGCCGCTATACTCTACTTTGGTAGTATGGTCGTACCCTACGCTATTGCTGTTATCACCGCCATTAGCATGCGAATGCTTATGACTGGAGCCCTTCACGAAGACGGACTGGCCGACTTTCTCGATGGTTTCGGAGGCGGAGGTACTGACCGCCAGCGTATCTTAGATATCATGAAAGACTCACACATCGGCACCTTTGGTGTACTAGGACTTTTCATATACGTATTGCTCTTAGGAACCGTCCTATTCTCCATGTCGCCTAAAATGGCCGCTCTAACCATCCTTGTCGCCGATCCTTATAGTAAGATGGTGACTAGCCAACTGATTATGATGATGCCATATGCACGACAAGAGGACGAAGCAAAGGCCAAAACCGTTTATAGGAAAATCGACTGGAAGGCTGGCATCAGTCTTGCCATTCAGGGACTGCTTCCCATGGCAACCTTTCTCTACCTAACCCACCTGTCATGGGAGATGGTTATCTTCTTACCTTGTCTAATAATGTATTTCCTCTACCTGCTCATCTGGCGTCGTCTACACGGCTATACCGGTGACTGCTGCGGCGCAGTCTATCTTCTGGTAGAACTGACAACCTGCCTGGTCGTCTGTACGTTAACAACAAATCCATGATGTCAACGCGACTAAACCAACCATCCATACCTCTGTCATCCGATTGATGCGAACAGCAATCAGCATATCTTCTTTCGTCAACAGACGATCATGATCACCAATATAAGGTTTATAGAAAAGTTCGCCAAAATAATAATGAGGACCACCAAAACGACAATCAAGGATTCCGGCAAGAGCGGCTTCCGGATAGCCGCTGTTGGGTGAGGCATGGTTACTACCATTGCACCAAACAAATGACAACAAGTCAAGCCTTCCCGACACAAGAATCATCAATAAGGCCGTAAGACGGGCAGGGAGATAGTTGGCCACATCATCGATATAGGCGGCCCAACAACCAAACGCTCTATAACGCTTCGTACGGTAGCCAATCATCGAATCAAGCGTATTCACCATCTTATAGGTCAGCATACCAGGTGTTCCTAATAGAGCCAACCAAAATAGTGGGGCGACCACCCCATCACTAAGATTCTCTGCAAGAGTCTCGAGGGCTGCAGTCATCACTTCCTGGGCAGAGAGCTCCGACGTGTCGCGTCCCACAATACGAGCCACCTGCCGTCGCCCCTCGTCTAACGACCGGTCGAGGGCGAGAAATACCTGACGTACCTCCCGAATGAGCGTCGTGCCAGCCAGACAGTAGAAAACCAACAGCATATCAAAGAGATAGAAGAGCACAGGTTGCCGGGTACCATCACTAAGAGGTATTGTGAACATACTAAACAGCTCTCTGAGAGCCCACATCACTCCAAAAACCAAAAGGATTAAAGTAACTGCCACCACAGCGCCCTTCAATTTGCGAAAGCGTCCCTTATTGAACCGATACTCACAGAACGAAATCATCCGTCCAAAGCACACCACAGGATGCGGTAACCGCACTCCCCGACTGTGTCCCCTTAACCGTATCCTCTGTGGATCACCGAGAACAAGGTCGAGCACCCAACCAAATAACAGAGACAACGGATTAATCATTGATAATGAGCCAATACGCTAAACCTTTTTTCTTCATTTATGATACTATTATGCAAAATTAGAAAAAAAAGCGCGAATCAACAACATCTCTCCCCAAGAAGTTGTATCTTTGCATCTCGGAACTTAAAACTACGATAACAATGAAGAAAACCCTTTCGACTTTAACACTCGCGGTTCTAGTACTCGGCGTAGAAGCCAAAGTAAGACTACCTCACATCATATGTGATAACATGGTACTACAACAGCAGACCGAGGCTCGTCTCTGGGGATGGACTCAACCCGGCAAGACGGTGAAGGTTACCACTTCATGGGATTGCACAACAACGATGAGCAAAGCTGACAAAGACGGGCGATGGCTCGTAAAAGTAAAGACCCCAAAAGCAAGTTACGATCCACTATCAATCACATTCGATGACGGAGAACCGGTAACCGTCAGTAATGTCGTAGCCGGTGAGGTGTGGGTATGTGCTGGACAGTCGAACATGGAGATGCCGGTAAAAGGATTTTGGCAATGCCCCGTAAAAGACTATAATCAAGTAGTCATTGATGCCGTCAATCACAGAGGAGTACGTTCTGTGAAAATTCCCAGCGTGATGCGTGCTGAGCCACAGGATGACGCTCTATGCGAGTGGAAGACCTGCTCTCCTAATACCGTCGGTGACTTCTCGGCCACTGGTTATTTTTTTGCTCGCACCATACACCAGGCACTGGACATCCCCGTCGGAATCATTGAAGCGAATAAAGGAGGTACGCGCGTAGAAAGTTGGCTAACAAAAGAAAACTTGCAGGAATACACCAACGATCCGACAGATTCCGTTACAATCTGTAAGAAATGGGAATTGTATGATTATCACCGCTCCATGCTCTGGGGAAACGGTACTTTCAACCCCATCCTGAACTATACCATTAAAGGTATCCTATTCTACCAGGGCTGCTCAAACGTCGGTGATTCTGGTAATCAATATGCTGAGCGCCTGACATTGCTCGTTGAGCAATGGCGTTCACAATTTGGATTAGGAGAGATTCCCTTTTATTTTGTTCAGATTGCTCCCTATGCCTATAACGATGATCTCGACGACACCAGCGGTGCTTTGTTGCGTGAACAGCAGCACAAGGCCAGCCAGATGATCCCCAATAGTTCTCTTGTCTGCACAAACGATTTGGTTTTCCCCTATGAATTCTCACAGATTCATCCCGCTCAGAAGCAACAGGTGGGTGAACGACTGGCCTATACCGCGCTCAACCGCGACTATGGCTTTGAAAAAATACTTTATAAGAGTTCGACGTTCAAAGACATGATCATCAAAGACTGTGCCGCCTATATCCATCTGCAGGACAATTACCACAGCGACGCACCTTTTGAGGATATCAAAGGTTTTGAGATTGCCGGTGAGGACAAGGTCTTCTACCCCGCCGAAGCCCAGCACTTTTGGCAACCTGGCGGTAATTACTGGGATGAGGCCATCAAGGTATACTCGCCTAAGGTCAAAAAACCCGTAGCTGTACGTTACTGTTTTAAGAACTTCCAACTCGGTAACATGAAAAACGGGGCCAACCTGCCCCTATTCCCGTTCCGTACCGACAATTGGTAATGTAATCGTTTACTTAGAAATATGAATCATCCATTAGACATCTTTCATTACTGTCCAAAATGTGGCAGTGAGCTATTCAAGGAACACAATTTCAAAAGCAAACACTGCTCGAAATGTGGGTTCACTTATTACCAGAACCCCAGTTCGGCAACAGCCGCTTTTATCCTAAACGAAAAAAACGAGCTGTTGGTCGTCCGTCGTGGGAAAGAACCAGCCAAGGGCACACTTGACCTACCAGGCGGTTTTGTTGACAATGAAGAGTCCGGTGAACAAGGTATGGTACGTGAAATCAAGGAGGAAACGGGTCTCACAATCGATGCCGATAACGTAAAATACCTTTTTTCCATTCCTAACATATACCCCTACTCAGACATGGAGATTCACACACTCGATATGTTCTTCATCTGTCATACATACGAGAGCGTCATGCCACAAGCAGATGACGACGCAGCCGAATGTCTTTGGTTATCCCTTCATGATGTGGATGTTAGGCATTTTGGACTACTCTCTATCCGTCAAGCCGTTCAACGCTTCCTACAAGATAATTGTTAAGAAAACAAAAAATCCTATATATAAATAAGGTGAGAGAAAGTTTTTTGCTTACTTTTGCAGCCCGTAAGAAATAAAAACAAGACGAAGTATGCAGAAAAACTTAGTGATCGTGGAGTCTCCAGCCAAGGCAAAGACCATTGAGAAGTTTCTCGGAAAGGACTTTAAGGTCATGTCAAGCTATGGACATATCCGCGACTTGAAGAAAAAAGAACTAAGCGTCGATGATAAGACGCTTGAGCCAGAATACGAGATTCCCGAAGAAAAGACCAAGTTGGTAGCCGACCTGCGTTCAAAAGCAGCCAAAGCCGAAAAGGTCTGGCTCGCATCCGATGAGGACCGTGAGGGAGAAGCCATCTCATGGCATCTGTGCGAGGTGCTTGGGCTCGACAAGCAGAAGACCAACCGCATTGTCTTCCATGAAATCACCAAAACGGCTATTCTTGATGCCATTGAGCATCCTCGCCATCTGGACATGAACCTGGTGAACGCACAACAGGCACGCCGTGTGCTTGACCGTATCGTCGGCTTCAAACTGTCACCCGTCTTGTGGAGGAAAGTCAAGCCTGCTCTCTCTGCCGGTCGCGTGCAGAGCGTGGCTGTCCGACTAATTGTTGAGCGTGAACGTGAGATTCAGAACTTCAAGAGTGAAATATATTATAGTGTGAACGGTATCTTTGCTGTCACCAACCCCGACGGTTCGGCAACAGAGGTAAAGGCACTATTGGGTTCACGATTTAAGACAGAGAACGAAGCGATGGCCTTCTTGGAGAAGTGCAAGGAAGCTACATTCACCGTAGAGAGTATCACAAAAAAACCAGTCAAGCGCACACCGGCGCCTCCTTTCACCACGTCCACCCTCCAGCAAGAGGCTGCCCGTAAGCTCGGCTATACGGTCAGTCAGACGATGATGGTAGCACAACACCTTTATGAGAATGGACGTATCACTTATATGCGTACTGACTCTGTCAATCTCTCGAATCTCTGTCTCGGTGCCAGCAAGGAGGAGATTGCTAAGCTATATGGCAGCAACTATAGCAAGCCCCGTCAGTATCACACCAGCGCCAAGGGAGCACAAGAGGCACACGAAGCCATCCGCCCAACATACATGGATCAGGCTGAGATAGAAGGAACTGCACAAGAGAAGCGACTGTACGAACTGATTTGGAAACGCACGATAGCCAGCCAGATGGCCGATGCAGAGATTGAAAAAACCACCATTAACATTCAGGTCAGCGGATGCGACGAACAGTTTGTTGCCCAGGGTGAACTGGTGAAGTTCGATGGATTCCTTAAGGTCTACCGTGAATCTTCCGATGATGATGAGCAGATTGACGAGTTCGGACACCTCCTTCCCCCATTGAAGAAAGGACAGGAACTAGTCCGTCGCGAGATTCTCGCCACAGAGCGCTTCAGTCAGGGACCACAGCGATACACAGAGGCTAGCCTCGTACACAAGATGGAAGAGTTGGGTATCGGTCGTCCGTCAACATACGCCCCAACCATCTCAACAATCCAGCAGCGCGAATATGTGCAGAAAGGTGATAAGAAAGGTGAGGAACGCAGCTATTCTCTCTTCCAACTGAAAGGGAAGCAAATCAACCAGAAGACTCGTAAAGAGATGGTTGGCTCAGAGAAAGGAAAACTTATTCCCACCGATGTGGGTATCGTCGTGAATGACTTCTTGATGAAGAACTTCAAGGATATTATGGACTATAACTTCACTGCAAAGGTGGAGCAGGACTTCGATAGAATCGCTGAAGGTGGTGAGAAGTGGACAGACATGATGCACACGTTCTATAACGACTTCAAGCCTACCGTCGAGAAGACCATGAACAGCCGTAATGTACACAAGGCCGGTGAGCGTCTGTTAGGCGTTGATCCCAATAGCGATCGGCCCGTATTCGTAAAAATCGGCCGTTTCGGACCAGTCGTACAGATAGGTACCGCTGAGGATAAGGACAAACCGCTGTTTGCTCAGTTACCTAAAGAGCAAAGCATGGAGACTATCACTATCGACGAAGCACTCGATCTATTTAAGTTACCACGTGAGGTGGGCGAATTTGAAGGAAAACCTGTCACCATCGGTGCCGGTCGCTTCGGTCCCTACGTCCTTCACGACAGAAAATACACGTCACTCCCCAAGGGAGCCGACCCCATGACCATCACCCTCAATGAGGCTATCGCGCTAATTGAGGAGAAACGTCAGCAAGACAATAAGAAGCATCTGAAGATTTTCCTCGAGGACGCGAAACTGGAGGTCCTCAACGGTCGGTACGGTCCCTATCTGGTATACGACGGCAAGAACTATCGTCTGCCGAAGTCCCTTCATGAGAAAGTCGCAGAGCTTACTTACGACGAGTGCATGAAAGTTATCCATGCGACTCCTGTAAAGAAAGGTTGACATGACACGTATTATCCTCGTCGGCTATATGGGAGCTGGGAAAACCACAATCGGCAAGGCGCTCTCACAGGAACTGGGTATTGTCTTCTATGACCTCGATTGGTATATCGAAAACCGTATGCGCAAGACCGTTACCCAGATCTTTGCCGAGAAAGGTGAGGAAGGATTCCGTCTGATAGAGCATAACATGCTCCATGAGATAGCAGAATTTGAGGATGTAATCATCAGTTGCGGTGGTGGAACACCTTGTTTTTTCGACAACATGGACTACCTCAACGAACAAGGACAGGTAATATACCTGAAAGCGACACCAGAGGTACTATACAAACATTTGTTAATGAGCAAGGGTGAACGCCCGTTGCTGAAAGGCAAGAGTCCCGAGGAACTCATTACCTTCATCAGGGAACAGTTAGAGAAACGGGAAATATTTTACAACAAGGCGCGTTACACACTGGATGTCAGTCTGATGGACAATTATGAGAAAATCAAAATCAGCATCGCCAAAATTCGCGAGTTGCTCTCTCTATAACACCTAATCACCCTAACAAACCGATTTGAAAAGTCATGAAGAAATGGACGATTGAAGATTCGAAAGAGCTCTATAACATCACTGGTTGGGGCACTTCCTATTTCGGCATCAACGACAAAGGTCATGTCTATGTCACACCGTGTAAAAACAAGACACAGATTGACATCCGCGAGGTCATGGACGAACTCGCACTGCGCGACGTCACTCCGCCTGTATTGCTCCGCTTCCCCGACATCCTCGACAACCGAATCGAGAAGACGTGGAGTTGTTTCAAAAGGGCAGCCGAGGAGTATGAGTACAAAGGAGAGAATTACGTCATCTATCCTATCAAGGTGAATCAGATGCAGCCCGTCGTCGAGGAGATTATCTCACACGGCAAAAAGTTCAACTTAGGACTTGAGGCAGGTTCTAAGCCCGAGCTCCATGCCGTTATCGCCGTTCAGTGCCAAAGCGATTCTCTAATCGTCTGTAACGGCTATAAAGACCAGAGCTATATCGAACTAGCACTGCTTGCACAAAAGATGGGTAAGAAAATCTTCATCGTCGTTGAAAAACTTAACGAACTGGAGATCATCGCGAAAGTGGCAAAAAAATTGAATGTCCGTCCTAACATTGGCATCCGCATTAAACTAGCCTCCAGTGGTAGCGGCAAGTGGGAGGAAAGCGGCGGTGATGCCAGCAAATTCGGCCTAACAAGTGCAGAACTATTGGAAGCTCTTGAGCTATTGGACAAGAAAGACATGCGCGACTGCCTGCGTCTGATCCATTTCCATATCGGATCTCAAATTACTAAGATTCGTCGTATCCAAACAGCACTCCGCGAGGCCTCACAATTCTATATTCAATTGCATAAGATGGGCTACAACGTTGACTTTGTTGACTGTGGCGGTGGTCTTGGCGTCGACTATGACGGCACTCGCTCACCCTCGAGCGAAAGCTCCGTTAACTACTCCATTCAGGAATATGTCAACGACTGTATTTATACCTTTGTAGAGGCTGCCAACAAGAATAATCTTCCCCATCCGAATATCATCACAGAGAGCGGACGCTCCCTGGCAGCTCACCACTCCGTACTTGTCATCGATGTGCTAGAGACAGCCTCCCTACCAGAAATGCCCGAGGAGTTCGAGCCCGATGAGGAGAGCCATCAGTTAGTGAAGGATCTCTATGATATATGGGACAACCTCTCACCACGGAATGTGCTGGAAGACTGGCATGATGCGGAACAGATCCGCGAGGAAGTGCTCGATCTTTTCAGTCATGGCATCGTCGACCTGAAAACTCGCGCCGAGATTGAGGCCATGTATTGGAGCGTGTGTCATGAAATCAATATCCTTACAAAAGGTCTAAAGCATATTCCAGAGGAGTTGATGAACATCGACAAACTCTTAGCCGACAAATATTTCTGTAACTTTTCTCTGTTCCAGAGTTTGCCAGATTCATGGGCCATCGACCAACTTTTTCCCATCATGCCTATCCAGCGTCTTGACGAACGTCCTACACGTAATGCAACCATCCAAGATATCACATGCGACTCAGACGGAAAGGTAGCCAACTTCGTGACCAACCGCAATAACTCGCACTCCCTTCCTGTTCATCCGCTCAGAAAGAACGAATCTTACTATCTGGGGGTTTTCCTCGTGGGCGCTTATCAGGAGATCCTAGGCGACATGCACAATCTGTTCGGTGACACAAATGCTGTACATATCTCTGAAAAAGACGGTTCCTATCATATCGACCAAATCATCGATGGTGAGACCGTGGCCGAGGTGCTCGACTACGTCCAATACGACCCCAAGAAACTCGTCCGTCAGTTGGAGGTATGGGTAGCCAAAAGTGTTAAACAGGGTAGGATTTCCCTTGAGGAAGGCAAGGAGTTCCTGAGTAACTATCGTTCTGGGTTATATGGTTACACTTATCTCGAATAAAGAAAAAACACAAAAGTGAAAGAGAAAATCACGATAGTTAAAGTAGGTGGTGCCATCGTCGAGGACGATGCCCAACTCACCCAATTGCTCAAGAAATTCTGTACAATTGAGGGGAAAAAAGTTTTGGTACATGGTGGTGGCCGCAAGGCTACAAAAGTAGCAGAAGCTCTCGGCATTGAATCGAAGATGGTAGGTGGACGCCGCGTCACCGATGCCGACATGCTCAGTGTGGTGACCATGGTGTATGGGGGACTTGTCAACAAGAATCTTGTGGCCCGTCTTCAGGCTAATGGAGTGAATGCCATCGGCCTTACTGGCGCCGATATGGATATCATCCGTAGTCACCGTCGCCCCCCAGTTGCGATCTCCGGGGTTTCTACTCTCGTCAATTTCGGCTTCGTGGGCGATGTTGACCATGCTAATGGTGAGATGCTTAGTCGACTGATTGAGGTTGGCATCACACCAGTCATGGCCCCACTGACCCACGATGGGCAAGGGAACATTCTAAACACCAATGCTGATACAATTGCCAGTGAGACCGCCAAGGCTCTGGCGTCTTACTACGACGTGACACTCATCTTTTGTTTTGAGAAGAAGGGAGTGCTCAGCAATCCTGAAGACGATAATTCTGTCATTCCTGTCATCACGCATGCGGACTTCGAGCGCTATAAAGCCGACGGGACCGTTAGCGGAGGTATGCTGCCAAAGATTGAGAATGCACTTTCCGCCATCGATGCCGGTGTGAAAGAGGTAATCATCACCCTTGCTACAGCTATTGACAGTTCCTCTGGCACAACGATCAGATAAACCAAGCCACCAAGGACATAAAAAACAACATAATTTTGCTCTTTGTGTCCATGGTAAAAAAACTCTTATTTATTTGTAACTTTTCCCGTTTTCAAACGTCATTCTATTATAGAGAGGATGAAAAAGATTAGTTTCCGAAATGATATCCTGCCGCTAAAGAACGAGCTCTACCGGCTTGCCTTTCGCATCACTCTCAACGCGGAAGAGGCAGAAGATATTGTACAGGAGACCATGATTAAGGTTTGGAATAGACGCACTCAATGGAATGAGATTGAATCAATCGAGGCTTTTTGTCTGACAATCTGTCGACATCTATCACTCGACAAAAGACGCAAGATGGAAAATCTCAATCAATTTCTAGAAGAGGAAGATTACGACGCGCCAGATCCACATCACTCATCCAATCCTGAGGAACAGGCCATGCAGCAAGATAAAATTCTTCTGATACAACGCCTCATTAACAGACTCCCGGAAAAGCAACGCACAGCCATGCAACTGAGAGAATTCGAGGAGAAAAGTTATAAAGAGATCGCAGCGATCATGGACATCAGTGAAGAACAGGTTAAGGTTAACATCTTCCGAGCTCGTCAGACCGTTCGACAAAAATATATAGATACAGAAAAATATGGACTATAAGTATATCGAACAATTACTAGAACGTTACTGGCAGTGTGAAACCACTCTGCAGGAGGAGTCTATCCTGCGTGCATTCTTCAGTCAGGAGATGCCAGACCTTCCGGAGAACATCCGAAAGTATCAGTTTCTTTTTTCCTGCGAGTTTCAGAAAGAAGAACCTCTAGGTGATGATTTCGATGTGAAGATGCTGGAGATGATCGGCGAGGAAGCCCCCAAGAGCAAGACCATCAGTCTGACAAGTCGTCTGATGCCGTTGTTTAAGGCTGCAGCCATCGTAGCTATCATTCTGACCCTCGGCAATGCTGCTCAGGCTCCTTGGGATCGTGGTTGGGATGACCCAAAAGATGCCTATGCCAAATTCCATGAACAGAAAGGCGATTCTGTCAACGTACTGGGCACCATTCAAGCCGAGAACCTAAGCGATAGTACAAAGGTGAGTGCCTCGGAGCCGGCAAGTTATTACGAATAAGATTTTTCTATGCTTTCTATATATAAATAATCAGTTATTAAAACAAAAGGAAACTGTGAAGTTCCCCATTCTCTCAAATCTTTTTCCCTAATACCAATGATATGAAATGGGCTGCCTCCGAACTATTGGAAGCAGCCCATTTCAACATTTCGAGATTCTATTTCCGAAGTCTTTCATTCAGTTGGTACAGCGAAGGAAGGAAAATACACATTGAGAACAGCAATGCCATTTGGACCGTGTGACTGTTATCACCAAATAGATCGTTAAGTGTCAGCGACGGATCGGGAAAGAAATTGTAGACCACGTACACCACCGTATTATTCACCCAATGATAGACCACTCCAGGAACAATACTATCTGTACGATAATACATCCATCCTAACAGCAGACCGATCAGGAATGCATGTGGCATCTGTGCAGGATTCATGTGAATCAGTGCGAAAAGAACGGCTGAGATACCGATAGCTATCCACGAGTTAGCCCTCACACGAAGCAAAACCCTTAGGACTGCACCACGGAACACCAATTCTTCGCCTAACGGAGCCAATAATCCAACCACCACATAACCCCATCGCTCCTTCATAATGATGCCCATCTGTTCCTCCACAATATTCGGCAAATCTGGCATTTGCTCCTGTAGCCATACAGAAGGGATGATAGCCCCCAAGGCTGCCAATACACACCAAAAGAGAACGTTCCACGGACGTGTACGCACCCAATGTCTAGACAACTCGCTCCACCTCATCCACAAGAACATACAGATAATCAGCACATCCGTTACAGTCAGGGTCACCAACATAAACGATGTACTCATCATCTGTCCCTGACCGCCTGTCAGACGCCAGAGCATAAGAAACATATTAGCAGCCACCAACTTGATGGCTATGAACACGAGTGAGTATAATAACGCTCTTTTCATATCTCTTTTTCATCTTTCTTTCACGCCCAACACCGTCTCTGCCATCCGTCTATCCTCAAACAACTGAGTTTTCAAAGCCTCTGGTGTATCGAAGAAACGTTCTGCACGAAGACGCATTACGAACGACACGCTGAGAGTCTGGCCATAGAGGTCACCCTCGAAGTCGAAGAGATTTACCTCCAATGTCTGTCGTTGACCATTGAATGTTGGGCGCTTTCCGATATTCATCATCGCTGCCCATACCCGACCATCACCCTCCAGCGCTGCCCATACGGCATAGACACCTGCTTCCGGAATCAGTTTACAGGGATCATCGAGCGTAAGATTAGCTGTAGGAAAACCAAGACACCGACCAATATGTTCGCCCTGTGTCACCTTGCCACTCAACTGATAAGGTCGTGTCAGGCACGACGGCATCAGTTCCACCTTTCCCTCCAACAACAGGTCTCGAATTACCGATGAACTGATCGTCCGCTGGCCTCCATCCATCAACACAGCCTCGCCACGACACACCTGCATGCCAAGTTCCCGACCATAGCGAACATAGTCATCAAAACCCTCCGACCGATTCTTGCCAAAACGGTGATCATAGCCTGTGATAAGCGTTTCTACACAGAGTTGATCACGAAGTATCTGTTGCATAAAAGAACGTGCCGACAAAGCGGCCGTTTCTTTCGTGAAAGGAAGTACGACAAAATAGTCTACCCCAAGCCCCTCTACCACCGCTATCTTCTCATCTAGGGTGGTCAACACCTGCGGTTGGAATGTCGGATCCAATATTTGTCGTGGCTGACGGTCGAAGGTTATCACCACAGAAGTGAGACTCTGTGTCCGCGCTTTCTCAACCACCAGCCCAATTAACTGTTGGTGCCCACGGTGCACACCATCGAACACCCCGACTGTCGCCACGGTGGGAGAGAGAATCTTTTCTTCCTGGTTCAACCAAATCGTCTTCATCGGAGTGCAAAGTTACGAATAATTACAGAATTTCGAGTAAAAAGCCCGTTTTTATTTGGATATTTCATGAATTTCTTGTAACTTTGCAACCCAAATCCCGGACTTGTAGCTCAGTTGGTTAGAGCAACAGACTCATAATCTGGAGGTCCCAGGTTCAAGCCCTGGCTGGTCCACCATTCTAAGCCGAGCATTTTATGATGAAAAAAAAGGAGTGGATAAAATGTGGGGTTGCCGCTTTCTTATGTCTGATGGCAACTGGGTGCTCAAAAGAATCCGGATTATCAGGAGACGAGGAATTCACTGAGAATTTCAGAACATTCGTTATGGGTGGCAAGGCGATTGATACCCATCAGACGTGGAGTACCGTTGTCAGCGTGCCTGTGAAGATTATTGTCGACTTCGGTAACACCGCTGACTATACCGTCTATATCTTTCAGACACCACCACTTTACGACACAAAGGCTCTTTATATCGGCATGGCTAAGGTAAAATCCGGAACATCAAAGACCATCTATGTTACCAAACCCGCCAATACAGGATTATTCTATGCCGCCTGTTATGACAGTGACGGACATGCCGTCTGTCGGCCGTTCCCTATAAGCACCACAGATACAGAATTGACCTTCACGGGAAAGATTCCCGACACGACGACCAACATCATTCCAATCGGCGGCAACAGGTGGAGCATTACGGAAAAGGAAAGACCCAATCTGACGCACTATATCACTGGTACATTGCCGGAGGTTACCGATGTCATGGACCAAGCAAATGGAGAGGCGATGCACATGAGACTCAGCTCCGATTACACGGGTTTCATTCCCAACCTGGCCCTCTATGAGGGACAGTCGCTCTACGTCACCAGTCAGTGGACGCTAAGCATGAACCAACAGATCTCCAACGGCAACGTACTTATCATCGGCGATGGAGGTGAAGTGGTTATTCCAAAAGACTATAAGCTCACTACGAAATCACTCGGCAGTAACAGCAAGTCGGGTGCTATCTATGTCCTACCCGGTGGAAAAATCAGTGGAGAAGGAAGCGTCGAGTTCACCGACAACGAGAGCGAGTACCACTATAATGGGGGAACGATCATGGTCAATAACCTCCTTCTCTCTGGCGGTCTTCTGTATAATATCGGCACCATCGGTAATCCAATTATCACAACCACAAGTATAACCTCTTCAATTGATGCTAACGGTCAGAATGGCAATCTTATCAACCGAGGCTATACCTACCTTACACAGTTCAATGGTAATAATCTAGCCATCCAGAATGGTGGCTACCTAAAAGTTAACGGTCCGTTGCAGTTGAGCAGTAGCTCCCTGATGGATGACGGGAGCTATACCGAATGTGATGCTCTAACCCTCAATGGCAGCAGCAACGGTGATAAAGTTCTCTATATGGGCAATGCAGCCTATCTGAATTGTCTAGGCGATGTGAGCATCAACAATTTTGGAGTATGGGGACCCACTGGTGACAACTATCAAAGCAATGCAATCTTCAAGATTTCAGGCTGCAGTTATTGCACAACCACCGACGGTCAACCCGGAACATATATGCTTGATCATGTGGAACTTATCACACCACAGAAATTCCCGACCGTGTTCGACAATGGTGCAATGAACATTTGGGATAGTTCCATCAAAGGCATCGGTACTGGCAAACTGCAAACCTCCTTCTCCGGTTTCTATAATTTGTATATGCTCTACCATTGGTTCAATGGCTATGAAGGACGAATCCTTAACACTGAAAACTATCAATGGACAACCGATAACAACGACAAAAACAATTTCGAATGGAATAAAGAACTGGCACCGCATGCCTCAGGTGTGGAAAGTCTCCGACAAACATGCCTCTACAGTACATCACCCTCCTATACCTATACGGGAATCGCCAGATTCCGGAAGGAAAGTGTAACCACACCTTCCAACAACTGTGTGTACTATGCCTTCGAAACGTTAGAAGACAAGACAAAAGACTACGATTTTAATGATCTCGTGCTACGTGTCAATACACCTATCGACAACGGTGATAACACCTATACATCCACCGTTCAGATTATGTGCGTGGGCAACACCATCAAGACCAACGTGCTATACAACAACGAGGTGTTTGGCAATGAGATACATGCCACCATCGGAACGGCCGTCACGACACCTATTAACGTGACCGATGTACCACGTGTGTTTCGTAAGTTTGGAACAATTACATTCAACGCTGCCGACAATAGAATCGACCAACTGCCTTTTTCCATACAGACCGAGGATACTAACGGCAAGGTAACACTCCTAAAACCAGATGTCAGATCTGGCGAAGCACCATTATTTATCGTCATCAACGGTGATGTCAGGAGTCGTTGGTTCTGGCCTATCGAGGGCACAAATATCGGCATTGCTTATCCGCAGTTCAGCAACTGGGGTGCCAACATGCAAAGTAACGTCGATTGGTACGACAGCACCAACGCCGCCGTCAACAGAACCGTCGTCTGGGAATAAAAGAGATTAGAAAACCCGGGTAGGGGTTGCGTATTTGTCAAGATACCAGTCCAGGAATCTGTTACGGTCCATCGCCCACTCTCCGAACGAATGTCCCTCGGTGGCATAGGCTCCGAAAAGAATACTTCCGTTAATAATAAAACCAATGTTCACGCCTTCAAGAGGCCAGCGGAATGTACCCGACGGAATTCTAAAGGCCCACGGTAATTTAGCGATCTTCGCACCTGTATAAGGATAGAGCACCTGGGCATTTCGGTACTCATACATATGCACCTCCCAACGCCCGCCGTTGAACTCTTCTACGATAAAAGGATCTAGTTGGTCGAGCGACAACCTGTTCAGTAGCTTTTCATCTTTAAATGTTACAACATAGGTTATCTCACGAGGGACCATCATTTGACCTGTACCACCCGTGTTTTTCGTCACATTGTACTTCTTCCGTCCAATCATCCCAAAGTTGTCGTCTAACTCTTCGCCTGTTGCCCAATGGGCATCCACAAAGAGATTAAGTACAGCCTCATCATGCCGCCCTTTCGCAAAAAGCGACTTGTCTGTCAGCACATACATCATCTGGTCGGAAATCGTCTTACCATTGGTAACGTTGAACGATATATTATTCACTGTCGACACGCTCTCAATATCGTCATACTTCACATCCACCAAACGTAGACAGGCTCCCACCTGCTTACTAGCACCCACGGCAGCTAGTGTCACATGGTAGCGCATCTCCATCTTGCCAGTCCGCTCCTGCGAGATACGCATAACCACATCGTTATAGTCATAATCACCAGGTTTAGGATACTCTTCCTCAAAACAATATGTATATACCTGTGGCTGTGGTTCATACGAGATACCATCACCTTTAAGAATGGGATTACTGAAAGTAATGACACCCTGTTCATCCGGAGAAAAAACCTCCAACGTATACTTTCCATTCTGGTCAATGAGGGCAGCATAAAGGGTGGCAAGCGTACTTGGATAGGAGATACTGATCATCCTTTTCTCTCCATCGGTAACATATACCTGTCCCACCAGTTTGGCATCACCGCTTTGGCGGGGGTTCGCTGTCAGTATCTGCACCTTCTCCGCGTTCATACCTTCTGGGACCATGATAAGTAAATCCTTCGCTGTTGTCAACACCCAACTATGATCCTTGTCTATGGAGTCTACAGGACAGACACTGTCAAGCAATTCCTCATATCTCTCCTCGTCGAACACATCCCGATGACAGGACACGCCTGTTAAAACCATGGCACAGAATGCAACCAATGATATCCACGTAACTTGTTTCATTACCCTCTTTTTCGTTTTGGGCAAAATTACAAAAATTATCGAATACGATCCCTTTTGAAGGAGATGTTTTACAGATTTTAACAAACATTTTGATACAACTTGGGGATTTTTTAATTATATTTGCAGCCTAATCGATTAGTTTGTCAAGTTACGTAACCGTCTATTAATTAGTTTTGCAATGAAAAAGTATTTGATTATTAAAGGAGCATCGTTAGCCCTCATCATTGGAGGTATTATCGCCAGTTGCGCGAAGGATGATGTAGAGTATGTTCCAATTTCCGTGAAGAAAACACAAGAATACGAGAAAGTTTTCCGGGAGGTCTTTGGCGAGATTAGCCCGAACCAGAACTGGGGATTCTCTACAGAGGTGCCTGAAGAGGCCGTCGAGGAGGTTGAAGAGCAGGCTTCTACCCGAACTGTTAACTGTACGCACACCTTCCCTTCTGCGCCTAGCTCAAGTGCCTATAAATCTAGTGTCCCATCAGGAGTAACCTACCTAGGTAGCTTCGGTGGCGATGTATACAACAGGGTTCAGAGCAACACAGCTTATTGGGTTGATGGAAACGTTAACTACAATATGGACTTCGGAAGGGTTCAGAATACCACATTATACATTAAAGGTACCGTCAAGCCAACAAACTTATACCTCAAAGGAAGAAGTGTCATCTACGTGACCAAAGGAGCCACCCTTGCCTTTGACAAGGAATATTCAATCGGTACAAACGTTACCGTCTATGTGGCTGAAGGTGGAACGCTCAAGGGATCGACCTCGAAGAAACTGCAACTTAATAGTGCCACCGTATATAATAAAGGAACGGTTACGGGAAGTTGGATTCAATTAGCGAACAACTCATTACTATATAACCAAAATTCTGTCACTACAACGGGCGACTTGACCATCGAAAACGCCGGAGGTCATGTTGTCAACGACGGAACACTGAACGTGGGCGGCAACCTAAAAACTCAAGGTAGCAGTCATTTCCAGAATAACGGTCCGACAGTTGTCAAAGGCTATACGATGATTAATAGTACCAACAACACATGGGTGAACAATGACAGCTATACCACGGGTGATTGGTACTATCAGGATGGTAGCCCAAACGTTATCAACAATTGTAAACTGATCTCGAAGAACAAATTCTGTATTAACAACGGCGGTGGTGCCAACTCCTTCAAGATGGATGCCAATGCCTATACAGAATGTAAGTACTTCTATGCTGGAGCAACCATGGGCAACCTGAATGGTAATGGTGACGTAAAGATCGACATGGGTGCAAATTCCCTGTTCAAGGTTACCGAGACAGCCACAATGAATATCCAGCAGATAGGTTACTACCAATATAACAACACCTACCAGAACGGCATCTATGGTCCGACCTCTGGTAATAGTCGTGCTACATTCCAAGCCAAGGTCATCGCCCAAGGCAGTAACAACAACTACCAGAAGTTCATCGAGTACGGCGCCAAGCTGAACGTTATTGCTACAAGCAGTCATTTCGCATTCTGGGAAGATGGCTATGGCAATGCCAATTACCAGTTCTTCTTGGGATTCACCATTAATGATGTCTACATCGCTGGTAAAAACAAGGCAAACAAGGCCGCTCCAGCATTACCTACTGGTCTATGCGGCTGCGGTCCCGTCATCACATACGGCGTAGAGAATAAGGTGGAGCGGACTATCATTGAGTCGGGACGCGTGTTCTGTGAGGATCTAGGACAGGCCACCCGTGAGGATCTCGACTTCAACGATGTGGTCTTCGATGCAAAGGTAATCAAGGTAGAGGAAGTAACTTACACGACCACCTATGCAGATGGCAAGCCTACCGGCACAGCCGTTCGGAAAGTGAACAAGACCTACTATGAGAACGAGGTTGTACTGCTCGCTGCCGGTGGTACCTATAACATCACTGTCGACAACATTGATGTCCACAGTGCGTTCGGTAGTGATGTAAGTAAGGTAACAATGGTGAACACCCGCGATAACAACTCTACTGCCTTCGGTGATTTCATCGTAAAAGACCCTGTCCCTCTGACGCTTAACCACGTCTACACCAGGATCATCGATATCCCTGTGGTCGTCGACTACGAAGGTGACAGCCAGACCTATCAGTCGGCTAGGTATAAGACTCTGGAGTCCGTCCCTGGGCAGCCGCCTCACAAATTCATGATTCCGAAGGGTGATGTTGCTGATCCACAATGGCCCACAGAGCGAAAGAACATAGGACTAGGTTATAAGACTTTCAAGGACTGGGTGAACAATGGTTCAACGAAATTCTGGCTAGGCGCTACTGACTCGTATTACCTCTACTCCAAACTGCATGGCACTGATAATGACCCGAAGGGTACAGTTGTTACAACAGTAACCAGCACATCTACAATTATAGAGGAAACGCTATGGAACGCCGGACAGACGTTTACTGCGTGGAGCACAAAGGGCATCACTCTCGTGAATGCCGGCGACGACTTCAAGGCTGGTGACCGCCTACGCTTTAACGGTAATGCGGCAAGCGGTGCTACCACTGGTGAAGAGCCACACATCACGCTAGTTGTCAATAATGCCGAGCCATATTTCCTTGACAGCAAGTTCCCTGAGGCGCAGACCGACGCTCAAGGAAATCCTGTGGCAGTCTCACTAGAGGTAACCCTCGACGATGATGCAGCTGCGCGTCTGAACAATGCAGTCAACAACTCGCAGACCATCTCACTGCGCGGAATGTACTGTACGCTGAACAGCATCACCATCATCCGTAAATAATCAATCCATTAAATCAAATACATTAATTGCATGTGAAGGGGTGTCTGCGGGAGCAGATGCCCTCTTCTTTTCCTTTCAAAGTACAAACTTTTTTAAAATGATCATTTTCTATACAAAATGTTTCAGACTCTTACTGTTTGCGTGCACTTTAACTTTTTTTAAGCAGCTTTTCACACCACCTATTATATTTTGGTGTATATTTGCAAGACTTTTTCAAGAAAGTTGGAGAGAGAACGAGAGTATACAAATCCAAATATAAACAACTAAAATTATCAAACTAACATGAAAAAGTATTTGATGACAGGTATGACTGCTGTTGCACTTTGCCTCGCATTCAATAGCTGTTCACATGACACGAATCTTTACGATCCAGACATCCCTGAGAAGGAGGTGACCAGAAACTATGAGGAAGCGTTTAAGAAGTATGTAGGTGGCACCATCTCCCCCAACCAGAACTGGGGCTTTGACGAGGACGTCGCCCAAGCACGCGCCCTCACACGCACAGCCAACCCTAATGCCAATATGTGGGGAGAGACTTGGGAGGTGCCCGAAACACTGACTACTGCCCAAAAAAAGAGGGTGCGTCTCTATTTTCAATACAACAAGACACCACAAAACGAACCCATCGATTATAAGAACTTCTTCGTGCAGGACGTCTATAAAGGCGCAGGTACGCCGCTGAACAACGGCTCACAAGCCATGAGCGCATATAGTACGGAAAAGTACAGTTTCAATAACAAACAGGAAGCAGGTAGTGACCATATGGATAAGCTGACAGCCGGTTCCAGACAGGATCACATTTACAACTACAACGATGCAAAATGTAGTAGTAACAACAAGGTATGGGATGGCTACAGCTATGAGGCTGGCTGGCCAAGGGCTGATGCCAGTCAGGCCGAAAACTTCAACCACAAGAAGTTCCACACCGACTATATCATGCTCATGGAGAACTCCAAGACCGACTGCTTCGGATGGCACGAGACACAGGGTGAGATCCAGCACGATGACCACTATGTCATCATCAGTGCCGCTACTATCGATGCTTGGGCCGACGCTCATAGTGAACTCGGAGATCTAGGTGCACCCGTGACCGACAAGTGGAACCGCAACTTCGTTGGCTTCGACTACGAGGCACAAGTGGACATGAGCCAGCTCTACGCCCGTGACGGAAGGGGAAATATCCTCTATTATGATCAGGCTCATACAATTCCCTACCTAAAAGTGGAGACCAACCAATACTCCCACACCATCGTACCCGCCGGTACCCCCGGCGCATATCCTATCAAGGATCGTTATGTGGACAATGACCAGACAAAGGGTAATCTCTGGGCAAAGGTTGGTTGTGCCGATGATTACTACAGCGACTGGATCGTCTGTATCACCGACGCAAAGACAAGGGGCACAATCATCGAGGAGCCCAAATGGATCCGTATCATCGGTGAGGACCTAAGTGCCACCGATGCCAGCGACTTCGACTTCAATGACATCGTCATCGACGTCAAATTGACAGCCACAGGCGCTGACTGTATCCTGCAAGCCGCCGGCGGTACCCTTCCGCTCCGCATCAACAGAAATGACAAATACGAAGTTCACAAACTCTTCGGTGTAAACACCGATGTGATGGTGAACACCAACGCAGAAAATACACAGAACCCGAAAGATCCTTCACAGAAGCTGAAGGGCGCCAGCAAGACACCTGTCAGTTTCTCAATGATAGGCGACTGGACGAATGCCAAGGACATCAAGATTGAAGTGAAGAAGAACGACACATGGATGGAGCTCAAGGCTGTGAAAGGCGAGCCCGCCGCCAAGATTGCTGTTGAAACCACCTTCAACTGGTGCAACGAGCTTGTAAGCATTAAGGGACAGTACCCGTTGTTCACCCAGTGGGTTCAGGCTAACCACCCAGGTACCGTGATTTGGTATTGAGAATACATCAAATACTTTGAGAAGGGGCATCTACTCACGTAGGTGCCCCCTTTTCATGCAAAAAATCCTCAAAAAGGTTGCATGATAAGGATTAATTTTCTATCTTTGCATATTATAAAAGCAAGATATTAGTGCACTAACGATCTAATTTTGACTTTGATATGAAAAAGTATTTGATGACAGAAATGGCAGCTGTCGCACTTTGTTTCTCTTTTACCAGCTGCTCACATGATTTTGAGACAAACGGAGACAACACATTTGATCCCGTGAAAAACTACGAGGAAGCTTTTACCATCCGCTTCGGTCAGCCTGATGAGAACCAGGACTGGGGCTTCGACTCTTTCATTGCTCAGACACGCGCTATCACACGAACCTCCAATCCTAATGCCAATATGTGGGGTGAGACTTGGGAGGTGCCTGAGACACTAACCACGGCCCAAAAGAAGAGGGTGCGTCTCTATTTTCAATACAACAAGACACCACAGAACGAGCCCATCGACTACAAGAACTTCTTTGTGCAAGACGTGTACAAAGGAGCTACCACGCCACTGAACAACGGATCGGCGGCCTTGATTACCTACAGCACTGAGAAATACACTTTCAACAACCAACAGGAACCGGGTAGTGAGCATATGGACAAACTGACTGCCGGCTCCAATCAAGATCACATCTACAACTACAACGATGCCAACTGTAGCAGTAACTCCGAGGTTTGGGATGGTGTAAGCTATGAGGCTGGCTGGCCAAGGGCTGACGCCAGCGAGGCGGAGAATTTGAACCACAAGAAGTTCCACACCGACTATATCATGCTCATGGAGAACTCCAAGACCGACTGCTTCGGATGGCACGAGACACAGGGTGAGATACAGCACGATGACCATTATGTCATCATCAGTGCCGCCACCATCGACGCCTGGGCCGACGCCCACAGTGAGCTTGGAGATCTGGGAGCACCCGTGACCGACAAGTGGAACCGCAACTTCGTTGGCTTCGACTATGAGGCACAAGTCGACCTGAATCAACTTTATGCCCGTGACTGGCGGGGTAACATCCTCTATTATGATCAGGCCCATACTATCCCCTATCTGAAGGTCGAGACCAACCAGTATGCCCATACCATCGTACCCGCCGGCACCCCAGGTGCTCTTCCTATTAAAGACCGCTACGTAGACAATGACCAGACGAAGGGAAACCTCTGGGCAGAGGTTGGCTGTGCTGACGGTTACTATAGTGACTGGATTGTCTGCATCACAGATGCAAAGAAAAAGGGGACAACCCCTCCTCCAGGTGCCAACGTACGTATCATCGCAGAAGACTTAACCGTCGATGAGAGAGGTGACTTCGATTTCAACGATGTGGTGTTTGATGTCTACTACAACACTCCGTCCTCTGGTAAAACCACTATCAAACTGCTGGCCGCCGGCGGTACGTTACCGCTGACTGTGGCAGGTTTTGAAGTGCATGAGAAGTTCGCAGAGGCCAACCCGGGCAGGAGCATCACAACCTCGACGATGATTAACACCCATGCCAACGGTGGTATCGACGGTTTGGACCCAGTAACCATTGTTGTTGACAACAGTTACAACGGCAATGCCATCAACATCCCCATCATTGTCACCAAGCAGAGCGGCACCCTCACCCTTCAGGCTAACAGGGGACGCGCGCCCCATAAAATCGCCGTGAAACCCACCTTCGAATGGTGCGATGAACGTCAGGATATCGAAAGGGCATATCCAGACTTCGCTGATTGGGTAAGAAACCCATCTGTCTCATGGTATTAATCCATATCAACACATAATAGCTTATCGTGGGGCATCAGTCTATGCTGATGTCCCATTTGTTTTTCCGCTCAACTTCTCCTATTTTTGCCGTTTACGACAGCGAAGGTACTTTTGCTCGGAAAAAAAGAAACAAGTTTCTTTGTTTTTTCTCTCTCTTATTCGTACCTTTGCACAGAATATGGTATTGAATTATATCTGGATCGCTTTTTTTATCATCGCATTCGTTATTGCTTTGATAAAACTCATTTTTCTGGGAGACCTTGAGGTCTTCCCTGCCATGATGGATTCAACATTCGCATCGTCGAAGACCGCCTTCGAAATTTCTCTCGGACTGACGGGTGTTCTCTCCCTCTGGCTCGGGATTATGAAAATCGGTGAGAAGGGTGGTGTGGTAAACATCCTCGCCAAAGTGCTTAGTCCTATCTTCATCAGATTATTTCCTGACATCCCCAAAGGTCATCCGGTCACCGGTTCCATCTTCATGAATATCGCAGCAAACATGCTCGGCCTCGATAATGCCGCCACCCCCCTCGGTCTGAAAGCCATGGAGCAGTTGGACGAGGTAAAAAACGAGAAGATACAAGCCATGAGGGATGCCGAAGAGATCAATGCGACTAAGGCAGAAGAGTTGAAAGTTACTGCATCGGACGCGATGATTATGTTTCTCGTGCTGAACACTAGCGGGCTAACGCTCATCCCCATCTCTATCCTCGTATATCGTGCCCAGTTGGGAGCCACCCAACCGACGGACATTTTTATACCCATCCTATTGGCCACGTTCTTCTCCACTCTTGCAGGCATTATCATCACAAGTCTCTACCAACGCATCAACCTATTGAACCGGACAATGCTATTAACGCTCGGCACCATCGCAGTAGCCGTCGCTGCTATTATCTGGGGGCTCGGGCAGATGGACTCGCTATTGTTAAACAAGGTCAGCACTTCTGCAGCAAACATCCTGCTGATGTTTATCATCATCGCCTTTATCGTTGCTGGGTTGCGAAAAAAGACAAACGTCTATGAAGCATTTATCGAAGGGGCAAAAGACGGCTTTACGACTGCCATCCGTATCATCCCCTATCTTGTAGCGATCCTCGTAGCTATCGGGGTGTTTCGTGCCTCGGGAGCCATGGATATGCTCATCTGCTGTATCGAATGGACAGTGACCGTCTGTGGTGGAAACACTGATTTTGTGGGAGCCCTTCCCACTGCCATGATGAAGCCGCTTTCGGGAAGCGGTGCCCGGGGTATGATGGTTGATGCGATGACCACCTATGGCGTCGACTCGTTCGTGGGACGACTAAGTTGTATCTTCCAAGGCTCTACCGATACGACCTTCTATATCCTCGCCGTCTATTTCGGTAGTGTTGGTATCCGAAAGACACGCCATGCTGTAGCCTGCGGTCTCCTGGCCGACTTCGCCGGCATCATTGCAGCAATAGCAATCGCGTATTTGTTCTTCGGATAAATGTATTTAATTATTGTTTTGAAAGATGGAGAATCTGAAATCACTTGCTAAAGATACGGCAATTTATGGGCTGAGTAGCATTATTGCGCGATTCATCAACTATTTGTTAGTCCCGATTCAGACGGCTCGCTTTGCGGCTTCTGGTGGAGAATATGGAATCATTACTAATGTCTATGCCTATGTGTCGCTGCTGATCATCCTGTTGACCTTCGGTATGGAGACCACCTTTTTCCGCTTTATGAGCAAGGAAGGAGAGGATCCCAAGAAAGTCTATTCGACGACACTTACGATGGTGATGATGACATCCCTGGTCTCCGCGCTATTAGTCATGCTCTTCCTGCACCCAATAGCATCAGTCGTTGGATATGCTGACCATCCGGAATATGTTGCAGTAATGTACGTTACGGTAGCCATTGATGCCTTCATGGCAATTCCCTTTGCCTATCTGCGCTATCTCCACAAACCGATCAAGTTTGCGATGCTGAAGATTATTAACATTCTGATGAACATCGCCCTGAACATATTATATCTGATTATTCTGCCAGCACTGAAGTTGAACTTATTTGGCATCTATGACGAACAGTTCACACTGGATGTTGCCTTCGTTTTCTATATCAACCTCTTTTGTACATGTGCCACATTACTGATGCTCAGGAAGGAATGGGGTACAATACCATTTAAAATTGACAAAGTCACCTGTAAACGAATGTTTAATTATACATGGCCGTTGCTTGTGATGGGACTAGCAGGACAATTGAATCAGGCGGCCTCGCAAATCCTATTCCCCTATTTCTTCGACGGATCACAGGAAGAAGCGCGCGCCCAACTTGGCATCTATGGTGCCTGTATTAAAATTGCCATGATCATGGTCATGATTACCCAAGCTTTCCGTTTCGCCTATGAACCGTTTGTCTTTGGTAAATCCAAGGATAAAGACAACCGTGAGACATACGCACAGGCGATGAAGTTCTATCTAGTCTTCACTCTACTGGCCTTTCTCATGGTGATGGGTTATCTTGACATTTTGAAATTCCTTGTTGGCGAAAGTTATTGGGAAGGCTTGCGTGTAGTACCTATCGTCATGGCAGCAGAGATTATGTTTGGAGTGTTCTTCAATCTGTCATTCTGGTACAAGCTAACAGACAGAACCATCTGGGGAGCCTATTTCTCTGGCATTGGAGCAGTGGTGCTTATTGTAATTGACATCCTACTGATTCCAAGATTCAGTTATATGGCCTGCGCCTGGGCAGGATTCGCAGCTTATGCCACTTCTATGATTCTCTCCTA
Source organism: Prevotella aff. ruminicola Tc2-24 (assembly GCF_900110895.1). Taxonomy (GTDB): domain Bacteria; phylum Bacteroidota; class Bacteroidia; order Bacteroidales; family Bacteroidaceae; genus Prevotella. Next base: position 401,268 of record NZ_FOIQ01000002.1, on the reverse strand, counting down.
CTTTATCGGTCAGCGGTATTATCCCATCACCTACCCCATCAAGGATATGACCATCTACCTAATACTTACCATCTTCCTCTTTATAGGAATTCAATATGCCAATAGAGCATTTCCTCTCTGGATTGCGCTCATCATCAATACCCTGCTAATAGCTGTCTTTGTTGTCTATCTAGTAAAAAAAGACTTCCCCCTCAGCAGTCTCCCGATAATAGGGAAGATATTCGCGAAAAAGTAGGAGAAAGAATAGATATAATTACTTAACATATACTTAAGATATAATAAATGTATTAGATATGAAAAAACTACTATTTGCATTAATTGCAACACTATCACTGAGCATTGCCCGTGCTGACGAGGGAATGTGGACTCTGTACAACCTACCGAACGCCGTTTATGAAACAATGAAGCAGGAAAACTACGAACTGCCTTATGGCGCACTCTACGAAGGCGACGATGCCATTAAGAATTGTGTCGTGAATTTCGGTGGCTACTGCTCTGGTGTGGTTGTCTCTCCAGATGGTCTCGTCTTCACAAACCACCACTGTGGCTTCGACGCCATCCGCTCACATTCTACCGTAGAGCATGACTATATGCTCAACGGCTTTGTATCGAACAGTCTTGAGGAAGAACTGCCCAACGAGGATCTATTCGTGAGTTTCATGATTGAGCAGAAGGATATTACCTCACTCATCGACTCCCTTGGCCTCAAAAAAGTGGAAGAAGGAAAAAGAGCCCATTTTATCGACTCTATCGAGAATGCTATGCAGAAAGAGATTGCCCAACAGGATTCCACTCTGCGCGTGGAGATCAAACCTTTCTATGAGGGTAATCAATACTACCTAACAACCTATCGCGACTACCCCGATGTTCGTCTAGTGTTTGCCCTGCCTAAGTCGATGGGAAAATTTGGTGGTGAGACCGATAACTGGATGTGGCCACGCCAGACATGTGATTTCTCTGTGTTCCGTATCTATGTTGATCCCAAGACAGGTGGCCCAGCAAAGTACTCGAAAGATAACGTGCCATATCACCCGAAGAAGTGGGCACCCGTTTCTCTACAGGGCTATGTGCCGGGCTCGTTCTCGATGACCATCGGCTACCCCGGCTCTACCAGTCGTTATCTATCTAGCTACGGCATCCGGGAACGCCGTGATGCCATCAACGAGCCCCGTTACAAGACTCGTGAGGTGAAGCAAGACATCATGATTCGTCATATGCGTGCCGACGAGGCTGTTCGTATCAAATACGACTCAAAATATGCCCGTAGCTCAAATTATTGGAAGAACTCCATCGGAATGAACAAGTGTATTGACAGCATCGGTCTCATCAGGCAGAAGGCTCAGTTCGAGCAGAAAATCCGCCAATGGCAAGACTCCACGGGCTATCTGCTGGGACAACTTGATTTCGACAAACTGCAGCAGCTCTACGACAAACGCCTCAAGGCTGTCCGTGCCTTAACTTTTTTTAACGAGACGTTCGGTGGCAGTAACACAGACGAGATGACTCGCCGAGCTGTCCGTTCACAGAACGATGCCCTTGTCAAGGGCAAAGATGGCATATTCAAGAAGCATTATATTGAATTCAAAGATAATAGTGATGAATGGGACTACGACACCGACCGTGAGATCCTCGCCGCTCTGCTGAAGCATTACCGTTTACAAGTGGAGGCCAAATATCTACCTGAGTTCTTTAACACCATTGATAAAGACAACAAAGGCGACTACCAAAAGTTCGTTGACAATCTCTATAAGAGGTCGAAACTGATGGCAAGCAAAAAGATCTACATTAACAAGAAAAGTTTCCAACGCGATCCTGCTGTGATCTATGGTCAGAGCTTACTCTCTACAGTAGCAGAGATACGTTCTGATATCCTTGAGACCATTGATTCCATCGACATCATGGAACGCTATCTCTGCGCCGCTAAGTTGCGCATGGAAGAGGATCTCCCCAACTATAGTGACGCAAACTTCACCATGCGACTCTCTTACGGACAAGTTGGAGAGTATCTGTTAGCAGGTCAACCATCAGGGTACTACACCACAGCAGAGAGTATCGTCGAAAAGATGGAAAAAGCAGACCGAATTATCGATTACGAAGCAGAGCCCATCATGAAAGAGTTGCTCAGCGTCAAGGACTTCGGTCAGTATACCGACAATACTACAGGTAAGATGCATCTCTGTTTCCTATCGAACAACGACATTACCGGCGGTAACAGTGGTTCACCGATGTTCAACGGGAAAGGCGAACTCATCGGTCTGGCTTTCGACGGCAACTGGGATAGTCTGTCGAGTGACATCTTTTTCGATAAGCAACTTGCTCGATGCATTGGTGTAGATATCCGTTACGTCCTCTACATGATGGAGAGTTGGGGCAAGGCCAATCGTTTACTGAAGGAAATCAACGCGCATTAGAATCTATAAACTCTCCAATCATCCGCAAGAAGTGCCATGTGTATTGTCAGACACATGGCACTTCTCATTCAAGAGAGATCGTTTTTATGATTATGACATAGATTTTAAGAACAAAAATTGTTATCCTTTAATGTTTAATCTTTAACATGAGAGACCAAGGAAATGTCATTGTTCTTTTGGTTATTTACCTGTTTTTTTGTACCTTCGCCAACAAAAACCGAAACAATGAGAAAACCAATCTTATCCCTAATGATCCTATTCTGTCTCTGTGCGATGGCAGATAACCACATCCGACGTATTGACCTTAGTGGGACATGGTTGTTCGCCCTTGACCGTGAGGCAACAATCGGGCCCAGTGATTCCCTGACAGAGACCATCCAACTGCCGGGGACGACAGACACGAACAAGAAGGGTTACCCGATTGTAAAAAAGGACGAGAGCACCCATCTCTCCCGTCTCTACACATATCAGGGACGTGCATGGTACAAACGTATAATAGAGATTCCAGACAACTGGAGAGGCCTTCCCATCCATCTGTTCCTTGAACGTACGAAACCGTCTGAGGTATATATCGACTCAAAATTCATAGGCTCGTCTAACGACATCTCTACCCCCCAAGTGTTCGACCTATCGGCGGTACTCACCCCCGGCAAGCACGAACTGACCATCATGATCGATAATGGTAGCGGTGTGCCTCAACAGTTGTATGCAAGTAGCCATGCCTATACCGAAGACACCCAGACCAACTGGAACGGCATCATCGGAAAAATTGAAATGAGAACAGATAGTCTGGAACATAACACCACACCTGAGGTACACCCGAATTTTCGCAACTTCCATATTGAGAAACAACACTTTTATGCCAATGGGCATAAGATCTTCCTACGTGGTAAACATGATGCATGTGTCTGGCCATTGACAGGACATGTGGCCATGGATGTAGAATCTTGGCACGATTATCTCAGCACCTGTGCCGCTTATGGTCTGAACCATATACGCTTCCACTCCTGGTGCCCACCTGAAGCCGCCTTCGTTGCCGCCGACGACTTGGGTATTATCCTTCAACCCGAGCTACCCTTTTGGGGCGACTTCAACGCCAGTGACACAATCCTCATGCAGTTCCTTCACAAAGAGGGTGAAAATATCCTTCGTACATATGGTCATCACCCCTCGTTCCGGATGTTCGCTCTCGGCAACGAATTGTGGGGTAGTATCGATAAAATGGCCGAGTTTGTTAACGACTTCCGTAAAATAGCCCCTGACAAGCTGTATACCTTCGGCTCAAACTACTACCTCGGTTATCAGGGAGTGAAGGCTGGCATGGACTACTTTACCACCTGTCGTGTAGGTGGTGAAGGTTGGGGGAATTACAACACCCACACTCGGGGTTCATTCTCGTTTGCCGATGCCGACGACGGTGGTATAATCAACCACTTCTACCCCAACACACAGATGAACTTCGAAGAAGGTTGTGCTCGAGCTTTCCCAGAAAATAGTTCACAAGTATTTGCAATCCCCGTAATCAGTCATGAGACAGCCCAATTCCAGACCTATCCCTGCTATGATGAAATCAAGAAGTACACAGGCGTTCTATACCCTTACAATATGGAGATCTTCCGTTCAAAACTCGAAAAGGCCGGTATGCTGGACCAAGCGGACGACTTCCACAAAGCCAGTGGTCTCTGGTCTCTCCAACTCTACAAACAGGACATCGAAATGGACCTGCGCACGAAGAACATGGCCGGTTTTCAGCTTCTCGACCTACAAGACTACCCCGGACAAGGTTCTGCATATGTCGGTATCCTTGATGCATTCATGGATTCTAAGGGACTCTGTACAGAGAGGGAGTGGCGTCAATGGTGTGCACCAGTGGTACCATTATTTATTACCGATCGTTTCTGTTTCACCACCGAGAATGGCATCCACGCACGTATTCAAGTTGCCAACTACAGCGGAGAATCACTTGATGGCAAGACACTCCATTGGGAACTCACTGGACCAGGTATAACAGAATCTGGTGAGATGAAACTTTTTTCTACTGAAGGACTTTTCGATGTTGGAAAATTGGATATCAATCTCTACCACCTCAACATTCCCACCCAGTTACAGTTGTTGCTCTGCATTGATGACACCGAATACTATGGTGTTCCCTATCATAACACCTACAACCTATGGGTCTATCCTGACAACAACAACCTTAAAAAGCTACAGAGAAAAGTGATTGTGACCGATGTACTCACGGCCCAGATAGCTCGACAACTAGAGAAAGGTAAAAACGTATTGTTGATGCCAGGAACCTCGGACCTGACAATTGGCGGACTCTTCCAGACCGACTACTGGAACTACCGGATGTTCAAAACCATCTCAGAGAACAATAAGAAGATGGTCTCACCTGGTACCCTCGGCATCCTGACCGACCCCCTACATCCGCTCTTCAAGAGCTTCCCTACCGAGATGCATACTAATTGGCAATGGTTTCCCGTGATAAAGAACAGCCACCCGATGATTCTCGCCAACACCAGCAAAATTTACCGCCCTATTGTACAGGTAATCGACAACATTGAACGTAACCATAAACTCGGGCTAGTATTCGAGTTCCAAGTAGGAAAAGGTAAGTTGCTTATCTGCATGGCTGATCTCAACAAAGCGAGTGCTTACCCTGAGGGGCGCGCTTTCTACTCTAGTCTTCTTGAATATATGACCTCTCGTGATTTCGCCCCTAAGACCCATATCACCCTCGATGATTTCCTGCGATTGATAACAACGCCCGTTGTCGAAGGAAAAATTGGAGAACTAAACAACATCTCACCATATTAAAATATGATGCCCTCCGAAGATTATTTCTTAACATTCGGAGGACATCTCACATTGCGGCTCTTCTCATTTTTTCTTTCGGGGACGACGCATGGCCCATCCTTCTTCTGAGAAATCAGGTTCTGGTCCTTTCAGTTCTCGAGCCTTTCTCTTACCCTGCGAGCGACCACCGTCTGAGTGTATAAGACTGCACCAGTCGTCTTTTTTTTGACATATTAATCTGTCGGTTGCATCGTGCCCCCTAGAACTCTTACCACCCTTTTGTGCCCCCTTGTTATCCATTGGTGCCTGATTGGCATCGTTACAGCGAACTGTGCGCCCCTTATAACGGATACCCGTCAGCTGAATCATCACCTTCTTGGCATCTTTTTCTGGTACCTCGAAATAGGAAATTGTGTCAAGCAGGTCAATATGTCCCACCTCCTGTCGTCCACCCACAAAGCGGTTAAGTGTCTGCATCAACTCACCAGGATAGAACCCGTCACGCTTGCCAAGGTTGATAAACAATCGCTTATAACCCTTTGCGGCTTTGTTCTGCAATTTCTGTTTGTCGCTCTGTGGCTTTTTCTCCTTTCTATCGGGAACAACCTCCTCAATCTCCGGAGCCTCGGCATAGTAAGCCAGAAATTTCCCGAACTCCAATGATACAATCTTCTTAATTAGATCCTCCTTGTCGATATACTCAAAATAACGATTGATATCCTGTATGAAAGGAGCAATTTCCTCGTCGTCAACATCCGTCTTCACGATCTGATCCATCACCTTGTAGAGTTGTTTCTTACAGATTTCCTCAGCCGATGGAATCTCTGCCTGTACGAAGGCCTTACCGATTACCTTCTCGATATTACGGATCTTGAACTTCTCGCGTGAGTGGACGATAGATATCGACGTCCCCTTCTTTCCTGCTCGACCCGTACGACCCGAACGATGGGTGTAGTTCTCAATATCGTCAGGCAGTCCGAAGTTGATGACATGCGTCAGGTCATCAACGTCGAGACCACGAGCAGCCACATCGGTTGCGACAAGCAACTGTATCAAATGGCTACGGAACTTCTGCATCGTTAGATCACGCTGCGGTTGGGCGAGGTCACCATGCAATGATTCTGCATTATAACCATCGCGGATCAGTTTGTCAGCAATCTCCTGTGTCTCAGCTTTCGTTCGACAGAAAATAATAGCGAAAATACGCGGATAATAATCCACGATACGCTTCAATACAAGATATTTATCCTTGGCGTTTACCATATAATAGATATGGTTCACGTTCTCCGCACCCTCATTTCGGCTTCCCACCACAATCTCTTGATAATCGTGCAGATAGGTCTTTGCCACTCGCTCCACTTCCTTGCTCATAGTGGCTGAGAACATCAAGGTATTATGTTCCTCATGGAGTGATTCGAATATCTCGTTGATACTATCGGAAAATCCCATGTTCAGCATCTCGTCGGCCTCGTCAAGCACGATGTTCGTTACCTGTTCCAAACGAGCCTTGCCACGGTGCATCAAGTCAACAAGTCGTCCCGGTGTAGCCACTATAATCTCCACGCCCTTCTGTAAAGCACGCATCTGCGGTTCTATGGCCGCACCGCCATAAACGGCCTCCACATGCAGACCATCCATATACTTGGCAAAGTCACGGATATCATCGGCTATCTGAAGGCACAACTCTCTCGTTGGCGAGAGCACCAATGCTTGTGTTTCCCGCCTTGACAAATCAATGTGCTCTAACAGCGGAATACCGAATGCCGCCGTCTTACCCGTTCCCGTCTGAGCTAGAGCAATCACGTCGTTTCTGTTTCCCAACAGATAGGGAATCACCGCCTCCTGTACTGGCATCGGCTGAACGAATCCCAATTCCTCTACGGCCTTACGAATGACCTCGCTGACTCCTAACTCCTTAAATGTTCTCATTTATATGTATTATTATGTCCTATCGAACCACTTCCGTGAATTCCGGCTTGGCTCCCTCTCCCTTACCAACTGTTACATAAATCGTAGAGATGGACTCCTCACCATTCATGCCGCGGCCCTTCACAACAAACTGATAGTCGGTACTATCGTCTGTCACACGCTTTCCAACCGTCTGTGGTGTGCCAAGCGGGAACTGATAACTGGAACAGGCTGCATTGAAAATGGCCGTCTCCTCGTCGGTCACAGGCAATTGTGCGGAGTAATCGGGCAGCTTTGCAACCACACCTCTCTTGTATCCGTTTGCCTTCAAGAAACGGTCGAGTTCTTTCCCAACTGCCAGTATTCTAGCGGTACGCACGCCATAACCTGTTTGTACTTTTGCCTTGGGCAGTGCTGCCTTCAATGCCTCTGTCGAGGTGTTCAGTCCACCGCTGCCGAACGTACAGAAAGGCACCACGGTCTTACCAGCGAAATCGTTCTCCTTGACAAGAGTCGCTATCGGCATAGCATAGGTTCCAAACCAAATAGGATAACCGATGAAAATCACATCATAGTCGGCAATGTTCACATGCAGCGGTTTGAGTGCCGGTGTCTCACCACTCTGCATTTCACGCTGTCCACGCTGGATAGTTGCCTGAAAATCGCCTGAATAAGGCTCCACGGCCACAATACTGTCAATGTCGGCTCCCAATTGTTTTTGCAACTCTTCCGCTACCACCTGTGTGGTACCCGTCTGAGAATAATACAGCACCAGATTCTTCTGTGCATAACCAGTTGCAATAAATGTCGTCAATACCATTGATAATAAGAGTTTTTTCATACGTTAATCTTTTGTTTGGGTTGATTGTTATCTCGTTTTCTTTTCATTAATCGCTGCAAACTTACATAAAATATTTGAAAAAAACAAGAGTTTTCGACGGAAACCCCATTCCAGACAATCCATACTGTCAATATAATCGCAAATACATTTGGTTTTTCACTCACTTTATCATACCTTTGTACTCATTATGAAAATCTGTATATTCTGTTCTGCGAACCAGCAGATAGACCCAGACTTCTTCTCTATGACAGAAGAATTGGGAAAGTGGGCCGCCGAAAACGGTCATGACATCGTCTTTGGCGGTGTAAATCAAGGACTGATGGAATGTGTGGGAAAGGCCGCCAGAGAACACGGTGGTCGAACTATCGGTGTCGTACCAATGATTGTCGAGAAAAGCGGTAGGACAAGCGATCATGTGGACATAGAGATTCCTTGCGACAACCTGAGCGACCGTAAACAGTTGATGATGGACCAAAGCGATGTCTTTGTGGCCCTACCTGGCGGTATAGGCACCCTTGACGAGGTATTTACCATAGCCGCCTCCGCCACCATTGGTTATCACAAGAAGAGGGTGATCCTCTACAACATGAAAGGATTCTGGGACTCTCTTATCAACCTGCTTAATAACCTACAGGCAAAAGGCATGATCCGTGGCGACTGGCAACAATACATCAAAATCGCCAACTCCTTACAGGAGCTGGCGAATCTTATCTAGAATCTTTCTGAATATACCCTCACACTGCTTTCAGGCGCTCAGCCATCGCACGACCAAGAGCCTCGCATTGAGTTTTTGTTTCGGGAGTGAGTGACTGTTTGATCTCCACAGGCTCACCAGTAACCTCGAAGTGCAGTTTCTCGTCATTCCATTTCTGGATCTCTGTCACAGCCTTACTAGCCCATCCATAGGACCCAAACCAACCGAGCAGATGGTTCTTGATGTCACGACCTGCCAATTCGGATAACAACACATCCATCTCATGATAAAGACCCGTATTATAAGTCGGTGCACCGACAATGAGCCCACGATAGCGGAACACATCGCGTATAATATATGAATGATGTGTTTTCGATACGTTATACATTACGATATTCTTGACACCAGCCTCTGAGGCAGCACGGGCGATAACTTCAGCGGCACGCTCCGTATTGCCGTACATTGTTCCATAGCAAATCACCAGTCCGGGCTCTGTCTCATATTTGCTCAACGTGTCATAGATTCCTATCACCTTCTCCACATACTCATGCCATACTGGGCCATGGGTAGCACAGAGATAATCGAGTCGGATACCTACCAGTTTCTTCAAAGCATTCTGCACAGGCGTACCATATTTCCCCACTATATTCGAGTAGTAGCGCACCATCTCCAACCAAAATGTGTCTGTATTGATCTGCGAGTCGACTACGCCTCCATTCAATGCGCCAAAGCAGCCAAAAGCATCGCCCGAGAAGAGTACGTGACTCGTGTTTTCCAGCGTCACCATTGTCTCCGGCCAGTGCACCATAGGGGTCATCACGAAGCTAAGCGTATGATTACCCAATTCAATCGTATCGCCATTCTTCACCTCCAACAGGCCGTTTATCACCCCATAGAAGCCCTCTGCCATCTGGAAGGTCTTCTTGTTACCGATAATCTTAATATCCGGATAGTACTTTCTGATTAATGCCAGACTACCGCTGTGGTCGGGTTCCATGTGGTTTACCACGAGAAAATCAATCTTTCTATCTCCGATTACTTCCCTGATGTTCTCCAGAAACTGCACGAAGAAGTCAACCTCCACCGTGTCGATTAGACACACCTTCTCGTCATCAATCAGATAAGAGTTGTATGAAACACCATTAGGCAAGGGCCATAAACCTTCGAAAAGGTTCTTATTACGATCGTTAACACCGACGTAATAGATTTTGTTTACTATTTCTTTCATATCATGTATTATTTTAGGCTGTTTATTGAACAGAATCCTTTTTCTCCGACAAGGCAGCAAAAGCGTCCTCCAACTCTGCACGCTTACGATCTGCGAACACCTGATCCACGCTATTATGGATGCTCTGACACACATTCGCAGAGAACTGTTGTGCTTGATCAATGATCTCGTCCCACTGCTGTTCGGTCAGACCGTTCTCTAGCATCTCTCGGGTGACACCATCCTTCAACAGACCATATACAAAACCTGCATTGAAATTATCACCGGCACCGATGGTGCTGACAGTATTTTTCTGTTCCACAGAATAACGCTTTTCCACACCACCAACGGTGCGCAACTCCAATGGTTCAGCGCCACAAGTATAGATGAAGTTTTTACAGTAGAAAGATATCTGTGAACGATATACCTGATCGCCATTCTCCAGGCCGAACATCACTTCAAAATCCTCCTTGCTACCACGTACGATGTCTGCCAACTCGAAATTTTCCAAGATATTCGCCCTCAATTTCATCACCTCATCACGATGAGAGGCACGGAAGTTCACATCGTAGTAGAGGATAGCCCCCTGCGCACGGGCATGTTCCAGAAATGTCCTCACCTGATCGCGTATAACCGGATTCACGGCATAGTAAGATCCGTACATCACCACATCATCGGGCTGAATGTCAGGATAGGAGAACTCAAGATGATCATGGGGATGATCCTTATAGAAGATATACTCCGCATCGTTCCTGTCATCAAGGAAAGCCAGTGATATCGGCGACTTCGTCTCCGGCCAGATGTTGACCTTACTAGCATCCACATGATTATCCTCCAAAAAATGGATGATGTTCTTTCCGACCCGGTCATCTCCGGTCTCACTGATCAAGGTTGTGTTCAGGCCTGAACGTCCCAAGGATATCAGACCGTTGAACATTGAGCCGCCTGGTACAGCCCCTATCGGCTGCTCGTCTTTAAATATAATATCGAGAATGGTCTCGCCTATTCCTATTACTTTTCGCATAGTTTCTCTTAAACATTACAAATGCAAAAGTACAAAATAAATATGAAATTTACGATTGGAGATACTGCTTTTCTTCAAAAAAGCAAGATGAATTATATTTTATTTTGTACTTTTGCAAACAGTATGATGAAATACAACACGCATACACTCAAGAACGGTCTGCGCATCATCCATCTGCCATCTGCATCGCAAGTGGTATATTGTGGTTATGGAATTGCCGCTGGCACCCGTGATGAACGAATGAATAGTCAGGCAGGACCGCTGAGCGAGGAGGGCTTGGCTCATTTTTGTGAGCATATGACGTTCAAAGGTACGGCACAACGCAACGCCCTTCAGATCATCAATGCCTTAGAAGGTGTGGGCGGAGAACTGAATGCCTTCACTAACAAGGAAGACACCGTTTTCTATGCCGCAATATCGAAGGAGCACTTCACTCAAGCGGTCGATGTGCTCACCGATATCGTCTTCCATAGTCAATATCCACAACATGAAATCGATAAAGAGGTGGAGGTGATTTGCGACGAAATCGAGAGTTATAACGACACACCTGCAGAACTGATCTACGATGAGTTCGAGAATCTCCTCTTCGAGGGACATCCTTTGGGACACAACATCCTAGGCAACGCAGAACAGTTGCGCACCTACAAGACAGAGGACTTCCTTCATTTCGTACGTTGTCACTATCGCCCCGACAACGCTGTGTTCTTCGTTTACGGTGACATCAGTTTCGCACGCCTCGTCAAGAAACTAGAGAATTTAGAATTTTCGAAGGCCATTAAAATGGCCAATCAGCACTGTTGTTCCATCGGGATAGGACGTTCCGTTGATGGTCAATCGATCATTCTCGACAAGGGCACCCATCAAGCCCATGTAATGCTCGGCACCCGATCCTATGCCTTTGACGACCCGCGCCGCATGACGCTCTACCTCCTTAATAACATTTTGGGAGGACCAGGCATGAACGCCCGCCTGAATCTCTCGCTTCGAGAGCGACACGGTCTGGTATACACTGTTGAGAGCATTATGACTAGCTATTCCGATACAGGTATCTGGAGTGTCTACTTCGGTTGCGATCACGCCGACATCCGTCGCTGTCTCCGACTAGTACGCCATGAACTTGACCGCATGATGATACGTCCGCTCTCCGAGCGCCAACTCTCTGCTGCCAAGCGCCAACTGAAAGGACAGATTGCCATCGCCTGCGACAACCGCGAGCAGTTTGCCCTCGACTTCGGTAAAAGCTATCTGCATCTTGGTCAGGAGCGCGACTTGGATCGACTATTCCAACGCATCGATGCTATCAAGGCCGAAGACATCCAACAGGTAGCCCGTAAGTTGTTCGTCCCAGAGCGTCTCACCACCCTGATCTTCCGATAATCACTCTAATGAACATATATGTTCACTAACCTGTTGTTTCAGTTCCTCCCAGTTTCTGAAGCCGAGGGACTTCTCATTGTGCAGTAGCTGCACTAGGATATCGCCTGCGACATTCCTATAGAAAACCATCTGCAGGTTGGCTGCCATCGGCAGAATTTCATCCATGCCCATGCCCCCAGTATCGACACCCATCAGTGTCAGCAGACGATAGAGATTCGTGTCATGTCCAAAACGCAGATCTGCACCTACACCACCCCTGGTAATAGCCGCATCAGCGTCGGCCTCGATACGACGCCAAAGTGAGACGGCACTGCGGGCGGGAATCCCACCGTTTAGACTCTCATCACCATTACAGATGGTCATACGCTCGTTGTTCATCGCATAGACAGCCTCCATTTCCTCTCTTGTGAAGATATCATAGAGAGAAACGTCCAGTTCCACATCCTGTATATCGGAGGCGATAGTATGCAGTTCCGTGAACAATCGCTCAGGATTCTCAACCTTCGACGGATCGATAAACAGTGTCTTGACAAAACGGTCAGTCGAGACCGTTAGTGGCACATGGGTACGGTTCTCCAGAGCCTTCTCCTCTGGCGAGGTATAGGCGATCCAAGCCATATCCTCTTCGCAAGTCACGGGCAAGATATCCAATGAGGGATTCTGTGCCTGAAGTTCGGACAGGAAGTTCAGCATACTGCTTCTGCAACGGCCAACGGTACTAGAGTGAGCTGTCAGATGAGCCTCGGCCGTGAAGAGGTGAGGGAAGCGCTGAAACATTCTTTGGGCAATACCTCGATGCTGACGACCTCCGAGTGGAGTCAGCCTGCCACCATGCCCTTTGGCATTCTTCCATATCAGCGACAGTCGCTTGCGAACGCTCTCGCCTAGGTCCGTTAGGTTTTTCTGATTAGCGAACTGATTGTTTACCCATCTGTACCTCTCGTCGCTGGGCAGCCAGCGCGACCCATGCCGCCCATAGTGTGAGATGTAGAACGCCACATAGCCGTCGGCCACTGGTTGAATGTCTGGCATTGCCACTCCCGACTCTATGGGATAAGCATAATACACACCACCCAACTGCTGGAGTGATTTCTCCTGCGCCATCACTCCTACGACTGCGAAGATTAAAGTAGCAAGCAGTATTTTTCTCATCTGTTGATATTGTCTAATCCTAACGCATCAGGCGCCAGTCGATGCCGAGGGGGTTATTTCTCATCTCCGTCACAAGATACAGGCCGAGCGTCCTGTCGTACTCTATCCACATGTCCGTCTGATCAGTATCAGCACGGACATGTATCTTTTCCATGCCACTATCATCCTGACTGCGCCAAGTGATATCATCGTAGAGGAAGAAGCCTTTCTGTCGCAGGTGGTCCATAGCCTGACGGGAGATGAAGGCGACGGTGCCCTGAGACTGATACACAGCACCGTCGGTAGGGATATCCCAACAGAAACCCGTGGCATTCTCCACGACAGAACGGGAAAGGACATACTGTGCCTCCTTGCAAGTAACGACTAGTGTGTCGCCTTGCCAGCCATAGACGAGCGGCCATGTACGGAACTGTTGATTTAACGTATAACTGATATGAAGCGTCTTGGTCGGAGCAAAGTCTAGGTTTGCCCGGCGTAAAGTCTGGGTTTGCCCGGCATAAAGTAGCTGTGTACTGGCATCTGATGATTGTTTTGGCTTCCTCGGGTCTTTAGAGACATAGAACACGAGGTCACCGCCCTGCATCAGGTCGGCATGTGTGATGCGTGCGTCTGTCAATTCACGGCCGTTGAAGGTCACACGCTCGAAGCGGGTGCCCCGCCCTTTGACGACAGCATGCACGGTCTTACCATTACATAACTGCAACAACCATTCAGAGAGAAGCGGAACGTGGAGCAGATAGTAATCCTGTCCAGCATTGGGATAGAGTCCCAGCTGATGGAAGGCGAGCCACGATGACATCGCGCCACTATCGTCATTACCAGGCAGTCCATCGGGTTGATCGCTATAATGCGCTGTAACAATCTGGCACACACGGTCGGAGGTAAGGTCAGGACGTCCTATCCAGTGATAGAGACAAGGGGTGAGGAACGACGGCTCGTTACCCACATTATAGCGCCCTCGCTCAAAGAATAGGTCAAGTCGGCGACGGAAAGTCTCGTTGCCGCCACAAACCTCGATAAGTGCGGCCACGTCGTGGGGGATACTCAGCGAGTATTCTGCCGACAGGGCCTCGTAGAAGAACGTGCTCCACCACGGTAGGTACCAGGGGGCCACCTTCGTCACTGGCGTATAGGGGATGAGAGGCTTAAAGACCTTCGAACGGCCCCAGGGCACGGAGTCAAGCCAGACCCCATCAGCATCACGAGGCATGATATAGCCCCGCACATCATCCCATTCATAGTCGCTACGCCAGAGGTTCTTCCAGTTCTGCGACTGACGGAGAAAACGCTCACAGATATCCATGCGCCCCAAGCCCTTGGCCACCTCAGCGATACAATAGTCGTCGTAGGCATACTCGATGGTACGAGTGCCGGCACGGTCTATGCCATAGGGGATATAGCCCAAGCGATTATACTCGAGGAGACCGCCCCTTCCATGCTTCTCATGATCAGCTCCTGGATCGGACTCCGCATCCTTCAACATCGCCTCAAGAGCCAGATTGTAATCAATACCCTTCAGTCCTTTCACATAGGCATCGGCAATGACCACATCGGCATTCGAGCCGCCCTGCGTACGACCGTTACAGTCACCACTGCGTGCATCGGGCATATATCCCTCACGTCTGTAGATATTCAACAGAGCGTTTACAATATCAGTCTCACGCTGCTCGTCGAGCAGGGTGATGAGCGGAGTTGACGTACGATAGGTATCCCAGATAGCATAGAAATCATCGTAATAGGGTGTGTCCGCCCACTTCGGGTTCTCACCAGTCTTGTCGACAGGCATCAGCATCGTGTGGTAAAGAGCTGTATAGAACATCCGACGCTGAGAATCGGAACCTTTGATCTGCACCCTGCTCAGCAGCTGCTCCCAACGTTCGCGAAGCCTGCCTAACTGCGTGTCGAAGTCGCAGTCGGGGATATTCCGCCTGGCCTGCTGGGTACTGACATAGGAAATGCCGATCCTGATATTGACAAGTGTGTCAGAGAAATGAAGGGTGGTCGTCTGTCCACTACCTGCAGAGGAGAACGGCCTGTCACTAGTCAGACAGAAATAGACCGTATAGGCATCACCATTGTTCCAACCTCCTCGGACACGAGAGAAACCACATACCTCATGGTCACCCTTCACCTCTACCTCAGCATCGACAAACTGCTGCTGTTCACGCAGATCAGGGATAGAGTTCTTACCCAGATAATGAGTGGCATTGATGAACAGCAAGCCTTTAGTTGGATAATGGATACGATAGAAGGCACACCGCTCAGAGGTTGTGATCTCCGTACAAATGCCACTCTCGAAGGTCGTAGCATAATAGCCAAGCGAGAATTCCTCTTTAGCACGACGCTGCTCGTACGTTTTCTGATCCTCGTTTCCAATGACGGGTTGTATCAGGATATTACCATATTTCTGTCCCCCACCCGTACCACTAACATGAGTCTGTGAGAAGCCCGTCACCACCTCCGGCATGGGAGCCCATCCTGCATTTGGTTTTACTGTACAATCGGGACCTGGTTTACACATACCAAAGGGCATCGAAGGACCAGGAAACGTGCGCCCCACGCCCTCACTGCCAATACGCGGATCAACATCGTACCATACTTGTGCCACCATTGTTATTGAGACAAACAGGAGACAAGCGGTAAGTATTACTATACTCTTTTTCATATTGATTACGGATCATTATTTCGGTACCTCGATGATGGCACGACACCCTTCCTGATAGGTGGTATCAAATAGGAGATCACCACCTAAACCAACAGCATGACGCTTGGCCAAAGGCAGACCAAGACCAAGGCCCTCAGACAGATCATCAACCTTCGTGAAAGGTTTGAAGATCAGATCCTGGGATTCTTCCGGCATTCCTGGTCCTATATCCTCGACGATAAAGCGGATAGATGTATCCGTCTGTGAAACACGCAATAGGATATGCTGACCATCAGAGAACTTGGCTGAGTTGTAAAGCAACTCTCGGAGTGAGCGTACCAGATACAAGTGATTAGTCAGAATACAGAAGCTATCACTCAGTTCCGACACGAAAGAGATGGTCAGACCAGGGAAATGGGTTTTTGTATATTCGATGCTTTCCCTAGCCAGTTCGTTACACGACACCTCATCACTTCTACGACTCAGCAACTCCTCGGAAGCTCCTGTTTCCGAACTATCGAAGAGCATAAGTACCATACGTTTCAGGTGGATGGCATTGTACTTCATCATACCTGTGATGTCATGTAACTCCTTGTCGTGAAGGGCACCGCCCCCGTCGTCACTATGCGACGAGAAACTGTCGCGCAGCACATTCGCAAAACCAAGAATGATGTTCAACGGTGTACGTATCTGATGCGACACGTTCTGTATAAACAGACTCTTCTGCTTAACAGCCTCTTCTGCCATCTTCATGGCATGCACCAGTTCCTCATTACGTTCCCGGGTCTCTTCTGTGGCTTGATGAATACTATGCATATGCTCATGGAGTGAGCGCTGCATGGCTGCAAAGCTGTTTTGCAACTGACCAAGGACATCTTCACGTGTGGAAGTTGGAATCATTTCATCATAATTGCCATCAGCTATCTTCTTCGAGAAACCCATCAACTGATTAATGGGCTGAATGGTACGACTTACAGAGCGCCTACACAACCATAGGATGCCCAGTAGCCCGACGATGATAAGTGCGATGACAACATAGGTCAGCCGGTGATAACTCTTTAGGATATCACTATCTGGACAAACCAGTGCGAGGCTCCAGTTTGTACCAGGTACTGGACGGTAGCACACATGGCAGAGCTGATCGTCGATGGTGATGTGCATATTTCCTTGTTTACCAGCCGTCATCTCATGCCCCAAGGCAATCCTGTCGGAATGAAGGACGGGATCAGCATCAGTAAAGATGGTCTTCCTAAAAAGACGCATCGTATCGGGATGGATAAAGTAACGCCCATCGCCGCCAAGGAGAATAAAATAAGTATTGGGAAGGCTTTGATCAGTGGAGTTGAGAATTCTGGAAAGTTGACTGAAAGCGAGATCCACGGAGATAACCCCCGCGATGTGCTCGCCATCTGGACGAAGGGGTTTACAATAAGTAGCGATAGCCTCATTATAATCGATTGCTCCTTCTGTATGTTCACAGAAAGGATCCACCCAACAAGCCTTCCCAGAGTCTATCGAAGCCTTGTACCATATCTTGTCGAAATAGTCGAAGTCTGGTTCACGGACGGTGATAATCGTATCACCATCATTGATGGTGAAGACAGAGAAGTAACGGCCATATTGAGGAAATGTATTAGGCACGGCGCTGACGGAACAACTACGTACCTGACGGTTAAGGCTCACAATACGGTGAGAGGTCGACTGCAACGAATCGGGTGTGAAATGCTCTTCAAGGAGCCACGTGTTAGCATCGGTCGAGGTCTCTATCGTGCTCATGTAGTTCCTGACACGTTGTGTCATAGTATTAAGCATACTGTTAGCACGCTCCGAGGCTTCCTGACGGATAAAATGTCGCGACTGGAGGTATAATGCACCCAAAGCTGCGATAAAGGTTGGTGCGACCATCAGCAGAATGCCAAGACAGAGTTTCGTTGAGAGACTTCGTCTGGGCGAGTGAAACTCGGATATTAGTTTTCGAAAGATATTACTCATGAGACTCCTCCTTCTTCTTCTCGAACTTCACCCGCCGTCCCATCGTCTTCTCCGTATCATTTCCTGCGACATGAAGCAGATGGTTAAGTTGGTCAATGATGACGTCGGTCTGTTTCTGAATATTGCTAACTTCATGATCAATCTCCTCCTGACTGATATCGTGATAGTTGTTGCACAAGGTTGTGACACTCTTGTCGATGGCGTCTGAAGGTCCTGTCATCTGATTGGTCATGTAATGAAGAAAGGTTGTCTTCGTGCGATCAGCCTCCTGAGCCCTCTTATAAGCTTTCCGTAGTACCTTACTGCGTTCACGCAGTGTAGTTGACAACTCCTTCAACTCGCTGACATGAGTTACTAACGACCGCTGCATCTTCTTGAAATGGTCCTGTAACTGTCCTACCTCGTCTTCTCGAGTGGTGTCTGGAATCACTTCGTCGTAGTTACCATCGGTTATACGCTGTGTCGAGCGAGTAAGCATATTCAATGGTAGCAACTGACGATGTAAAACTGTACGACAGAGTACAAAGAAGAGTAATAGTCCGATAATGGCAATAGCAACCACATAATAAAGCAGTCTGTTGTATTCACCGAAGATATCTTCCTCAGGATAAACAACACCAATACTCCAATGGAGGTTCTCTAATGCACGTCCCGGCACCTCCAGACACTTGAAGGGTTTGAAGAATATATACCATTTCTGGTCATCCATGTAGAAAGGCTTAAACCCCGACTCACCAGCCACCATCGCTTTGCCAACCTTTAAGACCGAAGGGTCTGCACCTTGATCCATCTGAGAGAATACCGTCTGATGCAACAGCTTTTCCGGATCAGGGTGTACGATATATGAACCGTTACTCGCCAATAGAACGCTATAGCCATTGTCGGAGGGTTTGGCAGACAGAATAATTTGCGACAGTTGACTAATGGCTAGATCGACGGCCACCACTCCCACACACTTTGCACTACGATCGTAGATGGGTAAACAGAAAGTGGAGATTGCCTCACCCTCGGTACTATCGTTCTTCAATGGGTCCGTCCAACAGGTTCGACCAGTCCTCATAGGTTCAGTATACCATACCTGCTCCGTATAGGGTCGGTTGGCGAAGGTCTCTTGCATCACCAATTCCGACTGACCACCAGAATTCTCCCTGTTGTCCTGACGATGAATATAGGCCATAAACAATTCACGATCAGGATAATAATTCGGTTTAAAGGCAATTGCACAACCCACGATATTGGGGTTACACTCTACGATTTTCCGACTATAAATGAACATACGATCTGGTTGGTCAAGATGTGCTAATAGTTCCCAATAGAAGTTGCCAACCGACTGCTCCACGCCCAATAGGATGTTGTCGACATGCTGCGCCGTTCCCTCCAGTGTCTGCTCCGCATCATGCATTGCCTCTTCCCTTAAAGCCTTACGCGAAAAGTAGAACATCACTGCCAAAGAAAGCGAGAGCAGCAACGCAATCTCAAAGCAAACCATCAGGCTTAGTTTGAGCGACAGAGTCTTGGGAATGAATCTAGACAGCCTCAACATATCTCATACGACGACATATCAGCCACACCACCACTATTCCCGCCACAGCGACAGACAGGAGAACCAGCCCCAGCCAAAGCAAAGGCTTCTGGGTATCCTCTCTCGGCACTACGACAGCCACCGACCAATCAATATATTCTATCGGTCCATAATATACCGTCGATGGCACACCATCGATCTCCATATCAACCATTCCGCTTTTCTTCTCTTTGAGGTCGCGAATAATGTCCTTATCCTTGATTGGTACACTCTTCTCCACCGGATAGGCAATACAACCACCATCTTTGTTGAGGACAACGGTATAAAAGTCGAACTTCCTATTCATACGATACATATTCAACATATCGTCCTCTCTGCCATCATCGTCAATCTGCTGCAGTTCCTTGGTCAACCATTCAAAGGTCATGTCCGCTCCGCAAACACAGACCAGATGCCCTGCCACGTTGTAGATTGGTTTAACAAAGGTGCAATAATGACCACTAATACTCGTTCCGTCATAGTAATAATATGGTTCAGACCAGAAACTCTTTCCCAGTTCCTTTGCACGTACATACCAGTCAGACTTCGTATAGTCATGACGGGCTGAGCCCACTTGTCGAACAACGAACTCACTACTATCGACATGGTGCACATAAGGCTCAAACCACCTTCCCTTCTGCTCGAAATAGTTGGGTTCGAAGGCAGCAAAATAGCCTCTCACATCAGGGTTCAGACTTGTCTTACTTTCCAAGGCAGCGACCACCGTTTCTGGAGAACTCATGTGTTTCTCTACTTCATCGAATACGTTCTTTGCATTCATCTCCATACCTCTGATGGTTTTGGCAATCTTTTCGGAAGCGACATTCATCATACCTACATAACGGACATGGGACTCTGCTCTTACAGCATGATAGCATATCCTGAAAGATAAGGCTAATACGACTATCATGACTACCAACATTGTCAGTAATACATATCGACTTAACTTATTAACTATAGGTTTGGGTATCTGTTTCACGGATCAATCTTTCTGGTTTATGGCTTTTAGTAGTGCAAAAGTATTGCTTTTTTTTCTGAACACCAACACATCCTCCCGTTTTTTTATATTTATTTCTTCTTAGAGCCCTAGCATCACAAAACTTCTTATAATAATAGTCTGGGCAGCCACAAAAAAGGCTGCCCAGAGGAGATCATGATGTTATTAGGTTATTCCATTTAATAACCAGCGTTCTGCTGCCAGTTAGTGTTTGTGTTAAGTACCCCTTGCGGAATAGGGAACACGCGACACTCCTTATCGAAACGAGCCGTTGGGAAGCCCTTGCGATGAAAACCATACTCATCCTCGAAATGCCCAAAACGGATCATGTCGTTACGACGCCAATTCTCGTCGAACAACTCACGACCACGCTCTGCATAGATATCCTCCAGCGATGGAGCTTCTGTGATCAGTGGCGCATGTACGTAAGAACGGATCTCGTTGAACAAGGTTTGAGCAGTCTGGTCATTTGTGACAGATGCACCACGGGTGATAGCCTCAGCCTTCGTCAGCAGGATATCGGCGTAACGGAAGATGGGCAAATCGTTTGACTGATTGCGCCCGTTGATAAAGTCCTCGCGGATTACGAAGTATTTCACCGACTTATAGCCCTGACTCCAACCCTTCACGTCCTTACCCGTATTCAACATGGCACAGTCAGCAGGATAGAGTGACGTGTTCTTAATACCATCCTCATACTCGACATAATGCGGATCACCCTCAGCGTCGACCCATTTCAGACGGATGGTTTTGTCGAGACAAATCGCCTCATCTTTGTACTTATACGGTGTAGAGGTCTTAGCATATGTCGTAGGATCAAACATGTAAATCTGTCCAGCCAGAATATTCTCCTGACGATCATCACTCTCCAATGCCATCAACACATCGGCGAATTCGGGTGAGATAGAGAAGTTTCCACCCGTGGAGTTTCCTATATCAGAGCCGAAATAGCCTGCACCACCATTGCCATCGTTACGTCCCTGACGCCAGATACGCGGACGACAATACTGGAAGCCCTGTGCAGTAATGGCGTCATAAGGCATCGCGTAGATAAAATCCTTCACCTGATAACCATTATTGGGCCAGAACTTCGAACGATAACCGTCGGCACCCTCAGAAAGACTAAACTGACCTGAGTTGATGATATCGTCGCAAAGAGTCACCACATCGTTCAGATGCTCATTATTATAATTGGCAGCATCGTATGCGGTCACATCACTAGCAGTATAGACGGGCCAGTTAATATAAAGTTTCACTAAAAGAGCCTCGGCAGTATAACGTGTCGGCTTACCGTAAGTACTGACATCCACATTCGCAGGCAGCAATGGTATGATAGTCTTTAGTTCGCTCTCAATCCAACGAGCTACCTCGGCACGCGGTGAACGGTTGATCTGCTCACCATCAACAGCCAAGTGATCGAGGATTGGTGTGTCACCATAGCTATCCATCAGAATCCATGAATAGAAAGCACGCATATAACGGGCTTGGGCCGTACCATCTTTCTCCTCACCACCCATGTTCAGGATCACACGGTTGGCCTTAGTGATGCCGGCAGCCACCTCTTCATACCAACCCGTGGAAGCGCTGCTAGGATCAAAATTATGCAGAGAGCACTGAGCATATATTCCACCGTCAGCATAATCGCCATCGAAACTGATGCCCACCCACTCGTCGGATGACAGAGCCTGCGACTCCATATAACGACGTCCCAGAGTACCACGCAGATGGAAATAGACATCGGCCATCTGAGCCTCCACGGCAGCCTCGCTATCGGGATATTCCGTGAACTGTGCCTCGGGGATCACATCCAGATCAGTACAGCTGGCAGTCATTGCCATCAGTCCAGCTGCAAGAAATATTCTTATATTTGTTTTCATATATTATCCTTGTATTTTAGAAGTTAATCTTAGCACCAATGATAAACGAACGTGTGTGAGGATAGAAAGTCTCCCGGTAATCGATGCCGGGATCAAGTCCGCCAAGGTTTACCTCCGGGTCGATACCACTATAACCGGTAATCGTCAGCAGATTGTTACAGGTTGCATAGAGTTGCATACTCTGCGCCCATCCACCAAGTTCCTTAAAGGTATATCCGAGCGTTAGTGTTGAGAGACGCAGATAACTGCCATTCTCGATATAATTGTCACCAGGAATATGAGCATTAGCATCTGCTTGCCATTTCTTATCGTTCACCATTTCGGCGAGCACGTTCTTGCCACCAGCCAGATGTCCTTGGAAACTATAGTGAGCCTTGGTGGCATTCAGGATCTTATTACCCAGCACGCCCTGGAAGAAAGCCGTAAGACTCCAGTTCTTATAATTCAGTGTATTGCTCCATCCATAAACGAGTTTCGGCTGTGCATTGCCGCAATTCGCCTTGTCGTCGTAGCCAGGATTAGAAGTTACCCAGTTGCCATCGGCGTCCTGATAGGTGTCAGGCTGGATTTTTCCTTCACCGTCCTTGTGTTTCTCAAGATCACCAACATAAAATACGCTATTACCGTTGGTATCATAGCCGGCATGCCTGTATGTCCAGAACGTACCAAGAGGTTCGCCCTCCATGATGCGCTGTACGTCAGCATTAGAGGCGATGCCGCCGATATTCGGGTTACCATAATCCACATAATCAACGCTGTATGTAGAATTAGAGAGCTTATCAACCGTATTCCTATTATGAGAGAGGTTCAGCGTTGTCTGCCACTGGAAGTCCTTCGTCTTGACGGGAATGGCATTGATTGTGAATTCGACACCGTTATTGGTGATATCGCCCACATTAGCACGAATCCAGTTCAGAGGATAGACGCTTGTTGAAACAGCGTAGTTCCAGATTAGGTCGGAAGTCTTCTTGTTGTAGTACTCAATACTACCATTGATACGTCCACCAAGGAAAGCAAAGTCAAGGCCGATATTCAACATTGACGTACGTTCCCACTTCAGATCGGGATTGGGATTGTTCTGTGCCTCAATACCATACATCGTATACTTGGTTCCATCGGGCAAGATATACTCAAACGAGTTGCTGTTCAGACCATAGGTGGCGATAGCATCATAAGCACCAAAGCCCATGGCATTACCACTGACACCATAACCTACACGGAGTTTGAGTTGATCAAAGACACTCTGATTTTTCATAAAGTCCTCTTCTGTGATATTCCATGCTGCAGATACAGAAGGGAAGGTTCCCCACTTATGATCGGCACCAAACACGGAAGAGCCGTCACGACGAATAGTAGCCTGCAGCATATATCGGCTATTAAACGAGTAATTGGCACGTCCATAGAACGAGATATTACGGATGGTTGCCTTGGAAGATCCTGTCACATCAGTGATTCCATTGATATTATTGGCATAGCGGAGATTCCAGAAACCAGTCACATCGTTGTAGAAGTTATTGACAGTGACACCGAACCCATCACCATTGGTTCGCTCCTCCCAGCTATAACCTGCCATCAGACCGAGTTTATGCACCTTGTTAAGAGTGACATCATAGTTTCCATAAGTCTCGAAAGTCTGGTTATGACGCAGGTAGGTATCTCGATGAGCACGACCGTTATAACCTTTTTCCATCTGAGTCTGGTGGGTCTGATACCAACTATAGGTGTTCTGTCCGCTGTCGTATGAGTAGTTGACATGCCATACCAGTCCCTCCACAATCTTCATAGAGGCCTTAGTGATAAACTGCAGACGTTTCCACTCGTTCTCATTACCATCCTCATAGATCATTGACAGCGGGTTGTAATTAGCAGAACCGACATACGACTCATACCACGTGCCATCCGCATTCTTCACGGGGTTGGTAGGTGAATAGTAGTTCATGGCATCAAGCACACTCTTACCAGAGTTTGATGAGCCGCCGCCACTCATGGGCACACCCTTATGCTTGCCTTGCATGGCATTCAAACCGAGAGAGAGTTCTAGGCGATCCTTCAGGATCTTGGTGGTCAACAATGAACGGGCATTCACACGGTTCATCCCTGTTCCGCGTACCACACCCTCACGATTCATATAGTTGACAGATCCCATGTACTTGGTTTTGGCATTACCACCAGAGATACTCACATTATGATTATGACTGAATCCTGTTCGAAGAACTTCATCCTGCCAGTCAGTATCACCACCGCCATCTTGCTCGGCACCGATAAGACCAGAGGAACGGAGCTGTGAGGCAGATGCCATATCAAGCGTCTTCAGTACATTGTCAAAAGCAACATAACCATTATAGGTCACGTTCGTTTTCCCCTCCTGACCACTCTTGGTGGTGATAATGATGACACCATTTGCGGCTTTAGAACCATAGATTGCCGTGGCCGACGCATCGCGGAGCACATCGATCGACTCGATATCGTCGGGAGCCACCATCGAAATGTCAACACCAGGAATTCCGTCGATGACATAATACGGCTGCATAGCATCTCCTGTACGCAGTGAAGAGGCACCGCGGAGGGTGATAGAAGGAGTTCCTGAGGGGTCGCCACTAGTGGTTACCGTCAGACCTGCCACCTTTCCCTGCAGCATCGAAGCTGGATCGGTGAACACACCTTTGTTCAGATCCTCCGACTTCACTGTAGTGATAGAGGACGTTACATCTTTTCGTCGCATGGTACCATAACCGACTACCACCACCTCGTTGAGCAACTTACTGTCTTCCTGCATGACAACTGTCATACTATTGGTCGCAGCCAGTGTCTGGGGGGTATAGCCCACATACGAGAAGCTTATCTTTGCCCCTCGGTTGACGGTCAGCGAGAACTTTCCGTCAATGTCGGTCACAGTACCGTTGTTGGTTCCCACTTCCAGGATACTCACACCAATCAGCGGTTCGCCTGTTGCATCCTGTACAATTCCGGACACCTTGTTCTGTGCCACCATCACTGTACTGCAGAACAGGAAGAACACGAAGAACAGCGCCTTCTGTATTCCTTGTTTCAGATTTAGAATCATTCGCATAGATACATTAATTAAAGTTAGTATTATTACATTAGTTGTTTATTTGTACGTCGGCATTTTCCGTTACAAGGGGTACTGTCTGCCTTATCAGTTCTTCACGTCCCACTTGGATGAATCCCTCACCCTTGCATGGTCGCTTGTCAATTGCCAGCGAATCCGCTTCTCCTAAGTTCAAGTTTACACAGACATGATTAAAAAAGATATCCTTCACCTTTCCTGGCACTTCACCACCTACAAAACAGCCATTCTCACTGTTAGCGGTGATATGGTTGAACCAGATACGGCTCACCTCACCGCAACGCCCTTCAACTTGTCCTTTTGGAAAACGCCAGTTGGCATCCTTATGATTACCATTGGCCCGGGGATAGCTCGTCACATAAATCGGCTCTGCCTTACCCCACCACACATCACTCCACAAATGACAGTCGAGATGGATATTCGAAAAAACGATATCGGTCACTGTTCCTTCGTCACGGTTCTGGATCCCTAAGCCACGGTTAGAAGCAGTGATAATACAATTGTCGACCAACACGTTATAGATAGAATCCATATTCTCACTACCAATCTTAATTGCGCATGAACGCGAGGACATCACACAGTTTGTCACAGTGATATCGTGGCAAGAGCCATACCGTTCGAACTCCCGGCGATTCTTCAGACATATACAATCATCGCCCGATGTGATATGACAATTGGAAATGCGCACATGTCTCGAATGGTCGAGATCGATACCGTCGCCGTTACGAATCTTCAAATTGTTCAGTAGGTTGATCCCGTCGATGACCGCCTCATCGCAACCAATAAGATGCACCGTCCAGTATGCACCTTCACGGATGGTCACGTCACGGATAGTTAGGTTTTTCACGGCAGTCAGGGTCAAAACATGTGGACGGGGGTCAAAACTCTGATCAGCTAAAGGCTTTAACTCGAATGAATCATCCAACTCCGCGCCCATAAAAGCGATGCCGTTGCCATGGATGGTTCCCTTGCCTGTAATACTGATATTCTCCGCATTGTTAGCCCATAGCCAGAGCATCCCCTCGCCTCTGTTCTCGCCAAAGGCACTCAGATGATAGATATTCTCGTTGGGATGAGCTTTCAGAATGGCCGTGGACTCCAGATATAACTCCACGTTACTCTTCAACTCAATGGGACCAGCTAGGAAGGTATGATTACGAGGTAGTAGCACCCTACCGCCTCCATCTGCCGAGCACTGATCGATTGCACGTTGTATAGCCATAGCATCGTCTGTCACTCCATCGCCCACCGCACCTGTGTCTGTCACGTCATAGATTATCTGTCCCCTCCCGGAAGAACACGTCAACCATAGTAAGAGAGCACATAAGAATATCCTTTTAGTCATTAATAATTAGTAGAATTGTATTTAGATTGCAAAGATATACATTTTCCTGAACCAGACAAAACTTTCACAAATATTTTTTCGTATCTTTGTCGCCGGAAAGAAATAACAAACAATCAGTACGCTAAATGACAGATATCTGCTGCATCGGACATATTACCCGCGACAAGATTATCACCCAACGCCCTCCCAACACCGTCTACTGTGCCGGAGGGTCAGCCTTTTATATCGCCTGGGCATTACAAGCCCTTCCGCAAAAAGTCAGTTTTCACATGATCACCTCTGTCAGTCGGGAGATAATGCCCGAGGTAGAAAGACTCAGAAAAGGCGGTATCCGCGTCACAGCCTACGAGAGTCCATTCAACGTGTTTTTCGAGAACACCTATGGTGAGAATATGGATGACCGTACCCAACGAGTACTCGCGAAATCAGATTCCTTTACCCTTGACCAACTGAGGAATGAAGAAGCAAAGGTATTCCATCTCGGCACATTGTTGGCCGATGATTTCGCACCGGAGGTGGTGGATTTTCTCGCAAAGAAAGGTGATGTATCGATAGATGTACAAGGCTATCTGCGCAGGGTGATACCTGACGGGAACGGAGCATGGAAGGTGATCGCTACAGACTGGCCTGATAAACTGCGCCTACTACGCCATACCGCCATCCTAAAAGTGAATGAACAGGAGAGTCTGGCACTCACCGGCCTTGCCAATCCACATACCGCAGCCGAGCAGATTCAAGACTGGGGCGTGCGCGAGGTAATCATCACGCTTGGTAGTGGTGGATCGGTGGTTCTGGCTGAAGGCCGTTTCTACGAGGTACCAGCCTATCCGCCACAAACAGTTGTCGACGCCACAGGCTGTGGCGACACTTACAGTGCAGGCTATCTCTACTGTCGTGCACAAGGAATGGACTATATCGAAAGGTGTCGCTTTGCTGCCGCCATGTGTACACTCAAACTAGAGCATACTGGCCCCTTCGAACACACCATCGACGATGTGCATCGCATCATCAATGGAAAATAAATACCTATGCGTACTGGCGCATATACTGGCGCATAGCCTTACGGGCCGTACCCAGACGATGCTCGACCGACTTATAACCTTCACCAAGACGGAGGGAGATCTCGCTGACCTTCATACCACCATAGACATGGAGGCGGTAAACCTCGCGACAATTCTCCGGCAAACGGGCCAATCCGCGCTCCAACCCCTCCATAACCTCACGGACAGAGAAGATTGAATCTGTGGATATCTCCGTACTACACACGCCTTTGATATAGTGCTCATACTCCTCAAAGGTGGCATGTCGACGATAATAGTCACTGATCAGATTACGTGCCACGGTATAGACCAGACACGGCAGGGTCACCTCAGAGATCATCTTATCAGTGGTCAACAACCTGAGGAAGACATTCTGTACGATGTCCTCTGCCAGATCGCTACCACCGAGACGGCTACTGACAAACGCCAGCAGCTCGTCACGGTGAGCAATATAATAATCGGTTATTAGCTGATGATTCTTCATGGTTTAATGTTCTTACTCGTTCTCCACCTTACGGATGGTTCCATCCTCATTGTAGAACAGACGCTGTACCTTCAACGAGCGCAGATGTGTAACATCGTTGGAAGGAACACAATCGTGGTAGAACAGGAACCACTCACCCTTGTACTCTACAATGCTATGATGGGTAGTCCAACCAACAACCGGGTCAAGCAGCACTCCCTGATAGGTAAATGGTCCGTAGGGGTTGTCACCGATGGCATAGCAAAGGAAATGACTGTCACCAGTAGAATAACTGAAGTAATACTTTCCGTTATACTTATGCATCCATGATGCCTCGAAGAAACGATGAGGATCACCAGCCTTCAGTGGCTTACCTTCCTTATCGAGAATGACTACCTCATGCGTAGCCTCAGCGAACTGCAGCATATCATCGCTCATGCGAACAACAGAACTCGAGAGAGCAGGCACATCGGCTGGTGCATAGAGCTGTGTCTTCTTGTCGGGGGCAGGACCAAGATCGACACCCTCCTTAAGAAGCTTCTCCGGCGACTTGTACCACTGAAGCTGTCCACCCCAGAGACCACCGAAATAACAATATATCTGACCGTCGTCATCCTTAAACAGGCAGGGGTCAATGCTGAAAGAGCTACGGATGGGATGCTCCTGAGGAACAAACGGCCCTTCGGGCTTGTCGGCCACAGCCACACCAAGATGGAACACACCATTATAGTCTTTTGCAGAGAATACCAGATAGTATTTACCATCTTTCTCTATCACGTCATTATCCCACATCTGCTTCTCTGCCCAAGGCACCTGGTCTACATGAAGAATCATACCATGATCGGTCACCTCGCCATTTTCCACGTCATCCATGGAGATAACGTGGTAGTCCTTCATCTGGAAATGTCCGCCATCGTCGTCGAAGGCAGCACCAGCCTCCCAATCATGAGAAGGATAGACGTACAGGCGTCCGTTGAAAACATTTGCAGATGGATCTGCATAATAATCTTTTGGAAAAAGATAACGTGGAAGTTTTGCCATATTTCTTGTTTTTTATTTGTTACTTATCATCCTTTATAGTCTCATCATCCATAGCAGTGTGCTTCCAGCCAGAACATCTCCGGAATACTGCCGGACGATGGCGGATGCCGCCGCATCCTGACCGCCCGACTGTTTCTGGTTCAAGGATGTACCAGTCAGGCTACTCTTGCCAAGGCCATCCTTGGGTTCTCTCTGCGCATTCGCATGCTGAGTGAACAAACAAACTACTAATATAACTACTAACCTATAAAAATATCTCTTTGTCATTTATCTTTCTTATCTCAGTTGTTGTCAACCTGACTGGCCGCATTCCGGCGTCGCGCTGCCAACTCTGCCTGCATGTTTTCGTTGTATTCCTTTGTTATCGGATAGAAATGAAGTGACAAGACACCTATGCTAAAGAGGATAGCAGGCACAATACTCGATACCAGACGAATACCCTCCATCGCACTCTCATTCTGTATGGATACATTCCCAGAGACATAACCGAACATTGAGATGATGATGCCGGCAATGGCACCTCCGAGACCTAGGCCCAGCTTCAGTGCCAAAACGATACCAGAGAAGCAAAAGCCCGTGGCCCGACGATGATTCTCATATTCAATATGGTCGGCCACATCACCAATCATCGCCCATAACAACGGCACCGTTGGTGCGTAAGCTAAGGAACGTAGGAAATTCAGGACAAACAGGAGACTCACATCCGTCGGTGAGGGGATGTAGAACATCGCTGTAAAGAAGGCAGTCATAGACAGACATACCATGAACACTTTCTTCTTCCCATATTTATTTGCCAAATACTGCGACAGGCAGATCACACCTATGAACTGCACGATGGCTCCCATCATGTTAAAGGCAGAGAATCCAAGCGAATAAGACTCCTGCATATCTGCTACCACTCCGAAAACGCCGAGGAAGTCCTGAAGGGATTTCTGATCGACATTATACTGGAAATAAAAACTCATAGCCGATCCCCACATGGCCAGTGTGATAAAGAGCACAAAGGTCAGCAGCGACATAGAGTTCCACGAGATGTCGGAGACCGTTCCCCTGATATCTTCCTTAATGTCCACCTTCTGCATTGGCGGAGGCTGAATGCGCTCCTTGGAAACAGCGAAAGTAACAATAAAGAACAGCAGGGCTATCACGGCAAACAGGCAAATCGTCCACGACCAGCCCCGTTGCAGATTACCTTGTCCGAAATGTTCAACCAAGGGAAGCGTCAGTCCCTGTACCACAAACTGGGCGATGGTCACCACGACAAAACGGATTGTCGTGATACTGGTTCTCTCCCTAATATTACTGGTCATCACACCGCCCAAAGAGGTGTATGGCACGTTATTCGAGGAATAGACCGTCATGAGCAGGATGTACGACACCGTCGCATAGACAGCCACCATCGCTTTCTCATGGATGCCTGGATTGTAGAATGCCAGGATATAGAAGACACAGAATGGTATGGCCGTCCAAATGATCCACGGACGGAATTTTCCCCATCTGGTTTGCGTACGGTCTGCAAGAATGCCCATGACCGGATCGACAATTACCGCCGAGAAACTACCAAGCATCAAAATCGTTCCTGCCACAGCACCATCCAGTCCGAACACATCCGTGTAGAACTTCAACTGGAATATCATCATCATTTGGAACACAAGATTGGCGGCAGCATCTCCCAACGAGTAGCCGATCTTCTCTCCAAATGAAACTTTCTGCGACAGACTATCCTGCATCTTTCCGTTTTATGATTATGAAACAACGCCCTTGCTCACAACGCGCGTATGGGTTTTGGTTGCAAAGATAAGAATAATCGGCCACTTTCGTATTCTAATATGTTACAGATGCTTTTCTAAATGTTTCATTTGACGAGAAAAACACGATTATGCGCCATTTCAACGGAGTTTTTTAGTATATTTGCAACATCAAAAATGCATTTTATGAAGAAACTTCTGTTTTTATGTACGGTACTACTATGCTCTTTTCCGAGCAACGCAAAGGTCTCTCTTCCGCAGTTGTTCCAGTCGGGCATGGTACTTCAGCGTAATAAAACTATACCCGTTTGGGGCAAGGCTGACGTAGGAGAAACTGTCATTCTTCTGTTCAACAAGAAACAATATACGACGACGGCAGGCGCAGACGGACGTTGGCGTATCGATCTGCCGAAGATGAAAGCTGGCGGTCCTTATCGGATGACCATCAACGAACTGACGCTTGACGATATACTTATTGGTGACGTGTGGCTTCTCTCTGGACAGTCAAATATCGACGTACACATTGAGCGCGTCTATCCCCAGTACACTCAGGAAATCGACTCTTATGAGAATTCTCTTATCCGTCTATTCCGAGTACAGAATGATACCGACCCCCACGGTGTCAAAGACGACATTAGACCGACCCCCACCAACTGGAAACCACTCAACAAACAGAATGCATGGCCTTTTTCTGCTGTAGGTTACTTTCTCGGCAAGCGTATGTTTGAGAAGAATAAGGTAGCCCAGGGCGTCATCGTGAACAGTTGGGGCGGCACTCCCATCGAGGCTTGGATATCAAAGGATTCTCTTGAGCGCGACTACCCCATGCTTGTGAAACGTGCCCAGTTCTTTCAGAGCGACAACTATGTAAAAGCACAGTCGCAGGCTAACATGGAGGCAGAGCGCCAGTGGCAGAAGATCCTGCAAGATACCGACCTCGGCATTCAGCAGAACTGGACGGCAGCCGACTACGACGACTCTGACTGGCAGACCATCGACCAGTGGAAATGGGGATGGCGAAACACCGGTACCGTATGGCTGCGACAGCATATCCATATCGACAAAGCGCATGCAGGGAAGCCTGCCCGTCTGCTGCTCGGCACCCTTTTCGATTGTGACGTGACATACCTTAATGGTCAGCAGATCGGACAGACAGGGTATCAGTATCCCCCACGTCGCTATGATATCCCCGAGAGATTGCTCCGTGAAGGCGACAACGTGATTAGCGTGCGTTTTATCAATAAGTATGGTGTGGCCCATTTCCTTCCTGAAAAACCTTATCTGATCGCTTTTGGCGACGACCGTTGGTCGCAGAACCCCATGCCAAAGGACATCATTCCCCTCGGTGAGACATGGAAGATGCGCGTAGGTACAGAGATGCCTAGCTGTCCCAGTGGTGACGTGTCGCTGCAGAATATCCCCACCACACTTTATAATGCTGTGCTTCATCCCTTGGCACCCTACGGCCTCAGTGGTATTGTCTGGTATCAGGGCGAGTCGAATACAGGCGACCCCGCTCCTTATGCCGACTATCTGAAGAAACTGATGGGCTGCTGGCGCGACTGTTGGCAGGACCAGCAGATGCCGTTCGTGATTGTACAGTTAGCCAACCACGATGGTCGTATGCAGTCGGCTTTCCCAAGACCCATCACCGCTCAGACAGAACCCATGAACAGCGGATGGGCTCAGCTCCGTGAGGCTCAGCGCACCGTTGCCAAGGCAGATACCTGGGCAGAACTCGCTGTTATCAATGATCTGGGTGAGACCGTCGACATCCATCCTCTCCGCAAGAAGGAGGTTGCGGCACGTATCGGGCTCTGCTTCGACCGTCTCTTATATAATAATAAGGTGGAACTTTCGCCTGAGGTCATCGCTGGGGAGGTGACAGATAAGGCCATCGTCCTTACGCTCGACCAACCCGTTCAGTCCGGAGAGGTCTTCGAGTTCGAGGTGGGAGACAAAGCCGGCTTCTTCCATAATGCCGAGGCCAGGGCCGAGAAAAACAAGATATACATTCAACTGGGCGGCACCGCCCCCTCTGCCATCCGTTATGCTTGGAAGGACAATCCTCTCAAGGCGAATGTCCGCTCACTGAACGGACTGCCCATGAGTTCCTTCGAATTAGAAATAACAAACAATAAATCTAAATAATCATTTAAAATTATGTCAACTACAAACGAAACCAAGGGTTTTTACAAACTCTCATGGCTACAGCGCATCGGCTTCGGAGCCGGTGACCTGGCACAGAATCTTATCTATCAGACCATTTGCATGTATCTGCTGTTCTTCTACACCGATGTCTACGTACTCGGTGGCGATGCAGCTAAATCAGCAGGATTGGCAGGAACCATGTTCCTCGTTGTCCGTCTTGTCGACGTTTTATGGGATCCTCTCGTAGGAACGTTTGTCGACAAGCACAATCCAAGTCTTGGCAAGTATCGCAGTTATCTGGTTACTGGCGGTATTCCCCTTACTATCCTTGCCATCCTCTGCTTCTGGGACGGTTTCGCACCTTCCATCATATATGCCTACCTGACCTATGTCGGCATGTCGATGCTCTACACATTGATCAATGTGCCTTACGGAGCTCTGAACTCATCACTGACACGCGACACCGATGAGATTACCGTACTTACTTCTGTCCGTATGTTTATGGCCAATGTCGGCGGTCTTGCCGTATCTGCAGGTGTGCCTATCCTGGTAGCCATCTTCGCATCCTCGGAGACCCTGCCTATTGAAATGGCACTCTTCATGGGTCTTGGCTCTCTGCCCTCGTTTATCTTCATGCCATTGGTACCGGCTATCAAGAAGAAGGTTGGAAAGAAGAACATGTTCTACATCTTCCTTTCTGTGGCCATTATCGGTATGGGTATGCTGTATGTCATCAGCAAGATGGGCACCGTAAAGGAGAATATCACGCTGGTTTACATCGCACAGTTTATTAAGTCGACTGGTGTCATCGTAGCCACCGGTTATATGTGGGCTCTTATCCCTGAGGTCATCTCGTATGCTGAATACACCACAGGCCGTCGTATCGCCGGTATCGTGAATGCCCTGACAGGTATCTTCTTCAAGGCCGGTATGGCTCTGGGTGGTGTCGTTCCGGGGCTCGTGCTGGCTATGACCAACTACGTTCCCGCCGAAGAGGCTACCACTCTGCCGAAGAACTCTGGTGCATGGTTCACCACAATGCTCATCTACTCTCTCGTTGGTCTCGCCCTACTTCTCTTCTGCTTCTCACAGACAAAGGAGCGTGTGGTAATGGATAAGTCAGAGTCTCAAAACGTGAAGGTCAGCGACTTGTGGATGGAGTTCCTACGTAACCGTCCCCTCCGCATCATTGCACTGTTCTTCATCACAGCCTTCGCCATGATGTCTGTAGGTAACGCAGCAGGTGCTTACTTCATGAACGACCTCGAGCTTCAGTCACCATTGGCACAAGAGGGTATCCGCTGGCTGGTATGTATCATCCCCGCCATCCTGCTCATCGTAGCCATGTTCATTATTTCTAAATACGAACTGACCGACGAAGTCATCGACGATATCAATAAGAAGATCGAGGCTCGCGGTTAACATCATTCTTTGATACAAATATTTAGAGACTGCCGAGACGGGATTCGTTTTTCTCCCGTTTCGGCATTCTTTATTTTATTTAAGGAATAAATAACAGAACAACAAGTCACAACTAACAAACTTTTTGTATATTTGCAGCACACAACTGAAGAAATATACTTTAAGTTATGAGAGAGAGAAAACAATTTAGTCGACTACTACCTGCTGTCCTGATGTGCATCACCCTTCTACTGTCGGCCTGTCATCTGACGACCAGCAACAAGACAGAAGAGAAAGGAGCCAAGAATCTTACGAAACTCGACTCCCTGATGTATGCCATCTACGACGAGCGGTACACCTATCCACAGCATGCCTTGCTGATGACCGACAGTCTGCAGGAAACAGGCGACCTGACGTCAAACATGGCCGACGAATGCAGAGCTGAAATCTACGATGCTCTGGGACAGTCGCGCACCGCCTCCTTTTATGCACAGAAGTCGTTGAAGGACGGACTCCTTTTCGAGGAGGATGCCCCAAGTTTCTATGCGGCCTACCGACTACTGGCACATATCAACATCAACAACATGAACTGGAAGAAGGCGCTCGATTACGCCACAAAAGGACTGAACCATGCCAAGAAAGACAATAGCCGTCTTGCACAGGATTACATCCCCAAGTTCCTGAGTCAGATCGGTTCTTGTCAGATCATGCTCGGCCGAAAGCAAGAGGGCAATGCTAACTTCCAACGCGTCTATGAGACAGTGGAGCAGGAGACAAAGAAACGAAATCGCTTCGACCTACACTACAATCTGTTCGCTATCGTCAGCAACTGCATAGAGTGCCATCTCATGGAAGAGAATATAGCAGAGGCAGAAAGCTGGTTGCCACGTATGGAAGAGGCCTATGAGAAGGCATTGGCTGCACCCGACATCAAGGAGGATTTCTCGGCTTATGCCAAGCAGTGCATGGAGATTAACAAAGCACTAGTACTGGCAAAGGCTGGACATACGGCCGAGGCGGCAAAACACTACCGTTGTTACCTGGCTTCCACCAGTGAACAGGACAACGACTTCCTCGGTGCCCAAATCAGTTATCTCAAGACCACCGGTCAGTGGGCTGAGTTGGCAGAGCTCTCCGAGCAGATCAGTACCTTCCATCAGGGACAAGAGAAGACACCCTCTATGGACTACCTGCGCCTGGAACTAGCCCCTTTGTTCCAAGCCCAGTTGAAATCCAAACATACAGGAAAAGCACTTGCCACCGCAGAACGGATCACCAACCTGCTCGACTCTGCCTATATCCGTACACGCAACGATGATGCCGCAGAGTTGGCTGTCATCTACGAGATTCAGGAAAAAGAAGCGACGATTGCAAAACAACAGGCCGATATCATTGCGAAGAACGCCTCCATCACACGGATAGAGATGATGACGGTGGCAGGCATCCTGTTACTCTTGGTCGTGTTCCTTATTGTCTTCTCATTCCACCGCCAACAAGCGGCGGGGCGACTAAAGGCTGCCCACGCCGAACTGCAGGAGGCCTATAAGGAACTAGAACAGAAGAACGAACAACTGACAACTGCCAATGCACTTGCACAGGAGTCGTCGAGGATGAAGACAGACTTCATCCATCAGATCTCACATGAGATCCGCACCCCCTTAAACGTACTCAGCGGCTTCACGCAGATTGTGACATCTCCCGGCATGGAACTCGACGACGCGACGAAGCAGGACATCAACAACAAAATCACAGAGAATACCGACCGTATCACCAGTCTGGTAAACAAGATGCTGGAACTCAGTGAAGCCAGTAGTCTCACCGTCATCGAACGTAACGACGAGGTGCCGGCAGTACAGGTTGCATCGCAGGCCGTCGAGGAAAGCGGTATCACCCATCTGCCACATCTCAAGTTCGACATACAAGTATCGGAAGATGTGGAGAACACCATGATCAAGACCCATCTGAAGCAGGCAACCCGTGCGCTCGTGCTCCTACTTGACAATGCCCAGAAGTTCACCATACAAAACGAGAAATCCCAGGACCAGGAGGATACAAAAAAGCCGTCGGTTCTGCTAAAGATTGTCAGAACCGACGGCTTCGTACAGTTTATCGTCGAAGATACAGGCATTGGTGTTCCTGCAGAGGAAGCCGAGCATATCTTTGGCGAGTTCGTTCAACTCGATGAATACTACGAGGGCACCGGTATCGGTCTCACCATTGCCAGAAGCATCGCCCGCCGGTTAGGAGGCGATATCATCCTTGACACCAGCTACACTGGCGGTGCCCGTTTCGTCTACACGATTCGTGTCTGTTAGAGTTTCCTGGTTCTGATCGGATTACCTGCATTATCATTCAGGACAATCCCCATCGTGGGAGCAACCTCCATCTTGAAGTTGTAAGCCCCTACATGGTCGAGATCTGTGCGACGAGAAGGACCGCCCATGATGGCGTTCAACTCGTTCTTGCTAAGATTCTTCATAATGATAAGTTCTTAAAATTTGGTTATTAATTTAGTTAACTGTAATATGTTCATCTACAGTGAGTACTGTAGCATGACCATCGAATAAGGGGCGAGATCGAGACTGAATTTCTTGGCGGCCTTGACCGTCTCTTTCCGAGGAGCGATAGGCTGTGCCTCGTAGTTGTTCTCGTCGTCGGCATTGCCCGAGAGCGTCGTTTTCGTTGCAGTCTTCTTCAGACTCTTAAAGCGGCTAAGGTCGACGTTGACCTTCTTGGTTTCAGCACCGGCATTACAGAGTTTCACAAAGAGTTGACGTGTCTTAACATTGAGCACAACGCTCTGACCGTAGTGTACACCCTCCTGTGGCTGACAGACACCGGGCTCGTCGCCCTCGAACGTGACACAATCACCATAGTAGTACTGACCTGCGCTCTGTCCGAACATCTGCTGCACATAGTAGCTGCAAGTCAGGAACGGGCGCTCGTTGTCGAAATAGATTAGGTCGGGGTTCCAGTTGGTATTGGTCTTTTTGGCAAAGAGCGGTGCATAAGAAGTCATGGCCACCACGTCGCCATTACGCTCCACATGAAGCAGATAGAGTCCTTCGGCCAGGGCATCGATCAACTTCTTGTCCTTGGCGGCATACTCGCCCAGATAGACCTTCGTCTTCCGATCACGTGGATAACTGTCGTACTGACGTTTGTTCAGGAAATAGTCGCGCGGCTCATAGTAATGCTCGTCGATGATGGGCATACCCAACTCGTCGGCCAACTTCCAACCGTTCTCCAGATCAGGATTACCCGCATGTGAGCCAGGGCCCGCGGTTCCCACGATCACGATCTCAGGATAAGCCTTCTTCACACGCTCATAGATATATCTGAAACGTTCGCAGAATTCAGGACTGATCTTCTCCTCATTGCCCAGACCTAAGTACTTCAGGTTAAAGGGAGCGGGATGACCGGCCTCGGCACGCATCTTCGCCCATTTATTGGTGGCAGGATCGCCATTGGCCCACTCGATGAGGTCGATAGCCTCGTCGACCCATTCATCCATCTCATTCATAGGAACCACATCCTGGGCTTGTCCTCTCATCATCCATCCGCCATTGGCACCTTGGCAACTCACGCCACAAGGCAGGATCGGGAGGGGCTGCATGCCCATATCCTCACAGAACTGGAAATACTCGAAATAGCCCAGTCCCATCGACTGGTGATAGCCCCATGTATTCTTCAGGCCACGGCGCTGCTCCTTCGGACCGATGGTGGTCTTCCAGCGGTAGGTATCCCAGAAGCCATCGCCACCGCCATGCACTACGCAACCGCCGGGGAAGCGCATGAACTTCGGCTGCAGGTCGGCCAGTGCCTGGGCCAGGTCCTTACGCAGACCGTGTCCCTTATAAGTATCCTGAGGCATCAGCGATACCATGTCAACATCCAGATCGCCCGTGTTGAGCACAAGAATCTGAAGGACTGCCTTCTGAGAAGTGGTGTCGGGTGTCAGCACAGCACTGTACTTCTTCCAGTTCTGGTCTGTCACGTCAATCACGACATCGGCCAGGAGCTTCGGCTCCTTGGGCATCCAGCCCTGCTGGGTCTGAGGTTCTAACAGTGCCACGCGCACCTGCTTGGCATCACCGAAGTTACGCATGAAGATAGAGAAATCATACTTCTCGCCGCCCTTAACAGAGATGCCATCGAAGCCGCCATTCTCAATACCAAAGCCTTTCCAGCCTTTATAATCATAATACTCTTTCGCCCGTTCTGTGTGCAGACGCATATAAGTGGGGTTATTGTCGTTAAGACCATCCGTCATACGTACCTCGAGCAGACCCAAGGAGTGACCAGGACGAACGACGCGCCAAGCGGTGCCTGCTCCCCAACCGTCACGCTCAGAGGGGTTATACTCAAAAGAGCCGTTCTGTACTAGCTCGGCATAAAGACCGCCGTCGGCCGAGCTACTGATATCCTCGAAGAAGATACCGATTAATTCGTCACTGATAGCCTTGCCGCCGGCTGGGGCGGTCATAGGCTTCTGGGCAGAGAGTCCCAACGAGACTGCCAAAAGGGCAGCAATAGTTATTGATTGTTTCATATTTGAAGATTGAGATTTGGATTTATAATTATTCTTCTCCTTTAACAAGTCGTACTTCATAGATTTCGCCAATTTGCTTGTGAGGCTTAGCGACAAACTTCACACGTACCTGTTTCTTGTCTTTCAGCAATTCGGCAGGCACGGGGTAGGTCTCGTACTTGAACTCGGAAATACGGTACTTACCCGTATTGTTCACCTCCTTCACCAGCACGTCATCAACGAGGATATCAAACTCATGACTCTTCCACTCGCCTACACCCCAGTATTTCAGACGGAGACTCAGATCGGTCTGTCCACCAGTCTTCATCAGGTAACTGAAATAGTGGCCATCACTAGCATCACGAAAAAATATATCGTTGGTATTGCCCACCTGCGAGCGATCAGTCTCCATAAAATGGTCGGACTCAGGCTGCTGTTCACCAGGCTGCACCTGATCAACGGTACGGGCCTCCAAAGCCTGACGTTCCTGCTCCTGCTTGGCTAGGTTGTCGAGATAACTCTTATAACTGTCCTCCGAGAGGGCGAGCCAATACATCATATAACGGGCATCGTGAATCTCGAAGAATGGTTGTATCTCGTTGCGGATTCCGTTTTCCATCTTCGTAGTAAGGGTGAAATGGAGAGGTTTTCCGACAATAGGCTCCAAGTCGTTGGCGAAATCCTCTAAGTTATTATTAATAAGGATTGGTGCCTCGTTGATGGGCAGTTTCTTACCACTGGCATACTGTCCAAAGCGGCTGTCGTCAGCAATCAGGTGATCCAGGTCCTCCGTTCCCGTCTTCATAGCCAGCATAATAGGTCCGTGCATCAAGGCAATGTACTGCGGTTGGTTAGGCAGATACTTCACGCTGTTGTGCATCGGGAAGGTAATGTCCACCACATCGCCCTTCTTCCACTGCCGGTTGATGGCGACATAAGAAGAAGGACCTGTAATGATGCTCACGGGTTTGCCGTTTACCTTCACCTCGAATGATCCGGGCTTCACCCAACCGGGATAGCGCACTAATAAACTAAACTGAGAGTTCTTGGACGAGCCAAGTGACGAAGTCGAGCGATGATGACCAACCTCAGTAATGGTGATACGACTGGTCTCAGCATAGGGGAAGGTGGTCTCTTGACGCAGTGTCAGACCTTTCTCCTTCCAAGTGAGCTCAGAGTTGACAAAAAGATTCACGTAAAGGGCGTCACCAACGTGGGTATAGATGAACTGTCCATATTTGCCGTGATTCTCCATACCCGTACCCACGCAACACCACATCGCCTCGTTAGGAGCCGAGTAGTTACGATAATGACGGGGACGGGCTGGTGTAAAGTACACATAACCACCGTGCTCCGGATGCTGCGAGGAAAGAATATGGTTAAACGTGGCCAACTCATAATAGTCGGCAAAACGGGCCTCTGGATTCCTGCGATGCAGTTCCTCTGTCAGCTTCAGCATATTGTTGGTGTTACAGGTTTCCGGCCCGTCGATATCGTTGATGAAGTCCATGCAAGCCTCCTTACTGGGGAAGTGCTCGCGACGACTGTTGCCTCCGAAGGCCAGCGAACGCTCACCTGTGACGATGTCCCAGAAATAGATACTGGCATCGTGATAGGCCTCGTCGGCCGAGAGTTCTGCAATACGCTCGAAGCCCACCACCTTAGGCACTTGGGTATTAGCGTGCATATTGTCGAGACAGTCCTGACGCTGCGACAGCGGGATTAACAATCGACGATGGGAGAACCGCTTGGCCACATCAAGGTATTTCCTATCGCCTGTTATGGCATAGGCATCGGCCAGTACCTCATTCATACCACCGTGCTCTGTATGGAGTGTCTGCTCCACTTGGGCATCGGAGAGTCCGACTGTCAGGTCAATCGCCCAATCGCAGAAGCCTAAGAATAGCTTTTTCGCCTGTTCATTACCGCAATAGACCCACGCATCGCGCAGACCCGCATACATCTTGTGGATATTATAAAAAGGTACCCACGCGCTATTATAAGCATTAAAATCACCCTTCTTATAAGCCGACCAGATGCGGTCGCTACCAGGCACACCGCCTACATAGCCCTTTCCCCAATCGGGATGGTTCTTGGCATGAGCATCGGCACAGCGTTGCAGTTCGCTAATAAAATACATCATCCGCTCGCGACAGACCTCATCACCCGTAGCGGCATTGATGGCCATCGCTGTAAGATAGTGACCTCCCACATGACCATCAAGACTATCCCAGTTAGGATAGGACTCCGCCTTCGGAGTGAGGCCAGCCTCTTTGAGATATGGCGCCAACAGACGGTCGCAATCATATTGCAACAGCGTCTTGATATTCAGGTCACGCGCCGCCTTCAAAGGACCTTCCAACAGGGTGATATCCCCTAAGGGAAACTCATCGGCATAGAGCCGATTCTGTGCTTGGATGCTACCTACACTCAAAAGCATCATCACCGTGAAAGAGAATCTTCCAACGAGCATCATAATTTTATTCATTATTTGGTAGTAATAATAATTCGGCGGCAA
The DNA here is from genome assembly GCF_900110895.1 of Prevotella aff. ruminicola Tc2-24. Lineage (GTDB taxonomy): Bacteria > Bacteroidota > Bacteroidia > Bacteroidales > Bacteroidaceae > Prevotella. The sequence continues at coordinate 359,461 of NZ_FOIQ01000002.1, read as the reverse complement.
AGATAATCAATTTTTTTTTATTTCTTCATTTATTTCAGTTAATAAGTGTAATTTTGCCACCAATTAGTGTAAAACTACATAGAAATGAGACATTTATACATCACCACCTGCTTTGCTGCACGCTTCGTCAGCACCGTAACGGTGCTCTTTTGGCCCTCCTGCCATGCGAGCTCTGCTCACTACCAATGGGACGCAAGAAGTATCAAAGGCGGTCTTTGTAATAGAGCAAAAAAACTGCTCAAAACCCGTGTATTGAAATCGCCGTTTAATGGCGGTGGTTCATACGCGAGCTGTGAGCGTCGCTTAGTTGTGAAAGAAACAGAGTTATTGTTCTGTTTACTTTGTTAAGATACCAGAAATAATAGGGAACAGGGTCTTCTTGTTCTTATTCTCTGGGTTTACACTGTAATTCGGACATTTATCAGCATCCGTACGACGCGAAGGTCCACCCATAATGGCGTTCAGTTCGCTCTTGCTAAGATTCTTCATCGTTGTAAGTTTTTTAAGTTTTTGAATAATCGTTGATGATCCCAATGCTATGATTGGGAGGGTAAAAGTACGAACAATATTTTAATAGTACATTATAAATACCATGACATTTAGCATATTTTAACTCTTTGCGAATATTTATACTATAATCATCTGTTTATTTCTTACGATTGTCATACCAACGCTGGAAGCTTTCGTTGATAAGATTCACTCAATTTGCACGACCTTTGGACCTTGCCCGAAGGTACTTACGCTCGAGAAAGCCAAAAAAATTTTTGGTTTTCTTCTCACTTATTCGTACCTTTGAGAAACACTCGTAAGTAGGCAGCATCTCGGAAATACAAAGAAAAACACATTTTTCTTTTGCATTTCACTCGATTTGCACTACCTTTGCACTCAAAATAGTAAATACGTATTTAGAGAATGGAAAACAAGACCTTTAAGCGTACGACGGTGACGTCGGCGCTACCCTATGCTAATGGCGGTGTACATATCGGTCATCTGGCTGGTGTATACGTGCCGGCAGACATCTATGTGCGCTACCTGCGCCTGAAGAAACGCGAGGTGCTCTTTATCGGCGGATCAGATGAGCACGGCGTGCCCATCACTGTTCGTGCCCGTAAAGAGGGTATCACACCGCAGGACGTGGTGGATCGTTACCATGAAATGATCAAGAAGAGCTTCGAGGAGTTCGGTATCTCTTTCGACATCTATAGTCGTACCACCTCGGAGACGCATCATAAGTTTGCCGCGGAGTGGTTCCGTAAGCTCTACGACGAGGGCAAGCTGACAGAGGAGACTACCGCACAACTCTACGACGAGGAGGCCAAGCAGTTCCTGGCCGATCGTTATGTGACGGGCGAGTGCCCCCACTGTCATAACGAGGGTGCCTATGGCGACCAGTGCGAGAAGTGCGGGCGCGACCTCTCACCCACAGAGCTCATCAACCCGAAGTCGACCATCAGCGGCTCTACGCCCGTGCTGAAGGAGACAAAGAACTGGTACCTGCCCCTGAACGAGTATCAGGAGTGGTTGAAGAAATGGATCCTCGAAGAGCACAAGGAGTGGCGACCAAACGTGTATGGTCAGTGTAAGAGCTGGCTCGACATGGACCTGCAGCCACGTGCCATGACACGCGACCTCGACTGGGGCATCCCTGTGCCCGTGGAGGGCGCCGACGGTAAGGTGCTCTACGTGTGGTTCGACGCACCCATCGGCTATGTGTCGAATACGAAAGAACTCTGTGACCGCGAGCCCGAGAAATGGGGCAACTGGGAGAAATGGTGGCAGGATGATGACACCCGTCTGGTGCACTTCATCGGTAAGGACAACATCGTGTTCCACTGCATCATCTTCCCTGTGATGATGAAGGCTCACGGTAAGTATATCATGCCTGACAACGTGCCGGCCAACGAGTTCCTGAATCTCGAGAACGATAAGATCTCGACCTCACGCAACTGGGCCGTATGGCTTCATGAGTATCTGGTTGACATGCCGGGCAAGCAGGATGTGCTCCGCTATGTGCTCACAGCCAATGCGCCAGAGACGAAAGATAACAACTTCACCTGGAAAGATTTCCAGGATCGTAATAACAACGAGCTCGTAGCCGTCTATGGCAATTTCGTGAACCGCGCCCTCCAGTTGACGAAGAAGTACTGGAACGGTGTGGTGCCTGCCTGTGGCGAGTTGCTCGATGTTGACAAGGCTGCCCTCGAAGAGTTCAAGGATGTGAAGGAGAAGGTGGAGGCCCTGCTGGAGCAGTTCAAGTTCCGCGATGCACAGTTCGAGGCGATGAACCTGGCTCGTATCGGTAACCGCTATATCACCGAGTGCGAGCCTTGGAAGGTCTGGAAGACCGACCCCAAGCGCTGCGAGACAATCCTGAATATCTGTCTGCAGCTCACCGCTAACCTCGCCATCGCCTTCGAGCCGTTCCTGCCGTTCTCAAGCAAGAAGCTCCGCGAGATGCTTGCCATCGACAACTTCGAATGGGAGCAGTTGGGTAGCACAGACTTGCTGAAGGCTGGTCATCAGTTGGGCGAGCCTGCCCTGCTGTTCGAGAAGATCGAGGATGAGGTCATCCAAAAACAGCTCGACAAACTTGAGGCCACCAAGAAGGCTAACGAGGCAGCAGCCTACAAGGCTGCTCCTGTCAAGGATACCGTCAGCTTCGAGGATTTCGAGAAGCTCGACATCCGTGTCGGTCTGGTGAAAGACTGCCAGAAGGTGAAGAAGTCGAAGAAACTCCTGCAGTTCACTATCGACGACGGCTCTGGTACCGACCGCACCATCTGCTCAGGCATCGCAGCCTTCTACGAGAACCCCGAAGAACTCATTGGCAAGCGTATCCTCTTTGTGGCCAACTTTGCCCCTCGTACGATGATGGGCATCGAGAGTCAGGGCATGATCCTCAGTGCCGTCGATGCCGACGAGAGCCTCAGCGTGGTAACCGCCACCAAGGACGTCAAGCCCGGCAGTCAGGTGGGATAAAGAACATTCCGACGTTAAAAGTAAGAACTTGAGTGAGAGTCTGAAGGAGAAAACAGCGAAGGGCCTCTTCTGGGGTGGGATGAACAATGGCATGCAGCAGTTGCTCGGCTTTGTCTTTGGCATCATCCTCGGACGACTGCTCTCGCCATCGGATTACGGTCTGATTGCGATGATCATGATCTTCTCGCTGATAGCGACCGCTCTGCAGAACAGCGGATTCTCCACGGCTCTTGTGAACCAGAAAGAACCAAAAGACAGTGACTATAATGCTGTCTTTTGGTTCAATATTTTGATGGGAGGAGGCATCTACCTGATCCTCTTCTTCTCAGCACCGTTGATTGCCGACTACTACCATGAGCCACGACTCGTTGCCCTTTGTCGTTATGCCTTCATCGGACTACTCTTCAGCTGTTCGGGAGTGGCACAGGCGGCCTATCTTTTCAAAAACCTCCGTGCCAAGCAGTTGGCCAAGGCGAGCATCACGGCAACGGTGATATCCAGTAGTGTGGCGGTCGTCATGGCCTGGCAGGGCTTCTCATATTGGAGTCTGGCCACACAGACCAACCTCTTTATCCTCATCTCGACACTGCTACGCTGGCACTATAGCGATTGGCGTCCTTCATGGACAGTAGACTTCTCATTCATCCGACGTGCCTTCCCCTTCAGTGTGAAAATTCTCATCAGTGATATCCTCACCCATGTGAACAACAATGTGATGAATATCCTGTTGGGTCGCTACTATAGTGCTCACGACACAGGAAACTATAACCAGGCCTACCAGTGGAACAATAAGTGCACATCACTCATCCAAGGCATGGTGAAACAGGTCGACCAGGCTGTGCTGGTCAGCGTGCGCGACGATCAAGGGCGTCAGTTAGCCGTACTCCGTAAGCTCGTACGCTTCGCCGCCTTCATCTCTTTCCCCTTACTTTTAGGGTTCGGTCTGGTGGCTAAGGAGTTTATCGTCCTGGCCATCGGTGAGAAATGGCTGGTCTCTGCTACCTACCTACAATGGCTCTGCGTCTGCGGTGCCGTCCTACCCCTCTCGACCCTATTGGCCGACCTGATCATCAGCAAAGGGAAGAGTGGCACGTTCATGGGCTGCACACTTGCCTTAGGTGTCCTGGAGATCCTAGCCATGCTCGTGCTCTATCCCTATGGTATCCGGACGATGATCCTGGCCTATGTAGCCTTGAACCTCGCATGGCTTTTCGTCTGGTTCTTCTTCGCCAACAGACTAACAGATTATTCGTTCCTCCTGTTCCTGAAGGATATCATACCCTTCGCCCTTGCCGCCACGACAGTGATGCTGTTCACGGGCTATCTCACAGATTATGTCGTCAACAGACTGCTGACCGTCGACGACTACACTGCCCTGTGGCTATTGCTGGTAAGCCGTTCCATCATCGCTGCACTGCTCTACCTGCTGGTCATGAAGGCTGCGCGGGCCACGATTCTTGACGAGTGCATACAGTTTCTGTTTCATAGAAGACGATAACAAAAGACCACATCATGACAGAAAGAAATCCCTATCTTCAGGATATTGAAAGAGGTCTAACATCCCTCGACCTGACAGTCCTTAACGGCCACAGCATCCTTATCACAGGAGCCACCGGACTGATTGGCGGTTGCCTGGTCGACGTGCTGATGCACTGTCCCGCCAGCACTTGTCAAGTTTATGCGTCAGGGCGCAACGAGGAACGTGCCAGGAAACGGTTCGCACCTTACTGGGATGATAGTCGTTTCCATTTCGTCCAAGGCGACGTGACAACACCCCTGGACACCAACCAGACTTTCGACTATATCATCCATGCCGCCAGCAATGCCAGTCCGAACTTCTTCAAGGAGAAGCCCGTGGAGGTGATCAAGTCGAACATCAAGGGGGTAGAGAATCTGATGGAATACGGTCTCTCCAACGGCATGAGACGTATGCTATATATCTCCTCCGGTGAGATCTATGGTGAGAGACAACAGACAAATGCGGATGTTGACAACACGGATGTGTTTACAGAGACCGACAGTGGTTATGTGGACTGCGCCACGCCACGAGCCTGCTACCCCTCGTCAAAACGAGCCGCCGAGACGCTCTGTGTGGCCTATGCCGCCGAATACGGCGCCGATGTGGTCATCGCCCGTCCATGTCATACCTACGGACCTTATTTCACGGAGAGCGACAACCGGGTTTACGCCCAATTTATCCGTAACCTGTTGGCAGGGGAGAATCTCGTACTGAGAAGTAGAGGAGAACAGTTCCGCTCCTGGCTCTACGTCGTAGACTGTGCCTTTGCCCTGCTCACCATCCTGTTAAGAGGCAGCAAGGGAGAGGCATACAATGTGGCCGACGAGCGGTCGAACATCACCATCCGTCAGTTGGCAGAGCTACTGGCCGAGGCAGAAGGCAGACAGGTGGTCTTCGACATCGACGAGACGAACGGCAATACGACACCTATCTCCCGTGCGGTCTTCTCAACGGAGAAGCTCGCACGACTGGGATGGCAGTCCCGCACACCGATAGCCGAAGGACTGGCTCATACGCTGGCAGCCCAGCGCCTACTTCGTTAACTCCGGGATGATGACTACCGAATGGAAATGCCGCTTCTCCACAGGCGGAATCTCCATATAGTTTCCATAGATATTTCGCAGATACTGATCGGGATCATGGGGAGCAGGGAACTCCGCATCCTCGAACCTGACCGTCGACAACGGCAAGACCGTCGCTTTATCGTGTGTGATACCATAGCCGTTCATCGTGGGGATATTCGCATAGCGTGTCGATCTGCAACAGAGACTAAGCATCTTCCATATAGACTGATAGACCAACAGTTGACCACCGAACCAGAAGAACTCTGCCACGGCACGCAACGAATAGGTATGGGGATGATGCAGGATAGAGTTGCTCTTCGTGATACCCTTGGCCAATCGTTTCGTCCACGATTTCGGAATGTCAGGATGCCGCTCAAAAGGGAAGATATCCACATAGATACCCTTTACATATTCGTTCACAAAACTGTCACCTTTCTCGATGTAGAGAGAGTTCAGATCACGGATCTTCACCATCTGCTCCTTCACATTCGGATCCGTTGTCGGTGTCTGAAGGAACAGACCGTCGGGCAACTCACCTTGTGCGATTCTCGCAAAGCGTTTCATGTCCTGATAGTCCATCGCAATATCGATGTCATCATCCCAAGGGATGAAACCGCCATGACGCACCGCACCCAACAGGGTACCGCCGTCGAGCCAGTAGCTGATACCATGCTTCCGACAGATACCATCGATCACCTTCAGAATCTCCAGCTGCCTCAGCTGACAGACCCGTAGGTTGGGCTGAGAAAAAGCCCGTAGTTGTTCCTGATAGTCCATAACTATTGCAAAGGTACAAATAATTGCGCAAATATATTTGTCTTTTCTCCTATTTATTCGTATCTTTGTGCTCAACTTCTTGTATTTCCCATCATGAAATATCCTGCTAAGACCGATATCGCTGTATTGCTACTCTTCTTCACCCGGAGTGACACCTTCGCTCAGGTCTTTGAGGCCGTGCGCCTGGCACGTCCCTCAAAACTGTTCCTCTATCAGGACGGTCCTCGTGACGAACGGGACATGGCAGGCATCGAAGCCTGCCGTCAGATTGTCAGCGACGAGCATATCGACTGGGAGTGTGAGGTACACCGCCGCTATCTTGACCATAACGAGGGCTGCGACCCCTCCGGCTTCCGTTCTCATCAGTGGGCTTTCTCTTTGGCCGACAAGGTCATCGTGCTCGAGGACGACGTCGTTCCGGCACAGTCGTTCTTCCCTTTCTGCAAGGAGATGCTCGACCGCTACGAGCACGACGAGCGTATCTCGATGATTGCCGGCTTCAACATCGACGAGACGACCACCGACTGCCGCAGCGACAGTTATTTCTTCACATCGGCCTTTAGCATCTGGGGCTGGGCCTCATGGCGACGGGTCGCCCTACGGTGGGATTCCACTTACAGTTTCATGCATAATCCTGAGACATTACGGAGACTGGAGACCCTTGCCAAGGAAAGGAAGCTACGTAGCGACATGCTCCAAATGTTCCACGACCACAGTCAGAGCGGAAAGGAGTACTTCGAGACCATCTACTGGGCCGACATGCTGCTCCACGACTGCCTAGCCGTCATGCCCGCGAGAAACCAGATCAATAATATCGGCCTGACCACCGACTCCACCCATTTCTCGGCAGACCTGAAGACCACGCCCCATCGTCTCCGTCGGATGTTTACAATGCAGCGCCATGAGCTGACGTTCCCTCTCACCCATCCCCAGCAAGTTGTAGAGCACACGGCCTATCTTGACCGTCTCTACCGTGCTAACGCCTGGAATCACCCGTGGATCAAGATCCTAAACTCCCTCGAAGAACTATGGCTGAATCTCCGTTACGGCAACCTCAATAAGATCAGGCAGTCCATCGGTCGCCGCCTTCGCAAATGGTGCGGCACCGACAGACATGTTTGATGATATTATCAGAAACAGAAGCCTGCGCCCACCGTGACTGATGACATCGTGTACTCTATATTATAACGATTCTTACGATATTCGTAATTAGCAAAGAGGCGTAGCGTATATTTCCACAAATCGATATCGACACCGCCACCGGCATAATAACCAAACAAAGCACTATTAAGATCAACATTATAATGCTCTTCCTTCCCACCAAACTCATAGCAAGTAAGCAGACCGGCACGAATGATGGGCGACACCTTGCATCTCGAGAAGAAACGATAGGCAGGTCCTATGGACAACTCTCCCATGGTAAACTTCATTTTATAATAGTCGGGCGTCGTCACATTTAATCTCGTACGAGGCTCCTTCATATCCCAATGGCTCAACTGAACAAGCGCCTGCATAGAGATATTTTTGTTAAAACGAGGAAAGAGGAAATCAACACCTACTCCTATCTGAGGGGTCGACACCGAACTGTTAGGACGATTATCAGCTTTCTCTATTTTGAACTTTCCAGACAACATACCTGCTTCTATTCTGAAGCGCGTCTTCACCAAAGCAGACTTCTTCTCATTATACCAGTATTCTATGCACTCGCCAGATGATGGACAGAACTCCTCCACATACTCCTTGGTAAGCTTCATCAGACGACTTGGCTCACAGTCGCTCTCCCATAGCTTATCAACAGTCTTGGGACTTTTAGAAAAGAGCTGGACGCCCTCATTCATACCCTCACGCTTAATCCTATTGATCTCTACAAGTGTTCTGTACTTACTCCTATCATCATTCTCATGCGTATCATTCACCACAGACACCTTGCCTTCCTCATCCACGAAATAGAAATAGTCGATACCCTCTTCCATATGATGGAACAGACTGATGGCGCCTTCCAACAGAAACTCTGCAAAGAAGGTCTTTTCCTCTCCGTTCACAGGGAAAGTACGGGTGATGTAATAGATACCACCATCCGCCAGTCGATAGCCTTTGATCTCCTGGGGCGTGTACTTCTTGAAGGCTTGCTCCTCGTCGGCACGGAACATACAGATGTATGCATTCTTTGAATCTCCCCGATAGTCGATGACACCATGGATCGTATCATTATGGTTCGTAACGATGTATCCCTTCTGAGGATTCACTTTGGCCACTGCGGCCGTTGCCACAAGAAGCAACGACGACAGAATAACTGTTTTTTTTCATTTTGACTTATTGTTGATTAATGGATTGATAATTAGTTGATTCATGTTCAGATGGTTGACTGGATGGGCGACAATAGGAAGTCGACCAACGGGATACCGTTATATAATATAAGGTAAAACGATAACAGCACGATGGTTGCCCGTAACAGGAAGTGACAAATGCCACAGGTGTTCCTGAACAGATAGGCGATGGCAAACGGAATGGTGAAAAGCCAGTGGGGTGCCATAATGAAGATCTCGTTGAGACCAAAGCCTAACACCAGATGAATACTCATATCGAAAGCGAAACACGATAGCACGAGCCATAGGAAGCGCTGTCGCCTGCCGGCCCACAGTCCTACCAAGAACAATAACACGATGACGCCCTCTATCACATAGCAGACGCCCCAGTCGTAACTTACGAAGACAGGACGGAACACCAGCGTGTCGCCCAGGAAATGCTGGCGATGGAACTGGATGGCCTCACCAAAGAGATTCTCGTAGATCGACCTGATACGCGAGGTGGAGGTGTCAGTCCAACTTAAGAAGCCTACCTTCTTCATGGGCGTACCCGACTTGGCAGCCTGACGGGCAAGCACCTGCTTGCGCTTCTCCTGCTGCTCTCGCACCATCCGTTGCTGCTCAGTCGACATCGAGGCGATTGCCTGCTCACGTTCCGCCGCCTTTTTCTGCTTCGCAGCAGCACGAGCCTGTTCTTTAGGCCATACATAGGTACGGTACTCCCAACAACTGACTCCCCACATCAGGGCAGCAGGTATCAGGACGCCCAACAGCAGATAACGTAGACGGAAGAAGTGCCTACCGTTGACGAAAAATCCGGCAAGGAATGTCTTAACACCATTGCTCAAGGTGACGCCAGCCGTGAAGAAGAACATCAGCGCACTCTGCCACCATGCGAGTTCCTTGTTTCGCACAAGGCACTTGCCCGACACATAGAGTGTCAGCAAAAGCAGGAACATGGAAATGGTGAAATGGTCGGGAACGATGACCGACAGCATGATATAAGCCATCGAGAAATAGAACACCGACATCAGCGTGGCATCGAAGCGAGTCAACAACAGGATCTCCCGGTGGATACGATAGGTGAACAGATAGGAATAGAGTGAGCACACCACCAGAAACAGCGCCACGATATACTGCACACAGTTTACCCCCAGCAGCGCCGACAGTCCGCTGTTCAGCAGATAGAGCGGATAGATAAAGAACGCCAACAGCGGGTGACGATAGACATTATAGACCGTATCCCAATCGGTCACGCCCAGATAGGTGAGCGGATCATAGCCTGAGAGATGCAGCTCACGCTCGAAGGTCTTCCAATAAGGGCCAAAGCCCTCCTGCATGAACAGGTCGTGCATCCGCCAGATGAACAAAGCGTTCAATACGATGATGAGCACCAGGGCCACCAAGGCCTGTATACGTTCCTCCGGTTTTATCCCAAACAGTTTGAAAGGTTTCATATCTGATATGTTTATCGTTTTCTCGCTATCACATAGATGATGACTGGTGCTCCGATGAGCGGTGTCACAGCATTCAAGGGGATGACCCCATGCTCACCAGGCAGGTAACAGAAGATATTACAGAGCAGCGCCACTACCGACCCACAGAAGATGGTGGCCGGCAGGAGTTGACGGTGATTATCGGTGGTCAGCAGCAGACGAGCGATATGAGGCACCGCCAGACCGATGAAAGCCACAGGACCACAGAAGGCCGTCGTGATGGCAGTCAGCAGACCCGTCACAACAAGCAGCCAGTTACGGACGCGCAGGATGTTCACCCCGAGGTTCTCCGCATAGCGGTCACCAAGCAGAAGAGCATTAAGCGGTTTGATGAGCAGAAGGGCTCCGACAAGTCCAGCCAGCGTCACCGACACGAAGACAGGCATGTTCGCCATAGACACCCCACCAAAGGATCCCATACCCCAAACCATGTACGACTTCACCCCCTCGTCAGTGGCGAAGAAGTTCAATAGTGAGATGGCCGAATTGGAGATATAACCGATCATGATACCGATGATGAGCAGCATCACATTGTTCCGCACAAGGGTGGAGAAGAAGAAGATGACCGCCATGACCGCCATCGCACCGATGAAGGCCGCTATCAGGATGGCCGCAAAGCCACTGATGCTCACCGAACCGACAGAGAGACCGCCCCCAAGAAGGAGCATGACCAATGCCACACCCAGTCCGGCTCCACTGTTGACACCGAAGATGCTCGGTCCTGCCAACGGGTTACGAAAGGCCGTCTGTAACATCAGTCCGCTGACGGCAAGAGCCGCTCCGCAGAGAGTTGCCGTGATGGCCTGCGGCAGACGCGACTGTAGCACAATAAACTGCCACGACGCCTTCTCGGTCTCGTCGCCCATCAAGATGCGCACAACATCGCCTGCGGGGATCGAAACCGACCCCACCATCAGGTTCATGGCGAAAAGTACGATGATCAATAGCACCAATCCCCAGCAATACAGGACGCCTCTATTCATCTTCCTATATTATTTGGCCACAAAGTTACGAAAAGTCGAGCGCAAAACAAAGAAACGAGTTTCTTTTTTTGCCGAGACGAAGTAACTTCGCGGTCGGATGACCGCAGAGTTACGAAAAAACGAGAGCAGTACAAAAGAAATTAGGCAGATTATCAAAGAAAAATGTTATCTTTGCACCCTGATATCATCATACAACAATTTGTGACAATGAAGAAGAACTTATTAATGGCAGTCCTCGGACTGATCAGTATCGGTGCCCAGGCACAAGATACCAAACCCGCCATCCCACGCGACGCGGCATTGGAGGCAAAGATTGAAAAGACCCTTTCCAGGATGACACTCGACGAGAAGATCGGGCAGATGCTTGAACTGAACCTCGACGTGATGGGAAAGATGACCGTAGAGAATGCGAAGGTCGACCGTGAGAAGGTGCGGTCCGTACTCCAACAATATGGTGCCCCTCCCAAGGAGACAGAGGCACTGCTGAAGATGACAGACCAACAGATCATCGACCGCCTTAGCAACTACCCTGTGGATATCTACCAAGGAGAGACCAGACGCGTCTGGCAACTCAACGAGACCATGCTCGACACCCTGATCTCGAAATGGAAGGTGGGCTCCATCCTCAATGCCCCTGGCACCCGTGCCGCCACCGTAGACCAGTGGCAGCAGTGGATCCGACTGATCCAGAAGAAATCGATGAAGTATATCGGCATCCCTGATATCTACGGACTGGACCATAACCATGGTGTCACCTACACCCAGGGCGGCACCCTCTTCCCCCAGCCCATCAACCTCGGTGCCTCGTTCAATACCGAACTGGCACGGACTGGTGCTGAGATCACAGCCTACGAGAGTCGGGCGGCCAACTGTCCGTGGGTCTATAACCCCGTGGTGGACCTGAGCCGTGACCCCCGTTGGCCACGTGTCTGGGAGAGCTTCGGCGAGGATCCCATCGTCAACGCCAAGATGGTGGTGGCAGAGATCCAGGGCTATCAGGGCGACGACCCCAACCATATCGACCGCTTCCACGTAGGTACCAGCACGAAGCACTACTTCGCCTATGGTGCCCCCTGGACAGGTAAGGACCGTACGCCGGCCTATCTCTCTCCGCAGATGATCCGTGAGAAATACTTCGAGCCCTTCAAGCAGGCCGCCCTTGCCGGCACGCTGACGATGATGGTCAACTCAGCCTCCGTCAACGGTGTGCCCCTGCATGCCAGCTATGAGTATCTGACGAAATGGCTAAAGGAAGACCTGCAGTGGGACGGTTTCCTGGTGACCGACTGGGCCGACATCAACAACCTCTTCACCCGCGAGAAGGTGGCGAAAGACAAGAAGGATGCCATCCGCATCGCCATCAATGCAGGTATCGACATGTCGATGGACCCCTATAGTGTGGAGTTCTGTATCCTGCTGAAAGAGCTTGTCAACGAAGGTCAGGTGAAGATGGAGCGTATCGACGACGCTGTGCGCCGCATCCTCCGTGCGAAATACCGCCTCGGCCTCTTCGACGAGCCGAACACTGGCGGCAAGGGCTACGAGAAGTTCGGTAGCGACGAGTTTGCCAAAGCCTCTCTCCAGACTGCCGAAGAGAGTGAGATACTGCTGAAGAACGAAGGTATCCTGCCGCTTGCCAAGGGCCAGAAAATCCTGCTGACAGGTCCTAACGCCAACCAGATGCGCTGTCTGCACGGTGGTTGGAGCTACACCTGGCAGGGCTCAAGAGCCGAAGACCTCTCCGAGAAATATAACACCATCTACGAAGCCCTCTGCAACAAGTATGGCGAAGAGAACATCATCCTCGAACAAGGTGTGACCTACAACGAGGATGGCGCCTACTATGCCGAGCATGCGCCCGAGATCGACAAGGCTGTGGCAGCTGCCGACAAGGCCGATGTCATCATCGCCTGCATCGGCGAGAACAGCTACACCGAGACACCAGGCAACCTCACCGACCTCTGGCTCTCCGAGAACCAGCGTAACCTCGTGAAGGCTCTGTACAAGACGGGTAAGCCCATCATCCTTGTGCTCAACGAGGGACGTCCGCGCCTCATCGCCGATATCGAGCCCCTGGCCACAGCCGTGGTCGATATCCTGATCCCAGGCAACTATGGTGGTGATGCCCTCGCCAACCTGTTGGCTGGCGACGCCAACTTCTCTGGTAAGCTGCCTTATACCTATCCCCGAGAGATCAACTCACTCAACACCTACGACTATAAGGTCAGCGAGGAGGTAGGGACGATGGCAGGAGCCTATAACTACGATGCGAAGGTGTCGCTGCAATGGCCCTTCGGCTATGGCCTCAGCTACACCACCTTCGAGTACTCGAACCTGAAGACGGATAAGACCCACTTCACAGCCGATGATATCATCACCGTGACGGTCGATGTGAAGAATACAGGCAAGACCGCCGGCAAGGAAGCCGTCCTGCTCTACTCGAGCGACCTCGTGGCCTCTATCGTGCCTGACAACAGACGGCTGCGCGACTTCACGAAGATCGAGCTTCAGCCAGGGGAGACGAAGACCGTCACCTTCCTGCTCCCTGCCAAGGACCTCGCCTTCGTAGGTGCCGACGGGCGCTGGACACTGGAAGAGGGCGACTTCATCCTGAAGGTCGGCAAGCGGACAGTCAGTATCGTCTGCGACGCGACCAAGGTGTGGGACACCCCGAATATCTAAACAAAGACGTCAGCATAGAAGAAGTTCCTGGATGCCAATATCCAGGAACTTTTTTTTGTAAGGCCCTCAGTTGGCCGACAACCTCTGGTAATAACGCAACGGCGCCAGTCCCTCGATCTCTGGATGAAGGATCCGGATAATATCATTCAGCAACCAATCGGGCCGGAAGGGCGACTCCTCATAGAAAAGACTCTGTTCGACGTTACAGCCATAGACCTCCTTTTCGCGGTAAGCCTTGAACTGGTCGTAGCCATGATGCTCGGCCTTCAGCTCACCATAGGTGATCGGATGGTCACTACTATAACGGAACAGCCACGTGTCGGCATCGCCAGCCTTCTCGAGCACCGACTCGAAGGGCAGGGCCACAGAACCACTGTGTGTGTCGCCGACCCAAGGGTAACTGCCATTGGCATCAGTCAACATCTGTCCGAGCGTGCTCTTCCCACCTGGCACATACCACACGCTACCCGTCACCTTATCGACCAGCACCCGCTTCTGTCCTGCAGCTTTCTGTGCCAGCGCCTTCAAGGCATGATAGCTGCTGTCAGTCACCTGGAACAGACTGTCGGCACGCCGCTCACAACCAAAGAGCATACCGTAGAAACGGATCCACTCCGCCCGCGCGAGCGGTGAGGTCTCCATATACTCCGCACACTCCACGATGGGGATGTCGATCTCCTCCAGTTTCCCGTAGCCGCCACTATTCTCAAACGGCGAAAGGAAAAGAGCATCAGGATGGCGGTCGATGATCTTCTCGATGACGGGATTCATACCGTCGCCCACATCGATCATCCTGCCCTCTCGCACCTGCTCCTGAATCCAAGGAATCTTGATATACTTCAGATCGGCCACCCCAGCGATTGCGCTCTGCTTGTCGAATGCCATCAGCATCGCACAATGCACGGTCGAGAAGATGACCGAGCGCTCCAGTGGTGTGCGCACCACCGTACCTTTCGGCAGGTGTGGCGGCAACGGCTCGTCCTTAGGCACGAGCACATACTGGTGGAGCACCATCCCCTCCTTCCACGGGTTCTTCAGCGTCGCTACGGTATAACCGTTGTAGCGCACCACCGTGAGTTGGGTGGCATACCTGAAGGTGACGGTATCACCCTCCCCTGTAGAGGTCGCCGTCTGCCGACCTCCACAGGAAAGGAGCGATAAGAGAAAGAGCAGTCCTAATACCTGCTTCATTATTTCTCGTACTCAATCACGATATCATCGATACAGATATAGGTCGGTGTGGTAACACCATAATCGTTTTTCTTGGTACCCAAAAAGCCGAAGCCAAGAGACGTGATATTCTCGAAGGCCTCATAATCGCTCAGGTCGCAATACTGCCAGGTCTTTACATAGTCACCATCCTTAGCCAGATCGATCCCGAGGTGAGCACCACCCACGCCCTCAGCAGGTGTGGGATAAACCTCGCACATGAACCAGTCGTCAGCCTCAAACTTACCAGGTGTCATACCGTCACCATTAAGGATGGCGTTGACCGTATAAGAGCTGTTAGTGTACCAGAAGCCCTTCACCGTGACAGGACGGTCGAACTCAATCTTCTCACCGTAAGTCTGAACGATGGCGAAGTTCTTACCACCATGAGCCTTACCCGTGATATTGTTGAACTGATCAGGCATACCCTCTGGTGTGAAGTCACCAGCGGTGAAGCCAGTCTCTGTGCGGTTGGAAATCGCATAACCAGTCCAGTAAGAAACGCCGAAGGTCGTGTTGAACTTCACAATATCCTCCTGATAGGCGCACGGATAAGTCATGCCACCCCAGCCATTGTCAACACCCTGTTCGTTGACCTCTCCGCACCAGAAGCCCTTATCGTTGAGCGCCTGGTTCTCAAAGCCGATCGTAGCACTCACGATCTCCGGCTCCTCGGGAGGAAGGACGGGATTATCCACGTTATTACAAGAGGTGAACGACATGGCGAAGCCACAAGCAAGGGCAGCAAGCCCGAATAATTTGTTTGTCTTCATAATTGTTTTGTTTTAAAGGTGAATAATATGTTTATTGAATTATCACTTTCTTCCTGTTACTGATATAGAGCCCCTTCCGTCGCGGCACGACCTTACGGCCCTGCAGGTCGTAGACCACCTGCGGCCCGTTGGTGTCGACACGGACACCCTTGATGCCCGTCGCCTGACGGATGGCCTCCAGTGAAGCCTCCAGATGGATATCCTCGGCACCCATCACCTCCGTGGAAGTCTCCCCCCACCACTCAGGCTGTGGACATTTCTGGTTTAGTCCTGTATACACCCTCACGAAGTCGATGAAGTCGAGGGCTACAGGCTGCCGCTTCTCATCGACAGCCCAGCCGATATCGATGCCACACCCCTCGTAGTTATACGATGTCGCGTCAGCATTATCGGTGAAGTTAGGCAGGTTGTCGGCATACCCATAGCGGAAGCCTACGAGCACAAAATAGTAAGGACTCCAGTTGGCATCCACCTCGTGGGAGAGGTTCACCATGTTATCCGGCAGACGCGTACCGCGGAAGGTCAGGTTGTCAGGCAGCCACAGAGGGTAGTACTCCTGAGTGTGGTAGTGGTTCCTGTCGACGGTGCCACTTGCACCCTGATTGTCAGTCCAGGCGATGTCGCCCATCGGGTTCTGGCGATAAGTCACCTCATAGCCATAGACCACCTTCCCAACACTGTCCACATCACAGCTACCGCTGATCTCGTACCAAGGGTCGTCAGGCAGTCCGTTGCTGTTGACATCCTTCGACACCATCACCACCCCAGCCTCGTTCATCCCACCGAACACCAGGTTTCTCATCTCCTGATAAGCATTGCCCCATACGGCGAAGTCGCGCTGTCCAGGGATATTCGCGATAGAGTGGTCGAAATGGAACGTGATATACCCGCCCCAGCCGCCGAGCGCCACGATATGAGCATCAGGATCCGCCGGACTGTGCCCAGCCAGTCGTTCGTTACACTTCTGTATCATCGTCTCCTCCGTGTCGCCCTCCTCGTACTCCGGCGCGTCGTTGACATACTGTCCAGGTGCCGGCCTGTACTCATCGACCGCCTGGATATACTTCGAGTGAGCCACCCCCTCGTCCATCCGCTGTGCACTTATCGGCAAAGCGGAGGGCAGGCCGACAGCCAACAAGCCCGTCACCATCCACACCTTATAATATCTCATTCTCTTCATTCCTTTTTCTCCTTTCTCAGAAACACCGCATGCGCAGGGATATCGCCCGTCGTCACCTTCCAGTCGAAAGTACCATCCGCCAGGAAGTGGAACAGTTCGCCGCTCGACGTGTAGTTCTTGGCATCCATCAGATAGAAGTCACGCTCATGAGGGTTGACGATGATACCATACGGCATCCGTATCTTCCCCATCTCCGGAGCATCCGACAGACAGGTGCTCACCACCTGATGCGTGGCCACATTGATGATGCCGTAGGTAATACTGTTCTTCTTCGTGACCTCGTTCCACTGACTCCCGTAGAAGTAAAGCGAGTCGCCCACGATGCAGAGATCGCTGACAGGCTGGTCGATCGTACCGCCCAACCGCATCTTGCCGTCGGCCCCTCTCTCCAACCAGTAGATGCTCGAAGCGAGGTTCATATAGTTGCCGCGCGAGGTCACCCACAACTGTCCGTGCCTGTCGGCCTTCAGGTGGTGCAGGTTCGGCGCCACCTCTATCCTGTCCGTCTCCCGCATGGTCGTGAGATCCACCACGCTCACCGTATGCTCGTAGCCCTGTCCCGTCATCCCCTGATAGCCACCGCTGTTGGCCACATAGAGCCGTTTGTCGAGGATCGCCATCTCCTCCGGCTGATAGCCCACGCTGACGGAGTCGATCTTCTGCAGCGTGAGCGTGTCCACCTGATAGACGCTGCCCAACGGACTGTTGCTCGAGGCATACTGTGTGCCCACATACGAGCTGACATACGCATAGCCCCCATGGAAGGACACATAGCGGCAGTTGGGTATGTCCACCTTGCCGATGCGCACCGCGTCAGTGGCCCGTGCCACCTCCACCTTGTTCGAGCAGTTGACGACGAGCCACAGCCGCGACCCATAGATCTGGATATCATTCCCCACGTCGCCCAGCGCCATCACCGTCGTCGGGTTGCGCGAGGCATAGATGTTACGCAGGTAGTGCACCGTCTCGTCGTTGCCCGACAGATCCAGGTAGTCGAGAGTCGCCTTGTTCGATCCCATGTTCCCCTCGTTGAGCAGGTACATCCCCACGATCTCACCCTTGACAGCCTTTCCTCCCGTATTGATATCCTCGAACGGCACCACCATCACGTCGTCGCGACAGGCGACGAGCATCAGCAGCATACAGATATATGGTATCAGTCGTCTCATATCTCCACACTCAGGGTTATCGTATAGTTCCTGCCAGGCATGGGGTAGTTCACGATCACCTCATAATCCTGTCCCAGCACATTGTTCACATCCAGATGAGCCTTCCACAACACCTTCTGCCAATGGAATCGGCAGGCGATGCTCAGGTCGCTCGTGTACCACGGCTCCATATGGTTATAGAGAATATTCTCCTGACTGTCGTAACGCTCTCCCGCATAGATGAACGAGTAGTTGAAGTCCCAGTTACGGTAAGAGAGTCCCACGATGGCCGAGCCCGAATGCCAGGGGATATAAGGAATCTGGTCGCGGTAGTAAGACGTGGCAGGGTCCGTCACGTCACGGGCATCCTGGTAGGTGTACTGAGCCCGTGCCGTCGCCACCAGCTCCCGTCCCACCTGGAAGTCGGCCTCGGCCTCCACGTCGACACCCTTGATATGCACCCTACCGAGGTTCAGCATCGTCCATCGGAACTGCTGTCCCTTGGGGTAGGCCACGATCTTGTCGTGCACCGTATTGTAATACACGTCGAAGTGCATCTGCGCGTGACGCACGATGCCCTCCATGAAATGCTTGTTGAGCACGAAGCCCGCATCATACTGCAGGGCACTCTCCGGCGTCAGACTGGCGTTACCCATGTCGGTATAGTAGAGATCGTTGAATGTCGGCATACGGAAGCTCTTCTTCACATACGCCCGCATCGAGAAGAAGTTTCCACGGAAAGGATAGACGTTGACGAAGACTGCCGGCGTGAGCTTCGACAGCGAGCGACTGGCGTCCATCCCTGCAAAGGCACCCCGCCGATGCGTCCTGTCGTTGACGAATGAAGCCAGCACCGAAGCCTGCGCCTTCAGATGCCTGTAGTCGATCGCCGTAGCCAGACTCACCAGATGAGACCTCCTGGTCGGATAGGCGAAGTTATAGATGTCGGCATTCAGCTTGTTCCACTTGAAGTCATAGCTCAGCGAGGCACTCCAGTTAGGCAACAGCTCCAGCACGTTCGCCGTCGAGAGATACAGCTCCTGCTGCCGATAGCGGTTGTCCACGGGCAACTGTGTGGTGTCCTTGTTCACATAATGCGTGTTGTAGTAGGCATACTTCGCCAGCCACCGAGTGCTGAACCCCTCGCCCACGTTCTTGTCGAAGGCCGCCTGCACGAACGTGTTCAGATCCTGCTGCCGCTCCCCGCGCCGCCACACGTTGTTCACGATGGCCCCAGGGATGCCTCGCGCCGAATGGTAGAGATAGCCCTTCACCTGCCAACTGCCCTGATAGAGACGCCCGTAGAGGTTACCCTCGACACGCTCGGCATGGATATCGCCGTTCTGTCGGATGGCCGTGGTGTCCCATGCCGTCGTCCCGTCGGGGTAGCGGCGCTCATAACGGAACTTATACTTTCCGCTGGCCGTCAGGAAGCCTGTGCTCAGCGACGAACTGACGGTCTCCGACAGCCGCTGCTCCCATAGTGTCGAGAAGCGGAACATATCACTCGACCCATACTGCGCCTTCAGTCGCAGATGGTAGTCATGCCTCGTGCCCAGTGTGTCGTGCCTGGCGAAGTCGGGCGCCTTCGTACGGATATAGACAGAGCCCGCATGACCGAAGTCGCTGGCAGGCTGGAAGATCGCACTCTTCTGCCCGTTGTAGAGCGTCACCTCCTCCACATTGTCGAGCGAGAACTGCCCGAGGTCTATCTGTCCGTTCTGCGCATTCCCCAGAGCCACCCCGTCGTAGGAGATACCCAAGTGATGGGTTCCCATCGAACGGATGTTCACCGTCTTGATGCCGCCCACACCCCCATAGTCCTTCAGTTGGATGCCCGAGAAATAGCGCAGCGCGTCGGCCACGGAATGGGTGTTCAGCTTCTCCAGCTGCTCCCCTTTCAGCTTCTGACTGGGCACCACCTCACGCATGGCAGGACGGGACACGACGACGATCTCCCGTATGTGCTGTACGGAATCCAACTTGCCCTGTGCTGTCGTATGAAGACATAAGAAACAAGACAGTAGTAGTAGCGATGCCCTTTGCATCAGGCGACACGGTTCGCTCTTCACTTCCACTTTTTGTGTTCCCACCCCGCCTAACCCCAGAGGCGGAGCGAGAGGCTTTTCCATCGGCAGGTCTTCTGACTTCACCATCCGGCATCAGACGTCTTCCCAAAAATCTCAGTGACATTTGTCTGTGCCGATAAAGACGGTTTACAGCAGCGGGACTGTCCGGGATTCTCACCCGATTCCCTTTTCATCACCCAAAGGGTGAACCGATTCGTTTGCAAAAATAAATAAAAACCTTGAAAGTAGGAAATATATTGGAAAAAAAACGACCTATCGCAGCAGTCTGTGGCCGAGATCATGCTGATGACAGGCCGCCATGATCTGCTCCACGACCTCGTCCATCACAGGCACCTCCACCCTGTAGTAGGTCGGATAGTCAGGACAGAGCACCACCAGGTTCATCCCCCCGACACGGATGCCGTAATCCCTCTGGAGCATATAGCGATACAGGTTCTGTTGGATGCAGTAGTGATAGAAAGGCGTGTCAGGCAGACTGATACCGTTGAAGCCCGTCTTCCCGTTGAAGCCCTCCGTCAGCGGCACCCCCGCCGCGTCGACCACCTTCCCGCTCCGCTTCCAGTCGTAGATGGTGAACGAGCCGTCGTCCTCACGACAGATCATGTCAACCGTCCCCGCGATGTTCAGATCCAGGTCGTAGATCGGCCATTCCTGGCGATAGGGACGGATACGATGCTCCTCGACGAAACGCAGGAAATGCGCCTTCTCCCGCTCGATGCTGACAGGCACCGTCGCCTCCCCGTCGACAAAGGAGTAAACAGTGTCGAACACCCCGTCGCGGAAGTAACGCTCCGTCTGCAGGTGCATGAACGTGCCCACCTCACTGGCCATCCGCCGACAGCGGTCCCACCTGTCGAGCATCTCCTCCACGTCCGCCCCGTAGCGCTGCCACTGCATCTCCGCCGTCTGCAGCGCGTCGAACGCCTCGAAGAAATAAGCGATCAGACTGCTCACGGGCAACAGCCGTTCTCGGCCGTCGTAGGTATAGACATGCTCGTCGGCCATGAAGTCGATATAACGGTCCTGCTCGTAGCGCCCTGCATCCGTGAAAGAAAGCATCTTCTGCGCCATCTCCGCCGTCCGTGGCAGCCGCGCCACCAGCTGACCAGCCTCACGCTCCTGACTGTTCTGAGGCACGACCGTCGGCACCAGTCGCGGCGGTTCACCATGCCCCGCCCCTCTGGCCGCCATCTTCAGCGCCTCGTTGTCCGTCCACCGCCTCACAGGCGACAGCCCCGCCTCGGCCACCGCCTCAACGGCCGCCACCTCAGGCACCAACGCCCTCACCAACTGCACCAGATACGCGGCACAAGCCATGGGCTGCTCCACCACCTGTCGCTCCGCCAGTCTGACGACCGTCCACCCATGACGGTTCAACACCCCGTCGCGGTAGTCGTCGCCACAGCCGATGGCATGTATCACCCTGCGCGTCTCCGCCGTATAAGGCTCGTCGATCTCGATGTCGATCCGCACGCCAGCACCGTCATCCGCCACCAAGGCGAGGTCCATCTCCACAGGCGGCTGCTGTGCGGAGATGTTCAGACACACATCCGCGAACACCCCGACCGTCTCAGGTAGCCAAGCCCGTAACCGTTTCAGAAGCCCCAGCGCTGCCTCGTCCGCCGCCCGCCTACGCCGACGGAACGGATAGACGATCGCCCCCCGCTCAGCGAACCTGACGATCGGATAGCACCCCTCGGCCACCTTTGCGAACGCCTCCGGCACCTGGTAGTCCACACGCTGCTCCTGCCACCGCTCGGCATAGCCCGTCGTGCAGTACATCCCGTTCAGATGCCGCCTCTGCTCACCGAGCCACTGCGCCCACACCTGTCGCTCCGCCTCGCTGCCCGCCTCAGCCAACACCACCCCCGCCTCAGCGAACAAACGCTGAGCCTGTTCTATCCGTGTCGCCTCCGCCATTTCCACAGCCTGCTCCACCAGCGCCCTGAAGCGCGCTTCCGTCATCAGTCTCTTACTCATTTGCCCACAAAGGTACGAAAACTTGTCGATTTTAGCAAGAAATGTTGATGGTTTAGCGGAAAAGTCGTACCTTTGCCCATGTTATGAATCATTTTATCTATCTGCTGCTTGCCATCGTCTTCGAGACAGGCGCAACCTCGCTGTTAAAGATGGCAGAAGGCTTCACCCGTCCTCTGCCCACCGTGGCCTCCCTGGCCTGTTACCTCGTGTCGTTATACTGTCTCAGCATGTGCCTGAAGACGATACCCATCGGCGTGGCATACGCCATCTGGTCGGCCTTAGGCATTGTCCTTGTCACCCTGATAGGCATCTTCGCCTTCAAGCAGACGCCCGACTGGGGAGCCATCGTTGGTCTCACCCTGATCATTGCCGGCGTCGTGGTGCTGAACCTCTTCTCAAAGATGACAGTACACTAATCCCACATCATCAAGGTCTACCACCTCAAACCCTTCATCGAGATGCCGAGCGTTGCGGGTAGCTTTTTGGTCTTCTTTGTGTTCAGGTTCCTGACATATCCGCTTCGAAGATAGGCTGGGAAATTGATGATGCCCTTTCCGTTGGAGTCAACCACTGCCACACCAATATAGTAGGTGTGTCCTTTCTTCAGGATGATCTCCTCCTTCACATCAACCGTTTGCTCGGTGAACTGTTGCTTGTCTGAGAAATTCAAGTATATGGGTTTGTGCTGAACGGGGACGAATTGCTTGCCTTTTACCTCGTAGACGATGATTCGCAGCACACACCGAGTATAGGTACACTCCTCAACCTTAAAGTTAAAACTCTTAATCAGATAATCCCTCTTGTTCTTAATGATCGGCCCGAGGTCATGGGTCGCGTATTTCGTATTGCGAAACGACACGTCGCCAGGCATCTTCATCCCTTTGTGCGAGACGGCCTTCTCTTTGAGTTTCTTGTTGGAGATGACAACGTCCGACAGTTCGTAGACATCCTCTTCTAACTGGATATCCAACTGACCTGTCTTATAGCTCTCATAAGGAATCTGCTTGGTACGATAGCTGATATGATGGACGACCATCTGATCGGTATGCCCTTTCGGCACCTCCAACTCGAAGTTCCCCTCTGCATCAGATACCGCATACAGACTGTCCACCCGTATGCTCACATATTCGATACCCTGTCCGTAGCTGTTCGATACCTTACCCCTCACCTTTACCTGTGCCGAAGCCGTCAGCCCCCCGCACAGGATCAGTGCTATAAAACAAATCCTCTTTATCATATCATCCTGCGATTGTTGTCTGCAAAATTAATACATGATACGGTATAAACAGCATTTGTTCCGCATTATTTGCGAAGTTTTGCAGATGTTGTGTTTTTTTATCCAAACACTTTTGCCGTCCTACTATCTTCCATCCATGATCTATCGGCAAGAAAAAAACACGCTGCAAGACGATAGGGCAAAATGTATTATGAAAATATATACCACCTATATACTACCGCTGTAGAGGATCGGACCCCCGTCCCGCAACGTGCTTATATCAACCCATTATATTCTTGGGATTACTGTTTTCGTTTTTCGAGCGCAAAGATACAACTTATCTTGGAAGCCTCCAAATATTTTTAGGGAATTATATTTATTTCGGTGGTATACTTTTAAATTATTATTTGGTATACTTTTACGTTATCATTTACACTATCACTTTTACTAATCCAATAATAAGAGGATTATCAGTATGCAACAAGCCTTCAACTTGTTCGGGTACTCGCTCGCTACTTGTTCGGGTATTAAGATTGGGTTACTCTTTCCATTCGGCTGTAGGATGTATATGCAGATAGCGGTTACGCAAATCCCACTTTTCGCCAAGCAATAGGTTACGGAAGAAACGCTCCAGATATTGAGGTGAGTAATCAATGCCTTTTACTGCATTCTTATAGTTAGCCCGCACCAAAGCATGTAAATAGTAATTGAAAAGTATACCACCATAATAATCGAAAAGGGTACCACGCTTGCTGTGAACCCGATAGCCCACTGAAATAATGACATCAAGACTATAAAATGGAACGGGCTTCTTTACCCCATTAACGTGTAAAAAATGCACGTTATTCTCATCTTTTTCGAGTTCACCCTCTCTGAATGCATTTAGAATTGCTTTGAATTATCGAAAAAAGTTTTTGTCTACTTGTCCAATCAAAGCTTGATGGGATCATTTGGGGAACATTTAACCCACTGACTATCGACATTACTGCTGAAAATCAGTGGGTTTATTCGTTTCGTTTTCAATCTTGAAAAGATGAATTGACTAATCAATGTCATCTTCATCAAGTATCCTTTCTAAATCTTCCTCATTTGGTACACCATAGGTCGTCATTTTGCTCTATATGAAGAGAGTTTTTGACCTTCCTCTTTCTTTTTATCAATGACTTTGTCTTCTGCATACCGATATAAAACAGAAGCAATTGACTTATCTGGTGTTTTGCTATTACCTATGAAATAGCCATGCTCAACCATATACTGATATACTTGATTGGCATCAGCCCAATCGTTCATTTCCTTAATCGCATTTAGCGTAGATTCTTTAAGATTCATATTTTCTTTAAAAATTTTAGGTATAATTCTATTCATCTTTATAACGCACTTGTCCAACTTGTCTGAATCAGAGTCCTTGAAATATTGGTGCGCCTTCTTAGATAATGTTGCTAATCTTACGTGAAGAGGATTTGTCTCATTAAATTCTGGAATAGAAATCTTATCAACCACATCTGTACCCTTATTTGTACTTATTGTGTAAGATTTAATAATCGTTTCAACTTGCTCTGAATTTATAACTCCACATACATAATATGCTTCTAATTCAGAATCCAGAGGAACGAACAATATCTTAGAGTCAGTAACGACTAACTTATTTCCAAGATATGGATCATCAATTGAAGATACTACACAGCACTTAATTGATGTCCCTTGTTCTGCCCATAACACATGGTATGGCTGAAATGTATATGGCCCTACATTATCGAGCTTATACCATGGATATTTATCAGGGTTAAAGAATTTTCCACTTCTACATCTGGTTTCAAATAAGATGTCGTGCCAGTTGTCAAACAACCAATTGTAAGTGCGTGGAAGTTCTGTCCTTAGAGTTGCATCGTCAATACCATACTTGGTTGAGCTAACCGAACTGTCAGAATGAGGCACGATCATATAGAGATATGAGTCAATACCCCAACTCTTTATATTTCGACCACCAACCATTGGATATACACAATCCTTCTCAATGACACCAGGTCGTACACCAATTTTTTTAACATCTTGAAGCCTTGATCTTTCAACAAGGTTTTCAATTCTGATAAATCCTTTCTTTTCTTCTTTGATATCTACAAGGTAAACACCCTTTGCGCCACATGGCTCAATACCTTTTCTTCCTTCATAGTTAGAACCTCCAAGATAGAGGCGAGAGTCTTTCATCATCTTGCTATCCATAGTAAGCCAAGGACTCCTTAGATCGCCTTCTTTTACAGGTTTTGCCCAAAGAATCTGACGAACCAACTTGTCTTTAACGTCTTCGTATGGATCATAGCTGTCAATTTTCTCCCCATCTTTGATATTGTATAGGAAGTACTTATCCATTGGATATTGGATTTTCTTTCCCTTTCGGAAAAAATAAACAGCCGTTTTATTTGTTGCGATACCCCTAAATGGGTTCACATTAATCATGTCATGGAATTCCTCAATAGCAATAGGTATTTTCTGCCCATCACGAGTAATTTCAAACTTTCGAAATCCTTCACCGCCTTTGAGACCCTTGATGAACGTCTGAGGCAAGACATAACATGCCTGACCTTGGTCTTTTAGATAGTGATCTATAGTAACATAGGTAACAGCCATGGCAAAATCATCATGACTTGTTTTCTTGTCATAGGGTGACTTTTCAAAGATACCATAAGACAGCCAAATATCCAACGACAAATCACGATAGCTTTGGGACATGGCCTTCCATGCTATCCAAGGTGGATTTCCAAAGATGTAGTCGAACTTTTGTTGGCAAAATAATGGAGCAAATGAATTCTTAAGTATGATTGGCCAGAATCCATCCCTTCCTGACAAATGCAAACTCTGGAGTTGATTGAATAAAGTAACAGAAAGCTTTTGCTCTTCCTCTGACAGTTCAATTCCATCCATTTTCGACAAGACAGTTAAAAACTCAGTATGCGTTTTATAATCTCTTAATATACAATCTGATAGTCTGCGAAGATACTTGTCGTTTTTTATTCGTGTGCCAAGTTCTGGAACTCTGAACTTTCCTACATAAGTTTCAATCTCAAAGCTCTTGCCATTATTTCTTTGCTTTGCATGAACAGTTGGCACCATGACACTATCACACATGTAAACAGGTATAGATATCGCATGATCTAATTCGGTAATATCCCCCAGTGACAAGATATAATTACCCTTACCCTGAATAACAGCAATTGGGTTTATATCAAAACCCACAAAATTGTTGGTGATTTTATCGATTAACTCTTGATGTGATAAAACGTTCTTATATCGTTCAACGTATCTTTTGATAGCATGAGTAAGGAATACGCAAGAACCACATGTCGGATCCAGAATACTTTCGTCCTTACCAACATTCCATCCACTATTTTCTATAGTGAAATCCACAAGCCATTCAACCGTGTAGTATTCTCCCATTAAATGGCGTAAATCCTTTGGCATCAAACTTTCATATGTCTTTTTGAGAACATCGCCAACTGATTCTGGTTTAAGAATGCTTACAGTTGTCTCAAACTTATCCAACTCCAGTAAAATGTCATTGATAAATTTAATATCAAGGTCTTCGAGCATTGTAAACCACTCGAAGAAATGAATTTCAAAGAAATTATCAATGTACTGTTCAAACAAGTCTTTTCTTCCATAAAAAACTTCTCTAACTTCACCTATATGCTTTAGGCTATCTGTTTTTGAGTTAGGAAGTTTCAACGATGCAAAAAGATTTTGAATAATCAACTTAATAATGATGCTATAATAAGTTTGTATAACAAACAGGACCTTAATTACATCATCATTCGTGCTCATTTCCTCAATCTTATAGAGAGATTTAATAGCAGAAACGTGTTTTACGAAATCCGTTTCTTGTTTCTCGTATATTTTACCAAAGATTCTATGCCATTCCTCAAATAATGTTCTTACACGACTATTAGTATGAATATTCTTATTCAGGACGGTATACAAATAAGAAATAGTATTTTTTGATAAATCGGTCGATGAAGAGAAAACATTACAAAGGTTTTCCGATGTCAGCTGCATACGATCTGTTGAACGGACATAAAGCAATAAACGCTTCACACCACTATCAAAGTCAAGAACTTCACTTGTTTCAAATTCTACTGGGAATGTAATATTCTTAAACTTCTTAGGGAACTTCTTCGTCTTTCCATCTTCAAGTTTTGTGCCTATTTCTGATTTTTTGAAACGACAGAAAACAAACTTATCACCATCGAAACCAACTCCCACTTTTGAAGTAAGCAGGTTCATGAATAATAATTCGTCATTATGGCAATTGTCTAAAGAAAAGTTTATGAGGTAATGATAAAGACCATGATCTTTTTCATCACGTCCCCACAAAGACTCGTTCACGCCTTCTTTTGTCTTGAACAATTTTAATTTTTTGAGTTCGACTATTACGTCATTATAAATACTGTCGGCTCGACCTCCATGAATTGACGTTCTTTCATTTGACGATTGAATGTCAAGATTGTAATGCTCGTTTACTCCATGTATAAAGATGTTTATCTCTCTTTTTACGTCATCTTCCGATTTTGCAGATTTACAGTTTGTCTTGAACTTGTCGATTATTGTTTGAATGTTCATATCGTAATAAGGAAGAATTAATTATCTATTTCGTTTAATAAATCATTCATTTCAACTTCGAGTAATCTTGCTATTGATTTCAAAGTCGGCACATCTGGTTGAACGCTATTGTTACACCATTTGCTAACAGTACAAGCTGACTTGCCTACTTGTTCTGCAAGCCACTTACTGGTTTTGTCTTGTTCTGCAAGAACTGCTTTGAGTCGATTTTACTTCGCCATAATTCAATGATGTTAAAGTTTGGTGCAAAGATAACAAATTATCCGTGTATTGACAAAATATCAAGGAGGAAATCTGAGATGAACTTGCAGATCATACTTTGTCTACAATTCGTCTGATTCACTATAAATTTTCTCTAATTGCAGATTCTTGTCCGAGTAAATAAGCGTTACTCCCATTATATCATTATATGGTTTATATGACAGTCGAATTCTTGTTCTATAATCAGAGAAAGTTAACTCTTCTTCGTCTGACAAAGAACTCATGTAATAAGTTGAGTATTTTTTTGTTATGTCTTCTTTCAATCTTCTCCAAAGGATATCTTGCCTCTCTTTTAAATTATAGTTCTCACCGTCCGAAAAATAGACCAGATATAGCACCCCTTTGTGAAACGAAAACGCAGCAAAAGGCCAAGTATTTCCACCGAATCTCAGATTATGAACAAAATATGAATCATCATTGTGTTTTTCTATTTGCTTTCCCTTTGCTTTAAAGTATTTAACGACTTCATTTTCTGGAGTTACACCTAGGGTAAAATCAAAGAAATGTCTTTGAATCTGTGCATATCCGCTCAGATTTACAAGAAACGCCAAAAGGAACATTAGATAAAACTTTCTCATATCAACTTATTTTAGGTTTTTAATTCTCTGCGGCTTTGCCATGCAAAGATAATGAATTCTCCGAACTCAAACAAATTTTAAAGAGGAAAGAGGTATAAACGTCATGAAAAAAAGGCTGTACCTATGATAGTACAGCCATTTTTGGTTTCTAGTGGAACTTCGCAAATGCCTTCTTGAATAGATCATAGAAAAGGTTTGCTATCAAACCACCGATGACTGAAAGAAAAACAATTTCCATAAGCCATAAGTGTGGCTAGCTATATTTGGTGGGGCTGCATCACCACAGTTTGCCCCGAATATACCACTATCAATGAATGATAGGGTTAGTGTGATTCAAAGTTATATTTTCAAGATGCGAATAATGATATCTACAATATTGTTTCAATATCTTGTTTATATCTTTATCTTACTTAATTCTATTCACGCGGATATTTCTTTTCAAAATCATCAAAGATTATACGATTAGCTCCCGTCGTCAAGTTCTTATGATGAATCTCGTCTACCTCGGAGTGGCAGCGTAAACATAAACATTGAAGGTTAGATTCTTTGTTGTTCAATTTGTTTGCATCCTTGTGATGGCAATGTATATACTGTCTGTCAAACATGTCGTCAATCTGTAAACCACACTTCTCACAAGTGTAATTGTGAGATTCACGATAGGACTTACTTATGTAATCCCAGTCTCTCGTATATCCAAAAATATCGACCTCTTGTATTTCCTTTTCTTCTTCGTCTCCTCTAGCCTGTCTCAGAAGCTCAACAAATTGTGAAGATGTAATATCACCATATTGGCGAATCTGATTTAAACAGTATTTACACAATGGTAAATCGTCAACCTCTTCCTCGCGGTATCTGTTATCCATATTCTTGACAGGGACAGGGTCTGAATTTGCTCTGACATAGTGATCACGGAAGCCACCACTTTCTATAAAATCGTTAATGATTGTACATTTACATATATGAAAGCGTGGTTTGCCATAGCGTTCCAAATGATAGTCTCGCTTATAGAGAAAAACTTGCTGTTTTAGGTCGCCAGGACCTATAACATAAATAGCATCTGGTGCTACATCAAGTTCACCTTTGCTTATGGAGTCAATTGTTACTTCTTCGGGACGTATCTCTCTGTAGCCCTGGGCATTTTCGACAATATAACCTAGCTGTACTAAGTAATTGCGTAGGGATGAGAAATCGTATATCGGTTCTTCTTCCATATTGCTAGGGAATTAGGCTGTTATTCTTCTTGACAAAGTTTTCTAAGATTTCCTCACCCGTTGTTACGATCCGAAACTCCACACGACGAGACTTTTCTTTGTCTATAGGATTGCCAGACAAAGCAGTATATTCACCATTGCTATCTACAGCCTTTCCGTATGAAAGACCATTCGATGTAAACCAAAACTCCAATTTGGCTCTTTGATCATCAGTATATTGCTGATAAAAGGGCATATTCTTTATGTATTCTAACACACTATATGAGCGTAACTGAGAAAGCTTTATGTTCGCCATAAAGGGGTCCTGGTCAAACTGTGGTGCAGGAACATTGTCCGTATGCCCCTCAATTCGTATCTCCTGTATTCGGCTGGATAATGAATCATTCAGTAGAATATTAAGATAACGTGGTATAAACTCATTTAATATGTCGCAAAAAGCAGGTGTCAGTTGATATGATCCTGTAGCGAATAGAACTTGTGGATTATTAAACTTCATCGATAGGTCTTTTCCTACTTGCATCTGCCATTTCGCAGTATCGCCTTCAAATTCCTTAACCAGCTTGTCATGCAGATGATTTTTAGTGTCTACATAATCAGTAAGAACTGTCTGGTTCTCGTTTACCTGAATCATGTAGGCTATAGCCACAAACAAGAAAATGACCATGAGGCCCGTCATAAGGTCTGACACCGACATCCATACATTATGCTTTGCCATCCTTACCTATTATTTCTAGCGTTATTAATGAGTGATTGAATACAAGCATCCAAGTTTGCAAGAGTGGTACTCAAACGAGCATAGAACTGTTGGTCAAGGCCCGTAATTTGTCTGTTCAGTTGCTGGGTACCATCCTTGACGATACCAACGGCATCATTCATTCCATCTCTAGTTTCTTTCCAGAACGTACTCGCGTAATTACGCATTTCATTTAATTCCTCTAACTTCTTGACAAGCACAGTGACAGCATCAGTGAAATTACGTTGTTTCTTAACCCATTCATTTAGTTGCCTTGTTGATTGATCGAAACTTTCCATGTTGGATTTCGAAAGGTCTGCTGTCTTCTGTAGATCCGTTGATATCAACTTGAATTTCTCATCCTGAACGATGACTTCATTAAGCGTGTTAACTAGTTGTTCGAGTTTTCCGCCATCACTAACAAGTAAACGGGTATCCTCTTTTACCTTAGTAAGAGATAAGGATGTGCCCTCAAAGTTTTCTGCCATCTGTTGATACTGCGATGTGAGTGACTGAATCATCGCTTTGTTTTCAATTTGCCATTGATTCAGTTTCTCCACACTCTTATTAAGTTGATCGAAGTTTTCCTGAACCAGCTTGCTTATCAGAGCATTCATCTGTGATTGGAATTCTTCTGTTACACGCTTCATCACCTCAACCAACGCTTCTGTATTATTCTTCTTCAAGAGTTCGGAGAATTCATCGAACTTGCGTTCCAACAACTCATTCGTTTCTTTCATCTTATCTTCAATATCGACAACCTCACCATGAAGTTTATTTGTGAGATTTGTTATCTTATCAGACACTTCGCCCTCTGTCGATACCATAGCCTCCGTATGATCTATCATTTCTCCTACGTGAGTATGGATTTCTTTTGTAAACTCAGTATTTGTCTTTACTGATTCTTCAACGTTACCAACAGAGGTTAGCAGGCTCGTTGCTGATCCATCAATATTGTCAATACCACCCCTTATTGCTTCAGATGTCAGAGCTATAGCGGCAGAACTGGTTGCTACATTTTGGAGTTGAAGGGCAATGTCGTTTGCTGCTGTATTCAGACTGTTTACATTGGCACTCATCGTTTCAATATTTGCATCCATCTTCTGAATAATAGTCTGCACGAGGTTGTAGAAAACCACTTGTGCCTGTGCTTGCTTTGTTGATTCCTCTTGGAATTCAGAAACTGATTTGCAAATCACACCTGCTGCTTGGTTTATATCAGAAACACCACCAGTTTCTTCATCATATAGGTTGTTTATTCTCTTTGATAATACCAAAGAAGCAATCATACCTGCAAGCGACGTGAAAAATGCCGTCTTAAGTCCTTCCAGTAGTTCTGGTATGCTTGTGGTTAAGTCCTGAGTATTAAAACAAAGTAATCCCAAAGTAATACCTAAGAATGTGCCAAGCACACCAAGTGTTGACACCGCAGACGGTATCATTTCAATACGATGGCGATTAGCAATCAGCATGGAATTGTCCTTCTGATGGTTAATGTAAAACCATGCCCAGATTGCTACAAGAATAACAACTATCCATAAATAGGATATGTACGGGATAATGTCTTTAATAAAGTCCATTCTTGATACTATATTATATTTTCAATCATATTGTTGTAGTCAATCAACCGTATAATTTGCCCCCCATACTTTAGATGGTAGCAGTCGTGAAGCACTATCGTTTGTATATTATCGGGTCAGTTAGGGCGAGTTGATGATTGTTTCTTGTAACAAAAACGGGATGCCGCTGCATCCCTCGTTGTTAACTTTAATCTAATACTATGAAAAACATTGCAAAGATACAACTTAATTCCGAATAAACAATTATTTTCCGAATTATTTTACTGAAAACAAAAACTTTATACCCAAAAATAGGTATCAGTCGAGGGATGAGCGTAGAGAAATCCGCTACCCCCTCCCAGGGTAACGGATTGCATTGAATTATCGGAAAAAGTTTTTGTCCAATTGTCCAATTGTCCAATCAGGTCAGCAGTTGGGCGAGTTTCTTGAAACAGCCGTGCTCCTTGTCGTCTTCCACATAGCCGTCGGCCTTCAGACGTAGAATCTTCTTGTAGGCGGCATCGGGCTTGTCGTAGCCGTAGCACCGCATCACGTCGTCTCGGGTGAAGATGTCGGGCAGACGGTTGTAGCCGTCGATAGAGCGCTGCTGGTGGCGATGGCTCGCAGTCTGTACGTCGTTGTTCATGTCGTCGAAGTATTTCTCGGCGAGGACCCCGAAGAAATGCTGCTGGGTGGCGTACTGGATGCGGGCGATGAGCTCGCAGAGCTTCCAGTCGGTCTCGTCTGTCTCGTAGGTGCCGCGCCACTGCTTGCCCTCTGTATGGAGCGAGGAGAAATGGCGCATATCGATATAGGGGGCGGCATAGTTCAGGGCATGGTAGGGCACACGCTTCAGCATGAGCTCGTTGGCCTCGCTCTGGTCCTCGGCGGCATCTGTCATGCGGTTCTTCGTCCAGTCGTAAAGGTGCTTCACCAGCGACCACAACGGCAGTTCGCCTGCACGGCTGTCGAGCTTGTAGGC
The DNA here is from genome assembly GCF_900110895.1 of Prevotella aff. ruminicola Tc2-24. Taxonomy (GTDB): domain Bacteria; phylum Bacteroidota; class Bacteroidia; order Bacteroidales; family Bacteroidaceae; genus Prevotella. The sequence continues at coordinate 326,124 of NZ_FOIQ01000002.1, read as the reverse complement.
CCACATCTTCATGCGCTCCAGGCGCTCCCAGTCGATGCTCCGCTGCTCTTCGAAACTGATCATCTCGAAGTTGGTCTTGGGCATGGGGATGACGGCCAGACGGGTACTGAGACCGCTGCCGAAATTGCGCTCGTTGACCTTCTTCTTCAGGGCGATCGGGGTGCCTGTATAGATGTAGTTCCACGTCACTCTGAACTCATCGACGGGCGAGTCGGAGTTCTGGTACATCTGTCCGTCTTTTTCGTTATGGAAGGCTTTGAGCTCCATCGACTGCTTGTCGATCCACGAGCCGCCCTTCTGCAGGGTGATGGAGTTGTCGAGCTCGGTGTCGAAGGTGAACATATGGAGCTGCATCTCCTTGCTGTCGACGATCTCGCAGGCGTTGAGCATATCCTGGATCAGCTGGCCGTTGGAGGTGCGCGAGGGGTGGATGCGGATGATGCCCTTGGGCTTGTCCTTGCCTTCCTTGTTGGCGGCCTTCTTCTTCAGGTCCTGCTTGTAGCGGTTCAGCGCCTCCTTGCCTTCCCTGTCGGCGGCCTCGATGGGTGCCATCAGCACATCGCAGATATCGTCGGCCATCGACTTGTTGGAGGCGGGATGGCCGATGATATACAGTGAGCAGTTCAGACGGCGCTCCTGTTGGGGACGGTGGTAGAAGCGGTACCAGCAGCGTGTCATCAGGGTCATGAGCGCACCGCCACCCACGAAGAGGGCGGCAGGATACTGACTGCGTTTCAGTCCTGCGCAGAGGTCGCGCAGCATGGGGTAGTCGTCCATCAGCGCCTCGATCTCCTTTCCCCATGCCTCGAGTTGGGTGTTGAGGACTTCGACGGCGAGAGGGCTTTCGGGGGATTGGTCTTGCAAAAGGGGTTGCGGTTCTCCCTTCGACAAGTGTTGCGGTTTGCCCTTCGACAAGCTCAGGGACCGCGACAGGCTCAGGGACCGTTGAGGGCTCAGGGACCGTGTGCGGTCGATGTTGGCGAGAACCTCGCGCAATGCTCTGGAGATGCCCTTGGGCGGCTCTTTACAGGCGGAGTCGATGATGGAGATGAGCTCTTGCTCGTCGAGCCCCAGACGGGGCATGACCTGCAGGAGCAGGGCCTTGTTGTTGTCGCAGATGGCGCGCAGACTGACGGCCAGTTGGTAGAGGCGGACATTGCGCTCGCCCTCCTGCGGCTCTCCGCCCTGGCACTTCCACCACTCACGGATGATCTCACTGTAAGGACAGCCCTTGAAATGGGGGGCTGATGGGACCGTGGGAGGGGTTACAGTCGCTTTCGTAGCCTGTGAATGATTGTCTCGATATAGAGCATCATATCGCTCAGCAAACGGTTTGTTTTCATAGCTAAAAAGTGCTTTATTGATGTATAAAATGTCAGTTTCTTTACATATAAAACTCATGCGACTGGCGTCCTTGCAGCTCTCGTCGACCTCGACACCCAGCACCCGTGCCATGGCGTGTTGGTTGTCGATGAGGTTGCCCTTGGCGGCGTCGGCCTTGAAGACGACCTTCAGACCCTTTCCGCTGGGGGTGACATAGACGAGCAGGATGCCGAGGGCATCGAAATCGAGCGACTGCCAGGCGGCGAACACCTCACGGGGGTGGTCCACATGGTCGACATCCATCACACAGAGACCCGTGAGCCGGGTGGCGCTCTGCTTGCGCCAGCGGCCTACACGGCCCGACTTGGAGGTGGTCTCGTCGAAGGTGGCCTGGAAGATAAAGGCCGGCAGACGGCGCTTGTACTGGGCGTCGCCCGTCGCACGGAACTGGTCGATCAGCTCCGAACATCTGGCCGAGCCGACGAGCGCATAGAACTGTGCCTCGTCGACGGGCTGGGTGGGATGACTTAAATTTCTCTGGTAACAAAACATAACTTTCAGCTTTCAAAGAATCGATTCATTTCCCATTCACGTCGAGCCACAAGGCCCCTCAGCCGCTTGCCGTCGGCATAGACCCAGCGCATGAACTCGCGCCTGATGGTCTGCTCGGAGGCGCCCCGAAGTATCTGCTTCAGGAGCGTGGAGCGCCGCAGCTGGCGGATGCCCAGGTTGAAGGCAAACGACACAAGGGCGTCGAGCTGTCCCTGTGTCTTGACGACACCGAGGGCCATCACCTCGCGGCACACCTCGTCGACATCGCGCCGCAACAGCTCGCAGGCCCAGTAGGCCGTGATTCGGTCGCCCATCTTCACGCCCCGCGTGTGGCCGTAGCCGATCGTGGGCACGCCTGCCGCGTCGAGGTAGGCCAAGAGCCGCAGACCCTCGAAGGTCATCAGTTTCTGAATCAGTTGTTCGCTTGGTAACATCATCGTCTGGCCTCCTTTCATACGTTGTCTAACAGGTTCTCAACTTCGAGCACACCCATCGCATGCTTCAGTTCGCGGTGCATGGCCAGGTCGATCAGACGCCAACCCAGCGACTTGCGCACACTGCTGTAGAAACGGATGCGCTGTGAACTCTCTTTCATCCAGCCGTGTTCCAACTGGCACACCAGACGATCCTTACCCTTACGGCGCGGACTGCGGTTGTAGGCCCTGAACCTCAGGCGGCCTGTTTGCTGGTCGCGGTGGAGCGAGCCCTCTACATACCTGCCTTCGGTGAGTCGCTTCATGACTCCTGCCTCGATTTCAATGTTCTTTATCATTGCCTGTATGGTCTGTTGTCGTATTCAGACGGTGCAAAATTAATCACAAAAGGGATGGCAGCCAAGGACCTTTAGCGTGTCTAAGACAAAAACTAAAAGTCTTTGGCGAAAAACTAAAACTACGGGCTATTTCCTTTAGGTCTACCTAAAACTATCCAACTCTCGCTCCAGGGCTGTCCTGAATGCCTTGACAAGAAGCACGGAGCGGGGCTTCACGTGGTTGGCCTCCCACTTGTCTACGGGCAGTTGCAGATAGGTGTTGTTGTGGAACGTGCTGTAGATGGTGTTCTGCGGACAGGCATAGTCGAGGGCATACTCCTGCTGCAGCTCGTTGATCGTCGACTCGAAGAGACTGGCATTCTCGGTATAGTCGAAACAGTCGCGCAGCGCACAGAAGATGATGGCATAGGAGGAGTTGCCCCAGAACTGGTCCTGCACGGCCTTCACAGCCCTGCCGATGGCCTCTCTGCTCAGCACCTGCCGCCGCTGGCCCTCCGCCGTACCGTAGTCGTTGAAATAAAGGCTTCCCGTGTTCTCCAGTATCAGGTTCGTTACCCTGAGGCCGCCGGATGCGATCGCCTGAAACAATCGCATTTTCAGTTCGTCGTTCATAGTCGTCAGGAGTTTTGGATGGTACCTGTGTTCTCCATGATCACGACCGTCGTAGAGCTGTCTACGAGGTAAAGGTTCACTTGGTTGACGACCACGACTCTTGGTCGGCGTACGGGATGGCAGAGCGCCCATAACAGTTTAGACACACGTTTCAGTACGTTGAGGCCGTCGGCTGTCAGGACGCCCCATAGATGACTGCCTTGCAGTTCTTCGTTTGTAATTCTCATATTTCGAAAAGGTTATTGAGTTCATGCCTGATGACTCAGGGCTTTTTGTGTTCAAAAAGATCGTGAGTAGTAGTGCCTAGTTCAGATTCAAGATCACGACAGGTTTCCTTTTTAAAAAAGGGAGGGGAGTCACAAAGTGATTTGTTCCTCCCCCCGACCCAAAACTTGGTGTTTCTTATAATTCTGGTGCAAATATAAGCATAATATTCTGAACAAGCAAGCGTTAGGGTGATTTTTTTTGAAAAAATTCGTTTTGAGGGGCAGTACGATGGGCATGGTGTTTGGACGACTGAAATGGTGATTGGACAATTGGACAATTGGACAAAACTTAAATTCGATTGGAACAGACGGTGCTAATGACAAGAATTTAATTATATTATATATTATAATATATAATATAATTAATATAATATAATATATTAATTATTTTTTTCTTTGTCTTGACTTCGACAAAGAAAAAACTTTTTGTCCAATTGTCCAATTGTCCAATTTTGATTCAACGTTTTTTCAGGGATAAGACTGCTTCGGCAAAGTGAATATTGATAGAATAAATTTACAAAATCGGCACTTCCGAAGACAAGGCTACGGAAGGCTCCCAGCACCGTCGCGGTATGCTCGGAGGAAAACGGGTGGTTCGTCGACGGAAAATCTGTCTTTCCCCGAAGGAAACCCAGAGGGCGCTGAAACGCCCTGAAAGTGGGGCGTTCAGGGTCGGCCGAGCACCTGATAAATTTTGTTTACTTCCGTAGGAAGGAACGTCCTGCGGCGGAGGGTGGCGAGGTGGCTTAACGACGGCTCGTCGGCCAGAAGCTGGCGCAGTTTTCGCCATGCCGACGGGGACTGGACAAAGGGGAAATACTGCTGTGCTAGTTCGGTACGTCCGAGGGCAGACTGATGGAGGTGGGTGTTCGTTGGGGTGCCAGAGGCGGAAAAGGGTTGTTTTTCTTGCATTTGTCGAGGGCGGAATCGCGTTTGATTCCACCTACAAAGGTACGAAAAAAACACGAGAAATCGGCAAAAAACGCATAGGAATCCGAGCATAACGTGCCATAATGTGCCATAATGTGCCATAACGTGCAACAACAGGATTCGCTCAAGGAAAATGCTTGGTGACTGGCGCGATTTGTCGTAACTTTGCAGCGACAAAACAATCGTACAACATTTCGACCCAACGATTTTTAATTATGGCAACAGAAGTTATTGCATTTCCTGTGAACCTGAGACAGAACAGAAACCCGGAGAACATCGGCTACGGAAAGTATTACCCCGAGGCCGACTCGAAAGAGCCGCTGAACCTGAAGGGCTTCGCCAAGCACCTGACGGAGCACGGCAAGCTGGTGGACTACCCCATGGCGGTACTCGTGCTGCAGCACATCGTGAGCTGCCTGAAGGAGATGGCCATCCAGGGACAGCCCGTGAAGCTCGACGGATTCGGCACGTTCACACCCATAATCGAGAGCGAGAGCAAGAAGATTCCAATGTCTGTGGAGGAGGCGATGAACACGGGCATAGACAACCTGATCGCGGGCGTTCACCTGCGTTTCATCCCTGAGAACACGAAGGGGGAGAAGCTGACCAGTCGCGCCCTGAAGGGCGACTGCACGTTCAAGGCGGCCTACGTGGTGGCGCGCAAGACCAAGACCGTGAACGGTAAGCAGGTGGCTTACCAGGAGAAGATTCCCATCTCGAGCTTCGCCGTGGCATCGGCTCAGGGCGACTAAGACCGGAAAGGAGGTGAACGATGATGAAGCGAACAACCATCAAGAAGATCCTGCATGTGCTGGTGAACATCCTGACAGCCGCACTGACGGCACTCGGCACAACGAGTTGCGTGAACGGTTTTTAATTTTAGGGGCAGTTGTTAAGAATTACTTAACAACTGCTTTTTCAACTTAACACTTTCTATTTCAACGTTTTATCTACATGATGGCTTATCCATTGCCTTGAGGTGGCAAAAATGTTTTTATTCTGTCTTGCTTCTTTCATGCGAAAGATTTTGTATATTTGCGGCTGGAAACAAGGAGGGATGCTTCTGATTAATAACACTAAAAACATCTGATTGATGAAGAGAAAATATGTGGCGGCGCAGGAGCGCTATGACAACGGGATGGTGTATGAGCGCTGCGGGCGCTCGGGGGTGATGCTGCCGAAGGTGAGCCTCGGCTTCTGGCATAACTTCGGGAGCGTGGATCCGTATGAACGGAGCCGGGAGATCACACGTTATGCCTTCGACCACGGCATCACACACTTCGACCTGGCTAACAACTACGGGCCGGTGTACGGATCGGCCGAGGAGACGCTGGGACGACTGATGGACGAGGACTTCAGACCGTACCGCGACGAGCTGTTCATCTCGACGAAGGCGGGCTACGACATGTGGCCTGGACCGTACGGCGACTGGGGCAGCAGGAAATATCTGATGGCGAGTATCGACCAGAGTCTGAAACGCATGAGGATCGACTACGTGGATCTGTTCTACAGTCACCGCTACGACCCGAAGACACCGCTGGAGGAGACGCTACAGGCACTGGTGGACATCGTACGGGCAGGCAAGGCGCTGTATGTGGGCATATCCAACTGGCCGCTGGAGGCGCTACGACAGGGCTACGACTACCTGAAGGCGCGCGACGTGCCGCTGCTGATCTACCAGGGACGGCTGAACATGCTGGACCGTAAGCCGCAGCAGGAGGGGATACTCGACTTCTGTGCGGAGAAGGGGGTGGGGTTCATCGCTTTCTCACCGCTGGCACAGGGTCTGCTCACGGACCGTTACCTGAACTGCGTGTCGACGGCCGACGGGACTGTCGGCGGCATACCGGAGGACTCAAGGATGTCGAAGGGGAAGTTCCTGAGGAGCGAGATGCTCACGCCGGAGCTGCTGACCAGGCTGAGGCACTACAACGAGGTGGCCGCAGGGCGCGGGGAGTCGCTGGCGGAGATGGCGCTGGCCTGGATCCTCGCCCAGAAAGCGGTGACGTCGGTGCTGGTGGGTGCCAGTTCGACGGCGCAACTGGAGAAGAACCTCCGCTGTGTGGGTGCGACGCCGTTCGACGAGGATCTGTGATCGGAGGAATCGAGAAAAAACGAAAAGAGGATATCGTGTAGGGCTCTCTGTCAGCAGAGGGCCTTATATTTTTGGATGGCCTCGACCAGGGCGTCGTCTTCCTCGGGGGTCTGGGCCGTCACACTGAAGCAGTGGTTGTCGAGGCCACGGAAGTTGGAGGCGTCGCGGATGAGGATGCCATGGTTGTCGACGAGCCATTTCTTCAGATGCTGCGTATTGCCGAAGTCGATGTTCACCAGCATGAAATGGGTGTGGGTGTTCATGACCATCACACCGCTGATGGCCGACAGGCGCTCGCGCAGGCGCTGGGCCTCGGCGAGGTAGGCTCTCAGGTCGGGGATCATCGTCGGGTCGTTCTCGACCAGGTACTTGCCGGCCTCGATCGCCAGGGCGTTCACCGTCCAGGGCTGACGGATCTGGCGCAGACGGTCGATGATGATCGGCGAGCTGAAGATATAACCCAGGCGCAGACCCGGGATGCAGTATTTCTTCGACAGGGAACGGATGAGCAGCAGGTTATAGCAGTCGGTCATCTCGACGGGCTCGAGCATCGGACTCAGGGTGTAGTCGGCGTACGACTGGTCGAGGACATAGACATAACGGGGGTTCTGACGGATGATGTGGTTGAGCAGGCTCTTCAGCAGCACGTTGCCCGTGGGGTTGTTGGGGTTGCAGAGCCAGTAGAGACGCTTCTCGGGCAGCACATCGAGCTCGTCGGTCATCTCGTAGGAGATGAGATGGTCGAAGGCCTTACAGGCATCCTCGTACTCGTTGAAGGTGGGCTGTGGGATCACGGAGGCCCAGCCTTTGTAGAGCTGCGCCACCAGATAGATGGCCTCGGTGGCGCCATTGGTCACCATCAAGGTGCTCTCGGGCACACCCAACTGGGCGGCCAGCAGTCGTTCGAGCTCGCGCGGCTCGGGCTCGGGGTAGTGGCCCACCACCTCGAAGTGCCGCATCAGGTGGGTCTTCAGGTCGGAGAGGTCGGCGCCTTGGTAGACCTTCGTACTGAAATTCATCTTCACCTTGTCGCCATAGCGAAAAGCATCATCACCATGTCCGTAAAGCATAGGTCTTCTTCTTATTTATCGGGTATAGTATCGTCGTTGCGGATAATCCGGATGGTCAGCGTGTCGCGGTCGAAGACAATGCCCTCGCGCTCGATAAAGCGGCCGAGGACGCCCTCTTGGGCCAGGGCCTGGGGGCTGCCGATGACGACCCCGTCGGCACGCGACATCAGCCAGATGGTGTCGGCCAGCTGCAGGGCCAGCTCCACATCGTGGGTGGAGAGGAAGACGGTCTTCCCGGCCTGACGACTGATGCGGCGGAGCAGCTGCAGCACCTCGACCTTGCTGGGGTAGTCGAGGAAGGCGGTGGGCTCGTCGAGGTAGATGACGGGGGTCTGCTGTGCCAGGGCCTTGGCGATCATCACCTTCTGTCGCTCGCCGTCGCTCAGCGTATGGACCATACGACGGCTCAGATCGCCGATGCCCACCAGGGCGATGGCCTCGTCGACGACGCGGAGATCGGACTTGGAGTAGGTGCCCCAGAACCCGGTATAGGGGGAGCGCCCCAGGCTGACGAGCTCGCGCACCGTCATGTTCCTGACGTCGGGCTTCTCGGTGAGCACCACCCCGATGCGACGGCTCAGCTCCTTGTCGGTAAAGGTGGAGAGCTCGCGCCCTTCGACATACACCTCGCCGCCTGTCTTCGGCAGAAAGGCGGAGAGGGTGCGTAAGAGCGTGGACTTGCCCACGCCGTTGGCACCGAGCAGACAGGTGAGCTCGCCGCTCCTGATGGCGCCGTCGATGCCGGCAGCCACCGTTCTCACACCGTGCCTCGTCTGATAGCCGATGCTGAGGTGTCTGAGCTCTATCGTGCCACCGTCATTCATACGATCTTCTCGATGTGATAACGCGGACGGTGCTTCACCTCGACATAGATCTTACCGACGTACTCGCCGATGCAACCCAGCGACATGATAACCACACCGCCAATCAACCACAGGGATACCAACAGAGAGGTCCAGCCTGGCACCACCGACCCTCTGATATAGGAGTAGATGCCCCACGCCAGCACCACCAGGCCGACGACGAAGCAGCACAGGCCGACGACGAAGATGACGGTGATGGGCTTGATGCTGAACGAGGTGATGCCATCGAGGGCGAAAGCCAGCATCTTTCCGAACGGATACTTGCTCTCGCCGGCAAAGCGCTCGGCACGGTCGTAATAGACGCTCTTCGTCGTGAAGCCCAGCAGCGGCACCAGTCCACGGAGGAACAGGTTGCGCTCGGGATACTCGCACAACGCCTCTACGGCGCGACGGCTCATCAGACGGTAGTCGGCATGGTTGTAGACGGTATCGGTGCCCATGGCGGCCATCAGCTTATAGAACGCCAGGGCCGTCGTGCGCTTGAACACCGTATCGGTCTGACGCTCCTTACGCACACCATACACGATGTCGGCACCCTCGAGGTAACTGTCGACCATCGCGGCGATGGCGTTGACATCATCCTGCAGGTCGGCATCGATGGTGACGATGGCGTCGGCCTCGGTCTTGAACGACTCCATGCCTGCCATCAGCGCATTCTGGTGGCCGGCATTGTGGGCCAGCTTCACACCCCGCACCTGACTGCCCTCCTGCTGGAGCTGACATATCAGCGGCCACGTAGCGTCCTTGGAGCCGTCGTCGACATAGGCCACAAAACTGCTGGACGCGATCTTCGACTTGGCGGTCAACTCGCCCAACAGTCCTGTCAGGCGTTTGTTGGTCTCCGTCAGTACGGCTTCCTCATTATAGCACGGTACGACGATAACCAGTCTGGGAGGGGTGTTCTCTGTCTGCATAACTTCTTCGCTTATTCGTTTAACTGATACAGTCGGTCGGCCTTCTTCGTGAGCTTGCCCGTCTGCGCGATCTCGTCAAGGATATGCGCCGTGGGCGTGGCGGCCACCACATACTTGTCGCCTGCCACCATCTTCGAAGAAAGGCTGTCGATATAGGATTCTATCTGTTGCTTGTCTCTCACGCCCTCATACAGGATGACCCGCCAGAAATGCAGGTCGCGCTGCGAGTCTGAGATCGTGAAACGGTAGTCTTGGGGCATGGAGGGCACCACACAGAAACGACTCTCGTCTGTCATCTGGTCGAAGGCGACGGGGGCCGAGGTGCCCCACTCGAAGGTGAGGATGTCGGACGTGCCGACACTGTCGAGCACGGCCTTCTGCTGCGCGCGCCACGTGCCGAGGGCGCTCTTGAACTGGTGGATATACCATGTATAGAACAGATGGCCTGAGGCCAGCATCGCCTCATCGTTCGTCAGGAGCTGATAGCCGGCTCCGAGGCCCAGCGTGACCTCGGCACGGGCTGTCTGTGTGGTATACAGGGGCAGCACCATGCCGGCCTGCTGCAACGGACAGGACTGTAGCCACGGCATGTCCACACTGCGCTTCCGCAGGGAGACGGTCATCAGGAGCAGGGCCAGCACCAGGGCCGTCCACTTGAGGACAGGGCGGCGGCGCAGCGTCTGCTCCAGCCACGACAGGGCGCGCACGCCTGCGATGATGACAAAGGGTGCATTATACAGGAAATGCTTCGACGCGTTGCCGAAGGAGGCATAGATGCCATGGAGCAGGAGGATGGGCAGCAGCACGAGGAACAGCTCTTTCCACCGCCGCTGGGCGATGATCACACAGAGGCCGATGGGGAGCAGGATGAGATAGGTCAGGGAATAGAAGCCGAAGATGGCGAGGATACGCTCGATCGGCGTAATGATATGGTTCCACTGCTGGTAGCTGCCGTAGGTGTTCAGGGCGTCGGCGCGCAGCAGCCAGAAGAAGAACAGGGCCGCCGCCACGACGATGACCGCATAGACGGCTGAGGTCTGGATGGTCTGTCGCAACGTCTTTCCCTGGTAGATCAGCAACGGCAGGATGGCGGGGAACACGATCACGATATCCAGGCGGAACAGGATGGCGAGGCACATGAGCACCCCCGACAGTGCATAGCGCTGGCGACTCATGAGGATGAGCGCCCACAGGAAACAGGCTACCGAGGGGATGGCGGTGTTGGGGTACATCGCGATGGCATACATCTCGGGCAACAGGATGGCGGCTATCAGAATGCGCGTCTTACTGGCTTGTGTGATCTGGCGGGCGAAGGTGATACAGCCTGCCAGGAACACGAAGGACGACACGACCGTCAGGACGCAGTATATCTGCTCGCAGGTGAGGAATGGCAACAGGTGCTTCAGGGCGACAATGAGGATCGTGATCAGCGGCTGCATGCGGTATTCATAGGAATAGACGGGCGGCAACGACCAGCCGTTACGATACATCACATCACATCCCAGAATAATCTCATTACCATCGGTCTCATAGCACTGAAGGGGGAAAATGCCCAGACACATCCATGCGACAAACAGCACCAGTAGTATCAAAAAAAATCTCTCACTCTTACACATAGCATCTGCAAATATACGAATTATTTCCAATACTCTCTATACGAAAAAGGAAAAAAGTACGACATAACGCCCAACTTCTTGTCGGCCGAGCCTCATCCGACACCCCACAGATGGGACACCAGGATCTTCACACCTATCAGAATCAGGATGATGCCGCCGAGGATGCCAGGCTTCAGACGACGGGCCAGCGGTCCACCGAAACGAAGGCCCAGACGGGTGCCGAGGAGGCTGAACAGGAAGGACACTACGGCGATGATCGGCAGCGGAACCATGAGCTGCGAGAGATGACGATAGCCCATACACGCAAACGAGACGCCGACAGCCAGGGCGTCGATGCTCGTGGCCACGGCCAGCAACAGCTGGGTGCGGAGGCGGTGGGGGTTGAAATGCTGCTCCTCCTCGGGCGAGAAGGCCTCGCGGATCATGTTGCCGCCGATGAAGGCCAGCAGCACAAAGGCGATCCAGTGGTCGTAGGCCTCTAACTGTCGACTGAACCAGCTGATGCCCAACCACCCTATCAGGGGCATCAGGGCCTGGAAGAAGCCGAAAAGGAAGGCCATGCGCAACCGTGTGTGGAGTATCGGGCACGACGCATGACGGTCGTCGTGTGCCGCCGTCCGCGCACGGACAATGACACCACTCACGATGGAGACAGCGAAACAGTCCATCGCCAGAGCAACGGCCAACAAGATGATATCTAATAAGTTCATATAGTACTATCTGTTCTTTTCTCTGTACTTTGTCGCAAAAGTACAAAGAAACACGCAGAAAACAAAAGAAACAGGTCTGTTTTTTCCCCTGTTTGTCGATTTCTTCGTATCTTTGTACGCGATTAAACGCATCAATAACTAAAGCATTCTTATGAAAAAAACGCTATTCCTCGCCCTCCTGATGCTCTCGTCGCAGATGGCAGAGGCGAAACAGGTAACGGTCCAGACCAAGAACATGACGATGGTTCTGAACGTGGACGAAGGGAAACAGCCACAGTATGTCTATTTCGGCGCTAAGCTCAGCGACTACGACCTGGCACATCTGCAGGCGCCGAGAGGCGGCAGGATGGATGCCTATCCCGCCTACGGCATGGACTGTCCTGCAGAGGCCGCCCTGGCCATGCGGCATGCCGACGGCAGTCTGGCTACGGAACTGGTGGCCACAGGGGTTGAGCAACAGGACGGTGTGACCCGTATCCACCTGAAGGATACCGTCTATCCCGTCACCGTCGACCTTTGCTACAAGGGGTATCAGGATGTGGATATGATCGAGACCTGGACGGAGATCAGGAACGGAGAGGCTAAGCCTGTCACCCTGACGCAGTTTGCCTCCTGCTGTCTGCCCATCCGCCGCGGTAACGTGTGGATCAGCTCTTTCTACGGCTCGTGGGGCAACGAGGGTATCCTCTGTGAGGAGCCGCTGACACCAGGCGAGAAGATCATCAAGAACAAGGACGGCGTGCGCAACGCTCATACGAGTCGCGGAGAGGTGATGTTCTCACTCGACGGCAAGGGACAGGAGAACAGCGGCGACGTGATCGGTGCCGCCATCTGCTACTCGGGCAACTATCTGCTGAAGGTGGAGACTGATGACAGCGACTACCACTATTTCTTCGCTGGCATCAACCCCGACAACTCGGAGTACCACCTGAGGAAAGGCGAGACGTTCGTCACCCCGAAGATCGCCCTGAGCTTCTCCAAGGCAGGACTCTCGGGCGTATCACGTAACTTCCACAAGTGGGGGCGCGAATATATGCTCGCCCATGGCAACAAGGAGCGCAAGGTGCTGCTGAACTCATGGGAGGGTGTCTACTTCGACATCAACCAGCAGGGCATGGACCAGATGATGGGCGACATCGCCTCGATGGGGGGTGAGCTCTTCGTGATGGACGACGGCTGGTTCGGCGACAAGTACCCCCGCAAGACTGACAACTCCTCGCTCGGCGACTGGGTGGTCGACAGGAACAAACTGCCTGAGGGTATCGAGGGTCTGCTGCGCGACGCCAAGAAGCACGGTATCAAGTTCGGCATCTGGATCGAGCCAGAGATGGCCAACACCGTCTCCGAACTCTACGAGGCTCATCCCGACTGGATCATCAAGGCCCCGAAGCGCGAGCCCGTACAGGGGCGCGGCGGCACACAGGTGGTGCTCGACATGAGCAACCCCAAGGTGCAGGACTACGTGTTCTCGATCGTCGACAACCTGATGACCAAATATCCTGAGATCGACTATATCAAATGGGATGCGAACATGTCTGTCATGAACCATGGCTCACAATACCTGACCATGAACGACCAGAGTCATCTCTATATCGAGTACCACCGTGGCTTCCAAAAGACCTGCCAGCGCATCCGCGCCAAATATCCCGACCTCACCATCCAGGCTTGTGCCTCTGGTGGCGGACGGGCCAACTGGGGCGTGCTGCCCTACTTCGACGAGTTCTGGGTGAGCGATAATACGGATGCCCTCCAGCGCATCTACATGCAGTGGGGCACCAGCTATTTCTTCCCTGCCATCGCGATGGCGGCGCATATCTCTGCTACGCCCAACCACACCGTGCAGCGCACCACCTCGATCAAATACCGTATCGACGTGGCCATGAGCGGTCGCCTCGGCATGGAGATCCAGCCGAAGAACATGACGGACGTGGAGAAGGAGATCTGTCGCGAGGCCATCAAAGAATATAAAGAGGTAAGACCTATCGTTCAGCTGGGCGACATCTTCCGTCTGGTCTCTCCCTACGACAAGAAGGGTATCGCCTCACTGATGTATGTAAACGAGGAGAAGACCAAGAGCGTGTTCTTCTGGTGGAAGACGGAGTCGTTCCAGAACGAGCACCTGCCTCGTGTGAAGATGGCTGGTCTTGATGCCAAGAAGATGTATAAGGTGCATGAGCTGAACCGTATCGACCGCTTCCCGATGGATATCGAGGGGAAGGTGTTCAGTGGCGAATACCTGATGAACAACGGTCTGGAGATGCCCCGCAGCAACAACCCCAAATGGGCATCGATGCGTAGCGACTGGTCGAGTCGCGTGCTCTACCTTGAGGCGGAATAATCTGACAGTTGGCTGTTAGCTGTTTGGTTAACAGCCAACTGCTTTTATGAAGCTTTTCATCAACTAAAAAGATCTGAGAAACCCTTGATCGGCAAAGGCAAGCAACTCGCGGTCGCCACGGCTGTCGCCATAAGCCGTCAGGTGATAGGTCTCACGGTGAGGGTATAGGGCCAGAAGTCGTTCCACTTTCTCCTGTCCGTAGCAGTTGCGGGTGAGGAAGCGGCCCGTGAGTCGACCGTCTTGTATCTCGATCTGCGTACCTACCACTGTCACTGGCGGCAGACGGTCGTCGCCTTCGAAGAACGGCCGTACCCAGTTGTCGATAGACGCGCTGATGACAACGATCTCGGCACCCTCGGCGGCTGCCTGTCGCATGGTCTCTACCCCTTTCAGACGGAGCAGATGACGACTGTCGGCCGCGAACGAGCGACAGAGCGCATTAAAGGTCTCCTCAGTCATCCCTCGGAAATAGTAAGAGAAGATACGCTGCTTCGCCTTCCAGTTCGGATAGAGGTGTAGCTTCATCAGCACCAGCAGATGGGCATGACGGAGGAATCCCCCCACAAAGGCTTTGGTACCCTTTGCATAACGGATAAACGCCAGCAACGTGTCGTGAGTGGTCAGCGTACCGTCGAAGTCGAAAGCATAGACGTTGGTTATGGGCATCTGACTAAAGCCTCGGACAGGCAATCTCGTTGATCAGCTTCTTCACATACCACGACAGCAGGATGGTCGCTGCGACATAGAGGAGCAGGCCGGCATACATATCATCACGAATATAAGGACGCACGAAGATCTTACGCACCAACGGGTGCGTCACGAAGATGGCGGCGGAGATCGTACCCAACCAGACTACATAGGGGAAGACCTGCTTCGGGATAAGCTTCACCAATGCGATGGTTCCTGTAATGATGAAGACTGGTATCCAGAGCCAGGCCTGTGCATAGAAGCTCATCAACAGCGTCAGACCTATAGAGACGACCAGCGTCAGGATCTTCAGCCAGAGCTGCTGCTTGTCTGTCAGGCTCCAATGGAGAGCCGACGACATCGACCAGTGCCCCACCAGCACACCCACGCCGAAGGGCAGCATCCCGCCGACAAAGTTGTAACGCAGACGCTCGAGCAGCACATTATCGTCGAGGAAGAACTCCTGCCACATCCAGCATACGAAGATCAGTAACACCACAAACACCCAGTGTGTGCGGTACATCACCAGGCGGTAGAAGATGTAGAGTTGCATGGTCACACTGAAATACCAGTAGGGACCAGGCCACACCACCTCTGACGGATGTTCGAAGAAGTTGGCATACATGCCCAAGATGGCAACCGCCTCACTCAGCTTATAGCGATGGATGCCAGGGGTAAAGGCATCGAAGAGCGTGAACAACACAAAGCCGACGATCAGGATGCGGAAGAGCTTCAGGTAGTTATACCTGATAAAACGCCAGATGCCAACAGGTTGGGTCTGTCTCTTCTTGAGGTTACGACTGTTCTCGTATTTCATCACCAGACCATAGCCACTCAGGAAGAGGAACACGGGCACACCATAGTGGCCGAAGAAAGAGATCAGGTGCATCGGCAACAGGTCGTCGGTGTTACAGAGGACCGTCCACAGGCGGTCCGACTTCCACATCTGCCAGTTATACTCGTTCTCACGAACGATGCCTGTCAGCCAATGACAGTAGTTGTGCAGCATGATGCCCAGGATGGCTATCCCCTTCATCGCCGTACACTCTTTCCGTGTCAGAAAATCCTCATTCACCATTGTTACTTCTTTTTCAGTTGGTCATAGTCGGTCACCCCTTTCAGGATACGGGGCCTACGGGTATCATAGTCAGGACTGATCACGTTGCAAGAGTCGTGATAGTACTTACAGGAGATGCCGCCGAGATAGAGTAGCAGATGAGCCAGACGGTCAGTCATCAGCGGTCTGTCCTTCGCATCCTTGATGGCCTGCCAGCCATAGGGATGGTTCTCTATATACTTCGGGGAGCCCCAGATCCAGAACGGGATCTCAAACTCCTCACGTGCCAGTCGGTAGTCGATGGCTGCCGCATGCATCCGCCCATATATATACGGGCGTCCGTTGAAGATCTCCTCGGCATGGTCGGGCATATAGATCACCAACGCATCCTTGTCGGCGAACTTCCGCGTGACCTCCGCCACGACAGAGTCGTTGTAGAGCACGGAGTTATCATAGTCGGCCAGTATCAGCTTCTGTTTGTTACTCAGGTCGGGACGGTCGTACATCGCTGCCCGCAGGTGCTTCCGCGTGGCCTGCGGATAGCGCGACTTATACATCAGGTGCGATCCCATCAGATGCAGGATCACCAGATTATGCTCCGTGTTCTCCTTCTTCAGTCGCTCGTACTCGTCGAGTACGCCTTCGTCGAAGCGGAAGAGTTTCGTGTTACGGGTGTCAAACTGTGCCTTGCTCAGTTCGGGGTGGTTCAGGAAGAAGCCTCCACTGAAGTCGTAGACCGCCTCGTCGGCCTCAGGCAGGAACTGGTTGGTGATGAACGTGACATGATAGCCTGCCTGACGGAACACCTCTGGGAAGAGTGGGTAGTCGCACCAGTCGCCTGGGTCGCCCACGGTATAGAGCGACATGATCTGCTTGAACACGTAGCTCGTGAGGTTCCACGGGGCCACCACATCGGTAAACGGTATCAGCGAGCCTTCCTTCGCCAGCGCAAGCTGACGGGGGGTCGTCGGCATCTTATAGCCATAGAGCTGTGAGTGGTGTTTGTTATAGCTCTCGCCGATCACCAGTATGATGTTCGGCACACGGAAGGAACAGCTGTCGACCACCACCTTGTCTTTCACAGAGACCAGTGTCTCCAACTGGTGAGAGGCAAGACTGTTCGCATAGAGACTGAACACCAGACGGTAGATGGGCAGATAGAGCTCTGCCTTCGGCTTCAGCGTCAGCTGGTGCTCCACCTCACCGATGGTCTTCTTCGTCATCAGTCGGTGGATGGCCTCCTTGTTGGTCCAGCACTCATCATAGGCATGATACATCAGCACTGCGACCCCGATGCCAAGGGCACAGCGTAGGGCGGTGCTCAGGAAGTTTGTCACTCCCGGGTTCAGTACTGGTAGTATCAGTCGTTTCCTCAGGCGACAGAGGCCTCGGCGCAGCAACGTCCACAGAATATGCGCCAGGAGGATCAACAGGATATAGCCCACCTTTGACGTGAGGACATCCCAACTGAGATAGCCGGCCAGGAACTCGCCAGCCTCCTGACTGTTAGTCTCGCCGACAAGCATCAGCATCGTCGGCGTCAGCGTTGACTCAAAGCGCACATAACAGTACATGTCTGCTATCGCCACACCATAGAACAGGATATAGAGCAGTGCCTTGACCCAGATACGGACCTTCCGTGGGATCAGCGTCAGAACGACACAGACGATATAAAGATCAAAGAAAAGCTCCAGGGCCGAGAGTTCGTAAGGCTCGGCGCCGTTCACATGTAGAGGAATCTCCACCTGTGTACACAGCCAACCGAGTACGAACATAAAAACAAAGAACGCACCGTTCTGTTCGATCGGGGCGAAGAGATATCCTATCCACTTGAATATATTCAGTCGTCTAAGCATAATAACCGTTTCTCTTGATGATGTCTGCTACGGCACGCGGCACCAGTTGTCGGATGCTCCGCCCCTCACGGATCCGTCGACGGATATCCGTGCTCGAGATATCGATCAGTTCCGCCTCGACAAGGCTCACCTGTCGGCCGTCGATGCCGGACAAAGCAGCTTCCATGGTCTCACGTCGCGGATAGACCACCACTCGGTAGCTCTTCAGGATATCCTCATGACGATACCACTGGTCGAAAGAGGCCCAGTTGTCGCCTCCGATCATCAGCACGAACTCCCGATCGGGATAGTCGCTGCTCAGAGCCTGCAGCGTGTTCCAGGTATATGACGGCCGCGGCAGATGCATCTCATAGTCACAAGCCACAATACCCGACTCATTCTTCACCGCCGCCCTGGCCATCGTCAACCGTTCCTCGTCGCCGAGCAAGTCGCTCTGTTGTTTCAGAGGGTTCTGCGGCGACACCATCAGCCACACCTCGTCGAGCTGCGCCTTTTCCCTGAGAAGCCTCGCCAGTGCGAGGTGCCCATTGTGTATCGGGTTAAACGAACCCCCGAAGAGCCCTGTGACCGTCTTCTGCGCCTCCGAAGAGATACCCTTCCCCCGCTCCTCCGAAGGAGAGGAGAATTTGTTGAGGTTCTTTGGAGGATTATTCTTATTCATTTCTTGTTTCTCTATGCCATGTAACACCCGAAGGGCATCCCTCCCCTGTGAGAACGTTAGGAGAGGTTCAAGAATTCCTCTATCACCATCAGGGCATCAGCCTTGGCTTGTTCCAGCACATCGTTGACGACGATACGGTCGAACTTCTCTGCGAAGGTCAGCTCAAATTCCGCACGAGCGATACGCTGGTCGATCACCTCAGGCGCATCCGTTCCCCTACCCTCCAGTCTGCGACGGAGCTCCGCCACCGATGGGGGCTGGATGAAGATGCTCAGTGCCTCGTTGCCATAATGCTCCTTGATGTTTACGCCACCCTTCACGTCGACGTCGAACACCACGTTCTGGCCAGCTTCAAGTTGGCGCTCTACCTGTGCCTTCAGTGTACCATAGAAACGATCCTGGTACACCTCCTCGTACTCCAGGAACTCATCGTTGTCGATCCGCTGACGGAACTCCTCGGGTGTCAGGAAGAAATACTCCACACCATTCTGTTCCGTTCCTCTCGGTGCCCGCGAGGTACAGGAGATAGAGAACGCCATATTCAGTTCCGGATGCTCCTTCATCAACCATGAGATGATGGTTGACTTTCCCGTCCCACTGGGGGCAGAGAAGATGATTAATTTGCCTCTCATATATCTATGCTTTACAAGGCATTGAGCACTTGTTCTTTAATCTGTTCGAGCTCGTCTTTCATCTTGACGACGATGTTCTGCATCTCGGCCTGGTTGCTCTTCGAGCCGGTGGTGTTGATCTCACGACCCATCTCCTGGGCGATGAAGCCGAGCTTCTTGCCCTGGCCGGCAGGCTCGTTCATCGTGTCACGGAAATACTGCAGGTGGTTCGTCAGGCGCTGTTTCTCCTCACTGATGTCGAGCTTCTCGATATAATAGATCAGCTCCTGCTCGAGACGGTTACGGTCGTAGTCCACTCCGGGGATCGTCTGCAGACCTTCCACGATACGTGCCTTGATCTTCTCAACACGGCTCTGCTCATACGGCTCGATATCGGCCAGCAGACGGGCGATATTGTCAATCTTCTCAGTGAACTTCTTCTGCAGGGCGGCGCCCTCCTGGGTACGGAAATCGGTGAGGTTCTTCAGAGCCTCAGCCACAGCACCGCGCAGAGCCTTCCACTCCTCCTCGTCGAGCACCTCCGTATCAGTCTTCGTCAGCACGTCGGGCATACGGAGCAGGGTATAGAACCAGTCCTCAGGCATGGGGATGCCCGTCTTCTCCGAGATGCCCTTGATCTGCTGATAGTAGTTCTCTACCAATGCGGCATTGATGGGTGTGGGGTCGACGGCCAGCTCTTTCTCTATCCACACGTTCATATCAACCTTTCCCCGGATGAGGGCCTCGGCCACCATCTGTCGCATCTCCATCTCCTTCTCACGGTAGAGGGGTGCGATACGGGTGTTCAGGTCGAGCTGCTTCGAGTTGAGCGACTTGACCTCTACATGGATCTTTTTCTCTTTATAGGTTACGACAGCCTTGCCGTAGCCTGTCATTGACTGTATCATGTGTACCTTATTTAACTATTTGGCGGCAAAGGTACGAAAAAACGAGAGCAGAACAAAATAAGTTCACTTATTTTTTATGCCGAGTGCAAGTATCTTCGCGATTTCGATCGCAAAGATACGGAAATCGAGAGAAAAGCAAAAGGAAAAAGTTGAAAATCTTTGTTTATGTGAGGAAGAATATATACCTTTGCGTCAAATTCAACTATACCTATTCATGAAGATCTTTTCTATACTAACGCGCAAATACCCCTATCCACAGAACAGACTGTGGCTGAGAGACAGTGCTGTATATTGTACCATCGTGTTCCTGATCCTCTACCTGCTACAGCCCTTCGGGTTCAGTATGTATCATGGGAACAAGCTGTTGGTATCGCTATTGTTCGGCATCGTCACCTTCGCATGCTGTTATATCTTCGGCTTGGTCTTCGTGCCTTTGCAGAAACGTATCTCACCATGGCGTATCTGGCATGAGGTCTGTTCGACACTGGTCATGATCTTGTGTATCTATCTCTGCAACCTCCTCGTCTTCTTCTTTGTGTTCCACTATCCAATCAACCTGGAATTCTGTCTGTTGTCGTTTTACTGGACACTGATTGTCGGATTGGTCATCACCGTCATCTCTGTCAGTGTGAGCTACTCCCGTCATCTACGCAACGAACTGGCCTCGATGCTTAACAAGAACACCGAGGAACAGGCCGATATCCAGGTGACCATTCACGACACGGCAGTGCGCGGCAAGGATCTGACAATCGGCATCAACGACTTCCTCTATGCCGAGGCACAGAAGAACAACGTGGTGATATACTACCTGTCAGAAGGTCAGGTGACGAGTACGGAGCTACGCTGTACATTAGGCTCTATTCTGGAGGATCTGAGCTATGGGAATATCTTCCAGTGCCACCGCTCGTTTATCGTCAACATGAACAATATCTCGTCGGCCAAAGGCAATTCCAACGGCTATCAGCTGATGCTCGGCAACTGTCGTAATCAGGTGCCTGTATCACGCACTTACGTGCCTAAGTTGAAGTCGTTTATTGCTTAGTCAGTCGTCCCAAAATCTAGCATTTCACCTTCTCGCTTAGTCATGCGGAACAGATCTTAGCTGTCTGTCACAGGAATTTGGAGGGATCAAAAATCCACTCTATATTTGCAGCATGAAACAGTTAATCGCATTACTCATCATGCTGCTCGCTGCTCTGGATATGACAGCACAGCAAACCGTCACCGGACAGGTGACAGACGGCCGCGAGCCTCTCGCTGGTGCTAACGTATATATTTATGGTACGATCGACGGTTGTCTGACCGATTCGCTCGGACGGTTCTCTTTCAAGACCTCTCAGACTGGAGAGACAACGCTGAGAGTCTCGTATATCGGTTTTGAAGATTATGTCTATACTAAAGATGTTCATCAGATGCAACACCTGACTATCACCATGAAGGAGCAGGCCACCTCGATCAGCGAGGTCGTGGTCACCGCCAGCACCTTCCACTTCGGCAAGGGCGACAACATCAAGACGATGGATGCCCTCGACGTGGTGATGTCAGGCAACTCATGTGGTGACGTGGTGGCTGCCCTGCAGACCCTCCCTGGTACGCAGAAGGTCGGCGAAGACGGCAAACTCTACGTCAGAGGCGGTGAGAGTGAAGAATGCCAGACATTCGTCAACGGCATGCACGTGCTCGTACCTTACTCTACGAACGTACAGAACAGTGCGGTGCGCGGGCGCTTCTCTCCCTTCCTCTTCAAGGGCATCAACTTCTCACTGGGCGGATACGACGGTGAATACGGTCAGGCCCTCTCGTCAGTCCTGCCGATGGAGACCACCGACATGGCCACCAGTGACAAGATGGGTGTCAGCGCCTCGTTGGTAGACTGGAACATCGGTGGTACGAAATCGTTCCAGAACAGCAGTCTGGGATTCAACGTTGACTACACCAGCATGGGACTTTACGACCGTCTGTTCTCACAGCGGATGGACTTCACACGTCCCTACCGTAAACTGTCGGGCGAGGCACAGTATAAGAAAGAGTTCTCACAGAGCAGCATCCTGAAATCGTATGTGGGCTACGACCTGACCTCAGTCGGACAGCACATCGAAGAGAGGTCGCTCTCACTCAAGGAGCATAACTTCTATGCCAATGCCACCTATAAGACCCAGATCGGACAGGGCTTCAGCCTGTTTACCGGCATAGCCAACTCAACGGTGTTCAGCGACATCGACGATGCACGGGCAGCCGGCGACCACTACCACAACCGTCGCAACGAAGTCCATCTGAAAGCAGAGCTCAGAAAGGTGTTCTCGCCTATCCTGAAGATGTCGGCAGGCGTCGAGGATTATATCCGGAACAGTTCCAAGCGCTACGATACCAGTGAGTACAACCTGGACTACAACCTGCTGGCAGCTCATGTCGATGCACAGGTACGTGTCGTTCCCCGCCTGTTCCTGAATCTCTCGGCAAGGGCAGAGCATGTGAGCTATCTCGACAAGATTCAGCTGATGCCGCGCGCCACTCTGAGCTATGTGCCCAACAAGCACTTCCAACTGTCGGCCATGTTCGGACAATACAGTCAGACGGCCCAGGACGACTATATCGCCATCAGCAACAAACAGCTCAACCAGAGTACTGCCAACCACTGCATCATCAGCATGCAGTATCAGACGGCAAATACGCTGCTAAAGGTAGAGCCTTACTACAAGAAATACAAAGGTCTGCCCCTGCACAACGGTAACACCTACGTGTCGGACGGCTATGGCACAAGCAAGGGTCTGGATGTGTATCTTGAGAACCGCTCACTCATCAAGAATCTCACGACAACACTTTCCTACTCTTTCAACGACTCTGAGCGTTTCTACCTGGACTATACCAGACCCTGCACCCCCGATTATGCCTCACGCCACAATCTGCGCATGTCGGCTAAGTACTCACTCGGAAAGGTCATCCTCGGACTGGCGGAGTCGTATGCCAGCAGCAGAGAGTTCCCCACGGGTAAGACCCCTTACTACAACAGCGTAGATGCTAATGTGACGTTCC
Source organism: Prevotella aff. ruminicola Tc2-24 (assembly GCF_900110895.1). Lineage (GTDB taxonomy): Bacteria > Bacteroidota > Bacteroidia > Bacteroidales > Bacteroidaceae > Prevotella. The sequence continues at coordinate 303,250 of NZ_FOIQ01000002.1, read as the reverse complement.
TGGTCAGTCCGAAGGTCATCGTCTACACCTCGCTGAATAACATCCTTGGTCGCACCAATGTGTTTGGCTACGACTCGATGGGCAGTCCATCTACAGCCTCTCGCGACCGTTTCTTCTATATCGGAATATTTGTATCACTAAAAAACAATAAAGCTTATGACATCTCAAATTTCTAAGTCGATCGTCATCATGATCGCATGCCTCTTCATGGCAGTCAGTAACGTCAATGCCCAGCAGCAGCAACAGCAACTCCCGATGGCTGCGCTGATCGGCCAGTCACTCTCCAAGCTCCAGGACTACACGCCCGAGAAGGCGCTGACCTGTATCGCAGAGCTCAAACGCATCGATGCGATGTTCCCAGACAGCATCCAACCGAAATATCAGGCCGCGCTCCAGTCACTGTACTATGCCGTACAGTTCCCTCACGCAGGACAGACAGAGAGTCTGCTTGCCGACGTGGAGCAGAGCATCGGGAAGATTGGACAGATGCCCAACAACGATGCCTCTGACCTCTGCACACTCAAAGGATTCCTCTATATGGTACGTATCGTACAGGATCCGGCCCAGAACGCCGCCCGTTACTACAGAGACGTGCTCGAGAACTATGACAAGGCCCTGAAGCTGAATCCCGACAACCAGGTAGCCAAGGACCTTCAGCAGAAATTCATGGACGGTATGCAGAAAGCCATGGGCCAATAAGCATCCGTTGTAACAAGATTACTTTATCAATAACCATTCACAGAATCAAGCAATGAAAAAAGCAATAAAGATCATCCTGTTGGTCATCCTCGTGTTAGTGGTGATAGTTGGCGTAGGAGCCTGGAACACGTTCGGTCCGCTGGTCAAGGGAGCACAATCCGTTGAGAAACTGGACGAGGGCCTCTACTACATGGAATATAGAGGCGATGACGGCTTCGACGAGCTGATGAGAAGAGGCGGCGGCGAGAGCGCTCAGGTGCTTTCAGGCTATGCCATGGAGTTCCTGTCGAAAGGCTACTACACACCGCCAACGCCCAACCCGTCGAAGACCCCTTACGGCTGTTCTACACTGACAGCCCGCACACCCGAGGGTGGCTTCCTGATGGGGCGTAACTTCGACTATATGTCGGGCACTGCCATGATCCTGCATACCATCCCCGACAACGGCTACGAATCGATCACCACCTTCAATGTCGAATATTATGGGTTCGGAGAGAACTGGTTGCCAGAAGGCTTCGCCAACCAGTATATGGCATTGACAGGACTGTTTTTCGCTCTGGACGGTATCAACGAGAAAGGTCTTGCCGTCGCAGTGCTGATGGCCGGCGACGATGTGGAGACACACCAGCACACCAGCAAGCCCGATCTCACCAACTCGGCCGCAGTCCGTTATATGCTTAAGAACGCCGCCAACGTCGACGAAGCTCTCGACCTGCTTCGTGGCATAGACATGAATTCCGACATCGGTGCTGCACAGCACTATGCCATCGCCGATGCTTCAGGTAAGAGCGTCGTGGTGGAATATGTAGACGATCAGATGATTGTCACCGAGACACCGGCCGTGACCAACCACTATCTCTGTGAGGCTAAGCATAATGTCGGGCTGAAAGAGAACGACCTTCGTTACGACCAGCTCTGTGAACGGTTCAACCAGAATGGTGGAGTTATGACGCAAGAGGGACTCACTGATGCCATCCTTTCGGTATCACAAGCCAGCAGAGAAGGTTTCTGGGGCACCCTCTGGACCATGGTCATGGATCTGAAGAATCCGTCTGTCACCTACTATTCCCGTCGTCACTTCGACAAGCCTTTCCGCTTCGAACTCGGCAAAAAGTGACGAATCTCTCCATCAGAAGTCACATGAAGGATGTTTTGTCATCAACAAGGCATCTTTCATGTGACTTCTGATTTCCTAATTCCTAGTGTCTCATAATTGTCTTACCCTGAGAAACACATAATTTTTTATCATCTTCTTTGTTATTTGTATCATAATGTCATATTTATACCATTTGTCAACTCTTTGTCAACTCAAAATTTTGTGGTAATCAACTAATAGACGTACATTTGCCAGCAAAGTAAACAAAACGTAGTATTATTAACAGACCATACTGTGAAAAAGGAGCGGAAACCGAAAAGCTATATGAGTAGGTATTTTTCTCAATTACAAAATTATGAAAAGATTTTTTTATTTAGTGGCAAGTCTGTTCTTGTTGTATTCCTGTTCAGAGGATCAAACAGACATGGTACAAAACGAAAACCTTGCAGATGAGGTGACCTTTGAAAATTCTAAACTAAGTTTGCGACAGGCACTTTCTTATGCTTCTATGTTTAATCCTGGGATGGAAAAGAATGACAGCCCGGAATCACTTACAAGATCTGTCGACCCTATCGCAAAAGTTGTATCTGATGTGGATTTCTACATTGAAGATGGTGACACACTTCTGTATGCCGTTAACTATATGAATGATGAAGGATATGTTCTTATTGCGGGCGACAACAGCTCATTCCCTATTCTTGGACATTCAAACCAGGGTAATCTCCAGTTCTCTGACATCTCTGACGAGAGTCCGATGGCCATGTTCATATCGGCAATGAAGAATAGAGTGAAGAACAATATTCATAATGGGACTTCCACAGAAACAGACTATTTCGATAACTGGAAAGATCTGGGACGCAGTGGTTATGAATATGAAATTACGGTTAATGACAACGAGCCACAGGCTCAGACACGAGGACGTAAGAGCAGCTCTGGTAAAAAGTCTATCTACCCATATACAGGAAAAGATCTGGACTATTGGTGTCAGGAGGGCGGCTACAATATGTGCGCACCCAACCGCGCTTGTATCGGATGTCCTGCCATCTCTATAGGAATGCTGATGTATGACACCTCCCAGAGAATGCTTGGTAACGTTACGCCGACATATCCGAGTTTTAATTACACCGATATGAGAGACCTGAAAAATGTTACCACAGTTACTGAGACAGCTAGAAAACTTAGACAGATTGCCGATAGTATTCCTAACTACGACTGGGGAAAAAAGAAGGACGCAGGAAGCGGTGCTATGCCTGAGGACATCCTGACTGGCCTTAAGAAGTTGGGGTATAAGAATGCTCGTCTCGCTAGCTATGATTTCGAGACCGTATACAATAACCTGAGTTTCACTGGTATCAATTATTTCGGCAATGAGGCTACCTTCTACAGAGGTGTACTTCTCGGCGCCATCAGTTACGACGGATATGGTGGTCATATCTGGTTCTGCGATGGTTATTATGAGCAGTCGTATACTGTAACAAAGAAGTTCCTTGGTATTAAAGTTAAATCATGGACAGAATATGACGACAGACTGTATATGAACTGGGGTTGGGGACCAGATGGTGGCAATGGTTGGTACCTAGCTACAGACAATGTATGGTCTTCAATCGAAGGAAATCCCGATGTAAGGTTCAAATACGATCCTAAGATGTATATCAATCTAAGTACTTATGTTTGGTAGTAAAAATATCATTAGTATAATAGCCATAGTGCTGTGTCTGACATCGTGTCATAAGGATGATTCATACAGTCCCTTCCGTGCTTCTGCAATACATAATGGTGTGTTGATTTCATATACTGATGCCGAGGGGAACGATCTCCTCGCGTCGGGAAATGTTACGAATACGATTTCCATTCTTGGGGAGTCTTCAAAAAAGATTATCCCTTTTGAAATAAAAAGTATTGAAGATCGTGGAGAATCTCGAAATTATCTGTCGTTCAATGCAGAACTGCCAACCACAAGCGGGATGGTTTTCAATGCAGACAAGTCAGAGGGTCATGGTGAGTCTATTGTTAAGTTGAATATATGCAATAAGTCGCTAAAGTTGACATGCAAGTTCATCTATATATGCTCCAATCCCGGAAATCTTGGCTCGAATATCATCCAGCTTGATTGTGTTGAATGTAATGGCACCTCCAGAAGTGAAAAGATGAATTCACAACTGGTTTTGGAACTCGCTGATTATATCGACAAATAGCACGAAACAGTTATAGTATTATTAGAATATAGATCACGGGGACATTTATCCCTGTGATCTATTTAATTTATATTCTTATTATAATAATTATATATGAATAACAAGGTCTTTTCTCGGGGGAAGGATAAAAAAATACTGTATTTTTATTCAATCGATTGCACATCATAAACTACAGATAATCACATTTTTCGATAACACACTATTTAAATCTTTGCTACATTTGCTGCCGCAAAATGATATTGCTACATTTTAACTAACTAAAAACTACAATGATGAAAAAGTTATTATGCAAGAGAACTGGCAATGCACTTGTTGCCACAGGAATGTTGCTCAGCTCTATGCTGATGCTGAGTTGCTCTGACACGCTGGAGCCCGTACTGCCAGCACAACCACAGACCGACGAGACGATGACGCGCGCCGCCAGCAGTCTCCAGCCTCTCAACGATGTTATGATGCAGGCATTCTATTGGAATGTACCTGTTGACGAGACCAACAAGAATGGCTCTTGGTGGAATACGCTTCGCTCTAAAGCTTCTGAGATGAAGTCGAGTGGCATCACCGCCATCTGGACACCTGTACCCTCGAAGGGTAACTGGGGTATCGTGGATAACGGTTATGGCATCTACGACCACTACGACCTCGGAAACTACAATCAGAAAGGTACTACCGAGACACGTTTCGGTAGCCGTGCTGAGTTGGAGTCGATGATCAGCACCATGCATCAGTCGCCGAAGATCAGTGTATACTCCGATGTTGTGCTCAACCACGTTTATTCTTCCGACGAGAACGAGGAAGTGAACCCCGCCGTCAAAGCCTATGTATTCGGTGAGGCTCATGGTGAGCAGAACAAGCCTTATCCCGCTAACGAGATCCGTTGGGTCATCCCCAATGCAGCAACAGGCGATTATTACATTCAGATCAAGGGCTACGGACTGCCTTGGAACGAATCCTCCACTCAGCGTGGCTACGACCTCATGATTCGTTGGGACAACAGCAATATCTCCTCTAATTATAGCTGGGAGTATGAACCCAACAACGGTAATGGCAGTTTCAACAACTTCCCCGGCTCAGGTCGCGTCATCCGTGGACATATGGAGAACCGTTCGGATATCGACGAGTATAAGATCCATGTATCGTCTAAGCACGACATCGAGATCCGTCTCTCTGCCAAGCGCGAAGATGGCAGCAACTGGGTAGATGCCGGTAGCATGCTCGGTTACTATCCCGTGGCTGTATGGTATAATGGTAACAACCTTGCCAATACCACTCTTCAGGCACGTACCAACACACACATCACCTATGTCAACCATACCGGCAGCGGTGAGCCTAACTACTCTTGGAACTACAGTCATTTCCACCCGGCCGATGCCAATGACTGGCTTGGTGACTACGGATCAGACGAGATCATCACCAACACCAAGTTCTTCGGTAACGACTACAACACCTTTAACAGCACTGTCCAGACCCGTCTGAACAACTGGGGTAAGTGGCTGGTCAACAAGATCCATTTCGACGGTTTCCGTCTTGATTTCGTCCGCGGCTTCCAGGAGTCGTTCGTAGCCAACTGGGTGAACGGTCTTCCTCATGTCGATGGCGCTCAGCCCTTCATCGTCGGTGAGTACTGGGGTGCCGATTATCGCATCAAGAACTGGGTGAACACTGTGGCCTCCTACGGTGCACAGGTCAACGGCTTCGACTTCCCGTTGAAGAGCACCCTCACCGAGATGTGTAATGGTAATGGAAACTCCTTCAACATGTCATGGCTGAACCACGCAGGTATGGTACGCAACAATAGTGGTAATGGTCTCCCTGGTACCTCTGTAGTGACCTTCCTCGACAACCACGACACAGGAAAAGAGCACGACAAATGGGTGACCAAGGATCACCAGCTGGGTTATGCCTACATCCTTACCCACGAGGGACGTCCCTGTCTGTTCTATCCTCACTTCTTCGGTGTGACACAGGTTGATGCCGATCACTCTAACTATACTACCACTGCTCCTTCTTCACTGAAGAACAAGCTTAAGAAACTCATCGAGATCCGTAAGAAGTATCTGGGTGGTATCATCACTGTGCTCAGCGAGACTGGTAACCCCTATCCCTCTAGCAACTGTCAGAACCTCTATATTGCCCGTCGTCAGGGTAATGGTACCAAAGATGGTGCCATCATCGTGCTCAACAACCACGATAGCAGTACTAAGGCCATGTGGGTAACAGTGAATGCCTCTGGCTTCAGCAACTGGTCTGGCAAGCGTCTGGTCAATGTCCTGAACACTTCACAGAAGGTTACCGTTGAGGCCGACGGTCGTGTAGAACTCTCTGCTCCTGCACGAGGCTACAGCATCTGGGTCAAAGAGTCTGACCTGTAATCATCCCAAAGTGGTCGAGCCCTAACAGCCCGGCCACTCTTTTTGCCATAAAAACATTCCACCCGGGCTTTCACAAGTCCGGGTGGATTCATCTGATTCTAATCTGATTCAGATGAGAGCAGCCTTTTACGCTGCCATCATAAACTTCAATACAATTTATAACTAATTAAACCATCAGCTATCTTAATCATAGACAGGTGTTCCCGTCATATTCGAGCCTGCTGCACCTGCCCCCCAACCAGGGTTCTGCTTCAGCACAGCCTCATCGTTGACGATAGATATCTGCGAGGGCGGTATCATGACGAAGCCGTCTGTATCGGCGTAACGCTGAGCCCAGCTACTGCCGCCCACACCTTGTCCATGACGCATCACCGTCCAGTGACCAGCATAGTTTACACGCGATCCGTCCTGACGCTGTAGGGCAACGGCAGCCTCACAGTCTATACCACCATTTCGTCCTGACCATCGACGCAAGTCGTTATAGCGAATACCCTCACATGCCAGCTCCCAACGGCGCTCATCTTTGATGTTTTTCCACGAATAGGTGGTAGCGGGCAGTCCGGCACGGGCACGCACCTTGTTCATCTGGTCGGCAGTTCCCGTCAGTTCTGAGTGCATCAGCATCACGTCGGCCAAGCGGAGCAGGATCATGTCTGCATAGTGGTCGCCCTGGAAAGAGTTCTTATTGTTGTTGGCAGCGCTGGTCTGCTCTGTACGGTATACGCCCCACCAGGTATAGACAGAGTTCATGTCGTTCCAGTGCGACTTCGAACAAGTGATCGGCATCCATTTCTTGTTATAGAGGCCGGCATCCTCAGAGCAGTTGGTAACAAAGACAAACTTCTTGCATTCTTCAGGTGCGTTGAGGATCGTTGCCTTCTTTCGTGGGTCATCATCGCTCCAGTCGTCCCAAAGGGTGGCGTTGACAATACCCTGTCCCCATCCCTGTCCAAAGGGCATGGTATCTTCAAAGCCGTTGGAGTTTCCATCCTTGTCGCTACCATTACGCAGACCGCAGTAGAGAGACACCTGATTGGTGAATCCCATCTGGATGTTTCCGCTCCAGCCGCCAGAGTTCATATACTGCACTTGGAACATCTCCTCACAGTTTCCGTTACCGGCCCATACCTTTCCGGCCTCAGCCAGATCCTTCACAAAGTCATATTCGTTGATGGTATATTTGTTGGTATACTGCCAAAGCAATCTGAAATCTTCCACAAGACTATAACCGCCATTGTTGATGGCATCCTCCACATAACTAATAACCTGAGCTTTGCTCAGCGATGTGCCTGCACCTTCCTGATCGAAGTCGAAGACCACATCGGCAAGTGAGGCTGTAGCCAGTTCACCGGCCTTCTTATAGAAGCCTTCATAGAACATATAAGCACGAGCCAGCATACCCTCGGCAGCAGCCTTCGTGGCATGACCGTCGCCCATGGTGGTCATACCATGACTCATCAGATTAGCTGCACTGACGAAGTCGGCAAGGATATGCGGATAGGTCACCGTCTCTGCATCCTGTTGCGGACAAGGGTCTGGAGCGGCAGCAGCCCAATAGGCCGGGATGTCACCCCAAAACTGTGCGCCCCAGAGATAGAACAGACCACGCATGAAATAAGCCTCACCCACCATCTGATTGCGCGCTTTCTCCTGACCTGTCCAGTCGAAAGCATCGACACCATAGATGATAGCATTGGCACGAGCGATTCCTATATAAACCCTTTGCCAGAGCTTATCAAACATGTCCTCCTGATTGGCCATCAGATGACCAATGGCATGAATCTGTGTCGAGCCCGTACTACCACCGCCATTTCCCTCGTCCGACATGATGTGGTTGACAAGCCAAGGCGTCTCCTTGGCCGTCTGACTTATTTGGTTCATCACCCCATAAAGGGCGGCTAGCTCTTTGTTCAGGTCTTCTGCCGAAGCCGGGTAGTTTGAGGTGTTAGCCTCCGTATAATTATTTGTATCGAGACAGTCTTCGCAGGAGGTGACACCTACGGTGAACAGAGCCGCGATGACTATTATATATATCTTTTTCATATTTTCAACGCTTCAATTGTTTAACTCTTAGAACTTAATACTTGCTCCCAGGATAAAGGTACGGGCAGAAGGATAGAGACCGACATCAATACCACGGATGAAGTTCATGTTATCATCACTCTTACCGCCATCGGCAGAACATTCCGGATCAACACCCGTATAGCCAGTAAACGTGTAGAGGTTCTGTACCTGCATATAAAGGCGAAGCTGACTGAACGGAGAACTCTTCCATATCTTGTTGAAGTTATAGCCCAGCGTGAGGTTCTGTACCTTGAAATAGTCGGCATTCTGCATGAACCGTGTCGATACCCACTGATCTGCTAACAGACCACAAGTCAGACGAGGCTGTGTGTTACTTGTTCCCTCACCATGCCAGCGATCGAACACATCGGTGGTATACTGTTCATATTGGTTGGCTCTTTGGGCGGTACGATAACACTGCATAATCTGCTGACCAAAAGCGCCAAAGCCAGTTACACCGAAGTCGAAGCCCTTCCACTCGCAACCGAGACTGATGCCAAGGGTCACATCGGGATTCGGATTACCGATCTCATGACGGTCGAGGTCATAGTTGATTACACCATCATCATCATAGTCGGTCCAGATAGGGTCACCAGGTTCCGCTGTATCGAGGACGGGCTTGCCTGCGTTACGGGCAGCATCGATTTCGGCCTGATTCTGCCAGATACCATCGTACGACATACCATAGAAATAGCCTACCGGATGACCTTCTTCTACGAGTGACACATACGATGAGCCCTGGAACAGACTATTCAGATACTTACTATCCGTACCTATCTTTCCACCATTGGCGGCCAGACGTGTTACCTCGTTCTTGTTGGTAGCCACGTTCACGTTAGCATGATAGCTGAAGTCGCTGCCTATCTTATCATGCCATGAGAGTGCTACCTCGATACCAGTGTTCTTGATGTCGCCACCATTGATCATGGCAGGCTCCTCGTAGCCAAGTACCTGATTCATCGGTGCTTGTACCAGCCAGTCTTTGGTCATCTTCACGTACCAGTCGAAACTCAGACCAAGACGACCGCCCAGGAAGCGCGCATCCATACCGATATTTGTCTGCTCGGAGGTCTCCCAAGTGACATCCTCATTGGGTGGGTTCTTGGCATAGGCACCAGAAGTGTAGTTATTCTGACCTAAGGTGTAGATGTCATCGTTACTGAACTTGTAACCATAGTCGGCATAAGTCGTGGGCGAGAACCCGATATTAGAAAGATAGTAGAAGTTACCGATCTGACAGTTACCATTCTGTCCCCATGAAGCACGGAGCTTCAAGAAGTCGAGCCAGCTGGCGGTATTCTCCATGAATTTCTCGTTGGTGATTACCCAACCAGCAGAGAACGAGGGGAAGTAACCCCAGCGCTTACCACGTGCGAAGTTATTGGAACCGTCAGCACGAAGAATAGCTGTGGCCATGTATTTCTCGTCGTAGTTCCAGTTCATACGTCCGAAAAACGACACGATACTGGTCTGCATGGGGTTGTCATAGCCCGAGTGACCGTTAAGATAGTCGCCCTCATAGTTTGATGGGATGTTGTAATACCATCCATTGCGTACGAGTGGGTTCAGTCTGTCCTCACTGACATTGAAGCCCATCTTCATACCAGCGCTCCACTGCGAGCGCTCCAACGACTGTCCCACGAGCATATCTATCGTGTGTTTCCCGAGTTTCGGAAGGATATACGACAGCGTGTTCTCATAGGTGAAAGTGCTGCCCTGACTCTGGGTCATGTTCATGGTATAGTTGGCACTTGCACTGGTTGGACCGGAGTTGTAAGGCATGCAGATATCCCTGCTGTTTGCACTCTGATAGCCCGTATTGAATTGTCCGCGGTAGCGCAGGTTCTTGATCGGTTCAACAATCCAATAGAAGGTACCACTGACGCCAAAAGAGCGATGTTTGTTAATAGAGTTGTAACCACCTGCGAGGAAGTGGTTCAGTGGGTTACTATAAACCTCTGTACTATAGCCTGCACCGTTTTTATCGTAAGAAGCAATGTTTCCCTCTGCATCATAGGCCTCTACCAATGGTGATGCCACATAAGCCGCCTGCATAATGTTCCAGTAGCCACTGCCCTCTGCCAGATCGTGACTCCTGCGATAAGAATAGCTTACATTCTCACCGATAGTGATGATATCGTGGCTCTCTCCAAGCAGATCTCTACCTTTCAGCAATACATGCTCAGAGTTGATACGAGCACCAAAGCGCTTGTAGTTAGAGGCATTGTCGCCACCCATGATACCCTCATTAGAGCTATAGTTAAGCGATATTGAGAACTTCGAGTTCTCAGTACCACCGTTCATTGTCATGGCATGACTGAACTGTAGAGCATTCTTATTCTCGTACTCCTTGATCCAGTCGGTACCTGTCCAACCGCCCTTTACCTTATCTACTATATATTGTGGAACGATGCTTGACCAGTTAGTTGCCTCGCCATAGGTGTTGACATTGGTCTCGTCGATAATCTGCATATACTGCTGAGCGTTCAACAAATCGGGCACCTTATAGGCATTCGACCAGCCTACATAACCGTCGTACTGTAGCTGTACCTTTCCTGCCTTACCCTGTTTGGTTGTCACGAGGATTACACCATTGGCAGCACGTGCACCATAGATGGCAGCCGAGGCAGCATCCTTCAGTACGTCGATTGACTCGATATCGTTCGGATTAAGACCATTCAGTCCATCATCTGCCGTTCCGGCATTGATACCGTCGATAATCAACAATGGAGAACTCTCGCCGATCGTGCCAATACCACGAATATTCACCTTGAATCCCTTACCGGGCTGAGAGGAGCCCTGAGTAATCTGTACACCAGGTGTACTCGACTGCATGGCAGTCAGGGCATTGGTGGTGTTCATCTTGGCGATGTCTTCTCCTTTTACCTGAACGGTGGCTCCTGTGACAAGTTTCTTCTTCTGTACACCATAGCCTACCACAACCACCTCTTCTAAGACGGCATTGTCGTCTTTCATCTTAATCAAAAGACTCTCTTGTTGACCTACTTTAATCTCTTGTGTCTCGAAACCGATGAACGAGACCACAATGGATGCACCAGGATTCACGTTGAGGGTGAAGTTTCCGTCAAGATCGGTGATTGTACCATTCGAGGTTCCTTTCTCCATGATACTGGCACCGATAACCGGTCCCGTCGCATCAACCACGGTTCCTTTGATCTTCTTTGTCGCCTGCTGAACCTCACTGACAGAAGTCGCAGCGCTCGCATTTGGTGAGTAGCAAAAGCCCGACAAGGTGAGCACTCCCACTAAAAGAGCAGTTTTACTGATTGTTTTTCCCATACATTTTGTTTTTTATTATTGGTTGTATTACACAGATTGTACCTCTTACGTCGCTTGCAAAATTAGTTCATTTTCTTAGGTTATACCTATATCATTTGTTGACAAGAACGACCACATTTTTACAGAGAAACATTCGTAACATGAAAAGGCAACAAAGACAACATATAAATACATTCCGCCCGAACTTTCGCAAGTCCGGGCGGAGATCCTATTGAAGATAGAAAGCAATTAGACTTTCTGTCACTTCTTGCAGCGCTCCATATAGACAGCGCGCAAGTCGGACCATTTATAATATGGATAGCAGTTGGTTGGCACTGGCAGACTAGCCTCAGCACCATTGAGAAGACATTTCACTAAGATATCATCTACACCTTTCTGACCACGGTAGAACACCAATTGGATGTTCGAGGCCTTACAGGTTTGCCAGTTCTGGTAGACGTTCTTCACCTCATACGGATCCTCTGGGTCACGGTCGGCGCCATTGATACCCATCAGCACCGTCAACGGTCCTATGCATGAGTCGTGCCCGAAGCGTAGGTCGGCAATATGGTCGCTACTGCCTGCAATCACGGCATCGGCCTTTCTCATGATATCCTCGAGGATGGGAATCATCTCGTACTGTGGTTCGAACACCCAGGAATAAGAATCCAGGTTCGTGTACTCCCATCTGTTCACAATCTCCTCGTCGGACACAAGTCGTCCCATCATTCCCTCATGGGCGATGTTTGGCAGCGACGTATAGAGTTCAATCAGGTTGTCTGCGATATGACGTACGTTTCCAGACAATCCTTCAGTGCTGACGAACATCCGTGAAAGAACCTTCTGTGGCAGTGAGTCGGTAAAAGAGAACTTATCACGGTTGTCTTCCCAGTGTGGTTTCACCTTCGGGAACTTCCGTCTATCCGGGTTCTGACCATCAGTGGGTACGACACCGTTAAGCGTAAAACGTGACGATTGCTCACGGATCTCTATGGCAGGGTTACACTGTACCAGTTCCTGGCAGAATGCCGACATACTGAGCACACACCGACCCGATAATGAGGCGATGGCAAGCACATTACCACCCTTTTCGAACACCTGCGGGAAACGGTTATACATCGTACGAGCGATGCGCTGATGCTGTTCCCAACCAAGTTGCGTGAGTTCCGATGCTCCCGTCATCAGTTCTTTCCTGACAGCCATAAATTTATCATAAAAGGCCTCTCCTTCAGCCGTCAGGAGCTGACGACCATGGGCAATGGTCAACACCGTGTCAAGTTCATTATAAAGACGACTGTTCCAATAATAGCGCGAACCATGACGGGCATAGTGACTCACATAGAACGGCTGATAGCCGTTTGGAGCTTCGGTCATCTGAGAGGAGTCGCACGGATAGGGATAATCATTCCCATATGCTTTCCTTGGATCGGCCTTCAGTTGGTCAAGCACTTTCGACTGTTGTGCCCAGCCAGTCATGACAAGGCCTACGAGCAACATTACAGTTGCCATCTTTCTTTTCACTTCATTCATTATTTATTCCATTTTTGTTTTTATACTCATCAGGGGTCATCCCAAACTCCGCCTTGAAATACTTGGAGAAAACACGAGGTGAGTTGAAGCCCACCTGATAGGCAATCTCCGAGACATACAGTCCGCTCTTCTCCAACAGTTGCTTGCCGCGCTTTAGGCGTAACAATCGGATAAACTGGATGGGTGTGCGTCCCGTGAGATGCTGCAGTTTCTTATAGAGTTGCGACCTGTGGACACCCATCGCACTGCTTAGTTCTTCCACATTAAAGTCTGAGTCTGAAATATGCGCCTCAACCTGTGTGATAGCATTGGTGATAAACTGTTCGTCGAGCGATGTAACCGTAATCTCCGACGGTTCGATATCTATCTCGTTCTTAAAGCGCTGATGCTGTTGACGACTGCGCTCAAGGAGGTTATGGACGCGCTGAAGCAGGATACTCATGCTGAAGGGCTTGGTGATATAATCATCGGCACCGGCCTCCAGACCTTCCAACTCATTCGTGCTCTGAGCCTTAGCTGTGAGTAAGATAACAGGGATATGCGAGGTTGCGATATCGGACTTGACCATACGACATAACTCCAGACCATCCATTCCGTCCATCATCACATCACTGATGATGATATCCACATCGTTCTCCTGAAGCTGTTCCAGAGCATTCTCTCCATTGGAAGCACTGACCACATTATACGTGCCCGACAGACTCTGACTGACATACGTCAGGAAATCGCTATTGTCATCGACCACCAGGACTGTTGTCTCATGCAACGGCTCGTTCTGTTCCACTGGTATTGTCTCGTCGCTCTCCTCTTCCTTCTCCTGCTCATGCGTTCCTTGACACAAGGGTAATGTGATACAGAATACCGTGCCCTTTCCTGCCTCATTATCCTGTATCGTGATCTCACCTCCTTGCAGATGAACGTATTCCCGGACGATATGCAGGCCTATGCCGCTACCGATTGCCTGAAGATGAGCGTTGTCCGACTGATAGAATCGGTCGAAAACCAGTTGTTTCTCCTCATCGGATATACCTATCCCCGTATCAGCCACTCGGATAACGACATGCCCATCCAGCACATCAGTGCTCACGGTGATGCTTCCACCACGATCGGTGAACTTAAAGGCATTGGCCAAAAGATTCATGATGATTTTAGTCATCTTATCCCTATCGAACTGTGTCTCCACGCGCTCCACCATCGGTTGGAAATCCAGACTGATTCCTTCTTTCCTTGCCTTCAGTCTGAAGGTATCGCAGATATCACCGATTGTCGAGACAATATCACCATACGAAAGGTTCACTTTCTCGTTTCCAAACTCCAGTCTGCGGAAGTCAAGAATCTGGTTCACCAACGACAGTAGTAAGTCAGCATTACGATGGATCAACCCCAGCATCGACTTGGTAGCTGTATCCTCTGCCTTCCCTTCCAGATCCTCCACTGGACCTATGATCAACGACAATGGCGTACGTAGATCATGACTGATATTCGTGAAGAAGCGGAGCTTCATTTCGTTCAAGTGCTTCTCCTGTTCCTGTTGCAGAGCCAACTGCTGCAGTCGCATCTCATACTCCCTTTTATTACGGAAATAGCGGAGCATACCAATAGCCACGCTTATGACTATCAGCAGATAGATCAGATAGGCCCACCAGCTGCGCCATAACGGAGGCGCTATCGAGATATCCAACAGGTGACTCTCCAAGGCATCTTGTGTTTTCGTGAAGAGCTGATACTCTCCGGGAGGCAAGTTAGAGAGTACGATTGTCTGATTGTCTACCAACTGCCACGTGTCCGAGAGGCCACGTAGCTGATAATAATAGATGTCGGTCGGTGTCCGTTCCTCGAACAGTCTGGAACACTCTACCACAATATTATTCTCATTATACTTCAGGTTGAGCGATTTCGTCAGTCCCACATCATGGGTGATCAGCACCCTACCATTCAAGGGCTTGTTCGGCGACAAAATCTCATCGTTGATACTGATACAGCCGATGGCCAAGGGCTTCTCCTCCGACTTCCTGTCCTTTTGCTCCATCAGTCTGTTCAGGTTGATGCATTGATAGCCGTTGTCTGTACCAAGCCATAGCTGGTTCATCCGGTCAATATGAATGGCACCAGGGTTATAATAGATCCGCTCTCCTTCCGGATTGATGTTAAACACCTTGTATTCCCATTCCACCTGGTTGTTCTGACGATGACGTAGCATCACCAACTTATGACCATTGACCACCCAGAGATTATCCGACTTGTCGAGAGTGGCACATCTCGATAATCCCTTCTCCAATGTGGATGGCAGACTGACGAGTCCCCCCTGAGGATCAATAATTGTCAGACCCAAGGCACGGTTGCCGTCACCTAACAGATAGACATAGTTCTGACGATCTATACAGCCATGCCTGAAGATGCCATCGCGTATCTTCTTCCATCGTCCACTGGCATCCATGACGAAATAGCCTTTCGTTGCCACTGCGTGCAGTCGACCCTGATGATAGTTCAGGTCGAAAACGAAGTTTGCCCAGATATGGGTATCGACAATCTGGGCTTTTGTCAGATCCATACGCCACACGCCTTTACCCTGTAATGCCACATAAACTTGTCCTGTCGGGGTGAATGCTATATTATAAGGTGACTCGCCCTTGAAATAAAACTCCCGTTTCCCCTGAATGGTCATATGCAGCAGCCCCTGCTTATAGAGACCTGCCCATAAGGAACCATCCGACCCAGTCTTCAGGAAAGAGACGGAAGCCCTACCAAGCACCTGTTCCCAGCGTCCTTCCATGAGTGGGCGGTAAAAGATACCTCGGTCCTCAAGTCCCATCCATAGTCCTTTTCCATCAATCGTCTGGGCAAAAGAGAGCACATCGGTCATCGCATTCGGATTCTGACGATCCATGACCTGATAAAGCATACCGCAGTTCTGTTTCTTGTCATAGATAGAGATGCCGCCTTTGGAATAGGCCACCCACATGGCACCACTGGTCTTCTCGTAGTGCAGCATATAGATCTGGTTATCCCTGATGCTGTTGGCATCGCCCAGCATATGTTCCAGATGATGTCTGATCTGCAGGTCCGTATCGCAGATATAGATACCATCGTTCTCCTGTCCTATCCATATCTTCCCACCAGGGCCACACGCGATGGCCGACACATGAGAAGGGAATGCCACAGACGACATCCATTTCTGGGCCTGATAGTTATATCCCTGTACAATCTTATTATCACTCAGCCACACGTTGCATGTCTCATCCATCGTCAGCTGCGTCTCGTATTTCACTTCACATGCTAGCGGCTCCCGACGTATGAGCACCTTCGATCCCAAGGAGAAGAAATACAAGTTCTTTGTCGTCAGAACCGCGAAGGCCCGACGGTTCGACTCCACCTTCATCACCTGCTCACCATTGTCTTCAAGTAATATGCTCCGTACGTTCCCATCATCCAAGTCGAGCGCATAAAGCTGATGATCCTGCCAGATCAGGCAGTTTCTTCGGTTTTCTATATAGATGGAGAAATCCCTGTTTTTGTCGATATGAATATTCTTCTTTCCTAACAATTCGGCCACATCGGCTGTACACGCGTTGGTCTTCGGGTCATAGATCATAATGCCACTACCATGTGTCACCATCCATAGCTGTCCTTTGCTATCCTCAAATATTCTGTCGATACCCGTCCGCATACGCTGGTGCTGTCGGTCATAACCGTCAGGATTCCTACTCTCCAACTGCGGCAAGGTAAACAGTCCGAATGATGTACCCACCCACATAAGGTTGTCTGCACCACGGAAAACTGTCTTGACCCTATATCCTTTCGTATCGATATGATAGAAACGCAGGTCCTCCTGTCCGGCACTGTGAAGACAGCCGAACAAGACCATTGCCCATATGAAAAAGTATCTCCTCAACATAATCTATTCTTTATTTTCGTGATGCAAAGATACAAAAAACTATCAAATACCACACATGGTGCCCCCTATTTGCCGGCATCAGCCTGTGAAGTAAAAACTGCACGGACTTTCACAAGTCCATGCAGCAGGACATAACCTAATTTGTATGAACCTTGAATAAGTTATCAACGTCTTATCATATCTTTTTTGCAAAGTTACATATTTTATTGCCTCCCGCAAAGAAAGAATGTTGACAGAAGGTGTATCAAATGTTGACGGACATGGAGAATCAACGCGTAAGACATCACTTTACGACAAAAAACACAAGGATGTTGTCCGTTGGACAGAAGAATTATTGTAACTTTGCAGTACTTTTATAAACCTAAAAAATAGAAAGATGAAACTACAACTGACGCTTCTTGCCTTCGGCCTCTCGATGGCTGCACAGGCACAAAAGCCACAGACAAGCAAGCCTTATCCGGGGATGAACGCCCCAATGTTCGAGATGTCCGCAGAAGACGAGATCATTGCCAACCGCTATCTGGCTGGCAGTAACTATCTGGATTACGATCGACAGTTGCCCACAAAGGCACTGACCCCCACACCAAAAGGCTATGAGCCCTACCACATGAGCCATTACGGTCGGCACGGTTCACGCTGGCTGACATGGGACGGTAAATACACACGCCCGTTGAGCACCCTCCAACAGGCCCACGAGGCTGGTAAGCTGACAGCGCTTGGAGAGAGTACTCTTCAGAAGATGGAAGCCGTCTATACATCATCCATCAATCGGATTGGCGACCTCACCACCGTTGGCGAGCGCCAGCACCACGGTATCGGCAAGCGCATGACAGAGCACTTCCCTGAGTTGTTCAAGGCGAAAGGTCTAAGAATCGATGCCCGTAGCACTGTTGTCAACCGCTGCATCCTCTCGATGATTGCTGAGTGCGAAGAACTGGCAAGTGCCAACCCCACAGCCCAGATCCATAACGACGTGAGCGAATCGCTACAGTATTATCTGAACCAGCCCTGGGAGGGTATCGTGAAAGAGGAAGGCGAGAAAGGCGAGAAAGAAGATAAGGAATACCAGCAGAAATATACACACCCCGAACGACTGATGAAGGCGCTCTTCAATGATCAGCTGTGGGTGTATGACAATGTGGCGGCTGGTGACTTCATGCGCCAACTCTTTATTGTTGCTGCCAACATGCAGAGCCACGACTCCGACATCGATCTGCTATCGCTCTTCACCGACGAGGAATTGTACGACCAGTGGCGTATCCGTAATATCGGCTGGTATCTCGACTATGCCGCCTCACCTATCTCAAATGGAAAGATGCCGTTCAGTCAACTGAACCTTCTGAAGAACATCATCGAGACCGCCGACACTGTCACGCAGCCACAGGTCACCCTGCGCTTCGGTCATGAGATCTGCGTGATGCCACTGGCCTGTCTGCTGGAACTCGACAATTGCAACGTTTCCGTTGACAACCTCGACGAGCTCGACACCTACTGGCGTAATTATCGTATCTTTCCAATGGCCTGTAACATCCAACTGGTGTTCTACCGCCCGAAGAAAGGAAAGAGCGGTGACATCCTCGTAAAGGCTCTTTTGAACGAGCGCGAGACATACTTGCCCATCACCACCGATAATTGGCCTTACTACAAGTGGCAGGATCTGCGACGGTATTACCTCGACAAGATAGCTGCCTTCGACCGTTAGAAGAATCCATATAAATAGGGATTGCGTGATTTGCAGAAATGCGTTATCTTTGCACCCCAAAACAGCCATGCTGTGTTGTGTAGCACAAGAAAACGCGAGTATATGTATAGTAATCCCTTCTTAGCGGTTATCAATCATCAACCCGCCTGTCGCCCTCCTGTATGGATGATGCGCCAGGCTGGTCGTGTGCTTCCCCGCTATCGCGCCCTTACCAAGGCCACACCCTTCCGTTCCATTATGGCCGACGCCAAGCTGGCGGCTGAGGTGACACTTATGCCTATCGACGATATGGGCATGGATGCCGCCATCCTGTTCAGCGACATTCTGGTCATCCCGGAGGCCTTGGGTGTCCAGGTAGAATGGAACGGTAACGGCCCTGCCTTCCCGCGACCGCTACTGGGAGTGGCACAGCCCGCTTCGGAACTCCGTTTCGATGCCAGCCACCTCACTCATGTGGCCGACACTCTTGACGAGATACAACGCCAGAAAAGCAACGACACTCCTGTGATCGGCTTTTGTGGTGGACCACTCACCTGTCTCTGTTATATGCTTGGCGGGCGCGACGGCAGTCTGCAGTTCACTGAGGTGGTGCGCTACTTATATACGCACCGCGAAGAGACACTACAACTGCTCGAAGCCATCACCAGTGCCTCGGAAGCCTATGTGCATCTGCAGGCTGAGCATGGCATTGATGCCTTCCAGATTTTCGAGTCATTTGCTGGTGTGATATCGGCCGAACTATATGGCACGATGGTCCTACCCTTTGTGCGTCGTATCACTGCAGCAGCCCGCCAGCACGGTCTGCCTGTGATCTTCTTCCCCAAGGGCTTCGGGACAGGTCTTCAGATGCTTTCCAAGAGCGACTGCGACTTCGTGAGTATCGACTGGCAGACGCCTATCACGGTAGCCCGCCGTCTGGTGGATTGCGCCCTGGGCCTGCAGGGAAATATGGATCCACGGATCCTGTTCGCACCACAGACGGTCATTAGGCAGCACCTGGAAGGTTATGCCGACTTCTTCCGCGAAAATCCCGACTGGATCTTCAATCTGGGGCATGGTCTTCACAAGGACACCCCTCTTGATAACGTGCGATTCGTCACTGAGTGGTTAAAACGGATTTAATACTTCAATTATATTTTTTCTTTTTATGTTTTTAGGATTATTACTTTCATCACTAATGGCCATCGAAGGGCCAGAGATTGCACCAGCCGACACAAACACAGCACGATCGTATGCACTCGACGAGGTAGTGGTATGCGCATTCAAATCAGGCAAATACGACCTGGTACCCGTATCACGCACAGCCCTATCGGCTCGTCAACTCAGCAACCAACAGATTACAGGACTGAAAGAGCTGACAGCCGTCATACCGAATTTCTATATGCCCGACTATGGCTCCAGAGCCAGTTGTCCGGTATTTGTAAGAGGTGTCGGTAACAAGTCGGATGGTACAGGCATCGGATTCTACATAGACGGCATGCCTTTCTATGAGCCCCTTTCATTTGATTGCGATCTGGGTGATGTTGCCTCTGTAGAGGTGTTGCGTGGTCCTCAGGGCACGCTTTACGGACGTAACGCTATTGGTGGTATTATCAATATCAGCACTCGCAACCCTCTGGAGTATCAAAATACCCGTGTGCGCCTAGGTTACGGACGCTATAACGACCTGCGCACCCAGATTTCTAATTATACCAAGTTGTCTAATCAGTTCGGCCTCACCTTCGGAGCCCTGTATCATCATAACGACGGCGCTTTCCGCAACAGCTATCTCGACAAGAAGGTGGATAAGATGAATGAGACCGAAGAGCGCATCGGGCTGTACTACCAGCCCTCTGACGCCTGGCTGGTACGCCTGACGAGCCATTTCTCCTATAGCGACCAAGGCGGCTACCCCTATGCGCCAGTGGATGTGGAGACCAACACGCTCCAACCCATCAGCTATAACCGTTTCAGCTCGTTCCGCCGACTGATCAGTACCAACGGTTTGGGAATCACCTACACTGGGGCTGCTGTCAGCTTTAACAGTCAAACCTCATTCCAGTATATCGAGTCTAAGCAGGCTATCGACCAGGATTTTACGACTGTAGACAAGTCGTTTGTAGAGAATGCCCGTCACCAGAACATGGTATCACAGGAACTGACACTCAAATCGAATAGTGATAGCCGTTACCAATGGGTGATTGGCGCCTTTGGCATGATGGAGCATGTGAATCGTACGGTTGATAACCTCTCTCCCTCAACCCCCTCGATCAGTCATACCGACTACTGCGTGCCGACCTGTTCGCTGGCTCTATACCACCAGAGCACCTACAATATCTGGCAAGGTCTTTCTGCCACGGCCGGCATCCGTTTCGACTACGAGCATGCTAAGACTAAGTACGACAACAAGAAGGTAACAGGCCTTCCTGTCGGCGATATTTCGTTGGTAGACCTCAGTCAGCCATCGGCTACGAGCGAGTCTTTCAAAAGCAGCAAGGATTTTACGCAGGTAACGCCAAAGTTCACCTTGCAATATCATACCACAGAGGATAATCTCTACTATGTGTCTGTAACACGTGGCTACAAGCCTGGTGGCTTTAATAAATCGTTCTCTACCGTCGACCAGCGTTCGTATGATCCTGAGTATAGCTGGAACTACGAGGTGGGCGCCAGCGTCAACCTGCTGAACAACCTGCTTACCATGAGTGCCGACCTGTTCTATATCGACTGGCGCCGCATGCAGATTACCTCTACCATTGCTGGAGTAGGCAATATCACCACCAACGCTGGTCATACCGACAGCAAGGGAGCTGAGCTGAACATCGTGGCGCGCCCTGTAAAAGGGTTGCAGTTCACAGCTAACTACGGCTATACCTACGCCCGTTTCCTCTCTTATGAGAAAAGCAAGACGGTGAGTTACACCAACAACCGCCTGCCACTGGTGCCCAACCACACGCTCAGTCTTGATGCTAACTACACCATCAACCCTACCGGTTGGCTGGATCGCGTGATGTTCAACGTGGGTCTCCGCGGTTTGGGTCGTATCTACTGGGCAGAGGACAATCTGGTCAGTCAGGACTTCTATACGCTGCTCAACGCCAAGGTGGCTCTCACCAAAGGCATTGTCACCTGGGAGATGTGGGGTAAGAACCTCACCAATACCGATTATATGGCCTACGGCTTCAAGTCGTCATCAGGCAACTACGCCCAGGCCGGTAGACCTCTCATGTTTGGAACAACGATTGAATTGAATTTCTAACCTCATCACGATATGACAACAACCAATAGTAGCGTCGACAATGTGCGCCGATTGAACCTCGCCACGTTCTTCTGTCTATACATAGCGCAGTTCATTCCATCCACGTTTATCACGACAGCTATGCAAGTCAGCATGCGCCAGGCCAACTTCGGCTTGGCCACTATTGGCTTACTACATCTGGTGCATATCCCTTGGCTCATCAAGTTTCTGTGGGCACCCATGGTCGACCGTCAGTGTTCCAATCTTTCCAACTACCGGCGCTTCATCCTGCTCATGGAGTCGGTCTATGCCCTGTCAATCATCAGTATTGGTTTCCTGGATATCTCTGCCGATATCTATTTCATCTTCGTGCTGGTATTTCTCTCCATGTTTGCCTCGGCCACACAGGATATCGCCACCGACGGACTTGCCGTGCGCGCCTTTGGCAAAGGCGATCACAGTGCGGTGAACAGCATGCAGTCGATGGGACGATATGCCGGTGCCTTCTTGGGTAGCGGTATCTTCATCGTGATGCTTGACCATTTTGGCTGGCATGTAGTGTTCCCTTTGCTGGGACTGGTCGCCTGGTTCATGGTGGTACCTTTACAGTTTAATAAAAAGATTCACATCGAACCCCGTTCGCCCAAACAAAGGGCTAAGCTCATGGACTTTGTGTGGTTCTTCTCCCGCAAGGATATCATCCCTCATGTGGTGTTCCTCCTGCTCTACTTTATGGGTATCATCGGCATCATCGCTAACGTACGACCTTATATGGTCGACCTCGGCTATAACATGAAGGAGATAGGAGTGTGGTTTGGTATGGTGGGTACAGCCACCTCGTTTGTCATGGCTTGGGTGGGTCATGTGCTCATCCGCCGCATCGGCATGTATCGTGCCCGTCTGATGGTAGCTATGCTGATCGTTGTCGCTCCAATATATTTCCTGCTGCTCACGTTCATATCGCCCACATTACCCATGTTAGTAGGCGGCTTGCTGCTCGTCAAGACCTGTCATGCCTTTGCTTCCATCGTGGTCTATACCTGTGCCATGGACTGTGTGCGCGAAGGACGTGAGGGAACGGATTTCACTATTCAGGTCGTGGTGGTACATTTCAGTTCTACGCTCATCTCTCTTATCTCTGGAGGTGTAGGAGAATGGCTTGACTATCGCGGTCTTTATCTCATCGAACTGGCCATCGCCCTCATCAGTCTGGTCTATGTTGTCAGGGTATTCAAACCGAATCAGCTATTGGCACGATGGTAAAACGTATCCTCTTTACTGCGCCTGTTACCTATCAAGACCGCTTACGTGAGGCTCTTGACAAGGCACAGCCATGCAGCCTGAATGCGTTGTTTAGGCCACTTGTCAACACGTCGCTGCTGACCACAGACAACTCTTTCACATCGTTCTGTGCGAAAGCGTCGGCATATGATGATATTATCTGTTCGAGTATCATGGCAGTCAATGCGCTCGCCGCTTCGGGGCTTGAACGTTCCATGATAGACGGAAAGGTTATCGCTATCGGTAATGATCAGAAAGCTGTCAGGGATCTTCTTGGAGTGACGGTCGCCATGCCTGATGCCGAACCTAGCATGATGGGTATCGTCGAGGCCTTGAAAGGTCTGCCCTCGCTGTCGCAAAGACACATCGCCGTACTGCTACCGCAGTTCGTCGGACTGCCCGTCCCTTCCACCATCACCCGCTTCCTGGATGCACTCAGTCTGACGGGAGCCGCAATCTCTCATGTGTATTGCTACCGCACCGCAGCCATGGAAAAGAGCCGTTTTGAAGAAATGACCGATACCCTTCGTCAGGAACACATTGATGCCATCGCCGTCACCAGTGGAGGCGAGGCTTATGTACTCTCTCAGATTCTCGCTTTTGCTGCTTCACAGGGCCATCCTGTCAAGGTGCCAGTCTACTCGTTTGGTCCTTATACCACGTGCTGTGCCCAAGAAGCATCTCTACACGTGACA
The DNA here is from genome assembly GCF_900110895.1 of Prevotella aff. ruminicola Tc2-24. Lineage (GTDB taxonomy): Bacteria > Bacteroidota > Bacteroidia > Bacteroidales > Bacteroidaceae > Prevotella. The sequence continues at coordinate 279,228 of NZ_FOIQ01000002.1, read as the reverse complement.
GGCACCTCGCCCCGACATCACTGCTTCTCCGACTTCATAGCCTATCTCGAAAAGGCATTACCTGATCTTTGAGGTCATGGCACTGCGGACGCCCTTATAGCCTTTCAGATAGGCCTTGGCTGTTCCGAAACTCAGGAACATGTCGAGGCGTACTGGTATATGATTCTGATCATCGGTAATATAGAAACGTATCAGTTCATGGGTCTTACCGTCCTCTCGCTCATAGAACGAGAAGACCAGACAACGGAACTTCTCCTTCGACTCACTCATCTTGAAGTTCTCTTTACCACGGAACTCCAGCCATGAGTTACTCAGACTATGGGCATCGCTGATGGGCATCGGAATCGTACCGCCCTTCTTCAGCTTCGAGGCATCGAAGTTTCTGGCACGGAGGAAGATCGACATCATGTCGAAGATACAGTTCTTATACTCCGATGTCTTCCATTCATGATCACCATGACGATTGATACGATGTTTCTTCAGACGGCAGTTGCCATTGGGATAGCTGTACCATATCTCGTCAACGTAATAGCGGTCGCCCTCGCGTGCGCCTTTCCGGAAATAAAGCGGCGAGAGATCAGGATTACAATAGGATATCAGCGTATCGCGCATCGTGAAGTACTTGTCGAGTTTGTTGTTGCCCCGAGTAATGAGATACGACTTCCATGCATCCTTCCCCTCAAACTTCGTGAGTCGAGTATCCATCGAGGCGGAGCCCACCTTCATCCAGATGAACTTCCAGTTGAAGTACAGATCATAGGTGAGCGACTCGCCCGACTTAAAGGCCGTGTTCTCTATGCCACACTGGGCGAGACAGTTGACAGCCGACAGCTGACAGCCGATCGCGAAGAGTAACAACAAAAGTATTCTTTTCATCATGCTTAGTCCTCCAGTTTTATGTTCTTTTCCTTGTTGTAGGTGATGCCCAGCTTCTTGGCGCGCTCAGCATTCCTGTTCTTCTGTTTCTGCTTTGTGTCGCCCTTCTGTTTTGTGATGTTCAAAGGCTTCTGGCGATAGAGCGGTGTGGCACTGATGTTCCAGCTCTGGGTGACATCCCACTTCGCCTTACACTCTATCTCACGCGAATAATAATAGACTGCCTCGGGCTGAATGTCGGCATCATAATCGCCCGTATCCCACAGTCCATTACCATTGTTGTCGACGAAAGCACAGACATAGTACTTATTCGGTGTGACATAGTCAAAATGTGCCGAGCCTTTCGTGGCAAGCACCTCCTTCACCTTCACACCTGAGCTGCTGAGCAGCTGTACCCTGAGTGGCAGCGAGTCGGCAATGCCGCTGATGTTGAGAGTCAGCGTACTATAGGCATCCAGATCCTTAATCTTCAGTCCCTCCTTATAGGCTTCAGACACCTGTCCGTAGATATCCTCGAAGGCCGCGGAGTCGACCTCCAGACTATATTCCGTGCCTGGTCGCCATTCGGCGAGGATCTCGAACTGCCGTAACGAGTGCTCCACAGGTCGGAACACACAACGGGCCTCATACCAGAGGCTGTCGATCTTTGAGTACAGGTGGACAGCGGCTGTGTCGTAGCGCACCAACGGTGTAGGCATCTCGACAGTCACCCGCTGGTCGGGATCCATCGATGAGGATGCGTTATACTGCGGCTCCAAGTGTTTGACGGGATAGATAGAGTCGTAGGGCTCCTCACGTCTCTTCTTCCGTTCCTGTTCCTTCTGCCACTTCTCCAGTTCCTTGGCAAACTCCTTCTGTCGTTTCTCGTACGACACCTTTGCCAGAGCGTCGAGCGTGTCAGTCTGACTGACGAGCGCACCCAGTGAGTCGGTCACCATATAGGTAACCTCCATACGGAGCGTATCCTGATTGATGAGCACCGAGTCGCGCAGCCAATAGTGGATAGTATCCTGCTTCTCATTGGCTTCGATGACAAAAGCACTGTCGGCCTCGAAGTTCAGTCCCTTGATGACTGGCAGGTCGGGGTGCCCATAACTGAAGAACATACTGATCTTATTGGCATCCTTACGCTCAGTCTTCACCAGATAACGGTCTGTCTGTATCTGGGTAAACGCCAACAGGGTGATATCGTCAGGCAGGAAATGCGTGTAAGGCACCTGTCGCAGTTGGTCGATATGAAGGGAGTCGCGCCACACGGTGTCGATACGAACATCAGGCTTCGACCCCGGCTCAAATGTCTGATGACTATAAGCGATCATCTCGCCCTTCTGTCCAAAGAGGAAGTCACCGTCGGCATCCTGCAGGGCGTAGGCACGATAGGTGCCTGGCGCCACACCCTTCACCACGAAACGGCCATGACTGTCAGTTCGCGACACGCGGATCATCGGCTTGGTCTTAAAGGCCGAGTCGGCCAGATCGTCATACAGGCCAACGAGAATGCCCTTGACAGGCTCAAGGTCACTGGCATCGAGCACATAGCCCGACACCTCGAAGGTGTCGATCCGCTCGCCCGTCGAGAAGCTGTAAGTATAATTTCCCATCGGGTTGCCCTCGTTATTATCGCTGATAGCATCGCTGAAGTCGATGGTATAAGTGGTGTTCTCCTTGAGCGAGTCTTTCAGCTCCACCACGATCTTCTTGCCAGCGGCCTTAATCTCCGGCATCTCCAGTTGTGGCGGAGAGACGATCACCTTGTTGGTGGCATCCTCCAGTTTGATGAACTCATCGAAGAGGATGGTGATCTTCTGGCTCGACACGTTCACCGAACGGTCGGCAGGAGTGCTGCCAACCACCTTCGGCGGTTCGTCGTCATACCAACCACCATCAGGCTGTCCCATCCTGGCACAGCCCATGAAGAGCAAAAAGGCAAAAAGGCAGAAAGGCAAAAACTGTTTGTTACCTTTGCACCTTTCAACGATTGTTCTGAATATACCCTTCATGTATCTATCTCTTTTCTTTCTTACCTTCCTACTTCTGTAATGCCAACAACTGCTCCATCGTATCACGCGAGTTACTCAAGCGCGGCACCTTATGCTGCCCACCCAGTTTTCCGCGCAACTTCAGCCAGTCGTTGAAGAGTCCCTGACGGGCCTCAACAATCTCCAGATGCTGGAGCGTGATGTCCTTATATCGCTTCGCCTCATAGTCGCTGTTGATCTCCTGCAGACGACGGTCGAGCAAAGCAGCAAACTGCTGCACATCGGCTGGCCGCTTAGAGAACTCGATAAGCCACTGATGGCGGCACTTCGCGTTAGCATCCATGAACACAGGCGCTGCCGTATACTCCAACACCTCGGCACCAGTCTGCTCACAAGCATAGGCCAGTCCCTGCTCAGCATTGTCGACGATCAACTCCTCGCCGAAGGCATTGATGAAATGCTTCGTTCGACCGCTGATGATGAACTTATAGGGATTAGTCGAGGTGAACTGGATGGTATCGCCGATCTCATAGCGCCAAAGGCCGCACGAGGTGCTGATCACCATCGCATAGTTCTTACCCGTCTCCACCTCCCAGAGGGGGATGGGCTGTCTGTTCTCCGAATCCATAGGGATGAACTCATAGAACACCCCGTAGTCGAGCATCAGCAGCATCGACTTGTCCGTCGGATCGTCCTGTATACCGAAGAAACCCTCACTGGCGTTATAGGTCTCCATATAGTGCATGTTCGGCGAGGTGATCAGCCGCTTGTACTGCTCACGGTAAGGTGTGAAGGCCACACCACCGTGGAAGAACACCTCGATGTTCGGCCATACCTCCTCAAGGTGCGTCTTACCCGTGATCTCCATCATTCGAGTGAGCATCGAGAGCATCCATGAGGGTACGCCACTGATGTTCGTCACATTCTTCGTCATCGCCTCACGGGCGATGCGGTCGCGTTTCACCTCGAAGTCGCTGAGCAGTGCCGTCGACTTCTTAGGCACCCGCACCAAGTTGGCCAGCGGATTGATGTTCTCGATGAGGATAGCACTGAGGTCGCCCACCAGCGAACCAGGCAGGTTATAGTTGGGCGCATGACTGCCGCCGAGTATCAAAGCCCGTCCGTCGAAGAGTCTCGACTTAGGGTTGTTACGCAGGTAGATGGCCACGGAGTCGAAGCCGCCAGCATAGTGTATGTCATGAAGACCGTCCTGAGTGACGGGGATGAACTTCGACTTGTCGTTGGTGGTACCCGACGACTTCGCATACCATTTCGTTCGGCCTGGCCAGAGGATATCCGTCTCGCCCTGTCGCATCCGGTCGATGTCGCCTTTGAGCTCCTCGTAGGTGTTCACAGGCACACAACCCACATAGTCATCATAGCCCTTGATGCTGTCGAAAGCATGATTCCGACCGTATTCTGTATCCTTGGCTTTCTGTATCAGATGCTCCAGCACCGCTCGCTGTAGTGCCTCTCCCCCGTTCTGGTGCTTCTCCAATGCATGCTGACGGGGTACGAAAACTTTTCCTATAATCTGAGTCAGACTCATCTTTAATGCGCAATTTTGCTTGCAAAATTAGTTAAAAGCATTGTAACGGGGGAATATTTTTCGTTATTTTTGTATAATAAAGGTCTTAAAGCCACAGAACAGACCTCTCATCTTTAGTATCTCTTTCTGTTACAGATTGACCGTTTTTTTAGTCTGCTAGGGCTTGGGAGTTTCCCCGGAGGAAAGTCAGGGTTTCCTCCGGGGAAACTCCCACTTTCCTCCGAGGAAACCTAGAGCATGCATCAAGCATGGAAGAATCTGCTACATTTCTTCGAAGGCGGCAGCCTCGGCCTCAGCGATGATATCCTCACGCGACTTCTCCTTATGGGAGATGTCAGAGAGGTCATAATCGACCAGATCGCTCCGTTCTGCGAAGAACTTCTCGTCAGTATCCTCTGCCGATGCTGTCTGGGCATCAGTCTTCGGAGTCTTCTCCTTACGGACACGCTTAGGGGCTGTCTCTGTCGACTCTGTTGCCGCGGGCGTCTCCTCCTTAGGCTGCTCGATGATGAAGTTCTGCTCCTGCTCCGTATCCGGCACAGCTACGGCAGGTTCTTCCTCCATCTTCGTACGCTCGGTCTTAGCGGCGAAGATCGCATCGACAAACTGCGGTTCGCGCTTCAGGCGCTGTAACGTCTCCTTCGATGCCAACTGCTGGGCCTCCTTCTTCGAGAAGCCTGTGCCTTTCTCTCCTTCGACACCCTCGAGCACCACCTGGAAGCTGAAGACTGGACTACCGTTGTCATCCTTCTTCTGCTTCAGCATCTTGTATTCCAGACGGACTCGGTTTTTCTGGGACCACTCCAACAGCTTAGACTTGAAGTTGACCTCCTTGAAAGCGACCTTGTCGATATTGATATACTTGCCAAGCACACGGTTCTTCCAGAACCACATGCAAGCATCATATCCTCTGTCGAGATAGACGGCGCCCACCAGTGCCTCAAGGGCATTCCCTTCGACATAGCTGTTGTGCGAGGTGGAATGACCTGCCGACAAAAGCAGATTACCCAGTCCCATCTCTGTGGCCAACTTCCCCAGTGTCTCGCGACTGACAAGCTTTGAGCGGGTGTTGGTGAGGAATCCCTCACGCTTCCCTTCGTAGTGCTGATAGACAACATCGCCCACGACTGCATCAAGGATGGCGTCGCCCAGGAACTCCAGTCGTTCGTTGTTTAAGGGTTTACCCTTCGCATTGCGACGATGAACACTCTTGTGCATCAACGCCTGCTTGTAATAAGCAATGTCGTGAGGATAGAAACCCAGTATCGCATAAAGAGAAGAAAAAAGCTCCTTCTCCTTACGGAAAGGGAGCTTCAATCTATCAATGATATTATTAAGCCTCATATTTGCTTACAGCGAATTTACTATCGTTCGAAAAATGCAAGTGTATTTGCATTCTGCTCACTTAATCTGTAAATTTCTTGAATACCACACATGCATTATGACCACCGAAACCGAAGGTGTTGCTCAATCCGGCACGCACCTCACGCTTCTGAGCCTTATTGAATGTGAAATTCAGATTATAGTCGATCTCTGGATCCTCATCACCAGCCTCATGGTTGATGGTGGGAGGAACGATATCGTTCTGCACAGCCAATACGGTGACCATAGCCTCAACGGCTCCGGCAGCACCAAGCAGGTGACCAGTCATCGACTTCGTAGATGAAATATTCAGTTTGAAGGCTGCGTCGCCAAATACCTCCTTGATGGCCTTGGCCTCAGAGATATCACCCACATGGGTAGACGTGCCGTGAACATTGATATAATCGATATCCTCAGGCTTCAACTGTGCATCATCAAGAGCGTTCTGCATCACCAGCTTTGCACCGAGACCCTCGGGATGAGAGGCGGTGATGTGATGAGCATCGGCACTCATACCTGCACCGATCATCTCGGCATAGATCTTCGCACCGCGAGCCTTGGCGTGCTCCAGTTCCTCAAGAATCAGACAACCTGCACCCTCGGCCATGATGAAGCCATCGCGGCTGGCGCTAAACGGACGACTGGCTTTCTCGGGCTCGTCGTTACGAGTAGAAAGAGCGTGCATGGCATTGAAACCTCCTACGCCTGTGGCGCAGATAGCGGCCTCGGCTCCTCCGGCAACAATTGCGTTTGCCTTGCCCAGACGAATCAAGTTGAAGGCATCAGCCAATGCGTTCGAAGAAGAAGCACAGGCAGAAGCCGTGATATAGTTTGGACCATGGAAGCCATACATGATGGAGATCTGTCCGGCTGCGATATCGGCAATCATCTTCGGAATGAAGAACGGATTGAACTTAGGACCATCGGCCTCGTGTACACCATAGTACTTTACCTCTTCCTCGAAGGTCTTAATTCCACCAATACCGACACCAAAGACCACACCGATACGGTTCTTGTCTTCAGCTTCCAGATCCATCTTGCAATCCTCTACAGCCTGCTTGGCAGCAATCAGGGCCAGCTGCGTGTAGCGGTCCATCTTACGAGCCTCCTTACGGTCGATATAATCGTTTACATTGAGGTTCTTCACCTCACAAGCAAACTTTGTCTTAAACTGTGTTGTATCGAAACTTGTAATAGGTGCGGCTCCACTCACTCCGTTGAGCAGGTTCTTCCACATCTCATCAGGAGTGTTGCCGACTGGCGTAACTGCGCCAAGACCTGTTACAACTACTCTTTTTAATTCCATTTCTATAAAATTAAAAATTGAAGAATTGAAGAAAAGCGCTTGAAGCGTGAACTTCAATGAATGAATTCTTCAATTCTTCAATTCTAAAATATTTATTTTGCGTTCTCCTCGATATAAGCGATAGCGTCACCTACAGTGCCGATCTTCTCTGCCTTGTCATCGGGAATAGAAATACCGAACTCCTTCTCGAACTCCATGATCAGCTCAACGGTATCCAGTGAGTCTGCGCCCAGATCGTTTGTGAAGCTAGCCTCAGCCTTTACTTCTGCCTCATCAACACCGAGTTTGTCTACGATAATCGCTTTTACTTTGCTTTCAATTTCTGACATAATTTTTAAACTTTAAAATGTTAATAATGAATTTGCTATCTTGAAGTAATTACCGGCTTTTCGCCGAAATCGGGTGCAAAGTAACACATTTTCTTTCACTTACGCAAACTTTTTTAAGAAAAACTGACTTCTTTTTGCACAGAAATAGGGTGTTTGTGCAAAAAATAACTCTTATTTCTTTGTTTTTATGAGATAATACCAAAATAATATATGAAATTCCACTATTTTGGTTGGCTAATTCAAAAAGTTTATGTAGTTTTGCGGAATAAAAGCAAATAAAACCATGTCATTTACAAAACAAGCAAACCAGATTTTTAATCGGGCGATAAACGATTATCACCTTACTGATGACGTGAATACGCCTATCAGAAACCCTTATCAGAAAGATAGTATTGAGCATAGTCTTTATTTAAAATGCTGGATAGATACCGTACAGTGGCACTATGAGGATATCATCCGAGATCCGCATATCGACCCTGTCGAGGCACTTGCCTTGAAACGCCGTATCGACAGAAGCAATCAGGATCGTACAGACCTTGTCGAAGAGATTGACTCATACTTCCGCCAGTTGTATAGCGGAGTGGAAGTGTTACCTGATGCCCGTCTCAACACGGAGAGTCCTGCCTGGGCGGTAGACCGTCTGAGCATCCTGGCTCTTAAAATCTACCACATGAAGGAGCAGGTGGAGCGCAAGGATGCTGAACCAGAACATATCGCAAAATGCCAAGCTAAACTCGACGTGCTGTTAGAACAGCAGAAGGACCTCTCTCTGGCCATTGACCAGTTATTGGAGGATATCGAGGCTGGTCGTAAGTATATGAAGGTGTACCGCCAGATGAAGATGTATAACGACCCTGCTACCAACCCTATTCTGTATAACCAGAAATAGTGCTGATGAAAAAAGAGCATATCCTTGTCATCCGATTCTCCGCATTGGGCGATGTTGCTATGGCCGTACCTGTGGTATGGGCCCTGGCCACTCAATATCCAGACATTAGGATTACCGTGCTGAGCAAAGGATTTGCCAGAACCCTATTTGAGGATCTGGCCCCCAACGTCAATTTCATGGAGGCCGACCTTAAAAAGGAGTATCACGGGGTGAAAGGACTCAATGCGCTCTACCGCAGACTGGTGGCCAAGCAGTTTACCAAGGTGGCCGATTTGCACAACGTGCTACGTTCCGAATACCTCAGGATGCGCTTTAATCTGGGAAGGTATCGTGTGGAACATGTCAACAAACACCGTCACCAGCGCAGGCAGCTGACCTCTTATAAACACAAGGTGAAAAAGCCGCTGCCCTCGTCGTTCGAGAATTATGCAGAAGTGTTTGCGCGTCTTGGCTATCCTGTCGACATTAAGAAGTTCCATTCCATCTTTCCGAAAGAAGGAGGAAACCAAAACCTGTTGCCTGCTGCTATTGGACCGAGGAAAAGTTTCGAGCAATGGATAGGTATTGCTCCTTTTGCCGCGCATGAAGGAAAGGTTTACCCTCCTCGACTGATGGAACAAGTGATCTTCCAACTGATACAGAAACACCCCAATATACGCATCTTTTTCTTTGGGAAAGGAGAGCAGGAAGACAAGTACTTTCAGTTATGGTGTGCACAGTATCGGCAGTGCTTGTATGTGAGTAAGCACTGTGAGACCATGTATCAGGAACTTATACTGATGAGTCATCTTGATGCCATGATCTCCATGGATTCTGCCAATATGCACTTAGCATCGTTGACAGGCATCCCTGTCGTCAGCATCTGGGGTGCCACCCACCCGATGGCTGGATTCTTAGGTTTCAACAACAACAAAGACAATATCATCCAGCTCGACTTGGATTGTCGCCCCTGCAGTATATTCGGCAATAAGCCCTGCCAGCGCGGTGATTATGCCTGTTTACAAAACATTCCGCCCGAGCGGATAGTAGAGCGGATTCAGTCTATTATTAATAACTAAACTATTATGCTTATGAAGTACGTTTGTGAAGTATGCGGTTACGTCTATGACCCCGCTGTAGGTGATCCTGATAGTGGTATTGAGCCAGGAACAGCCTTTGAAGACATTCCAGATGATTGGGTATGTCCCATCTGTGGCGTTGGCAAGGATGAGTTCAAGCCTGAAGAATAAATAAAAAAGGTGGCATGATTACTGCCACCTTTTTTCACATTATTATATTACATTAGAAAATAAAACCGAACGAAAGCGGTTGGAAATTGCTATGATCGGCAAAATCAGAATTTAAAATACTCATTGGACTATACTTGCAATAGATAGTCGGCAGGCTTCGAATATTCATTGAAGCCATGATGTCGACAGTGAAAGGACGTTGATGTATATGTTTGACTGTCTCTTTTCTCTTCTGTCCATCAGCATCTCTATATTTGTTCTTGATGCTGCCATAAAGGTTGAGGTTGAAAACCGTTCCCAAGGAGAATGAACAGTGCTTGTTGAAACGATAGTTCCACATCAGAGGAAACTGGAGACTAAAGATCTTAATGCGTGAGAAATCCGGCTCACAGCCTTCGGGATAGCTAGCCAGACCCACAACTCCATTATTTCCTTTCTCAAAATGAGAAAATCCCGTCATCCGATAATTACGCCAGTCTAATCCTATTCCGAAAGAATAGCCGTTGTGCTTTCCCTTTCCGTAGATTTTCCATTGGAGTATTGTCCAAAACAATTCCCACGAACTTCCTGTCGAGATAGAAAGACGATTATCACCATCAATGGCTACACACTGACCTACACCCAGATGTGAAAAGGCAGTCTTCACCTCATAAGGGTATTCATCTGTAAAATTATCCTTGCCCAGTCCCACATTGAAAATACCCCAATCTCTGTTGATGGTTGTTTCACTTACATAGTTGGAGTCGACCAGTTGGATACTGTTCTCATAAGTGTATCTATCATTATCTTCCTTTCCATAGACCTTGATCTTCTGAATAGAATCACCTGTGATAATAGACACTCTCTGAGGTTTAAGAATTGTCAATGTGTCGTTTTCCTGAGCGTTGGCTGCGTACGGCATTACCAACAACAATAGAAACAATAACTTTTTCATATCCATTTTCCTTTTTTATTTTAATATATTCTTTAAATTATCGAGTGAAGAGAGCGAACCTTCCATATAGACGACTGTTATCTCTGAGTTCAGACGTTTATAACACAGATATCGGTTCTTACCATTCTCTTTGGGTAGTTGCAGCATAATCGTCTCCAACGAGTGATTTTTCTGACTCTGGCTGTTGATACTATGCTGCTGGTCTTGTTCGACAAGATTTCTGATGCGGCGGATATCTTTTACATCCATCAAATCAAAACGAACACTACGGAAAAAACTTAGCTGATACTTAGTCAGTGACTTTCCTTTTACGCGAGTCTCTATCATCCGCTCCTGAGGAATGATTTTTCCCTCAAAAAGCAGTGAGACACTTAGTCCGCTTTGAGCCTGTGCTGTTATGACAGCCGCTAGCCACATGATAAAAATAAATACTTTCCGTTTCATATTCTTACTCACTAAATAGTTCAATTAACTGGTTCTCTATCTCGTCCTGAGGATTATTCTCTGTAATCTCTCCTATAGTCCGTTTCATCTCCTGCATAACAACTGTCTTGTCTGTGTATTTCTTACCATATACATAAGCCACAAACTCCTCTTGTTGCTCTTGTTTCAAACAATAGACAGTAAGCACTGAAACTGCTGTTATCAGGCAAGCTGCCGCCATTACCGCGATAAGTTTTCTGCGAACAGCCATACGAGCGCGACTTAGTGTCTTGCGTACAGCTACCTCAGTCGAACCCAATACCATAGCTATCTCACTCATCTGCATCCCCTCTAAGTGACGCATCTTGAGAATAGTACGCTGAGTGGAAGGTAACGTATCGATAATTTGCAACATCTGCTCTATCTGTTCACCATCATCGCTGATATCCTCTTTTTCCTGCAACTTAGCAATATCTATGGCAGGATGCTTTCTGCGCAGATAGTCAATACAGAGATTATGTGTTACAACGGCAGCCAAACCATTAATAGGAGGATTAATCTTCTCATGCATCAGCCAGAGCTTCAACATGGCGTCTTGTACGATATCTTCCACCTCATCGGCATTGCTTAGATATTTTCTTGCTGTGCCGACCAATTGGTTTCTTAGAGATTCTGCTCCGTTTTTAAACGCTTCTGGTGTCATTCTTTCGTACTGCTTTTATCCTATTTACGCTGAACATGCCTAATTGTGACACCAAAAACAAGAAAAAAATTAAAAAAGAAGTTGTTTTGCGAAATGCCAGATGATGATACCTGCTGTTACAGATACATTCATAGAGTGTTTCGTGCCGAATTGTGGAATTTCCAGACAACCGTCAGAGGCGTCAACTACTTCTTGATGAACACCTTTCACCTCATTGCCAAGAACGACAGCATATTTCTTTCCATGCAAGGGCTCAAAGGTTTGAAGTTTTGTAGATCCATGTGCTTGTTCAATAGAATAGATATCATAGCCTTCCTTCTTTAATTCATCTATAGCCTCAAGAGTGTTCTTAAAATATTTCCAGCGAACACTATCCTCTGCTCCTAAAGCCGTTTTATGAATTTCTGTATGAGGAGGTGTCGAAGTAATACCACATAAGTAAACAGCTTCTATACGGAAGGCATCACCTGTACGAAAAACACTTCCGACATTGTACATAGATCGCACGTCGTCAAGAACCACTACCAGTGGTAGTTTTTCTGCCTCCTTAAACTGTTCCACAGAAAGGCGTTCTATCTCTATCGTTCTAAGCTTTTTCATTTCAGCAACAAAATTACAACTTAGAAACCAAAGTACCAAATTTTATGTGGAAAACCTGTGGATAAGTCTGTGGAAAACGTAGTGCATAAATATAATGGTATTCTAAGGAGACTATAGAAAGGCGTATATCCACACGTTTATTCTTTAGTTTTTCTAAAGATTTCCACGTAAATTTGCATAAAAAAGATATAAACTTATTATATTTGCACCGAAATTGAAGATTGTGGATAAAATACTTTATGTGCTCATTATCAAAATGAAAGAATTAACAAACAGTATGGATAACGTATGATTACAATAGTATAACTTTTCCTCCAAACAAATACAAGAAAAGTTTTCAAGTAATAAACGGCATATCATACTATTCATTTCATTTTTTAAAAAGAATAAAAAAGAAAAAATATAATATTGTGATGTTGAAAACAGAAAGGCAACAGGTAGGTGAGCTTTGCTCGGGGATGGATTTAAAGGCAGAGATCCGTAAGATGTGTAAGGAGAAAGATGCTATTATTCTTGCACACTATTATACAATAGGTGATATTCAAGATATCGCAGATTTTGTTGGCGACTCATTAGCTTTAGCTCGAAAGGCTGCAGAGACAGATGCGAAGATGATGGTCATGTGTGGCGTGCACTTTATGGCTGAGACCTGTAAATTGCTTTCTCCAGATAAAATAGTATTATGTCCAGATCTAAATGCAGGTTGCTCTTTAGCTGATTCCTGTAAGGCAGAAGACTTGAAGAAATTCAAAGATGAGCATCCTGGTTATCAGGTCATCTCTTATGTTAATACAACGGCAGCCGTCAAAGCATTGACAGATGTGGTTGTTACCAGTGGTAATGCCAAGAAGGTAGTCGATCAGTTACCAAAAGATGCTAAATTGATTTTTGGTCCTGATTATAATCTTGGAAATTATATCAATGAGGTGACTGGTCGTAATATGCTATTATGGAATGGTGGTTGTCATGTGCATGAACGTTTCTCTGTTTCTAAAATACTCGAGTTAAAGGAAGAATATCCTGATGCTGTGGTGATGGCTCATTTAGAATGCAAGGCTCCAGTATTAGCTATAGCAGATGTGAAGGGTTCGACTGCAACGATGCTTAGCTATGCTCAGCAGAGTGATAAGAGACAGTTTATAGTAGCTACAGAAGCCGGTATTTTACATGAGATGCAGCGAACTTGTCCTGATAGACTATTTATACCTGTGCCACCAGAAATCAGCGAGAGCGGCTTAGAATGCAGTTGTAACGAGTGTCAGTATATGAAGATGAATACGCTTGAGAAAGTGTATGCTTGTTTGAAGAATGAGAGTCCGCAGATAAAGATCGATCCAAAGATAGCAAAGAAAGCCGTCAAGCCTATCGAACGTATGCTTGAACTGAGTTAAAGTTAGCAGTTATTGTTTTAATTGATTATTGCGATCTTACAGACAACTCCTTTTTTACCATCAGAGGTCGCGGTGACTACCATATAGACACCGCTGGCTACTCTCTTGCCTTTACGATCACATCCGTTCCACGTGAACAGACCACCGTTACTTCGTCCTTCTGCTATCAGTGCCCCATTTGAAGAAACAATCTTCACATCGGCATTGAAGGTCAGACCAGTAATGGTGATAAGCCCTGTATAGTCTGGGTAAACAGGATTAGGATAAGCATAGACGTTTTCTTTTGTCATCTCTTCATTTGGTTCAGTAGCAAAGCCTAAATAAGAGCAAAGACCTTTGTCAGTGATAAAGAATATCTCGCCAGATAGGTTATTGATTGAAATAGAAGATACATGATTACTGATGAGTTTGGAGTTATCGGAAGTGAAATTCTCTAACTGTTCAAGGTTGTCTGAACTTATCAGAAAGGCACCATTACCATCGGTACCTAACCATTTTCTATTACCACCATCGACAGCTATACTGTTGATGCTGACACCATTCAACAGATAGTCGGCATAGTTAGTACCATCTTTCCGAGGAATTTTCACCTGATAGAAGGTAACCTCTTCCTGTCCCACTTCTTCATGCTTTATAATGAAAGGTCCGATATCCGTTCCTATCCATATATCACCTTCCTTATCTTCACAGACACAATACACCCATTTTACATTGTATTTCGTTCCGTCCTGATTGATGAAAGTACTATACTTATGTACCACATCATTTGTTTTATCATAACAGAAAACAGCAGGGTCGAACCAATTATCATTGACAAACCACAATAGATTTCTGTTATCGAACGACATACAACGTAAGGCCGCCAGACTGACGCCATGATTGTCAGCGAGCAGATGATGGTGGTGGTCTATCCATTCTTTCTCTGTCGTATACTCCAACAAGCTGACACCGTCGGCCTGACTGTTGAGCACCCAAAGATTTCCATCGTTGTCGAACTTGATACCCAGAATGAGAACATAGTCATTACCAAGTGCTGTCCCTCTGTCTATGGCTCCTTTCAGCGGACTGTTATCTTGATTAAAATATCGGACAAGTTTTCCGTTCATAAACTCATAAAGTCCGCATCTTCCTCCTGCGAAGACATGTGACTCGTTGTAAGGGTCAACATCTATACAACAGATATCCTTATAATCATAGCCTGTTGTCTGATTGACTGTCTCGTCGTAAGAAGTCCAGTTGTTTCCATCAAACATCTGTATGATACCCTGTCGATTAGGATCAGGGATACCAGGCAGAAAATAGCCTCCAGTCGTGAACAGTCTTCCATGGGTGAATGTGGACTCGTAGTGATGATTATAGACAGGTCCGACAGGCTTCAGCGTTGATACCACAGAGATATACTTTTCATAGTCGGTTCTGTTCTTCTCAGGTAGTGAGGTAGGATACTGTGGGTGATTAGGCGTATAAGTACCTGTTATCTCCGCTTTTTGGATATTTATCTTGATAATGGCAAAGTTGGTGACGAGATAGGCAAACATGCCATCGATTCTAACGTCAGTAATCGTCTTGTCTTCTGTCATCGTCTTATCGTAGAGGGCAGAGATATTGATCACCCTACCATCGGGGTCTATCAGATCGATATTTGAGTTGCCATAGACGATGATCAGACGTCTGGCCTGTTGGCTCCAGGCGATATGTGTGATATAAGTATCGCTGAGTCCGTTGATCCTGTCGTAGGTAACGATACTCTGATCATTCAGATGGTATTGGTAGAGTGCGTTAGAGGCCAATACGAAGAGCTCATTCCCTGTGGAACAGATATCCTGTATCTCATGATAGGCGAGCTGATTCTTCCAGGTACCAACTTGTGCTTGTAGTGGTAAAAAAGTAAAAAGGTAAAAAGGTATGAACCATTTTACCAAATTCTTGATAGTGTATTGTCTTGTTCTCATACCTTTTTACTCTTTCACTCTTGTATTATTCTACCTTTTCAGTAAGAACTCTGCCAGTTTTGCTGTGGCACGCGCCCTGTGACTGATCCGGTTCTTGACATCCATGCCGAGCTCAGCAAAGGTCTTGTCGTAACCGTCTGGCTGGAAGACTGGGTCGTAGCCGAAGCCCTCCCCTCCTCTGCGCTCACGAATAATCTCTCCTTCGACGATGCCCTCAAACTGATGGATTTCCTTGATAGAGGTGCATCCGCACGGACAGACATTCTTTTTCTGTATTAACGCAATGACCGTACGGAATCTTGCATGACGATTGTTATTTTCTCCTAATTCGTAGAGAAGACGTGCCATGTTTGCCTCAGAGTCGTGCGATACAAGCGTGGATGCTCCACCAAGAGGATTGTCAGGGAGCGCCGCATATCTGGCACTGTAGACGCCAGGTGCTCCGTTGAGTGCCTCGACTTCCAGACCAGTATCGTCGGCAAAGCAGTCGATATGATAGTGGTCGTAGACATACTGTGCTTTCTGAAGTGCGTTCTCTTCCAAAGTCTTTCCTGTCTCAGGTATGTCCACGTCGCAACCGATATCCTTCAGTGACAACACCTCTATGCTGTCTCCGAGTATCGAACGGATTTCAGAGAGTTTATTCTTGTTGTTCGTTGCGAAGACAATTCTCATTCCTTGATCTCTCCTTCCTGTTTCTTTTGTAATCCTTTTATATCGCCTTCTTTCTTCTTGATCTTTACCTTCATCTCGTCGAAGCCCTCTCCATAGACACCGATGACAGAACTCTGAGAGACGAATGCGTTAGGGTCGATCATCTTGATCAGACGGAACATATTCACGCTCTCGTTCTTCTTGGCCAGGATACAGAGCACCTTCATCTTCCTGCCAGTGTACCAGCCGTGTCCGTCGAGGATGGTCACGCCGTGGTGCATCTGAGTACCGATGGCATTAGCTATCTCCTGCCATTTACGCGAGAAGATAAAGAACTGTACCGACTGTCGTCTGGCGTTCATCACATAGTCGAGGACATAGTTCTCCATGGCCATCACGCAGAAGCCGAACATCACCTTATGAGCTCGTTCTATATAGGTTCCGAACTGTGGGAAGAACATACAAGAGCCGATGATACAGAAGTCTGCCGCAATCAGTACAGAGCCTAATGACACATTATGGTACTTGTTGATAGAGGCAGCGATGATATCCGTACCACCTGTCGAGCCGTTATGGAGGAATACCGTGGCCAAGGCGATACCTGTGATGACACAGCCGATGATCATCGACATGAAGTCCTGTCCCTCACCCATCAGTTTGATAGGTAGTCCGTTGGGCTGTTTAGGGATGATCTCCTGCGCGAACATCAGCAGGAAGTAAAGTGACAGGATGGCGAAGATAGTCTTCATCAGGAACTTAAATCCCAGGATCTTCAGTGCCACCAGCAGTAGGATACCATTGATGATGATATAGGTATTTTCCAGATGGAAGCCCGTGGCATAGTAGATGATGGCAGATAGACCCGTCACACCTCCAGCCACGATCTGATAGGGCATCAGAAACACGGTGAAGGCGATGGTGTACAACACCAGGCCAAGCGTGATGAAGAAATAGTCCTTCACCTCATTCCATATCATTTGGTGATTGATTGTCATTCTCTTATTTGCATACGATGTTCACCATACGTTTAGGGACGATGATAACCTTCATAATCTGTTTGCCGTCGATGTATTTCTGAGCGCGCTCGTCGGCCAGCACAGCCTCCTCGATGGTCTTATTATCAGCATCGGCAGCGAACTGCATCTCGAAGCGGGCCTTACCGTTGAAGGCGATGCCCAGCTTGACCTGGCTCTCTACCAGATACTGCTCATCCCATGTAGGCCACTGTGAGTCGCACACACTACCCTGCTCACCCATCATCTCCCACAGCTCTTCAGCGATATGAGGTGCGAAGGGAGCGATGAGGATTACAAGAGTCTTCAACATCTCCTTGTTCTTGCACTTCTGCTGTGAGAGCTCGTTCACGCAGATCATGAAGGCAGAGATAGAGGTGTTATAGCTGAACTGCTCGATGTCCTGTGACACTTTCTTGATGAGTTTATGCACGCTCTTCAGGTTCTCAGGCGTTGGGTCTGTGGCTGCGTCACAGTCGCATACCGAACTGCAGAGGTTCCAGAACTTCTTCAGGAAGCGGTGACAGCCATCGATACCATTGGTATCCCAGGGCTTCGACTGTTCCACAGGTCCGAGGAACATCTCGTAGAGACGCAGGGTGTCGGCACCATACTTCTCGACGATCATATCCGGGTTCACCACGTTGAACATCGACTTCGACATCTTCTCGATGGCCCAGCCGCACTTGTACTGACCGTTCTCGAGAATGAACTCCGCATTCTGATAGTCGGGGCGCCAAGCCTTGAAGGCTTCGATGTCGAGGATATCAGCAGAAACGATATTGACGTCGACGTGGATAGGTGTCGTGGTGTACTGATCCTTTAGTCCGAAGCTGACGAACTTACCTTTCTCGCTACCTTCCTCGACACGATACACGAAGTTGGAGCGTCCCTGGATCATACCTTGGTTAACCAGCTTCTTGAAAGGCTCGTCCTCGCAGCTGTAGCCAGAGTCGAAGAGGAACTTATTCCAGAAACGGCTGTAGATCAAGTGACCAGTAGCGTGCTCAGTACCACCCACATAGAGGTCCACATTACGCCAGTACTCATCAGCATCCTTGCTCACAAGAGCGGTCTCATTCTTCGGATCCATGTATCGCAGGTAATAAGCCGAGCTACCAGCGAAACCAGGCATGGTGTTCAGCTCCAAGGGGAAGATGGTCTTATGGTCGATGAGATCCTTAGAGACCACCTGATTCTTCTCTGTGTCCCAAGCCCACATCTTAGCGCGTCCCAATGGGGGCTCACCAGTCTCCGTGGGTTTGTACTCATCGATCTCAGGCAGCTCCAGGGGCAGACACTCCTTCGGAATCATGTAAGGCATGTCGTCCTTGTAGTACACAGGGAACGGCTCACCCCAGTAACGCTGGCGAGAGAAGATGGCGTCGCGCAGACGGTAGTTCACCTTCACACGACCCAGTCCCTGCTCTGTCACATATTTTTTGGTGGCAGCGATGGCCTCTTTAACGGTCAGGCCGTTGAGTGAGAACTTGGCTGAAGCAGAGTTGCAGACGATACCCTCCTTGGCGTCGTAGCTCTCCTCACTGACATCTGCACCTTCGATCAATGGGATGATGGGCAGACCAAAGTGCTTGGCGAAGGCATAGTCGCGAGAGTCGTGGGCAGGCACAGCCATGATGGCACCTGTACCGTAGCCAGCCAGCACGTATTCGGCAATCCAGATGGGGATCTTCTCATCCGTGAAAGGATTGATGGCGTAGCTTCCAGAGAACACACCAGTAACCTTATGATCCATCTGGCGGTCGCGCTCCGTACGCTTCTTCACGTAGTCGAGGTATTTCTCCACTTCTTCCTTCTGCTCTGGAGTGGTCAGCTCAGCCACAAGGTCACTCTCAGGAGCGAGCACCATGAACGTCACACCAAACATCGTGTCGGCACGCGTGGTGAAGATGGTGAAGTGCTTATCTGAATCAGCGACGTTAAACTCAACCTCAGTACCCTCAGAGCGACCGATCCAGTTGCGCTGCGTCTCCTTCAGTGAGTCGGTCCAGTCGATCTTATCGAGACCGTCGAGCAGGCGCTGAGCATAGGCGCTCACCCTGAGACACCACTGGCGCATCTTCTTCTGTACCACAGGATAGCCGCCACGTACGCTGACACCATCGACCACCTCGTCGTTGGCCAGCACCGTGCCGAGCTTCGGGCACCAGTTCACCATCGTATCGGCCAGATAGGCGATGCGGTAGTTCATCAGCACCTCCTGCTTCTTCTTCTCAGAGAAGCCGGCCCAGTCGGCAGCGGTGAAGTGCAGCTCCTCAGTACCGAGGGCGTTACAATTCTCCGTTCCCATCAGTTCGAAGTGCTCGATGAGTTTGATGGTAGGCTGCGCCTTGTGAGAGGATGTGCTGTAGTAGCTCTTGAACATCCGCTGGAAGGCCCACTGCGTCCATTTGTAGTAGATAGGATCACAAGTGCGCACCTCGCGCTCCCAGTCGAACGAGAAGCCGATCTTATCCAACTGCGAACGATAGCGGTCGATATTCTCGAAGGTGGTCTTCTCAGGGTGTTGACCAGTCTGAATGGCATACTGCTCTGCCGGCAGACCGTAGGCATCGTAACCCATCGGGTTCAGGACGTTGAAACCCTGCTGACGCTTATAACGGGCGTAGATATCCGAAGCGATGTATCCGAGGGGGTGGCCAACATGCAGACCGGCTCCTGACGGATAGGGGAACATATTCAGTACGTAAAATTTCTTTTTGTTCTTGTCCTCCACCACGCGGTAGGTCTTGTTCTCCACCCATCGCTTCTGCCATTTCTGTTCGATGTCTCTGAAATTGTAATCCATTGTATGTCTATTTTTTATTGTTTCCGTACATTATAGTTTGAGGGTGCAAAGATACGAATAAGTGAGCAGACCGCCAAAAGAAAAGACTGATAGTTGTGAAAATGTTCCTAAAAAGTGACGTTAAAAGGAAAAAAAGCAATATATTTGCAATTGAATTATTGACAAAATTAAACGATTAAAGATTTTATGGAATTTGGTTTGAAAAGTGTAGATCAGAGATGGCGACCGCTGGTTGTCATCGGTGGTGCCATTCTCTTTGTGATGATATTCTTTGCGATGTGCTGTACGGTGGTCGACTCCGGTGAGGTGGGCATCCGCTTTCATAAATGGTCGCTCAACGAGCAGGATTATGGTGGTGTGGAAGGCACGTGCAAGGGTTGGGTGTTTTATAATCCCGTCACCACAAGTGTGTTTACCTACCCGACATTTACACAGCGTAAGCAGTACGAGACATTCTCTGTTAATGCCAAGGACGCCTCGCTCTTCGAGATGGATCCAACTATTGCCTATCGTATCAATCCTGATAAGGCCTGTGACATCTTCACCAAGTACCGTGTGGGTGTGAAGGAGTTGGAAGAAGGCTATATCCGTACCTGTATCTACGAGGCCTATCGTACTTGTGCCAACCAGTATACCTCTGACTCACTGATGTCGAATCGTGCTAATTTCGAACGCGACGTACGTGCCCGTCTGGAGAAATCGCTGATGGCCGAGGGCTTCCTTGTCGAGGAGTTTACTTCGAAGATCACCCCTCCCTCGTCGCTGCTCTCGATGATCGATGCCAAGAATACCGCCATCCAGAGCGCTCTGAAAGCCGAAAACGAGGTGAAGGAGGCTGAGGCCAATGCTAAAATTGCCGTTGCCAAGGCTGAAGGTAATGCCAAGGCCATGAAGATCAAAGCTGATGCAGAAGCCTATTATAACCGCACCATCGCTGCTTCGCTCTCTCCGATGATTGTCCAAGAGGACATGATTGAGAAGTGGGACGGCAAGATGCCTCAGATCATGACAGGCAACGGCGGCATGATGATGGACATCTCGAAGATTGTAGGTAAGTGATATAATATCCATTGTGATATATCTTTACAAACGACCGCTCATAACTCGCGTGGCAGACAGGAACATCAGAGTGCGCCTCCTACACGCGAGTTATGAGTTGTTTATGTAATCACCTTATTATCAGACGATTATATAAACACAAGAAAGGGGTAGGACTTTTCCCTCAAAGAGATAGGCTCTATGAGTCATGGAGATAGGGTTTACGAACGAAGGAGATAATCCCTATACCCTGTAAGAGATAATCCCTTTCACTCGTAAGTGCCATTCCTTATAGTCATGGAGCCTATCTCTTTGACCGTTAGAAGCCACCCCTACCCATAGTAGCCCCCTTCCCTACTCCGGACAGGTCCTAAGCACGCCCTAACAGCCCAAAAAAGGCATAAAAGTCCCCCTTGGTTTTTCTAGTTCACAACTTCAGACGACCACTTTTTTCGGCACTTTTTCATGACAAATGTTTCTTACGTTAAACTTACCACTTTAACTTCTCAAAATCAGCCTTATTATTCTCGTTCGGGATATATTCCTGGGTATTCTTGTTGACACAAACAGATTTTATAACTCCCTTTGACATGTCATCTAAACTGCATACAAATTGTGGATGATCTAAGAAGTCGGTAACTATCATCTTTCCGTCCTCAACAACTAGATGTCTAACATTCTTATTAAAGAAGATGTCATCAGGATAAGTCTCATAAATACTGCCTTTACCTATCAAGTTATTATGAAGATCACGGACGGACAAAACCAAATTATAACTATATGAGCTAAGAACATGATTCAACTCTATCTTGATGCCATAATCCTTAAATTGCTTCTTCTTGAACAATCTCTCATTTCTATATCCATTGGCTCTGAATTCCTGATGAAGTTTCAGAAATATGTCCAAAGGAATATGACGAACTGTAGAGGCTAGGCGATAGGCTCTTTCCAACAAAGACAGATAATATTCAAAGCGTGCGGTCTCATCAGAGAGATTCAGATAATCACGAATCTCTTCATCCTCCACATGGAGACTTACATGCATGCAAGAAACCGAGCACTCTTTTATCGAACTCTGCTCTCTCGTGATTTGACAAAAGAACATGTTGTATGGTCCGTCTGATGGAATATGCATCTTCCTGATTTGCAATGAGAGGTAATTAGATATAAACCATGTGTTATAGTCAAACCTATTATCAAACTCCTTACCAAATCCTGACCCAGCCCCAGAACGGGCATTCAATATGATATATCTATAATTCATAAGTCGAATATGTTATGGTCTCTGATGTTTCCGGTCATCCAATTTGCCTCGCCTCCTCAATTCATCTGCACGGTTCCTTTCATATTCCAAAATCCTCGCACAGTTTTGTCCTGAGACCCCTGAGCAATCCTTGAGCCAGTCGAAGAGCTTGTCGAAGCATCGAAGTATCCGTGGTGAGATTGCAGTCTATTTAATCATAGTTCCTTCGACAGGCTCAGGGACCGCTCTGCAACCGTAGGCTATATTTCTCCCTTAAGTAATATTACATATCATTCTCCTATTCACATCTATCGTGCCATCTTTGTGACAGACTGGTTTTACATACATATTTCCTTCACATCAGATTTATGCGCGAGATTCTTTAATATAGGCGATAGCAATATGATTCAGAAACGCTACTTGCATCTGCTTCCTTAAAAGTGTATCTTACATATTTCTTTCGCTTCAGGAAATCATTCCTAATCTTTTCTAAAACTTTTTTCGGTAGCGGACATCTTTTCCAAGGGGTATTATGCCTCCACTTATGATTTGAATCAGAATAGAATTCCCGTGGGAAATGTTGTTTTTGAACAACAAGATTATTTATTTCTACTGCATATACTCTTTTATAGTCCTCCTTTTGACAGCTATCTTTCTCAAATACGACTTTCCCTAGGACAATTACACTATAATGTGATAGCGTATCATACTTGATATCACAGTCAAAAAGAGGCTCAGAGATAGTACCACATGAAACACAATCTCCTTCTATATAACTTGTTCTGAAAGAAACAGAATCCAAAGAGACATCGGGTATGTCTTTCGTACTTACTGTACCAAAGAACTTCTCACATGACATGGATGTGCCACAACTCACCAACAAACAACACGTCAATAGAATAAGTAACTGTTTCATGCAATATCTTATGCAGGTAGAAAGCTTTATATCGAGGGCAAATATAGGCAATTTGTTTGAAACGGACAAATCTGTGAGGCGGATTATATGTACTACCCGTCACAAATACAAAAACAGCCCACGGGCTATAATGCTTCTAACTCAATCCCTTATTACATATTTGTCTAATTCTTCAAAATATCTTTCCATTTCTTCTATATTCATAAGAGGAGGATAAACCGCGCAATAAAACCGTCTTAGTATATCCAACGTTATAAGGTGTTTATGTCTTTTATACCAAAACTTTATTTCCTTTAAAAGCTTTTTGTCTATTCGAGGCATCTCATGTGGAGTAGCCCCCCAAAAGTTTCTATCAGACATATAAGAAATTGCAACTAGGAAATCTCGTAGTTTACTATCTTCTGCTTCATTCAGTCTACATATCTTTTCTTTCTTTATTCTCTTCTTAAGAGTGGATATGTTTACACAAAATACAGAATCGACATCTGTAATCGTCTTGTAACATATGGCGCACCAATCATCTTCCATCCCCAAACTATCAACACTTGCAGGAGTTCCCCACATGTTAAGGCTGATTAATACCGTGAGAGCAACTATTACGATATACTTCATATACTATAATAAATTAGCGGATTACACTTGTGACATTGTTTGATTTGTCGAAATTAATATAGATTGTCTTTAATGTTTCATTATTAGTTCCTATAACAGGTATTTCCATCTTTCCATCAGATATGTACTTGTAGGGCTGGGTGTCGCGGTTCAGCACCATCGCCTTCAGCGTGTCCACGATACCATACTTGCCGTTCTGCATCCTGCCCCTGCGCTCAACTATTCTTGCTACCGACATCTCCATCACTGATTATTTCCAACATATCGAATAGAAAAGATAATCCAGTCAAGTGTTCCCCTATTGATGTCCTTCTCCCAATGAACATCCGATATCACATATTCCCTTAATCGTTGGGCAATGTCCTCCTCTATCTTTGTGGGTATTTGAGGTCTGATTACCTTCACTTTCGTATCTGTCGTGTTTCCCTCCTTGTCTGCCTTACACTTTACACTCATCACCATTTCTCCTTCATATTTCAAGAAACAAGCTATCTCGTCTATCTTCTTCTGCAGTAAAAGAAATAAACTGTCATTCCCTTCAATATAATTGGCGCCTATATGATCAGGCATAAACCTTTTATCATCACTTGGAGTACTTTCGCACCGCATACGGTTAATATAGTTCACAATGGTATCATTATTTGCGTAAGTCTTACCATTTTGAACGATATAAGTCTTATTCATACAAACTTCCTGCCTAACAGTATCAGAATCGAAGAAATAGAGTTTACATCTTACAGGAAAGTATACATCTTCTGTTTCTGGCAAACGAGACAGAAGGTGTTTAAGAGTATCTATATGATTCTGAGACGATACAATATACTCTTCCGTATACCCGTTCTGTCTCTCAAAATTAGAGCACGTAGAGACCTGAACAGGATATTTATCCCAATCATCATACCTAATCATCAGACTGTCAATATTTGCACAATTTGTTTCTATAGACAAAAACAGAAACGAAAGCAATAATAGTATCTTTTTCATATCACTCTATTTTTATTCCCAGGTATATAACCAAAACTCAACTGCTTCAGAAGGATTCACAATGTTACCGCTATAGGCAATCGTGAGGTTGTCGACGACACCGTATGACCCGCTCTGCATCCTGCCCCTGCGCTCCAGGTGCTTGATGTTGCCGTTGGCCATCACAGAAGAACTGTTCTTTTACAATCCCATGCGATATATGGTTGATACCAAGGGCAAATATAGGCAATTTGTCTGAAACGACCAAATCTGTGAGGTAAATTATGGGGTATCCCTTCGATGCTTCAACAAACCAAAAAAGGAATAAAAGTCCCCCTCGGTTTTTTCTAGTTCACAACTTCAGACAAGCACTTTTTTAGGACAAACGAAGGTACCAATGCAGACTTAGGGAGCGCAGACTTAGGAACCTTGGTTTTAGAGATGATGTTGGGTGGCGTCGTCATGGATGCTGTCGGCCATGAGGCGGTAGATCTGGCGTGTACGTTCGTCGTGGATCAGCGATAGCTGTTTGTCCATCACACTGACGTCGTAACGCACCATAGGACCCGTCTGAGCGTCTTTTGGCGACATGACGGTGACTTTCTTAGCCACCTCTTTTATCAATGGTAGGAATAGGCGGAAGTCAATCTCTTCCTCTTGCAGTATCCGTTCTGCCAAACGGTAGCAGTGGTTGGTGAGGTTGGCTGCGAATACGGCGGCCAGGTGGAGCTTGGCCCTTCTTGACGAGTCGACCTCCTGCACATGGTCTGAGATGCTCTCGGCCAGTGTCTGTATCATGGTCAGCGTCTCTGCATCGGAGGCCTCAACAAAACAAGGTATCTCTTTGAAGTCGACCTTTCTCGTCTTGGAAAACGTCTGCATGGGATAGAGTACGCCATAGTGAACAGCCTGTGTGTCGAAGATCTCCATAGGAACACTGCCTGCTGTGTGCATGAACACAGCCTTCGTCCTGTCTGGACAGAGGGACTCGGCCAGTCCTTTAATGGCATCGTCCTTGACACTTATGATATAAGCGTCTGCATCAGTGCGGACATCAGACAGCGTTGAAACAGCCTGACAACCTAGTTTGTTGGCCAGTGTTGTGGCGTGCTCCGGGGTGGGACTGTACACCTGCATGATGTTGTGTCCGCTGTCTTGCAGAGCCAGTGACAGTTGTGTGGCGAGATTGCCAGAACCCAGGATGACCAGTTGGTAGCTCATAGTTGCATTGCTTTAAAGAGTCCCTTGAACTGCAGGTATTCATCATTTGTAATCTGGTTCTTGCAGTAAGGAATGATCTGCTTGGCCATGCCACCAGTGGCGATGATATGTACGGCACCGTTGAGTGTAGGTTTGATACGGTCGATGATGCCGTCAATCATGGCAGCAGTACCATATACGATACCACTCTGCATGCATTCTAAGGTGTTGCGACCAATGAGATGGTGTGGTTTCTCGATGTTGATAGCAGGAAGCTGAGATGCTCTCTTACAGAGGGCGTTTAACGAGGTTTTCACACCTGGTATGATCATGCCACCGATAAAACAACCATGCTCGTCGATCACGCCGACGGTGGTGGCTGTGCCCATATCGATGACGATGGCAGGTGCTCCATGACAGAGGACAGCCCCGATAGCATCAGCCAGACGGTCGTTGCCCAGCTGTGTAGGTGATTCCACGTGAATGTCAATCACCTTCATCGCATCATCGATACTAAAGAAACGTGGTACGATACCGGTAAGGTCGATGATAGCTTGGGCAACATCATCGTTGACCTCGGGTACTACTGATGAGATGGTGACAGACTGGATGTCAGTCAGCGACACCTCGTATTTCCTCATGCTTGTCTTCAGCTCATAGCGGAAGAAACTGACGGTCTCATCTTTCAGGGTCTTGAACCGCCATGTGCTACGGATATTCCCATCGCTGTCAGCTACAGCGATCACGATGGTGGAGTTGCCGATATCAATCAGTATGTGCATCTTCTCTGGGGTTTGCGTATCTCAAGCCTTGATCATGTCAGCGATATGGCTGAGAATCATGTCGGCCGTTTCCTCCTTGGAACAGAGCGGCAGTTCCTTGACCTCCGTCTGTGATATGAGAGTGACCTTATTCGTATCGACGCCAAAGCCGGTATCGCGACTAGAGATAGAGTTGGCGCAGATAAGGTCGGCATGCTTCTTCATGAGCTTTGCCTGCGAGTTTTCCAGAAGGTTCTCCGTCTCCATGGAGAAGCCCACGAGCACCTGTCCCTTTGGCTTATGGTCGCCAAGGTATTGCAGGATGTCCTTTGTGCGTGACAGAGGAATATTCAGGTCGTCATCACCTTTCTTCATCTTCTGTGAGGAGCAGTGTGATGGCGTATAATCGGCAACAGCACTACACATGATGATGACATCCTGATCCTGACTGCGTGTGGTGACGGCATCAAACATCTCTTGTGCTGTTGTGACGGATACCTTCTTGATGCCTGTAAAAGGTTGAATGGCGACAGGTCCGGAGACCAGAGTTACCTCGGCACCACGGAGTACAGCCATCTTGGCAATGGCATATCCCATCTTACCAGAGGAATGGTTGGTGATACAACGTACGGGGTCGATAGGCTCTTGGGTGGGACCAGCCGTGATGAGCACTCTCCTACCCTTGAGATCTTTCTCTTTAGCCAGATGGAGCAGGATATGCTCCAGTAGGGTCTCCTCGGCAGGCATCTTGCCACTGCCGATATCACCACAGGCCAGTCGGCCTTCTACAGGAGCAATAATATGATAGCCGTAGTTCTTGAGCTTCTTGAGATTGTCCTGCAGGATGGGGTTCTCCCACATGCCTGTGTTCATGGCTGGTGAGAAGAGCACTGGAGCCTTCGTTGCCATGATGGTGGTGGTGAGCATATCGTCGCAGATGCCACAGGCCACCTTGCCGATGACATTTGCCGTACAGGGAGCCACGAGAAACAGGTCGCCTTTCTTGGCCAACGAGACATGTTTCACGTCGAAGTTGAAGTTACGATCGAAGGTGTCGACGATGCACTTGTTGTTTGTCAGTGTCTCAAACGTCATCGGTGTGATGAAGTGCGTGGCATTCTGTGTCATGATGACATGCACATCGGCATTCAACTTGACCAGCATAGAGGCAAGATTGGCAGTCTTGTAGGCTGCGATGCTTCCTGTTACGCCGAGTACGATGGTCTTTCCTGTAAGCATATCTTGAAGGGCTATTGTTCGCTGAGCAGTCCGTGCTTCTCGTAGTTGGTCTTGCGCACAATCTTATTATTGCCGTCGACGAAGAGTACGACGGGCTTGTGCTGAGAGGCCTCCTCTGGAGTCATGCTGGCATAGGCCATGATGATGATCTTATCGCCAACATTGACGCATCTGGCAGCAGCGCCGTTCAGACAAATGATGCCAGAGTCTTCCTCGCCAGCGATGGCATAGGTCTCGAAGCGGTTACCGTTGTCGATATCGGCAATCTCCACTTTCTCGTATTCCATGATGCCCGACTCCTGTAACAGCCTTGAGTCAATGGTGATGCTGCCAACATAGTCAAGGTCTGCCTGTGTCACGACGGCACGGTGTATCTTAGCTTTGAGCAGTGTTATTTCCATTTCCTAGATATATTATGAGTGATTTGTGCCAATGATGAAGTTGTCGATCAGACGTGTCTTGCCGATATAAACGGCAATAGCAACAAGCGTCTCACCCTCGATCTTGTCGACGCGTTGTATGTTCTCGAAGTCGACGACCTCGACGTAGTCTATGCGTGCCAAGGGCTCGCTCTGCAGACTATTCTTGATGATGGCGATGATTGTCTTTGCGTCTTTCTCACCGCTTTCGATCGCTTCTTTACCCTTCTTCAGACTCTTAGAGAGGATCAGGGCTGCCTGACGCTCCTCGGCATTGAGATAGGTATTCCGACTTGACTTAGCCAGACCGTCGTCTTCGCGGACGATGGGACAGGCGATAATCTCAAGAGGGAAGTTCAGGTCGCGTACAAAACGTCGGATGGTTGCCAACTGCTGGGCGTCCTTCTGACCAAAGTAGGCGCGATCGGGCGTTACGATGTTAAACAGCTTTCCCACCACAGTGCATACACCACGGAAGTGAACGGGGCGAACGGCACCACAGAGCAGTTCTGTGGTCTCTGTCGTGTCAATGAACGAGGTGAAGTGGCCAGGATACATCTCCGATGGCTCTGGGTTGAAGATCAGGTCACCCCCAGCCTCCTCAACCGCCTTTATGTCACGGTTGAGGTCACGTGGATAAGCCTCCAGATCCTCGTTAGGACCGAACTGTATGGGGTTAACGAATACAGAGACGACGGTACGGTCGTTCTGACTTGCCGACTTCTTGATGAGACTCTGGTGACCCTCATGCAGATAGCCCATGGTGGGCACAAGTCCTACGGAGAGGCCTTCCTGCCTCCATCCGCCGACAATCTCTCTTACTTCTTTAATAGTCTTTACAACCTTCATATTACTAATAAATAAATATCAATACAGTTTCTCGAGCACGTCATCGCTGATTTTAAATGTCTGCTCTTCCGCAGGGAACGTGCGTTGCTCGCACTCTTCCTTATACTGTCTGAATGCCTGGAGCATGATCGCATGCAGGTCGGTATACTTCTTGACGAACTTTGGCGTGAAGCCGTTGGTAAAGCCAAGCATATCCTGATAGACAAGCACCTGACCGTCGCAGAATCTGCCGGCGCCGATGCCGATCGTCAGTGCCTTCGACTGCTCTGTGATCATCTTAGCCAGTGCCTCAGGCACACACTCCAGGGTGATGGCAAAAGCGCCAGCTTCTTCGACGGCCTTGGCATCACTGAGAAGCTTCTGGGCCTGTTCCAGTGACTTGCCCTGTACCTTATAGCCACCCAGCGCGTTTACCGACTGGGGAGTCAGTCCGATGTGGGCAACTACAGGTATGCCTGCCTGGACGATGGCCTTGATGCGGTCTGCATACTCTGCCCCACCCTCCATCTTCACAGCCTGACAGTTGGTCTCCTTGACGATACGACCAGCATTGCGGACAGCATCCTCTACTGATGCCTGATATGACATGAAGGGCATGTCGATGACAACCATTGCTTCTTTTGCACCTCGACAGACCGCCTTACCATGGTGGATCATGTCTTCCACGGTCACGGCGAGTGTGTTCTCGTAGCCAAGCATCACATTGCCGAGAGAGTCACCTACGAGGATCATGTCGATGCCTGCCTCGTCGATGGTACAGGCAGTATGATAGTCATAGGCCGTGAGCATGCTCACAGGGCATGTTCCTTTTCGGCTTAGTAAGTCATATATTGATTTCCTCATTTCAAACGTACAGATAATTTATTAATAATGAATTAGTAACGAGGAGTGGGAGTGGATCTTACCCACGTTTGATTTTGCGGCTGCAAAGTTAGTAACTTTTATTGTTACTGCAAAATTTTGCGCCTCTTTTTTATGTTGATGGTCCTAAAACACCTTTGTTAGCACCTGGTTAGCAGCGCTTTCTGTCAGAGGGGAGTCATGGCAAAACAAATAATCCAGAAGAAATTTTGCCAATTCGGGAAAAAGGAGTAACTTTGCCTCTCAAACTAAAATAACGAGACAAGCGTAATGGCAAAGAAAGAAGGTAAGGAACTGACTCCGATGATGAAGCAGTTCTTCGATTTAAAGGCAAAACATCCTGATGCAGTGATGCTATTCAGGTGTGGCGACTTTTATGAGACCTACTGCGAGGATGCCATTACCGCTTCGAAGATCTTAGGTATCACCCTCACCCATCGTAATAACGGAGCAGGTGGTAAGGGCGACGAGATGGCTGGATTCCCCCATCATGCCCTTGATACCTATCTGCCGAAACTGATCCGTGCAGGTAAGCGTGTGGCCATCTGCGACCAACTTGAGGATCCTAAGCTGACGAAGAAGCTCGTGAAACGAGGCATCACTGAACTGGTGACGCCTGGTGTGGCTCTCTCGGATAACGTACTGAATTATAAGGAGAACAACTTCCTGGCTGCCGTCCATTTTGGAAAGGCCTCGTATGGTGTGGCTTTTCTGGATATCTCTACTGGTGAGTTCCTGACAGGTGAGGGCACACAAGACTATGTGGAGAAGCTGTTGGGTAATTTCTCGCCAAAGGAGGTGCTCTACGATAGGACGAAGAAACAGGAGTTCGAACGTAACTTTGGCAATCGTTTCTTTACCTTCCAGATGGACGACTGGGTGTTCAGCGAACAGACATCAAAGCAGAAGCTACTGCGACATTTCCAGGTGAAGAACCTAAAGGGATTTGGTGTGGATCATCTTCAGGCTGGTGTTATCGCTGCTGGGGCTATCCTGCAATACCTCGAACAGACGCAGCATACGCAGATAGGACATATCACGTCGATTTCGCGTATCGAGGAAGACAAGTATGTGAGACTGGATAAGTTTACGATCCGTAGTCTGGAACTGGTTCATCCCATGCAGGAAGACGGTAAGTCGCTGTTGGATGTCATCGACAGGACGGTGAGTCCGATGGGTGGTCGTCTGCTGCGCCGTTGGCTGGTGTTCCCCTTGAAGGATGAGAAACCTATCAACTCTCGTCTGGATGTGGTGGAGTATTATTACCGGGAGCCGGCATTCAGAGAGTGCCTGGATGAACAGTTGCACAAGATCGGTGATCTGGAGCGAATCGTCTCCAAGGCAGCCGTAGGTCGTGTTTCGCCGCGTGAAGTGGTGCAACTGAAGGTCGCCCTACAGGCCATCCAGCCCATCAAGAATGCTTGTCTCTGTGCCGAGAACGAGGCGTTGAGACAGATTGGTGAGCAACTGAGCCTGTGTGAGACGCTCCGCGACAGGATAGAGAAGGAGATACAGAACGACCCGCCACAGTTGGTGGCGAAAGGTGGTGTCATCAGAGACGGTGTGAGTGCTGAGCTCGACGAACTGAGAAGCATCGCCTATAGTGGAAAGGACTACCTTTTGAAGATTCAGGAACGAGAGGCTGCCGCTACGGGAATCCAGAGTCTGAAGATAGGCTATAATAATGTGTTCGGCTACTACCTTGAGGTGCGCAACACCTATAAGGAACAAGTGCCACCAGAATGGGTACGTAAGCAGACGCTGGCACAAGCAGAGCGCTATATCACACAGGAGCTCAAGGAGTATGAAGAGAAAATCCTTGGTGCGGAGGATAAGATCCTCTCCTTGGAGGCCCGACTCTTCAGCGACCTTGTGCTATCTATGCAGGCGTTTATTCCACAGATACAGACCAATGCGAACATCATCGCCCGTCTCGACTGTCTTCTGAGCTTTGCGAAGGTGGCTGAGGAAAACAATTATATCCGACCTGTGATCGACTCGTCGGAGGTGATAGATATCAAACAGGGACGTCATCCTGTCATCGAACAGGAACTGCCGTTGGGCGAGAGGTATGTGCCCAACGATATCCTGCTCGACAACGAGCGTCAGCAGATCATCATCATTACGGGTCCGAATATGGCTGGTAAGTCGGCGTTGTTACGACAGACGGCGCTCATCGTGCTACTTGCCCAGATAGGCTGTTTCGTGCCCGCAGAGGCCGCGAGAATCGGTCTGGTGGACAAGGTATTCACCCGTGTAGGGGCTTCGGATAATATCTCCCTTGGTGAGTCTACGTTTATGGTGGAGATGACAGAGGCCTCGAATATTCTGAATAATGTCAGCTCGCGCTCGCTGGTGCTCTTCGACGAGTTAGGTCGAGGAACATCTACCTACGATGGTATCTCTATCGCTTGGGCGATTGTGGAGTATCTGCATGAGAATGTCAAGGGTGGTCATCCGCGTACACTCTTCGCCACGCACTATCATGAGCTGAATGAGATGGAGAAGAACTTCTCACGCATCAAGAACTATAACGTCTCTGTCAAGGAGGTCGACGGTAAGGTGATCTTCCTGCGCAAGTTGGAGCGTGGTGGCAGTGAGCACTCGTTTGGTATCCATGTGGCTGAGATCGCAGGTATGCCTCGCAGCATCGTGAAGCGTGCCAACGTGATCCTGAAGCAGTTGGAGGCCGAGAACGCTTCCGTGGGCAGTGTGGGTAAGCCTACGGCTGAGATCGCGGGCTCACGAGAGGGTATGCAACTATCGTTCTTCCAGCTCGACGATCCTATTCTCTGTCAGGTACGTGACGAGATCCTGGGCCTCGACGTGAACAATCTCACGCCCCTTGAAGCCCTGAACAAACTTAATGATATTAAGAAAATTGTCTCAGGGAAATAGCTCGCACATCACCTATGTCCTTGGCGAGCAGCAGGTAATGTAAACTCAGACTTTATCTTTTTTGCTGTGGCGGACCCATGCGGACAGGCCCTCGTGGCATCATCTCGTCCTGATTGCCCCAGATAAGTCCTTTAAGCAGACGGCCGAAGTCGAAGCCGAATTTCTGACCGTTATTGAACTTGATATAAGGGCTGACGATGGGGTCTGTTACCCATTTGCCCGTCATGGGACTCAGGTAGCGCCTCGCACCTGCATCCACGCCAAAGTTCTTGTGGAATCGGATGTCTGCATAGCCGCCATAATTGGTCGTTCCTAAATAAGGATTCACGGCTGGACTGATCAGCGAAGAGTTGGGATAGTAATAGCCGAAGGCATGCAGCGAGATGGCATTGTTCACCCAGTAGTTCACCGTGCCACCCACACCGTAGCGTGTCTGCAAGAACCCCATGCCCACCATCCTATATTTGTCTGCCAGCGCTGAGGCCGAAAAACTCCAGCGGCCTGTTTGCTGATAGAGTGTCAGAGCACCTGACTCGCGATCGAGCAGTCCTGGCATCGAGTCTGCTCCCCCGCTGACGGTGATGGCTGCTCCTCGCCACGGAGTGAACAACTTACCGCCCTGCAATGTGTTCACCTCCCAACTGCCCCGTCTGGTATCGTAGAGGCTGGATGGCGTATCGAGTTTGTATCCAGGGTT
This sequence comes from Prevotella aff. ruminicola Tc2-24, assembly GCF_900110895.1. Classification (GTDB taxonomy): domain Bacteria; phylum Bacteroidota; class Bacteroidia; order Bacteroidales; family Bacteroidaceae; genus Prevotella. The sequence goes on along the minus strand of NZ_FOIQ01000002.1, from coordinate 245,534 downwards.
AGGTGTTGCCAATGGTTGAAGCCGTCTTTTCCACAGTGTTGAGTCATGCTGCTGCAGGAAGGAATCCGTAGGCAGGAGGTCACTACTCAGGCCCACGGAGTCTTTCCTCAGCGATTTCCCTACACTGATGTCCGTCTGCGCTGATGCACCTATTGCCATCGTCAGCAGCATCACCATGAGTACTTTCCTCAGTATCTTCATTTACCTTTTTCAAGCTCCAGCCTTCTTCTTGGCCTTGACCATGCAGTACACGCCAAGGATGATGAAGGGGATAGACAGTATCTGTCCCATATCAATAGGCAGTGAGGCCTCGAAGGCTTCCTGGATCTCCTTGGTGTATTCGATGAAGAAGCGGAAAGTGAAGATATAGGTCAGGCAGAAGCCGAAATACCAGCCTGTGCCGACCTGAGGACCTTTGGCTTGCGGCTTCTGACTGTTCTTGTAGATGATCCACATGATGACGAACAGGATGGCGTAGGCGATGGCTTCGTAGAGCTGTCCTGGATGACGGGGCGCGGCATCGACACGCTCGAAGATAAAGGCCCAGGGCACGTCTGTGATCTTGCCGATAATCTCAGAGTTCATCAGGTTGCCCAGACGGATGAAACAGGCCGTCGTTCCTGTGGCGATGGCGATGTTGTCGAGTACCGTCCAGATGCTTAACTTCGTCTTGCGCACATAGAGCCAGAGGGCAATCATCAGTCCTAATGTGCCACCATGCGAGGCGAGACCAGCATAGCCTGTTATGTAGAAGCCGAAGGTCTCACTCAGCCAACTGCCATTATGGCCGAAGTGGATGGGCAGGATCATCTCTACTATACCCTGCCATGAGGTCAGGAAATCCTGAGGCTGGTAGAAGAGACAATGCCCTAGGCGGGCACCAATCAGAATGCCGAAGAAACAATAGATGAAGAGGGGATCAAAGAGTTCGTCCTTGATCTTCTGATCCTTATACAGGTGTTTCACGACAAGATAGGCGAGTGCCAGTCCGATAATCCACATCAAACCGTACCAGCGCACAGTGATAGGCCCTAGATGGAAAGCCTCCAGATCGGGCTGCCAGACGATATAACTCAAAAGATTTATCATAGCTTATACGTTGAAGCGGAAATGCATGATATCACCATCTTGAACGATGTACTCCTTACCCTCAACGGCCAACTTTCCTGCCTCGCGGACAGCGGCCTCAGAGCCATATTGGATATAGTCGTCGTACTTGATGACCTCGGCACGGATGAAGCCTTTCTCGAAGTCGGTATGGATGACACCAGCACACTGAGGAGCCTTCCAACCCTTCTTATAAGTCCAGGCCTTCACTTCCATCTCACCAGCGGTGATAAAGGTCTCGAGGTTCAGCAAGGCGTAGGCTTTCTTGATCAGACGGTTCACACCACTCTCCTCCAAGCCCAGTTCCTCGAGGAACATCTGCTTGTCTTCGTAGCTCTCAAGCTCAGCGATATCCTCTTCTGTCTTAGCGGCGATGATCATGGCCTCTGCTCCTTCTTCCTTGGCCAGGGCCTCTACTTTCTGTGTCCATTCGTTGCCGCTTTTGGCATCGGTCTCGCCCACGTTACAGACGTAGAGGACAGGCTTCGAGGTGAGCAGGAAGAGGTTACGGGCACAGTCTTGCTCGTCCTTCGACTCGAACTCTACGACACGGGCGTTCTTACCTTGTTCCAACACCTCTTTGTAGGCATGAAGCACGTTCACTTCCACCTTTGCGTCCTTATTGCCAGCGGCAGCGGCCTTTTCCGTCTTGGCCAGTCGGCCTTCGATGGTCTCAAGGTCCTTGAGCTGCAACTCAGTATCGATGATCTCCTTATCGCGGATGGGGTCGATGGTGCCATCCACATGGGTGATATTCTCGTCCTCAAAACAGCGGAGCACGTGGATGATCGCATCCGTCTCGCGGATGTTTCCAAGGAACTTGTTTCCTAATCCCTCGCCCTTGGAGGCGCCCTTCACCAGACCTGCGATATCCACAATCTCACAGGTGGCGGGTACGATACGACCTGGGTGTACCAACTCTGCCAGTTTGGTGAGTCTTTCATCGGGGACGGTGATCACACCCACATTCGGCTCGATCGTACAGAAAGGAAAGTTGGCTGCCTGTGCTTTGGCACTCGACAGACAATTAAACAATGTGGACTTACCCACGTTGGGGAGTCCTACAATACCACATTTTAATGCCATTACTTCTTATAAACGTTTATAATCTGGGTGCAAAGGTACGAATAAGCGATGAAAAACGCTAAAGGTATGATGTTTTTTTTGATAAGAACGCAACTTTTCGTATCTTTGCATCGTCAAACAATCAGAATAACAATCAAATACATAAGATTATGAAGACATCTTTTATAGCAATGTTAGCAGCGCTGACGCTTTCCGTATCATCATGCGGAATAAATATTGGTGGGGGTATAACCAACAGGGTGGAGCCTAGTGAGAATATCGTAAAGGCCAAATATCCGCAATCATCTTTCGACAAGGTCGAAAATCATGCGTTGGGTCATATCCGTATTGTTCAGAGTAACCAGAGTCGTGTGACGCTCTCTGCCCCAGATAACTATATAGACTTATTTGATTTCAAAAATGAGAACGGTAGTCTGGAGATCAGATTCACGAAGAAAAGCGTTAATATTGATGCTCGAGACGTGACTATCATCGTCTATACGCCGACGCTTAGGGAGGTTAAAAACTCTGGTGTCGCTGATGTGCATCTTGATAGTCTTACCACTGACGATTTGGTGATCAGGAACTCTGGTGCAGGCTCTTTCTTCCTGTCGGAGATCAATGCCAAACGGGTTGATGTGACATGCAGTGGCGCAGGAAGTATCTCACTGAATGGTCAGGCTGAGAAGGGTGAATACCTGTGTAGTGGCGTTGGTAGTATCGATGCCAAGGGCATGAAAGCCAGTGTGGTTGATGCGAAAGTCAGTGGAGTAGGGAGCATCGAGTGCTATGCCACCGACTTCATCAAAGGACGCGTAACGGGTATCGGCTCCCTCAGATATGGTGGTCGTCCTGCCGATAGGGATCTTAATAGATCAGGCATCGGTGGTATCAGTGAGATGTAAACTCGCTACGAGGAATGAAACGACTATTTTATCTTGATAATCTGAAAGTATGCCTGACCGTATTGGTTATTTTCCACCATGCAGGTCAGGCATATGGTGATGGTGGTGGCTGGGCTTATCAGCCCAGTAACCCTGCTGAGTTTATGCCTTGGATATGGCATTTCTTCTCTACGAATGCCGCCTTTTTCATGGGCTTATATTTCCTTATCTCCGGCTATTTCGTGCCCTCCAGCTTCGACAAACAGGGTACAGGACGCTTTGTGAAGAAGAAACTCATGCGCCTGGGTATTCCTTGGCTGTTGATGGGTGGTCTGCTTTCTGTGCTGGCAGGCAAACTGGAGACAGGTCATATGTGGTTCGTAGAGAGCCTGCTGTTCTTCTGTCTTCTCTATACAGTAATACGACAGTTTTGCAAGCCTATCGTGGAGCTCTCGTCGAGGCCTGTGGTCATGGGCGTGTTGGCTGTGGGTATCTTGATGGGCGTGGGTAGCTATTTCATCCGTCAGGTCAGTCCGCAAGACCATTGGGTATTCTTCATGGGACTGATCTTTGAACCAGCCCATTACCTGCAGTATATCATGATGTTCTTCCTTGGTGTGCTGGCCCGTCGAGTGGGGTGGTTGGAGAATATGAGCAATCGTACTGGTGTGACAGCCCTTTTGATAGGCCTTGCTCTCGCCCTCGGCAACTACCTCAGGGATGGTGGCTCTTGGAATGGTTTTGTATGGCAGTGGTTTGGCATCTATGAGTCGCTGATGTGCGTCTTTATCTCGTGTGGCCTGCTCTGGCTGTTCCGTGAGTATGGCAACTGGAACAGTCGTTTCTGGCAGTGGTGTGCCGCTCAGTCGTATGGTGCATATATTTTCCACATGCTGCTGATGCTGGTCTTGCAGTTCGCCACAGACAACATCTGGATGGGGGCCTTCGGTAAGTTCGTGTTTATCGGCGTTGTCACCACCATCGTCTCGTTTGTCCTCACCTGGTTGGTGCGGATGATTCCTGGCGTCAAAAAAGTGCTTTAGCAATCAGAGTTTTAGTGAGCTTCGAGCCAATTCTGGCCAAAGCCGGAGTCGGCCACGAGGGGAACGGAGAGGGGGAAGGCTGCCTGCATTTCCTCGAGGACGATGCGCTCCACCTTCTCTTTCTCGTCAGGGTAGACGGAGAAGTTAAGTTCGTCGTGTACCTGTAGGATCATCTTCGAACGGATGCCCTCAGCCTTGAAACGGTTGTGGATATGGATCATGGCCACCTTGATGATATCTGCCGCCGTGCCCTGAATGGGGGCGTTGATGGCGTTGCGCTCGGCAAAACCACGTACGGTGGCGTTGTGTGAGTTGATATCCGGCAGGTAGCGACGACGGCCGAAGAGGGTGGTGACATAGCCCTTCTGACGGGCTATCTCCTTTGATTTCTCCATATAGTCGTGTACCTGTGGGAAGGTAGCGAAATAGCCGTCTATCAACATCTTTGCCTCGTCGCGTGCGATGTCAAGGCGCTCTGCCAGGCCAAACACGGTGATGCCGTAGATAATGCCGAAGTTGGCACGCTTAGACTTCGTTCGCTCGTCTCGTGTCACCTCGTCGATGGATTTTTTGTAGATGTTAGCCGCTGTGGCCGCATGCAGATCCTTACCCTCGCGGAACACCTCAACCATGTTTTCGTCTTTCGACAGATGTGCCATCACGCGTAGTTCAATCTGTGAGTAGTCTGCAGAAAAGAACAGACAACCTGGTTCTGGGATAAAGGCCTTTCTTATCTCCTTACCGTCTTCACCTCTGATGGGGATATTCTGAAGGTTCGGATCAGAAGAGGAGAGGCGTCCTGTGGCAGTGATTGTCTGATTGAACGAGGTGTGGATATGTCCGGTTTTGGGGTTAATCAGCTTGGGTAGGGCATCGATATAGGTGCCAATAAGTTTCTTTAATCCTCTGTGTTCCAATATATCGGCCACAATCTCATGCTTGTTACGCAGCTGTTGTAACACCTCTTCAGAGGTGACGTACTGACCAGTCTTGGTCTTCTTGGCCTTCTCTACTATCTTCAGTTTGTCGAAGAGTATTTCACCCACCTGCTTGGGTGAGGCGATGTTGAAGTGCTCGCCAGCGAGTTCGTAGATACGTGCCTCGATCTCGTTCATCCTGTTGTTGAAATCCTTTGACGTATCACGTAGAGAATCTGTATCCAGACAGACGCCGTTCATCTCCATCTCGGCGAGTATGGGCATCAGTGGCATCTCAATCTCATAGAATAGTTTCTCGCACTCAAACTTTTTCAGCTCGGGCTCGAGCTTGTTCTTCAGACGGAGGGTGATGTCCGCATCTTCGGCGGCATATTCATAGACTTGAGAGGGTAGGAGGTCACGCATCGATTTCTGGTTCTTGCCCTTGGGACCAATCAGTTCATCGATATGGATGGTCTGATAGTTCAAGTAGATTTCAGCCATATAGTCCATATTGTGATGGAGCTCAGGTTGGATGAGGTAGTGGGCAATCATCGTGTCCCACATCGGACCAGCTAACTCGATCCCATAGTTTCGCAACACTTCGAGATCGTATTTCAGATTCTGTCCGATTTTCATTATCTTCGGATCCTCATACACCTCTTTGAAGATATTAACAATTCGCAACGCTTCTTCACGATTGGCAGGAATGGGCACGTAAAACGCCTCGAATTCTTTCACGGCGAAGCTTAAACCTACCAATTCGGCTTCGATTGGCGAGGTCGAGGTGGTTTCCGTGTCTAGACTGAGAATTTGTTTTGTCCTAAAAAAGTCACAAAGTTTCCTCAAATCACCCTCATTATCAACGAGTTTGTAGTCGTGAGGAGTCGTTTTAAGCGTGTCAAAACTCGAATTTTCGCTCAGATCCGTCCCGTCGGCGGGAAATTCGCCAAACAGATCGAGTTGACCACTAACTATTTTTTGCGGTTTTTGATTCTTTTTAAGGATTCGGTCTGCCAGACTCTTGAACTCCAGTTCGGTGAAGATCTTGCTCAGTTCTTCCTCGTTGGGCTCGACGAGCTTCAAGGCGTCCATGTTGAGTTCGACAGGAACATCTGTCTTGATGGTTGCGAGGAAGTAACTCATCTTGATATCGCCGACATGCTCCTCCACTTTTTCGCGAAGCTTACCTTTGATCTCCGACGAGCGTGCTATCAGGTTGGTAACACTTCCGAAGTCGTTGATGAGTTTTGCGGCTGTCTTCTCTCCGACACCAGGACAACCAGGAAAGTTGTCGGCAGAATCGCCCATGAGTGCGAGTAGGTCGATCACTTGGAGTGGGGTAGTGATGGCGTATTTCTCCGTGACCTCCTTAGGTCCCATCACTTCATAGCCGCCACCATGACGGGGACGGTAGATCTTCACATGATCACTCACCAGCTGCCCATAGTCTTTGTCAGGGGTGAGCATATAGGTATTGATGCCGATGGAATCAGCTTTTTTGGCCAGTGTGCCAATAACGTCATCGGCCTCGTAACCGTCTACCTGTAAGATAGGTATACGATATGCTTTCAGGATCTCCTTGATGATGGGGACGGCCTTACGGATGTCCTCGGGGGTCTCCTCGCGTTGAGCTTTATACTCTGGAAAAGCCTCGCTGCGGAAGGTAGGACCGTGAGGGTCGAAAGCCACGCCGATATGGGTAGGTTGCTCTTTCTGAAGCACTTCGTTCAGGGTGTTACAGAACCCGATAATCGCCGACGTATTCAGTCCCTTTGAATTGATTCTTGGGTTCTTGATGAAAGCGTAGTACGATCGATATATGAGCGCGTAGGCATCTAAAAGAAACAATTTCTCCATATCTTTGTTTTTTTTCTGCGTAAAATTACTAAAAAAATATCTAATTACCCAATTTTTTCTTATTTTTGTACCAAATTTCAAAACAATGGATTATTTATCAAGGATAAAAACCCCTATTGAAAAGGAATTTGCTGACTTCAGGAATCTTTTTCTTGAAGCGTTGACCCATGAGGATGGTCTGTTGTCGCAGGCCTTAACACATATCAGTCAGCGCTCAGGAAAGCAGATGCGTCCGATGATTACGCTTCTTTCGGCAAAGAACTATGGCGAGATAACTGATGTCACGCTTCGTTCTGCTGTCGCGTTAGAGTTGCTTCATACGGCGAGTCTTACCCATGATGATGTGGTCGACGAGAGTGACGAACGTCGCGGCCAACCTTCCTTGAATGCCGCTTATAATAATAAAGTGTCTGTCTTAGTAGGTGACTATATCCTCTCCACTTGTTTATTGAATGCATCCTTTACTGGCAATCAGAAAATCATACAAAGTCTGTCGAATCTTGGTCGTACCCTTGCTGCTGGCGAGATTCTTCAGTTGCAGAATATTAATAATAAGGATATCTCGGAAGAAGCTTATTATCAGGTAATTGAACAAAAGACAGCTTCGCTCTTCGAAGCTTGTTCTGGCATAGGCGCCTTATCTGTAGGTGCTTCCGAAGAAGATGTGGTGGCGGCCAAGAAATTTGGCAGGAATCTGGGTATGATCTTCCAGATCCGTGATGATATCTTCGATTATTTCGATTCTGATGAGATAGGCAAGCCGACAAGCACGGATATGGCTGAGGGCAAGCTCACGCTGCCTGTGATCTATGCACTCCAGCATTCGCCTTACGAGTCGATGATGCCTCTGGCCATGAAGGTAAAGGCTGGTACGATCAATGCAGAGGAGATCGCTGTTCTCGTGGAGTTTACGAAAGAATATGGTGGTATCGACTATGCCCAGCGCAAGATGGAAGAGATTGCGCAGGAGGTTAGGGTATATATCGATAGACATGTGAAGGCCCCATCTCTGAAGGATGCCTATACGGCCTATCTGGATTATGCGATACAACGAAAACTTTAGATACGAAAAAAGGAGGGTTGGTTCCCTCCTTTTATCTTTATAAGCACCTCTATAAGAGGTGGTTGTTGTCTTTTCTTAGAAGAACTTTGTTTCCTCACCGATTACCTCGCTCAGCAACAGGTTAGCCAGGCGCGAGGTGCCCATACGGAACCATTGGTTGGTAAGCCATTTCTCGCCCAGAACCTCTTTCACAATCGTGTAGTAGATCAGAGCATCCATCACGGAATTAAGGCCACCAGCAGGCTTGAAACCAATCTGGATGCCCGTTTCATCGTAGTACTCCTTGATGGCCTGACACATCACATAGGCTGCCTCAGGGGTGGCAGCAGGCTCGAGCTTGCCTGTCGAGGTCTTGATATAGTCGGCACCACTGTACATAGCAAGTATTGAGGCGGTCTTGATGTTCGCAGCCGTCTTCAGACAGCCCGTCTCGAGGATCACCTTCATCTTCTTGTCGCCACAGGCCTCCTTCATCTGCTGTATCTCGTCACAGACAGTCTCGTAGTCGCCAGAGAGGAATGCACCCACGGAGAGCACCATATCGATCTCTGTGGCGCCGTCTTTCACGGCCAGACTAGTCTCTATCGTCTTCACCTCGATCAGGGCCTGAGAGGACGGGAATGAGCCGCTGACGCAGGCGATTTCCACACCGTCGACTTCGAGGGTCTCCGATACCACCTTGGCAAAGCGCGGATACACGCAGATGGTGGCCACGTGGGGTAGGTTAGGGTATTGCTCATCGAACTGGTTCACACGTTCTGTGAATGCCAGCACACTCTCATCGGAGTCGGTGGTCTTCAGGGTTGTCAGTTCCACGCTTCCCATCAGGAATTGTTTCACCTCGGGGGTATCGTTCTCATGTACTTTCTCCGTGATGATCTGTTTCACGGCGGCACGCACCTCCTCGTCGGAAACGTTGAGGTTGTACTTGCTCAGAGCCTCTTCGATCTGGCTCTTCTGTGGCATCTCCACGTGGTGGTGATGCGCATGGTCATGATGTTGTTCTGCCATAGTCTATGCCATTAATTTTTTGTTATGTATATGTCGTAGTGAGTCACGTTGCGTCTTCTTGTCTATCGATTTCTTCAGTTCTTCTGTGAGGTCTACACCCGTTTGGTTGGCCAGGCAGATGAGTACCCAAAGTACATCGGCCATCTCCTCGCCGAGGTTGTCTTTCTCGCCTTCTTTGAAGCTCTGGTCACCGTATTTGCGGGCTATCACACGGGCCAGTTCGCCCACTTCCTCCGTCAGCACTGCCATATTCGTCAGTTCCGAGAAATAACGAACCCCATATTCCTTGATCCAGCGATCCACCAGTTCCTGTGCTTCTTTGATAGTCATCGTTTTGTGAGCATTTGAATGAACATGATAAAGATGGCGAGCAGAATAATGATGATATACTGCTTATTCTCACGCTCGTACTCCTTCCAGTGGAAGGCTTTGTAGAGGAAGATGGCGAGTAGCAGTAGCAGTCCTAATCCACATGGCCATACACCATACTGAATGCCCTTGATGTAGGAAAGTCCAACGCCAATGGCAGCCAGGATGACGCCTGAAATCTCTATTTCTCTCAGATATTTTCTCATCGCTTATTCTTTGTTTTTGGTATCCATACAGATAGTGACTGGTCCGTCGTTGAGCAGTTCCACCTTCATGTCTGCTCCAAACTCGCCTGTGCCAACGGGCTTGCCTATCGCTTCGGAGAGTTGCGTGCAGAAGGTCTCGTAGAGTGGGATAGAGTGCTCGTGGGAGCCGGCACGGAACCAACTGGGGCGGTTGCCTTTCTTGTAACTAGCGAACAGTGTGAACTGGCTCACGACGAGTGCCTCGCCCCCGATATCAAGGACAGAGCGGTTCATCACTCCGTTTTCATCATCAAACACACGCAGGTTGGCGATTTTCTTCACCAGCCAGTCTACATCGTCCTTCTCGTCGTCGTCGCAGATGCCTATCAGAATGAGCAATCCCCATCCGATGGCCGATTTGACCTCACCGTCGATCGTGACACTTGCCTGACTGACTCTCTGTATAACTGCTCTCATAGAGCGCAAAGTTACGAAATTATATCGATAAAACCAAATTTACATCGATGTAAATCGACCTTACGAGACTTCGTCAGGCGTTATCAAACTGAAGACATAATCAGTAGATGCTGTTTTCTGGAGTAAACAATTTTTATCGTATGTTTGTGTGCTGTTGTTGCCCCTTATTTCTGGCGTTTTGGGGTTCTTGGGGTTTCCTCCGGGCAAAGTCCGACTTTCCTCCAAGGAAACTCTCACTTTCCTCAGAGCAAACTGAGACTTTATTGGGAGGGCTATCTGTCGCCGTTCTTCAAACCTGACATTTTGTTAAGATATTTTGGCAGATTGTCTTGTGGCGTGTTAGACAAACTGGATTGACGAGTAGACGGTAGACAAGTAGACAAAAGGCTTTTCTATACTATGATTGTCTTTGGTGGAAGTAGTCGTAGATAATCTGTGCTTTTGAGGGACCAATGATGGCCGAGAGACTATCGAGACTGGCCTCGCGTATCTTCTTGACTGATTTAAGGCTATTTAGAAGCTCGTCACGCGTTTTCGGACCGATACCCTTGATGTTGTCCAGCTCAGACTGTAAGGCGCGCTTAGAACGCTTGTCTCGATGGAACTGGATGGCGAAGCGATGCACCTCGTCTTGTATCTGTGTGAGTACGTGGAAGAGCTCGCTGTCTGTTTTCAGGGCCACGCTGAGCGGCGGGAAGCCGTAGAGCAGTTCGTTGGTACGGTGACGGTCGTTCTTGGCCAGTCCTGCAATGGGGATATCGAGATCCAGCTCGTCTTGTATCACCTGTCTGATGACCTCCATCTGCCCTTTTCCGCCATCAGCGATGATGAGGTCGGGTAGGGGTTGTTCTTCCTCCATCAGTCGTGTGTAGCGACGATGAACCACCTCTTTCATCGAGGCATAGTCGTCAGGTCCTGTGACGGTCTTGATGTTATAGTGCTTATAGTCACGCTTCGAGGGTTTCATCTTCTTGAAAACCACACAGGCAGCCACAGCGTCTGTACCAGAGATATTGGAGTTGTCGAAGCACTCTATCTGGAAGGGTAGTTTGGGTAGGTGGAGTTTGTCCTGGAGTTCCTTCATCAGACGGGTCTGTTTCTGTTCCGGATTGAGTTTCTCGGCTTGTTTCAGACGGTCGAACTTATACTGTTTGCCGTTCATGATAGAGAGCTCGAGCAAGGTTTTCTTGTCGCCTCGCTGGGGGATGGTGAAGGTGATGCCTTCGAGTGTCATGTCGAGTTCCTGAGGAACGATGATCTCCTTCGACTGGCTCTTGAAACGCTCGCGCAGTTCAACGATACCCAACTGCAGCAGTTCTTTGTCTGTCTCGTTGAGTTTCTTCTTGTATTCGATGGTGAAGCTCTGGTTGATGCTGCCGTTGGATACGTGGATATAGTTGATGAAGGCCATCTTTTCGTCGCTGGTGATGGAGAAGACGTCGACGTTGTCGATGGTATGACTGACCACCTCGCTCTTGCTGACGAAGGTGTCGAGGGCGATGTATTTCCGTTTCACCTCCTCCGCCTCCTCGAAACGGAGTTCGTCGGAGAGATGCAGCATCTCGTCTCTGAGCTCTTTGAGCATCTGGCGGGTGTTACCCTTGAGGATTTCGCGTGCCTGTTGGATACCTCTCTGGTAGTCCTCATACGACTGCTTTCCTACGCACGGTCCCATACATTTCTTGATGTGGTAGTCGAGACAAACCTTGTATTTGCCTGTCTCTACACCCTCTTTGGTGATGGGCTGACGACAGGTACGTGGGTGGTATAGTTCCTTGATGAGGTCAAGGATGGCATACATGCTTGCGACATGAGAGTAAGGACCGTAGTAAGTGCCCCATTTTTTGTTGATAGTGCGTGTCTTGAAAATGCGGGGGAAGTACTCGTTGGTGACACAGATGCTGGGGTAGGTCTTGCCGTCCTTCAGCAGGACGTTGTACCGCGGATTATACTTCTTGATGAGCGAGTTCTCCAAGAGAAGGGCGTCCTCCTCTGTATTTACGACCGTATAGCTGATGTCGTGGATCTTAGAGACGAGTACCTTGGTCTTGAAACGATCCACCTCTGTGTGGAAGTAAGACGAGACCCTTGCTTTGAGGTTCTTCGCCTTCCCCACATAGATGATGGTCTTTGTATCGTCATAGAACTGGTAGCTGCCAGGCTTGTCAGGCAGTCTGCTGACAATACTCTTCAGGTGGGCTAACCGTTTCTCGTTCTCTTCTCTCGTCATCTCGCTGGCGTCTATTTATGAATACTTTGGAAGATTTTGTTTCACGTGAAACACGTTAGAGTGTCACGAGGGTTGTAAGGTCGATGCCTTTGAAGAGGTCGCGCCCATGCAGTCCCTCGTCTGTGATCTCAATGATGAAGTTCACATAGACCTTCTTAGGATGGAAGTGCTGTACAAGCCTGTATGCCGCCATGGCTGTTCCTCCTGTGGCCAACAGGTCGTCGTGAATGAGTACAACGTCGTTCTCGTCGATGGAGTCGATGTGCATCTCGATGGTATCGACACCGTATTCCTTGGAAAACGACTCTTTGATCGCTGTAGCAGGTAATTTGCCTGGCTTACGTGCCAAGACAATGCCGCAACCCAATCTGGCGGCCAGGGCAGATGCCATCACGAAACCACGACTCTCGATGCCTACGATCTTGGTGATGCCTTTGTCCTTGTAGAGCGCTTCCATCTCGTTGAGCATAATCTGTACGCACTCGGCACTCTTATAAAGGGTGGTCACGTCGCGGAAATTGATACCCTTCTTTGGGAAGTCGGGTATACATCGCAAATTGTCAATCAAAACTTTGTTGTTCATAATCAGTATGTTATATTTGTTTCTTTTTGCTTTTGTTTCACGTGAAACACGGGTGTGATAGGCAAGAGAATTACCTCCCCATGAGCACAAGTAAGACGTTGATGTCGCTTGGGGAGACGCCAGGAATACGACTGGCCTGTGCCAATGTCTCAGGTTGGATGCGCGTCAACTTCTGACGAGCCTCTGTCGAGAGCGACTGTATGTCCTCGTAGTTGAAATGGCCTTTAATCTTGATATTCTCCAAGCGATGCATTTTCTCTGCTACCATTCGCTCGCGTTCGATATATCCTTTATATTTCATTCGTACCTCTGCGGCCTCTGCGATCTCTTCTTTTCGATTGATTGGTCGATTCAGGACTTCCTTTAGTTGTGGGATAATGTCCGACAGATTGGAGAGATTGAGTTGAGGACGCCCAACGAGATCGATTAACTTACAGCCGTACTGGAGTGGGGTGGTGCCAAGCGCCTCGAGGGCCGAATTGATGAGTTTCGGTTTTATCGCGAAGGTCTGACAGAATTCTTCGATTTCTTCGATAGCCTGTTTTTTCTCCATCCACCAGTCGTAACGATCTCTTTTTGCGAGCCCCAGCTCGTAGGCCTTTTCAGTCAGACGCGCGTCGGCATCGTCTTGTCTCAGCAGAATTCTGTATTCGGCTCTCGACGTAAACATACGATAAGGCTCGTCGACACCTTTTGTCACCAAATCGTCGATGAGAACGCCGATATAAGCTTCGTCGCGATGAAGTACGAACTGTGTCGTGCTTGTTGCTGCGCCACGACACTCTGCTGCTCCTGCCTTCAGCGCAGCGTTAGCTCCTGCCAGTGTTCCCTGACCTCCAGCCTCTTCATAGCCTGTTGTGCCATTGACCTGTCCAGCGAAGAATAGGTTCTCGATAATCTTCGATTCCAGCGAGTGATTGAGTTGGGTGGGGTCGAAGAAATCGTATTCGATGGCATAACCAGGGCGATACACCTTCAGGTCTCTGAAAGCAGGAATCTTCTTCAGTGCTTGGATCTGTACGTCCATCGGCAATGACGAGGAGAAACCGTTCAGATACATCTCGTTGGTGTCTTCTCCCTCTGGCTCGAGAAACAGCGGGTGCTTCTCGCGATCAGGGAAGGTCATGAGCTTGGTCTCGATGGAAGGGCAGTAGCGCGGACCTATCGATTGGATCTGTCCGTTATAGAGCGGAGAGTCTGCCAGTCCGCTGCGCAACACCTCATGTACCTCTGCGTTCGTGTTGCAAGTCCAGCAAGGTAGTTGTTTCAAGGCACCGCCCTTGTTCATATAACTGAACTGATAGGGTTTGTTTTCGCCTGGTTGAATCTCCATTTCATCGAAGTGAACAGAGCGCTTGTCGATACGTACTGGGGTTCCTGTCTTCATGCGGGCAGTCGTGACGCCGTGGCGGGTGATGCTCTCCGTGAAGTGGGGCACGGCAGGTTCTGCAACACGACCTCCAGCCACCATCTTCCGTCCAATGTGCATCAGCCCGTTGAGGAAGGTGCCAGCAGTGATCACCACACATCTTGCATAGAGTTCTGCGCCCCAGATGGTGCGCACGCCGATGGCCCTGACAGTGGGGTGCCCGTTATCGTCGTGTTGTCCAGTCTCTTCTACGAGCAGTTCATCGGCCTGGTCTTGCCAGATGTCGAGATTTTCGGTTTCATCGAGATGTCTGCGCCATTCCCAGATGAACTTCCCACGGTCGCACTGGGCACGGGGGCTCCACATGGCGGGTCCCTTTCCTACGTTGAGCATACGGAACTGGATGGAGGTGGCATCTGTCACCAGTCCCATCTGTCCGCCGAGTGCATCGATCTCGCGCACGATCTGGCCTTTGGCAATACCGCCGATGGCAGGGTTGCACGACATCTGTGCAATCTTGTTCATGTCCATGGTTATCAGACAGGTCTTGGCCCCCATGTTGGCACTGGCACAGGCCGCCTCGCAGCCTGCATGTCCTCCTCCAATCACCAGAACATCATACTTGAATTTCATTTGCTGTTTCCTAATTTTCCGCAAAAGTAAGCATAAAAATCGGATTTTTGGTGCATTTTTACCCGAAAAAACTTTGAATTATCATTAAATTATAGTAACTTTGCGCTCTAAAGTAAAAACGAAATACCTATAATAAGGTATAAGAAGACCTTCTTGACATAAGAGACTGAGATTATAATGTAAATTATCAAGAAAAAATACAATTTTAATAAATTATTAAATTTCAACAACTTATGTGGTTAATCAATTCATCAATTGGTAGAAAAGTTGTAATGTCTGTGACGGGCATTGCGCTCATCCTGTTTTTGACCTTCCATGGTTGCATGAACGTGGTAGCGCTGTTCTCGGAAGAGGGATACAACATGATTTGCGAATTCCTGGGTGCCAACTGGTATGCTGTTGTAGCAACGCTTGGTCTGGCTGCTCTGGCAGTGATTCACATTGTCTACGCTTTCATCCTGACGGCGCAGAACCGTAAGGCCCGCGGAGACAATCGCTATGAAGTGGCAACAACAGTGAATGCAGGTAAGGTGGAGTGGGCTTCCAAGAACATGCTCGTGTTGGGTCTGATCATCGTGATTGGCCTGCTGCTGCACCTGTACAACTTCTGGTACAACATGATGTTCGCCGAGCTGGTGGGCACATACCAGCAGATCGATCCTGCCGATGGTTTTGCATGGATTAAGGAGACATTCGCTAATCCTGTATTTGTGGTTCTGTACATCGTTTGGTTCGTGGCAATCTGGTTCCACCTCACACACGGCTTCTGGTCAGCCCTTCAGACACTTGGATGGAGCGGTAAGACATGGCTCTGCCGTTGGAAGGTGATCGGCTTCATCTATGTGACCCTGCTGATGATCTGTTTCCTGATTGTTGTTCTGGCTTTCGCATTCAAGTGCGCTCCGAGCCTCTGCTAAACTTTAATTATTTATTTTTTCAATCTTAAATTTTGAAAAAGATTATGGCAAAAGTATTAGATTCTAAGATTCCCGCAGGTCCAGTACCTGAGAAATGGAAGGAATATAAGGCTCATCAGCGTCTCGTCAACCCGAAGAACAAGCTGAAGCTCGACGTGATCGTGGTTGGTACCGGTCTGGCTGGTGCCTCTGCAGCCGCTTCACTCGGTGAGATGGGCTTCAATGTGATTAACCTGTGTATCCAGGACTCTCCCCGTCGCGCTCACTCAATCGCTGCCCAGGGTGGTATCAACGCCGCCAAGTGCTATCAGAACGATGGTGACTCTGTCTATCGTCTGTTCTACGACACCGTGAAGGGTGGTGACTATCGTGCTCGCGAGGCCAACGTGTATCGTCTGGCTGAGGTTTCAAACAATATTATCGACCAGTGCGTGGCTCAGGGTGTTCCCTTCGCTCGTGAGTACGGTGGTATGCTGGCCAACCGTTCATTCGGTGGTGCTCAGGTGTCTCGTACATTCTATGCCAAGGGTCAGACAGGTCAGCAGCTGCTGTTGGGCGCCTACTCTTCACTGAGCTGTCAGGTCCAGGCTGGTAAGGTGAAGCTCTACACCCGTTACGAGATGGAGGATGTGGTGATTGTCGACGGCCGTGCCCGTGGTATCATCGCCAAGAACCTCGTTACTGGTGAGCTGGAGCGTTTCAGCGCCAATGCCGTCGTTATCGCTACTGGTGGTTACGGAAACACCTACTTCCTCTCTACCAACGCTATGGGTTGTAACTGCACCGCTGCCGTTCAGTGCTATCGTAAGGGTGCCATGTTCGCCAACCCTTCATATGTTCAGATTCACCCCACCTGTATCCCCGTCCATGGTGACAAGCAGTCTAAGCTGACGCTGATGTCTGAGTCGCTGCGTAACGACGGTCGTATCTGGGTGCCGAAGAATATTGAGGATGCCAAGGCTCTGCAGGCTGGTACCAAGCAGGGTTGGGAGATTCCTGAGGAGGACCGCGACTACTATCTGGAGCGCCGTTATCCTGCCTTCGGAAACCTCGTTCCTCGCGACGTGGCCTCTCGTGCCGCTAAGGAGCGTTGCGACAAGGGCTTCGGCGTGAACAACACGGGTCTGGCTGTGTTCCTCGACTTCTCTGAGTCTATCAACCGTCTGGGTATCGACGTGATCATGCAGCGTTATGGTAACCTCTTCGAGATGTATGAGGAGATCACCGACGTGTTCCCTGGCGATGTGGCCAACGAGATTAACGGTGTGAAGTACTACAAGCCGATGATGATCTATCCCGCTATCCACTACACCATGGGTGGTATCTGGGTAGACTACGAGCTGCAGACCACCATCCCTGGCCTGTTCGCTATCGGTGAGTGTAACTTCTCTGACCACGGTGCTAACCGTCTGGGTGCTTCTGCGCTGATGCAGGGTCTGGCCGATGGTTACTTCGTGCTGCCTTACACCATCCAGAACTACCTGGCCGACCAGTCTATCTGGGGCAAGGTTTCTACCGATCTGCCTGAGTTCGAGGAGGCCGAGAAGGGCGTTGCTGCCGAGATCGACCGTCTGATGAACATCAAGGGTAAGCGCTCTGTCGACTCTATCCACAAGGAGCTGGGTCACATCATGTGGGAGTATGTAGGTATGGGTCGCACCGCTGAGGGCCTGAAGGAAGGTCTGAAGAAGATGCACGAGCTTGAGAAGGAGTTCGATACCAACCTCTTCGTTCCTGGCACGAAGGAAGGCATGAATGTCGAGCTCGACAAGGCTATCCACCTGCGCGACTTCTTCACCATGGGTCAGCTTGTGGCCTTCGACGCTCTCTCTCGTAACGAGTCCTGCGGTGGTCACTTCCGCGAGGAGTACCAGACCGAGGAAGGCGAGGCTAAGCGCGACGACGAGAACTACTTCTATGTAGGCTGCTGGGAGTATAAAGGCAAGGGCGTGGAGCCTGAGCTCTCTAAGGAGCCGCTGGAGTATGAGGCAATCAAGGTACAAACCCGTAACTATAAGAACTAAGTAAGGATTTGAAATTATGGCAAAGAATATTTCATTTACAATAAAGTTCTGGCGCCAGAACGGCCCCAAGGACCAGGGACATTTCGACACCCACGAGATGCACGATATTCCCGATGACACCTCTTTCCTCGAGATGCTTGACATCCTGAACGAGGAGCTCATCAACGAAGGCAAGGAGCCCTTCGTGTTCGACCACGACTGCCGCGAGGGTATCTGCGGTATGTGCTCGCTTTATATCAACGGTACACCTCACGGACTCACTGAGCGTGGTGCCACCACCTGTCAGCTCTACATGCGCCGCTTCAACGACGGCGATGTTATCACTGTAGAGCCTTGGCGCTCGGCGGCTTTCCCCGTGATCAAGGACTGTATGGTAGACCGCAACGCCTTCGATAAGATCATCCAGGCTGGTGGTTACACCACCATCCGCACAGGACAGGCTCAGGATGCTAACGCTATCCTTATTCCTAAGGAAGATGCCGACGAGGCTATGGACTGCGCTTCTTGCATCGGCTGTGGCGCCTGCGTAGCAGCATGTAAGAACGGCTCTGCCATGCTCTTCGTATCGTCTAAGGTATCTCAGCTCGCTCTGCTTCCGCAGGGCCGTGTAGAGGCTGCCCGTCGTGTGAAGAACATGATTGCCAAGATGGACGAGCTCGGCTTTGGTAACTGCACCAACACTCGCGCCTGCGAGGCTGTCTGCCCGAAGAACGAGACCATCGCCAATATCGCTCGCCTGAACCGCGAGATGATCAAGGCTAAGTTAGCTGATTAATATTTACACGATAAGCCCCTATGGAGCGCCAAACGCTCTGTAGGGGCTTTCATTTGGACTTCTTATGAAGTCTTTCGATAACTTATAGGGAATTCCTATGAAATATTAGGGTTTTCCCTTTTTTATTTGTTCAGATATTACTTATCTTTGTGCTATCACAAATCATTCAATTATTCACAATTATGAAAGAAAAACTTATATCAATCTCTTTAATCTTAACATCAGCATTATGCTTCTCTTCTTGCGCTACGCTATTTACTTCTTCTCATCAAGATATTGTATTTGCAGGCGAAAGTGATGCCACTATCTATGATGGGTCAAGGAAATTAGGGAAGTTAGACGCAGACGGGATGGCAACTATTAAGCTAAGGAAAGGCCTGAATTCTAAACATCTGTATATAAAGAAAGATGGCTATGAGAGAACATATGTAAGTGTTGTGCCTACATTCAATTTTGTTTCGCTTCTTAATATTCTCTTCTGGCCTGGGTTCATTGTAGATGCAGCTACTGGCAAAATATGCAAATATGATGATGAGGTCATAGAATTTGAAATGCAGAAGAAAGATCAGTGAATAAATCATATAACTCTTATAGATGATGAAACAGGTAAATTTTTTATTCAGGATTTGTCTTGTGATGGCAATGATGGGATGGACTTTAACGAGCTATGCCCAACGGTATGAGGTTGACCGAGACCGTGTGTATTTTGGCGGCGAGATGGTGATACATGCAGATATCCGTAGTTTTGTTGATCTAGGATTCGGCTATGCCAAGGATCGTCATCACGTGTATATGAACGGGCGAATACTCGAGTATGTTGATCCTTCATCATTCCGACTGAAGGAATCTAGGCATCGGCACGGGCATGCTAACACGGATAGAGACATCCAAGAGCCGTACAAAGGGTATCATAAAACATCATTCAGTGTCTATTACGGCGATAAGAAAATCGATGCTGTGTCCAGCCAGTTTGTCGAATTGGACTATGGTTATGCCAAGGATTCCTTCAGTGTATTCTTTCTTGGTGAAAAGATAAAAGGTGCCACATGTTCTAGCTTCGAAGTGTTGGGAGGAGGTTATGCCAAAGATGCCTTCAGTGTCTACTACTATGGTGAGAAGGTGGAAGGAGCTTTTGCCTCAACGTTCAGATATACAAGTAACGGTTATGCAGAAGACAGCCTCAACACCTATTATAGAGGTAAGAAACTGAGATAGGAATCAATCCAAGAAGGACGAGCTCGGCTTCGGTAACCTTTATATAAAGAGCGCCGCAGAACAGACAACTGCGGCGCTCTTTTTGTTGACAAGCCATGGGCCTTTGACCGCTAATCAACAGATATGATCTCTAACTTAACATGAATTAAGAATATGCAACTTTCTGTTTCTTGACAGGCATTGTTCTTTGTTGTATCTTTGCACCGTCAAATCAATTAAACAGTTTTTATGGAGACAAAAGAGATTATAAGAAACATTCGAGAGAAGAACAACCTGACACAAGAACAGTTAGCTGAACGGATCTATGTAAGTCGCCAAGCCGTAAGCCGGTGGGAAAATGGAGAGACGCAGCCGGATACAGAACAGTTGAAGACATTGTCAAGAGAGTTTGGGATATCAATCAATACGCTGCTCGGCTCACCTCAGACATTGTACTGCCAATGCTGCGGAATGCCTTTATCGGATGACGCAATGATTAGTCATGAGGTGGATGGTAGTTTCAACGAAGACTATTGTAAATGGTGCTATGCAGATGGCAACTTTGTTTATAAGGACAAGGACTCATTGCTCGACTTTCTTGTCAGTCATATGCCCAACCCCGACAATCAGTCCGAATCCGAACGTCGCAGTCTTTATGACTCTCATCTATCGATGCTTAAGCATTGGCGTAATCAATAACTAATAAAAAGACAATCATGACTATTGGAGACAAGGCGCCCGAGATTCCCGTCCATTTCTAGAAGAAGTAAACCATTTTTTTCCTTTACAAGACAATTAATAAAAATAAAAGTCATATATTTGCAATGTCATTGTAAGAAAAGAATAATTGTAATATATGAAAAGACTATTAAAATATTGGTATATATTACCTATCCTGCTAGCGTGCTTAATGATTGTGGCTTGCTTAATGTATATGTTGATGATACAATCTATGAAATCATCGATGGTAATTGAAAGCACAGTAAGCGTTCTTATACTTATCGTACTGATAGCACTGCCGATATCATGGGTCATTCTACTTATCAATAAGCAATGGAAGAGGTCCTTCTTTTCCTTCTTGGCGACCATTTTGGTCGTATGTGTTCTGGGGTTCCCTCTTTCATTCTTAGCAATGGAAAGTCCTGATGGATTCGGAAAAGACCATCCGATTCCTGATGGATTAGAATGCAACTTGCCCCTTGTGGATGATTCGTGTTCAACGGCACCTATAGACAGTATAGATACCAATAACTATCTAGTTGTATGGAATAGTTTTCAAGGTGGAGTATATAAGTATGATTTTTATTATGGTCCATTACCAGCAGGAGAAGTTTTTCTTCGATGTTTCGAGGTAACAGAAAACATCCCATTATCGGAAGACGAACTAGAAGAAAGTAGCAAAGTTTGTATAGATTCAACGAAATCGTTCACGAGAATGGTAGAAAAAAAAGAATTCCATATCTACGAAGGCGATTGGGGAGATTATTATGCTGCTCGGGTTGAGGTGTGGTACAGGAACGGTACAACAAAACAGGAACGGAAACTTCTGGAGAAGGTGTACCGTGTTGAAGGATGGATGAGATAAGGATTGCAAAGCATAATCATTTATACCATTTTCGTGTATTATATATGGAGGATTTCAAATAAATAGATAACTTTGTAACAGAATCAATAAACCAACGATTATGATGACAAGAAAAATCTTGAATGGATTAAAGAGGTTGAATAGTTTGAATAGGCTGTTTGTCTTTCTTTTTACGTGTATGATTGCACAGTCCTCTTATAGTCAGCAGAAAATGACTATTAAGGAGATGGAAGATTCTATGGCACTGGGAAATCTGAATGTTCAGGTAGATTTGGCCATAGAATACATTAGTGGAGAAAGGGTTGAAGTAGACTATACAAAGGCCTACTCAATGATTCGTGATGCTGCTGAAAAGGGCAATCGTTACGGACAGTTGATGCTCGGTGTGTGCTATGAAGCTGGCATCAGTGTAGAAAAGAACCAGGACGAGTCATTCCGCTGGTTTATGCGTTCGGCCGAACAAGGTAACATTTCTGCGATGGAGCGTGTCGGACAAGCTTATGAGTATGGATATGGTGTGGCTGCTGATTTGAAGAAGGCGGTGGCTTACTACCAAAAGTCTGCCGAAGGCGGCTATCCTGTGGCGCAACTGAATATGGGAATACTCTATGAACATGGTCATGGAGTAGAGCAAGACATAAAGAAAGCATTCGAATGGGTATCACTAGCAGCCCAACAGCACGAAGGTGCAAGGTTTATACTTGCTAAATACTACTTTAATGGCTGGGGTACGGAGCAAAACAAAGCAGAAGCGTTACGTCTTTTAAATAGTCTAAAGGATAATAAAGAACTGGGCGAGGCGGCTTCATATTACAGTGATATCATAGAGCGCGGTGACACGATGCAAACTTATGAGTTCCAGTTCCGCTGGATACCTAGGATACTTTTTGATTGGAAAAAAGGCGAATACGACGACACAATGTTAACAGATATAACTGAATGGAAGTTGTATTTGGGTGGAATGTTTATCAGCCATTATGAATGGGATTGGGCTGAGGTGTCGGCACAGGTGTATCCTCAACCTAATGATATTGATATCATTGTTTATAGGATGCCTGAACCTCAGAGACCTCCGCTATGTAAATATGCTGCAGCTGTGATAGACCGCAAGCAGCGCACGGTGCAATATTTCACGCTGGAACTGAGTATAGATGTTTCTGGCAGAAGCAGCGACAAACCTTGGATGTTTTGTGGTGTTAGTAGCGATATGAGTCATCTCAACTTTGGCTGGTTCAAGGACACTGTCACCGAACATAACTTCGTAGAGTATGTAAAGAAGTATGTGGAAAAAGAAAAGAAAACTGAGCGTGCTGATCAAAAAAAGAAAGACAAGAAAAAGAAAAAAATAAAACGCCCAGAAGCAGAAATCATTCAAGCTACAAACGATAGTATATGCGCAGAAGGGTATAATCTTTACATTGCAGAAACGATTAACTGGATGTCAACAGATTCTGTCTTGGCTCACTATAGTCGTGACGATCTGGGCGAGAATCTTATCTGGCAACCCACAGATAGTACATGGAGTGCCACTTTCTTTGATAAGGACATTAAGAATTGCGTCTTTGAGTTGAAATATAACCATGTCAATAGAACAAATACTATATCGTACGAAAAACGTCCAATAACAGAAACGGAACGGGCTCAAGCTAGGATTAAAAATATCATGATAAAAAACGCCTTCGAGAACTATGGAGGTGAAATAAAGTATAACGAAAAATGTGGTAATCCGAATTTTGACTTCGTACGTATCAATGATAATCTAATACGACTCTATATACTTCAAGGCACTGTACAGCCAAACACAATTCCTTTTGGAAATGATTACTCTATTGATTTTGATAATAATGGTAATGCATTGTGTTTCAGAAAATACCACAATTCACTGATAGCTATTAAGACGGTGGATGTTGAAGGACAACAAATTAAATCCGTAGTTCATAGCCATCTTCGTGATAACCCTTATATCACTCCTACAGATGTATGTAATTTCTTACTTTACAGGGGCGGATTAAAAGAAAATCACATTCTGAGTACAGCTTTAGATGGGTACATTATATACCATGCCGAGGATAACTCTACAGAATTTGTTCCCATGGATGAGATGTAAACAAAATAAGTATGTTTGGATGTCACTTCTTTGTAATTGATACAATAGGCCAGTCATTATCGTGATAAGAGAAACATCACAGAATGTGGTTATGATTGCTTTTATGGCAGTGTATATAAGTCATCAATCTGCAAAGAAATCAGTAGAGGAGATATATGGAAACGAATAATATATAATAAACGAATAATCCTCATTACAGACAATCATGACTATTGGAGACAAGGCGCCCGAGATTCTGGGCAAGGACGAACAGGGACGGGATATCCGTCTGAGTGATTATCGCGGTCGTAAGCTGGTGCTGTATTTCTATCCGAAGGATAATACCAGCGGTTGTACGGCCGAGGCTTGTAGTCTGAGAGACCATTATGGCGATCTACAGGCTCAGGGGTATGAGATCGTAGGCGTGAGTAAGGATTCTGCCGCCTCGCATGTGAAGTTCAAGGAGAAGCATTCGTTGCCCTTTCCGCTGATTGCTGATGTTGACAGAAGGCTGATGGAGGCGATGGGTGCCTGGGGCGAGAAGACGATGTATGGCAAGAAGACGATGGGCACTATCCGTACCACCTTCGTGATCAACGAGGAGGGCATCATCGAACAGATCTTCGCTGGTAAGCAGGTGAAGACCAAAGAGCATGCGGAACAGATCCTGCAGAAGTAATCAAGGGACAGTGACTTGATGGGGGGGGAAGGCCATGCCCATCAAGTAGAACGAAAATCGGCCATTAATTTGGGCATGTCGGAAAAACGACGTACCTTTGTCACGAAATCGTTTAAGACGAAGGAGAAAAACTATATAAGGTGAGGAAAACTACGATTTTATCGGTATTGCTTTGTGCTACCCAGTTATCAGCACAGGAGTGGCGACTGGCGTGGAGTGATGAGTTCGATGGCAATGGTCGCCCCGACTCTACGATATGGAACTATGAACAGGGTTTCGTACGTAACCATGAGGCGCAGTGGTATCAGTGGCAGAACGCCTACCAGCAAGATGGGGTCCTCGTCATCGAGGCGCGGCGCGAAGAGCGCCCCAATCCCACCTATCGTCCTGATGCGACTCACTGGGGCCAGCAGCGTCAGACCATCGACTATACCTCGGCCTGTCTCACAACGAAGGGGAAGTATGCGTTCCTCTATGGTCGTTTGGAGGTGTGCGCACGCATCCCTACGGCTGGCGGCGCGTGGCCTGCCATCTGGACGCTGGGCAGCGGGATGGAATGGCCGTCGTGTGGCGAGATCGACCTTATGGAGTATTATCGTATCAAGGGGGTCCCCCATATCCTGGCAAATGTGGCTTGGGGCAACGATCAGCGTTATCAGGCTGTGTGGAACAGCAAACGTGTGGATTATGCCCATTTCATCGAACGTGATCCCAACTGGGCGCAACACTTCCATGTATGGCGCATGGATTGGGACGAGACTTATATCCGGCTCTATCTGGACGACGAGTTGCTCAACGAGGTGCCTCTCGCTTCCACGGTCAATGGGTCAATAGGGCATTATAAGAACCCTTTTAACAGTCCTCAGTATATCCTGCTGAACCTCGCCCTGGGTGGCGACAACGGTGGAACGATAGACGATGGGGCTTTCCCGATGCGCTATGAGATCGACTATGTTCGTGTATATGAACGGACGAATACTCGAATATATTGATCCTTCATCATTTCGGCTGAAGGAATCTAGGGATCATCACGGGCATGCTAACATGGATAGAGACATCCAAGAGCCGCACAGAGGGTATCATAAGACATCGTTCAGTGTCTACTACTATGGTAAGAAACTGAAATAAGGATCAAGATCTGGCCTGTCGTGCAAACTCGAAGAGAGCGGTTGGCAGATGACAGTAGCCGTTAGGATTCTTGTCGAGATAGTCTTGATGGTATTCTTCGGCGGTGTAGAAGTTTTTCAGCGGTTGGCACTCTACAGCGATGGGCTGGGAGAGTTGTGCCTGTTGCTCAGCAAACACTTTGTTTATAATCGGCAACTGATCGTCAGTAATATAATAGACGCCAGTGCGATAGCGGGTACCCTCGTCATGCCCTTGTTTGTTAAGGCTTACAGGATCAATCGCTTTGAAGAACATATTAAGAAGGAACTCCAGATCAACGATCTGCTCGTCGTATATGACATGTACGGTCTCGGCATAACCCGTTTGGTCCGTATATACCTCTTTGTAGGTGGGATTCTCTGTTTCTCCGTTAGCGAATCCTACTTCCGTGTTGACGACGCCATGAATCTGTTTGAAGTAATGCTCTGTGCCCCAGAAGCATCCTCCTGCTAAGTAGATCTCTTTCATTTTTGTGCTTGATAATAGTTATATTGTATTGACAGGTGCAAAGGTATGATATTTCTGCAACTTTCTATGCGTATTTACAAAGAAATCATGAAAAAACTTTGTACCTTTGCACAATCATCAGTAGTTTTCAGAATAATAGATAATGGCTTATATTGGCGAATTGATATCTATTGGCGTGGCGTTTTCGTGGACGGCTACCGCGTTGTTAAGTGAGTTTGGATCAAAGCGGCTGGGTAATCTGACGCTGAATGTGCTACGTATGGGACTGGCGCTTCTTTTTTCGCTTGTGCTCTTTGGCGTGGTGACAGGCAGTGTGCTGCCACCAGGTGCATCAGCAGAGGCATCTGTCTGGATGCTGTTGTCAGGACTTGTAGGATATGTGATAGGTGACTTCTGCCTGTTTCAGTGTTATATCATTATCGGCTCACGTTATGGACAGCTCTTTATGACGCTTGCTCCGTTGTCTGCAGCCTTGATGGCATGGGTGACACTGGGTCAGCAGATGACAGCAATGAGCGTCGGAGCCATGTTGGTGACTCTTTTGGGTATAGCGATCTCTGTGCTTGGACGTGGAGAACATCATAAGGTGTCGTTGAAACTGCCCCTTAATGGCGTGCTCTTTGCTGTTGGAGCCGCTGTGTGTCAAGGTGTAGGGCTCGTATTGAGCAAAATCGGAATGGATCACTACGAGACGGTAGCGAGTGTGCCAGAATGGCTTGTGCCTTTCAGTGCCAATTTCTATCGCTGTATCGCTGGTATTATTGGTTTTTCATTGCTGCTTTATTTCCGTGATGGAATGGCTCCTTTACGGGAGGCGATGCGTGATAGGAAAGGACTTTCTGTTGCGACGGCTACCACCATCTTCGGTCCTTTTGTTGGTGTCGGTTTTTCGCTGATGGCTGTGCAATATACGGCAGCAGGTATCGCTTCCACGCTCATGGCGATGACGCCTATAATCATTCTTTTGCCCTCTTATTGGCTCTTTCACGAGAAAATCACATGGCGGGCAGTACTCGGTGCTGTCATTTCTGTTCTTGGAGTTAGTCTGTTTTTTCTCAGATAATCTTGTGAAACATGATAAAAAGTTGCTATATTTGCACCATCGAACGGATTTAGAAGGATAGATGGAGACAATTACAGAACAGTCGTCGCGCTATGATCATCTGGAACAGATGTCGATAGGCGAGTTGCTGGCGCATATCAACGAGGAGGATGCGCTAGTGGCGGAGGCAGTGAAAAAGGCAATTCCTCAGATAGAGGTATTGGTAGAGGCCATTGAGCCGCGGCTGAAACGAGGGGGAAGACTCTTCTATGTCGGAGCCGGTACCAGTGGCCGGCTTGGTGTGCTCGACGCCAGTGAGCTGCCACCTACGTATGGCGTTCCTGAGCAGTGGGTCGTGGGCATCATAGCTGGTGGCGATGAGGCCTTGCGCCATGCTGTCGAGAAGGCCGAGGACATCCCGGAACAGGGCTGGCGAGACCTTGAGGCATACCAGCCTACTGTCGACGACACCGTGATAGGCATTGCGGCGTCGGGTACGACACCCTATGTCATCGGGGCGGTCAGCGAGGCCAGGAAGCATGGATTGCTGACGGGTTGTATCACCAGTAATCCCGGTAGTCCGTTGGCAGCTGCGGCCGATCATGCCATCGAGACCATCGTGGGGCCTGAGTTCGTGACGGGCTCCAGTCGTATGAAGAGCGGAACAGCGCAGAAGATGGTACTCAACATGATTTCCACTTCACTGATGATTCGTCTTGGTCGTGTCGAAGGTAACCGTATGGTGAAGATGCAACTGACCAATGCGAAGCTTGTGGATCGGGGCGTGCGGATGATTCAGGACTCGCTTGGCCTCTCCTATGAAGAGGCGGAGCGCTGTCTGTTAGAAGCGGGTAGTGTTGATCGTGTATTAAGGTCGAAGACTCCTAAGAAACGGGTGTAACGGGTGAAGCAGACGTCTATCAAAGAAGTAAAACAACTTGTTTTACTGTCTTGGAGATAGGGTTTACGTGTGATAGAGATGCTTCCTTTAAAGGTAAAACAAGTTGTTTTACTGTTAGAGGTGATAAGGCATACGCTGGAAATGACACCTTCCAACCAAGTATCATATAGGTATCAAGCTAATAACCAGACATTTATTACGGAAATGTCGCTGTGATGCCTTTTCGCAGATAATCAATAAAAAAAAGGATGCCAAGCGAGTTTCTTGCTTAGCATCCCAGTATTCTTATAAAATGCAATTACTTGGCGTTTTCCTCTTCTTTCACGGCTTCATTCGACTGTTTGGGCAGAGGAATAACAGTAAACTGTTTTTGCAATGGTTGGCTGACACAGTTTGTACCAAGGTCAACACCCCAACCAATCAAACCACCCAAGATGATGTTTCCAAAAGCCCAGGGATTAACTTTCTTTTCCAGAATGATATCGTTGAAAAGGAAGTTCTCTGATGTGATTTTGACATGCTGTCCGTCTAAGTGGTGACGATTAACTTTTACTACAGCGGGCAGAGTGACGTTTGGATACGTCTGTTTCTCTGTTGTGATGGTAACAGGTTCTGTCACGGTTCCGTTAATAGTAATGCTGGGATCGCCGCCTGAAACGATGGTTGCACACGACGTGAGGAACAAAGGTAAAGCTGCTACCAATGCTCCGACCTTAATGGTCTTGGAAATACTCTTCATAAGTTTTAGTGTTTTTGATTGATTAATATTTGCATCTCTATAATGCAGGTGCAAAGATACGTGTTTTTTAGGAATAATTACAAATTCTGACAAAGAAAAAACGTATAGGCTTGTAATTTGTGTTTAGAAAGTAGTACCTTTGCACCTCGTTTTAAAAATTGAGAAGATGAAGAAAATGATGATGACTCTGGGTATACTCATGTCCGCGATGTCGACAGTGGCCCAAGAAGAGAACCAGTTTACGATTGATGCACAACTTCGCACTCGTGGCGAATATAATAACGGAGCAGGTTATCCTCGTAGCGAGGGGCAGTCGCCTGCCACATTTATCAATGAGCGTGCACGGATCTCCATGGATTATCAGCGTGGTGCCATAGAACTGAAGGTCTCGGCACAGCATACAGGATTCTGGGGACTGGATGGCATGAACACGGCTAATGGCCGTATGACGATGAATGAGGCATGGGCAAAACTGAACATTGGCGAAAACGGGTACGCACAGATCGGACGACAGCAGTTGGTCTATGACGATGAGCGTATACTCGGCAGCTCCGACTGGAACGTCAACGGCAACTGGCACGACGCTTTGCGGTTGGGCTATGAGAAAGGAGCCAATAAGTTGGACATGATACTTGCCTTGAATCAAAATGGGGTAAGACGTGGAGATTATTACGAGCACGTGATGCCTTACAAGGCTATGCAGGGATTATGGTATCATTATCAGTCGCCTAAAGCACCGCTGGGCATCTCGTTGCTGGCCTTGAACACAGGCTACGAGCAGGGCGAACCTAAACATGGTAAGACAAAGTATATGCAGACGCTCGGTACTGATATAACTTATAAGCCCAATGCATGGGATCTGCATGGATCGTTCTATTATCAGATGGGGTACAATGCTGCCGACTTGAAGGTCTCAACATGTATGGCCAGCGTGAAGGCTGGTTATCAGGTCGATTCAAAGTGGAAGGTGTCGCTGGGAATAGACTATCTGGAAGGTGAGGATTACGTAGGAGGCTCTACTGACCGTATGGGGAACGTAACACTGTACAAGAATTATGACGACAGGACGCGTACCTTTAATCCGCTCTATGGCTCTCACCACCTGTTCTATGGTTTTATGGACTATTTCTATGCCAATGCTTTTGTGAATGGATTTGAACCTGGTCTTGGGGATTTGCAGCTTAGTGTCGACTATCAAGCTTCGAAGAAGACAAAGATGTTACTGAACTATCACTACTTTACAACAGCGAGCGACTGCCTGGACGAGAGAGAGCTGGGGCATGAAATCGATCTGCAGTTTACGACGACACTGATGAAAGACGTGACGTTGATGGGTGGTTACTCGGTCATGAAAGGGTCGAAGTCGATGGATATCGTGAAAGGCGGCAATCGTGGATCATGGCAGGACTGGGCCTGGATATCCCTCAACATCAATCCGCGTGTCTTCTTTGTGAAGTGGTAAGACATAGAGAAATTATTTGAACATGAGCTCCCCCATGATACTGAGTTAGGTGTCATGGGGGTAAATTTTGCAGTGTTATTTGGAGGTTTCTCAATTATTTTTGTATATTTGCATCATTGAACAGACGGAACAAATACAGAATGCTGATGTAGATGAAAGACTATCCCGATAAGATGACGCCAGAACAGGCACGGACGTTTCGTGATGATGTGCTGAACATCGTCAGTCAGATTCCTCGTGGACGAGTGACGACCTACGGGTATGTTGCCGCCTTGGCAGGATGGCCTAGTCATTCGCGGATGGTGGGACGTACCCTCCGTTATACACCTGGTGCAGAGCTTCTGCCCTGTCATCGCGTTGTCAACGGTGAGGGGCGCATGGCTCCTGGCTGGAGCAGGCAGCGGCTGTTACTGGAGGAAGAAGGGGTTGCTTTCAAGTCCAATGGACATGTGGATATGAAGCGGCATCTATGGGAGCCGGAATAGAAGATGTTTCATTCTTAAAAGACACAAGATATGGGGAAGTTTGAATTGATGGCATTGCCGTATGCGCCAGAGGCTTTAGAGCCAGTGATCAGTCGTGAGACGATAGGTTTCCATCACGGGAAGCACTTAGCTGCTTATGTGAACAATCTTAATGCATTGTTGCCCGACAGTGGATTCGAGAATGCCACGTTGGAGGAGATCGTCTGCAAATCCAATGGAGGTGTCCTGAATAACGCAGGACAGATACTGAACCACGAACTTTACTTTGCCCAGTTCTCTGGTAGACCCACGAAGACTGAGCCGACGGGTGCACTGGCAAAGGCCATCGTGCGCGACTTCGGCTCTTTCGAGGCGTTCAAGGAAGAGTTCCAGAAGAAGGGTGCTACCCTTTTCGGTAGCGGATGGGTATGGCTCTCCGCTGATAAGGATGGCAAACTCGTCATCACACAAGAGACGAATGCTGCCAATCCGGTTCAGAAGGGCTTGAGGCCATTACTGACGTTTGACGTGTGGGAACATGCCTACTATCTAGACTATCAGAATCGCCGTCCGGACCACCTTGCCGCCCTATGGGCGATCATCGATTGGGAGGTCATCGGACAGCGATACGAATAGTCGTGGAACAACGACAATTAGTTGTTAAGTGCGTAGGTGATGGTCGTCACCACTCTCAGCTTCTTGATGTAAGGTGTGTTCTGGTCGCGATCATTGATCTCGAACTGACCTTGGCCGGCAGTCTGGATGTTGCCTAGCTTCGAGTTGCTGGCCTTGGTGAACTGTTCTGCCGTCTTCTGTGCGTTCTTGATGGCTTCTTCCATCATCTCAGGTTTCATTTGCTGGAACGACACGTACTCATACTGCGGATTGCTGCCTTCGATGGCTACGCCTTGTTTCAGCAGCTCTGCCTGCTTGAAGATGGCTTTGTTCACCAGATCAACCTTCTGTGTACTGACGGTGAGGGTGGTGTTGATGATATAACGGAAGTTCCTCCGGTTCTCGCTCCACTGGTTCGACTCGAGGTCGTTCACTGTCGGCGGGTTCACTGTGATTTCTCCATCCTCAATACCGTTCTGTTTCAGGAAGGCTTTAATCTTTCCTGTCTTCACGTTGATGTTTTCGTAGAGGGTGGGCAAGTCGTTACCCATCTCGTTGGTCGAGAGACTCCATGTCACTTTGTCGGCCTTCACTTCACGCTCGGCCAGACCTTTCACAGTCACTTTGCGGTCCTTGTTCGAGAAATTGTCGATACCGCTCTTGATAAACCATCCCAGCACAATAATACCAATGGCCAGGATCACTGCTTCACGTATTTTACCCATTGTTAGTTATTTTAGAATGATGCTGCAAAAATATGCTTTTTCTTTTTCAAAACAAATAATTATCATGTAATTCACTCATTACTAACATTTTTTAGCAATACTCGAAAAGATAATGTCGTTATTTTTAATATCTTGACGGTCCAAAACTTGTTTCTGATTATTTGTGTGGGTCAAAAACAATGTTTATCTTTGCATATTGAAAAAGGGAAGATCATGTTTTCTCTATTGATGAACAAACTGTATCAGCTATGTTGAATTATGATGAGCTTGACGAGACCGATCGTCAGATACTAAGATTACTACAGCAGAATTCGCAGATGACAGTCAAGGAACTGGCATGTGCCATCAACCTTTCCACCTCGCCGACATTTGAACGTCAAAAACGTCTGGAGCGCGAGGGGTTTATCAAGGGCTATAAGGCTGTGCTTGATGCCAAGCGGGTGGGACAGGGCATCATAGTCTTATGTAATATGCGTCTGAAGCGACATTCCCAGTTGCTGATGGACGAGTTTATGGCTGCTGTCCAGAATATCGAGGAGATCGTAGAGTGTTATAATACGAGTGGTGATTATGATTTCACGTTGAAGATATATGCACGCGACATGGAATCGTACCATGAGTTCATGCGTACGAAGTTAGGCAATATGGAGTGCGTGGGGTCATTCAATAGTGTGTTTGTCATGCGGGAGGTGAAGAACTCGCATGGCGTCCCTGTTCAAGAGAAGAAATGATATGAACGACTTGATAACATCTGTGAATGATGTGTTATGGAGCTATGTGCTGATGGTTGCACTGGTGGGTTGCGGACTGTGGTTCACATGGCGTACCCGTTTCGTGCAGTTCCGTATGGTGGGTGAGATGCTGCGACTACTGACGGAGTCGGCGGTGAGCACGGCTAAGGGCACAAAACACATATCGTCATTTCAGGCTTTTGCGGTGTCTGTAGCCACTCGTGTGGGTACGGGCAATCTTGCAGGGGTGGCCACGGCCATCGCTATCGGTGGACCAGGTGCGGTGTTCTGGATGTGGATTATCGCACTGATTGGCTCGGCCACGGCTTTCGTAGAGTCGACGCTGGCGCAGTTGTATAAGCAGAAAGACAAAAACTCGTTTATTGGCGGCCCTGCCTATTATATCCAACGTGGACTGCATCGACGATGGATGGCGGTCTTGTTTGCTGTCCTTATCACGCTCCAGTTCGGACTCTCCAACAACTCCATTCAGGCAAATACGATCTGTGGTGCTATGCAGGAGGCTTTTGGTTGGTCGCCAGTATGGGTGGGAGGTGCTTTGGCCGCGATGGCTTTGTTCATTGTCTTTGGCGGTATCCAGCGCATCGCTCATGTCAGTTCGATACTGGTGCCTGTCATGGCTGTGGGCTATATGGTGCTTGCCGTGGTGATTATCGTGTTGAACATCGATATGGTCCCGCATGTGCTGAAGGTTATCGTGACGAATGCTTTTGGCTTTGGACAGATTGCTGGTGGTGGTCTTGGTGCTGCTATGATGAACGGTATCAAGCGTGGCCTTTTCTCCAACGAGGCAGGTGAGGGCAGTGCACCGAATGTCGCAGCTACGGCTACAACGACACATCCGGTGAAGCAAGGACTCATTCAGGCGCTTGGCGTATTCACAGATACACTGTTGGTCTGTTCATGTACGGCATTTATCATCCTCATCAGCGGTCTTTATCAAGTACCGGAGTTGAACGGCATCGCCCTCACGCAGTCGGCTCTTCAGTCTGAGGTAGGCAGTGCAGGTCCCATCTTCGTGGCTGTCGCCATCTTCCTCTTCGCCTTCTCCAGTATCATCGGCAACTATTATTATGGTGAGGCAAATATCCGATTTATCACACCTAATGCTACTGTGATGACTGTTTATCGTCTCTGTTCGGGTGGTCTTATGGTACTCTTTGGTGCCCTTGCCAGTTTTGAGTTGGTGTGGAATATCGTGGATTTCTTCATGGCATTGTTGACGGCTTGTAACCTCGTAGCAATCATTCTGTTGGGTCGTTATGCATTCCGACTGCTTGACGATTATCGTCAACAGAAGCGGCGAGGCATTAAGGAACCCGTCTTCCATCGTAGTCAGTTGCCGGAGATAGAACATGAAATAGTTTGCTGGGAATAGATAAATGAAACAGACAGAACGTATTAAGAAGATGGAGCGCTATCTGGATCGCGCTTCGACGGCCGTGATGGAACTTTCGGCAGCTCTCGACAAGTACGAGGATGCCCAAAAG
The DNA here is from genome assembly GCF_900110895.1 of Prevotella aff. ruminicola Tc2-24. Lineage (GTDB taxonomy): Bacteria > Bacteroidota > Bacteroidia > Bacteroidales > Bacteroidaceae > Prevotella. Next base: position 211,653 of record NZ_FOIQ01000002.1, on the reverse strand, counting down.
GCGATTTCGGCTCTCAGTCGTTATTATGGCAGTGACGAGTGGCGGCAGGACTTTGCTGATGATGAGGCGGGTCTGTTGCCTAAGGATCTTAAGCGAGGTGTTCTCTCGGAAGACGGTATCTGGAATCTGCTCTCTGACAGTCGTGAGCTTAACACCCGACTACAGGAGACAGCGAAAAAGACTCTCGAAACCCTCCCGTGACCCTATGTGCGATGCTTGTCATAAATATCATTTGAAAATGCAAAAAAAGCAGAAAATAATTTGCAGGTATCAAATTATTTAATAGTTTTGCACTATCTTTTCAGATAACACCAACTACTGCATATAAGTGGTGTTGGTATATGTTTAACAACAAAATAAAGGTAAAAAGAGATGAAAAAGTTATTTTTGTTAATGGCAACTGCTTTTGTTGCCATGAGTGTTAACGCACAGGTATATCTGGGTGGTAGTGTGAATATTACAGCTTGGAGCACTGGCGAGAATGCAGGTGACAGAAGTGAGACCGTATTCAAGCTCCTTCCTGAGATTGGCTATAACTTGAACGACAAGTGGGCTATTGGTACCGTTTTCGGGTACGAGAACAACAAATGGAGTGGCGTGGAAGGTTTGAGCGAAAGCGCATTCACTTTCAGTCCTTATGCACGTTACACTTTCCTGAAGACCGGTAAGGTAAACTTTTTCCTTGATGGTGGCGTTGGCTTCACGACAGCTTCTGATGCTGACTGGACAGAGGTGACCATTGGTGTTAAGCCCGGACTGGCCGTCAATCTAACTGACAAACTCAGTTTCGTGTCTCATCTGGGATTCTTTGGCTATGACAACTTTAATCCCGATGGTGACAAAAACAACATTACATCCTTTGGCCTCGACCTGAGCAGTACTAACCTGACCTTTGGATTGTTCTACAATTTCTAAGCACAATTTTCAGTATAACTATTATAAAGCCTGGGCTCTCATGCTCAGGCTTTTCTATTGGTGGAGGTCTTCGGTGTTTTTTCAAGGACCATCATATATTTGGGAGGTATGATGCGCTTTTTCTCGTGAAATTGTATTATCTTTGCAGCAGATGAGAAGAACCGTTATCGTTATCGTACTACTGTGCCTGACAGGAGTTGTGGTAGCTCAGCAGGGACAGGTGATGCCTCCATATCTGAAGGCGGGTGATACGATTGCTGTTGTCTCGCCCTCGAGCTCGCCCGACAGTGCGACGGTGGCAAGAGGGTGTGCGACACTACGGGGGTGGGGGTATGTGCCTGTGGTGGGACCGCATGCTCTCAAAAGCTATCACGGCTTTGCCGGAACGGCTGATGAACGGGCTGCCGACTTGTTGTGGGCGTTAGGAGATCCGTCTGTTCGTGCCGTAATGTGTTCTCGTGGTGGCGATGGTGCCGTGCAGGTTCTGAAACGCATTTCTCTGGAGGTGTTCGCCCAGCACCCCAAATGGTTGATTGGTTTTAGCGATGCAACGGCCTTGCATAGCGCAGTGGTGGCGGCAGGAGGGATGAGTATCCACGGTTCGATGTGCGATGGTATCTCCATGAGAGGTGAGCGCGACTCCGTGAACATCATCATGCGTCGTTTGCTTGAAGGAAGACTGCCTCGTTATGAGGTTCCTTCCCATCCGTACGATCAGCAGGGCGAGGCCAAGGGTATTCTGGTGGGAGGCAATCTCTCTGTGTTCTGTGGACTGGCTGGGTCTGACTATGATTTCCTGAATCGTGCCGATGAAGGACTAATCTTGTTCATGGAGGATACGCATGAGTCGATGACCAAGGTCGATCGCATGCTTCATCAGCTTGAGATACGGGGTGTCCTTTCCAAGTTAAAGGGGATTATCGTGGGGCATTTCTCTAAATATAAGTATCCGGAGAACGACTTTGCCGATATGTACGAGATGCTCCATGAGTATCTACAGCATTATGATATCCCCGTGTGTTACGATTTTCCTGTAGGACATCACAGTCAGCAGAACCTGCCGATGGTCGAAGGCTGTGTGGTGCATATGAGAGTGACGAGGGAGGGTACTCAGATTGAATTTACAAATACATTTTAGATTCAGGTATTTACTTGTAAGGAGAGAGGAAATGACGAAAGCGAAAGAGATAATCGAGTATATGGAGTCGCTGAAGAATGAGAAGCAACGAAAGATTCTGATGCGTTTCTTTAAGACGGGACCAGGAGAGTATGGCTTCAGTGATGAGTTCCTTGGATTGAAGGTTCCACAGACTCGTGAGGTGGTGAAAGCCGTAGGAAAAAATGTGGGAATGGCAGAAGTGCCGGAGTTGTTGATGTCGCCCTGGCATGAGGTAAGATTATGTGGTTTTCTGATTCTTGTCGGTCAGTTCGAGAAGCTATCGACGAAGCGTTTGGAACACAATGCTGAGGCCATCAGGAAACGCGATGAAATCGTTGAATTGTATCTGCGATATGCTGAGCGGGCAAACAACTGGGATCTGGTCGATCTGTCTGTACATAAGATTCTTGGGCACTGGCTGTTGCTGCCTACTGCTCTCGGAGGAGGTGAGGTGGGATTGCATACAGACTATAAACGTCAGTTGCTCGACGAGTTAGCCAAAAGCCCATGTCTATGGAAACAGCGTATGAGTATGGTCTGCTCATGGAAGACATCTCAGTTGGGTGATCCCTCATGGTGCCTTCGTTATGCGGAAATCCATCTGCACCACCCACATGACCTGATGCACAAAGCAGTGGGATGGATGCTTCGTGAGATGGGCAAGCGTGTCAGCATGGATCTGCTACGCGAATTCCTGCGTCAGCATGCTCATGAGATGGCGCGTACGACACTTCGCTATGCTATAGAGAAGATGTCGGACAAGGAGCGAAGCATGTGGATGCGGTCGTCGTTGTCAGAAGACGGGGTGTCAGTTATCTGACCATCCAGACATTCAGAACGATACCCTTGAATGACGAAGAGAAATCAGGCGAGCAGACATAGATGGCATGGTTCAACCATGCATAGTTGCTGTCGTAGGGCGCTTCAAACTTTGGGGCAGCCTTGAAATAGAAAGAGGGTTTCCCTTGTTCGTCTTTTCCTTGGTAGATGATACCTTTATTGCGCACATGAATATAAGTGCCGTCATCCGTCTTGATACTGTAGATGGCTTCTAGTTCCGTGTGGTTAGCTTTTGTATCGGCCATCTGGTAGTCTGCTCCGCCATTAAGGATGGTTCCTTTCAGCATCGGACCTTCAAATGTTCCACCTGTAATTGGGATGACAAGTCGTTTGCCGTGAGCCGTCTCTCCAACGGTGTAGGCTTCACCCAGAGTGACTTTCAATTGCATCACGAACTCCATCTTTGGTGTCTCGACTGGTGGATTGGTCTGTGCGCCGACAGGTAGTGCTATTATCGCAAGTACGACGGCAAAAAGAAATTTCTTCATAAGAGTAAAGGTTTGTTGATGGCGCAAAGTTAATCATTTTCCATCAGAAATGGTGCGATTCCCTGGTTTTTTTGTATTTTTGCAGCACGAATCAAAATGTGAATAGTTATCATGAGAAGAGTTCTCTTGACATGTCTGGCCCTATGGACTTTAGGACTCTGTGCCCAGACGCGTGTTCATCCCTATCTGTCGTTAGGAAGCAATACCGTTCTCCTACACGATAAGTTTGACGATTTGGATGCTGGTTCTGCATTTCGGGTAGGTGCAGGGTGTTATATCCCACTGTCTGACGAAGATTGTAACTTCTATATAGTACCAGAACTGTCGTATTCTTCTTTCCGATATGATAATCATGGTTGGGTTCCTCGTTCTCAAGCGTTTCGCTATGAACAGCTCCATCTGCCTGTGGTGGCCGACTATCGTCTGAACTTCTACAATTTGTTTGTCTTGGATCTGGGCGCAGGACCGTTTGTCAGCTACGGTCTTGGAGGTAGTGCCATTGGGACTGATGGATTTGGGCGGTGGAATGCGGGTCTTTCCTTTCGAACGAGCGTCCGACTCTTGATTTTCACAATTGGCCTTTCCTATGATCTGGGATTGATGGATATACAGTATCATGGTGATGGAACGAAAGAAACACTTTCCATGATTGGACTGAACTTTGGGTTGGGCTTTTAAAAGATATAAGCAGTCAGGTGAATCAAGCAACCATTGACTTTATTCGTCAGCATGCGAACGACAATGTGCGGCAACTGGCACTTCAGGGAGGTAGATATCCTGAGGTTGACTTGACGTACGCTCTTGAGCAGATTGCAGGCAGACAGAAGGCACGCGTAAAACTACCCTCATGGGCCGTGTTGGATGGTATCATTTATCCATCCCACCTATCGATGGAACAGTGCTCGAGTGAGGCGACGGCTCGATATAAAGCCAGTATTGCAGGGACAGGCGATCTGCTCGTAGACCTTACGGCCGGCTTTGGCGTCGATATGGCGTTTGTATCTCCCAACTTCAGACATGCTGTTTCTGTAGAGCAGAATGCCTCGTTATGTGCGATTTCATCGGAGAATTTCAGCCGATTGGGATTGAAGCATGTCAAGGTGATATGTGGTGACGGGGTCGACTATCTACATCAGATGAATCATGCCGATTTGTTGTTCATAGACCCGGCACGGCGCGATGAACATGGTGGACGGACCTATGGTATTGCCGACTGTTCTCCGAATGTGCTGGAGATTATCGATGAGATGATAGAAAAGGCCTCTCGGGTGATGATCAAACTCTCACCTATGCTCGACTGGCGGAAGGCGGTTGATGATATTGGAGACCATCAGGCTAATGTAAACGAGGTTCACATCGTGTCGGTCAACAACGAGTGTAAGGAACTGCTGTTGGTCGTTTCTAAAGAGGCGACGCCTGTGCATGTCTTTTGTGTGAACGATACAGATGTGTTCGACTTTGAGGCCGGCAACCATCTGGCGACAGAGTTTCTATCCGTAGAGCGGTCTCCACACTATCTATATGAACCCAATGCTTCCATCATGAAGGCCGGTGCTTTTGATCTCGTTGCCAACCGATTCGGGATAACCCAGGTCGGAAAGAACAGTCATCTGTTCGTATCTGATACGCCTCTGCAGTCTTTTCCTGGACGTAGTTTTGTTATTGACAATATCGCGTCGATGAACAAACGTGAGGTGAAAAAGGCTTTGAAAGATGTCTCTAGAGCAAACATCTCCGTGAGGAATTTCCCGATGTCCGTGGCTGAACTTAGACGTCGACTGAAACTAAAGGACGGTGGCGACGTGTATCTTTTTGCGACGACGGTAGAGAGACGTGGACATCAGTTGTTTGTTTGTCGGAAAACTGAATGATACCAGTTTCCTGTTCTTTTTTCCTGACTTTGGTTTCGCGGGACATGCCCCCACTTCAGAAAAGCGCAAATATATTTGGCTTTTCGTTCGGTTTTTCGTAACTTTGCGATAGAAATCGCAAAGTTACTCTTTCTCTGCATAAAAAAGAATGAATTCTTTTGTATTGCGCTCGATTTTTCGTAACTTTGGCGGCAATTTAAAAACTATACGTAATGTCATCTGTAGAAATTAGGAAAGTCACGGACAAGGAGGGACTTAAGACCTTCATAGAGTTTCATTATGATTTGTATCAGGGAGATCCGTATGACGCGCCCAATCTGTATAGCGATGAGCTCCATACATTGAGTAAGGACCAGAATGCTGCCTTTGAGTTTTGTGAGGCAGAGTATTTTTTGGCTTACAAAGAAGGGAAACTGGTGGGGCGTGTTGCTGCTATTATCAACCATAGAGCCAATAAAGGATGGCAAAGGAATTCTGTTCGTTTTGGGTGGATAGACTTCATTGACGACATGGAGGTGTCGAAGGCGTTGTTGGATGCTGTAGCCGACTGGGGACGCCAAAAGGGCATGACGGAAATCGTGGGTCCGTTGGGATTCACAGACATGGATCCGGAGGGCATGCTCATCGAAGGATTTGATCAGCTAGGAACAATGGCCACGATCTACAATTATCCATACTACCCGAAGCATATGGAGCAAATAGGTGGTTGGGAGAAAGATAACGACTATGTGGAGTATAAAATCTTTGTACCCAAGGAGGGAATGCCCGACAAGTTTAAAAGGGTGGCGGAGATGACGATGAAACGTTATAATCTGCATGTGGCCCATCTTAAGCGCAGTCAGGTGTTTGGTCCGGAACAGGTAGGACAGAAGGTTCTCGATGTGATCAACAAGACCTTCGGTCATCTGTATGGCTATTCGCAGATGACACAACGCCAGATTGATGAGTATGTGAAGATGTATTTCAAGGCTCTTGATATGAACCTATTGTGCGTGATAGAGGACTGGACTCTTTCTGACCACCCTATCGTAGGTGTGGGCGTTACAATCCCATCACTGTCGAAGGCTCTCCAGAAATGTCGTAAAGGACGTCTTTTCCCCTTCGGATGGTGGCATGTCATCCGGGCGTTGAAATTCCATAAAACAGACATTGTCGACCTGTTGTTGGTGGGTATCTTGCCTGAATACCGCGCAAAAGGCGCTAATGCCTTGTTGTTCTATCATCTGATACCCATCTATCAGAAGTATGGTTTCAAGTGGGGAGAATCGCATGTCGAGATGGAGACAAACAATCAGGTGCAGGGACAGTGGGCCTATCTAGAGCACGAGTTGCACAAACGTAGAAGATGCTATAAGAAAAGCTTATGATAGAAGAAGATAACATCATCGGACAGCAAAACGAGCAGGTGCAGTATGACGACGAGAACATTCGTCATCTGAGTGACATGGAGCATGTGCGTACCCGACCAGGTATGTATATTGGTCGTTTGGGTGACGGTTCGTTGCCGGAAGACGGTATCTATGTACTATTGAAAGAGGTCATCGATAACTCCATCGATGAGTTCAAGATGAAGTCAGGTGATCGGATCGAAGTTAATATCGACGAGAACCTCCGCGTCTCTGTACGTGACTATGGTCGTGGTATTCCTCAAGGAAAGATGATTGAGGCAGTGTCGGTTTTGAATACTGGTGGCAAATATGATTCCAAGGCTTTTAAGAAGTCTGTCGGATTGAACGGTGTCGGTGTGAAGGCCGTCAATGCCTTAAGCTCGCACTTTGAGGTACGTAGCTATCGCGGTGGAATGGTCCGTAAAACCACATTTGAACGGGGCGTGATGACGAGCGATATCACGGAGAAGTCACAAGACGAAAGTGGAACGTATATCTTCTTCGAACCCGACAACACCTTGTTTCTCAACTACTCCTTCCATGATGATATCGTGGAGAATATGCTCCGCAATTATACTTACCTGAATACGGGACTGACAATCATGTATAATGATAGGCGCATCCTTTCTCGTCGCGGACTGGAGGACCTGTTGAAAGATCGTATGACCAACGAACCTCTTTATCCTATCATCCACTTGCAGGCTGAGGACATCGAGGTCGCTTTTACACATTCAAATCAGTATGGTGAGGAATACTACTCCTTTGTGAACGGTCAGCATACCACACAGGGCGGAACTCATCAGAGTGCCTTTAAGGAGCATATCGCCCGTACTGTCAAGGAATTCTTCGGTAAGTACGAATATGGTGACATCCGTACGGGAATTGTCGCGGCGATTGCCATCAATGTGGAAGAGCCGATGTTTGAGAGTCAGACAAAGATTAAGTTGGGCTCTTTGACCATGGCTCCCAATGGTGTGAGCATCAATAAATACGTTGGTGACTTTATCAAACAGGAGGTTGATAACTACCTGCATATCCATACCGATGTGGCAGAGGTATTGGAGAACAAAATCAAAGAGAGCGAACGTGAGCGTAAGGCGATGGCCGGTATCACCAAACTGGCACGTGAACGTAGTAAGAAGGCGAATCTTCATAACCGGAAGCTTCGTGACTGTCGTATTCACTTCAGTGACGTGAAGAACGATAGGAAGGAAGAAAGTTGTATATTTATCACCGAGGGCGATTCTGCCAGTGGAAGTATAACGAAGAGCCGCGACGTGAACACGCAGGCTGTCTTTTCTCTTCGTGGCAAGCCGTTGAACTCATTCGGTCTTACAAAGAAGGTCGTGTATGAGAACGAGGAGTTTAATCTGTTACAGGCAGCCCTTGATATTGAGGATGGTCTTGACACGCTCCGCTATAACAAGGTGATTGTGGCCACCGATGCAGATGTCGACGGCATGCATATCCGTCTGCTCATTATTACATTCTTTCTTCAGTTCTTCCCCGAGCTGATTAAGAAGGGACATGTCTATGTGTTGCAGACACCGCTTTTCCGAGTACGTAATCGTCGTACGAAGATTAAAAGCAAGAAGGTCATTGCTGATGCTGATGCAAAGGCGGACAAGAAAAGCGATTTTATAACACGTTATTGTTATAGTGAAGAAGAACGTCTTGCTGCCATTACTGAACTGGGACCAGATCCAGAGATAACCCGTTTCAAAGGACTTGGTGAAATATCACCCGACGAGTTTGCTGCTTTTATCGGTCCGGATATCCGTCTGGAGCAGGTGACGCTTCACAAAACTGATCAGGTGCAGAAACTATTGGAATATTACATGGGAAAGAACACCATGGAGCGACAAAACTTTATTATTGATAATCTGGTGGTTGAGGAAGACCGCCCTGAAGAAGATATTTACGAATGAATAAACGATACAGTCTCCCTGTCCTAGCGCTTTTGTTGTGTGTTCAGAGCCTCTACGCCCAGTTCCGCATCAATAATAGTGAGGGCTCACCTTTGCGTAAGTTGCAGTTAGCAGAGTTGGCCATCGACAACCTCTATGTAGATAGTGTTGATGAGAAGAAACTGGTAGAGGATGCTATTCGTGGTATGCTTGATAAGTTAGATCCTCATTCTAGCTATCTCACTCCCAAGGAGGTGAAGGCTCTTAACGAGCCACTCAATGGAAGTTTTGAGGGAATTGGCGTGCAGTTCAATATGATAGAGGACACGCTATTGGTTATCCAACCAGTTATTAATGGTCCTTCTGAGAAGGTAGGAATCATCGCTGGTGACCGTATTGTCTCTGTGAATGATACTTCCATCGCAGGTGTGAAGATGTCGAAAGAAGAGATTATGAGACGCCTTCGCGGTCCGAAAGGAACGAAAGTTAATCTTGGTGTCGTACGCCAGGGGATCAGCGACCGTCTGACATTTACTGTCGTTCGTGCGAAGATCCCGGTGAAATCAATCGATGCCACCTATATGATACGTCCAGGTATTGGTTATATCCGAATCAGTGGTTTTGGTGCTACGACGTACGAAGAGTTCCTTGAGAGCATGAGGAGTTTACGTAAACAGGGGATGCGCCATCTGCTGCTTGACCTTCAAGAGAATGGCGGCGGCTACTTGAAAGCGGCTGTTGACATCGCTAATGAGTTCCTGACAAAAGGCGACTTGATCGTTTATACGGAGGGAAGAAAAGTTCCACGTATGGATTATACTGCTGACGGAGAAGGATCTTTCCAACAGGGGAAGATCGTGGTTCTTGTCGATGGTTATACGGCCTCGGCTGCAGAGATTGTTACAGGAGCTATTCAGGATCAGGATCGTGGAACGGTTGTTGGTCGTCGTACTTTCGGAAAGGGTCTTGTACAACGTCCAGTCGACTTGCCCGACGGGTCGATGATACGTCTGACGATAGCACATTATTATACGCCGTCTGGTCGTTGTATTCAGAAACCATATACCAAAGGCGGTGCCAAGGACTATGCAATGGACATGTTGAACCGTCTGAAGAGTGGGGAACTGACGAATGCTGATAGTGTTCATTTCTCTGACTCCTTAAAATACGAGACACTCCGTCAGCATCGCACGGTCTATGGCGGTGGCGGTATTATGCCCGATGAGTTCGTTCCGCTTGACACTACAATATATACCCGATTCCATCGTGAATTGGCTGCAAAGAGTATAATTATCCAACAGAATCTCCGCTATGTCGATAGCCATCGTAAGGAACTGAAAGAAAAGTGGACCTCGTTTGCAGATTTTAAACAGAACTATGAGGTGCCTCAGAGTCTGGTTGATGCTATTATTATTGAGGGTGAAAAGCAGGGCATTAAACCACGGGATGAGGAAGAGAGAAATAAGACGATTCCTTATCTTCAGGTACAACTGAAGGCGCTTATTGCCCGTGATTTGTGGGATATGAGCGAGTATTTCTCCGTGTTCAACGAGAATAGTGAGATGGTCAAGAAGGCACTGGAGATTGTACAGAGATAATGTAATACAGGATATGAAGATCATGATATTGTCGGTTTTCCTTACGGGTCTGATGACTTGTCTAAGTGCCCGTGCGCAGAATCCGTCTGTGGAATGGGATCGACATAGTCTGATCATTGATGGACAGCGGGTCTGTCCTGTGATGGGTGAGATTCATTACTCTCGCATTCCTGTCAACGAGTGGACTGACGAGATACGGAAAATGAAGGATGGTGGTGTGACAATCATCGCCACGTATGTGTTCTGGAACCATGTGGAAGAGCAGGAGGGAGTATTCAGATGGGACGGTCAACGTCATCTACGCCATTTCATCGAGATATGCAAAGAACAGCAGATGCCTGTTGTGCTTCGTCTTGGCCCCTTCTGTCATGGTGAGGCACGGAATGGTGGCATTCCCGATTGGATCTTCTTGAAAGGTTGTAAGACACGTGATGACAATCCTATGTTCCTCGGTTTTGTGGAACGTTTGTATCGTCAGATCTTCACACAGGTGCAGGGGCTACAGTGGAAAGACGGCGGTCCGGTGATAGCAGCACAATTCGACAATGAATACCGAGGACGTGGTGAATATTTGATGGCCTTGAAGAGAATCGCCCTTTCCATAGGCTTTGATCTGCCGTTTTATACGCGTACGGGGTGGCCCGAACTGGCTACGCCTGTGCCGTTTGGCGAGATGCTTCCTCTTTATGGCGATTATGCTGACGGTTTCTGGGAGCGTAGTCTAGAAGAAACGGCTGGTAACTATTACAAGGCTTTTAACTTTAGAAATCCCTCCAACTCCCTCGAAGGGGGAGAGAATATGGGGGCTATGGATGCCTCATTATCACAGCACTCCGTTAGGCATTCTTCTCCTTTAATGAGGTCGGGAGGGGGATATCCTTACTTCACTTGTGAATTAGGAGGCGGCATGATGACGGCTTATCATAGACGACCATATCTTTATCCAGAAGATGCCTATTCGATGGCTGTCGTAAAGTTAGGTAGCGGGTCAAACTTGTTGGGTTATTATATGTATCATGGTGGAACTAATCCCGATGGACAGACATGCCTGAACGAGACACAGCGCACCATTGCGACGAATTATAACGACCTGCCAGTGAAGACATACGACTTTCAGGCTCCGCTTAATGAGTTTGGACAGAAAAATCCACACTACTATATGTTGCGCAAGCTTCATCTGTTTATGCAGAATTGGGGAAATGTTCTGGCACCGATGGGGGCAAGTTTCCCTTGTGCGCAGGATATCACTAAAGGTGATGATTCTTTCCTTCGTTGGGCATATCGTTCGAAAGACGGTAAGGGATTTATCTTTATCAATAACTATGAGCGACTGCAACAACTTTCGGCAAAGCGCAACGTGCAATTGACCGTCTGTGGTGTGGAACTGCCGAAGATGGATGTACCTGCAGGTACGATATGTATCCTGCCTGTAAATATCGACGGTATCCGTTATGCCACGGCGCAATTGGTAGCCAAGCGGGAAGGGAAGATTTATATGGAGCAGATTGACGGAATCCCAACCACTATCGCCGTTGGAGATAAGGTGCTAAGAAACCTAAAGGCAAAGGGGATTGACGTTCCGGTCTATAAGAATATCTATCTGCTGACATCTCGACAGGCTGAAAGACTATTCCTTGTAGAGAAAGATCATCAAGACGTAGACGATCAAACTCCTATTGTTAATAAGATGAGAGAGGCCAGTGTATGGCGTACGATCACCAAAGGTGTGAACAAAGTCGCGGAAGAACCCTCAGACGAGGATTTCGAGCAGGCGGCTGTTTATATCATCGATTTGCCGGAACAAGAGCGAGCCGAACTGTTACTGAATATTGACTATCGTGGGGATGTGGCTCGTCTCTATGCCGATGGGAAACTGATAGACGATAATTTTTATCATGGTCGACCTTTTCAATATGCACTCTGGCGATTGCCAAATGGATGCCGGCGGTTGGAACTCCGTATTCTTCCCTTACAAAAGGATATGCCGATCTACTTCCCTCGTGAGGCAGACCTCACACCAGGAGAACAGGTCTATCAAGTGACAATAACCAGTCGGGAGTGATGACTAACAAAGAAAATAGATCAACCAATAACTAATAGAAATATGAATAGTCTCAGCAAAGGATACCTTTTCTTTATTTGTGCCGTATCGGCCATGGGTGGGTTGCTCTTTGGGTACGACTGGGTTGTGATTGGTGGCGCCAAACCGTTCTACGAGATATTTTTTTGCATCACCGACTCCCCACTACTTCAAGGTGTGGCTATGACGACAGCCTTGATAGGTTGTCTAGTGGGAGCGATGGTGGCAGGTTCGGCAGCCGACAGGTATGGTCGTAAACCATTATTGACAACATCGGCAATACTGTTCACTGTATCGGCAATTGCCACAGGACTGTTTGACAATTTTACCTTATTTAATATAGCCCGTTTCATTGGAGGTGTGGGCATCGGTGTGGCCTCAGCGTTGGCTCCGATGTATATCGCAGAGGTGAGTCCTGCGGGAATCCGTGGACGTATGGTTAGCCTCAATCAAATGACTATAGTGCTTGGCATCCTTTTGGCTCAGGTCGTCAATATGCTTTTGGCCCGTGATACAACTATTGCTGTTAATCAATCATGGAATACGGAGTGGGGATGGCGGTGGATGTTCTGGGCCGAGACGCTGCCAGCCGCATTGTTCCTTGTGATGAGTTTCTTTATTCCAGAGAGCCCGGTGTTCCTGAGTATGAAGCAAAAAACAATCTCTACAGGGAAGGAAGCAGACCTCAGGGAACTTCTGCAGGCAAAATATGGAAAGGTACTATTGTTAGGCTTGGTAATAGCTGTATTCCAACAGTGGTGTGGCACAAATGTCATTTTCAACTATGCTCAGGAGATTTTTGTGGGTGCAGGTTTCGATGTAGATGACATGTTTATCAATATCGTAATAACAGGTATTGCCAACGTGCTTTTTACGTTTGTCGCTCTATATACTATTGAGAAATGGGGACGCAGGACATTGATCCTGATAGGTGCAGGTGGCTTAGGACTTATCTATCTAACGCTAGGCACTTGTTATTTCATGGGAATGAAAGGCATGTTGATGGTGATGCTAGTAGTAGCCGCGATTTCTGTCTATGCGATGACGTTGGGTCCAGTCACTTGGACGCTCTTGGCTGAGATATTTCCTCATCGTGTGAGAGGTATTGCGATGGCAACATGTACATTTGCCCTCTGGGTGGGTTGCTGTACGCTGACATTCTCGTTCCCCTCTATGAATGCGGTCTTGGGAAGTTGTGGCACGTTCTGGATCTATGGTGGTATCTGTATTTGTGCCTTTGTGTTTTTATGGAACCGTTGTCCGGAGACAAAAGGAAAGAGTCTTGAAGCGTTAGAAAAGGAGTTAATTAAATAAAAATGTTTCAATAGTTAATAACCAATAACCAAAACAATGGTAAAAGCATGGAGAGAAATGGTGACGATCCCAACCTATGAGGTGGGTAAGCCCGAGAAGAATCCAATCTTCCTAGAAAAGAGAGTCTATCAAGGATCAAGTGGTGTAATCTACCCGTATCCTGTCATCGAGTCTATCTCAGACGAGAAGATTGATAAGCAGTGGAAGGCCATATGGCTTGAGAATGAGTATATTAAGATTATGATTCTTCCTGAGTTAGGCGGACGTGTTCAGATGGCCTATGACAAGATCAAGCAACGGCATTTCGTATATTATAATCATGTGATCAAGCCTGCACTTGTTGGACTTACCGGTCCTTGGATTAGTGGTGGCATTGAGTTCAACTGGCCGCAGCATCACCGTCCTTCGACCTATCTACCTATCGATGCTACAATCGTAGAGAACGAGGATGGCAGTGTGACGGTTTGGGTGAACGAGATGGAACGGATGTTCCACCAGAAAGGAATGGCTGGCTTCACCTTGCGTCCTGGTTGTGCTTATCTGGAGATACAGGGTAGGGTGTTTAACCGTACGAACCTGCCGCAAACCTTCCTATGGTGGGCAAACCCTGCTGTCGAGGTGAATGATGACTATCAGAGTGTGTTCCCTCCTGATGTCAACGCGGTATTTGATCATGGCAAACGGGCCGTCTCCAGTTTCCCTGTTGCAACAGGTATCTATTATAAGATGGATTACTCGGCTGGTGTCGACATCTCGAACTATAAGAATATCAAGGTGCCGACATCCTATATGGCTGTCAATTCGAAATACGACTTCGAAGGGGGCTACGAGAACGACACAAGAGCCGGAATGCTACATGTGGCTAGTCATTATCTCTCACCCGGAAAGAAACAATGGACGTGGGGTAATGGCGACTTCGGACGTGCCTGGGACCGTAATCTCACAGACGAGACCACACCAGAGGAAGCTGAAAAATACAAGATTACTCGTATGGGTTTCCGTCCATATATCGAACTGATGGCTGGTGTCTATACGGAAAACCAGCCTGATTTCGCATGGTTGATGCCCTATGAGGAGAAACAGTTCGTGCAGTATTTTATGCCTTATCGTGAGATAGGCATCGTTAAACAGGCATCAAAAGACTTTGTGTTCAACATAGAAGAGGTGGGGCAGGGACGTGTATGTTTCAAGATTTTGGCTACCAGTGAGCAGAAAGTACATATGTTCCTTGGTGACGAAGATGATAAGACACTCTATGACAAAGTGGTTACGTTGACACCCGACGCCATATTCGAGGAGACCGTAGATACACGCGGGTCATCGCTTGTCGACCTTTATTTTCAGATTGACCGTGCCGACAGTCCACGCCGCCTTCCAATGTTCCAATGGAACCCCGAGTATGACGAGATTCGCCCAATTCCAGATGCTGCTGAAGCAGCCCTTTCACCGCAGGACACAAAAACCGTCGACCAACTCTATCTGACGGGACTCCATCTGGAACAATATCGTCATGCGACATGGAGCGCTCTCGACTATTATGAGGAAGCACTTCGCAGAGATCCGCTTGATTATCGTTGTAACACGCAGCTGGGACTATGGTACCTACGACGGGCCCGTATTGATAAGGCTAAAGAGTACCTGCAGACGGCAGTCAAGGTGTTGAAGAAGCGAAATCCAAACCCTTATGATGGTGAATCTCTTTTCTATTTGGGTATCGTCAATAAGTTCTTAGGTAACATGGAGCCTGCATATGAATATTTTTGGAAAGCTACATGGAATAAGGCATGGGCTGATGCAGGCTATTTCGAGGCAGCTTGTATCAGTATGGATGGCGAATGTTGGGAGAGTGCCCTCAACGAACTGGAGCTTTCACTGATCAGCAATAGTCACAATCATAAGGCTCGTGCCATGAAGGCAGTTGTTCTACGTAAACTTGGACGTCAGCAGGAAGCCTTAGCTTGGATTCATGAGAATTACAGGATTGATCCGTTCAACTATGTTTCGATGGTGGAGGAACATCTGCTCACAGGTAGTGATGAGCCTCTGGAAAGGATGGTAGAACTGATGCATGGTAATATCTATAACTATCATGAGACAGCTCTCGACTATGCGCAGGCAGGACTTGAGGACGAGACACGTCTCGTGCTGGAGACTGCAATTGAAAAAGGGGTAGAGAAATCGCCGCTCACATGGTATTATTTGTCCTTCTACTCAGACGATATATTTGAGAGTATAAAAGATATGAGAACGGCTTCGAAGATCAGTCCAGACTATTGCTTTCCAAACCGTCTCGAGGATGCCCAAATGTTCCAACAGATGCAGATGCTGACGATGGGGGAGGATGCCCGTATGTCATACTATCTTGGTTGTCTCTACTATGATAAACGCCAATACGACTTGGCTGTCAAGTACTGGGAGCAGTCGGTAAAGGCTGATCCCAAATTTCCCACCGTGTGGCGCAACCTCGCCTTGGCCTACTTTAACAAGAGCCAGTATATTCCTTCTTTCGACTCTGCCTTGGAAGACGAAAAAGAAAAGGCCGTGGAGTATATGGAAAAAGCCTTCCACCTCGACAAGGCCGATGCACGTGTCCTAATGGAACTTGATCAGCTTTACAAGCGTTTGCAACATCCGCATCAGGAACGCCTCGACTTCCTACAGAAATACCCTCATTTAATCAGTCAACGCGAAGACCTTATGCTCGAAGAGATTACTTTGCTCAATCAGTTGGGACATTATAAGGAGGCTATGGCAAAGCTTGATGGACATCAGTTCCACCCATGGGAGGGCGGTGAAGGTAAGGTTCCTGCACAGTATCAGTTTTGTCGTGTGGAACTTGCGAAAAAGGCGCTTGTTGCAAGACAATATGAAGAAGCTGTTAGGTTGCTTGAAGAATGTCTCGACTATCCCTCTCATCTTGGCGAAGGGAAACTCTATGGGGCGCAGGAGAACGACATTTATTACTTCCTTGGCGTCGCCTATGATGCCATGGGGAAGAAAGAGCATGCTCGTGAATGTTGGGAAGAGGCAACCCAAGGACCACAACAGCCTGTTGCTGCGATGTATTACAATGATGCAAAGCCAGATAAGTTTTTTTATCAGGGATTAGCTCTTAGCAAGTTGGGACGTGAGGATCAGGCTCATGGTCGTTTCTATAAGCTTGTCAACTACGGTAAGCAACATCTCTTTGAAAAGCAGGTAATGGATTATTTTGCAGTATCGCTGCCCGACCTACTCATCTGGGAGGATTCACTCGATGCGAGAAACGAGATCCACTGTAAGTATATGCTTGCCCTCGGCTACTATGGCTTGGGTGATCATGACAAGGCACTTGACTATCTAGAAGAGGTGGAAGAACTTGATAAAAACCATCAAGGTATTTGGCAGTTCCGAACTCTTATTGATATGAAACTATAATTATCCAAATCATTTATTATCTAACTTATGAGTAAAAAAAGAATCATTACTTTTGTTATGTGGATGGGACTGGCATCTAGTTGCTTGCCGCTATCCCATGTTTATGCCCAGACGAAATATCCGTGGCAGAACCCAGACGTGCCAATTGAACAGCGTGTGGAGAGTTTATTGCAGATGTTGACCCCTGAGGAGAAGGTTGGACTGATGATGAATAAGTCTGTCTCTGTCGACCGACTTGGTATCCCGTCGTACAACTGGTGGAATGAGGCCTGCCATGGTGTGCGCCAAGGTGGTTACACCGTTTATCCGCAACCTATCGGAATGGCGGCAGCCTTTAATGCACAACTGTTCTATGATGTGTTCTCGCAGGTGAGTGATGAGGCTCGTGCTAATTGGAACCGTTCCGATCACAACATCTTTAACGTACCGATGGGGGTCACATACTATCCGGGGAATCCTGAGCTGACCTATTGGTGTCCAAATGTGAATATCTTCCGTGATCCGCGGTGGGGACGTGGTCAGGAGACCTGTGGTGAGGACCCTTATCTGAATGCCGTTTTCGGTGTACAGACCGTACTGGGAATGCAAGGTAATGATCCATATTATTTCAAGACTCATGCTTGTGCCAAACATTATGCTGTACACAGTGGTCCGGAACCACTCAGACACTCGATGAACGTGGAACCTACGAACCGTGACCTTTGGGAAACCTATCTGCCTGCATTTAAGGCTCTGGTGAAGAAGGGAAATGTGCGTGAGGTGATGTGTGCCTATCAGCGTTTTGAGGGGAAACCCTGTTGTACGAGTGACCGTCTGTTGATAGATATCTTGCGTAATAAGTGGGGCTATGATGGTATCGTCGTTACCGATTGCGATGCCATTAACAATTTCTATAACCGTGGTCAGCACGAGACTCACAAGGACCCATTGTCTGCCTCTGTCGATGCCGTGCTGAATGGTACGGACCTGGAGTGTGGTAAGGTCTTTATGTCGCTTACGGAAGGCCTAAAGAAGGGTCTTGTCAAAGAGAGTGATCTAGACGAACATCTGCGTAAGACACTGAAAGGCCGTTTTGAACTCGGCATGTTCGATCCTGCCGACAGACTGCCTTGGGCACGACTAGGTCCTGAGATTATCAGCAGTGAGACAAATCATGATATGGCTGTTCAAGCTGCTCGTGAGTCGATGGTATTGTTGGAGAACAAGGGTGCTGTGCTACCGCTGTCGAAGGGTATTAAGACCATTGCCGTAGTAGGTCCCAATGCCGATGATGTAGAACTATTAAACGGTAACTATGGTGGGACACCTACTGAGAATCATAAGCAGTCTCTCTTGGCTGGCATCAAGGCGGCTGTTCCTGATGCCAAGGTTATCTATCAGAAAGCTTGTGAACTAAACGATGAGTATGAAACTATCCACCATCTGCAGGATTTTAATGATGGAAAGGGCGCTCTTGTAGAGTTCTATAATAATAAAGATCTGAGTGGGCAACCTGCCAAGATCGATTACTACAATGAGTTGAACTTCTCGACGTTCGGCGCCTGGGGATTTGCGCAGGGAGTCAATCGCGACACGCTCTCTGTACGTGTCAGTGGTCGTTATACTGCTACCTTTACAGGTGAGATGAAATACACGCTGATGACAGACAATGGGTATTTGCTGAAGGTGAATGACGAGGTTATAGAAGATGCAAAACCGGCTGGCTTCCGCGGCTTCTTCGGCCGTCGCACTGAATACAAGTCTTTCCCTGTGGAAGAGGGTAAGACCTATGATATCGTGATTGAATATCGTCATGGTAATGGGCAGTTTGCGATGCTGCGTGGTGATATCTGCGAGCGTAACCTTGTAGACTTCACGGCTCTGGCCAATGAGGTGAAAGATGCTGATGCGATCATCATCATCGGAGGTATCTCTGCTCAGATGGAGGGTGAAGGCGGCGACAAGCAGGATATAGAATTGCCAAAGGTACAACAGATGCTCATGAAGGCAATGCATCAGACGGGGCGTCCGGTAATCTTCGTGAATTGCTCTGGTTCTGCCATTGCCTTTGGTAGTGTCGAAGGCGAGTACGATGCCCTGTTGCAGGCCTGGTATGCTGGTCAGGGTGGAGCGAAAGCTCTGGCTGAGATTCTCTTTGGCGACTATAACCCTGGCGGTAAACTGCCCGTTACGTTCTATCGCTCAAATAGCGATCTTCCAGATTTCCTTGATTACTCGATGAAAAACCGAACCTATCGTTACTTTACAGGTGTGCCTCAGTATGCCTTTGGATATGGCCTAAGCTATACCACCTTTGTTGTTGGACAAGGAAAACTGTCGAAGAAAGCGATGAAGAAGAACGGTCAGGTGACGTTGACAGTACCCGTTACCAATACGGGTAAACGTGAGGGTACGGAGACCCTTCAAGTCTATGTGAAGGCACTCGATGATGCTGGCGCACCCATCAAGGCTCTGAAGGGTTTCCAGAAACTGTCCTTGAAGGCTGGTGAGACGAAAGCTGCAACAATTTCGCTCGACGGTGAGGCTTTCGAGTACTATGATGAGAGTATTGACGAACTGTCCACCCGTGCTGGTCGTTATCAGATACTCTATGGCACCTCGTCGCTCGACAAGGATCTGCAGAGTATCGATTTCGTTGTCAAATAAATCCTAAGAAGAAAAATATCCCCCACGATTGTGGGGGATATTTCTTATTGCATGTCCAACGCTTTATCTTCTGCAGCCTCCATGATTTCTCGTTCGCCGGGCCCCTTGTCATTAAGGCCACAGAGGTGAAGAATTCCATGAATAATCACTCGATGTAACTCTTCATCATAGGACTTGTTAAACTTATTGGCATTGGTGAAGACTGTATCGAGTGAGATGACTAAATCACCGTTTAGTGTATCCCCCTCGGTGTAGTCGAAGGTGATGATGTCGGTGTAGTAGTCGTGACCGAGGTATTCATTGTTCACCTCTAGAATCTTCTCATCATCGACAAATAAATAGCCGATTTCACCGACTTTTTTTCCATACGACTCTGCTACCCGACGAATCCATGCGGATGTTTCACGTTTTTT
Organism: Prevotella aff. ruminicola Tc2-24; assembly: GCF_900110895.1. Lineage (GTDB taxonomy): Bacteria > Bacteroidota > Bacteroidia > Bacteroidales > Bacteroidaceae > Prevotella. The sequence continues at coordinate 191,617 of NZ_FOIQ01000002.1, read as the reverse complement.
GATATTGGGGAACTTCACCCCTTCAGTACTATACGTAATCATATCAGTACAATTCTAATATGGTGAAAAACTATTTCTTTGGCAGGTAGGAACTAATGTCCACACCAAAGTGTGACAACTCTCGGAGAGCACTTGACGAAACACTGGACAACTCGGGTTCTGTATAGAGAAGAATAGTCTCAATACCTCCCAACTTACGGTTGAAGTCTGCCTGCCACTGCTCATACTCGAAATCGCTGACGGTACGGACACCTTTCACGATGAAACGGGCATTTTCGGCCTTAGCAAAGTCCATGGCCAGACCGTGGAACGGCTTTACTACTACACGCTGGTCGTCGGCATAGAGATCTTGAATGACCTTCATCCGTTCTTCTGCTGCCCGCATACTGGGCTTGTGCACGTTGTCGCCCACCACACCGATGACCAGACGGTCGAATAGCGGTAAAGCCCGACGCACGATAGAATCGTGACCAATCGTAAACGGGTCGAAACTCCCGACAAATACTCCTATTTTCATCACTGTCAACGATTAATTATTCAAACAAATTGGGTTCCATAATGTTTCCACCATAAGGATTACGCCCGAAATGGCGGTAAGCTAATTCTGTCACCATACGCCCCCGCGGAGTACGTTTGATGAAACCTTCCATGATGAGGAATGGTTCATACACTTCCTCGACAGTACCTGCATCTTCACCGATGGCTGTAGCAATCGTCGTGATGCCGACGGGGCCGCCACGGAATTTATCGATGATAGTAAGCAGAATCTTATTGTCGATTTCATCGAGACCGTATTGGTCGATATTCAAGGCCGTCAGAGCCACCTTCGAGATCTTCGTGTCAATCTTTCCGTTTCCTTTTACTTGGGCGAAGTCCCGTACACGGCGCAACAGAGCGTTAGCGATACGGGGCGTACCACGACTGCGACCTGCGATCTCTAGGGCCGCATCTTCTGTAATGGGTACACCAAGGATACTAGCCGAGCGTTCGATAATTGCTTGTAGGGTTTCTGGGTCGTAATACTCCAAGTGCATATTGATGCCGAAACGGGCACGGAGAGGAGCTGTCAGCAGACCACTACGAGTCGTGGCGCCAACGAGTGTGAAAGGGTTTAGATCTATCTGAATCGAACGAGCTGACGGTCCCTTGTCGATCATGATATCAATGCGGTAGTCCTCCATGGCTGAATAAAGGTATTCCTCTACGACGGGTGACAAACGGTGGATCTCATCAATGAAGAGTACGTCATTCTTCTCCAGAGAGGTGAGAATTCCAGCGAGATCACCTGGCTTGTCCAATACTGGACCAGATGTAATCTTGAAGCCCACACCTAACTCGTTGGCGATGATGTTGCTGAGGGTGGTCTTGCCCAATCCGGGAGGGCCGTGCAGCAAGGTATGGTCAAGGGGTTCGCCACGGTATTTGGCGGCCTCGACAAACACTTCCAGATTCTCCACGACCTTTTTCTGGCCACTGAAGTCAGAGAAACTTAGAGGGCGCAGCGCGTTCTCGAAGTCTTTCTCGCCTTGGGAGAACCGTTCTTCGCGTATGTCAAAATCCTCGTCCATCATATGAATCACTTGCTATCGCTTGCAAAAGTACAAAATAATCCGCAAACCATGTTATTTTACTTGTGTTTTTTGCGGATGTGTTATCACAATTTTAGGTTGACCGCGCCAAATAATAACCTTTATGCCATACAGCTCACAAATACCATGTACAAAGACTTTCCCGATTCGCCAAAATCACGCTGCCTCAACAAAAAAGAGATTCTTTTCTTTTGTCATGTTTCCGACTTTTCCTAATTTTGCCTATTGAAATGAATTAATACAGAATGATATGCTTAAGATTTTACAGCAGACAAGTCGTTGGCTGGCTTCCAATGCCTCTTTCTTCATAATTGCAGTAGCTGTATTCACCTTTTTGATACCGGGTGTGTTTGGATGGGTGAGAGGGAATACCCAGACGATAATCCTCGGTATGATTATGCTGACGATGGGTTTGACACTGACCACCGACGACTTTAGGATACTTGCCCGGCGCCCGTTGGATATCCTTGTCGGTGCCTGTGCACAATTCCTGATTATGCCTTGTGTGGCATGGTTGTTGGTGCGCGTATTCCGTCTGGAACCGGCGCTAGCATTAGGTATTCTACTTGTAGGTTGCTGTCCGGGTGGGGTGTCGAGTAATATTATGTCGTATCTCTGTCATGGCGATGTGGCTTTCTCGGTAGGTATGACTTGTGCCTCTACATTATTAGCGCCGGTAATGACCCCTTTATTGATGGAGCTGACAGCCGGAGCAATCATTGAAATTGATGCCATTGGGATGTTCTTGAATATCTTAATTGTGACGATTATTCCCGTTGGAATCGGTTGCTTCCTGAACTATACCTATTCTCATCGGAAGAGTTTCCCGACCGTCCAGTCACTAATGCCCGGGGTGAGTGTTATCTGTCTTGCCTGTATCGTCGGCGGTGTCATCTCTACGGTTCACGATGCCTTGATTGCCCGCGGACTGTTACTTTTTATATGGACCTTTGCTGTGGTGTTCTGCCATAACTCATTGGGTTATCTGTTGGGATGGACCTCGGGCTACCTGGCCAAGTTCAATACAGCCAAGAAACGGACAATCTCCATTGAGGTTGGCATGCAGAATGCTGGCCTTGCCACGGTACTGGCCAGCACGTTCTTTGCTGTACAGCCACTCTCCATCCTGCCCTGTGCCATTTCTTGTGCTTGGCATAGCGTCAGCGGTACCATTCTGGCAGGTCTTTTCCAGAAATGGGATGAACGAAAAATGCCAGACTGACTGTCTGACACTTCTTCGTTTATCTGATGCCTCCACCGAAACCTCCTCCGGAAGAGCCTCCGCCTCCGCCCCATGAGGCATGACCACCGCCTCCCGCGGCGCGGGCCTCCCGTTCGGCCTTGCTCATGGCAGCACGGGTGGTACTGGAGTGCATCGTTGAGTAGATCAATGGTAGGGTCATGTCGTCGGCCATCTGACCAGCCACCTGATCCATATTGAAGTATTCAGGGTTGATCTTCTTCATGTCTTTGATTACCTGGTCGGCAATGCCGAAGAGCGTAGCAAATATCATATAGTCTTTCCATAGCGATACCTCTTGCACATGGCGCTCGTCAAGCAGTGAGAATTCCTTGAGGAATTTCTTCAGTCCGAATACTTGTCGTACTTCGTCAGATCGCTTTTTATAGGCTCTGATATTTGTCTTCGTATGCAGGGTATTGATAAACGAGTCGGTGAGGCTCTCGTTATAGCTGCTTTTCATGAACGATTTCAACTCTCTCGGCTCGAGGACTGTGTCTTTGCCTGCCGCCATCTTGAAGATTTGGTGTACCTTCCGCAGTAGGAGTGGTTGCTGGTCGTAGTGCTTCAACTCGTGAATGACGAAATTCTGAACGCTCTTTCCTTTGGCATTCAGACTCTGTTCGATACTGATGGCGCCCATGTTGATAAGCTTCAGGATGCAGGCTGAAAGCAGGTTGTTGTAGTCGGTACCGAAATACCGGTAAGCGTTCAGCATATCGTTAGCTTGCTGGAGGTTCCCCTTCAAGGGGATATCGCGATACCAGAGTAGATCCTTGAATGCTTTTTTGCGTGCGCGCCAAACATAAAAGAGGTACCAAAGACCGCCGAGGATAGGCACAACCAAGAAACTAAGGACAAAGACGACAAAGATAATGGTGTCTTCCATCGTCCACTCGTCATCACTGTTATAATCACTACCCTCGAAGGCACGCTCCTTGAGCTCTTCAAAACTGCCGTCGTTAACGATGGCAGGTTCGAACAGTCCTTTGTTGAAACGTGCCATGACAATCATTGCACTATTACTGCCGAATGGCTCACTGGTCTCTGCCACGATTTGGTTATTGTCGAAACGCACTTCGCCTTGATAACGGAAGCCCCAGATGCCTGCGTTCTCGGCACTGAAAGACAGGCCGTTTTCTGCTTGTATAATCAACTTAACATGGTTGGGGTAGGGTGATATTCCCTGTGCCACGAACGTATAATTAAACCCGTCGGCATCGCTGAAGCCTCTCAACAGTTGGCTGACGGTGTAGCTCGTCGTATAGGTACGACTGCCGCTCTCACCGAGTCCCCAACAAAGTTCGTAACCGTCGTGTTTAGTGACAATACCGCATTTCCCGGCTTTCCAACTACGGCTTTGTTCGGTATCCCAGTCACCTATATTAGTGTATTTTGCTCCGGTCTCGTCAGTTACCTGCAGATCACGTATCTCACTGCCGTTCAGATGACCGACAATGATATAACACTCAGTCCCCTCAGACTCGATGCTCATTTGGCGGGTCTCGGTGATATGGGCATCACCGTTCTTGCTCAGTATCACGCAGATGCTCAGGTCGTGAAGCTGAGGGCGGGCGCTTAAAGAAAAAAAGGTAAAAAGGTAAAAGGGTAAAACAATAATTACCTTTTTAAATAATGGAGAGAAATTCATTTTCGTCTTTACGTTTTTACCTTTTTATTCTTTTACTTCTTAAATGCTTCATCGAGATTAGGATAGCTCTTCTTTTGCTCTTCGTCGACTTTCAGGTATTCTTTCTGGTCGAAATGAAGCATGGAGGCGACGATACTAGACGGCCACTGGCGCACCATGCGGTTCATCTTTGTGGCTGTGTCGTTGTAGATCATGCGTGACATACGTACATTCTCCTCATATTGCTTCATGCCTTGCTGAGCCTCGTTGTAGAGGTCACTGGCTTTCAGTTCTGGATAGCGTTCAAATACCACATTCAACTTACCCATCATTTCTCCGAGCAAGTTGGCCTGTTCGTTGATAGTGGCAGGTGTGTTGGCAGTTGCTCCACTATTACCGCCACGGGCTTGAACAGCTTGGATAATGGTTTCCGATTCATGCTTAGCATACTGTGCTGCCGTCTTTGCCAGAGCAATCACCGCGTCGAAACGGGAGTTAAGTTGTACCTCAATCTGACTGAGGGCATTTTTGCACAATTCATCAAGACCAACCAGCGTGCGCTGGGTAGAGATAAAATAACCAATGACGATAACCGCCAAAACGATGATAATAATTAGTACTGTCATAATATTAATAATATGGTTCTTTGGCGGCAAAGATACGAAGAAGTGATTGAAAAGCAAAGAAAAAACGTTTTTTTCTTTGCTTTTTCGATAGAAAGAATCCTTTTCGAACTGATTTTTAAGTTCTTCTTCAGAATCATGCAGATTTAAGATTATAATTTGTATATTTGCAGACGCAATACACATGTCCCTAACTGTAGCCATTACTAATAAAACATACAAAAGATGAGAAAACAATTATTCGTGGCGCTGCTGACTATTGTCTGCCAGGGCGTCATTGCTACGACGGCTTCTCTTCAGGAAACAGTCGTGAGTCCTGCTGACCCACATATCCAGTATGTGGGGCGTATATGTTTTGCTAATCCGGAGCGTCCAGCATTCAACTATCCTGGTATTCAGATCACGGCATCCTTTGAAGGTACGTCGTTGAAGATGAAGGCAAAGCCGGGCAGTGGCTATTTTATGGCACAGATCGATCAGGCGGAACCGTTCAAGGTCTCGTTCATGGGTAAGAAAGACTCAGTAGTGACGCTGGCAACGGCACTGCCCAATGCTCAACATACCGTCCGTTTGATGTATGCCATCGAAGGCTACGAACTCTACCCTGAGTTTTGGGGCTTTGTGATTGATCCGGGATGCCGCCTTCTCAAGGCACCGGCTCTACCGGAAAGAAAGATAGAATTCATCGGTAATTCAATTACTTGTGGTTATGGTATTGAGGGAGAGAGTGAGCGTGAACATTTCGAGTATGAAACAGAGAATCATTATTATTCATATGCTTCTTTGACGGCGCGAACTCTTGACGCGCAACATTGGGTGGTGGCACGTAGCGGTATCGGAGCCTATCGGAATTATGGTGGTCCAAGAGCAGGCACGCCCGATTCAAATATGCCAGTACAGTATGAGTATACCGGCTATGCGTTGAAGTCAGATTTACGGAAGAACGGTGGCATTGATGGGGAAAGATGGGATTTTTCCCGTTACCGTCCTGATGTGATATGCATCAATCTCGGTACCAATGATCTCTCGACTAATAACTATGACACAACGCTGCTGAAGCAGGGCTACCATAGGCTACTTACAAAGGTTCGACAACATAATCCTAAGGCTAAGATTGTGTTCCTTTGCGGTTCTATGCTTGACGGGAAGGAATTGGAGATTGCTCGCCAGCTACTTGATGAGGTGACAGTCGAGGCGCGAAAGAGTGGTGACATGCAATTGTACCGCTTTGATTTCACCCCGCAGACGGGTGACCTCGGCTATGGTAGCGATTGGCATCCAAGCCTCTTGCAGCATCAAAAAATGGCAGCCGAATTGACTGCCTTTTTGAGTTCATTGATGAACTGGTTTTGACGCTTAGCGCTGAGCAAAGAACAGACCATCGTTAGCGGTCATCTGTGCTTCGAAAACACCTTGTTTATTCAGCGTGAAGTTCTTTTGTTCCCCGTTCACGTCTATACTGATACTCTGACCATCGGCGTTGAAGCGGAACAACTCTTTTGTGACGCCATTTTGGGAGATTGCCCAACTGTTGGAAGCCTTGTCATAGGTCAGCAGGGTCACCTCTCCATCAGGAGCCGTCACCTCATAGCCGTTCTTCAAGGTCTTTACAGCATAGAACTTGCCGTCTTCACCAAGTACATTCCGGGTCTTACCAATGTTTGAGGCCATGGGGTTGTCACCGCTCCAGAACTCGATCGTGTTGAGGACAACGGCATCGACAAATAATGTGATACCGCCTACGATAGGCATCAGGAAGAAACCTACAATTGCGTTCACATACTTGTTGCTAGTCATGGTTTTTTGCCAGTGGGCGTACTTGTTGAATAAACTGAAAGAGCCGATGCATGAACTGGATAGAAGACTACCAGCCATGAGGCATGCCATTACTTTCAAACTAATTTTCTTCATGTGATAATACATTTTTAGGGTTTATAATGTTGACCCGAGAAGGGTTCTCGTGTCTTCAAGTATCTGCAGCAACTCGTCGGTCGTTTCTGCGCGTAACATGGCGATACGTGTCTGTCGGAAGTCAGGAATACCTTTGAAGATTGGCGTGGCGGCTAGATGTCTTCTAGTGTGAAGGATGCCGCGCTTCTCGTCGATACGCTCAACGTTAATGTGCAACAATTCTTCCAGAATGTCGAGTTTTTGGTTGAAGTCAAGGGGAATGGTGTTGCAGTTGTCCAATACGTCGCGTACCTCTTTGAAGATCCAAGGGCGTCCAAAAGTAGCCCTGCCAATCATGATGGCATCGACACCAAAGTCCTCAAAAGCTTTCTGTGCTTCTTGTGGTGAGGTGATATCACCATTGCCGATAATGGGAATATGAATTCTAGGGTTGCGCTTCACGGATCCGATAAGGGTCCAGTCGGCACTGCCCGTATACATTTGTGAACGTGTGCGACCATGGATGGTCAGCGCTTGGATACCGCAGTCCTGCAGTTGTTCCGCTAGTTCGGTGATAATCAGTTGTTCATGATTCCAACCTAGCCGAGTCTTCACTGTCACGGGCAACTTCACGGCATCCACCACCTTCCGGGTAATCTCCAACATTTTCGGAATATTCTGTAGCATTCCTGCCCCAGCACCCTTGCCTGCGACTTTCTTTACCGGACAACCGAAATTCAGGTCAATCACATTGGGACCTGCCTGTTCCACGATTTGGGCGGCTTCTACCATGGCGTCGACATCTCGACCGTAGATTTGGATACCTACGGGGCGTTCTTCGTCACTGATAGTCAATTTCTGAATGGTCGATTTTACGTCGCGGATTAGTGCCTCGGCACTCACGAACTCCGTATATACCATGGAAGCCCCAAACCGCTTGCACAACAGTCGGAAACCGATATCCGTCACGTCCTCCATAGGAGCCAAGAACACTGGGCGAGGACCAAATTCCACATTTCCAATCTTCATCTTGGTTGCAAAGATACAAAAATATTTATGGCTTTAGACAGATAAGAATGAAATTAATGTAAAACAATCAAATTTTTCGTTTTTTCTTGGAGATTCGGATTCCATTTGTTATCTTTGCACAACTAATTACAAATCTTAAATTGACACTATGGAACAACTGCTTCATTATGTGTGGAATCATAGGCTGTTCCCGTTGAAGGAACTGTTGACAAGCGACGGTCAGACCGTCGAAGTAATTGACCCTGGACTGCACAACCATAACGCAGGCCCAGATTTTTTTAATGCGAAGGTGAGGATAGGACGGACACTATGGGTGGGAAATGTGGAGATCCACGATAAGTCGTCCGACTGGTATGTCCATGGTCACGACAAGGATCAACGTTACGATAATGTTATTCTACATGTGGCGGGGGTGCTTGACGCGGAGGTGATGAACACCCATGGGGAGTTTGTCCGACAGATGCAACTCGACGTTCCCGATGTCGTCAAGGCACATTATACGGAATTGCTGAAGACCGATAGCTATCCGCCCTGTTACAAGGTGATTCCAGAACTGACGCGATTGACTGTCCATGCGTGGATGGCGGCACTCCAGACAGAACGCTTGGAACAGAAAACGGAAGCCATACGACAACGTGTGGAGCTGTGTGACGGCTCATGGGAGGACGCTTATTTTATGACCTTGGCTAGGAACTACGGCTTTGGTATCAATGGAGATGTATTTGAGCGGTGGGCACAGCATATTCCACACGGCACCGTCGCCCATCACTGCGATAATCTTTTTCAAATCGAGGCAATCTTTTTGGGACAGGCAGGTCTGTTGGAACTAGAGGCAATCCCCGACTATTATCAGAAAGAAGCGCTCAACGAGGGATATTTCTCCAAGCTGCGTAATGAGTATCTCTATTTGGCTCATAAATTCTCCATGCAGCCAATGGATTTCCGTCTCTGGCGCTTCCTCAGGCTTCGCCCTCAAAACTTCCCGCATATCCGCCTATCCCAGTTGGCAAACCTCTATTACCAACAGAAGACAGGTTTGGAGCAACTCGTAACATGCGAGACTGTCGAACAACTGATGGAACAACTCAGCTCACAAGTCACCCCATATTGGGAAACACACTACACTTTTGGGTCTGTCAGTAGTCGCAACGAGAAACACCTCGCCTATGGATCACTGAATCTGTTGATGATCAATACCGCCATCCCCATGCTATTCGCCTATGGCCGTCATAGTTCGAAGAAGGCTCTCTGTAATCGTGCCTTCGACTTTTTAGAACAGTTGAAGGCAGAGAACAATTATATCATTCGGATGTGGCAGCAAGTAGGATTACCTGTTGAGACGGCCGGTGATTCACAGGCCCTTATTCAACTGAAGAAGGCATATTGCGACAGGAAAGACTGTCTCCGCTGCCGCTTTGGCTATGAATATTTGAAGAGAAAATAAACCTAAAAAATGGAAGAAGAAATTTTTTACACCATGGCGTTGACGCGCCTGACAAACTTCAACTACCAACAGGCGCTGGAACTCTACCGGATGGTTGGTAGTGCCTTGAAGATTTATGAACATCGCCATGATATAGGTGATGTAGTGGGTGACTGTTCGCCTCGACTGATAGAGGCACTGAAAGATTGGGACGAGCCGATGCGACGTGCGGAGCATGAGATGACCTGGATCCAGGAGCACGGCATCCGAGCCTTGACCCTTGCCGACGATGATTACCCGCGTCGACTCACGGAATGTCCGGATGCACCGCTTGTTCTCTATTATAAAGGGTGTGCAGACCTAAACCAGATGCGGATCATCAGCATGGTGGGCACCCGGCAGGCAACCATCTATGGACGAGATCTTATTCGTCGGTTTGTCAGCGACCTGCGTCGATATTGTCCACAAGTGCTCATTGTCAGTGGACTCGCCTATGGCATTGATATCATGGCTCATCGTCAGGCATTAGAGTGTGGCTATGAGACCATCGGCGTATTGGCGCATGGCCTCGATCAGATTTATCCCTACCGACATAGGGAGACTGCTGCACAGATGTGTGATTATGGTGGTTTGCTCACGGAGTTCATGACGCAAACCAATGCCGACAAACCGAATTTCGTCCGTCGTAACCGTATCGTGGCAGGTATGGCTGATGCGACGATCCTTGTGGAGAGTGCCGCCAAAGGCGGGGGGTTGATCACTTGTGAAATTGCGCAGAGCTACAACCGTGGAGTCTTTGCTTTTCCTGGTAATATTGGTCAACCGTGTTCCGAGGGCTGTAATAATCTCATTCGTGATAATGGTGCGTCTTTGATTACCTGTGCTGACGATTTTATCATGGCTATGGATTGGCAGGATGAGGCGCACTGCCGACAGGCTACTGTCGATGGTATTGAACGGAATCTCTTTCCGGACCTATCACCGGAGGAACAACAGATTGTTTGCCTTCTACAGAAAATCAACGATTTACAATTGAATACTCTCAGCGTGAAGACAGGCATCTCCATCGGCCAACTCACAGGACTGTTATTCCAACTAGAGATGAAAGGGGTGGTGCGCTCTCTTGCCGGGGGGATGTATCATCTGCTGAAATGAAAAAGGAAGGGTGTAGTCACGGCATACTTCTTTCTTTGTTGTACTCCCATACACCAAGCAGGACTTTTCGAAAAAATCCTGCTTGGTGCTTTTAAGATATGTGATTTTAATGCTGTTTTTGTTTTTTTATGTCGTAATTCATATGTTTTGTAAGCGAAAAGCACTATCTTTGCAGCGTTTTAATTAGATGGGAATATGAAAATAGCTTTGATCGGCTACGGCAAGATGGGTAAGATGATTGAACAGATAGCCCTTGATCGTGGTCATGAGATTGTGAGTATTGTTGACATTGATAACCAACAGGACTTCGATAGTCCAGAGTTCGCTTCGGCTGACGTGGCTATTGAGTTCACGGCTCCTCAGGCAGCCTATGGTAATTATCAGAAAGCATGGGCCAAGGGTGTCAAGGTGGTCAGCGGCTCTACGGGTTGGATGAAGGAGCATGGCGATGAGGTGCGTAAGGCCTGCAGCGATGGTAAGACACTCTTCTGGGCCTCAAACTTCAGCATTGGTGTGGCCATCTTCTCAGCCGTAAACCGTTATCTGGCCAAGATTATGAACCAATTCCCGCAGTATGATGTAGAGATGGAGGAAACGCACCATGTGCATAAACTCGACCATCCTAGTGGTACTGCCATCACCTTAGCTGATGAAATCGTGGAAAATATCGATCGTAAGGAGGCGTGGAAGGAGGATACGACAGACAAGAAGTATCTCCGTGTGGATCATATCCGCCGTGGAGAGGTACCAGGCATCCATACGGTCCGTTATGATTCTGAGACAGACTTGATAACTATCACCCATGATGCTCATAATCGTAAAGGCTTTGCTCTCGGAGCAGTTTTGGCTGCAGAATATACAAGGGATCATCAGGGTTTGCTAACGATTAGCGATATGTTTAAATTTTGAAACGTAGGTTAATATATTAATAGGTTGCAACTTGCCGAAATATCATTGCGTCAAACCTGTGTGAATATTATTATCGATAATGGTAAAAAAGAAAGAATTCAATCCTAAGGTACAGTGGGCAAAGTTTATTGTCGTACTGATACTTTATCTGCTTTTCTTGTGTTGGGTCAAGAGTTGGTGGGGACTTCTCGTGGTACCTTTTATCTTTGATGTATATATCACGAAGAAGATCAAGTGGCAATGGTGGAAGGAAGCTGAGAGGCCCGTGAAGTTCATCATGTCGTGGGTCGATGACCTCGTGTTCGCCCTCGTGGCCGTTTATTTCATCAATCAGTTTTTTTTCCAGAACTACGTGATACCATCGAGCTCTTTGGAGAAATCGCTGTTGACGGGTGACTATTTGTTTGTGTCGAAAGTCTCCTACGGACCCCGTATCCCGCAGACCCCGTTGACGATGCCGCTGACCCAGCACACCTTGCCCGTGGTGGAGTGCAAGAGCTATTTCGACTGGCCCCATTGGGACTACCGTCGTGTAAAAGGTTTAGGTAAAGTGCAACTGAATGATATCGTGGTCTTTAATTTCCCTGCCGGCGATACGCTCTGCTCGTCACCTAAATGGCAGGCGCAAGATTACTATCAGTTGTGCTATGGCATCGCCTACCAGATCTATCCAAACCGTCCTAACCCTGACTCTATGACAGCAGAGGAACGGATGAGATATTTTGAGACGCTCTATGAGACCGGACGTTACGAGTTATGGCATAACCGGGGTGAGTATGGTGAGATTATTACACGTCCAGCCGACCGTCGCGAAAACTACGTGAAGCGTTGTGTGGGACTGCCTGGACAAACACTCCAGATTAAGGATCGCATTGTATATCTCGACGGGAAAGCTAATAAAGAGCCTGAGAACGTGCAGTACACCTACTATGTCAAGCTACGACAGGGAATTCCCGACGATTTGATGCAGGAACTGGGTATCTCCATGGAAGATTTGACGAGTTTGAACACGGCTGGTTATATGCCACTGACGAATAAAGCTGTCACGGTCTTACAGGCACGGAAAGATATCGTAGAGAGCATAACTCTGAATAGAGAGGCGGGCGATCTGGATATCTATCCGCTGAACGGCAACAAACACTGGACACGTGACAATTACGGACCCGTCTGGATTCCGAAAAAAGGAGAATCCATCGAACTGACTCTGGACAACCTGCCTATTTATGAGCGACCCATCAAGGTGTATGAGAATAATAACCTTGAGGTACGCGAGGGGAAAATTTTGATTAACGGACAGGAGGCAAAACGTTATATCTTTAAGCTTGATTATTACTGGATGATGGGTGACAATCGCCACAATTCCGCCGATTCGCGCTATTGGGGCTTTGTGCCTGAGGATCATATTGTGGGAAAGCCGATCTTCATCTGGTGGTCGAGCGATCCAGACCGTCGGGGCCTGAGCGGTATACGATGGAATCGTCTTGGTCGTTTTGTAGATGGAATCAAATAGCCGACAGCCATTATCCACTACATACTTCGGGCCAGTACAGTGGTATCAGCGACTGTGCCAACCTGAACAGGTGTGGATAGAACGGTGGGAGAGTTTCCAGAAGCAGACGCTTCGCAATCGCTGTCTCATCGCATCGGCTAATGGTGTACAGGCACTCACGGTGCCTGTAGAGCATTCTGCAGGCAACTGTCTCGTTAAGGATGTCCGTATCAGTGATCACGGTAACTGGCGTCATCTGCATTGGAATGCCTTGCGGAGCGCTTATGGTAAGTCACCCTTCTTTGACTATTACGAAGATGATCTCCATCCTTTTTTTGAAAATATCCATCCTAATCGTTGGGCCTATCTATTCGACTTTAATGAGGCCATCCGTGAGAAAATGTGCGAATTGATCGATATTCATCCGGTTGTCTCTTATACGACAACATTTGTCCAAGGTGGTCTGACCGATGCAGAGGCATTGCCTGTTGGGGAAATGACTGCTTCTTTCAAACCTTATTATCAGGTATGGCAGGAGAAGCATGGCTTCCTTCCAAATCTCTCCATTCTCGACCTGCTCTTTAATATGGGACCGGAGAGCATTTTCTATCTTTGAAATATAGGGATGATACATATTTGAAACAATTTACAACGTTGATTATCATCCTTTCCGTTTTTTCTTCTTATCTTTGCAGCGTCTATTTGCTACCCTTATGAAGAAATTTGTATTGCTGGCGCTGTGTTTCATGTCATGTCTTATATCAATGGGACAGATGAGGCATTTCTATACTTCGGATAAACTGTCGAGTAACACAATCAATCACATCTGTCAAGATAAGTCAGGCTATATTTGGGTTGGTACAGAGTATGGCTTGAACAAATATGACGGCTATCGGTTCACCAACTACCTGAATGATAAGAATAATCCCCATAGTATCAGTAGCAACAACGTTACGACCTTATTTGTCGATCGAAAAGGTACTCTGTGGGTGGGTACAAGTGTCGGTCTAGTGAGATATAATGATGCAAACGATAACTTTGAAAGGATTTCGCTTACCGAGCGGGCCCCTCACCGGGTAAATGACATGGTGCAGGAAGATGATGATCATCTGCTGATAGGTACTGCTGGCTACGGTCTATTCAGGTTAGATGTGAATACCTGGGAAGTAGAGACGCTCGAAGGCTATGCACAGGGCGATACCGATTTTTTTAGTCATATCCACATTGATAGCTGGGGGAATTTCTGGAAGGCAGGTTCTGGATCGACATTCTCTTGTCGGCGACCGGACAAGAGCGTTCGTGTGTTTGAGTCACCCTATGGGACTGTGACGGCCTTCCTAAACTATGAGGACGGTCTGCTGATGGTGTGTCAGAACGGTCTTCTCTTCTATCGTAGCGGACAACTTATTCCTGATTTCATCGATGTCTCTGTGTTGGGTGGCGAGACTGTACAGTTTCGTACGGCACTATGTGATAGGAAAGGAAACGTCTTTATCGGTACGATGGGGAAAGGATTGTGCATGATTCCTCGGGGAGAGCACCGTCTGCAGCGCTATGAGCATACTAGTTCGTCGTTCGATCTGAATACTTCCAATGCATGGGCGTTGTTCGAGGATAATCAGGACAATCTGTGGGTGGGCTGTCTGCGCCGTGGTCTGTTGATGCTACCGCAGCGAGAACCGCAGTTCAGCACATGGCGATTCTCTGCACAGAATGTCAGCATTGGCGGCTCTGTGACCACCATCTGTTCAGGTGATGACGGCACAACGTGGTGTGCCGTGCAGAACAACGGTATCTATGGCTTCGATGCCAACGGAAAAATTGTGGCACATCCGACATCGCCGTCTGGTACCTATTCCATCTTCCGTGACAGTCGGGGAAACTACTGGCTCGGAACGGGCAGGGGACTATATGCTTATAATCCTCTGACTGGTGTATACCATCAGGAGGTCAGTATCAGTAGTAACTATATTAATGCCTTGGTTGACGACGGTCGGGGGCATTTGTTCTTTTCCACATACTCGAAAGGTTTTTATTCCTATGATTTGAACACTGGTGAACTGCGTAATTTCAATATGTTCCAAGAGGATGGTGAGCGAGGGCGACTACATAACAACTGGGTGATGTCATTGTTAGTAGATACTCAGGGGATGTTGTGGATAGGGACCTCGTCTAACCTGTGCTGTTATGATCCGTTGAATGATACCTTCCGCCCCTATGGATGGGAAGTGTTGTTGGAAGGAAAGTCCGTAACATCTATCTATGAGGATAGTCAGCACCGCATCCTGGTTGGCACCGCTGATGGACTCTATCTGTATGACAAAAAGAAAGGAGATGTAATGGCTTTTCCTGGATCGGAAGTTCTGGCCAATAAAGTGGTGTGTGGTATGGCACAGGATCGCTTTGGTGATTTATGGTGTAGCACATCAATGGGTATCTGGCAATACCAGCGCGACCGACACCGTTTCATCGCCCATGTCTATGGCAATGGACTGGTCTCCCGTGAATATATCAGTGGAGTGGTGATGGCAGGTGCTGACGGTACGGTGTATTTTGGCATCAGCGAGGGCATTACCTCCTTCCAGCCGGCTGCTCTACGTGCCAGTCATCCGAAGCCGGGTGTTGTCCACTTGACAGGTCTGCTCATCGGTGGTAATCCGGTCAACTGTAATACTTTGTCCGATGGAGTACACGTGACAACTGAACCATTGGCAGAGAGCCATTACTTCACTCTCTCCTATCTCGACAACGCTTTTACTATGGAGTTCTCGTTGTTCAACTATGCTAATACTGAGAATGTTATCTACGAATACCGACTGAACGGGGCGAAGGAGTGGGCACAGACGGCAGCAGGTACGAATGTTGTGTCGTTCAACCATCTGCAGCCAGGAGCTTATACCCTCGAGGTGCGTGCCTATGATAATGGTACCTATACTGAGCCTGAGGTTTACCACCTCATAGTCAAGGCACCATGGTATCGTTCCTCCTGGGCCTATGTGATTTATATTCTGGTCTTACTGAGTTTACTGGCAGCAATGTTGTGGCTTTATATCCGTCGTCGCCGTCAAGAACTCGACGAAGAGAAGATGAAATTCCTTATCAATGCCACTCACGACATCCGTTCGCCGTTGACACTGATAATGAGTCCGCTTCACAAACTGATGAGGCGCGATCTCGACAGCGATGTAAAGGCAGAGCTGAAGACCATCGAACATAATGCCCAACGGGTGCAGAATCTTGTCAATCAGATTCTTGATATCCGGAAGATTGACAAGCAGCAGATGAAGCTACAGTGTCAGCCGACGGACATGGTACAATATGTAGGGAATATCCTGAAGTCGTATGAGTATACCGCTCGGGAACGGAATATGGAGTTTCGCTATGTGCCGGCTCTTGACTCTCTGGAGGTTTGGCTTGACCGGACGGCCCTCGACAAGGTGGTCGACAACTTATTGTCGAACGCTTTTAAATATACCTATGACGGTGGTGTCATCGAGGTTCGCGTCGACAAGGGAGACGATGATACGGCTGTGCTGCAGGTCATGGACAATGGTATGGGAATCAAGGGTGATGTGCGGAAGATTTTCGACCGTTTCTATCAGGGTAGCACGTCGCGTACACTTCATATAGAGGGGACGGGCATCGGACTGAACCTCTGCAAGATGATGGTCGAAATGCATCACGGAACCATCGAGGCGGCCAATCGTGAAGAAGGACAAGGAAGTATCTTTACGGTCCGCTTGCCACTTGGCAGTGCACATCTTGCCAAGGATGAGATGCTTGAGGCTAGTGAGGCTGGCCATACGATGAAGATGAAGCCACAGTCGAGTTATCGGGTTATGGTGGTCGATGATGATGCGGAAATCGGCAACTACATCTCTCAGGAACTTGGCAGCTATTATCATATCACCGCGGTGACCTGTGGTCGTCAAGCTCTGCATAAGCTGTTGGCAGCCGCTCCGGATCGCCAGTATGATCTGGTGGTCAGCGACGTAATGATGCCTGAGATGGATGGTTTCACGATGTTGCGGATGATAAAGACGAACATGAATCTCAGCCATATCCCTGTGGTGATGCTTACATCGAAGTCGGATGTGGCCAACCGTCTGGAGGGCTTGGAGAAGGGAGCTGATGCATTTTTGGCTAAACCGTTCGACATGAACGAACTGCATGTGATCATTAATAATCTCATCAGTAAGAATCTCCGTTTGAAGGGAAAGTACTCCGGTAGCCAGCAACAGAAGGATAAGCTGGAGGAAAAGAAGGTCAAAGGCAATGACGAAATGCTCATGGAACGGGTCATGAAAGTAATCAACGAACATCTCTCCGACAGTGACTTTAATGTAGAGATGCTGACAGCGAAAGTAGGTATCAGCCGAGCTCAACTTCATCGTAAAATGAAAGAGATGACGGGTTTGTCTATCAGTGAATTCATCCGTAATATCCGTCTAGAGCAGGCGGTGCGTCTGTTGAAGGAACAGAAAATCAATGTAACACAGGTTGCCTACACCGTCGGTTTTAGTAACTTGGCACATTTCTCTACCGTATTCCGTAAGCAATTTGGAGTCTCTCCCACGGAATATGTGGACCAAATTATGCAGGACGAAACAAAATAACAACGAAACGAAACATACGTACAAGCCATGAAACGCAAATCTGCTTATCTTTGCAGCAGATTTTTCTTAAAATTTTATATTATTAACTAATCAAAACCAAAACGTATGAGTTTCAAAGCAAAGAAAACAGCCATGTTGGTCGGATTGTGCTTTTGGGGCATGATTTCCGCACAGCAGGCTTTGGCAGCTACTGAATCTGTAGCTTCCGTTCAGCAAACGAAGCAGGTTACTGGTCAGGTCTCGGACTCTCAGGGTCCGCTGATTGGTGCCACGATCATGGAGAAAGGTACTAATAATGGTACGGTTACTGATTTCGAAGGTAACTTCTCACTCAATGTCAAGCCGGGCGCAACGCTCGTCATCTCTTATGTCGGTTATGAGACCCAGGAACTCAAGGCCGGTGATAATATGCGCGTGAACCTTAAAGAAGATGGTCACCTAGTCAACGAGGTGGTGGTTATCGGTTATGGTACGCAGCGTCGTGAGGCCGTGACCGGTTCTGTAGCCAACATCGGTGGCGAGAAACTGAATCAAATCGCAGCCACCAATGCTGCTCAGGCCCTGCAGGGTCGTGTAGCTGGTGTGCTTATGACACAGACCTCTTCACAGCCTGGTGCTGAGATGCAGATCCGCATCCGTGGTCAGCGCTCATTGAGTGCTTCTAACGACCCGCTAATTGTACTCGATGGTATCCCCTTCATGGGCAAGTTGTCAGATATCAACCCCACAGACATTAAGTCGATGGACATCCTAAAGGATGCTTCTGCAACCGCTATCTACGGTTCTCGTGGTGCCAATGGTGTGATTATCATCACAACTGCCAAGGGTAACCAGGGTACACCTGCCAAGGTGAGCTATAACGGCTATGTGAGCTTTAAGACTCTCTTCCACAAGTATCCTATGATGGATGGTCCCACCTTCCAGAAGATGCGTGATTATGCCGGACTTTACCAAAACTCTGAGGATGAGAACGTGAAAGACTTCGACTGGCAGGATGAGTTCTATAAGACAGGTGTTAGCCATAATCACGATGTAAGCGTTGCCGGTGGTACACAGGGCGGCAGCTACAGTTTTGGTGCTGGTTACTATCATGATGAGGCTGTTGTTCCTACACAGGGCTACGATCGTCTTAGTCTGCGTGCAAACTTCGATCAGTCCGTTGGTAAGTGGTTCCGCTTTGGTCTAACCACCAATAACAGCTTCCGTAACTCTAAGGGTTCTAACATGAACCTCTATAAAGTTCTGAGCATGAGCCCGATTTCTAGCCCGTACAATGCCGACGGCACAACTAAGCGCCTGATTACTCTGCCAGCTGACCAGCAGTGGGTACTCACCAAGGATATTGCTGAGCAAATCGAGGACAACTGGCTTAATGAGAAGAAAGGTATTGGTTCTTACAACACTCTCTTCGCTGAGGTGAAGTGTCCGTGGGTGGAGGGCCTGAGCTATCGCATCAACGTTGGTCTGAATTTCCGTTCTGAGAAGACGGGTATCTTTACAGGTAAAGGTATTGACAATTCTAATCCCGACTATCGCAGTTCAGGTTCTGTCATTGATAACCAGACCCGTAACTGGGCTGTTGAGAATATCCTCACATACGACCGCACTTTCGCTGAGAAGCACAACATTAACGTCGTAGGTATGTACTCTGCTGAGCAGACTACATTCGAGCAGGGCGGCTATCAGGGTGTTGACATTCCCGCAGAGTACTTCCAGTATTATTATCTCGGTTCTGCTCTGGGCGATAAGAACATCCAGAGTGAGAATTATTGGCAGAGTGGTCTGATCTCTTGGATGGGTCGTGTGATGTACTCTTATGATAATAAGTATATGCTGTCAGTTGCTCTCCGTTCCGACGCTTCTTCTCGTCTGGCCAAGGGTCATCAGTGGCATACCTATCCCGCTATCAGCGCAGGTTGGAATATCGCCCGTGAAAGCTTTATGGAGAACCTCACCTGGATTGACAACCTGAAACTTCGCGTTGGTTATGGTGAGACCTCTAACCAGAGTATCAATCCGTATTCTACCCTCGGTGGACTCGGTACACTCGACTATAACTTCGGTTCTACCTATTTGACAGGTTACTATGTAAACTCACTGCCAAACACAGAATTGGGTTGGGAGTACAGTAAGACCTGGAACTTCGGTCTTGACTTCTCGCTCTTCAATGGTCGTCTCTCGGGATCGTTCGAATACTATATCCAGAAGACCAATGATATTCTTCTTGATGTTTCTCTGCCGTCAACTGCAGGTGTGAACAGCTTTACAGGAAATATCGGTAACACCGAGAATAAGGGATTTGAGTTCACATTGAATGGTATCATCATCGACAATAAGAACGGCTGGAACTGGGAGGCTGGTATCAACCTCTACGCTAACCGCAACAAACTGACCAAACTGACAGGTGCACTTGACGAGAACGGCAAACCGGCTCCTGATGAGGCTAACCGTTGGTTCGTAGGTCATCCTATTGATGTCATCTATGACTATAAGAAGATCGGTCTGTGGCAGGCTGGTGAAGAGGAATTGATGAACGTCCTGGAGCCTGGTGGTAATGTTGGTATGATTAAGGTGAAGCACGATCGTGCATTGGATGCTAACGGCAAACCTACACGTGCTATCGGTCCTGAGGATCGTGAGATTATGAGTATGGAGCCCGACCTCATTGGAGGTTTCAACACCACAGTGGGTTATAAGAACTTCGACCTTACCGTGATTGGTGCCTTCCAGTTTGGTGGTAAGCTTATCAGTGCCATCCACTCTTCTAGCGGTTACCTGAACATGCTTTCTGGTCGTCGTGGTAACCTTGACGTAGATTATTGGACAGAGCAGAACACTGGTGCTAAGTATCCGAAACCCGGTGGCATTATGTCAAGTGACAACCCGAAGTATGGTACTACTCTTGGTTATTTCGATGCAAGCTATCTGAAGGTGCGTGCTATCACCCTCGGTTACAACTTCGATCGTCTGAAGGCCATCAAGAACTTCGGTATCAGTCGTCTGCGCGTTTACGCTACGGTTCAGAACCCGTTCGTACTCTTCTCTCCGTTCAATAACGAGAGTGGACTCGATCCAGAGACCAACTCTTTTGCTACTGAGAATACTGCTGTGGCTGTGGAAGGTTACACGGGTAAGCACAAGATGCCAATCGTAGGTTACAACACGCCTGCAACCCGCAACTTCCTATTCGGACTTAACGTCACATTCTAATATCATTAAAGAATTAAGAGTTATGAAAACTAAAAGTATCAAATATATTATCGCTGCGGGACTCCTCTGCTGTGGTCTCTCTACAACCCTCAGCTCTTGCTCTGACGTGCTCGACGAGCAGCCGCGCAGCCAGTTCGACCCGACATTCTTCACCACGAAGACGGGTATCGAAGGCGGTTTGACCGCACTCTATGCTCACCTGCGCTATCTCTATGGCGAGGGTTATCTTCTCAATATGTATGAGACAGGTACCGATGAATATACCTATGCACAATCAGCCGATGACAACTTCAAGTCGGCCGATCTCTCTGGCGCAGGTGTACTCAATGCCTCTACTAGCCGTGGTGACCGTCTTTGGAATCGTGCCTTCACTTATATCAATACTGCTAGTGGTGTTATTGAGAATGGTGAGAATGCCGGTATCGATGCATCGTTGCTTGCTGAGGCTTACTTCTTCCGTGCTTTCGATTACTTCTTGTTGGTGCAGACCTTCGGTGGTGTACCCCTTGATCTGGGTGCAGGTCCTTTGAAATTCAATACCTCTCCTGTACGTGTCTCTGAGCGTAATACTGTGGCAGATGTTTATACTAAGTGTATTTTCCCCGACCTTGAGAAGGCTGTGGCAGATCTGCCTGTAAGCCCTCGTCTGCCTGGAACAGCTACGAAGAACTTGGCTCGTCTCTATCTCTCAAAGGCTTACCTTACTTACGCTTGGTGGCTGGAGAACCCGAAGAACATTCCGACTTATCCGGAGTGCACCCGTAACTCCGCTGAGGCAGCTACTTATTTCCAGAAGGCTTATAATACAGCTATCGAGGCTATCAATAATCCAACTCCCTATGCTCTGCAGCCAACGTTCTACGATGTGAACCTCGCTCAGAACGATCGCAACTCAGAGATTATGCTCGTGGCTGATCACGATGAGAATGAGAAATATGGTAATGGTGGATCCGGTTACGGTTGGGGTAGCGGTAACGCACCTGAGAACTTCGCTTATTGGATGGAGACATGGAATTACACTGAGTTGAAAGCTAAGGCTGCTTCTGGTGCAGACATCAACCCCGTACAGCGTGAGGCTGTTCAGGCTCTCGGTCGTCCTTGGACACGTATGGCTGCTATCGCTGACAACTTCATGGAAGGTGGTGCTTGGAATGATGCTGTCAAGACTATTGACTCTCGTTACGATGCAACGTTCACCTTGCGTTACCATACCAACTTTGCTAAGGCTGGAAGCGCAGAAGAGTATGTCTTGGGTGCTAATGGAATGAAGATTTATCCCAATGATGTATTCTTTAGCTGGGTTCCCGAGAGTGAGGACAGCAAGATTGACTATACTGTTACAGAAGGTAATGGAAATGGTAACCTCGGCCTGGGTGTGATGGAAGGTCGTCCTGACTTCGTAGTAGCTGTAAATCATATCAGCCGTAAGAAGTACCCCATCAACTGGAAGATTGGTATGTACCGTACCGATAACAATGGTGGGCTCGGTTCTCCTAACGGTGGTAGTCCACGTCCTTGGAGCATCGCTAAGTTCTCTGAGTTCTATCTAATTGCTGCCGAGGCAGCTGTGAAGGGAGCCGCAGTTTCTGGTTCTTGGACCGCTCGTGAGCTCGTTAATGTGCTTCGCGCTCGTGCTGGTAAGCAGACCTTCAACCAGAATGATAATGTTGCTGTTAACATTGATAACAGTAAAGCAATGACTGACGCGACACCTGGTGAAATCACCATTGACTTCATCCTTGATGAGCGTATGCGTGAGTTCTGGGGTGAGGGTTATCGCTGGTTCGACCTTGTTCGTACTCAGACATGGAATGAAAAGGCTGGTAAGTATCGTATCGCAGGTAGCGGATATACTGATAAGGATCTCGAAACTGTTACTCGTACCATTAATCCTGGTCATTATCTTCGCCCGATTCCTCAGACTCAGATCGATGGTCTGATTATGGAAGATGCTGCTAAGAAAGCATATCAGAATCCTGAGTATCAAAATTGATATAAACCAAAAGATGAATTTAGTTGAGGTGAAAAGATTTGGATAATTGTAGAAACACTCTCTCGTTTATCTTTTCTGCAGCACCGGTCGTCTGGGTGACGACCGGTGTTTTTGCTTATTTTTCAATAGGTCTTGTCCTGCTTCTAAGTGTGCGGATGCTGCTGACAGAGATGCCGAGGATATGGGCAATCTCATCATCACTCTTACCCATTTCCTCCAAAAGGAGGAAGAACAACATATGTGTGGTGAGTTTTTCTTTCCGTGGTGTCTTGATGAGCCTATTTACTGTCCTGAAGTCGATGGCTGCATAGTAGTCGATGAAAAGTTTTTGATCTTTTTTCAACCACAACGACAGAGTGCCGTTCTGTTTGACGTGTTCATAGAGTAACAGCCCCTTTTTCAGTTTGGGTGCTTCGTTGTCCAACAATTTTTTTATCTCTTTGTTTAGTTCCTCTATCTCTTTGCATGCGCCCTCTTCTGTCGCTTCCAACTCCTTGATGTAGTTCATATAGTTGTTGATTTGCATCTGTACATCCCGTGTCTTAATCTTCTCAAGATACTTCCTTCTGCCGATATAGAACACTGCCGGCAGTAGGATGAGGATGATTGTTACTATCACTCCCCACATCCAGTAGGTTGTCATCGTTTCCTGTCTGCGCATGGCCGTCTCATGATCGAAGTGCAGCTGAAGGTCTTTAATGGAGTCGTTCATCAGTTGGCCGAGCAGACTGTCCTTAATCTGGATAATCTCGCTCACCATGTCGCATACACTGTCCGTCCTCCCGTTTTTTACATCCTCCTCCAGGAGGTTATAAAGAATATTGTCTTTTGCTGTTCCGTTGTCTACGGCAATGGCTCTCTTCCATAGTCGGTAGGCCTCGTCTCGTCTCCCTTCCTCATAGTAGATATCAGCTAGGTGCTGCAAGGTGTTCGAGTGCTCCTGCAGTGCCAACGATTCCCATAGGTATTTCTTGGCAGAATCAGGCTGGCTATATTTGAAAGTAAAAGCTACATTGTTTAGGAATGCCGGCAGGTCCTCCTTCTCCATGTGGTGTGAGTAGGGCAATGCCTGTCGCATGTAGGTGATAGCGCTATCCTCGTGCTGTAACTCGGAGTGGGCCATAGCTACCCTGGTGTAGGAATATGCGAGCCATTTCTCTTTGCCTGTGGCGAGGGCTATCGCCAGCGCCTGTTTGGCGTAGTTTAACTGCAGGAGGTGGTTACCGCAGACTTCATTGACATACGATAAACTCTGTGCAATCTTATAGTGCAAGCGGTCATTGTTTGTCTTCGCAGCCTGTTCTTCTGCCTTTTTGTAGAGGACAACAGCTTGTGATAGTTGATTACTAAGCAGTCTGCCGAAGGCCTGGTAGTAATAGCCTTCGGCAAGCTTCTCATGATTATTGGTACTGAGGTAGTAAGGAATGACGATTTTGTCTAGCAATCCCGTCGTGTCCCGTTGTCGCTTGATACAGCACCTCTGTGCCACGAGCAGGTTGTAGTGTGCATACTCCTCCTGGTTGAGCGAGGCTGTGTCTACCTCATCTATCCTGACGAAGGCCTTGTTGAAATGGTCATGGTTGATCAGGGAGTCTATCTCCTCCAATTGTCCTACCATAGACCTCTGATGACACCCAGCTGCGAGTGTCAATAATAAAATAGAGGGTATTATTTTCATAATGTACAAATTTACAAAATTATTCGCTAAATGGCCCACGTTCAGGGTTAATTATTCCTAATATCGCTTTTGCCCATGTCTCATGAAACGAATAGAAAAGAAACAAGGGCTTCAATATTGACTGTTTTTGGTGTATAATAAAATGTAAGGTACTGTGTAACAGTGGAATAACTCCGTCAAAATTAAAACAAGAATTCTATACGTTTTCTGGTAATCTGGCTTACTTTTGTGGCGAATTTTATTTATAAATTAATTATGAATAACAGACTTTTTTTATTAATCTTAATGGCATTCTTGATGCTGCCATCGTCGTCGTTTGCAAAGCATCATGTATTGAAAAAACTGACACCATTCCCAAAGCCACCTGTTATGGCACCTGCCAGATACCGTATCGGTGTTTGGCTTGACGCAGAAACGGGGGAGTTGTCCATCAGTCCGAACTACAATGTTGTGGGGCTACATGTGATAATCTCATCCAATGGTATAGTCTACAGCGAGGCTACGGTCTCTATTCCTGCCAATCAGGTCTATACCGATTATCTGGGTGATTATGACGAAGGGGAGTATACCTTGACGTTGGAGAAAGGTAATGGTGAAGTGATTTCCTCTTACGTGATTATAATAACAAACGATTGACCCAAAACTTGTTAACCATTTTGCGTGCCACTCCGTAATGCTGGAGTGGCACTTTTTTTGTCTTCTGTCACGCATCCGGAAAATGCTCCATAGACTTTCCTCCGAGGAAAGTCAGGGTTTCCTCGGAGGAAAGTAGGACTTTACCCGGAGGAAAGTCTAAGAAGAGATGATCGGTCTTATGTGTCTTATTGTTCTTTCTTCAACTGAACGTTCTTGGTAATCTCATAATCGCCCATAAACCAGTGTCCATCGCCGTTTTTCACTTTCACGGCTTTGTCGAAGTCTATGTCAAGCGTATCGCTCTTAAACTGTCCGCCATTGGCAGGACCATCGATATCTTTCACAATCAGTTTCATCCGCCGATCGAAGGCGCTGCCACCATATTTCAGCTGATAGTTGCCTGATTCGCTTGTCAGAACGGAATCCATTCCTTCGACGTGTACTTTGTTGCCATAGGTTTCTACAAGTTTCACGAGGGTCTTGATTCCCTGAACGGGGACTCCTGCCTCGTCCGTCACACAGCCCTTTACCTCAAAGTTGGCAGAGGGTGTACCGTATTCTACTGGGCCGTCAGGGTCTGATAATGAGCAACTATAACCTAACATTGACAGGAGGACCGTTAAGACGGCATTGTACCAATAATTGAATCTTACTTTCATATGATATTCTCTTTTGTTGTTTTCTGAGTTGAGGCGATGGAGATGACAAAACAGCAACTTGCCTTCTTTGTCGCGAAGATGCATCCCGTTGCCTCGGCAGTAGCGGAAATATTTACATGTGGCGCACTCATCCGTTTTCATCCATTCGCGGTTGCGATAGGGGAGATAGCGGTTCTCCCATACATCCATGAAGTCGTCCTCATAGATATTCCCTTGATGGTAGTCGGCACGGATGCTGGCACAGGCGCCGATTGCGCCGTCGGCCATCACAGAGCCTACGGTGATGCCAGCCTGACATGAGAAAAGACGAGAGCGTACCTCGCCTTCATAGTTGCCTAGGAACCCTTCACAGCCGTAATCGACACGTATACGCCCCTCTTCACGTGTCCTTTTGATATAGTCGAAGACACCACGGAACTCCTCATCTGTCAGTCTCATCATGGGGTCGAGGGCAGCGCGGCCTACGGGGAAAACAGTAAAGAGTCGCCAGCGTTTGACTCCTTTTGTAATCAGGAAATCCTTGATCTCATCAAGGGTGGCGTAGTTTCGTCGATTCACGCAGGTAACGATGTCGAACAGGAAATCGCTTTTGGCAACGAGCATATCCAGTGCCTGGCTTACCATCTGGAAGCTCTTTTCGTTACCACGCATCCAGTTGTGCGCCTCTTCCAGGCCGTCGAGACTGATGCTCATCGAGTGGATGCCCGCCTTCAGGAGTCCTTGCCAACGTTGTGGTGTGAGATGAAGCCCATTGGTCACCATTCCCCAAGGGAACCCCTTTTCGTAAATGGCCCTTCCGCATACCTCGAGATCGCGCCGCATCAGGGGTTCGCCGCCAGAGATAACCACAAACACCTTGTGGGGATCTGTCTTCTGAGCAATACTGTCGAGTACACGCAGAAAGTCTTCCTTGGGCATGTCCTTGTTTTCTGGAAGCATCTTACAGTCGCTACCGCAATGGCGGCATCTCAGGTCGCAGCGGAGCGTGCACTCCCAGAAGAGTTGCCTGAGCGGGTGCTCCTTGCAGGTGATTGCCTGTTGTCTCCGCCAGAGCTCGAGAGCAACGGCCTTCTTGAATGATAGTGGGGTCGCTTTCATATTTGTCTTTTCCCTATAACTGCGAAGCACAAGGAATCTTGCTCTTTTCTCAGTTAAAAAACCATAAACAGTGTGTTATTCGCCTTTTTCCCGCCTCTTTTAGGCCATGAAAGCGGCTTTGTTGTATTTTTGTTTTAAAAAATTTGTAATATGCTAATTATCAGTTGGTTGTTATCTTGCATTTTGGGCGTTTTATGTGTTCTTGAATGAAAAAACTTTATTGTTTATTTGGAACATGTGCTTTTTTTTTGATATTTTTGCAGACGATATCAACCGTTGAAATAGATTAATCGAGTCAACAAATTCGTTTATTAACAAATTCAAAGCATTAAAGAATGAAAAAAATGTAATAATGGATGTATCAATTTATTTTTATGACCCGATTATAGAGGGGAAATCTGGTTCGCAGTATCAAATGAAAATATACAATACAGGCAACGTGTTGTTTGGTGTAACTGCAAAATAAACAATTAAAGGAATGAAAAAGATTATTGCATTGATTGTGCTTTCTATTAGCACCTTATTTGTATTTCAGAGCTGTGATGGGGATGATACACCCATAGAAGAAAAGGAGACTTTGATCAAGTATCGTATAACTACGGATACACCTGATGCAGAGCTTCTTATATTTGGCAATGGCTTACCAGCAGAAGGCTTTCATAGAAAAGGAGACTTTGAGAAAGAGATGTATACTACGGATTTTTTTGCATATGTGGAAGTCCATTGCAAAGATCGCAAGGCCGCCATACATATTGACTTGTATGTCAAGAATAAACTCAAAGCATCTGTCGATGGAAATACCTATGTGGTGGCAAGCGAGCGTCTGAAGGGTAAAGGACCGTATCTGTATTAAAGACGGTGCTGCGCTAAGGGAATAATACTCGAAGGGACAGGTTTTGACTGCTTAACCAGTTAAAATCTGTCCCAGTTGTTTTGTGTAAATCTGCCTGAAAATCAAAACTTCCTGTTGTTTTTCTGTGATAAGTCAATTAAAAATAGTACCTTTGCACCCAAATTTGTAAGGATATGAATATTGAAGCATTGATCAGCAAGGCTGCACAAGAGGCCGTGAAGGCTCTCTACGGCGTGGAAGTGCCAGAGAAGATGGTGCAGTTGCAGAAGACGAGAAGTGAGTTTGAGGGTAACCTGACGCTTGTGGTGTTCCCCTTCGTGAAGATGGCGCGGAAGTCGCCTGAGCAGACAGCGCAGGAGTTGGGTGAGTATCTGCAGAAGAACTGTGGAGCAATCGAGAAGTTCAATGTGGTGAAGGGATTCCTGAACCTCAGCATTGGTGATGGTGCGTGGTTGCAGTTGCTCAGTGCCATCGATGCCGATGATCATTTCGGCACGAAGCAGGCTACAGACAATTCTCCCCTCGTGATGATTGAGTATTCATCGCCTAATACGAACAAGCCTCTCCACCTCGGGCACGTGCGTAACAACCTGCTGGGTTGGTCGTTGGCACAGATTATGGAAGCCAACGGTAACAAGGTGGTGAAGACCAATATCGTGAACGACCGCGGTATTCATATCTGTAAGTCGATGCTCGCCTGGCTGAAATACGGAAACGGTGAGACGCCGGAGTCGAGCGGCAAGAAGGGCGACCACCTGATCGGCGACTATTACGTGGCCTTCGACAAACACTACCGTGAGGAGATCAAGCAATTGGTAGCTCAGGGCATGGACGAGGAAAAGGCCAAGCAGGAGGCTCCACTCATCAAAGAGGCTCACGAGATGCTGGTGAAATGGGAGCAGAATGATCCCGAGGTGCGTGCCCTGTGGGAGAAGATGAACAACTGGGTATATGCCGGCTTCGATGAGACTTACAAGAAGATGGGTGTCGGCTTCGATAAGATCTATTATGAGTCACAGACCTACTTGAAGGGTAAGGCCAAGGTAGAGGAAGGACTCGCCAAGGGACTTTTTGAGCGACATGAGGACAATAGCGTATGGGCCGACCTCACCAATGAGGGCCTTGATCAGAAGCTGCTGCTGCGTAGCGACGGAACCAGTGTCTATATGACACAGGATATCGGTACGGCTGAGATGCGCTTCCAGGATTATCCCATCGACAAGATGATCTATGTGGTGGGCAACGAGCAGAACTACCACTTCCAGGTGCTCTCGATCCTTCTTGACCGCTTGGGCTTCAAGTGGGGTAAGGAACTGACACACTTCTCCTATGGTATGGTAGAACTTCCCAACGGAAAGATGAAGAGCCGTGAGGGAACGGTTGTGGATGCCGATGACCTGATGGCACTAATGGTAGAAGATGCCTATAAGACATCAATGGAACTGGGTAAGTTCGACGATATGACTGAGGAAGAGCGCCGAGAGATCGCACGTATCGTCGGTATGGGTGCCCTGAAGTATTTCATCCTGAAGGTCGACGCAAGGAAGAACATGCTGTTCAACCCAGAGGAAAGTATCGATTTCAATGGTAATACAGGTCCTTTCATTCAGTATACCTATGCCCGTATTCGCAGTATTCTGCGTAAGGCATCACAGGTGGCAGGATGTCCAGAGAATGTGGAACTCTCAGACAAGGAGATTGAACTCATCCAGAAGATGAACGAGTTTGGTGCTGCCGTGGAGCAGGCTGGTAAGGACTATTCTCCATCGGGCATCGCCAACTACTGCTACGAGTTGACGAAGGTGTTCAATCAGTTCTATCATGATTACAGCATCCTCAACGAGCCCGATGAGCAGAAACGCCTCTTCCGTCTTGTTCTGGCCAAGAATGTCGCAAAAATCATCAAGAGTGCGATGAGCCTGCTTGGCATCGAGGTGCCTGAGCGTATGTAGTTCTAAATGAAGAATGAAGAATTGAAGACTGATAGTTCAAATCCACCGGATTATCGTAACGACACTGTACTGCCCTTGCCTATGGAGGTAAGGGCAGACGCATGGGCTGTTGATGCGGCATGCTCGGGAAACCCCGGACCGATGGAATATCAGGCCATCGATTTGCTGACGGGCTATCGTGTTTTCCACTATGGCCCTGTTCATGGGACAAATAATATAGGTGAGTTCCTTGCCATCGTCCATGCTCTCGCTCTTTGCTGGCAGCAAGGCTTGCACGATAAGACCATCTATTCTGATTCGTACAATGCGATTCTCTGGGTACAGAAACGCAAGTGTAAGACTAAATTAGAGCACACTCCGCAGACGGAGCCGCTCTTTCAGATTATCGCCCGTGCGGAGAACTGGCTCCAGACGCATAACTATCGCAATCCCATCATAAAGTGGGAAACCCAGAAATGGGGAGAAGTGCCTGCCGACTTCGGCAGGAAGTAGATATTCTTAACCTCTATAGATAGGGGATTATCGTTTCTTGTAGTTGACAATCACATGGCCGTCGTATGTCTGACACTTTGCGACAGCGACTTCGGCGGGGATTTGTGGGGCACGGGTACCATCGCTAACGGTCATTGCCAGGTTCGTTTCCACCCGTATCTCATCCCATAAGCCTTGTTCAATGAAGGCTTGGAGTGTTTTCGTACCGCCCTCGACAATGAGCGATTGAATGCCGTGGGCATGTAGGCTTTCGATATTCAATGGATGGTTGTGGTCGATGACAAGTCGCTTTGGATCCGAACCCACCCACTCGCGAACCGTCAGTTGGGGATGGTCGCGTTCATCGGTGACGCGACCCACAAGGATAGCATCCTCCTCGGCACGTAGTTTATGACTGAGCATTTTTGTGAAGCTGTCCGAGATAGTTGTCGGCTTGAAATGATCGTCGATAAAGCCGTTGGTCGTCTGTGCCCATTTCAGGATGATATAGGGGCGTTTCTCTCGATGGAATGTGAAGAAACGACGGTTGAGCCACTGGCATTCCTCTTCGAGCACACCCACCGTTACCTCGATACCGGCGTCGCGGATTTTCTTGATGCCGCGACCCTGTACCTCGGCAAAGGGATCGATGGTGCCTACCACCACACGTCTGACACCTTTCTTGATAATCAGATCAGCGCAGGGCGGTGTCTTGCCATAGTGGGAGCAGGGTTCCAGACTCACGTAGATGGTCGCTTCGGACAGCAGGGGCTCATCCTCTGGTCGTACCGAGGCAAAGGCGTTCACTTCGGCATGTCCCTCACCGCAGCGTACATGATAACCCTCGCCAATGATCCGGCCGTCGGCACTCACAATCACCGCGCCCACCATCGGGTTAGGCTTTGCATTCTTTTGCCCGTTCTTTGCCAGTTGTATACAACGGCGCATGTATTTCTCGTCTTCTATCATCATTTTTTTACCTTTTTACTTTTTTACCTTTTTACTTTTCACTATCTTTGCAAGCACGATGACATATGAGACACTCTGGCATAGGCTGACAGGTATCTACGAGGCGGACGAGGCGAAGGCAATCGTCCGTTGGGTGCTTGACGTACGTTTTGGTCTGTCGTTGACAGATATTCTCTGCGGCAAAGTTACACAATTATCCGCAGACGACCAAGCGGAACTGGAGAAAATCATGCAGCGCCTAGAGAAGGCGGAGCCTGTGCAATATGTCGTGGGATGTGCCGACTTCTGCGGACGGCAGTTTCATGTAGCACCTGGCGTGCTGATACCGCGTCCCGAGACTGCAGAACTCTGTCGCTGGATTATACGGGAGAATAGTTTCGCTGTGCGATCAGTTTTGGACATTGGGACGGGTAGTGGTTGCATCGCGGTAACACTGGCGTTGGCGCTGTCTGCGGCTAAGGTAACAGCCTGGGATATCTCTGATGAGGCTCTCCGCATAGCTGCGGGGAACGCTGAGGCGCAGGGGACAAACATCGTCTTTGAGCGGCAGGACGCTCTTCATTTCTCTGCTGACGACGGTCGACAGTGGGATATTATCGTCAGCAATCCGCCTTATATCAAGCTGCAAGAACGCGATGGAATGGCAGAAAATGTGCTTAACTATGAGCCCGAGACGGCCCTCTTTGGACCAGCTGATGATCCGGCTTTGTTCTATAAGCGTATTGGCGACTATGCTATCCGGACACTGACGCCTGGTGGGCAACTCTATTTCGAACTCAATCCTCTGACGGCTGATGAGGTCAGCGACTATTTAAAGCGACTTGGCTTACAGAAAATAGAGATTCGTGTAGACCAATATGGCAAACGACGGTTCCTTAAAGCTATGAAGATATGAACAAGAAAGAGATGACCGAACAGGAGGCCTATCTGCGATTGGCTACGCTCTGCGCACAGGCAGAGCACTGTCGACAGGAGATGTTCGAGAAGATGAGACGTTGGGCAGTCGATGAGGCTGCGCAGGATAGTATTATTAAACGGCTTGTCGAGGAGCGCTATGTTGACGATACGCGCTATGCCCGTGCTTTTGTCAGAGATAAGATCCGTTACAATAAGTGGGGGCGACGAAAGGTGCAGCAGGCGCTTTGGCAGAAGCATATTGACCAAGAGATTCAGCAACAGGTACTCGATGAAATCGACGAAACAGAGTATCTTGATGTGCTGCGCCCTCTGCTGAAACAGAAACGTAAGAGCACTAAGGCGGCCAACGACTATGAGATGAATCAGAAACTGATGCGCTTCGCCCTTGGTCGTGGTTTTACTTTCGATATCATCCGACAGTGTTTGGATGTCGATGAAGAGATGGTTATCGACGATGAAACCGATTAGTTTTTGGCATCGACTGCTCGATCTGATATCTCCACGGCTCTGTGTGGTGTGCGGTCGTAGGCTGACGGTCACGGAGGAGGTTATCTGTGCCTCATGTTATCTTCACCTACCTAGAACAGGGTTCGGACAAGATCCCTATGAGAACGAAATGGCCAGACTGTTTTGGGGACAGATTCCCATCGAACGGGCTGCGGCTCTTTTCTACTATGAAGCACAGTCGGAAGTTGCCCGGATCCTTTATAAACTGAAATATGAAAATCGCCCAGAGGTGGGCGAGGTGATGGGGCGGTTGGTAGCTAGGGAGCTGCAAAATTACGGATTCTTTGATGGAATCGATGGAATCGTAGCTGTGCCGCTCACTCGACGTCGCCAACATCAACGTGGTTACAACCAGAGCATGGAGATCGCCCGCGGTATACGGGCAGTCACAGGACTAACGGTCTACGATAAGGCGGTCAGACGAATATGCTTCAATGGTAGTCAGACCACTCGGGGACGGTGGGAACGTAACGAGAATGTGGAACGGGTCTTTGAACTGGGTGAAGGAAAGGTTCTTCATGGTAAGCATATCTTAATTGTCGACGACGTGGTCACGACGGGTGCCACAGCTATTGCTTGTGCCAAGGAACTTGCCAAAGCTGGTGATGTCAGAGTCAGTGTTCTCTCCCTGGGATTTGCGAAAACCTGAATATTATTAACGCGCATTCTTAATGCTGCTTATGGCATCTGGAGGGCTGTTGCCGCGAAACAAATGGCCTCAATGATCGCGAGCGGCGTCATGACTATTCTCTCTTTCTGACTCTTTGAAAAGCAGTTCATGAATGCGTTGAGAACAAAATAGCCTGCCAAAATCAGGCAGATGACTTTTGATGTGCTTGTCGAAAACCACATGTCCATGTATCCTCCACATTGAAGCACGATAGCGGCTGCCGCTAACTGTACGATGATGGAGATGGCGGCGATAGCTCTGTATGTCGGCGGTAAAACCCTGTATTGACCACCCATCGTGAATTCACCTAGAGGGAAGCCTAATATGAGTAAGACCTCTATTAGCGCCGCGACTATCAGTAAAAATGCAGCTATGATTGCCATCATCGATCAGAATATTTATATGTTGAGTGCACAAAGGTACAATGAAATTCTGTGATTCGTCTCGTATTTCCCTCTTTTTTTGAAAAAAAGAACAGTTTTTGTTCCGCGTCCAATCTCTCTTCCTGTTTTCTTTTGCTTTTCATTCTTTTATTCGTACCTCCTGCTTTGCAGAAAGTACTTGCATTCGGAAATGGAAAGAAAAACAAGTTTTCCTTTTGCATTTCACTCATTTATTCGTACCTTTGCATGCAAATTATCATAACGTTATGGAAATCAAGAATCAATTTGCCAGAAAGCTGATGGATATCAAGGCCATCAAATTGCAGCCCAACGATCCGTTTACATGGGCATCGGGATGGAAGTCACCCATCTATACCGACAACCGGAAGACTCTGTCGTTCCCTGAGTTGCGTTCGTTCGTGAAGCTTGAGCTCTGTCATGTCATTCAGGAACAATTCCCTGAGGCTGAGGCTGTGGCCGGTGTGGCCACGGGAGCCATAGCCCAAGGTGCGTTGGTGGCCGATCAGTTGGGGCTGCCATATAGCTACGTACGTCCGAAGCCGAAGGATCATGGTATGGGTAATCAGGTAGAAGGCGAGATCAAGAAAGGGGCAAAGGTCGTTGTGGTGGAAGACTTGATTTCCACTGGTGGTTCGTCGTTGAAGGCCGTTGCTGCCCTGCGTGACTATGGCGTGGAGGTGGTCGGTATGGTGGCTTCGTTCACCTATGGCTTTCCTGTGGCTGAGGAGGCCTTCCGTGAGGCAGGCGTTAAGCTGATTACTCTGAGCAATTACGAGGCTGTGATTGAGGAGGCTGCCAAGACTGGTTATATTAAGGAAGAAGACAAGGCGGTGCTCGCAGAGTGGCGCAAGAGTCCTTCTACCTGGAAGGTTTAATCATAAATAAAGAATTATAAATTGTGATTCCTGTCAACTCAGGTAAATCATAATTATTTATCAAATCAATAATCTAGAAAGAAATGGGATTATTCGGAGGTGAAAGCAAGTTTGAGAGTAGCGTGAAGCAGATTCCTTACCCGCAGCAGGCTGTATACGATAATATCTGCGATCTTCGTAATCTGGAGAAGGTGCGCGACCGTGTGCCTGAGGACAAGGTCAACGATTTTAGTTTTGACCAAGATACCGTGAGCATCAGTGTGGCTCCTGTTGGACAGCTGCAACTCCGTATCTGTGAGCGTGAGGAGCCGAAGTGCGTGAAGTTTGAGACGGTACAGTCGCCTGTGCCTTTTCATGTGTGGGTTCAGGTGCTACCCGTCGACGAGAACAACTCCAAGATGAAGGTAACGGTGAAGGCCGAGTTGAATCCGTTTATCAAGAGCATGGTCGAGAAACCGCTACAAGAGGGGGTCGAGAAGATCGCTGATGCCCTCGCACAGGTACATTATGTGTAGAGAATAACGCTTCGACAAACTCAGAGGCCGCGTTTGTGAATTGCGGCAGCTGAGCCTGCCGGAACTCAAAAAAACAAGAGAAAATGAAACTCTGGGAAAAGAACTTTGAGATCAACAAGGAGATAGAACGGTTCACCGTTGGCCGCGACCGGGAGATGGACCTCTATCTGGCAAAGTACGACGTGCTCGGTTCGATGGCACATATCACGATGCTTGAGAGTATCGGACTGCTAGAGAAGGACGAACTGACACAGTTGTTGGCAGAACTGAAGAATATTTATCGGCTCTGTGAACGGGGTGAGTTCGTGATCGAGGACGACGTGGAGGATGTACACTCTCAGGTGGAGATGCTCCTCACCCGTAAGCTTGGTGATATGGGAAAGAAGATACATTCTGGTCGTTCACGTAACGATCAGGTGCTTGTCGACCTCAAGCTTTTTACCCGTCATGAGTTGAAGGAGATTGCCGACGAAGTGAAGAGCCTCTTCGACGAACTGATCCAGAAGAGTAATCAGTATAAGGACGTGCTGATGCCGGGCTATACCCACCTGCAGGTGGCCATGCCTTCCAGCTTTGGTCTATGGTTCGGTGCTTATGCCGAGAGCCTTTGCGATGATATGCTCTTCTTGCAGGCAGCCTATAAGATGACCAACCGTAATCCGCTCGGCTCGGCAGCAGGCTACGGCTCGTCGTTCCCCTTGAACCGTACGATGACCACGGAACTGCTTGGCTTCGACTCGATGGACTATAATGTGGTGTATGCCCAGATGGGGCGCGGAAAGATGGAGCGTAATGTTGGCTTTGCCATCGCTACCATTGCCGGCACCATTGCGAAGATGGCCTTCGATGCCTGTCTGTTCAACTCACAGAACTTCTCGTTCGTGAAGTTGCCAAAGGAATGTACCACAGGCTCGTCGATTATGCCACACAAGAAGAATCCTGATGTGTTCGAGCTTATCCGTGCGAAATGTAATAAGCTGCAGTCACTGCCCCAGCAGGTGATGTTGATCATGAACAACCTGCCCGTGGGCTATTTCCGTGACCTCCAGATTATCAAGGAGGTATTCCTGCCTGCCTTCGGCGAGTTGAAAGACTGTCTGCAGATGGCTGCCTACATTATTAATAAAATAGAGGTGAACGAGCATATCCTCGACAACCCGATGTACGACCCGATCTTTTCCGTGGAAGAGGTGAACAGGCTTGCCGCAGCCGGCATGCCATTCCGTGATGCCTATAAGAAGGTGGGCCTTGACATCGAAGCGGGCCAGTTCACACCCGATAAGCATATCCATCATACCCATGAAGGAAGTATTGGCAATCTCTGCAATGAGCAGATACAGGTGCTGATGCAGCAGACTTTCGATGACTTCCACTTCGAACGCATGCTCAAGGCGGAAAAGAACCTGCTTGGATGATGGAGGACAAGAGAAGACTGGTGAAGACTGATGGTTGTTACCACAAAGAAGGAAGATTGCGACCTTTGATCTCCTTCTGTCTCCTGTTACCCCTTCTCTTCCTGTCTTGCGATGGTGACGATAGTATCTACCGCGACTATCCGTGTAGTTTTACTTTCGACACAACACTCCATCCATTGCCCTGTCAGCTGACGGCCATTCTCCGTAACAGCGGTCAGTTTGTGAAGATTGAGACAACTATTGAACAGGGTGTCCGTCATGTGCGAACCAACCGTAACTATGATAATGCCACGGAGGATATCATGCTCCGGAATGCCATGGAGCAGCAATGGCGCTATGCTTTGGGAGCCAATAACTGTATCATCGTGGGTGTCAGCAGTTATGACGATCATCTGCTGGTGGCCTACGAAGGACAATGTCCGAACTGTTTGACAGATTTGGGTGGAACACGCTATCCCCTGATGTGGGCCAACAATGGACTGCATCTCAACTGTGCGAAGTGCGGTCGCTCCTACGATGTGAACAATGGGGTCGTGGCGGCCGGTAGAGCGGGGAAGGCGCTCTTCAGGTATCAGGCGGCCTTCGACGGGTCCATCCTCCGGGTGTGGAACTGAAGAAACAAGAAAGACTGGAATCCATAATTTTGTTATGGAAAACTATTAAATTTTAAATAAAATGTAAAAGTTTGGCGGTTCCGGGAAATTATTTTACCTTTGCCGCTGGTTTAGCCGTGATGGTGGAATTGGTAGACACGAGGGACTTAAAATCCCTTGACCAGAAATGGTTGTGCGGGTTCGAGTCCCGCTCGCGGCACCGGAACTAAAACTCTTACAAACATGCAGAAAAAAAACTATTTACTCCTGTCTGCAGCATCACTGATGTTTTTTACTTCCTGCTCAAAGCTCGGAGCATTGTCAGCAGACAATTTTACTGTAACTCCTAACCCGCTGGAGACACAGACGGGTACAGTACCAGCAACCATTAACGGCCACTTCCCCGAAAAGTACATGAAGAAGAAGGCTGTTGTGACTGTCGTTCCTGAGTTGCGCTATAGCAATGGAACGATTGCAAAGGGCAGCCCTGCAACCTTCCAGGGAGAGAAAGTCGCTGGAAACGATCAGACCATTCCTTATAAGGTGGGTGGTAACTACACGATGAAGAGCAACTTTGCCTATGCTGATGACAACAAGGCTGAGATGTTCCTGACCTTCGATGCTCGTATTGGTAAGAAACAGGTATTGGTGCCTGAGGTGAAGGTGGCCGATGGCGTAATAGCTACCTCAGAACTCTACAAGCGTACGGTAACCGCTGCCAATGCGGCTATCGCTCCGGATGCCTACCAGCGTATTAACAAGAAGAAGCAGGAGGCAAACATCAAGTTCCTCATCCAACAAGCTACACTCCGTAAGAGTGAGTTAAAGAACAACTCCGTACAGGAGTTCGTGAAGATGTTGAAGCAGATCAACGATGATCAGGAAGGTCTGAACATCGAGAATGTGGAGGTGTCGGCATACGCTTCTCCCGATGGTGGTTTCAACATCAATGACAAACTCGCTAGTCAGCGCCAGAAGGTGTCGGAGCAGTATGTCAATAAGGAACTGAAGAAAATCAAGATGAACGCTCCCGTAGATGCGAAGTACACAGCAGAGGACTGGGACGGCTTCCAGGAGTTGGTCAAGGCCAGCGATATCCAGGATAAGGACATCATCCTGCGCGTCCTCTCTATGTATAAGGATCCCGAGGAGCGTGAGCAGCAGATCCGAAATATCTCGGCTGCCTTCCGTGAACTCGCTGACGGCATCCTGCCACAGTTGCGCCGTTCACGTCTGACAATCAACTATGAGACTATTGGTCGAAGCGATGAGCAGATTGCTGATCAGATTCAGGCCGATCCGACCAAGTTGAGTATTGAGGAACTGCTCTATGGTGCCGCTCTGAAAGGTAACGGTGATGAGGCAGAGGCTATCTATAAGACTGCTACAACGGTGTATCCGAATGATGCTCGTGCCTTCAACAACATCGCAGCTATTGAGTATGCGAAGGGTAACTACGAGGCTGCTAAGGACTATATCCAGAAGGCCAAGAGTGTAAACGCCAACCTGCCGGAGGCAAATGCCAACCTTGGTATGATTGCTTTGGTGGAAGGTGATGTGCAGACTGCCGAGCAGTATATCGCCAATGCTACTGGTGCCAACGGACTTGCAGAGGTTGTGGGTAACCTGAACCTCGCCAAGGGCAACTTCGCACAGGCTGAGCAGGACTTCGGAGAGATCTACTCGAACAGTGCTGCTCTGGCACAGATCCTCAATAAGAACTATGCTTCAGCAGCCATCACACTGAAGAATGTGAAGAACCCGGATGCCACGACGGAATACCTGAAGGCTCTGCTCAACGCTCGTCAGGGTAACACCACCGATGCCAGTGAGGCCTTGCGTAATGCCGTCAAGGACAGCTTCTTCGCCAAGTACGCTGCCAATGACTTGGAGCTGAAGAACATCGCTAAGTAAATGAGAAAAATTCTCGGATATATACTGTTCACGCTGGTTGCTGTCTCTTGCAGTACCAAAAAGGATACGTTCCGCCTTGAGGGTACTTTCAAAGGGTTCAACCAGGGTGAACTGTATATATACGAGTTGAACGGCTCCCATCAGCTCGACACGATCAGTGTCAGCAAAGGGGAGTTCCGCTATGAGATTCCCTTAGACGCTCCCGCCACCTTCGTGCTGGTATTCCCGAACTTCTCCGAACTGCCCGTCTTCGGCACGTCAGGAACCAAGGTGGAGATTACGGCCGATGCATCGCATCTGAAGGAGACGAAGATCAAGGGAACCAAGGAAAACGAGCAGATGACTGCTTTCCGGTTGAAGACGAGAGAACAGACACTGCCCGAGGTGGCACAGGCTGCCACACAGTATATCAAGGAGAATGCCACGTCACCCGTGGCTTTCTATCTTTTCCAGAAATATTTCCTTCAGGTGCCTAATCCCGATTACCAGAAAGTTGGTGAACTTGCAGAAACCCTACGACGTGCCAATCCCAATCAGAGCGACATCGCTGTGCTCATCAGACAACTCCCAGGACTGAAGGCCTTGAAGGTTAAGGGAAAGTTACCGTCCTTTACGGGAACGGACATTCAGGGGAGAAGCGTATCGTCGGCCGATCTGAATGCACCGGCTAACATCGTCTCTGTATGGGCTACATGGAACTATGAGAGTCATAATGTACAGCGCCAACTCCATTCCATGCAGACACGTTTTGGTAGCGACCGACTGAAGATTATCAGTATCTGTATGGATGCCGGCGTTAAGACCTGTCAGGATTGGGTGAAGCGCGACTCCATCCCATGGAGTAATATCTGCGACGGGAAGATGTGGGAGAGTCCCATCATACAGAAGACAGGACTCTCGTATGTGCCTGATGTGATCATCACCGATAGTCAAGGCACCATCGTCCTGCGAACGCGATCCACTCAGGAGATTGTCAGGCAGATAGAAGAGATGCTGATAAAAACCGACTGACCGAATTAATTCTTAACCACTGATACTATGCTAGTCAAAACATTCTGCGCAGCCGTGATGGGGCTGGAGGCAACAACCATCACAATCGAAGTAAACATGACACGGGGTGTCATGTTCCATCTGTCGGGTCTCGCCGACACCGCCGTCAAGGAAAGTTATGATCGTATCCGTGCAGCGATGGTCAACGTGGGCTTTAAGCCGCCGACGGCCGACCTGACCATTAACCTTAGTCCTGCTGACATCCGCAAAGAGGGAAGCGGCTACGACTTGCCGTTAGCCATTGGCATCTTGGCTGCTCACGGTAAGATCAGCGAGACGATGCTGGCCGACTATATGATGATCGGCGAGCTCGGTCTGGACGGGAAACTGAAACCCATCAGTGGGGCTCTTCCTGTAGCCATCCGAGCCAGGAAGGAGCATTTCAAGGGACTGCTCGTTCCTTGTGAGAATGCTCGTGAGGCCGCCGTCGTCGACGATTTGGCGGTCTACGGTATGGACAACCTGTCGGATGTTATCAGTTTCCTGAACGGAGACGGACAGTATGAACCGACGCTGGTGGACACCCGTCGGGAATTCTATGAGCAGCAGTACAGCTTCGACCTCGACTTTGCCGACGTGAAGGGACAAGAGAGCGTGAAGCGTGCCTTGGAGGTGGCTGCCGCCGGCGGTCATAACCTCATGATGATTGGCAGTCCGGGCAGTGGAAAGTCGATGATGGCCAAGCGACTTCCTGGTATCCTCCCGCCACTTTCGCTGGCGGAGAGCCTGGAGACCACACAGATACACTCCGTGGCTGGAAAACTCAGCAATGGAACGTCGCTCATATCACAGCGCCCTTTCCGCAGTCCTCATCACACCATCTCACAGGTAGCTATGACAGGTGGCACTAACAAGGCGCAGCCGGGAGAGGTGTCGCTGGCTCATAACGGGGTACTCTTCCTTGATGAGCTACCAGAGTTCTCCAAAACGACCCTGGAGGTACTTCGTCAACCGCTGGAGGACCGGAAGATCACTATCTCCCGTGCGAAATATACTGTAGAGTATCCCTGCTCGTTTATGTTTGTCGCCTCGATGAATCCTTGTCCGTGCGGCTATTACGGTGACCCGTCACATCGTTGTGTCTGTACCCCAGGGCAAATTGGTCGTTATCTCTCTAAGATCAGTGGTCCGCTACTGGATCGCATCGATATACAGGTTGAGGTGCAGAATGTGCCGTTCAAAGACTTGTCGCAGATGGCACCTGGTGAGCCGAGTGCCGTCATCCGCGAACGGGTCATCAAAGCCCGAAACATACAGACAGCGCGCTTCAGCTCTCTCACCTTGGACGAGGGCGGAGGAAGAGGTATCCATTGTAATGCCCAGATGACCGAGCGTATGCTTCACCGGTTTGCTGAGCCCGATTCGGCATCTATGGAGATGCTGCGTATGGCGATGGAACGGCTGAAACTCTCCGCCCGTGCCTACAGTCGTATCCTGAAAGTGGCCCGTACCATTGCCGACCTGGCTGGCAGTGACAGGGTGGAGTCTGTGCATATCGCCGAGGCAATTGGTTATCGGAACCTCGACCGCGGTGACTGGGCAGAAAGGGGTATATGAATTTGGTGGTTTAAGAAAAAACATGTACCTTTGCGACATTATTTATTATCATGTATGATGGACGAGATGACCTATACCGGCATGCTTGAGGAGCATGGCATCAAGCCAACAGCCAACCGTATCGTTGTGCTGAAGGCGCTCTGTGCCTCTATACAGCCCCAGTCATTGGCGGAGTTGGAGCGTAGGATTCTGACGATCGATAAGTCGAACGTGTTCCGTGCCCTCACTCTTTTTCGTGAGCATCATCTGGTGCATGCTATCGAAGGCGGCAGCGACGGGACGAGATATGAACTGTGTCACAGTCATAGTCAGGAGCATGATGACGACCAGCATCCCCATTTCTATTGTGAGGAGTGTCAGCAGACTTACTGTCTTGACCATCTGGAGATGCCGTCGTTTGATCTGCCCGAGGGTTTTGAGATGCATACCGTCAACTGTATGGTCAAAGGAATATGTCCGCACTGTAGGAAGAAATGATCAGAACGAATCAGATACGTGTTATCGCCTTTGATGCCGACGATACCCTCTGGGACTGTCAGTCACACTTTGAGCTCGTAGAGAACCATCTCTACCAGTTGATTGCGCCCTATTGCGAAGAGCCGGCCCGTGAGCTCTTCCTGACCGAGTCGGGAAATATGGCTGATCTTGGCTATGGTTGTAAGGCCTTCACCATTTCCGTGATAGAGACGGCTCTGCGAGTGGGCGGCGACCATCTCACGGCCGATGCCTTGGGCGATTTGCTCGCCGACAGTAAGGCTCTGCTTCATCTGCCAGCTACCCCGTTGCCGGAGGTAGAGCAGACCCTCCAGCGCCTACAGGCTTATCCTTATCGTCTTGTGGTGTTCACCAAGGGTGAGCTTCAGGATCAGGAGAACAAACTCCG
This sequence comes from Prevotella aff. ruminicola Tc2-24, assembly GCF_900110895.1. Lineage (GTDB taxonomy): Bacteria > Bacteroidota > Bacteroidia > Bacteroidales > Bacteroidaceae > Prevotella. The sequence goes on along the minus strand of NZ_FOIQ01000002.1, from coordinate 149,204 downwards.
TCGTAGTGGACTGGCCAAGTATTTCTCACATGTGGAGATCACGTCCGACAAGACCGAAGTGGAGTTTCAGCAGCTCTGTGAGCATCTGGGAATCCTACCTTCAGAATTACTGATGGTGGGTAACTCACTGAAGAGCGATATTGCTCCGGCTCTCACCATTGGTGCGCAGGCCATCCATATACCATTCCATGTGACCTGGCAGTTGGAGCATGCTGAGGATATCGAACATGAGCGACTCGTCAAGATTGACCGTTTCAGTGAAATCATTAAGCTATTGAACGTCAACAGTTAGTTGAATAGTAAAAAGACCAAAGGAATATGAACTATATCTTCGAAACAAAGATGGAGGTGCGCGACTATGAGTGCGACATCGAGGGCATCGTAAACAATGCCAATTATCTGCATTATGCCGAGCATACCCGTCATCTCTTTCTCCGTAGTCTTGGCGCAAGCTTTGCTGCCTTTCATGAGCAGGGTGTCGATGCTGTTGTGGCAAGAATGAATCTTCAGTTTAAGAAACCTCTCCGCTGCGACGATGAGTTTATCTCACGTCTTGCCTTGACGAAGAAGGGAATCAAATATGTGTTTCATCAGGCCATCTTCCGGGCTTCTGACGAGGTGCTCTGTTTCCAAGGCGACTTCGAATTGGTATGTCTCGTCAATGGTCGTCTGGCCGTCAGTCCTCAGTACGACGAGGCTTTTAAGGATTTTATCTGACCGTTTCCAGATACTCGCTGGGAAGCATGCCGAATTCCTTCTTGAAACACTTTGTGAAGTATTTCGGCGTGTTGAAGCCCACACGCATGGAGAGCTCTGTCATACTGATGCCCGGCTGTTGCTGGAGGATATGACAGGACTCTTTCAGACGGATAGCATTGATGAAGCCCGTCACGTTCTGACCTGTCAAAGCACGAAGCTTATTATAGAGCGTCGATGACGACACACACATGTCGGAGGCAAAGCGCTCACGGTCGTAGTCTCCGTCGTCAAGATGTGCTTTCACACAGTCCATAGCCTTCCTGATGAAGATCTCATCGGGCGAAGAGTAATGCTGGTCCTCCACCTTGAAGTCTGTCTGGCTGCTGAACTTCCGTCGGATACGTTCCCGGTTACGGATGATATTGTCGATACGAAGTTGCAGGTCCGTCATCTTGAAGGGTTTCGTGATATAAGCGTCGGCACCGGTCTCGTAGCCCATGTTCTGATCCTCGTCAGTAGTCTTGGCAGTAAGCATGATTACGGGTAGTTGTCCGAAATCGGCAGACTCCTTGATCCGACGAGTCAGTTCGATGCCGTCCATGACGGGCATCATCACGTCGGTCACCACAATATCCAGATCGCGGCGGTGAATCACGTTCAGGGCCTGCTGACCGTTCAGTGCCGTATATACATGGTATTGTTGGGAGAAGAGTTTCCGCATCAGTTCCAGTAGCTCACTATTGTCCTCGACAATCAGCATGGCATATTCCTTCTTCTCTTCTCCATCGGTATCGTTTATATCGATGAAATCAGCATTTCCTACATGCTCTATCTGTTGGTTATCTGTCTGTCGGTGGTCAGCCGTCATATCAATCTCTTCCTCGCTGAAGTGTTTCCTGTCAATCGGCAGGGTGACGGTGAAGGTGGTGCCTACTCCCTCCTCACTCTGACAGTCGATCTTACCATGATGAAGGAGCACCAGATCGCGGGTCAGCGACAGACCGATGCCCGTTCCGAGTGTGTTCATCCTACGGTAGTCGCCATCGAGGAAACGCGTATAGAGGTGCTTGAGTTTGTCTTTCGACATGCCGATGCCCTCATCACTGACGGTGAGCACGGCCTTCCCCGGCTCCGTGGTCAGCATGACGGTGATCCGTCCTCCTTCCTTGTTATATTTAATAGCGTTGGAGATGAGGTTATAGAGAATCTTGTCGACCTTGTCCTTATCGAACCAGGCGTTGATGGGACCAGTCGGGCAGTTGACGATGAGCTCGCCATTCTTGGCACCTGCCATCGGACGGATATTCTCACATTCCTGGGCGATGAAGGCTGAGAGATCGTCCTGGGCGACGAGTAGTTTCAGTTGACCGGCCTGTGACTTACGAACCTCCAGAATCTGTCGGAGCAGCCGGGTCAGTCGTTGGATGTTGTTCTGCATCAGACCGTAGTTCTCTTTGAACTGCGGTGCTTTCTGCCGCATCTCGTCGACCGAGGCAGAGATGATGGTGAGCGGTGTCAGTAGCTCATGGGTGATGTTGGTGAAGACGACAGCCATCGCCAAGCGGTTCTTGGTCTTCAGGTAGTTCTTGTACCAGCGGATGATGCCATAGGCGATGGCACCGAGCAGACAGGCATAGATGAGGTAGGCCCACCATGTCTGGTACCAGGGTGGCAGCACCACGATCTCGATGGAATCGGTATTCTCTACGGCTTGTCCGTAGCTGTCGATAGCACGCAGTCGCAGTTGGTAGGTGCCAGGGGGCAGGTTCTGGAAGGTGGCCATCCGGTTCTCCGCATCGGTATAGTGCCAGTTATGGTCATAACCATCCAGCCAGTAGGCATAACGGCATTGCTGTGGATTCATGTAGGTGAGCAGGGAGAACTCCACGGAGAATTTCTTCACGTTCGATGGAATGGTTATTTTCTTCGAGAAGAAAGGCTGTTCTTCTGAGATCCTGCTGCGCATGGTGGAGTCGAGCCACTGATAAGGCCGGTCGTCGATGCGGAGGTCAACCACCACCAGTTGGGCACTGCCTGTCTGCTGCCACTGTTCCATCTGGAGTGGTTCGAAGGAGAAGAAGCCGCTGGCACTGCCGAAGAACAGTTCCTTGCCGTAACGTGACATGCCGTTCGGCGAGAAGCGCACCGTATTGATTCCGTCTTCCATACTATAATAGGTTGGGATGGCCTCCCCCTCGGTGTTGACCTTCAGGCACACCAGTCCTTTGTCGGTCAACAGCCAGAGTCGACCGTTCTCATCGCCCTTGATAGCATAGACGCTGCTGATGCCGATATGGAAACGGAGGTTGACTGCCTCGAAACGGTCGTCATCGGGATTATATAAGAACAGACCGCCACTGCCAGAGATGGCCCATATCCGATGGTCATTATCTTCATAGACGGCTGTCGCATCATCGATAGGGTAGCTGCCATTGACGGGCGCATACTGCCGGCACCCGACAGACTGCGGTTTGTGTGTATCACCGCTGACACGGATGATGCCGGCATTCTCCGTGGCTATCCATACCCGGTGCTGATGATCCTCAAAGAAGGCCCGTACAAAGCAGTTGCTCAGGTCGCGTCCGTTGTCGCTCATCGTGAGCATACGTCCCGGTTTATCGGAAAAAGCCAGTCCGACGCCACCACTCGTACCCACCCATACCGTACCGTCCTGTTGACAGAGGAAGGTGTTGACGTCGTTATGGCCGATGAATGGCGTATTGTTACGTGGCAGTATCACAGCCTGCTGTCCTTCTTTCCAGATGATGATACCGACGGTGCTGGCCATCCAGATTTCTCCAGTTCTGCACTCTTGTATCGAGGAGATAGTCTGTACGTGAATTCCCTGCTGACCTGTGATCTGTTCCATGCCGGGAATACGGTTGTTATAGTTCACCTGCTGAGTCTCTCGATTATACCGAGCAAGACCATATGGCTGCAGGCCTAGCCAGAAAGAGCGCCCATCGTTGGTGAACACAGTCTGTACACGGTTGACGGGTAGCACTTGCCCTGTAGGGTCGAGTTGATAGAAGGTGAAGGGGGAGGTCTTGGTACTCAGGTGTACGATGCCGTTGTTACGGGTGAGCACCCAGAGGTTACCTTGTCCGTCGGTCTGCAGATCATAGCAGAAACTGAAGTCGGGATGGTTTTCAATGAGTGTCTCGTCGTCCATATCCACCTGAGTCAGTCCTTCGATACAGCAGCCCCAGACAGCATGGCTCACACTGTCCTCAATCAGACGATGGAATGTGCGGAAATCCTGTCTTCCTTCGTTCATCTTATGCATCCCAGGTGCCTTCTCGTTCTCAGGATGATCCAGGCGTACGATGCCGTGTTCCCATGTACCGACCCAGAGTCGTCCACGACTGTCTATCAACAGTGAGGAGGCTGTGTTACGCTCGTTCATTCGGGGGTAGGTTACGATCTTCCCGTTTTTGGGGTCGAGTCGTCGTAATCCTCCTTCCCACGTGCCTATATACAAGTTTCCCTTGGCATCCTCGGCGAACGACCGGGCACCAGCGTTGAGATTAATATCGATGAAATCATCTTTTTCCTGATTGTAGCGAGATATGCCGGCATCCGTGCCTACCCAGACGGTACCATTGGCTGTGGTGAACAGGGCATTAACCGACCGACTTTGGTTCCTCCGCAGACGATAGGTCTTAAACTTACCGTGCCTTCGGTCGTAACGTGTGAGACCGTCGCGTGTGCCGATCCAAAGTCCATCGTCATGGTCTTCGGTCAAGCAACGTACATAGTTGTTGGGAAGGATGCCTGGCGAATAGGCATCGCTGCGGTAGGTCCTGAAGCGGTATCCGTCATAGGCACGCACACCTTGGTCGGTGCCCACCCACATCAGTCCGTAATGGTCGAACATCAGACAACGTGCCTCCTCAGCCCCCGCCACCGGAGTCTGTGACATCAGTCGAACGGGGGTGCTATTGGCTCCCGTCAACAGGGTTATGGTCAGAACAACAGTTAGTAATAATGGTTTCTTCATTCACTAGTTAGCATCTATCCGATGGCAAAGTTACGAAAAGTCGAGCGCAAAACAAAGAAACTTGTTTCTTTTTTTTGCCGAGACGTAGTAACTTCGCGGTCGAATGACCGCAGAGTTACGAAAAAGGGCTTGGAATACAAAGAAACTTGTTTCTTTTTTTGCCGAGACGTAGTAACTTCGCGGTCGAATGACCGCAGAGTTACGAAAAAAGGCGATATGTTTCCCTCAAATCATGATAAGGGGAAGCGCTTAAACGTTTTTTTGGTTAATTTTGCCATCAAAACCAATGACAGGCAATATGAGAAAACTACTTTTACTATCTGCACTCTTCATAGCAGCGTCCGCATCAGCGGATAACAAACCCATCCGTTCCGGTGAACTATGGCCCGATACCGACGGCCGGCATATCAACGCCCATGGCGGTGGTATCATGAAGCTCGGGAACACCTATTACTGGTTCGGGGAGCATAAGGCCGACACCACCTCGTCGGCGATGGTCGGTGTGACGTGCTACGCTTCAGAAGACCTGACGACCTGGCGAAACTGCGGGGTGGCACTGAGCGTCTCCGACGAGCCGGGTAGTGAGATCGAGCGCGGTTGCGTTCTGGAACGCCCGAAAGTTATATATAATAAGGTAACGGGAAAGTTCTGTATGTGGTTCCATCTGGAACTGAAGGGACGGGGCTATAGTGCCGCTCGTTACGGAGTAGCCGTCGGCAACCGTCCGGAAGGACCTTATCGGTTCCTTTATTCACAAAGAGCCAACCCCGGCATCTACCCCGTGGAGTTCGGAGAGAAAGAGCTGGCAGTCGTCGACACCCTCGATGGTGAGCATTTCAAAGAGTGGTGGACACTGACATGGCGTGAGGCCATCAAGGAGGGCCTTTTCCTGAAACGCGATTTCGGGACGGGACAGATGGCCCGGGATATGACCCTCTATGTCGATGACGACGGGAAAGCCTATCATATCTTTTCTTCTGAGGATAACCTCACGCTCCATATTGCTGAGCTGGCACCCGACTTCCTGCACCACTCCGGCCGATATACCCGTGTGGCTCCTGGTGGACAGAACGAGGCTCCGGCCATCTTCAAGAAAGACGGCACTTATTGGATGATTACCTCGGGCTGTACCGGTTGGGCGCCCAACGAGGCCAGAATGTTCTCCGCCCCCAGCATCTGGGGCCCGTGGACACAGCATCCAACTCCCTGTGTCGGACCGAAGGCTGAGATTACCTTTGAGGGACAGTCTACCTTTATCCTGCCTGTCGGTGATCAGTTTATCTTCATGGCTGATATCTGGCGCCCGAGGCATCCGAGTGACGCCCGTTATATTTGGCTGCCTATCACGTTCGAGGACGGTAAGCCTGTCGTCAGGTGGCAAGATGTTTGGTCGTTCGATCAGTTTAACAAGAAATAACGATTTGTACTCCTCAAATCACAATGAGGAGACGCCGCTTCGTGAATTATTTCCGAATTTTGCAAGCAAGAGCATCATTGTACACGCAAGAAGAACTATCATTCAACTAATAATAAAACTTAAAAACATTATCAAATGAAGTATGCTAATCTAACTATTCCATTTCGTAAACGATGTTTCGTGATGGTGTTGGCTGCAGGAATGATTGCCATTCCATTGCCAACTATGGCAGCACAGGCCGTTCAGACCGTCCAGCAGACTGGAGTCGTGAAAGGTCAGGTTGTAGACAAGAACGGTGAGGGCGTCATCGGTGCCACTGTGAAGGTCAAGAATTCAAAGGCAGGTACTGTAACCGATTTCAACGGAAACTTCGCTGTGGACGTACAAGGTTCGGGAACACTCGTTGTCTCTTACATCGGTTATCTGACAAAGGAAGTGCCTTTCACTGTCGGACAGACCTTGAATATCACGATTGAGGAAGATGAGACGGCTCTCGATGAGGTGGTGGTTGTCGGTTATGGTGTGCAGAAGAAGTCGGACGTGACCGGTTCTGTCACCTCTGTTAATAAGGATCGTCTGAGCAAGCTGCCAGTGACCAACGTGCTGCAGGCCGTTCAGGGTGCTGTTGCCGGTGTGACTATCACGCAGGGCAGTTCCATCCCAGGCGATGGTCCTTCTGCGTTAGTCCGTGGACAAAACTCTATTGGAGCGAACTCTACTCCTTATGTTGTTGTTGATGGTATTCCCATGACGAAGAATGATGGTTCGCTCAACGATATCAACCCCAACGATATCGAGTCGATAGAGATCCTGAAGGATGCAACTGCCACCGCTATCTATGGTACCAACGGTTCCAACGGTGTTATTCTCATTACGACCAAGCGTGGTAAGGATGAGAAACCCACCATCAGCTACAACGGTTATCTGGGTATTGAGGATTTTGCCAAGAAACTGAAGTTTGCCAATGGTGCACAGATCACCCAGCGCTATAAGGACTATGTGGCCCAGAATGCTGGTGAGACCATGTATAATGATTATGTGAAGTACGCCAACGAGGCCGAGAACCAGGCCGCAGGTATTGAAAACGACTGGGTGTATGATATTGCCTCTCAGACTGGTATTATCCAAGATCATAATGTTACCATAAGAGGCGGAGCCAAGAAAGTTACCTATTATGTCTCGGGCGACTATATGGATCAGAAGGGTGTGCTGAAGGGCTTTAACTATAAGCGCTACTCTTTGCGTACGAATATCGATGTTGATGTAACCGATTATATGAAGGTTGGTACCAACAGCTATATTGTATCGCACAATCGCGACGGTGGTCGTGTGAACTTCCTGATGGCTGAGGCCATGTCACCCTATGCCAAGGTTAAGGATGACGAAGGCAATTATGTACAATATCCGATGTACTCCGAGACCCTCTTCTTTAACCCGATGCAGTATATCGATCAGGATCATGAGCGTCGTCGTTGGAATATAAATCTGAATGCTTACGCAGAGATTAACTTCGAGAATGTCTGGAAACCACTGGCAGGACTTCGCTATAAATTTAATGTCGGCTATGCGTATATTCCTAGACGTGAGGATTACTATAATGGTGTGGCTCAGTATAACAATGCTGGTGGTTATGGTTATGTTTATAATGCAGAGACTCAAAACCGCACGGTAGAGAATATTCTGACCTATGCTAAGGATATCCAGAAGCACCATTTCGATGTAACCCTGCTTTATGCTTCTTCACGTAAGAAGTACCATGAGAATAAGGCGACTGCCAGTGTGTTTATTAACGATGAACTGCTCTGGCACAACCTCGGTGGCGGTAGCACACAGACAGCAGGTTCTTACACAGATTTGTATTCGACTGTTTCGCAGATGGGTCGTCTGAACTATTCGTACGACAGCCGTTACCTGTTCTCTATCACAGCACGCCGTGACGGTTCTTCCGTGTTCGGTGATAACATCAAGTATGGAACTTTCCCCTCAGTGGCTGTTGGTTGGAACATCGCCAACGAGAAGTTTATGTCGAACGTTGACTGGCTGAACAATCTGAAGTTGCGTCTTTCTTACGGTAAGACTGGAAATGAGGCAATTGGCGTATATGAGACCCTTGCTAAGATGGATAATAAGCCCATTACGATGGATGGGTCGTCTTCTACCGCTCTCTATCCGAATGCTCGCATGGGTAACGCTGGTCTGAGTTGGGAATCTACCAAGGTGTTTAATGTCGGTGTTGACTTCGGCATCTTAAACAACCGCATCAATGGTAACATTGATTTCTACACTTCTAGAACCTACGATCTTCTTCTGAAGCGTAATCTGCCGAAGATCTCCGGTTTCTCGGATGTGTTTATGAATATGGGTAAGACCGCCAACAAGGGTCTGGAGGTGACGATTAACTCTAAGAACATCGTGACGAAGGACTTCACATGGGGCACATCGCTTGTATGGTCGTGGAACCAGAACAAGATCAAGGACCTCTATGGTGATGGAAAGGACGATATCGGCAACCGTTGGTTTATCGGACAACCTATCGGCGTGATCTACGATTACGAGATGGAGGGAATCTGGCAGGAGGACGAGATTGAGCGTGGCGACCACCTCAACCAGGATCCGCAGGCACAGCCCGGTGACGTGAAGCTTCGCGACATCGATGGTGACCACAAGATTACACCGGAGGGCGACAAGACCATCCAGGGACAGACCACTCCGAAGTGGACTGCCGGTCTGACGAACACGATCACTTACAAGGGATTCACTCTGAGTGTCTTTATCCAGACTGCTCAGGGACTGAAGCGCAACAACTCACTGTTGGCAATGGCTGCCGACGAGCAGGGCCGTCGTAACTCAACCACCGAGGTGGGCTACTGGACCGCCGAGAACCGCAGTAACGAATACCGTTCACTGAGCAAGACCTCTAACCGTTGGGGCTATGGCTTCCCACGTAATGCCAGCTACACCCGTATCAAGGACGTGACGCTGAGCTACGTGTTCCCGGCAGTAGTCACCAATGCTCTCCATATCAACGCTCTGACAGCATATGTCAGTGGTCGTAACCTTTATACCTTCACCAGTTGGAAGGGATGGGATCCCGAGGCAAATATTACCCAGCGCGGATGGAGCGGTTATGAGAACAACTATCCTATGACCAAGAGCTTTGTATTCGGTCTTAACGTCACATTCTAAAAAACGCTACAATTATGAAACTAAGAAATACAATATATTCGGTTCTAGCTGTCAGCACCCTGGCTTTGGCTTCCTGCAGCGACAGCTATCTGGACGAGAAGATGTTCTCGAAATATGGTACAGATGTGTCCGATGTCGAGGCAAAGGTCATCGGTCTGCATTACAAATATGCCGACCTCTGGGGTTGGAGCGACCAACAGGGCTTTGCCGGCTGCTGGCAGGACGGAACAGACGTCGGTGCCCCTGGTGATACACAGGGCGTAGAGGTGCCTTTCTATCAGTACGGTTCCCTGAATGCTGAGAACAGTGGTGTCAGCAAGTTGTGGAACTCGCTCTACAGCATCATCAACAGTGCGAATATCATCATTAACACTGAAGATGTGGATGCGGCTGCAAAGGCAGAGGCGGAGTTCTTCCGTGCTTACAGCTATAATATGCTCGTGACCCTGTGGGGACCGGTGCCCCTGCTCACTGAGAGCAAGGCAGAGCCGCGTACCGACTTTACCCGTAATGCCGTGGCCGAGGTGGATGCTGTCATCTATGCCGACTTGATCGATGCGATGAACAACTTGCCGGAGGTCGACAAGACCAAGACACAGAACCGCATCAATAAGGACTGTGCCCGCATCCTGGCCGGTGAGGCTTTCCTCCGCATGGGTAAGGCTGCTGAGGCCGAGGCTGCCGTGTCGGCTACCATCAACAGTGGTAACTACAAGCTTATTCAGGCTCGCTACGGTAAGCATCTCGCTGATGCTGGTGACTACTACAGCGATATGTTCCGCTGGCATAACCAGCGCCGCTCTGAGGGTAACACCGAAGGTATCTGGGTCTTCCAGATGGAGTATGAGCGCGACGTGACCGGTGGTACCATCAATGCGCCGCAGCAGCGTCGTAACTGGGTACCGGGCTTCCATAAGCTGACAGACTTCATGCAGAACGCCGACTCTATCGGTGGACGTGGTAACGGTCGTCTGCGCCTGAGCAACTATGTGAAGTATGGTATCTGGGAAGAGGGCGATATCCGCAACTCGAACCATAACATCCGTCGTATCCTCTATTGCAACAAGCCTGACATCAACAAGGAGATCTCGGTGCTGGATGGATTCAGGGTCAGCGACGATACACCAGGTGCTACCAAGGTGACGATCAAGACCGGTGACCGTATCTACTGGACGGTGGGTGACACGCTTGCTGTGATGTACCCGCACACTACCAAGTGGGGTGGCTATGATGAGACCGACGACTTCGGATGGTCGTTGATCAAGGACTGGCCTCTGATGCGTCTTGCCGATGCTTATCTGCTCCGTGCCGAGGCTCGTATCCAGCAGAACAATACCGCTGGTGCTGCTGAGGACATCAATGTGCTGCGCGACCGTGCCTTCAAGACCTATCGTGCAGAGACTGGCAAGGCTGAGGCTGGTAAGGTGACTGCTGCACAGATGACGATGGACTTCCTGCTCGACGAGCGCATCCGTGAGTTGGTTGGTGAGGAGAACCGTCGTTACACCCTCTGTCGCACAGGTAAGTTGGCCGAGCGTGTTCAGATGATGATGAAACCGGAATGGGCAGAGACCACACCGAGCAAGGCTATCAGCGGCTTCGATCCCGCCACGCACACCCTGCTGCCGATACCTCTGTCAGAGATCCAGCTGAACAAGGATGCTGTGCTGGAGCAGAATCCCGGCTATTAAGCATATACATTAAGTTCATACATAATTAGGTTATTAGTTAGCATTTCTAAGGCTGAGGGACAGTCTGCGTGATGTAGACTGTCCCTTTTTAAGGAAACAGTTTTCTGATGACACGTTTTTTCTGCAGATTATTTGTATATTTGCAGAGACTAGACATTAATCATAACAGAAATGAGGAAATTATTATATATTACTGCATTGTTTTCTGTACTGGCGCTATCCCCGGGCTATGCCCGTCGGCCTTTATCTTCTCAGAGCAAGGTATGGACGGTCGACGAGGTGAAGGATGTCATCCGGAAGGTGAACACCTACTGGCAGACGAATAATCCGGCGGAGGTCCGCTCTTTCTGGGACAATGCTGCCTACCATACAGGGAATATGGAGGTCTACAAGTTGCTGAAGGATCAGCAGATGCTCGACTACAGCGTCCGTTGGGCGGAGCACAACCAGTGGAAAGGTGCTGCCGAACCTGATCCTGCCAACTGGAAATACAAACAGTATGGCGAAGGACAGGACTACGTGCTCTTCGGCGACTGGCAGATATGCTTCCAGACGTATATCGATCTCTATAACCTCTCCAAAGACGAGAAGAAGGTGGCTCGTGCCAAGGAGGTGATGGGCTATGAGGCCGACTCGAAGGTGCACGATTACTGGTGGTGGGCCGATGCCCTCTATATGGTGATGCCTGTGATGACGAAGATGTATCGTCTGACGGGTGACACCAAGTATCTCCGTAAGCTCTACGAGAACATCCTCTACAGCGACAGTATCATGCTGGATGCAGAGACGGGCCTGTACTACCGCGACGGCCGGTATGTCTATCCGCAGCATAAGACCGAAGCCGGTAAGAAGGATTTCTGGGCGCGTGGCGACGGATGGGTGCTCGCCGGACTGGCTAAGGTGCTGCAGGATATGCCTGAGACCTATGTCCGTCAGCCGTTCTTCGTAGAGAAGTTCACACGTATGGCTCGGACGGTGGCCAAGCTGCAGCAGCCGCAGGGCTACTGGACCCGTTCGATGATGGATCCTCGTCAGGCTCCCGGTCCTGAGACCTCTGGTACGGCGTTCTTCTGCTATGGTCTGCTCTGGGGTGTGAACCACGGCTATCTCCAGAAGAAGGAGTTCGCTCCGGTGATAGAGAGAGCCTGGAGATATCTGACGGAGACGGCTCTGCAGCACGACGGGAAGATCGGCTATGTGCAGCCTATCGGCGACCGTGCCATTCCCGGACAGGTCATCAACGCCGACTCGCAGCAGAATTTCGGTGTCGGTGCTTTCCTGTTGGCAGCATGTGAATATACGAGATATATCAGTCGATGATGTCTTTACTCAAGAATAACACAGGGATACGGAGATGCAGAGTGTGCCTATTCTGTACATTCTTCTTGGTATCTCTGTGTTTCTGTGTTTCAAAGACAAGTGCCCAGACGAGACTCTTGCCACAGGCAGATAACCCGTTCTGGCGCGACTCCATTCCCGTGGAGATGCGTCAGAGCTATATCAGGTATGGTGAGCAGTACCTTGGCAGACCGTGGCCGGTGCTGCCTTGGACGGTCTTCGCTGAGTTCAAGACAATGGGCAACCGGGTGAACTACGAAGGACTCTGTTTCGAGAAGCGTCGTCAGTTGGCGGCTCTTGTCATGGCGGAGATCATGGAGGGTGACGGCCGGTTTCTGCGTGACATCATCGATGGAATGGGGAGTTTCTGCGAGGAGACTTGGTGGGGCATCCCCGCTCACTATGGCAAGGCCGTTCCACAGCCAGAGCTACAGGAGGTCGACCTCTTCAACGCCGAGACAGCCAGTCTGGTGGCCTGGACCAGGTATATGCTTGAGAAGTCGTTCGAGACCTTCTCGCCCGACCTCTGTCGGCGGTTAGACCGTGAGATAGAACGGCGCATCCTTGTGCCCGCCCTTGCGAGAGACTACTGGTGGAAGACGGCAGGCATGAACTGGAACCCGTGGATCTGTTCCAACTGGCTCACCTGTGTGTTGCTCTGCGAGAGGGATGAGGCTCGCCGGACTGAAGCCATCGCTCAGATATGGAAAGCCACCAACACCTTTATCGATGCCTATCCCGAGGATGGCGGTTGTGACGAGGGTCCTGGCTATTGGGATCGGGCGGCGGCCTCCATGTTCGAGGTGCTGAACCTGTTGGCGATAGATGGTTGGGCTTCTGGTGACCCTGTAGCAGCAAACGGGAAAGCCCGTAAGATAAGAAACATGGCCGCCTATGCCTATAAGACTTATATCGGCAACGACTACTGCGTGAACTTCGCCGATGCACACGAGAACAAGGCTGTGCAACAGGTGAACATCGTTTATCCTTTCGGTCTCTTTCTTGGCGACAAGACCATGCGTGAGTTCGGAGCCTGGCTGGGTCACCGCAAAGGGGTGCTCACTGATCCGGCAGTCCTCTATGACAGGAGCGGAAACTTCCCGACACTCGGTCGGGAGCTTTTCTTCCTACGCCATATCCGCGATTTCATCGCGGAAAAGCCGCGTGAGCCGTTGCTGAAAGACGTGTGGCTCAGTGATCTGCAGATCATGACCGCCCGTCGTGGCAGTGGGAATGCCACGGCCCCGACATACTTCGTTGCCATGAAGGGTGGCAACAACGGTGAGAGTCATAACCACAATGATGTGGGCTCGTTCGTCGTCTATACCTCTCTAAAGGGTGGGGAGGGCGAGGAGCCGTTATTGATCGACCCCGGTGTGGGCGAGTATACCGCTAAGACCTTCAGTGATGGGCGCTATGATATCTGGACGATGCAGTCTGGCTATCACAATCTGCCGCAGATCAATGGTGTAGACCAGAGAGAGGGGAGGTCTTATGCGGCGAAGGTGGTTGCTCACCAGAACGGTCGACTGACGCTCGACATCGCCGGTGCCTATCCGCAGGAGGCCATGGTGAAGACATGGAGGCGTACGGTTCAGGCGATGAAATCGGGAATTTCTGTCACCGAGGACTATGAGCTCAGCGCATACCGCCAACCAACACGACTGATGCTGATGACCACCCGTCCTGATGCCATCCGGCATATCCGTTACGACACCCGTCAGTTGGATGTGACCGTTGAGGATATCAGCGATCTGCTCGACCCACTACTAAAGGGAATGTGGGGGGAGAAGATGTATCGCATCGTGATGACGGTGAAATCGAAGAAAACAAAGAATCAAATCAAATACACGATCCAATGAAAAGAACCTTACTACTGATAGCAGCCGTCGTGCTGCTTCTGCCACTACATGCCGCTAAGAAAGCGAAGCATGTGCAGACCGAGCGCGAGTACTGGTGCAGTCTTGCCTATCAGATGGCACAGCCTGTGCTGGAGAACATGGCCAAAGGAGAGCTGCAGAAGAATATGCAGACGGAGTTCTCTCCCTCGTTCGACAACCGTGACCGCAGTGTCGTCTATATGGAGACATTCGGTCGCTTGATGGCCGGCATCGCCCCGTGGCTCACGCTGCCCGACGATGATACCGCAGAGGGCCTGCAGCGCCGTCAGCTCCGCGAGTGGGCCTTGGCCGCTTATAAGAACTCCGTCGATCCCGATTCCCCCGACTACCTCTGTTGGGGGAAGGCTGGACAGAATCTTGTCGATGCAGCCTATATAGCCGAGTCGTTCCTCCGTGCGTGGGATACCTTGTGGATGCCGCTCGACGAGGTCACCAAGCAGCGTTATATCAAGGAGTTCCAGGGCATGCGTAAGATTGATCCGCCCTATACCAACTGGTTCCTCTTCTCGTCGACCATCGAGAGTCTGTTGGCGAAGGCCGGTGCCCAATATGATGAGTTCCGTGTGAACACCGCCTGCCGGAAGGTCGAGGAGTGGTATGTGGGCGACGGCTGGTATGCCGACGGTCCCGTCTTCGCCTTCGACTACTATAGCAGTTATGTGTTCCATGCCATGTATCTGGAGACGCTGCAGGCCATGGTCGATGCCAAGGCGAATACCCGTCTCGACTATCAGAAATACCATGACCGTGCCCTGAAGCGGGCTCAGAAGTTCGCGATTATCCTGGAGCGGTTCATCTCCCCGGAGGGAACATTCCCCGTCGTCGGTCGATCGATACCCTACAGGATGGCAGTCATGCAGCCTCTGGCACTGATGGCATGGTACCAGACACTGCCGGCAGAGCTTTCCAACGGACAAGTACGTGCGGCTCTCACGAAGGTGTTCCATCGGATGTTCGATATCCCTAAGAACTTCAATGAGGGTGGTTATCTGACCATCGGCTTCTGTGGCTCACAGCCCGACATCGCCGACTGGTACACGAACAACGGCTCGCTCTATATGACCAGTCTGGCCTTCATGCCGCTCGGACTGCCTGCCGACCATCCTTTCTGGACCGATGCCCCCGAGCCCTGGACGCAAGTGAAGGCATGGGGAGGACAGCCGTTCCCTAAGGATCACCGTTGGTCCGATGATATCCGTACCCATGACAAATGGTAGTCATTACAGTAAAACAACTTGTTTTGGTGTCGTGGAGATAGTCTTTTACAAGTAAAGAGATGCCTCCTTTCACACCAAAACAAGTTGTTTTACTTTTAGAGAAACCATCGATAACATCATTACCAATGCTTCCCACGACACTCAGGGATGCCTTCTTACGTTAAGACGTACCATACACATCCCTCATTTTCTACATTTTTTTTCGTTTAAAATGTTTGATGTTTCGAAGCGCTTTCTTGGGCTCATTGGCATAAAAGAAACGAAAAATCTTTGCCGATTCAATATCTTTTACTATATTTGCATCCAATTATCAATCATTCAACCAAATATGTATCATTATTCTTGTTCTGCTATTCGCATCATTTTACCATTCTTGATCGTCATGTTCCAAAGTCTGCAGGCTGAAGGAAAAGACTATGAGTATTCAATCTCCGGAAGGGCTGTCGACAATATCTCGGGTAAGTCACTCAAGGCTCGTATCTTCTTGATGACTGCCGACAGTACGGTGATAGATAGTACACAGGCGGAAAACTTTTATACCGATCCCATGACGGGTGAGGAGGTGGCTTCTTATGAACTCAAGACGGTATTGGAGAAAGGGCGTTATATCCTGAAGGCGACGATGGACGATTATAATGATGCCTATATGAACATTGATATCCGTAGTCATCGTGAGATGATGATTCCTGTTAAACCTATCCGTATGCTGAGGATCTCCCACGAGCTTCCTGAGGTGCTTGTGAAGGCTACGAAGATCAAGATGGTCATGCGTGGCGATACAATTGTCTATAATGCTACTGCGTTTAATCTGGCGGAAGGAAGTATGCTTGACGCACTGATAGCCCGTCTGCCTGGGGCAAAACTGACCAGTGATGGTAAGATCTATGTCAACGGCCAGTATATTGAGAGCCTGCTGGTTAATGGTCACGACTTCTTTGCGGGTAATCCTAAGGTTGCCTTGGAGAACCTGCCTGCATATACGGTTAACAGGATCAAGGTATACAACAAAGAAGGACTGACCTCAACGATGATGGGGCGCAATATGGGCGATCACTCTTTTGTGATGGACGTGCGCCTGAAGAAGGAATACGCTACCAACTGGATGGGAAATATAGAAGCCGGCGTAGGGACACACCAGCGTTATAAGACACGGGGATTTGGTATGCGCTTCTCCGACAAGGAGCGGATAGGGGCCTATTATAACATCAATAATCTGAACGACAACCAGAAGGCAGAACTCAGCGGTGAATGGAGACCGCAGGACGTACCCGACGGACTGTTGGCAACAAAAACCGCTGGTCTGGCATATGTCAACTATCTTGATGGATATGACAAGTGGGTTACCAACGAGCTGACGTTCTCTCATGTCGGTGCCGACAATGAGACCAGGCAGGAGACACAGACATACCTTCAGGGCGATGATTCGTATCTTCTTCGACAGTCGAAAAATACCAGTGGCACAGATCGTCTCAGCAATAACTTCGTCTATCATACTACCAAGGACAAAAAGTATACATCTATCAATCATGTCAATCTCTCCTATGCCCGGACACAGGGTATGGGGTATTCTGCAGAGACGGTATCCGATATTATGGCTGAAATCAACCAGATGATATCCGACAATAGTCATCACGGCAATGACTTGAATGTAAGCATCGGGACGGAGACCGGCTTCCGTACCTTTGTGACAGACATGTTCAGGGTGGAAGCCTCCTTTGGTTATAACCGGCGCCAGCAGAAGACTTTCTCGCGCGATCAGGCAAGATTCTTCCAAGAGGAAAGACCTCTGGATTATCGGAATAGTTATCTTCATAAGCCACAGCAAGAGATAAGCCTTGCCGGTGGACTCAGCTATAACTGGCAGATACGCAGTGTCTCCATTCAGCCCCAATATAAATACCGTTATACTTATAACAAGCATTATAATGACCTGTATCGATTGGATAAGATCATCGGCAGAGACAGCAGTCGGTTTGATGTTCTTCCGTCAACCAGAGAGGCTCTCGCTCAGGTCATCGACAGGGGAAACAGCTATCGCTACCACGAATACCGTAACGAGCATCTCTTCAACTTGCATTTCTTCCTCTTTCAGCTGAAAGCCATCAACGGAGAGTTCTTGCTTAATATGCCTGTCAGGATGGTGAATGCTCACCTTCATTATACGCGTACAGATCATTATCATCTGCCGCATAGTAAGGCTTTCGTCGAGCCGGATATCAGTCTTCGCTCGCATAGTGGAAAGATCGGGTATATGTTGTCGGCTGGCATCAAGTCCGACTTCCCCGACCTGACGTCGATGATCGACTATCGCGACGATAGTAACCCGCTATCTGTCTTCTTGGGAAATCCGGACCTGAAGAATCTCCATCGTTACTATGTGGATATGAACCTTTCAACCCATAGAAATCAGAAACTGAACTTCAGTCTGTGGGCCAACTACCATCAGACGGATCATAGCGTCGCTTATAGTCTCTCGTTCAATAAGTCGTCGGGTATCTCTACGATGAGGCCGGTCAGCGTGAATGGCAACTGGGACCTGAATGGTGGCTGGAGCATCTATGGTCCTTTGGATAAGGATAAGAAGCTCTCCCTTGAGAACAGATCGACGGTGAGCTATAACCATTGTGTAGATATGGCCAGTGTTGAGGGATATGCGGAGAGTGTGCGCAGCATTGTCAACAACTGGAGGATCGGCGACGAGCTGAAGCTCAACTATCGTGCCAACGACGACCTGGAGCTGACGCTTCATGGTGGTGCCGATTACTATCTCATTGATAGCAAACGGAGTGGTTTCACTCATATCCGGGCTGGCGACTACAGCCTGGGGGCTAATGCGCAGGTGAAGTTACCGTGGGGCGCACAGCTCACATCAGACATTACGATGTTTGCTCGTCGGGGCTATCATCAGACGGAGATGAACACCACCGACTGGGTGTGGAATGCCCAGATTAGTAAGGCTATTTGCAAAGGAAAACTCTTTGTGCGACTACAGGGATTCGATATCCTGCATCAGTTCTCCAATACACAGTTAATCATGAACGCACAGGGGAAAACCGAGACCTGGCGGAACTGTATCCCGCAGTATTACATGCTTTCCCTCTCATGGCGTTTCCTCGTAAAAGCGAAAAAGAAAAGTGAAGAATGATAGCTGTTTGTCGCTCATCATAGAATATCAAAAGAGACCAAGCTATAAGGCTGGGCCTCTTTTGATAATGGCATCTGCCGCAATCAGATAATTAATCGTGTTTGATAAAGTTCTTGATTGGCTGAAGCGACTCCTCAAACTCCTTGGCATTGAAGCCGTGGCCGGCGCCGTGGATGATGTGCATACGGACATCCTTATATCTCCTCGCGGCTCTTTGCGTGCTGAAGAGCGGTACCACATTGTCGTTGTCACCCTGGATGATTAGGACGGGCTTCTCGTAGCGTCCTATCACATCAAAGGAGTGTATGTCGCGCAGTTCCATAAAGTAGCGCTTACCCAAAGGCACATCCCAGATACGGGTGGTGTCCGGCATATTTTCTATAGGACGGGTGTCGTGATTGTCGCCTAGGGCGATGGCGGGGAAGACGAGCACCAGTTGACTGATATCTTCTGGCATCTCAGCGGCAGTGAGGGCCGCCACCAGTCCGCCCTGACTCTCGCCTACGAGTACAATCTTGCTGGCATCCACATCCGGGCGCTTCTTGAAATAGTTCACGATGGCCTCCAGATCGTGCTTCTCGTCGATGATCGACATGTTCATTGTGTTGCTGTCGCTCCTGTTGTTTGCCGATCCGCAGGGGAAGTCAAACGTGTAACACATATAACCCATTGAGCTGAATGTGTCGAAGTAGTTGCGACCCCAATCGTGTGAACCGTTAAAGCCGTGCACGATGATAGCCAATGGCTGTTTTTTACCTGTCTCTTTCTGATGGTTCAGCACACCATAGATGTTACGCTCCCCATTCTGTACCCATAACTCTTCTGTCTGTGCCCATGCTCCGATGGCCATGAAGACCAGACCCAGTAGTAGATAATGTCTTTTTTTCCAGTTCATATGTTAATTGATTAGTGAAGATAATGATACTGCAAAGATAGCGGAAAACGTTGGAGTAGGATGGCTGGAATGTATGATTAGACATGCTCAAAGTGTCATGCGGTCATTTCACGTATTAAAATGATACATCCGTGTCGTGTAAGGCAATACAGAAACATCAAAAGAGACCGGGCCTCGCGGCTGGGTCTCTTTCACAAACCTATATAATAATACACGTATGTAACGTTACAAAGAGTCCACACGAACTCCAGAACTATTACTGACTTTTTCCCAACAAAGGCATTCGTTTTGCCTCTCATCCTTACATCGAGGATTGTCGGCTTCTTCCATTCAAGGCTGGTCTTCTGACTTCGCTCCACCCTGAAGTACCTTCTCGCCCTGATAGGCAATGGCTTTTCTCACTTCAGAGCCATACGGGAGCTCACAGCTGCGGGACAGTCGGAGATTCTCACTCACGTTCCCAATTAATTGCGGTTAAGCAAACCCTGATGGGACAGCTTTTCGGGCTGTCGGGTGCAAAGATAGATAAAATTGTCTAATTCAACAAGAAAAACGAGAAAAAATGCACTTTTTCTTGCAAAATGTGCGGTGGGAGTGCGATATTTCGTAATTTTGCATACGAATGAATCAGAGAGACCGACAGATCTTGCAGATCGCCTTGCCATCGATCATATCGAATATCACCGTGCCCTTGCTCGGGATGATCGATGTGGCTATCGTGGGACACATGGGTAGTGCCGTCTATATCGGGGCGGTGGCGGTCGGCTCGATGATCTTCAACCTGGTCTACTGGCTTTTCGGTTTCCTGCGGATGGGCTCGAGTGGACTGACAGCACAGGCCTTGGGTCGGCGTGACCTCCCGGAGGTTGGACGTTTGCTGTTACGCTCGATGGCCATCGCCTTGGGTATTGCCTTTGTCCTGTTGGTCCTCCAGGTGCCACTGCGGCTCATGATGTTCTGGTTGATCGGTCCGACAGCCGACGTGCAGCCATCGGCCACCACCTATTTCTACATCGTGGTCTGGGGCGCTCCGGCCTCTCTGGGACTGTTCAGTCTGTCGGGTTGGTATATCGGCATGCAGAACACCCGTATTCCCATGCTGATCTCCATCACTCAGAACGTGATCAACATCCTAGTGAGTCTGCTGTTGGTTTATGGATTCGGCATGAAGATCGAGGGAGTGGCCCTTGGAACGGTCATCGCACAGTATGCGGGCTTCCTCATGGCGGTAGGTCTGTTCTTCCGTTACTACGGTCGTCTGCGCTGTTATCTGGTTCTGCAAGGCACGTTCGTCCGCACGGCGATGAGCCGTTTCTTCCATGTCAACCGTGACATCTTCCTCCGCACACTGTGCCTGGTTCTGGTGAACCTCTTCTTTACATCCGCTGGTGCCCGTCATGGGGCAGTGATCCTTTCGGTCAATACGGTGATGATGCAGCTCTACCTGTTCTTCTCTTATTTCATGGACGGCTTTGCCTATGCCGGAGAAGCGCTGGGAGGCCGTTATTACGGGGCAGGCAACAAACTGGTGTTCCGTGAGACGGTCCGCCACCTGTTTGGCTGGGCTGTGCTGATGACCGTGTTCTTTACCTTGTTGTATATGGTGGGAGGACAAGCGATCGTGGGTATCCTGACTGACGAGCCACAGGTGCTGGCAACCTCGTACGACTATCTGTGGTGGGTCTGGCTTATACCAACTGCCGGAGCGGCGGCCTTCATCTGGGATGGGCTGTTCATCGGGATGACAGCCACCAGAGGGATGTTGGTATCGTCGTTGGTGTCGGCCCTGTTGTTCTTCGTCATCTACGGGCTGACGGCCGGCATACTAAAAAACCATGGCCTGTGGTTGGCCATGGTTGTCTATCTGCTCATGAGAGGGGTCATTCAGACGATATGGTACTCCACGAAGGCCTCCATGGCCTCGTAACATGCCAGACCGAGATCATCATAGCGCTTCGCCGTGTCGCGGTTGCGATCCTCGGCACGCTGCCAGAACAGTCGCTCGTCATTACCCATGAACGGGGCACTCTCCATCTGACTCTGATGGCGCAGGATGGCATTACGCTTCTCACGTAGTTCCTCCGGACTCATCGGCACGCACATCTCGATGTCGGCCACATCCCATTCTGCCCAGGCACCGCGGTACATCCATACACGGCAGTCCTTCAGCCACTCTGCACCCGCTTTCTTCTCCTCGTCGATAGCAGCCAGAACAGCGTCGGTACATTTCTTGTGGGTGCCATGAGGATCGGCCAGGTCGGCAGCCACGTAGATCTGATGAGGCTTCACCTCCGCGATGAGTTGCTGGATCGGTAGCACATCGTTCTCCGACATCGGCAGCTTTTCGATCTTGCCGCTCTCGTAGAAGGGCAGGTCGAGGAAGTGGATGTGATCGCTGTTGATGCCGTTGTAGCCACAGGCCAGTCGGGCCTCGCCACGACGGATGAGGCCTTTCAGGCGCAGCACCGTCTCATTGTCGAGATCACCCTCTTTCTTCTGTTTCAGGAAGGCCTTCACCGACTGGTAGCTGTACTTGATTACCTCGTCGGAGCCGTTGGCGAAGATCTTGTTGAAACCGTTGATGAAATGCATGAAGCGTGTCACCTCCTCGTCGCCGACGGCGATATTGCCGGATGTCTCGTAGGCGATGTGCACGTCATGTCCCTGCTGCATCAGTCGACGGATGGTGCCACCCATGGAGATGACATCATCATCGGGGTGTGGGGAGAAGACGATGACACGCTTGGGGTAGGGCGTGGCGCGCTCCGGACGGTAGGTGTCGTCGACGTCGGGCTTTCCACCGGGCCATCCGGTGATAGTGTGCTGCAGTTCGTTGAACACCTCGATGTTTACCAGACCGGCTTGTCCGTCAAACTCCTTGACGAGCTGTCCCAGTCCGTTGTCCACATAATCCTTTGTGGATAGTTTCAGTAAAGGCTTCCCGACTTTCTGGCACAGTTCGATAACCTGCCGGCGCAGTTTGTGGTCGGGCATCTTAATCTGAGAAGTGAGGTTTAAGTTCATATATATAGTGCTTTGGTATTTAAAAAACTTCTCTGTTTTGTTTGTATAGCTCGGGCCATACATGCAAGCCATAGGTAAGGCCGTATTTGCGGTAGAGCTGTACGAGTCTGTCGAGACGCGGGAGGAACTGCTGGTAGTCTTTCTTCGCGGGATCCAGCCATTGCACTTCCGCCAGGGCTGCCATACGTGGCAGCACCTGATACTCGGCCAGTTCCTTGATGGGGATATACTCCGTCCAGAGGTTCGCCTGAACACCCAGGATATGGCTGGCATCCTGTGGGGCCGCGGTATCGCTCAGCGGCTCGTAGTTGTACACTTTCTCTACGGTGAGACAACCGCCGATGAGCTTCGGCTCGAAGTAGTCGTCATCGATCTGGTATTTGTCGAAGTAAGCATAGTCCGACGGAGCCATGATCACGTCGAAGCCCTTCGCTGCGGCCTTGATGCCTGGCTCCGATCCTTGCCACGACATGATGGTGGCGGTGGTGTCGATGCCGAAGTCGGCAATCTCGTCCCAACCGATGAGACGGCGCCCATGCTGGGTCAGGTATTTGTTGATGCGACGGGTGAAATAGCCCTGTAGCAGATCCTCTGCACTGACCTTACCATCGCTCTTGATCTGCTCCTCATCGATACGCTTCTGGCAGAGAGGGCATTTCTCCCATTTCGTCTTGGGTGCCTCGTCACCGCCGATATGGATATACTTTGATGGGAAGATGTCCATCACCTCGTCGAGCACCCCCTCCATGAAGGCGAAGGTCTCCTCCTTACCGGCACAGAGGATATCGCTATAGATGCCCCAGAAATGACCTACCTCGTAGGGTCCACCGGTACAGCCGAGCTCCGGGTAGCTGGCCAGGATGGCTAACGTATGACCGGGCATCTCGATTTCGGGGATGACGGTGATATGGCGCTCCTCGGCATACTTCACGATATCGCGCAACTGCTCCTGGGTGTAGTAGCCACCGTAACGGGTATGGTCGTCGACGCTTGAGTTACGGCCCAGAACAGTTCCTGAACGGTAGCCACCGACCTCCGTGAGTTTGGGGTAGCGTTTGATCTCTATTCTCCAGCCCTGATCGTCTGTCAGGTGGAAGTGAAACACGTTCATGTTGTGCAAGGCCAGCAGGTCGATGTATTCCTTGACGAAGTCCGTGTCGAAGAAATGACGGCACACGTCAAGGTGCATGCCCCGATAGCCGAAGCGTGGACTGTCGGCGATGGTGGCGGCGGGCAGGATCACCTGCTCCCGTACACTGTCGCAGGGCAGCGCCTTCCTGAGCATCTGGATACCGTAGAAGACACCGGCAGGTGTCGCACCGCTGATGCTGATGCCTTTCTGACTGATGCTGACACGATAGCCCTCCTTCGACGGGACGGTCTGGTCCAGTCGGAGCGTGATGGCGTTCTTCACCTTACCGCTTCCCATCTGCACCTCGATACCGGTGTTGGTACGGATGTACTCCTGGAGGAACTGGGCGTTGCGTGTCATCGCTCCGTCGTTATCGGCTATGATGACGGTGTTCTTGTCAAGGACAAACGGTTTCCCCTTCTGCATGACGATCTGGTCAGGGAGAGGTACCACCTGATAATCTGCGGTGACCTGTGCATGGGCGGTCAGCACCGTTGAACAGAGGATGCCGATGGTCAGGCAGACCTGCGAATAGATTCTTTTCATTGTTGGTCAGATTTTATATTTTTTCTTATATTCCAGTGGTGTCATCCCTTTATATGCCTTGAACTGACGAGCCAGGTTCTTGGCATCGTTGAGGCCGACCATGACAGCCAGCATGTCGAGTGGCTCGTTGGTAGTCAGTAGCAGTTGGGCGAGTTTCTCCATACGGAGCTTGGAGATGTAGTCGTAGATGGTGACGCTGGTCTCCTCCCGGAACTCTTGTTCCAGGAGGCGACGCGACACTGACACCTGTGCGACGACATCGCCGACACAGATTGGATGAGAGATATTTGTGTGGATATACCACAACGCTTTTAACACATTGGGATTGGTCGTAGCAAAGATGTCGGTAGAGGTCCGCTCGGTGATGCCGGTATCATGGACGATGATGTCATTGGGCTTCATGTCCCAGTGTTCCTTCATCTTCATGATCAGATCGGCTGTCTCGTAGCCGGCCTTCTCCACATCGAGGTCCATGCTCGACAGCTCCGGATAGGAGAGTCGGCAGGTGAGATCGTCGTTGTCGACGCCGAGCACGGCCACGTCGACGGGCACGCGCAGCGACATCGTGTTACAGAGCTCGATGATGATGTTCGCTCTTGTGTCGTCGCAGGCAAAGATAGCGACGGGCTTGGG
The DNA here is from genome assembly GCF_900110895.1 of Prevotella aff. ruminicola Tc2-24. Classification (GTDB taxonomy): domain Bacteria; phylum Bacteroidota; class Bacteroidia; order Bacteroidales; family Bacteroidaceae; genus Prevotella. The sequence continues at coordinate 124,380 of NZ_FOIQ01000002.1, read as the reverse complement.
AAGGGCCGACAGCCACTCTTTCAGTGGCTGACTCTCGTAGTGCCAGAGCTCGTCGAGACTCTGTTTCTTGAACTCGAAGATATACTTGTCGCTGATGCCGTTCTCTGTCAGATAATCCCTGAAGCCTTTTCCGCGCTCATCGCTCCATATCACATCCTCGTAACCGTAATAGGCAAAGTGCTTGAAGCCCTTGATGAAGTAGAACTCGGCGGCCTTCTTTCCCGAAGCGGTATAGTCGCTGGTGATATTGGGAATCTCTGTGAACCGCTGTTTATAGTCCTGAGCGATGGCGATGATGCCGGCCTCCTTGAAGAGCGACACCTCGTCGTCGGGCTCAAACTGTGCGATGATGGCATCGGCATCCCAGTTCTTGGCCCATTCCACGACCTTCGGGATGCCGTATGTCTTACGGAACGACGGTGGCATGCGGCAGATGACCCAAGGCTCTGTCTGATGGGAGTATTTCAGGATGCCGCGTAACAGCTTGGTCGCGTAGGTCTCCGTGAAGTCTGTCGAGAGGATGAGCTTGGTCATAGGCTTCTGTCGTTTTAATAGCTCAGTACGTCGGCTGCGAACTTCACATCACGGGGCAACACGCAGCTGACGGTCTTCTCGCCACGGGGCTCGATGGTGATATAGTTGTCACTGAAGGTCACACCGTCGATGATCTTTCCCTTCTTGTCCTTGAGGACGATACGGAGCAGATAAGCCACCTGGTCGGAGGGGTTGCTGACGGTCAGCAGAATCTGTCGTCCCTGTGCCTCCTTGACCTTCACCTTGCACTTAGCAGGCTGCTGACCGCCGATGGCGGTATGGTCGGCATGTTTCAGTATCGGGGTTCTGGTCCAGTCGGACTTAGGCCAGTCGTAGACATCGTTGGTGGTGGCCAGGGCATACTCGTTCTCTGCGATGGTCTTTCCGTCAGCCTGACAGCTGAGGAAGAGATAACCGTTGTCCTCTGTCAGCTCCACGGTGTCGAAGGCTTTGACGGAGCCCAGTGCCGGAACGGTCACGGTCACCTTTTTATTGCCTAATGCCTTTCCGCTGACGCCATAGACCTTCATGGTGGCCGTGATGGTGACAGGCTGGAGGGTGCTGTTGACGGCACGGACGTCACGGTTCAAGTGACTGTAGATCAGCTGAACGGGCTCACAGGCCTTCTTCACACTATAGAAAGAAGCGTTAGGCCGCAGGAAATGGTCGTAGAGCTGCCAGTAGAGACTCGGACGTGCAGCGTTCAGCATCCACTGGATCAGAGCTGTCGCCTTCGGACTGTTGTATCTGAAAGACTCGAACATGGCTCTGGTACCGTCGTAGTTCACCATGTTTGCCTTCCTGAGGAAGTCGTCGATATCCTTGGCCTCACCATAGCGGTTGGCGACGGTCTCCTTCAGGATGTCGAGGTTGTTGAATGCCTCAGCGGCAGAGGTGCAGAGGTAGTTCCATGTGCTGTCGAGCGGCCATAGCTTGTTGCCGAGCATCTGCTGTAACGACTCCTTGACAGGGAGTTGGGCACCGATGCCTGTCTCGGTGTTGAAGCCGAAGGCACCGCCCGGTGCCTCCTCGGCATACCAGTAGGATGGTGCTACGTAGTCGTAGGGACCAGCCATCTTGGTGCCGGATGTGCCAGAGAGATTACTTTCCATCTCCTTGGCGGAGATGATATAAGGACGGTCGTCGATGACTTTCCGTGCCCACTCATAGTGATACTCCAGGGCAGGGATAGGCAGCTTGTCGCTGCCGACAAACCAGGCGATGATCGACGGATGGTTGCGCAGGTAGCGCAGCTGGTCGTCATATTCCCTTGCGATCAGCTGAGCCTCCTCGTCGGTGAGGATGCCACCGTATCGCTCGTCGCAGGGCTTACCCAGGTAAGAGTCCCACTCCCAGAAGCAGCTCCATCCGGCGAGCAGCAGGATTCCCTTCTCGTCGCACAGGTCGTAGAGTGCCTGAGATGTTCCCCAGAAGCCCTCCAGACGAACGGTGTTCATGTTCATCTGCTTGACCAGCTCCAGCTGACGGTCGTAGCTGGCGGCATCATCGCGCAGGAAGATATCGTCGGTCCAGCCGGCACCGAGGAGCTGGATGCGCTGCCCGTTGAGGGTGAAGGCACGGTAGCCGTCGTTGGTGATGAAGCTGCCTACCTCACGGATGCCGAAGCGTACCTCTTTGGTGTCGCTCAGGGTCTGGTCGGCCTTGAACGCCAGCGACAGGTCGTACATCTCGGGCTTGCCCATGGTGTAGCACCACCAGAGGCGCGGGTTCATCACATGCAAGGCTGCCATCTCGTTCTCGTCCAGTCGGACCGTCCTGACTTGTCCTGCACGCAGGGTGACGGGTAGGGCATATTCCTGACCCTCGAAGGTGCATACCAGTTGACCGCTGACGTCGTGGTCGCTCAGGTTGCGCAGTTGGGCCTCCACGTCCAACCAAGCCTCCTTCATGGTGTTCAGGTTGACTCGTGAACAGACACGCGGTGACTCAATCACCACGTCACCACAACGCTGCACGCTTACTGGACGGACGATACCCATGCTCTCGTCCAGTGGGCGCGGGTTCCAGTCTACGAAGCCGATATTGAAGTCACCGGGGTTGCATTTGAAGGTCTCCACCACCAGGGTGTTCTCCTCCTTGGCTGTGCCTGTGACATCGACGGCAAAGGTGCTGAACGGCCCTCGTACGGTATCGCGCGAGGCTACCAGTTTTCCATTCAGATAGATGTTGGCGCTGTAGCCCAGTCCCTCGAAGAGCAGTCTGACATGCTCATGATCCTTCAGTCCGTCCAGACGGAAGTTCTTCTTGAAGAACCAGGGTACGAGGAACCGACTGTTGTTGTATTGCTTATAGTTATCTCTCTCCAACAGTCTCGGATACTCCCCGTTGGCAACGAGAGTGCCCATGACCGTCGAAGGGACATGAGTGGCATACCAGGATGCGGATGATTCCTTGCCGGTAGAGAGGGCGGCTCCGTCTGTGCCGACGATGGCCGACGACTGGCACTCCCATCCGTCAAGCAGTTCTGTGGTCTGTGCCTGTGCACCTAATGTGCAGAAGCAGATGGCCGTGAGAATACTTATTTTTCGGTGTTTCATATCCTTAATGCGATTGATTATTCGTCTAACATGGCAGCACCCAGCAGGGCTGCGTCTTTCAGTTTAGAGGGAGCGATGTGCAAGCGGGTTACCGACTCCTGATAAGGGAACTCCTTGAGGCGTTGGTACATCGCGTCCTTGAAATAGGGGAACGCTTCGGTGATCCCTCCGCCCAATAGGATGGCTTGTGGATCATAGGCATAAAGGATAGCCTCCATCAGGCAGCCGAGGTTATCACCGAAGAGGCACCATGTTTTCAGTGCCTGTCCATCATTCTCTCTCGCTTTTTCCCCTAACTCGACACCTGTTGTCTCAAAGGCGTCGAAGAATCGGCTGGCGCAGAAATGCTCATAGTCCTTTCCCTTGAAAGGCAGCGAACCGATCTCGCCAGCTCCCGTGTTGTGTCCGTTGTACAGTTTCCCGTTAAAGATAAGACCAGTGCCGATACCTGTACCGATGGTCAGTCCGACAAAGTCGTTGTAGTTTTTTCCTTCCCCGAAGTAATGCTCACCCAGGGTAAAGCAGTTAGCGTCGTTGTTGATAAAAGCTGGTCTGTGGAACTCGTCCTCAAGAATCTGTCTGAGATGTACTTCTTTCCACGACGGGATGTTGGCAACATTGTAGACGATCCCTCTTTCGCGGTCCACGACAGAGGGAACGCCTACGCCAATTGATGTTACTTCTTCCGACATCACCTTTTTGATAAGTGCGAGAATCTGTTCCAACACTTCTTTCTCCGTGCCCTTCGGACAGGGTGCGGTCTGTTTGCTGATGAGTCGGTTTTGGTCAACAAGTCCAACTCGAATGTTAGTGCCTCCTAAATCAATTCCAATCTTCATAACTCTTTTTTTTGGTAAAGAAGGTTTTTAGTTATCAGTATGTTACAATCTATTTATGTGAAAAATCTGGTGCAAAGATAAGCGTAATGTTTGATATAAAAAAAGAATTTTGCGTTTGTTTTTCCTCAAAATGCGCAAAACATCATTTTTTCACCCTTAAAACCCTCAATATCCGTAAAACACCCCTCCGTAGGTGATGTCGCGATCACCCTTAGTTGGGGGGCCAGTCTTCGAACTCCAGCTCCAGTTCAACCCATCGTGGCTGTTCGTTGGTCTGCTCATCCCGATGGTTCGATACACCCAGCCCCAGCAGGCGGATCGGGTGTGAGTAGTGGTCAACCTCCTGCATCAGTCTCTTGGCCAGGGGGAGTATATCGTCTTTTGTCCGCAGGAGGTAGCCAGTGGTGATACTTCTGGTGATCTGCTGGTAGGACTGGTAGCCGGTATGTCCATCGGTAGCGGTCATCACCTTGGCCTTCAGGGTCAGCGTGTATCCTTCGAAACCACTTTTCTCGATGCGGCGTACCAGTTCAAGCACAGTGTGATATAGTTCGACGGTGACAGCCGCATCGCTGCTGATATCAGTCTCGAAGGTGCGCTCGCAGCTGACCGATTTCCGCTCCCATTCCGAGATGACCGGACGCTCGTCGATACCTCTGGCGAACTCGTAGAACACATGTCCCATCTTCCCGAACTCCTGTGTGAGGCGGGTCAGCGACTGTTTCTTCAGGTCGGCTCCGGTGAAGATACCCATGTGGTGCATCTTCTCGGCCGTCTTCTGTCCCACACCCCAGATCTTCTGAACGTTCAGCTGTTCGATGAATGCGACAGCCTTGTCGGGATGTATCACCGTCAGACCGTCGGGCTTGCGCCAGTCGGATGCAATCTTCGCCAGGAACTTACAATAGCTCACCCCGGCAGAGGCTGTCAGGCCGGTTGTCTCCTTGATGCGTTGCTTGATCTCCCTGGCAATATCCACTGCAAGAGGTATGCCTTTCTTGTTGTCCGTTACGTCGAGGAAGGCCTCGTCGAGCGATAGCGGCTCAATCAGGTCGGTATAGTCGAGGAAGATGCTCCGTATCTGTTGTGACACCTCTTTGTATTTATAGAAGTGGGGCTCAACGATGATCAGTGGTGGACAGAGGCGTTTGGCAACTTGTATTGATTGGGCTGAGTGTACGCCGTAGCGGCGGGCCTCGTAGCTGGCGGTCGATACCACACCTCTCGCCTCGTCGTGCCCTACGGCGACGGGCTTACCTCTCAACTCGGGATGGTCGCGCTGCTCTACCGCCGCGAAGAACTGGTCCATGTCCACGTGTATGATCTTCCGCTCTGCCATCTTCTTTTGTTCTATCCGGGAACTCAACCGTTATAGGAGGTATAATGCTATTGCGGCGCAGGCTTCTGCATCGGCCAGAGCATGGTGATGGTGCTGCAGGTCGTAGCCACAGGCTGCGGCAACGGTGTGGAGCTGGTGGTTAGGCAGTGCATGGCCGAACTGCCGACGGGATGCAGTGAGCGTGTCGAAGAAACGGTAGTCGGGGTAGTCCATCTGATAGACCTTGAAAACCGCTTTCAGGCATCCCTCATCGAAACGTGCATTATGGGCAACGAATGGGATCGCACTCAGCCTTTCGTGCAGGCACGAGGGCTCTTGCTGCTCCGTCGCTTGATCGGGAAAGAACACATCCGTCAGGCGTTCTTCTAATCGCCGCCATACTGTCGAGAAGACTGGTGCTTCGTCTGTATCCTGTTGACTCAGTCCGTGTACGCGCTGGCACCAATAATGGTAGTAGTTCGGCTCTGGCTGGATGAGGCTATAGAAGGTATCGACCACCTGCCCTTTACGTACCATGACCGCTCCCACAGAGCAGACACTCGACGGTTCCTGGTTGGCCGTCTCGAAGTCGATAGCGATGAAGTCTCTAAGCATACTTGTGCAAAGATAAGCATTTTCTATGAGATATGGGCGTTTTTTGCGGTATATTTGTATACTTTGGAGTGCAAAAACAAATCCTAAATATCATAACATATGACACCAAACAAGCAACTGAAAACTACTACTGTTTGGCGCGGTGATTGGACAATTGGACAATTGGACAAAACTTAAATTCGATTGGAACAGACGGTGCTAATGACAAGAATTTAATTATATTATATATTATAATATATAATATAATTAATATAATATAATATATTAATTATTTTTTTCTTTGTCTTGACTTCGACAAAGAAAAAACTTTTTGTCCAATTGTCCAATTGTCCAATTTTGATTCAACGTTTTTCAGGGATAAAACTGCTTCGGCAAAGTGAATATTGATAGAATAAATTTACAAAATCGGCACTTCCGAAGGCAAGGCTACGGAAGGCTCCCTGCAATGGTACGGTTTGCTCGGAGGAAAGCAGGCGTTTCGTCGGAGGAAAGTCCGACTTTGCCCGGAGGAAACCCCGAGGGCGCTGAAACGCCCTGAAAATGGGGTGTTCAGGGGCGCCAGAGCACCTGATAAATTTTGTTTACTTCCGTAGGAAGGAACGAGCAGCGGCGGAGGTTGATTGATGAAATTGGGTGCAAGATGGGTGCAACTTTGAAACGTGAGAAAAAGAAAAGTCCCGTAAATCATCGATTTACAGGACTCTTTTTAAGGCGCTTCAGGATGATGGGCTTGAACCAGCGACAGCCCATCAAGAAAGGAGAGATCTATAGTCGGTTCTTTTCTTCGTTACCAGCACCTGTGCCTTTGTACTTGCTTCGGGTGGTATTGAAATTATACGAGAGTGACACTCCGATGTTCTGCGTATAGAGATAGGCATCCTTGGTCATCGTAGTTACGGGATAGTAGCCCGTCCAGCGTTCACGGAGGTTGCGGAAGATGTCGTTGGCAAAGAGAGCGGCTGTCGGGCTTGCCGCCAGAGACGGTCGTGTACAGTTCTCGACTCATGTCATCGGCATACGAGGCGATGGCGACCTCTATGTCATCCTTCTGCCAGTCGAGCGTGGAGTGGGCATAGATGCGCTGCTTCTGGTGCAGGAAGCTGTAGGCGGTCTCGATGCTGTCTTTTGTAATCACGTACCTTATTATATTTATATATTATCTTTGCAATTTCCATCGCAAAGATACGAAAAATATTCGAATGTTGTTACACTTTTAAACTCTTATGGTCGAAAATAGATGCTTAGTAAGAGTTCGCGACCGCGGATGGGCTGCGATTCTGAGATAGACATCATCTCGTTGTAAATGGTGTGAGAGTAATGGTTGACATTGAATATATTGTTGAGGGTTAAGGCCAGTTCAAGATTGGAACGGAACTTCAAGATGGCTTTTGAGTCCATCAGGAAATAGTCGGAATATTGGCGGGTGGCAATCTCATTATGATAGTATTCGCCTATCAGAGAGAAGGATAGTTTCCTGATGGGCGAATAATAGAGTGAGAAACTATGCTCAAAGTCGCGTAGGGTAGTTGCTCCACCATCGTCTACGCACAAATGGCTGGAATTGTATTCCAGTTCGTACTTCCAGTTGAGTTTGCGGAAGAGAGTACCGTTGACGATGGCATCAAGCGACAAGGAGTTGTTGCGATAGGCTGTCAGAGCATCGTCTGTCATCATCTCACGATCGAACTGCAACCAGCGGGCATAGAGTTTAAACATACCGCCAACGAGTGGAAACAAGGTTTCGATATTGCCATTGACGAGCCATGAGCGACTATGATTTGGACTGAGCATCAAGCCGTTGATGAGCCAGTTGCCATCAAACGATTGAATAGACACAAACGGGTTCTTGTTCCACATATGGCTGACAGTAAGGAAACCGAATATGCCATTAGTTGTGTTCTGATAGAAAGTCGATAGTGTCAGGCTCTTTCCCGTTGCCGTGCCGTATTCGGTGGTGCCACGTGTCATGGTGCGGTAGTTGGTCATCAATAGGCCATCATAATGACTGCTGATGTTATAAGGATTCTCGCTGATGTCGCCTGTGAGTGATAGTGACAAATGGGGAATGCCACGATAGGACACACCCAGACTGGTGCCATAGCTCACATCGTCGCGCTTGCTACCATCGAAATCGTAGTGATAGTAGTTTAACGGTAGTCGGAACGTAAAGTTGAAATCACGATGTGGATATCTCAGCGTAGGTGTGAGATAAGTTTGGTAACGATACGTGTGATAGTTGTTCAGACGACGATTGATGTAGTTCATACCGCCCTCCATCGCCACGACAAACATGCCCATACCTAAGTCGTAGTTCACATGCTGGTCGCTGTAGAATGAGCGACGGTTCAGCTCTTGGCGGTATGGCTGAACCCCACTCATGACAGAGGTGTATTGCGGTAGCCAGTCCATCTGATGGTGTGAGTTAAGAGTCAAGGCGTTCTTGCCTTTACGATGAATAAACTCAAGCGTATTGCTCAACTGATGGTGCGGCTGATAGAGGTGTTGTGAGGTATTATAAGTACCAGTTGTCTGTACATCGCCGTCATGCCAGTCTAACTCTGCCCGTAGTATGTTGTTCAGATAGTTGCTGTCGCGGTTTACCTCAGCAGTCAGTTTTACGGAAAGCTCTTGAAGACCGTTCTTGCTGTGCAGACGATCTTCTATCAGGCGACTCCCTTCGGCGAGGAAATATACCGAGTTCGTTTGGTGGTCGGCATGTTGGCGGTCTGAAAGGTATGATACCTGTGCATCGAGTGTTGCGTCTTGACCAATGCCGAAGATCCAATTGGTTGACAGCAGGTGCGACTTATTGAATAGAGTCCTGTTCTGCTTTAATTCCGACAGACGGTCTACTGGAAGAGACAGATAATCCGTCTCATGGAATTCTTGTCTTGGTGGTTCCAGAAATGAGGCATGCTCACGAATGTCGTTCAGAAGGTCCTCGCCCGTATTGTTAGTCTTATAGGTAGAGATCATTTGCCACTGTTTACTGAACATCATAGTAGTGAGGTTGCTATTCCACAGTGATGGTAAGCCGATGGCTGCCTGAATGGTGGTTATCAAGTGCGACTTCGAGCCGTCTTTCAGTCGCAGGTTGATGGCAGCCTGTTCCGACTCAGACAGGCTCTTCAAGGCTTTGATTGGCTGATGATTGGTCATCACCTCCACACTGCTCACATCCTGATGCTCTACGCCTTTCGTAGCCAAACCATATTTTCCTTGTAATAAGTCCTTACCCTCTATATAGAACTTGTTGATGGGCATGCCGTTATACGATATCTTACCATCGTTGGCCACCTGTATGCCTGGCATTTTCTTCAGTACATCGCCAATGGAACGGTCGCCGTCTTTGGCGAAGGTGGCCACATGATATATTAAGGTGTCGCCTCGTTGACGTATCTTCCGTGCTTTGACTTTCACTTCCTTCAGTTCGATGACCGATTGTTCCAATGCCACATCATATATTGTCCGACCTGCCGTTAGGTTGATGGTCTTCTTTTTATAGCCGATGATAGAGAAATGAAGATACTCCCCTGCAACAGTAAGAGTATATGTTCCATCTGTTTTGGTCTGGGTAAACCCTTTCATCTTGTTCTCCTGATCTCTTGCCGACACAATAACTTTGCCAAGCGGTTTCCCACTCTGGCTGTCAGTAACATATCCTGATATCTTCACCTGTGCAGAGACAATAAGGGCTAGACCTGTCATCAGACAGGTAAATAGTAACCTCTTCATATTCAGTTGGTTTTGTTGTTTTTTACTTGTAGTCTAACTCTATTAAATCATAGGGATCTTCGTTTTCTGGAGGTTCTTTTCCAAGCATAATGGCATCTGAGTTAAGCTTCTTTATCATGTCAAGTCGACTTTTCCATTGACTGCGTAGCTCTGTCAGACGATCTGTAGGCTTATATCTTTGTCCATTAAAGGGTTGCGACAAGTAGATACGTTTGCCAACGGGCTTTTCTATGCCCTGCAGCAGCCAACCGTACTCGCCAGTTGAGTCCTCAACAGATACGATCAAGCCAGGTAAACCAAAGAACTTATAAGGACCATCACTTATGGGAATCTCTTCTGTGAACCATGCTGTGTAGTCGCGCCCTCGCCATCTGCATGTGGCTTTTTGACAGGCGTAACCTAAGATCGACATGGTGTCGGACTGTATCTCCCAGTCCTGTGGTATCATAGCTTCTGTGTATTTCGTTCGTCCATGCCAGCCGTTATGCACTAACATAGAATCCTGTACGGGATAGTTCTTATAGGTTTCTTCAAGATTTCCGCCAGGCATGATTTGCGTCATCTTTTCCAGACGACTTGTCTTGTTGCCGCCCTTAACTTTCATGGCTTCACGAATTCGACGTTGATATTCCTGCTTGGCTTGTGACGTTGTATGGAGAAGAGAGTCGCCCTCGAGTTCTTTCAGGCTATAGTACTTTGAGATGTTGCGCCCCACCTCTACACAAAACAGTTCGTGCTCCTTAAACTGATATGAACGGAGTGTAGGGTATGTGGTATGATCATACACACAGAAGATCTGCACGGTATCAATCACCTGCCAATGCCAGAAGGTTTCTTGTATCTGGGCTGAGGTGGGACTCGAGTGCCAGAGACATAGCCATAAGATCATGGTTAGGGGAGTTGGTCTCATTGTTACTCTTGGTTGGGTTATTCAAGTTTCATTGTTATCTTTTGGAAGGTCATGTCGCTTTTAACTGGTATAGAGACTGTTGCCATGCCAATGTTCATGAAGTCGACGGCGGAACCTTTCGGTACTTGGAGTTTGAATTTGCCATCGAAGTCGGTGATTGTCCCGGATGTGCCATCGTGTACCTTGACGATGGTTCCCGTAAGGGGATGGCCTTCCATGTCGATGACTGTACCAGAAATGGTGACAAGTACGATGTCGGACTGTTGTTCAGACCTCTGGACGTTCTGATTTCTGTTTGTCTTAGATACAGGGGACTTTGCCACCTCCTGGGGCACAGATGTCTGGATGGTATCGGCTGCAGGACTGGTGAGAGAGAGGTTTTCTACCTGATAGTCGATAATGGTCTTGGCATTCAGGGCCAGGGTGATGGCAACGATGGGTAGGAGATAGAGAACCTTGAGCAGGCGAGATGGCTTGGAACGATGACGAGCCATCATCTGAAAGCGGTTTTTCAGCGTTCGCTGACTGATGGCATTTGCCAATGTACACTCCAGTTTGGCGTTGGCTCTGTCCATCAGCAGGTTCAGGTAGTGATGGGCATCCACGCCGCCAGAGAGCACACTGGCATCTGCCTCGTATTCGTGAACAGCACGCAGCTCACGTCCTATCAGCCAGATGGCAGGGTTAAACCACTGTAAGGCTATAACCAACTCCATCAGCAGGAGATCGAAGGAGTGGTAACTATCGATATGTGCCCGCTCATGAACTAGCAAGGCCCTATCTTGCAGCTGATAGTCCCAACGGGAGAAGACAATCGTGTTCCACCAACTAAAGGGTGCTATATCCTGAGGACAAACAGCAATCGTGGTGCCATCAGCCTGAGGATGATGCTCACAATGACGAATCAGGCGGTGGAGTCGATAGATACTGAAGGCTGTATGCAGCATCTTTAATACCATCCCTGTGAGATAGACAGCGAACAGCCATAGAAGAGGATTATAAACTGCAGATTGAGAGGATGCGGAATGGGAATCAGCATGGAAGGTTGTACTATCAGACGGCATGGAGGCTGTTGTCACTGTCTTGTGTAGGGTCATCTCACACAGTGGAAGGATAAAGGCCATCAAGACAGACAGGAGCAGTATGGCACGATTGAAGCGATGGAAGGTCTCGCGTTCCATCAGCAGTCGATAGAATAGATAGAATACTGCGAGCAGTATTGCCACCTTACCTATATATAGAAGAAGTGGAGCCATCATTTCTTTTTCTCAATTTTGTGCATCAACTCTTTCAACTCGGCAACTTCTTCTTCATTGTAATGCTCTTTCTGGGCAAAGAAGCTGACAAGTGAAGAAAAAGAACCGCCAAAGAAGGTGTCCTTGACATCGCTGATATATGAATAGGTATAGTCGTCTTTGCTTACCAAAGGGGAAAACAGATTGGCCTTACCCTTCTTCTCTGGTTTGACAAACCCCTTCTCTGTCAGAATCTTCATGAAGGTGAGGATTGTCGTATAGGCGGGTTTGGGGTCAGGATAGCGCTCAATGATGTCTTGAATGAATCCTTGTTGCTCAGGCAGAGCCCATAAGATATTCATCACCTGCGTCTCTGCCTTAGTCAGTTGGCGTGCTGCTTTTTTCTCTTTCATACGGTGGTTGTCTTGTTCTTGGCTGCAAATATATACTAAAAGTTTAGTAGAACAAAATATTTCCAACTAAACTTTTAGTACTTAACGTTTTTTATGAGTTCCTGCTGACTCGATGTGACCTGGAAATGAGGCTTCAAAGTTTCCTCCGAGGAAAAGCAGAGTTTCCCCGGAGGAAAGTGGGACTTTCCTCGGAGGAAACTCTAAGTTTGCATAAAAGGGTGGAAAAACATCTGCTATCGTGAGGAGATCACGAGAGAGATTTATAGTCGGTTCTTTTCTTCGTTACCAGCACCTGTGCCTTTGTACTTGCTTCGGGTGGTATTGAAATTATACGAGAGTGACACTCCGATGTTCTGCGTATAGAGATAGGCATCCTTGGTCATCGTAGTTACGGGATAGTAGCCCGTCCAGCGTTCACGGAGGTTGCGGAAGATGTCGTTGGCAAAGAGAGCGGCTGTCAGGTTGCCACCAAAGAAAGTCTTCTGCACGCGGGCATTGATGTTGAAATTGTGGGCATAGTGATTGAAGCCATTATCATAGTTGGTGGAATAATGCAGATAGAGCATGGCCTTGGTGGTCTTGTCGATAGAGAACCAGTTGCGGAAATTGATCTGCCATTCGGGGTCGTTGAGTTTTGAGGTAATACCGTATGCCTGAGTGTCGAAGTCCTGCTGCCAGTAGCTGAGAGTCAGCGTCGGCTGATAAAAGCCAAAATTGGGGGAGACCGTCAGTGAGGCGTGGTATGACTCGAATTTGTCGAAATTGCGGTCGGTCCAGATGGTTATCTCTGTCCCCTCCTGATATAGGCTGCCGAAACTCAGTCGCGCATCCTTGTTATGGCTATAGCCTGCTGTGAAGGATAGCCATGAGTAGGTGACATTCAGGTCGAGATTCTGCATGATGGATGGACGTAGCAGCGGGTTTCCGCCCTCGTACTCATAGCGGTTATCGTATTGCACATTAGAGTTGAGCGACTGATAACTTGGACGGCTAATACGTTTGTCGTAGCTCAGTTGGATGCCCCATTTGTTCTTTTGCCAACCTGCGATAAAATTGGGGAAGAGGTCGCGGTATTGGCGGCTTGGCTCGGTCAGGTATTTACCGAATGAGTAATAGTCGGAATTAACTGCCTCGTAACGCAGTCCGCCACCAATGCTCCAATCGCCCAGTTTCATTTGATATTCTGCAAATCCTGCAATATTGCTTTCTCGGATCTCGTCGTCAGAAGGGGATAAAACTCGTTCAATATTTTCATATATGCTGTGACTGTTGGAGCGTGTGACCTCACTGCCGAAGCTCAATTCTCCTTTCCATATCGGATAAGTCAGTACCAGTTTCCCTGCCAACATATTACCCCGATTCTCGTTGTGAGTCGTCACGATGCGGTCGCCTAGTTGCAGACTCTGTTCGAACGAAGTCTGGTTGTACATGTCTTTTTTCCATATCCACGAGCCGTTGAAATCGATGCCGAGTTTACCGACTTTACCCACATAGTAGATGTTGGTCTCGTGATGAGGGCGATTACTGGCACCAAACTTCATGAGTTGGTCCACCGTACCTTCCAAGGCGTTGTTTCGCGTGATGATCTGTTGCATCGGCACTGTTCCACCCTCATAGAGCGAACCGCCCAGACTGTAGGTAAAGCCAATGGAGTTGTCTGCATCAAAGTCATAACTGACTCCTATTTGTCCGTTCAGCATCGTGATCCAATTACTGGTAGGGGCGTATTGGTCGATACTGACATGATTGCCATTGGCGTAAGTGTCTGATTGCAGCGTGTTGTCCTCGGAGTGGTTGTGATTATTAAGTGATATGGTTCCAAACGCCTCCAGACCGCCAGTACGATATTTTACCGTTGCATCGTCGTAGGTAGTCCATTTCTCATTATATACCACTTGGCTGTAAGCCCCTACACTCATACCGTCGCCTTGTGGCCTGACAGTCTTGATACGAATAACTGCACTGACCTCTGCATTGTACTTGGCACCTGGCGAGGTGATGACGTCAATGCTCTTGATGTCGGTGGACTTCAGTTGCTTTAGGTCGCGAGTGTTCTGCACCTTCTTATTGTTAATATAGATTTCTGGTGTGCCTTTAGCAAATACTGTATAATTGCCGTCCCCACCCTGTACATTAGGGAGCATCGAGAGTACTTCGTCGGCCGTCCCTACATCTTTGAGGATGGAGTTTTGTATTTCGACAGTCATACCACCTGTTGTGGTTCTGTATTGCGGAATCTCGCCTTTCACAACGACTCCTTTCAACGTCATTGTCTCGGGCTGCATTCGTATAGTGCCGAGGTTGGTGCTGTTGCATCGCTTGTAAATGGTCTTGTAGCCAACATAGGAAATACGAGCGAGGACGGGCTGCGTGCCGTTGCCTTCCTGTGGCCTTTCGCAAGGGATGACGAAGAGACCACTCTCGTTCGATACGCCACCTGTGATGAGCGTGGAGTCCTGAGATGAGAGCAGGGCAATGTTAGCGTAGGCTACGGGCTGGCCTTGCTCGTCTATGATGTTCCCCTTGTATCTAGGGGCTGTCTTCTGCGGACACTCGACGATGATTTCCTGTTGGTTGGGATTTGTAATCCCTGGCTCAACACTCATGCGGATGGGGTAGAAGCCAATCATCTGACGGATGGCATCTGGAACGGTCTTGTGGTGTACCGAAGTGGTGATACGGAAGTCCTCCAGTTCGTTGTAGAGAAAACTGATGGTGTATTCCTCGGTCTGCTCGTCCAGTTGGCGCAGAGCCTCGCTGAGCGACACGTTATGGTATTCGCGCGTAATCTTCTGGGCCTGCACTCCGGTAAAGATGAGACAGCAGACAAGCATAAATGTGATTCTTTTCATGGCTTACTCTATTATTATCTTGTTATCCTTCAGTTCCACGGTGATGCTCTCGAAAAGGTTGAGCCGATGCAATACGGCTTCAAGTGTCTCTTCCTGTTTCCATACGAAATAGAAACGGAATTGGCGGGCATCGGTATTTTGGAATTCCACCTCTTTGTTGTAGTAGGCAGCAATCTGCGGCAACATCTTATCCAATGTAATATTGTCGAAAACAATAGGCTGTACATTGGATACAGTGTCCGTCTTGATGGTATCTGTCGGTAATGCTGGAGCAGGCATGGCAGATGGGGTTTGTTCTGCCTGCATAGTCTGTGGTTGGGGGGCGCTAGCCATTCGCACAATGTGGATGGCTGCAAAGGTGATGCCTGAGGCAAGGAGCACACCGATGAAGGAGGCTGCGATCTTCATCCAGCCATATCTCTGCTGTTTAGGCTGAAGCTTCTGATTGAATCTCTGCCAGGCGACATCTACATCGACAGGCTTTTGGTTCTGGCGATGGCGGCTGCTACGCTTGGCTTCTACCATGAGGCGGTAGGTCTCGCGGGTGTCGTCGTCACGGTTGACGATGTCTTGGATTTCCTGATCGGTGTATGCATCGGGATTGTCGAGCATTTCCAGTAGCTGACGAATGTTTTCGTTGATCGTTTCCATTGTTATTGTTAGTTTAATGTTTCTCGAAGTGATGTCTGATACGCTGAATGGTCTGTATGAGATACTTGTAGGTGGTATTGGGATTCAAGCCAAGTCGACGGGCGATCTCGCTTACGGTCATGTCTTCGTCGAAACGGAGGTGGAAGACGCTGCGATGAGGTTCCTCCAGTTGCTCGTCCACGTAAGCCGCAATCTCGTCGATTCGTTCCAACCGTTTGTCAATAGGTTGAAGGTCGGCTTCATCTTCTATGGGCATCAATCCCTTTACTCTGTCGTGTATCCGCATCTGTCGGATTCTGTTCAGACAGGCATTGCGCGCGGCGGTCAGCAGATAACGGTCATTCTGGGGTGGAATGTCGCTGTCTGCTATTCGCAAGAAGATGTCCTGCACCACGTCCTCAGCTTCTTCGTCATTACCCAACAAGACTCTGGCCAGATGAATCATCTCGCTGTAGTTCTGGCGGAAAAGCTGTTCGATGAACTGCTTACGCTCAGTCAGTTCCAAGCGACTTTGCTTGGCACTCGCTGAATCGCAATTTTCAAGTTTTCTCTGTTCAAGCATATCAGTCTATTCATTTTTGTACCCCGCTTATTGGGCACATCTATATGTAAGACACTTCAGATACATTGTTTTTTTACGGAAACGCCATTTTTCTCATTTAACTGTCAATTTTTTCTTGTTTCGTTACAATATTCAGCGCAAAGATACGGAAAATCCAGCAGTCTTACCCACGTTTTGTTGAAAAACCGATATAAGAATGATTAGAAATGGGTGCAAAATGGATGCAACCTTGAAATGTGAGAAAAAGAAAAGTCCCGTAAATCATCGATTTACAGGACTCTTTCTAAGGCGCTTCAGGATGGGCTTGAACCAACGACCCCCTGATTAACAGTCAGGTGCTCTAACCAACTGAGCTACTGAAGCAGGTTTTGCTGTTAAGCGGGTGCAAAAGTACGGCGAAAAATTGAAACTACCAAACTTTTCAGCGAAAAAATTCAAAGAACCCTTATTTTTTTGCAAAAATGGGCGAAAAAAGAGTAATTTGTGGAGAGAATCGTTTAATTTTGCAGTTGTAATTAAATACAAAGAAGAATATGAAAAGATATATCTTGCCTTTGCTGTTGCTGCTGACTGTCACGTCGACGGCTTCTGCACAGAATAACAAGGATCATAATTTCGAAGTGGCGAAGCATCTGGATATCTTCAATCAGGTGTACAAGAACCTGGAGCTGCTGTATGTGGACACGCTGAACCCGAAGGAGACGATCGGGACGGGTATCGCTGCGATGCTCGCCAGTCTGGATCCGTATACGGAGTTCTATGCCCAGGACGAGACGAAGAACTTGAAGATGATGCTGACGGGTAAGTATGCAGGTATCGGCGCACTGATCCGGAAGCACCAGAAGTTGGACCGTATTGTAATCGATGAGCCTTATGCTGGTATGCCGGCCGCCGAGGCTGGTCTGAAGAAGGGTGACGTGATCCTGAGTATCGATGACTCGATGATGACCGATAAGCCCGTGGGGTATGTCAGCGACCATCTGAGGGGGGAGCCGGGGACGAGCTTCCTGCTGAAGGTGATGCGCCCCTCGACGGGTAAGATGATGAACTTTAAGATTACCCGGCGAAACATCAAACTGCCGGAGCTGCCTTACTATGGTATTCAGGACAGTACGGTCGGCTATATCAATCTGAACCAGTTTACTGAGGGTTGCGCGAAAGAGGTGCGCCGTGCCTTTATCGACCTGAAGAAGCGAGGGGCCACCTCATTGGTGCTCGACCTGCGCGGTAATGGTGGCGGTTCGGAACAGGAGGCTGTCGACATCCTGAACCTCTGGCTACCGAAGGGTATCACCGTCGTGGATAACCGAGGAAAGATCAAACAGGCCAGTAAGGAGTATAAGACGAGGATGGAACCGCTCGACACGGTGATGCCGATGGTGGTGCTTGTCAATAGTGAGACGGCTTCGGCCAGTGAGATTACCAGTGGTGCCATTCAGGATCTTGACAGAGGAGTCATATTAGGTACGCGCACATACGGGAAAGGTCTGGTACAGGTCCCTATCGACCTGCCTTATAACACGAACATGAAGGTGACGACCTCAAAGTATTATATCCCGAGTGGGCGTTGTATCCAGGCGATTAACTATAAGAAGGGTAGTGGTGGTTATCGTGAGCATATCCCCGACTCACTGACGAAGGTGTTCTATACCAAAAATGGTCGTGAGGTGCGTGATGGTGGTGGTATCATGCCTGATGTGGAGCTGAGAGCCGACACGATTCCTAATATTGCCTTCTATCTTTCCGCTAGCGGACAGGACTCGACGGAGGTGATGTTCGACTATGTGGTTGACTATATCGCCAAGCATCCGACGATAGCCTCTCCGGCGGAGTTCCATCTGACTGATGCCGAATGGCAGGCATTCAAGGAGCGTGTTATCAAGAGCGGATTTACGTATGATCCTGTCAGCAGGAAGCAGTTCGAGCAGTTGGTGAAGACGGCGAAGTTTGAGGGCTATTACGATGATGCCAAAGCGGCCTTTGACGAGTTGGAGACGAAGCTCAGCCACGATGTGGCTTTCGCCTTGGATCGTTATGAGCAAACGCTTCGTCAGATCGTGGAGTCGGAGATTATCTCTGCTTACTATTATCAGGCTGGTGCTATTGAGGCAAGCCTTGGTTACGACAAACAGTTGAAGGAAGCCATCCGTGTGCTGAAGAGTCCTGAGGAATACAAGAAGATACTTGCTCCGCAGAAGAAAAAGGAAACCTCGTCGATTATCGGAATTGGGGAAAAGTTGGCGGGAAATATCACTTTTCAGCCGAAAATGAGAGAAATCTACAGTGTGATAGCATAAAAAACAGCTAAATATTTGGCAGTTAACGGGAAAATGCTTATCTTTGCACCCGTTCAGCGGAATGAGAGGCTCGGAGGAGTCTCTCATTTTCGATATTAATAAGTATTAGATGATTAATAAGGAAACTATTCAAGTATTGACGGAAGAGTGGTTGCAGGGCAACGACTACTTCTTGGTAGACATCAACTTCGGTGCTGATGAGAGAATCGTGATTGAGATTGACCATGCCGACGGTGTGTGGATTGAGGATTGTGCGGAGCTGAGCAGGTTCCTGCAGGAGCGTCTGGGTGACGAGCTTGGGGACTTTGAACTCGAGGTGGGCAGTGCCGGCCTGGGGCAGCCGTTCAAGGTAGAGCAGCAGTACGTGAACCATATCGGTGATACGGTGGAGGTGCTCGGACAGGATGGCAAGAAGATACAGGGCGTCCTGAAATCGGTTGACGGCAAGAATTTCACCGTTACCGTGCAGGAGAAACAGAAGCAGGAAGGGAAGAAACGTCCCGTCTTGGTTGATGTGGATAAGACTTTCTCGATGGACGAGGTGAAGTATGCGAAGTACCTTCTGACCTTTAAGTAAGGGTGAGAAGATTGAAGGAAGAAAAATAATAAAACGAAATAAAGTAATGGCAACTAAGAAAGATGTGAAAGGCCCCTCGATGATCGAGACCTTTCAGGAATTTAAAGAGACCAAGAACATTGACCGTACAACACTGGTGAGCGTGCTGGAGGAAAGCTTCCGCAATGTTATCGCTAAGTTGTTTGGCTCTGACGAGAACTTCGATGTGATCGTGAACCCTGATAAGGGCGACTTCGAGATTCACCGTAACCGTATCGTTGTGGCCGATGGTGATGTGCAGGACGAGAACAAGGAGATATCCCTGACTGATGCACAGAAAATCGAGCCCGACTATGAGGTTGGCGAGGAAGTGAGTGAGGAAGTAGAGTTCGCTAAGTTCGGCCGCCGTGCCATCCTGAACCTCCGTCAGACACTGGCCTCAAAGATTCTGGAGCTTGAGCATGACTCTCTCTATCAGAAGTACAAGGACAAGGTGAATACCGTGGTCAGCGGTGAGGTGTACCAGATCTGGAAGCGTGAGGTGCTCCTGATGGACGATGAGGGTAATGAGCTCCATCTGCCGAAGAGTGAGCAGATCCCTGCGGACAACTACCGTAAGGGTGAGACGATCCGTGCCATTGTGAAGGAGGTGCAGAACGAGAACAACAACCCCCGTATCATCCTCTCGCGTACCAGCCCTGTCTTCCTCGAGCGTCTGCTGGAGGCTGAGGTGCCTGAGATCAACGATGGCCTGATCACTATCAAGAAGGTGGCCCGTATGCCAGGTGACCGTGCGAAGGTGGCCGTGGAGAGCTACGATGAGCGTATCGATCCGGTAGGTGCCTGCGTCGGTGTGAAGGGTAGCCGTGTACACGGTATCGTCCGCGAGCTGTGTAATGAGAATATCGATGTGATCAACTACTCGTCGAACGTACAGCTGTTCATCCAGCGTGCGCTTAGTCCTGCCAAGGTGTCAAGCATCACCCTCGACCAGGAGAACCGTAAGGCTGAGGTCTATCTCCAGCCCGAGGAGGTGTCGCTGGCCATTGGTCGTGGCGGTATGAACATCAAACTGGCTTCCATGTTGACAGAATACACGATTGACGTGTTCCGTGTGGTTAACGAGAATGAGGCCGACGAGGATATCTATCTGGACGAGTTCTCTGATGAGGTAGACCAGTGGGTGATCGATGCCATCAAGGCTATCGGTCTTGACACAGCGAAGGCTGTGCTCAACGCTCCGCGTGAGATGCTGATCGAGAAGGCCGACTTGGAGGAGGAGACCGTCGACCATCTGCTGAGCGTGCTCCGTGCAGAGTTTGAGTAATTATCTATTATCAATTATCATTTTTCAATTCGAATAAATGGGAGTCAGATTAAATAAAGTATTAACAGAACTGAATATTGGACTTCAGACAGCCGTTGACTTTCTGAAGACCAAGAAGAGCCTGGGCGAGATCAAGGACGATGCAAACGTCAACACCAAGATCTCTGACGAGCAGTATGAGGCGCTTGTCAAGGAGTTCAAGGGTGATAAAGACGTGAAGGCCCAGGCAGGGATGATTTTCCCGAAGAAGAAAGAGAAACCCAAGAAGGAGTTCCATGCCGAGCCGGTAGTAGAGAAAAAGGAGGAGTCTCGGCAGACGTTCACACCGCTAGGGAAGATCGACCTGAGTACCGTCGGGAAACCGGCTGCCAAGAAAGAAGAGCCTCAGGCTCCTAAGAGTGAGCCTGTTGTCTCGAAGCCCGAGCCGGTAGAGGAGGTGAAAGTGGTGCCTGAGCCCGTCGCTGAGCCTGTCGTAACGACAGAGCCCGAGCCGGTGGTTGAGTCTGCCGCTCCTGAGGTGGTGGAGACCTCGGCTGCAACGGCTACCGCGGAGCCTTCTGAGTCGGCCGCCTCTTCTGTCTTCAAGTTGAGAACAGAGCAGAAGAAGGGACCCAATCTCAATGTGGTGGGAAAGATTGACCTCGATTCTCTGAACCAGAGCACCCGTCCGAAGAAGAAGTCTAAGGAGGAGCGTCGCAAGGAGCGTGAGGAGAAACAGGCTCAGATGCACGGTGCTAATGGTGAGAAGCGTAAGCGCGAACGTATCCATGGCGGTAAGGAACGTGTCGATATCGAATCGGCTGCAAACCAGAGCCAGGACAACGGTAACAAGAACAAGAAAGGTAAGGGCAAGGGTGGAAACCAGAACTTCCAGGATAATGGTCAGCAGGGCGGTAAGAACAAGAAAAAGAACCGTCCCGTGAAGCCGTTGGAGGTGGACGACGAGGCTGTTGCTCGTCAGGTGAAGGAGACACTGGCCCGTCTGACTTCAAAGAACCAGAATAAGAAGGGTGCCAAGTACCGTCGTGAGAAGCGTGATGCCGTAGCAGAGCGCATGCAGGAGGAGATGGAGTCACAGGCAGCAGAGAGCAAGGTGCTTAAACTGACCGAGTTCGTGACTGTATCAGAGCTTGCTACCATGATGAACGTTGGTGTTAATCAGGTTATCGGCACTTGTATGTCTATCGGCATCATGGTGTCTATCAACCAGCGTCTTGATGCAGAGACCATTAATATCGTGGCCGAGGAGTTCGGCTTCACTACAGAGTATGTCAGTGCCGAGGTGCAGGAAGCCATCACAGAGGAGGTTGACGACGAGAACGATCTGATCAGTCGTGCGCCAATCGTGACAGTGATGGGGCATGTGGACCATGGTAAGACCTCTCTGCTCGACTTTATCCGTAACACGAATGTGATTGCCGGTGAGGCCGGTGGTATCACACAGCATATCGGTGCCTATAATGTGAAACTGAAGGATGGTCGTCAGATCACCTTCCTCGACACACCGGGTCACGAAGCTTTCACGGCTATGCGTGCCCGTGGTGCCCAGGTGACGGATATCGCCATCATCATCATCGCTGCCGATGACTCGGTGATGCCTACTACGAAGGAGGCTATCGCTCATGCACAGGCAGCTAACGTGCCGATGGTGTTCGCCATCAACAAGATTGATAAGCCGGGCGCAAACCCCGATAAGATCCGTGAGGACTTGGCCAACATGAACCTGCTGGTCGAGGAATGGGGTGGAAAATACCAGTGTCAGGAGATCAGTGCCAAGAAGGGCATGGGTGTCGACGAATTGCTGGAGAAGGTGCTGCTCGAGGCCGAGATGCTCGACCTGAAGGCTAATCCTAATCGTAAGGCCACTGGTTCTATCATCGAATCGTCGCTCGACAAGGGACGTGGATATGTGTCGACTGTTCTGGTGTCAAATGGTACACTCAAGGTGGGCGATGTTGTTATCGCAGGTACTGCCTGGGGTAAGGTCAAGGCCATGTTCAATGAGCGTAACCAGCGTATCGAACAGGCAGGACCGGCTGAGCCCGCTATCATCCTGGGCTTGAATGGTGCACCTACTGCCGGTGATTCCTTCCATGTGATGGAGACGGAACAGGAGGCTCGTGAGATCGCCAATAAGCGTATCCAACTGCAGCGTGAGCAGAGTCTGCGTACCACGACGAAGCTTGGTCTTGATGAACTGTCACACCGTATCGCTCTGGGTGAGTTCCATGAGTTGAACATCATCGTGAAGGGTGATACCGACGGATCTATCGAGGCTCTCAGCGATTCGTTCATCAAGCTCTCAACAGAGAAGGTTCAGGTGAACGTGATCAACAAGGCTGTGGGCCAGATCTCAGAGAACGATGTCATGCTGGCATCGGCTTCTGAAGCTATCATCATCGGCTTCCAGGTACGTCCTTCTGCCGATGCCCGTCGTGCTGCTGAGCGCGAGGGTGTCGAGATCAACACTTACTCTATCATCTACGATGCTATCGACGACGTGAAGTCTACGATGCAGGGTATGCTTGATAAGGTGAAGAAGGAGATCGTCACTGGTGAGATTGAGGTGAAGCAGGTGTTCAAGATCTCGAAGGTGGGTACTGTTGCCGGTGGTCTGGTGACCGAGGGTAAAGTACATAACAAGGATAAGGCACGTGTGGTGCGCGATGGTATCGTTATCCATACTGCTCCGATCGATGCCCTGAAGCGTTATAAGGATGACGCCAAAGAGGTGGCAACAGGTCTGGAGTGCGGTATCTCACTGGTTAACTTCAACGATATCCAGGCTGGTGATATCCTTGAGACCTTCACCGAGATTGAGGTAGAACAGAAACTTTAATGGAAGAAAAGAAGAATGAGTTTGTCCGTCAGGTGGCTGAACAGAAATACGAGTTCGGATTCACCACGGATGTACATACGGAGATTATAGAGAAGGGGCTGGACGAGGATATCGTTCGGCTCATCTCTGCTAAGAAGGGGGAACCCGAGTGGATGCTCGAGTTCCGCCTGAAGGCATTCCGCTACTGGAGGGAGCAGACGGAGCCTACGTGGGGACATGTGCACGTGCCTGCGATTGATTATCAGGCCATCAGCTATTATGCTGATCCCATGGCAAAGAAACCTGCCGGCGACGGGAAGATCGATCCTGAGCTTGAGAAGACGTTCGATAAGTTGGGTATTCCTCTTGAGGAACGTTTGGCACTTTCAGGTAATACGGCTGTCGATGCCATCATGGACTCGGTGTCGGTGAAAACGACCTTCAAGGAGAAACTGCGAGAGAAGGGGGTCATCTTCTGTTCTATCGGTGAAGCCATCAAGGAGCATGGTGATCTTGTGCGACAGTACTTAGGAACGGTGGTGCCTTACAAGGATAACTTCTTTGCGGCTCTCAATTCGGCTGTGTTCAGCGATGGATCGTTTGTGTATATCCCCAAGGGCGTGCGCTGTCCGATGGAACTGAGCAGTTACTTCCGTATCAATGCAAGGAATACGGGACAGTTTGAGCGCACATTGATTATTGCAGACGACGATGCTTATGTGTCTTATCTGGAAGGATGTACAGCTCCGATGCGCGATGAGAACCAGTTGCATGCCGCTATTGTCGAGATTATCGTGAAGGATCGTGCCGAGGTGAAGTACTCGACTGTCCAGAACTGGTATCCTGGTGATGAGAATGGTAAGGGTGGTGTGCTTAATCTGGTGACGAAGCGAGGAGATCTGCGCGGTGTGGACTCGAAGCTCTCATGGACGCAGGTGGAGACAGGTTCTGCCATCACATGGAAATACCCTTCGTGTATCTTGCGAGGCGACAACTCTCAGGCAGAGTTCTATTCAGTAGCAGTGACGAACAACTACCAGGAGGCTGATACGGGTACGAAAATGATTCACATCGGCAAGAACACCAAGTCGACCATCATCTCAAAGGGAATCTCTGCTGGTCATTCGCAGAACTCATACCGAGGACTGGTCAGAGCGGCCTCTACTGCTGATAATGCTCGTAACTACTCGTCGTGCGACTCGCTGCTGTTGGGCTCTGATTGTGGTGCTCACACCTTTCCTTATATGGATGTACATAACGACACGGCCATCTTCGAGCACGAAGCAACAACCTCAAAGATCTCTGAGGATCAGTTGTTCTACTGCAATCAGCGTGGTATTCCTACTGAGCAGGCTGTGGGACTTATCGTCAACGGTTATGCAAAGGAAGTGCTTCAAAAGCTCCCCATGGAGTTCGCCGTCGAGGCCCAGAAACTGTTGTCTGTGTCATTAGAAGGTACGGTAGGGTAAGAGTAAAAATATAAAAGGTAAAATAATGCTTGAGGTAAGAAATCTACACGCCAAGATTGGTGATAAAGAGATATTAAAGGGCATCGATCTCGTGATTAACGATGGTGAAACGCATGCTATCATGGGCCCCAATGGCTCTGGTAAGTCTACGCTGAGTGCGGTGCTCGTGGGCAATCCGCTCTATGAGGTGACAGAGGGTGAGGCGTATTTCAATGGTAAGAATCTGTTGGAGATGAAACCGGAGGATCGTGCTCATGAGGGCCTGTTCCTCTCGTTCCAGTATCCAGTAGAGATTCCTGGTGTCTCGATGACCAACTTTATGAAGGCGGCCATCAACGAGAAGCGCAAATATCAGGGACTGGAACCTATGAATGCTGCGGAGTTCCTGAAACTGCAGCGCGAGAAGCGTAAGATTGTAGAACTTGACTCCAAATTGGCTAACCGTTCTGTGAACGAGGGCTTCAGTGGCGGTGAGAAGAAGCGTAACGAAATATTTCAGATGGCGATGCTCGAGCCGAAGCTTTCTATCCTCGACGAAACCGATTCTGGTCTCGATGTGGATGCCATGCGTATTGTGGCAGAGGGCGTGAACAAACTTCAGACGCCAGAGACTTCCTGTATCGTTATCACCCATTACGACCGTCTGTTGGAGATGATTCGTCCGCAGTATGTCCATGTGCTCTATCAGGGGCGCATCGTGAAGACTGGTGGTCCTGAACTCGCTGTTCAGATTCAGGAGCATGGCTATGATTGGATTAAGGAGGAAATAGGTGAGGAGTAATCTTAATTGAGAATTGAAAATTGAGAATGATGAATACTCCGAGTGAGAAACAATACATCGAGTTATATGAGCAGGCACGGGAGGTGATTTTCTCTCATGCTACTGATGCCATGAATGCTGTGCGCGAGCAGGCCTTTGAAGACTTCCGTAAGCAGGGCTTCCCATCTAGGAAGGTGGAACGCTATAAATACACGGATATCCAGAAGCTCTTCGAGCCAGACTATGGTGTCAACCTGAGTCGTATCCAGATTCCTGTCGATCCTTATGAGGCCTTTCGTTGCGATGTTCCTAACCTGAGTACAAGCCTCTATTTCGTGGTGAACGATATGTTTTATCGCGACGACAAGCCTAAGGGGCATCTACCTGAGGGTGTTATCATAGGTTCTCTTCGTGATTATCCAGATCTTGTGGCTATGTATTACACGAAATTAGCCAGAACCAACGAGGATGCCATTACGGCTCTCAACACGATGTTGGCGCAAGATGGTATGCTGGTTTATGTACCGAAGAACGTGAAGGTCGATCGTGCCATTCAGGTTATCAATATCTTGAAGGCAACTCCTCAGAACGCTCAGCGTCAGGTCTCTGATTTGATGGTAAACCGTCGTGTGCTCATCATCTTAGAGGAACATGCCGAGATTAAGATGCTTTTCTGTGACCATGCGGCTGATGATCGTAACTTCCTTGCTACACAGGTCATCGAGGCCTATGTGGGGGAGAACGCATCGCTTGACCTCTATTGTATGGAAGAGACACATGCTAAAAATGCCCGCGTGAGCAATGTCTATATCGATCAGCAGGCAAATAGCCGCGTGAACCATAATGTTATCACCCTGCATAATGGAATAACCCGTAATAAGCTTGATTTAACGTTTTCTGGTGAGGGAGCCGAGTGCCAGTGCTATGGCTGTGTGATTGCCGACAAACAGCAGCATGTAGATAACAATACGCTCATCATGCATAAAGTGCCTCACTGCACCTCGAACGAGCTCTATAAATTTGTACTTGATGATGAGGCAACGGGAGCCTTTGCCGGACGTGTGCTTGTGGAACATGTGGCGCAGAAGACCAGTTCGCAGATGACGAATCAAAACCTCACTGCTACCAAGCAGGCGCGGATGTATACCCAGCCGATGCTGGAAATTTATGCCGACGATGTGAAATGTGCCCACGGTTCTACTGTCGGACAGCTTAACGATGCGGCGCTTTTCTATATGCGTCAGCGTGGTATATCACTCGAGGAAGCGAAGTTACTGCTCCAGAATGCCTTTATCAATGAGGTCGTTGACAAGATGCAGCTCGAACCACTTCGTGACCGTCTCCATCATCTGGTGGAGAAACGTTTCCGTGGTGAACTCAACAAATGCTCCGGCTGTAAACTCTGTAAATAACTATGTATAATATAGGTAAGATACGCGAAGATTTCCCGATCCTGTCGAGGGAGGTATATGGTAAGCCACTGGTATATCTCGACAATGCGGCGACGACACAGAAACCGCTCTGTGTGCTTGATGCCATGCGCGATGAGTATATGAATGTGAATGCGAACGTGCATCGTGGTGTGCATTATCTGTCTCAACAGGCTACCGACTTGCACGAGGCCGCTCGTGAGAGGGTACGTGGCTTTATCAATGCTTCGAAGGTCGAGGAAATCGTTTTTACTCGTGGAACGACGGAAGCGATAAATCTTGTGGCGAACTCGTTCTGCGAATCGCAGATGCAAGCAGGTGACGAGGTAATCGTTACGGAAATGGAACACCATTCGAACATTGTGTCATGGCAACTTCAGGCGATGAAACGGGGGATTATCGTTAGGCATATCCCTATTACGGATGATGGTATTCTCTGTCTGGATCAGTTGGAATCGCTTATTACGGATAAGACCAAGATGATAAGTGTTGCCCACGTGAGCAATGTGTTGGGTACTGTGAATCCTATTGAGAACATCGTGAAGATTGCCCATGCACATGACATCCCTGTGATGGTGGATGGTGCACAGAGCGCGCCCCATTTTAAAGTGGATGTGCAGGCGTTGGACTGTGATTTCTTTGCTTTCAGCGGACATAAGATGTATGGGCCTACGGGCATTGGCGTACTATATGGTAAGGAGCAGTGGCTAGAGAAACTGCCACCGTATCAAGGAGGTGGTGAGATGATAGATAAGGTGACATGGGAGAAAACAACCTTTGAACGCCTACCGTTTAAGTTTGAGGCTGGTACACCTGACTATGTAGCAACGCATGGATTGGCAAAGGCCATCGATTATATTGATTCCATAGGCTTCGAGGTTATACAACAGCATGAACAGGAGTTAACACGTTACTGCATGGAACAGCTTCAGACCATTGAAGGTATGAGGATATATGGTCCTATGGATATGTCGCAGAAAGATGCGGTTGTCAGTTTCAATGTGGGTGAGATTCATCACTTGGATATGGGAACATTGCTTGATCGTTTAGGTATTGCAGTTCGTACGGGTCATCATTGCGCTCAGCCATTGATGGATCGCTTGGGTATCAGTGGAAC
Source organism: Prevotella aff. ruminicola Tc2-24 (assembly GCF_900110895.1). Taxonomy (GTDB): domain Bacteria; phylum Bacteroidota; class Bacteroidia; order Bacteroidales; family Bacteroidaceae; genus Prevotella. The sequence continues at coordinate 96,384 of NZ_FOIQ01000002.1, read as the reverse complement.
TGTTCGTGCCTCTTTCGCCCTTTATAACACGAAGGATGAGGTCGACATTCTGGTGGCTGGCATCCGTCGCGTGGCTCAGATGTTTTGATGGAAGCATAGAATAAACAAGGTATGTTGAAGAGTCATTTTTATGAAGGAAAGGTTGAGGCCGGTTGTGATGAGGCAGGGCGTGGTTGCTTGGCAGGTAGTGTATATGCTGCTGCAGTAATTCTGCCAGAGAACTATCAGAATGATCTGTTGAATGACTCGAAGCAGCTTTCAGAGAAGAAGCGATATCAACTTCGTGAAATTATCGAGCACGATGCAGTGGCTTGGGCTGTTGGCATCGTTACTCCTGAGGAAATTGACAAAATCAACATCCTTAATGCATCGATCATGGCCATGCATCGTGCACTCAACCAACTTAAAGCGCGTCCTGAGGCGATCATCGTCGATGGCAATAAATTCAAGCCCTATAAGGATCCTGTTGATGGAAAGCAATTGCCTCATACTACTATTGTAAAGGGCGACGGTAAGTATCTGGCTATAGCTGCAGCAAGCATCCTGGCCAAGACATATCGTGACGACTATATGAACAAACTGGCAGAGGAATATCCACAATACGATTGGTTATCAAACAAGGGTTATCCCACAAAGAGACATCGTGAAGCCATAAAGCAATACGGCGTTACACCTTACCATCGCAAGAGCTATAATCTGCTTGGAGATGGCCAGTTAAGTATCGATTTTGGAGATTTCTAAAATATTCAAACACCATACAAGGGGACTCGTAAAGAGTCTCCTTGTATGCTTATTTGCGGTTTCTGAGATCACTTTTTGACGCGCTTGGCTTGCGCTTTTTGGTAGGCTTTCAGTTCGGCAGGGGTAGCGAGCCCCATCTTGCAACGGAACTCCTGACGGGCACGACGCATCTGTTCTAAGAATCGCTCGCTGGTGTGCAGACGGGCATAGGCGGCGCTAGCGGCCAAGCGGGCAGCGTCTATATCACTTTGCCAGTGGGCACCAACAATCACCCGACTTTCGCCATACATATAACCACGGGCCAAAATGGTGTCAGCACGATCCGGATTGATCTCAGAGAGCAGTAGGGCTGAGCTCCAACCAAGCAGCGTATGGCCTGATGGATAGGAGCCATTTGTGCGCAGATGTGGCTCATCAGCAGGGTAGAGTGTAGGCTCGTTGAATCGCATGAACGGGCGCTTGCGCATGTAGTAGCGCTTGGGGATGGTACAGATACTGTCGCATGTGGCAGTTCCCTCGCGCAACACCTTGTAAATCTCAGGTGTTTCTTCCTTTGAGATTTTTAGGCCAAAGGGCTCACTGAACTCACGGATGATACAATCGAGCCCATACACAGCATCGCGGATGGCAATGGCAGCGCGCTCTTTGTTGTTACGCATATCTTTACCCCAGAAGTACTGCATGATATCATACGCAAAGTGTGGACCAACAGTGTCGGGTGGGGCTGGACACCATTTCAGCATGTCGGGCATTTCGCTTGTTGTGAAATAAGCATCGACTGGTGACTTGTCACTCTGTGCCTGAGCACTAACGGCTGCAATAATCAAGGCAGCCAGTATAATAATCTTCTTCATATTGTTTGTATTTTAGTTGTGATTAGAATTTTACTTGGAAGCGGGTTTCGAGTATAGAAACTTCGTTGTCTGCATAGTTTGCACGACCAGTAACCTTGGTATATGAAGCGCGGATACGCCAAATCATATACTTGTTTACATAATAGTTGTAAGCGATTGTCCAGTCGTTGAGATAGCCACCATGGATACCAGCCTTGGCATCAGAAAGTGAGGTGTAGTTGTACTGGAACAGCAGTTCCATAAAGCCTGCATCGGGTGTGTCAATACCGCCATCATTCATTGTGTATTTATAGCCATCGCCCTTGATCAGACCGCGAACAGTAACATAGGCACCACTGCCTGTAAAGGCGTCGAGATTGTTGCGACGGGTGATGCGATTCCAGAAGTACTGACCTGCCATGGCAAAACGCCCTTTGGAGAAAAGAATCTCGGGGGTGAACTTAAACATAGTCTTTGCATCGGTTATCTGGGCCTGTTGAGCCTTGATCTTCGCTACGCGGGTGGGCCAATTGCTTGAGAGGGTGAACTGCTTGTGCTTCAGTTCTTCATGGGCGTCGTACCGTGCTCCCTCAACACCACCGCTGATACCCACGTGAAGCAGATGACCACGCTCTACATGTGGGTGCCAAACCAATCGTGTCAGGGCTCCAATGGCCTCACTACCTGTTACGTTGGTGTTCTGTTTCATGGCGTCAGGCTCTACCACGCCACTTACTGTAGCAAGCACTTTAGGACTCGTGTATTCATACATCATACCAATCATACGGTCGTCGTTAAAAGCGGCGTTGCTCTGTGGCTCTTCCATCGTTTCCTTGAACGAAGAGCTGGTACAGCTTTGGTATCCGTACTGATGGATGAAATATCCGCCACGCACGAAGTTCTTCTTGTTGAAATTGTACTGTACCCAGACATCCTTCATGTTCACTTTTCCATAGGCATAACCCATGTCAATCTTACCCTTCCATTGACCATAGGTGAAACCTACGCCAACACGCATGTCGGGGATACCAACACCCGATTCCAACTCGTCATCTTGATGTAACGGGTTGAGATAGGCCGCATCAAAAAGTATGCGTCCTGAGGGTTTTACCTCGAGCTTAGGCTCGTCTGTTACTTGTTGTGCTCTGCTAACGAGACATGTCAAGATGATTGTCAAAAGGAATCCAAAACGTCTCATAATCAATAAATTGTTAGTTATTGTTGGCAAAGATAAGAAATAAATATGAAAGGAAATATGAATTGCGATTTTTTTTCGTAACTTTGCACCGCGAAAAAAGAAACGTACGTTTAAATTAGTAATAAGATTATGGCAAAGAAAGCTCTATTGATGATTCTCGATGGATGGGGAATCGGTAAGCATGGTAAGGGTGACGTGATTTTCAACACACCGACGCCTTACCTCGATTTGTTAACAGCCACATCGGCTCACTCTCAGTTGCAGGCTTCTGGCGAGAACGTAGGTCTGCCCGACGGACAGATGGGTAACTCTGAAGTGGGTCACCTTAATATAGGTGCTGGTCGCATCGTTTATCAGGATCTTGTAAAGATTAACCGTGCTTGTAAGGATGGTTCTATCATGGAGAATCCGCAGGTGAAGGCTGCTTATACCTATGCTAAGGAAAACAACAAGAAACTGCATCTGATGGGTCTGACATCTGACGGTGGCGTGCACTCTAGTCTTGATCATCTTTATAAACTAATCGAGATTGGTAAGGCTTACGGATTGAAAGGTCAGGTGTTCGTGCACTGCTATATGGACGGTCGTGATACCGATCCGCACTCCGGTAAAGGATTTATCGAGCAGATTACCAAGGTCTGTGCTGATAACGATGCAGCCATAGCTTCGATTGTTGGACGCTTCTATGCCATGGATCGCGACAAGCGCTGGGAACGTGTAAAGGAGGGATACGACCTGATTGTCAACGGCAAGGGTAAGCAGGCTACAGATATGGTACAGGCTATGCAGGAGAGTTATGACGATGGTGTGACGGACGAGTTCGTTAAGCCAATCCATAATGCCGGTGTGGACGGTTGTATCGAAGAAGGCGACGTGGTAATCTTCATCAACTTCCGTAACGACCGTGCCAAGGAGATGACCATAGCCTTGACACAGGAAGATATGCCTGAGCAGGGCATGAAGACCATTCCTGGCTTGCAGTACTATTGCATGACTCCATACGACGCAAAATTCAAGGGCGTAAATATCCTTTTCCCAAAAGAGAACGTGGAGAACACGCTTGGTGAGTACTTGAGCAAGCAGGGCAAGAAGCAGTTGCATACTGCTGAGACAGAAAAATACGCTCATGTAACGTTCTTTTTTAATGGTGGACGTGAGCAGCCATATGAGGGCGAGGATCGTATTCTTGTGGCTTCGCCGAAGGTGGCCACTTACGACCTGAAGCCGGAGATGAGCGCTTTTGAGGTGAAAGATAAACTCGTTGCTGCTATCAATGAGGCTAAGTATGACTTTATTGTGGTGAATTTCGCCAACGGCGACATGGTGGGTCACACAGGTATATACAATGCTATTGCTAAGGCTGTGTGGGCTGTGGACAACTGTGTACGTGAGGTCATCGAGGCGGCTAAAGCTAACGACTATGAGGCTATCATCATTGCTGACCATGGTAATGCTGATAACGCCATCAATCCCGATGGCACACCTAACACCGCTCACTCGTTGAACCCCGTTCCTTTCATCTATGTAACCAATAATAACTCGGCTACTGTTAAGGATGGTCGTTTGGCCGATGTTGCTCCCTCAATCTTGCACATTATGGGTCTGGAGCAGCCTGCCGACATGACTGGTGAGAACCTGATCTGCGACAATAAATAATGAATGTTCAGATAGAGCCAAGCTGGAAACAGCATTTACTTGGTGAGTTCGACAAAGATTATTTTGTCGGACTCACCAATTCTGTTCGTGCGGAATATAACCAATATACCTGCTATCCACCGGGCAAACTGATCTTCAATGCCTTCAATCTCTGTCCGTTCGACAAGGTAAAGGTGGTGATTATTGGACAGGATCCCTATCATGAGCCGGGGCAGGCTCATGGATTGAGTTTCTCTGTACAGGATGGTATTATGTTCCCTCCCTCCCTCCAGAATATCTTTAAGGAAATACAAGCCGACCTAGGTACGCCTATTCCCATGTCGGGCAATCTGACGCGCTGGGCTGAGCAGGGCGTGTTGTTGTTGAATGCCTCGCTGACTGTTCGTGCTCATCAGGCTAACAGTCACTCTACATTAGGCTGGCAAAAGTTTACGGATGCTGCTATCCAAGCCTTGGCAACCCAACGTGAGCATCTGGTGTATATGCTATGGGGTGGATATGCCCGTTCAAAGGCTTATATGATTGACAAGAACAGCAACCTAGTTCTTGAATCTGTACATCCCTCTCCTCTGAGTGCCAATCGCGGCGGTTGGTTTGGGCAGCACCAGTTTTCCCGCTGCAATGCCTATCTTGAAAAGAACGGTAAGACTCCGATTATCTGGTAATTATCATTGTCAATTCTCAATTGGAAAAGCTTCCTCCCATACTCCAAGTCGGTGATGTGCTACTCTCTTCAGAGATTCTGACGGAGAAGTTTTGTTGTGATCTCAGTGCTTGCAAGGGTGAGTGCTGTGTGGAGGGTGATGCTGGTGCACCGGTGTCGATAGAAGAGGTAATGGCTATTGAGGCATGTGTTGATACGGTATGGGATGATCTCTCTGCTTCGGCGCAGGCTGTCATAGACAAGCAGGGTGTAGCTTATACCGACCAGGAAGGCGATCTTGTAACTAGTATTGTCAATGGTAAGGACTGCGTGTTCACCTATTATGACAAGATAGAAATGACACAGAGAGATGGTTCTTCTTGCGTCGTACATGGTTGTTGCCTATGTGCATTGGAGAAGGCTTACAGGGCAGGGAAGACTCATTTCTGTAAGCCTATCAGTTGTGCCCTCTATCCCATTCGTGAGAAGAAGATGGGGCAGAATCTCATTGGCTTGAATTACAACCGATGGAAAGTCTGTAAAATGGCTGTTGCCAAGGGCGTTCTGGAAGATGTCCGCCTATATCAGTTCCTTCGTGAACCGCTAATCCGACGTTTCGGAGAGGAATGGTATCACGAATTGCTTGAGATGGTTGATGAATTGAAGCGACAGGGGTATCTATGACTTTCGGTATTCCGAGGGTGGCATACCCACATGTTCCTTGAAATATTTGCCTAAGAAACTCTGATTGGGGAAATTCAGTTCCTCTGCAATTTCTTTAATGCTTTTTGTGGAGTCTTTCAGTAAGACACGTAACTCCAAGGTGACGTAATTATCGATCCATTCGTTGGGCGTGCGTCGGCTGACACTCTTCACTGTCTCCGACAGATACTTTGGCGTGATACATAACTGTTGGGCATACCAGCCTACACGGCGTTCCTGCTTATAATAGTTTTCTACCAGTTTAATGAATTTTGTGAAGATAACATCTGCTCGTGATTGCGGCTTGTGGTCCTGCTGTACCCGATAGATGACATTGCTCAGGTCGTAGAACATCGCTAGGATCAACGTCCGAATCAGATCCTTCCGGAAATGGTTGCTCTCGTCGCCGATTTTCTGTTTGATGGCTTGGAAGTACCTTTTGAAGGTATCAATCTCCTTGGGTTCTAGTCTGATGACGGGATGCTGTCGGGAGAAGAGAAATAATGCGCTGACGTCACTCACATTTTTGATGATTTCTCGGTAGAAGTCAACCGACATGATCATGCACAATCCTTCCATATCGGGAGAACGTTGATAATTGTCCACGACATGTCGTTCACTGACAATGAGGATGTCCCCAGGACTGATCACCTGTTTCTGTGTGTCGAGTTGGTACATCACTTGTCCTTTGGTACAGAGACCGATGAGGATGAAGTTCATTCGTCTTGGTTCTGTCGGCATCGGTGCCTCGTTGATACGTTCGGTCAGCAGAAGATCGTTGTCGAGATAGGCCGACTCACTCCATGTCTTGACCTTGTTCAGGTCGGTTTCTTTGATCTGTACTTTTACCATGTTTTGATGTTTTTGGTTTCACCAGCCTTCAGCCTGATGGTTCTCTCTATACCATTATATAAAAGGGAGACGAGGCCATCGTTCTTGGCCTTGATGGTACAGTTGTGAACCTTGCTGTCCTTCCACTCGAAACAGAGTTCATAGCCGCCGCGGGCACAGAGACCGCTCACATAACCGTTTTTCCATGCCTTAGGACATGCGGGCAACAATTCGATTCTGTTGCCAACACTCTGCATCAGCATTTCACAGACGCCAGCTATACCACCGAAATTCCCGTCTATCTGGAAGGGAGGATGGGCATCGAAGAGGTTGGGGTAGGTACCTCCGCTGCGGCGGCGATACGGGCCTCTGTAGTTGTCGGGTGATACGTATGTCAATAGTTTCTGATAGATATGGTAGGCTTGCTCGGGCTTGTGCAGACGAGCCCATAGGTTGATGCGCCAGCCCGTGCTCCAACCTGTAGTCTTATCGCCCTTGATTTCAAGGGAACGCTCACAGGCCTTTAACAGTTCGGCTCCAGAATCTTCAATTAGATGATTACCGGGATAGAGACCGATGAGGTGGCTTTGGTGACGATGCTGCGGGTCCCAGTCGTCCCAGTCGAAGTACCACTCGTTCAAATCACCCAGATGACCGATGGTGTAGGGATGAAGACGGGCTAGTGTCTGTTCCATCTCCTTATTTTCCAATCCGAGAACCCTTCCGGCAGCGATGGTGTTAAGAATTAACTCGCGGATGATGGCGAGATCGGCCGTACCACCATAGCAGGTCATGCCGTGATAACCCTTATCGGTCTTGTATTCATTTTCAGGCGATGTACTGGGTGCTGTGATGAGTTCTCCGGACTGTTTGGGGTTTTCGATGAGCCAGCGTAGGCAGAATTGTATTGCGCCTTTCATCAGCGGATAGGCTACCGAACGCAGATAGTCCTTGTCCTGGGTGAACAGGTAGCGCTCCCATAGGGTATTTACGAGCCAGGCACCGCCGAGGTTCCAGTTGGCCCATTCTGGCTTCTCGTTTTTCTCACCGACGGGGTTTGTCATGGCCCAAATATCACTATTATGACTGGAGCACCATCCCTCATCAATGCCGTAGTAGTTCTTTGCGGTATACCGACCATTTTTGGCGAGGGCATCAATGAAGCCGTTAAGCGGCTCAGCCATCTCTGCCAGGTTGGCCACGAAGACGGGCCAATAGTTCTCTTCGAGGTTGATGTTCACTGTATAGTTACCGCGCCAAGGTGACCAGAGGTGTGGCGTCCATAATCCTTGTAGGTTAGCGGGGACACCTGGCGTACGTGAGCAAGAAATCAGCAGGTAACGTCCAAATTGGAAATAGAGTTCCTCGAGATATCTACTTTGACCGCCACCGTCAGTATAATTTTTCAGAAGGTCATCGGTATTGCCGAGGTATATGGATGTTTCGTCTTTATCGGAAAGACGAATCTTCATCCGATCATAGAATGTCTTATAATCGGCAAGATGACGCTCAAGAAAAACATCAAAGCTATAGTTTTCTGTGTGCCAGATATCATCTATTACATTGTTCAAATAAGGAGCTCCTTCGCTGACGGGGTGCTTGTCGAAGCCATTGAAACTGGTCTCGTTGACAATATAGATGATTGCTTCATGGGCCTTGCTGATGATCAGTGATGAATCACTGGCTGTCACCTCTCCGTCGGTTTTAGCTTTGAGGATGGTACAGAAATGGATGCTCTCCTGAGGGTCGCCAGTGGCATGCCCTGTCATGGTGAGTTGATGGTTTTGACAGTTTGCTATTGCCTTAACCTTATGGGGTATCTGTGCTGTCAAGGAGATGCGACAGTTGACATCGCCTCTGAGACGAATGGCGATGAGCTTGTCGGGATGTGAAGCGAAATACTCTCGTTCAATGGTTTTACCATTACGGATGTAACGGTCACGAATAATTGCGCTGTCGATATTGAGGCTACGGTGGTAGTCGCTTACTTTACCGGGACTAAGATCTTCGATGTGTAGTGTGCCGAGAGGTTGGAAATGCTGGCTGTTGGGTCCTTGCACGTGCAGTTGCAGTGAGTCGGCTAGGGCATAGTCTTCATTAAATAGGGCCTCACGGATTCTTGGAATCCATAGGTGAGCATCGGCATCAAGATTTTTGTCTGTGGGCTTTCCCGTCCACAGGGTGATATCGTTCAGAAAAATGATATTGTCATGGATACCGCCATAGACTAGAGCACCGAGCTTGCCGTTGCCTATAGGCAACGATTCCTCGAAGAATTCTGCAGGACGGTTGTATCGTAAAACCATCGGGGACTGTTCTTGGGCTGTCGTAACTAAGGCGACAGTCAGGAGTGACAGAAACAGAGTTTTTCTCATGATAATCGTTTTTAGTCTCTAATCGCTTGCAAAGATACGGAATTTTTGTATATTTGCAGCATAAAACCGAAAAAACAAAACCTATGCAGTCGATCAGAAATCTCAATGATATGATTGTTTTCCTTCAGCAACGGGGTGACAGAAAACGCGTCGCTGTGGTATGTGCAAATGATGCTAGTACCCGTTATGCTTTAGAGAAAGGTCGTGAGATGGGATTCATTGAACCAATCTATGTCGATGGTGACGATAAAGACGAGTGTGCTCGTCGGGCTGTGGCTCTGTGTAAAAGCGGAGAGGCAGATATTCTCATGAAAGGTCTCATCAATACTGATATTCTATTGCGTGCTATATTGGACAAAGAGAATGGCATTCTCCGTCCCGGTCATGTGTTGACGCATGTGGCTATGGCTGAGATCCCGAAGTACGAGAAATTGCTGTTCTTCACTGATGCTGCAGTGATTCCTGTGCCAACTGAGGCGCAGCGTCGTCAACAGATTCATTATGTCAACTATGTCTGTCATGCCCTTGGTATTGAGGAACCGCGTATTTCATTGATCCACTGTGCCGAGAAGGTTAGTGCGAAAGTCTTCCCTTATACCGTCGACTATCTAGAGATTATCGCAGAAGCGCAGACGGGAGCATTTGGGCGTTGCATCATTGACGGACCGTTGGATCTGAAGACATCGCTCGATTCCGTAAGCCTGCGTGAGAAAGGCATCCGTTCCGTTATCGACGGACGAGCAGATGCGCTGATCTTTCCAGATATAGTGGCGGGTAATGTGTTTTATAAGACACTGACACTCTTTGGCTATGCTAAGACGGCTGGTGTTCTCCAGGGAACGCAGTGCTGTTGCGTGTTGCCCTCGCGTGCCGACAGTCCCGACTCCAAGTATTACTCTCTGGCGTTAGCGGCCATCTAATCAAAGAAAAACATCATGTAATCCTTTCTGTTAATAAGCTACTAACAACGATGAAGATTCTTGTGATCAATCCTGGTTCCACCTCTACGAAACTTGCCGTCTATAACGACGAGAAACCGGTTCTGTTGCGGACAATCGTTCATACGCCAGAGGAATTGTCTCAATTCGATGATGTGCTCGAACAGCAGAATTATCGAAAGCGTCTGGTAATCGACGAGGTAAGACGAGCGGGTATCGCAGTTGTGTTTGATGCTGTCATCGGACGTGGTGGATTGGTGAAGCCGCTAGAGGGTGGGGTCTATGAGATTAATGATCTGATGATTCAGGATACCCATAGTGGTATTGCTTTGCATAACCATGCTTGTAATCTGGGGTGTTTGATTGCGCATGAGATTGCCTCGGAGATTTCCGGTTGTCGTTCTTTTATAGCTGATCCGGGCGTGGTAGATGAATTGAATGATTATGCTCGTATCTCGGGTTCACCGTTGATGAACCGCATTTGTATCTGGCATGCCTTAAACCAACGTGCCATCGCTCGGCGCTATGCCGCTGAAATTGGCCGTGAGTATGAAGATTTGAACCTGATAGTCTGTCATATGGGTGGCGGCATTTCTGTCGCAGCTCATCAAAAGGGAAGAGCTGTTGATGCGAATAATGCCCTTGATGGTGAAGGCCCGTTTTCGCCCGAGCGTGCAGGCAGTCTGCCTGCTGCAGACTTGATTCGCCTTTGTTTCAGTGGAAAGTACAGTGAGAAGCAACTTCTGAAACGTATTGCGGGTAAAGCCGGTCTTAATGCACATCTTGGTACGAACGACGTGCGTGAGATAATCCGTCGTATAGAGGAGGATGGCGACAGACACGCAGAATTGATTCTTGATGCGATGATCTATCATGTAGCGAAGAATATTGCGGCAGAAGCGGCTGTTCTTTGTGGAGTAATTGATGCAATCTTGCTGACGGGTGGTCTGGCTCGCTCAGAATATGTCGTCGGTCGTCTACGTCGGCGTATCGGTTTCTTGGCCCCAGTCTTCTGTTTTCCAGGGGAAGATGAAATGGAGGCTCTCGCTCTTAATGCTCTTGCCGTTCTTCATGGGAAGCGTCAGGCGAAGGAGTATCGATGAAGATAAAACCCCACCCAACGGGCAGCGCCTGTGTGGGTGGGGTCGTGAAAAAGTATTTAATGATTAATATTATGCGTCGATGTTCGCATAGGTTGCGTTCTTCTCGATGAACTCGCGGCGTGGCTCTACATCGTCACCCATCAGCATAGAGAAAATCTCGTCAGCCTCTGCGGCATTTTCGATGGTCACTTGTTTCAGTAGACGGTTCTCTGGGTTCATGGTGGTCTCCCACAACTGCTCAGGATTCATCTCTCCGAGACCTTTGTAACGCTGCGTGTGGAGTGCTTTATCATCACCGTTGCCAGCCACGTACTTGTCTATGAATGCCTGACGTTGTTGTTCTGTATAACAATATTCAGACTGCTTCTTATAGGTACATTTATAGAGTGGTGGTGTAGCGATATAGAGGTGACCGCCTTGGATTACCTGTGGCATAAAGCGATAGAATAGCGTCATGATCAGCGTGTCGATGTGTGAGCCATCGACATCGGCGTCGGTCATGATGATGATTTTATCGTAGCGCAACTTGTCAATGTTTGCCTCACGGTCGCCTTCGCCTTCAACACCGAAACGCACACCGATTGATTGGATGATGTTCATCACAGACTCGGCCTCGAATACACGATGCCATTGTACTTTCTCCACGTTTAGAATCTTTCCGCGCAGAGGTAGGATAGCCTGGAAATGACGATCTCGCCCTTGTTTGGCAGAACCACCTGCAGAATCACCCTCGACGAGGAATATCTCACACTCCTTCGGGTCTTTGTTTGAGCAGTCGGCCAATTTACCAGGCAAACCGCCACCCGTCATCGGGTTCTTGCGTTGTACGCTCTCACGGGCCTTGCGAGCAGCGATACGGGCGGTTGCAGCAAGCACCACCTTGTCACACACCATTTTAGCCTCTCTCGGATGCTCCTCGAGATAATTGGTCAGCGCCTCTCCGACAGCCTGCTGTACAGCTCCGGCCACCTCGGAGTTTCCGAGTTTGGTTTTGGTCTGACCCTCAAACTGGGGCTCTGCCACCTTGATGGAAATGACGGCTGTCAGTCCCTCGCGGAAGTCGTCACCGGCCAACTCAATCTTCGCCTTTTCAATCTGTTTCGAGATATTGGGATCCTCGTCGGCATATTTCTTCAGGGTGCGGGTTAGTGCCATACGGAAACCCTGAAGGTGCGTGCCACCTTCGATAGTGTTAATGTTATTAACGTAGGAGTGGATATTCTCGCTGTAGTCTGTATTGTACATCACTGCCACCTCAATGGGTACACCTTGTTTCTCTGTCTTCAAATAGATGACATCGTCGAATAGGTGGGTACGGTGACGGTCTACATAGCGCACGAACTCCTTCAGTCCTTCCTTAGCATGGAATACTTCTTCCTTCAGGTTGCCGTCTTCGTCGGGACGCATGTCCTTGAGTGTGATGGTGATACCGGCATTCAGATAGGCCAATTCACGCATACGTTTGGCGATGATGTCGTATTTATATTCGGTGGTGGTGAATATGGAACCATCAGGCCAGAACTGCTGACGGGTACCTGTTTTGTCTGTATCGCCAACAATTTTCACGTCGTAGAGGGGCTTGCCTTTCTCGTATTCCTGCTGGTAGATATGGCCGTTGCGGAATACCTGTGAGAGCATATGAGTGGATAGGGCATTCACACAGGATACACCCACACCGTGGAGTCCTCCAGATACTTTATAGGAGCCTTTGTCGAACTTTCCTCCAGCATGAAGCACGGTCATAACGACCTCGAGGGCCGACTTATGCATCTTTTCGTGCTCGTCAACAGGAATACCACGACCGTTGTCCTGTACGGTGATAGAGTTATCTTCATTAATGGTTACTTCAATATGCGTACAGAAGCCAGCCATCGCCTCATCGATAGAGTTGTCGACGGTCTCATTGACCAGATGGTGGAGGCCTTTTTCGCTGATGTCGCCGATGTACATCGCAGGACGTTTGCGTACGGCTTCGAGGCCTTCGAGCACCTGGATGTTACTCGCGGAATAGTTTTGTTCTTGGTTCAGTTGTTCTTCTGTCATTTTTTCAAATGTTCACTAATTGATATCAAAGACAGTGTGGTCTGTCTATGCATAATTTTCTGCAAAGGTACTAAAAAGAAATGAGATTAACGAGTCTTTATCTGCTAAAAAACCACAAAAAACAAAAACTCCCCTCCCAAAGGGAGGGGAATTGTTGAAAGGGGAAAAATAAACGGATCACCAACTTTCGTAAGTGATCCGTATATGCCAGTTTTAAAATGATTATCCCAGCTTGTTAATGTGCATAGCAAGGCTAGACTTCAGGTTTGCGGCCTTGTTCTTGTGGATGACGTTGGTCTTTGCCAACTTGTCAAGCATCTTCTGAACCTTCGGGTATAAGGCGACAGCCTCTTCCTTGTTTGTCATAGCGCGCAGTTTACGCACAGCGTTACGCATAGTCTTTGCGTAATAGTGATTGTGAAGTGCCTTCTTCTTGTCCTGACGAATTCTCTTCACGGATGATTTGTGATTTGCCATTTTTAATTTTGATTATTTATTATTAATTTAAAGCTTATGGGTCTTACGTCTCGAGGACTGCCCTGGGCGGACTCGGAATATTGCTATCCGAATCCTCCGTCACCTTATCCCTGATGGCAGGTAGCACTTGGCTGTGCAGATGGCGGATTTAATCGTAGTCCCTAGGAGAGTCGAACTCCTCTTTAGAGAATGAAAATCTCTCGTCCTAACCGATAGACGAAGGGACCATAGTCGTCAAATGCGGCTGCAAAATTACATCAATTTTTCCAATTGACAAAATTTTCTTTAGGAAAAATGCCAAAGAAGCCGTGGAAATTGCTGTTTTTTTGTATTTGGTCGATCTTTTTCTAGGATTATCGGCGTTATCTGTAGCTTTTTTCTTAACTTTGCATCGTATGTTAACGAAAACTCAGGCTGTTGTGCTTCATGCGCTGAAGTATGGTGAGACGCGGATGATTGTAGATGTGTTCACCAGAAGTCACGGTAGACTATCGTTTATCGTCAGCATCCCAAAGTCGGTGAAGTCGAAGGTGAAGAAACAATTCTTCCAACCACTGACAATGTTGGATATCGAGTCTGACATCCGATCTAAGGTACAGTTGCAGAAATTGTCGGACGTAAGACTTGCCTATCCCTTCATGACCATCCCTTTTGATGCGTGTAAACTTTCCATGTCTTTGTTCGTGGCGGAGTTTCTCTATTATGCTTTACGGTCGGAACAGCAGAATGTGCCTCTCTTCGATTATATGACACACAGCATCCAGTGGTTGGACAATCAGGAGAGTAACTATGCCAATTTTCATCTAGTGTTCCTGATGCGACTCTCTCGTTTTCTAGGGTTCTATCCGAATTTGGATAACTACCAGGATGGGTGTTATTTCGATTTGAGAGAGAGTACATTCATGACTTATCCACCTGTCCATCGGGATTTCTTGGAGCCGGAAGATGCTGCGAGGATTCTGCGGATGATGAGGATGGACTACCCGACGATGCACCTTTACCGATTATCGCATCAGGATCGTAACAGATTGTTAGAGGTTACGCTCAACTATTATCGACTTCATCTTGCTGATTTTCCAGAACTGAAGTCTTTATCAGTCCTACAGGAGCTATATCAATAAATAGAGAGGAGACAGATTCACATCTGTCTCCTCTTTCCGTATACCTAACGTATACATTTTAAAGGTATGTTTAAGCAAATTTAATCGTGCTTTGGATGGGCTCTTGTGGGTCGCTAGGGAAATTTTCCGGGATGGTTGTCTCGTCACCGCTTGCCTGACTATTGATGCTCTCCAGAATCTCACGGGTGCGCTTGTAGGTCGGTGTTGATTCAACAGCAGATATGACATCGTCGTTATCCAGATCTTCTGGACGGAAGAGATAAATGTTTGGACGACGCTTATATCGCTTGGTCGCACCTTCACCGCCGTAGTAGCGGTTACGACGGTCTTGACGTTCAGCGGCTTTCTCCTGTTCAGCAGCGATGCGGTTGATATCCTCTTGACTATGTTTTTTCAGATGCCCGTTCATCCCGTCGACATTCTCAATACCAAAACCAGTGGCCAGAATGGTCACTTTCACCTTTTTGCCAAGTTCTAGATCCGTGGCAAGCCCCCATTTTATCTCAAAGTCGTTGCCGAATTTCGCCATGAAGTCGTTTACGTCGTTCATCTCTTCCATCATCAAGGATGTCTGACCATCCTTGGAGCCTGCAAACGAAATGGAGAGTAAGATTTTCTTGGAGTTGAAGATGTCGTTGTCGTTGAGTAGTGGAGAGTTCAGAGCGTCGTCGATGGCTTTTCTTACACGTCCCTCTCCTTCTCCGTAACCTGTCGACATGATAGCTACGCCACCATCCTTAAGCACTGTCTTTACGTCGTTGAAGTCGAGGTTAATTAGCCCGTGTACTGTAATGATTTCTGCAATGCTCTTGGCGGCTACGCTCAGCGTGTCATCAGCTTTACCGAAAGCATCGAGAACTGACAATTCGGGATAGATTTCACGGAGACGTTCATTGTTGATGACGAGCAGGGCATCGACATGCTTCGACATCTCCTCCACACCGTCGAGTGCTTGATCAATCTTACGGTCGCCCTCGAAACGGAAGGGGATGGTAACGATACCGACAGTGAGGATACCCAATTCCTTGGATATACGGGCTATAACAGGAGCCGCACCAGTGCCAGTGCCGCCACCCATACCGGCGGTAATGAATGCCATACGGGTGCCATCGCTAAGCATATTACGGATATCCTCAATACTCTCCTCGGCGGCTTGACGCGCTTTCTCGGGTTTATTGCCGGCTCCAAGCCCCTCTTTGCCCAGTTGTAGATGAACAGGCACAGGCGAGTCGTTGAGTGCTTGGTTATCGGTGTTGCAAAGCACGAATGTAACATCATGGATGCCTTCGCGATACATATGGTTGACGGCATTGCCACCACCACCGCCGACACCGATTACTTTGATAATGCTATGTTCCTTTTCCGGTGCTCCGAAATCCAGAATCTCTATGCTGTTGTTTTCGCTCATAGTTGTATATTCTAAACTGTAAACATAAAACTCAAAACTCTCTTATTCCTCCTCGACAATAGTTCTGCCAAACTGCTTGAGGCTCTTCAATGCCTTATTCCATATGCTGTTCTCCTTACGGATACGTTCCTCTTCCTCTTTCTGCCTGAATTCCTCCTCGCGTCTGATGCGGTCTTCCTCTTCCTGTTGGCGACGTCTCTCCTCTTCTGCTGCTTTCTTTTCGGCTTCCGTGCGGATAACACCAGCGGGGATATCGGTGGCTTGACGAGCCGGTCGAAGGTCGGCTGGTCGTTGGTCGACAGATTTCTGTGAGCCGAACAGGTCACCATTAGGATCGACGGCATTGCCGGCGCAATTGATGTCGCCTTTTGCCAACAGACCGAGTACGGTGTTCATCATGCCATTGTGAATTTTGATGTCTTCGTTATTGGAGATAATGGTCTGCGTCACGAATCTCGCAATGCGGATCTTCTCGATATGAGTGTGGTTGGCAAAGGCCTTCTCGATATTGATCAGGTTGGAGCCGCCGCCGGTAAGGATGATACCGCCGAGCAACTTATCGTAATACTCAGATGGGATCTGATACCATACATTCTCGATAATTTCTTCTAAACGGCCCTCTACTATCTCAATGAACTTGCGGCTCTCTACCTGACGTTCCGGGTCAATAGAGTACTTTAGGTCATTATCGATGTCGTTATTATCTGTGAAGGCAGATGCGTACTTAAGTTTCATGTGTTCTGCATCACTCTCCTCCATCTGGAGGGTGGCAATATCTTTGGTGATATTATTGCTGCCTAAGGGGATGACAGCCAGATGGCGAAGGATATTCTTGGAATAGACGGAAACCGTGGTCGTATCTGCTCCTAGGTCAACGAGGGCGCAGCCCGAACGTTTCTCGGCTTCTGTCAATACACTGTCTGCCAGAGCTAACGGGGCAAGGTACATCTCTGCTACGTTGATGCCTGCAGTCTCAAAGCATTTATTAAGGTTCTTATAAAAGGCCTTCCTTTCCAGGATATTGAGGAAGTTTCCTTCCAGATGTGTTGTCTGGATGCCAACAGGGTCGAGTTGTAGCTGGCCACCAACCTTGTATTCTTGAACGGCAGCGTCGAGAATCTCCTGATCCTGATAGGTCATGTTACGGTTGGCATCCATCAGTTCGATAACCATCTCCTGAGTGACGATGGTCTCCACGGGCAGATCTTTGGAGACCACATTTTTTACACCACGGATAGATTGGCCGCCCACGCCGACATATACTTGGGTGATTTCCGTCTTCAGTTGGGTTTCCAACTTCTTGACAATGTTGGAAAGGCATTGAGCGGTCTTGTCGATATTGTAAACCACTCCCTTACGGATGAATGCGGAAGAATCCTCTTTTACTACAGCTAGCACTTGGATACTGCCGTCGAGATTCTTCTGTCCCGCGATACCGGTCATTTTGGATGAACCGAGTTCAATAGCTACGATAAATTCCTTTGCTGCCATCTCTTCTATGATTATTTTTATCTATTATTTTTCTTGCAGATAATCTGGTTGTCAAATTCCACACTGATATAGTGGTATTTGTTCCATCCAGCCTTATTTAGACCATAAAGATAGAACTTACGCAATCGTTCCAGTTTCTTGTCGATATGGTTGGGGACACCCAAATAGATAATATGATCTCCGATACGCGGAACCATCTCCATCGAGCCGTCCGATAAAATGTTGATTTGTACAATCTGGTTCTTCCAGAATTGATTCTGAAGAATGTGGTTGGCAACCCGAGTCAGTGTGCCTTGCGCGTATTTGTGACTGATTGCTCCTGTGGCGATGACCAGATCCGTGACATAGCGTGTTTCAGGCATCATATTGCCGTAAGTGTCTACGTAATAACTCTCGCCATTGCCAGCCATCACCCGGACGACGGGTATCCGTTGTTTAACGTCTATGCATACATGACCGCTCTGTGTTTTGTAGCACTCGGCCTTCTCAATGAATGGACTTTTTTGCAGAGCCTCTTCTATACGTCGTGGACTGATATTCTCCATAGGTTGCGACAGTGGGTATATATTGTCGTGTGACAGGAGATTCTTGATCTCAGTTGTTGTCAGAAATCCGTTCACGAGGTTTTCTTTGATATCAATCTTCACCTCCGAACACTGCGTGGCCTTCACATCCGGTTTATTAAACGCGGTGACGGCCAGTAGCAGATAGGCGGCAATAGCGATATCGCACACGACGAGAATGGTTTTCTTCCAGTTGATAGACATTAAATATTTGACGTTTATGACAATTTACTTTCTAACATTTTTTTGATTTGGGGCACCTGATTGTCGAGGTCACCGGCGCCAAGAACAATAAGCACTTCGAAGTTGTGGGTTTTCACATAATCGAGCACCTCGTCTTTATTGATAATTTCTTTCTTCACCCCTTTACGGAGGTTGTCGTATATCAGTTTTGACGTGACTCCTTCAATGGGCTGTTCACGCGCTGGGTATATCTCTGTGAGTACAACTTCGTCAAGTAAACTCAGAGCATCGGCAAAATCCTTGTAGAAGTCACGGGTACGTGTGTAGAGGTGTGGTTGAAAGATCGCGGTAATGTGTTTATCGCGGTAGAGCTCTCTGATGCTCTTGGCACTCTGATAAATCTCTTTCGGGTGATGAGCATAGTCGCTGAGGAAGACCAGATGGTCGGTTTTGATCTTGAAATCGAAACGTCGGTCCACACCACCGAATGTCTTCATGCCATTTCTCAGCTCCTCGGCCGTACAACCGTTCAATTGTGCCATGGCCATAGCGGCGATGCCGTTTTCGATGTTGATAGGCACGGGTTGGCCCAGTTGTATGTCTGTTACGTTTTCTATAGGTGATATGAAATCAAAAATGATTTCTCCATGGCCAATGCGAATGTTCTCTGCATGGAAATCTCCTTTGTCAAGACTGTAGTCGTAGAGTCTTACACCTTGCTGGATATGCTCCTTCATCTCCAGATTGCGGTGAATGATTAATGCTCCTCCCGGCTGAATCAGTTCTGTGTAGTGGCGGAAACTCTCAAGATAGGCTTCTTTAGTACCGTAGATGTCGAGATGGTCAGGGTCCGTTGAGGTAATGACGCTCATCCAAGGACGTAGCCAGTGGAAGGAGCGGTCAAACTCGTCGGCCTCAATGACCACATAGTCGGAGTCGGAGAGGATATAGTTCGTGCCGTAATTCTTGGATATGCCTCCGAGGAAGGCGTTACAGTCCAGATGACTCTGATGCATGATATGGGCACACATCGTCGAGGTGGTGGTCTTACCATGGGTGCCGGCAACGCAGAGCCCCTTATGAGCCTGTGTCAGAGTCCCGAGTACTTGTGCTCGCTTTTGGATTTCAAAACCATTCTCTTGGAAGTAGCGGAGTTCCAGATGATCAGCTGGGATGGCTGGCGTATAGATAATTAAACAACAATCTTGTCGTTTACAAGGTTGGGGGATTTTCTCAATATCCTCCTCATAATGGATGAGCATACCTTCTTTCTCCAACTGAAGTGTTAAGTCGGAGGGAGTTTTGTCATAGCCAGCTACGACAAGTCCTTTTTTAAGAAAATAGCGAGCGATGGCGCTCATGCCAATACCACCGGCTCCTACGAAATAGACTGCTTTTATCTGATTCAGTTCCATATTGCTAGATAATAGATGTTATAGTGGCATCATGCCTCTGCCAACTTGATGACTTCTTTGGCGATGATTTCGGCAGAGTCGGGTAGCGCAAGTTTCAGTACGTTCTGGCTGAGTGACTTCAACTTGGCTTCGTCATTGACTGTTCTGATGGCCAAATCCAGCAGGCAGCCGGGCGCATCGGCATCTTTGACGTAGATGGCCGCATCGCGGGTAGAGAGCGCTAATGCGTTCTTGGTTTGGTGATCCTCGGCAACATTCGGACTAGGTACAAGAATCACGGGTTTACCAATTAGGCAGAATTCTGAAATGCTACTGGCACCGGCACGACTGATGACAAGGTCTGCAGCTTTGTAGGCTGCTCCCATGTCGGTGATGAAGTCAGTAACCTTCAGGTTTGGGAGATCCTCGCCTTTCAGACGAGTTCCTGAATAGGGCTCACCTGCTTGCAGTCTCTCGGCAATCTCTGCGCTGTAGTACTTTCCTGTCTGCCAGATGAACTGTACATCTGTTGACTTGATGAGATCCAGATGCTGGAGCACGCTCTCGTTGATGGTTCTGGCTCCCAGACTACCGCCTACTAAAAGGATAGTTTTTTTTGTGGGGTCAAGCCCCAGGCTCTTCAGTGCTTCCTCACGGGAGAGGGTGGTGTCAAGCAGGGCTTGTCGTACGGGATTACCGGTCATGATGATCTTTTCCGCAGGGAAAAACCGTTCCATGCCATCATATGCCACGCATATTTTTTCTGCCTTCTTGGAGAGCAGTTTGTTGGTGACCCCTGCATAAGAGTTTTGCTCCTGAATGAGACATGGAATACCCATGGCAGCAGCTTTGTTCAGTGTCGGACCACTGGCATAGCCTCCCACGCCGACAGCTACCTGTGGCTGGAAATCCTTGATGATTTTCTTGGCCATCCGCTGACTCTTCCATATCTTGAACAATACTTTCACATTCTTCAATAGGTTCTTACGATCGAAACCGCAGATTGGCAGTCCTTTGATTTCATAGCCAGCAGCAGGCACACGCTGCATTTCCATTCGCCCAAGGGCACCGACAAAAAGGATGCTGGCATTGGGACGCAGGACTTTAACGGCATTAGCGATGGAAATGGCAGGGAATATATGACCTCCTGTTCCGCCTCCACTGATAATCACTCTTAACTCTTTCTCCATACCTTTATTAATTGTGTGCAAAATTACAAATTATATTTCGTTTATCGCTACTTTTACTGCCCTTTTTTTAGCAGAGCGGCTGACGCTGAGAATAGCACCGATATAGGCACAGTTGATAATGGTCGAGGTTCCACCTTTGCTGATAAGGGGAAGGGGTTGACCCGTGACAGGGGCGATACCTACTGCTACTAGCATGTTAAAGGTTGCTTGTATCACCAGCAGTAGTGCCAGTCCCATGGCCAGGAAAGCTGGGAAATTGTTTTCGCAGCGGCTGGCGATACGTGCCGTTCTGTAAAGAAGGACGATATAGAGGAAAACAACGAATACGGCACCGATGATACCGAGTTCCTCGATGATGATAGCATAGATAAAATCAGAGAAGGCTTGTGAGAGAAAGTCGCGTTCTACAGACTGTCCTGGTCCTTTGCCGATGATATTGCTTGATACGATAGCGATGTTGGCATGGGCTACCTGTGCATCTTTATCGAGATCGTATTCTGATGGTGGCACGTCTTTCTTGTCGAGATGCTTCACAATACGATTACGCCATGTAACGAAACGATGGAACACGCCACCACCCTTAATGACTTTCGTATCTGTGGAATGGGTGGTAACCGTTTCTACTGTCTGGGTGCTGTTTTCCTTCTCTGCACCGATACTCCCCAATGTCAGTACTAGTGTTAGGAACACTGCAACAAGGACGGTGACGACTCCCACCAGTTTTCCCATCTGAACCATCGGAACGCGTCCGATGAACATCATCAGGAAAATGACAACCAATAGCAGAGCAGCTGTAGACAGGTTCTCTATACCTATCAAGGCGGCAGTCGGTACGACAATCCAAAGAATGTACTTAAAAGCTTTCCTATCTGCTCCGTCCTCATGCTGCATGGCACTGAGAATCTGAGCCGTTATCAGAACCATGGTGCCTTTGGCGATCTCTGATGGTTGGAAAGTAACACCGCCTGGCAGTGAAATGACGCGGTTGGCACCATTGATGGATTCTCCTCCAATCAGCACCCATAGTAGGGTGATGCCTGATATAATCAGCAGGAAGGGGGTCATAAGTTTGAAATAGCGGCAAGGAATATTTAATGTAACAACGGCTATGAATACACCGAATAGAATCATCAGTGCGTGGTAGAAAATAGGACCCATATAATTTTGACTCTTGTATGTCAAGTTGCTGGAGGCTGAGAATACCTCAACAATGCTGATCATACAGAGGAAGAAGAATACCATCCAGATGACCTTATCTCCTTTGAAGATGTTTCCTATTTTCTTGTTCATGGGTGTTGTCGTTTTGTTTCGGTCTTTTATAGACTTCTGGCCAATTCCTTGAACTGCTCACCACGATCTTCCATGTTCTTAAAGAGATCAAATGAGGCGCAGCAGGGACTGAGTAGAACGGTCTCACCGGGCTTGGCCATCTCATAGCAAGCCTCCACGCATTCTTTCATGGAGTGGGTGTCACGTATGGGTATGCCCAAACTATCAAAGTTGTCGTGTAACTTCTGATTGTCGGCACCGAGATAAACGATGCCAGAGCATTTCTTCTTGATCAGCGGTTTTATAGGGTCATAATCATTTCCTTTGTCTTTTCCGCCGATGATGAGGATGACCTTGGTCTTCATAGCTTCTAGGGCATACCAACAAGCGTCAACGTTCGTGGCCTTAGAGTCGTTTACATACTGTACGCCCCGCACGGTACATACTTTCTCAAGACGGTGCTCCACGCCAGGGAAGTCGCTGAGACTCTTGCGGATTTCTTCTTTCTTGATTCCGGCGATGTCGGCAGCTATACCAGCAGCCAGAGAGTTGTAAAGATTATGTTTGCCTGTTAGACTGAGGCTTTCCTGTTCCATGTTGAATGGTTCTGGCTCCTCGATTTTGTACTGTCCCTCCTCGATATAGCCGATCACGCCCTTTTCTTTGATTTCAGAGAAGGGATACTGAATGGCCTTAATGTCATATTTTTCCAACTCGCGTTTGATGATGGGATCATCTGCCCAATAGATGAAGGCATCCTGTGGAGTCTGATTCTGGATGATACGCATTTTGGCATTGACGTAGTTCTGCATCTCAAAGCCGTAGCGATCGAGATGGTCGGGTGTGATATTCAATAATATGGCGATATTAGCGCGGAAATCATACATGTTGTCAAGTTGGAATGAGCTCAGCTCGATGATGTAATACTCGTGCGGCTGTTCTGCCACCTGTAGCGCTAGCGAATTTCCTATGTTTCCTGCCAATCCGGCATCATAGCCAGCCTCCTTGAAGATGTGGTAGATGAGTGAGGTGGTCGTTGTCTTTCCGTTTGACCCAGTAATGCAGATCATCTTCGAATTGGTGTATCGACTGGCAAACTCAATCTCACTGATAATATGGATTCCTTTCTCAAGTGCTTTTTTCACCATTGGTGCCGTATCGGGTATGCCAGGACTCTTGATGATCTCGTCGGCATTCAAAATTTTCTCTTCTGTATGCTGTCCCTCTTCCCATTCGATATGTCGGTCGTTAAGCATCTGTTTATATTTGTCGGCAATTTTCGACATGTCAGATACAAACACGTCGAAACCTTCTTTCTTGGCAAGGACTGCGGCGCCGGCACCACTCTCTCCTGCTCCTAATATGACTATTCTTTTATTCATGGTTTTATCTGTATAATCTGTGTGATATGTGGTTTATCTCATCTTAAGTGTGATGATGGTTAGTGCTGCTAGGATGATGCTAGTTATCCAGAAGCGGATGGTAATCTTTGACTCATGGAACGGACGGTGTGGCCAGCCCTTTAGAAGGTAGGTGCTGGTCGCATCGAGCTGTGAGTCTAGTTTACGGAAAGTATCGTGGATAGGTGCCGCACGGAACACGCGGACACGTTTCCCCTTGTGTTTCTGAATTCTGAACCACTGGGTTTGGATGATAACGCTCAAACTCTCAACAAAGAAGATGCCGCAGAGAATAGGTAGTAGAAGTTCCTTATGGATGATGACGGCACATACGCCGATGATGCCACCGATAGTCAATGAACCTGTGTCACCCATGAAGATTTGCGCTGGGAAGGCGTTATACCAGAGGAAACCAATCATGGCACCAATAAATGCGCAGAGGAATACCACCAATTCTTCAGAATGGGGGATGTACATGATATTGAAATATGATGCGTAGCCAATATGTGATGATACATAGGCGAGGATGCCCAATGCTACACCCACAATAGCGGAGTTGCCAGCGCACATGCCATCCATACCGTCGTTGAGATTGGCACCGTTGGAGACGGCAGTTACTGCGAAAATGGTGATAAATACGAAGATTACCCATCCGGCTGCCACCTTGTACTTTCCGCAGAACGCCATGATGCTCGAGTAGTTCAGGTTGTGGTTTTTGATGAATGGGATTGTAGTCTGCAGTGATTTTACAGCCTCTTTCTTGTGCTTGACCACGATCTCTTGGTTCTGTTGCTCAATGTTGACGTTCTCACGAACCACCACGTCAGGACTTAGCCAGAGTGTCAAACCAACTATAAAACCGATACTCACTTGCCCGATGATCTTATACATTCCTTTCAGTCCATCCTTGTTGCGTCGGAAGATCTTGATATAGTCATCCATAAATCCTAGGAATCCTAGCCAGATGGTGGTTGCTATCATCAAGATCAAATAGATGTTCCGGATGCGCCCCAATAAGAGTACTGGCACGAGAATACTCACAATGATGATGATGCCGCCCATGGTGGGAACACCTTTCTTTTCAACACCGAACGGGTCGATGCTCGGGTCGCGCTCGGTCTCAAAGATTTTCCTGCGTTTCATCCATTTGATAAACCGTTCGCCGAACCAGGCGGAGATGACCAGTGAGAAAATTAGCGTCAGTATGGCACGGAACGAGATATAGGACCACATATGTGACCCGGGGATATCATACTGGTCGAGGAATCGGAAAAGATAGTATAGCATATCAACTCAAATTTTTAATTCCAAACTCATAAAACAATCAGCTATAAACTAAAGATATCGCGGACCACCTCTTTGTCGTCAAAGTGGTGTTTTACGCCTTGAATCTCCTGATAATCTTCATGCCCCTTGCCGGCAATGAGGATAACATCGCCTTTCTGAGCGAGCATGCAGGCCGTACGAATGGCTTCACGGCGGTCGACAATACTGATCACTTTCTTCATTTGCCGATTGTCCAGGCCGGCGAGCATATCATTGATGATAGCCTGTGGTTCCTCGTAACGAGGGTTGTCGCTAGTGATAATGACCTTATCGCTTTGCTTCACGGCCTCTTGTGCCATCAGCGGACGTTTGCCTTTATCGCGGTTACCACCTGCACCGCAGACTGTGATGACTTTCCCCTTACCATCAAGCACCTCGTGGATGGCGTTGAGTACGTTTTCCAGGGCGTCGGGAGTGTGAGCATAGTCCACAATGGCAGTGTAGCCTTCTGGTGAACGGATGGGCTCCAGACGACCATTGACGCTCTTTAGTGTACTGAGAATCACTAGAATTTCCTCAGGTTTCTTTCCAAGCATAACGGCTGCACCATAGACGGCGAGCAGGTTGCTAACATTGAATTTACCGATAAACTGCACACCTACCTCTTTTCCGTTGATATCGAGGTACATACCCTCAAAATGGCACTCGATAATCTTTGCCTTGAAATCGGCAATGCGTCGGGTCGAGTAGGTCTTAATCTGCGCTTGACAGTTCTGTACCATGACCATACCGTTTTTGTCGTCGGCATTGGTAATGGCGAACGCATCTTTACCGAGTCCATCGAAGAATGCCTTCTTCGCATCGCGGTAGTTCTCGAAGGTTTTATGGTAGTCGAGATGGTCGCGGGTCAGATTGGTGAAGAGTCCGCCAGCAAACTTAAGTCCACCGATACGCTTCTGGGCGATGGCATGGCTAGAACATTCCATGAAAGCATATTCGCACCCGGCTTCCACCATCTGAGCCAGTAGTTTATTTAACTCGATAGGGTCGGGTGTGGTATGATCGGCTGGGATGGGTTCTCCCTCTATATAGTTACAGACAGTCGAGAGCAGTCCGCACTTATGTCCGAACGCACGAAACATGTTGTATAATAAGGTCGCGATTGTCGTCTTTCCATTGGTTCCTGTTACGCCTACGAGTTTCAGTTTAGTAGACGGATCACCGTAGAAAAGGGTGGCGACCTGTCCAACAACAGCCTCGGTAGATGTCACGACAACATAGGTCACCTCTGCTTTTTGTTCTTCGGGAAGTTGTTCGCAGAGGATAGCGGTAGCTCCTAGTTCGATAGCCTTCGGGATGAATCGGTGCCCGTCGGTTTGTGTGCCTGGAATGGCGATGAAGAGATGACCTGCCTCTATGCGACGGGAGTCGATATTTACACCGCAGATATCCTTCTCCGGATCGCCAAGGATGGTCAGCACATTCACGTGATTGAGCAGTTCATTCAGTTTCATATCTTTTCTTATTTTATTATTCCAATATCAGTTCGCAAGTCATGCCCTGACGGATAATGGTACCCGCGTAGATACTCTGAGACTTGACCTTGCCTCTGCCCCTAAGACGGACCTTCACACCACGGTTCTCAAGTAGGAACACAGCATCACGGGCACCCATACCGATGACATCGGGGATGATGTTCCTATGGGTTCTTACCTGCGAAAGAACGACATCTTTGTTTCCTTTGTGTGCCCTTCCCCAGACGGGGTTCCCGTTGGCATATGAGCCGCCCCAATTGGTACTGGTTCTGATGCCGAGGTGACTCAGAACATAGTTAGCGGCAACCATGTCTCCACTCTTGACATCAGGCATCATCACCGACAAGGAGTCGCGGGCATCATCGACATTACGCTTGAGGCTCTGTGCCATGACTCCTTCTGCGATATTGTGGAACACAACACCACTCATGCCACCGCCAGAAGCCGGAAGACCGGATTTCTTTAGACAGACGATGCAGGAATAGCGTGGGTCGTCGGCTGGGAAGAATCCTGCAAAACTGAGCCAGTAACGTGTTGTACCGGAGTGATAGCTTCCGTATTGATCAGCTACCTGTGCCGTACCAGTTTTACCAGCAACCTTGAAGGATCGTGAGCCGGCCTTACGGCCGAGTCCTTGACTGACGACGTGTTCTAGAATGGTTTGCATCATCTTGATGGTTTGGGGCTTTGCGATGCGTTCCTTTAGTACGATGGGTTCAAATTCCTTGACCACCTCACCGTTCTTCATGAGCTGTTTCACGAATCGAGGCTGCATCATCTTTCCATCGTTGGCTATGGCATTATAGAAGGCCACCGTGTTGATAGGGGCAATCTGTGTCTCATATCCAATGCTCATCCAGGGCAAAGTGGTTTTGCTCCAATATTTGGCACGGTCGGTGGTCTTCGTGTCGGGCATGCGGATATATGGCGGTTGGTAGCCCACTAGTGGGAGTCTTAGGTCCTCATGGATACCTACACGGTAGAGTCCTTGTACGTATCTTTTGGGGTTGTTGCCATAAAATTTGTCAATGACATAACTTACGCCTATGTTCGAACTAACTTCCAGTGCACGGGCCACGTTGATATCCTGATAGCCTCCGCGACGCCAGTTGTGGTCTTTCATCGGACGACCGTGCATCTCCATTACTCCACTGCCTGTATGGATTACAAAACTGGTATCATTGGGAATGACCCCGTCGTCAAGAGCCACGAGGAAAGAGGCGACCTTGAACACGGAACCAGGCTCACAGCGGTAGCTGATAGCGTTATTTACCATTTCATGGTATTCTCCATCGGCACCGCGTGTCATATTCACAATAGCCTTTACGTCACCGGTCTTTACTTCCATTAGAATGGCTACACCCATTTCTCCGCCGATTTCTTTCAGCTCCTCGATGACGGCACGCTCTGCCAGATCCTGCATGCCTACATCGATGGTTGTCACGATATCATAGCCGTCGATGGGACTTTGTACAGGGATGTCCATGTACTTGTTCAGTACTTTCCGTCGATGCATCAATCCATTGGTGCCACGTAACAGAGAATCGTACGACAGTTCTAAACCGTTCTTGGCGCTGTCCTTGGCACCGTACATGTCACCGACAGTACGTACAGCAAGAGTGCTGAACGGATGGTTTCGTGAGTTGAACTCTTCCCAGTGGAAACCGCCTCTGTAGACGGGCTCTTTGAAGATGGGAAGTTGTCGCACTTCACAGAACGTGTTATAGTTGATGCGCCGTGGCCATATGGCCCAGTGTCTGGCTCCCATCTTACCATTCTTCTGGATTTTTCTTTTACCTTCCAGCAGGTTTGCCTTGAAATCGGCAGCCGACTTCATGGGGAATATCTGGTGAAGGCCATCACAGATACTGTCGATTTTCTCTGCCCAGATGGAGTCACGTTTATGGATACCGATGGAGTCATCGGTTCCGGCTTGGAAGTCCATATATACCCGATATTCTGGAATGCTGGTGGCCATCAGTTGACCATCGCAACTCAGGATATTGCCACGACTGGGTTTTACGCTGACACTGTCGCGCTTTAGTCGTGAGGCTACCTGAGTCCAGTAGGTCTTCTTTGCTGTCATGATGTATAGGGCCTTGCCGACGATGGCAAACCCTATCAGCGTCAGAACTACTGCGATGGCGAAGTAGCGAGGCATCACTTTGTCACTCTTAAACTTGCTCATTCTGTTCCTTATTCGGGTACATTTATAATATAGGGCGGCTGGTCTGCGATATGCAGTAGACTGTCCTTGTTTTGTTTGAGGGCGTGGAGTACGTGACTCTCACGGCATTTCTCTGTAAGAGTGCTGGAACTTGACAGTGCCTTGTATTTGGCGTCGAGTAACTCTTTCTCTAGCTTGTCAATAGCTATCATGTCTTGTTGACACTGGTATCTGACCGCGACATAAACAATGGTGAAGATCACCATCAACACAAAGAGCCAAATGTTACGGCGCACCATGTCAGCTGTCAGGAAATCACCACCAAGAATAGTTCTCAGTGTCAGGGTCGGCGTCAGCTTCGGATCCTCCTCTCTGACCGTCTCCTTAATCATCTGGATGGCCTTCCTCGCCTGCTCCCTCATCTCAGCAGCCTCATCCCTCGACCTTTCCTCTTCTTGGATGGCTTCGGATGTGGTGTCTTCTATCTTCAGTTCTATATCATCATTCTTTCTCATCTCTCTCTCATTCTGATACTATAAGGGGGGGGGTAGGCTATATCATATACGCTCTGCTACTCTCAGTTTGGCGCTCCGGCTGCGCGGGTTTCGTTCTTGCTCCTCGCTGCCGGGCACGATGACCTTATTACTGAGTTGTCTGAAGGGTGCTTCCGTCCGCCCAAAGAAATCTTGTTTCATCTTCCCTTCGGCATTGCCGGTCTTCATGACGTTCTTTACTATACGGTCTTCTAGAGAGTGATAGGTGATAACCGAGAGGCGCCCACCTTTTCCAAGCATTTCCCGAGCACCGTCCAACATCTCTTTGAGTGCGTCCATTTCGTGGTTCACCTCTATGCGCAATGCCTGGAATAGTTTGGCAATCTCTTTTTTCTCGGGCATAGTAGCACTACGTTCGCCTGGACGTGGCCTCTCACGTTGAAGTAACTTACCCGTGATCTGTATCAGGTCGTCGGTGGTCTTGATGGACTTTACATCTCGTGCCTTAACAATAGCGGCAGCGATCTTGCGTGCGCCTTTCAGTTCTCCATAAAGGAAAAGAATGTCAGCCAACATCTCTTCGCTGTAGCTGTTAAGGATCTCTGCAGCCGTCATGCCTGCCCGTTTGTTCATTCGCATATCAAGGGGTGCATCGAAGCGGAAGGAGAAACCACGTGACTCGTCATCGAAGTGATGACTCGACACGCCGAGGTCAGCCAATAGGCCGTCAATATGATCCACGTCGTAGTAACGCATCCAATTCTTGAGATATCGGAAATTGCTTCTGACAAACGTAAATCGGTCATCGTGGAGGATGTTTCTCTCGGCATCCTCGTCTTGGTCGAAACTAAACAGGTGGCCGTTTTTCCCTAGTCGTCGAAGGATTTCCCGACTGTGTCCGCCGCCACCGAAGGTTACATCTACATAAACACCGTCGGGCTTGATATCAAGCCCGTCGATGCTCTCCCGAAGGAGTACTGGTACGTGATATGTCTCGGCAGTTGTCATCATATAGCATCGTTGGCATTCATTATCTGCTCGAATTCCTTCCCAAAATCCTCGTCAGTCTTAAGTGTGTGCTCCAGATTCCTAGGTGACCAGATCTCGATGGTATCATCCATGCCGATAAACTGAATATCCTGATCGATCTCCGCAATCTTTTGTAAACGTTTGGATATCAGAAATCGGCCGTTGCCGTCAAGCGTCACGACTTCTGCCGCTGACACAAACTGACGAAAAACCTGCTGGTGGACGGATTCCCACGGGCGAAGCTGTGCTTTGAGCATATCTAGTCGAGCGTTCCACACGCTTTCGGGATAGAGTACAAGACAACTTTGGAAGACGTCTTTCCTCAATACCAGATTTTCTTCGCCAGATGCCTGAAGCACCTTGCGGAAGACTGCTGGCAGGAAGGCTCTTCCCTTCGAGTCGGTCTTAGCTTCTATATTCCCTAGAAATCTCATACGTACATATTTATATGAATTCGGTTACAAAGTTATATAAATTTCCCCACTCTGCGCCACTTTTCCCCACTTTTTTTGATTTTTAACTTTCTTTTATAGACGTTTCTCATGGAATGTTTCCGGCAATCTGTTCGCTTATGAATATTGATTAATAGCATAACGGTATAAGAAAAGCATCAATGGTGAGCAAAATACCTTTAAATTAAAAGATTTTTTTGCTTTTCTTGCTCAGAATTGAAAGAAATGTGCTATTTTTGCAAATTGTTAGTATGAATGAGAGAAATGGCAACTATCACAGAGAAGACGATAGACATTGATAATATCCTGAAAGAGAAGATGGGGACAAAGGCGAAGTTCGTTCCCCGTCCTTTGGTCGCATGGCTGAAACGAATCGCACATCAGGATGAGGTTAATGCTTTTCTGTGGGAAAGCCGTGATAAGTCAGGGGTAGATTGGCTGGAAGCCTGTGTGGAGTATCTGGATATGACGCTTGAGGTTGAAGGAAAAGAAAACCTACCTGCCCCGGATGACGGCCGCCTATACACGTTTGTTAGCAACCATCCATTGGGTGGTGTGGATGGTGTGGCACTTGGTGCGATTATCGGGCGTCATTATGACGGGAGATTTCGTTATCTGGTTAACGACTTGCTGATGAATCTGCCAGGATTGGCTCCTGTATGTATTCCTATTAACAAGACTGGACATCAGAGTCGTAATTTCCCTGCGATGGTGAAGGCCGGCTTTGAGAGTGATAACCATATGCTGATGTTCCCTGCCGGTCTCTGTTCTCGTCGCCATCATGGTATTGTTAGCGACGTCCCTTGGACGAAGACCTTTGTTTCAAAGAGTGTGGAATATCAGCGAGATGTTGTGCCTATCCGCTTCAGCGGGCAAAATAGTAATTTCTTTTATCGTCTGGCAAACTTCAGCGACAAGTGCCTACCATTTAATCTGGCGATGCTCTTTCTTGTCGATGAAATGTACAAAAACGTACATAAAACCTTCCATGTGCAGGTTGGAGAACCTATTCCATGGCAGACTTTCGATAAGAGTAGAAACCCGATGGAATGGGCGCAATTTGTCCGGAAACGAGTATATGACCTATAACACCAAGCCAATAACCCATTAACCAAACAAAGAGATGGAACAAGAGATTATCCAGCCAATCGACAAAGCGCTTCTGAAAAGTGAATTGACCAAAGAGCGCCAGTTGCGGATGACCAACAAGAGTCACAACGAAATCTATGTAGTCACGGCTCATAACGCTCCAAACGTGATGAAAGAGATCGGACGATTGCGCGAGATTGCTTTCCGAGAAGCGGGAGGCGGTACTGGCAAGGAGATGGATATCGATGAATTCGATATTTGTGACAATTGTTATAAGCAGTTGATTGTGTGGAATCCGGAGGCCGAAGAGATTATCGGCGGCTATCGTTATCTGGAAGGCTCTTGCTGGGAGATGGATGACAATGGACAACCCAAGCTGGCTACTAGTCATATGTTCCATTTTTCCGATAAGTTCTTGAACGACTATATGCCTTATACGATAGAATTGGGTCGTTCGTTCGTGGCGTTGCCTTATCAGAGTTCGCGAATGGGTGCGAAGAGTCTTTTCGCTTTGGATAATCTATGGGATGGTTTAGGTGCGCTGACGGTTATCAAGCCCAATGTGAAATATTTCTTTGGAAAGATGACAATGTATCCGTCATATATCCGAAAAGGGCGTGATATGATTCTTTATTTCTTAAAGAAACATTTCGATGATAAAGAACATCTGATTATACCGATGAAACCGCTGAAAATTGAGGCTGACCCATTGGAATTAGAACGATTGTTCTCGGAAGAGGATTTCAAGAAAGATTATAAGATTTTGAATACAGAGGTTCGTAAGCTCGGTTATAATATTCCTCCCTTGGTGAATGCCTATATGAGTCTTTCGCCAACCATGAAACTTTTTGGTACTGCCATCAACTATGGATTTGGCGATGTGGAGGAGACGGGCATCTTGATAGCCGTCGATGAGATTCTTGAGGAGAAACGTGTGCGTCATATTGATTCTTATATCAAAGAACATCCTGAGGCACTTCAGATTACCAGTGGTGCCAACAAGGTCATCTACAAAGAACGCAAAGACTTTTAATATTCCCTTTCTGGGCATGTGTGTTGTTGAAACACGGAATAACGCGCCATCTCCCTTCAGCTGCGGCTTATGGATGAAAAGTGCCTTTCCTCAAATATGATTAGGAATTAAGCGTGAGGAAAAAAGGTGACGCAAAAACTTAAAGAATCTTAAATTGTGAGGATTCGCTGCAAGGTTTTGTATTTTTGCAGTTATATGGATAAATCAAAGCACATCATGGAGTGTATGAAGAAGATAGTGAATAAGAAGGTTTGGGTATTATTGATAGGATCTGTGTTTTATGCTTCCTGTTCGGTGGGGGATGATAAGATTCAGGATTCCTTCATTGATCTTTATCCCTCAAATATGGATTATTTGAATAGTGGGCAGAAACCGTCAAACAATCAGACTGTTTCGCAGGGAGTCTTCGATGGCGAGTGGGTTATCGATGGGATGGTCGTGGCTACCGCCCGGTTGGAAGTTACCAACGACTCCATGAAGATTATCTTACCAGAACAGGCTATATTACAGTCTTCCGGGGTGGAGGCCTTGTTTCCGTTTGGTGAGTCTGATACCACCACAACTCCTGTCTTCAATTTCCCGGAAACAACTCAAATCATAAAGTATAAGGTGGTTGGTCTCTCCAGAGAGGCGGGTTATGCCACCTTGTATAGCGGAAGATCCTTTTGTGTTACAATTAATGATGTGGGTTATCGGGTTGATTTGATTAGTGAGGAGAATGGAACGGCTATGTATAGTATCACAACACACTTATGGTCGTTGGGTATTCCGGTAGATAAGATTGCTGTAACAAATTTGCAGACAAGAGAACAACAGACGAAAGTATTGTCATCACCCATGATGCTGATATATAATACGAAAAAGAAAGTAGGGTAGGTGTGATAGAGACTGAACGACAACTACTCGACGCGATACACTGCGGTGACCGACAGGCGTTACGCCGTCTTTATGACCGCTATTCAGGATATGCCATGGCCATCGGTCTAAGGTATGTTCCGGAGCGAGATGACGTGCGAGACATTCTTCAGGATAGCTTCATCAGTATTCTGACTTCTATCAATGAATTTGATTATCGGGGAGAAGGCTCACTGAAGGCATGGATATCACGGATCGTCGCTAATCGAGCAATCGACTGGCTGAAGGAACATGAGCGACTGCACTTTACCGATGAGATTCCTGATGCTGCAGAAGAGGGGGTCCCGGAGGTAGAAAATGTACCACCTGATATTCTAAACAGGATGATTGGACAACTGCCAGAAGGCTGCAGGATGGTGTTGAACCTCTTTGTCTTCGAACAGCTCTCCCATAAGGAGATTGCCCAAAGGCTTGGTATCCGGGAAAATTCGTCCGCCTCACAGCTATCCCGAGCAAAAAAGATTTTGGCGGAAATGGTAAAAGAGTACTTATATTCACAAAGCGATGAAAGAGAAAGATTGGAAAAAACAGCTATTCGAGCGGTTGTCACACTATGAGGAGACAGCCCCGGAAGGGCTGTGGGCTGATATAGAGGCTCGGCTTGGTGCCCAGATGCCCCAGAAGCACCAGTCTGCACGTACCATCCCCTTGTGGGTAAAGTTGGCTGCTGCGGCGGCTTTTGCTGGTGTGCTGACCGGTAATGGTTATTTGATGTGGATGATTGGTTGTGAGGGATCTGTTGATGGTGAAGGCTCTCGCGAGATAGCTGAGTCGGTCATGATAAC
Organism: Prevotella aff. ruminicola Tc2-24; assembly: GCF_900110895.1. Classification (GTDB taxonomy): domain Bacteria; phylum Bacteroidota; class Bacteroidia; order Bacteroidales; family Bacteroidaceae; genus Prevotella. The sequence continues at coordinate 62,060 of NZ_FOIQ01000002.1, read as the reverse complement.
TTCGAAACAGGATCCGGCCAAGGTTCAAGAATCAACCGCCGAATTAGCGAAGAAATCGGATCCTATGGATGTTCTCCTAGCTCAGTCGGCTGGGGTACCTCAGAGAATTCTGCAGGTATCAGACAGGCAGATAAAGCTAGAAAGTCAGGAAGACTTGAACGTTTCGGCTGATCCATTAAGACCTGTATATGTTGTCCAGGATAATCCGGTCATTCCAGAGAAACTGGAAGGACAGACTCTTCCAGAGGATCGATTTACTGCACAAACTTCTACGCAGCCTTTGGAGGAGACGATTAAAACAGATGAAAGTGTAAGTAAGATCAAGGAAAATGCTAGAGAATCCGAGGAGGTCATGCGCGAACTCGATCGTCAGATTGCTCAATCGGTAAATCTTCAACATGGGTATGCAGAGTTTTGCCTCTATACCTCAAACGGCTTTGGCGATCAGTCGAATTCGAACGGTGTACTGATGAATCCGATGTTAATGGACAGTTATAACTGTGGCAAATATATGTCGCGTCCCAATTCTGTCTATGATGATCCTGTATTCCTTGTTAACTATGAGGAACGGCAGAAACACCACCAGCCGATATCGTTTGGATTGACGGTTAATTTCCCCATTTCATCGAGGATTTATATGGTGACAGGTTTGGTGTACACGCGTCTGCGATCCGATTTCTCCAATATGGCAGACCATGTTTTGTATAAGAAGGAACAGACATTGTATGATATTGGTATTCCTGTCATGGGACAGTTTTATGCCAAGAACAGAGGACGTCTGAGAGCCTATGTTGCAATTGGCGGACAAGCTGACTTCAACGTGAAGACTCGTCTGATAGCTGATGGAGTGGAGCAGGAATTGAGAAAAGATCGCGTACAATGGTCGGCCAATACGGCTTTGGGTCTACAGTATCATATTCTTCCGCAGTTTGCAGTCTATGCTGAGCCGGGCTTGAAATACTATTTCGACAATGGGAGTGGCATAAGCACTTTCTTCAAGGATAGGCCCATGAATTTCAATCTGCAGGTGGGCTTGCGCTTGGCACTCGAAGGAGACCGATTAACGAATTAACCTAAAGATAACATAGTTTTTAGGATTAGTTCCGGAAAATCATCGTATCTTTGCACTTGGAATGTGTGAGATATGAACAAGGCAATTATGTATCTTTTGTTGGCTGTCGGCATCATGCTCGGTATGGTGTTTGTTGGCGGAGCCCTATTGGGTTTCGTATCGGGCTTTGTGGACGGTTTCTCCAGTATGCCAGAAGGGTCTACCAATACGAAAAGCCTGATGGCATACGGGACGATGATTCTGATACTGATGGTATGCCTTGTGCTCCACTGGGTGTTTCTTCGTTCCGGTTTTGCCAGCTATACGATGGGAAGAATTCCGGATGGGACATGGTGGAAGATAGTTCTTCCGTTGGTGCTGGTAGAAGTAGGCTTAGCTCTGATCTGTATGAGAGTTGAACAGGAAAGTGGCGGGGAGCGTCTTATGTCGAGCATAACTGAATTTATAAAAGATAGTCCGCTTCAGGTGTTTGTCTGTTTCATCGCTCAGGAGGCCATAAGTGCTATGGTTATCTATGGTGCGGTGCTTCGTGAACTGTTGGAGTGGAAGCATCGTCCGCAGATTATTATTCCTGTGGCCTTGGTGGTTGTTGCCCTGATCAATTGGCTGAATGTCCCCACTCCGTGGCTAATCATCCCCATTGTCTTGGCTGCTTTGATAGAGATGTGGACTTTTGAATGTACACGCAGTTTTATCCCTATCTTGGTAAGTGGTGTTGTTTTTTGGCTGGTGTATATATTTGTACCAGAGTCGTCTTTTTCCTGGTGGGGGATGCCCCTTGCTGTCGTGCTGATTGTTCCTTCTACCTTGTATCTTATCAGGGTGATGGATCGTTTCAGGCCGATAGACTAGTCTTCTACAAGAAGTTGCAGACCGACACCTCGAATAGTCTTGAGATTGATCTTCGACTCGTCGGACAACAGTTTCCTAAGTTTATTCACAAAGACGTCAAGCGAACGTGAAGCGAAATAGTCGTCTTCCGTATTCCAGAAGCGGCTGAGAATAGCCTCGCGGCGCACCACATTGTTTTTATTCTCGGCCAGCAGTCGCAGAATCTGTGCTTCGCGCTGGGTGATGGTCTGCAGCGCGTTGGTGTCGTCGTTGCGTAGGGTGGCATGGTCGGCATCAAGGGTATATCGACCGAGTTTGTAGTGACTGGTCTCCTTCTGTGTCTTGGCACCACCACGCATCTTCATCAGAGCTTGGATATGGGCATCGAGCTCTTCGGGTACAAAGGGCTTCTTCACGTAGTTGTTAATGCCTAGACGGTAACCGGCCTTCACATCATTTGGTGAGGTGAGGGCTGAGGTGAAGATGATGATCACGCTACCGTCAGTCTCGCGGATACGCTCCACCATCTCGAAACCATTCATCACGGGCATGTCGATATCTGAGATGATCACGTCGGGATGTGTCTCCTCCCAGGCTTTCACACCTTCCTTGCCATTACAGGCGGTGGTCACTTCATAGCCACCGATGATATCTTCGAGGCCTGTCTTCTCGATATAGGCGAGCGACTCGTCATCTTCTACTAAGAGTAATTTGATCATATCCTTATACTTTGTTTCTCTCAATTTTGGGAATGTAGAGCGTGAACTCCGAATAGTGGTCTTTCTCACTTGATACAGTGACCTTACCTCCATGGGCCTGCATGACCTGATCGACATAGTTTAGACCGAGTCCGAAACCACTGACACCACCCTTACGATTCTTCTCGTGGATGGCTGCCCGTCCGAACTTGTCGAAGATGACCTGCTGCTCTTCGCGGGTTATACCGATACCATTGTCGCGTACTTTTAATAAGACATATTTGTCGGTATCGATGGTTTTGATCTCTATGCTGATATTGTCCTTCGAATATTTGATGGCGTTGTCAATGAGATTGGCGATAGCCTCGGTGATATACTGTTCATCGGCTAGCACGTTCTTAACCTCCAGACTGGTGGTAATCTCTATGGGTTTGGTCGCTTTTGCCTTGGCTTTTTCTATGAGGTCGAGGATGATCGGCTCTATGTTGATGTCCCATTTGTTCAGAATCAATTTCTTATTCTCCAGTTTCGAAATGGTCAGTAGTTTATTGACCAGTGCCAGTAGATGCTCAGACTCTTCCTCGATAATGGAGAAATATTTATCCTTAATCTGCGGCTTGTCGTCAACCTTTCCCGAGTGTAGGAAATGGGCCCCCATAATGATACTGGATAGAGGTGATTTCATGTCGTGAACCATCGCATACGAGAAGTCGTTACGCAGTTCGGCAACCTGCTCCTGCTCATTGATAAAACGTAACAGTTGGATGATAATCACGGCAAAGAAACCGAGGATGATGGCACTGATGAGAAACAACGGACTGAGCCGGCGTGCCAGTTCGGGATAAGGGTTGTTGAGCGATAGACGGATGCCCTTAGACTGGTCGTGCCTGATGCTCAAGGGTTTTGTGATCAGAGAGAAAGCCGAGTTCCTGTCGTTGTTCTGCCGGAGCACTCGTCCTTCGGCATCTACCTCTTGTATGGTTACGTCACGGTTCAGGTTGACAACGCTGAACAGACTGTCGACAAAAAAGGCCAATGTGTCGAGCGAAATCTCAGAATGGTATCTGCGACTCAGCACGTCGTTCATACCTTCTACCGAGGATACCAGCGACAGGTCGTTGCGTAACTGCGACAGACTGAGTGTGTCGTCGCTGGACAGGCATCTCGAACGCTCATAGCTTTCGCAGAAAAGAGCCCACGGTAGTTGGTTGGTCGCTCTCTCTGAGATATCCCTTGTCACCGAACAGTAGGTCATCCACATATAGAGTCCCAGCAGCAGTAAGACTGCCGCAGCACTTACAATCGACACATATTTATACCTGTTCCTATGCATAACTGCCCACAAAGGTAGTGTAAATCAAGAGAAGTACAAAATAAAAACGCATTTATTTTGTACTTCCTTCTGCTTGCCATCAGAGGCACGACCTTTAAGTTCGTTCTTTTACTGGCGGATGTTGAATCTGCCGTTCAGCCCTATCGAATAGTTGATGGTGAAGCGTGCGATTTCACCGTATTCGAAAGAGCCTCTGCAAAGGATGAGTGTATACTTACCAAAGCTGAGGGGGCCGACCTCACAATAGAGATCGTATGGACAGACACAGTTGGCTAATGACAATTCCTCATTCTCTAAGATCCTGATCTCGTTGCCATCGATGGAGGCTTGAATCTCCAGTTTGCCGGGTTCGCAGTTGAATAAGGCATTTACATGTTTGAGCGCCAGATAACCGTTAGTCAGACCTTTGTATTCGACGTACTCATGATCATAAGCCGAGGATTCTCCTCTTGTGCCAGCAGCATGTTTACAGCCAGAATTAGCATTATTTATCATCTGAAAGAAAGCGTTGTTGCCTCCTTCACTGCTACAACCCTCTATGCCGACAGACAGCATCAACAGGGCGATGATCTTAAATAGAAGATTCCTTTTCATTCTTGTCTGTTTTATAGTTATTCTATGATTACAACTGCCAATCTCTGAAAATCTTGTAGGAAGTAACGGGATTTTAACAAATTTTACCAATGGACACGGATGCCGAGAGGTAGGGTAATTTGAAGCGGATGCTCCGTGCGATACGATTGGATGTCACTACCGTCGTTGAAGAAGTATTGCAGACTGGGCTCCAGATATAGGCCGAGATGTGGCGTAAGATTGTATTGCAGACCAAGGCCGAATGTGGTAGACCATTGGTAGGGCACGTCAAGGTCGGTTTTCTTTTGGAATGTCTTGCTGCCGTTGGCCTCATGACGGATGAGGACTTTACCCTGAACGGGCAACTCCAGTGTAGCACCTACGGAAGAGTAGAGACTGAAGTGGGCCTTGCTATACCACTGCCATCCTAATCGGAGTGGGATGCCCAGATAACGAAGTTGTTGCTTCTCTTGGATAAAGGCCTGTGTACTACCAGTGGTAATGGTGGAGTTGAGCTGGGTATAGCTGAGTCCTGTCTCCACGGAGAGACGCTTGGTGAGCTGACGATTCAGCAGAATCTGGAACGTGACAGGCAACTGGTGCTTGTGGTGAGCCTCCATCATACCTCCGTTGAGGGTTGAGTTCAGGGTTGCAATATAATTTATCGAACGTGTCTCTGCATCGCGTACGACCATTGGGTCATAATTCAGATAGAGGGCGTAGTCTATCCAGTTGTTGAACTGTGTGGGGATAGAGGTGTTGCTTATGGCATTGAAACTGGTCTTGCCAACGCTGGCCTGTGCCATGTAGTCTTCGTTGTTGCCAGCAATACCACTGTAAGTCATACTGATATGCCAAGGACGACTGACTTCCGCCTGTGCTACGAGTAGGTGTTCTGATTCGAAGGCGGGAATCGTGAAAATATCGTGATGAGATTCTACCTTGGTTGTATCGATAGGAGTCTGGTGAGTCGTCTCTTGGATGCTCTCATGAGGAGCCTCTGCGATCTGGTAGGTGGTCGTGTCAGAAACCTCGACAGACGGTTTATGTTGGGCAGACAGCTTAGGATAGGTGGTCTGATAAGATGGCACCAGAATAGGACTCTGAGAAATGTCTGAATCCAGAGATCTTTCAGGTTCTTGTGTCATCTCGGTCTTCTTTTGTGCTATCGGGTTACTCTCCTCAATAGTCTTGTCTTTCTGTATAAAGAGCCAGATAGCGGTGGGAACGGCGATAAGCAGTAACAACAGTACCCACGAGCGTCTGATGAGCGTTCGCAATGTCCGTTTTGCATGGAAGAGTTGCGAGGAAGACGAGTGAGGGGCGATTCCCAATACCTTACTAATCTCCTGATGGGAGAAATTCTCGAATACTGAGAGTCTGAAAACATCTTGATAGCCTTGCGGCAAGAGGGCAACGAACGATTGTAGTTGGTCGTAAGATGGAGTCTGGCTTGTATCCGTGGTCTCTGTCTCTTCTTTGGCCAACTGCATGAGTGCCGATTGTTCCTTGTTGGCATGCTGCCGATAGTGGTAACCTACGTTTCTGACTATCGAGATCATCCACGATTCCAGTTTCTCGGGCTTCTCAAGTTTGTCGAGTGAGGTCAGGATCACGACGAAGGCATCGTGTAGCAGATCTTCTGCCACATCGTCCTCCTTAGCGTATTGCTTACAGATGTTTAGGAGTTTGGGCTTGTATTGCTGATACAGCAGGTCCAAGGCATGGCGTTCGCCAGCCTTGCACCTGTTTATCAGCTCTGTCGTATCCAGCTCCATTCTTGTTGCTTATTCTTGCCTACTGTAGCTGCCCCAGCCTTCTAACTCCAGACCATCACCGTTGAACGTGGCATTGATGGTTGTACCATTAATCTCGTTGTCGAAAAGACCTGTGTTGTATTTGTAAATCGTAACATTGGCTTTAGAACCATTATAAGTGACGGTATAGGCGAAAGACTCGTCGTATTCGTCGCCCCTGAGACTGTAACCTGTATTGTCTGAGCGGAAGACCCATGTTGTGAAGATGTCCTTCATGAGAACATTGCTATATTCTCCTCCTGTCCATCTGCCTACGATAGGACTGTCGTTGTCTCTTGCGGGTACACCATATTTCTGTCCGGCATTCACCTCCTGTGATTCGAATGGGTCGTTCGCTTGTTTAAACCAGGGATAACATTCAAGCATATTATGTGAGACCAGCGTCTGCATATTGTCGAAAGAGCGTGCCTGATACTCGATAACGTCTCCTGCCTGGAAATAGCATTTATAGTAATAGCCGTGATATCCGTATTGCTCACCGCCATGGTAGTCGGTCAGCTCATAGTGGAAGGGATCGAGAGCGATCTCGCTGCTCCCGTTCTTGTTGGTTTTGACAGTACGCAGATATCCTGTACCGTCTGCACGGAAACAAATCACCTCCGTGATACAAAAGGAAAGATCTGGATAGAGAATCCTGATGTCCTGTATGTTATCATGGATCATGTGTTGCCAATCGTTCTGCCAGAAACCTATTAAATAGTTGGGTGCGTTCTCCGCGCTTTTTACAATCTCTGTGTCTAATACAAGGATGCAGCGGATCTGGGCCTCATTTATAAGCGTGCTGTAAGATGCGGAACCAGGACCAAGCGCGTTTCCTTCTGCGTCGTAAATATTGATCATGGAACTTTGGAGAAAATTACTTATATCATAGTAAGTCTCTCCTTGATACTCCAAACGGAATACTTTCGTGAGTCCATTTTCCCCCCATTGCATGACCATTGTCTGGATGGAAGGAGGGAGATTCTCTAGTAGGACATGATTCACGGGTACGGATTTGGCTTTGTATTCAAGTGCGTATAAGGCATCTGTATATCGCTCTGTAAGGTCAACCACATGCAGCTTGAGGCCGCTTCTTTCAAAATATTTGATAACGGTTTTCGCTTCTTGTTTCTCAGGATCTCTTGTGAGCGTAAGACCCGGCCATCTGTCTGTCGGCGACATGTCATCGTCGTTTGATGAACAACCCGTCAGGACTGACAGTCCTGACATCATCAGCGTGATTACCAAAAGCATACTAAGTTTCTTCATAACTGTATCATTTAATGTTGCAAATTTAGTTCTTTTTATTATATAGTGTAGTGTTGTATAAAAAGACTGCATAGGAATAGAGGGATTTTACGATTTGTTAACATTAAGCTTGGATTTAACCTAATGATAACATTCGCATAACATTAGTTACCGGAGAACGGTCGTATCTTTGCAACGTCGAAAGGACATAAAACTGATAAGAAATAAAGTAATAATCTCAAAAAAATGAGTAATATGGAGACAATCATCACCGCAGCAACAGTACTCACGATGTACTTCAATGCAATCAGCAACGTTGACGTGAACTACATGTACAATGCAGACATGGAGGACGGAGTCATTAATAAGATTGAGGTGTATGAACAGGATGCCGACCATCAGATGGTCCATAAGATGGAGTACCGCTATGAGTACGACGAGCAGGATCGACTGGTGAATAAGGAGATGCTTCGCTGGGATGATGCAACTCAGAACTGGACCAGGGACAGCCGCCTCACGTATAAATATTATAAGAATGGATACAATGTGGAGGTGAGCCACTGGGATGCTGCCAGACAGTGTTACACGCTTCCTTCCGAGGTGACGCTCTATCGTTCAATGGCTCCCTGTCTCACATCTGTGAAGACCTATCGGATGAATGAGACACAGGATAATATGTATCTCCTGAGTAGTATGCTCGTGATGGAGTCTGTCGATAATATGCTGTTTGCTAACAAGTAGTCTTTCTCTCTCTTATTAACATATTGAGTTTTGCCACAGGATATACGTTACTCGTGTGCCTGTGGCTTTTTTCTCTAAAGATAACCTGTGAAACCCTATATTGTTAAGAAAAAACTGTATCTTTGCAACCGAAAAGATAATCAACTAAACCTCAAACAATATGAGAATAACAAAATTTTTTGTAGCAGCGATGCTGCTGATGGTCGGAACGGTGTCTGCTCAGCAGATGCCAGAACTCCCTACAGACAAGGAAGTGCGTGTCGGTAAGCTTGACAACGGACTGACTTATTATCTGCGTTACAACAATACACCGGAGAAGAAGGCGAATTTTTACATCGCCCAGCGAGTCGGTTCCGTGCAGGAGGAAGACACCCAGCGTGGACTGGCTCACTTCTTGGAGCACATGGCCTTCAATGGCTCAGAACATTTCCCCACAGGGAAGATGATAGAGTATCTGCAGACAATAGGTGTAGAGTATGGCCGTAGTCTGAATGCCTATACTTCTTTCGACCGAACTGTTTATTATGTGGCCGATGTGTCAACAGAGCGCCAGTCGGCTCTCGACTCTTGTATGCTGGTGTTACGTGACTGGTCAAGTGGCATCACCATCACCCCGGAGGAGATTGAGAAGGAGCGTGATGTGATTCATAACGAATACCGATATCGTACGGCAGCGGCAGATCGTATGTTGGAGCGTGCCCTGCCGACGCTGTTCCAAGGGTCGAAGTATGGCTACCGTATGCCGATTGGCACGATGGAGGTTGTGGATAATTTCAAGCCCGAAGAACTGGAGGCCTATTACAGGAAATGGTATCGCCCAGATAATCAGGCTCTGGTCGTCGTTGGCGATATCGACGTAGACTATACCGAGAATCTGATCAAGAAACTCTTCTCTGATATTAAGGTGGCTCCCGATGCCGCACAGGTCGTCGACGAACTGGTGCCCGACAATGAGCAGCCGATTTTCGTGGCAGAGAAGGATAAGGAACTGCCATATCCCATACTGCGTATAGGTATCAAACGTGATGTGATGCCCGTAGCCGTCAAGAAAACGGCGGCCTATCTTGTAACTGATTATCTGTGCAATCTGGTATGCCGGATGCTCGGTGCCCGTCTTGATGAGATCTCACAGCAGCCGGAATGTCCATATCTTCAGGCTATTGTCCAGAACGGAAAACTTGGTAATGTTGTCCGTACGAAGGATGCTGTGACACTAATCGGTGTGTCTAAGCATGGTCAGGAGATAGAGACCCTAAAGAGTTTGGAGCGTGAGATTCTCCGTGCCCGGGAATTTGGTTTTACGGCAACGGAATACGCCCGCGCTAAGGCCGACTACCTGAGTGCGCTGGAGAGGGACTATGACAACCGTGATAAGCGAAAGAACGCGGAGTACGCCAATGAGTATATTGAGAACTATCTGGAGCAGACGCCCATTCCCTCGCTTGAGGAGCGTTACCAGATAATCAGTGCGCTGGCTCAGCAACTGCCAGTCGACATCGTGAATCAGGTGATCCGACAGATGATACCGGAAAACGACAAGAACCTGCTGGCATTTTATATGCAACAGGAGAAGGAAGGTAATGTCTTCGTGACAGCCGAGGAGATGAAGGCTGGCGTCGATGCTGTCCATGCTGAGACACTGACCGCTTGGGTGGACAACGTGAAGGAGGAACCTCTGATTGCTGATCTTCCCGTCAAGGGACAAATCGTGAAAGAGACCGAGAATAAGACCCTTGGCTATAAAGAGCTGACACTCTCGAACGGTGCCCGTGTAATCCTGAAGAAGACCGACTTCAAGGATAATGAGGTGATGATGCAAGCTGAGGCCAAGGGTGGTGCATCGCTCTTCGTCGATACAGATCCGATAAACGTGGACTTTGCTAGTACAGTTGCGATGTTTAGTGGTCTCGGAAACTTCACGAAGTCTGAACTCGACAAAGCCTTAGCTGGCAAGCAGGCAAGTGTAAGTCTCAGTATTGATGAGGATCGTCAGTATATCTCTGGTCGTTCCACTCCAAAGGATCTGGAGACTCTCTTCCAACTCACTTATCTGACGATGACGAATATCAACAAGGATGAGAAATCGGTGGCAGCGTTTATCAATCAGGCGAAGACTGTGTTTGGCAATAAGAGCCTGAACCATGATCTGGTGTTCAAAGACTCAGTAGAGAGCACCTTGCACTGTGGAAATAGATTTTATGTGACCCCGGAGGTTGAGGAGCTCTCACAGTTCGATTACGACCGTACGCTCCAGATTCTGAAGCAGCTTTATGGCCATGGAGGACAGTTTATCTATACCATTATCGGTAACTTCGACGAGCAGCAGATCCGTACACTCATAGAGCAGTATATCGCCAGTTTGCCTGGTGGCTCTAGGGATTTCGGACATGTCCGTGATATCCGTACCTTCTTCAAGGGAGAGAAAGTCAACCAATTCTCGAAGAAGATGGAGACTCCGCAGGCTCAGGTCAGAGAGATATGGCTGAACGAAGATATGGCATATACCCTCGAGAATAAGGTGATGCTCAATGCTGTTTCACAGGTGCTTACACGAGTCTACGAACGTACCATCCGTGAAGAGGAGAGTGCTGTCTATGGTGTTGGTGCCGGCGGAAGAATTGATCTGAACGGCAGTCGTCCTGTGTTCATGCTCAATGCTGCGGCTCCGACGAACCCGGATAAGATGCAGATAGCTCGCGACCTGATGGTGAAGTTCGTGGTAGAAGCCACTCAGAAGATTGCCGACGAAGATCTCAATGCCGTCAAGGAGATCATGCTCAAACAGGCTCAGGACAATGCCCGTGAGAACGGGCACTGGATGAATGTGCTGACAGAGTGGACTGCCGAGGGTGTAGATCTGCAGACAGGCTACGAGGAGACAGTGAAATCGCTCACTCCAGAGAAACTCCAGAAGTTCCTAGCTGACCTTGTGAGTGCAGGAAACCATGCGGAGATTGTCATGATGCCGGAAAAGTAATTAAAAACATTTAAATAGATAAGATAATCCGTAATCGGTGTATGCCGGTTACGGATTTTTCTTCGTATCTTTGCAGACACATCATATAACAGACACAGACATGGAACTGATAAAAGACAAGAAATTCGGTGGAGAACGCCCGCTATTCGCACAACACGATCTGAGAATTGAGAATATCACTATCGAGGACGGAGAGAGCGGAATCAAACAATGCCGTAACATCGAGGCTTATGGGTGTAAGTTCTATGGAAAGTATCCTTGGTGGCATGTCGATGGGGCTTATATTGAGAATTGCTATTTCGCCCTCGGTTCCCGTTCTGCTGTTTGGTACACCAATGATATGGTGATGAAGAACTCACGTATTGACGGTCCGAAATTCTTCCGTGAGATGAGAAACCTGGAACTTGAGAATGTTGAGATTACAGATGCCGACGAGACATTCTGGAAAGTCAATGGTCTCAGAATCAAGAACGTGAGACTGCACGGAGGCACCTATCCGTTCATGTTCTCGCAGAATATCTATGTCGATGGTCTGGAGAGCGATGCGAAGTATGTATTCCAGTACTGTAAGAATGTGGAGGTGCACAATGCCAAGATCCTGACGAAGGACTCGTTCTGGGAGTGCGAGAACGTTACCGTCTATGACTCGGTACTCGATGGTGAGTATCTGGCATGGCACTCGAAGAACGTACGCCTCGTGAACTGTCATCTGGCAGGTGAGCAGTTGCTCTGCTACACCCAGAACCTTGTGTTGGAGAATTGTACCATTGATGCTGCCTGCGACCGTATGTTTGAGTATTCTACCGTTGAGGCCGACATCAGAGGGCATATTGAGAATATCAAGAACCCGACGAGTGGACATATTATTGCCGATTCCATCGGTAGTGTCACGATTGATGAGAATGTCCGTCAGCCGAATAACTGTATCATAGAGATAAGGGCATGAAATACGATTTCGATGAATTGATAGAGCGCAGGGGTACCAACTGCGTGAAGTGGGATGAGGAAGGTCCCTGTCAGACGGACGACCGTTGCTCGTCTAAGGAGATGATTCCCCTGTGGGTAGCCGATATGGACTTCAAGGTGGCTCCCGCCATCCAAGAGGCTGTCAGGAAACGGGCCGAGCATGGGGTGTTTGGCTACAACATCGTACCGGAGAGTTATTATGAGGCTGTCATCGCCTGGTTCCGGCGTCGTCATCAATGGGATATCCACCGTGAGTGGCTGCTCTACACGACGGCTGTCGTACCGGCCATGTCGTGCGTCATCAAGGCGCTTACCATGCCTGGCGAGAAGGTGCTGATCTTGTCGCCGGCCTATAACTGTTTCTTCTCCAGTATCAAGAACAACGGGTGTGAAGTGCTCGAATCACCCTTGAAGGCTGCAGATGACAGCTTTGAGGTCGATTTCATCGACTTCGAGAGCAAGTGTGCCGACGAGAAGACAACGCTCTTCCTGCTCTGTAACCCTCATAACCCTACGGGTCGTGTATGGACAAGAGATGAACTGCAGCGGATGTACGACATCTGCCACCGACATGGTGTGAAGGTGGTGAGCGACGAGATACATTGCGAACTCATCATGCCTGGCTATCGGTTTGTACCCTTTGGAACGGTCACAGACGATTGTGTGGTGATGAACTCACCCTCGAAGAGCTTTAATACCGCTGGTCTTCAGATTGCCAATATCATCTGTTCGCATCCCACATGGCGACGCCGTATCGACCGTGCCATCAATATCAATGAGGTGTGCGACGTGAATCCTTTCGGTATTGTGGCGCTACAGGCGGCTTATAACGAGAGTGAGGATTGGATCGACGAACTGAACCAATACCTCTGGGGAAACTATCAGTCGATTCGCGATTTCATCGAAGAAAATATCCCTCAGTGGAAGGTCTGCCGCTTGGAGGGAACCTATCTGCCGTGGGTGGATGTCTCTGCCATGGGTATCACCTCGCAGCAGCTATGCAACCGTCTGTTTGCCGAGGCAAAGGTCTGGATTAACCCCGGTACAATGTACGGTCGGGAGACAGGCGAGGGGTATGTCCGGCTGAACATCGCCTGCCCGCGTAGTCGACTGATGGATGCTCTTCAGCGTATCGAGACTGTGGTAAACCCTTGTCCCTTTACTTGATGCTGTTGCAGCGTGCCGTGTAGAAGTCGCGGAAGTCTGACCACTTGTAGTATGGGTACTGGGTCGTAGGAACGGGCAGACTTGCCTCGCAGCCGTTGAGCAGGCACTTCACGAGAATGTCGGCACTCTTCTTGCTGCGATAGAATATCAGTTGCATATTGCTGGCCTTGCAGGTCTCCCAATTCTGGTAGCAGTTCTTCACCTCATAAGGGTCTTCAGGATCACGGTCGGCGCCGTTGATACCCATCAGCACTGTCATAGGACCGAGGTAGGTGTCATGTCCGAAACGGAGGTCGGCAATATGGTCGCTACTGCCATTGAGAACGGCATCTGCCTTCTTGATGATATCCTCAAGGATGGGAATCGACTCATACTGGGGTTCGAACACCCAAGTGTAGGTTCCCAGATTAGACGTCTCCCACTGGGCTGCAATCTCCTCGTCGGTGATGATGTTACCCATCATTCCTTCATGTCCGATACTGGGCAATGAGGTATAGAGATTGATTAGGTCGCCACCGAGACGGTGCGGATCAACCTGCAAGCCTTCTGTGCTGGTGAACACGCGCTTGATGACAACCTGTCGCAGTGTGTCAACGACATCCTTAAACTGGGCGCGGTTCTTCTCGAAGCGTGGCGTGGCTTTGGGGAACTTTCGACGGGCGGGATTCTGTCGGTCGTTTGGAGCGACACCGTCGAGAGTGGAGCGAGCCGATTGTTCACGAACCTCAATGGCGGGATTGCATTGTACAAGCTCCTGACAGAAGGCGGACATACTGATCACACAACGGCCTGCCAGTGAAGCGATGGCAAACACGTTGCCGCCTTTCTTGAACACTTCTGGGAAACGGTTATACATGGTACGGGCGATGCTCTGATGCTGTTCCCATCCCAACTGTGTCAGTTCGCTGACACCGGCGCTAAGTTCTGCTTTGGCAGCCTCAAACTTCTCGTAGAAGGCTTCTCCCTCTGCTGTGAGCTGTTTTCTCTCATGAGCCGTGGTAAGTAGTTTGTCAAGGCTCTTGTAGAGCATATCGTTCCAGTAGTAACGGGAACCATGACGACCATAATGACTGATATAAAATGCTTTGTAGCCACGGGGGGCTTTTGTCAACTGTGTGTTCTCCTGCTGATAGGGATAGTCGGTGCCGTAGGCTTTTCTGGGATTTTCCTTAAGTTGGTCAAGTGCGGAAAGACTTTGTGCTCCTACTGTTACTGTCAGGAGAGTGAGAAATAAGAAAGTTAGAAATCTTTTCATAAATGTAGTTTTTAGTTTTATGTTTTATATGAGTTGCAAAGATAGGGATTGTTTGTGACATATGCAAAGGAATCATCGATTATTTCGCCTTGTTTTGCGATGTGACAGCGTAAAAGTATAGTTCTACGATGTCCGTCTGAAAAATAAATGCCGTTGATTTTTGTTTTTTCCGTCTTTTCTCCGTACCTTTGCACACGAAAAGCATATGCCCTGATAGTTAAATGGATATAACAAGGCTCTCCTAAAGCTTAGTTCCGAGTTCGATTCTCGGTCGGGGTACTAATGACTGGGCGAACTTTCAAAGGCTTCGGCCAGTCGTTTTCTTTTGCGACTGTTGTCTGGCTTGGATTTTCTGTTGGAAATCACTGGGCGAACAACCGATATACAACTTGAAATTCCGATAGAAGGTGCTGATTGACGAGAATCCAGACTTGGCAGCCACATCAGCGAGGTAGGCATTGGGATCGCCTTCGATCAGAAGTACGGCATGGTCGATGCGCCTCCGATTGATATATTCTGAGAACGACATACCCATCTCCACATTGATGACTTGGTAGATGTAGTTCCTGTTGGTGTGTAGCTGTTTAGCCAGATCGTTGGTCTTCAGGTTGGGCTGGAGGTAGAGTGCATTATCTTCTACCAGATGACGGATCTTACCCCTTAACGACTCTTCGTCCTTCAAGATGCCAGTGGGCTCGTCTGTATCGTCAATCTCTAAGAGAGCGTCCTGTATGGAGAATTTCTGACGGAGGCCGACATGCCCGATAAGAAGAATCAGAATTGAGAAGATAACCGACGGAATGGCGAGCATCCACATAGAGTCGGCAAAGCGGTACCGACCGACTGCGTTACAAATAAAAGCTATCAGCGAGGCTGTCACAAGAAGAATAAGTAGCGGCTTGACAGAGTTCAGGGATTTTTCCTCGATGTCTGAATAGAAGTTCTCAATCAGTTGGTTGTATTGTGTAACCCGTTGCCAGCCAAAGATGAATATCGGTGGAATTTCGAGGGCGAAGACGATCTTTACTAGCAGATGTGCCTGTCCCTGCCACCATGCCAGTCCTGTGAGCGTGGCATAATTGTCACCGTAGAGATGGGATTGTATGAACTGGACGGTCTCTTCCTTGTCCATGAGGATGTAGAGCAGGCCTACTAGGATGAAGCAGACGAAGGCGGGTGACAGGTATAGCCACTGGCGCCAGCGTAGCGGCTGGTTCGTCGTGAGCTCTTCTATATAGATGTAGAAAAGGGGGAACACCGCAGGGTTACAGAAACTGTAGACCGTATCTGAGAACGGGATAGCCTCAGTGAGTCTGTGGAAATAGATGGAGTGGGCCAGATACAGGAAGGCGGCGACGACCATATAGATGAGCAATCGGCTCTTGGGCTTGTCCCATCTGTCATGAAGACTCAGGCCAAGCAAAGCCGAGAGGATGATACAAACCATCATCGGCAGGGATATGATCATGGACTGTATCATGGCACAAAGATAACTAAAATGTGGTTCAGAACAAAAAGAAACCGCCTCTTTTTCTTTTGGATTTGTGATTTTGCACGATGAAATTGCGAATATGCCCGCTATTTCTACGAATATGCCCGATAGATTCTATAATTATAAACTGTTAAATTCTCTCATAATCCCTATCTTTGCAGAAAAAATGTTAAAAACCTAATAAGTATGAAGAAGAAAGTTTTCTCTTGTTTTATTGTCCTGACTACCTTGATGGTTGTCGTATCGTGTAATGGTGGTGCCGGTGTGGACGAGTTAAAGCGTCAGGTGGACTCTCTTGAAAATCTGAACGCGCGTAACCAGAGTGACCTGGATAACATGAGCTCTTTTGTTGCAGTGCTGTCTGAGGGGCTCGATACAATCGCCAAGCAGGAAGGCACCTTGTTCTATACAAATCAAGGACCGGAGGGGACGATCGTGGACCGCGAACAACTTAAGAAGAACCTGGAGTCTTTTGCCAACACACTCGCCGAACAGCGTGAGAAGATCCGTCGGATGACCGATTCGTTGAATGCTAAGGGTGCGAACATGAAGAAGTTAGAGACGCTTATTACCTATTTAAACAAGCAAATTGATGAGAAAGATCAGATGATAACCCGTCTTCAGGAGGAACTGAAGCAGAAGAACGCGAATATCGCTCAGTTGAGTGGTAAGCTAAGTGCACTGAGTCAGAATAATAACTCGTTAAGTCAGAAGGTGCAGGAGCAGGAGCAACAACTCAGCAAACAGTCGGCAAGGATTAATAAGGGTTATGTCGTGATGGGCTCTGGAAAGGTACTGAAAGAATCGGGCGTCATCACGGGCGGCGGCTTTATGAAGAAATCATCGGTTAACTATAACGATTTGCCGCGTGAGTTGTTTACTCAGGTCGATACACGTACGTTTGGCGGTATGCAAATCCCTGCGGCCAGACCTAAGGTACTCTCGGCTATGCCGTCCTCATCGTATGAGATTGTCAAAACCGGTAAGGACGCCTCGGAGATTCACATCACTGACCCAGAGGCTTTCTGGAGCAATACGAAGTATCTGATAATCCAGACCAAATAATCTTTATTATTAATACACATCTAAAAACCTAATTGTTATGAAAAGAAACAGATTATTCATGATGGCCGCATTCGTAGTCGTTTGCGCATCCGTTTCAGCACAGCAGGTGATCACTCTTGACGAACTGCAACAAAGGAAAAAGACACAGGCAAAGACCACTCAGACAAAGGCTGTTCAACCGAAAGCACAGAAGGCAAAGGTCGGTAAGAGTGTCCTTGCATCTACAGGCATGGGCTTTAGTACATTCTACCTGCAGTATAATGCCGCCAGTCAGAAGTATAGCCACGACGGTCATAGTATCAGCACCAGTCTTCCGTCTTTCTCTGCCGGTTATACGAAAGCATTCCCTCTCGGTCCTTCTCTATATATTGAGCCAGGTGTCGCTCTCCAATATCTCTTCAAATCGGAGAAAGAAGATAGGGGGACAGAGAAATTCAGCATGCTTTCCGCTAAGATTCCGGTTAACGTGATTTACTCACTTCCTGTGGGCGATGGTATTTACCTTGATCCGTATGCAGGCGTTTATCTGCGTGGTAACATTCTGGCTCAATACAAGTATGAGCATGGAGGACATTCTGAGACTGTCGATCTCTTCTCCAAGGATGATATGGGGAGCAGTGACAATACAGCAAAGCGGATGCAGGTGGGCATGAATCTTGGTGTCCGTGCTCGTTTCAGTAAGTTCTTGGTGGGACTCGGCTATTCGATGGATTTGACCGATTTTACAAAGTATGAGAAGACTAACTCGTTTGACATCACTCTTGGTATGACTTTCTAATAGAAACCTTATTAAATAATAGAAGGGAGCGTACATCTTTGTACGCTCCCTTATCATTTGATGTGTCTGAATAGAATCAGATACTTTTATTTTGCGGCAACGGCAGCCTCGTCCTCCTTGATGGTGCGACCCAGTGTCAGGTAGGCAACAGGGGCAGCGATAAAGAGAGACGACAGTGTACCGAAGATCACACCGAGAATCATTGCGAACGAGAACGAACGGATGCTATCACCACCGAGGATGAAGATAGCCAACAGTACGATCAGGGTCGTAACAGAGGTGTTAATGGTACGGGCCAATGTCTGGTTCAATGAGTCGTTGAACAACTGCTGACGATCACGTTTGCCATACAAACCGATGTTCTCACGGATACGGTCGAACACCACCACCTTATCGTTGATAGAGTAACCGATCACCGTCAGGATGGCACCAATGAACACCTGATCGATCTCCAGTGACATCGGTAGGATACCCCAGAACAGTGAGTAGCAGCCGATAACGATCAAAGCGTCGAGTGCCAACGCAACGACAGCGCCTACAGAGAAGGCGAGGTTGCGGAAACGGAGCAAGATATAGAGGAAGATGGCAATCAGAGCGATAACAACGCTGATGATAGCACCGTAGGTGATATCCTTAGCCACTGACGGACCAACCTTGGCAGAAGAGATGATGGAACCTCCTTCGCGAACATCGGGGTTCTTGAAGGCTTCTACGTTCTCCTGACTGACGAAGCCGCCCTTCTTCAGTGCATTGAAGAGGATGGTCTCAGCCTGGTCGTCAACCTCAGGATTATTAGACTCGATATCCCAGTTGGTAGAGATACGAACAGTCTTGCCGTCTGTGCCGAGGGCGATGACGCTGGTGTTAGCCTCCTGACCCTGGTTCTCGCCCATCGTGTTGATGAAGGCACCAGCCATGGCTGAACGTACATCCTCAACATGAGTCTGCTTGTCGAGTGTTACCACGTAGTTACGTCCACCGGTGAAATCGATGCTCTGGCTCAGACCGCGTACGGCAAATGAGATGCAGCAGATGATGGCGATTGCTCCCCAGATGGTGAAGGTCTTTTTATACATGCCCATGAAATTGTAACGGGCATTCTGCATCAGGTTCTTCGAGTATGCGGTCACGAAGGTCAGATTCGTCCACTTGTCTTTCTTCAGCATGTGATCGTAGACCAAACGAGTCATGAACACGGCGGTGAAGAAGCTCACAAGGATACCGATGATCCAAGTAGTAGCGAAGCCTTTCACAGGACCTGTACCGAAGTAGAGCAGGATGATACCAGTGATGAGCGAGGTGAAGTTTGAGTCGAAGATAGCGCTGAAGGCGTTTGAGTAACCCTTGTTGAGAGCTTCTTTCACGCTGAGGCCCTTCTTCAACTCTTCCTTGATACGCTCATAGATGAGCACGTTGGCATCCACAGCTGTACCCAGCGTCAGCACGATACCGGCGATACCCGGCATGGTCAGAGCAGCCTGGAACGAAGTCAGGATACCCAGTGTGAAGAACAGGTTGAACAGCAGAGCGATATCGGAGAGAATACCCGGAATGAAGCCATAAAGCATGATCATGTAGATCATCAGCAGCACGAAGGCCACAACGAAGGAGATGACTCCCTGCTTGATAGACTGGGCACCGAGTGACGGACCGACGACCTCCTCCTGTACGATACGGGTAGGAGCCGGCATCTTACCGGAGTTCAGCGTGTTGGCAAGGTCTTTCGTGTCCTCGATGGTGAAGTTACTACCGGTAATCTGAGAGTTACCACCATCAATCTGAGTCAGGATACGGGGAGCAGAGTAAACGGCATCGTCAAGCACGATGGCTACAGCCTTACCGATGTTCTGCTTCGTGATTTGGCTCCAACGACGGGCACCGTCAGAGTTCATCTGCATCGACACGCAGGGATGACCCATCTGGTCGAAGTCGTCCTTACCGTTGGTGATGACATCACCCTCCAGCGGAGCACGACCTGAAGGCTCAGTGATCTTCAGAGCATAGAGCTCGAAGATGTCACCCTTCGTATTCTGACCACCGAAGTCCTCAGCCTTGGCACCCCAGCGGAGCTTTAACTCTGCAGGGAAGATCTGGTTGGCAAGGTCAGAATAGATGATCTTATTGACCTCAGCAGTATCACGAGCGTTGGCATAACCAACGACGGCGAGGGTGTTACCCTGTGTAGGCTGGAAGATAGTGAACAGAGGATTCTGCTTCTTGGCCAGTTCAGCAGCCTTAGAGGCAGTCGCGTCCTTGCTATCCTTCTTTGCCAACTTGGCAGCGAGGTCGGTTGTAGCAGCCTTGGCAGCGTCAACAGCAGTAGTGTCGGCAGCCACGTCTGTGGTGTCAACGGCAGCATCACCCTGAGCAGCATAACGCTGATTCAACTGAGCGAGCAGCGGGGTGATCTCCTGACTGTTATAGGTCTCCCAGAATTCGAGGTTGGCAGAACCCTGGAGGAGCTTACGTACACGCTCGGGCTCCTTGATACCAGGCATCTCGACCATGATACGGCCGCTCTGACCTTCGAGTTTCTGGATATTGGGCTGTACAACACCGAACTTGTCGATACGGTTGCGAACCACATTGAATGAGTTGTCAACGGCGGCCTGCACCTCTGTACGGAGAGCGCTCTCGACCTCGGAGTCGGAACTCTGGGTGCTCACCTTGCCCTTCATCTGCTGAGTGGCGAAGATGGCAGCGAGTGGACGACCGTTGCCTTCCTGTTTCCAATACTTCACGAACAGAGAGATGAAGTCATTCTGACTGGTCTCCTCTTCTTTCTTGGCGAGTTCCATCGCCTTCTTGTAGGCAGCGTCGGTCTTGTGGTCGGCGAGCACGTCGACAACATCAGGCACAGACACCTCAAGAATCACGTTCATACCGCCTTTCAGGTCAAGACCTAGGCCAATCTCCATCTCACGGCACTGCTTCAGAGAATAGATGCCCATGTACACCTTCTCGTTGTTGATTGAGTCGAGGTACTCCGCACCTGCCTGCTCACCCATGGCAGCGGCCTTATTCTCATAGTGGCGCGTCACGAAGGAGAAGGAAAGGTAGAAGCAGCACACGAGAATCAGAAGCACTGCGATAAATTTTACAATTCCTTTGTTTTGCATTTTGATTTTTGTTGTTATTTAGTTATTATATATTCTGTTCGCGTACATTTTAGCGTGCAAATATAGGCATTTTTTTAGAGAAGGAAAAATTTATAGACGATTTTCACTTATTTTTTATGGATTATGGGATAATTTTAGTCTGCAGGATATAGGATAATGGTCGCTTGCGTCTATTTTGTTGTCGACAGAGCAGTTATAGGGCTTAAAGTGGTCGGAACACATGATATGATCGATGCGAAAGAAGAATCCTTTCTGATTATATGACAAACCGACACCGCGCCCTGTCTCCACAAAACAGTCTGTCAGTCCTTGTGCGATAATACGACGTGAGTAGGAGATAGGATTGTCGTTAAAGTCGCCACATACAATGATGGGGTATTGTCTGTGTGCCTCGATATACTGGTGTACCGCCTCGGCCTGTGGCGCTCTGATGGCAGTTGACTTCCCGAGTTTTCCAAGTAACAGCAACGACTCCTCTTTGACGGTATCACTCTCCATCTTGCCTCGCAACATCTCCTTGTAACGGGTACGGTCTTCCGTTGACAGATGGGTGGTTTCCAGATGGTTGTTGATGACGATGATGGTATCGCCCTCCACCTGCAGGAAATAGGCCACGGAACCGTTGGCCAATGAAGAATATTGAATTCTCTCTTTTCGGAGGATGGGGAACTTCGAGTGGATGCCTATGCCATTCTTGCTTGTGGGTAGCTCCTGGAAGAGTGTTGTGTCGTTGTAGGGGTATATTTTTTTGTACCTGTGAAGGACGAAACGCCGCCAGGAATCAACATCTTCCTGCAAGCATACGATATCTGCATCCTGACGTTTCAAATAGTTGTAAATCGTGTCGAATGCATCCTCGTATTTGTAATTGCCGCTATACTGACACACGTTGTACGATAGGATCTTGAAGGTCCCGTCGGGCACGTCCTGTTTGGAGTTTAGGGGCATGTATACAGTGATGGGGATATACACGAGTGCGTAACCAACAAGTGGGATCCATGCTTTCCTCCATTTAAATGTTAACCAAAAGAACAGGAACAGCAGGTTGGCAATCAGAAAGATCGGAAAGGTCATTCCCAGGTTGGAAAACATGGGAAACCGGACGGGGGCGACATGGTCGCCGTAGCCGGCCAGGAGCATCAGTACGACTGTGGCGGCATTGGCGCCGGCCACGATGTTGATGGTGAATGTCTTTAGTTGTCTGATCATCGCTGATTGCTGGCGTCAAAGAGCTTTTTCTTCTCCTCCTTCGTCAGACTATCGTAGCCACTTCTCCGAATCTTGTCGAGGATGGCGTCGATCTCTTCTTGGTTGTGTTTTTTGCGGGCATTATATGCCATGTCTTCCTCCTTTGATCCACCGCGCTCGACATGCATGTCGGTATGGTGCTGACTCCTGTTCTGCTGCTGTCGCTGCTCGAAGTTGCGTTTCAGGTTCTCGAAGAACTGCTCGCCACGGATGCGATTGAAGCCGGATCCGGGATGACGGTTCCAATAACGTATCATCAGATAGCCGAAGAGCATACCGCCCAAATGGGCCGTATGGGCTACACCGTCCCCAGAGGAGCCAAGGGCAGAGAAGAATTCAATGGCCACATAACCCAACACGAACCATTTGGCTTTGATGGGGAATGGGAAAGGAATGATGAAAAGTCGCTCGTTAGGAAAGGTCATGCCAAAAGCCAGGATGACAGCATAAACGGCACCAGAGGCACCGATGGTGGTCCAAGCATTCAAGGCATTGGCATAATGAGCGCCGTACTCCATGACGGTACCGAGGCTGGCACCTGGCACTTGCTCGGCTACGGTCATGTAAAATGAGCCGAACTGCGCCAGCTCCTGTAGTACACCTGCGCCGATTCCACATGTAATGTAATAAAAAAGGAATTTCTTGGGTCCCCATACGTTCTCGATGACGCAACCGAACATCCACAAACCGAACATGTTACTCAGGATATGCATGAAACTGGCATGCAGGAATAGGTACGTGACCAGTTGGTATAGATGGAAGTTACTCGCCATGAAAAAATGGAGACCACCAATGTCTGCCAGGTCAATACCACGTAGGTCGAAGACAGTGGTGGCGAGGAATGCCAGCAGATTAATAATCAGCAGATTCTTGGTGATGGTAGGTATGCGGAACATCATGTCTTTTTGCTTTTATTATTTGTTATTGTTGTCTGATTTTCAAGGGGGACAGCGTGGCTGCCTCTCCTATTCGTGGGCAAAATTACTAAAAATATCTCTTTTTTATGCTTAAAAAGGGGTCATTACAACTATTTTTCATGAAAAAAGTTATTTTTTCCGTTTTTTTGTTGTTTCTTTAAATACTTTCCATTATATTTGCCAAAGAATTCAGCTAAACATTAGTTATTACTATTAATAATTCACTAAATTTTTCAAGATTATGAACAAAACAGAATTGGTAGAGAAGATCGCAGCAGGTGCTGGTCTCTCAAAGGTTGACGCAAAGAAGGCTCTTGACGCTACAGTAGCAGCTATTAAGGACGCACTCGCAAAGGGTGACAAGATTGCTCTCGTTGGTTTCGGTACATTCAGCGTGAATGAGCGTCCGGCTCGTGAGGGTATCAACCCTGCAACCAAGCAGAAGATCAAGATTGCTGCAAAGAAGGTGGCTAAGTTCAAGGCTGGCGCCGAGCTCGCTGCTGCTCTCTAAGCATCATAATGTAATAAAAAATTAAGGAGACTTCCATTTGGAGGTCTCCTTGTTTTTTTTTATCGTGTTTTCCCTCTATTATTTTGGCTGTTTGCCAATGTAGGCGAGGATACCACCGTCGACGTAGAGGACATGACCGTTAACAGCATCAGAGGCATGTGATGCAAGGAAAACGGCAGGTCCGCCAAGTTCACTTGGGTCGAGCCAACGTCCAGCTGGTGTCTTGGCGCAAATGAAACTGTCGAAAGGATGACGACTACCGTCGGGCTGGCGCTCACGCAGTGGTGCAGTCTGTGGGGTAGCGATGTATCCCGGACCAATGCCGTTACATTGGATATTATACTCGCCATATTCAGAACAGATGTTGCGGGTGAGCATCTTCAGACCGCCTTTGGCGGCTGCATAGGCACTGACGGTCTCACGTCCCAGTTCAGACATCATTGAGCAGATATTGATGATCTTACCCTCGCGGCGCTCCATCATCTCGGGGATGACAGCCGACGAACAGATGAACGGACCAACGAGGTCGATGTCAATGACTTGTTGGAACTCTGCGCGTTTCATTTCGTGCATGGGGATACGCTTGATAATACCTGCGTTGTTGACAAGGATGTCGATTTGTCCTACCTCCTGATGGATCTTGTCGACGAGAGCCTTCACGGCGTTCTCATCGGTCACGTCGCAGACATAGCCTTTCACGTTCTCGATGCCCGCTTCTCTGTAGTTGGTCAATCCGCGCTCCAGAGCGGCCTCGTTGATGTCATTGAAGATAATGTTCTTGATGCCGGCCGCAACGAAAGCTTTGGCGATGTTAAAACCAATTCCGTAAGAGGCTCCGGTAATCCATGCGTTCTTACCTTCAAGGGAGAATAAATTTGCCATAGTCTTGTTTGTTTTAGAATTATATTTTCCGTTTGTTGCCTGCAAAGTTACAAATTATTATATGGATGGCAAAAAAGGAACACTTAAAAATGATGAAAAAAAGGGGATCCGCAGAAATGCAGACCCCCATTGTGAAGTTGGACGACTCGGATTCGAACCGGGAATGACAGAACCAAAACCTGTAGTGTTACCATTACACCATCGTCCAGAATCGGGTGCAAAGGTAGTAAAAATTTGGCATTCGGCCAAATTTTTACCACCATATCTTATTTCACGATGAGCAGATAGTAGTTCTTCTTACCTTTCTGAGCCAACAGATACTTCCCGTCGATCAGATCCTCTGCGGTAATCGGTCGGTTCTGGTCAGTCAGCTTCTCCTTGTTCAGAGAGACACCGCCACCCTGCACCATCTTACGCATCTCACCCTTTGACGGGAAGACGGGAGCAACGGTCGTCAGCAACTCAACGGCTGGTTGACCGAGCTGGTCTTTGGCGACCTCATACTGTGGTACACCGTCGAAGACGTCGAGGAATGTCTGCTCGTCAAGCTTCTCAAGTCCTTCCTTGGTTGATTTGCCAAAGAGGATACTACTGGCCTCAATGGCTGTGTCAAGGGCCTCCTGAGAGTGTACCATGACAGTGACTTCTTCTGCCAGACGTTTCTGCAGAATACGGCGTCCCGGATCCTTTTTGTGCTCTTCAATCAGGGCATCGATGACGTCCTTCTCCAGAGAGGTGAAGATCTTGATATAACGCTCTGCATCCTCATCGCTGACGTTCAACCAGAACTGATAGAACTTATACGGTGTGGTGCGTTGTGGATCAAGCCAGATGTTGCCGCTCTCGGTCTTTCCGAATTTCTTTCCGTCACTCTTGGTGATAAGCGGACACGTGAGGGCGAAGGTTTCCACCTCGTTACCGAGTGTGCGACGAATGAGTTCTGTACCGGTG
Organism: Prevotella aff. ruminicola Tc2-24; assembly: GCF_900110895.1. Lineage (GTDB taxonomy): Bacteria > Bacteroidota > Bacteroidia > Bacteroidales > Bacteroidaceae > Prevotella. Next base: position 36,440 of record NZ_FOIQ01000002.1, on the reverse strand, counting down.
GTCATATTACCCCACTGGTCGTTACCACCCAACTGGAGTTTTACACCATAGTGCTGATACAGATAGAGGAAGTCGTAGCCCTGTAACAGTTGGTAGGTGAACTCCGTGAACGACAGACCGTCGCGGGCCGTACCGTTCAGGCGCTGCTGTACACTCTCCTTTGCCATCATATAGTTGACGGTGATATGCTTACCAACCTCGCGTGCGAAATCAAGGAAGGTGAAATCCTTCATCCAGTCGTAGTTGTTGACCATTACGGCTGCATTCGGCTCCTTCGACTCGAAGTCAAGGAACTTAGCGACTTGTTTCTTGATACATTCCTGATTATGGCGTAGCGTCTCGTCATTGAGCAGGTTACGCTCCTGACTTTTTCCGGATGGGTCACCAATCATACCCGTGGCTCCTCCTACGAGGATGATGGGCTTGTGACCGCAACGCTGTAAGTGGCGGAGCATCATGATGCCGCACAGATGTCCAATATGCAGGGAGTCGGCCGTCGGGTCTGTTCCCAGGTAGGCCGTCACCATCTCCTTCTGGAGAAGTTCCTCCGTTCCCGGCATGATCTGTGCCAGCATGCCGCGCCATTTCAATTCTTCAACAAAGTTCTTCATCGTCGATATTATTATTCTTTTTTTTCTTTTTGGGAGTCTGGATGATCCGGACTATCCGGAATCCGTCGGATCGTCAAAGACGAGGCGTTATGGTACTGGATCATAACCAGAGCCGCCCCATGGATTGCATCGTAGTATCCTCCAGATGGCTAGCCACAATCCCTTGATAGGGCCATGTTTCATAATGGCTTCCTTGGCATACTCGCTACATGTCGGGGTAAACCGGCACGAAGGTCCCAGAAGGGGCGATATACATATCTGGTAGAAGCGGATGGGCAGTACCAGTATTCGGGATAGTATCAGCGATAACAGCTTCATGCCTTCTTCGCTATTCGTTGTAACAGACTGACAACACGTCGTTCTACTTCCTGTGTTGGACAATGTCTGTCGGAGAGCCAGATAAAGGCAATCAACAGAAGCTTGTCTTCAGAGATAATACCGTCAAGAATCTGTTTGTGCTGGCGGTATGCCTCGCGAATCTGACGTTTTACCCGATTCCTGTCAACAGCGTGTTTGAACCGTTTCTTGGGAACACTGATCAGGATCTGAACGGGAGCACATCCTTGGCAGCACGTCGTCTGCTGATAGACCATCCTGAGGGGATAGGCTGCCAGCATATGACTGTCGCCTTTCTCAAAGAGCGTCTCTATCAGCCGGTTGCTGACAATGCGCTCCTCTTTTTTGAAGGTCGGAGCCGCCATGCAAAGATGCTGTTAGTCTTGTTGCTCAATCAGGAAATGCTGCAGAGCGCTCGTCATCGAAGGATATTTCTCAGAGGGAGCCTCTATGTCAAGTCGGAGACCAGCCTCTTTGGCAGCTTTTGCCGTTGTTGGTCCGAAGGTGGCAATGGCAATCTTATCCTGCTTGAAATCAGGGAAGTTCTTACTCAGCGACTCGATTCCTGCAGGACTGAAGAAGATCAGCATGTCGTAATCGAATGTCTCAACCTCTTCGGGCGTGAAGTCGTTGCTCACAGTCTTGTACATCACACACTCCTTATGCTGCAGTTTCTTGGAGTCAAGCAGTAAAGAAAGACTATCATTGTGTACGTCGCTCATTGGCACAAGATATTTCTCCGTCTTGTGTTTGACCATGGTAGGTACCAAGTCGTCAATACGTCCGGTCTCTCCGAAGAACACCTTGCGCTTGCGGTACTGCACGTATTTCTGGATGTATAATGCAATAGTCTCTGTGACACAGAAATACTTCATGTCCTCAGGAATTGTCACCCTCAGCTCTTTGGCCATCTTGAAGAAATGATCAATAGCGTGTCGTGAAGTAAAAACGATAGCGGTGTAATCCAGAATGCTTACTTTCTGAGTGCGGAACTCCTTAGCGCTGATGCCCTCCACTTTGATGAAGGGACGAAACACCAATTCAATGCCAAATCTATTCGCAATGTCGAAATATGGCGATTTCTCACTGGTTGGCTTGGGTTGTGAAACCAAAATCTTCTTTACCATCTGTGTCCTAAAAATTTACTTTCAGAAAATTGACAATCACCGCAAGTCCACCCCAAAGGGCAAATAACGGTATCATTTCGAGGGCACAAAAGTACAAAATAATTTGCAGAAAATCTGCATTTTGCCTAAAAAATGTAACGTGTGCCTTGTAAAATGTGAGGATTTTGGCCAAAACGATCACTGTGGCACAGTAATAAACAACAGATTGGGGAGGAATGTGGAAGTAGGCCAAGAGTAGTACGGAGGGGAACAGGAGGATACCTTCCAAGGAGGTGATAAACAGTAAGGATGTCAGGAATTTTTTATTTTTTCTACCGTCGAAGAAGACATTGTTCACCACGGTGTATAACAGAAAACGCAGCAGGAAGTATCCGGCAAAGACGCCTCCGAATATACCCAGTAACTGGTATTCTGAAGAGAGATTGAAGGTGCTGGCGACATAGTTGGTCGTGTAGAAATAGTAGAGCAGGGCAAAAACAATACATGTCAGCACGACGAGATGCATCTGTAACTTGACCTCGTTGCCTGTCTCTGTCATGGTATGCTCTCCTTTCTGGACGTAGAAGAAATCCTTAATCTGGTGTACGATAAACCATGAGAGCTTTGAAAAGACGAAAGCGATGAGCAGGAAGCAGAATACCAACAGTCCTGTGATAACGTTATCATTGCTGATGGTATAAGGAACGGGATCGCCTGCGACGCCATAGCGGCCTCCGTTGAGTTCCGGGTGATAGAGACTGTCGTTTGAGAAATAGTTCTCCCGATAGTATTGGGGGATATCAACGACTTTTGGGTCACGTGGGACGCCATGCCCTGGAAGGTGGAGCGTATCGGGTTGCTGACTGTAGTGTATCTCGCTTGGTTCAAACCAAGCTTGAATGGCAGAGTCTTGTTGGGCAGGGGTCGCGTCTTTAGGCAACAACCGCAGCACCTGATAGGGTGTCTGCGGCTTTGTCGGTTGACTGACGGCTGTATCTGTATAGGCCGTTTCCGACAATGGACTGAAGATGCTGTCCTGTCTTAGCATATCCTATGACAGACCGAATTCCCGGCGGATGTCCTCCACCCGGTCAAGTTTCTCCCATGTGAACAATTCGACATCAATGACCTTTTTCTCATGGTAGTGACTCGTGAAGGTTTTCTTAACCACCTCCGATTGCCGTCCCATATGTCCATAGGCCGCCGTCTCACTGTACATAGGCTGCCGTAGCTTCAGGGTGCGCTCGATGGCTTTCGGACGCAGGTCGAACAGTTTCTCTATCCGCTTGGCGATCTCACCGTCGCTCATCTGCACCTTGCCCCTTCCGTATGTGTTCACGTAGATGTTCATCGGTCGTGCCACGCCGATGGCATAGCTAATCTGTACAAGCATCTCATCGGCCACGCCTGCTGCCACCATGTTCTTGGCGATATGACGGGCTGCGTATGCTGCAGACCGGTCAACCTTCGAGGAGTCCTTGCCGGAGAATGCACCACCGCCATGAGCGCCCTTACCTCCGTAAGTGTCAACGATAATCTTACGACCTGTAAGACCAGTATCGCCGTGGGGACCGCCGATGACGAACTTACCTGTCGGATTGACGTAGTATTTGATATCCAGTCCAAAGAGGTCAAGCACCTTCTGACTGTGAATCTGCTGTTTAACCCTCGGGATGAGGATGTTGATGACGTCGTCCTTGATTCGTGCGAGCATCTTTTCGTCGTCGGAGTCGAACTCGTCATGCTGGGTGGACACAACAATCGTGTCAATGCGCTCGGGAATACCTTCGTCGCTATATTGTACGGTGACCTGACTCTTGGAGTCGGGACGCAGGTAGGTCATTTCCTTGCCTTCCTTACGGATATCGGCCAGTGTGCGCATAATCAGATGAGCCAAGTCTAGGCTTACGGGCATGTAGTTCTCCGTCTCATTGGTGGCGTAGCCAAACATCATGCCTTGGTCACCGGCTCCCTGTTCGTCCTCATTACCATTATCAACACCACGGTTGATGTCGGCACTCTGCTCGTGAATGGCACTGAGGATGCCACATGAGTCACCATCGAACTGGTACTCAGCTTTGGTATAGCCGATGCGTTTGATGGTATTGCGGGCGATGGTCTGCAGATCGATATAGACATCGCTTCGTACTTCGCCCATGATAACAACTTGTCCTGTCGTGACAAACGACTCGCAGGCAACGCGTGCTTTCTCATCGTAGGCCAGGAACTGATCGAGTATTGCGTCTGAAATCTGGTCGGCCACCTTATCGGGATGGCCCTCAGATACTGATTCTGAAGAAAAGAGGTATGACATAGCTTATATTTTTGGGTGCAAAATTACGAAAAAACGAGGGAAATGCAAAAGAAAAGTTTGTTTTCTTTTCATTTCCAAGTGCAAGAAACTTACCTTTTCATGTTCCTGGGGTGATGCTCCAGAATCTCGCGTCGCAGGGCAGACGTGTCAATATGCGTGTATATCTCCGTCGTTCCGATACTCTCATGTCCAAGGAGGGCCTGGATGACTCGCAGGTCGGCACCGCCTTCCAACAGTGAGGTGGCAAAGGAATGGCGCAGCGTATGAGGGGAGATGGTCTTTGTGATGCCGGCCGTCACAGCCTGCCGTTTGATCATGATTAGGATCATCGTGCGGGTAAGGTGACTCCCGTAGCGATTCAGGAATACATAGTCTTCCTCTCCCGGCTTGATTTTCATCAGTTGACGGTCATAAAACCAGAATCTAAGCTCCTGGATGGCTTTCTGGGAGATGGGAATGAGGCGCTCTTTGCTTCCTTTTCCCAGTACACGAACGAACTCTTCGTCGAGATAGAGGTTTGAGAGTTTCAGGTTCACGAGTTCACTGACACGTAAGCCACAGGAGAATAAAACCTCGATGATGGCTCTGTTACGGTGCCCCTCCCATTTGGAGAGGTCAATGGATGCCTCTATCTTGTCGATCTCCTCTGTCGACAGCACCTCGGGCAGGTGGGTCCCAATCTGGGGCGATTCCAGTAGTTCCGTGGGGTCGTCATCCCGATAACCGTCAAGCATCAGGAACCGGAAGAAGGAACGAATGCCGCTCAGGATCCTGCATTGCGATCGGGGGTGGATGCCGATGTCGTGAAGGCCGGCAGCGAAATGCTGCAGATCCTCCAACTCAACCTCGCGCAAATCCTTGCCTTTTCCTGTTTCCGGATCGCTTTCATGTTCCAGATAGTCAAGAAGCTTCTGGAGGTCACGCTGGTAGGCATCCAACGTGTTCCCCGACATGTTACGTTGCAGTTTCAGGTAACGTATATAGCTCTTGATGACATCCTTCTCCATATTTATCGCAAAGTTACGACTTTTTTTCGATATTCAGAAAAAAAAATCGTAACTTTGCAGGCGTTATATAACATGATTAATATGAAGATTCAGATTATCAACGGTCCGAACCTCAACTTGTTGGGAAAGCGCGAGCCGGGAATCTATGGCTCATCTTCTTTCGACGACTATCTGCCGCAGTTACGGCACCAGTACCCGTCGGTGCAGATTGACTATTTCCAGAGTAATGTCGAAGGAGAACTGATCAATAAGATGCAGGAGGTGGGCTTCGACTACGATGGTATCGTGCTCAATGCAGGAGCCTATACACACACCAGTGTAGCGCTGCAAGACTGTATCCGTTCGTTGAAATGCCCGGTCATCGAGGTGCATATCTCGAATGTGCATAAGCGCGAAGAGTTCCGTCACAAGTCACTGATATCTTGTGCCTGTCTGGGTGTTATCTGTGGCTTCGGACTCGACAGCTATCGGCTCGCTGTTGAGGGACTGTTAGCAGTGAAATGACGATTGACGAGTATATCCTGCAGCATATCGACCCGGAGGGCGATTATCTCTACCGACTCTTTCGGGCGACGAACATCCACACCATCCATGGTCGGATGGCAAGCGGTCATCTGCAAGGACGGTTGTTGAAGATGCTTGTGCGGATGATCCGTCCGAAGAATATCCTGGAGGTTGGTACTTTCAGTGGGTATAGCGCCATTTCCATGGCGGAAGGTCTTGAGGGTGATGGTCATCTCTACACCTTTGAGATTAATGACGAGATGGAGGATTTTACTCGTCCTTGGATAGAGGGCTCGCCTGTGGCAGACAAGATCACGTTCCTCATCGGTGATGCGCTGACGGAGGCGCCCAAACTCGGCATCCTGTTCGATATGGCGTTCATCGATGGTGACAAGCGCACTTACCGGGAGACCTACGAGATGGTGATGGGTATTCTGCGACCGGGTGGTTTTATCTTGGCTGACAATACGCTCTGGGATGGTCATGTCGTGGATCATGCCTATGACCGCGACCAACAGACGCGAGGTATAGATTCCTTCAATGAATATATTGCCCGTGACGAACGGGTGGAGAAGGTGATTCTTCCGTTACGTGATGGTCTCACCCTCATCCGTAAGAAATAATAAAAAGAAACAATTAAATATTTAGAATATGCAAGAGACAAGACAGAATAAGATAGCCCGACTGCTCCAGAAGGAGCTCTCGCTGATATTCCAACAGCAGACTCGTGCCACTCATGGTGTGATGGTCAGTGTGACCCGCGTGAAGATCTCTCCTGATCTGAGCATCTGCACCGCCTACCTCAGTATCTTCCCCAGTGAGAAGGCCGAGGAGATCCTGACGAATATCAATGCCAATGGGAAGTCGGTTCGTTATGAGTTGGGAACACGCGTCAGGAACCAGTTGCGTATCGTGCCAGAGCTTCGTTTCTTCATTGACGACTCTCTCGATTATATTGACCGTATCGATGAACTGTTAAACAAATAAGCCGTCGGCTGTTGGTGGCTCGTTATACTGCTAACAGCGACAGTCAATCATGAACTTCCCTTTTTTCATAGCCAGGCGTTATCTCTTCTCAAAGAAGTCGACTCATGCCATCAATATTATCAGTGGCATCTCTGTTATCGGTGTGGCTGTTGCTACGATGGCATTGGTTGTCACACTGAGTGTTTTTAATGGTTTCCATGATCTGGTGGCCACCTTCTTCACGTCGTTTGACCCGCAGTTGAAAGTGTCACCGGTTGAAGGAAAGTCTGTTGCGGCAGATGATCCCATACTGACTCAGATCCGACAGCTGCCCCAGGTTGAGGTGGCGACGGAGTGTGTGGAGGATCAGGCGTTGGCAGTCTATAATGGTCGTCAGGCAATGGTGACGGTCAAGGGTGTTGATGATAACTTCAATCAGCTGACTCATATTAACAAGATCCTGATCGGTGATGGAGATTTCTGTCTTCATGCCGCTGATATGGACTATGGAATTCTTGGCATCCGTCTGGCGGAGCTGTTGTCAACGGGCTTCTCCTTTGACTATCCGCTTCAGATCTATGCACCGCGCCGGGAAGGACAGTTCGACCTGACCGACCCTTCCGATGCTTTCGAGATGGAGAATCTCTATTCGCCAGGGGTGCTCTTTAATGTGAAGCAGGCCAAGTATGATAAGAATTATATTATCACGAGTATTGCCTTTGCCCGTCGCATCTTCGATCAGCAGGGTATGCTCTCATCATTGGAGCTTCGTCTCAAACCCGGTAGTAACTTCGAGGCTGTGAAGTCGGAGATAAAGAAGTACTGTGGCGACCGGTTTGTTGTCAGGGATCGTTTCGAACAGCAGGACGATACGTTCAAGATTATGAAGATCGAGAAACTGATTGCCTATATCTTCCTTACCTTTATCCTGATGGTAGCTTGTTTCAACATCATCGGCTCCTTGTCGATGCTTATAATCGACAAGAAGGAGGATGTGGTGACTCTGCGTAACCTGGGTGCCTCCGACAAGCAGATTGTCAGGGTGTTCTTGTTTGAAGGGCGTCTGATCTCGGCTATCGGTGCCGTCCTGGGCATTGTCATCGGACTGCTGCTCTGTTGGGCACAACAACGTTTCGGACTTGTCGGACTGGGCTCGTCAAGTGGCTCGTTTGTCATCAATGCCTATCCTGTGAGTGTGCACCCAGAGGATATCATTCTGATCTTTATAACGGTATTGGTGGTTGGCTTCTTGTCTGTCTGGTATCCTGTCAGATACTTTGCCAAACGGCTTTTAGCCTAATGTGATGTTCTCCACTTCCACGTCTTCATGAAGGAAGAGACGGGCGGATTCCTTGAATTTGTCGGGATTCTCCGTGGTGAGGTAGTGTACCCCTGCCCCCTGGGCACATCGCTTTTCAATCTGAGGATGGCGCTCCAGATAAGACTTCAGGCTCTCTGCCACATATTCCCCTTGTGAGACAACACGGACTCCTGTTGGGAGATATTTCAGGATTTTCGGCATAAGCAGGGGGTAGTGCGTACAACCGAGGATGATGGCATCGATATCAGGATCCTTACGCATGATCTCATCGATACGTTTCTTGACGAAATAGTCGGCACCAGGGGAGTCGGCCTCGTTGTACTCTACAAGTGGAACCCAGAACGGACAGGCGACACCAGAGACCTGAATGTCGGGGTATAGTTTCTGGATCTCTAAGTTATAGCTCTCACTCTTGATCGTTCCTTCAGTGGCCAGTACACCGACATGACGACTGTCTGTCAGGTCACCGATGATCTCAGCCGTCGGACGGATGATGCCGAGCACACGTCGCGTAGGATCCCATTTCGGGAGATCGTTCTGTTGGATGGTGCGCAGCGCCTTGGCCGAGGCGGTGTTGCATCCGAGGATCACGAGATGACATCCCATCTCAAAGAGTCTCAGTACCGCTTGGCGCGTGAACTCATAGACCACGTCGAACGAACGAGGTCCATAGGGAGCACGGGCGTTGTCGCCCAGATAGAGATAGTCGTATTGGGGGAGCAGTTGGCGGATGCCGTGTAGAATGGTCAGGCCTCCATAGCCACTGTCAAAGATGCCGATGGGACCTGGACTATTGGAGAGCATTCCTCACCAATTGATTGATGTCTTCTCCCATGTCGGGGTTGATAAACGGGAGCGCTTTCGCGTCGGTATCGATGATGAAGGCATAGCCACGCTCCCGTCCGATCTTACCAAGTGTCTCAATAAGACGGATCTTGAGGGGGGCCATCATATCCTTCTCTGCCTTTGCAAGTTCTGCCAGACTCTTCTCCTTAAAGGCGATATTTTTCTCCATCAGTTCTTGTAGTTCTGTCTGGCGCTTTTGGAGAATGATCTGTGGGAAGTCACGCTGTCCTTCCAGAAACTCCTCGTATTTCCGGTTGAACTCGTCTTCCACTCGTTTGGTCTCAGCCTGATACTGTTCTTTCAGATGAGTCAGTTCTTGTTGTACAGTTGTGTACTCCGGCATCGACTGAAGGGCTGTCTCATAGCTGAGATAGCCGAAACGAAACATATTGGTGCTGTCCTGAGCCGACACGCCAAGGACAGCACACAATGTGATAACGATGCTTAAGAGACGTCTCATATTACTTCAGTCCGAGCTTACTCTTTACCTTGGCTGTAACGTCTGTAGAGAGGTTCGTGCTGATATAGGGCAGTGAACCATTCTCCATGATGTAAATGAAGCCCTCGGTCTGACCAACGCTCTTGATGGCGTCCAGAACCTTTGCTTGGACGGCCTGTGTCTTCTCCTGATAAGCCTTCTGCAGAGCCTTCTGATTGTCCTGGAAGCTCTGCTGGATCTTTGCATACATATCCTGCAGCTCCTGCTGACGACGCTGCTTGATGTTTTCGGGCAGAGTGGCCTGCTCCTTGTCGAAAGCCTCACCCTTCTTCTGCAGCTCATCCTGCATACTCTTCAGGTCAGCCTCATACTGCTGCTGCAAAGTATCAATCTCTTTCATAGCTTTCTCATATTCAGGCATAGCCTGGATAATCTCCTGGGTGTTCACATGACCGAACTTACCCTGTGCGTTGGCGGTGGTGAATCCGCAGATAGCGCAGATAGCGCAAACAATTAGTTTCTTCATCTTTTTTATTAAGTTATTAATCAATACTCATTATATTAGTTTGCATAACCGAGTTTCTTGAGAACCTCTGAGCTGATATCAATCTTGGGGGAACCGAAGATGATGCCTGTGTCACTGGCACGGTCGAGTACCAGTTGGTAGCCGCGCAGATCGGCAATATCCTTGATGGCATTATATACCTCGTCTTGAATAGGCGACATCAGGGCAGTGCGCTTCTTGAAGAGCTCTCCGTCGGGACCGAAGTATTTCTTCTTTAGGTCGGCAGCCTGCTTCTCTTTCTCCACGATAGCGTCCTGTCGGGTTTTCTTCTGCTCTTTTGAAAGGAACACAGCCTCGTTCTGATAGTTCTTGTAGAGCGTCTGTGCCTCTGTCGTGAGCGCGTCGACTTCCGCCTGCCATTTCTTGGATACCTGGTTCAGTTGTTCGTTAGCACGCTCGTAGGCTGGTATATTCTTGAAGATATATTCCATATCCACAAGCGCGAACTTCTGTGCAGAGGCAGAGGTTAATCCAAAGATAGCGCAGATAGCGCAGATAATTAGTTTCTTCATAAGCGTTCTCTTTTAGTGTAACATCTATTTGACGTGAAAACTCGTAAACGGTTTTAAACATTAAACAACTCTTAACGAAATCAGAACTCCTGTCCGAGGATGAAGTGGATATGACCACCACCTTTAGACTGGGCGCCGTTCTGACTGGTATATACCTTGTCGAAGCCATAAGCCCAGTCGATACCCATCAGACCCACCATCGGGAGATAGATACGGACACCGACACCAGCAGAGCGTTTCATCTTGAACGGATTGAAGTCCTTGGCATTCGACCACGCGTTACCACCTTCGAGGAAGCCCAGACCGTAGATGGTGGTGTTACCCAACATGAACGGATAACGTAGCTCCAAGGTGAAGCGGTCATAAGCGTAGGCGTTATAGGACGAGATATTGTTGCCCTTCATCATCTGCTCGTAGGCTGATGAGTAGGAGAGGGTACCATTCTCATAACCACGCAGTGCGATGGTCTCTTCAGAGTAACCGTAGGAGTAACCTGTCATACCGTCACCACCGACATAGAAGGTCTCGAATGGCGACCGTTTGTGCTTGTTGTAGCTTCCCAGCAGTCCCATCTCCACGCGGGTCATCAGCACAAAGTTCTTCTGACCGCCTGTCAGGGCTGTGAAAGTACGCAACTTGAACTTCCACTTGTGGTATTCAATCCAACGGTACATATCCTGCAGCTCATCCTCGTAGGTAGCCGAGGTGCTGTTCTTTGCCAGTGTGCTGTAGTCCTTCTTGTCGAAGAGCGACCAGGGTGGGGTCAGGGTCACAGAGGCTGTGAGCTCTGATCCACGGCGTGGGAACAGCGGGTTGTCGGTAGAGGTACGTGACAAGGTCACACCCAGATTGATATTGTTACAGTTTCCATTGTGGATATAGAAATAGCTCCAGTCGCGAAGCATATAACGTGAGTAGCCGAGCTGTGCAGACAACTGGAAGTAGTCGTCGGGCCAGCGCAGACGCTTACCCCATCCGAGTGAGGCACCGAAGACGGTCATGGTCTTGTCGTCGTCGAGCATCGACTCGTAGTTATAGGCGTATGGGTTGTAGCCACCGTAGCCACCGGCGTACGCGTAGTAGTTGTTGTAGAACGCGTTGTTACGGTAGTAACTGGAGATATCCGACTGCTTGGAGTAGTAGGCGCCGAGGCTCAGACCGTTTGGACGCTTGCCGCCAAACCAGTTCGTGGAGTAGTTAGCACTCAGTGAACTATAGTAGCTACCATTGGTCTGGAAACTGAATCCTAGTTGCTCTCCGTCGCCGTAAGGCAGGATACCACGATGGAGCTTGTTCTTGCCGAAGAGGTTGCGGATGGAGAAGTTGTTAAACTTGATGCCCACTTTTCCGATGATACCCGTCTGTCCCCAACCGAGGGAGAACTCTAACTGGTCGTTCGATTTCTGTTCGAGCTGCCAGTTGACATCCACGGTGCCATCATCGTAGTTGGGCACCACATCGGGCACTACTTTCTCTGCATCGAAGAATCCCATAGAGGCAATCTCTCGTGCGGAACGCATCAGCGCCTCTTTGTTGAACAGGTCGCCCGGCTTGGTACGGAGCTCACGACGAACCACCTCCTCATAGAGACGGTCGTTACCATAGATACGCACATGGTTCAGATGGGCCTGCGGACCCTCTGTGACGCGCATCTCCAGATCGATGGAGTCACCGTCGATGTTGATCTCAACAGGATCGATGTTCGAGAACACGTATCCGTTGTTGTAATAATAGTTACCGGCGGCATCGTCATCAGCCTTCAAGCGCTTGTCGATCTGCTTTTGGTTGTATACATCACCTTTCTTCATGCCAAGTACGGCATTCAGGTAATCGGTCGTGACCACGGTATTACCTACCCATGTGATATCACGGATAAAGTACTTGTCGCCCTCGTCGATCTTAACATAGACATCAACATGCTTATCGTCATAGTTGCTGATGGAGTCTTCCACGATGCTGGCATCACGGAATCCTAACTCATTATATTTTTCGATAAGAGCTTGCTTGGCTTCCTTGTAGCGCTCGTCGGTAAACTTCTTAGCCTTGAAGAAGTTCTTGAGTTTGCCGGCTTCATGAATCTTACCGAACGCGCCTTTCCCGAAGATCGAACCATTGATCTTCCCGTCCGACAGCTTCTCGTTGCCGTCGAAGATGATCCGGTGTACCTTCATCTTCTCCTTCTTGTCGATGTTGACATCCAGCGAAACCATGTTACTCTTCTCCGTATCATCGTGCTGTACGATATCGATCACTGCGTTCTTGTATCCCTTCTCGTCGAAATACTTCTTGGCAAGTATCTTGGCGCGGTCGATCATGTTCGGCGTGATCTGACTACCTTTCATGATACCCAGTTTCGCTTCCATGTCCTCGCGCTCGGCTTTCTTGATACCGTTGTAGTTGATGGTGCTGATACGGGGACGCATGCCCAGGTGGATGCAGAGGTAGATCTTGGAGCCGACGATAGAGTCGGCGGTGATGCTCACCTTCGAGAAAAGACCATTACGCCAGTAGCGCTTGACGGCCTCGGTAATCTGTGAGCCGGGCACTTCAATCTCCTGACCGACACTTAGGCCGGAGAGACCTGTCAGCACATAGTCCTCATATCCCTCGACACCCTCTACGGCGATGCCACCAATCTCACAGGTACGTGGTGTACCAGCATACGAGATGTCGGGGTTTACAATCTTATCCTGAGCGTATAATGGTGAAAGGGTGAAAAGGCAAAAGAGTGAAAGTCCGAAGACTCTCATCCCCAATCCTTTTGTCTTATACCTTATTATATTATATATCATCATTGAGTATTGTTTCGCTTTTATCATTTCTTCTCCTCGGCTTCTACCTGAGCCTCTGTCTTTCCAAAACGACGTTGGCGGTTCTGGTAGCTGGCGATGGCCTTATGCAGGTCTTCTTCAGAGAAGTCGGGCCAGTATGTATCACAGAAATAAAGTTCTGAATATGCGATCTGCCACAACAGATAGTTGGAGATGCGAAGCTCGCCACCCGTGCGGATCAGCAACTCGGGGTCGGGCATGAAGTTTGTCCAGAGGCGCTTGTCAACGGTGTCCTCGTTGATGTCATTCACATCGAGCTTCCCGTCTTTCACCTCCTGGGCAATCTGCTGGGCAACGCGTGTCAGCTCCAGTCTCGACGAATAGCTAAGTGCCACCACCATGGTCATGGCGGAGTTATCAGCGGTGTGTGCCTCCGTCTCGGCCAACTTCTTGTTGACCATCTCGGGGATGCGTGAACGGTCGCCCACCACCCGGAAGCGGACATTATTCTTCATGAAGATCTCGTCCTCCAGGGATGTCAGCACCAGTCCCATCAGAGCTGCCACTTCGTCGGCAGGACGATTCCAGTTCTCTGTTGAGAAGGTATATAGCGTCAGGAACTTAACCCCCAGGCGGGTACATTCGGAAGTGATGCGACGCACAGCGTCAACCCCAGCCTGATGACCATAGCTACGCTCTTTGCCGCGCTCTGTGGCCCAACGTCCATTACCATCCATGATGATGGCAATATGCTGGGGAATCCGGTTCATGTCCAAAAGTTCTTTCATATACTAATATCTGTCGTTATTGCACGTTTTGCATTTTGCCCACAGGTCGTATGTGAGTGCCAGCTGGAGCACACTGTAGCCGTCGGTATTCTTGAACGGACCACTACTCCTAATGCCATAGACGTCACTTTTGCCGTCCAGTTGGTCGCTGGTGGAGAAACGCACGCCCCACTCTGCGGTGAGGTTCATACGCTGTCCAATCTTATATTTGACACCCGCTCCAAGCAGTAAGCTCATAGTCATACCACTGTTCTCGCCGCTGTGGTGGGTGATACCCATTCCTGTCGTGATGAACGGAGCCAGTCGTTTGCTACCGCGATATTCTTGTCCGTTGCCATAGGACCAGAAATTGTATTCAAAGCGTACGCAGGTTTCTGTCAACTGGTGACTGAATGCATAGCGCTCTATAGGATACCATGTCTTCACATCATCACTGGAGCCTTTGATTTTCGTGGTCGCGATGTCCAGTCCCAGTGCCATCCGAGGGTTAAGATGATATTTGACGATGACCGCTCCCCACGGCTGCATCCCTTTTAAGAGATGACTGTTGAAGTCTCCTATATAGACTGCCGTTCCTGCACCTGCCCCCAGCTCAAGCCTGTATTCCGGCTCTTCCTGGGCGTATGTGGCTACAGAGAGTGCCACGGCAACCATGCAAGCGAACAGTCTTCTCACGTCTTATTCAATCAGGAACCCACGCCAGACACAGTTGTCATCCAAGCTCTTGATCCAGAGATAGCCGTTGTCGTCGGTAGCCGCACTGAGGTGATAGGCTGTCAACTCGCTGGGAAGCGTGAATGCCTTGTTGGTCTTCCATGTGATGCCCTTATCACGACTCTCGTAGATCTTTCCGTTGTCACCGATGGCAAGTATGTGTCCCTTATAACGGAGCAGGTTCAGGTTCTCCATTTTAGGCAGGTAATATACGTTATAACTCTCCATGGGTATGTAGACCCATTTCGACGGTTCACTTTCCAACGCATATTCTGCCAGTTTCCGCCAGACCACACAGGCAGTGCTGTTCTGGTCGTTAGTACCGATCAGTAACTGGTAGTCTGTGGAATCGTTGGTGGCAAGTGGCCAAGAGACGAATGCAAACTTGGAGGGCAACAGTGATGAGGCCTCGTCAAGCGAGTCGGCGGTCCAGGTGGCACCCTGATCCTTGCTGACCATCAGTCGCCCGTCGTTTGCAAAGGCATAAGCCTCGGCAGCGCCAGCTCCGATAAACTGTCTCAGACCAGCCTTCTTGACGGTCTGTTCCCATTTCGCCTTCTCGGTGTCAACGGGGAAATCCTCGGCTCCCATCTTCTCCCAGGTCAGCACACCTGTCTTTACCTGATGCTTGTTTACCGTCACCTCGTAAGTGCGGAAGATATCACTGTTGAAAGCATAGACACGGATCTCCCTTGGCTTGGAAAAATCAATGGAGTCGGTACTGGAATAGTAATTCAGCGTGTCGCTGGTGAGACTCTTGATGACAACCGTCCCGTTATTCATGCTGGAAATGCTTGCCAGCACGTGAGTCAGGTCGCAGTCTTCAGGCAGCGAGTCTGTGTTATAGATCTTTCCTTGATAGTGGTCAATATGGAAGACCGGCATCTTGGAAAGGGTAGATTTGTAAACAGAGTCTTTCCCTGCCGACGTGGTGGTGTGAACGTATCTGTTCACGGTCGTCAGCATAAATTTGGTAATGGCTGTGTCGTCGTAAAAGGTTACTTCAGGATCGTCGTCGGAGCCAAGACATGATGTGTACAGGACAAGGCTTGCCATGACGAGACAGAGGGTGTAGATATATCTTTTCATTCAGTAACGAATTCTTTTTATCACATTTTTGGCTGCAAATTTACGCACAATTCCTCAAAATCAGTTCATTTTCACCTTATAATTAATGAAATTATGTCATAATTTGACCGTTTTTAAGTTAGTTTTGTTTTTCCTTCTTTCATTTTTTCATTTTTTCATGAAAAAGAGTGTGGTATGAATCACTCACTCCACACTCCTTTCAACGGATGTTGACATGACCCTCGCTCGTCACGACTCGGCAATAGGAGAAAACTCCATGGCCTTGAAGTTAGCGAACGTTGGTGTTCATGAGCGTAATGACACTCAGAACAGTCGCAACAGCAACAAACGCCAACATGACCGCTGTTTGAAAATCTAATAACATAATCTTTACCTTAAAAAATCTATTAACTACTAACCTAATGAATAACAATACAATCTCACGATTGCGCTGCAAAGGTACGTAGAAAATAAGAGTTGGGATTTAAGAGTTAAGAAAAAGTACCTGATGCAGTCGCCTTTTTGACTTACATCAAAAAAAGATTGGCTGCACCTTTCGGCACAGCCAACCCATTGTATAGAGTATTGTTTTTTGCTCTAAATGAAACTTAGAGTTTCGGACCTGCAACTTGCCCCCATAGGCGAAGTTGCTTCCGGTCCTGCGTTTTACAACTTCGGACCTGCAGCGACCAGAGCCTTACCGGCCTCGTTGCCCTCGTACTTCTTGAAGTTCTTGATGAAACGGGCAGCCAGATCCTTAGCCTTCTCCTCCCACTCAGCAGCAGTTGCATAAGTGTCACGAGGATCAAGAATAGCAGGATTTACGTTAGGCAGCTCTGTCGGAACCTCGAAGTCGAAGAAGGGAACCTTCTTGGTAGGAGCCTTCAGGATGCTTCCGTCCAGGATGGCGTCGATGATACCACGTGTATCGGGGATAGAGATACGCTTGCCAGTACCGTTCCAACCGGTATTAACCAGGTATGCCTTGGCACCGCTCTTCTCCATCTTCTTAACCAGCTCCTCAGCATACTTAGTTGGGTGCAGCTCGAGGAATGCCTGACCGAAGCAAGCAGAGAATGTAGGAGTAGGCTCAGTGATACCGCGCTCTGTACCAGCCAACTTAGCTGTGAAACCAGACAGGAAGTAGTACTTGGTCTGCTCAGGAGTCAGGATAGAAACGGGAGGCAGTACACCGAATGCGTCGGCAGAAAGGAAGATCACGTTCTTTGCGTCAGGACCTGCGCTCTTACCGTTCACCTTCTGGGCGATCTTCTCGATGTGGTTGATGGGGTATGATACACGAGTGTTCTCGGTGACGCTCTTGTCAGCGAAGTCGATCTTGCCATCCTCGGCAACAGTAACATTCTCCAGCAGAGCGTTGCGCTTGATAGCACCATAGATGTCGGGCTCGTTCTCCTTGCTCAGGTTGATAACCTTTGCATAGCAACCGCCCTCGAGGTTGAACACACCCTCGTCGTCCCATCCGTGCTCGTCGTCACCGATCAGCAGACGCTTCGGGTCGGTAGACAGAGTGGTCTTACCAGTACCAGACAGACCGAAGAAGATGGCGGTGTTCTTACCCTCCATGTCAGTGTTGGCAGAGCAGTGCATAGAAGCGATACCCTGCAGGGGCAGATAGTAGTTCTGCATAGAGAACATACCCTTCTTCATCTCACCACCGTACCAGGTGTTGATGATAACCTGCTCGCGGCTAGTGGTGTTGAAAGCAACACAAGTCTCTGAGTTCAGACCCAGCTCCTTGTAGTCCTCAACCTTTGCCTTAGAAGCATTGTAGATGACGAAGTTAGGCTCGAACTTCTCCAGCTCCTCAGCAGTAGGCTGGATGAACATGTTCGTTACGAAGTGAGCCTGCCAAGCAACCTCCACGATGAAGCGGACGGCCAGACGGGTACCCTCGTTAGCACCACAGAAAGCGTCAACAACATACAGGTTCTTGTTGCAGAGCTCCTTGATGGCAATGTCCTTCACCTTTGCCCAAACCTCCTCGCTCATGGGGTGGTTGTCGTTCTTGTACTCCTCAGTAGTCCACCATACCTTGTCATGGCTCTGAGCGTCATCAACGATATACTTGTCCTTAGGAGAACGACCAGTGTAGATACCAGTCATTACGTTTACAGCGTTGAGCTCTGTGTTCTGACCCTTGTCGAAACCAGTCAGACCAGCCTTCGTCTCCTCTTCGAAGAGAACCTCATACGACGGGTTGTGAGCAATCACGGTAGAACCGGTGATGCCATACTGTGTCAAATCTAACTTTGCCATATTACTATTTTTTTAATTGTGAAAATGATCTCTTAATAAGATGTTCTTTTTAATCGCCTGCAAAGTTACGAATTAATTCACAATAGACTTGTCACAATTCCTGAATTTTGTGTAGGCACACGGCCTTTTTAGGTTAAAGAACTTAAAATTAGAAAGGAAAGTGCCTCTTTTGTCACACCGACATAACAAAAAATATTCGTGGGTGTATAGATATACATACCTTTATGTAATTATTTTCAGAAATCATTGGCATTTTCAGATATTATGCTTACTTTTGCACACATAAACTAAAAACTGTAAGAATATGCAAGTAATAGATTTCAGCAAGAGTAATTCGGTGATCAACCTGTATATGTCGGAACTGCGCGACAAGAACTACCAGAGGAACCGTATGCTGTTTCGTCACAACATCAGACGTGTCGGTGAGATGATGGCCTTCGAGCTCTCTAAGACTCTGGAATACAAACCGAAGACGGTCACGACCCCTTTGGGAACGCTCGAGATCCCTCTGCCGAAGGAGGATTTGCTGATTGCTACTGTGCTCCGTGCCGGTCTCCCCTTCCATGAGGGATTCCTCAACGTGTTCGACCATGCCGATAACGCCTTTGTGTCGGCCTATCGGATGTACACCAACCGTGAGCATACCGAGGTGGGTATTCATACCGAATATATGGCTGCGCCCAGTCCGAAGGGTAAGACGCTTATTATCGTCGACCCGATGCTGGCCACCGGCGGTTCGATGGCGGCGGCCATCGAGGCACTGATCAAGACCGGTAAGCCTAAGAAGGTGCATATTGCCAGTGTCATTGCTGTGCCAGAGGGTCTGGAGGTGGTGAAGAGCGTTCTGCCAGAGGATTCCACCATCTGGTGTGCCGCCATCGACCCGGGCATGAACGAGCATAAGTATATCGTCCCAGGCTTCGGCGATTGTGGCGATCTCTGCTACGGTGAGAAACTGTAATAGACTAAGGATATAAAAAATCCCGCTCCAGACAGAGCGGGATTCTTTTTGTTTGTATATGAAGGTCTGAAATGCTATTTGAGGATCTTGACAATCTGGCCGTTTTTCTTCTTGATGATGTTTAGGCCATGCTGGAGGTTGTCGATGCGGTTTCCTTTGATGTCGAAGATCTGGTCATCCTCATCGTCCGTCGTGATAGAGGCAATGCCTGTCGATGTGATGTCGTCGACAATCTTGGAGAAGTCCTTCCAGTAAGGAGCAGTCATATACGCCTCTTTACAGCCAGTCGGCACGTGTAATGTCGCTTGCTGTTGTAATGGCAAAAACAAAGTCTCTTCGCTAATGGCAAGAGGGGTAGTGTGATAGACATAGAGGTCTGTCATATTGAAGCATCGGTCAATGAAATTAAGACCGAGGCTCGTCACACTTTGAGGAATATCAAGTGATGTCAGGTTCAAACAACCATCAAAAGCGGAATCCTCTATAGATATGACGCGGTTGGGTAGGGATACAGATATTAAATGGGTGCAATCAGAGAAAGCGCTGGCTCCAATGGAGATCACACTCTCGGGGATAATTATTGAACTCAGACTCGTGCAGTTAGAGAAAGCACATTGACAGATGTCTGTGACACTATCAGGAATGTCAATGGAGCTAAGATTGCTGCAATACGAAAAAGCACTTATGCCTATGGATGTAACACTTTTAGGAATACTAACTGTTGTAAGGCTGTTACATCTCTCAAAGACGTGTTCTTCTATAGATGTAACACTATTTGGGATACTAACATCACTAAGGCTAGTACATCCGGAAAAAGCCCATCCACTTATTGACGTGACGCTGTTTGGAATCGTTATCGAAACAAGATTGCTGCATTCTGAAAAAGCCCCTTCACTTATTGACGTGACACTGTTAGGGATGTTTATGGTCGTCAGGTTGGTGCATTCCTCGAAAGTTGAGTTGGCTATGGATGTGATGCTGTTGGAAATTTCTGCAGAGACCAAACTGCGACATCTATAAAAAGCCTTTTCGCCTAATGAGGTAACACTATTCGGAATGATGACCGAGGTTAGGCTTGCACATTCTTCGAAAACTCTATTAGCAATGTCTGTGACACTATTGGGAATTATTATGGTAGTAAGGTTTTTGCATCCTCCAAAAGCTCTACTGCCTATTGATTTGACACTATTAGGGATGGTTATGGTCGTAAGGCTACTACATTCCTCAAAAGTTGAGTTAGCAATGAATGTGATGCTGTTGGAAATTTCTGCAGAGACTAAACTGCAACATCTAAAAAATGCACTTTCACCTATTGAGGTGACGCTATTCGGAATGATGATCGAAGTCAGGTTTGTACAATCTCCGAATGCATATTCACCAATTGAAATAACATCATTAGGAATATTTATTGTAGATAGATTAGTACAAGCATTGAAAGCACCATTACCTATAGATGTGATACTATTAGGGAGTTCAACACTCTTTAGATTGCTATAGCTTTCAAAAGCATAGTCGCTAATAGATTTCACTTTTTTTGTCATTACGACCTTCTCAACACAATATGCAAATAATGGAATAACCATATCACAGTCAAATGTTATTTCTTTTAAATTGTTGCATTTTTCGAATAATCCTTGACCGATTGAGGTCGGAGAACAAAGAATTGTAACAGAGGTTAAACCGCTACAATCATAAAAAGCACCATTACCAATGGATGTGATGCTATTGGGGACAATTATCGTAGTCAGGTTGCTGCAGCCAGCGAATGCCCCCTCACCTATTGATGTGACGCCGTTTGGAATTGTTATAGAGTTTAGACCGCAACAACCTATGAAAGAACCATCTCTTATAGATGTGATGCTATTAGGGATGTTTATCGTGGTCAGGTTGCTGCAGCCGGAGAATGCATTCTCACCTATTGATGTGACGCCGTTTGGAATTGTTATAGAGTTTAGACTGCTACAACCGGCGAAAGTATCTTCCGCAATGGATGTGACGCTATTAGGGATGTTTACAGAGGTTAGATTGACACAACAATAGAAAGCGTCAGCACCTATAAAAGTAACGCTGTTGGGGATTGTTATATTAGTTAGACTACTGCATCCAAAAAAGGCGGCATAACCTATAGATGTGATGCCTTCATGGAGATCGATGGTGGTTAGGCTTTTGCAGTTTTTGAAGGTTCCTTCGCCTATTGATGTGACATTATTAGGAATATTTATGGAAGTGAGATTATCGAAATGAACGAAAGCATAATCATCGATAAATTTCACCTTTTCGTTCAATGTGATTTTCTCGGCAGAATGCGCTCCAGATAGTAGTTCTGAATTGATGGTCTCACAGTCCAACGTCACTTCTTTTAGATTGCTACAATCGTGGAAGATTTCAGAACCAATATAGGTGGGGGAACAATGTATAATAACAGATACCAACCCTGTGCAACCAGAGAATGCGGCATAGCCTATTGATGTAACATTGTCTGGGATCGTTATTGTAGTCAGACTACTGCATCCCTCGAAAGCACCATTGCCTATTGACGTGACGCTGTCGGGAATCGTTATGGCGTTCAGACTACTGCATCCTGAAAAAGTGTCATCACCGATTGATGTGACACAGTTGGGAATCGTTATTACAGCCAGACTACTGCATCCTTCAAAAGCGTCA
This sequence comes from Prevotella aff. ruminicola Tc2-24, assembly GCF_900110895.1. Classification (GTDB taxonomy): domain Bacteria; phylum Bacteroidota; class Bacteroidia; order Bacteroidales; family Bacteroidaceae; genus Prevotella. The sequence goes on along the minus strand of NZ_FOIQ01000002.1, from coordinate 14,667 downwards.
TCACCGATTGACGTGACGCAGTCAGGAATCGTTATTGCAGTCAGACTACTACATCCTTTAAAAGTCAAATAGTCTATTGACGTGACGCTGTCGGGAATCGTTATTGCAGTCAGACTACTACATCCTTTAAAAGCACCATCATCTATTGACGTGACGCTGTTTGGAATCGTTATCGAAACAAGATTGCTGCATTCTGAAAAAGTCAAATAGTCTATTGACGTGACGCTATTGGGGATATTTATCGTAGTCAAGTTGCTACATTCTGTGAAAGCTCTAGCACCTATTGATGTGACGCTGTTGGGGATGGTTATCGTTGTAAAGCTCCTACATCTCGCAAAAGCACCAGCACCTATTGAAGTAACGTTGTTGGGGATTGTTATATTCGTCAGACTGCTACACCCTTCGAAAGCGTAGTCTCCTATTGAAGTAACGTTGTTGGGGATTGTTATATTCGTCAGACTGCTACACCCTTCGAAAGCGTAGTCTCCTATTGATGTGACGCAATTAGGAATCGTTATTGTAGTCAGGCTACTGCATCCTTCAAAAGCGCTTTTGCCTATGGAAATAACCTTATACGTCTTGCCCATGTAAGTCTCTTCCTCTGGGATGACTACATTTCCTGAATATGAGGCTTCGCCATAAGAAAGAAATGTAACCTCCAATTTGTAATCATCTTCAGCGCCAATACGGTTGTAATAAATGTCGGTGCCTTGAGCATTCTTTACTGCGATGTCATAGGAATAGACATTTGTTCCGATCATACATGTAAGTACGACAAGAAGAAGTCTTGTTGTAAGATTATTAGTCATGATTATAACTTGTTGGTTGAATTAATTTATAGTTTACGGTTGCAAAGATAATCATTTTATTTCATTTAGTCGCAGATTTGGCGTTAAATCTTTTGCTCTTAATACTAAAAAATCCCGCTCATGGCAGAGCGGGATTTTTTGTTGGTATATAATAGATGAAATTCTCTTAGATCAGGTGGAGCGTACCCATCAGGTACACGAGGCCGAAGCCGAAGAGCATCGAGATGAAGCCCATGATGATACCCATCTTCACCATGTCGTTCTGCTTCACATAACCAGTAGCGAAGGCCAGAGCGTTCGGTGGGGTAGAGATCGGCAGGATCATGGCCGACGAAGCGGCGATGGCCACACCAATCAGTACGGTCGGGGTACCACCGATAGGATCGAGCTTGTCGCCCATGGCACCGCAGACGATTGCCAGGATCGGCATGAGCAGTGCTGCCGTAGCCGAGTTCGAGATGAAGTTCGACAGCAGGTAGCAGATAGCACCGCCAAGAAGCAGGATGAGCACCGGTGAGAACTCACCGAAGGGAATGCTCTCCACGGCATTGGCTGCCAGACCAGAGGCGTTCAGACCATAGCCGAGGGCGAAGCCTCCGGCCACCATCCAGATGACACTCCAGTTGATCTGCTCCAGGTCGCGCTTGTTGATGACACCCGTCAGGGCGAACACCATGAACGGTATCATGGCCACCGTATTAGAGTTGATGCCAGTGAACTTGTCAGACAGCCAAAGAGCGATGGTGACGAAGAATGTCACGATGACGATCCACGAGTGACGTCCCTTCTGTATGCCGCCCTCAATGGTCAGTTCGATGTTCTTCTGGGTGAAGGGGAACATCTTCAGCAGGATTCTCCAGCTGATGAACAGCAGCAGGATGACGAGGGGGAACATGAACATCATCCACTGACTGAAGCCCAGACCGAGGTTCAGACCCTCAGGGTCGTTCAGGTATTTCAGGGCGATGGTGTTCGGCGGTGTACCGATAGGGGTACCCATACCACCGAGGTTGGCAGCCACGGGAATCGACATGGCCAGTGCGACGCGGCCTTTGCCTTCGGGCGGCAGCTGACGGAACACCGGTGTCAGGAAGGTGAGCATCATAGCGGCAGTGGCTGTGTTCGACACGAACATCGAGAACAGACCGGTGATGAGCAAGAAGCCCAACAGCACCATCTCACTGCGAGTACCGAATGGTCTCAGCAATACCTTAGCCAACTGAGCGTCGAGACCTGTCTTTGTGGCGGCGATGGCCAGCACGAATCCACCGATGAACAGCATGATGGTCGGGTCGGCGAATGTGGCCATCACGCCCTTGTGACTCAGCACTTTTCCAACAACCTCCTCATTCACCATCGGTGCGATACCACTGTCCGTACAGAACAGCAGCATGATGACGATGATGGCGATTGACGTGGCCCATGAGGAGACCACCTCAAGAACCCACATCAGCGTGGCAAACGCGAAGATAGCGATGATGCGCTGCTGGATGACGGTCAGGTTCTGGATGCCGTACCACTCGGAAGGCATGTTCCAAAGCAAGAGGGTTACTATGGCTACCAGAGCAATCTTGATAGCCCTTTTGGTACCATCGGCAGGATGGTATTTACGTTGAAAACGCATCTTATGGTACGTCTCAACGAGTGGAAATCCTTTGTATATGTGAAACATATCTAATAGTAATTGTTGATAATTCTTAGATTCTTGTGGTCGTTTTTTGAAAACCGCCACAAAGGTAGTAAGTTTTTGAGAATAAAGTAATAAGAATGAAATAAAATACCCGTATAACGAGTGTATAAATACACAAATACTTCTTTTACTCTTATCCTCCTTGGCGGAATTGTCAAGTAGACTTTGCAAACGATTGCCTTTTTACGGCTTCTGATTGATAGAAATCAAAAAAGGATAAAAGGGCAGAACGGTCTGTCCTTTTATCCTTGGTTGTGTGTGGATATCTTCTTCAGCTTATTCGCTGACAGTCCAGATGTCGTTGGTCTCCAGAAGCTCGGTGAAGTTGTGATACTTCTTCTGAGCGCTCACCTCTTCCAACTGAGCGTGGACGGCCTCGTCGTAGGTCGGAGCATCCACGTCGCGGATCACGCCGAGGGCGATGGGGAATCCGTCTTCCGGAGTCATCATGGCGAGCTTCAGTTGCAGGGTGTTGTCCTCGCAGTGAGCGTCGTGCACGAGTACATCGTCGATGGTGTAGCCGTCCTTGCCGATCTCCACCACCTTCAGGCCGAAGCCCTCCTGTACCAGTCCGAACTCGTTGTTCTCACCGAACACGAGCTTCTCACCGTGGCGCACGTAGATGGCGTTCTTCTTACGACCCTCGTTGTTGTACACGATGTCATGGCAGTGGTCGTTGAAGATCACGCAGTTCTGCAGGATCTCGCAGACGGCGGCACCCTTGTGCTCGTAGGCGGCCTTCAGGATCTCTACGGTTCCCTTGGCGTCGGTGGCGACGGCACGGGCGAAGAAATGGCCGCGGGCACCGAAGCAGAGCTCGGCAGGACGGAACGGATCCTCTACCGTTCCGTAAGGGCTCGACTTCGACACGAAGCCACGTGGTGAGGTGGGTGAGTACTGACCCTTCGTCAATCCGTAGATACGGTTGTTCAGAAGGATCATGTTCAGATTGATGTTACGGCGGTTGGCATGGATGAAGTGGTTACCACCGATAGCCAGTCCGTCACCGTCGCCCGACACCTGCCATACGGTCAGGTCGGGGTTGGCAACCTTCGCACCCGTGGCGATGGCGGCGGCACGACCGTGGATAGTGTTCATGCCGTAGGTAGCCATGTAGTGGGGAAGACGACTGGAGCAGCCGATACCAGAGATTACTGCTACGTTCTCGGGAGCTACGCCGATCTCGGCCATAGCCTTATGGAGTGAAGCCAGGAAGAAGTGGTCACCGCAACCAGGGCACCAACGAGGCTGGCCTTTCTTAAAATCTTGTGCTGTAAACATTTTAATTAAGAGTTAAGAATTAAGAGTTAAGAATATTACAGTCATTATTGTCATATTTATCAGAGTTTTCTTTGGTCGTCTTCACAATTGATGCTAAAATGGATGTTATCTCGTTAGCTTCATTGTGAATAGACTCAAAGGTTTTATCATCTATATATTCACTATCATGTAAGAGTTCAATCCAGTAGAGAGTCTCATTGGCTTCTTTTAATGCGATCGAGGTCTTGCTTATAAAGTCTGCACGGCTTTGTGCAAATTTAGCCTCACGCATCATAGCGCCAATTGAGGTACCGCTTCGAAGCATCTGTTTAGATAACACAAATTCTGATTGTTGTCTTGTCAGATACTTGTATGCTTTTACCATTCGCAAGGCGAACTGATAAGCACGGTTTTCTATCGGATTTTCCAGAGTCATTTATTTCTTAATTCTTAACTCTTAACTCTTAATTATATTCTCGAACGAGTCTACGAGTTCGGAAACAATGAACGGCTGACCTTTTACCTGGTTGAACTGGAACGGAACGAAGTTGTCGACCTTCATGCGCAGGTAACCGGCGAGCTGACCCATGTTCTGCTCGGCCACAACCACCTTCTTATACTTCTTCAGCACGTCGGCCGTGTTCTTCGGCAGCGGGTTCAGGTACTTGAAGTGCGTCTGAGCCACCTTATAGCCTTTCGCACGGAGCTCGTCCATGGCAGAGTGCAGATGACCGTAAGTAGAACCGAAGCCCACGATGAGCAGGTCGGCATCCTGTACGTCACCGTCGACCTCAAGGTCGGGCACCTGGATGTTCGCGATCTTCTGCTGGCGCAGACGCGTCATCAGGTCGTGGTTCTCCGGGTTCGTAGAGATGGCGCCTGTGTTAGAGTCTTTCTCCAGTCCGCCGAGGATATGAGCGAAGCCCTCACGACCCGGCACGGCCCAGTAGCGGGTACCGTTCTCGGCACGCATATACGGTGTCCACTTTCCTTTCAGTTCCTCGGGTACGTATGGCGGATTGATCGGGTCGAGCTTAGCGATCTCTGGGAGCTTGAAGGCACCCGAGCCGTTGGCCACGAAGGCGTCGGTGAGAAGCACCACAGGTGTCATGTGCTCCAGGGCGATCTTACAAGCCTGGTAGGCGGCGTCGAAGCAGTCGGTAGGACTGGTGGCGGCCATCACTGGCATCGGGCTTTCACCGTTACGGCCGAAGAGAGCCTGCAGCAGGTCGGTCTGTTCCGATTTTGTGGGCAGACCCGTGGCAGGACCGCCACGCTGTACGTCGAGCACCACGAGCGGCAGCTCCATGATCACGGCGAGGTTCATGGCCTCACTCTTCAGACAGATGCCAGGACCGGAGGTCGAGGTTACGCCCAGGGCACCGGCGAACGAGGCGCCCAGTGCTGAGGCACAGCCCGAGATCTCATCCTCGCACTGTACGGTGGTCACGCCCAGCGACTTGTGCTTCGACAGCTCGTGGAGCACGTCGGTGGCAGGGGTGATGGGGTAGGAACCCAGGTACAGACGGAGACCGGCCTTCTCGGCAGCGGCGATGAAGCCGTAGGCCGTGGCCTTGTTACCTGTGATGTCCATATAACGTCCGGGCACCTTCTCCTTCGACTCGATGCGGTATACGTTGACAGCCGAGGAGTGGGTGTTATGACCGTAGTCGTAGCCGGCCTGCACCACCTTAATATTATTCTCTGCGATGGCAGGTTTCTTGGCGAACTTCTCCTTGAGGAAGTTACCAACGAGGTTCAGGTCGCGGTCGAAGAGCCAGCACACGAGTCCGAGGGCGAACATGTTACGGCATTTCAGCATCGCCTTGTTGTCCATGCCCGAGTCGGCCAGACAGTCCTTGACCATGGTGGTGAGCGGGCACTGGATCACGCGGTCGGGATCGATGTTCATCTCACCGAGATAGTCCTCGGTATTGAACTGTGCCTTCTCCAGATCCTTCGGACCGAACGAGTCGGTGTCGATGATGATCGTGGCACCCGGCTTAGCATAGCGGTACTGCGTCTTCAGGGCGGCGGCGTTCATCGCAACGAGCACGTCGCACTTGTCGCCCGGGGTGTACACCTTTCCGGCGCCGATGTGTACCTGGAAGCCTGAGACACCCGTCAGCGAGCCTTGCGGGGCGCGGATGTCCGCTGGGTAGTCTGGGAATGTAGAGATGCCGTTACCAACGGTGGCACTGACCGTAGAAAAAATGTTTCCGGCCAACTGCATACCGTCACCGGAATCACCCGAGAAGCGGACAACAACCTGGTCCAGCTCCTTCACTTCTAATTGTTCTGCCATAACTATTTGTTTAATTACAATATTTCTCTCTTTTGGGCTGCAAAATTATGCAAAATCTACGAAACAACCAAGCGTTTTCGAATAAAAATTCATATTTTGTAGCCAATAATGTATGTTTTGTGCATATTGATGTGCATTTCTGATAAATGATGCTGTTTCTCGTCCCAAAGAGCCCCCGCTCCCAAGCTTGCGGTTGCTGAGCCTGCCGAAGCAATGCCCCACGGTCCTTGAGCCTGTCGAAGGGTTGTCCCAGAGCGGCCCCTGAGTGGTTCCTGAGCTTGTCGAAGGGCCAAATACGATATATCTTTACAAACGATCGTTCATAACTCGCACAGAGGTCAGGAACGCTGGAGTGAGGGCCATAGACGCGAGTTTTAGGCGGTTTTCGTAATCAGTTGATAATAAGATAATTATACATATACGAGGACAGGGTGGCATCTTACACTCAACGAGATAATCTCCAAGAGTCATTCAGATAGGCTCCACAAGTGAAAGAGATAATCCCTATACCCTATAAGAGATTATCTCTTTCACTCGTAAGTGCCATTCCTTACAGTCATGGAGACTATCTCCTTGACTGTTAGAAGCCACCCCTACCCAAAGTAGCCCCCATCTCTACGCCAAACAGGGGGAAAAGGAACTAAAAGTCCCCCTTAGTTTTTCTGGTTCACGATATTAGGCGACCACTTTTTTCGGCACATTTTTAGGACAAAAGTGAGCTGTCCTATGATATTTCTTACGACTTACACGTCTTATTGCCTCAATTTCCTAGAGGAAGTAAAATGCCATCATGATAACTCTCATCTATAGCCTCATAATAATAATCTTCAGCCTCATATGATTCGTAAATGTAATCAGCTATGTGTTTGAGATATAAGACATAATCACTTGACTCAATAAGTAATTTCTCCTTTGCATCCATCAATTGTTTCTGCACATTTATCGCATTATGAGCATTAAAGAAATACAATTTGTGCTTATACCTAATAAACATCAACTGCTGAAAATGAGGCCCCATTCCTCTGAAGACATATATACCATCTTTAAAGGATGTATCCTTATAATTAACCAGATTGTGTACGTTTATCCCCGCCCCAACATGAAACTCATTGGTACAACTATAATATACACTATCCAATTGGGCAACCATGTATTCTGGAATTTCAACATAATACATTATGTTTTTCCTCTTACCATACATATGGATACCTATCAAGAAAAAACAAAATAAGCAGAGAATTCTTTTCATAATTTTATTGTAAAGTTCTAGATTCTTCTATTCCCCCAAGGTACTCTGTCGTGTTCTTTAGGCTGAGCCAACGAAAGATGATATGCTCTTGTAACTGACTACGTGCCATATCCGTAAGAGATGTGTAATCATTGTTGTTATGGGAAACAACCGTAATCTCTGTGTCCTGAACAGTTATCTTTGCCATAGGGTTGTGTTGTTATAGATTATCTTGCAAATGTAGCGCAAAATCGTGAGAAGAAAGAAGAAAAAAGAGAAAAAATGCTCAAGAGTTGGATACTTTGTTTTATAATGGTGGTGAACGATATTGGTAAGCATCCGATATTTGGCACACAATATTTACAAATCACATTCCATCAAGAATCCGCATAAAGAAAGTTCAGGGACAAGTTGGGAGTTTCGTGCCGGTAAAGTAACTGAAACCTGGCAGGAAACTTCGACTTTCCTGTCAGGTATAAACAAGTAGCCCCCGAAATGTCCGCAACTAGGACACTTCAGGGCCACCTCCTATTTATAGTTACAGAAAATGTAACATGCGATTTTATTTATTTCAAACAAATAAAGAGTGGGGCATTCTTTCTTCTCTCTATACTTGATCTTAAACCTATATCTTTTCTTTTCCTTTCTTTCTCTTTTGTCATACACAATTGTAAGCACATCATCCTTAAGATACCAACTTCCAAGGCAAACTTTTCCATAAGGATATACCTTTCTAAACCGATGATTACCTAAGAACTCTATTTTTATGCATCCAGCATAACCACATGCAATACCGCCCTCCTCTATCATGGGTCCTTCCCCTATGGAATCCATTTCCTCCTCACTATAAAAAATGATTCGCCTTTCTGTCCATACTTTATCAACAAGAATGGAATCGTTTGCATAAACACCTATACTGGTGAATAATGATAGACAACATAATAAAATTTTATTCTTCATAATGATCTTTTTCATCTACTCTTTCTGGTAAATCTAATTCTTTTCTAACAATATTTTCATTCTTTACAGCATTTCCTGTTTCTGTTCCTACAATAGCCGGTGCAGCATGTCCAACTATTTCATGTATAAGCACTTCTCCTGCAGGCTTTTTCACTTCATTACCTTCTGTATCATGTACGATGTGACCTTCCTTTGAGACAACCGTTTTTTACGTTTGTTTTGTCAGTTTTACTATCGGTAAGTCCTCCTCCATATTTCTTAACATCAAATGTCTGGGAAGCATTTCCTTTTGTCGCTGTATATGTGTCACCCGCCATTAGAGTTAGCTTCCTTTCTGCTGAAATTGTTTTGTCCAATCTTTCCGAATAATGGCCAGACCCTTTTTCATTTATTTCAGCATCTTTATCAACACACATATATCCATTCTCATCAACTTTATATTGGGTCTTGGAGTATGTGTTTATCATTTGCAAAACTTCTGACTGCGATCGTTTTGGTATATATATTTTCTTTCCATCCGGATCAATAAACTTCACCGGATTGTTGGCACAATACGCATAAGGACTGATACCGTAGTATTTCTCACACAGGGGATCGATGCGGTCCCACCTTGCCAATATCGGGTCGTGCTGGCGGGCGCCAGTCGTAGGTGTTCAGGCCGAACGTGCCGTCGAACTCCTTGCCGTTGTACTTATATTGTTGGAAGTCGCGGTTCAGTACCATTGCTTTCAGCGTGTCCACGAGCTGGCCGCCGAAGGGGTAGTAGTTCACGCGCTGCTTCATCGCGCCCGTCGAGGTCACCGTCTCACGCACCGTGCCCAGATGGTCCTTGTTCTGATAGTAGAACGTGAACTTGTCCGTCGTGCCGCTCTTTTGTAATCCCATGCGATTTATAGTTGATAACCAACGGCAAATATAGCAAATAATTGGGAATATTCATGGGTTATTTCCAAAATATTTTGTCCGACAGCATCTCTGGTAATACAAGTGGCCCCGAAGCGCCCTACAACCAGGACACTTCAGGGCTACCTCTATTACAGGTAAACAATCTTTATTCCAGAGGAAAGTGTGATGTCGTGTAACATCAGATGGCGCAAACGAAAAGAAACAGCAAAGACCCTTTCTGCGCCTAAGAAATCATCAATCGATATCCTTTCAACTTATTTCACATTTTCGTATAATTAGTTACACAAATAATCATTGAAATTTGCCAAATACTCATAATATGTAACCCTATTTCTACTATTAAACTGCTTCCGTAGAAACAAATAGTATTTTTCATCTATTCTTCTTAACTGCCTGATTATATATTTATATTCCTTTTTGTTTTTACTATTATGAGATATTACGAGTAAATCACCTAATAGATAAGCATTTTTCTGACTTATTTGGAAATCTCTATAGTTCCTGTAATTTTCTAGTCGGTTTATGTCACATGAATCCCACATTGCTAATAATCCAATCTCACATCCCTTATTTAGTAGACTGTCGCATAGTGCGTATTGAATCTCCTTATTACTACAATAAGATAATAAGTTTGGGAGTGTCTCAACCCATCTACTAACATCTTCATATATAAAATTGGAATTCGCATAGTTTGCAGAATCACATAAATACATAATTGTCTTTTCAAACGAACTTCTTACATAGAGACTCATTAATGAGTCTCTATGTAAAGCATCACAAGATTCATTTTTCATTGCAGATAAAACATATCTCCCAAGCAGTTTATTGTATCCTAGATCAGATTCAACCTCTTTTGGAATCTGAAATGAAACACTATCTTGCGATAGTCCGATCTGGTGGCATTGAGCATTTAGACTGAGTACAAAAAGCAATGCCATTACAAAACATTTATTTCTTTTTTTCTTCTCCATACAATTGATCGAAAACAACATTAATATTTGCAGAATATCCATTATCTGAATCACTTTTCTGATATCTCTTTATGTCTGACATAAAACTATTCTGTGCAGCTTTTGATGACCCGGGGAGACTAGACCTTATTTCTTCTGTAGGTGAATCTATTTGGTCTTTTCCAACAGCCAAAAGGCACCCATCTGTAGCACCTTTTATGTGAAATTGTATTGCGGTCCTATTTTGAGGGGTCGATCCTTTCTTTGCTTTTACAGTTTGATTATTTATATTGTTTGGATCTCTCAATTCTAATACGTTATCCTTACCCCCCCAACGGGATTTTACAACAGCGGAAAAAGTATCTCCATCTTTAAGAACATCAAAGGTAACTTCTGTTGCTGGTTTCTCTTGATTGTTGTAATTTTTACGATATCCCACACGGGTATAATAATATGTATTACTTTCTCCAGAATCATTTGACACAGTTACCTCATATACAGAGACCGTTGTCGTTTTGGGACCCTTTATGTTTCCTTTCTTCAATTCAGAAGAACTATATAAGTTTATGGTTGTAGTACCAACAGGTTCATTTCCAACTTTGATTTTTACATCTTTTCCATCTGGATCCACAAACCTCATAGGATTATTCGCACAATACGCATACGGACTGATGCCATAGTACTTTTCACACAGAGGATCGATGCGGTCCCAGCGGGCGAGGACGGGGTAGTGCTGGCGGGCACCGTAGTCGTAGGTGTTCAGGCCGAACGTGCCGTCAAACTCCTTACCGTTGTACTTATACTGCTGGAAGTCGCGGTTCCACATCATTACCGTCAGCGTGTCCACGAGCTGGCCGCCGAAGGGGTAGTAGTTCACGCGCTGCTTCATCGCGCCCGTCGAGGTCACCGTCTCACGCACCGTGCCCAGATGGTCCTTGTTCTGGTAGTAGAACGTGAACTTGTCCGTCGTGCCGCTCTTTTGTAATCCCATGCGATTTATAGTTGATAACCAACGGCAAATATAGGAATTATCTCTGAAACTGACAAATCCCAAAGGTGAATTCTTTGTGCTTTAAGGCAAATTCCTTGGATGCAGTTGACAGATATGGGTTATATGTTTTTGCAAATAATAACGAAAATCCGCAGCCCTGCTCATGGCAAGATTGCGGATAGGTTGCTTATAATCAACGAGCGGATTCCTCAGGAGATTCCCACGTTCGAATTGACAGTCGTCATTACAGACTTGAAATCAATCAAAGAGCAGTTTCATTTATTTTTTGGTAAATTATTGGTTAAGATATATTCCGTAATAGCCAATGGAATACATGGATTAATAACTTTAGGATTGTCTTTTTGATCTAAACCATGTGAAAAAGAGATCTCTTTATTTAACTGGACAAAAACACCCTTCAACCCTATATATGAAATATTCACCATTCCACCACTTGCAAGTTTTAGAGTCTCCTTTCTTCCATTCTTTTCCATTTCATCAAAAAACAAATTTCTAAATCTGGTTTTTGTATCAACCCCATCGTCACCATACAATTTTATGAAAACATCTGACGACCAACAGCGAGGAACATATGTCGTGTTCTGTAGAATGTTATTAATAAAATCCTGCTCGCTGTTTGTATTAACTATCAAAGAATCATTCTTATCCAATATGACATCAAACATGATTGGGTAATTCTGCTTCATGTCAATATCTATCGATATATAATATGCGTTTTTAACAACGAAGTCCATTTCGTTTATTTGCCCAAATATGCTAATATTCGCAAAGGAAAAGATAAATATAAATAATAATCTCATTTCTTTTTATTTATTATAGGTAAGACACTAGAATTTATAACTTTTAAAGCATCGTTATTGCTTGGTTTCTTGGGCGGATAATTCATAATACCATCAGAAACACTATTCCCTTTTGGATGTGACAAACCAAATGTATGAAATATTTCGTGAATTCTATTTTGTTTTGTATCAAGTCCTGAGTAGCCAACATTCATTACTATGTTCTGATTTTCTTGTGTGACACCTCCAACAACAGATGTGGTACCATCAGAACGTTCAACTTGTTCAAATCCGATATTCCTATATAGTTGACTATTTCCTTTCGAAATAGAATTTCCGATATTATGACCTTCATAATCATCAGAAGCAGCTTGTATAGTTTCTGTTGTCCCTCCGTCTTTAAATGTGAGATCAAATTTTAATGAATATCCCTCGTAATCACCAGATGGAATAGTAAGATTCAATTCATTCAAATATTTATTATAGTCATTCATCTCGTTTATATCTCCTGATGAGTAGCCAGAAAGTGTTTGAATATTTCCATTAGAATCACGATATGCCCTATCTCCTGTTCGAACAAAGTAGTCTGCCTTAACTGTAATTGTCTTATTCTCTTCATCAACTATTTTTACACCATCTCTTCCGTCCGGATCAACACAATTTACCGGATTATTGGCGCAATATGCATACGGACTGACATTATAGTACTTCTCGCAGAGCGGATCGATCCTGTCCCATCTTGCGAGGACGGGGTAGTGCTGGCGGGCACCGTAGTCGTAGGTGTTCAGGCCATACATGTTGTTGAACTCCTTGCCGTTGTACTTGTACTGCTGGAAATTGGGGCTCAACACCATCGCCTTCAGGGTGTCCACGAGCTGGCCGCCGAAGGGGTAGTAGTTCACGCGCTGCTTCATCGCGCCCGTCGAGGTCACCGTCTCACGCACCGTGCCCAGATGGTC
>NZ_FOIQ01000002.1:0-1679 GCF_900110895.1 Prevotella aff. ruminicola Tc2-24 | reverse complement strand
TTGTCCGTCGTGCCGCTCTTTTGTAATCCCATGCGATTTATAGTTGATTCCAACGGCAAATATAGCAAATAATTGGGAATATTCATGGGTTATTTCCAAAATATTATTACCAATTCTCATACTATATATCCTCTGACAGTACTATTACTTGACATTTGTTCGTATTATTATGAATCGTGTACTCAATATTACACAAAGTATCCAATTTCGTTTCGTTATAAATATAATGTTACCTTCTTTATTTCCTGGTACGGTCGGTCTCACGATAGGGATGGTTGCCGCAGTACGTCACCTTTCTATTTCATTCGATTCATGTTCAAAATCATACCCTCCAATGAGACCAAGTAATAAAATTGTTTCTTTCTCATCTAATTCTTTTGTGAGAATATAGAAAGGAAAATCTTCTGCTATGTTTTTGGAGGATTTTATCTCCTTATAGACCTTGTAAACTTCATCCATGGATTTGCTAAATAACAGAGATCTAACAAAGTCGTCTTTGTTGACAAATTCTATGTTCTTTTCATCATCTGTAGTTTGATGCTCATCTAACAGATAATTAAAACATATCAAGCATGCTTCTTTTAGGAATGCTTCATCTATATTCTTTTTTTTGGCAAATCTACAGATTTCTGCTACTATCCCTCCATGATTGAGACTTCTAACAATATATACTTCAGAATGATAAATAATTAAAAGATGGGTATGACTATGAGAGGAAAGCATCTTAAAAGAATATATGCCATCAGGATTCTCTTTGTCTTCATTTATTCCTTTCCCATACAAAAAATATATACAATAGTCTATATTAATAGATTTGTAAAAGTTTTGTATGGAATCCTGAACATAAATAGGTAAAATCCTATCTGTTTTGTTCCAATTTAGTTCTGTTTCATTTCGTTTGGCAAATCCAATTTCAAATGAAAACAAGATCGAAGCGATGATTATATAGCAAAATTTATTGATTTCCATCTTTTATATTTTTTAATTCGTCTCTAAATTGCTGTTCTATTTCTCGAGGCTTCTTCTCGGCTTCTTGTTTTGATCTAGGCTTTCCATTGTTCGCACTTGAGATATCTTTATTTATTTCTTCCTCATCAGAAGCATGTACACTTTCATGTGCAGCTTCGGCTCCAACAGCCTCTGTTAATGTCAATCCGCAGTTTTGGCTGAAATTCCATCCGAGAGATTCTTTGTCCAGTAGGCGTAAGCATCATTCCTTGGTACACCATTTTCTCATTTTCTGATGCATGCCTGGAGACACATATTTTTTTAGATGCACTTATGTAAAATATACTCACCCCTTTAGAGTTGACAACTTTTCTTCCATCCGGATCAATAAACTTCACAGGATTATTATTTGCATACGCATAGGGACTGACGCCGTAGTATTTCTCGCAGAGGGGATCTATTCTATCCCATCTTGCGAGGACGGGGTAGTGCTGTCTGGCGCCGTAGTCGTAGGTGTTCAGGCCGAACGTGCCGTCGAACTCCTTACCGTTGTACTTGTACTGCTGGAAATTGGGGCTCAAGACCATCGCCTTCAGGGTATCCACGAGCTGGCCGCCGAAGGGGTAGTAGTTCACACGCTGCTTCATCGCGCCCGACGAGGTCACCGTCTCACGCACCGTGCCCAGATGGTCCTTGTTCTGGTAGTAGAACGTGAACTTGTCCGTCGTGCC
>NZ_FOIQ01000003.1 GCF_900110895.1 Prevotella aff. ruminicola Tc2-24 | reverse complement strand
GAGATCTTTCGCCGCGAGGCGGTACTTTCAGTTGTATGCTGAGAGATGTATGTTCATCAGTAGACATGGCCTTTGGCTTAGGTCTTGTGTGGAGATAGTCACCCATACGTTGGCAAGTGTCCGTTCCTCCTGAGATGGAGACGGCCGTTGTCCAATGAAATGATTTATCAGGTGGTTATTGCAGCGGGGTCCCACCTCTTCCCATTCCGAACAGAGAAGTTAAGCCCGCCTGCGCCGATGGTACTGCAATGCAATGCGGGAGAGTAGGAGGCCGCCACTTTTTCTTCAACCGAAGCCCTGGAACAGCAATGCTCCAGGGCTTCTTCGTTTTCCACGGTCCCTGAGTCCATCCTTCACGGTCCCTGAGCCTGTCGAAGGGACAAGAAACCATCCCTTTCGTTGAAAGACCATATCTCCTCGCCCCGTTCCCCTATCATCTCTCGAAGTAAAACAAGTTGTTTTACTGTCGTGGAGATAGGAGTTACGAGTCATGGAGATGCCTTCCATGAAGGTAAAACAAGTTGTTTTACTGTAAGAGAAGATATGTCTTATGGTGTAAAAGATACCTTCCAAGAAAGTTGAATATGGGCATCATGCTAATAGTCAGACGTTTATTTCGATGATGCCGACCTGCCGCGTTTTCTTGTCAGCCGACATCCGTACAACTCCAGATGTACTTGTTATTCAGTGTGAATCCATCTCGCTCTAACTAGAGGATCAATCGTGACACCTATGATCAAGAACGACAACGGATGGATGTAAAGAGGAAATTTTCTTTGAAAAGTTTTTTTATTTCAGATTTAATTAGTACCTTTGTATGTCGTTCTCATGTTGCTGTTCATTGTGTATGCAGCGCAAAGACCGGTGAAAAGCAGTTTACTCAAAAAACTAAAAACTTCGTATTATTAACACCATAATGAATTATTATTAATGAAAAAGGTATTTTTTTTCGTCCTGTTGGCAATCTCTGCAACAGCGGCTATGGCACAGTCTAACCCCAGAACAGGATTTATCATCACGAACGATGGCGACACTGTCCGTGGAATTATAGACTTCCGTACTAACGAGAAACTTTCGAGACAATGTGATTTCTGGGCTAATGGAGGGAGCGAGGGCAAGACTTATAAGCCTGGCGATATAGAAGGGTTCAGGTTTGACGAGGGAGGAAAGTATTTCGTTACGCGTCGCCTGACTGTTGCGGGCGACACCCAGCTGTATTTCGCGGAGTTTATGGTTCAGGGAAAGATGAACCTTTATTGTGTGGCGTACAATTCTGATGAGTACTTCTTCTTTGAACGTGAGGATGGTGAGATGGCCGAGCTTACTAACAGAGCATTCTATACGTCGTCTACTCTGGCCCGGGAACAGGAAAAGGAGCAGGAAAGAAAGGCGCAATACGGTAAGGTGAGGTTCCTGCTGAAGGACTCATGGAAAGCCATTAAGGACATGAACGACAAGGATATGTCGAGAAAGAAACTCGTGAGCATCGTACGCGACTATCATGATGATGTATGTACTGATGGCAGCACGTGCATGGTGTATGAGTACAAGCCGAAATCCGACAAGGCGAAATGTTACGTCAAGGCATTCGCTGGTTATGCATATTATTCAAAGGAGAGAACGGTCAATCAGACTTTGGAGGATGCGAGCTATCATGGTAATGCCTTAGAGTTTGGTCTTGGTGTAGAGACGGAAATAAATCGTATGGTACGTGGCGGTAGTGTGGAGTTTTGTGTTGCGTATTCTCCTAAGACAAAGTTTGAGCACGACGTCATGGTTCTTGGAGGACATGAACCCTCACATACCATATATGAAAGGGATAGTAGGTGGACCTTCTCTGTAGGTCTTGTTAAGCGCTTCGGCAAGGGAAAGATTTGTCCACTTGTTCGTGCTGGAGGCTTCTATACGTTACATTATGGAAACCATGAAAGCAGATACTACATGTCTAAGAAGATTGTGGACACGGAATGGGATAACACCGCGTTCTTTGGGGCATACCTCGGTGCCGGTGCCCAGATGGCGATGGGCAGACATTTTGTCCGGCTGCATGGCGACTGGTACAAGTCTTTAGCAATTTCGAATACTGGAAATATGATGAAGTGGGGGATTACAGCTGAATTCGGGTTGTAGTTTTCCTCCAATGAAGAAAGGCCGGATTGTGAAAATAATCCGGCCTTTCTTGGTATACCGTATACCAGCGTAACAAGTATGCTGGTTTTGTGTCTGACATTCCACGCTTTTTCCAGATCTTTATGACGGAAAAAGCCAAGATACATGTACTCAGCAAAAAAAATAAGTGAACTTATTTTGTTCTGCCCTCGATTATTCTTATCTTTGCACATATGTATTGGTTGAAGCGTCCTTTTGTATGGATGAGCAGGATTGGGCATTGCCGTGGCTTTGGCATCCAGTCGCCTACAGACTATTGGTTTGTGAGGTATGTCATCAATGAGCATTGGCCATATTACCTGTATGAGACGCTCGGTCAGGGAGATGGCCCCCGAAGGCGGAAGTTGGGGCGCCTGTATTTCCGTCTGGCGAACTGGCGGCAGCCGCAGACGATCCTCGATACCTCTCCACTCTATCGTGAATACTGGCAGGCAGGGTGTCGAAAGGCAGTGATCACGTCCGACACAGATCGTCTGGAACTGATAAGACTGGATATGAAGGATGATGTGCGTGGACAGTGGAAGCGCCTGTTAGCCTCCGGAGGGCTGGACGAACGGACTGTTCTCGTTCTGGAGAATATCCGACGCGACAAGCGACTCTGGCAAGAGATTGTTTCAGACCCTCGCACAGGCATTTCCTATGATCTGTATGATTGTGGTATTGTCCTGTTTGATACGAAGCGACATAAGAGGAACTATATAATAAACTTCTAACTGATAAATACCGATAAGCTTATGAAGATAACTAAAGTCTATACCCGTACGGGCGATCAAGGAGAGACGAGTATCATCGGTGGTATTCGCGTGAAGAAATCGTGTGAGCGACTGGAAGCCTATGGGACGGTCGACGAGCTGAGTTCCCATCTTGGACTGTTGGCAGCCCTTCTGCCGCAAGGCAATGATCGGTCGATGATTACCCGTATCCAGAAGAACCTGTTTGTGGTCTGTTCCAATCTGGCGACAGATCAGGCGCAGACAGCATTGTCAGACACCGCCAGGCTACCCAAAGGAGAGATAGAACTGCTGGAACAGGAGGTGGATAAGATGATGAGCCTGTTGCCGGAGCGGCATGGCTTTATTCTTCCTGGAGGAACGCAGGCAGCTGCTCAGGCTCATGTCTGCAGGACGGTCTGCCGACGCGCCGAACGCCGTATTGTCGCATTGGCAGAGCTTACCCCGGTATCCCCCGAGACACAGTGCTATATAAACAGATTGAGTGATTACCTGTTTGTCTTGGCAAAAAAAATAAATTTTAACGCAAATGTCAGTGAAATAATATGGTAAAATGTTTGCAGATAGGAAATAATTGATTACTTTTGCGTCCAAATTTAAAGAAGAGTAAAAACCAAAGACTAAGAATATATGTATTGGACACTGGAATTAGCATCGAAACTGGAGGACGCTCCTTGGCCAGCAACCAAGGATGAGTTGATAGATTACGCAATACGTTCAGGTGCCCCCCTGGAGGTGCTTGAGAACTTGCAGGAGATAGAGGATGAGGGCGATGTATACGAGAGCATCGAGGACATCTGGCCCGATTATCCCACCAAGGAAGACTTCCTCTTCAACGAGGATGAGTATTAGACAGTAAGTGCTTGTCTATTATCAGAACATCAGCGAGATGAACAAATTATAATTGTTTGTCTCGCTGATGTTTTATGATTTCGGCATCATTCGTCTGACCAGGTGGGATGACCACCGGTCTTTATGCTATGTTCCACCTTCGTTATTTGTGAAGATAGCTTTTCAGTGCCTCAATATAAGCCTCGAACGCTTGCCGTCCTTTGTCAGTGATGCGGCAGACGGTGCAAGGACGCTTGCCCTTGAAAGTCTTCTCTACCTCGATGTAGTCTGCCGCTGATAGCTTGTCTACCTGCACACTCAGATTGCCCGCCGTAGCTCCCGTCTGTTCCTTGATGTAGGGGAACTCAGCTTCTTCGGTACTGATGAGCAACGACATGACGGCCAGTCGTAGCTCAGAGTGCAGTAGTGGGTCTAATGGCTGGAACATAGGCTAATCGACCTTGATACCTGTTTGTATCTTAATGATGAGTCCGGGGATGACAAGACCGACGAAGGCCACAGCCGCCATCACATAGAGCTGGTCTATCTGGGGATATTGCATGGTTGTGAAAAAACCGCCTAAGCCAGCAATGATACCACATATCTGCATAATCCGGTTTTCAAGAACGAATCCCGTGATAGTAGCTGCAATACCAAAACCGAGTGAGATAATACTGGTGATGTTGAGACAGATGTGCCCGTCGGGTAGGACCAGTTCTGCTGGCAAGACACCACATCCACCGAAACCGAGAATGACACCGATGGTACCGAAGAAGAGGCCGAATGTGGTCCATACCTGTCCTATCGTCTTGCCGATAAAACTCTTTGGGGCTGGTTCCTTTCTCCTGCTGATAAACCATTGTCCAACGGCACAAATAACTAACATTAAGCCCCATAGGTCTTTCCATGCCTGACCCAGGTAGGCGATTAAAAGGGAAAATACGATGATCCATGATCCCCACCAGATGAGTGACCATACTGAATTCTTTGTAATAGAGCGACGACTGCGCTCAATCTGTTCTGTGATTATCTCCAGACTGCGCTCGGCAGTCAGATTGTTATTTTCTTCCATTGTCTTTACGTTGTTTGATGTTACAGACTTAGTTTACTTGTTCTCCGGTCTCGCCCAGGCTCCTGCAGAAAGACTGGTCTCGACCTTATGTGTTCGAATCACGGTGCAAAGATAAACAAGTTTATAATATAAACCAAATATTATAGAAGAAATTATTCATGCAAATGCAATATTTAACATTTGAAGGGTGAAAAGAAGAGAAAAAAGACAAGCGATGATTCTCTAATGTTTCATCGCTTGTCTTTTTGTAGGTAGTGTAAGTCAAGAGACGAAAGAAGCATATACAAGGAGATTCCTTGGACTTTGCTCTTAGTCAATCGTCCGGGGCACCTTGATAATAATACTCGTCGCTACTTACTAGCATCGCGGACTGTAGTTCTAACAGCAGCACTTTCATCGAAGGTTTTTTATACGTTTTCTTTTCCATATTGTCTTTTAAAAGTTATTGGCTACTTGCAAAGGTAATAAATAATCTGCAATACCACAATATAATGAACGGGAGATTTCATTAAGATGCCGATTTGTTGTATTAGTAATGAGAACAAGTCGTTTGCACATATACCTTAGACAGCTTTATCCACGTGGTAGTTAAAGAAACTCATAATATGGTTGATGTACCAATCCCAATCATCGTACATGATGAAATGAAGACCTTTCGATGCAAAGTGAATCTCTGTGTCCTTTTTTCCTGCGAATTGGTGTCTGACCGTGTTCTCGATACCTCGGAACTGTGGCTCAAGTAATACAAGCATTTTTGTCTGGACCCTATTGAGGGTTTCGCGTAGGTCGGTATTGCTATAGCTGTGGTACATGCTAATGTATGTCCGTCGATCTGTTTTTGCGACCCAATCCAAGATGGTTGGGATTCTTTCCGGACTGCATGTTTGTGTAGCTGCTCCCATCTGTTGCGTCCGTTTATACTGCTCATCATCCATCGACATGAATCTCTCGACCTCTGCGGAGTAGTCTTTGTCAGGATTGGCTTTGAATGCGGGGTTGTAGAGCGCAGACAGACAGGGAAGGGCATCGACGATGCAGACGCTCTCGACCATCTCTGGATAGTCGGCAGCTATAGCCATCGCCAGTCCTCCGCCCATGCTATGACCGATGAACGAGGCTTTCTGTATATGGCGCTTCAGCAACTCACCGACAATCTGTTCTTCCATCTTCTGGAAAGAAGGCTGTTCTGTTGGAACAGCGCCCGCAAAACCCGGTAGGGTCAATTGCAAACAGTGATACTGAAGACTGAGGGCCGCCGCCGTCTCATCCCATACATCTCCCGAACAAGCAAACCCAGGTATCATCACTAGTACACGGTTGCTGTCACCGGTTTCCTTGACGATCATCTCTCCTCTTGCGTTTCCTATGCCTGCCGATACAAGCAGAACGAAAAATAATAGCATCTTTCTCATGGCCTCAAAACATTCTATTTCTGTTTAAAATCATTCAACTCTTCTAAATTCTTCTCAATCCTCTGCATCGTTGTCTTGTGTTTTATCCATCCCATCCATCCGCAGCTTATTCCCATAAGAATACCGAGGACGATGAAGAAATAACCAGTTGGCGAGGCGACATTCTCAAAAAAGATTGATAAGAAGATACCGCTGCCTGCAAGCGGAATGCCCAAAACGGTCTCATAGGCATAACACCGTTTATAGTTGATAAGGTTGTGGAGCTGGTGCTGTGGTGATTTCAGCACATTAAAGCGAGATATGATCCAGAGGCGACAGACTGCCATCAGTACACAAAGAAGACAGACACCCTCTAAGATGTAGAACGATGTGTCGTGGCAGATTCCCTTGACGTGCATTATTGGGACAAGTACTGCAGCAAAGAAAAGTGCAGTGAAGAGGTTGATCAGACCACCATTGCGGATCTCTTTGTAAGAGGTCTTGTTCTTACGTCTGATGATCTCTGTGAGCATAGGCTGGTTATATACATCACTTGTTGAGAGCCGCTCATCAAGTATATTCCATTTCTGTTTCAGTTCTTGTAAATCCATTGCTGTTTCTGATTCTAATTGTTCGACATGACCTTGAGCTTCGTTTTGATACGGTTAATGCGGACACCTACATTCGAGACCGAAATATCAAGTATTTCTGCGATTTCCTCATAACTCCTCTCGTCCAGCCATAGCATAATAAGCGCGCGTTCCAATTCGCCGAGTCGGTTGATAAGAGTATATAGTTCGTGCAGTTGCTCCTTTTCTACTGTGTCAGGGAAGAGTTCATTCATCGATGTCGTCAGGGGAATCGTATCAGGACGTCTCTTCGTCTGGCGGAGGTTGGTGATACAGGTGTTCACGCAAATCCGGTAGACCCACGTCGAGGTTTTGCTCTCACCACGGAACCGGGGGAACGCCGTCCAGAGATTCAGTACTGCTTCCTGATAGAGATCACTGATAGCCTCATCGTTGTTGGCATACATAAAGCAGACCTTGTAGATAATCTGCCTGTGTTGTTGTATGAGATCGAGGAACCTTTGTTCTTGTTCCTCGCAGAGCGATGCGACATGGTCGATGGCTGAGTCTTTCATCTGTTTTCTTTCTTCTGTTGTTTACTCCATTAGTCGTCTGATAAACCCAAAACTTACACCATATTGAAACTTTTTAGAGAAATAATATAGAATCCACTTTTATGGTGATATGACACCTATTTAATATATATAATATAGTGGAAGTGATGTCTAATATGTTGGTTAGTCTATCGCTTCCAGAAGCGTGAGGTGATATCAATGAACTCACCGTCCTCATCTTGCTTGTAAAGTCGTTGGTTGGTAGTCGGCTTCTTCAGTGGTCCCAGATGACGGATGTATGGACCGATTTTGATATAGTCGAAGTCGTGCTTGTTGATCTCGCGGGAGATCCGAAGTCGTCCACTATACCATGCAACCTTGAATAGGGGGTGCTTTTCATGGATGTATTTCGCCAGGAGGTTAACCTCCATAGGATCGGCATCGCCTCCCATGAAGGCGATACAGGTGATGTCGTCGCCAAACTGTTTGACGAACGCATCGATAGCTTTGGCATCCAGAGGTTGCCCGATGTCCTCCCATAGATAATGGCTATGACAACCCGGACAGTGACACGGGCAATTAGAGATATTAATTGCCAGTGTCACTTCGTCGGGAATCTCTTGAAATACGATGCCTGTATTGACGTATTTGAGCATTCAGACTATTCTGCGTGTGCGTAGAACCTGCGTGAGGCCTCCTCCTGACGAGCCTGTGAGAAGTTGCTGACACGTTTCAGATAGCCGATAATTCGTGTCATGTAGTCCACATTCTTTGAGTGACAGTGCGGACACTCTTTCAGATAGCGCTTATCGATATGCCCGCAATCGTTGCAGACGGTGTTGGGAATATTGAAAGTGAAGTAGTTGCATCCCTCTTTGGCAGCGACCTTCAGCAGATGCGCATACTGCTCTTTTGAAAGGTGTTCATCCAGGTTCATGTGTAGGGCAGAACCACCTGTCAGGTGCTCGATATAAGGTGCTCCGTGGAGCTTGAACTTATCGATGATAGTGAGTGAGTCGTCTTCCACCACATAGAAATAGCTGTTGTAGCAGTCACGTGGTACGAAGTAGCCGTCCTCGCGATCCCACTTGGCATGTTTTACACCGACATTCTCGGCAGGAATCATCTCGCAGTTGAACATCACCTCTTTTGTGCGGTACTGCTTGTTGTACTTCTCAATGAGCCCGAGGATGCCTTGTACGAAGTGTAGATAGTCATCGTTCGGGGTGATCTTCAGTCCCATGAACTCAGCTGCCTCCACCAGTCCGTTGATGCCGATGGTCAGGTATTGACGGTTGATGTTGATATAGCCCGCATCAAACAGCGGCAACATCCCGTGAGCCTGTAGTTCCTTCAGGTTCTCGTTATAGGCGAGTTGTACTTTGTGACAAAGATCGATGATGGTGCCCAGGTATTCTAAGTAATCAATCTCATGGTTTACCGCATATTGGATGCAGCGGTTCAGGTTGATGGTGAGCACGCTTTTAGAACCCGTAGACACGCCTCCGGCACCGAGGGTGTAGCTGAAGCCATTGTCCGTGATTTCGTTACGCAGACGACAGCAGGAACTCAGTGAGTCGGCATTATTACTCATATAGGTAAAGAACGAGTGTCCTTCGCTATACATTTCTGCCGTGAAGTCGCCCCATTCCGGGTCTTTGCATTCGCCGTTCTCGTCGGTCAGCAGTGCCATCGTCTCCACAGGGAAGGTTAGCAGTGTCTTTGTACGTTCGTGGTTGAACCACTTCATAAAGCGTTTCTGCAGCCAAGACAGACCATCCCAGTCGGGCTTGGAACCATCGGGGAAGTAGAAGTCGCCGAAGATGCTTTCGAAATAATACTTGTCGTAATAGGCAATGTTCCAGAAGACGGCCTGATAGTTACGAGCACCTGTCGGTTGGTTTAATGTATAGACAATCTGCTCGAAATAGTCGGTGATTACTTTGTCAATGGAACGCTTCTTCAGACTAAGGTCTGCCTGATCGTTAGGGCGCTTCCAATAGTCCAGTCCATACTCTTTGCCGATGAAGTAGTTCATATACATCAGAAACTCTGGAGTAGCGCAGGCACCAGAGAGCATGGAACTAACCATGAACACCATGTTGACGAAACCACCGGCAAACGACTTTAGGTTGGTTGGAGCCGTCGAGTTGCCACCGATGCTGGTGGTGCCACCAATAAGCCATGGGTACATGGTGATCGAGGCACAATAGTTGGCAAGACTCGTCTCGTCGTTCTTGTATATATAATGATGTGTCAGTTTGTCGATATATTCGTCGGCTAAATGCTTGCCGTACATCTTTTTGATACGGTCGGTGAGCAGTCGACGATTCAAACGGATGAAGTTTGACTTCGGTAACTCTCCGATAAGGGTCGCGATATTCTTGTGCTCCACGTTAGCGTTAGCGTCGTATTTCGATCCAGTCGCAGCGTTCACAGAATCGCAGTATTCTGACAGGAATTGTAACTTTGCCAGTGTTTCGCGATCTTCAGAGTGAGCTTGACGATAGAGCATAAACGATTTGGCTACCTGATAATAGCCTTCGCGCATCAGCGCCTCTTCTACCTGATTCTGGATGTTTTCCACCGTGATATCGTCGTGGATGTCCAGGTGACTGAGGATCTTGGAGATGGTTCCTAGATCTGCGGGGCAGTCCACACTGTCGAATGCCTTGACAATGGCATTCATAATCTTGTCCAAAGAGAATTGATCTTTCGATCCGTCTCTTTTCGTGATGGTAAAGTTTTTCATTTCCATGTGTATCATCGTTAATAATTGTCGTTCTCTCTCCTATAAAGTTCTCCGTTTTGGGAAACTTTTTGGTTTTTAGTTTTGGAAAAGTTTCCCGTTTTGGGAAACATCAACCGTTTGCAAAGATACAAAATATTCCCAAAACTGCTAATGCTAATATCTAAAAAAAATATAAAAAAGAGAGAAGTCTTGATGTCCAGAATCGGGACGACTGGCGAAAAAACGCATGTGCAATATGGTAGTATGCAATAAAGAAGCCTAATAGTACGTTATAGAGAAGGTGTTGAGACGTTATGGTATATTACTAATAGTACTGTCGCTTTCGGTCCGTTTGATGGCACAGTATGATGCGGCTTTCTCCCATTATTGGGCGATGGAGCCGTCGTTTAATCCGGCTACAGTGGGAAAGGAGGTCAAACTGAACGCAGTAGCAGTTTATGCCATCCAGTTGGCCGGTTTTGATCATCATCCGAATACGATGTATGCATCGGTTGACATGCCGATTTATATTTTTGGTACCCATCATGGGGTAGGGGTACAGCTTTTGAATGATGCCATAGGACTGTTTACGCATAAACGTGTTGCCCTACAGTATGCTTGGCAATCCCGTATGTGGGGTGGAACATTTAGTCTTGGTGCTCAGGCTGGTATGCTTAGTGAGCATTTCGACGGTTCAAGACTAGATCTGGATGATGCCGATGACCCGGCATTTACATCGTCGTCGGTTGACGGGTCGAGTGTTGACGTGGGTATAGGTGCCTATTACAGGTGTCATGACTGGTATGTCGGTGTCTCGGCTATGCACCTGAACTCACCGCAAGTGGACTTGGGTGAGACCAATGAGTTGGATATCTCTCCTACATATTATTTGAGCGGTGGATACAATATTCGTTTGAGTCATCCGTTTTTATCCATACACACCTCCCTTCTGGGACGAACAGATGGGGTAGACTGGCGGGCAGATATCTCGGGTCGTCTGATGTACACCCATGAGAAAAGGGTCATGTATGCAGGACTGTCGTATAGTCCAACCCGTTCTGTGACGCTCCAATTGGGAGGAGATATCCGTGGTATCCGTGTCGGATATAGTTATGAGGTATATACCTCTGCTATTAGTTTCATCCATGGAAGCCACGAACTCTTCATCGGTTATCAGACCGAGTTGGATTTGTTTAAGAAAGGGCGAAACCTACATAAGAGTGTCAGGTTTCTATAATAATATATAAGGTGAAAACAATCAAGAAAGAGATATGAGACGAGGAATAATTTGTCTTGCAGGTCTGCTACTTCTGACTGGTTGCTATGGTGGTAAGATAGCCATGTCGGGTGGCGGCGGAGAAGTAACGGGTACGAGTGGTAGAGCCTTCGCGGAGCCGACTCCATATGGGATGACGCTGGTGAAACGTGGACATCTGAAGATGGGTATTGAGAAGCAGGATACACTTTGGGGTAAGAAGACCCCGTTGCGTGACATCTCTGTGGAAGGCTTCTGGATGGATGAGACGGAGGTGACGAACTCGAAATACCGTCAGTTCGTAAACTATGTGCGTGACTCCATCCTTCGTGAGCGGCTGGCCGAGATTGACGAGACCTACAAGACCGTCAGGACAGATCGCGATGGTGAGGAGATTGGTTCGCGCTTGAACTGGAAGAAACCTTTGCCCCGTAAGCCGAACGAGGATGAACAGGAGATCATTGATGCGATGTATGTGACGAATCCAGTGACCGGCGACAAAATGCTCGACTATCGTCAGTTGAACTACCGCTATGAGATCTACGATTATACCGCAGCTGCCCTTCGTCGTAACCGTCTAGATCCGCAGGAGCGTAACCTGAACACGGATATCACAGTGGATCCGGAACAACAGGTGTGGATATCCAAAGATACAGCTTATGTCGATGATGAGGGACGTATCATTCGTGAGACCATCAACCGTCAGTTGTCGGGACCGTGGGATTTCCTGAACACCTATATCGTCAATGTATTTCCAGATACGACCTGTTGGGTCAACGATTTTCCTAATGCCGACAATGAGATGTATTTGCGCTATTATTTCTCTAATCCTGCCTATAACGACTATCCAGTTGTGGGGGTCACTTGGGAACAGGCGAATGCCTATTGTGCTTGGCGTACAGAGTATCTGTTGAAGGGACTGGGGCCGGCGGCAAGATACGTACAACGCTATCGATTGCCGACAGAGGCCGAATGGGAGTATGCGGCCCGTGGAAAGGATCAGAATGAGTTCCCGTGGGACAATGAGGATGTGGCCAGTGGTAAGGGATGCTACTTTGCCAATTTTAAGCCCGACGACGGAAACTACACCAAGGATGGAAACCTGATCACCAGTAAGGTGGGTATCTATGCTGCCAACTCCAATGGACTTTATGACATGGCAGGCAATGTGGCGGAGTGGACAAGCACCATTTATACCGAGGCAGGTGTCGAGGCGATGAATGATATCAATCCGCAGTTGAAATACAATGCGGCACTGGAGGATCCGTATCGTCTGAAGAGAAAGAGTGTGCGTGGTGGTTCCTGGAAAGACCCTGAGTCGTATATCCGCTCAGCCTGGCGTTCGTCAGAGTACCAGAACCAGCCGCGATCATATATCGGCTTCCGATGTGTGCGCAGTCTCGCCAATACAACCAGTGAGAAGGCGAAGCAGACCAAACGCAAGAAGAAATAATCATTAACGGGAAAATAATAAATAGTTTTTGTTCCGATGACTACATATAGTAAATATAATTTCGTCTATCGCTTACAAAAGTGGATGGACAGCGTGCCGGGGCAGACGTTCCTGAATTATGCCTATAGTTGGGGTGCTGCAATCGTGATTCTTGGTACGCTCTTTAAGTTGACCCATCTTCCGGGAGCAAACTTCTTCCTGTTCCTTGGCATGGGAACAGAGGTGTTTGTGTTCTTCATCTCAGCCTTTGACCGTCCCTTTGATAAGACGACCGACGGCATGGATCTGGATACTCATATGAAGATTGGTAAGGATACCGCAGAGCCAATATCTGTTAATGCTGCGGTGGTTGCTACCCCTGTGGAGTCCAAGGCTACGGGACCAGTAGTGGCCACTGGCACATGCGGTATACCGGTCGTGAGTCCGGATATGGAGGAAGCAACATCTCATTATGTGGATGAGTTGAAACGACTGACGGAGATGCTCTCAAAAGTGTCGACACAGAGTGAACGACTGACACAGGACTCTGAGGAGATGGAGAATCTGAACCGTACGTTGACAGGTATCAGTAAGGTCTATGAGATGCAGCTGAAGAGTGCCAGTTCACAGATTGGCACCATCGACGAGGTTAATGAGCAGACCCGTAAGATGGCATCCCAGATCGCAGAGCTCAATAAGATTTATGCCCGTATGATCGAGGCGATGACGGCAAAGATGAACGGATAGCACATGGCAATCAAGAAACGACCCGTATCCCCCCGTCAGAAGATGATCAATCTGATGTATGTCGTTCTGATGGCGCTGTTGGCACTCAACGTGTCCAGCGAGGTGCTCAATGGTTTCTCTATTGTAGAGGATAGTCTGAACCGTACGACCAGTAATTCCTCTAAGGAGAATCAGACTATCTATGAGACATTTGAGGCCCAGATGAAGTCGAATCCTCAAAAGGTGGGCATGTGGTATGATAAGGCACAGCAGGTCAGACAGATGAGCGACTCGCTCTTTAACCTTGCCGCAGACTTGAAGATGGCTATTGTCAAGGAGGCCGATGGTCGTAACGGAGATGTCCGTCGTATCAAGAACAAGGAAGACCTCGAGGCTGCCAGTCAGGTGATGTTAGCTCCAGGCAGCGGTAGGGGCGGAGAGTTGTTCCGGGCCATCAATTCGTTCCGACAGCGGATGCTGATGATGGTGACTGATGAGCGACAGAAGCAGATTATTGCCAGTAACTTAACGACGGAAATCCCAAAGGACGCTGTCACAATGGGCAAAAACTGGCAGGAGTATATGTTCGAGTCGATGCCAGCCGCCGCAGCTGTTACGTTGCTTTCTAAGTTGCAGAGTGACGTACGCTATGCCGAGGGCGAAGTGCTGCATACGTTAGTGTCAAATATTGATGTGAAGGATATCCGCGTGAACCTGCTTGATGCGTTTGTCATTCCAAGTTCCCAGACAATCGTGAGAGGTGACCGTTTCTCGGCGCGCATTGTGATGGCAGCAGTGGATACGACACAGACACCGGACATTTATATAGGTAATCAGAAGGTGAATCTTCACGACGGGCTCTATGAGACCACATGCAATCGTACAGGCGATTTTACGCTAGCAGGTTATATGGAGACTGTGAACGGCAATGGCGACCGTATCCGTCGTGATTTCTCGCAGAAATATACGGTGGTTGATCCGAGTGCAACAGTATCGGCAGATCTGATGAATGTTCTCTATGCTGGATATAATAACCCCATCAGTATCAGTGTTCCAGGTGTGCCGTTGAGCAAAGTACAGGCATCCATGACGGGCGGAACGCTACAGCCGGTAGGACCGGGGCGATATATCGCCCGCCCGTCGAAGGTGGGACAGAATGTGACCTTTACGGTTTTCTCTACCAATACCGGACGACCCCAGCAGATGGGACAGTTCTCCTTCCGAGTGCGTAAGTTGCCTGATCCAACCCCGTATATCACTATGCGAGACGAGCATGGTAATCCTGCCCGTTATAAAGGTGGTGCTCTGCCAAAGGGGCAGTTGGTGGCTGCCGATGCCATCGGGGCGGCTATCGATGATGGGATACTTGACATCGCCTTCCGCGTACAGAGCTTTGAGACGGTGTTCTTCGACAATATGGGTAATGCAGTGCCGATGGTATCTGATGGTGCCTCGTTCTCCGCCCGACAGAAAGATACGTTCCGAAAACTGTCTCGAAACCGTCGCTTCTATGTCTCTCGTGTGACGGTGGTGGGTCCCGACGGTCTGACGAGAACACTACAGAATCCGATGGAGGTGATTGTGAAGTGATTGCACACCGAGGATTGAATGGTTGAAAATGGTATAACATATGAAACAGACGATAATGAATACAAAAGGGAATATAGTGCTGAGACTGATAATCGTGGTTGCTTGCCTGCAGTTCTCAGTCTTCAATGTTCAGTTGTCAACTTGTTCGGCGCAACCTAAGCAGCGTCAGGGACAACAGACAGACCGTCAGAAGAGTCCGTCTCAGGCCATGTCCATGCGTGCACAGATCTCGTTCCCGACAGCCTTGGAGATGCCGGAAGAGGTGGTCTGGCGTCGTGATATCTACCGAGAGATAGACCTGACGCAGGATGCCAATACCGGTCTCTATTATCCAGTAGAGCCGCAGGGTCGTCAGGTAAACCTGTTTACTTATATCTTTAAGTTGGCCCAGAACGGTTATATTCCTATCTATGAGTATCCGACAGATGGCAGCGATAACTTCTCCGATGAGGCAAGGGTTAGTATGAAGACCGTGCTCGACAATTATCATATCTTCTATGAGGAACAGGATGGAAAGCTAAAGGTCGATAACAGCGACATCCCCTCTGCAGAGGTCAAGAAGTTCTATCTGAAGGAGAGTGCCTATTATGATCAGGCAAATTCGTCACTTCATGTCAAGGTACTGGCTCTCTGTCCGGTGATGATGCGGGAGGATGACTTCAGTCTTGGCGATGATACGAATGCAACGCCATATCCGCTTTTCTGGGTGAAGTATAGTGATCTGGAGCCTTTCCTGAACCGACAGAACGTGATGGCGAGCAGTCTAAATAACGCCGCTATGGTTTCTATGGACGACTACTTTACGCTGAACATGTACCGTGGTAAGATCTATAAGACAAACAACGCACAGGGAAAGACACTCTTGCAGCTCTGTGGCGGTGACATGGATAAGATGACGGCAGAACAGAAACGCATCGAGGCAGAGTTGGCGGCGTTCCATCAGACCATCTTTGGCAGTCAGGAGAAGAAAGACTCGCTTGACAGTGTGGCAGCCCTCAGTGTGAAGACTGATAAAGCTGTGAAAACGAAGACCACCTCACCTCGTCGTACGCAGGTGAAAAAGACAAAGTCTTCGGCCTCAAAACGTGCTAGCGACAGTGGTTCCGCCCGTGTTACCGTTCGTAGGCAAAGACATTAAATGTGTTAAATACGGTTGAAGAACTTTGGTAATCGGACATTAATTCGTATCTTTGCCATCAAAGATGACGAAATAACTGTCGTCTTGGTAAAGAGAAACTTTAACAGTATTCAATTATGAAGAGAATTCTTATTTTATCGGTTCTGCTTTCGGCCGCCATGACGGCAGTGCAGGCACAGGGTTTGAAGTTTGGTTTCAAAGGTGGCCTTGATGTGACAGAGATGAGGTTCAATAAGAGCGTGTTTGACACATCCAATAAGACCGGCTGGTTCTTCGGTCCGACGGCTCAGGTGTCGCTTCCTGTCAGTGGACTGGGTGTCGATATCTCTGCTTTCTATGATCAGAAGAAATCAGAGGTGAATGATGAGACCATTACCCAGAAGAATATTCTCATTCCTCTGAATCTTCGTTGGAAGCTTGGGCTTGGTAGTCAGGCCGGTATTTACCTTGCCGCTGGTCCTCAGTTTGGATTCAATGTGGGTGACGATGAGTTCGAGTGGACTGATCGCGCGAGTCGTCGTAACACCTTCCAGTTGAAAAAGTCGAGTTTCAGTGTGAACCTTGGAGCTGGTGTCTATCTGTCGAAGCATCTGGAGATAGGGTTCTGTTATAACATCGCCATGGGGTCGACGGCTGATGCAACATTCAGTGATGCAATCGACTCAACCATCAAGACCGACGACGCCAAGCCGAAATCATGGCAGATCTCCGCTGCTTATTTCTTCTAGACAGACATTGTTCGCCGACGTTATCCTGCCCTTGCCGCTTGACGGCGTGTTTACCTATTCCGTTCCACAGCCGTTGGAGGGACAGGTACGGCGAGGTGTGCGTGTGTTAGTCCCGCTAGGACGAAACAAGACCTACGTCGGTATTATCTCTGAAACACATCAGCGGGCACCTGAAGGATATCAGACCAAGGAAATCCTTCAGGTGCTTGATGGTTCTCCTGTGTTGCTCGACAGTCAACTGAGACTATGGAGATGGATCGCCGACTATTACATGTCTCCTATTGGTGAGGTCTATAAGGCGGCCTTGCCATCAGGACTGAAGGCCGAAGACGGTTACAAGCCGAAGACGGAATTGTATATCGGCCTGACTCCACAGTTCCGGAATGAGAACGCACTCCATACGGCACTTAATATGCTTCATCGAGCCGACCGCCAGTTGGCTGCCTTTGTCGACTATCTCGCCCTTTCTCACTGGGACACGTTGGAGGGCTCCGAATGTCGGGAGTCTGTTGTCGAGATTACACGTGACGAACTGATGAATGCCAGTCATGCAACGCTCCAGACGCTGAATGCCTTGGTGAAGCGTGGCCTTCTGGAGACCTATGAGCGTGAGGTGGGGCGCCTGAATCATGGTGGAGAACCTCATCTTGAGAATGTCAAACCACTCAATGCACCGCAACTGGAGGCATTTAATCAGATACAGTTCTCTTTTCTGAAGAAGAGCGTTACGTTGCTCCATGGAGTGACCTCCAGTGGAAAGACCGAGATATATATACATCTGATCCGTCAGGCTCTTGAACGGCATCAGCAGGTGCTCTACCTGCTTCCGGAGATAGCATTGACGGTACAGATCATGCAGCGATTGCAACATGTGTTTGGTAATCGATTGGGTATCTATCACTCCAAGTATTCTGATGCGGAACGGGTGGAGATCTGGCAGAAACAACTCTCCCAGAACCCCTATGATGTGATCCTTGGTGCCCGTAGTGCCGTCCTTCTACCTTTCCAGAACCTCGGCCTCGTGATCGTCGACGAAGAGCATGAGACCAGTTATAAGCAGCAGGATCCCATGCCACGTTATCATGCCCGTTCTGCCGCTATCATCCTTGCTCAGATGTTTGGAGCAAAGACCCTGCTCGGTACTGCAACCCCGTCGATGGAGACCTACCACAATGCCAAGACCGGGAAATATGGTCTTGTGGAATTGTCCCAGCGTTATAAGGGCATCGAGATGCCCGAGATCCAGATTGTAGATATCAAGGATCTGCAGCATCGTAAGATGATGAACGGCCCTTTCTCTCCCGTACTGTTGGCGAGGGTTCGTGAGGCGCTGGAGCGCGGAGAACAGGCAATCCTCTTTCAGAACCGTCGTGGCTATGCCCCGATGATAGAATGCAAGCAATGCGGATGGGTCCCTCATTGCCAGCATTGTGATGTCTCATTGACGTTGCACAGGAATATGAACCAGTTGACTTGTCATTACTGTGGCTATACCTATCAGGTGCCGACGGAATGCCCGAATTGTGGTTGTCCGCAGCTACAGACACGTGGTTACGGTACGGAAAAGATTGAGGATGTGGTACGTGACATCTTCCCGGAGGCCCATATTGCCCGTATGGATCTTGATACGACCCGCAGTCGTCATGCCTATGAACGGATTATCAGTGACTTTTCTGCCGGACGCACCAATCTGCTTATTGGTACACAGATGATCTCGAAGGGACTAGACTTCGACAAGGTCAGCGTGGTGGGTATCCTTAATGCCGACACGATGCTTAACTATCCCGACTTCCGCGCCTATGAGCATGCTTTCATGATGATGGCACAGGTCAGTGGCCGTGCCGGTCGTAAGGGCAAGCGCGGACTTGTGATCCTCCAGACCAAGAGTCCCGACCTTCCCGTCATCCAGCAGGTTGTGCACAACGACTATTCGGCCTTCTACCGTTCACTGGTTACCGAGCGCCGACAGTTTCATTATCCGCCCTATTACCGACTGGTGGATGTCTATCTGAAGCATCGCTCCGACAGTCTCGTCGAGACGGCAGGCATCGAACTGGGCAGTCGTCTGCGCCAGTGGTTCGGCAGTCGTGTCCTCGGTCCTGATAAGCCCTCCGTGGCGAAGGTGAAGTCGCTCTCCATCCGTAAGCTTGTGCTCAAGCTTGAGCTCGGCTTGAACATGGCCGATGTGCGTAAGTACCTGACACTCGCCCAACAGCAGATGCTTCAGGACAAGCGCTATGCCTCCCTCCAGATCTATTACGATGTCGATCCATTATAAAGAAGAAGCGTATGGGCGATATCGAATATACGTGATAATACAAGAGCCTCCGCAGATTTCTGTGGAGGCTCTTGTATTGTCTATGGTGTCCTTGTTTCCTTACAGGCTCAGCTCACAGCCGATGCCGAGAACACGGTTGGTACGGGTGAAGGAGTCGCTGACCAGCGGCTCTGTAGAGATCACCCGGTCGTAGTGCTCGTAGTTAGTCTGGAAATAGCCAGCCTTCAAGGTAACCTTGTCGGATGCTTTATAGTTGAATCCGAACCCGAAGCTATAGCTGTTGACAACAAACGACATATCGTTCATATATTCGTCGGTCAACTGATAGCGGGTGAGTTGAAGGCCAGCACTGGCGGTGAGCTTGTCTGTGATATCCCACTCCACACCACCGAGGTACTCGTTGGTGCCACCGTCGAGCAGATCCTGTGTGTTATTATACCAGTTGACGTTCTTATCGTAGAAATGGTGATAGCCGAGATTGAGGCGTACATCATCGCTGATATTCCACATCGCGCCGAGAGCAAGTTGCGCAGGTGAGTCCTCGTCGATCTTCTCTGCATCGCGGAACTTGTTGACTGCGGGAATCTCACTGGCCTCGTTAACGGTCGACTCGTTCTTCATGTGAATCTGTGTCTTGAACTCGTACTTGGCGGCGAGGTTGAAGCGTCCGAACTTATAATCGATGCCAATGATAGGTGCGATACCGACGCTTGACTGGTTGCAGAGCAGGTTGACACCTTCAGAGTATTTCTGGAGAGAGTTGAGCGTGTTGCTTGTTCCCTGGAGTGCTGTGCCGGATGCTTCGAGCTTGGCCTTGGTGGCGGTCAGCTCAGCCGGTACCGGAGCACCTGCTGCCTCATACTGAGCGATGCCAGCATTGACCTGTGCCAGACTGTTACCCACATAGGTGATACCACCGTCGACCATCGCTGTGGCCGACTGAAGGAAGCTGCCGAAGTCGACGTAGCCTGCAGCGGTCTTTACCTGGATGTTGCTGATTTTCGCTTTGTAGGTGGCTGTTCCGTAGAGCAGGCGCAGACCACCGTAGATGGCGAGGTTGGGGTTGATCTTATAGGCCGTACCAAACTGGAACCCGAAGTAATACTGGCGTCCTTGCATGTAGCCGTCCATGTCGTAGCCGCTTACACCAGGTGCCGGCTGTCCGAGAGCGGTCGCAATCTGGTCGAGTCCGGAGAGCTGGTGGGCGATATTGCCAACAACGCTCTCGAAGGAACCGAGACCGTCGGCAAACTCACATTTTCCACCACCGCCGGGAACAGAGAAATTGAACTGTACACTCCAGTTTCCTTTATTATAAGCAGCCTGTATAGACGGGATGAACGGAGCATCTGCCACACCTTCGAATGTCTTAGTGCTCAGTCCTCCGTTCTTGCGACCCAACGCGAAGACCGGGTTGGTACAGTCGATGGTGCGTGTCTGGTGGGCGTACTGCCAGTTGAAGCCAAGATGGAAACCTTCGGGCATGAATGCTACACCAGCCGGGTTCGAGTAGACACCGTCGATGCCGATGGCGGCATCACGTGCTGGATTCCTCAGGAAGTCGATACTTTGGTTCGTATTGGTTAAGATGCCACCTGCTGTGGCGGTTGTTGCTACAGTCAGCATGAGGCTGACAAGCAAAGCATGATTTTTTTTCATATCCTTAAACATCTTTTTGCTAAAATCGGCTGCAAAGTTAGATAGATTGTTCTGTATTTCCCCAATTAGGGGTGCTGTATTAACAACCGTTAACTATAAACGAGGCGTTTTCTGCACAAAAAAGCCTATTTGTGCAATAATTTCTTGCACAGATAGGCTATAGAGTGTGCAATAAGACGCCTATTTCTTGAGTTCGGGATAGCTAACTCTTGTGTGATAAATCGTTTTTAGCTTCTCGATGAGAACAGTCTTGGCATAGGCGATATCACGGAAAGTGATTGGGCATTCCTTAAAGTATCCCTCTGCCACCTGTGCGTCGATCAGTTTGTTGACCAACTCCCGGATGCTCTTCTCGGTATAGTCGGGAAGAGAGCGCGATGCGGCCTCGACAGTGTCGGCCATCATCAGGATGGCCTGTTCCTTGGTTGTCGGGTTCGGACCGGGGTAGGTGAAGAGAAGATCGTCCACCTTGTCGTCGGGATGTGCATTTTTATATTGCACATAGAAATAACGTGTCTTCCCTTGTCCATGGTGTGTGGATATAAAGGCCTTGATGATATCAGGCAAGTCGTATTTCTCTGCGAGCTTGATGCCTTCGGTTACATGACTGATGATCATCTGGGCACTCTCAATGGCTCCCATCTTCTCGTGCGGGTTGACACCCGACTGGTTCTCGGTGAAGTAGATCGGATTGACAATCTTGCCGATGTCATGGTAGAGGGCTCCAGTACGGACCAGTTGGCTCTTTCCTCCGATCTTGTTGGCTATCTCTGCTGCCAGGTTGCCTACCTGGATGGAGTGCTGGAACGTGCCTGGGGCCACCTCACTCATTTTCCGCAGCAGTGTCTTGTTCATATCTGAAAGCTCGATGAGCGTGATGTTCGACGTAAAACCGAATGCTTTCTCAATCAGATAGAGCAGCGGGTATGAACAGAACAGAAGGAGACCGTTGAAGACGAGGTAGTTGTATTCGCTGTAGCTGATCTTGGTCAGGTCGTTGTTGCGGATCCAGTCGAGTGAGAGGTTGGTGGCCGTAGCAGCAAAGGTGACAAGAACGGCAGTC
Source organism: Prevotella aff. ruminicola Tc2-24 (assembly GCF_900110895.1). Lineage (GTDB taxonomy): Bacteria > Bacteroidota > Bacteroidia > Bacteroidales > Bacteroidaceae > Prevotella. The sequence goes on along the minus strand of NZ_FOIQ01000003.1, from coordinate 403,457 downwards.
CAGAAAAGCTGTGACCGACTGGATAGCTCGCGGAGCGAGAAGATGGCCACCAGACCGGAAACCAGTTCTACGGTAATGAACTCCAGAGGATACTGTAGGATGCTGGCGCAGATGAGAACCATCGTTGCATGAGCCATGAAGGCGGTTCTTGAATCCATGAATACCCGGATGAAGATGGGTACCATGGCGTAGGGTAGGAAGTAAACATGCAGAATACTGTGACCGACCATCAGTGAACAGAGGACGGAGAAGAAGACGATCAAGGCGTAGAGCATGGTGATAGATCGTGACTTCTCGAAATAATCCTTGCGGAAGAGCGTCAGATATACGGTGAAGCATGTAATCAGGATAGCGACATATAGGATCTGTCCCATAATCGTCAGACTGATCTTCGGCTTGTTCTCCTCTTTTCGCTCCGTTTCCTTCTTGAACGACATGAGGATATTGTAGGTCTTAGTGTCCACGATGTCGCCCCTGTCGATGATCTTCTGTCCTCTTTGTACGAGTCCGCTGGCCAAGGGGATACTGTTCTGCAGGTCGTTCAGACTCGCCTCACTCCGTTCCTTGTCGTAGATGAGGTTAGGAGTGAGGTAATCGTTGAGATTACATTTCTGCAGAATCTCCCGGTGGGTGGCAAGCGTCTCGTCGAGGAATATCTGCTCATAGGCCGAAACGACAGAATAGACCTTACTGATTGGTACGCTGATGGCGTTCTTTCCGTTGATGACCCGAATTGTTCTTGCAGTGTCTTTTTTCAAAGCAGCATATTCCGAACTGCTCATGATTCCTTGTGTGTATAGACTCCGCAATCGGTTGGCGATGATACTGATATAGTCGTCAGACAGTCCTGGAATGCCCTTGTTATAATCTTTGGCAAACTGTCGTAGTTGTGTAGTTACAATATCATTGTTGAAGAAATAGTAGGGCTCGTACTGCTGCATCAGACTGTCGCGCTCGGCCTTCACTGCTTCGTCGCTCTTGTAGATGGGGAAGTCGAATGGCGCTTTCAGGTCGGTATAGACCCAGGGCTTTCCCTTCTCTATCTTGAAGTTGCTGCTGCTGTTTCTGGGCATCAGCCATACGATCAAGGCTACCGTAACGACAATGAGCGCTGACCGGATAAGAAAATCGTGCCACGTCAAGTCGTTTTTGATATTGAAGCTACTCATTTTGCTGTATTTTAGGCATTATGGATGCAAAGATAAGAAATAATTCACAATTCATAATCCATAATTCATAATTATTTCGTAATTTTGCAGGCAAATTAACGAAACAATGTCAGAAAGAAGAGTAAGAGTCCGATTTGCTCCTAGTCCTACTGGAGCCTTGCATATTGGTGGCGTTCGTACCGCCCTGTATAATTATCTGTTTGCCCGTCAGCATGGCGGCGATCTGGTGTTCCGTATCGAGGACACCGACTCCAACCGCTTCGTTCCCGGAGCTGAGGAATATATCATCGAGTCATTCAAGTGGTTGGGCATTCAGTTCGACGAGGGCGTCTCTTTCGGTGGCGACAAGGGGCCGTATCGTCAGAGTGAGCGTCGTGCTATTTACAAAGAGTATGTGCAGCAGCTGCTGGATGCCGGCAAGGCCTATATCGCTTTTGATACGCCAGAGGAACTGGAGGCAAAGCGTCAGGAGATAACGAACTTCCAGTATGATTGTCATACCCGTGGCAAGATGCGTAACTCACTGACCCTCCCGAAGGATGAGGTGGAACGACTGATTGCCGAAGGTCATCAGTACGTGGTTCGCTTCAAGATAGAAGCCGGTCAGGAGGTGTTGGTAAACGACCTGATCCGCGGTGAGGTTCGTGTGAAGACGGATATCCTCGACGACAAGGTGCTTTTTAAGAGCGCAGACCAGTTGCCTACGTATCATCTGGCGAATATCGTGGACGATCATCTGATGGAGATCTCTCATGTGATCCGTGGTGAGGAGTGGTTGCCTAGTGCCCCTTTGCATGTGCTCCTGTATCAGGCTTTTGGCTGGGAAGAGACGATGCCGCAGTTCGCGCATCTCCCGTTGCTGCTGAAGCCCGATGGTAAGGGAAAACTGTCGAAGCGTGATGGCGACCGTCTTGGCTTCCCTGTGTTCCCCTTGGAATGGCACGACCCGAAGACCGGTGAGGTGTCGAGTGGCTATCGTGAGCAGGGCTATTTCCCTGAGGCCGTCATCAACTTCCTGGCCTTGTTAGGATGGAACCCCGGTACGGAGCAGGAGTTGTTTACACTTGATGAGTTGGTTCCTCTTTTCGATATCTCAAAGTGTTCAAAGGCCGGCGCACGGTTCGCCTACGAGAAGGGTATCTGGTTCAACCATGAGTATATCCTGAAGAAGTCTAATGAGGAGATTGCTCAGTTGTTCTTCCCGATCGTCAAGGAACACTGTTCTGACGAGACACTGGAGCGTGTCGTGGCTGTTACGTCTATGATGAAGGATCGTGTATCGTTTGTCAAGGAGCTCTGGCCTTTGTGCTCGTTCTTCTTCGTAGCTCCTACTGAGTATGATGAGAAGACGGCCAAGAAGCGTTGGAAGGACGACTCGGCTCAGGTGATGACAGAGTTGATGGCAGTTTTGGAAAGCATTGATGACTTCTCTCTGGAGAATCAGGAGCGTATCGTCCATGAGTGGGTGGAGCAGAAAGAATATAAGCTTGGTAATGTGATGAACGCTTGGCGCCTCACGCTCGTTGGCGAGGGTAAGGGACCGGGTATGTTCGACATCTCTGCTTTCCTCGGTAAAGAGGAGACAATCCGTAGAATGAAACGTGCCATTGAAGTACTTGGATAATCAATGTATAATCTGATTATATATCTCTATCTTCTGGGTGTGGCTATCTATAGCCGCTTCAATCCGAAGGTGCGTAAGATGTGGCGCGGTGAGCGTGACGCCTTCCGCATTCTTCGTGAGAAGGTTGATCCCCAGGCGAAGTATGTGTGGTTCCATGCGGCTTCGCTCGGTGAGTTTGAACAGGGGCGCCCGCTGATGGAGCAGTTGCGCCGCGACCATCCGGAATATAAGATCCTGTTGACATTCTTCTCACCGTCGGGTTACGAAGTGCGCAAGAACTATGAGGGCGCCGACATCATCACCTATCTGCCGTTGGATACGATCACGAATGCACGTCGATTCCTTCGGACGATACGGCCGGTCATGGCGTTTTTCATCAAGTACGAGTTCTGGTACAACTACCTGCATATCCTGAAGCACAGACATGTACCCGTCTATAGTGTGTCGAGCATCTTCCGTCCGGACCAGGTGTTCTTTAAGTGGTATGGCTCTCAGTACGGTCGGGTGCTCAACTGTTTTACACACTTCTTTGTGCAGAACGAGGAGAGCAAGCGTCTGTTGGCGAAGATCGGCATTACGTCCGTCACGATCGTGGGTGACACCCGTTTCGACCGTGTCCTTCAGATCAAGGAAGCAGCCAAGCAGTTGCCTGTTGTTGAGGCATTCGTAGACGGGAAGAAGACCTTTGTTGCCGGTTCCTCTTGGCAACCTGATGAGGAGATCTTTATTCCATATTTTAATCTGCACCGCGACTGGAAGCTGATCATCGCACCACATGTTATCGGTGAAGATCATCTCCAGCAGATAGAGAAGCTGTTGGAAGGGCGTACCGTCGTCCGTTACACAAAGACTTCGGAGGCGGATGTGCGTGATGCCGAGGTGTTGATCATCGACTGCTACGGTCTGCTTTCCAGTATCTATCATTATGGTGAGGTGGCCTATGTCGGAGGCGGTTTCGGCGTTGGCATTCATAACCTGCCGGAGGCTGCCGTCTGGGACGTGCCTGTATTCTTTGGCCCGAACAATCAGAAGTTCCAGGAGGCTCAGGAACTCAAGGCGTGTGCCGGTGGCTTCGAGATAGTCGGTTATGAAGCTTTCCAGCAACAGATGGACAGTTTCGTCGCCGACCCGTCTGCCATGAGAGAGGCAGGCCAGCGTGCCGGCAGCTATGTCAAGGGTCAGGCCGGTGCCACGGAAAAGGTGCTTGCGAGTGTTGCGGCAGATCTGTAAACCTGATCGTGTCGTCTGTTGCCCGATAGCGCTTCTCCGTCGACGAGATTCACCGACTAAAGAGTGAGAAATATGTGGATGTTTCTTTTCTGGGTCTTGCCCGTTCTGTCTGTCGCCTATATAGCATGGCATATATGGGTGTTGCTTCCCTTATCGACTTTTTGGAAATCGATGGTCATTGCAGCAGGTGTCTTCTGTATAGTCTTGCTGTTCCTGCATTTCCGGCGGTCGTTCGAGCATCTGCCGCTTCCCGTAGCTCAGACGGCCTATGAGATCGGGACATCATCGCTCTTCGTCATCTTATATCTGGTTGTCATCTTCCTGGTCTTTGATCTGGGACGATTGTTCCGTCTGGTACCGAAGACCGTCGTCTGCCACAATGGCTATACCTCTCTGATTGTCTTTATCTTGATCTTTGGTCTGTTCCTTTATGGGAATATGCATTATAAGAACAAGGTCCGTGTGCCGTTGGAACTGAAATCGTCAAAGTCGTTGGCGAGAACATATAAGGTAGTGATGGCGAGCGACCTGCATCTGGGCTATCACAACACCCGGAAAGAACTGGCCCGATGGGTTGATATGATCAATGAGGAGAAGCCGGACTTCATCCTGATAGCAGGTGATATCATCGATGGCAGTATCCGTCCACTCGTGGAGGAGAGGATGGCCGAGGAGTTCCACAGACTGAAGGCGCCCGTTTACGCCTGTCTGGGTAATCATGAGTATTTCTCAGGTGAGCCTCAGGCGCGGCAGTTCTATCATGATGCCGGCATCCGTCTGCTCATCGATGAGGCTGCTGTTGTCGATAGCTCTATCGTTATTATTGGCCGTGATGATCGTTCCAACAGAAACCGTAAGTCTGTCCACAAGCTGATGGGCGGTCGTGAGCAGTTGACGACCATGTGCCGGCAGTCGCCCTATATCATCGTACTCGATCACCAGCCATACCATCTGGAGCATAGTGAGGTGGCAGGTGTCGACTTCCAACTAAGTGGTCATACTCATCGTGGACAGGTTTGGCCTATCTCATGGATTACCGATGCCATCTATGAATGTTCGTGGGGGACCTGTCACCGTGGCCACACCCAGTATTATGTTTCTTCCGGTCTCGGTATCTGGGGCGGCAAGTTCCGCATCGGTACACAGAGCGAATATGTCGTGGCCACCATCAGTAACTAATGTAAAGATTATATGCCAAAAAAAGTGCCTCTCCATTTGCTCGATCTAGAGTGGCGGAGAGGCCTTTTTTCGCTCTTCTTGTAGTCGATGATGACTTGTTTTAGTATCGATGGCTTCTTTCACTCGTTCAGACGTCATCTACGGGTTGTTCGGATAGGACTTACGAGTCATGGAGACGTCATCTATCTAGTGAAAGATGACGTCTCCATGACTCGTAGATGCCGTTTCAATGAGTGATAGACGATATTTCTATGACCCAAAGATGCCACCTATCTGAGACGTTTACGTAACTTGCAGATTGTTAGTGTGTTACAAAAACGGTCCAAAACTTGCATATTTGCGACCTTTGGACCGTTAGCTGACGAATATGCTCGTATTACGAGCCCGTTTGTTAAGAATCTTTCCCTTCTTCTAAGTAGTGCTTGGCGTACTCTACGTAGTGCTTGGCGTTGTCGGTCTGACCAGGGCGGACAGGCTTGATGTATTTGGCAGGTACACCGCCCCAGATCTCGCCTGCGGGAATCTTCGTGTTCTGGAGTACCAAAGCCCCTGCGGCTACGATGCTGCCTTCACCGATCTCACAGTTGTCGAGTAGGGTGGATCCCATGCCGATGAGCGCATTGTCGTGAATGGTGCAGGCATGAACGGTCACATTATGTCCGATAGTGACATAGTTGCCGATATGCGTAGGACCGGTCTCATGGGTCACGTGAACACAACTGCCGTCCTGGATGTTCGTGCAGTTACCTATCGTGATAGGGGCCACGTCGCCTCTGACAACGGCGTTGAACCATACGGAACACTCGTCACCCATCGTCACATCACCGATGATCGTGGCGTTCTCACTGAAATAACAGTCCTTGCCCCATTTAGGCGTCAGACCTCTGTAACTCTTTATTAAAGCCATAGTGAACAAAAAAAAAGAGCAGTATGGCGAACCATACTGCTCTATGATGAAACCGCTTAGAGGTTCGGGTTCTCAGATTTCCAGTCATCCACGGCTGGGATGATGTCAAGACTGATGATCTCGTCGCGCATCTTCTGCAGGTGCTCGTAAGAAGCCTGAAGGGCAGCCATCTCCTCAGCAGTACCCTCGGGCTGAGTGAAGTGAACACCGTCCTTGTCGATAACGGTCGGCATAGCCATCATCACGTTCTTGAAGCCGTAGGCGTTGACATAGCAACCTGCAGGCCACTTAAAGGGCTCACCGCCCATGGCACCCTCGATCATCTTCACAGCCTGATAAGCCGGGCTCTGGAATGAAGAACGACCACGGAGCTTGATGATGTTGCTACCACCCTGTGTGGTCATGTGCTTGATCTCTGCCCAACGCTCGTCGGTGAGAGGGAGCTCAGAGAGGGGCTTGCCGTCGATGAGAGCCTTGCTGGCGAATACTGCCATCTGCTCACCATGACCGCCGTAGGTGTAGGCATTGGTAACCTTGTCCTGACGAACGCCGAACTCCTGAGCGAGCTGCTGCTGCAGACGGGTAGAGTCGAGGGCGGCCAGAGAGGTCAGCTGGTTGGGCTTCAGACCTGAATGGATCAGAGCTGTCAGAGCGGTAACGTCAGCGGGGTTGAAGATCACCACCACGTGCTTCACGTCGGGGCAGTACTTCTTGATGTTCTCGCCAAACTCGGCAGCGATCTTGCAGTTGCCCTTGAGCAGGTCTTCGCGGGTCATACCCTCCTTACGAGGAGCACCGCCAGAAGAGATAATGTACTTAGCACCAGTGAAAGCCTCGGCGGGGTCAACGGTGTATGAGATGTTTGCGCCAGGGAAAGCACAGTGACACATCTCGTCGTAAACGCCATGAACGCCGGGTTCGTAGATATCGTACAGACAAATGTTTGGAGTGAGGCCGAGCATCAGAACGCTCTGCACCATGTTTGAACCGATCATACCGCCAGCACCGACGATAACCAGTTTTTCGTTTGTTAAGAATGCCATAATTGTATTATTATAATCCTTGTTATATCAAAAAGTGCTGCAAAGGTACAAAAAAAGCGAATATTCAGTCTTTTTTTATTATTAATCTGTGTTAATCCACGTAATTTGTGCCACTTATTTTATATCTTTGCCAACTCGATATTGCAAAACAACCAAGATAACTAAAATGATTAATAATAATCTCAGATATCCGGAGAACGACGGAGGTATGAATGAGCGTATCAGACGACTGCGTCGGTTGTCTCTCGACACCCCCACGACGTTGAGTATAGAACGGGCCCTTATCGAGACAGCTTTTTATGAGGAACACTACGGGACGATGCCCATCGCAGTGCTGCGTGCCCGCAATTTCTATGAGATCTGCAAGAAGAAGACCTTGTATATCGGCGATGATGAACTGATCGTCGGTGAACGTGGACCGCTTCCCAAGGCTGTCTCCACATTCCCAGAGCTGACATGTCATAGTGTGGCGGATTTGCATACGCTGAATGAGCGACCGTTGCAGCCATATTCGATCAGTCAGGCGGATATCGATACCTACGAGCGGGTGGTGATTCCCTACTGGAAGGGTAAGACACAACGGGAACGTATCTTTGGTCATGTGTCTAAGGCCTGGGAGGAGGCTTATCATGCCGGTGTGTTCACGGAGTTTATGGAACAACGTGCCGCTGGTCATACGGCCATGGATGGTAAGATGTATCGTGAGGGACTGCTTGACGTGAAGGCTCGGATAGAGAGACGGATCGCCAGTCTTGACTATATTCACGATCCTGAGGCAACGGACAAACAACAGGAGCTGGAGGCTATGGCCATCTCTTGTGATGCGGCTATTCTCTTCGCGGAGCGACATGCCGAACTGGCGGAACAGATGGCCGCCAAGGAGAGTGACCCGCGACGCAAGAATGAGTTGGAGAAGATCGCTGACGTGTGTCGATGGGTTCCTGCTCATGCACCGCGCGACTTGTGGGAGGCCATCCAGATGTACTGGTTCGTACACCTTGGTACGGTGACGGAACTGAACGGATGGGATTCGATGAACCCTGGTCATATCGATCAGCATCTGTTCCCGTTCTATCAGAAGGGTATTCGTGAGGGGACACTGACCCGTGATCAGGCGAAAGAGTTGATCAGTTGTCTGTGGATTAAGTTCAACAACCAACCCGCACCCCCGAAGGTCGGTGTGACAGCCTTGGAGTCGGGTACCTATAATGACTTTACGAATATCAATATCGGTGGGGTGGATCGTGACGGAAAGAGTGGCGCGAACGAACTCTCATATATGATCCTCGAGGTTCAGGAGGAACTGCACGAACTACAACCAGGTCTGAGCATCCATATCGCTGAGAATACGCCTGACGAGTTTCTGCTCGCAGGTATTAAGGTGATACGTCAGGGACATGGCTATCCGTCGGTGTTCAACCCCGACACTTATGTGAAGGAGATGGTACGTGCTGGTAAGACACTGGAGGATGCTCGTGAGGGCGGCTGCTCTGGCTGTATCGAGGTGGGGGCTTTCGGCAAAGAGGCTTATCTGCTGACGGGTTATCTGAACACACCAAAGATTCTGGAGATAACACTGAACAACGGTGTTGATCCGGAGACGGGCAAGAAGCTCGGTCTGGAGACGGGTGATCCTCGTCTGTTCAGTTCCTTCGATGAGCTCTATGAGGCATGGCATCGTCAGATGGTCTATTTCGTGAATCTGAAACTCTCGGTTAATAATTACATCGAACGGATGTTCTCCCTCTATGCCCCGGCAACGTTCCTCAGTCTTTATATAGACGACTGTATCGAGAAGGGGAAGGATTATTATAGTGGTGGTGCCAGGTATAATACGACCTATATCCAGTGTACTGGGTTGGGGACGATCACCGACTGTCTCACCGCCTTAAAGAAGCATGTGTTCGAGGATCATCGTTATTCGATGGACGAGATACTGAGGGCTTGTGCCGTTAACTGGAAGGGTGAGGAGAAGATGCGTCAGTATATCCGTAATCACACACCGTTCTTTGGCAACGATGACGACACTGCTGATAAGGTGGCTGTGCGTGTCTATGATGATCTGGTGGATGCGATCGAAGGACGACCGAACACCCGAGGGGGTAAGACGCAACTGAATATGCTTAGTACGACATGTCATAACTATTTCGGTAGTGTATGTGGTGCCACGCCCAACGGACGTTTTGCCCACTTCGCCATCAGTGATGGAACCTCTCCTGCTCATGGCTCCGACAGTCACGGGCCTACGGCTGTTATTAAGTCGCTAGGGAAGCTTGACCAGACAAAAAGCGGTGGAACCCTGTTGAATATGCGCTTTGTACCCGCCTTGCTGAGACGGGAGGAGGACCAGAAGAAGCTTGCCTCACTCATCCGGACGTACTTTAAGTTTGGCGGTCACCATATTCAGTTTAATATCGTAGATACGGCGACTCTTCATGATGCGCAGCAGCATCCCGATGAATACCGGGATTTGTTGGTACGTGTGGCTGGTTATTCCGACTATTTCAATGATATGACGGAACAGTTGCAGAATGAGATTATCGCAAGAACGGAAAACGACGAGATGTAGGATGGCACTGGTTTTCGACATCAAACGGTATGCCATCAATGATGGCCCAGGTATTCGGACCACCGTGTTCTTGAAGGGGTGTCCTCTCAGATGCGTATGGTGTCATAACCCAGAAGGTTGGACGACCCAGCCGCAGTTGTTGTATAAGGCATCAAGGTGTATCGGATGCCGTACCTGTGTTGATGTGTGTCCACAGCATCTCCTCTCGTTGACCCCTCATGGCATCAGCATGAAGGAGAGCTCATGCTCCCTCTGTGAGACATGTACGAACGAGTGCCCAACGAAAGCTCTGGAGGTGTGTGGCAAGGAATGGTCGATGGATCTCCTGATGACTGAGATTGAGAAGGAGCGTGCGGTGATGGAGGAGAGTGGTGGCGGCGTGACACTATGTGGTGGTGAACCGCTGATGCATCCTGACTATACCGTGGCTCTCTTGAGGGAGTTGGGGGCTCGTGGACTGCACCGTGTTGTTGATACCACGCTCTATGCGTCATCTGATGTCGTAAGGGCTGTTGCCGACTTGTGCGAACTCTTCCTCGTCGACCTGAAGCTGATGGATTCGCATAAGCACTGTCTGTATACGGGTGTTCCCAATGAACTGATCTTACGTAACATCCGTCTCCTGACTGAGATGGGGAAATCTTTCCGCATCCGCATCCCTTTGATTGAGGGCGTCAATGCCGACGAGGAGAATATAGAACAAACGGCTCTTTTCCTGGAGGGACTCCCCTCGCCAGGAGACAAGTGCGGGCGTTTTGTCAACCTATTGCCCTATCATGATGTCGGCAAAGATAAACACCGGCGTATGTGGAGTACTTACAACCCTCAGGGATATCCGATGAGTACTCCGTCGGAGGAGACCCTGCAGCGTTGTGCCGCACAGATGGAAGCTCACGGGCTCCATGTTGTCGTTGGCGGATAGGTTTGGATAGTGTTGAATATAATGACATAAAGTAGGAACGTGATATGAATGATGTCAACCAACGAATAGAGAACCTTCGAGAGGTGATGCGCCGTGAACATCTGGCGGCGTTCATCTTCCCTAGTACGGATCCTCATCAGGGCGAGTATGTTCCTGACCATTGGAAGGGTCGTGAGTTTATCTCGGGCTTTATCGGCTCGGCAGGCACGGCAGTGGTTACGATGACCTCTGCCGCCCTCTGGACAGATTCCCGTTATTTCATTGCTGCCGAGGAACAACTGAAAGGGACGGAGTTCCAGTTGATGAAGTTGAAGATGGAGGGCACTCCGACCATCTCGGAATGGTTGGGCAGGACATGTGGGGCCGGTGCCGAGGTCGGTATTGACGGTTGGTGCAGTTCTGCCAGTGCCGTGAAGAACTTGATCGTCGAGCTGCGCAAGGAGGGGGGCATCACTGTGCGTACGAATATAGACCCGCTGAGGCTGATATGGTCCGACCGTCCCGTGATTCCTGAGAATCCTGTGGAGATATTCCCGATGGCGTATGCAGGGGAGTCTGCCCATGAGAAAATCGGTCGTATTCGTCAGGCCTTGCGTGAGCGTCATGCCGACGGAATGCTGATGGCTGCCCTCGATGATATTGCCTGGACTCTCAATCTACGAGGAACGGATGTCCACTGCAATCCTGTCTTCGTGGCTTATCTTTTGATTTCTTCAAAGGATGTTACTCTTTATATCAACCAGAAGAAGCTCACGCCGGAGGTCATGGCATACCTGAAGACAGAGGGGGTGATGGTGGATAGCTATGAGAACGTGACCAAAGGGCTGAATGACTATTTTGAATATAATATCCTTCTCGACCCCGACGAGGTGAACTATGCCTTGTATAAGACCGTTGTCCGTGAGCGGGTAGAGGAGGAGTCTCCCGTGAAACGGATGAAGACCGTAAAGAACGAGACGGAGATCGCGGGCTTCAGGAATGCGATGCTGAAGGACGGTATCGCTATGGTGAAATTCCTGAAGTGGCTCTCTGCCTATGTCGGGAAACCGGAGATATCCGAATTGTCAGAGATATCTATTGACCAGAGACTGAAGGCCTTCCGTGCCGAACAGCCACTCTATCGTGACATATCTTTCGATACCATAGCAGGTTATGGTCCTCATGGCGCCATTGTGCACTATGAGGCAACACCGGAGACGGATGTCCCCTTGCAACCCAAGGGAATGCTCCTGCTCGACAGTGGTGCGCAGTATCTCGACGGTACAACAGATATCACCCGGACCATCGCCCTCGGTCCACTGTCGGACGAGGAGAAAAGGGCATATACATTGGTGTTAAAGGGACATATACAGATCGAACTCTGTAAGTTCCCGTCTGGTGCCAGCGGTACGCAGATAGATATTCTCGCTCGCAAGGATATGTGGCGGGAGGGACTGAACTACCTACATGGTACGGGGCATGGCGTCGGTACATATCTGAATGTGCATGAGGGACCTCATCAGTTCCGTATGGAATGGAAGCCGGCTCCGCTTGTGGCAGGCATGACCATCACAGATGAACCGGGCATCTATCTCGAAGGGAAGTTTGGCGTGCGTATCGAGAATACTTTGCTGATGATCCCTTACAAGGAGACGGCGTTCGGTAAGTTCCTGCAGTTCGAATCGCTCACACTCTGTCCCATCGACAAGACTCCTATCGTCAGGAGCATGCTCCTGCCAGAGGAGATCGACTGGCTCAATGCTTATCATCAGCATGTGTTCGACACCCTTTCGCCACATCTTGATGCCGATGAGACTGTCTGGCTGCGTGAGGCCTGTGCTCCAATCGACTCGACCTCTCCGCTCTCATAATCAGCTGTTTGGAAGAACATGCTCGTGATTTGCATGCCAGTATCCTCTCTTTCTTGGTGCTTGTATGAGCTCATGATGACTTTGACGACTCCAATTTTGGGCAAAAATAAATAAAAATCGGCAAAAGATTTGCTTGTTTCGTGAAAATGTCGTAACTTTGCAGCCGCTTTTCGTGGCGCTGTGCCCGAAGGCATTAAGTTTAACGTAAAATATTAAAAGTCAAAAGCAAATGATTATTGTACCGGTAAAAGAAGGCGAGAACATCGAGAAGGCCCTCAAGAAGTTTAAGAGAAAGTTCGAGAAGACAGGTGTTGTTAAGGAGCTGCGTCGTCGTCAGCAGTTTGACAAGCCGTCTGTCCTGAAGCGCCTGAAGATGGAGCACGCCGTTTACGTACAGCAGCTTCGCGCTAACGAGGAGTAAAAAGATCCTCAAAAATTTGGTAGTTTCGAATAATTTCCGTAAATTCGTAGCCGAAAGACTTATTGGCGCGGTTTATGCTGATTAACCAATTTCTGAACTACCTGCGCTATGAACGGAACGCATCTCCGCAGACAGCGCAGACATACGAGGATAGCCTTCGGGAATTTGAATCGTATCTGACTTTTAGGGATAACGGACTCTCTTTAGAGACGGCAGATGCCGATCTGATCCGTGACTGGATGGAGAGTCTGATGGATAAAGGAAACTCTGCTTCAACGATGAATAAGAAATTGAGTGCATTGCGTTCCTTTTATCGCTTTTCCCTTCAACGGAAGTTGGTTGCCAAGGATCCTGCACATGGTGTGACAGGACCGAAGAAGTCAAAACCGCTGCCCCAGTTCCTCCGAGAGGGGGAAATGGACAAGTTGCTCGACATGCAGGAATGGGGGGATAGTTATAATGATGTACGTGCGCGTACAATATTATTATTATTCTATGAGACAGGCCTTAGGCGTTCAGAACTTGTTGGGTTGAACGATGAGGATGTCGACTTGACTGCCAGGCAACTTAAAGTGATAGGTAAGCGAAACAAACAGCGTGTGATTCCCTTTGGGGAGGAATTGTCGGAAGCCTTGGTTCGTTATCGGACGATCCGTGGTCAGATAGAGCGCAATAGTAATGCGCTGTTCTTGAATGATAAGGGCGAAAGGATATCAGGTGGTCAGGTGTATGCTTTGGTACGCCGATATCTGACGACAGTCACTTCTCTGAAAAAACGTTCTCCCCACGTACTCAGACACACATTTGCAACTGCGATGTTGAATAACGGGGCGGGATTAGAGAGTATCAAGAGCCTGTTGGGACACGAGAGTGTCAGTACGACAGAGATCTATACACACACTACGTTTGAACAGCTGAAGCGAGTTTATAAAGAGGCTCACCCAAGAGCCTGAACCTTATTAATAACTATTTTAAAATAGGAGGTAACTATGGAGATTATGATTAAGTCGATTCACTTCGACGCTACCGAGAAGTTACAGGCGTTCGTTGAAAAGAAGATCGCCAAGTTGGAAAAGTCTTTTGAAGATATACAGAAAGTAGAGGTGCAATTGAAAGTGGTGAAGCCCGCTACTGCCCAGAATAAAGAAGTAAGCCTGTCTGTGGCAGTCCCAGGAAGTACATTGTTCGTGGAAAAGATAAGTGACACATTTGAGGAAAGCACAGACCTTTGTGTCGACTCCATGCGGGCTCAACTCCAGAAATTCAAGGAAAAATTAAGGAATAGATAAAAAAAACTTGGAAAAGTTTTGGTAATTCAAAAATAATGCCTAACTTTGCAGCCGTTTTCCGACAGGTCGTAAATCTGAAACAGAGAGCGGCTGCTTAGAAAAGCCTCTTTAGCTCAGTTGGCCAGAGCACGTGATTTGTAATCTCGGGGTCGTTGGTTCGAATCCGACAAGAGGCTCAAGGAGACCAGAGGGTGAGCAAAATCGCCTAAAGTCTAAATGATCGGGAACGGCTAAAGCTAACAGCTAATAGCTAATCGCTACCAGCCTACAGCTAATGGCAAATGGGTGTTTTCCAGAGTGGCCAAATGGGGCAGACTGTAAATCTGCTGTCTTTCGACTTCGGTGGTTCGAATCCATCAGCACCCACTCTCAAGAGATGTTTCGCGGAAATAGCTCAGTTGATAGAGCACTAGCCTTCCAAGCTGGGGGTCGCGGGTTTGAGCCCCGTTTTCCGCTCAAAGTTGCGATGACGCGAGAGTAGGAAACTCGCTAATGCCGAGCACGAGCAGTTTCGCACTTTGAAGTGCAACTTGCTGTAATAGCTCAGTGGTAGAGCACTTCCTTGGTAAGGAAGAGGTCCTGAGTTCAACTCTCAGTTACAGCTCTCTTGGATGGTAAGGAGGAGCAGGAAACTCGAATTATTCATAAAGTTAATAACAAGAAAAATGGCAAAAGAGAATTTTGTGCGCACCAAACCGCACGTAAACATTGGTACTATTGGTCACGTTGACCACGGTAAGACAACTCTGACTGCTGCTATCACCACCGTACTGGCTAAGCAGGGTCTCTCTGAGGTTAAGTCATTCGATCAGATTGACAACGCTCCCGAGGAGAAGGAGCGTGGTATTACTATTAACACCGCTCACGTTGAGTACGAGACAGCTACTCGTCACTATGCTCACGTTGACTGCCCGGGACACGCTGACTATGTGAAGAACATGGTAACCGGTGCTGCCCAGATGGATGGTGCTATCCTTGTTGTTGCTGCAACTGACGGTCCTATGCCTCAGACTCGTGAGCACGTTCTGCTCGCTCGTCAGGTGAACGTTCCCCGTCTGGTTGTGTTCCTGAACAAGTGCGATATGGTTGAGGATGAGGAGATGCTGGAGCTCGTTGAGATGGAGGTTCAGGAGATTCTCGCTCAGTACGAGTTCGAGGATGATACTCCTATTATCCGTGGTTCTGCTCTTGGTGCACTGAACGGTGTTGCTAAGTGGGAGGAGAAGGTAATGGAGTTGATGAACACCTGTGATACTTGGATCCAGGAGCCTCCTCGTGCTACCGATAAGCCTTTCTTGATGCCTGTTGAGGACGTGTTCTCTATCACTGGTCGTGGTACTGTTGCTACTGGTCGTATTGAGACTGGTGTGATCCACGTAGGTGACGAGGTTGAGTTGCTCGGACTTGGTGAGGACAAGAAGTCGGTTGTTACTGGCGTTGAGATGTTCCGTAAGATTCTTGACGAGGGTCAGGCTGGTGATAACGTAGGTCTGCTTCTCCGTGGTATTGATAAGAATGAGATCAAGCGCGGTATGGTGCTCTGCCATCCGGGTCAGATCAAGCCTTTCAAGAAGTTCAAGGCTTCTATCTACGTCCTGAAGAAGGAAGAGGGTGGTCGTCACACTCCGTTCGGTAACAAGTATCGTCCTCAGTTCTACCTCCGCACCATGGACTGCACAGGTGAGATCACACTCCCTGCTGGCGTTGAGATGGTGATGCCTGGTGACAACGTGGAGATTACTGTTGAGCTGATTTACGCTGTGGCTCTGAACCCAGGTCTTCGTTTCGCTATCCGCGAGGGTGGTCGTACCGTAGGTTCTGGTCAGATCACAGAGGTATTCGAGGACTAATCCTCACTACTCTTTAGATTGTCTATAAGAATAGATAAGAGCCCCCACACTTAGGTGGTGGGGGCTTACTTACGGGAATAGCTCAGTTGGTAGAGCATCGGTCTCCAAAACCGAGGGTCGTGGGTTCGAGTCCTCCTTCCCGTGCAAAATAACAAAGGATATGTTTAAGAAGTTTTTCGATTACTGTAAAGCTTGTTATGACGAGTTGGCTCATAAGACTACATGGCCGACTCGCAAGGAGTTGACCCATAGTGCAGTGGTGGTTCTTTCGGCCTCCCTGATTATTGCACTTGTGGTCTGGGCAATGGATTTCGTTTTCAAGTCAGTAATGAGCCTGGTTTATCCAGGATAATAATCAGATAAGATGGCTCAGACGGGAATGAAGTGGTATGTGCTGCGCGCTGTCAGCGGAAAAGAGGCTAAGGTTAAAGAATACCTTGAGGCTCTTATGAAGAATGATACGATGCTTGCTGCGAATGTAGGTCAGATTTTACTTCCTACGGAGAAATATGCACAGCTTCGTAATGGCAAGCGTGTTGTTAAGGAGAAACTGTTCCTCCCGGGATATGTCCTCGTAGAGGCAAATCTTCAGGGCGAAATTGCTCACACGTTGCGCTTCATGCCTAATGTGTTGGGCTTCTTGGGTGGTTTGGATAATCCTACACCGGTACGTCAGGCTGACATTAACAGGATTCTCGGTACTGCAGAGGAGACTATCATCAAGAGTGAGGAAATTGCTGTTCCTTACACTGTTGATGAAGCTGTGAAGGTGACCGACGGTCCGTTTAGTGGATTCAGCGGTGTCATTGAGGAGGTGAATGCCGAGAAGCGTAAACTGAAGGTCATGGTTAAGATTTTCGGTCGTAAAACTCCATTAGAACTGAGTTATAATCAGGTAGAAAAAGAATAGGGCGTTAATGTTACGGTTCGCCCGATTCTCTATATACGGTCGCAGGAGGCTTCCACTCCTAAGGCTTATATAACAATTCAAATAATAAATAACAGAAATGGCTAAAGAAGTTGCTGGATTAATCAAATTACAGATTAAAGGTGGCGCTGCGAATCCTTCTCCCCCAGTAGGACCTGCATTGGGTTCTAAGGGTATTAATATTATGGGATTCTGCAAAGAGTTCAACGCCAGAACCCAGGATAAGGCAGGAAAAATTATTCCTGTTGTTATCACTTACTATACCGACAAGTCATTCTCGTTCGAGCTCAAAACTCCTCCTGCAGCTGTTCAGCTGAAGGAGGCTGCAAAGGTTAAGAGCGGTTCTGCTGAGCCCAACCGTAAGAAGGTCGCCAAGGTAACTTGGGATCAGGTTCGTGCTATTGCAGAGGATAAGATGAAGGACTTGAACTGCTTTACCGTTGAGTCGGCTATGAAGTTGGTCGCTGGTACAGCGCGTAGTATGGGTATCACTGTAGAAGGGGAGTTCCCTGGTAAATAATTAATAACTTCAATTAAGACAATGAGTAAACTGACAAAAAATCAAAAGTTGGTAGCTGATAAGGTTGAAGCAGGGAAAGCATACTCTTTGAAAGAAGCCGCTGCGCTGGTGAAGGAGATTACCACCACCAAGTTTGAGGCTTCTGTCGATATCGATGTACGCTTGGGCGTAGATCCGCGTAAGGCTAACCAGATGGTTCGTGGCGTTGTTTCGCTGCCGAACGGTACTGGTAAGGTGACACGCGTGCTCGCTCTCTGTACTCCTGATCAGGAGGCTGCTGCTAAGGAAGCAGGTGCCGACTATGTTGGTCTTGACGAGTATATCGAAAAGATCAAGGGCGGTTGGACAGATGTAGATGTAATCATCACGATGCCGTCTTGTATGGGTAAGCTCGGTCCTCTCGGCCGTGTACTCGGTCCCCGTGGCCTGATGCCTAACCCAAAGAGCGGTACTGTAACAATGGATGTTGCTAAGGCTGTGAAGGAGGTGAAGCAGGGTAAGATCGACTTTAAGGTTGACAAGGCAGGTATCGTGCATACGTCAATCGGTAAGGTAACTTTCACTGCTGATCAGATCTTTGAAAATGCTAAAGAGTTCATCTCTACCATTATCAAGCTGAAGCCTGCAGCTGCAAAGGGAACATACATCAAGAGTATCTTCCTCTCAAGCACTATGAGTATGGGTATCAAGGTAGATCCTAAATCAGTTGAATAACTCGTTAAAAGATTAGACAAATGAAAAAGGAAGTAAAAGATACTATCATCGTAGAACTTGGAGAGAAACTGAAGGCATTCCCGCATTTCTATCTGGTGGATATCGCCGGCTTGAATGCAGAGAAGACCAGTGAGCTCCGTAGGAAGTGCTTCAAGAGCGAGATCAAATTGCTGGTTGTGAAGAACAAACTTCTCCACAAGGCCTTTGAGGCTTCAGAGATTGATTTCTCTCCGTTGTATGACTGCCTGAAGGGAAATACGGCTATCATGTTCGCACAGACGGCCAATGTCCCTGCTAAGCTGATTAAGGAGTACAAGAAAGAAGGTATCCCCGCCCTGAAGGGTGCATATGCAGAGGAGAGCTTCTTCGTTGGTGCTGACAAACTTGATGAGCTGGTTGCAATCAAGAGCAAGAACGAACTGATCGCAGATGTTGTAGCTCTGCTGCAGTCTCCGATCAAGAATGTTGTCTCTGGCTTGAATGCTGGTGGCAAGGTGCATGGACTGCTTGACGCTATCGCTGAGCGTAATAAATAAGCGAAAGAAGTAACATTATCATTAAAAAACAATTAAATTTTTAAATAAAATGGCAGATATTAAAGCTATTGCAGAAGAGTTGGTAAACCTTACTGTAAAAGAAGTTAACGAGTTGGCAACAGTCCTGAAGGACGAGTATGGAATTGAGCCTGCTGCTGCAGCCGTTGCTGTAGCTGCTGGTCCTGCAGCTGGTGGTGAGGCCGCTGCTGCTGAGGAGAAGTCTTCATTCGACGTTGTTCTGAAGTCAGCAGGTGCTGCAAAGCTTCAGGTTGTGAAGGCCGTTAAGGAGGCTTGTGGTCTTGGTCTGAAGGAGGCTAAGGATCTGGTTGACGGTGCTCCCGCAACTGTAAAGGAAGGCCTGTCTAAGGAAGAGGCTGAGAACTTGAAGAAGACCATCGAGGCCGCTGGTGCCGAGGTTGAGCTGAAGTAATTCGCACAACAATACTGATGTGGTTGGGGACTCTCCAGTCGAGGGTTCCCGACCATTTTCTGTCTTATAATCCGGTTCTTCCGGATAACTCCGGGAATAGACCGGTTCATAGATTCAACAACAAAAGAATATGGCTTCAAAATTAGTAGATAACAGAGTAAACTTTGGCAGCGTCAAGAATCCAATGCCGTTTCCGGATTTCCTTGATGTGCAATTAAAGTCGTTCAAAGACTTCCTGCAGTTGGACACTCCGCCTGAGGAACGCAAGAATGACGGTTTGTATAAGGTGTTCGCGGAGAACTTCCCTATCACCGACACACGTAATAATTTCGTTCTTGAGTTCCTGGATTACTATATTGATCCTCCCCGCTACACTATTGACGAATGTCTGGAGCGCGGACTAACATATAGCGTGCCTTTGAAGGCTAAGTTGAAACTGTATTGTACGGATCCGGATCATGAGGACTTCGGAACAGTAATCCAGGACGTGTTCCTGGGCCCGATTCCTTATATGACGGCCAACGGTACTTTTGTTATCAATGGAGCTGAGCGCGTCGTTGTATCTCAGTTGCACCGTTCTCCTGGTGTATTCTTCGGTCAGAACGTACATGCCAATGGTACACTGCTGTACTCCGCACGTATCATCCCGTTCAAAGGATCGTGGATTGAGTTTGCTACGGATATCAACAATGTGATGTACGCATACATCGACCGTAAGAAGAAATTGCCAGTAACGACTTTGCTCCGTGCTATCGGGTTTGAGACGGATAAGGACATCCTCCAGATCTTCAATCTTGCCGAGGAGGTGAAAGTGAACAAGAGTGCCCTGAAGAAGGTGCTTGGATGTAAGCTTGCTGCACGTGTGCTGAAGAGTTGGAACGAGGATTTCGTTGATGAGGATACCGGTGAAGTTGTTTCTATCGAGCGTAACGAGGTGATCATGGAGCGTGAGACGGAGATCACCGAAGATAATATGATGGAGATTCTTGAGAGTGGTGCCCAGACCATCCTCGTACATAAAGATGAGGCTGTCGCCCAGGATTTCTCGATTATCTTCAATACATTGGCTAAGGATCCCAGTAACTCAGAGAAAGAGGCTGTCCTATATATCTATCGTCAGTTACGTAATGCAGACCCTGCTGATGATGCCAGTGCTCGTGAGGTCATCCAGAACCTGTTCTTCTCTGACAAACGCTATGACTTGGGTGATGTGGGTCGTTATCGCATCAACAAGAAACTGAACTTGAATACTGATATGGATGTCCGTGTCCTGACGAAGGAGGATATTATTGAGATTATCAAGTACCTGATTCAGTTGGTGAACTCCAAGGCTGCCGTCGATGATATTGACCACCTGTCAAACCGTCGAGTGCGTACAGTGGGTGAGCAGTTATCGAATCAGTTCTCTATAGGTCTGGCACGTATGAGCCGCACCATCCGTGAGCGCATGAATGTGCGTGATAATGAGGTGTTCACTCCGACGGATTTGATCAATGCCAAGACAATCTCTAGCGTCATTAATTCGTTCTTCGGAACGAATCCGCTGTCGCAGTTCATGGACCAGACGAACCCATTGGCAGAGGTGACCCATAAGCGTCGTCTCTCGGCTCTCGGTCCTGGCGGTCTATCTCGTGAGCGTGCCGGCTTTGAGGTACGTGACGTTCACTACACACACTATGGTCGTCTTTGTCCGATTGAGAGCCCTGAGGGTCCGAACATCGGTCTGATTTCATCACTGTGTGTATATGCTAAGATTAATGAACTCGGCTTCATCCAGACTCCATACCGTAAGGTAGAGAATGGTGTAGCCAATCTGAATAATGACGAGATCGTCTATCTCACCGCAGAGGAGGAATCCGACCACATCATTGGCCAGGGTAATGCACCGTTGAACGATGACGGTACATTTATTCGTGAGGTCGTAAAGTGTCGTCAGGATGCCGACTTCCCTGTCGTTCCACCGACGGATGTTGATCTGATGGACGTATCTCCGCAGCAGATTGCCTCTATCGCAGCTTCTCTGATTCCGTTCCTAGAGCATGATGATGCTCACCGTGCACTGATGGGATCGAACATGATGCGTCAGGCTGTGCCTCTGCTTCACAATGAGGCTCCTATCGTGGGTACTGGTATCGAGAAGCAGGTTTGTGAGGACTCTCGCACGATGGTGACTGCTGAGGGTGACGGCGTCGTCGAGTATGTTGATGCGACAACCATTCGTATCTTGTATGATCGTACTGAGGACGAAGAGTTCGTAAGTTTCGAGCCTGCTCTGAAGGAGTATCGTATTGCTAAATTCCGTCGTACAAACCAGAATATGACCATCGATTTACGTCCTATATGTGAGAAGGGCCAGCGCGTGAAGAAGGGTGATATTCTGACTGAGGGTTATGCCACCGAGAATGGTGAACTGGCTCTGGGTCGTAACCTGCTCGTGGCTTACATGCCTTGGAAGGGTTATAACTACGAGGACGCCATCGTTCTTAACGAGCGTATCGTTCGTGAGGATATCCTAACTTCAGTTCACGTGGATGAGTATTCGCTCGATGTTCGTGAGACCAAACGTGGTGTCGAGGAGTTCACCGCAGATATTCCTAATGTCAGTGAGGAGGCTACGAAGGATCTTGATGAGAATGGCGTGATCCGTGTTGGTGCACGTGTAGAGCCAGGCGACATCCTGATTGGTAAGATCTCACCGAAGGGTGAGAGTGATCCTTCTCCTGAGGAGAAACTGCTTCGTGCTATCTTTGGTGATAAGGCTGGTGATGTGAAGGACTCTTCATTGAAGGCTAATCCTTCACTGACTGGTGTCATTATTGACAAGAAAATGTTTGCACGTGCTATTAAGGATCGTAAGTCAAAGCAGCAGGATAAGATCGTGCTGGCTAAGATTGACGAGGAATATGAGGCAAAGGTAGACGATTTGAAGGACATCCTCATTGACAAGTTACTCGAACTTACCAAGGGTAAGACCTCTCAGGGTGTCAAGGACTATACTGGTGCTGAAATCATCACCAAGGGTAGTAAATTCTCTGCGGCAGCTCTGAGAAATCTCGAGTATGGTGATATCCAGATCAGCAACTGGACGAATGACGAACATAAGAATGAGTTGATCGCTAAGCTGATCATCAACTTCATGAAGAAATATAAGCTGTTGGATGCAGAGATGAAGCGTAAGAAGTTTGCCATCACTATTGGTGATGAGTTACCCTCTGGTATCCTGCAGATGGCTAAGGTATATGTGGCTAAGAAACGTAAGATTGGTGTGGGTGACAAGTTGGCCGGTCGTCACGGTAATAAAGGTATCGTGTCTAAGGTGGTGCGTCAGGAGGATATGCCATTCCTCGAGGACGGTCGTCCCGTAGATCTCGTATTGAACCCGCTTGGTGTGCCTTCACGTATGAACCTCGGTCAGATCTTCGAGGCAATCCTCGGTGCTGCCGGTAAACGTTTGGGCGTGAAATTTGCTACGCCGATCTTCGACGGTGCCAAACTCGACGACCTCGCCGAGTGGACCGACAAGGCAGGTCTGCCGCGTCTCTGCTCTACACATCTCTATGATGGTGAGACGGGTGAGATGTTCGACCAGCCTGCAACGGTGGGTATCACCTACTTCCTTAAGCTCGGTCATATGGTAGAGGATAAGATGCACGCCCGTTCTATCGGTCCGTACAGTTTGATCACTCAGCAGCCTCTCGGCGGTAAAGCTCAGTTTGGTGGCCAGCGTTTCGGAGAGATGGAGGTCTGGGCATTGGAGGCCTTTGGTGCCAGTCATGTTCTTCAGGAGATTCTGACGATTAAGTCGGATGATACTGTTGGGCGTTCCAAGGCTTATGAGGCTATTGTCAAGGGTGAGCCGATGCCGACACCGGGAATTCCTGAGTCTCTCAACGTGCTGCTCCATGAGTTGCGCGGTCTCGGTCTGAGCATCACGCTCGATTAAGCGAGTTAAGTATTAAGAGTTACGAATTAAGAGAAAGATAATATATATGGCTTTCAAGAAAGATTCAAAAGTAAAGAGTAATTTTACGAAAATTACCATTGGACTTGCTTCGCCCGAAGAAATCCTCGAGAGTAGCTTCGGAGAGGTTACCAAACCTGAAACCATCAACTATCGTACGTATAAGCCAGAACGCGACGGTCTGTTCTGTGAGCGCATCTTTGGTCCGACGAAGGATTACGAGTGTGCCTGCGGAAAGTATAAACGCATCCGTTATAAGGGCATCGTCTGCGACCGTTGTGGCGTGGAGGTGACAGAAAAGAAGGTCCGTCGTGAGCGTGCTGGTCACATCGAGTTGGTGGTACCTGTTGCACATATCTGGTATTTCCGTAGCCTTCCCAATAAGATTGGTTATTTGCTCGGCCTTCCCACCAAGAAGCTCGATGCTGTGATCTACTACGAGCGATATGTAGTAATCCAGCCGGGTGTTATGGCTGGTAAGAAGGATGCAGAAGGCAATGATGTCATCGGTTCAAATGTGTACGATCTGCTCTCTGAAGATGAGTATAACGAGATTATGGATAACCATGTCTCACCTGAGAACGACTATCTGGATGATAGCGATCCCAATAAGTT
Source organism: Prevotella aff. ruminicola Tc2-24 (assembly GCF_900110895.1). Taxonomy (GTDB): domain Bacteria; phylum Bacteroidota; class Bacteroidia; order Bacteroidales; family Bacteroidaceae; genus Prevotella. The sequence goes on along the minus strand of NZ_FOIQ01000003.1, from coordinate 379,700 downwards.
CATCGCTAAGATGGGTGCTGAGGCCATTTACGACTTGCTCGTACGTCTGGACCTTGACTCTCTGTCGTATGAGTTGCGCGATCGTGCCAATAGCGATTCTTCTATGCAGCGTAAGAACGAGGCTCTGAAGCGTCTGCAGGTGGTTGAGGCTTTCCGCCAAAGTGTGGAGAAAGGGATCAATCGTCCTGAGTGGATGATTATGAAGATTATCCCTGTCACACCTCCTGAGCTCCGACCATTGGTGCCACTGGATGGTGGTCGTTTCGCCACGTCCGACTTGAATGATCTTTATCGTCGTGTGATTATCCGTAACAACCGTCTGAAAAGGCTGATGGAGATTAAGGCTCCTGAGGTGATTCTCCGTAACGAGAAGCGTATGCTTCAGGAAGCCGTCGACTCTCTCTTCGACAATAGCCGTAAGTCATCGGCTGTCAAGAGTGACAGCAACCGTCCTCTGAAGTCTCTTTCTGACTCACTGAAGGGTAAGCAGGGACGTTTCCGTCAGAACTTGCTCGGTAAGCGTGTCGACTATTCAGCCCGTTCGGTGATTGTTGTCGGTCCTGAGTTGAAGATGGGCGAGTGCGGTCTGCCGAAGTTGATGGCTGCCGAACTTTATAAGCCGTTTATCATCCGTAAACTCATCGAGCGTGGTATTGTGAAAACGGTGAAGAGCGCCAAGAAAATTGTCGATCGTCGTGAACCGGTCATCTGGGATATCCTTGAGAATGTGATGAAGGGTCATCCTGTTTTGCTGAACCGTGCGCCGACATTGCACCGTCTCGGTATCCAGGCCTTCCAGCCAAAGCTTATCGAGGGTAAAGCCATCCAGTTGCATCCGTTGGCATGTACGGCGTTCAATGCCGACTTCGACGGTGACCAGATGGCTGTCCACCTCCCGCTAAGCAATGAGGCTGTTCTCGAGGCGCAGTTGCTGATGCTCCAGAGCCATAACATCTTGAATCCTGCCAATGGCGCACCAATTACCGTGCCTTCTCAGGATATGGTGCTGGGTCTATATTATATCACGAAGATTCGTCCGGGTGCCAAGGGTGAGGGTTTAACCTTCTATGGCCCCGAAGAGGCTATCATTGCCCATAATGAGGGTAAATGTGACCTTCACGCTCAGGTGAAGGTTGTTGTTGACGATGTTGTTGACGGTAAGGCTGAGCGCCATATGGTGGAGACATCCGTCGGTCGTGTCATCGTGAATGGCATCATCCCGAACGAGGTAGGTTTTGTCAACAAGGTTATCTCTAAGAAGAGTCTGCGTGATATCATTGCTGATGTAATTAAGAACGTGGGCTTTGCAGAGGCTTGTGAATTCCTTGATGGCATTAAGAACCTCGGTTATCGTATGGCTTATCTGGCCGGTCTGTCGTTCAATCTCGATGATATCATTATTCCGAAAGAGAAGGCTGATCTGATCAAGAAGGGTAATGAGGAGGTTCGTCAGATTACTGACAACTATAATATGGGATTCATCACCGACAATGAGCGTTATAATCAGGTAATCGATACTTGGACTCATGTCAACAACGATATTGGTAATATCCTGCTGAAGCAGATGACCGAGGCTGATCAGGGCTTTAACGCTGTGTTCATGATGCTTGACTCTGGTGCTCGTGGATCTAAGGACCAGATTAAACAGCTTTCAGGTATCCGCGGTCTGATGGCTAAGCCTCAGAAGGCTGGTGCTGAAGGACACCAGATTATTGAGAACCCGATCCTGTCGAACTTTAAGGAGGGTATGTCTGTGCTTGAGTACTTTATCTCTACTCACGGTGCCCGTAAGGGTCTTGCTGATACCGCTATGAAGACGGCAGACGCTGGTTACTTGACTCGTCGTTTGGTCGATGTGTCTCACGACGTGATCATCACTGAGGAGGACTGCGGAACCCTGCGTGGCCTGCAGTGTACAGCTTTAAAGAGCGGCGACGAGATTATCTCTAGCCTGGCTGAGCGAATTCTGGGTCGTGTGTCTGTACACGATGTCATTAACCCGAAGACGGGTGAAGTGATTGTTGAGGCTGGTGAGGAAATTACTGAGAGTGTAGCCGATGCAATTGAGAAGGCTGACATTGAGAGCGTTGAGATCCGTTCTGTGCTCACCTGCGAGTCGAAGAAGGGCGTATGCATGAAGTGTTATGGACGTAACCTCGCTACCCGTCGTATGGTACAGAAGGGTGAGGCTGTTGGTGTGATTGCTGCACAGGCTATCGGTGAGCCGGGTACACAGTTGACTCTGCGTACATTCCACGCCGGTGGTGTTGCTGCCAACGCAGCTGCCAATGCAAGTATCGTATCGAAGTATGATCGTGCCATGATTGAGATGGAGGAAGTTCGTACTGTTCCGTTTGATGAGGATGGTCGCGACTGTGAGATGGTAGTTAGCCGTCTGGGTGAACTCCGCTTTGTCGACCCGAACACGAAGATTGTTCTTTCTACGGTGAACGTGCCTTATGGTTCTTCCCTCTATTTCCGTAATGGCGATGAGGTTGCTAAGGGTGATAAGATTGCCCAGTGGGATCCGTTCAATGCGGTCATCGTTACCGAGTATGCTGGTCGCCTGAAGTTCAATGATGTTATCGAGGGTGTAACCTTCCGTGCTGAGACTGACGAAACCACAGGTCTGACGGAGAAGATCGTTACTGAGTCGAAGGACAAATCGAAGGTACCGACCTGTGATGTGATCGGCGCTGATGGCGAGGTCATCGGAACATATAACTTCCCTGTGGGTGGTCACGTGGTCGTTGAAGACGGTCAGACTGTTAAGACCGGTGAGACCCTCGTGAAGATCCCGCGCGCTGCCGCCAAGGGTGGTGATATCACTGGAGGTCTGCCGCGTGTCACTGAGCTCTTCGAGGCTCGTAACCCGTCGAACCCTGCTGTCGTCTCCGAGATTGACGGTGAGGTTACCATGGGTAAGGTTAAGCGCGGTAACCGTGAGATCATCGTTACCTCTAAGACAGGTGAGCAGCGTAAATATCTCGTATCCCTGTCAAAGCAGATCCTGGTACAGGAACATGATGCCGTTCGTGCTGGTACACCGCTCTCTGACGGTGTGATCACACCGGCCGACATCTTGGCTATCAAGGGTCCCACCGCCGTTCAGGAGTATATCGTGAATGAGGTACAGGATGTGTATCGTCTGCAAGGCGTGAAGATTAACGATAAGCACTTCGAGATCATTGTTCGTCAGATGATGCGTAAAGTTCAGATTAATGAACCAGGTGACACCTCTTTCCTTGAGCAGGAGATTGTCGACAAACTCGACTTCGCTGAGGAGAACGACCGTATCTGGGGTAAGAAGGTGGTGACCGATGCCGGTGATTCCGAGAATCTTCAGAAGGGACAGATCGTAACCTCGCGTAAGCTCCGCGACGAGAACTCGATGCTAAAGCGTCGTGACCTCCGTCTCGTACAGGTTCGTGATGCTGTACCCGCCACATCTACTCAGATTCTGCAGGGTATCACACGTGCCGCACTCCAGACGAAGTCGTTCATGTCTGCTGCTTCGTTCCAGGAGACGACGAAGGTGCTCAACGAGGCCGCTATCCGTGGTAAGGTAGACCATCTGGAGGGTATGAAGGAGAACGTGATCTGCGGTCACCTGATTCCTGCCGGTACGGGTCTGCGTGAGTTCGATAAGATTATTGTTGGTTCCAAGGAGGAGTATGAGCGTATTCAGGCTAACCGCAAGAATGTTCTTGACTTCGCTGAGGAGACCGTGCTTGACGAGAAATAATTTTCTTTTCATGAATACTGAAAGGGCGTTGTACAGTTAGCTGTACAGCGCCTTTTTGCCCAAAGATTAAATGTATGCAAAACGTGATACACTATGAACGAGAATAACAACAGACAGCAGGGACTGCAGATTGACCTGCCGCAGGATGTGGCACAGGGCGAGTATGCAAACTTCGCCATCATTACACATGGTTCAAGTGACTTCGTGGTTGACTTCGCCAGGGTGCTCCCTGGAGTGCCGAAGGCTCAGGTGTGCAGCCGTGTGATACTTGCCCCTGAACATGCTAAGCGACTGCTTGGCGCTCTTCAGGAGAATATCATGCGCTACGAGGCTGAGTTCGGAACCATAAGAATCCCAACTCAAGAACCGCAGACAATCGCCCCATTCGACCTTTCGAAAGGGGAGGCGTCGTAGGGTAATTATTGCTAATTAATTCAAAAAGTGTTATATCTTGTTAAATCAAACGGGGTGTAACGCTTTTTCTTTTTTATATATTAGGTGGTTTCGGAAAATAGTTGTACCTTTGCAGCCCGAAACGCCTCTTTAAGCGAGAAGCGGCGTGTAAAGTGCTGAATATAAACAGAATAAACATATTAAATTATTAAATTAAAAGTATTATGCCTACAATTTCACAATTGGTAAGAAAGGGCAGAAAGGTGATTGTTGACAAGTCAAAGTCGCCGGCTTTGGACAACTGTCCTCAGCGTCGTGGTGTCTGCGTACGTGTTTACACAACAACCCCGAAGAAGCCTAATTCGGCTATGCGTAAGGTAGCCCGTGTTCGTCTGACAAATCAGAAGGAAGTTAACTCTTACATCCCTGGAGAGGGACACAACCTGCAGGAGCACTCTATCGTGCTTGTTCGCGGTGGTCGTGTAAAGGACCTGCCAGGTGTACGTTATCACATTGTTCGCGGTACGCTCGATACAGCTGGTGTCGCAAATCGCACACAGCGTCGCTCAAAGTACGGAGCTAAGCGTCCTAAGGCTAAGAAGTAATGACCGGAGAAGGTTAGTCAGGCCAAACAAAGAAAAGTAAAAATCGTTTTGCTGGAGCGTCGGTTTTACCGACAGATGTTAAAAGGTTGAGTAAATACTCTCGTGTGAGTGTTGAAGAACAAGTAAGAACAGCCCAAGCAGAATTTAATCATTCAAAACAAAATGAGAAAAGCAAAACCCAAGAAGCGTGTGATCCTGCCGGATCCCGTGTTCAACGACCAGAAAGTGTCGAAGTTTGTGAACCATCTGATGTTTGATGGTAAGAAGACCAAGTCGTATGAGATCTTCTACAATGCACTGGAGACAGTGAAGGCTAAGATGAACAACGAGGAGAAGTCTGCCCTCGAGATTTGGAAGCAGGCCCTCGATAACATCACTCCTCAGGTGGAGGTTAAGAGCCGCCGTATCGGTGGTGCTACGTTCCAGGTTCCGACGGAAATCCGTCCTGACCGTAAGGAGAGCGTATCTATGAAGAATATGATCTCTTTCGCCCGTAAGCGCAGCGGTAAGTCTATGGCTGACAAGCTTGCAGCCGAGATCATGGATGCCTATAACAACCAGGGTGGTGCCTTTAAGCGTAAGGAGGATATGCACCGTATGGCTGAGGCTAACCGCGCATTTGCTCACTTCAGATTCTAAGATAGGTTTAAGGTAAAGTAGTTAAAGGATAAACAAGAATGGCAAATCGCGATTTACATTTGACGAGAAACATCGGTATTATGGCTCACATCGATGCCGGTAAGACAACGACTTCTGAGCGTATCCTGTTCTATACAGGTAAGACGCACAAGATCGGTGAGGTACATGATGGAGCTGCAACGATGGACTGGATGGCTCAGGAGCAGGAGCGTGGTATTACAATTACCTCTGCTGCAACAACCTGTAACTGGACATGGAATAACAAGACATTCAAGATCAATCTGATCGACACTCCGGGACACGTCGACTTTACAGCCGAGGTGGAGCGTTCACTGCGCGTGCTCGACGGTGCTGTGGCTACATATTCTGCGGCTGATGGCGTACAGCCTCAGTCAGAGACGGTATGGCGCCAGGCCGACAAGTACAATGTGCCCCGTATCGGCTATGTTAATAAGATGGACCGCTCTGGTGCAGACTTCTTCGAGACTGTGCAGCAGATGAAGGACATCCTGGGCGCTAACCCTGTTGTTATCCAGGTGCCCATCGGTGCTGAGGAGAACTTCAAGGGTCTGGTAGACCTGATCAAGATGAAGGCTATCCTGTGGCACGATGAGACCATGGGTGCCGAGTATGATGTCGAGGATATCCCTGCAGACCTTGAGGCTGAGTGCGACGAGTGGCGTAATAAGCTGCTTGAGGCTGCTGCCGAGTACGATGAGGCTCTGATGGAGAAGTATTTCGATGATCCTAACTCAATCACAGAGGAGGAGATTATCGCCGCTATCCGTAAGGGAACCATCGCCATGCAGTGCACCCCGATGCTGCTTGGTTCTTCATATAAGAACAAGGGCGTTCAGCCCCTCCTTGACTATGTGTGCGCCTTCCTGCCGGCTCCTGTCGACGTAGAGGTGATCAAGGGTACCAACCCCAGCACAGAAGAGGAAGAGGATCGTAAGCCTTCTGAGGACGAGCCGACATCGGCTCTGGCCTTTAAGATCGCTACCGACCCGTACATGGGCCGTCTGGTGTTCTTCCGTGTTTACTCGGGTAAGATCACTGCCGGAAGCTATGTGTTCAACCCCCGTTCAGGTAAGAAGGAGCGTATCAGCCGTCTGTTCCAGATGAACTCAAATAAGGAGATCCCCATGGAGTCCATCGATGCCGGTGATATCGGCGCAGGTGTAGGCTTCAAGGATATCCGCACAGGTGATACCCTCTGCGACGAGGGACATCCTATCGTGCTCGAGTCCATGACCTTCCCCGATACTGTGATCTCTATCGCAGTTGAGCCGAAGAGCCAGGCCGACGTGGCTAAGCTCGATAACGGTCTCGCCAAGTTGGCTGAGGAAGACCCGACATTCACCGTACGTACCGACGAGCAGAGTGGTCAGACCATCATCTCAGGTATGGGTGAGCTTCACCTCGATATCATCATCGACCGTCTGAAGCGCGAGTTCAAGGTTGAGTGTAACCAGGGTAAGCCGCAGGTTAACTACAAGGAGGCTATCACGAAGACCGTCATGGGCTACCGTGAGGTTTACAAGAAGCAGTCTGGTGGTCGCGGTAAGTTCGCTGATATCATCGTGAACGTTGGTCCGGTCGATGACGATTGGGATATCGCTAAGGACGGTGGCCTGCAGTTCGTGAACGAGGTCAAGGGTGGTAATATCCCCAAGGAGTTTATCCCCTCTATCCAGAAGGGTTTCGAGGCAGCCATGAAGAATGGTATCCTCGGTGGCTATCCGATGGATTCGCTGAAGGTCGTTGTCGTGGATGGTTCGTTCCACCCCGTTGACTCTGACCAGCTCTCGTTCGAGATCGCAGCCCAGATGGCTTATAAGTCTGTCTGCGCTCAGGCTAAGCCTGTGCTGATGGAGCCCATCATGAAACTCGAGGTGGTGACACCCGAGGAGAACATGGGTGACGTGATCGGTGACCTGAACAAGCGTCGTGGTCAGGTAGAGGGCATGGAAGAGGCTCGCAGCGGTGCCCGTGTCGTGAAGGCTCAGGTTCCCCTGTCAGAGATGTTCGGTTATGTGACCGCTCTTCGTACCATCACCTCAGGCCGTGCTACCAGTTCTATGGAGTACGATCACCATGCACCGCTCTCAAGCTCTATCGCCAAGGCAGTGCTCGAGGAGGTGAAGGGTCGTGCCGACCTCGTGTAAAAGAGACAATACGGAGTGCCGCTGAGTAAATGACTCTTTAGCGGCCTCCACTTTTCATAATCAATTATTAATAATTCAACAAATGAGTCAGAAAATTCGTATTAAGCTGAAGAGCTACGACCACAAACTCGTGGACAAGTCAGCAGAGAAGATCGTGAAGGCTGTGAAGGCTACCGGTGCTATCATCAGCGGTCCTATCCCCCTTCCTACACACAAGCGTATCTACACTGTAAACCGCTCTACCTTCGTTAACAAGAAGGCTCGTGAGCAGTTCCAGCTGTCAGACTACAAGCGTCTGATCGACATCTACAGCTCTACAGCTAAGACCGTCGATGCCCTGATGAAGCTCGAGCTCCCCAGCGGTGTTGAGGTTGAGATCAAGGTATAGGATCGTACTCATCCTTATGATAGGCAGCGTGCTCTTTCGGGCGCGCTGTTTTTGTTTTGACCAAAATCGGCGGATTTGGTCGCCAAAACCGGCGGATTTGGTCAGCAATTCCGCCGATTTTGGACTGTAAGGTTTGGCAGTTTGAATAATAATCCTTATATTTGCAAGCAAAAAACGAAGTATGGCTATTCATTACAGACTGGTTCAGAACAAGATTAAGAGCGACCGGAACTACGGCAAATACTATGCCCACACCGTCAAGCAAGGTGAAATCTCGCTCGAGGAGATAGAGAGGATGATCGAGACGAACTGCTCGGCAAAAGCCTCGGACGTGAGACTGGTGCTGCGTGAGCTGTTTGATACCGTGCGCCATTACATGCAGAATGGCTACGTCGTCGACTTGAAAGAGATGGGTAAACTCTCAATCTCTGTGAAAAGCGTCTGCGTGGATAGTCCGAAGGAGTTCCGTCGTGACCGGCATATCACTGGGTTCAAGTGCAACTATACCCCTCACGGTGAGCGCTACAAGCCATCAGACGGTGCCCTGGCCGGCCATATCCGTCGTGGCCTGCTGGAAGAGTGTGAGGCCATAGAAGCACCTTCCAGTAGTAAGGCCAAGTGATGCAGATATCCTTATCGGATAGGTCGTTCCTCTTGTGTCATAGGGTGTGGAAATTATAAAAAACCTTAAAAGTTGCTTTGGAAAGCTAATTAATGTTGCGTGTTCCAATAAATAGTAGTACCTTTGCACCCGCGAAAGTGCGTATTGCGCTGGCTTGTATGCTATCAATACTCTGGTAAAGAGCGACTTAGCCTTCAAAAATGAAGCAGTTGAAGTTCCTTTTTAAGTGAGTTTGTATGCATCGGGAATAGCGAGATGACACTTAAAAAGAAACTTTATATATTAACATCATTATTAATTTTAAACTGAAATGCCAGGATTAATTGGAAGAAAAATCGGAATGACATCCGTTTTCAGTGCCGACGGTAAGAATGTGCCGTGCACTGTCATCGAAGCTGGTCCTTGTGTTGTAACTCAGGTTAAGTCTGTAGAGAAGGACGGTTACAAGGCCGTTCAGCTCGCCTTCGGAGAGAAGAAGGAGAAGAACACCACCAAACCAATGATGGGTATCTTCAAGAAGGCTAACACAACACCAAAGGCCCACTTGGCCGAGTTCAAGTTTGACGAGGAGTATAACCTCGGCGACACCATCACGGTCGACATCTTCGAAGGTGCCGAGTTTGTTGATGTGGTCGGTACGTCTAAAGGTAAGGGATTCCAGGGTGTTGTGAAGCGCCATGGTTTCGGTGGCGTAGGCCAGTCTACACACGGTCAGGACGACCGTCTGCGTAAGCCGGGTTCTATCGGTGCCTGTTCTTATCCCGCCAAGGTGTTCAAGGGAATGCGCATGGGCGGCCAGATGGGCGGCGACAGAGTGACAACTCAGAACCTCAAAGTGTTAAAGGTAATACCGGAGCACAACCTGATCCTTGTGAAGGGTAGCTGCGCTGGTTACAATGGTTCAACTGTAATAATCAACAAGTAAAGATGGAAGTTAGCGTATTAAATATCAAAGGTCAGGAGACCGGAAGAAAGGTGACTCTGAACGAGGCTATCTTCGGCATTGAACCTAATGACCACGTTCTTTATCTGGATGTTAAGCAGTATCTGGCCAACCAGCGTCAGGGTACAGCTAAGTCGAAGGAGAGAAGCGAAATCTCTGGTTCTACTCGCAAGCTCGGTCGTCAGAAAGGTGGCGGCGGCGCTCGTCATGGTGATATCAACTCTCCGCTGCTCCGTGGTGGTGGCCGCGTGTTCGGTCCGACACCCCGTGACTATAGTTTCAAACTGAACAAAAAAGTAAAGGTTCTTGCTCGTAAGTCCGCTCTGTCTTACAAGGCACAGGAGAATGCAATCGTGGTTGTAGAAGACTTCACTATGGAGGCTCCGAAGACTAAAGAATTCATAAACATTGCAAAAAATCTCAAAGTGGATGGTAAGAAGGTCCTCTTCGTTTTGTCAGGAACAAATAATAACGTATATTTGTCGGCTCGCAATCTGCAGGGCGCAGAAGTGATGGAGGCATCGACGGTCAATTCGTACAAAGTTTTGAATGCCGATGTGCTTGTTATTTCCGAGAAGTCTCTGGAGACTATCGACAGTATCTTAAACAAATAAAGGAGGCAATAAGATATGGCATTTATCATCAAACCTCTGGTCACTGAGAAGATGACCAAGATTACAGACAAGTCTTCTGTAGAGAAAACTTATAAGGTGAAGGGTGAGGAGAGGACCAAGAAGGCCGAGGCTAAGTATGGTTTCATCGTTCGTCCCGAGGCTAATAAGCTTGAGATTAAGAATGAGGTCGAGAGCATGTACAATGTTACAGTGATCGATGTGAACACGTGCCGTTATGCCGGAAAGCGTAGCTCTCGCTACACCAAGGCAGGTCTGATCAAGGGCCAGAAGAACGCGTTCAAGAAGGCTATCGTTACCTTGAAGGAGGGCGATACAATTGATTTTTATAGCAATATTCAATAATAGAAATGGCAGTACGTAAATTAAAACCCGTAACTCCGGGTCAAAGACACAAGATTATTGGCACGTTCGAGGATATTACTGCATCCGTGCCAGAGAAGTCTCTCGTCTTCGGTAAGCGTTCAACCGGCGGTCGAAACAACACCGGTAAGATGACTGTCCGCTACATGGGCGGCGGCCACAAGAAGAAGTATCGTCTGATCGACTTCAAGCGAGAGAAAGATGGTGTTCCAGCTGTAGTGAAGACAATCGAATACGATCCGAACCGTTCGGCTCGTATCGCTCTGTTGTTCTACGCTGATGGTGAAAAACGTTACATTATTGCTCCTAATGGACTGCAGGTTGGTGCAACCCTGATGTCAGGAGCTGAGGCAGTGCCCGAGGTGGGTAATGCTCTCCCGCTCGCTAACATCCCCGTCGGTACCGTCATCCACAACATTGAGATGCGTCCCGGCCAGGGTGCCAAGCTCGTTCGTTCGGCTGGTAACTTTGCTCAGTTGACTTCTCGTGAGGGCAGCTATTGTGTGATCAAGCTCCCCTCAGGTGAGACTCGTCAGATTCTCTCCGCTTGTAAGGCTACTGTAGGTAGTGTAGGTAACTCAGACCACGCACTTGAGCAGTCTGGTAAGGCTGGTCGCAGCCGCTGGCTGGGTCGTCGCCCGCACAACCGTGGTGTTGTTATGAACCCGCATGATCACCCGATGGGTGGTGGTGAAGGACGTCAGTCTGGAGGTCACCCACGTTCACGCAAGGGCTTGTACGCTAAGGGTCTTAAGACTCGTGCACCGAAGAAGCTTTCAAACAGATACATCATTGAAAGAGCTAACAAGAAGTAATCACGAAGTTAATTAGAAGAGTAAATTATGAGTCGTTCATTAAAGAAAGGTCCGTACATCAACGTCTCACTCGAGAAGAAGATTCTCGCTATGAATGAGAGTGGTAAGAAAAATGTCGTTAAGACATGGGCCAGAGCATCAATGATCTCCCCGGACTTCGTGGGACACACTGTTGCAGTTCATAACGGTAATAAATTTATCCCTGTCTACGTTACTGAGAACATGGTTGGTCACAAGCTCGGTGAGTTCGCACCCACCCGTCGCTTCGGTGGTCACGCCGGTAACAAGAAGTAATCCCAGGGGTAGTTAAGAATTAAGAATTAAGAATTAGAAATTACAATGGGAGCAAGAAAACATATTAAGGCTGAAGAAAGAAAGGCAGCACTTAAGACACAGTATTTTGCCAAGCTGAAAGGCTGTCCCTCTTCACCTCGTAAGATGCGCTATGTCGTAGACATGATTCGCGGCATGGAGGTCAATCGCGCCCTTGGCGTGCTGAGGTTCTCCAAGAAGGCAGCAGCAGCTCAAGTAGAGAAACTCCTCCGTTCGGCTATCGCCAACTGGGAAGCTAAGAATGACCGCAAGGCTGAGGACGGTGAGCTGTTCATCACCCGCGTATTCGTTGACGAGGGCGTTACAATGAAGAGAATGAGACCGGCACCGCAGGGTCGTGGATATCGTATCCGCAAGCGTTCCAATCACGTGACTCTGTTTGTAGACGCTAAAACTAATGACGTAAAAGAATAAGTATGGGACAGAAAGTTAATCCAATAAGCAACCGTCTTGGTATTGTTAGAGGTTGGGATTCAAATTGGTTCGGAGGCAAGGACTTCGGAGATAACCTGGTAGAGGATCAGAAAATCCGTAAGTACCTGAACGAGCGTCTGGCAAAGGCCAGCGTTTCGAAGATTGTCATCGAGCGTACGTTGAAGCTGGTTACCATTACTATCTGCACGGCTCGTCCGGGCATCGTCATCGGTAAGGGTGGTCAAGATGTTGACAAACTGAAGGAAGAGCTGAAGAAGCTCTATGACAAGGAGATCCAGATTAATATCTTCGAGGTAAAGCGTCCAGAGCTCGATGCCACGATTGTTGCCAACAACATCGCTCGCCAGGTAGAGGGCAAGATCGCATATCGTCGTGCCATCAAGATGGCTATCCAGAATACGATGCGCGCTGGCGCCGAGGGTATCAAGGTACAGATCTCAGGTCGTCTTAACGGAGCAGAAATCGCCCGCAGCGAGATGCTGAAGGAAGGCCGTACGCCGCTTCATACTTATCGTGCGGACATCGACTACTGCCATGCAGAGGCACTGACCAAGGTCGGTCTGCTGGGTATCAAGGTTTGGATTTGCCGCGGTGAGATCTACGGAGACGTAGACCTGGCTCCGAACTTCGCTCAGGAGAAGTCTGGCGGTCGTGGCAATGGTGGCCGTGGCGGTGACAGGAAGTTCCGTAATAAGAAGAATAATAACCGTTAAAAGTAGAAGCTTATTATGTTACAGCCAAAAAGAGTAAGATATAGAAGACCTCAGGACGGACGCGGCAACAAAGGCGACGCCCACAGAGGTACAACGCTGGCTTTCGGCTCATTCGGTATCAAGACTATGGACGCCAAGTGGATCGACAGCCGCCAGATTGAGGCAGCCCGTGTTGCCATCAACCGTTATATGAACCGTGAAGGTCAGGTATGGATCCGCATCTTCCCCGACAAACCAATCACTCGCAAGCCTGCTGACGTGCGAATGGGTAAGGGTAAGGGAGATCCCGCAGGATGGGTTGCACCTGTTACACCGGGCCGTATCCTCTTTGAAGTAGAAGGCGTTCCTTTCGAGGTTGCTAAGGAGGCTCTCCGCCTCGGCGCACAGAAACTGCCGGTTAAGACAAAGTTTGTTGTTAGACGTGATTACGATAAAAACGCTTAATTGAGTATGAAGATTAAAGAAGTAAGAGAGCTCGAGACCAAGGATTTGGCAGAGCGCATTGAGGCAGAGGTAGCAAAGTACAACCAGATGAAGTTGAACCACGCCATCACTCCTCTTGAGAATCCGTCTCAGATTAAGGCTGCTCGTCGTGATATCGCACGTATGAAATCAGAACTTCATCAGAGAGAACTTAAAAAATAACAATGGTCCATATGGAAACAAGAAATTTAAGAAAGACAAGACAGGGTGTTGTTATCAGCAACAAGATGGATAAAACCATTGTTATTGCCGCTAAGTTCAAGGAGAAGCACCCTATTTATGGTAAGTTTGTCCAGAAGACAAAGAAGTATCACGCACACGACGAGAAGAACGAGTGCAACGTAGGTGATACCGTGCTCATTATGGAAACCCGTCCTCTGTCCAAGACAAAGAGATGGAGATTAGTTCAAATCGTAGAAAAAGCTAAGTAATTATGATACAGACAGAATCAAGACTTACAGTAGCTGACAACAGCGGTGCACGCGAGGCTCTCTGCATCCGTGTATTGGGCGGAACAAAGCGCCGTTATGCCAGCGTAGGTGATATCATCGTCGTCTCTGTCAAGAACGCGATCCCTACAAGTGACGTGAAGAAGGGTGCAGTATCAAAGGCTTTGGTTGTTCGCACAAAGAAGGAGATTCGTCGTGCTGATGGTTCGTACATCCGTTTCGACGACAACGCCTGCGTGCTGCTGAACAATGCCGGTGAGCTTCGTGGTAGCCGTATCTTCGGCCCCGTTGCCCGTGAGCTCCGTGCCGTTAATATGAAAGTCGTTTCTTTGGCACCTGAGGTACTTTAATATTTTAAAATGAAACAAGAAATGGCAAAGTTCAATATTAAGAAAAACGATACAGTTATCGTCCTGGCCGGTGAGGACAAGGGCAAGACTGGTAAGGTGCTGAAGGTCTTGACCGACAAGCAGCGTGCACTTGTTGAAGGTGTGAACATGGTCAACAAGAGTGCTAAGCCGAGTGCCAAGAACCCTCAGGGAGGCTTCGTGAAGATGGAGGCTCCTATTCACATCTCGAATATTAGTTTGATTGATCCGAAGAGTGGCAAGGCTACCCGTGTCGCCATCAAGCGCGAGGGCAAGAAGGTCGTTCGTATCGCTAAAAAATCAGGGGAGGAGATTAAGTAATGGCAAATACAGCACAGTTAAAGAAAGAGTACAAGGAGAAGATTGCTCCGGCTCTGCAGAAGCAGTTCAACTATTCTTCTAAGATGCAGACTCCTGTCCTGAAGAAGATTGTCGTTAACCAGGGTCTGGGTGACGCTACACAGGACAAGAAGATCATCGACGTGGCTATCAATGAGATCAGTGCCATCTGTGGTCAGAAGGCAGTGGCAACTTATTCCAAGAAGGATATTGCCAACTTCAAGCTTCGTAAGAAGATGCCTATCGGTGTGATGGTGACTCTCCGTCGTGAGCGCATGTACGAGTTCCTTGAGAAGCTCGTTCGCATCGCACTGCCCCGTATCCGTGACTTCAAGGGTATCGAGAGCAAGTTCGACGGCCGTGGAAACTACACTCTGGGTATCCAGGAGCAGATTATCTTCCCGGAGATCAATATCGATTCAGTAGACCGCATTCAGGGTATGAACATCACCTTCGTTACATCGGCTCAGACCGACGAGGAGGGTTATGCTCTGCTGAAGGCTTTCGGTCTTCCATTCAAGAACGCTAAAAACGATTAAGAGATATGGCAAAAGAATCAATGAAAGCCCGCGAGGTGAAGCGCGCCAAGCTCGTAGCCCGTTATGCTGAGAAGCGTGCAGCTCTGAAGAAGATCATCGCTACCGCTGATGTGAACACTGAAGAGGGCGCAATGGCCGCCTATGAGGCTGCCCGCAAGCTGCAGAGCATTCCCAAGAACGCGAACCCCATCCGTCTGCACAACCGTTGTAAGATCACGGGTCGTCCGAAGGGATACATGCGCCAGTTCGGTCTCTCTCGTATCCAGTTCCGTGAGATGGCATCAAGCGGTCTGATTCCGGGAGTGAAGAAGGCAAGCTGGTAATTGGCTGTTAACTGTTAGCAGTTAATAAAGGCCAAGAGCCAGGCACAAGAGGCAAATAGTATATTATTTAATATTGTCGGGACAGTCCCGATTAATTAAAACATTATTTTTATGACAGATCCAATAGCAGATTATCTGACCAGACTCAGAAACGCAATCATGGCACATCATCGTGTCGTTGAGGTTCCTGCGTCTAACTTGAAGAAAGAGATCACTAAGATCCTCTTCGAGAAGGGTTACATCCTGAACTACAAGTTCATTGAGGATGGTCCTCAGGGAACAATCAAGGTGGCCCTGAAGTACGACCCCGCAACTCGTGAGAACGCCATTAAGAGCCTGACGAGAGTGTCTACACCAGGTCTTCGTAAGTACACTGGTTACAAAGACATGCCGAGAGTAATTAACGGACTGGGTATTGCTATACTTTCCACGTCCAAAGGTGTAATGACAGACAAAGAGGCTGCAGCCCTGAAGATTGGCGGCGAGGTGCTTTGCTACGTATATTAATTGGAGGATAGCATATGTCAAGAATAGGAAAATTGCCAATTAGTATCCCTGCTGGCGTTACCGTTTCTCAGGATAAGGACGGCATCGTAACCGTCAAGGGTCCCAAGGGAGAACTTTCACAGAAAGTCGACGCTTCGATTAAGATGAAGGTCGAAGATGGTCATATTGTATTTGAGATTGACGAGAACAGCCCTGTGAACATTAAGCAGAAGCAGGCTTTCCACGGTCTCTATCGTGCACTTGTCAACAACATGGTTGTAGGTGTGAGCGAGGGTTACAAGAAAGAGCTGGAGCTCGTCGGTGTAGGTTACCGTGTATCCAACCAGGGTAACATCATCGAGTTCGCGCTCGGTTATACTCACCCGATCTTCATCCAGCTCCCGAAGGAGGTTAAGGTGGAGACCAAGTCTGAGCGTAACCAGAATCCTCAGATCATCCTGGAGTCTTGCGACAAGGCGCTGCTCGGTCTGATTTGCGCTAAAATTCGTTCTTTCCGCATGCCTGAGCCTTATAAAGGAAAGGGTATTTTGTTCAAGGGTGAGGTTATCCGTCGTAAGTCGGGTAAGTCAGCATCAGCTAAGTAACTTTAATTGATTGAAGATTATGACAACGAAGAAAGTAGAAAGACGAATTAAGATCAAATATAGAATTCGTAAGAACGTATTCGGCACAGCCGAGCGTCCTCGTCTGAGCGTTTTCCGCAGCAACAAGCAGATCTATGCTCAGGTGATCAATGATTTGGAAGGTAAAACACTCGCATCTGCATCCTCTCTGGGTCTCGAGGCTATGCCGAAGATCCAGCAGGCTGAGAAGGTCGGCGAGCTGGTAGCCCAGAAGGCTCAGGAGGCTGGTGTAAGCACCGTGGTCTTCGACCGTAACGGCTATCTTTATCACGGCCGTGTAAAGTCTCTTGCAGACGCAGCACGTAAAGGTGGACTTAAATTCTAAACGATTATGGCAATGAACAAAGTTAAAGTAAATAGTGACGTAGAGTTGAAAGACAGACTGGTTGCCATCAACCGTGTTACCAAGGTAACAAAGGGAGGTCGCACCTTTACATTCGCAGCCATTGTTGTTGTCGGTGACGGCAACGGCATCATCGGCTGGGGTCTGGGTAAGGCTGGTGAGGTTACAGCAGCCATTGCCAAGGGTGTTGAGGCTGCCAAGAAGAATCTCGTAAAGGTTCCTGTACTCAAGGGCACCATCCCTCATGAGATGGAGGCTCGCTTCGGCGGTGCCCAGGTGTTCCTGAAGCCGGCAGCAGCTGGTACCGGTCTTGTGGCCGGAGGTGCTATGCGTGCCGTGCTGGAGAGCGTAGGTGTGAAGGACGTGCTGGCTAAGTCCAAGGGTTCTTCTAACCCCCACAATCTTGTGAAGGCTACCATCGAGGCCCTGAGCCAGATGCGTGATGCCTACACTGTAGCAGGTACACGTGGTATCAGTATGGAAAAAGTATTTAGAGGATAAAAGGAGAATTTGATTATGGCAACAATTAAGGTAAAGCAGATTAAGAGTAAGATCGGTTATCCGGTAGACCAGAAGCGCACGCTTGAGGCTCTCGGCCTGCGCAAGATCTCCCAGGTTGTTGAGGTAGAGGACAATCCTTCTATCCGTGGTATGATCCGCAAGGTACATCATCTGGTGACCGTAGTTGAGTAATAACAATTAAAAGAAGATTCGAATATGAAACTGAATAATTTAAAGCCGGCAGAAGGCTCTACCCACTCACGTCGTCGTATCGGTCGCGGAACAGGCTCTGGTCTGGGCGGTACTTCTACCCGTGGTCACAAGGGTGCCAAGGCTCGTTCTGGTTATAAGAAAAAGATTGGTTTCGAAGGTGGTCAGATGCCTCTCCAGCGCCGTGTGCCGAAGGGTGGCTTCAAGAACATCAACCACAAGGAGTTCTTTGCGGTTAACCTCTCTACACTTCAGAAGCTTGCTGAGGCCAAGAACCTCACTAAGATCGGTATCGAAGAGCTCGTGGCTGCTGGTCTCACTAACGGTAAGGAACTGGTAAAGGTTCTGGGCAATGGTGAGCTGAAGGCCAAGGTCGACGTAGAGGCAAATGCTTTCTCAAAGGCTGCTGAAGAGGCTATCAAGGCAGTAGGTGGTAACGCAACAAAAATCTAAACTGTAAGATGAAGAAGTTAATAGAGACACTGAAGAACATTTGGAAGATCGAGGATCTGCGCCAGCGCATCCTGATCACGCTCCTGTTTGTGGCGATTTATCGTTTTGGCTCGTTTGTGGTACTTCCAGGTATCAACCCGGCCATGTTGAGCCAGTTGCAGTCGCAGACTGCCGGCGGTCTGATGTCGCTGCTTGACATGTTCTCCGGTGGTGCATTTTCCAATGCGTCTATCTTCGCACTGGGAATCATGCCATACATCACAGCTTCTATCTTAATGCAGCTCCTCGCAGTCGCTGTGCCTTATGTACAGAAGATGCAGCGCGAGGGTGAGAGTGGGCGCAAGAAGATCAGTGCCTATACCCGTTATCTGACAGTGGCTATCCTGCTGTTCCAGGCTCCAGGTTATCTGATTAACCTGAAGATGCAGGCAGGTCAGGCTCTTGCCTCGGGTATTTCTTGGTCGACCTTCATGCTGCCCGCCGTTATCATTCTCGCTGCAGGTAGTATGTTCATCCTGTGGCTTGGTGAGCGCATTACGGATAAGGGTATAGGAAATGGTATCTCACTGATCATCATGGTCGGTATCATTGCCCGTTTGCCTCAGGCATTCATCCAGGAGGTGACCTCTCGGTTCACAGCTATCACAGGTGGTGGACTGGTGATGTTCCTTGCTGAGATTATCATTCTCTATGCTGTTGTTTGCGCAGCTATCGTTCTGGTACAAGGCGTCCGCAAGGTGCCCGTACAGTATGCGAAGCGTATTGTAGGCAACAAACAGGTGGGTGGTGCTCGTCAGTACATCCCCTTGAAGTTGTTCGCCGCCAATGTGATGCCAATCATCTTTGCACAGGCTATCATGTTCGTTCCTCTGTCTGTCGCTCAGTGGCTGACATCTGAGAGTACCTTGATTCCCCACGCATTGATGGATCATCACAGTTGGCAGTACAATGTCATCTTCGCGATTCTGATTATCGCGTTTACGTACTTCTATACGGCTATCACGCTGAATCCGACACAGATGGCAGAAGATATGAAGCGTAACAACGGTTTCATCCCTGGTGTAAAGCCGGGTAAGGATACCGCTGAGTATATCGACACCGTGATGTCTCGCATCACCCTGCCGGGCTCTCTGTTCATCGCCTTCATCGCCGTTATGCCTGCTTTTGCAAGCCTGCTGAATGTACAAGACGCGTTCTCTCAGTTCTTCGGTGGAACGTCACTGCTGATTCTCGTCGGTGTCGTGCTCGACACACTGGCACAGATCGAGAGCCACCTGCTGATGCGCCACTATGACGGTTTGCTCAGTTCTGGTCGTATCCACGGCCGCGGAATGGCTGCATACTAATCTTCTATGAAGATATTCCTGAAGACTGAAGATGAGATTGACCTGATGCGCCAGGCAAACCAACTCGTTGGTAAGACACTTGGCGAATTAGGAAAGCATATAAAACCTGGAGTAACGACCCTCCAGTTGGACAGAATAGCGGACGAGTTCATCAGAGATCATGGTGCCGTTCCCACGTTCAAGGGTTTCCCCAATCCATATGGAGGGCCGTTTCCTGCCAGTATCTGCACATCGGTAAACGATGTGGTGGTACACGGTGTCCCCAACGAGGAGACGATCCTGAAAGACGGAGATATCATCTCTATCGACTGTGGTACACTCCTCAACGGTTTCAATGGCGACTCTTGCTACACGTTCTGTGTCGGTGAAGTCTCCGAAGAGTTGAGACAACTGTTGAAGACGACCAAGGAAGCGCTCTATCTCGGTATAGAGAATGCGGTGGCAGGAAAACATCTGGGCGATATCAGCAGTGCGGTCCAAGACCATTGCGAGGCCCAAGGCTACGGCATCGTTCGTGAGCTTACAGGTCATGGCATCGGTCGGGAGATGCACGAGGATCCGCAGGTACCCAACTATGGACGTCGGGGGAATGGTGTCATGCTGAAAGCCGGTATGTGCCTTGCCATCGAACCGATGGTCACGATGGGAGATCGCGCCATCTGGATGGATCAGGACCGTTGGACTATCCGTACGCAGGACGGTAAACCCGCTGCTCATTTCGAGCACACGATTGCCGTTCGCCGAGGCAAGGCTGAGATCCTGTCTTCGTTCGAGGAAGCAGAAAGCATAGAAGGTCAAGTATAACGATATTTAAAGTTAAGTATGGCAAAACAATCCGCTATTGAGCAGGACGGAACTATCGTCGAGTCGCTGTCGAACGCGATGTTCCGTGTAGAATTAGAGAATGGAGTCCAGATTATTGCGCATATCTCTGGTAAGATGAGAATGCACTATATCAAAATCCTCCCCGGCGACAAGGTCAAGGTCGAGATGAGTCCGTATGACCTGACAAAGGGACGAATTGTATTCAGATACAAATAAACAAAAGGAACTAATATGAAGACAAGAGCATCATTGAAGAAGCGTACCCCAGACTGCAAGATTGTGCGTCGTAAGGGCCGCCTGTTCGTTATCAACAAGAAGAACCCTAAGTACAAGATGCGTCAGGGTTAATGTTAAATAAGCATAAAATGGCGGAGGTTTGGCAAAATCTTCGTACCTTTGCATGCTTTTTAGCGGAATTTCGAAATTTAAACTAAATTTTTTTATTTCTTTTATTAACAAATGGCAATAAGAATTGTTGGAGTAGATTTGCCCCAGAATAAGCGTGGCGAAATCGCATTGACCTATATCTATGGTATCGGTCGAAGTAGTTCAGCAAAGATATTGGATAAGGCAGGTGTCAGCCGCGACCTGAAGGTCAGCGAGTGGACTGACGACCAGGCAGCCAAGATCCGTGAAATCATCGGCGCTGAATTCAAAGTTGAGGGTGATCTCCGTAGCGAGATCCAGTTGAATATCAAGCGACTGATGGATATTGGTTGCTATCGTGGAGTCCGTCATCGTAATGGTCTTCCTGTTCGTGGTCAGAGCACAAAGAATAATGCTCGTACCCGTAAGGGAAAGAAGAAGACTGTTGCTAACAAGAAGAAGGCTACGAAGTAATTCTAAGTTGAACATCTAAAAGATTTGAGAATTATGGCAAAGAAAACAGTCACTTCCAAGAAAAGAAACGTGAGAGTGAACGCTATCGGTCAGCTCCACGTACACAGTTCTTTCAATAATATTATCGTTTCACTGGCAAACGACGAGGGTCAGATTATCTCTTGGTCGTCAGCTGGTAAGATGGGTTTCCGCGGTTCTAAGAAGAACACTCCGTACGCTGCTCAGATGGCAGCCGAGGATTGCGCTAAGGTTGCCTACGACCTAGGTCTTCGCAAGGTGAAAGCTTACGTGAAGGGTCCGGGTAACGGCCGTGAGTCCGCTATCCGCGCCATCCATGGTGCAGGAATCGAGGTTATGGAGATTGTAGACGTTACTCCGCTGCCGCACAACGGATGTCGTCCTCCGAAGCGTCGTCGCGTATAATATTCAGGATTGAACATTCAATTGAACATTTTTTTATTAAATTATGGCAAGATATTTAGGACCGAAATCAAAAATTGCGCGTCGTTTTGGTGAGCCCATCTTCGGCGCAGACAAAGTTTTGTCCCGCAGGAACTTCCCCCCGGGACAGCATGGCAACAACCGTCGTCGTAAGATGTCGGAGTATGCAGTCATGCTGGCAGAGAAGCAGAAGGCCAAGTATACATATGGAGTACTTGAGCGTCAGTTCCGTAATTTGTTTGAGAAGGCAGCCAAGGCTGAGGGTATCACCGGTGAGGTGCTTCTCCAGTTGCTGGAGAGCCGACTCGACAATGTAGTGTTCCGTCTGGGTATTGCTCCTACTCGCGCAGCTGCTCGTCAGCTCGTGGGTCACAAGCACATTACTGTAGATGGCCAGGTAGTTAATATCCCTTCGTATAGTGTGAAGCCCGGTCAGGTCGTCGCTGTTCGTGAGAAGTCAAAGTCTCTCGAGGTGATTGAGGCTGCCCTTGCTGGTTTCAACCATAGCAAGTACCCTTGGATCGAATGGGATGAGAACTCTAAGAGCGGTAAGTTCCTGCACAAGCCGGAGCGTGCCGATATCCCTGAGAGCATTAAGGAACAGTTAATCGTTGAGTTGTACTCTAAGAACTAAAATCATTTAAATTAATGGCGATATTAGCATTTCAAAAACCTGATAAAGTCGTAATGTTGGAGGCCAACGACAAATTCGGCAAGTTCGAGTTTCGTCCTTTGGAGCCTGGCTTCGGTGTAACCATCGGTAACGCCCTGCGCCGCATCCTTCTTTCTTCGCTGGAGGGTTATGCCATCAACACCATCCGTATCGCTGGTGTTGAGCATGAGTTCTCTTCAGTTCCTGGAGTAAAGGAAGATGTTACCAACATTATCTTGAACCTGAAGCAAGTTCGGTTCAAGCAAGTAGTAGAAGAATTCGAGAACGAGAAAGTCAGTATCACGGTCGAGAATTCTACCGAATTCAAAGCCGCAGACATCGGCAAGTATCTGACTGGATTTGAGGTGCTGAATCCCGATTTGGTGATTTGTCATTTAGATTCCAAGGCATCGATGCAGATTGATCTTACAATCAACAAAGGTCGCGGATATGTACCCGCTGATGAGAATCGCGAGTTCTGCACCGACGTGAATGTAATTGCAATCGATTCTATTTACACTCCGATCCGCAACGTCAAGTACGCTGTTGAGCCGTATCGTGTCGAGCAGAAGACCGACTACGACAAGCTCGTGCTTGAAGTGACGACGGACGGTTCCATCCACCCGAAGGATGCACTGAAAGAGGCAGCCAAGATCCTCATCTACCACTTCATGCTGTTCTCCGACGAGAAGATTACGCTCGAGAACAACGACACGGAGGGCAATCAGGAGTTCGATGAGGAGATCCTGCACATGCGCCAGCTGCTCAAGACACGTCTCGTAGACATGAACCTCTCTGTTCGTGCCCTCAACTGCCTCAAGGCAGCCGATGTCGAGACACTTGGCGATCTGGTACAGTACAACAAGACCGACCTCTTGAAGTTCCGTAACTTCGGTAAGAAATCGCTCACTGAGCTTGATGATTTGCTCGAGAGTCTGAATCTGTCGTTTGGAACCGACATTTCAAAGTATAAACTGGACAGGGAGTAATCGTTGAGACTACCGAATGCCCAATAAAAGTAAAGAACAAAAATGAGACATAATAAGAAATTCAACCATCTCGGTCGTACTGCATCTCACCGCAGCGCCATGCTCGCTAACATGGCTGTCTCTCTGATCATGCACAAAAGAATCACTACGACCGTCGCAAAGGCTAAGGCCCTCAAGAAGTATGTGGAGCCCCTGATCACAAAGGCAAAGGAAGACTCCACCAACTCTCGCCGTGTCGTATTCAGCTACCTCCAGAACAAGGAAGCTATCAAGGAACTCTTCGGAGCCGTTTCCCAGAAGGTAGGCGACCGTCCCGGTGGATACACCCGTATCATTAAGCTCGGTACACGTCAGGGCGACGCTGCTCAGGTGTGCTTCATCGAGCTCGTAGACTTCGACGAGGCTATGGCCAAGGAGACCAAGAAGAAGACGACCCGTCGTTCTCGTAAGGCCGCTCCTAAGGCTGAGGCTGCTCCCGCAGAGGCTCCCGCCGCTGAGGAGGCAAAGGCAGAGGCTCCCGTTGAGGAGGCACCTGCTGCTGAGACTCCTGCCGCAGAAGAGGCAAAGGCTGAATAATCTCACACTCTTTATAGAGAAGCCCGCATCCCACAAGGATGCGGGCTTTTTTGTTCCGTGACATATGCTCCTGTTGTCATCCAGACGAGGGCGAGTCGTGATTGTTATTCGCCCTCATGCATCCATATGTCGTATGTGAAGATGAGAGTCAAGAGGCATATGGTAGGGTTTCCCCTATGGTTTTATGGGGAAATTCCCTTTGAACTATTGGTGGGGAATGATTATCTTTGCACCGTGAATTATTAAAATGTATCGGTCATGAGGAAGACATTGGTTTTATCGGTTGGTGCCTTGCTGCTGCTTAGCAGTTGTGGTACTTATACGGCGGAGGGAGCCTATACGGGTGGCACCTTCGGGTCAATCATCGGCTCTGCTATCGGTGGTATCACGGGTGGTCCCCGGGGCAGTGATGTCGGTACGCTGATTGGTATGGCTGGTGGTGCGGCTGTCGGAGCAGTCATCGGTGCGGCTGCCGACGATGCGCAGCAGCGCCGTTATGAGGACTACCGGGCGGCACGTCGTCAGAGATATGAGGAGGCGCGCCCCGACCAGCGTCGCTATGACGATGGTTATACGGATGAGAGTGGCTTCGACAGTACAAACAGCGGGGACGATCGTCTCTATGGGTTTGGCGAGGATCTTAGCAGTACGGTAACGCCCGCGAACACCTCTGTACTGGAGATTCGTCATGCCCGTGTTATCGACAAAAACCGTGACGGTGTGCTGAACCGTGGCGAAGAGGCCATGGTGGTGTTCGAGGTCTTCAACACCTCGTCTGAGACAGTCTACCGAGTACAACCGTCGGTAGCAGAGGTGACAGGCAACCGTCACATACGTATCTCGGAGAACGTGCTTGTTGAGAGTATTCGGCCAGGAAAGGGCATCCGCTATACGGCGGTCCTTAAGGCCGACGACCGTCTGCGCGACGGTGACGCGGTGATACGCGTCGGAGTATTTCAGGGTAACAGAGAAGTGAACTCGCAGACACAGGAGTTCACCATTAAAACAAGCAGGCGATAGAATCCTATTGCCTGCTTGCTTTTTATTTCCTATAGCGTTTCATGTATGCCTTCGAACGGTTGGGCTTGTTGTTGATCTCCTTCAGATCGTCATGGGTGCCGGCCTTGGTGGCGTGTGTCGTCGGATTGTCGTGCTTGACGACCGTCTTCTGTCTGGCATGATTCTCCTGTTTAGCTTGTGATTCTTGTTTAGCCAGGGCCTCTTCTTTGGCCTGCTGGTCACGGCTCTCTTTTAGTAGCATCCAGAGAGGCTTCGTGTCGGCACCTTCGTTGGCGCCCATCTCCATCTCCGGCAGATCGATGTTCTCCTCAGGCTTGAAGGGGATCACAGGAGAACTGTAGCGCTCCACGATGACGGGGGCGATACCTTGGGCAAGGATGCCAATCTCTCTGGCGGCACGTGCTGAGAGGTCGATGATCCTTCCCTTGACATACGGACCGCGGTCGGTCACACGGACGATGACCTGCTTGCCGTTGGCCGGGTTGGTGACCCGTAACAATGTGCCGAAAGGATAGGTGCGGTGGGCACACGTCAGACTGTCATGATGCATCCGTTCACCGTTGGCCGTGCGACGGCCTGTGAACTTCTTAGCATAGAACGAGGCATTACCGCTCTGCGTTTGGGCCTGCAGAGCGGTAAAGCTGAATAGGAATGCGATGAATGCAATATATGGTTTGATATTCATTCAGTTTGATGGCGTCTTTTGTACCTTGGCTTCGCCGAGCTACACAACGCCGTGATTCTGGCGTCTTTTGTACCTTGGCTTCGCCGAGCTACACAACGCCCTGCGCCATCATGGCGTTAGCTACCTTCATGAAGCCGGCGACGTTGGCGCCTTTCACGTAATTGATGTAGCCAGCCTCCTTGCCGTACTTCACGCACTGGTTGTGGATGCTCGACATGATATGATGCAGGCGCTGATCCACCTCCTCACTGCTCCAGGCGAGGCGCATGGAGTTCTGTGTCATCTCCAGACCCGAGGTGGCCACACCACCGGCATTCACAGCCTTGCCAGGGGCAAACAACTGCTTGGCGGCGATGAACTTGTTCACAGCCTCGGCCGTACAGCCCATGTTCGATACCTCAGCCACGCAGAGCGGCTTGTTGGCCAGAATCTGGTCGGCATCACTGCCGTTCAGCTCGTTCTGGGTAGCACAGGGCAGGTAGATATCGGCCTTCTGCTCCCAAGGCTTCTTGCCAGCGAAGAACGTGGCACCGTCGAACTCCTCCTCGTAGGGCTGACACACGTCGTTACCACTGGCTCGAAGCTCAAGCATATACTCGATCTTCTCTGCGTCGAGACCTGCCGGGTCGTAGATATAACCGTCGGGACCGCTGATCGTGATAACCTTCGCACCGAGCTCGGTAGCTTTCTTCGCAGCGCCCCAGGCCACATTGCCGAAACCACTGAGGGCAACGGTCTTACCCTTGATGTCGAGTCCATGCTCTGTGAGCATCTGGTTCACGAAGTACAGGGCTCCGTAGCCGGTCGCCTCCGGGCGAAGGATAGAGCCGCCCCATTCCATGCCCTTACCGGTGAGCACACCTTGGAACTGGTGGGTCAGCTTCTTATACTGGCCGAACAGGTAACCTATCTCACGGGCACCTACGCCGATATCGCCTGCCGGCACGTCCTCGTCGGGACCGATATGACGGTACAACTCGGTCATAAATGCCTGACAGAACTTCATCACTTCATTGTCGCTCTTACCGCGGATACTGAAGTCGGAGCCGCCCTTACCGCCACCCATCGGCAGCGTCGTGAGGGCGTTCTTAAAGGTCTGTTCGAATCCGAGGAACTTCAGGATGCTGAGGTTGACGGATGAGTGGAAGCGCAGACCGCCCTTGTACGGTCCTATGGCGCTGTTGAACTGTACGCGGTAACCGAGGTTCACCTGTATCTCGCCCTTATCATCGACCCAGGGCACACGGAACGTGATGATACGCTCGGGTTCCACGATACGTTCTATAATCTTTGCCTTCTCAAACTCCGGATGTTGGTTATACACATCCTTGATTGATTCCAGCACTTCTCTTACTGCTTGTAAGTACTCTGACTCGCCCGGATGCTTCTGCTCCAAGGCTTGCATGATCTTCTCAACTTCCATAGCGTCAATCGTCTTTAGTTACAAAATGTTATCTTAGATGACGCAAAAATAGGAAAAATATCGATATGCTCCAAGGGAAATACCGAATATTTTTCCTGTTAAGTTACATTTTGTTAAATCTGAGCCAGAGCCTGCTTGATGTCGTCGAGGATGTCTTCCACGTCCTCGATACCCACGGAGAGACGAATCAGATCGGGGGCGACACCAGCCTCGAGCAACTGCTCGTCGCTGAGCTGACGGTGGGTGTGACTGGCGGGATGGAGTACACAGGTACGCGCATCGGCCACGTGGGTCACGATATTGATCATCTTCAGCGAGTCCATCCACTTGACGGCAGTCTCTCGTGTTCCTTTCAGGCCGAAGGCGATAACACCGCATGAGCCGTTGGGCAGGTACTTCTGTCCCAGAGCATAGTGGGGATCATCCTTCAGACCACAGTAGTGTACCCATGCCACCTTCTCGTTGTCGTGCAGGAACTCAGCCACCTTCTGTGCGTTCTTGCAGTGCTGCGCCATACGGAGGTGGAGTGTCTGCAGACCCATGTTCAGCAGGAAAGAGTTTTGCGGAGCGGGAATCGAACCGAGGTCGCGCATCAGCTGGGCTACGAGCTTCGTCATATAACCCATCTTACCGAAGGCCTTTACGTAGGTCAGACCATGGTACGACTCGTCGGGCGTGCAGAGACCGGGGTACTTGTCGGCATGAGCCATCCAGTCGAAGTTACCGCTGTCGACGACGCAACCGCCCACCTGTGTGGCCAGACCGTCCATATACTTCGTGGTGGAGTGGGTGACGATGTCGGCGCCCCACTCAAACGGACGACAGTTCACGGGCGTGGCGAAGGTGTTATCGATAATCAGGGGCACCCCGTTCTTATGGGCAATCCTAGCGAACTTCTCGATGTCGAGCACGGCACAGCCGGGGTTCGAGATGGTCTCGCCGAACAGCGCCTTCGTGTTCGGACGGAAGGCGGCCTGGATCTCCTCCTCACTGGCATCCTGGGAGATGAACGTACAGTCGATGCCGAGCTTCTTCAGCGTCACGCCGAAGAGGTTGTATGTGCCGCCGTAGATCTCATTGGAAGTCACGAAATGGTCGCCGGCCTGACAGATATTGAAGATGGCGTAGAAGTTGGCTGCCTGTCCACTGGAAGTCAGCATGGCACCCACGCCGCCCTCGAGGGTAGCGATCTTAGCGGCCACAGCGTCGTTCGTCGGGTTCTGCAGGCGGGTATAGAAATAGCCCTCTTTCTCCAGATCGAACAACTTCGCCATCTCGTCGGAGTCGTCATACTTGAAGGTGGTCGATTGGATGATGGGAACCTCGATCGGTTCTCCGTTCTTGGCTTTATAGCCTGCCTGCACGCAGAGCGTGCCCTGTCTGAATTTCTTTTCCATAATTGTATGTCGGTTTAGCTTTTTTCAGACGACAAAGGTACGAATAAGTGAGCGAAAAACCAAATTTATTTGGTGTTTTCCGAACGGTAGTACTTTCGAATGAAGTTCAAAGGTACGAATAAGTGAGCGAAAAACCAAATTTATTTGGTGTTTTCCGAACGGTAGTACCAAATTTATTGAACCTTCCTCTATGATGCCCACCATCCCTGTCGCTGTCGGCAGAGAAACATAAAAAAGCTAAAAACCATGGTATAATAAATGGTATAATAGAATGTATTTTGTAATTTTACACCGATAATCCCTCCTAAGTCTATGATAGAGAAGAAAGGGTAGATATGTTAAGGTAAGTTAATTAAAGTTTGGTTTTTATGGACCGGTGTGTCTGGTAAGTGTAAAGCGTAAGTAAAGAATGGAAAGAAGTGCATTCGAACAAGAAGCCCGCTCGTGGCGGCAGAAGGCCCTTGAGGTGAGTCGGCACTATGGGGCGGGCGCAGATGAGGCAGAGGACATCGCACAGGATGTGATGCTCCGTCTGTGGCAGATGCACGACGAACTGGAGCGCTTTCGTTCGACGGAGGCCATAGTGGTCCTGATGGCGAAACACCTGCTAAGGAACCGTCAGCGACGGCGACCGTCGGAAACACTGAACGAGGCCGTCGTGGTAGGCTTCAATACCAGTCCGCACGAGGAACTGGAAACCAAGGAGAACGACGAGTGGCTGACGGCCCGACTCCAACAACTGCCCACCACACAGCGCACCTTACTGTATCTGAGACAGGTGGAGCGTAAGAGTCACGAAGAACTTGCCACGTTGCTGGGCATCGAGATCACCTCAGTCAGTACGCTGCTCGCAAAGGCTCGACGAACAATGTTAGAAGAAATCAAACGGAGGAACCAGATATGATACATTACACGAAGGCATATATCAAGAGTCTGCTGGACAAATATATGGACGGCATGACCACACTGGAAGAGGAGGATATCCTCGTAGGCTACTTCCGGGGCGAAGACATTCCTCAGGAGTGGGAAGACTATCGGCAACTGTTCCTGGAGATCGAACAGACCTCGGCCGTCTCGCCTGAGACGGTGGCACCCCAGTCGAGGGCCAGTCGACGGTGGATAGGCTGGAGCGTGGCAGCTGCCGTCGTGGCAGGCGTGCTCTATCTGGCCATCCCGTCCGAGCAGACCGCCTCGCCTGATAAACAGGTTTTGGTGGCACAGACGGATACGGCGGTGGTATCGCCGATACAGCAAACCGACACGACCTCTCTGCGTCAGGAAGAAGTGCAGCCGATGCAGTCGAAGAAAAAAGGCCTGCGTAAGGTACAGCCTACCATCCACGACTACGACAAGGTCTACACCCAGATGGCTCAGGTTGTCAAGGAGCAACAGGAGGCAGAGCAGCAGTTGACCGAATGCCAGATGGAGGTGATCGAGGCACAGCTTGCCGCCTACGGCTATATCCCAGTAACACAAGAAGATGGTACCATTATATATATTAACGAACAAACAGATTATTACGCATATGAAGAGTAAAGTCATGATCCTCACAGCCATGCTGACGGCACTGCCTTCAGCCATGATGGCGCAGCAGAACATACAAAAGGCTTTTGATGCACTGCTGAACGAAGAGAAGGTTGAAATCAAGACACAGCACAGTCTGGAAGTCGATTCTGAAACGGGAAGGAAGATCGAACAGGCCGATGTCTATGACTTCACAGTATCCACTGCTACCGGTCTCGGCCGTATCAATGATGTCCGGAAGGCTTTTGAGAAAGACAAGGATTCGGCATATCATGTCAGGTCTGGTAGTAAAGTCGGCGATAATTATACTGCCTTGGCAGTTGGCGAAGGTGGCCAGCCTGTGGCTATCGGAGCGATTGACGGCTCAGAGTTTATCTATGCCTGCTTCCTCGACAAGGACGATCCCGAGAAGAAGCATCGCTATGCCTATGCCCTGGAATGGGCGGAGAAAGGCGAGAGAACGCAAGTCCGCCTGGCCATCACATATGCGCTCTCCCAGCAGAGCCGTGCTCACAGGATCAGCAAGATCATCGTCAATGGCAAAGAGATTAATGTGGACGACCCGAGACTCTTGTTTGAGCGCCGACTACGTTCCGTTCTGACAGCAACACCCCCATCGGATTCGATCACCTCTGCTCCCGTAGATCGCAGTATCGACGTTGGTAATGTGGGTAACCCCTTCGACGTCGTCTTCGGAGACTGGTTGAGTAATTTCAATAACTATAAGAACCTTTTCCTGAAGAATCCCGAAGGGACAGCGGCAAACGTTTATGCATCACGTATCTACAATCTCTGCAAGAAAGCAGACGAACTGGACGATGCGGAGAAGGAACTGGTCATCAAAGAGATCCGGAAACTGACAAACAAAACCAAGGATGATTTCGTCCAGCAGTTGTTTGAGATGAGCATCGAACGACTCAAGAAGTAACCTACATAGCATCGATAACGATGATGTAGTAGGGGGTATCAAGAGAAAGAGATAATCTTCTTAACAGTAAAACAACTTGTTTTACCTTGAAAGAGATAGCTTCTTTGTTGGTAAAAGACTATCTTAACGAAGGTAAAACAAGTTGTTTTACTATTTAAGGCCTGGTCTCTTCGTCGTTACCGGCGCCGGTCTTTTCGTGTTCCGGATGGCTGGTATCAAGACGATGTCGCAGGGTTATCATATGGCGGTGCCCTTCGGTTAGAAGGCACCCGTATCGGTATCCTTGTTCTGCAGCTTGCGGTTCAGCTTCAGGTTCTTACCGCTGGAGAAGTCGTAACTGAAGCCAATGACAAACATCGACTTGTTGTCGTTGATCCATGTCTTGCTGGTACTTTGCAGGATGCTTGTTGGCAGACTGTTGGAAGAGTACCGTGAACGGCTGAGGAACCAGAGGTCGGTGGCATAGATCCGCCAGCCTTTCTTCTGCCAGAACACGGTGAGGTCAGACACATTCTCTCCCGCGTCAAGGGTTGAGCCCCACAGTTGCTTCGACACAATCTTGCCGCTATAGCTGGCTCCCCAACAGCCTTTCCTGAATCTGATGCTATAGTAGAATGGCGCATACGTATGGTGATACTGTCCGATGATCGGGCTGCTCACGGTCTGGTATACGACGTCGTTTTGCAGATAGATAGTCAGCAGGTCGTTCTTGAAGGGCTTGATGTTCAGGCGGGCGAATCCACCTGCGTCCGACGAATAGTTGGCATTCTCCATCATTCCAACAATGTATTTCTCTCCATTGATCTCCTGCTCCGTATAGTATTTGTTGATGGGCGAGTCACTATAATTATAGCCCAAACCTATTGTGGCATTCAGCCAACTGAGGTTCCATCGGAGGTATAGTGCCGACGAGTAGTTGTTGTAGCTCTTCAGCGATGGATTGCCCACATTCATGACACCGGGGATGAACAGGCTCGCATTGTTGCTGAGTTGGGAGATGGTCGGTATTGATGACCATGATGTGGTTTCCCACTGAAGACTCATCTTCTTTGAGAGGTTGGTGCTCAGGATGAGTTTCGGCGTAAAGAGCCAGTGGGAGTCGTGGGCATCGTCATTGTCCTGTGTCACCTGCGTGGCACCGGCTCCGATGCGATACATCAGCTTCTTCCATGTGCCGCTATACTCTGCATACATATAGTGCTGATAGCTGGCCGAGGCGTAGTCATAGTCCTCATAGTCGGACAGAACGTTACTGATGGTGGCCTTCGAACGACCAAAGCTTCCGCGATAACCGAGGCTGAGGCTTCCCTGTTCCCACTTCTTGGTGTAGGCCAGCTCACCGATGAAGGAGTATTTCTTGTTCTTCTGGTTTACCTTGTCAGAAAGTAGGCTGCTGTTGTCGCTGAGGTCGATCTCCTCCTTCTCATCCTTAGACTTACCGTGATAATAGGTGCCTAGCAGGTCGATGGCGAGTTCCTGATTCTTGGGAAGGGTCTTCTGAAGATAGACATTCAGACTGGGACCGAATGTGTTTCTCTTGCCATTGAACGTTCCTTCGCCTTTCGTTCTGGTGCTGGCAGAAAGGATCTCGATGTCTTTAGTACCATGATCGTGATATGTATTGAAGTACGGGGTGGCCGTTATCTGCACGGCTATATCGTCGGGCTTGTTGTAAGTGTACTTGATGACAGGGTTGTTATCTCTATAGCCGAACTTATCGCGCGAAAGACTCTCATAGTGGGTCTGCTCTCCGTTGAGGAGATAGTCGCACGTCCGCTCGCCGAATCGTTTGGTGTATTCCCTGAGACTGAACCAGTAGGAGAGTGATAACTGGTGGTTACCTGATGTGAGGTTGAGGTACGCCTCGTCGTCGGTGAAGCCTGTCGTGAAGGCCGCCCTACTATCAATACCTGCATTCACACCATTATCCAGTTTCTTTGTGATGACATTGATGAGCGTGCCGGCGTCGGCATAGCGGGCGGGGGGGATATTGTAGTATTCCACCTTGGCGATCTTGTTGGCTGGGATGCCTATGAGGTCGATATCCGAGGCGCTGATGCCGTTGAGCAGAATCTTCACGTTGCCGCCGTCGATACGCTTGATCTTATTACTGAGGGGGTCGATCCTCAGGTCTTCCACATGCTCCAACAGGTCGTGTACATGGCGGGCCTGTCTGATCTGCTCATGGGAGAACGTATGGACGGACTTGTCGACATAGTTCATGATATGTGTGCCTTCGACGGTGACCCCTTTGATGGTGTACTGGGCCGGTAGTAGTTGGATCGTACCGAGGTCACCCACCTCGCAGTTGCGCCAGGCGGTCTTGTAACCCACGAAGGAGCATTTGACAACGACACGGTAGGCCTCGGTGGGAATGACGAAGTCGCCGTTCTCGTTGGTCACGCCGCCACCGATAAGGGCGGAGTCGGCGGGATTGAGCAGAGAGACGTTGGCATAGGATAGCGGTTGTCCGCCCTCGTCGACAAGGTGTCCTTTCAGGTGACGTTCTGTCTTGTGGGTACACTCCACGAATATCTTGGCGCCGTCTTTGACAATGCGAACGGGGTAGAAGCCCACGACCCTCATCAGTGCCTCTTCAAGGCTGAGGCGCTCGAAGTGGCAGGTGACGGTGAAGTCCTCGAGGTCGTTATAGACGAATGATATCTCGTATTGCCCTGTGGCTGCGTTGATGTCTTCGAGGACACGACTCAGTGACTCTCTCTGATAGCTACGTGTTATCTTCTGGGCATGGATGGTGCCGACTGCTATGCACAGTGACAGCAGGAAAAAGATCTTTCTCATCATGGTTGTCATGGCTTTACAATCAGTTTGTCGTCTTCAATGGCGAGGTTCACATGGTCGAAGTGGTTCAGGTCGCTGACAATCTCCTCGAGGTTGTCCTTACGGTTCCACTTGTAGAATATCCGCAGCTCGTGTGCCTGGGTGTTCTGGATATCGACCTCCTTCTTGTAATAGGCGCCCAACTCGTTGACAATCTCGTCGAGGGATGTATCCTCGAAGATACGGGTCTGCGAGATACTGTCGGTAACCTCTTCCGAGTGCTCCATAGAGGTGGAGCTTGTCGTGACGACGGTCTGCTGTCTCTCCTCTTCTGTGGATGTCGTGCGCTGACCGGTGCTCCATAGATGAATGGCGGCATAGGCGATGCCTGAGAGCATCAGCAGCCCGATGAAGATGGCCGCGATCTTCTTGGTAGAACTGAAGAGTTGGCGAATCTTCGTATTAGAGTCCTGGGGGCTCAACTTTCCTTCGAGTCTAGCCCATTCCTCTTCCTTCAGACCGTCGGCCAGTTTCTTTCTGGCATCTTCCATCTCAAAGGCATCTGCACTGAGACGCATGGCGTCGTAGAGTTCCTGGCATTCCTCGTCGCTGAGTAACTCGCGGAGTTCCTCGTCGCTATACAATTCCGGATGTTCCATCATCCTTAGAAGTTTTTCTGTTTTATCCATCGCTATTAGGGATTAAAGTGTTGTGACTTGGCAAAAATGCTGTTTGATCTTTTTTAGTGCCTGGGCGAGGTGCTTGTAGACAGCCACCTCACTGATCTGCAGCTCCGAAGCAATCTCCGTATACTTCTTCCGTTGCTGATAGCGCAACCGGAACACGTGGAGGGTCTGCGGAGTGAATGTCTGTTCGCTGTAGCGGAGCACTTCTGTCAGATGATCGGTCTGTGCCTCGATGGGTATCATCTCGATGCCGTCATCCAGTTGCAGAAGTTTCCTGGCGCGCAGTCTTACCTGTTTGGCACGGATGACCTTCAGGCATCGGTTCCGCACACAGGTCAGCAGGTAGCTCTTGGCAGTCTTGGGACGCAGGTCGATGCCGTCCGTCTCCGGGACCTGCCCAGCAGTCTGCATCCGCTCGGCAATCTGGGCGAACACGTCGCTCACTACGTCGCGACTCTCCTCGTCATCGTGCAGCATGACCCGTGCCAGCAGATACATCCTGTCGTAATGCTCCATGAAGAGCGCTTTCAAATCGTCCTTGCTTGTCATGTAATGGGTTTCTTTTATCCCTAATATCCCTTGAGGTGGTTTTTACTAACCCCTTGGAGAAACAAATTGTTGCAAAGATATAAAAAATCCCCGAATCGGGAAAGATTCGAGGATTGGATTTTTATAGACGGTCGCGTTCGCTCTGACCAGCGTGGCTACCCTTGTAGCGACTTCTTGTGGCATTGAATTTCCATGAGACATCGATGCCGACGCGGCGGGTGTCATCGTACTCTCGGAAATGGGTGCGTATGTTAATGCCGCCGTAGGCTGTCATCTCTTTGTACTGCGTGTGCAGGATGTCATTGGCGGTGACGGCCACACTGAGACTCTTGTCCTTCAGGAACTGCTTGCTCAGACGTAGATTCAGGAAACCTGTACTCTCGATCTGTGAGCAGCCCGACTTCCGATATGGTGTGACACAGCCTTGGATATTCAGTGCCCATGATTTCGGGAGCATGAGTGAGTTGTCGAGCACGAAGTCCGTGCAAAGACCGTTCCAGTCGTGGGTGATACCCATCGGTCTCAGGTCCTCATCGTCGAAGTACAAGCTTGCGGTGTAGTTCATCTGCCAGAAGCCGATCTTGGGCGAGAAGTTCAAGTTGACCCCATAGACCTGTCGCTTAGGAGAGTTGCGATAATCCATCATCATCACACCGGGATGGTTCGTGTCGTCGTAAGCATATTGGAATGATCGTATGGCATGTTTCAAATGCTGATAGAAGGCTTCGACGTAGATCCATTTCCATTGCGAGGTCCATGACAGCTGACGGCTGGTGGTCGGTTTCAGCAGTGGGTTACCCATGTCGTATTCGTACTTGCTGCGATAGTGTATGTCTGACGACATCAGCTGATACTGCGGATTGACACGTGAAGTGAAGAATGCCAGTTTATGCTTCCATCTCTGTGTCTGATAGGTCACCGATGCGCGGGGGATGAGGATGTGGTAGTCCGGACTCATCTCATCGTTGCGCTGCCCATCGACGTCATAGTTGTTTAGCTCATTTTGCCAGCGCAAGCCTGCGTTGATACTGAACTTGCCCAGCGTGATGGAATAGTCGGCGAACAGCGACCAGGTGGTGGTCTGCTGACGGATATGGTTGTCCTCCGCATAGCCACTCTGTGTGAAGTCGGAGGTACGGTCCACGCCAGAGACCTCCTCTCCGAATGTCAGGCTCCCTTTGGGTACCGGTGCCTTGATGACCAGCTTCTCTGCCACCAGTTTGTTCATGGCGTCGCTACGGCTGCTGATGATCGGTTCGCCTACTGTTCCGCCTTCCATCTCCGAGACGGACGGGGCCCTGTAATAGTCGGCATTGAAGTCAATGCCCCACTGGCCGATCCTTCCCGCATAGTAGGCGTTGATGCTGTGGCTTACCAGAGGCTTGCGGGTGGTGTTCGTCTCACTGTGTCCGCCATCGACAAGTTGTCCGTCGCGATAGGTCTTCTCGTCGCTGGCGCGAAGGTCGGGCTTATTGCCTAGATAACTGAATGGCGTGTAGCTGATACCGACGGAGTGACGGTCGTTGATGTCCCAGTTCCAGCCGAAGCTGCCAAAGAAATAGTTAAAGTGGTAGAAGACTTCATTATCGCGGTGATAGTCCCAGATGCTCGAGGCCTGCAGTTGGTCGTCGGCAGTGGCACAGAGAAACTGGTTGAGATGGCTGATGTTTACCCCGCCGAAGAAGTCCATGCCGTTCCTGGTGCGGTAGTTCAGCGAGATGCTCCCGTCGGCCTGCTCTCCCTTTCCCTGATGATAGCCGGCGCTGAAGTTACCGCTCCATCCCTCACCAGTGCGCCTGATGGTCTTCAACTTAATGACCGATGTAACCTCCGCACCGTATTCCGATCCGGGATTGGTGATGATCTCTGCTGTCAGAATCTCGTTAGAGCGCAGACGCTCAAGTTCTGCCTCGTCGCGTACCTTTTTATTGTTGATGTAGATGACGGGTTTCCCATGGCCGGCTATGGTGCCGTTGCTCATCATCAGTGGCAGATGAGTGATCATCTCCGAGGCGGAACCGAACAGCTCCAGTGCAGTACCCTGTACGTTTGCTATCAGGTTGTTGCCTGAGGTGTACACGATGCGCTTGGATCCCTTCACCTCTACGCCTCTTACCATGTATTGGTCTGGAAGCATACGAACCTTGCCGATATGACAAACATCATATGGTTGTTCGATGGTCTTGTAACCAATACAGCTGATACGGGCAACGACGCGCTTCAGAGTACAGGGGATAACGAAGTCGCCTGCCTCGTTACTCACACCACCTGTCAGGAACATCGAGTCGCTTAGCGACAGCAGTGCGACACTGGCGTAGGGTATAGGCTGTCCTTTCTCGTCTACGACACGTCCAGAAAGTTTCGTATCGGCTTTCTGGGTGCATTCGATATAGATGTCCTGTTCGTCGAAGGTCAGATGCATAGGATAGAACCCGCAGACCTGGCGCACGGCATCGCGCACTGTGGTATTCTTCAGTGAGGTGGTTACGGTGAAGTCCTCGAGCTCGTCGAAGATGAAATTCAACTTGTAGTTGTCTTGAGCGTTGTCAATCCATATAAGTGCCTCACTGAGCGAGGTGTTCTGGAAGTTGTGCGTCAGTCGCTGTGCCTTCGCGCTCATGACGACAAGGCACAATAAGAGTATATAAAGTCGTTGCATAGTGGTATTCTATTCGATGGTGATAGTATCCTCGTTGAGTGTCAAGGTGACTTTCTCAAAGTGGTTGATCTTTTTAATGATATCCTGCAGGGTGTCGTCTGCTTCCCATTGCAGATAGAAACGAATGGTACGGGCGGCTTCATTCTTGAATTCCACCTTGACGTCGTATCCGTCGGCGATATACTGCATGATCTGACCCAGTTCCACATTATTATATATGACAGGTGTCTTCTGTGTCGGAGCAATGGTACCACCATATACCTTTTCGATCTTCTTCACGTCGGGCTTGCGTTCTGTGATGGCTGTCTGTGGCTTGGAGTCGATGGTTCTGACGATATGAATGGCGGCATAGGTGATGCCTGAGAGCATCAGCAGTCCGATGAAGATGGCCGCGATCTTCTTGGTGGGGGTGAATAGTCGGAGGGTAGGAGAGCTGAAGGGACTTCTTTCCTCTTCCTTTATTCTTCCTGTAAGTCTTTGCCATTCCTTGTTGGTGTCAGGAATGTCAACTCTGGTCTCATCCAGCATCTGGGCGAGTTGTTCGTCTGTATACTTCTCGGGGTGCAGGAGCATCCGCAGTTGTTCTTCTTCTTTCATGCTTCCTTGTTTTTAAAGGTTGAACGTAACTTCCTCATTCCTTGCACAATGTGCTTGTTGATGGCAGAGAGGCTGACGCCGAGAGACTGGGAAATCTCCTTGTACGACTGCTCCTCGTAGTAGCGCATCTGGATGATGCGACTGGTCTGAGGGGTCAGCTGTTCGTCGATGTAGGTCTTGATGACCTCGACGAGCTCGTCATCGTGGCTGCCCTCATCGACGGTCTCGGGAGTCAGCAGTTGCATGGCCTTCTGTTCTGTCTGACGGTGTGCAATGATGTTGAGGCAGCGATTTCGGACGCAAGTAAGCAGGAACGCGGTGATGGACTCCTTACGCAGTGGACTGGTACCTGTCCATAGCTGGACGAAGACGTCCTGTACGACATCTTTCGCCTCGTCTTCGTTGTCCAATAGGATGTGAGCTGCTCGGTACATCCTGTCGTACTCCGAATAGAAGAGTTGCTCAAACTGTTGTTCTCGCCTTGCGGGCGACCAAAGGTCGACTGTCTTTTCTTGCATCTTTTTCGTCGCTTTTTTATCTTATATACAGACGAGTGGGGGAAATCATCACCCCCTTATGACGGATTATGATGCAAAAATACAAAAAAAGATAGAATAACGCCTGTGGTTAGATAAAATTCGTTATTGTTTGATAATTTTTTATTACCCTTTAAAAGGTTAATTATGTTAGATTTTATGGCAAGATGTTAAAAAAGAACTGCAGATTAGAACGAAGACGTTATCTTTGCGGTCGAATTAAACTATAACAGACTTTATATGAGAAAATTAGGCATGAGAAAATTAGGTGTACTGTTCCTGACGGTTGTCATGCAGACGGTATGTCTTGCTCAGACTACTGTCAAGGGACATGTAGTGAATGAACGGGGGGAGAGCATCGAGTATGTTAGTATCGGCTTTGAGGAGGATAGCGTGGGTACGATCTCAGATGCCAAAGGATATTTTACGCTGCAGATCCCCAAGGGTAGGACCAAAGATCTGTCGTTTAGTCATGTGTCTTACCAGACGACAGATGTCCCCTATCAGGAGTATGCCGGTGGTAAGGAATTGACAGTTGTGCTGAAAGACAGAGTCGTGGAGCTGACCGAGGTGGTCATCGGGAAGAAGAACAAGCCTAAGACCATCGTGGGCAAGGGTCTTCCTGCTCCTGGGGTCCTTGGCATCTCAGGGCGAGGCATGGCAGACGGTCCAGAGGGCGGTCCCACCTTCTCTTGTAGTAAGAGCTATGTAATTAGCGACATCCTGGTAAATGTCTCTGGCTTAAGCTACAAACAGTGCACGCTGAGTGTCAACATCTATGAGAGAAAAGACGGACAGCTCGTGAATATTCATCAGAAGCCAATCTATGAGATTATCAGGCAAGAGGCAGGGGCACACACTTTGGATATCCGACCAGAAGAAAATATTGTGTTGAAACCCAAGACCGACTATTATCTCAGTATTGCAGTTGTGGATAGCGACGGAGAAGGATATCTGTATATGAAAGGTTACTTGAAGAACGGCCTTTATCGTAATGCCGTTAAGGGAAAGACCAAGAAACTCCCCATCTGTCCGGCCATTCAGATCAAGGGCTACGAAGTAGAATAATTGTTGTATGGCATTTGTATCAATGTTGGCGCGTCCTTTATATGTGATGTTCCTCTTTGTGTTGGCGCATAAAGTGATGGCTCAGCGCCAGCTGGTCGTGGCGAACATGGAGTCGCATGTTCCTGTCCGTGACATCAAAATCTATACCGACAATCAACAAGAGACAAAAAGCCGTTGGGATGGCACGTTCACGCTTCGTGATGGTTACAAGCGGATCACGTTTGTCCATCCAGACTACGTGAAACGCTATGTGCTCACATCGGAGTTGAAGAGCGATACCATCTTCCTTATTCCGAATGTCAATGCTTTGAAAGAGGTAGTCATCTACGGGCACCGTCGGTTTGACGAGCGGATGTCTAGTATGATGACACCTTCACCGCAGCAGCTAGAGCGTGACAAGTTGCCGAAGTTTGTACCGCAGGGCATCAATCCTGTCGCTCTTATAGGCTTTCTTTATGATGTTACTCTTCGTAAATCTGTTGAGGAACGAGCTCGTAGGAAACGAGCCTTGAAGGAGGTTCGTAGGCAGGAACAGTTGCTTCAAGAGAAGTGGGACTCACTTGGCATAGCCAGTAAATAAGGAGTGCCCGGAAGTTACTCTGCGTTCGAGAATATAAAGAAAAACATGTTTTCCTTTTGTATTTCTCTCGTTTTTCCGTACCTTTGCCATCAAAGATGGCGAGAAAACTCTGTATCATTGTCATCAGAATGTTTTGGAGCGATATGGACGAAGAAATCAAAATACCACAGGAGTGGAATAAATTCTATTTGAAAGATGTGTCGTTCGTCAACCTGATGACGAGGCGTATCTTCAATGTACTGATCGTCGCCAATCCCTATGACGCCTTTATGTTGGAGGATGACGGACGAGTCGACGAGAAGATCTTTGACGAGTATATGGAACTGGGTATGCGCTATCCGCCCACATTTACGCAGGTATCTACAACCGAGGAGGCCAACGAGGTTCTTCAGACGACGGATATCGATCTGGTGATCTGTATGCCAGGTAATGCCGATAACGATGCGTTTACCGTGGCACGTGAAGTGAAGGCCGCTCACCCTAGTATCCCCTGTGTGGTGCTTACTCCTTTCTCGCATGGTATCACGAAACGTATAGAAAACGAGGACATGTCAGTGTTCGACTATGTGTTCTGTTGGCTTGGTAACACAAACTTGATTGTGTCGATCATCAAACTGATAGAGGACAAGATGAATATTGAGCACGATATCAAGGAAGCAGGTGTACAGATGATTCTGCTCGTGGAGGATAATATCCGTTTCTACTCTTCTGTGCTCCCCAACCTGTATAACTATATCCTTGCCCAGTCGAAGCGTTTCTCTACCGAAGCCCTGAATCCACATGCCGCAGCTCAGCGCAAGCGCGGTCGGCCGAAAGTCGTACTGGCCACGAATTACGAAGAGGCCATGACGCTCTATGAGAAGTATCATGAGAACACGCTGGGTGTGATTAGTGATACCCGCTTTCCAATGCATAGCGTTCCTGGTCGTCTCTCTCATGTTGAGGAAGGCGATCCAGAGGCTGGTCTGAAACTCCTGAGAGAGATCAGGCGACGCGACGAGTATGTGCCTCTGATCCTCGACTCCTCCGAGACTATCAATCGTGCCCGTGCTGAGGCTGAAGGCTTCCATTTCATTGACAAGAACTCAACGAAGATGAACGTGGATTTGCATAAGCTGATGGAAGAGCATATGGGATTCGGTGACTTCATCTTCCGTGATCCAAAGACGAAAGAGGAGGTGGCGCGCGTATCGTCTCTGAAAGAGTTGCAGGATAATATTTTCAAGATTCCGAAAGACTCTATGCTCTATCATGTGTCGCGGAACCATATGAGTCGCTGGCTCTGTGCCCGTGCTATCTTCCCTGTCTCGGCCTTCCTGAAGCATGTTACCTGGCATAAACTGCAGGATGTCGATGCCCATAGGAAGATTATCTTCGACGCCATCGTACAGTATCGTCGTATGAAGAATATCGGTGTGGTAGCCGTGTTTGACCGTTTGAAGTTCGACCGCTATGCTCATTTTGCCCGTATCGGTGAAGGCTCCTTAGGTGGTAAGGGACGTGGTCTGGCTTTCCTTGATAATATCATCAAACGCCATCCGGAACTTAACCAGTATGAGAACGCGAGCGTGTCGATACCGAAGACAGTAGTACTTTGTACCGATTTCTTTGATGAGTTCATGGAGAAGAACAACCTCTATCCCATCGCTTTGAGTGATGCATCTGATGACGAGATATTGCAGCAGTTTATGAAAGCTCAGTTACCTGATTCTTTGATTGCCGACTTCTTTACGTTCTTCGATGCTGTGAAGTCACCGATAGCCGTGCGTTCGTCGTCGTTGCTTGAAGACTCTCACTACCAGCCGTTTGCTGGCATCTATTCTACTTATATGATTCCTTATCTCGATGATAAGTATGAGATGCTGAGGATGTTGGCCTGTGCCATCAAGGGTGTCTATGCCTCTGTCTACTATAAGGACTCAAAAGCCTATATGCTCGCAACACAGAACGTTATCGATCAAGAAAAGATGGCGGTGATCCTCCAAGAGGTGGTGGGCAAGCAATATGGTGACCTCTACTATCCGAACTTTTCGGGAGTGCTCCGCTCACTCAATTACTATCCTATTGGTGAAGAGACGGCTGAGGAGGGTATCGCATCTTTGGCCCTTGGACTAGGTAAGTATATTGTGGATGGCGGACAGACCTTGCGCGTTTCGCCTTACCATCCGACTCAGGTATTACAGACGAGCGAGATGGAAACTGCACTGAGTGAGACGCAGACGCGCTTTTATGCCCTCGATATGAATCATGTCGGCGATGATTTTAAGGTTGACGATGGTTTCAATATCAAGAAGCTTCGTGTGAAGCAGGCTGATGCTGATGGCTCGTTGACTTTTATTGCCTCGACCTTTGATCCGGTAGATCAGGTAATCCGTGATGGTATCTATGAGGGGGGGCGTAAGATTATCTCCTTCTGCGGACTCCTTCAACACGGGGTGTTCCCCCTGCCTGAACTGCTCCAGATGGTGCAGAAGTTCGGTTCTGAGGAGATGCGCCGACCTGTTGAGATTGAGTTCGCATGTAATCTGAACAACGATCGTACCGGAGAATTCTACCTGCTACAGATCCGCCCGATTGTTGATAGTAAGCAGATGCTTGACGAGGATCTGTTGCAGATTTCCGATGAACGCTGCCTGCTCCGCTCGAATAACTCGCTTGGGCATGGTATCTCGGAGGATGTAGTGGATGTGGTCTATGTAAAAACCGATGACGACTTTACGGCTGTCAATAATCCAATCATAGCCGACCATATAGAACAGATCAACCGTAAGTTCCTGAATGAGGGGAAGAACTATGTGCTGATTGGGCCGGGGCGTTGGGGATCCAGCGACTACTGGCTGGGTATCCCCGTAAAGTGGCCGCATATTTCTGCTGCTCGTGTTATCGTGGAGTCGGGTTTGAAGAACTACCATGTCGATCCTTCTCAAGGGACACACTTTTTCCAGAACCTCACATCTTTTGGTGTCGGCTATTTCACCATTAATACCTACACGGGTAACGGCGTGTTCCAGAAGGAGGTACTTGATGCCATGCCTGCCGTAGAAGAGACGGAATATGTGCGTCATGTGCGTTTCGATTGTCCGCTGAAGATTATGATGGACGGTAAGAAACAACACGGCGTTGTCCTACTGCCGGAATAAAAGAATTCCCTGCTTGGCAAAAGCAGGGAATTTTTTTATTCTTAAGAACAATATATGAATATTTTTCGTATCTTTACACCCAGAATAGAGTGTTTAACAAAAATCGTAAAGATATGAAAGTAGGAATTCCAAAGGAGATCAAGAACAATGAGAACCGCGTGGGAATGACGCCGGCTGGTGTAGCCGAATTAGCACGCCGCGGTCATGAGGTGAGTGTGCAGCACACGGCCGGTGAAGGCAGTGGTTTCTCTGATGATGACTATGTGGCTGCCGGTGCGCGGATCCTGCCGACGATGGAGGCGGTGTATCGTGAAGCCGACATGATTGTGAAGGTGAAAGAGCCTATTGAACCTGAATATGGACTTGTGAAACCGGGGCAGCTACTCTTTACTTATTTCCATTTCGCATGTGAGAAGGAGCTGACGGATGCTATGTTGAAGAGC
This sequence comes from Prevotella aff. ruminicola Tc2-24, assembly GCF_900110895.1. Lineage (GTDB taxonomy): Bacteria > Bacteroidota > Bacteroidia > Bacteroidales > Bacteroidaceae > Prevotella. The sequence goes on along the minus strand of NZ_FOIQ01000003.1, from coordinate 336,083 downwards.
GGTGCCGTCTGTCTGGCATATGAGACCGTGCAGTTACCGAACGGTTCACTGCCCTTGTTGCAGCCAATGAGTGAGGTGGCAGGACGTATGGCAACCCTCAATGGTGCCTATTACCTGCAAAAGACAAAAGGTGGCAAGGGTAAACTGATCAGTGGCGTTCCCGGTGTGTCGCCTGCAAAGGTGTTGGTGCTTGGTGGTGGTATCGTCGGTGAAGCGGCTGCGCTGATGGCTGCCGGTCTTGGTGCTGACGTGACGATTGCCGATATCTCGCTGCCTCGTCTGCGTCAACTTGATCTTGAGACCCCTTCCAATGTGCACACGCTCTATTCGTCGGAACATCATATCCGTCAGTTGTTGCCGACGGTTGATATCGTCGTGGGCTCAGTGTTAGTGCCGGGCGACAAGACCCCGCATCTGATAACAAGGGATATGCTCCGACTGATGGAACCGGGAACGGTGCTTGTCGATGTGGCTATCGACCAGGGTGGTTGTTTCGAGAGTTCCCGTCCAACAACCCACAGCGATCCTGTCTATGTGGAGGAGGGTATTGTGCACTATTGCGTGGCAAACATTCCTGGCGCAGTGTCTCATACCTCGACATTGGCTCTGACGAACGCTACGTTGCGTTACGCGCTCGCTCTTGCCGACAAAGGCTGGCGACAGGCCTGCAAGGATGATTCGGCATTGGCAAAAGGACTAAACGTAGTGAACGGAAAGGTTACCTATAAGGCTGTAGCCGATGTGTTCGGCCTGCCCTACGAACCAATCGTCTTATAGGAATGTAAGTGAGAAGGTTGTGCGGCGGTGCGTACTATCACTCTTGAGTGTCAGCGTACCGCCGCTCAGTTTCATAATCTGACGGGAGATGCTGAGGCCTATACCAGATCCTTTTTCCTTAGTAGTGAAGAAAGGTACGAAGATATGTTCGGCAACATCCTGTGGTATCAGTGGGCCGTCGTTGGCGATGTCGATAACAACAGCATCGTCTTGGTTGCTGTAAGCATGAAGCCAGATATGAGATCCTTCGCCCGAGGTGGTGATGGCTTGGATGGCATTCTTGAATAAGTTGGTGACCACATGGCCGATGAGCCCCTCGTCTGCATAGACCAATAGGTCCAGTGGCTCGGTGTCGATGGAAATGTCGATATTCTGAGCGCCAGTCTGTTCCTGGGCAATGTGCCGCATCCGTTCTGCGAATTGTTTGACATAGAATAGGCTTGGCTGTGGAGTCGGGATATGGGTGAGTCGTCTGTAGTTCTCCACGAAGGCCGTCAGACCGGCACTAGTGGTGTGGATGACCTCTAATCCGTCTTTTACCTCGCCATCTGCGATTTTTCCAAGTAGTGTCTCGCTGAGACTGGTGATTGGTGTGACGGTGTTCATAATCTCATGGGTGAGTACTCGGATGAGTTTGTTCCATGACTCCATCTGATTGTCGTCCATCTCTGAGTTGATGTCGTTGAGGGCGATGATACGCACTTGTTTCCCTTTGATGGTGGCAGAAGAGGCACGGATGCTCAGTTCTACATTCCCGCGCTCGTTAAGGAACGTGGCATGAGACTTCTCACCTGGTTGGATGGTGCTGATAACTTTCTCTATCTGTTCTCCGATACGGGAGAGTTGTTTGGTGTGCGTCAGGATCTCCATCCCTAATAAGCGTAGTGCCTCGTGGTTGCTCTGAAGGATATTCCCTTTCTCGTCGACAACAATGATGCCCGTGTTCACCTGATTGATAATCAGTTCATAATACTTCTCACGTTCTAGTGCCTCGGTTCGTGCATCTTGCATGATTCGAGTAATGCGGTTGAGGGCTGCATTCATGCCGATCTCACGAGAGGAAGATCCGCCTAGTCTTAATATGGAGTCGCCTATTCGTTGTTTCTCCAAGAATTTAAAGGAATAGTCGCCCGCTGAAATCGCGTCAAGAAGGAAGTTCGTTTTCTTGGTACTTTGCTGTCGTTCATGGCGCAGCATGATGACAAGGATCAGACACAGGACGGCGAGGACAATCGTGATGATCATAGGCCGTATCGTTTAATCTTGTTGTAAAGTGTCTGTCGGGAGATGCCCAGCCGGTTGGCAACGAAGGAGAGGTTGCCTTCGCATTCGCGGATAGCTCGGGCTATCTGCTCGCGTTCCATCTCCTCGAGGGTCTGAGGAACACCCTCCCCTGATAGTCCGACTTTCTCGGATGGTCCGATCAGTTCGATGTCGGCAGATGCAATGACGGGGTGGTCACAGAGGATGACCGTCTTCTCAATAGTATGCTGAAGCTCACGGATATTTCCCGACCAATAGTGATTAGTCAACTTCTCCTCTGCATCCTTATCAAAAGAGATGTCGTTCTTATTATATTGCTCAGCATATTTCTGGAGAAACAACTTTGCTAAAGGAACGATATCTTTTCGACGTTCCCGTAGGGCAGGAAGTCTTAAGTGGATAGTGTTGATTCGGTAGAGCAGATCCTCGCGGAATTGTTGTTGACGTACCATCTCCGGTAGGTCACGGTTGGTGGCGCATATAAGACGTACGTTGATGGGAATCTCTTTCGTGCTACCAAGGCGCACGACGGTGCGGCGTTGGATGGTGGTCAGCAGTTTGGCCTGTAAGGCATACGAGAGGTTTCCTATCTCATCGAGGAAGAGCGTGCCGCCTTCTGCCTGCTCAAATTTACCTGGCTGATCAGTATGTGCGTCGGTATAGGCCCCCTTCATATGTCCGAACAACTCACCTTCAAACAAGGTCTCCGTAATGGCACCCATGTCGATTGGCATCATCGGTCCACCATTACGCGCAGAGAGTCTATGGATCTCGTTGGCCAACATCTCCTTACCTGTTCCATTTTCGCCGGTGATGAGGATATTCGCATCAGTGATGGCGACTTTCTCAACCATGATACGGAGTTGTTGCATCGTTTCGCTCTCGCCCCAGTACATCTGACTCTGATGCTTGACGACTGAGATCTGTGGGGTGTGAGCGGTCTTGGCATAAGCGTCGCTAAGTGTTTGTATCATCTTGGCATTATCGAAAGGCTTGACAATGAAATCTGCGGCTCCTTCCTTCAGCCCGTTTACGGCGAGTTCGATGTCTGCATAGGCCGTGAAAAGGACCACCTGCGTGTCGGGTTGTAATTTCTTGATCTCACGGAGCCAGTAGAGTCCTTCATTACCTGTGTTGATGCCGCTACGGAAATTCATGTCGAGTAGTACTACGTCGGGATGCTTCTCTCTGAGTGTTGCGGGTATCGCATTAGGGTTGGCCAGCATGAAGATGTTTTGGAAGGTATCTTCAAGCAGCATTTTAACAGTGGTAAGGATGTTACGGTTATCATCGACGATGAGTAATGTTCCTTTCTTCTTCATTGTCCTTTAAGTCTGGTAAAAAAGTCAATAATATGATCCCAAGTCTTGAATGTGTCTGAACCGAACTGGATCAGTGTCGCCATACCTTCGGTCTTTTCCGCATCTATCAGATAGTCGCCGTAGAGTAGATGCTTCTGATTGGTAAAAACGGTATGTCCATATGCTGGTACGTTAATATATTGGTAAAGCCATTGGTTGATCTCAGTATAGTAGGGAGATTCTACTGGGGCTGGAGACACAAAGAACAACTGGTAGTTCTCAAGTAGCAGTCGGACAGCTTTCTGCGATGAACTTTGTGGTTTCATTCTCGATATCGGTTCGCCAACGCCTTGCCATTTCTCGATGAGCGTGTTCACGTCAATGTAGACAATCGGACGTTCACGTCCTTCCTGTTGGTCGTCTATCCAACGAATCACAGGTATGACGGCATGCATAAACGAGTTGTCGTTCATACGATGCTCTCCGTGGAATCGGATGGCTGTGTTGTAGTGCGCGTGGAACAAGTCATAAGTGTTCACCGTGGTGTCCTCGTCGCCAAAGAGGCCCCAGACATGTCTCTGTTCCTCGGGGGTGATTCCCTCGAAACAATGTTCGGTCATCTCTTTATATTCTTTTACCAGAGCCTTAGTGACGATGAAATCCTGCACTCCATCCTGTCTGGGATTGGAGAAATGTTGTGCTCCGATCATTCCATGGTCTTTCATCGTGTCACCCATCTGCAGGGCGGGGTTTACAAGGATGCGGTCGTAGCCGTAGAGCATCTCCGTATACATGCCGCCCATGGAGGTGCCGATGATGAGGTCTGGCTGTTCGGTGGTGCAGATACGACGTAGCAAGTCTATCGCTTCCTGTGGACGGATCGGCAGGTCAGGCGCGATGACCATCGCATGGGGCAGAACCTCACGGATACGGTCGACAGTCCCAGACTGTCCACTGCTTCCGAAACCATGGACATATAGTATCTTCTTCCCTTTCATCAGCTCGGGAAACTGTTTGATATATTGGTTTATCTGTTCCATTAAATCATGATAGTTTGCAACTGATGTCGCAAAGTTACGAAGATTTTACGAATAAAGGGAGACTAAGGGCGTATTTTCTTTCACGATGTCCAGAATTTAGACGGCACGTGTCCAATTATTGGACATCAAAAAGATGACGGAATTTTGTAAATGCCTGAATATCAGTGTAGCGTCTTGTTTGGCATGGCTTTTGATAGTATAAACAGAAAAGAAACAATATGAGAAAAAAGATAATCGTTTTGTCTGTTATGATGACCATGATCGCATCGGGTCATGCCCAGACAGAGTCAAGTGAGAAGAGTTGGACGATGGATGATTGTATCCGCTATGCCATCGTTCATTCTACCAATGTACGGCGGAAGGTCATGGAGGAAAAAATTGCCAAAACCGAAGTGCAGACCGTGTTGAGTGACTTCCTTCCCTCTGTGACGGGTAACGTGAACGGACAGTATTCCTGGGGGCGTAATATTGATCCGGAAACGAATATCTACAATAACTATACCACATTTAATAATTACTATAGTCTTTATGCCACTCTTACTGTGTTCGACGGCGGACAGACTATTAACCGATTCCGGCAGGCGAAACTGCTTCGTCGACAAGGACAGACCCAGTTGCAGCAGGCGAGTGACGATAAAGCCATCGAGGTGATGCAGAAATTCGTGGATGTCGTCTATGCACAGCGATGTGTGGAGTTGGCCAGCGAGAAGTACGATGAGAGCACCCGTCTGCTGATGAAGACGAAACGTATGGAGGAGTTGGGCATCAAGAGTCTGCCCGATGTGGCATTGGTTGAGTCGCAGGTGGCAGAGGATGACTATAACCTGACACATAGCCGGAACCAATTCCAGACCGCAATGCTTGCCTTGAAGAGTGTGATGAATTATCCTGTGGACGACAGTCTGGCGGTGTCGTATCACCCTTCTGGGGAAGTAGAGGTTCCTCGCATCTCTGATGATATTTATACCTATGCCTTGCAGAACAACCCGAAAGCTGTGTCGGCTCAGATGAATGTCCGCAAGGCTGAATTCGATCATATAATTGCAAAAGGGCGGTTGTTGCCATCTCTTTCCCTTCAGGCATCTGTCTCCACCGGCTATTTCCGTAATATCTCTGGTGGAGGCTCCGCCCCGCCCTTTCATACGCAGTTCTGGGATAACGTTGGTGAGGGGTTAGCGGCATCCCTATCATTGCCGCTTTTCGAGTTCTCACGATATAAGAATGTGCGTAAAGCGAAGCGGAATATTGAACTTGCTCAGCTTGAACGTGAAGAGACGATGCGTCAGCTCCACGATGATATCACTCAGGCTGTACTCGATTGTGAGGGATATGCGAAGGAGGTGGAGAAGATGGCACGTAAGGTTGAAAGCGACTCTCTCGCCTATCATCTCTCCTATCGCAAGTACGAGGAAGGTATGCTCTCAACCTTTGAACTACGTACCTCGTCGAATACGTTGCTCGACTCCCGCATCCGTCTGCTCCAGATGCAGATGATGTATATTATCAAACGTAAACTTGTGAACTATTATAAAGGTGAAGGAATATAAAGAATAACAGATATGGATAAGATTATTGAGAAAAACAGACGATTCTACATCAAGAAGTATGGGCCTTATGCCATTGGCGGAATGGTGTTCGTGATTCTATTGGCATGGCTCGGCATCAGCAACTATACTTCGGTGCTGAAAGTTGATCGCCGCGGACTAGGCATTGGTGAGGTGAAGAACGAACAGTTTAACGATTATGTATCGCTTGACGGACAGGTGGCGCCGATTCAGGTCGTACAGTTGTCTCCTGAAGAGGGAGGCATCGTGACGGAGCGTGTCGTGGAAGAGGGGGCTCATGTGAATAAGGGTGATATCCTTGTGCGTCTATCTAACTCCAACCTCGACCTACAGATCTTACAGGCGGAGAGCGAGTTGGCCGAGAAACAGAATATGCTCCGTAATACACAGATTTCGATGGAACAGGACCGGTTGAACAATCAGAATGAGAAACTCTCCTTGGAGATGGATATGCAGCGCAAACAACGTGAGTATAATCAACAAAAGCGGTTGTATGACGAACGGCTGACGGCCAAGGAAGACTATCTGAAATCACAAGAGGACTATGAGCTCTCGCAGAAGAAACACCAGTTGATTACCCGACGACTGGCTGAGGACGACAAGTTCCGCAAAGCGCAGGTGGATCAGATGCAGGACAATCTTGATGCCATGCGTAAGAATGTGTTGTTGGTTCGGGAACGTAAGGAGCATCTGAATATCCGCTCTCAGATCTCGGGTGAGGTGGGCTTGCTTGATGTGGAGCTTGGTCAGAATATTCAGCCAGGACAGAAAATAGGTGTTGTTAACGATCTCTCTGACTATAAAGTGCAGGCGAAAGTAGACGAGCATTATATCGACCGCGTGCATCAAGGACTCACTGCCACCTTCGAACAACAGGGTAAGCGTTATACGCTGAAAGTTCGTAAAGTATACCCAGAGGTGCGTGAAGGACACTTTAAGGTTGACTTCGTCTTTGATGGTGAACGCCCGAAGAATATCCGTACGGGTCAGACCTACTATGTCGATCTGCAGCTTGGTGCCTCGAAGAAAGCCCTTATAATTCCCAAAGGAACCTTTTATAGCGTCACAGGCGGACAGTGGATTTTCGTGCTTGACAGGAGTGGCGAACGTGCCTACCGTCGCAATATCCGTATCGGTCGACAGAACCCGCAGTACTATGAGGTGCTCGAAGGTCTGGAGCCTGGTGAGAAGGTGATTGTCAGCGGTTACGAGGCTTACAAGGACAACGAGATCCTCAAACTGCAATAGATTGTTAAAGAACGGTATCTTATCCTAATGCCAGGCAGATGTTTCGGAGGAAATAATTACCTTTGTCTGTAATATGGACAAAGAGCAAAGAAAGCAGTTCTACCAGCAACAGGCGGAGAATCTGGCTGTAGAGATACGGAGACTTAGGAAACGGAACACGACATTCGTCATCGCAGAACTGGTGTCGTTTGCCTTGATAATAGTGTCGGTCGTGGCATATCTCTCTACAGATACGGGGTACACCTGTTTGTATCTGGCAGTGCTGATGTTGATGGCGTATATCGTAATCCGCAGGCAGGATGTAAGAAATAGTGACCGAACGGAGAGACTGGAGAATACCCATCGGGTCTATCAGAAAGAACTCGCTTATCTGGATAAGAATTTCAGTGTGTTTGGTGATGGAGAGGACTATGTTGATCCTCAGCATCCATATTCGTTCGATCTGGATGTTTTCGGGCGTGACTCGTTATTCAACCGCGTTAACCGCACAATCACGACAGGGGGTAGCGACTGGTTGGCTAATGAATTCAAGAATGAACAGGATGACTGGTCTTGTCAACAGATATCAGACAAACGGGAGGCTATCCGTGAGTTGGCGGAGGCAGAACCTTTGCGTACCCGTTTCTTGTCGTACGGTCAGCAGTCGGTTATCAACACAGACGAGGTGTTGAAAGCCCTGCAGGGGATAGGGAAGGTGCGCCTGCCTAGATGGCCCCAGTCGTTAATCTCATGGCTGGTTGTATGCGTGGCTATTGCAGGACTCCTTCTGTCCATCGTACTGGCCTGTCTTGGAACCATTGCTGCAAAAATCCCTATTATCTGGATGGTGGCTCAGTTCTGTATTGTCTATGTCCTTCATGTGCGGACGTTGAGAGAGGCTGATAAGGCAGTCAACAAGATCCATCAACAGTTGAGCAAGTATATCGCACTAATCTTACTCATTGTCCACTCCGACCTGAAGAGTAAGGTGAACAGGGACATTGTCGCAGAGTTGGGAGGAGAGGGGCATGGAGCGCTGACCTCATTTGCGGAGTTACAAAGAATCCTTGACGGACTGGACAGACGAGGCAACCAACTGGGACTCTTCCTGACCGATGCCTTTGCTTGTTCCGACTATTTTCTGGTACGGCGTTTCCTTCGTTGGCGGGAGCATGATCTTTTCCGGATAGAAGACTGGATTAAAGCCGTGAGTCATTTCGATGCTTTGGTGTCTATGGCAACATTCCGTTACAACGAACCGTCGGCAATAGATGCAGAGATTGTTGAATCTGACAAGGTGATCTATGAAGCAGAAAGTATTTCGCATCCGTTCCTCGGTAGTCAGGCTGTCGCGAACGACTTTAACCTAAGTGATGGTCATTATTATATCATCACAGGTGCGAATATGGCGGGAAAAAGTACATTCCTTCGCACGATCGGTGTGAACTATATCCTTGCCGTATGCGGAATGCCTGTGTTTGCTAAGCGACTGAAGGTGTCGGTATTCTCGTTGTTCAGTAGCATGCGAACGACAGACGATCTGACACATGGCATCTCCTATTTCAATGCTGAGTTGATACGTTTGCAGCAACTGATAAGGTATTGTAAACAGAATCATCATACTCTTATCATCCTCGATGAGATCCTTAAAGGTACAAACTCACTTGACAAACTTAACGGATCACGTCTGTTCCTCCAGTCAATCTCAGATCTCCCCGTCACAGGCATCGTTGCTACCCATGACCTTGAACTGTCACGGATGGCCGACTGTCAGTCTGGGCGCTTCCACAACTTCTGTTTTGAGATCCAGCTCTCCGATGAGATTACCTATACCTATCATATTACCGAAGGGGTTGCCCGCAATCAGAACGCCACGTATTTGCTAAAGAACATATTACAAGAGCAAGACCTTTGGCGGACAGAACAAGTATAAGGAAGACCAAGAATAAAATAATTTATCATATCAATGATATAAACGGATGAAACAGAGACATGCAGTCATCATACTCTTTGCCCTGATCGTGGTGACGGGGCTGACGAGTTTCAGTAGTTATCGGGCGACGGAGCGCCTAGTAGAGAATGATATGAAAACGGCGCTGACTAAGACATTGGCAGCGCAGGGGAGCGATGTTATCAGTAGCGACACAATTCAGGTGTTCAATAGTTACTTGCAGATTTCACAACTGCGAGGTAAGGCCCTGTTGGCTGTGGATACCTGTCAGAAGGGGTTTTGCCCGAAGGCCCGATGCTCGGTGGCAACCATCTTCTCTATATCGGAGCAGAGACCGGCGACGGTGCTGTGGACGTTGACATTGCTATGGGGTATGTTCTGTCTGTATCGCAGACAACCGGTCTCCATACAGTCTCAACCTATAGTCTGTTATGGCGGAATCACTTATTCTGAGACTGACGGACATTTTCTCAACCAAGTAGGTGAGCGTATCAGACTGACGCCGATGCAGCAACAGTTGATGGAACTCTTCTTCCGTGCTCCTGGTCATACGCTCTCGAAGACGGAGATCTGTGATACCCTTTGGCCGAAGAAGGAGGATGCGAGTGAGACACTTTACACCCTTGTACGTCGACTTAAACCCATCATCGAACAGCATTCAGACCTGAAGATCGAGGTCGAAAGGGGACGCGCCTATGAATTGAAAGTCAGATAGTTGCAGGACTGTCATGTAAATATCAGACAAATGTCAGACAGATTCTTCCCTTAAGAGACAATCTCTTCATACCTTTGCTGGAAAAAACAGTGAAGCATATGAAGAGATTACTTTTTTTACCTCTGTTGACGGTCGTGTTGACCATCACGGCACAGAATGAGGAAAATGCGAAAGAAATTGAATTGAAAGGGGTGACCGTGCAGGGTGCCCGGATGGTACAGCGTACAGACGGCCTGTGGTTATATCCTACGCGCCAACAGATTGCGGGATCGACTAATGGTTACTCGTTGCTGTCGAAACTCGCGTTGCCCCATCTCCGTATCGACCCGACGATGCACACCATCACGGCATTGAGTAATACAGGCTCTGTCCAGGTGCGTATCAATGATATGATTGCGTCACAGGAAGACTTGCTGTCACTTGATGTGAGGACCGTGGAGCGTGTCGAGTATCTAGATAATCCCGGAGTGCGTTATGGAGAGGATATCGCCTATGTGGTGAACTTCATGGTGAAGAAACCTGTTAGTGGCTATGTGATAGGTTCCGACCTGACGAATACGCTTACCACGGTGAATGGTAACGAGACCGTCTATGGTAAGGTGAACAGCGGCAAAAGTGAGCTCGGAGCCAGCTATTCATTGAAATATCAGAACTTCAAAGGGATAGAGTATAAAGAGCATGCGACCTATGAACTGGAGTCGGGAGAAAGCCGACAGATTCATCGTCAACAGTTGGAGGGACAGAACAAGAGTTTGCGTCATCAAACCCAGTTGACTTACAATCTGAGTGACTCCGATTATGTGTTCCAAACGAAGCTCAGTCTTCAACGAGACATTAGCCCTCATAGAGCCTATAGCCGTACGCAGATAGAAAATGGTACTTACGATGAACATTCGTCTTCGTGTACCACCTCTCCTGTGCTCGACCTCTATCTTCACCGCAACTTCGCCCATCAACAATCGTTAACAGCCAATGTCGTAGGTACCTATATCGATAGTAATCAATATGCCGAGAGGAACGAGGGCGGCGATTACCACTATACGGTACAAGGACAGACTTATAGTCTTTGGGGCGAGGCTATTTACGAGAACCGCCTGCAGCCCTTCACTCTCTCTGCGGGTGTTCAGTATGGGCAGAAATATGTGCACAACCGGTATGAAGGTGATACCGATGCCTTGAACGATATGCGTTCTTCGGGTATCTATCTCTTCGGTCAGTTGAAAGGTCATCTTGGTAAACTCGGTTATATGGCAGGACTTGGCGCGAGCACCCGTTATTACCGGCAGGGCAAGAACGACCATCGTTTCTGGTTGTTCCGACCCAAACTTACTGTGACCTATCCACTGGCGAGTGGTCTCAAGGTGAAATATGACTTTGAGGTGTCGCAGCACGTCTCACAGATAGCCCTTGTGAGCGATGTGAGCATCAAACAGAATGCCTTGGAGACACTTGTCGGCAATCCGGACATCCGCCCGAATCGTATGACGGCCCATAATCTGCGCCTGACATATTCGACACCGCGTCTGACAACGGAACTGCAGGGCTATTATCGTCTGAACGCCAACTGTAATATGGAACGATATACCCGTCGGGATGGTCATTTCTATCAGACGCAGACAAACGCAGACAACTCATGCAGTTTCTTTTTCATCCAGGATTATAACCGTTGGGATGTGGTGCCGGAAATCCTTTCTGCTACTATCTATGGAGGACTCTATCGTTTCTTCAACTTCACCGACGACTATTGCCATACCTATACCACCTTCAACGGCGGTGCCGGTCTTGAGGCCTATTTGGGCCAGTGGACATTGACGGCCGATGTGGATAATGGGTGGAACTTCATGGAAGGGGAGCATCGGGGACATCAAGCGCCCGCGTGGTATTTTACAGCCTCATACCGCCTCAGTCAACTTACGCTCTCACTTTATGTCCAGCATCCCTTCTGTAAGCGCCCACTCTCCAACAAGGCCGAAGTGTTCAATCGCTATATCCGGAAAGAGATGACGATGCATAACCGCGACTTTGGTAATATGATCACCTTTAACCTCTCATGGACCATCTCGTCTGGTCGTAAGTACCGGGATATCCAGCGTACGATGAACCATCGTGATACAGATACCGGTATCTTGCAAAACGACTAATTCTATGCGAGGGTTTTTACTCCTGTCAGTGCTCGGCTGATGAGAGCGAGGCATGGGAGTTAAGGATAATTAACGGATAATCTTGCAAGAAATCCTGTCATGCTTGGTTCTAGTAAGAAAAGTAGTTAATAAAGGCATTATGAATAAATTGAGAGTTGGTCTGTTGGGACTGGTGTTGGTGTGTGTTGGCCTTGTGGTGAAAGCCCAGGATGTTAACTGGCAGGTGAGGGGCGGAGGTGACTGTGCCACCATCATTGGTGGCGTGACCAATATCGATACCCAGTTTGGATATCATCTCGGAGGTACGGCTGATATCGCTTTGAGAGAAGATGGCGTTTTACGTATCCAACCCTCTCTTCTGTTCTCACAGAAGGGGTGGACATTTGATGGCTATTATGGTAGCGAACAGATTCTGGAAGCAAAATATAGTACCCGGTTACATTATCTGGAACTTCCTGTGCCGTTGGCGGTCCGCTTGCGTATAGGAAAGGAGTGTTTTGTCACATTTAAGTTTGGACCTTATGTGGCGTACGGCTTGAATGCGAAGACTACCATGGAGGTCATGAACACAGATGCCAAGGAGACCTTCAAGGCGAACCACTTCAGTAAGTCATGCGACTTCTATGGTGATGCCTACGATAAGGAGAAACGTCATGTGGACTATCCGAAACTTAATCGTTGGGATGTGGGGGTTGCAGAGGGCATCGATCTGACGCTCAACCATGTTATAGTAGGTGTGAATCTCTTTTATGGTCTTACACCACTCTGTAGGTCTGGCTTTATGGGAAATCCTGTCGCCAATGTCCTGACCTCATTGATGTTTGGTCGTCATCCCAAGAATTTTACAGTAGGACTCTCTCTCGGCTATCAGTTCTGATGGCTTTATGTTTTTTTGTCCAGAAGTTAGACAGCAAGTGTCTAATTTCTGGACATGTTTTTGGCCCGTCAATTATACCGCATGTTGATTATCAGTGTGTTACGTTTCTGGCACGGCGTTTGATAGAGTGTTAAGAAAAGAAACGTAACGATAAAGATGAAACTATTACAGAATTTAAAAATGGCCGTGCTGAATATCCCTCGTAAGGGACGGCACAACATCGTGAAAATCCTTTGTCTTGGTGCCGGCATGGCGATGGGTGCCGTGATAATAGCCGAGGTGTATTACGAACAGACGTATGATACATGGTTCCCGAATCATGAGAGGACATACCTCGTTAATGAGATGATTGTTCATGACGGGGAGTATAAGGAGTATCCCCAGACCTCGGGCGCTATCGCCAAAGGATTGAAAGATAACTGTCCTCAGATCGAGGCTGCCACAAAGATAGGTGATGCAATCTACGACATGTACTTCATAACCGATGATGAGAAAGAGTTTAAGCTCACCATCCCGATTGCAGATCCTGGCTTCTTTGACGTGTTTGGCAATCGTGTTGTGCATGGCGATCTCAAGAAGTCGCTTGACACTCCAATGCATTGTGTTGTCAGTCGCTCGTTTGCCGAGAAGATAGGCGGTGGAAATGTTGTTGGCAAGCATCTGACCAATAAGAATAAAAAGGAGGATTACCTGACGATAGGCGGGGTCTATGAGGACTTCCCCTACGGCTCGTCCTTCCATGGGATAGACGTGATACTTGCTTTTGATACCTTCAAGGCCAGTAGGGATTTTAGCAATATGTGGATTGGAGCAGACCGTTTTCATTCCTATGTTCGTTTGCAGTCAGGTGTGAAGCCCGAGGATCTGAAGCCGAATATACAGAAGATGAAAGATGCTCATGGAGAGTTTGCCGAAGCAAAGAAGGCGGGCGTAGATATGGATTTCAGTTTTACCCAGATCTCGGATGCCTATCGTCAATCGGATATTGTGAAGCGTATGTGCTGGATCATGTCGCTATTGGCGGTCATCCTTCTGTTCTCAACGGTGATGAACTACCTGCTCATCGTGATTGGTAATATGGTCGGACGCTTCCGTGAAATGGCTGTCAGGAAGTGCTATGGTGCAACCCCGAAGAACGTCCACGCGATTGTGTTGACAGAGGCTATAGTCCATGTGGTACTTGGCATTGGTGTAGCTGCCTTATTACTTTTTCTCTGTAAGGGTACGGTTGAGGAGTTGATCTCAGCGCCGCTTAAGGTACTGATATTCAACCGTGGTGCATGGCTGTTGGGACTGATGGTTCTTGTGGTGATCCTCGTTGGTGGCGTGCTACCGGGTTGGCTTTATGCACGGATTCCCGTGACGGCAGCCTTCCGTGGGGTGAGTGAGGCGAAGCATCGTTGGAAACTTGGTCTGTTGGCTTTCGAGTTCCTGGCAGTTGGTCTGTTGTTCTGTCTGCTGATGGTGGTGCATCGTCAGTATCAGATGATGGTAAACGATCATCCCGGTTACGACTACGAGAATCTGGCCGTGGTAACAGTCAATGGTGTTGATAGAGCCGCACGTAAGAGAGCAGAGACCGAGCTCCGTAAGATGCCTGAGGTAGAGATGGTCTCGTCGGCTCATAGCTTGCCTATCCATGGAGCCAGTGGCAATAACATATATCTGCCTGGTGAAGCCCAGGAACTCTTCAACGTGGCCGATCAGTACGAAGTCACCGACAATTATTTCCAGTTGATGAACATCCCCATCGTAGAAGGTCGTGGCTTCACGGCACATAGCGACTCTCTCCACGAGGTGATGGTCGATGAGCGCTTTGTAGAAAAAATGAAGAAAACTGTTGGTTGGACGGGTAGTATCGTTGGCAAGCGGATCTCTATAACGGAGCATAACATGAGTCCTGCGGCATTGGCCAACGACAATGTACTAACCAGTGGCGATGTCTTCCACACGATCTGTGGTGTGTATAGAAACTATCGTATCGGTTCGCTGATGTATACCGATCAGCGCCCAAGCGTGCTCTTCTATTCAAGCAATGGAGCAACGCATCAGATGGTCAAATTCCACAAGCTGACACCTGAGAACATCGAGACGGTGAAACATCGTCTGGAGGAACTCTACCCGAATCATGAGGTTGACGTGACGGCCTATAGCTTCTATGTGTGGGAACAGTATACTGTTCAGAACCACTTCCGTAAGGGCGTGATGATCTGTGGCTTGATGATTCTGTTAATCTCGCTGATCGGACTTATCGGTTATGTCATCGACGAGGTCAATCGCCGACGTAAGGAGATCGCTATCCGTAAGGTGAACGGCGCCACGTTGACCAACGTCCTACGGATGTTCATCAAGGACGTGACGGTGGTGGCACTACCGGCACTCGTCCTGGGAGCGGTAATCGCTTATTATATTGCTAAAGAATGGTTACAGACGTTCTCTGAGAGAGTGTCGCTGAATCCGATCTATTTCTTGCTATGTATCCTCGTTCTCTTGATCGTAATTGTGATCGTGGTCGTAGCCAATTGTTATAAGATTGCCAATAGTAACCCTGTAGATTATCTGAAAACAGAATAAAATAATAAAGAAATAATAGTTATGATTAAAGTAGAAAACCTGTGTAAGTCGTTCCGCACAGAGGAGGTGGAGACGATTGCTTTAAACAATGTGTCGTTTGAGGTGAACGACGGCGAGTTCGTGGCCGTGATGGGACCTTCCGGTTGCGGCAAGTCGACATTGATGAACATCCTTGGTCTGCTTGACAACCCCACCAGTGGCAAGTATTTCATCGGCGACCGTGAGGTGGCAGGCCTCAAAGAAAAGGAACGCACGGAAGTGCGCAAGGGCGAGATCGGGTTTGTGTTCCAGTCGTTTAACCTGATCGACGAGCTCAACGTGGCAGAGAACATCGAACTGCCATTGACCTACCTGGGCGTACCGAAGGCAGAACGTAAACAGCGGGTCAAGGACATCATGACCCGGATGAATATTGCTCATCGTGCCGGACATTTCCCTCATCAGCTCTCAGGTGGTCAGCAGCAGCGCGTGGCCATCGCCCGTGCCGTTGTCTTCAATCCGAGAATGATCCTTGCCGACGAGCCGACGGGTAATCTCGACTCGAAGAACGGTGCCGAGGTGATGAGTATGTTGACGGAGTTGAACCGTGAGGGTACGACCGTCATCATGGTGACTCACTCTGAACACGATGCTTCATTTGCTCATCGTGTCATCCGTCTGTTCGACGGAGAGATCGTGAAATAAAGATTGTTGTTATGTTTTGTATCTTTGCGCTTAGAAAGCGCAAAGATACTTCGTCTCGGTAAAAAAGAAACAAGTTTCTTTGTTTTGCTCTCGACTTTTCGTACCTTTGCAGCATGAGAGACGAAAAAAACGGATTGTTCCGTCAGAACGGCATCAATTATCTGGTACCGTTCATCCTGATTACCACCCTTTTCTTCCTCTGGGGGTTTGCAAGAGCTATCCTTGATGTGCTCAACAAGCACTTCCAGAACCAGTTGCATATCTCCATCACCGAGTCGTCGCTGATACAGGTGACAACCTACATGGGCTATTTCCTGATGGCAATACCTGCCGGTCTGTTCATCAACCGTTTCGGCTATCGCCGTGGTGTCGTCTTCGGACTGTTACTATTCGCTATCGGGTCGCTGCTTTTTGTACCCTGTACCGAGGCAGGTACACTCTATGCCTATCTCTTTGCCCTCTTCATCATCAGCTGTGGGCTGGTCTTTCTGGAGACTGCAGCCAACCCCTATGTGACAGAACTGGGTGCCAAGGAGACGGCTTCCAGTCGCTTGAACCTCTCACAGTCGTTCAACGGACTGGGTTGCCTCTTCGCCACGTTTGCCGTGGGACAGTTCCTGTTTGGTAGCAACGGACAGGGGAGTGTGGCCTTGCCATATGTGATCCTCGGGATGGTGGTGTTGGTGATCGCACTACTCTTCTCAAGGGTGAACCTGCCGGAGATCCGGCATGACGACGGACTGGAGGAGAAGGCAAAGTATGGACGTGAGCCGTTATTGCGAATCTGGAAGCAGCGTTATTTCGTCTATGGTCTGATAGCACTACTCGCTTATGAGGTAGCGGAGATATCCATCAACAGTTATTTCATTAACTATGTCACCGGACAGGGATGGATGGACGATCGTACGGCCTCCATGGTGCTGACCGGTGCTCTGGCCTTTTTCATGGTGGGACGTTTTGGCGGTAGTCTGATTATGCGTCGCCTCCCGGCCGAGACCATGCTCCTGATCTGTGCCTGTGGTTGTGTAGCCAGCACCATGCTGGTGCTCATGAACTTCGGTATGTACTCGATGATCGGCCTGTTGGGTATCTATCTTTTCGAGGCGGTGATGTTCCCCACTATCTTCTCTCTTGCCATCCGCGACTTAGGCAGTCTGACGAAGAGTGCCTCGTCGATTCTGATGATGACCCCTGTGGGCGGTTGTGGTTTCCTGCTTGTGGGTATCATTGCCGATGCGACGAACCTCGTCATCCCTTTTATCATCCCTCTGGTTTGTTATGTCATTGTAGGACTCTTCGGCTTCGGACTGGTGGTACATCGTGATGAGAATAAAGTCTGAAACCATGCATTTGTAAAGAATGCATCATTAATGTAGTTTATACACCTCTATATTACGTCCACTCTTTTTTGAAAGGGTGGACTTTTTATATGTCTGATTATAAACGTCTTAGTCTTTCTTGTGTGGCGTGCGAATCCACTTTTCTGATTCATGCTCATGAGTAGAGTCTCTTTTTTATATAAATTTGCATTCGGAAAGCTACAAGACGAGATAGGCCTTCATAACATACCTGAAAATGACCGGCCCCCATGTCGAGGAAGAGAAAAACTGATGGCTACATTCTAACTTAAATATTAACAATAATCAGACAAAGTATGAAAAAAAGCAGGTTCATGATGATGTTGTTGGCACTCCTGGTGTCGATGACATCTTTTGCCCAGGGAATTCTGGGAACTGTGATCGACGAGAGCGGAGAGCCCGTAATCGGAGCCTCTGTTGTCGAAAAAGGTAATCCTCAGAACGGTGCCATCACCAATCTTGATGGTCAGTTCACGTTGAAGGTCAACGAGGGTACACCTATTATTATTACTTATATCGGCTACACCACTCAAGAGGTGAAGGCCAGCAGTCACATGCGCATCACGATGAAGGAAGATGCACAGACACTGCAAGATGTGGTCGTCATCGGCTACGGTGTGCAGAAGAAGAGTGTGGTTACCGCCTCTATCGCCAAGGTTAGCTCAGAGGACCTTGAAGGAAAGACCCGTCTGCGCGCCGATGATGCCCTGAAGGGCTTGGCAGCAGGTGTGAACGTCACGTCGGCCAATGGTCAGCCTGGATCGCAGTCGATGATACGTGTGCGTGGTACCGGTACAATCAACGACACCAACCCACTTTATATCATTGATGGTATGCCTGCCGACCAGTATGGTCTTGAGAGCGTAAACCCCAACGATATCGAGAGTATCGAGGTGTTGAAGGATGCAGCCTCGGGCGCTATCTATGGAGCCCGTGCCGCCAACGGTGTTATTCTGGTTACCACCAAGAAGGGTAAGATAGGTAAAACCCAGATTAACTATAACTTCAGCTACGGATGCCAGAGCGCATGGAAGCACCGTGATGTGACCAGCGCTACCGACTATGCCATCCTGCAGAACGAGAAGTATGTGAACGGAGGACAGAAACCCCTGTATGCCGACCCTTACAACCTGATCGATGCCAATGGTAATAAGATCGTAGGCTTCGGTACAGACTGGCAGGAACTGTTGTTTAACGATAATGCCCCTGTCGTACAACACGACGTGTCTGTCAGCGGTGCATCCGAGAAGGTTAACTATTACCTTTCTATGGGTTATTACACTCAGGATGGTATTGTGGGTGGAAACTATGGCCGCTCGAACTATGATCGTCTGACACTACGTTCAAACAACCAGTTCAATATCTTTGACGACTCTAAGGAACGTTCGTTCCTGAACAAACTTGATATCAGCGCCAACCTCAGTTATATGCGTACGCATAGTACTGGCATCGATACCAACTCTACATGGGGCTCGCCTCTGGGTTCTGCCCTTTATCTGGCTCCATTGCTGCCAGTAACGCTCACGGGTGATGTGGCTCAGGATATGATTGACCGTTATAGCGCGTATGATCTGTACCGCGATGCTAACGGTGATCCTTATACGATTCCGAACTATGTGGGTAGCTATCAGGAGCAGAATAACCCCATCGCCATGATGCAGGGCAACCCCAGCAAGGGCTGGAGTCATAAGTTCATGCCTAAGTTCGCGATTGACCTGCAGCTGTGGGATAACCTGAAGTATCATTTTACATGGAGCGCAGAGCAGTCGTTCTGGGGCAGCGATGCTGCAACGGTTACGAAGTACTACCTCTCGGGTAACAACAACTCCGACCATACGCAGGCTTCATCCGAGAAGGCCAATGCCACACAGTGGCAGGTGGAGAACACCCTGACCTACGATAAGGAGTTTGGCAAGCACTCGATAGGTGTTGTGCTGGGACAGAGTGCCTTGAAGTACAAGGGTAGCTATGTAGGTGCATCGCATTGGAACCTGATCAACATAGGTAAGCCATATGTTGACTATACCACTGGCGGTAGCATTGAGACGACTACCGATGCTGATGGACATATCACAGGCGTGAAGAGTCTGGTCAATGGATGGGCCGGTCCATACGTTGAGCATCACCTTGCATCGCTTTTTGCACGTCTGAGTTATAACTACGACGAGAGATATATGTTCCAAGGCACGATCCGTCGTGACGGATCGAGCCGATTCGGATCGAATAATAAATATGGTGTGTTCCCTTCATTCTCAATTGGATGGAACATCATGAACGAGAAGTTCATGGAGAGCACACGCGACTGGCTGACCAACCTGAAGTTCCGTGCCAGTTGGGGTAAGAACGGTAACGAGAATATCGGTGACTTCCGCTACACGGTGCTGACCACCACAGGTGGCACCAGCAACTACTACTTCGGACGTCAGGCAGCCATGGTCTACGGTTCGAAAGCCAATGGACTGGCCAACGAGAACCTGAAGTGGGAAGAGAGCGAGCAGACCGACTTGGGTATCGACCTCGGATTCTGGAACAATAAACTGACCTTCACCGTTGACTATTATATCAAGAAGACCAACGGTATGCTGATGACCATGCCTATCCCATCGTATGTCGGCGAGACCAAGCCTATCGGTAATGTCGGCGACATGGAGAACAGTGGTATCGAGTTTGAGTTGGGTTACAAGTGGAACGTGGGCGATGCTCACTTCGCTATCAAGGGTAACGCCTCTTATCTGAAGAACAAACTGAAGAACCTGGGTAACGACACCGGTTTCCTGAACTACGGTATCTCGCAGTTCAGCGATGGTGGCACACGTGCCGAGAATGGTCAGCCTTTCCCGTACTTCTATGGATACAAGACGGCGGGCGTGCTGCAGAACAAGGCCGAGGCCGATGCTTATAATGCGAAATACGGTACGAGCTCTAACCCTGGCGACCTGATCTTTGTTGATGTGGACAACGATGGCTTCATTACCAGCAACGACCGCACCAAGATTGGTAAGCCGACACCCGATTGGACTTTCGGTATGAACTTCAACGCTGAGTGGAAGGGCTTCGACCTGAACCTTTTCTTCCAGGGTGTGAGTGGTGCCGATATCTTCGACGCTACCTGGCGACAGGACATTGAATCGGGTAATTATCCCACTTGGGTGCTGAATCGTTGGACTGGCGAAGGTACGTCGAACAAGTTACCTATGCTGAAACTGGGCGACTCGAAGAACTGGGTGGTTAGCGACATCTACGTACAGGATGGCAGCTACCTGCGCCTGAAGAACCTCGCACTGGGCTACACGCTGCCCCGTCAGCTTACGCAAAAGGCTCGCATCGAACGCTTCCGCGTTTACGTACGTGCCGAGAACCTGTTCACTTGGACTAAGTACTGGGGATTCGATCCTGAGATTGGTACGGGCAGCACCTCAATGGGTGTAGACTACGGTGTTTATCCACAGGCACGCATCTTTACTGTAGGATTTAACCTCTCGTTGTAAGAATGGAAGGATTGAAGGATTTAAAGTTGAAATACATTAAAAGAAGTATTATGAATACGAAGATATATAAAGTGATGTGCGCTGGAGTGGTAGCAGTAGCGCTGACCGCTTGTAGCGACGATTTCCTGGAGGTGACGAATCCTACCGGAGAGCCTCTGGAGGAATATTATATGACCGACGAGCATCTGAGCGAGGCTTGTACTTCGGCCTATGCCCCTCTGCACTGGCCCGACTGGGATGGCAGTGCCTATAACGACCTGACTTGTGATGCTGAGATCATGGGCGATGACTTCTGGGTAGGTGGCGCCAGCATCAGTGACAACCAGCACTGGCATAAGCTCTTCAACTTTGAGGGCGACGGCAACAACACACTGGGAACCCTCTGGGGTGATTTCTATAGTGGTGTCAAGCGTTGTAACGACGTGATCAAGTACTGTTCCTGGGGTGGTGGTGACAGAAAGAACCGCCAGTCGTATGAGATGCAGGCCCGACTGTTGCGTGTCTACTATTATAATATCTTGTGGCATTACTATGGCAATGTGCCCTTCTATCTTGAGAACCTGAGTGAGCCATATACGGCTCCGCAGATGAAGGCCGATGAGATCTATGCCCAACTGATGCCTGAGCTGGAGGCTATTATCGCATCGGACATACTGCCCATGCGCTGGGATGTGGCCGAGAGCGGTCGCGTGTCACAGGCAATGGCCTACATGCTGTATGCTGAGATGGTGATGTACCAGAACGACTCAGCCCGCTATCCTACTGCCCTGAACTACATGAAGCAGATTATCAGCGACTCTCAGTATCAGCTGAACCCCGACTTCAAGGATCTGTTTGATGAGAGTGGTGAGTGGTGTGCCGAGAGCATCTTCGAGATCAACTATGAGGATGATAACGGTCAGCGCGACTGGGGCACTCCGTTGCACGCAGGTGGTACCGTGTTCCCAACGCTTTGCTCGCCCAACGGTTGGGCTGGCGGTGACGGTTGGGATACTGGTAACGACGGCTGGGGATTCCTGCCCATGCGACTTGAGGCTTACAACATGTATGCCGAGAACGACAAGCGCCGTGACGTGACCTGTTGGGACGTACGTAGCTACACCTACGCAGAGCGTTATCAGGATACGCACATCTGGCATGGTAAGTATCGTCCGCAGAGCGCTAATAATCAGGACTGCCCTGCATCGAAGAACCTGAACTATAACAACAACAAACGTATCTATCGCTATGCAGAGACCTTGCTGAACGCCGCCGAGCTACTGTTGCAGACTGGTGGCAGTGCTGCCGAGGCTGCAGGTTATGTCAACGAGGTACGTGCTCGTGCAGGTCTGAGCAACCTGAGTAGTGTCACCATCGATGACATCCTGACCGAGCGTCACCTGGAGTTCTGCGGTGAGGGTAAGCGTTATTTCGACCTGGTACGTGCCGAGGGTATCAGCGGCGCCACACAGAAGGCATCAACGATACTTGTGCCCGACAGCTATGGCTATCGCACGAACTCATGGACACCCAGCAAGAAGTACATTCCTCTGTCACAGAGTGAGCTCGATGCTGATAACACACTTGTTCAGAACAACTATTAATAGTTGAAGAATGGAAGAATTAAAGAATAGAAATTTGAAATAGCAAAAAGATTATGAAGAATCTGTTTATATATTCAATAGGAGTTCTGTTGACAGGTGTGATGATGACTGCCTGCTCGCCCGAAAGCTTCGACGGCGCAGACCCCAATGGTATTCCGTCAGTAAGCGATGTCGACTTTAGCATCAACGTTGATCAGGAGACCAACCAGATGATTGCCACATATACACCGCAGCCTGGTACATACCCTGTGTGGATCATAAATGGCACCACATATTCTACCTTGCAGGAGGTCGGTTATCAGAATCCTGAGGCTGGTTCTTATACTATCGACCTGAAGCTGGGTAACCGCAATGGCTTCAGTCAGGGCGTCGTGTCTAAGTCTTTCACTTTCAATGAGACCAAGATCGACTATAGCGCCGACTTCAAACGTCTGTGTGGTAAGGAGTGGCGCATCGCCAACCGCGAGGTGGCTCACATGGGTTGTGGTCCTGCCGGAACCGACGGTGCTGGCTGGTGGAGTGCTCAGCCCGACGATAAGAAGGACTTCGGTGTCTACGACGACCGCATCACCTTCACCGCCGATACTCGCAAGGGCGGTTCTTATACCTACAGTGCTGGCGAGGACGGTATGACCTATGTAAACGTGGGTACCAAGTGGGGCGCAGGTGCCGATGCCGATATCGACGTTGCTCTGGGCAACCAGACTTCAACATGGAGCTTCGAGGTGTACGACTGGGAGGATGCCGAAGGTAACGTTACCAAGCAGACTTATATCCAGTTGGCCGCCAACACACTATTCCCGTATATCTCTGGCGATGCTCAGTACGAGAATCCTAAGTTCCGTATCGAGGAGTTGACGGCTAAGAAGATGATATTGGTTTACGACGCCCCCGACCGTAGTATAGCCTGGCGCTTTGTCCTGACCAACGGCGAGGATGAGCCTGATAATAACGACACCCCAAGTGCCGACTGGGATTATGCCAGTGGTGCGAACCTGTGGAAGAGCGTTGACGACGGTACACTGTTCGAGGCCTTCGGCTACTGGTTTGCCGACGACAGTTGGACAGCACTGCCCACGCAGCCTGAGGCAACCCACAACGGCGATGTTTACGAACTCACCATCCCTGAGGGAACAGGCGGTAGTCAGTGGCAGGGTCAGTTCCATATCGACACCAAGCTCACGGCAAGCGCAGCCAAAGCCTACAACTTCTATCTGGTGATGGAGGCCGACAGCGATTGCCCGGGTGTAACCTTCAAACTGACCGACGCTGGCGATAGCAACTTCTTCATCGAGGAGCGTAACGACGTAAAGGCCGACGTGCCATTCGTGCTGAAGCGCGAGGGCGTGACCCTGAAGGAAGGCAAGGATGCCGATGCCATCCGACTGTTCTTCGACTTTGGTGGTGCACCTGCTGGTACTCACATCAAGATCAGTAAGATTTACTTCGAGGAGGACGTTATCATCAATTACGATGATGCCAACAACCTGTGGAAGGGTGTTGACGAAGGAACCGTAGGCAGTGAGTTCGGCTATTGGTTCGCCGACGACAGTTGGACAGCACTGCCCACACAGCCTGTGGCAAAGCACAGCGGCGACACTTACGAGATCACACTGCCTGAGGGCATGGGTGGCAGTCAGTGGCAAGGTCAGTTTCATATCGATACCAAGCTCACGGCATCAGCTGCTAAGGCATATCACTTTAAGATGGTCGTTGAGGCCGACGATGATTGTCCTGGCGTAACCATCAAACTGACCGATGCTGGCGATACCAACTTCTTCTGTGAGGGTCGTCACGATATCCAAGGCGGCAAACCGTTCGAGTTCGTTCTGAAGGGTGCTACTCTGAAAGAGGGCAAGGATGCCGATGCCGTCCGACTGTTCTTCGACTTCGGAGGTTCGCCCGCAGGCACCAACATCAAGATAAGTAAGATTACGCTTATAGAAGCTCAATAACAGAATAATTAATGAAACGTTGCATGCTTAACACGCTATTGCTCTCACTCACCGTGGCCCTTTGGGGCTGCGGTGGGGGTGGCGATGAACCGGAGCCCGTTGCTCCGTCAATCACCACTTCGGTGGAGTCCATCAGTGCACCTGCAACTGGGGGCTCTTATACCATCAGCGTGACCACCACCGGCCAGGAATGGGGTGCCTATGCAGAAGGTGACTTCATGAAGGTATCTGCCCAGAACTCGTCAAGTCAGATGGGTACGGTATCAGTCATCGTGCCCGAGAACCCCAATACCACGGAGCGTGCAGGTAACGTTGTCATCATGTCGGGTGTCGCCCGAAAGAGCATCCGTATTACACAGGCCGCTGCAGAGAAGCCGGCTTATCATGCCCCCGATGGTTATACACTGGTATGGCAGGATGAGTTCGAGACGGGGTCGGAACTGAATGCCGACGATTGGACCCATGAGGTGAAGAACTCGGGATGGGTGAACCATGAAATGCAGAACTACGTGAATCACAAGACTCCTGACGGCGCGCTGGTGACTCAGGTCAAGAACGGAACCCTGCGCATCACGGCTCTGAAGGAGAATGGTAAGGTTTACTCCGGACGTGTGTATGCCAAGGTGAAGCAGGGCTGGACCTACGGTTATATTGAGGCTAGCATCAAACTGCCAAAGGGCAAAGGCACATGGCCTGCCTTCTGGATGATGCCTGTGAATTTCCGCTCATGGCCTGCCGATGGTGAGATTGATATCATGGAAGAGGTGGGCTATCACCCCGACTACGTATCGTCGAGCCTGCATGCCAATGCACATGTGCATTCGAACAACACGCAGGTTACCCACGAGATGAAGTGTGCAGGTGCCGAGGGTGAGTTCCATACTTATGCGATCCTCTGGACGGCCAATAATATCACCACCTATGTGGATGGTAAGGTTCAGCTCAGCTACGACAACCGAGGACTGGGTAGAGACGATTGGCCCTATGATGAGCCTTTCTATGTGATCCTCAATCTGGCGTGGGGTGGCGACTGGGGCGGTGCTCAAGGCGTTGACGAGGGTGCCCTGCCTGCCACCATGGAAGTAGACTATGTGCGTGTATTCCAAAAGAAGTAATTGATGATGAAAAAGTCTTTCTTATACCTCATCGTGCTTCTGCTTGCTGCTTGTACTGCTGGCAGCGGACAGAAAGGCGATGCGGGATTTGTAACCATAAAAGGGCATGACCTGATCAAACCTAATGGCGAAAAGCTCTTTATTCAGGGTACAAACCTGGGTAACTGGCTCAATCCTGAAGGCTATATGTTCGGGTTTAGTCGCACCAACTCGGCCTGGATGATAGACTTGATGTTCAAGGAGGCTGTGGGACCAGACTTCACGGCAGCGTTCTGGCAGCGATTCAAGGATAACTACGTGACCCGTGCTGATATCAATTTCATCGCCAGTCAGGGCGCAAATACCATTCGGCTGCCGTTCAACTATAAGCTCTTCACCGACGAGGACTATATGGGACAGACGGGTGAGAAGGATGGTTATGAGCGCATTGATTCGGTGGTCAGCTGGTGCAAGGCCAACAATCTGTATCTGATCCTCGACATGCACGACTGTCCCGGTGGACAGACGGGTGATAATATCGACGACGGGCATGGCTATCCTTGGCTGTTCGAGAGTGAGAAGAGTCAGCAACTGTTCTGTGACATCTGGTGCGAGATTGCCGGGCGCTATAAGGACGAACCCACGATCCTCGGATATGAGCTCATGAACGAGCCCATCGCACATTATTTCGCCAACAAGGATTCTCTCTATACTTTGTTGCAGCCTCTCTACAAGCGTTGTGTGAAGGCTATCCGGGAGGTTGATAAGAATCATATCATCTTGTTGGGTGGCGCACACTGGAACAGTTTCTTCTGGATGCTCGACGATACCAGTTACGACGACAAGCTGATGTATACCTGTCATCGTTACGGAGGACCGGCCACCAAGGAGGCCATCGCTCATTATATCCACTTCCGCGACTCGGTCAACCGCCCCATGTATATGGGTGAGTTCGGGCATAATACCATGGAGTGGCAGAGTGACTTCGTGCATGTGCTTAAGGAGGTGAACATCGGCTATACCTTCTGGCCCTATAAGAAGGTGGACAACTCATGTATGATGGGTATCCAGCGCCCTGACGGGTGGGATAGCATCGTCGTCAGATACGCTGAGACTTCGCGCAATACCTATCAAGAATGGCGAGAGGCACGTCCCGACCAGACTCGTTTCCGTGAACTGCTCATGCAGTTCGCCGAGAACTGTCGCATTGAGAACTGCCATCCTCAGACGGATTATATCCGAACGATGGGGATGAAGGAGTGACAGAAGTTAAGAACCAAGAAATAAAAGTTAGGATAATATGATTAGTAAGACATACAGGAGAATTCTGGTCGGTTGCACAATCCTTATCGGCCATTCCTCTTTAGGCGAGGCACAGTCTGTGCCTGTCTATCTCGACGAGTCGAAGCCTGTGGAGCAGCGCATTGAGGATGCCCTGGCCCGGATGACGCTCGACGAGAAGATCGCCGTGATCCATGCACAGTCTAAGTTCTCCAGTCCTGGTGTGAAGCGCCTGGGCTTCCCTGACCTCTGGACTGATGACGGTCCTCATGGCGTGCGCCCAGATGTGCTTTGGGATGAATGGGTGCAGGCCGGACAGACCAACGACTCGTGCGTAGCCTTTCCTGCGCTGACCTGTCTGGCGGCCACATGGAACCCTCAGATGGCCCGTCTCTATGGCGAGAGCCTCGGTGAGGAGGCCCTCTATCGTAAGAAGAGTGTCATCCTCGGTCCGGGTGTCAATATCTATCGTACGCCTCTCGGCGGACGTAACTTCGAATATATGGGTGAGGACCCCCTGCTCGCCTCCCGTATGGTGGTGCCCTATGTGCAGGGCCTCCAGTCGAAGGGCGTGGCCGCCTGTGTGAAGCACTATGCCCTGAACAACGATGAGGAGTATCGCCATCAGGTGAATGTCGTCGTGAGCGACCGTGCTCTCCACGAGATCTACCTGCCTGCCTTCAAGGCAGCGGTGACAGAGGGTGGGGCATGGGCCATCATGGGTGCCTATAACCTCTATCGGAACCAACACAATTGTCATAATAGCATCCTGCTCAACAAGATACTGAAACAAGACTGGGGCTTCGACGGTGTGGTCATCAGCGACTGGGGTGGTTGTCACGATACCGACGAGGCCGTCACCAATGGGCTCGATCTTGAGTTCGGAACCTGGACCGACGGACTGACCATGGGGCGCACCAATGCCTACGATAGTTATCATCTGGCCGAAGCCTATAAGCAGGCCATCCGTGAGGGTAGATACACCACGAAAGAGCTCGACGAGAAGGTGCGCCGTGTGCTCCGCCTGTTCTATCGTACGACGATGAGGCGCGAGAAACCGTTTGGTTTCCTCTGCTCGGAGAGTCATTACGACGCAGCCCTGAGGATTGCCCAGGAGGGTATCGTACTGTTGAAGAATGGAAGAGTGGCCAAGGCTGGGGGGAAAAGGGAGACCGCTCCGCTACTACCTCTTGATCTCTCAAAGAAGAAACGTATCCTCGTGGTCGGCGAGAACGCCATCAAGATGATGACGGTCGGCGGAGGCTCTTCCTCGTTGAAGGTTCAGCGTGAGATTCTCCCCCTTGATGCCATTCAGGCCAGATGCTCAAAGTTCAAAGCTCAATGTTCCTACGCCCGTGGCTATGTCGGTGACACCATCCAGAGCTACGATGGTGTGACCGTGGGGCGCTCGCTCTATGAGGCTCGTTCGGCCGAGGAACTGAGGACTGAGGCTGTGGTCAAGGCCAAGGAGGCCGATGTGGTCATCTTCTTCGGTGGACTTAACAAGAGCGACTATCAGGACAGTGAGGGACACGACCGTCGGCAGTATGGTCTGCCTTACGGACAGGATGAGCTCCTCGAGGCGCTCCTCGCAGTCAACAAGCACATCGTCTATGTCAACATCTCTGGCAATGCTGTCGCCATGCCTTGGCTCAACAAGGTGCCTGCCGTCGTGCAGGGCTGGTTTATCGGTTCCGAGGCCGGTGAGGCTCTGGCGTCTGTGCTGATGGGCGACGTGAACCCTTCCGGCAAACTGCCCTTCACCTGGTATCAGCGTCTGGAGGACTGTGGTGCTCATGCCTTGAACACCTATCCTGGTACGTGGCGCGACGACCATCAGGTAATCGACGAGACGTACAAGGAGGGTGTCTATGTGGGGTATCGTTGGACCGACAAGCAGAAGGTGCGTCCGCTCTTCGCCTTCGGTCATGGCCTGAGCTATACCACGTTTAAGTTTGGTAAGCTCACCGCCGACAGACAGCGTCTCACCGCTGATGAGCAGATCACCTTCACCGTGAGTGTCACCAATACCGGTCGCCGGGCTGGCAGCGAGACCGTCCAGCTCTATATCGCAGACAAGAAAGCCTCGGTCGACCGACCCGTGAAGGAGTTGAAGGCCTTCCAGAAGGTGTTCCTCCAGCCGGGCGAGACCACTGATGTGAAGCTTACGATAGGTCGTGACGCCCTGAGTTTCTATGATGAGGATACCCAGGCTTGGAAGGCCGAGCCGGGTGAGTTTGAGGCTCTCGTAGGCTCTGCCTCCGACCGCTTGCCTGCCAAGTATATATTCAGATTGGAATGATGAATTTAGAATGCATATATTGATAGAAGTTGGTAATTGGAAGATTGTTTTTAGGAGTTGACAAGAGGAAGTCTGGGAAAGAATGCTTTCCCGGACTTCTTTTTCTCTCGCTTATTCGTACCTCTGCGATTCTAATCGCGAAGATACTCCGTCTCGAGAGATGTCTCTTTTGTTATAAACTCTCTCAACTTTTCGTATCTCTGTGCTCTGCGAGCACGAAGATACTCACGCTCGGAAAAATCCAAATAAATTTGGTTTTTCTCTCGCTTATTCGTATCTTTGTCCCACGTAAAGTAGAAACAATGAAGAAGATACTGTTGCTCTCGGTGCTGCTGACGGTCGTGGGTGTCGGCTCTGCGGCTCGCCATCATGACCTGACGTCTTATTGCAAGGCGGTAGACGAGGCCATTGCCCACTCTGCCGACTATGTGGCGGCTCATGAACAGAAGATCGGCGTGGCCCGACGGGAACTGGCGTATGAGACCTCAGCGAAAGGGAAGTATCAATGTAACTATAAGCTGTACGAGCTTTACAAGCCTTTCGTGAGTGATTCTGCCATGTACTTTCTCCGTCAGTGTATCGCACTGGCCGATGGCATGGGCGATGTGTCGTCGGCTGTTAAATGTCGCTCGCAGTTGGCTATCCGTTGTTCGAACATCGGTATGTACGACGAAGCACTGAGCATCCTTGACTCTGTCAAGAACCTGAACGTCGACACCTTGGCACTGGGCACCTATTACGAGGCTTACAACAACGTGTATAGCGAACTGGCTTATTATACTCATCTGGACTATATGCACCAGAACTATCTGGAGAAGGCTTATCATTATGAGCAGTTGATGATGGCTACCCTGCCACCGACCAGTGAGTCGTGTTTCCTGCGCAGGGAGCAGCGCGCTCAGGGCGAGGGTAGGCTGGAAGAGGCCATGCGTATCAACGACGAGTGGCTGAAAACGGTAGAGCCGGGCTCACACCCTTATGCCTTGGTGGCTCTCTATCGTTATATCGAATACAAGATTCAGGGCGATAGTGTGCAGATGATGCATTGGCTGGTGGAGTCGGTGTTGGCTGATATCAGGCATGCCGCCATGGATCAGGGGTCGATGTGGGAACTGGCCAATGAGTTGATGCTGAATGGCGATATCGACAAGGCCTCGAGTTATATCAGCTTTACCAGCGACTGTGCCAACAGGTATGGGTCGCGACAGCGTAACTGGCAGATAGCTCCGTTGCTTACTACCATCGCGAAGAACTATAAGAGTCAGAGCGAGCGTACCACGTCTCAGTTGCGCATGGCCCTGGTGGGCATCAGTGTGCTGGCGTTGCTGCTGCTCGGCGTGCTCTTGTTCCTCCATCGCCGTAACCGTCAGCTGGATGCCGCCCGTAAGGCGCTGAAGGGTTCGAACGACGAGCTGGCGTCGGCCAATCAGCAGTTGGCCGCCCAGACGGATGAGTTGTCGGCACTGAACAGTGAGCTGTCGATGCTGAACTCCCAGCTCTCCGAGAGCAACCGTGTGAAGGAGGAGTATATCGGACGCTTCATGAGTCTCTGCTCACAGTATATCGATAAGATCGACGACTATCGGAAGATGGTCAACAAGAAGATGAAGAACAAGGAGCTCGACGAGCTGTTCCGCCTCTCGAAGTCGACCGAGCTGAAGGAGCATGAGCTGGAGGAGCTCTATCAGAACTTCGACTCCGTGTTCCTGCATCTCTTCCCGAACTTTGTCAACGACTTCAATGCCCTGCTGCAGCCCGACATGCAGGTGCGTCCGAAAGAGGAGAACCGGCTGACGACGGAGATCCGTATCTTCGCCTTGATCCGTCTGGGTATCGAGGACTCCTCGAAGATCGCGGAGTTCCTGCACTACAGCGTGAACACGATCTATAACTATCGGGCGCGCATCAAGAACGGTGCCCTCGACAACCGCGAGAGCTTCGAGCGCCGCATCAAGCAGTTGGGAATGATTCAATAACTTAACCATATTATCAATAATGAAAAGATTCATCTTCACACTTACGCTCATGGTGGCACTCATGAGCGCACAGGCCCAGATCCTGTACAAGATCTCTGGTCGTGGACTGACCGCACCCTCTTATATCGTGGGCACCTATCATCTGGCCCCCGTGTCGTTCGTCGACTCCATCCCTGGCATCCGTCAGGTCATGGCCGACTGCCAGCAGGTGTACGGCGAACTGGTGATGGCCGACCTGCTTGGTTCCGACAGTCTGGCGCAGATTCAGCTGGCGATGCTGCTGCCCGAGGGTATGGCACTCGACAAACTGTTGGATGCTGACGAGATGGGACGCCTGAACGCCTATATGAAACAGTTGCTTGGCCTCGACATGACCAACCCGCTGATAGCTCAGCAGATGAACAGGATGACACCGTCGGCCCTGAGCACGACCCTGTCGGCGCTCTCTTATATGAAGAAGAGTGGTAGCATTAACCTGCAGAACACCTTCGACGACTACTTCCAGAAGGAGGCCCGGGCTCAGGGTAAGGGCGTGGGCGGACTGGAGACGGTGGCCTTCCAGATCAAGACGCTCTTCCAGGGACAGACGCTCGAGCGGCAGAAGGAGCTGCTGATGTGTCAGGTCGATCATGCCGACTTCATGGACGAGATGGCCGAGAACGTTGTCCATGCTTTCTTTGCTCAGGACCTTGACGCCATCCAGAAGGCGATGGAGGCGAAGCTGAACAACAGCTGCGACAACACGCCGGAAGAGGATGCGGAGATCCTTGACAAACGTAATGCCGACTGGCTGACGAAGATGCCCGCCATCATGGCAGAGAAACCGACGCTCTTTGCCGTCGGCGCCGCCCATCTGTATGGCGAGCAGGGTGTCTTGCACCTGCTCCGCACCGCCGGTTACACCGTGGAGGGTGTCACCAAGTAACCACTCTTCCCGTGACGTGCTTTTGTCCTAAAAAAGTGACTAAAAAAGCACTCGTCTGAAGTCACAAACTAGAAAAACCAAGGGGGCTCTTTAGTCCCCTTCTTGCCCTGTTTAGGTGCACTTTCGACCTGTCCGGTGTAGAGAAGTGGGCTACTTGGGGTAGGGGTGCCTTCTAACAGTCAAAGAGATAGTCTCCACGACGGTAAGGAATGGCATCTACGAGAGAAGGAGATAATCTCTTATAGGGTATAGAGATAATCCCTTTCACTCGTAAACCCTATCTCCACGACTCATAGGCCCTATCTCCATGACTGTAAAATCCCGACCCTTTCTTGCATGGGTGTAATCGCCTTATTATCAGTTGATTATCAAAACGGTTCAAAACTCGCGTCTACGCCCCACATTCCCATGTTCCTGCCCACCACGCGAGTTATGAGCGCCCATTTGTAAAGATATATCACCACAGGCTCTTCGTAAGTCCCTTCGACAGGCTCAGGGACCACGGTAGGGTGCTCAAGGACCGCTCACCATCTACGGCCCCTAAGCCTACAATCCCCCAGCGGTCCCTGAGCCTGTCGAAGGGAGAACCGCCCCCCGCTCTCTGAGCACCCCACTGCGGTCCCTGAGCTTGTCGAAGGGAGAACCGCCCCTCACAATTTATCTCACAGATTTGGCCGTTTCAAACAAATTGCCTATATTTGCCCTCGATATCAACCATATATCGCACGGGATTGCAAATAGACTATCTTTGTGTGTTAAAAAGAAGTAATATGAAATATTTAAAGTTTAAATATAATATTGGTTCAGTATTAGATGAATCCTTTTTTGAAAGGGTTCTCTCAAAGTTCTTAAGAATTATCTTTTTTTGGGAAGATCCGGATTTTGGGGAATTGTATTCTTTGGTAGAAACATGGTATATAGAGTATGATGAGATAGATGAACAAGACGGAGCTTATCGTGAAGTAGGAAGAGACGCATACGGAAGGATTATCGTCAAAGACCCGGATGAAAGGAATTCTGGTTTCTGGAGCGACACGAATATGGGACTCAATGACTATATCAAGCAAATGCATGCCGAGTATATCAGCAAGGAAGAGTTCGAGGCCGTATGGAACGAAGAACTTGTAAAAGTAGATAAGAAGTCTTATCGATAAATAACACAGCAAACGGTATGGGAATTATATTTGAAAAAGAGTTCTAATAAGTTATGCAGAAAGTTTATATATCATTATTTATAGTATTGTTATTCTCGTGCTGCACGTCTTCGGATAGCAAAGATGCAGAACTTGAATATCCTATCGAGATAAATAACAAGGATCTGGTAGAAGCTATTACAGAATATCAGGACTTTCTATATAAGGATAGAAAGGCAGACATAGAGCGTGGTGACTCAGTCTATGTGGGAGTATGGTCAAGAGACGTTAATGATAGTATATATCGTTATTATCTAGCCCCTGTGCGTGGCATGTTGGTACTCCCGATTGTTGCTCCTTTTGATCTGTGCAGGGTAAATGGTCATCATGTGATATTCTCACATGCGATTTTGTCTATGAAGGTTCGATTAGAAAATAGGTTTAGCATACTTTCGGATACGGCATACGTCAAATATTCAAAGATACTCTTCCCAAAGGAATATGAAGAGAATAATAAAGGGAAGTGGTTAGACCTAGATGAGCCTGATAATATTTATCTGACATTCCTTGGAGACAGTTTGATAGATAAAACAATCAAACGTGGCATGCCAAGAGAAAAAATCCCAGTAAAGCTTAATGGTGAGGAAGTCTATCTGTGATCGCTGAACCTAATCATTACTTTGTATATACCAGTCAAGAAAAGAAATCAAAACATAAGTATGGTAAATTTATGAAGAATAATTATATCACTTTATTATGTGCCTTTTTTATGCCACTCATGATAGTCTGTTGTACAGGTGACAGGCATTATGTGGTGCATAAGGAAGACGTTCTTTCGACAGGTTTTAAACAATGGCGTGAATATTTCGTGTCTGTTGATAATGACACCATGGCTGCTTCTTTCTCTTTTAAGCGATGGAGCGGAGATCGTCTCCAACTGAGTGTCGATTTTAACCAAGACATAAAGCACTTTCAGCAATGGAGAAAGAAGAGCGGAGGGAAGTATAAGGTCTCTACTTACCAAGAGTTCCTCCAACAGTTCGGAGAATGTTTAAAAGAGGCAAGGAATGATATTGATATTTCTCGTGTTGGTTCTATGGAAATTCTTATGTTGGACAACCTTCCTGACATTGCCATTGCTGTTAGTCGCCAACTGACGAAAGAGAATCTGTTTAACCATTCAGCTGTTGACTCTGCTTTGTATCGCACTTCTCTCAAAAGCGATTTGGAAGGGATTCTGCAGAGATATCATTTGTGTGTCGGAGAGATGATGAGCGTGGATATGATCATTCCTGTAGATGCCGAAGATTATGCCAAGCAGTACAATCTCTCAAGAGATAGCCTCCCAGAGAAGATTATTGGTGTTCTGATCTATGTCGGATTAGAAAGTATGGATGTGAAATAGGAATTATTATGCTGGATCGTTGGGACGCTTTGGCTATATTTGCCCTCGATATCAACCATATGTCGCATGGGGTTGCTAATAAACTTTTTTTGTGTGGTAAAATGAAGTCATATGAAATATTTAAAATTCAATTATAATCTTGGTCCTATCCCAGAGTATTCTTTCTTCGTAAAGCTTCTGATAAAGTTAATAAGGATTATTATCCCAGAAGAGAATCCGGATTTTAGGCAATCATACCACTTAGTCGAAACATGGTATATCGAATACGATGAGACGTGTGAAAATGATGGAGTTTGCCGTGAAGTAGGAAGAGACACTTATGGAAGGGTTATTGTTAAAGACCCTGATGACAGGAATTATGGGTATTGGACTGATGTTTATGGGGGAATAAATGATTACATCGAGCATATGCACGCCGAATATATCAGCAAAGAAGAATTCGAGGCCGTATGGAACGAGGAGCTTGTTCGAGTAGATAAGAAGTCTTATCGATAAATAACACAGCAAACGGTATGGGAATTATATTTGAAAAAGAGTTTTAATAAGTTATGCAGAAAGTTTATATATCGTTATTTATAGTATTGTTATTCTCGTCCTGCACGTCTTCGGATAGCAAAGACGCAGAACTTGAGTATCCTATCGAGATCAATAACAAGGATCTGGTAGAAGCTATTACAGAATATCAGGACTTTCTATATAAGGATAATAAGAAAGTCGTAGAACAAGGAGACTCTGTGTATGCGGTGGTATGCTCAATAGACATTAACGATAGCATTTATCGGTATGTTATATACCCTATATGTCAGATGTATGAAATTAAGTATGAGGTTCCTTTTGATCTATGTAGGGTAAATGGGCATCACGTGGTGTTCTCACATGTAAATAGTTATATGGTTCAGCTAGAAAAAAGATTTTGCAAACTTTCAGAAACGGTCTATTTAAGGTATGCGAAAATACTGTTTCCAAAAGAATATGAAGAATCAAGAAAGCAAGAGAGTCAAGTTCTTAGAATATATGAGCCCGATAATTGTTATCTGACATTCCTGGGAGATAGCCTAATAGATAAAACTTATAAACAAGGATTGTCAAGAGACAAAATTCTTGTAAAGCTTAATGGCGAAGAAGTTTATCTGTGATATCCGAGCCTAATCATTATCCGCAGCTTTGCTCACGGCAAGGCTGCGGATAATCTTTGGTATGTATTATGCTGGATCGTTGGGACGCTTGTCGAAGAGACGGGCCTGGAGGTACTGGTTGAAGGTGTTGCGGAAGGCGTCGGTGACGCGGATAATCTCGTCGCCGATGTAGATGCAATCGTTGCGGTCGACGCTGCGGATCTTGTCGAGGGCTACGATGTAGGAACGGTGGACACGCATGAAACGTGACGGGGGCAGCATCTCCTCGACCGACTTCATGGTAAGGTGGGTGATGAGCGGCTTGCGATCGCCATCGAGGTAGAACATCACATAGTCTTTCAGACCGCTGACGTAGAGGATCTTGTCGAGGGCTATCTGACGGTATTCTCCGTCGACCTTCAGGAAGAGGGTGCCTCTTCCGACCTCCCCTAAGGAGAGGGATACCTGCGGGGTACTGGTCTCGCCGGGCTCTTCGGCCCTTTGTGTCGATCGTGTGAGATACCACTCCCTGGCTTTCTCCACGGCGGCGATGAACTTGTTGTAGCGGATGGGCTTCAGCAGGAAGTCGAGCGCAAAGACCTCGTAGCTCTCAAAGGCATATTCCTTGAAGGCGGTGGTGAAGATGATACGGGTGCCTTCGGGCAGCATGTGGGCCAGCTCCATGCCGTTGAGGTCGGGCATCTGGATATCGAGGAAGAGCAACTGGGGCTTCCGTTCCTTGATGGCGTTGATGGCCTCGACGGAGTCGGTGAAGCTACCGAGCAGCTCTAGGTCGGGGGTCTTGGCAACAAACGACTCCAGCAGCTTGACGGCCAGTGGCTCGTCGTCGACAATCATACAACTTAGTTTCATGATATCTTTAATGTAATCTTGACATGATAGATGTCGTCATGAAGCGACTGCTCCCATTGGTAGTGGCCGGCATACATGAGCTCCAGTCGGCGACGGGTGTTCTCCAATCCGATGCCAGAGCCGCTGCGGTCGGCATCGTCTTTGGGGTAGTTGGTGTTGTCGCAGTTGAAGATGAGCTGGTTGCCCTCCTGAAGCAGACGGATGTCGATCTTCGAGGGACGGCTGCTGCTGACCCCGTGTTTGAAGGCGTTCTCGATAAGAGAGATGAAGAGCAGGGGGGCGATCTCCGTGTCCTGCTGGATATCGAACGAGGTGGTCACCTCGGTCTTCTCGTTGCAGCGTAGCTTCATCAGACAGATATAGTTGCGCATGAACTCCACCTCGCCCTGGATGGGTACGGTCTTCTTGTTGGTCTCGTACATGGCGTAGCGCAGCAGGTCGCTCAACTGGGCGATGGCATCCTGGGCCGCGTCGGGGTCGATCTGCGTCAGACTGGAGATGTTGTTCAGCGTGTTGAAGAGGAAGTGCGGATTGATCTGGTTCTTCAACCAAGCCAGCTCGGCCTCGGTGTTCTTCGCCTTCTCGTCGCGCAACTGCTGCCGGATCTGATTGGTGCGGATGAAGTGACGGATGCCGATGGCGATGGCACCGATGGCGATGTCCATCAATAAGGTGATGAGGATACTCATGAGGAAGGCGCTCCATGCTGCATCCTGCGGTAGCCCGGGCGCTATTTCTGGCACGCGCTCCTTGACCATGGCATAGCCAACGAAGAACCGGTTGTTGATCGCGACGATCAATAGGATGTTACACAGGGCGAACCACCAGAACTTACGACGGAAGAACAGGTAAGGGCCGAAGATGTAGAAGTTGGCGAAGTAGACGATGAGAGGACCGTGGAACAATCCCCATGCCATGAAAAACGATGGTTTGGACGATGCGAGATCGTGCGTGCTGAGCAGGGAAGCCAAAGGCAACGCGAGGATGACGATGCCCCATACCACCACTTGTGCCAGAAACAACCAGAGGTCTTTTTTGCTTATTCTCTTCATACGACTGCAAATATAGCTATTTATTCTTAAACAACCAAATCTCTCCTGCATTATCTCGAATGCAGGAGAGAATGTGGGATGTGGTATATCTGTTATTATGGCATTGTCGTGGTGCCGTTGCCTGTGGTGCTACCGCCGCCGACGCTGTTGAGGAGCTCACCCTGAGACTGCTGCTCGATGAAGTCGTCCTGTACACGGTTGACATGCTGGTTGGCGCGCATCTTTGAGTTGCCGAAGGTGTAGCTCACAGTGAAGGTCACACCGGAGATGGGCACTTTGGCAATGGTGTAGCTGGTGAAGTTCTTGCCACGGCTCTCGCTATCGATGTTGATATTGCCGTTCTTGTTGAGACCCAGACTGCCGCTGACACTCAGGTTGAGTTTGTCTTTCAGCAGCGACTTCGACAGACTTGTAGAGAGCAGGTTGAATCCGCCGGTCCAGCCCTGCAGGGTGTAGCTCTTGGTAGAGGTGATGGCGAACAGACTCAGCTTGATATCCAAGGGGAGCGTCTGCTGTAAGCCGACCATGGCATTGGCCGTCCAACCGTTGTTG
Organism: Prevotella aff. ruminicola Tc2-24; assembly: GCF_900110895.1. GTDB lineage: Bacteria > Bacteroidota > Bacteroidia > Bacteroidales > Bacteroidaceae > Prevotella. Next base: position 297,876 of record NZ_FOIQ01000003.1, on the reverse strand, counting down.
CTCTGGGTGAGTGCGTCGCTGCGCAGGTCGGTGTAGTTCAGACCGCCGTTGAAGAAGATTCGGGTGTCTTTGGCCAGCAGGTAGTTCACGTAACCGCTCAGACCTGTCTGGTGGCGCTTCACGACATTGCCGTAGGTGTTGTTGAGCAGGTTGTTCGTGTCGTAGAAGCTGTACTGTGAGATGGCGTTGTCTACAAAGTTGTGGTGCAGATTCAGGTTGATCATCAGCTTGGCGGTGAACATATTGTAGACCAATGAGATGTTATGGTTCTTCTCCACGTCGAGCTCCGGATTACCGTAGGTCAGGGCGATGGGGTCGGTCTTGTCGACGTATGGGTTCAGGTAGGTGATACCCGGGCGAGAGATACGCATGTTATAGGTCAGACCGAGGTTGCTGCCCATACCGAGGTTATACTGCAGACTGGTTGTGGGAACGAGGCATCCGTAGTCCTTCTTGAAGTTCTCGCCATTGCCGAGGTGGTATGCCACATCCTGCCAGGTGTGCTCATAGCGGAGACCTGCCTTGAAGCCGATCTTGTTGAAGTTGGTGGCGTACTCGCCGTAGCCTGCGAGGATGGTGTTCTTGTACTCGTACTCAGAGCTGGAGCTGGGGTCATAGACATCCTTCAGGTAGTACTTGGCATCGGAGGTGGCGTCGTGGAACTGCAGCTTACTGCCGAAGCTCAGGGTCTGTCCTGTGCCGAGAGGCATGGTGTAGTCGACCTGGAAGATGTGGTTGGTGGTCTTGTCCTCGTTGTTCGAATAACGGTTCGTCAGGTCGATGAACTCGGAGGTAGTACCGAAGTTATAGGTCATCTCCGTGGTGGCAGGACTGTAGTCCAACTGGTAGGTGAGGGCCAACGACTGGGTGTGCTCCTTGTTGAAGAAATGCTGGTAGTCGAGGCTGCCGCTGAATGAGGCGCGTGAGTTCTTCATGTCGGTGGTACCGCCGAAGCTGAAGTCATTGCCATAGCCGCCCATTAAGGTCAGGGCCGTGCCCTTGCTCTTCATGGTCAGGGTGTTCACTTGAGCTGTGAGGTTCAGTACACTTTTGTCGTCGATCTGGTAGCCCAGTGTCAGACTTCCCATGGTGACCGGTACTTTCACGTCGTTCTCGGTGGTCTGTATCTGAGAGGCCCCGTTATCCTGGATCTGTCTCGTCTCCGTGGTGGTATTGCCGGGCGTGACATAAGAGGTCATCACGTTGGTGCTGTAGGAAAGCTTACCCTGCTGTCCGCTCAGGAAAGCACTGGCACCCAACTGCCTGTTGCCGCCGTTGAGGCGGATGGTTCCGTTGTAGCCGTTCATGCTTTGGGCGGCCTGCGGGTCCATCTTGTTCATCACGATATTCAGAACGCCCGTAGCTCCTTCGGCATCATACTTCGCACCGGGGTTGGTGAGCACCTCAATATTCTTCACGGCCGTGGCGGGCATGCTCTTGAACACCATCGAGGGGTTCGACGAGAACATGGCATTGGGCATGCCGTCGACATATACCTTAAAGGAGGAACTACCGTTGACGGAGATGTTGTCCTGACCGTCGACCGTCACCATGGGCACCTTGCGGAGCATGTCGAGGACGGTGTTCGACTTCGAGTCCTCGTCTTCTGCCACGTTATAGCTCATCTTGTCGACATCCATCTTCACCAGTGGCTTCTGGGCGATGACCTCTACACCCTTCAGCATCGTGGCGTTCTCTTTCATATATAAGGTACCGAGATCCAGGTCACCGCTGTTCTCAAGGGTAACACTTTTCTTCAGGTCTTCCTTGCCGACACTGCTGAACACGATATCGAAATTACCCTTGCCCTTCACCTCCTGAGAGAACTGACCGTCCTCCTTGGTGAGGAACATGGCCACGGGCTTGTCCTTTTTACCTGCCTTGAACACGCGGACGGTGGCGAAAGGCTCGCTCTCGCCCAGGGTCTCATCCATTAACACGCCCTTGACGGTGGTCTGGGCCATCACTGTCGATGACATGGTCATCATCACTACTGCTGCAAAAAATGCTTTTAACTGTTTCATATTCTTATTTATTTAATCGTTTTTTTATGTCTTGACCAGCCTTCGGTTGCTGCCGTGGCTGGTTTGCGATGGCAAAGGTAATGTGATTGTCGTTTGGCTCAAAATGGATTTCGACGACTTTCGGGGATTTTTTCGACGAATTACGCCGAAGGCTTGTCCTTTCGGTCCAAAAGAGGCATGTGAAGGACGGTTTGCAGGAATTTAACACTCGGATGAATTGTCGATGAATTGATGATTGTTATCTATTAACTGACATATTTTATTGATTTCGTTTGGCGATTACTGGCAAATAGTTTATTTTTGCATCTCGAGAGAGAAAGATATGTATATGAATAAGAAACTGAAAATCTTCCTGCATGTATCGTTCTGGGTAATGATGTTCCTTTCGCCATTGGCGATTATGCGAGGCCCTGGTGTGACACTACCCAAGTATCTGGTCAACTGTATGACATCGTTGCTCCCGATGCTGGTGTTTTATATTAATTTCCTATGGCTGACGCCAAAGTACTTCGTGGCGGGTAAGCATCGGTATCATCTGCTCATCAACTTTATCATGGTGGTGTGTCTTGGCTTCTTCCTCCATTACTGGATATGTCATGCCCATCTGCTGTTTACAAGCGTACCGCCAACCCGGCAATACTCGTTGGTCGAATCGATGTTGTATATCGTACGTGATATCACCAACCTGTCCATCTTCGCTGCGTGTGCCACCGCTTTCGTGCTTGCCATGCGTTGGCAGCAAAACGAGGACGCGATGCTGGAGGCTGACGCGGTGCGGGCTGAGGCGGAGTTGAAGAACCTGCGCTCACAGATCAATCCTCATTTCCTGCTGAACACATTGAATAATATCTATGCGCTGACGGCTTTTGACCAGAAAAGGGCACAGGAGGCTATCCAACAGTTGTCGAAGATGTTGCGTCACATGCTCTACGACAATCAGGAAGAGATGGTGTCGCTCGGCGACGAGATACAGTTCCTGGAGAACTATGTCAGTCTGATGAAGATACGACTGCCAGAGACCGTTGATGTACAGTTCGACAAGAAAGGGGCGAAGAATGATCTGCAGATTGTTCCCCTGATATTTATCTCTCTCGTGGAGAATGCCTTCAAGCATGGCATCAGTCCCACCAAGCCGAGCTTTGTGCATATCAGCATTACGACAGACGTCGAGTATCAGGGAAATCGTGGTATCAGGGATGTCGTGATCTGCAACATAGAAAATTCAAACTTTCCTAAAAACCATCAGGATCGCAGTGGTCATGGTATCGGACTGAACCAGGTACAGCGCCGTCTGGATCTTGCTTATCCTCATCGGTACACCTGGGAGAAGGGGGTGAATGCCGACGGGACTATTTACTCATCAAAAATCAGAATAGAAATATGATTATTACTTGTGCCATTATCGATGACGAGCCCCTGGCCGCCGGACTGCTGGAGAGCTATGTCGCCAAGACCCCGTATCTGAGTCTCAAGGGTACTTATAACAGTGCCATCCAGGCGATGAAAGACCTGCGTGACGATGCCGTGAATCTGCTGTTCCTCGACATCCAAATGCCGGAGCTGAGCGGCATTGAGTTCGCAAAGATCCTCCCCAAGGATACGAAGATTATCTTCACGACAGCCTTTCCACAGTATGCCATTGAGGGCTATAAGGTGAACGCACTGGACTATCTGTTGAAACCCATCTCGTATGAGGACTTCCTCAAGTCGACGGACAAGGCTCTGGCCTGGTTCTCTGCTTCGAAGAAACAGGATGTGTACCGTCGCGACCGTTTTATGTTTGTGAAGAGCGACTACAAGCTTCAGCGTATCCTGCTCGATGATATCCTCTATATCGAGGGCCTGAAGGATTATGTCAGATTCTATATGAGGAACGGTGACAAGGTGATGTCTCTGATGAGCATGAAGAAGTTGGATGAGTATCTTCCCAAACCGGAGTTCCTGCGTACGCACAGGTCGTTTATCGTGCACATGACCGAGACGCCTCAGGTGGACCGCTTCCGTATCGTCTTCGGTGATGTCTATATACCGGTTTCCGACAATTATAAGGAAGAAGTACAGGCTTATTTTGACCAACATACGCTGGTATAGTGCATTTTTGATGACGAAGAATGCAAAGTGTGTTTTGCAAATACTCTGTCGTCCTGCTCCATGCGTGTAAAGAATTAGAAAAAAGGAAGCAAAAAGGGAAAATAATTGCGGATTATGAATACCTGATTATGAATTATTTCGTAACTTTGCGCTCGAAAATAAGAGATTTTTTCTAAATTTAATTATACGATTATGGTAAACTACAAGGATTTAGGTCTCGTTAATACGCGCGAGATGTTCAAGAAGGCAGTAGCTGGTGGCTATGCTATCCCTGCTTTCAACTTCAACACAATGGAGCAGATGCAGGCTATCGTTCAGGCTGCCGTTGAGACAAAGTCACCTGTGATCATGCAGGTTTCCAAGGGTGCCCGTAACTATGCCAACGCTACGATCCTCCGCTACATGGCTGAGGGTGCTGTGGCTTACGCTAAGGAGCTGGGTTGCGAAAAGCCCGAGATCGTGCTTCACCTCGACCATGGTGATAGCTTCGAGCTCTGCAAGGACTGTATCGACATGGGCTTCTCAAGCGTGATGATCGACGGTTCTTCACTGCCTTATGAGGACAACATCGCTCTGACCAAGAAGGTTGTTGACTATGCTCACAAGTACGACGTGACTGTTGAGGCTGAGCTCGGTGTGCTCGCCGGTGTTGAGGACGAGGTTGTGGCTGAGGAGTCTCACTACACCAAGCCTGAGGAGGTTATCGACTTCGCTACCCGTACAGGTTGCGACTCTCTCGCTATCTCTATCGGTACCTCTCACGGTGCTTACAAGTTCAAGCCCGAGCAGTGCACACGTGACCCGAAGACTGGTAAGCTCGTTCCCCCGCCACTCGCATTCGATGTGCTGGCTGAGATTGAGAAAAAGCTTCCTGGATTCCCCATCGTGCTCCATGGTTCTTCTTCAGTTCCTCAGGACGAGGTTGATACCATCAACAAGTTCGGTGGTAACCTGCCCGACGCTGTAGGTATCCCCGAGGAGCAGCTCCGTCAGGCTTCTAAGAGCGCTGTCTGCAAGATCAACATCGACTCAGACTCTCGTCTGGCTATGACCGCTGCTATCCGTCAGTATTTGGCTGAGCATCCCGATCACTTCGATCCTCGCCAGTATCTGAAGCCCGCTCGTGAGAACATGAAGAAGATGTACATCCACAAGATCGTGAATGTGCTCGGTTCTGATGGCAAGCTCGGCTAATCAGCATTCTTGATAGAACGCATATATTAAAAGCTCCGGATGCTTCAAGTATCCGGAGCTTTTTATGGGGTGTAAGGATTATCACTTAGGTTGCTCTGCCTCGAGCTTCTCCACGGCTCCAGAGATAGGATGGAGCAGGAGGTGGGTCGTATAACGTTTGTTGAAGAGCGCACCGCTCAGCAGTTCCACGTTACCGAACTGTCCGGCAGGGAACTCGTCGGTAACAAACGTCTTCTCCATGTCGGCAACTGTGGCGCGCAGACGACCAGGGATATTCACATAGATGCCTGGCACGGGCTTCGCGTTCTTTTTCGGGTCGACGGGCTCCGGCTTTGGAGCGGTACCGAGGTCTTCGATGCTGATGTAATAGGGCGCTCCGGATAGATCGTCGCTGTCAACCAGTCCGAGCTTCTGGGAAAAACGGAAAAGGATGTCTCGCGAGATGGTCTTGTCGGGGATGACCGTGAAGCAATACTCGGCAGTATCCTTGACGGTCGTTCCGGTGAACATACTTGTCAGGACACGGTCGTGCAACTCCAGTTGACTGAGCATCAGTCGCAACTGCTCTCCGTCTTTCGGCATGTAGTCGGCCTGTCCACGCACAAGTAGGTTGCGGCTCTCCCTGATCTCATAGATGTCCTGGGCTATCAGCTCTGCCATCTTAGCTGTGCTGCCTGCGGCAAGCATCTCCTCGCTGAGGTATTGATGAGGGGAGGGGAGTGGCTTCTGACCGCTGGTCTTTATCTGTTGACCATCTGCCGGTCTGTTGCCTGTGACTTTTTCCTCGGTATTGATGGCCCGTAGGATGCCGTCGTCGGACAGGACCACGTTACAGGCTGACGTGCGGGCATCGAATTTCACGGCATAGCGTTTGGTGGTGTCGGCTACGGCCACGGCCTCCTGACGGATGGCGGTGATACGGTAGCTGACAGACGACTCAGGTGACACGTCCTTGATGCGCAGATAGCGCTCAGAGTATCTGCATAGTTCTCCTGGGGTATAAGTCGCTTTCTCAACCTGTACGGTAACCTTAACGGCTGTCTTGGGTAGGAAATAGACAGCCCCCTCGGTCGTTACGCCAGGCCTATAATAACTGGTACTGGTCTGGGCGGATATGGGTGAGAAGGCAAGGAGACAAAGAGGAAGGATCCATCTTGTCTGATGTGTTCTATTCAGAATGGGAATCATGATGTTAGTCTCTAAGTTTCTTGAAAGCCTGTGGCAGATATTGGATCAGGTCACTGGCGATGACGCTCTCTTCTCCGAGCTCGCGGGCGGCGATATCACCGGCCAGACCATGAAGGTACATGCCGACAACGCAGGCGTCCTCCTGTTTATAGCCGCGCGCCAGAAGTCCTGTGATAATGCCCGTCAGCACGTCGCCGCTACCGGCTGTCGCCATACCGGCGTTTCCGGTGGAGTTGAACATGATATGTCCGTCGGGCAGACAGAGAGAGGTATGGTGACCCTTCAGTAGGATGTAGGCCTGCAGGCGTTCTGCCAGATCACGGGCTTTCATGAGTCGTTCGAAACTGTCGGTGCAACGACCTTCCAGTCGGTCGAACTCCTTGGGGTGGGGTGTCATGATGATGCCCTTCGGCAACTGCTGCAGCCATGCACGGTGATTGGCCAGTATGTTAATGGCATCAGCGTCGGCCACAATCGGGCACTGTGTACGGCGCAGTTGGGCGATGATGGCGATGGCTGTCTGCTCACTGGTGCCTAGTCCCGGACCGATACCCACTGCATTGAAGTCTTCCGTATCGACAGCCTCGGAGAAGGTGGTTTCCTCGCGGTCGAACTGGATGACAGCCTCGGGAACGCTGATCTGCATGATGATATTATTGCGCTTGGGCGTGTGTGTCGTCACCTTACCGGCTCCCACACGCAGACAGGCTTTGGTGGCCAGTACAGAGGCACCCCCCATGCCGTAGCTACCGGCGATGATCAGGGCGTTGCCCATCTTTCCCTTGTGGGCGAATGGGTCGCGACCCAGTAGTCGGGGACGGATGTCGTTTTCTTCCAGAAGGGTGTAGTTGGCATCGATCTTCTCAATGCCTTCTCTGCTAAGCCGGATGTCGAGTACCTTCAGCTGGCCGAGGAACTGCTGGTTCTCAGGAAACAGGAACGAGAGCTTCTGTTGCTGAAGAGTGAGTGTCAGATCGGCCCGGATGATGTTCGCTCTGACATTATATGTGTTGTCCTCGGTCATCAGTCCTGAAGGGACGTCAATACTGACAACTTGTGCCGGGGATGCGTTGATGTATTTGACCAGAGAGGCAAAGCCGCCGGCTAAGGGTTTGTTGAGACCGGACCCGAAGAGACCGTCGATGATCAGCATGCCAGCCTCCAACTGAGGCGGTTCAAACTCCTGGACGACCTCGATGAGTGCCTTGGCTTTTTTCTCCAACAGTCTTTTCTTGTTGGCTGCGCAGTCGTCGGAGAGATGACCGGAGATGTTGAACAGATAGGCCTTGACGTCATAATTCTTGTCAAGAAGCAGTCGGGCAATGGCCAGTGCGTCGCCGCCGTTGTTACCCGGACCGGCAAAGATGATGACCGGGGTGGTATTCTTCCAGTTGTCGGTGATAGTCTGAGTCAGGGCCTTCGCCGCCCTCTCCATCAGGTCAATGGACGTGATGGGCTCATTCTCTATCGTGTATTTATCCAACTCGTGGATCTGGGCACTGGTGAATATCTTCATTCTTCTGGTTGATATCTTTGCTGCAAAGATAAGGAATAAACCTCAGATTATTCATATTCCATGGAAAAAAAAACTTTTTTTTATAAAAAACTGCATAATCTGTGCTATCTGCCGTTATTTTTTCGTAATTTTGCATCATAATTAAACAGTTCTGATGATGAGCATTGTAAAAATCAAGGACAAAACATTTAAGACTTCCATTACGGAAGAAGAGATCAAGAAGCAGGTGAAGGCTGTGGCACAGCAGATCAGTAAGGATATGGAAGGGAAGAACCCGCTTTTCCTCGCAGTGCTTAACGGCTCGTTTATCTTTGCTGCCGACTTGATGCGTGAGATGACTATCCCGTGTGAGATCTCGTTTGTAAAACTGGCATCGTACCAAGGTACGACTTCAACGGGCAAGATCAAGGAGGTGATTGGTATCAACGAGGACCTGAGCGGTCGTACGGTGGTGATCGTGGAGGATATCGTGGAAAGCGGTCAGACCATGAAGCGTATGATCGAGTCGTTGGGTACGAGAAACCCAGCGTCGGTGCATATCTGCTCCTTGTTTTTCAAACCCGAGAAGTTGCAGACGGAGTTGAATATCGACTATGTCGCCTTCCGGATTCCCGACGACTTTATCGTCGGTTATGGTCTCGACTACGACCAGCAGGGGCGTGAGCTCAGAGATGTCTATACGATTGTGGAATAACATAAAAAGCTAAATAATAGATGAAGAATATCGTGATTTTTGGTGCCCCGGGCTCTGGCAAGGGCACACAGAGTGATAAGATGATTGAGAAGTACGGTCTGAACCATATCTCTACGGGCGACGTGCTCCGTAGTGAGATCAAGAATGGTACAGAACTGGGTAAGACAGCTAAAGGCTATATCGATAACGGTCAACTGATTCCCGACGACCTGATGGTGAGTATCCTCGCCTCTGTATATGACAGCTTCGGTCGTGAGCACAAAGGAGTGATCTTCGATGGCTTCCCCCGTACGATACCACAGGCTGAGGCTCTGAAGAAGATGCTTGATGAGCGTGGCGACAAGGTGGCTGCGATGATTGAGTTGGATGTGCCTGAGGAGGAACTGATGAAGCGTCTGATCCTGCGTGGTCAGCAGAGTGGTCGCGCTGATGACAACGAGGAGACTATCAAAAAGCGTCTTGTTGTCTATCGTAACCAGACCCTGCCACTGATTGAGTGGTACAAGAACGAAGGCATCCACCATCACATCAATGGTCTTGGTGAGCTGGATCGTATTTTTGGTGACATCTGTGCAGTGATTGATGGAATCTAATTTCGTAGATTACGTAAAGATATATTGCCGTTCGGGAAAAGGCGGAAAAGGAAGCATGCACCTGAAGCATGTGAAGTACAACCCGAATGGTGGTCCCGACGGCGGAGACGGCGGTAAGGGCGGTAGTATCATCCTGCGTGGTAATCATAACTACTGGACGTTACTGCACCTGAAATACGAACGTCATGTCTTCGCTGAGCACGGTGGTAATGGTGGTCGTGACAAGTGTCATGGCACCGACGGCAAGGACGTCTATATCGACGTGCCTTGCGGTACCGTGGTCTATAATGCCGAGACGGGAAAATATATCTGCGACGTTACCTACGACGGTCAGGAGGTGATGCTCTTGAAGGGTGGCCGCGGCGGACTGGGTAACTTCCAGTTCCGTACAGCGACGAATCAGGCACCGCGCTATGCGCAGCCGGGAGAACCGATGCAGGAGATGACCATTATCCTGGAGCTAAAGCTTTTGGCGGATGTCGGTCTGGTGGGCTTCCCGAATGCGGGTAAGTCAACTCTCGTGTCGGCTCTGTCGAATGCTCGTCCGAAGATCGCTAACTACCCGTTCACAACGATGGAACCCTCGCTGGGTATCGTCGGATACCGCGACGGTAAGTCGTTCGTGATGGCAGATATTCCTGGTATCATCGAAGGTGCCAGCGAGGGAAAAGGACTCGGTCTGCGCTTCCTGCGCCATATCGAGCGCAACTCCCTATTACTCTTCATGGTACCGGGCGATACAGACGACATCAAGAAAGAATATGAGATTCTGCTCAATGAACTGGCACAGTTCAATCCTGATATGCTCGACAAACATCGTGTACTGGCGGTGACTAAGTGCGATCTGCTTGATGAGGAACTGATCGAAATGCTTCGTGAGACCTTACCGGAGGATTTGCCGGTGGTGTTTATCTCGGCTGTGACGGGCTTCGGACTGGATGAGTTGAAAGACGTGCTCTGGCGCGAACTGAATGCTGAGAGCAATAAGTTGGCCGTTGCCATCTCGGAGGATACACTCGTTCATCGCGATAAGGATATGACACGCTTTGCCGAGGAGTTGGCCGACGAGGGCGAAGATGAGGATATCGTGTACCTTGATGAGGATGAGATAGAGGATCTCGACGATTTTGAGTACGATGACGACGAGGGCGACGAAGCCTAAACCCCAACTGCTTTTTTATGAAATAGCTGACGGCGTGACTGCCTTCAGTTCGATGCGTCATGGTGGCTATGGTCAGGGCAACTATGGCGAGTTCAACGTGAACGCATTTTGTGGTGACGTACCTCAGACGATCGCCATGAATCGCCAACTGCTCTGCGAGGAGTTGGGTATTACGGTAGACCGCCTGCTGATACCTCATCAGGTGCATGGCACGGAGGTCTGTCAGATACGTCAAGAGGATTTACAATCTGATGTAGGCGGGAATGCCGGGACAATGGCCTGTCCGCCGGTGCTCGAAGGTGTTGATGCCGTGATGACGGATGTACGTGGTGTGTGTGTCGGTGTCTCTACGGCCGACTGCATACCTATTATTATATATGACCCTGAGCATCATGCGGTTTGTGTGGTACATGCTGGTTGGCGGGGTACCGTCAAGCGTATCGTACGGAAAGCGGTGCTGATGATGACGGAGGTCTATCAGTCTTGTCCGACACAGATGAGGGCTGTCATCGGACCGGGCATCTCTTTTGACAATTTCGAGGTGGGAGATGAGGTGTATGATCAGTTTGAGGCGGCCGCCTTCCCGATGGAGCATATCAGTCGACGACTGCCGGCAATGGATGGCAGTCTCATGAAGAAATGGCACATAGACCTCTGGGCATGCAACCGTCTGCAGTTGCAGGCGGAAGGCGTTCTGCCGGAGTATATAGAGGTGGCGGGCATTTGCACCTACGACAGTCACGACGATTTCTTTTCCGCCCGACGGCTGGGTATCGCGTCGGGGCGAATTCTGACTGGCGTGGTACTCAGATAAGCTATCTCAAGTTATTTCACTAATTTTAAAAAAAGTTGCCGTTTTATAACATTAAATCGGATAATTTCGCTATATTTGCAGCGCAAAAAATATAATAGGTTTGTAACCTACTGATTAATTAATTAAAACATTCTTAGATTTATGCAGAAAAGATTTCTCTTTCTGGTGGCTATGATGTTAACGTTGTCGTTGACTATTATGGCGCAAATCACAACATCAAGTATGGCTGGAAAGGTGACGCTCGACGATGCCAACGGCGAGGATGTCATCGGTGCTACAGTTGTGGCAGTACACGAACCTTCCGGTACTCGTTACACGGCAGTGACAAACACCTCTGGTCGTTTCTCTATCCAGGGTATGCGTACGGGCGGTCCTTATGAGGTGACTGTCTCTTACATCGGTTTCCAGTCAAAGACGCTGAAGGGCATCACCCTGCAGTTGGCTGAGACTTACAACCTCTCTGTATGGCTCTCCGAGGATGCCAACGAACTGGCAGAGGTGGTGGTCAGCGGTAAGGCTTCGAAGTTCGCCGCTGAAAAGACTGGTGCTGCTACGAACATCAACAGCACACAGATCGCTAACCTTCCGACGGTCAGCCGTAGCATCACGGACGTGACCCGCCTGTCTCCTTATGGCGGTAACGGCATGAGCTTCGCTGGTAGTGATGGCCGTAATGCCAACTTCACTGTTGATGGTGCTAACTTCAATAACAACTTCGGTCTTTCCGACAAGTTGCCTGGTGGTGGTAACCCGATCTCTATCGATGCTATCGAGGAGTTGCAGGTGGTGATCTCGCCGTATGATGTCCGTCAGACCAACTTCATCGGTGGTGGTGTGAACGCTATCACGAAGTCGGGTACGAACACCTTCAAGGGCAGTGCCTACATCTATCATCAGAACGAGAACCTGCGCGGTGATGCAGTTAAGCGTCAGCAGATCCTGAATGCTCGTGAGAAGGATCAGAAGACCACCTATGGTTTCACGCTCGGTGGTCCGATCATCAAGAATAAACTGTTCTTCTTCGTCAATGGTGAGATGATTAAGATTCCTACCGTGGTGAATCGTTGGAGAGGTTCTGAGGATGGTGTTTCTGATCCCGACCGTTATATCTCTCGTACCACGAACAAGGATCTGGAGGCTGTCTCTAAGTACATGGCCAGCAAGTACGGCTATGATACTGGTAGTTGGACTGCCTTCCCTGCTGATGAGAGCAACTACAAGCTGATGGCCCGTCTGGACTGGAACATCAACGATAAGCACAAGGTGGCTCTGCGTTATAACTACACGAAGAACAATATCTGGAACTCACCTAACGGTACCTCTATGGATGGTGGTACACGTATGGTCAGCTCTCGTATGTCTCCTATCTCCATGTCGTTTGCCAACTCCATGTACTCGATGGAGAACCTGGTACACTCATGGTCACTCGACCTGAACAGCCGTCTGACGGAGAACCTCTCCAACCAGTTCCTGGCTACCATCTCTAAGCTCGATGATATACGTGGCACCAACTCTTCTGAGTTCCCCTTCATCGATATCACAAAGGACGGTGATAACTATATGGCTCTCGGTTACGAGTTGTTCACATGGAACAATGCCGTTCATAACACTATCTGGAACATCAAGGATGACGTGACCTATTACATGGGCACGCATAAGATTATGGCCGGTGTGACCTTCGAGCATCAGATGGCCGACAACCAGTATATGCGTAATGGTTCTGGTTACTATCGTTACAACCTGACCGATGATATGTATGTTGGTGGTGTCGTTGATCCTGCTGCTCTGTTCAATAGCACACCAGAGATCTTCTGTCTGACCTATGGTTACGATGGTGAGACCAAACCTGCTGCACGTGTTCAGTTCAACCGCCCGGGTGTTTATGCTCAGGATGAGTGGAACGTCACGGACAAGTTCAAACTGACCTACGGTCTGCGTATCGACGGTCTGTTCTTCAACAACAGTGACTTGCTGACCAACAATGCTATTAAAGCACTCGATTATAATGGTAGTCACATCGATACAGGTAAGTGGCCTAAGAATAGCATCACCTTCTCACCTCGTCTCGGTTTTACCTATGATGTGTTTGGTGACAAGAGCTTGAAGGTACGAGGTGGTACCGGTCTCTTCTCTGGTCGTCTGCCGCTTGTGTTCTTCACGAATATGCCTACCAACGGTGGTCTCGTGCAGTATCAGGCTCAGTTGAACGGCAAGACAATGGTATGGGATGGAAAGACCAATGCTCCTGCAAAGGGTTATGCAAACTATTCTGGCGCCTATACGACAGATGATAAGACTGGTAACCGTTATATCGACATGACCCAGTTCGCTGGCGGTCCGATGACTAATGTCGATGCGATGATTGCAAAACTGCAGTCACTGGGTTATCCAACAACCGTTTCTCCTGAGGATGGTACCGTTCCTTCTGCTATCAACGGTGTTGATCCTAAGTTCAAGATGCCGCAGGTATGGAAGACCTCTTTGGCTTTTGACTATCAGATTCCTGTTAACTTCCCGTTCACGGTGACTGTTGAGGGTATCTACAACAAGACCATCAATGCGGCTTCTATCTCTGACTGGAGTATCCCTAATGTCGGTGGTTTCTCTCGTTTCAATGGTATTGACAACCGTCCCATCTATCCTGCAGGCTTCCGTACTGGTACCAAGGCTTTCGTGCTTGAGAACACCAGCCGTGGTTATGGATGGAGCGCTAACATCACTTTGAACGCACAGCCTACTGAGTGGATTTCTCTGATGGCTGCTTATACTCACACTGTATCTAAGGAGGTGACCGGAATGCCGGGTTCTGCTGCTGAGTCTGCCTTCACATATGTTCCTACGATTGAGGGTCCGAACAACATCAAACTGCATAACTCTCAGTATGTAACACCTGATCGTATTGTGGCTGATGCTACGATCCACGACAAGAGCGGCAACCACTATAGCTTCGTCTATGAGGCATGGCGCGGTGGTTACAACTACTCTTACATGATGGTCAATGATATGAACAGCGACGGTTACAACTACGATGCACTTTATATTCCGACCGACGCTCAGGTGGAGAAGGGCGAATTCCGTTTCGTATCTGCTGATGATGCTAAGCGTTTCATGGACTATGTTCATAAGGACGACTATCTGAAGAACCATCAGGGTGAGTATGCCGAGGCTTATAGCCTTTACTCTCCTTGGGTACACCGTGTTGACTTCGCTTATAAGCACGACTTCAAGGTGAATGTAGGTAAGACTTCACATGCCCTGCAGTTGACATTCGATATCAAGAACGTTCTGAACCTCTTCAACTCTTCATGGGGTGTTGCCAAGTATCTGAATACTGAAATCGGTACAGATCCGCGTATCCTGAAGTACGAGGGTGTTGACGCAGAGGGTTATGCTACCTTCTCTACGCCTTCTGTCATCAACGGCAATACGAAGACATGGTCACCGAACTACTCACTTGGTCAGTGCTGGTATGCTTCTATTGGTATCAAGTACATCTTCAATTAATAGTATAAAAGTAAAAATCTAAAGAATATGAAACTTAGATATTTCATTCCGTCTCTTCTGGCAGTGGTGGCTTCAGTGTTTACTGGCTGCTCTGAAGACTATGATCCTACATATCTCGATCAGATTCAGGTGTCACAGTCGTATGTTGCTCTCAATACCAATGGCGGATCAACAAATATCACCCTCACGGCAAAGGGAGCTTGGCAGTTCGAGAAAGTCATCAAGATGACAACGAAGGATGCTGAAGGAAAAGACGTGGTCTCATACGTTGAGACACCTGCTTGGCTGCAGGTAAGTCAGTTGTCTGGAAATGCTGGTGAGACGACTCTGACATTCAGTGCTGAGGCTGGCGAAGGTCGTAACTGCGAACTGAAGGTCTCTTGTAATGGTCAGACCCAGATTATTAACATTATCCAGGGTGTTGCAACAGTCTCTACCGCTACTTGTGCAGAGGTGATTGCTGGACCGGAATCCAAGACCTATCGTGTGACCGGTGTTGTGACCAAGATTGCCAATACGACCTATGGTAACTGGTATCTGAAAGATGCTACCGGTGAGGTATATATCTATGGTACGCTTGATAAGAAGGGTGCAGAGAAGAACTTCCTCAGCCTCGGTATTGAGGTGGGTGACGAGGTTACCGTGGAAGGTCCGAAGCAGCTCTATAACGGCACCGTAGAACTGGTGAACGTCACCGTTGTAAACATCAATAAGTCATTGATCAAGGTCGACTCACTGAGCGTTGCTGGTGAGAAGGTGGCTGCCGTAGCTCTGCCTCTCGAGGGTGGTGAGGTGACGGCTCACGTCACTTGCAAGGGCGATGGTATCAATGCCGAGATTCCTCAGGACGCCAAAGACTGGCTCTTTATCTCAGCTGTAACTTCTAACACCATCACGTTCCGTGCCCTGCCTAACACCGCTGGCGACCGTAGCACGACCGTGACCCTTAAGACCTATAAGGATGGTAGGGAGTACACCTCACAGTTCGCTGTCGCTCAGGCTGGTGCTATCATCGATGCCACCGTGGCTGAGTTCCTCGCCGCTGAGGTGGGAGATACCCAGTACCGTCTGGAGGGTGTCATCACAGCTATTTACGACAGAGACAACCAGGGCAAGAGCTTCTATATCAAAGACTACACTGGTGAGACACTGGTTTACCGTGCGGAGGGTTTCCTCGACAGCGGTATCAAGGTTGGTGACGTGGTGACCGTTCTGGGTAAGCGTGGCGCCTATAAGGACAGTCCGCAGATGGTTAACGGTTCTTGTGTCCTGAAGCATGCCGTGAAGGCTGTTTCCATCGCAGAGTTCCTGACCATGCCCGACGACAAGAACGTCTACTACATGGTGACAGGTAAGATCAGCTCGCTCCTTGGCAGCAACGGTAAGGAGAACGACTATGGTAACCTCTACATCAAGGATGGTGACAACGAGCTTTATGTCTACGGTACTTATGCCGGATGGAATGCTCAGGGTGATGCCCGTAAGTTCTTCATCGCCGACAATGGTCTGAAGGTAGGCGACGAGATCACCATCATCGGCTACAAGGATACTTATAAGGATCTTGTAGAACTGTGTCAGGGTGTCTGCTTCTCGTTCAAGAAGGCTGGAGAATAATTTATGAAAAAATATGTATTACTGGTGATGTCATTATTGGCATCACCAGTTGTTTTCTCACAAGGGCCGAACGATACTGGTGCCTACTACCAGGCGGCCGACGGTAAGAAGGGCTCGGAACTGAAGACGGCGCTCTTCCAGATTATCAGTCCGCATACCATACAGTCGTATACACCTGGTGTATGGAATGCCATCAACTCTTACGACCTTCGCGAAGATGGGAAGATATGGGAGATTTATTCCGGTATTTCCAATTTCACCCCTGTGACGGATCAAGACAAGGGTGAGGATATCGATGACGAGGGTGTGGTGTATAATCGTGAGCATGCGATGCCAAAGAGTTGGTTTAATGAGAGCACCCAGAAAAACAACACCACCGAGGTGTATCCGATGTATACCGACCTGCATCATCTGTTTCCGACCGACCGTTCGGTAAACTCCATACGCTCTAATTATCCTTATGGTGAGGTAGGCGAGAACATCACGAAACAGTCGAAGGACGGCTTCTCTAAGTTCGGACGTTGTGTCGACAGTCTTGGTTACAAGATATCCGGGCAGAACGGTCGTGTCTTCGAACCCAATGATGAGTACAAGGGTGACCTGGCCCGCGTTTATTTCTATATGGCCACCTGCTATGAGTCGTACAAGAATGAGAAAGGTGTTACCCGCAGTCCAAAAGACTGGGATAAGAGTGATAAGACGATGCTCGATGGAAGCGTCTTTCCTTTCTTTAAGGGATGGGCTCTGAAGATGCTCCTTCGTTGGGCGCAGCAGGATCCTGTCAGCGAGAAGGAGATCCGTCGCAACGAGGGTATCTATGCCATCCAGAAGAACCGTAACCCCTTTGTCGACTATCCAGGACTGGAGCAGTATATATGGGGTACGGCCACCGATGTGGCTTTCAGCTATGACAACTATCAGTCTGTTGTCACCGGCATCTCTGCGCTACATCGTGAGGCTTCACCGGCGGAGAACAATCATATCTATGATCTCAGTGGCCGCCGTGTCGATGGCCATCGACTGAAGAAAGGCCTCTATATCCGCAATAAACGTAAGATTGTCGTGAGATAAACGGAACGAGCCGTCGCCTTCGCATGAGGTCGATGGCTCGTTGTTTTTGTGCTCGCAAACAAAAACGGACTTTTTCTTGCAGGAGTGAAAATAAATGATTACTTTTGCAGCGTCAAAAAACGATACTCGGGGTGCAGAGGCCACGTGCCGAAGCTGAGATGATACCCATAGAACCTGATGCGGGTAATGCCGTCGCAGGGATGTAGTAGAATCAAAATCATATATTTTAGAGTAAATAATGCCTCGAGTAGCAAGTGACAACACTGGCTGCTCGATTTTTTTTGTGCTTATACGTCATGAACGTGCAGATTAACAACCAAGACCATCAGACCGAGGCCCGTAACCTACAGGACCTTGCTATCGAACTGCAGTTGCCTCAGAAGGGCGTGGCTGTAGCTATTGACAATCAGATGATGCCCCGTGGAAGTTGGGCGCAGACCGCTCTTCAGGAAGGTGCTCGTATCGTCATCATTAAAGCCGCATGTGGAGGATAAGGTGATGTTGCAGTTTATCTCCCATTGTACAGAACGTTACACCTATCTCGACTCCATTCGCCTGGCCCTTGAGGGCGGATGCCGATGGATACAGTTGCGGATGAAGGACGCTACCGATGAGGAGGTGCGACCCATAGCCCTTGTCGCCCAACGGCTTTGTCATGAGGCCGGTGCTACGTTCATCATCGACGACCGTGTCGGCCTGGTGCGTGAGCTCCATGCCGACGGCGTGCATCTGGGACAGAACGATATGCCCATCCGTGAGGCGCGTCGCCTGTTGGGCGATGGTTTTATCATCGGTGGAACGGCCAATACCTTCGATCAGGTACGGGCTCATTACGAGTCTTCTGCCGACTATATCGGTTGCGGTCCTTTCCGTTTTACCACCACCAAACAGAAGCTCGCCCCCGTCCTTGGACTTGATGGCTATCGTACGATCATCAGTGAGATGGAAGAGGCACACATCCACATTCCTATTGTCGCCATCGGTGGCATCACCGAGGAGGATATCCCCGATATTCTCCAGACCGGTGTCAGTGGCATCGCCCTCAGCGGTACTGTCTTGAGGGCCGATGATCCCGTTCAGAAAATGAAACAATTAATCAATACAGTCAACCATGAGTAAATTAGTTATTGCGGGGCGTGAGTTCGGTTCCCGCCTGTTCTTGGGTACAGGAAAGTTCAACAACAACGAGCTCATGGCCCGTGCCATCGATGTCTCTGGCACAGAGATGGTCACCGTCGCCATGAAACGTGTTGAGCTCGACGATCAGAACGATGACTTGCTGACCCACATCACCCGAAACCAGAAGATCCAACTGTTACCTAACACCTCTGGCGTACGAAATGCCGAGGAGGCGGTCTTTGCCGCACAGATGGCGCGCGAGGCATTCGGCACCAACTGGCTTAAGCTCGAGATTCATCCCGACCCGCGCTATCTGCTGCCCGACTCCGTTGAGACTCTCAAGGCCACCGAACAATTAGTGAAGCTCGGTTTTGTG
The DNA here is from genome assembly GCF_900110895.1 of Prevotella aff. ruminicola Tc2-24. Classification (GTDB taxonomy): domain Bacteria; phylum Bacteroidota; class Bacteroidia; order Bacteroidales; family Bacteroidaceae; genus Prevotella. The sequence continues at coordinate 278,916 of NZ_FOIQ01000003.1, read as the reverse complement.
GTACTGCCTTATTGTCAAGCCGATCCCACACTCTGTAAGCACCTGGAGGAAGCCGGTGCGGCTACCGTTATGCCACTAGCCGCACCTATTGGCACCAATAAAGGCCTGCGCATGAAAGACTTTCTGCAGATTATCATCGAGCAGGCCACCGTGCCCGTCGTGGTCGATGCTGGCATCGGCGCTCCCAGTCATGCTGCCGAGGCCATGGAGATGGGTGCCGACTGTGTGTTGGTGAACACCGCGATCGCCGTGGCCGGTGATCCCGTAGCGATGGCCGACGCCTTCCGTCAGGCCGTCATCGCCGGTCGTCAGGCTTTCGAGGCTGGTCTGGGAGCTATCGCCGACAGTGCCGAGGCTTCTAGTCCTTTAACTGCTTTTCTGAATTCTTAATTCACATTTTTCGATTATGATCAACGATCACAAGGCTTACGCCCAGCGTGAGAAAGCATACATGCCGGGCCAGTTGTTCCCCTATATCCGTGTCGGTATGACCAAAGTCAACCTCACTCCTACGGTGACGCGCGACGAACACGGTGTGCCCCACATGGAACCCAATGCACCAGTATATATCTATGATACCAGCGGTCCTTTCTCCGACCCTGCGATAGAGGTCGACCTGAAGAAAGGTCTGCCCCGTATGCGTGAGCAGTGGATTCTCGACCGCAACGATACCGAACAACTCGCACAGGTCAGTTCGGAGTATGGTCGTCAGCGCCTGGCCGACACGTCGCTCGACCACCTGCGTTTTGAGCATATCCAGTTGCCTCGTCGTGCCAAGGCCGGGCGTGCAATCACCCAGATGGCCTATGCCAAGGCTGGCATCATCACGCCTGAGATGGAGTATGTGGCCATCCGTGAGAACATGAATTGTGAGGAGCTAGGCATCAAGAGTCATATCACCCCCGAGTTCGTGCGGTCAGAGGTAGCACGTGGTCGGGCAGTCATTCCCGCGAACATCAACCACCCCGAAAGTGAGCCGATGATTATCGGTCGTCACTTTGCCGTGAAGATCAATACGAATATCGGCAATTCCGCCACCACCTCGTCTATCGAGGAGGAGGTCGACAAGGCCGTGTGGTCTTGTAAGTGGGGCGGCGACACCCTGATGGACCTCTCCACTGGTGACAATATCCACGAGACGCGTGAGTGGATCGTACGTAACTGTCCTGTGCCCGTGGGTACGGTACCTATCTATCAGGCTCTCGAGAAGGTGGACGGTAGAGTGGAAGACCTCACATGGGAGATTTACCGTGACACGCTGATAGAACAGTGCGAACAGGGCGTCGACTATTTCACGATACATGCCGGTATCCGTCGTCATAACGTTCATCTGGCCGACAGTCGTCTCTGTGGTATCGTCAGTCGAGGTGGTAGTATCATGAGCAAGTGGTGCCTGTTGCACGACCGTGAGAGTTTCCTCTATGAGCACTTCGACGATATCTGCGACATCGTGGCCCAATACGACGTGGCCCTCTCGTTGGGCGATGGATTACGTCCCGGTTGTACGGCCGACGCCAATGATGCCGCCCAGTTTGCTGAGCTCGACACCATGGGCGAGCTTGTCACCCGTGCCTGGGACAAGAACGTGCAGGCTTTCATCGAAGGTCCTGGTCATGTGCCTATGCATAAGATACAGGAGAATATGGAGCGCCAGCTGACCCACTGTCACGAAGCGCCCTTCTACACCCTTGGACCGATCGTCACCGATATCGCACCGGGCTACGATCATATTACCAGTGCCATCGGTGGTGCACAGATCGCATGGCTGGGAACGGCTATGCTCTGCTATGTCACCCCCAAAGAACACCTGGCCTTGCCCAATAAGGAGGATGTGCGCGCGGGTGTCGTCACCTATAAGATTGCTGCCCATGCCGCTGATCTGGCCAAGGGCCACCCCGGTGCTGCTATCCGCGATAATGCCCTCTCCAAGGCGCGTTTCGAGTTCCGCTGGCGTGATCAGTTCCATCTCTCGCTCGATCCCGAGCTAGCTCTCCGTTATTTTGAGGAGGCAGGGCATACCGATGGGGAGTATTGCACCATGTGCGGTCCGAATTTCTGTGCCGCTAAACTGACCCATGACCTGCGTAAACTCAAGAAATGATGGAACTCACACGTGAACAGCGTCAGCGCTATAACCGGCATCTCATCCTTGAACGGTTCGGTCTGGAGGCACAGACACGTCTGTTGCAGTCGAAGGTGCTGCTCGTCGGTGCGGGCGGATTGGGCTCTCCCGTAGCCCTTTATCTGGCAGCTGCCGGGGTTGGTACCCTCGGTGTCGTCGATGGTGACACGGTTAGCATTACCAACCTGCAGCGCCAAGTCCTCCATACCACTGGTGATATCAACCGACCTAAGGTAGAGGTGGCTGCCGAGCGTATCCATACACTCAATCCCGACGTCCATGTGGAGACCTATGAGTGTTATCTGAGCGAGGCCAATGCCTTAGACCTGATCCGTCCCTACGACTTTATTATCGATGGCACAGACAACTTTGCCACGAAATATCTTGTCAATGATGCCTGTGTCATGTTGGGGAAATCCTTCTCCATGGGTGGTATTAGCCGTTATAGTGGTCAGCTGATGACCCATGTCCCTCAGTCGGCCTGTTATCGCTGCCTGTTCCCAGAGCCTCCTGCCAAGGAGGATGTCGAGACCTGTGCCATGGTGGGTGTTCTGGGCAGTATCGCTGGTATGCTGGGCACTGTTCAGGCCACTGAATGCATCAAGTATCTCACGGGGGTGGGCGAGTTGCTCACCGACAGTCTTCTCACTTTCGACGCTCTCACCATGCAGTGGCAGCGTTTCACCTTCCCGCAGCGGCCCGACTGTGCCCTCTGCGGCGCTCATCCTTCTATCCATGAACTGAAGGAATATGCTTTTCAACCCTGTCAATCCAAAAACAACAAATAGAATCATGTTCTCAGACGAACTCAAAAACATCAGTTGGGACGAGACCACCGAGCGCATTGCCTCGATGACCGATACCGATGTACGACGGGCTCTTGGTAAGAGCCGTTGCGATGTCAACGATTTCATGGCTTTGCTGTCACCGGCGGCCGAGCCATATCTGGAGACGATGGCGCGCCTCTCACGCCGTTATACCGAGGAGCGTTTCGGACGCACCATGTCGATGTTCATCCCGCTCTATATCACGAACTCCTGCTCGAACTCGTGCGTCTACTGTGGCTTCCATCGCGAGAACCCCATGGCGCGCACCATCCTCACCCCCGAGCAGATAGAGGACGAGTACCGGGCCATCAAACAACTGGCACCCTTCGAAAACATCCTCCTTGTCACGGGTGAGAACCCGGCCAAGGCAGGCGTGCCTTACCTGGCCAAGGCCATTGATATCGCTAAGCGATATTTCTCGAATATCAAGATCGAGGTGATGCCCTTGAAGATGGAGGAGTATCGGGAACTGACCCACCACGGACTCAATGGCGTCATCTGTTTCCAGGAGACCTACAACAGCGACCATTACAAACTGTATCACCCACGAGGCATGAAGAGCCGTTTTGAGTGGCGTTGCGACGGCTTCGATCGTATGGGACAGGCGGGCGTGCATTCCATCGGTATGGGCGTGCTCATCGGACTTGAGAAAGAGTGGCGCACCGATGTGACGATGATGGCCTATCATCTGCGCTATCTGCAGAAGCATTATTGGCGTACGAAGTACTCTATCAACTTCCCCCGCATGCGACCGGCACAGAACGAGGGGTTCCAGCCCAACTGCTTCATGACCGATCGTGAGTTGGCGCAGGCCACCTTTGCCATGCGTATCTTCGATCACGATGTTGATATCTCTTATTCTACCCGTGAGCCGGCCTATATTCGCGACAACATGTGTACGCTGGGTGTTACCACGATGTCGGCTGAGAGTCATGTCAATCCCGGTGGCTACCACACTTATCCGCAGGCATTGGAGCAGTTTACCGTCAGCGACGAGCGTACGGCCAGGGTCATCAATGCCCGGTTGAAGGAGCTCGGTCGCGAGCCGGTATGGAAAGACTGGGATGCCTCGTTCGACCTGTTCAAGAAGTGCGTATGATCATTGTCATCACTCGTCCCGAGTTCTTCGTGGGTGAGGCCGCACGTATCGCGGAACTGCTCACCAGCGGAACGGCCGATCTGGTGCATCTCCGTAAGCCGTCGTCCACATCCGACGAGATGGAACTGTTATTACGTCAGTTGCCGCCCGTCCTCTACGACCGTCTGGTGCTGCACGACCATTTCGATCTGGCCGTCCGTTACGGTCTTCGGGGTGTTCATCTCAACCGTCGTAACCCACAGCCGCCCATGGGGTGGGAGGGGAGTGTCAGTATCTCCTGTCATTCGCTCGCAGAACTCGCTGAGTGCCGCTGTCAACCATATGCCTATATGAGCCTGAGTCCGGTCTTCGACAGCATCTCCAAACAAGGTTATCGTTCGGCATTTACCAAAGCCCAACTCGATGAGGCGCGTCGGCTGGGACTTATCGACCAGCGTGTCATGGCCTTAGGCGGCATGACCTTTAATCGTGTTAAGGAAGTATTACAAATGGGCTTTGGAGGAGCCATGATCCTCGGTGACGCATGGAAATAGTATTGACCATCGCTGGTAGTGACCCGTCGGGCGGTGCCGGCATCCAACAAGACCTCAAGACCATCACGGCACATGGTTGTTATGGTGCTACGGTCATCACTTCTATCACTTCGCAGAACACGCTGGGTGTCCTGTCGTCGATGCCTGTGCCGCCTGATGTGGTGGCTTCACAGTTGCGTGCTGTGCTGAGCGATCTTGAGCCGACCGCCATCAAAATCGGCATGTTGCCTAGTCGTGCGGTTGCCGAGGTCGTGGTGGAAATGTTAACCGATTATCTCCGGTCACAGAACCCTGTCGACGTGGCGGTGGTCTATGACCCCGTGATGGTTTCGACCAGCGGCTATCCTCTGATGCAGCAGGATGCTATCGACTATATCATCCAAAAGCTCTTCTCCCTCTGTACTCTTGTCACACCCAACCTCCCTGAGACCGAGGTGCTCTTGGCAAAAGTCAAGGATAATCATTTGGTGGCCGATATCCAACAGTCTGGGCGTATATTAAGTCAGTATTATGCCACTGCCTTTCTACTCAAGGGCGGTCATGCCGATGGTCCGCTGACAACCGACTGGCTCTTCGAGACCGACGGCACCGTCTGCCCGTTTACCACTGAACGGATTGCCACCGGCAACCTCCACGGCACTGGCTGTACGCTCTCGTCGGCTATCGCCGCCCGTTTGGCACTTGGCGATCGTCTGTCAGTAGCTGTAGGGAAAGGAAAAGACTATGTGACGGCTGCCATTCGGCGCTCCGTTGATAGTCATATTGGCCACGGAAACGGGCCATTGATATAAAAAAGAACGAATCCCGCTGATGAGTGGGATTCGTTCTTTTGTAGGGACACCCGGGCTCGAACCGGGGACCTCTGCAATGTGACTGCAGCGCTCTAAACCAACTGGGCTATGCCCCTATCTTCTTGTTTGGCGGATGCAAAGGTACAACATTTTACCGAAAAGCGGTGACCGTAATGGGAAAAGTTGCCGTGCCTTGAGGTTTTTTAACGCTTCATGTTCACATGTCCCGTACCCTTAATAGCGCTTACGGTTGTCAACGAGGAAGGTGTATACCTCACCATCGACGGGAATCTCAAGTACGATATGGTCGGCCTTGCGTTTCTTCAGAGCGATGAAGCCGCTGTGCTCTGACATGTCGAAGATGGTGTTGGCGCGCCAGTAGCCTTCGTCGATGCGCTGCATCTCAATACGGCGCAGTGCCTCACCCTCGTCGATCATATCCTCCATATGCTTCCGTGCCCAGAAACGATCGTCGGGCGTGTCTTTTGAGAGGGCAGCGTCAGCGGTGCCGACGAGGACTGTCACTAGTGTGTTAGCCCAGAATATGGTGTTGTTCCTCTTTCTCTTGTATTTCTCGTAGGGGTATACCATGAGCGAGTCTTTCACAAGTGGTGTCATATCCATTCCCATGTCGAAGTAGCGTGTCAGCATGCTGCGTGTCTCCTTGGGGTGGCCTTTCACGGCATAGCAGTATGCCTTGATCTTCTTGGGCTCGAAGATGATTTCATGACCGGAGTCATTGATGATGGAGATGTTGGGAACGAACAAACCTCCTTCGGTCACATCGACCACGACGGTGACGCCCTTGTGGTTGCAGTAGTGTATCAGACAATCGTTCTTCACGTAGGTCTTGTACTCTTTGGTGTCTTGTGCTCTGGCTCCTGTGAATAGCGTGGCGCAGAACAATGTCAGTAAAATGGATTTCTTCATAATGATTAATGTCAATATTGTTTTGCTTTATTTTACTGCAAAGATACGTTTCTTCTCGTGAAACATAAAAGGATTTTCCCTATTATCCTATGGAAAATCCCTATGGACTTGTAGATGGACAGTCAAAAATTCATAATTCTTCCGCACAGATGCGTTTTTTTCTTAATTCTTAATTCTTAATTCTCTTTTTATTCGTACCTTTGCATCCATAATTTCGAAATTATATTTATTTATGGCACAAGAAGATGTATTTAAGAAGATCGTGAGCCATTGTAAGGAATACGGATTCGTGTTCCCCAGCAGTGAGATCTACGATGGTTTGGGAGCCGTTTACGACTACGGTCAGAACGGTGTGGAGTTGAAGAATAATATCAAACAATACTGGTGGAAGGCTATGACGATGCTGCACGAGAACATCGTGGGTATCGACTCTGCCATCTTCATGCACCCAACGATATGGAAGGCGTCTGGTCATGTCGATGCCTTCAACGATCCCCTCATCGACAACCGCGACTCGAAGAAGCGCTATCGTGCCGATGTGCTCATCGAGGATCAGATAGCCAAGTACGATGAGAAAATCCAGAAAGAGGTTGAGAAGGCCCGTAAGCGTTTCGGCGACAGCTTTGACGAGGCGAAATATATGGAGACCAGTGAGCGTGTGAAGGAGACCAAGGAGAAACGCGACAACCTGCATGCCCGTTATGCTGAGGCTATGCAGGGTCCAGATCTGGAGGCCCTGAAGCAGATTATCCTCGACGAGGAGATTGTTGACCCCATCAGTGGTACGAAGAACTGGACCGACGTGCGTCAGTTCAACCTGATGTTCGCTACTGAGATGGGCGCTTCTGCTGATGCTTCAATGAAAGTGTACCTGCGTCCGGAGACCGCTCAGGGTATCTTCGTGAACTATCTGAACGTGCAGAAGACTGGTCGTATGAAGATCCCCTTCGGTATCGCCCAGATCGGTAAGGCCTTCCGTAACGAGATCGTGGCCCGTCAGTTCATCTTCCGTATGCGTGAGTTCGAGCAGATGGAGATGCAGTTCTTCGTACAGCCTGGCACAGAGCTGGAGTGGTTCCCCAAGTGGAAGGAGACTCGTATGAAGTGGCATCAGGCCCTCGGCTTCGGTGCAGAGAACTACCGTTTCCACGACCACGACAAGCTGGCACACTATGCCAACGCTGCTACCGATATCGAGTTCAAGATGCCGTTCGGCTTCAAGGAGGTGGAGGGCATCCACAGCCGTACGAATTTCGACCTCTCGCAGCATGAGAAGTACTCTGGCAAGAGCATCAAGTACTTTGATCCTCAGACCAATGAGAGCTACACTCCATACGTCATCGAAACCTCTATCGGTGTCGACCGTATGTTCCTCTCAATCATGTGTCACGCCTTCGAGGAGGAGAAACTCGAGAACGGTGAGACTCGCACGGTGCTCAAGCTGCCTGCTGCCCTCGCACCTGTGAAGTGCGCCGTCATGCCTCTGGTGAAGAAAGACGGTCTGCCTGAGAAGGCCCGTGAGATCATCGACCAGCTGAAGTTCCACTTCAACTGTCAGTACGACGAGAAGGATTCTATCGGTAAGCGCTATCGTCGTCAGGATGCTATCGGAACGCCGTACTGTGTCACTGTCGACCACGACTCTCTGACCGACGGTAAGGTGACTCTGCGTTTCCGCGACACGATGGAGCAGGAGCGTGTGAACATCAGCGACCTGAATTCCATCATCGAGGATAAGGTGAGCATCGCAAGTCTGTTGAAGAAGCTTCAGTAAACAATGAAGAACTGGAAATACATATTGCTGGCCCTGATACTGTTCCCGTTTGCGGGGATGGTATCATCGTGCAGCGAGGATAGCGAGGAAGAGGGCGAGTACGACGACTGGCAGAACCGCAATGACGTTACGACGAGCAAGTGGGCCGCTAATTCGATGAAGAAGATTATCTGTTACTCGAAGAATTCCGCCATGTCCGGTAACGTCGGTGACTATATCTATGTTGAGGTCTTGGAGTCGGGTACAGGTACAGAGACTCCACTCTTTACTGACACCTGTCGCTTGGCCTATCGTGGCCGTCTGATTCCGTCAAAGAGCTATCCCGAAGGATATGTCTTTGATCAGAGTTATTTGGGTGACTTCAATTGGAACACGATAGGTGTGGCCAAGGATGAGAATGGCAGGGATTTTGTGTGCCACGATTTCGTTGCTGGCTTCACCACCGCCCTGATGAACATGCACATCGGTGATCATTGGAGAGTGTATATTCCTTATCAGTTGGGCTATGGCAGTTTGGCTAAACCGACGTGTAGTTATAGCAATCTGATCTTCGATGTCGCTCTTGTCGACTTCTGGCACCCAGGTGAGCATCGCCCGGTATTCAAGTCAAGGTAAGTGTTCTTCTAAAGAGAAAAGTTGCATATCACATCAAAAGCCCTCGGCTTAATGATACTAAATCCCTGAAAGATAATACTTTCGGGGATTTTTCTTTGTTGTTTGTTCGATTCTTTGTATCTTTGTATCCGGATAGCAATGGGAGGTCATCACGTATGACATCTACCTTGCCTTAAATTAACTCAAAAACATAAACGACAAAAAACCGAACCACTATGAGCACGGAAGAAGAACAGTTTCTGGCTCTCCTGAAGGAGAACCTTCGCGCACACCAGAACATCGCATCCATCGTGATTAACTACACTTGTTGCAGTGTACACAATGTTGGCACACTCAACTTTACTGCCAATGATGGCGGTCGTGTCGCCATGAGGCAGTCAGACGTACCCCAGTCACAAGAAGTGGTGACGCTGCCCGACGAACTGGCTACCGACGAGGCGATTCACCTCTGGCAGAAACTGCAGGAAGCCGATTATATCGATGAAAACTATCAGCCACTTGTCTCCCGCCCGAAGGCTGCCCTATTGGCCGATGCCATGGCCACTTGTCTGGGCATCCGACAAAGATGGAGAATTTTTGAAGAAGTGTGGCAACGCCGTAATATGCGTAATGACTTTGCAAGGGCCTTATCCCAACAACAGTCGCTTGACTTTCAAGATGATATTCGAAAGTTAATGCGCAGATAATCAGTCATTTATGATGTATGCATGCAGTGCATGCACTGCATGCATACACCTAATTTTCGATTTTATTTTGTATCTTTGTTCCCTGACTTATATAGATAGCTCATGGAACAAGAACATCTCATACATTTTCGCTCCCCTCCTGTGTGACAGATATGACACTTATGACGGATAATTTCAGAAATCCTCACGCGTGTACGCAGGAACTTTTGCGGCGCCGAAAGTTCCTGCGTACACGCGAGAAAACTCTAAAAACATCTGTCATATCCGTCATATCTGTCACAAATAACGGTAGGAGAAGAAAACAGGAGTTAACGGTTCCTGAGCGGTCCCTGAGCTTGTCGAAGGGCCTGTCGAAGGGGAAACCGCAGGTTCAGGGACCGTAGTAAAGCAAAGTACGCCCTTCTTCTGCGCCCAAGTACGCCCCACTACGCCCTACTACGGAAAAGCGCTCTTTGAAATGTTGTACCTAGACAAGCGACCAGACAAGTGTGTCGCCCCCCCAACTATGGGTGAAAGAGATAATCCCTTTCGGTGAAAGAGACGTCATCTACGACTGATGGAGATAATCCCTATAGGGGTATAGACCCTATCTCCATGACTCGTAAACCCTATCTGAATGACTCATAGGAGGCATCTCTTTGAGCATAAACAGCCCCTTCTCACAGAAAGTAAGAGATTCGCCGTTCTAGTGATACGGCGAATCTCATAAAAGACAAATTCTTCTATTCAGTGAAGCAAATCTTCACTGTACATGAAACTAGCTGTTAAGACTAAAAGCGGATGTCCTTAATGGGATCGGGCAGCTCTACTTTGTAGTTGTAGTAGCAGCAAGCGAACTCCATGTGATCACAGATCTTAATGATCTTGTCTTTGTTAATGCCAGCCACGGTGGCATTCATCTCGCTTTCATTCAGAACTGCGAAATCTTCTCTTCTAATTTTCTTCATAATAGTTAATGTTTTAAATTTTTAGGTCTGTTTGATGCGCAAGACCGTTAGCGCTTATTGATTAAACATATCACCACCAGAGCTGTTGTCCATCCTCATATGTGAAGATACGTTCCTCGATTCCTTTCGTCAGGTCCTTCAAAAGATATAGGCCGTCACTTGGCATATTTTCAAGAACCAGCTCCGTAGCCTTTGCTTTCGTCACCGCCAGAGGAAGCCATTTCCCACGATCATACACTAGTAACTGATACATATCACCGACTTCGATGCAGTTACCGTCATTTCGAGGTATGAACCTAATCTTTGCCACGTCGGACGGCTGAGCCAGTTCCAGTCCTACCCAATGACCATCGGGACTGATTCCGTTAAATCCAGTCAGAATATCGCCGTCAAAGACGGTCTCCTTCGTGTGACCGGGCATGCCCTGAGTGCCAAGTATCTTGCCGGTCAGTTTCTGGCCTTTGCTGTTATAGAACTCTACCTCATTGACGTTACAATAGGAGCCCGTGTGGCCAATATAACGAAGATAGCGGTATTTGCTTCCGACATTCTCTGGTGTCAGCTCATACCAGCAGGCATCAGTATATCCATAGTATCGATACAGACGTGAGGCCTGAGAGAAGTCCTTGGTATTGCTTCCCTCGAATATTCCATGATCCATTCTGTATCTGAAGGAATCAAATTGGGCGAAGAAAGGATATTTGCGGAGTAACGTCATTGTCTGGCGTTTGGAGTTGTTGCATACGATTTCTCTGATCGATCCGTCTGGTTTCAGGATAAAGGGATTCCCGATGGGGATCAGGTCTTGACCCTGACAGATGCAGACGGAATATAGGATATTACGTCCCATAGACGTGAAGGTAACCTTGCCCCTTGATACCTTGCCATAATGAACGGGGATCCAGTGCTCCTTGTCGTTGACACAGATGTAGGCGATCTTACTGTCACGGAACTCCTTCGGAATGTCACGTACCACATCCGTCGTATTCAGATACTCGTCTGTGACATCTGTAAACGTCGGAAACTGGAACAACTCAGGGACGCTCTTCTCACCTCTCATGTCATCGACGATCTTATGGTTAACCTCGAAGCGGTATCTGTAGATCTTGGGCTTCAGATAGACGGGACTATGCGTGAACTGGGTCGTATCTCCCGGGACATATCCCATGTAAAAGGGTGTCGCCTTTCCATTGGGTAGTATCAGGGCATTCCACGTATGATCATTGGGACGGTTTCCCCAGTGCGGTGTGAAATCTATGGCCACGGGAATGCCCATATATTTCGACAAAGAAGCCACGTAGGAGGCTTCATCCTTACAGGGTCCTGTACGGTATCGGCATAATGATGCCAGACTCGGAGTTACACTGCCTCTGGATTTGGATGGCACAAACATATCCATCACATCCGTCACCCGCACAGCCTCAGACTGGGCATTCCCGATCCTGAAGAATGACCGGGCATAGGGGTTCTTTTCTTTCTTGGTGATCTTCCATTTCTGCGTGGCCTTTCCAGAATAGAAGTTCTGTACCAGAATCTCCTTGCCAGTCTGCTTGTCGACGCGGGATTCCCAGAACAAGCCCGTCTGCTTATTCATGATCTTGCACATGCCGTCACCCACAGGTATGATTGCCCATTTCTGGTGATTGATGTATCTGGACTGATAGGCGGTCACATCCCTTTCATAGCATCTGTCCGGATTGGTCACCAGGATGTATACCTGCTTACTTACAATCGCCAGGGTGTCAAGACTGACCCGATAGTCTTCCAGGTACAGGTCCACGGAGTCCATGGGAGCAATCCTCCAGCACGGATAGCCCTGATAGTCCAGACGCATGTTGAGCGTCCTGTCATCCGGCGAATAGCCGCGAAGTGTGATGGGCTGACCAATCGTTGACTGTATGGTGTCGAAGGAGACATAGTTGCTCGTGCCCACATTCTGTATCTGGCAATAGGAATCGGAGTAGTCGACCGCCTCTTCCGAATGATAAGGCTCATAGGCCCCCACTTCCATGTAGTCAAGGACAAACGGCTTGTTGGCAGACCCTATCGTAATCTTGTTCTCCCCTTTCTGCAGGTTCAGCACGATTCCAGGAAGGGAGGTCTTGAATGAATACTCGTTCCCGACCTGCATCAGGTCAATGGTTCCGACGGTCTGGTCATTCACCTTTACCTGTGCCTTCGTGCCTACCGACAATGCACAGGACCTGAGTCGTATGACTTTCTGTACATCCATGTCTGACGGGATGCTGAAAGTGACAGAGGAATTGTCAGGGGATATCCGTACTGCTTTTCCTTTCTTGGCATTGGTTGATTCAATTATCTTTGCGTTGACATGATGTCCTTCAAAAGCTGAGAACTGAACGCCCTGATCGCTGTACGCCACATCGGCATCCAGATACGGGAATAAGGTCTTAATGGTTTGTCGCCAATCACTTACAGGTTCATCGGAAAGCCTGTATGGCAATACGTAATTAAAGAACGTGGATTGATCATACTCGTTTTTCCAGTTCACTTTTGCCCAGAGGTCGCAGGCATCATCTATCGCCTTGATCAGGAAATCGGCTTTCATGGTTCTAATATCCGAAATCTTCATGGCAGCCTGACCGGAAAGTTGTTGCATCTCTGCATTGACAACACTGTCGCGATATTCAGTGGCATGCGTCCCCATTGCTGCATAAGCCTTCGCATACTGATCTGCAATCTCACCATATAATGCGTGATGGTAGGGCATGTTCTCAATCAGGAACTTAGCCGACTCATACTTCAACGGGTCGGGATCGTTCTTAAAATGATCCAGTACTTTTTCTAACTCCTGACAGTTGTCACCCGCCAGTTTTAATGCTTTCTCCAAAGAATCTCCACCGCAGGAAAGAAATGTCGCAGATACGACAAAAACTGCAAGACTATATAAAAGTTTTCTCATTGCTCCTTTTCCCTTTATTTATAACAACTTGAAGAGTTCCGTTACCCCCCATACAGAGGCTACTGGTATTACGACCGACAAAAATGAATACAACCATTTTATATTGTAGGAATACCGTATAACGCAGACTGTAAGAAGGTAAAAAGGCAGATACGAATAGTTGACGATATCCATGATTAATATGAATCTGCGATTATCCATAAGATTATTAATCACGTTCTCACTTTCTTCCACATCCAAATAGCCAAGCATATTGATTGCTACGACCAAAGCAATGGCTGGAATAAAATACAGATAAGAAGAAACGAAGAGAAATTTGCTAAAATCCTGTCTGCCATTAAAAAGCAAAGCAATAATATGGAACATCAAACTCATTATAACCCACGCTGCAAGTGCAGAAATAATGGATATAATATAACCGAGTTGCATAAGGCTCTCTACAATTCCAGAAACTTCGCCGAGCCCTTTCATAACAAAGTCGTTAATTGTTGACATGTATTCTGCCGACAACAATGCATAGATTAACACGATTGCTCCGCCATACCATTTTGAGATGGAAGACAAACCGTTGACAAAATCTTTTATTCCCATCATACCATATTAATTGAAATGTGTGCCTCAATATATGCGGAACACAAAATGATTAAAAAGACGCAAATAGCGTATATACACATTCTCTTCAAAAAGCCTTTTGACCATGACTCTTTCCCCCTCATAAAAAGAACTAACTGCCATGCAATCATAAAGCCCATCGCACCAGACAACCAAAAACCAATTAACTCAGGACTATGCGGTAACGTCGTCTTAAGAATGTTTTTAATTGAGAACCCCGACTCATATGAGCATACAAACGCATCAGATGCCGCAAAGCCATTTATGGCAAGGTTTGCAACTGTTCCTATTCCAAGCAACGCACCACCACACACGTTGATTGCGCAACCTTTGATATTTGTCGCAAATATCAGGATGAAAGCCTTATCATTATCGTTTGCTTTCCATGCATCCTGAATTGCTTCAATAACATGATTTCCACTCCCGGTTTTCTCTTCCGGTATTTCTTGAGAAAAGTTCATAGGTATCCGTGCACAAAACGGAAGGAGCCAGATGGCAAAAGCCAGAAGAAAATATTTCATCTGCTCAAGATCTTATATAACAACAAGCTATACACGCCTATGAAATATACAACAGAGGCGCCATACACCCAAATATAGAAATAGTCAACATCCAGATTATACATATCACTCCATGATGGGTATATAAGAAACACTGTAAGCAATGCAACATATAAACAAAAAAGCAATAGGTTCTTTTTCCCACACTCAGAATCGTCTTTATATGGAATTCTAAGAAACTTCATATTACATGCCAGATGCGCCAATATTGTACCAAGCACAATCCCGACAGCGATTGACAGCGTGCTCAATTTATGAAATAACACGGTACACGTAAAACCAGAGAATCCCATAAGAAACAAAAGTGTTATGGTATTTCGGTCAGAAAAAACCTGTGAAAGAAGATGTTTCATAATGTTAACAACCATTCAAATTTTCATATCAACTTATATCGGAATCTATTGGATGAATATCTATATATAAACATATAAATAGACACCAATAGATTCCACAAGAGATTACAACGCGCCTCCAACTATAATGCCTGCCCAACCGACAGGATTCCATGAAGCTGGAAGAGATGAAGTCAAAATACCTATGCCAACACCTGCTACGATAGAACCACCTGCAGCAGTAACAGCCTCATTGCTACCACTCTCACATAGGCCAGCAGCTGCAATCTGTGAAATGACGCCATTCTCCTCTGCAGTATTTTGTGCATTATATTGCAAGAAAGCAACAGCTAATACGACAGATGTAAATACAGAAAATAATCTTTTTTTCATAATAAAAAACTAAATTAAATTGTTTATAATGTACAGATTCCTCCTAACAGGCCATTTGCGATAGCCACGGGTGCACCAACACCTGTAGCGCCAGTAACAATTGCTGATGTGTAAAAATAGCTGGCAGCAGATCCTGCAACAGCTGATGCGGCAGCCCATCCATTATATTCACCTTCTGAATTGGATGCGCAAGACAATGAAACCTGCTGAATGTTGGTGTTATTACCGTCATTGTTAAAACTATTCATGACACCCAGTGACATAACCATTGCTACAAACATTGCAAATAATGGCTTCTTTTTTGTTTTCATAATTTTAAAAATTTTGTTGATTAATAATAATGTTAATTAATTGGTTATTGGTTCGTTATACCATCATGATGGCATAACGCATTTGTTGATTGATTCTCTGTTTTTTTTACTTCATAGGCAATCTGTTTTGAGGGTTAGACAATCTGTTAACTATAAGACGCATTTCGCCTTTTATTTCTTTACCAGCCGTTGTTGGAACCTTCTCCTTCATCTGTAGAATCTCGTTCGCCAGTTTGTACGCCTCTGTTTTATGCCCCATATCCATCAGAAGGTGAACAATCAAAGAACGGGGATATAATCGGGAAGGAATCGTGTTTATCGCTTTTTGATATGCCTCTCTTGCAGCCATGAGATTCCCTGTTTTTTTGTAGTTTTCTCCCATCAACATATAGATATGAGGATCAGAGGATTTTATTTCAGCCATCTTTAACATTCCAATACTCTTCTCTGGCTCATTTGCCATCGATAAGGCCGACGCATAATAAAACAGGAAGATGCCATTATTGCTCATGATTGGATACGCCTTCTTATAATGTTTAATAGCACCTGTCATATCTCCATGAGCCGCATTTCCTAATCCATTTTCCAGTAATCGAAGGCCATATAATTGGTGCAGGCTCATTAAGGAGACGCAGACGACCACCAGTAACAAGCATAATGACATGATATGTCTCGACCATACTCCGACCCGATGACGTTGTTTGTTTCTATGTGCCAAAAGCAAAGCCAATACAACTATCAGATGCAGATACATAAGCTGAACATGTAAAGGGTAAGAGACGCAACAGAGCACTAGGAATCCCAATAATGATGCTTTTGCCCCAATAAAGATATGTGAACGGTGTGAGTCCTTCTGCAGCAGTGCGAGAAGTATAATACCAAAGAACAGCAACGTACCGACGACGCCATGGTCGATAAATACCTGTAAGAATTCATTATAGGCACACGTCACGTAATCAGCAAGAAATTTTTCTCTCTCAGTTCCTTCACCTGAGGCAAAATAATCGCGTTGCCACCGGCAATAGTTCGCCTCAAACGAACCACACCCGTCACCAAGCAAAATATTCTCACGGGGAGCCTGAAGTGCGACTTTCCATACAAGTAGTCTTCCATCTGCAGAATCGGCTTTGAACTTGTATAGGAAGAAAACCCCACCAAGAAGGCCCACTCCTAATAAGACGGATAATACGAGACGCTGGGTGCGACTAAAATGCCTACGAATAGATTTCAGTACGCCATAGTAGTGTTCTATCACAAAGACACATCCTATCAAGCATGCCAGCCACGCTCCACGGGAACGGGATAAGAAGATGAGAGCAAGCATAAAGATGAGGCATGCCAGGAGTAAGTATCGAACATTCTCACAATCACGATTTCGCCTGCAAGTCAGATAGACAGGAAGGACTATTGGAAATATGACGCTAAGATATCCCGAATAGGCCCCGGGATTGCCAAGAGAGCCTCCAAATTGGAAAAAAGCGTTACCATTCTCCATCAGTCCATAGAGTTGTCCGAAGCCAACAACAATCTCAATCCACGCACAAACAATGATGGAACAAATAAGACTTTTTTGAATATGTCGACTTAAGAATAGCATACTCAGAACTAGGAATAAAAGCCAACAGACTATCATGAAACAGCAAAAGTCAGAGCCATAAGTATTCCTTCTTATAATCCCATCAGCAAATAAGAATAACAAATATGCAAAGGCAAGTATATTACAAACGTCCCGAGTAACGTTGTCTCGTTTAAGAAACAGACCGATACAGATCAGAGCTACTGCCAACACATAAAATGCGGCATACCTTTCCACATACGAGCTTGGATAGCTCATATGCAATGATACAAGTAGGACAAGAATTAATATACTGACAAGCCTATTCATCTTTCTTTTTTCTTTTGTCAAGTAGCGTCATGATTAGGTAGACAAGGATGCCGATTCCTAAGGCAATTGCAATCTTGCCAAAAGTAAAGGCTGACTCATTATGTGGCTCGACATACACATAATCGTTATCAATATCTATGTCCTGAATTAGTTTTTGTAAAACAGTATCAGAAGCAGACGGTATCTCATTCTTATCATAATACGCAATACAGATATAACCGAATCTTGACAATAACAGAATTTGTTGACAATTCACATTTGCGGAGTCTTTATATATCGTCATGTTCGATTGTATTTGAAACTTGTTTCCAGCGCTTAGACTATCCATCCCATTATAGACGACATGAATAGAGTCATTATTGGGTATGGAATTTTGCTTCATCATTCCCTTCAACTCATCATAGATCGCCTTACAGGGGAGATTATTAAGGCTATTGACTGTTGGCAGAAACGACAGAATCATATATTTCTCCTCAAAATAATCAGTTTTACCTTTTGGATATAAACCCATGACAGCCACTTTCTTGCCCAACTTTTGGTCAAGAGCACTTTGAGGAATTGTATCCCATCCCTCCGGCACAGCAACAGAGAACTTACACGACTGAACTTGAACAGGAATGCGTTCTGGCGTTCCTGCCGCATTTGCAAATAATACCAACGGCAGAAATACTGCCAATAGAAACATTCGATTTTTCATTTACTTATTCTTTTTATTGTCTTTGATTTTATCTTTAGCACTTAATCCACTTACAATCTCCGTATAGGTACCGTCAGAGATTCCTGTCTTAAGAAATCTCTTTTCAAACGATCCGTCATCCTTCTGTACCTCCACATATACCGAGTCATAACTAAACTTAAAATATTTCTCTTCAAGGGCCAAAACCTTTGTTTTCTTCTCAATAATAGTTGTTGCATTGGCCGTACATCCGGCCTTAATATATTTCCGATAGTTATTAGGGATATCTATAGTTGTTGTCACCTGAAAGCGTGAGACACCGTCTTGCACATTTCCTTTAGGAGATATCACTTCTATTCTTCCCATAAATTGGATGTTTTTATCAGCCGACAGAGTGAATTTCACAGGCATGCCGACACTTAGTTTCAATATGTCAGACTCTAACACATCCCCCTTAAACACCAGTGAATTCATGTCGGCGAGGCGAGCGATAGTCGTACCCTCATATAATGTTCCCCGTGCCATAACAGAACCACCTTCTTTGACTGGAAGTTCCAGGATGGTTCCACTCCCCGTAGCCGTAATAATGTTTGAGATTTCCTTTTGCTGATAATTACCTCGTAACATTTTTAACTCAGATTCGACGGACCTATATTCTAACCGAAGAATAGCCAGTTCATCTTTTTCATTTTCATATTCTAATGGTGCAATGAGTTTCTGACGATATAGGTTCTGGGTACTTTTGAATCTAAGTTCCGCATTGTCAAGTCGAGTACGGGCAACTTCTAATTGGTTCAGCAGGTTTTTGTACTCCATCGGGTCCTTTACATAACGGACACTTGCTATTGGAGTTCCAGGCTGCACATCTTCACCGACCCGAGCAGACAACTTCTCAAGGACGCCTGAGATGGTAGATTTTATCTCGATCTCCTTTTCTGGTATGATCGTTCCTGAGATAGTAAGAGTTTTCTCGATATTACGGTATTCCGCCTGCACAATACGTACACGCTCATGTTTCTTACCGGTCGTCATGCGAAATACTACAAAACCTAAAGCAAGAAGTATGAATAGTATGATTGTAATTTTTGTCGTTTTCATCCGAGTATATTTTTAGTTTTCATCTCTTAGTGCCTCTATAGGACGTAGATCTGCTGCATACATAGCAGGCTTTAGTCCTGCTAATACACCAGCAATCATCAATATCAGCATCGCGCATATCGTGATAAGCAGATTGATCTGGGGCTTATCCATCATCAGTGTATCATCATCCATTAACATACTTACCAATTCCAAACACAACCATCCCAGTGCAATACCGACATAACCAGAAATAGATGTAATGGCAATGGACTCACAAAGAAACATTCCTTTTATCGATGATGATCTTGCACCAAGTGATTTCCGGATGCCTATTTCACGTGTACGTTCCTTGGCAGAGATATACATGATATTGCCAATTCCGATAATACCGCTAACCAATGTGCTGATTCCCATAAACCACAAGAACCCTTTCAACGTATTAAACAAGCTGTTAAAAGCCTTTACCTGTTCTTCCATACTATTGAAGAAAAAAGCGCTACCATCGTCTGGATCCACGTTCTTAATTCTCGAAAGGACGCTCTTCACTTGGTCATTTACTTCTTTTGATTCCACACCATCACACACGGCATACACCATCGTCGTAAATTCTTTTGCTGTGGCATTGGTCCTCAGATATGTAGAATAAGGCATATAAATGACACGGTCTTCAGAAGAACTTAACAGTGTGTTTTTAATGATACCCACCACCACATATACCTCTGTTCCAATACGAACCTCCTTGCCTATCGGCTGATCATGATAGAACAGCACATCTGCCACATTCTTTCCTATAACTACGCATTTTCGGGATTCACTCATATCAAGGCTATTAAGCAACCGACCTTTTTCCGTTTCCAATATCCTGATATCAAAATAGTCAGGACGGACGGCGCGGACATCAAAGGCACCCTGGGCCTTTTCGGAATAAACAGTTCCCCAATGAGATATCTCTGGAGATATCCTTGTAATCTCGGGGACATCCTGCCTCAAACGAATCATATCTTCCTCCGTAATAGTAACCGGTTGGCCAACAGCCGTTCCCTTATATGCTTTTGATGTTTGGGAGGTAAAAACATACGTCGTACTTTTTGAATAGCCATCAAACAATTTTAATACACCTTTTTCAAAACCTTCACCAATGCCGACCAATAGGATGAGTATAAAAATACCCCACGAAATACCAAGACCTGTCAATATGACACGTGTTGGTTTCCTTCGAACGGTTTCCCATATTTCATACCAAAAATCTATCATACAGCAATAGTGAACTTTTCTTCGGGAACGAGTAGTAATTTAAAACGGTTTTTAATCGGTTGGTCTTCAAACATTCTGCACAAAGCAGATAGGATTCGGATCGTTAAATCGCCACAAAACTAGTAAACATATTCATCCGAGACAAAGAAAAAGCGTTGCAAGTTAGAAAAGCATTATAGATTAAAAATTTCAACTAATCATGTTGATATCATGCAAATTGCAGCATGCGCAACGATGTTGCAGATGGAAGAATCAATAAAATGAAACGCCTCATAAGCCCTGTTGTATATTCTATGAGATGATTGAAAAACAAATTGTAACAAGTAAACAACCCCAATCACTTAAGTAAAAGTTTGAAAGCTAGGTGTACGATGTGAGTTTTAATTCTTGAATGCCATCCCCTAAGTGCTTATAAGGCTTGCCATTGCTTCGATGCATACTGAATAAAGTGATCTCTTCTGTGCAATAGAGGCCAAGCGATGCTTGTGTAAACCATAAAAAACCGGAATTCCTTTGGAGGGTTCTGGATTTTTTGTATATTTGTGGTCGAAACGTGGCTGATAGACTGATGCCAATAAAAACTGACGACTATGCCAAAGTACGCTGAATATATCAAACGGATAGAGATCGACTCGCTATGGAGTGGGAAGAAACACATTATCTGGGATCTGAACCGACAGGTGAACATCCTCAGTGGTATCAACGGAGTGGGCAAGAGTACAATCTTGAACAAGGTAGTGAAAGGACTGACGGCTGGCGGGGAGTTTCCCTCGCACATGCTCAAGGGCGTAAAGCTCGATGTGGTGCCGGCCGATGCGAAATGGATACGATATGATGTGATACGCTCGCTCGACTCGAACCTTTCGCAGACACTCTCCGAAGGAGAGGGGTTCCTGAGGCAAGCGCTCTCGGCACTGGCTGGTGTTGGGGGTGGCTCCCTGCTGGATATCCAGTTGTACAACCTGCAGCGGAAGTATCTGGACTATCAGGTGAACATCGGTAACCGTATCATAGAACTGCTGCAGAAAGGTGATGCCGAGGCGGCACAACAACTTTCGCTGAAGAAGAAACGCTTTCAGGATATGGTGGATGAATTGTTCGAGGATACAGGTAAGAAAATCATACGAACGGAGAACGAGTTGCGTTTCACGCAGATTGGTGAGGTGCTATTGCCTTATCAATTGTCGAGTGGCGAAAAGCAGATGCTGGCCATCTTGCTGACGGTGCTCGTGGAGGATAACCTGCCATATGTGCTCTTCATGGACGAACCGGAGGCATCACTACATTTCGAGTGGCAGAAAAGATTGATAGACCTGTGTATCGAACTGAACCCGAACGTGCAGATTATCCTGACGACGCACTCGCCGGCTGTGGTGATGAACGGCTGGGCTGATAGCGTGACAGAGGTGTCGGATATCACGGTTTAGGGAATAGGCAGTTGATGTGGGATGGCAAGGAGACTGAGGGATAACCTGAACAGCAAGTATTTCGAGGCGGCGAATGCGCTCACCTCGAAGAAGGCTCGGCGTCGGATAGTGGCTTATGTTGAGAGCTATGATGATATCTATTTCTGGCGGACGGTGCTCTCGGAGTTCGAGAACGACAAGCGATACTTCGAGGTGATGCTGCCGTCGAAGGTGAACCTGACGCGTGGTAAGAAGTCTGTGTTGATGAACTTCCTTGAAGGGGAGGGCCGGCAAGGGGACGAACCGCTGGGCAGGGATATGATCGCTTGCGTGGATGCAGACTACGATTATCTGATACAGGGGCGTACGGCGCAGTCGAGGCGTGTGTTGGAGAGTCCGTACGTGTTTCATACGTATGTCTATGCCATTGAGAACTACCAGTGTTATGCACCATCACTGCATAACGTGTGCGTGTCGGTGACGCTCAATGATCATCGCATCTTCGATTTCCGTGGGTATTTCGAGCAGTTCAGTGAGGCCCTGTTCCCGTTGTTCGTGTGGTCGATAATGCTATATCGTAACGGTAACTACCCGAAGTTTTCTATCACGGACTTCAACCGTATCGCTGACCCGGGAGGCTTCAACGTGCATAACCCCGTGCCCTCGATTGCCAATGTGAGACGGAAGGTGCACACGAAGATCAACGAATTGCAGCGTCTGTTCCCGGATGCGAAAGAGGAGTATCTGGCCACGAAGAATGAAATCATGTCACTGGGTGTGACACCGCAGACGACCTATCTCTATATGCAGGGGCATCACTTGTTTGACACGGTGGTGTCGCCCATCCTGTCGAAGGTATGCAACCTGCTTAGGCAGGAGCGTCAGAACGAGATTTATCATGCCTCGGCCCACCGTACGCAGAAACGAAATGAAATGTCCTGCTACGAAAACTCGCTGCAGGACATTAAGGTGATGCTCAAGAAAAACACTGGTTATGTGTTCTCTGACCAGTTTCGACGGTTACAGGATGATATTCGTAATTATCTTTCCGAATAGTTTCGTATATGGTTTGCTCATTGGCTTACGCTCTGCCCCTTCGTCCCCCAAGCATAAAAAGCTCTTTATGGCCTAGCATCGCTCATGACACCAGCTGTATAAGTCTATACAAAAGTTTCCAGAAACTTTATTTCACCCTCGACGACGACCCTACCGGTGGTGGCAGGGAGAAGGATGGTGTCGCCCGCCTGTAGCGGTAGCATTTCATCGTCGTCGGTGATGGTACCTTCGCCCTTGACGGCTATCAAGATGACGAACGAGTCGAGTTCGGTATAATCTATGGTCATCGGCTCGGTAAGGTCGTAGACGGCCGTGGTGAAATAGGGACAGTCGACCAGTTGCTGCCCTTCGTTCTTCTGGGGCGTGTACGATGTGCGATAGTTGTCGAGCACGGTATAGTCGATAGCTTCAGCGGCTTCACGGGTGTGAAGCTCACGGTAGTGACCGTCCTTGTCCTTACGCTTGAAGTCGTAGATGCGGTAAGTGACGTCGGATGTCTGTTGGATCTCTGCCACGAAACAACCGGCACCGATAGCATGGATACGTCCGGCGGGGATGAAGAATACGTCGCCTTCACTGACGGGGTATTGGGCAAGGGCATCACAGATGGTGTCGTCGGCAACCATCTGTTGGTAGCGCTCGGGGGTAATCTGTTGCTTCAGACCATTGTAGAGCATGGCACCAGGGGTACTCTCCAGGGCATACCACATTTCTGTTTTGCCTCTGCTTCTGCCTTGACGACGGGCGACCTCATCGCTGGGATGGACCTGTATGCTGAGATCCTGACGGGCATCGATGAACTTGATGAGCAGGGGGAACTCGTCACCGAAACGTTCGTAGTTGTTACGGCCGACGAGACGAGCTTGCTCTGTCCGAACTAGTTCGTTCAGCGTGAGTCCTTTGTATCTCCCGTTGGCGACGATAGTTTCGCTGCCGGCGACACCGGAGATCTCCCAGCTCTCGCCGACATGCTCCAACTGTGTGTCCAGATGCTTGAAGGGGATGATCTTATTGCCCCCCCATAGCGTTTGTTTCAATAGTGGTTCAAATTTGTACATTGTCTTGGTATTGTTTATGGTATTTTGATATAATCAATTTTCTTTCCAGAAGCTACGCGTGAAGAGTACCAGTACAGTCATAATCTCCAAACGACCCATCAGCATGAGCAGACAGAGGATCCACTTGATGAAGTCGGGAAGGATGGACCATGACATGACGGGACCGATCTGTGTACCTAGGGTCGGACCGACATTACTGACGCAACTCAAGGCTATTGTAATAGCATTCGTGTTGTCTATTCCTGCCACAATCATAATCGTAGCGGTGACAATGACCATCATAATAGTCAATGTGAAAAACGCGAATAAGGCGATAAGTTTCGACTGGGGAATGTTTTGTCCGTTGACCTTCACGGGCAATACTGCGTTCGGGTGCAAGATCTGGCGGAAATTGTTGCGTACCACTTTCAGCAGCATCACACCTCTGATACACTTGAAACCGCCGCTCGTGCTACCGGCACATGCTCCCATATACATCACGACACCCAAGATGACCCATGTGATGTGAGGCCATGTGCCTGCATCCTCATTGAACATACCGGTGGTGGTCATAAAGGAGACGACTTGGAACAAAGAACTCCGGAATGCGTGCTCCAGATCATAGCCCATCCTGCTGATGAGAAGGTACATGATCCATAATGTTGCTCCCAAAACGATACTGATATACAACTTGAATTCGGAGTTGGTGAACAGCGATTTCGGCTTCAGTTTAATGGTGCTCACATATAATAATGTGAAGTTGATTCCCGATAGAAACTGGAATATGATCGATATGTAGTCGATGGTGGGTGAGTGGAAGAACTCCGTACTCTCATTATGGATGGCGAATCCGCCTGTAGCCGTCGTCGTCATGGAGTAATTCAGAGCCTCGAACCAGTTCATACCAGCACACAAGAACGACAGACCGCATGCGACGGTGAGCAGAAGATAGATGCTCCATATCCACTTGGCTGTGGTAGATAGTCGCGGGTGCATCTTTGCCTTGATGGGACCGGTGGCCTCTGCTGCGAACACCTTTACACTTCCGCCTACCAGAGAGGGGAGGATGGCGATGGTGAAGAATACGATTCCTAATCCGCCTATCCACTGCATCAACGATCGCCAGAATAGAATGCCATGTGGGAGTACCTCCACGTTGTCTAGGATCGTCGCTCCTGTGGTGGTGAAACCTGATGTAGACTCAAAGAAAGCATCGGTTACACTAGGAATACAACCGTGAAGGAGGAATGGGAACATGCCATAGAAAGAGAATACAACCCAGGCAGCGGTCACAACCACGTAAGCGTCACGACGACTGAGTATATTTTCTGAATTACGACCGAGATAAAGGAAAAAGAAGCCACTTCCGAATGTCAGTAACATCGATAGCACAAAGGCGTAGCAGTCGTCCTCATGGTGGTAGAACGAGAGGGCTACACACCAGGCCATGAAGAATCCCTCGATAAACAGCAGGGAGCCGATGATCTTACTGATGATACGGAAGTTTACCATATCGCGTTCTTTTTGAAGAATTTCTCGATATTGTTGAGCTTTGCTTCATGGCAGAAAACCATGACGGAGTCGCCAGCCTCGATCTGTGAGTTGCCGTTGACCAGCATACCGACACCCTTGCGGACCAGTCCACCGATGGTCGTACCAAACGGTAGGCCAAGGTCCTTAACAGGTTTCTTAGTCACCTTTGACCCCTCGGCGGCTATGAACTCGGCCACCTCTGAATCGACGAGCATCAGCGAACGTAGGTTGCTCACGTCGGCATCGAGCATCATCTGGAAGATATGACTGGCGGCAATTGTCATCTTGTTGATGATCGTGCCGATATCCAGTTCCTCGGCCATCTTCACGTAGTCAAGGTTCTCTACCATGGCCACTGTCTTACGTACACCCAAGCGCTTGGCCGTCAGACAGGCCAGGATATTGGTCTCGGCATTGCCAGTGAGAGCTACGAAGGCCTGTGTATTACGGATGCCTTCTTCCTCGAGCAGGCCGAGGTCGCGTCCGTCACCATGAATCACCATCGTGTCACTGTCACCAAGGAGTTCATTAAGTTTCTCACAACGCTCGGCGTTTTTCTCGATGATCTTCACGTTCATATAGTCGGGAGCTGTCAAGGCTGCTCTGACCGATGTCTTGTCACCGCCCATCACGATGACGTTCTTGACGTCGGCATAGTGCTCCTTGCCCACAATCTTCCGAATATAAGGAATGTATTCCTGTGTAGTCATGAAATAGGCCAGGTCGCCTACGCGCAACTCGTCAAGTCCACCAGGGATAATCGTCTCCTCATCACGTTTGATAGCCACAATATGATAAGGGTCGTCGGGACCACAGAGGTCGCGCAACGGTTGGTTGAGTATCTCTGCCGTCTCGCGCAGTTTGATGCCGAGTAGTGTGAGGGCCCCGTCGTGTACGTCCCAGCGTTGACGCACCCAGGAGAGTTTCAGACCGTTGTTGATATCGATGGCGGCCAGCACCTCCGGGTAAATGAGCGAATCGATGCCCATGTTCCTAAAGAAATCCTTGTTCTGTGGACTCAAGTATTCGTAGTTATCGATACGCGCCACGGTTTTCTTCGCACCCAAATGATGTGCAATCATGCACGCTGTCAGGTTGGTCGTCTCCTCGGGGGTAACCCCCACAAAGAGATCTGCATGCTGCACTCCAGCCTCTTTCAGCACCTTGATGCTCGTGGGTGATGCATTATAGGTCATCACGTCATACTCGCTGAGTGCGCCCAATCTCTCCTCATTGTCGTCGATGAGCACACAGTCCTGATGCTCTCGCGACAGCAGTTTCGACAGATGAGTACCAACGGCACCTGCACCGACTATTACAACCTTCATATCGTTCTAATTAATGATGACAAATCGTAATTATATCATCTCGGATTTTTAATCCTCAGCTGACGATGGCCTTGATAATGCTTTCCTCGTCGAGACCAACAATCTTTTGTAGTTCCGACACCTTTCCGTGCTCTACAAACTCGTCTGGTAATCCAAGACGTATCACCTCTGGATGATAGCCATGGTCGTTCATCCACTCTAATACAGCCGAACCTAGTCCGCCTTTCTTTGTACCATTCTCGACAGTGACTATGCGGCGAAATTTCTTTCCCACCTCTTCGAGGATCTGCTCGTCGATAGGCTTCAGGAAACGCATGTCATAGTGGGCTACGGAGACCGATCCCATACTCTTGTCTCCCATCTCCTGCATCCTTTTAATCGCTTCCGTTACATTATTTCCAATCGGACCGATGCTCAGGACGGCCACATCGCTGCCGTCTTTCAGCTTACGACCTGTGCCTACGGCAATTTCCTCAAACGGGCAGCGCCAGTCCTGCAGCACACCACCGCCTCTTGGGTAACGTATCACGAAAGGTCCCTTGTCGGGCAACTGTGCGGTATACATCAACCTGCGCAACTCATGTTCGTCCATTGGCGACGAGATGGTCAGATTGGGTATCGGCCTGAGGGCAGCCAGGTCGAAGGCCCCATGATGGGTGGCTCCGTCCTCGCCTACGAGCCCTGCGCGGTCGAAGCAGAGCACCACGTTCAGGTTGAGCAGTGCCACGTCGTGGATGATATTGTCGAATGCACGTTGTGCAAAGGCGCTATAGATATTGCAGAAGGGCAACAGTCCGTCTTTAGCCATACCACCTGAGAACGTGACGGCATGCCCTTCAGCGATGCCTACGTCGAAGGTACGATCGGGCATCTCCTTCATCATGATATTCATTGAACAGCCCGATGGCATGGCTGGCGTCACACCGACGATCTTCGGATTCTGTTTGGCCAGTTCCAGAAGCGTATGCCCGAACACATCCTGATATTTCTGTGGTTTGTTGGGATCGTTGTCCACAAGGCGTTCGCCAGTGTCTGGGTTGAACTTGCCCGGTGCATGCCAGGTGGTGACATCCTTCTCGGCCGGTGCATAGCCGTGTCCTTTCTGTGTATGCAGGTGCAACAGCTTCGGCCCTTTCATATCCTTCATCTGACGGAGGATACGTACCAACTCTTTTATGTCGTGACCGTCGAAGGGACCGAAGTAACGGATGTTCATGCCTTCAAAAACGTTCTGCTGATGCGAGATGGCGCTTTTCATGGCATTCGTCAGACGGATGAGACCTTTGCGACGGTCCTCACTGAGCATACCTCTGCCGTGCAGCCAGCGCGCAGCCTTAAAACGAATGGCATTATAGGTCTCATTTGTGCTGAGACCAATCAGATATTGTTTCATGCCGCCCACAGAGCGATCGATAGACATGTTGTTATCGTTGAGGATGATCAGCAGGTCATTGGGCGATGATGACACATTGTTCAGTCCCTCGAAGGCCAAACCTCCACTCATGGCACCATCGCCGATGACAGCCACCACATGGCGCTTGTTGTTATGCTCCAACTTGGCAGCGACGGCCATACCCAGCGCCGCAGAAACGGAGTTGCTGGCATGTCCGCAGGCAAATGTGTCGTACTCGCTTTCCGTGGGTGAAGGGAAGGGCTTGAGGCCACCCAACTTGCGGTTCGTGCAGAACTGCTCACGACGACCGGTCAGGATTTTATGCCCGTAGGCCTGATGACCTACATCCCATACGATACGGTCGTCGGGTGTATCATAAACATAATGTAGTGCTACGGTAATCTCTGCTACGCCCAGACTGGAAGCCAGATGACCGGGGTTTACCGACAACTCTTCCACGATGTCTTGTCTCAGTTCCTTGCACACCAAAGGTAGCTCGTCTACGGATAGCTTGCGCAGATCTTCTGGGGATTGTATCTTGTTGAGTAGTGTAAATTCGTTTTTGTCCACTTAATCTTCAGTATTTTTGTGCAAAGATATGCTTTTTTTATCAAAGATACAAAAAAAATCATTAATTTTGCATGCAGATATTATTTTAGCATTTTGAGGATATGAAATACGGAATTATAGGAACAGGTGCCATTGGCGGCTATTATGGCGGGAAACTGGCCAAGAGCGGACAAGACGTTCATTTCCTGTTCCATAGCGACTATGACTATGTCAAAAAGAACGGTTTGCAGATTGACTCTTGTGACGGTTCCTTCCATATAGACCATGTGAACGCTTATCATACCACGACCGAGATGCCACCCTGCGATGTCGTGCTTGTATGTCTGAAGTCGACCAACAACCATCTTCTGCCTGAGATGCTCCGGCCGTTGCTCCATCTCCATACGCTGGTTGTCCTGATACAAAACGGTATCGGTGTCGAGTCCGATCTGCAGCAACTCTTCCCGGATTTGCAGCTTGCTGCCGGACTGGCGTTTATTTGTTCGGCCAAAACCGAGCCCGGACGTGTGAGTCACCAGTGTTACGGACAGATTAACTTCGGCAATTTTTCCTGCCGTGATGAACACTTGTTCCAACAGTTGCTTGACGACTTCAATGCCGCTGGTGTTGAGGCTGGTGCCGTCGACTATCAGGAGGCGCGTTGGAAAAAAGCCGTGTGGAATATGCCGTTCAACGGTATGACCGTCGCGTTGAATACTCAGACCGACCTGCTGCTGAAACAGCCGGCCACCCGTCGACTCATTCGCGACCTGATGATGGAAGTCGTGGGGGCCGCTCGTCACCTCGGCGTCGAAGCCCTCGATGATACTTTTGTCGACAAGATGATTGAGATGACCGACAACATGACACCATATTCTCCATCGATGAAACTTGACTACGATTTCCATCGGCAGATGGAGATCCATTATATCTATAGTCGTCCTATCGAGATCGCCTGTGAGGCAGGTTACCGTATGCCGAAACTTGAGATGCTCGAGGCCGAGCTCCGCTTCCTGCAGTCAGGCTATCTTCCAGAATCCAAATAACCCGACCATACGATGAAACAAATCACAGATAAAGACAAACATTTCATGCGTGAGGCCATCCGACTGGCCGACGAGAGCGTGCTACGTGGTGGCGGTCCCTTCGGAGCCGTCATCGTGAAAGACGGTGAGATCATCGCCGGTAGCAGCAATAGCGTGACCATCGATCAGGATCCTACTGCTCATGCCGAGGTGAACACCATCCGTGAGGCCTGTCGCAAGCTAGGCACCTTCGATCTCACTGGCTGCACCATCTATACCTCGTGTGAGCCTTGTCCGATGTGTCTCGGTGCCATCTACTGGGCCCGTATCAGTCGTATCTTCTATGGTAACACCCGAAAAGACGCCCGAGACATCGATTTCGCCGACGACTTCATCTACGAGGAACTTGACAAGCCTCTCGCTAAACGCACCGTCCCCATTATTCCTCTGCTGCGCGACGAAGCCCTCCGCACCTTCCGCCTC
Organism: Prevotella aff. ruminicola Tc2-24; assembly: GCF_900110895.1. Classification (GTDB taxonomy): domain Bacteria; phylum Bacteroidota; class Bacteroidia; order Bacteroidales; family Bacteroidaceae; genus Prevotella. The sequence goes on along the minus strand of NZ_FOIQ01000003.1, from coordinate 248,756 downwards.
TGGCAGGAAAAAGACGACAAGACCGAATACTGAGCATGGCTCACTGATCCTGTGTATCCACTCGTCACCATAGCTGCACAGAGCGCCCATCGTCATCACGATGACGATGGGCCGTAAGAACAGTCTTTTTTATTCTCCAGACGGGGTAATCAGGATGGTGTTCCTCTCCTTGAACGACACGAAGCCGTCGTAGTCGGTCCACGTCTCCTCGTGGGTCGTGCCGTCCTCATCCATGATGACAGCTGTGCACTGGTTCAGCACCAGGCGGAAGCGCTGCGCCGTGATGTTCTCGATGGTGAAGTAGATGTTCACATTGCAGATACAGTTGGCCGTGTTATCCGTTTCGACCCAAGGGTTCAGTAGGATGGTGCCGTTGTCTTTCACCTCGATCTTCATGCCGGCGTCGGTGTAGGCGCAGTTCACGCGGTAGTCGAGGTACTCGCCTGATATCGACTGAGTATCCTCGTGGTAGGTGAGTCTCAGCCGAGTAGGCTCTGGGATCGTATTACGCGTAAGCGTATGGTATTGGCAGTCGCTGTGCCATACGTTTCTGAGCGATGTCTGTCCCATCTGTGCCAGAAAACTGTCGCCCGACGAACAGCTGCAAAGTATGAGCACCAATGTGCCCAATAGATAAAATAGAACCTTTTTCATTTTCGTTTGTCGATTTGTAGAATGATTTTTCTACTCTAACCACTGCAGAGCCGGAAACCTTGCATAAGAGATGTGGTATTTAACCTTTTTTATACTTTTATACGCAAGTATTCGTGTAAAATCCTAACTTCTACAATCTAAAAAAATAAATGCTAAAAGATTTGGATAGTACATAAAAACTTCATATTTTTGCAGAAAGATCATAAAACGATCAGCCTAAAACATGAAATATATCACCTTACCGTCTGAGGAGACCTACCCTCTGTCGTTCTATTTGGCGATGGAAGAGTATGTGGCGCGTCATGTCAACGAGTCCGAGTGTTTCTTCATGTGGCAAGTTGAACCAACCGTTATTTATGGTCGTAATCAGGTGTTGGAGAATGAGGTTAACCTCGACTATTGTCGGGAACATGCCATCCAAGTGGTTCATCGCAAAAGTGGAGGAGGCTGTGTGTATGCCGATATGGACAACCTGATGCTGTCGTACGTTACATCGGGCGAGAATGTTGGTTTTGCGTTCAACCAGTTTGTAAACATGATTCTATTGGTGCTCCACAAGGCAGGTGTCAAGGCCACAGGTACTAGTCATAACGATATTATGATCGGTGATCGTAAGGTGTGTGGCACTGCCTGTTATCACCTTAGTGGCAGAATTATCGTCCACAGTACGATGCTGTACGATACCAAGATGGAACACATGTTGAACGCCATCACGCCGGGACCAGAGAAGCTTGAGAAGAAAGGTATTGAAAGTGTGCGCCAACGTATTACGCTGTTGAAGGATCATACTTCGTTGACGCTCGAAGAGTTGAAGACGCTTATTCGTGGGACGCTCTGTCAAGGCGAATTGATGCTCACCCCGACAGACGTGAAAATGATAGAACAGATGATCGCAACAGGTGGATAGAAAGACCACCGATTAACTAAAAACCAAAGAAACAATGGGAATAAAACAAGAACTGGAAAGGAAGGAGAAACGAACCTGTTTGTATGATAAGCACGTGTCGTTGGGCGCGACAATGGTGTCGTTCGGAGGTTTCGACATGCCTCTGCTTTATCAGTACGCCGGTATCGCACCAGAGCATATGGCTGTTCGTGAGCATGTTGGACTCTTTGATGTATCCCATATGGGGGAGGTCGTTGTGCGGGGCAAGGATGCCGAGCGCTATGTGAACTACATTTTCACCAACAGTGTGACAGACATTCCAATAGGTAAGATACTATATGGGATGATGTGCTACGAAAACGGCGGTACTGTCGATGACCTCTTGGTGTATAAGATGGGTGAGAACGACTTCTTCCTGGTGGTCAATGCAGCGAACATCGACAAAGACTGGGCGTGGATGCAAGAGCATGCAACTGGTTTTGACATCGACCTGCAAAACCGTTCTGACTTTTATGGTCAGATAGCCGTTCAGGGACCAGAGTCCGAGCATATTGTAGAGACAGTCTTAGGCTTATCGTGTGCAGAACTGACATTCTACACGTGCAAGACGATTCAAGTTTCATTCCCTCACAAGGAAGGGACAGAGGAAAGTCTTATCATATCACGAACAGGTTATACGGGAGAAGACGGTTTTGAGATATATGCCTCGCACGACTATATCCGTGACTGTTGGGACAAACTCATTGCTGCTGGTGTCCAGGCCTGTGGTCTTGGTTGTCGTGACACACTGCGTTTTGAGGCAGGCTTGCCGCTCTATGGTGACGAGTTGTCGGAGGAGATCACCCCTGTGATGGCCGGTTTGACGATGTTCGTGAAATTTGAGAAACCGACATTCATCGGAAAGGAGGCCTTGTTGAAGCAGAAGAACGATGGGTCTGCTAAGAAGCTTGTGGGTATTGAACTCTTCGATAAGGCGATACCCCGTCATGGATACCCCGTGTTGAACATGAACGGCGATCCTATTGGTGAGGTGACAACGGGTTATCACACTCTTTCCACCGACAAGAGTGTGTGCATGGCGCTCGTCGATGCGGCCTATGCGAAACTCGATACCGAGGTACAGATCCAGATCCGTAAGAAGGTGTTTGCTGGTAAGGTAGTGAAGAAATTGTTCTATCAGAAAAAGTATAAAAAGTAATAAGGAAATATATATTATGGCAAAGGTAATTGAAGGACTCTACTACTCGGAGTCACACGAATTTGTAAGAGTAGAAGGCGATTTCGGATTCATTGGTATTACAGACTATGCCCAGAATGCGCTAGGTAATGTGGTGTATGTTGATATGCCCGATGTGGACGATGAGGTAACGGCCGGAGAGGAGTTTGGTGCCGTGGAGAGTGTGAAGGCAGCTAGTGATCTGATTTCGCCTGTGAGTGGTACCGTCGTAGAGGTGAACGAGATGCTCGATGATCAGCCCGAACTCATCAATGAGGATGCTTTTGAGAACTGGATCATCAAAGTAGAACTCAGCGACAAGGCCGATTTGGATAAACTGATGGACGCCAAGGCCTACGATGCATTCTGCCAGAAATAATATGGACTATAAGTATTTTCCACATACGGAGGACGATCTTCAGACGATGTTGTCGAAGGTGGGCGTGGCGTCGCTAGATGCGCTATACGCCCAAATACCCGAAAGTATCCGTTTCAAGGACGACTATCGGATTCCGACTGCGATGAGTGAGATGGAGGTGCGACAGCTCTTCGGACAGTTGGGCTCACAGAACAGACAACTGACATGCTTTGCCGGCTTCGGCGTGTATGATCACTATACCCCTTCGGTGATATCTGGTTTGTTGCAGCGCTCGGAATTTCTGACCTCCTATACCCCGTATCAAGCGGAGATCTCGCAGGGTACGCTCCATTATATCTTCGAGTATCAGTCGATGATGGCCGAACTAACAGGTATGGAGGTATCGAATGCCTCGATGTATGACGGGACGACTGCTTGTGCAGAGGCTATGATGATGGCCGTGGCAGCGGGAAAGAAAATGGACAAGGTGCTGGTGTCGGCTACTCTGAACCCCAAGACGCGCGAGGTGCTTGACACATATGCTTTGCATCAAGGCATCGAACTAGTGACGATTCCCGCGAAGAACGGTGTTACCGACCGGTCTGTCCTCTTCTCCCAACTTTCGACTCTCGATGGAGTGGCAGGTGTTATCGTACAGCAGCCAAACGTCTATGGTATTGTCGAGGATTTCTCGGGGATTGCCGATGCCTGCCATGAGCAGAAAGCACTCTTTATCGTCGATAGTATTGCTGCTGATCTCGCCGTATTGAAAACTCCGGGAGAGTGGGACGCCGACATTGCTGTCGGTGACGGACAATCGTTGGGCATCCCAATGTTGTTCGGTGGTCCTTATGTGGGTTATATGTGTTGTAAGGAGAAACTCATCCGGAAGATGCCTGGACGTATTGTCGGCATGACACAAGATGATCGAGGACAGCGTGCTTTTGTGCTGACATTGCAGGCGCGCGAGCAGCATATCAGGCGGCAAAAGGCCACCTCGAATATCTGTTCCAACCAGAGTCTGATGGCTCTCTTCGTGACGATCTATATGTCGCTGATGGGGCGTCAGGGTCTGAAGGAAGCAGCGGAATTATCCTATGCCGGTGCACACTATCTCTGTGACGAACTGTTGAAGACGGGACGTTTTGAATTGATCTATGACCAGCCTTTCTTCAATGAGTTCTATGTGAAGTACGACGGTGATGTTGACACCCTCTATCAGCGTTTTATAGAAGCAGGTGTCCTTGGTGGTGTGCGTCTGAAAGACGGACTGCTTTTTGCCGTTACGGAAAAACGTACGAAAGAAGAGATTGACAACCTCGTGAAATTAATAGTCTAGGCAATGGTTATTTGATACCCCATGAAAAGGGACAAGCATATGCCAAGGATTCAGATGATACGATTATGAATAATAAGTTATATGGCAATTTGATCTTTGAACTATCAAAGGCAGGTCGAAAGGGCTTCTCTCTACCTAAAAATAATTACGGGACCTGTACGATTCCAAAGGAACTCTGTCGTCAAAAGGAAGCGGCGCTGCCTGAGTGTGATGAGTTGACTGTGGTTCGTCACTATACGAACCTCTCAAACAATAACTTTGGTGTAGACACAGGCTTCTATCCTCTCGGCTCCTGTACGATGAAGTATAACCCGAAAATCAATGAGGAGATAGCCGCACAGCCGCAGTTCCAGAACATACATCCTGAACAGCCCACGGAGACTACGCGTGGTGCACAGGCCATCGTCAGTCTGCTGGAGCGCTCGCTCTGTGAACTCACAGGTATGGCTCATTTCACTTTCAAGCCCTATGCGGGGGCACATGGTGAACTGACGGGACTGATGACGATTGATAACTATCACCGTTCGCGAGGTGATTTCGATAGGAAGAAGGTCATTGTGCCCGATAGTGCTCATGGGACGAACCCTGCTTCGGCGGCGGTCTGCGGACTGGAGATCGTCGAGGTGAGCTCGCGGGCAGATGGAACGGTCGACTTTGAGGATTTGCAGCGTATTGTTGCTGAGCAGGGCACGGAGATTGCTGCAATGATGATGACGAATCCTAATACCCTTGGCCTCTTCGAGACGCGTATCCCGGAGATTGCCAGACTTATACACGACTGTGGTGGTCTGATGTACTACGATGGGGCAAATTTGAATCCGATGTTGGGCGCATGTCGTCCCGGTGATATGGGGTTCGACGTGATGCATGTTAATCTGCATAAGACATTCTCTACTCCTCATGGTGGCGGTGGACCTGGTAGTGGTCCGGTTGGTGTTCGTGAGGGCTTGCAGTCATTCTTCCCCTTTGTGTCGCCTTATCATGGCAACTTTGGCGTTATGATGCGTGCGTATGCCTATATCCTTTCCTTAGGTCGTGAACATGTAAAGGAGGTGGGACCGTTGGCCACACTGAATGCCAACTATATCAAGGCGTGTCTGAAGGATGTCTACGAGTTGCCCATCGATACAGTGTGTTGTCATGAATTCGTGTTCGATGGTCTGAAGGATAAGACGACAGGTGTGACAACGATGGATGTGGCGAAACGTCTGCTCGACTACGGCTATCATGCTCCGACAATCTATTTTCCGTTGCTTTTCCATGAGAGCCTGATGATTGAGCCGACAGAGAACGAGTCGCGTGAAACACTCGATGGCTTCATTGCCGTGATGCGCAAGATAGCAGAGGAGGCGAAAGTCAGTCCCGAGAAGGTGAAATCTGCTCCTCATACAACACCTATTGGAAGGGCTGACGATGTGCTCGCTGCTAAACATCCTGTTGTGACCTATCGTCAACTCAAGTCAGAAGCCTAATGTTCAATGTGTGATGAAAAAGACAGATTTGATCGTTATTGGCGCAGGACCGGGTGGTTACAAGGCTGCCGAGTATGCGGCCAAACGGGGACTGAAGGTGACGATTTTCGAGGTTGGAGAGGTTGGGGGTACCTGTCTTAATGTTGGCTGTATCCCCACGAAGACCTTTGTTCATAGTACCTCGTTTGATGAGGCCCGTGAACGTATGGTTCAGGTGGTGTCTCAACTCCGCCAAGGGGTGGAGGGTATCCTTTCGCATCCGAATATTACTCTTGTCCGTGAGAAAGTCTCTTTTGTCGATGCTCATACTGTTCGTTATGGAGACGGTGATTTGGTTATTGCTGATTACATCATTATCGCCACAGGATCCGAAACAAAATGGCTATCTATTGTTGGTGCAGACAGTCCCAGAGTTGTCGACTCTACAGGTTTGCTCCGGCTCGGCATCCTCCCCAAACGTCTCTGTGTCATTGGTGCCGGAGTCATTGGTATGGAGTTCGCTTCAGTGTTTCAGCGTTATGGTTCTGAGGTTACCGTCATTGAGTATCTGAAGGAATGTCTTCCTGCCCTTGATGGTGATATAGCGAAGCGTCTGCGTAAGACTTTGGAGAAGCGTGGCATAACTTTCCATATGCAGTGTGCCGTGAAACAGATTGTGGATGAAGAGGTGGTGTTTGAAGACAAGAAGGGACAGCAAGTACGCATAGCGGCAGATGTCATCCTAATGGCTACGGGCCGCAAGCCTCGAACTGAGGGCCTAAATCTGGAAGCCCTTGGCATCACTCTTGCCCCCAATGGTGCCATTCCCGTCGATGATAATTTCTGTGTAGCGTTGAGAGGAGCCGAGAGAAGTCCTCTCTATGCTATCGGTGATGTGAATGGTCGACAGATGCTTGCTCATGCCGCGGAGATGCAGGCTATCCATGCTGTCAATCATATTTTAGACAAGAAAGACGGTATCCGCTTCGATATCATGCCCGCTGCCATCTTTACCGAACCAGAGGCCGCCTGCGTGGGGCCTACCGAGGATCAACTTAAGGAACAAGGTGTTGCATATACCTGCCAGAAGGCGTTCTGGCGTGCCAACGGTAAGGCTCTTGCGATGGGCGAGACAGAGGGGATGCTTAAACTCTTTGTCTCCCCTTCTATGGAGGGGCGGGGAGGAGGTCTTATCCTTGGTTGTCATGCTTATGGTGCTCATGCTGCTGATATCGTCCAAGAGGCATCGGTACTCATGTGCAAGAACACCACGGTCGACGAACTTACCGACATGGTGCACATTCATCCAACCCTTGGGGAAATATTGAAGTCCGTTACAGAGCAGTAACGGACTTCAATATTTAGAGACTTTTCAGTATATCTTCAACAACCTTGGGGAAATATTGCATTTCCAGTTGGTGTTCTTTCTCAGCGATGTCGTCAACGGTGTCGTTGGGGGAGAGGGCAACCTTGTATTGAGCGATAATCTCTCCTGCATCGCAGACAGGGGTTACCCAATGGACAGTCATGCCTGTTTCGGTTTCTCCTGCAGCCTTTACGGCCTCGTGGACATGATGTCCCCACATACCCTTCCCGCCATACTTGGGCAATAGGGCGGGGTGTAGGTTGATAATCCTATGCGGATAGGCGTCGATGAGAAAATCAGGAATGAGCGGTAGCCATCCTGCCAGTACGATGAAACTGATATCGTATTTCTGAAGCAAAGGTAACATCACGTCTGGGTTGTGGAGATCGGCCTTGGGGGCAACGGCTGTGGGAACGCCGAGACGCTCTGCTCTTGCTAATGCATAGGCATCATGCTTATTGCTGACAACGAGAGCGGTATGAACGCTCTCGTTGTCAGCAAAATAATTAATCAGGTTTTCGCAGTTAGTCCCGCCGCCTGATACAAAGATTGCTATATTCATTTCATTCTATTCAACATAGAAATACAGAGAGGACAGAGTTTTTGTTATTTCCTCTGTGTCTCTGTACTTCTGTGTCTGTTTATACTAAGTGTTCGATAAGATCAGCACGGTCGCCGGGGAGCATGTCAATGACTGGAATCTCAACCATGGTATAGCATCCGGGCTGCAGGCGTACGGAAGCACGGGCCACGTTGACAAGCACCTGACCGGTAAGGGCAGGATTGTTGATGCTCATATTGAATTCCAGACGCTGGTTCTGTGTCTTACCGCTGACACCCTTGCGTACAAGGTTTACACCATGCCCCATGTCGCGTACATCGTCGACGCTCTCAACTTGGAACACATGAGTCTCGTCGGAAGCGAAGTAGGGATCAGCTTTGATATCTTTAGACACATCTTCCAGTTTTGCGCCTTCTTCCAGTTCAACATATACCATACGACGATGGATACCCTCACCGAGAGGGATAGTCATTGATAGCGCATTCTTCACGCCTTTCTTCGAGCGGACGCAGACGCTGTGTCCCATGGACATACCAGGACCAAAGTTCGTGTAGCTGAGTCCCTTTGGCGCAAGACTCTGCATGAGGGTGCGCACGATAGAGTCGGAGCCTGGATCCCATCCGGCAGCGATGACACTGACAGTGTTGGTCTCTTTGTTGAGCTTCATCAGACGCTCGCGGTATCCGCGGATGTTCGTGTGAATGTCGAAAGAATCGACGGTGTTGATGCCAAGAGGAAGAATCTGATTCGCATACTCCTCACAACTGCGAGTAGGGGTGGCAAGGATGGCTACATCGACATCCTTCAGTTCGCGGATGTCCTTCACTACTTCATAGTCTGCCAGTTCTGCAGGCTTGTTCTCCGCACCGTTACGACGTACGATACCTGCTACCTCGAAGTCGGGAGCTGTCTCCAGTGCCTGGAGGGCATACTGTCCGATGTTGCCGTAACCCACGACGGCTGCTCTGATTTTCTTCATAATCTTTTTTATGTCTTTTGTTGGTTGTTCCATCACTGCTGTTCTTCGCGGGCAAGGCGAAGGCATTGCTATCGAGCGGCAAAAGTACACTTTTTTACTGAGATACGTGACAAAACGACGGGAAAAATATCTAAAATCTTTCTTTTTGTGATAATTGATAAGGTTTCTGACACGAAATACAATAAATTGTAAGTATTGTGCGTTTTATGAATGGTGAAAATGAAAAACTGTAAGAACTATGATTGAGTATATCAAAGGAGAACTGACAGAACTGACTCCCGCGTTGGCGACGGTGGAGGCTGCCGGAATCGGCTATGGACTGAACATCTCGTTGAATACGTTCAGCGCCATCCAAGGGTTACGAGCAGACGGAACGGGAAAGAAGGATGTGAAACTCTATGTCTATGAGGCTATTAGGGAGGATGCCCATCAACTTTATGGCTTTGTGAACAAGAAAGAAAGAGAGATGTTCCTATTACTCATTTCGGTAAGTGGGGTGGGTGCTAACACGGCCCGGATGATTCTCTCGTCGCTGAGTGTCAGTGAACTATGCAATGCAATCTCAACCAATAATGAACGATTGATTAAGGGTATCAAGGGCATCGGTCTGAAAACGGCCCAGCGTATCATCGTCGACCTGAGAGATAAGATTGTCGCATTGGGCATAGCAGAGGAAATTCCTGTGGGTGGACAGGTGTCTGCACCGGTAAATAGTCAGGTGAAGGACGAGGCTGTGAGTGCACTCACGATGTTGGGTTTTGCCCCGGCACCGAGTCAGAAGGTGGTTGTCGCCATCATGCAGGAACAGCCCAATGCTCCTGTGGAGCAGGTTGTGAAGCAGGCATTGAAGATGATCAAGTAAGTTCGGGGAATCATTCTGAAACTGACGGCAGGACTTGAGGGCTATTATATAGGGGCCTTTTGAAGTCCTGTTGTCCGCTGCAAACATTATTAATGAGACGGATTATAGGAATTGTCATGGGATTGGTTCTCGCGTGCGCATGTGCGCATGCGCAAAAAGACTCGTTGCGTGCGCGGTGGCGCATACAATGCACGGCCCCCATGTTGGTGCACGATCTCGATTCGTCGGCCCTCGATTTAAAATGGCCTGACAATATCCGTCAAACAGTCGAGTATGATGACTCGGCTAATGTCTATTATATCGGTTCAAAGTTGGGTGACTCTTATCTGACGGCTCCTATACTGATGACGCCGGCAGAATATCAGAAGTGGGTAGAACAGAGGGCACTCCGTCAGTTTTTCCGAAAGAAAAACACGGAAAACGTGGCGAATGGCGGGAAGGATAAGTTCTTGTTTTCTGACATGCATTTCGACCTTGGTCCGGCAGAGAAGATTTTCGGTCCAGGTGGTGTACGCATCAAGACACAGGGAACGGCAGAACTGAAGTTCGGTGCGACGATGAAGAATATCGATAATCCATCGCTACCTATCCGTAACCGTAAGACAACAAGCTTTGATTTCGATGAGAAGATCAATCTGAGTGTGAATGGTATGGTGGGAGACAAGGTGAACATGAACTTGAACTATAACACTGATGCGACATTCGACTTCGACACTCAGAATCTGAAACTGAAATATGAGGGTAAGGAGGATGAAATCATCAAGTTAGTGGAGGCTGGTAATGTCACTTTCCCGTCGAACAACTCGTTGGTGAAGGGAGCGAGCAGTCTTTTTGGCGTGCGTACCGATTTGCAGTTTGGTAGACTGAAGTTACAGACGGTACTTTCGCAAAAGAAATCGTCGACGAAAAGTGTATCGTCGAGAGGTGGTACGCAGACAACGGCTTTTGAACTGGATGCGTCCGACTACGAAGAGAACCGCCATTTCTTCCTCTCACATTATTTCCGGGAACATTACGATCAGGCGATGTCGACCCTGCCGAACCTGATGACGGGCATTGAGATCAACCGTGTGGAGATCTGGGTGACAAACAAGACGGGCACGACGGCTAATACCCGTCATATCGTGGCGTTGACAGACTTAGGAGAGAATACACAGGTAAGTAATCCCTATTGGAATCTGTCCGGGCAGACGGTGCCAGGTAATGCAGGAAACACAGAGTATGCAACACTGGTGAATAGCTATGCCGATGCCCGTGATATAGATCAAACAAACAGCGTGTTGGCAGCTATCCCCGGTTTTGAGAATGGTGTGGACTATGAGAAACTGTCGAGTGCCCGTCTGTTGACTGCCTCGGAGTATACCGTGAACAAATCGTTGGGTTACGTGTCGTTGAAGGGTGGTTTGCAGACAGATCAGGTACTGGCGGTGGCCTATGAGTTCACGGCAGGTGGGGTTACCTATCAAGTGGGTGAGTTTGCTGGTGATGTTGCGGAGACTTCAAAGGCGTTGTTTGTGAAGTCGTTGAAGAATACATCGGCTACGCCCTCTCAGGGAAACTGGCGTCTGATGATGAGGAACGTGTATTATCTCGCTTCAACGGTCGAAAAAAGCAGGTTCCGTCTTGATATCAAGTATCAGAGTGATACGGCAGGCGTCTATCTGACCTACATCCCAGAACAGCAGGTGAAGAGAACTCCTTTGTTGCGACTCCTCGGTTGTGATCGATTGGACAATAACAACAAGACGCATGCCAATGGATATTTTGATTTCGTTGAGGGTTATACCGTGTCCGACGGTCGTGTTTTCCTGCCTGCTGCAGAGCCCTTCGGTGATTATCTGCGTCAGCGACTTCTCCGTGAAGGACTGTCGTCGGCAGATGCGGAGAAATACGTGTTCTCCCAGTTGTACGACTCAACGAAGACGGTAGCGCGACAGAATGCAGAGAAAGACAAGTATATCCTCTCCGGACAGTATAAGGGAACTTCCGCCAATGTAATTTCTCTTGGGGCTTATAATGTGCCGCAGGGTTCCGTCGTGGTCACTGCAGGTGGTATCGTTTTGCATGAGGGGTCTGACTATTCAGTTGACTATTCAGCTGGTGAGGTGACGATCCTGAACCAGAGTATCATCGATGCAGGAACAAACGTCAATGTGTCGCTGGAGTCGAATACTGATTACGGCATGCAGCGGAAGACGATGATGGGTGTGAATTGGGAATACGATTTCTCTAGGAACTTCCAGATTGGAGGTACACTGATGCATCTCTCCGAACAAGCACTCATCTCGAAAGTAGCGATGGGTGAGGAACCGCTGAAAAACACACTCTGGGGATTGAGTGTCAACTGGAAGCAGGAGTCGCAGTGGCTTACTTCTGTTCTCAATAAGATACCGTTCTTACATGTTAAGGAACCATCGCATATCTCTTTCACCGGCGAGTTCGCACAACTCGTCACAGGAACGGCAGGTGGCACACAGGATAATGCCTCGTATATCGACGATTTCGAGAATACGAAGAACTATATCGACGTGAGTAGTCCGAAACAATGGACACTCTCTAGTGTCCCGACGATGTTTCCGGAAAGTGTTGACAAGACGGGAGTAACTAGTGGTATGAACCGTGCACTGTTAGCTTGGTATAACGTTGATCCGATATTTACCCGTCGTTCATCGACGCTTACGCCAGGACATATCAAGAGTGATCTTGAGCAGCTATCCAATCATTATGTGCGTGAGGTATATGTGAAGGAACTTTATCCTAACCGTGATCAGAGCACTTATAATGGGGCAACATCAACGCTACCCGTGCTGAATCTCGCCTATTATCCACAGGAACGCGGTCCCTATAACCTGACACGCGATCTGAACAGTGACGGTTCTATGCGACAGCCCGAGACGAAATGGGGTGGTATGATGCGCAGACTCGACACTAACGACTTCGAACAGGCAAATATCGAGTATATCGAGTTTTGGATGCTCGACCCCTTTATCTACACCCGGCAGCAGGGCAATGAATCCGATTACAGTGGCGATCTCTACTTCAATCTCGGTGAGGTGAGTGAGGACGTGCTCCGCGACGGTAAGAAGTTCTATGAGAGTGGCATGCCCGTCGACGGAAGTAATTCGTACAACACCACCCAATGGGGAAAGGTGCCTGTTCAGGCAACGCAGACCTATGCCTTCGCTACGACAACCGGCTCGCGACGATTACAGGATGTGGGTTTCAATGGACTAAATAATGACGAGGAACGCTCGTATGGAGCTTACAAAGAGTGGATAGATGCCGTGAGTGGGATAATCACTAACGACAGTATCCGTGAGGCGTGGCGCAACGACCCTGCTGGCGATGACTATCATTATTTCCGGGGCTCCGACTTCGACAAGGAACGGAAGACTATTCTCGACCGTTACAAACGAATCAACAACCCACAGGGAAATTCTCCCGATACTGATGAGCAAACAGAGTCGTACGACACCAGTTATAAGACGGGGCCGGACGTAGAGGATATAAATCAAGACTATACACTCAATGAGTACGAACGTTATTATCAGTACAAGGTGCGTATCAGTCCGGAAATTCTAGATGCTTACCGTCACGGTGTGGCGTCTGCCGACTGTTTTATCACAGACATGCGTACTAGTAGTGTGAAGTTACGCAATGGCGATACGACGAGTGTTAACTGGTATCAGTTCCGTATTCCTTTGACGGCATACGAGCGTAAGGTGGGGTCAATTAGTGGTTTCACTAGCATCCGTTTCATGCGAATGTTTATGACCGGTTTTCAGAAACCTATCGTTCTTCGTTTTGGTTCGTTGGATCTTGTGCGCGGTGAATGGCGTGTATATAAGCAGAGTCTTGGAACCTCGGCAGCAGAGGGAGGTGTCATGGAGGTCAGTGCTGTGAATATCGAAGAGAACAACGACAAGACGCCGGTGAATTATGTGTTGCCGCCAGGTATCAGTCGTGTGACAGACCCCTCACAGCCTCAACTTGTGGAGAACAACGAACAAGCACTCGATATCGTGGTCAAGGAACTGCGACAGGGCGAGTCGAAGGCAGTCTATCGGAACACCAGTTTGGACCTGCGTCACTATAAACGCATGCAGATGTTCGTTCACGCCAATCACCTCATGCCTGATGCCACGAATCTGCAAGACAATCAATTGGCTGTGTTCATCCGCCTTGGTAGTGACTACAGGAACAACTACTATGAGTATCTGATTCCATTGCAACTCACACCTGACCGTAGCGACTATAGCAAATATTCTACTGCCGACCGTCGACAAGTATGGCCCGAAACGAATATGCTCGATATTAGTCTTCATCTCTTTACTCAACTGAAAAAGCAGCGTAATCTGTCGAGATCGCAAGGTACAGCCTCCTATAGTCATCCCTTTTCTGTCTATGACCCCGATCGTCCCGGTAATAAGGTTAGTGTGCTTGGTAACCCGTCGCTTGGTGAGGTGAAGGTGATGATGATCGGTGTGCGAAATATTTCCGGTGATGTGAAGTCAGGAGAGGTATGGGTTAACGAACTTCGCCTATCCGAAACGAACAACGATGGTGGATGGGCGGCCTCAGGAACGATGAATGTGCAACTCTCTGACTTCGGTACTGTGAATATGATGGGCCGTTATATCGGCGACGGCTTCGGAGGACTGGAGGAGGGGGTGACACAACGGTCTACCGATACGCAGAAAGAATACAGTGTGACAACATCATTGGAACTAGGTAAGTTCTTCCCTGAGAAGGCGAAGGTCAGTGCACCGCTTTATTACTCCGTGACAAAGGAAGAGGTAAGACCGCGTTACAATCCTTTAGATTCCGATATGCGCCTCAGCGACGCCCTTGATGCAGCAGCTGATCGTCGTGAGCGAGACAGTATTGAGAACATTGCTGTCACAAAGACTACAAACAGTAACTTTGCACTTTCGAATTTTCGCTGGGGACTACGAACGAAACGTCATCCGATGCCCTATGATCCAGCCAATTTCTCGTTTAGTTACAGTCATTCTCACCGTTATACGTCGGGCGAGACGACCGTCTACGAGAAAGAGGACCAGTGGCGTAGCGCACTAAACTACAATTACTCTCCTGTATATAAAACTTGGGAACCATTCAAACACTTGAAAGGAAAATCAAAGTGGCTGAACTTTCCAAAGGCATTTGGCATCAACTATCTGCCGCAGAGTATTGCCTTCAACTCCGAGATTACCAGGAACTATTACGAATTGCAGGAGCGTGACATGGAGAGTCTGGATCGGCAGCGTCTTCCATTGACGTTCTCCGAGCAGTTCCTGTGGAACCGTGACTTCTCCTTACGTTGGGATTTTACGAAGAACCTGCATTTCAATTTCCAGTCGGCTACTCGTGCGCAGATAGAGGAACCGTATACACCCGTCAACAAAGACCTCTATCCAGACCACTATACTGCATGGAAAGACTCTGTACGACGGAGCATCCGCAACTGGGGTACGCCACTCGACTATCAGCAGCAAGTCAGTGCAAGCTATCAATTGCCACTGAACAAATTGCCGCTCTTTGATTGGGTGAATGCCGACGCTTCCTATCATGCGCGTTATTCATGGGTGAGAGGTACGGAACTGGATGACGGTACGAGTTTGGGTAATACCATCTCCAGTAACCGTAACCTAAACATCAATGGTTCTTTTAACATGGAGACGCTCTATAATCATATACCATTCCTGAAAAGGGTCAATGAGCGATTCAGGAAGACCGGTGTCAGGAATCCCAGAAGTCCAGAAAAGCCTAAGTTATCCAGAAGAAATAAAAAAACAGAAAACGACGGTGACTATGGTGATCATGCCGAGCTGGCCTCTCTCGAAGACTCTCGGAACACTTATCAGCGTGAAATCACTCTTCGCTCCGATACAACGCTCACTGTGGCTCATAACAGAAACTCTAGACGGATTGTAGTGACGGCTCGGACGAAGGACGGTCGTCTCTATAATCTCCGATATAAGACCATTGATCCTAATAGGATTGTGATAAAAAGTCTTGACACCATATCTTTGAAGATTACGATTTCTGCAAAGCCTACATCGGAGAACAAGTGGTGGTATAAGTCTGCCCAAAGCGCGGCCCGTGTATTGATGATGGTTCGTTCTGTCAGTGTTAACTACCGTCATCAGTATGCAATGCTATTACCGGGCTTTCTGCCCAATGTAGGTGATATGTTCGGTCAAAGGGCCGATAATGTGATGTCGCCTGGTCTCGATTTTGCCTTCGGTGTGATGGGCGATGGCTATCTCGATAAGGCGATGAGGAACGATTGGTTGCTGATGAACGACAGCGTGGCAACACCGGCAACCGTTAACAGCTCCAGTGACTTGCAACTGAGAGCAGTTCTAGAACCGCTCCGAGACTTGCGGATTGACCTTCATGCCTCACGTACCGACAATAGGGCGAGAAGCATCCAATATATGTATGCAGGGACACCGACAACCTATAGCGGAACGTTCAATATGACAACGATATCGTTCAAGGGGGCGTTAGCCGGTATAGGTAACGCAAACAGCGGTTATCGATCGGCAACTTTCGACCGTTTCCGCACGCTTGTTGACGATTTTCAACAACGTGTGCAGCAACTGTACGACGGTGCACCGCACACGTTTGCTGATGTCAATCCTTATAGCGCTGATGTGATGGTGCCGGCCTTCCTTTCCGCCTATACGATGGGGGCCGGGAAGTCGCTTGCTGTCTTTCCTTCGCTGATGCGTCTGTTGCCGAACTGGACCATGCATTACTCGGGACTCTCAAAACTTCCGTGGGTGCGCGACTATCTGAAGAGCCTCACTCTCAGTCATGCATATAAGAGTGTTTATAGTGTAGGCAGTTATGCGTCATACAGTTCGTGGCAGGAGTATATGGACGGATTAGGTTTTATCACAGATCAAGTGACGGGCATGCAACAGCCGTCGTCGATGTACAACGTTTCTACCGTCAGCATAAACGAAGCATTTTCACCATTGCTCGGTGTCGATGCTACGTTTCAAAATAATCTCACGGCGAAGTTGGAGTATCGTACGAGTCGTGTACTTAGTCTCTCGATGACAAGTATTCAACTCAATGAGGCACTCAGTCGTGACTGGGTTGTTGGGATGGGCTATAAGATTCAGGATTTTAATCTTTATGGTGCTGCAGGTAACCGTAAAGTCAAGCGGGCACAGTCGGCATCTGGTAAATCGGGGAAGGTCGGATATTCTGGATCATCCGGCAAATCCGGTGTGAACCATGACCTGAATCTGCGTTTAGACCTTTCATACCGCCGGCAAGCATCTATCACCCGTGATATTGCATCCGGTGTGTCATCGGCCTCGAGCGGAAACACAGCTTTCAAGTTGTCTTTTATGGCTGACTATACGCTCTCTCGTTTACTCACCCTGACGGCTTATTACGATCAGCAGACAAACACTCCTTTACTCTCAAGCAACAGTTATCCTACGACGACGCGTGACTTCGGACTGTCGTTAAAATTCTCGCTCACACGATAGGATGCTTTTTCGTGTTTTCTTTTTTGAATTCTCGAAAAAAGTTCGTACCTTTGCCGCTGTAGCTTTAATGATACCATCTACAGATATGATTTTGAAACGTATGTTCCAATTACGGCGTCTATTGCTCGGGTTGGCATAGGGTTTTTGTTAAGTGTGATTCCGAAATGAGAGAAACAGTATATTATAAGGTAGCAGGTCACCTATATAGCGTGAGCGCAGAGAAGGATGTCTTTGCGATGATGAAAAATTATGAACCATTTAAAAGTGACGGTGACGCGACGACGTTTACCTTAGTCATTGAGAATGGAAAGGCACCCGATTACACCGAGGAACTACGACAAGACGATGAGGAACAGACCATCATTTGCGGATGTACGATAGACGGTAGGCCTGTGTTTGAATTTCGTTGGCAGAACATAACGGCAGGATGGCTTATCTGTACAGACGACTATCGTGACGGGCAACTTGTCGTGACGGACCGTCATGTAAAAATGGCTATCGACAATGCTCTGATGGTACTGTTTGCGCTGGCAACGGCCGATAAGAATACACTGCTGTTTCATGCATCTGTGGTCAGCTATAAGGGATATGGTTATATGTTCCTAGGCAAGAGCGGAACTGGTAAAAGTACTCATTCGAGTCTTTGGCAACAGTATGTCGATGCGACGGAACTGATAAACGATGACAATCCGGTGGTGCGTATCGAAGATGACAATCAGATTGTTGTGTATGGTTCACCTTGGAGTGGAAAGACACCCTGTTATCGGAACGTCGTTTGTCCCTTGGGTGGTATCGTTCTCCTTTGTCAGGCACCTTATAATAAGATATGTCGGTTGACAGGTATTGAGACTTATGCGGCATTGGTGCCCAGCATCAGTGGTAAACGATGGGATGTGCGTATTGCCGATGGATTGCATCAATCGGAAAATATATTGGCACGACAGATACCTGCGTATTATCTGGAATGTCTGCCCGATGAAGAGGCTGTACGTGTTTGTTATGCAGCATTGATGCATAATCGTAATGATGAAGTATGATGAGCGATAAGGACATCATCGAGGAGGCAATCCGGTTGGTCGATGAGGGCTTGTGTGTCACACTACCCGTCAATGGCCGCAGTATGCTACCGTTCATCATTGGTGGCCGCGAGAGTGTTATTCTGCAGAAGGCAGTCCGACCTAAGGTCGGTGACGTGGTGCTTGCATGGGTCAACGGTATACGCTATGTGGTGCATCGTATCATCCGTGTGGATGGTGAAAATGTGACTCTAATGGGCGATGGTAACCTTGTTGGTGTAGAGCATTGTGCATTGGATGATATTAAGGCGTTGGCCACGCATGTTGTGGATGCGGATGGACATACACATAAATTATACACACCTTGGCGAAAAGAAATCGCTCGACTATGGTTCTGGCTGCGACCTGTACGTCGATATTTGCTTGCCATCTATAGAAGAATAAAGAAATAGATATTGCTATTGTGCTTTTACAAAGGGCGGAAAAAACATAAAAATGAAAATCAAAAAAGGATTTGTGCTGCGCGATGTGTGCGGCGAACAGGTAATTATGGGGGAGGGACTCGATGCAGTTAACTTCGGGAAGTTGTTAGTACTTAACGATACGGCAGCTTGGTTGTGGAAACGGGCTCAGCAGATGGTCTCCTTTAACATTGAGTCACTCACAGAAGAACTCTGTGGGGAATATGATGTTCCAGTCGACGAAGCCCGAAAGGATGTGGCTGAGATGCTGCAAAAGTGGCAGGATGCCGGTCTGATAGAGATTCTTGAGAGGTGAGATACGTATTGTGGCTGTGGCATAACACACGTGGCATCCGTTGGAGAATGGTGGTGCGCATCGTTGCAGGTATTGGACAAGTGTTGCTTGGCCTGCTGATGGTGTGGCTTAGCAAACGCTTCATTGATGTAACTATCCGCATAGGAAGTGTTGATGATGTGCTGCGGATGGTGATGTGGCTCGTGGTCACAGTCGTGGGAGGTGTGGTACTGCGACAAGTTGGTTTTTGGCTTACTACGGTTGCCAATGTCAGACAGATGAATAAACTCAGACTATATTTCTTTAGTAGTCTGTTCCGTCGGCAACTTTTCGAAGGTGAGGAGCTGCACTCGGGCGACGTTACGTCGCGATTAGCGAAGGATATTGAACAAGTGAGTACGGTGTGTACCGACACTCTGCCCCAGATGGCGATAACCGCGATACAACTCTGTGGCGCGTTCTTGTTAATGCACTGGTTTGATGCCCGACTGGCATGGGCATTACTGTTGCTTACACCAGTCGCCATCGTGTTCGGCAAACTTATCGCCCGTCGGTTACGGCAGATGACCCTTGACATCAGGAATGACGAGAGTCGTATACAGATGCAGGTGCAGGAGGGTATGGAATATAATGCCGTGTTGCGCTCTTTGGGCAGTGAACAGTGGGTCACTAGTCGTCTCGACTCTATGCAGCAGCGACTTCATGGCAATGTGATCCGACGCACACGCTTTACTGTTGTTGCCCGTCTCATCATGGGCTGTGTCTTCGGATTGGGTTATCTCTTAGCATTTGTATGGGGTGGCATAGGATTGCGTAATGGCACTATCACTTTTGGTGTTATGACCTCCTTTCTGCAGCTTGTTGGTATGATTCAACACCCGATACTCCAGTTGCTTAATCTTGTGCCTGGTGTGATTCATGCTACGGCAAGCATTGATCGTCTGGATGAGCTTGGTAATATGACATCGGATGCAGTACATGACAATAAGTGTGTCGAGAGGAATGACCATCAATTAGGGAAAGGCATCCGTTTCGATAATGTTGCTTTCCGCTATGCGAATGGCGATAAGATGATATTGGAGAACTTCACATATGAATTCAAACAAGGCAGTAAGACTGCCATCATGGGTGAGACAGGTATCGGGAAGACCACATTATTCCGACTGATTCTCGGTCTTGTCGAACCGACGGAGGGCGTGGTTACTGTGGGAGAAGATTTGTGTTTCGTGCCGCAAGGTAACACGCTGATGAGTGGTACTATACGTTATAATCTGCAATTGGCAAAGCCTGATGTTACAGATGAGGCGTTAAAGGATGTGTTACATACAGCGTGTGCGGATTTCGTGTTCGACTTGCCAGAGGGACTGGATACAGAATTGGGTGAACATGGTTGTGGATTAAGTGAAGGACAAGCACAACGTATCGCGATAGCGCGTGGCCTGCTGCGTCCCGGTACGATCCTTTTGCTTGATGAAGTCAGCAGCTCGCTTGACGAACCTACCGAAAAAGAACTCTATCATCGTCTCTTTGAGGCATATCCAAGGAGTACAATGCTTTTTATTACACACCGCCCAGCCGTCACCTCTCTCTGCGATGACGTAATCCGTTTATAGATCTTATTAGTTGATGCGAAAGACTCTCCTGTTATTTGTCGTAGGCGTGTACAGGATAATCGGTGGTGTAGTGAAGGCCACGGCACTCTTTTCGCTCTAGGGCCCAACGGGTGATAAGGTATCCCACATTAATCATGTTACGTAGTTCACAGATATCCTTCGAGGCCTTAACGCGTTTGAAAAGTCGTTCTGTCTCCTCGTAGAGCATATCGAGACGATCCCACGCACGATGCAGACGCAGGTCGCTGCGCACGATACCTACATAGTTTGACATAATCTGATTGACCTCCTTAACACTTTGAGTGATGAGAACCTTCTCCTCATTGGTCATCGTACCCTCATCATTCCATTCCGGTACCTGATCATTGAAGTCGTATAGGTTGATATGTTCTAGCGAGTCCTTGGCTGCTGTGTCGGCATAGACAACAGCCTCAATGAGTGAGTTGGAGGCAAGACGGTTGCCGCCGTGCAGTCCTGTGCAGGAACATTCACCAAGGGCATAAAGTCGTTCAATGCTGGTCTGTCCGTTGAGGTCGACTTTAATACCGCCACACATATAGTGAGCTGCCGGCCGCACTGGAATGTAATCGGTGGTGATGTCGATACCGATGGAGAGACATTTCTGGTAGATATTGGGAAAGTGTTTTTTCGTTTCAGCGGGATCCTTATGGGTGACATCAAGGCATACATGATCGAGACCGTGTTTCTTCATCTCCTTATCGATGGCGCGAGCCACGATGTCACGTGGCGCCAAAGAGAGTCTGTCGTCGTATTTTTCCATGAACGTCTGTCCATTGGGTAGCTTTAGGATACCGCCGTAACCGCGCATAGCCTCTGTAATGAGGTAGGCGGGGTGCGTCTCCTTGGGGTTATGGAGCACTGTCGGGTGAAACTGAACGAATTCCATGTCGGCCACGGTTCCCTTGGCTCGGTACACCATCGCAATACCGTCGCCTGTGGCAATGACAGGATTCGAGGTGGTCAGATACACCGCTCCGCAGCCACCGGTACACATCACTGTAACTTTAGCTAAGTATGTGTCAACGTGCGAGGGGTTGTTCGGTCCCTCTGGTAATTCTGGATTTTCTGGTGAGAGTACATATGCGCCATAACAATGGATGTAGGGTGAACGGCGCGTCACCTTGGCACCAAGGTGGTGTTGGGTGATAATCTCTACAGCGAAGTGGTTTTCCTTAATGTCAATGTTCGGATTGTTCTTGACAGCCTCTATTAATCCGCGCTGAATCTCCGCCCCAGTATCGTCTGCGTGGTGTAAGATGCGAAACTCTGAGTGTCCGCCTTCGCGATGAAGGTCAAACGATCCGTCTTCCTTCTTGTCGAAGTTTACGCCCCAGTTTACTAGTTCACGTATCTGTTCCGGTGCTTTGCGTACTACCTGCTCTACGGCTGCCCGATCAGAGATATAGTCGCCTGCAACCATCGTGTCCTCAATATGCTTGTCGAAATTATCGAGTTCCAGGTTTGTCACTGACGCTACGCCGCCTTGTGCGAACGAAGTGTTGGCCTCGTCAAGTGAGGTCTTGCAGATCATACATACGCGCCCTTTGTTAGCTTGTGCAACCTTCAATGCATAGCTCATGCCGGCTATGCCGGCACCGATAACCAAGAAATCGTATTTGTATACCATAATACGGAGGTGTTTTGATAATTTATTGCAAAGGTAGCTATTATTGTTAATAAATAAGAGTTAAGAGTTGAGAAAAATGGTATTCTATACATATTTTTTCTTAAATATTAACTCTTAATTCATATTTTTTCGTATCTTTGCCACAAAACCAAGACGAAGATAAAATGAAAAGACTGTGGCTGATTATTCTAATGTGTATACCTTTGGCAACACTGGCTCAGCAGGTTGTCATAGGAGGTGTTGTCTTGGATGACAAGACAGGTAAAGGACTAAAACAGGTGAGTGTGTCGGCAGGCAGACTGTCGGTTGTCACGAACGAAGATGGAGTCTTCTCTCTTAAACTTCCCCAGATACCTCAGTCAATCACGGTGTCGCATCTGGGTTATAAAACACGTCGGGTGAATGTAGTGGAAGGGCAGACGGAGAATCTGACCGTCCGTTTGGCACCGACGGTAATCCAATTGCGTGAGGTGGTTATCACAAACGAGAATCCGCGTGAGTTGGTGGATGTTGCCATCAGTAAGATTCCGGACAACTACAGCAGAAACCCGGAGCTGCTGAAAGGTTTCTACAGGGAGACAGCGATGAAACGTCGCCATTATATCTATGTGGCCGAGGGTGTGGAGGATATGTATAAGACATCGTATACCCGTCAGGTGGGACGTGATCGTGTATCAATCGTTAAGGGACGTCGCTTGATTAGTCAGAAGGAAAGTGACACGCTCGGTGTGAAGGTGATGGGTGGTCCGGTGCAGGCCGTCTTGCTTGATATTGTAAAGAACCGCGAGATCCTGTTTAATAAGGAGGAACTTGATGCCTATCAGTTTAGAATGGGGGATCCCGAGTATATCAATGACCGCGAGCAGTATGTGGTACTGATGGAGCCTAAGATGCTGATGCCGTATGCCCTATATCACGCCAAACTCTATATAGACCGTGAGCGACTTGCTTTCACACGTATCGAGTTGGATCTGGACATGCGAGATAAGGACAAGGCGACGCGCACGATGTTAGTGAAGAAACCTTTCGGCGTGAAGTTCAGACCTCGTGAGTTGTCGTGTGTCGTGGATTACCGTTATGAGGACGGAGTAACACGTCTCAGCTATCTGCGGAATATCTTCCGCTTCAACTGCGATTGGAAGAAACGCCTATTCTCTACGTCGTTTACGGCAACTTGTGAGATGGCTGTCACTGATATTACTTCGGATGGGGTGCAGCCTATAGCTAATCGCAGTTCGTTCGACTCGCGGGATGCCTATTACGACAAGGTAGAGTATTTTATGGATCCAGAGTATTGGAGCAATTATAATATCATTGAGCCGTCGGAGTCGCTTGATAAGGCTATTCACCGTCTTGTATCTAAATATCGACGGAATTGAGGAAGGAAAATAGATGAGAAAACATATCTTACTGGTCTTTGTGGTATGCCAGTCTCTCTGTCTGCATGCGCAGACAGAGAGTTCTGTTGTTATGCCGCAAGCGACAGATACGGTACAGGTGGCGCTTCCCTGGCCGGAGAACATACAGGCAAGGTTGGATTCTTTAACGAACGACCGTTTCTTGGAACGAACGCAATTAGGATTGATGATTTATGACTTGAGTGCAGATTCAGTACTCTACCGCTATGGCGAGAAGCAGACGCTGCGTCCAGCCTCGACGATGAAGTTGTTGACGGCTATCACGGCATTGGACTGTCTGGGAGCCGACTACCCGTTGCGCACATCTCTATATTATCGGGGTGTGGTGAATGGTCGTACATTGGAGGGAGATGTCTTCTTGGTGGGTGGTATGGATCCGATGTTTGACGAGGTAGATATGGAAATCTTTGCTGAGGCTGTTTGTCGGATGGGAGTAGACTCAATCCGAGGCCGTATTGTCACCGACACTTCGTTCAAAGAGGAGTTTTTGCTCGGGGAAGGTTGGTGTTGGGACGATGACAACCCTCAGTTGACACCCTTGCTGGTATCCCGAAAGGATGAATTCGCAAGTCGTTTTGTGAGTCTGTTGCGTGACAAGGGACTGACCGTGGATGCTCCCTGTACGTCAGGCATCCTTCCCAAGGATGTGCTACTTGTGTGCTCTCGTTCTCACCGATTGAAGGATATACTTGTGCCGATGATGAAGGAGAGTGATAACCTTTATGCCGAATCAGTATTCTTTCAGATTGCGGCCTCTTCGGGTGCCCGTCCGGCAAAGGCAACTCATGCCCGTCAAATCATCAAACGTACAGTCGCCAAGTCGGGCATTTCTGGTGTCGCCTATCGGGTTGCCGATGGCAGTGGATTGTCACTTTATAATTATGTTACTCCTGAGTTGATGGTGAGTATGCTACGTTACGCCTATCTACACCGTGATATTATTTCATATCTTCGTCCGTCATTGCCCGTGGCAGCTGTTGATGGCACTTTGAAGAAACGGATGGGTGACAGTTGTGCGAAGGGAAGGGTACAGGCGAAGACAGGTACAGTAACTGGCGTCTCATCGTTGGCAGGCTACTGCACGGCAGCTAATGGTCATCAGTTGGCTTTCTGTATCATTAATCAAGGTGCGATGAAGCATACAGAAGGTAGGGTTTATCAGGATAAAGTATGTGAGGCTTTGTGCCGCGAATAGGGATATAGTTCCCGAAAATAGAACCATTGAAAAATATGAAGACAGAAAATAAACAGAAAAACGACTCCTTACTTGCCGCTCATGGCGCACAGGAGAACACTGAAATAAGAATGCAGGAGCAGATTCTTGTGAGAATTACCGGGCAGGATCGTCCGGGACTGACAGCCTCGGTCATGGGTATATTGGCGAAGTACGATGCGCAGATCCTTGATATCGGACAGGCAGACATCCATTCAACGTTGTCATTGGGAATTCTAATCCGTATAGAAGAGACGCATAGTGGACAGGTGATGAAAGAACTGTTGTTCAAAGCAACGGAACTGGGTGTGAACATCGGCTTTTCCCCGATTAGTGATGACGAGTATGAGGACTGGGTAGGTCATCAAGGTAAAAACCGTTATATCCTTATGGTGATGGGACGACAGTTGGAGGCTCGACAGATAGAGGCTGCGACCCGTGTTATCGCTGATCAAGGATTGAATATCGACTCTATTCTGCGACTCACAGGACGCAAGAGTATAAAAAACTCTGCTAAGCATGTCCGTGCCTGTATTGAGTTTTCGTTGCGCGGTGAGCCTCGTGACAGGAAGGAGATGCAATCGAAGCTGATGAAACTTTCGTCGGAGATGGAGATAGATTTCTCTTTCCAAAAAGACGACATGTTCCGTCGTATGCGTCGACTGATCTGTTTTGATATGGATTCGACACTCATCCAGACGGAATGTATCGACGAATTGGCAGAGCGAAATGGTGTGGGGGCTGAGGTGCGGGCCATCACGGAAAGTGCTATGCGTGGTGAAATAGATTTCAAGGAAAGTTTTACACGTAGAGTTGCTCTGTTAAAGGGACTTGATGTGAGTGTGATGCAAGAGATCGCAGAGAACTTGCCCATTACTGAGGGGGTAGACCGTCTGATGACTATTTTGAAACGTTGTGGTTATAAGATTGCAATTCTCTCGGGTGGATTCACATATTTCGGTGAGTATCTACAGCGTCGTTATGGAATTGACTATGTGTATGCCAACGAACTTGAGATAGGTGAGGACGGCAAACTTACGGGACGTTATGTAGGAGAGATCGTAGACGGTCATCGTAAGGCTGAGTTACTGAAACTCATTGCTCAGGTGGAGAAAGTAAATTTGGCTCAGACGATTGCTGTGGGCGATGGCGCCAATGACCTTCCGATGATCTCTGAGGCCGGCCTGGGTATCGCTTTCCATGCAAAACCGCGTGTGGTTGCTAACGCAAAGCAGAGCATCAACACGATAGGTCTTGATGGAGTACTCTATTTCCTTGGTTTCAAGGATAGCTATTTGGGTGACCAGGGAAAGTTGTAATATAATGTAATGGACTGCGGGGCCAGATTGTCCTATGGTCTTATAGTCTGTTGCTGAATCTGACGGTATGGATTTTGCATTAACGCTTCTGCAATGGTTTCGTGAGAACGGTCGTGACTTGCCTTGGCGGCAGACTCGTGATCCTTATGCTATATGGCTTTCGGAGATTATCCTCCAGCAGACACAGGTAAAGCAGGGCTGGGAGTATTGGGAACGGTTCATATGCCGTTGGCCAACCGTGGAGGCACTGGCTGCAGCAACAGAAGATGAAGTGCTTCGTGAGTGGCAAGGGCTTGGTTATTATAGTCGTGCAAGGAACCTGCACTATGCCGCTCGTCAGATTATTGACCTTGGCCATTTCCCCAATACGTTGGAAGATCTCAGACGACTGAAGGGAGTGGGTGACTACACTGCCGCGGCCATCGGAAGCATAGCTTTTGATTTGCCTGCAGCTGTGGTCGATGGGAATGTATATCGAGTTCTCGCCCGTTATTTTGGTGTCAATATCCCCATCAATACCACAGAAGGAAAAAAGACCTTTTCCGCCCTTGCTCAGAGTCTTCTTCCTGAACCCCCTTGTCAAAAGCAAAAAGATAACTGTCGACACCTAAATGCCGTCTATAATCAGGCCATCATGGACTTTGGAGCCATCCAGTGTACCCCACAGTCACCGCACTGTACTGTCTGTCCGTTGATGGAGAGCTGTGAGGCTTTTCGCTCTGGGAAGGTTGGTAATTTGCCTGTGAAGTTGAAAAACTTGAAGGTATGTGAGCGTCATCTTGTTTATGTCTATATCCGTTGTCAAGGTGAAACGGCTATTCATCGACGTGGAGCGGGGGATATTTGGCAAGGATTGTGGGAACCATATTCTCCTACCATCCTTTCGGAGGGGAAGGATGGTCTGACGAAGTCCTCTGACTCGGAGATCCTCAATACCCTGAGAGGAATAAATGGGACTCTCGTTTCACTCCGTCGGGATGTCAAACATGTGCTTACCCACCGTGTCCTCTATGCAGACTTCTATTTGCTTGAGACGGACGTAAGACCAGAACTTCCTAGTGATTATATATGGATTCCTGAGACGCAGTTTAGTGATTATGCCGTGCCCCGTTTAATAGAGATTCTATTGGAGTCTTTATAGGTTTATCTATATGAGCGCAACATCCTTGATATGCTTGATCTCTAGTTCATTTTCCAATGCTCCAACGACGGAGATGATATCGAATCGTAAATCCTGACGGATGTTTTTCGATTTTACATAGTGGTTGATGGCCTGTTTTAAGTTTTGCTGTTTCCAATAGTCGACGGCCTCCTCAGGTTCGCCGAAAGTGTTGTTTCGACGGGTCTTCACCTCGACGAATACAACAATGTCCTTGTCAAGCGCAATAATATCAATGTCTCTGCGTCCAGATTTCCAGTCGCGTTCGATAATCGTATACCCTTTCTTTTCAAGATACTCGGCGGCCTGTGTTTCGCCCCATCTCCCAAATTCGTTATGTGAAGCCATAGATTTTAACGGTTAGCGACAACTCCATTATTTGAAGGAACTGTTTCTTTTATTAATTACAAAGATACGCAATCTTATCGTCGTAACAACACTTTTAACTTATTTTATATCGTTTTTATAAAGAAAGTGTGTACCTTTACATTTTAATCAATCATAAATTATATTGAGAATGGTAAAACGACTACTCTTTTTATTTGTGCTGGCCCTCCTGACTCTTAATGTCATGGCCCAACAGATTACAGAACAGCAGGCTAAGGAACGTGCCTTACGGTATCTCGCGAGTAACTCGGCAGCAAAAACCAGAGGTTTGAATGCTAATGCGACTACGAGACTAGATGCAACCAAGGTGGAGGCTCAAAGTATCTATGCTTTCAATATAGATGGCGGTGGATATGTTATCGCTTCTGCAGATAGTCGATCCTTACCTGTACTTGGCTATTCTGCTAAAGGTAAAATCGACTGGGAGAAAATGCCAGAGAACATGCGTGTATGGCTGAAGAGCTATGACGCGGCCATGAAGACGTTGGGTAACAGAAATGATTTCGTCGATGGCGTCTTCCAGCATGCGATAAAGGTGAAAAAGACGCGGGCAGAGCGTGCTCCCATCAATCCCTTGCTGAAGACCACATGGGATCAAGGATTTCCATATAATAATAAGGTACCTCTCTATGAAGGTGCAAATCCAGACTATGAGGGTGAGGCCTCCTATGTCGGTTGCATTGCCACTGCGATGGCTCAGATCATGAACTATCACAAGTGGCCGAGGGCCGCGACATCGGAGATTCCTGCCTATGATCTGAAGACGGCTTACCAGAATAAAGAGAAGATATGGCATATTGAAGCGCTACCGTCTGTCACCTTCGACTGGGATAACATGCTTGATACTTATGTAGTGCCCAACTATGAGCTCAAACGATATGAGATTCAGGGTACAAAGGCTCAGCAGGATGCTGTGGCTACGTTGATGCGCTATTGTAGTCAGTCGGTTTATATGGGTTATTCCCCTGAGGGTTCGTACTCTGACGCACAGGAGGTTGTCGAGGCCCTGGTCAAGTATTTTGGCTACGATCCTGCTCTCCGTTCTGTCAAGCGTGTCTGCTGCGGTATTGATGAGTGGGAGCAGATGATCTATGACGAATTGGCCGAGGGACGTCCCGTGCAGTATTCCGGCGATACTGATGAAACTGGACATTCTTTTGTCTGCGACGGTTATGACGGCAATGGACTTTTTCATATTAACTGGGGATGGGAAGGAACGGATGACGGATATTTTGCTCTCGCCGTACTCAATCCTTATAACAATACTAGTGCAGGAGCAAGTTCCAGTCGTATCGGGTTTTGTATGGGACAGGATGTTATTATTGGAGTAAAACCCGCTCCAGAGGGTACCTACTCCCAGACTGCCATTCCTCAGGTATGGCTTAATGAATTAGATCCCATAAGTGTTGAAGGTCAGGATACCGTCCGTTTCAGCTATAAGTTCAGATCATATTCATATGACCATATCCTCGTAGATTTTGCTCTTGGCACACGAGAAGAAGATGGTACTCTGAAACCGATTTATAAAGGTGATCCTTCCGATAGCATTGTCTATAACAGGTCATTAAATTTCCATGAGGTCTGGATTGATTCAACGCTTTTCAAGCCTGGAGATATACAGGTGCTATACCCAATGCTTAAATTCCCCAATATTCCTGGTAGCGATTGGCATCTGGTTGGTTCCTTGGAGTATAATGTCATCGCAGGACGTACAGATGATAATCGTTTCTTCCTTTTTCGTATGTCCCCCGATCTGGATATTAAGAAAATTGGCTTTACAGGTGGACCGGCACGTGTTGCAATGGGTAATGAGATTACGGCCACTATTTATAATAATGGCCCTTTTGAAAGTACAATGCCATTGGTACTTATACCATACTACTTCGGTGATGTGAAGCTTGATGATATCACAGACGATACTCCGTATTCTGAGGGTGATCCATTATTGAGCGGTGTATATCTTCGGGTAAAAGAGAGTGCTGATGTCACTTTTGGATTCAAACCAATGCGTGGTGGTATCGTCTACTTGGCTCTTTGCCTGCCTGATGGTACTGCCTTGGCCGACTGTGTCGTCGAGGTGGAGAACCTGATGGGAACGTATGATGAATATGTGGAAAACTCGAGCTATTATGAACAGAAAGATACCTATGATGGTGACTATCAGGCGACGACGGTAGAGGATGATGGTGAGGTACATCTAGGACATCTTGTCTATCATGTAAATTTTACAGATATTCCTGATGTTACGGTACCCAACGTGAAACCTTCCGACTCCATCTACTTGCATGCTCGTATCTCTGATGCTGCTGAGAATTGTCAGATGACGTATAAGAGAGAGGAAAAAGCTGTCTACGACTATCTCGTCGCACTTCCCGAGAAAGCCAAAGACGGTTCATATAAGTTTTCTTTTGATATTGAACATGAGATTCGCCGAGGTGGTTGGTATTACGTGTGGTCTTATATCAATGAAAAAATCTATTGGGAAAATAGGGAGGATCTCTCTAGTTGTGAGAAATACAAAGAATTCATAGTTCGTGACGAACCCTCTATTCGTCTTGTAGGCGATACTGCAGTAGCCAGTGGTCAACCTCTCAGTCTTGAACTTCACCTGACGACAGGCTACCCTTATACTCCGACGGACTTCACAGGTTCAGAGAAAGCGCGCTATACACTTTATGATGTTGTTGACAACGGTCAACTGACTGAGCGTCGTTCTGGTAGCCAGACGCTTTCCTTCGCTAAAGGTGAGCGATTAATGGCTGTAGTTGATACTATGATGGTTGGTGGTACGCTGCCTGATGGTAACTATCTGTTACGTGTTAGCAGTGACTGGTCACCGCTCGGCACTCGTGATATCCATCTCTCTGTCGGTTCGACGGGTATTAAGAATGTTGCTCGTGATAAGGCTCCTGTTGCTTACACTGATCTGAGAGGTGTACGTCGCGAAGGACGTCCAAACCGTAAGGGCATCTATGTTCGCGATGGTAAGAAAGTCGTCGTAAAATAATCACGAAAGAGAACTTGCTCACATCACGTCAGGTGTGAGCAAGTATAGATAATAAAAGAAGGATGTGTACATCGGACACATCCTTCTTTTCGTTTGTATCAAGCCGATACCTTAACAGGCACGGAAACTGTCGAGATCCTCGACCTTGAAGTTCTTGATGTAGGCACTCTTACCGAGAACATCCTCTTCTGTCATGCGGACGTAGACATTGGCACTCTTCTCGAAGAGTTCAGGAGCCTTAGCTGCATCACGGATAATCAACAGACTCATCACGAGTTCGGCCGTCATGTCATAGAGACGACGAGCGAGGAAGTCTTGAGCGTCTTGATTCTCGAGAGCCTTCACGTTGGCGAGAGCCTCTTCGTATACGGGAATCAGCTTCTCAACGCGAGCCTTCAGAGCAGTATTGGCATCAGCAGGCAGAGCTGCAAGCATATCCTTGATGTTGTTCAGCATCGTTCCGTTGGTGATGTAGCGGATGGCAGCAACCACCTGCAACTGGGTGGTACCCTCGTAGATTGAGAATATACGAGCATCACG
Organism: Prevotella aff. ruminicola Tc2-24; assembly: GCF_900110895.1. GTDB lineage: Bacteria > Bacteroidota > Bacteroidia > Bacteroidales > Bacteroidaceae > Prevotella. The sequence continues at coordinate 217,493 of NZ_FOIQ01000003.1, read as the reverse complement.
GAACAGACGCTGGCTCTTGTACTCCATAATAAAGCCTGATCCGCCATGGATAGAAATCGCATCGTAGGCGTTCTGGTTGGCGTACTCGGAGTTCATACCTTTGGCTAGCGGTGTGAAGGCATCAGCGAGACGCTGGAACTTCTTCAACTCCTGTTTCTCTTCAGGTTCCAACTTACGGTCGCGCTCAATGTCCTCAAGACATTTGTAGACATCAACATAGCAGGCTGTCTCATAAAGCAGAGAACGACCGGCATCGAGCTTAGCCTTCATACGAGAAAGCATATCGTAGACAGCAGGGAAATTGATAATCTTGTCACCGAACTGTTGACGCTCCTTAGCGTAAGCAAGTCCCTCGTTGTATGCCTCCTGCTCAACACCCACAGACTGAGCGGCAATACCCAGACGGGCACCGTTCATCAGAGCCATCACGTACTTGATCAGACCGAGACGCGTACTTCCGCAGAGTTCTGCTTTTGCGTTCTTATAGGTGAGCTCGCAGGTCGGTGAACCGTGGATGCCGAGCTTGTGCTCGATGTGACGCACATTCACACCACCCTGGCGCTTGTCGTAGATGAACATAGACAGACCACGGCCGTCCTTCGTGCCCTCCTCAGAGCGGGCCAATACGAGGTGGATGTCAGAGTCGCCGTTGGTGATGAAACGCTTCACACCGTTCAGACGCCAGCAGTTCTCCTTCTCGTCGAAGGTAGCTTTCAGCATCACACGCTGCAGGTCAGAGCCAGCATCAGGCTCGGTGAGGTCCATACTCATACCCTCACCAGCACAAACGCGGGGGATATATTTCTGGCGCTGTTCCTCACTACCGAACTCATAGAGCGTATCGATACAGCTCTGCAGGCTCCAGATGTTCTGGAAACCGGCATCGGCAGCCGAAATCATCTCAGAGAGCATAGAGAACACTGCGTTGGGCAGGTTCAGGCCACCGTAACGGCGAGGCATACTGACACCCCACAGACCAGCCTTACGGGTGGCGTCAAGGTTCTCGTAGGTCTTTGAGGCGTAGATCATACGACCGTTCTCGAGGTGAGGACCTTCCAGGTCAACGCTCTCGGAGTTTGGCTCGATGATATTGGCAGCCACGTCGCCGGTGATGTCGAGAATCTGCTTGTAGTTCTCGATGGCATCGCCCAGATCGACGGGGGCGTAGTCATATTCTTTCGCATCAGCGAACCCCTTTTCTTTCAGCTCAACGATACGAGCCATCAGGGGGTGGTTCAAGTAGAACCCGATCTCAGGATGATCGCTATAATAATTTGCCATAATTACTTCGAATTTTGCTTATAGTATTTAATGAGTTTGGGAACTACTTCCTCGACAGTACCAACAATCACGTAGTCGGCAATCTTGTTGATAGGGGCATCGGGATCATTGTTCACAGAGATGATGATACCAGAGTCTTGCATACCAGCGATGTGCTGAATCTGTCCGGAGATTCCACAGGCGATGTATACCTTGGGGTGAACGGTAACACCTGTCTGACCAATCTGACGGTCGTGATCCAACCAACCAGCATCAACGGCTGCACGCGAACCACCAACCTCGCCGTGAAGCACCTTGGCAAGATCGAACAGCAGGTCGAAGTTCTCCTTAGAGCCCATACCGTAGCCACCAGCTACAACAATGGGAGCACCCTTCAGGTTGTGTTTGGCTGCCTCAACATGGTGATCAAGAACCTTAACAACGAAAGCCTCAGGACTAACGTACTTAGAAACCTCAGGATATACAACCTCTTTCTTGCAAGCACCCTCGTAGATAGCCTTTTGCATCACGCCAGAGCGCACGGTAGCCATCTGTGGACGATGGTCGGGGTTAACGATGGTAGCTACGATGTTACCACCAAAGGCAGGTCGAATCTGATAGAGCAGATTCTCATATACCTTATTATTCTTTTTATCCTCGAAAGGACCAATTTCCAACTCTGTGCAGTCTGCTGTCAGACCAGAGGTTAATGACGAACTGACACGAGGACCGAGGTCGCGACCGATCACGGTGGCACCCATCAGACAGATCTGTGGCTGCTCTTCCTTGAAGAGGTTTACGAGAATATCGGTGTGTGGAGCTGAGGTGTAGGGGAACAGGTCCTTGGCATCGAACACAAACAACTTGTCAACACCATAAGGCAGAATCTGGTCCTCGACCTTGCCCTTGATGCCTGTGCCGGCAACAATGGCGTGGAGCTCAACCTTCAGTTCATTGGCGAGCTTGCGACCTTTGGTCAGCAGCTCCTGAGATACTTCCTGTACTTGAGTACCTTCAATTTCGCAATATACAAATACGTTATTAGCCATATCTCGTTATCCAATGATTTTCTCGTCCAACAATTCTTTGATCATTCCCTCGATATCAGCATCAGAAGCCGTCAAAGTCTTCGACTCCTTAGCCTGGAACACGATGTTCTTGATGGCTTTCACCTTTGTCGGTGAGCCATTCAGACCACACTGATTGACATCGCCGTCAACATCGGCGACACTCCACTGATTCAGATTCAGTTCAGGGCGCTCCTCATATAGATAGTCGTACGGTGTACCCTCGGCAGGACGCTCCATGGGGCATGTCGCACGCTTATACTTCATCACCAGCTTGGCATTTTGGGGACGACAGGGAGCAGCACTTCCGTTAACGGTGATAACAACGGGCAGAGGAGCCTCTACAGTCTCCACACCACCGTCAATCACACGTTTGATAGTAGCCTTACCATCCTTTACACTCAGGACCTCCTCTGCGTAAGTCACCTGATTCAGACCTAGCTTCTGAGCCACCTGAGGACCTACCTGAGCGGTGTCACCATCGATAGCCTGACGACCACCGATAACGATGTCTACGTCACCGATCTTTTTGATGGCAGTGGCGAGAGCGTAAGAGGTGGCGAGGGTGTCGGCACCTGCAAACAGACGGTCGGTCAACAGCCAACCAGTATCTGCACCACGATAAAGTCCCTGACGGATAATCTCACCTGCACGTGGAGGACCCATCGTGAGGATTCCTACTGTGGAGCCCGGATTCTGCTCCTTCAGACGAAGGGCCTGTTCTAGGGCATTCAAATCTTCTGGATTGAAGATAGCGGGTAGGGCAGCGCGGTTCACCGTTCCTTCAGCGGTCATGGCATCCTTACCCACGTTACGGGTGTCTGGCACTTGCTTGGCCAGCACAACAATCTTTAAAGCCATAATATATTATTAATAATGTATGTTCTTGATATTCAAAAAGTGCTGCAAAGAACAGTGCAGAACGAATGCAAGGTTGTAGTACTATGCTCGGTTACGGTCTGTTTTTGCTGGCGATTTCCTGAAATCGCTCGCAAAGGTACTGTTTTTTGTGCATACAGCCAAAAAAAATGCACAAAATTGACGGGTTTGTGCACATTTTGGTCAATTTGTGCAATTTCTGTCAATACAAATAAACGACCAGTTGTCATAGCAGTCCTCTTTATCCGCTTCGCAACCGGTGTTTCTTCCTCTAATATCCGTATCTCTACCGAAATTCTTCAGTCGAGATGATTGTGGTTCGCTGAAAATGTGTACCTTTGCAGGCGAAAAAAACTCGCGTTATGCAAAACGGAATTTATACGGTTCTGTTGCTCATAATGAGCAATGTGTTTATGACTTTCGCATGGTATGGGCATCTCCGCCTACAGCAGTCGGGTATCTCGACCAATTGGCCCCTCTATCTGGTGATTGCCTTCTCGTGGATGATTGCTTTTTTCGAATACTGCTGTCAAGTTCCAGCCAACAGAATTGGCTTTGTTGACAATGGCGGCCCGTTCTCACTGGTACAGTTGAAGGTTATCCAAGAATGTATCTCATTGGTGGTGTTTGCGGTTATCGCCAACTTGTTTTTTCAACACGAAGAGCTACGCTGGAATCATGCTGCGGCCGCTCTCTGCTTAGTGGCGGCGGTCTATTTCGTCTTTATGAAGCCATAACGACATTTTACTGCTATAGGGATTATGCACACGCTGTAGTCTTTTTACTTTAACTTCTCCTTTAACCGCTGAATATCTTCGTTAAAGGAATTATAAGAGCGGATCTTCAGGTCGTCGCGCACTAGATGACAGTCGGGAGTGATGGTAACATAGAATGGGATACCGCTAAAACCGAAAAGTTCTTGCATCCGGGCAAACTCCTCGTTGGTTAGACAGATGGTGTCTTCGTCAGCCAACCATTCATCCACATACTTTTTGTAGGCATTGCTGCCTTCTTCTGTACGTTCGCCTGCAATAAAAATCAACTTCACATCGTCACGTTTGGCTATTTCTGCCCGTAGATTCTTGCTGTCTTGTATAGCTGCACGACAAGGGCCACAGCCTGTTCCCCAGAAGTCTATAAAGAGCATCCGACCTGGATAGCGTTCTGAAAGTGAACGTATAAGTTGGGCTGCAGGCGTATTTGGCAATGGTGACGAGAATGCCTGTTGAGCCATCTTATCGGCATAGAACTGCTCTGCCTTCAGGCGCACATAAGGATGTGTAAACGAGGCCTGATATAAGGGAATGATGTCTGAAAGATAACCTTCATACTCTCGCCAACTATCGAAGAAGTTGAGCATGTTTTGATAGGTGCATGTTTGCGCCATCAAGTTATCATGATCGGTGCCCATCAGTTCACGCATGGCTGCATAGCCGTTCATGAGGAAATCGTTTGCGTCTTTGACACTCACATTCAGTTGGGCGTTCATGGGAATCTGGCGGCTACGAACATAATCTGCATATTGGATGCGATTCACAAGTATGGGATAATTACCTGCAGCCATCAGCATAGGATTGTCGAAATTAATACGCTGTAGTATGGGGTAGCTTTTCGGCTCGTTTATCGCTGCCCATTCTGCACTGTCGAGAATGACCGTGTAGCGCCGGCCGTCACGTTCCTCTTGTTTGACTACATCGAATTTGTGGATCATGATGTAATCCAAGAAACTGAAGGCAATATTCACCTGTGCGTTGCAAAGAGCCAGATTTACCTCCAATGGTGTAAACTGATTGTGACGGATGGTTGTTCGCAGGCGGAGCATCATATTCTGCCACAGGCGTTCTGTTAGGATATTGGCTTGAGCGACATTGCCGTTGCTCAATGAAAAAGGATAGAGCATGTAGGTCAATTTCAGCCAACGCTCTACATCCTTGCTGCTGCCGTTGTTATAGAAATATTCGTATCCTCCTTGCTCATTCTTTTTCACGGTAATGTCATTCACATCGTTTGGAATGGCATAGTAGGGTATCAATTCGTCGATATTGATTTTCGCATTTTGAATCGTTAAGAGTCTCGGATAGTTGACCATGAATGTCTTCTCAAACGAGCCATTAGGAGTGATGTTGATGACCTTTCTCTCGGGGTGTTTCATGGATATGTCCCAATCAAAAAGAGTCATCTGAGTAAATCCGGATTGTTCTGGGTCATAATCCTCTATACGACCTCTCACGGTTACGGAATCGGTCTTGAACCATTCTTCGGGCAGAGCATATGGGTATGTTTTTACCAGTTCTTCGTATATGGCATCTCCTTTTGGTGCTGGCATTTTAGCGTTTTTGTCGTGTATGCCGAGGACCATAAAAGCTCCAGATACATCGCCCTCTATGAAATCAAACACTTGAACCTTCTTAGGCATCGGGTCGAAGTGCATTGTGAAGTCTGTTTGACCATTTTCGGGAGAAAGTATTCCTACGTCGAGAGCTACCCCTTCGGCTGAGTGCAGAAAGTATTGGTTGCCTTCTTCGTCCATCAAGTAGCCGTTCTTTGCAAGAACAAAGTTCATACCCTTAGGATATTCCATTGTGAAGAGCACTGTAGTGGCCGTATCTCTCATAATCACCTCGCGGACTTTTAATTCACCTTGACTGATATTCACGCAGCCTGTTACTTCTGGGGCTTTGATGATTCTGTAGGTTTTTGCTTGTACCGCTCCGACGATGACGGCCAACAGAATAGTTGATAACAGTTTCTTCATAATGAATGATGATTATTTCTTGAGATAGTTTGCAAGAGGATGGTGAAGTTGTTTGAGGCCTTTGGCGAGGCTCTTAGCGTTCATCTGAGCTCCTATAAGGGAAGTGTGGGTATGATCGTTGTTGAAGTAGATTGAAGCTTTCTGCTTGCACCTCTCTGGGTTTTTTCCGGCGAACTTCTTGTCGAGGAAGTCTGCCGAGATATTGTGGATGTCGACAAAATCAACACCAGTCTCACTAACCACCTCGCGATACCATCGACCGTAGGTGTCGTTACGCCGCTCAATCTTTCCGGTGGGCCACTCATTGCGTGGCGTGAGGGAGAGAAGGATAGGGGTGGCACCCTTCTCCCGAACATCATCGATGAACTTACGGAGATACCATCCAAAGGAGTAGACCACTTCATAGCGCCCATCTGTTTCCATTTGGTACACATGACAGGTATCCGCTGTACCGGGAATGACCCCGCGCTCTTTCTTGTCGGTAATCGGACAGATATCGTTATGACCGAACTGGATCAATACGAAGTCTCCTGGCTGTAAGGCATTGTATACTTTATCCCAACGTCCTTCGCGCAGATAGCTTCGCGTTGATCGACCCGCCATCGCCACGTTCTCCCACGTAATCTTGTCTGGATCGAAGATGAGGCCGGCCTGTGAGCCCCAGCCCCACATACCGTTCTTGTCTTTGTCGGCATTCTTCACCGTTGAGTCACCCGTGATAAAGACCATCGGCTTGCCATCCTCGCGATTCTCTCCATAGGTTGGCAGTTCTATATTCTGCATCATCTCCTGTAAAGGCTTCAGCAGCGGGTTCTGTGAGTACCAGATTCCTTCGGCAGCCGACCGGGCATTCAATTCTGCACCAAAAGCAGAAGTGTGGATATGATCACCGAAGAAATGGTATTTGTCCTTCCATGGAGTGAAACGATCAAGTTTGGCGCCAGATATCTCGTTCAGATCAACGAAGGGTACCCCTTCTACTGCAGCGACGTAGGCAGCCCATTGTGTCTGTGGCTTCCTGACAATCTTTCCTCCCTCGTAAGCATCGCGTGGAGTCAGTGACATCAGGATGGGGTTGGCACCTTTTGCCCGGATTTCCGAGATATAACGACGCAGATAGGTCCCGTAGCTGTATACCGTGTCATTCTGTTGTCGGCGTTCGTTGAAACCGACGACCAACGTGTCGGGGTCTACGCCGGGAATAACTCCTCGCGCCCGTTTGGCATCGAAGAAATCGGCCGTGTCGTTATGGCCGATGGATACGATCACCCAATCACCGGGTTTCAGAGCCTCTCGAACTGCAGGCCACAGATCTGTATAGAAGGTGCGAGTAGACATGCCACCGAGGGCTTGGTTTTCGACCGTGATACGTCGCCCGTCGAAATATTGACTGGCGAAAAATCCCCATCCCCATTGGCCGTTGTTTCCATTACCTAAGGTGCCGTTGCGCATCGTCGAATTACCAATCAGGAATAGCACTGGGTTCGTACCCTGACGCGTGGAGCCGGGGGCAGGACGATTCGTCAGTGCCTTAGCAATAGAGTCGGGGGTGTTGTCGATGACTTTCTCTTCACCACCAGGGGTAGGGAGATCATCAAAACCTTGTGCTGCCAGTGGTAGAGTAAACGTTAGGAGTATTATAAGTGTTGATAGGTTCCTCATCATTAATTATTTTAATGTTTATGTTGCAAAGATACATATTTTCCCTTAAAGTGAGTGGCACTTTAAGAAAAATTCGTAACTTTGTCGGCAGATATGATAGACAGGGCGACGATAGATAAGATTATGGATGCCGTCAACATCGTGGATGTGGTCGGTGAGTTCGTCACGCTCCGTAAGGCAGGTGTGAACTACAAAGGACTATGCCCGTTTCACGACGACAAGACCCCGTCGTTTATGGTTTCTCCGTCGAAGCAGATCTGTCATTGCTTTGCGTGTGGCGAAGGCGGTAATGCCGTAAACTTCCTCATGAAACATGAACAGATCACTTATCCGGAGGCCTTGCGTTGGCTGGCGAAGAAATATAACATAGAGATTCAGGAAAAGGAACTGACTGACGAGGAGAAGAAGGAACAGAGTGACCGTGAGTCGATGTTCATCGTCAACGAGTGGGCTATGGGATATTTCCAGGATGTGCTGAAGAATGACCCCGATGGTATCGCCATTGGTAAACAGTATTTCCGTAGCCGTGGTATCCGTGATGATATTATCGAGAAATTCAGTCTTGGCTATGCGCTAACAAAACGAGATGCCCTGGCCTTGACAGCACAAAAGGCAGGCTATCAACCGGAGTTCCTTATCAAGACAGGACTCTGTTATATGAAAGGAGACCTGCTTGTCGACCGTTATGCGGGGCGCGTGATCTTCCCTTGGCTGAATGTCAGTGGTAAGGTCGTGGCGTTCGGTGGTCGTCTGCTTGATGCTCGTACGAAGGGTGTACAACAGAAATATGTGAATTCGCCCGATTCTGAGATCTATCATAAGGAACGTGAGCTATATGGACTGTTCCAGGCTAAGAAGGCAATTGCGAAGGAAGATCGTGTGTATATGGTAGAGGGCTATACTGATGTGATTGCCATGCATCAGTGTGGTATTGAGAATGTAGTGGCCAACTCCGGAACTGCTCTCTCGAACTACCAGATTCGACTGCTCCGACGCTTTACACAGAATATCACCCTGTTGTACGACGGTGATGAGGCTGGTATCCATGCAGCCATGCGTGGTACCGATATGCTATTGGCAGAGGGCATGAACATCAAGGTGTTGCTGTTACCTGACGGCGATGACCCAGATTCCTTTGCCCGGAAGCATACGGCGCAGGAGTTCAAGGATTATATCGAGGCGCACCAGACAGACTTTATCACGTTTAAGACGCAACTGACGGTGGAGAACGTGTCCGATCCTGTGAAACGCTCTGAGGCAATCGGTGGTATTGTGAAGAGTATCTCTGTCATCCCCGACCAGATATTACGCTCCACCTATCTAAGCGAACTTTCCCAGCGGATGGGTATCAAGGAGCAGACCCTTCTCAACTCGATGAACGGTTATATACGAAAGGATATCGAGGAGAAAGAGAAGGAGCGTGAACGGGGTAGGGCTGTTGATGGTGTCTCACAATCCTTGTCTCAGGAACAGGGAAACGTAGATTCTCTCCAAACAAATTCCACTTCTCAGGAGTTCATCGGTCTGCATTCTGTCGATGAACAGACGCATGAAGTGGAACGTCTGCTTGTGAGAAGCATTATCCGTGACGGCGAGAAGGTAATCTTCGAGAATGTTGAGACGGAAGACGGCGGAACAACGAGTCTGACGGTAGCCCAATATATCGGTTATGATCTGGGACAGGATGGTCTGAGATTCCATGACGAGCGTTATAACCGGATTTTGGACGAGGCGATGGCACATAGCGGAGATCCAGACTTTAAGGCTGAAACCTATTTCATGCAGCATCCTGATGTTGAACTCAGTTCACTGGCTGCCCGACTCGCCATCGACCGTCATCAGTTAGGTAAAGGGTTCCAGCCCAAGGAACAGAAGGGAACCTTGCGACAGCATGTGCTCCATCTGGTACTTGACTTGCGACTTGACATCATAGAGAAAAGGTTGAAGGATATTCAGCTCCAGTTGAGAAATGTTGGCAGCGACATGGAACGAGCTAAGTCTCTCCTGGAGGAATATCGGGATACGCAGCAATTGCGCGATGCTCTGGCTAAGCAACTGGGAAATGATTTGGTGAGATGAAATGAGTTGGGTAAATGTCATATTCTTGATCTATCAGATCATTGCTATTATGGCGGTGATCCATGTGATCATGGATAATCGACAACCAGCCAAGACGATGGCATGGGTCCTGGTCATCTGGTTCGTTCCTGTGGTGGGTATTGTGTTCTATCTGTTTTTTGGTCTCAACACCCGGAAGGAACGGCATATCAGTGAACGCAGCATGAGTCAGTTGACGAAACGTTCGATGCTGGAATTCGCCGAACAGCAAAACCTTCGCCTGCCCGACAGACATAGACCTCTGATTGATCTGTTCATCAATCAGAACCTTGCGCTGCCCTTCAAGGACAACAAGGTGGAGATATATACCGATGGTTACCAGTTCTTCCCGGCCTTATTGGCGGCCATCCATAAGGCAAAGAGTCATATCCATATCGATATGTATATCTTTGCTGAGGATGCTCTGGGCTGTCTGGTTGCCGACGCATTGATAGCCAAGGCACATGAAGGAGTGGAAGTACGCCTGATTTACGATGATGTGGGCTGTTGGAATGTCAGACATCGTTTCTTTGAGCGGATGCGCGAGGAGGGTATTGAGGTCGTGTCGTTCCTGCCCGTTAGGTTTCCTTCGTTCACAAGTAAGGTCAACTACCGTAACCACCGTAAGATTATCGTTATCGATGGTAGTATTGGCTTTGTCGGTGGAATGAACATCGCTTTGCGTTATGTGAAGGGTACGGGTAGCCAACCTTGGCGCGACACGATGATACAGGTGACGGGTGGTGCTGTCTATGCACTCCAGCGGGCTTTTCTCGTTGATTGGTACTTCGTGGACAGAACCCTGCTCTCAGATCGCAAGTACTATCCTCAACTGTCGTCAGATCGTGGTGTGCTTGTGAACAATTGTCTGGCACAGGTGGTGACAAGTACGCCGGTGACTCCTTACCCCGAAATCATGCAGGGCTTTGTACGTGTCATCCTGGGGGCTCGTCGCTATCTGTATCTGGAGACTCCTTATTTCCTTCCTAACGACTCCGTCCTTTTTGCGTTAAAGACAGCTGCATTGGCTGGTGTCGATGTGAGGGTGCTGTGTCCACGATATAGCGATGCCCGTTTTGTGGAGTGGGCCAGTCGCTCGTATCTGAAGGAAGTGGTGGCGGCCGGTATCAAGGTGAGCTTGTATGAGGAGGGGTTCCTTCATTCTAAGCTGATGGTCTGTGATGATGCCATTACAACTTGTGGATCGACCAATCTGGATTTCCGTAGTTTCGAGAATAACTTCGAGGCGAATATCTTCTTCTACGACGAGGGAATAGCCCTGCGTATGAAGAAGATTTTCCTCCGCGACGAGGAACGCTCTGTGCTTTTGTCCAATCTTCCAGGACGAATGAACGGGGGATTCTTCGTCAGACTATGGGAAAGTGTTACTCGGATGCTCTCCCCCTTGTTCTGAACAACGAGAAATTGACACTGCCATAACTCCGATGTTCCACGAAATGCGGATCATTGGAGAAATCTTGATCCTTGCCGTGCTCAAACACGAAGATGCCGTCGTCTTTCAATAATCCTTTCTCAAAGATCAGTCCTGGTATCGTTGGCAGTTCCTTCAATGCATAAGGCGGATCGGCGAAAATAAAGTCGAACTGTTGTTTGCACGACTTGATGAAACGAAAGACATCACCGCGCAGAGGAACAAGGACTCTTCCTACCTCTCCAAGAGGGATGGCAGACTGTGCGTGGCGGTCATCTCCCTTTAGGGTTGGATCCAGCTTTCTCAGGCAGTCCATGATGAAACGGTGGTGGTCGCGGTCAGCTTCTACGCTGATGATATGACTACAGCCACGTGAAAGCAGTTCTAAAGAGATGCTTCCTGTACCTGAGAACAGGTCAAGGGCAGTCGCACCCTCAAGGTCGATATAGCCTGTCAGTACGTTGAAGATGTTCTCCTTGGCAAAGTCTGTCGTAGGCCTTGCCTTAAAGTTCCTTGGAATGTCGAAATGTCTGCCTTTATATTTCCCTGTGATGATTCTCATGTGTCCTTTTCCTCCTTTTATCTTCCTCTGACGAGTAGTGTCATCAGGTCATAAGGCATATCTTTGATCTTTGTGGCAGGTGCCTGAAGGAAGTCTGCCGCTGGGTTGATCACGTAGGTCTTATGCAGGTATTTCTTCAACTCTGCTATCATCCATTCCTGTTCGGGAATATCACCGACGATATGCAGCTCGTCGTGCTCTGCCTCAAGACGAAGCTGTTTCCAGACGTTGAGTATAAAATAGACGGCATCATGTGCATGACTTGCCTCGAAGCTATTGCAGAACTTGAATCGGTTCTGTTGGAAACAGAACACGTCAAGCTGTCTGTCGTGAAAACAGCCGTATAGTTTGTTGCGATGACCAGTGAAACTCCGTTGGTGCAAATGGTGCCAGACAGGAGCCATGGCATGGATGAACTGCACGTCATCGTAACGGTCGCAGATCACACCGCGCAGGTCTTTGTTGATGGCGAAGAGACAGACGGCTTTCAGGTCGGGCAGCACATTGTGCAGCACAACCCTTGGCTCCTGCCCGGCGGGGAAGGCGTGATTGAAAAGCACCTCCTTCTCTTCTTCCTCAAACTGCTCAATAGGTACCAGCATCGAAGGTGTGTCGAGCAGCACTTGGACCCTCCGCATGTCTGCGGCAGTCAGACTGGCGGTCTTGAAGGCCTCACGTAGGTTCGCGGCCATTGAGATGCCACCTTTCACGATATAGGGCTCATAGATGATCGGCCGCTCCGTGTCCGTAGCGTCGAGCATGGTAAACGAGAGACTGTTTCTCCCGATGCGTATGGTCATCTTTCTCTTGTCCATTCTCTATCCGTGGATAATGCTGGCTACACAGATGGCAAGTAGTCCGAGTGCAGTCAGTGCCAGTACGATATTGATCTCTTTGTCAGTAATCCGCATTTGGGTGCAAAATTAATAATTTAAAATGAAAAAATGGAAGAATGGAAGAACGAAAATTGCTTTTTATTATGTACTTTTGCAATTGATATGATCACAGACGAGTTGAAATACCGTGTCAGACAGTCGTTCGGTTTCGTGCCGACATCTGAGCAAGAGCATGCCTTGGATGTGTTCTCCTGTTTTATGACCGACCGCTCCGAGGAGGTGGTGATGATCCTCCGTGGTTCGGCAGGTACGGGTAAGACCACGTTGGCCGGTGCCATCGTCCGGGGAATGATGGCGCTGCGACAGAAGATGGTACTATTGGCACCGACGGGGCGTGCCGCTAAGGTGTTCTCACTGAATGCCGGTCATTCAGCCTTCACCATCCATCGCCGTATCTATCGTGAGAAGACGGCCGATAGTCTGTCGTCGTTTGGCTTGAATGTCAATCTGAACCGCGACACTCTGTTCATCGTCGATGAGGCTTCTATGATCTCCAATGGCAATCATCTTTCTTCCTCCAATTCCGGTCATGCCATAGACTTTGGTAGTGGTTGTCTGCTCGACGACTTGATGCGGTTCGTCTATAACGGACTGAACTGTCGGCTGCTACTGGTAGGTGACAGGGCGCAGTTGCCGCCGGTTGGCGAGACAGAGAGTCCGGCGCTGATGGCCGACGTGCTCCGTGGTTATGGCATGAAGGTCTATGAGTGCGACCTGAACCAGGTACTCCGCCAGAGCGAGACGTCGGGTATCCTTTGGAACGCTACGAAGATCAGGGAAAACCAAGGTCATCTGGTTCTCCCACGTATCCGTTTCAAGGGGTTCGCTGATATCCGGATGGTGCCAGGTAATGAACTGATCGACTCTCTGGCCGACAGTTATAGTAAGGTTGGGCATGACGAGACGATTGTGATCACCCGAAGTAATAAGTGGGCGAATGTCTATAATCAGGGCATTCGTAACAGAGTACTCGACCGTGATGAGGAGCTCTGTCGTGGCGATCTGCTGATGGTCGTGAAGAACAACTACTATTGGACCAGTCCGACTCCTGCTCCTACAGGGGAGGGGACAGAGGTGGTGGCTCCCTCTTTTATTGCTAATGGAGACATCGCTGCAGTGCAACGGGTGAGGAATATACATGAACAATATGGCTTCCGGTTTGCGGAGGTGACGATGCGGTTTCCCGACTACGACGATTATGAACTGACGGCTACTGTGGTGCTCGATTCTCTCACGTCGGAGACGCCTGCCTTGACACGTGAGCAGCAAGAACAACTCTACCAGGCTGTGATGGAGGATTATGCTGATGTCTCCTTAAAAAGCGAGCGCATCAAAAAACTGAAGGGCGACAGGTATTATAATGCTCTTCAGGTAAAATACGCGTATGCCGTCACCTGCCATAAGGCGCAGGGCGGTCAGTGGGCCCACGTCTATCTTGATCAGGGCTATATGACCGACGAGATGCTTACGCCCGACTATATCCACTGGCTCTATACCGCCTTTACACGCGCTACCGAGACCCTCTACCTCGTCAACTGGCCCCCCACCCAGACCAACCTTTGACGCTCGCTCCGTATCTGAGCAGTCATCAAAGAGGCCTAATTATTTGATATTGACATAGCGATAGGATAAGGTGACGTTCTGGTCTTCACCTGTGATGAGGGTGCTCGGAGAATCAGTAGAACTGCTGCAATAGGCTGTCAGACCGCTTTTTATCTTCACGGCCCGATTGAAGGCCTTGGAGCCTTCTCCACCAGTAATTGATGATTGTCCGCCATTGAAAGCCTGAATACTGGAACTGACGGAGCCGTTGATGCCGTTAGCGCCTTTGCTGCCAGTAATATCCACGGTGCCGCCATTGACGGTAAGAAGTCCTGCGGTCTTGAAGTAGATGCCATGACCGCCATTTCTGTCGTCAGAGCCTTCACCGCCTTTAACCGTAAAGGTGCCGTCTTCAACGGAAATGTCTCCCCAGATGGAAATGCCTGGTCTTCCGTCTCTTCTGGTTGTCGCATTACCGCCGGTAACATCTAAAGTGCCGCTTTCGATTTGGATGTTTGCTTTATTCCAAGGATCTATATATATGCCATATCCATCGGCTCCTCCATTCCCTTCACCGCCAATAGCTGTCAATAATCCGCCATCAATGGTGATCTTATCGCCTTTTCCACTTTTGATATGGACTCCAGAGCCAACGGTGCTCTTGGCTGTTACTGAGCCGCCTTTGATCTCTAAGTCAGTATGAGTCAAATTATTGTCGTTATAGAGTAAGATTGCGTCCCCCTTCGATGTAATATTCACCTCGCCATCATAGACGATCAGATGGTTGTATGTGATTCTGATACCACAACCATTGTCGGAGGTTGCTGTGACTTTGCCGTTATAGACCGTGACCGGACCAGAAGAAAGCACCCCCCCAACCAGATAATTGACATTGCTTCTTGCTGCCTTCACTTCTATCTCGCCACCATGAACGGTCAGACCATTTACGGTCATGGCGCTATAATTCGGATCACTCAGAATGGTATTATCAACCGTGAGCTTGCCGGTACCTGCGCTCTGACCGTAAACAGACAGAGTCCCCTCATCTGAATTGGTGATTCTTTTGACGGTCAGTGATGCACCGTCCATCAGGATGAGCTTGACATCGCCAGTGAGGTTCACACCGTTTGTAATGGTGACATCGTCACTGACGACGTAGGTTCCTGTGCCCCAACTGGTAGGACCAGTGCTTGTTACTTTCGTTGCATCACTGGGAATCTGCTCGTTGGTATAAACGTTTTGGGCTGTGTACACACGGTAGGTGGGCAGAGCAACGGTCGACGAGTAGTACTTGCCGTTCTGAAAACCACCTGCGGGTGAGGTCTTCGTGGTGGTGTAGGTCTTGTTGTCGGTGCCCGTAATGGTGAAGATGATGTTGTCGGTTGCCGTCTCGTTGTCCAAAGGATCGAACCGCAAGGCTGCGTAGACGGTGCTGTTGCTGGCAGAGGCGGCAGTGCCGAGGTCGATGGTGATGTCACCGTAGAGGATGGGAGAAGCAGGCATGCTGATAGACGTGCTTAATGTCATCAATGTCGGTGAATATCCTGTCACAAGTTTGTCCTCGCTGGAGTGGATGACGACTTTCTTGACCCCGACACCCGAAGGCAGACCGGTGAAAGTGAACTTGAACATCGACTGCTGGTTATTGAACGAGGCGTTTGTGGTGGTGAGGGCGTAGCCGTCGGTCTCATTGCCTGTGATGCCCGTGACCTGGACGGTGGCGGTGGCATAGTCAAAAAGGCTCAGACCTGCGAGTGTGCCGTTCTGCGTGACACCGAAAGGATCTGTGTACAGGCCCGTGTAGTCGAAGAACTCATTGATGGCCGTGCTATGATACTCTAGGAATATCGTTTCGCCGCCCGTGAGAGAGACAAGCGTAGGATTGGTGGAAAGATCTGGATCCGTGTTGTCATGGAATGACACGGTGGAACCTGTATAGGGCACGAGGTTGACACTGTTGCCATTATTGTCGGGCTTCAGTATCGTCGTGGCTGCCTGGTTGTCGCCTGCGCTGACGATGGTAGCGAAGATAACATCATCGGTGGTGAAGGTGGCGTCGAGCGCCCCCGTCTCACTATTGTAGTTTACGGCGCGGGTCTTTGACAGGTTTTCGCCGAAGGTGGCGGGGATACGGATACTGTAGACGGGAGCTCCGCCCTGTGAGGACTGTTGGCTGGTGGCATCGTCGGTCGTACAGGCAATGAGGCCGATAAGCATGATAGCGACTAAGCACAGTTGGACTGCGTGCAGTCTGTTGTCGGGTTTGGTCATCGTAATAATAGTTGTAAGTTGGTAATCTGGTGTCTGACTACAAAGATACGAAATAATCTGTGACTTTCCTCTTGCCCTTTCCTAAAAAAGGTTAACAATGGTCGTATAAAAAAGAGCCCCGGCAGGACCAGGGCTCTTGGTGTGTTAGTATGTCATTTTCGGCTCAAGCTCCTTGGCCTGGTCGATCATCTTCTGTACCTCACTTACAGCGGGCACGCGGTTACAGATGTTCTTGGCCTCGTTCACCTCAACGAGCTTGGGCTGCAGGTTCTCGGCAACCCTGTGGCGGAACTCCTTCACAGTGTCTACACCGGCGGCCTCGAGCAACTCA
Source organism: Prevotella aff. ruminicola Tc2-24 (assembly GCF_900110895.1). Taxonomy (GTDB): domain Bacteria; phylum Bacteroidota; class Bacteroidia; order Bacteroidales; family Bacteroidaceae; genus Prevotella. Next base: position 200,739 of record NZ_FOIQ01000003.1, on the reverse strand, counting down.
GCAAACTGGGGACCTACACCGTTGATGCGGAACAGGTCGGCATGGTTCGTCCAGCGGAGAATGAGCTTCTCGCTGATGCCTGTGGCCTCTGCCAGTTCCTTACGTCCCTTAGGAGCGGCACACTTCTCCAACAACTCACTGACCTTGGTGATACCTGCGGCAACCAGTTTCTCTGCGTAAACGTCGCCAACACCTTCAATGTCGATAATCTTGTAATCCATACTCTAATTGTTTTTAGTTGATTGTTAAATAGGATATTACTCGGCAAATATACGAAAATTCTTTTATAATGAATGCAATGAGCATTTTTTTCTTTAAGTTTTTCATTCCTTTGTGTCCTTTGTGGATATTTTTAGCTAATTTTGCCATCAAAATAGTGAGTGTCATGATGATAGCATTATATATACTGATAGGTCTGGTGGTAGGCGCAGTCGTGCTCTACCTCTTCATGGATCGTAAGATGGACGTGCTCCGCATTGAGGGCGGAAAGAAAGATATTGAACTGTCGATGCGTAATGAACAGCTGGGGGCGGCCACCAGCAGGGTGACCCATCTGGAGGCTGAGAACAAGATGCTCTCAGCCAAGGCAGAGTCGCAAGGACGGGAACTGGAGCTGGTTAGACATCAGATGGATGAGGAACTGAAACGACATGAGGAGCGGTTTAAGAATATGGCTCAGCAGTTGATGGAGACGAGTGCTGCCAAACTGAAGGAGTCGAATACGGAGACCATGACAGGCATCACCCAACCGCTGAAGGAGGCGATCACGAACATGCAGAAGGCTATCAGCGACAACCAGAAGGAGTCGGCCGCTCATTCGGCATCGTTCCGTGAGCAGATCCGTCAGATGATGGAACAGACCCAGCAGTTGGGCGAGCGGGCAGAGAGTCTGACAAATGTGTTACGCCGCGACAATAAGGTGAGTGGTAACATGGGTGAGATTATCCTTGGCGACTTGCTGGCGAGTCAGGGGCTGACAGAGGGTATCCACTATGAGGTGCAGGCCCGGTTACGCGACGAGATGGGACGTCCGCTGAAAAACGACGAGACGGGGCGCGAGATGCAGCCCGACGTGATCCTGCATTATCCGCAGGGACAGGACGCCATCGTTGACTCGAAGGTATCGCTTGTGGCATACGAGAAGTATGTCAATGCCGAGGCACCCGAGGAGAAGGAGCGTTATCTGCAGGAGCATATCAAGAGTGTGCGCAGTCATGTGAACGAGCTGGCTCGCAAGGATTACTCAAAGTATATCAAGAATGGGCGCGACGCGGTCGACTTCGTTATCATGTTCATGCCGTTCGAGTCGTCGTTGCAGTTGGCGTTAGCCAACGACCCGACGCTGTGGCGCGAGGCGTTTGAGAAGAAGGTGTTCGTGACGGGAGAGCAGAATCTCCTGGGTATCCTTCATATGATTCATATCGCCTGGGTACAGAACCAGCAGGCAGAGAATCAGCAGAAGGTCTTTGGACTGGCCGAGCAGTTGCTCGACCGCTTGGGCGACTTTGTGCAGCGCTATCATGAGTTGGGTGAGAAGATCCATAAGGTCCAGGAGGCTTATGATAATGCGAATAACAAACTGATCACGGGACGTCAGAGCGTGGCCCAGAAAGGGCGCGAGCTTGTGGATCTTGGTGCCAAGGAGAATCCTAACCGTAAGATTCCCATGCCGGAGATAGGACTGAAATGATATACGTCAGAGAGGATATATGGGACTTTGATCTCGAGTCGTCGCTGCGGGAGATCTCGGAGCAGCGCCGGGAGCAGGCGTTGAGGTTCAAGCATGAACAAGGGCGCCGTCTCTGTGTACTTGCCTACCTGCTTCTTAAGCAGGGACTGCGTGAGGAATACGGCATCATGGATAATCCTGTCTTTGAATACAACGAGCATGGGAAACCCTTCATCGTCGGTCATCCTGAGATCTTCTTTAACTTGAGTCACTGCAAGGAAGCCGTGGCCTGTGCCATCAGCGACCAGCCAGTGGGTATTGATGTTGAGTCTGTCAGGGCCTATAAGGAGCGCCTGGGTCGTTATACGATGAACGACGAGGAAGTGCGTGACATAGAGACTTCCGATCAGCCTGATACCACCTTTATCCGTTTGTGGACGATGAAAGAGGCAACGATGAAGCTTGTAGGGACAGGTATCAGCAAGGATATGAAGTCGGTGATTGATACGGATAAATATAAATATACCACTGTCGATCGACAGCGGTATATCTATACGGTCTGTTCCTTTCGGTAGTTACCGGTCCCTTCGGGGGAGGGGTGAGGTCTTACTTCACAAGGTTGCCAAGGATATCGCGTGTCAGTTCCTTGGTGATGGTACGGGTGGCAGCGCTGGTGGCATTCTTCACCACACGACCAGTACCTGAGGTCTTCGACTTGGTCTTCTTACCTGTCACCTTGTCACTGATATAGGTGCCAAGGATGGTGGCGAAGGTCGAGGTGACGGCCGTGATGATGGCCTTCATCACCTTACTCATCATACCTGATTTCTTCTTGCCCTCTGTCTTCTTCTCCGTCGAAGCGTCTGTCGTCTCAGCGGACAGTTCTTTTTCCTTCTCGGCTTCTGCTATCAGCACCTCGAAGGCACTCTCACGGTCGACGGGGGTGTCATACTTGCCGTAGATGCGACTCTGCTTGATGATGTCCAGACGCTGTCCTTCGCTGACAGCACCGATCTGTGACAGGGGGAACAGGATCTTCGCACGCTCTACGATACTGGGAGCACCTTTGGGGTCGAGGAAGCTCACAAGCGCCTCACCGGTCTCCAGGTTCATGATGGCCTCGTCTGTCTTGAACTCCGGATTGGCACGGAAGGTGTCGGCAGCCGTCTTCACGGCCTTCTGGTCCTTCGGCGTGTAGGCACGAAGGGCATGCTGCACGCGATTGCCTAACTGTCCGAGAATGTTCTCAGGGATGTCGGTCGGACTCTGTGTGATGAAATAGATGCCCACCCCCTTCGAGCGAATCAGACGAATCACCTGCTCAATCTTGTCGAGCAGGGCCTTCGAGGTACCGTCGAAGAGCATGTGTGCCTCGTCGAAGAAGAACACCAGCTTCGGCAGGTCCATGTCGCCCACCTCGGGCAGGGTGGAGTAGAGCTCGGAGAGCAGCCACAGCAGGAATGTGGAATAAAGCTTCGGCTGCATCATCAGCTTGTCGGCAGCCAGCACGTTCATCACACCCTTGCCACCTTCGGTCTGCATGAGGTCGTAGATGTCGAACGAGGGCTCCCCGAAGAACTTATCCGCTCCCTGACTCTCCAGTTGCAGGAGGGCACGCTGGATGGCGCCGATGCTGGCGATGGAGATGTTGCCGTATTTTGTGGTGTACTCCTTGGCATGCTGCGATACCCAGTCGAGCATCTGTCGCAGATCCTTCAGGTCGAGCAACAGCAGTCCGCGCTCGTCGGCAATGCGGAACACGATATTCAGTACGCCGTCTTGCGTCTCGTTCAGTTGTAGTAGTCTGGAAAGCAGCTGCGGACCCATCTGCGAGATGGTGGCGCGCATCGGGTGTCCCTGTTCACCGAACACATCGAAGAATCTGACGGGGCAAGCCTGGAACTCTGGGTTCTCAATACCAAACTCGGGCAGGCGCTTCTCGATAAAGCCGCTCAGCTTTCCGACCTGTGATATGCCGCTGAGGTCGCCCTTCATGTCGGCCATGAAGCAAGGCACGCCTGCCTGACAGAAGGTTTCTGCCATCACCTGCAGGGTGACGGTCTTTCCTGTACCCGTGGCACCGGCGATGAGTCCATGTCGGTTGGCCATCTTACCTGTGATACTGAGTGCACCATTGGCGCAGTGGGCGATATACAGCCCTCTTTCCTTGTCGTACATAAGATCTATAGTTTAAAGTTTTGGGCAAAGATACGAAAAATCGAGAGCAGAACAAAAGAAATCTTTCTTTTTTTACCGAGATGGAGTATCTTCGTCATCTTTGATGGCCAAGTTTCCCCTATTCCCGAATAGGGAGCGTCATGGATAAACGATATCTTCTCAATCCATGCCGATGTCTCCTTTAAAAGTAAAACAACTTGTTTTACCTGTGAAGAGATGTTCCCTATGACTCTTGGAGATGCCTTCTACGACACCAAAACAACTTGTTTTACTTTTAAAGGAGACATGTGCCTCACCCGTGGAGATATGGGCTGACATGAAAAAGGCTTCCCGTTAAGGAAGCCTTTGATCGGATGTATGTGTTGATTAGTTGTATTTCAAGATCTGTCCCGGCATCAGACGGATGCTCTTGCCGATACGGTTAAGCTTGCAGAGCGCATCGACTGTAGTGTGACATTTGCGGGCGATGGACTGCAGGGTCTCACCTTTCTTCACCTTGTGGAAGTGTACCTCAGGTGCGAAAGAGGCCGACGGAGCTGCGATAGCCAATTCGGAGTCATCGTCAGAGTCGGCATCGAAACGACCGCCCTTTTTCTTGCCGCTGACACCGCGCAGACGGGTGGCTTGTGCCGACTCGGCAGCATACTTGTTGCGGCGGAAGGTGTAGAAGTCGCCCGTCACGTCTTGATTACGGAAATCGAACATCAGGGCGGGGTTCAGGGCTACGCCGCAGAGGCGCGTCTCGAAATGCAGGTGTGAACCGGTGCTACGACCTGTGTTTCCACCGAGACCGATAGGATCGCCTGCTTTTACTTCTTCGTTCTCACGGACCAGCTGCTTGGACATGTGTCCGTAGTAGGTCTCCAGTCCGTTGTAGTGGCGGATGACCACATACTTACCGTAGCCGCGGGGCTCATATTTCACGATACGCACCTTACCGCTGAATGCAGCACGGATGGTGTCGCCGATATATACTTTGATGTCGAGACCTTTATGCTGACGGCCCCAGCGTGCACCGAAGTTCGAGGTGATGACGCGGCTTGGGGTCGGCATGCAGAATCCGCGGAGGTCGATAACGGCCTCGTCGGGCAGGGTGTTGCCATAATAGTGGGTCGCCTCTGTGTCCCACTCACTATAGAGGTCGCCAGAGGGGTTCTCCAGCATCTCTTGTTCAATCAGTCTATTGAGTACTATGGAGTCAACTGCCTTCATTTTCCGGTCAACCGGTGCCTGACGCGCCAAGAGATCCTGCCCTTGTGAGGGGATCGCCGAGAGTGTCATGAAAGCCATAAAAACAGTTGTCTTAAGAATCTTAATCGTTATCATCCGGGTTTTGGTTTTATCTGCTAAAAAAGCTATAATGCGTTGCAAAGATAGGAAAAAGATTCTGGAAATATGCAGAATTTCGGTTTTCGTTAACATAGTTTTGGGAAGTTTTAACACTTTGCGTGCTGGTTTCGTGCGTATTCAGCAGACTTTTTTCCTAAGAAATGGCAGACCAGTTGATGTTGTCTTTCCGTAATTGTCGCAGTCGGTTCCATAACATCTGGTAGCGCGGAGAGGTGCATTCCGGGTCGTCGTCGATGATCTTCTGTGCCTCGTCGCGGGCCATCTGTATGAGTTGACCGTCACGGGCGATGTCGGCAATCTTCAGGTCGAAGGCCATACCGCTCTGTTGGGTACCCTCCAGGTCGCCTGGACCGCGCAGTTTCAGGTCGGCCTCTGCGATGCGGAAGCCGTCGTTGGTGTCGCACATGATGTCGATGCGTTTGCGGGTGTCTTCCGAAAGCTTGTATGGAGTGACGAGGATACAGAAGCTCTGATCGGCGCCGCGCCCCACACGTCCTCTGAGCTGGTGCAGTTGTGAGAGCCCGAAGCGCTGTGCCTCGAGAATCACCATCACGGAGGCGTTGGGCACGTTGACGCCCACCTCGATAACGGTGGTGGCGACGAGGATCTGCGTCTCGCCATTGACAAACCGTTGCATCTCCTCTTCCTTGTCTTTCGGCTTCATCTTACCGTGAACCTTGCTCAGTCGGAACTCTGGGAAGGCCTGCTTTAACACCTCGAAGCCGTCCTCAAGATTCTTGAGGTCGCTTTTCGCACTCTCCTCGATGAGTGGGAAGACGATATAGACCTGTCGCCCCTCACGAATCTGTTGCCGGATACCGTCATATAGCGTGGTCATGCGAGAGTCGAAAACATGAGTGGTACGTACAGGCTTACGGCCAGGCGGCAGCTCGTCGATGACGCTCACGTCGAGGTCGCCATAGAGGGTCATGGCGAGCGTGCGGGGGATGGGAGTGGCGGTCATCACAAGCACATGAGGCGGGTTCTCACTCTTGCTCCAGAGCTTGGCGCGTTGAGCCACACCGAAGCGGTGCTGCTCGTCGACGACAACCAGTCCGAGACGGGCGAACTGTACCGTGTCCTCAATGACGGCATGCGTACCCACCAGGATCTGTATGGTACCATCGGCCAGTCCTTCGAGAATCTCTTCCCGACGCTTGCCCTTGACGACACCCGTCAGCAGGGCCACACGGATATCCATTTCCTTCAGGAAGCCCATGATCGTCTGCAGATGCTGTTCGGCCAGGATCTCCGTCGGTGCCATGATACAAGTCTGGTAGCCGTTGTCGATGGCGATCAGCATCGACATCAGTGCCACGAGGGTCTTGCCACTGCCTACGTCGCCTTGTAGCAGACGGTTCATCTGTCTTCCTGAGCCTACGTCGACCCTGATCTCTCTGATAACCCTTTTCTGGGCCCCTGTCAGTGGGAAGGGCAGATACTTGTTATAGAAGGTGTTGAAGACCTCGCCTACCTGTGAGAAGATATATCCGCGGTATTTCCTGCGGTGGTCACTGGCATACCTGACGATATTGAGTTGCACGAAGAACAGTTCTTCGAACTTCAGACGGACACGGGCCTTCTCCAGGTCCTTGGCGTTCTGAGGATAGTGGATGGTGCGAAGCGCTTCGTCACGTCCCATCAGATGCAGGGGTTGGGTGATGAAGTCGGGAATGGTCTCAGGTAGGGTGGGGAGCTTCTCCAGCATGGCTCTCGTCAGTTTCTCCAGGGTGCGTGAGGAGAGCCCGCGCTTTTTCATTTTCTCCGTCGTGATGTAGTAGGGCTGCATGCCCATGGCGGAGAGCTCCAGTGTGTCTGCCCGGTCGATGTCGGGATGGGTGATGTTGATGCGGTTGTTGAAGACGGTCGGTTTGCCGAAGACGATATACTCCTCACCGACCTTGTAGTTCTGTTTGGCATATTTGCCGCCTTGGAACCAGACGAGATCGGCGATGCCAGTGCCATCGGTGAAATGGGCAACGACACGCTCCTTCCTCGGTCCTGTCTGGAAGGTCTCGAAGCTGAGGATGTGTCCGACAATCTGAACGAAGGGCATGTCTCCCGTCAACTCATGAACCGTGTAGACCTTGGAACGGTCGACATGCTTATAAGGGTAGTACTCCAGAAGGTCACCATAGGTGTGGATCCCAAGCTCGTCGCCCAGGATCTTCTTCCGGTTCGGACCTACGCCCGGCAGGTATTGAATGTCTTGATTGAGAATATCCAATTAGTGTTGAGCATTAAGAATGGCTTCCGCCACGATGAGGTCGTAGGGTGTGGTGATCTTGATGTTCTCACGGTTGCCCTCGACGAGGGTAATCTGATGACCATAGCTCTCCACGACAGAGGCATCGTCGGTAAAACCGTCGTTATAGGACTGACGATTGGCAGCCTTGAGCAGTTGGATGTCGAAGGTCTGTGGTGTCTGAACCAGGCGGTAGTCGTTGCGGGGCACCGTCCTTGACTTCCCATCCTCCAGATGGCGTACGGTCTCGACAACCGGGATGACCGGGATGACGGCCTTGGCTGTGCGGGCAGTCTCGTAGCAGTCGCGGATAACCTCGATGCTCGGGAAGGGACGCACACCGTCGTGCACGCCAACCACGCCTGTCGCATCATCGGGGACCTTTGCGAGTCCGTTCTGCACGGAGTGGAATCGCGTCTGTCCACCATTGGCCAACGTATATTCCACATCGAAACGGTATTCCTCGCAGAGTCGACGCCAATAGTCCTGTTGTGCCTCTGGCAGTACAAGGATAATCTGCAGATCCGCAGCATACGCCCTGAACCTCTCTAGCGTCCGCATCAGCACCGGTCTCCCACCAATAGGCAGAAACTGCTTGGGAATGTCGCCTCCCATCCGCAGTCCTTTCCCGCCTGCCACAATGATAATATAATCCATATCCTTTTATTCCATCAGGTGCTTGAAACGCATGCCTTCGGCAATCTGGTCGGAGGTCTGCTTGTCAACCAACTGGGTGAGCAGTTCGTAGGCGTAGGGGAAGGCAGCGGCCGGTCCCTCGGCGGTGGTGATATTGCCATCGACGGTGACGAGCTCGGCTGTGTAGGTGGCACCGCTTTCTGCAAGCGCCTTCTCGAAACCGGGATAGCAGGTGGCTTTCTTCCCACGGAGAATACCTAGTGGCGCGAGCACAACGGCCGGGGCAGCGCAGATGGCGGCAATCTTCTTGCCTTTCTCTGCCTGGGCGAGCACAGCCTTACGGACGCCTTCGTGTGCAAACAGATTACTGGCTCCGGGCATTCCGCCTGGTAACATCAGTAGGTCGGCGTCGGCATAGTCGCTGTCGTCGAACTGCAGGTCGGCCTCAATACTCACCCCGTGAGCCGATTCTACAAGCGTGAACAATGTTGTGCTTATTGTCACAACCTCCACACCTCCGCGGCGAAGCACGTCAATGGGAATCAGGGCTTCAACATCCTCGAAGCCGTCGGCCAGAAATACATAAACTTTTGCCATGATTTATTTGTTCTTTGGTTTCCAGAATGCAAATATAGACAAAAATGGGCATAACGGGCATCATGGACACAAAAAAAAACTTAATTTCACTGCCATTATAACCTTTGTGAATATTTTTTCGTAACTTTGCCATCTCATGATAAACAGTGATATGGAACATCGGAAATTGAGATTTGCTCTTTTCGGCAATATCTATCAGACCAAAAAGTCGGCGTCGATACAGAAAGTGCTCTCCTGCCTCTCTGAGCATGGCGCGGAGCTATATGTGGACATGGAGTACTATTACTTCCTGAAGGATAACCAGCGTATTGACGTGAATGCCGCGAAGATCTTCACGAATGATGACTTTCAGGCAGATTTCGTGATCTCTATGGGTGGTGACGGTACTTTCCTGAAGGCTGCCAGTCGTGTCCGTGAGAAGATGATTCCTATCCTTGGTGTGAACATGGGCCGACTGGGCTTTCTCGCAGATGTCAGTCCTGCTGATATCGAGAGGTGTGTGGAGGCTATCTATCAGGACGATTTCTCTGTCGAGAACCGGGCTCTGATCAAGGTGGAGACCGACGGAGAGCCTCTCGAGGGTTATGACTGTGCCTTGAACGATGTCGCAATTCTGAAGCGTGATACGGCTTCGATGATCTCCATACATGCGTCCATCAATGGCGATCATCTGACGACCTATCAGGCCGATGGACTGGTCGTGAGTACACCGACGGGCTCGACCGCCTATTCGCTTTCCAATGGTGGACCGATTATCGTACCGGGTACGAAGGTGTTCTCCATGACGGCCGTGGCACCGCACTCCATGAACATCAGACCGATCGTGCTGTCCGATTCGTCGGAGATTACACTGACCGTGGAAAGCCGTAGCCATAATTTTCTGATTGCCATCGACGGCCGTTCAGAGAAATGTAAGGAGGGTACGCGACTCACGCTGCGCCGTGCTCCTTATGACGTGAAGGTCGTCAAGCGGAGTGGACGTCGTTACTTCAATACCCTGCGTGAAAAGATGATGTGGGGTGAGGATGCACGTTAGGCTTGTCTCAAGGGAACAGTGACGATAAAACGGGCACCGTCCGTGTAACTCTTATCTAAGGTGACGTCGCCGCCCAGTTGGGAGGCGATGCTCTTACAATATGTAAGACCGATGCCAAGTCCTTCCGTAAAGTCGTCAATCTTGGCGAAATGACCGAAGATTTTTTCCTCGTCGCCTTCTCCGATACCTTTGCCTGTGTCGGTCACTGAGATCTGCCAGGTATCGCCGACGATGTCGCTGTTCAGCATGATCTCTCCTTCACCTGCAAACTTGTCGGCATTAATCAACAGTTCCATAACCACACTTCTGAGTCTGTCCTTATTGGTCTTCACGACGGTGTGATTGTCGACCGATGTGGTATAAGTGAACGACAGTTTCTCGTTTATGGGTTTGAAGTCATCGGCAATGCTTTGGCACAGGTTGTTGCAGTTGACTTCGTCTTCCGTGTCGGAGACGCGTACGCTTTCCACCTCGGAGAGAGCGATCAGATGATTGAGACTGTTTGTGATAACGTAGACATTATGATTAATGCGCTGGGAGAGGTCTTCGCGCTCTTCTTGCGAAAGTTCATCGACTTGTTTGGCTAGGATATTCGAAAAACCCGATACGACATTGAGAGGTGTGCGTATGTGGTGACTGATATTACGGATGAAAGCAGTCTTCATGCGGTCGGCCTCCTCGGCATGGTCTCGTGCCCGTCTCAGTTCTCGGTTTTGCGCCTGCAGAGCCTGCACATGCTTGCGGCGTGACCATCCGAAGACGGACAGGGGAATCACTGCGATGATGGCAGCGATAAAGGCCAGTAGAATCGCCAGACTGTAGGCTCGTCTGGTTTCGCGGCGGGCCCTTTCCAGTTTCATGTCGTGACTGATATCGTTGATCTCCATGGTTGAGATCTTGTTGTTACGCTCCTCCTTTGCCTCAATCAGTTTCCTTAGACTTGCTATCAGACTGTTCTTATCGCCCCTCATCTCATGGATCTTACAGAGGAACTGGTATCTCTCCACGCCGCGAATGAGATCGTTGCATTGTCTGATGGCCTCGTCGTAATCACCGTCAAAGGCAGTACGGCAGATGTTAACGTATCTCTCGTATGTGGGATTATATTCGTCGGGGGTGTTCTCTTTGATCTGTTGTATCTGCGTATAGACCTGATGGAAACTCTCTTTGTCGTTCCTGGAGAACTCAATCATGCATTTCATGTCAAGAACGGCACTCAGCTGGTGGTTGCCAGAACTAACCTTGGCAGCCTTGTTGATATTGATGGTTGCTAAGTCGGGATTGTCGAAGATGTGGATATTGGCCAGCATGAGGTAGATATTGACGCGCTCTGATATCTGTTGACTCGACCCCATCTGCTCCAACGACAGGTTCAGGTATTTCTCGCACATCTCGTTATTGTCGCGTGATCCGTAGAACACACCCATCAGGTAGTTCATCCTGTACAATTCGTCCTTCAGCCCTTTTTCCAGGATATCGCTGTTCATGTCGCTTGTCTTCTTCAGGGCTTGATAGTAGTGATCATGGTTGATCTCATAGACAATCTCGTTTTCCCGGGCAGTATAGTATTGATGCCAGTCGCCGGATTTTCTATAGTAGTCGGCCAGATTATTGACAGCCTTAACGAAGGCAACACTATCGTTACCGTCGAAAAGTTCATAAACATGATTGCGCAGTTGAATCTCCTCTTCCTCCATTTTCCTATCCTGCGAGAAGGCACAGGTCAGAGATATCAGAAGAAATGTAAAAAGCAGCCTTGCTCTATTCTTTGTTTGGCTGTTCATGATGGAAGAAGAATTTAGTTGGTGCAAAGATACGAAAAGTTTCGTAACGACGGGTTCCTATATTGTTAAAAATCTACAATACGTTGATAAGAAAGGAAGATGGAATGACAGGTGATATAAGTATATTAAATAAGGAACGCGCGAGGCAGGAGATTTAAAGAATGTTAATTGTCTATTTTTTCTTTCTTAATTATTTGGATGGAAAGGAAATATGTCTTACTTTTGCAGTGTACTATTATTGTGGTACACTATAACAGGGATTAATAATAACAAGATAAGACGATTATGATTGAAGTAAACAACATTAGTTTTAAGTATGCAGGTCAGAAGGGCCTGGTGTTCGATGATTTCAGTCTGAAACTGAAACAGGACAATATCTATGGTCTGTTGGGTAAGAATGGTACAGGTAAGAGCACTCTGCTTTACCTGATAGCTGGACTGCTGCGTCCCAAGAAGGGTACCGTGAGCTTTGATGGTGTCGAGACAAAGCTGCGCCGCCCTGAAACTTTGCAGGACATCTTTATCGTACCTGAGGAGTTTGACCTACCCGCCATGTCGCTCGATGAGTATGTAAAGATTAACCGCCCCTTCTATCCCTTGTTCAGCACCACCGTACTGGAGGGCTGCCTGAAGGATTTTGAACTGACCAGCGACTTGAAGTTGAATGCCCTCTCGATGGGACAGAAGAAGAAAGTGTTTATGAGCTTCGCGCTTGCTACAAATACCAAGGTGCTGTTGATGGATGAGCCCACGAATGGTCTTGATATTCCTTCGAAGAGCCTGTTCCGTAAAGTGGTTGCCCAGTATATGAGCGGTGATCGCACGTTGATAATCTCAACCCATCAGGTGCACGATGTGGAATCACTTCTTGATCATATCCTGATTCTCTCGCCACAGAAGTTGTTGCTTGATGCCAGTGTGGCTGATATTCAGGAGAAGTTCACCTTTGAGTATCGTACACCTGCCGAGATGGACGATGTTCTTTATGCCGAGCCTTCGCTTCAGGGTAATGCCGTGATAGCACCTCGTAAGGAGGATAGTACTGGAACCCAGGTTAATCTGGAATTGCTGTTTAATGCAGTAAACGAAGGGAAGATTTGATATAAAGAACATAAGGCACATAATTATATGATACAGTTTAATATACATAGGTTTAGAAAGGTGGCACGCTGGTCGCTCACTAACGACAAGAGCTTCTACATGCGTATGTTTCTTCAGATGTTTGTGGTGTTTACGCTGACATTCCTATTTTTTACCACGAGTTTTTACTGGCTGAAAGGTGCTGATACGGGCTATAAACCTTGTTGTGTGGTTGTGGTGATGATGTTGTTTTTTCAGATAGCCATGGGGCCATCGATGATGTTTTACAGCATGAAAGGAAAATACGACAAGCAGGCCCTGTTGCTGTTGCCAGCCTCTAATTTTGAGAAGTACCTGATGCGATATGCTACTTGGATATTTTTATTCGGTCTTTGGCTTATTGGTTGTTTTGGCGCTGACTTGGTGCAGTATGTGATTAACTGGCTGATAGGTAACAATCCGCAGTTCGTAACAGCAGTTTTTGCAAGTCACATAAACCCCTTCTCAATTAACTGGGAATGCGTGGACTCAGTGAAGGTTAATATTTTTAGCATGGTGATTATTACGTTTGTCTGGTTCCATTCATGTTTTGCACTTGGAGCAACCTTCTTCCGTTCGGCTAAGTATTCGTGGATTCTTACCATCTTGGTACTCATCTTCTTGTCGATGGTACAGACATGGTTGTTCCCCAATTTCAGCAGTGGGGAAATCATGAAAGATGGTCATGTTACCCCGGAGCTATACATATCCGATGCTGTTTACGGCATATGGGCTATCCTGAACTACTGGTTGTCGTACAAGCTCTTCTGTCGCACACAGAATATTGGTAAATTTGTAAACCTGTGAAGAACTGAAGAGTTTAATAATTTTAGAATTGAAGTGATGAATAATTTCGATATGACTAGATTTGGAAAGACTTTGCGCTGGAAAATAAGCGTAAACTTCCGCTCATTGCTGATGTGGACCTTGGGATTTACGCTGGGTGTTTTCCTTGGCGAGCTGATGCTGCTGCCGGTGATTCGTACAGGTGGGTCTCGTGATGGTCGGGAATTTGCTGCCTTGGCAGGATTCTTTGTGGTGTACCTGATCATAGGTGTAATGGTTAGTATCTGTAATCTTTTTGTTGAGTTGGATAAGAAACCTCGTCGCCATGCATTCCTCATGCTGCCAGCAACGAATATGGAGAAGTTCTTGTCTGCCACTATTTATGCTACCGTATCAGGTATCCTTATGATGGTTCTGTCGTTTGGGGTAGGCGATACGTTGCGTGTGGTGTTTCGTGCTTTGGTCTATGGTGATTCGTGGCATGCTTTTACCTATCCCTACTTGATCGATATGATATCATCTGGTGGCATGGTTGCGCCTCATTCTTTAGGCTATCGTCTGGCAGGACTGGCGTTCCTGGTAAGCGGTCTTGTATGGTTGCACTCTTTCTTTACCCTTGGTGGGACCATACTGCGCAAGAATGCGTTTGTGATTACAAGTATAGTGATGGTGATAGGTCTTACCATGCTGGCTTGGTTTTCAAAAAACCATGAAATCAGCATGTTCTGTACCTACTACGTAGAAGGTGTTGGCAAGGTTGAAAATGTAGGCACCATGGCCTACGTGCTTACAGCATTCTTCGCTGTGTTCTCTGTGGTAAATTACTGGGCATCGTTCCATATCTTCAAAGCATTTGAGTTAATAACTAAAAAGTGGATAAATTATGACTTTCACAAATGATAAACCCATTTACATCCAGATGTCCGATCGGCTGTGTGAGGAGATCCTCTCGGGTGTATATAAAGACGATGATCGCATCCCCAGCGTACGCGAGTATGCCGTACTGCTCGAGGTGAACACGAATACCGCAGTAAAGGCCTACGAGCAATTGTCCCGCGAGGAGGTTATCTACAACAAACGCGGACTGGGTTACTTTGTGACCCCGGGAGCGAGGAAGCAGATACTCAAGGCTCGCAAGAAAGCGTTTATGAAGGAACGCCTGCCGGAACTGTTCCGCCAGATGCAATTGCTCGATATCTCCATCGAAGATGTTGCAGAAGCCTACAAAAGCTTACAGAGTGTTAAATAACTGAATTTTTCTTCGATAATCTGCAACTTTCCGGTAACTTTGTGCGTCGAACGTGCAAGAACTAAGGTAGAATAAATTATATGATTCATTTACAAGACATTAACAAGACCTATCAGGGAGCACAGCCGCTTCATGTGCTGAAGGGTATCTCACTCGATATCAAGAAAGGAGAATTTGTATCCATCATGGGTGCTTCGGGCTCAGGCAAGAGTACCTTATTGAATATCTTAGGAATTCTCGACAACTATGACTCGGGGACCTATGAACTCAATGGCGTGCCCATCTGGAATCTCTCAGAGCGGAAGGCGGCTGAGTATCGTAACCATATGATAGGTTTTATATTCCAGTCATTTAATCTCATCTCTTTTAAAACCGCCGTGGAAAACGTTGAGTTGCCATTATTTTATCAAGGCGTGTCGCGCCGTAAGCGTCATCAGATGGCCATGGAATACCTGGATCGTCTGGGACTGCTTGAGTGGGCAGGACACTATCCTAATGAACTGTCGGGAGGACAGAAACAACGCGTGGCGATAGCCAGAGCACTCATCACCAAACCACAGATCATTCTGGCCGATGAGCCTACGGGCGCACTTGACTCGAAGACCTCCGTGGAGGTGATGCAGTTGCTCAAGCAACTCAATCAGGACGATGGAATGACCATTGTCGTGGTGACTCACGAGAGTGGTGTGGCAAATGAGACGAACAAGATAGTACATATCAAGGATGGTATCATCGGACAGATTGAGGAGAACCTCGAGCACAATGCAAGTCCCTTCGGTATCAACGGCATGATGAAGTAAACAGGTTATGAGAGATATAGCAAGTGAAATATGGTCAACGGCCAGACGCAATAAACTGCGTACTGCGCTTACAGGCTTTGCTGTGGCATGGGGCATCTTCATGCTACTCGTGCTGCTGGGCTCAGGTAATGGTCTCATCAATGCCACCATCTTGCAGAATCAGCGCTTCCTGTCGTCATCGATGATTGTATATGGTGGCGAGACCTCAAAGGCCTATCGGGGTCTCAAGGAAGGTCGCTGGATCAATCTTCAGAAGCGCGACATCAGCACTACAGAGACAGAATTCAAGGAGAATATCGACGAGGTGGGTGCGCAGTATCGTGTTGTTGCTGTTGTCAGTCGGGGACAACAATATATATCAACCTCCGTCTGTGGTGTCTACCCAAATCATACAAAGATTGAGAAGATGGAGATGCTTTACGGCCGTTTTATCAACGATGTTGATATAAAACAGAGTCGTAAGGTGCTTATCGTGAGTAATAAGCAAGCAAAAGAGCTTTGCCCTAAGGACTATAAGAATCTGGTGGGGCAATATGTTAAGGTGGGTAATTTCGCATATAAGGTAGTTGGTATCTATAAGGAAAGAGAAAACAGCCGTGCGGATGCTTATTCTTCCTATTCGGCTATCAAGCGCATCTATGGAGCTAAGAACGATGATGCAGGACGTATCGAGTTTACTTTCCATGGCCTGGAATCCGACGGAGAGAATTTAGAATTTGAGAAGGGCTACCGTAAGCGTCTGAATGAGAATCATCATGTACATCCTGAAGATGAAAGTGCCATTTGGATCCGTAATAACTACAGACAGAGTCTTCAGATGGATCTGGCGGTAAAAGTTATCCATACGGCGCTTTGGGTGGTTGGACTTCTGACATTGCTCTCTGGTATCGTGGGTGTGTCGAACATCATGCTTATCACGGTGAAAGAGAGAACTCACGAGTTCGGTATTCGTAAGGCCATTGGTGCTAAACCTTGGAACATTCTGAAATTGATTATCGTTGAGAGCGTGATCATTACCACCTTCTTTGGCTATATAGGTATGGTTCTGGGCATAGCTGCTAATGAATATATGGATGCTACGGTAGGACATAGAGTGGCTGACTTCGGAGCGGGTTCGATGCCGATGTTCATTAACCCGACGGTAGGACTGGATGTGTGTATCGAAGCAACGATGGTCATGGTGATTGCCGGAACTATCGCCGGTCTTATCCCAGCCTTTAAAGCAAGTAAAATCCGCCCCATTGAGGCATTAAGAGCAGAATAAGATTATGAAAATAGATATAGATTCATATAGAGAAATTCTCGACACGCTGACTCGCAACAAGCTGCGTTCGTTCCTGACGGGATTTGGCGTGTTTTGGGGTGTGTTCATGCTCATTGTTCTCATTGGCGGAGGCTCAGGTATTAAGGAGCAGATTCAAAAGAATTTTCAGGGCTTCGCAACAAACTCAGCCATGATTTGGGCACAGAACACGTCGAAGCCTTACAAGGGATTCCGCAAGGGCCGTAGTTGGAACATGGATTATAAAGATATCGCACGACTCAAGCAACAGGTGCCCGAACTCGATGTGGTGACACCCATTTTGTTTGGTAACAGTAGTTTTGCTTATTATGGCGACAGAAAGGCGACTATTAGTGTGTCAGGTGTGGAGCCTACATACCGTGCCATACAAGATCCGTTGTTACGCTACGGACGTTACATTAACGAGATGGATATTAAGGAGCGCAGAAAGGTTTGCGTCATCCAGAAGAAGGTATATCAAGAGTTGTTTAAGGATGGAGGCGATCCTTGTGGAAAATCAATACGGATTGACTCTACCTATTATCAGATTGTGGGTGTAGACTTTGGCGCAGCAGAAGGCATAAGCTTTAGCGGAGAGCCAGGAACGGGTGTTTGTTTGCCGTTCTCTCAGATGCGACAGGTCTATAATCTGGGCAATCAAGTACATTTGATTGGCGTTACTGCAAAGCCCGGTGTTGTGATGTCGGAAATATCAGACCGTATCCGTGCAACCGTGGCAAGGGCTCACTATATCGATCCCACAGACGAACAGGGTGCGATGTTGCTCAATACGGAAGTGGTATTCCAGATGCTTGACAGTCTGATGTCGGGTTTGAACTTACTGATCTGGCTTGTGGGTATCGGAACGTTGCTGGCAGGTGCCATCGGTGTGTCTAATATCATGATGGTGACTGTGCGTGAGAGGACAACGGAGATCGGTATTCGTCGTGCCATCGGGGCAACGCCCAGGGTGATTCTCTCACAGATTATCTCAGAGAGTATCGTGTTAACGCTGGTGGCAGGTATGAGCGGCATCTTTTTTGGAGTCATGATACTTCAGATGCTCGAGACAGGAAGTATGGAAGATGGAATGATTACCACCCATTATCAGGTGGGCTTCTGGACAGCCCTCTTCTGTGGCTTCGTGGTAAGCACGCTAGGAGTATTGGCAGGATTAGCTCCTGCTGCCCGTGCCATGAGTATCAAACCTGTAGATGCTATGCGCGACGAATAAAAGGAAAAAAGATAAGAATGTAAAAAAGAAAAAATATATAGTTATGAAAAGGTACAGAAAACTTATTATCGCAGCGATTATCGCTTTGATCTTCATCGGAACATTCGTATTCCTTTGGAAGAAGGGTCAGCCTAAGGAAGTTGTCTACAACGAGTTTACTCCCAAGATGGAAAATATCCAGAAGACAACGATCATTACTGGTAAGATTGAGCCTCGTAACGAGGTGAATGTGAAACCGCAGATCTCGGGTATTATCTCTGAGTTGTATAAGGAACCAGGCGACTACGTAAACGCTGGTGATGTGATTGCTAAGGTGAAGGTGATTCCTGATATGGGACAGCTCTCCAGTGCAGAAGGACGTGTGCGTCTGGCTGAGATTAATCTGAAGCAGGCACAGATTAATTATACCCGTGAGGAGAACCTCTATAACCAGAAGCTGGTATCTGCCGATGAGTTCGACAAGGTGAAACAGAGTCTTCAGCAGGCTAAGGAAGAGAAGATAGCTGCTGTAGATGCACTTCAGGTCGTGCGTGATGGTGTGTCACAGTCGAACGCCAAGGCATCATCTACACTCATCCGTTCTACGATCTCGGGTGTCATCCTCGATATCCCAGTGAAGGTGGGTAATTCGGTCATCTTGGCTAATACCTTTAACGATGGTACCACGATAGCCACTGTCGCAAACATGAATGACCTGATCTTCCGTGGTAATATCGACGAGACTGAGGTGGGACAGCTGGTAAACGGCATGCCTATGAAGATTACTATCGGTGCCTTGCAGGATCTGAGTTTCGATGCTTCTTTGGAATATGTTTCTCCGAAGGCAGTAGAGAACAATGGCGCTAATCAGTTTGAGATCAAGGCTGCAGTGAAACTCACAGAAGGCGGCAAGATCCGTTCTGGTTATAGTGCTAATGCTGAGATTGTGCTTTCCAAGGCCGAGAAGGTGCTTGGCATACCAGAGAGCGCTATTGAGTTCAGTGGCGATTCTACCTTCGTCTATGTTATTAAGGGTAGTGGAAAACAGAAGACCTATGAGCGTACGTTGGTTGAGACAGGGCTCTCTGATGGTGTGAATATCGAGATAAAGAAGGGTGTTACCACCAAGGATAAGGTGCGCGGCCCGGAGATTATAGCAGATGATACAAAATAAATAGTATAAGAGATGAGAAAAATCATTTTCTGTGCATTGTGCATGATGTATTGCACTTTGAGTTCTGCACAACCCAAACAATGGACTCTGCGTGAGTGTTGCGATTATGCGGTGGAGCATAACATCAGTATCAAACAGCAGGAGAACCAGCGCCGACAGCAGGAACTGCAACTTTCTACGGCTAAAAACTCCCGTCTGCCGGATCTTAGTGGAAGCGTAGGCCAGAACCTCAGTTTTGGTCGGGGCTTGACTTCCGATAATACTTATGCGAATACTAATACGACCAATACTTCAATGGGGATTAATACCAGTATGCCTCTCTTTACAGGCTTCCGTATCCCTAACGAAATCAAGATGAATCAACTGAATCTTGATGCTTATACCGCGGATTTAGAGAAGGCTAAGAACGATATCCGTATGCAGGTGGCTCAGGCTTATGTCCAGATTCTCTATGATATGGAGGTTTCTGATGTGGCTCATCGCCAGATCGAGATTGATTCTGCGCAGGTGGCTCGTCTTCAGGCTTTCGTAGAGAATGGTAAGGCTTCTGAGGCAGAACTTTCTCAGCAGAAGGCTACACTGGCTAACAGTCATCTGACAGCTACTCAGGCTGATAATAATACACGTTTGGCTTTGCTTACACTCACTCAGTTGCTCGAATTGCCTACGCCTGATGGTTTTGCTATCGTGCGTCCTAACCCTGACGAGTTGTCTACAGATATGGCTCTCATGACAACTCCTGATCAGGTCTATGCAGAAGCTTTAGGAGTAAAGCCGGAGATTGCTGCTCAACAGTTGCGCTTGAAAGCCTACGAGCACAATATCAAGGTAGCTCAGGCAGGTCACTATCCTACGCTTACTTTCGGCGCGGGACTATCTACGAACTATTATACCGATTCTGGTCGCTCCAACGATAGCTTTGGAAAACAACTTGAGGATCGTTTCTCGCAGAGCATCAGCCTGAATCTGAATGTGCCCATTTTTAATCGTTTCCAGACACGTAATAATGTACGTAATGCCCGGATTCAGTATGAAACACAGCAGCTACAGGTTGATAACACCAAAAAGACATTGTATAAAGAGATCCAGCAGGTATACTATAATGCCTTGAATGCTCAGACGAAGGAGAAATCTTCTTTGGAGGCTCTCCAGAGTTCAAAGGATGCCTTTGAGTTGATGCAGGCCAAGTACGAAAATGGCAAGGCAACCATCACAGAGTTTAATGAGGCCAAGAATGCATACCTGAAAGCTGAATCAGATTTAGTTCAGGCTCGTTATGAGAATCTCTATCAGCATGCACTCCTCGAGTTCTATCGTGGTCAGGAACTGACGTTCTAAGCGTACAGACTCCTGATGAAACACCAAGTGGCGCTTACCTTTGAGGTAGGCGCCACTTGCATTGTAGTGTGCTATAGAACTTATTTCTTATGCCTGTTGGCACGCTGTTCGCGATACTTGGCCTTCTGCCGTGCAGAACCGCTGCCGTGGGCACCGGTGATATACTGCTTTTTCTTGGCTTTGGTCTTCACCTTACCGTCGTCTTTCGGCTTGTCGCCACCACGACCGAAGTTAATGCCGTTCTCGAGGATCTTCTGAAAATCGTCCATATATCTAATCTGTGAAATCTGTTGTTTAATGATGGAACAGACGTACTCCCGTGAAGGCCATGGCAATGCCGTACTTGTCGCAGGTCATGATCACATGATCGTCGCGCACGCTACCACCTGCCTGGGCGATGAACTCCACACCGCTCTTATGGGCGCGCTCGATATTGTCGCCAAAGGGGAAGAATGCGTCTGAGCCAAGTGCCACCTTCGTGTTCTTGGCAATCCATGCTTTCTTCTCTTCCATCGTCAGTACCTCGGGCTGTTCGGTGAAGAACTGCTGCCAAGCACCATCGCGGAGAACATCGTCGTGCTCATCCTCTGAGATATAAACATCAATAGTGTTGTCGCGGTCGGCACGGCGGATACCTTCCTTGAAGGGCAGTGCCATCACTTTCGGGTGCTGGCGCAACCACCAGATGTCGGCCTTGTTACCTGCCAGACGTGTGCAGTGGATACGGCTCTGCTGTCCAGCTCCGATGCCGATAGCCTGTCCGTCTTTCACGTAGCAGACAGAGTTCGACTGTGTATATTTCAGTGTAATCAGGGCGATGATCAGGTCGCGCTTAGCCTCCGGTGTGAAGGTCTTGTTCTGTGTGGGCATATTCTCGAAGAGAGCATCATCGTCAAGTTTAATCTCATTACGACCCTGTTCAAAGGTAATACCGAACACTTGCTTACGTTCGATAGGCTCTGGCACATAGTTGGGATCAATCTTGATGACATTATAGGTACCCTTACGTTTGTCTTTCAGGATCTCAATAGCCTCGGGTGTGAAATCCGGAGCGATGACACCATCGCTCACCTCACGTTTTAGCAACCTAGCAGTCGTTGCATCGCAGGTGTCGGAAAGGGCCACGAAGTCACCGTAGCTCGACATACGGTCGGCACCACGTGCTCTGGCATAGGCACAGGCGATAGGACTCTCGTCCAGGTCCTTTACGTCGTCTACAAAATAGATCTTCTTCAAGGTATCACTGAGAGGTAGTCCCACAGCTGCGCCGGCGGGGCTTACGTGTTTGAACGAGGCGGCGGCCGGGATACCGGTGGCTGCCTTCAACTCTTTCACTAGCTGCCAGGCATTGAACGCGTCGAGGAAATTAATATATCCTGGACGACCGTTAATCACTTCGATGGGGAGCTCACCCTCTGTCATGAAGATACGTGAGGGTTTCTGGTTCGGATTACATCCGTACTTGAGTGCTAATTCTTTCATTTTGATCGCGATAAATTCCTTTTCGCGTGCAAAATTACAAAAAAAAGTTGTAATTTTGCACCATACAAACAGATTATTATGGAGAAAAAACGTGTTGCCCTCCGCAAACTGTTGGAGGCGGTAGAGAAGGAGATTCTTCGTAAACCGGACAGGAAGATGCTCGATCGTCTGTCGCTGTTGGCCGGCTTTCAGGACTGGGACTCATTCCAAGATGCGCTTCATGGTGATACCAGTGCCGACGAGAACTACAAATAAAAAGAGATGCTTTTCGTTTGAAAGGCATCTCTTCTTATTCTTTCGATAGGCTGATTACTCAGCTGTAATGGCGCGACGCTTCTCCTTGATACGAGCAGCCTTACCAGTGAGCTTACGCAGATAGTAGAGCTTAGCGCGACGAACCTTACCAACCTTGTTGATCTCAATGCTCTCGATGTTCGGTGACTCGATGGGGAAGATACGCTCCACACCTACAGTACCAGACATCTTACGAACGGTGAAGCGCTTCTTGTCTCCGTGGCCTGCGATCTTGATGACCACACCACGATAGAGCTGGATACGCTCCTTAGAACCCTCGATAATTTTGTAAGCGACAGTAATCGTGTCACCAGCCTTGAACTCTGGGAACTTCTTGCCGGTTGCAAATGCTTCTTCAGCAACTTTAATTAAATCCATTTGTACTTTAACTAATTAAATTTGTTGTATCGTTCCAACGCAACATAACAGGCAACTCGTTACTTCCTGCCAGCGATTACGCCGAAAAGCGGGTGCAAAGGTACGAATAAGTGAGCAAAAAAACAAATAAATGCGGAACTTTTTTTGTGTTTTTCGAACGGAAGTACCTAAGAGTGAAGCTCAAAGGTACGAATAAGTGAGCAAAAAAACAAATAAATGCGGAACTTTCTTTGTTCTATACTCTATTTTGTGTAACTTTGCCATCAAAGATGGCGAAATTACATGCACTCGGCAAAAAAAGAAACGAGTTTCTTTGTTTTGCTCTCAACTTTGTGTAACTTTGCCCCAATAAAACTACAAATTATGAATAAAAAGCAAATATTTCTTGGTGTATTTGTTCCGATGTTGATGCTCTCGTGCGCTTCTAAGCATTATCAGATCGTCGGTATTGAACGCACACGAGTCATTGTCGACAGCCGTTACGATGAGCATCCCGACGAGTCTGCTGCTCGCTTTATCGCACCATATAAGCGTGTGAACGACAGTATTATGGGACCCGTTGTTGGGGCTGTGGCCCACAATATGCATCCTGATCGTCCGGAGAGTGATCTGTCTAACCTCGTGTCTGATATCTTGGTTTGGGCAGCTAAGGATTACAATGAGTCTCCTGTGCTCGGTATCTATAATATGGGTGGTATTCGAGCTGATCTTACGAAAGGCGACGTAACCTATGGTGATGTGCTCGATATTGCTCCTTTCGAGAACAAGATATGCTTCGTCACGCTGACTGGTGAGCAGATGATGGATCTTTTTCGTCAGATCGCCCGTCGGGGAGGAGAGGGCGTGAGTCGCGGCACAGAACTTGTCATCACTAAGAGTGGGGAACTGCTTTCTGCTCGACTGCATGGTCAGGAGATTGATCCTAAGGCTGACTATCGCGTGGCTACGATCAACTATCTGATCGAAGGCAACGACGGTATGCCTGCCCTCGGACAAGGCCGTGATATTGTGGCCCCCGGTGAGGCGAGTAACAATACCCGTTTCTTGATCATGAATTATTTCCGTGAGAAACTGGCTTGTGGCGAAGTCGTGGACTCGAAGGTCGAAGGACGTATTATCGTGAAACGGGATAAGTGAGGTTCAACAGAATAGTCAATAAGAAGCAAAGGACAGATATGAAACGTATATATTTGATGATAATAGTTGCACTGCTGACCTCTGTGTCGGTAAGTGCCAAGGGCAAAAAGCAGCTTGTGATACTCCATACCAACGACACTCATTCCACGGTCATGCCATTGAACGAGAATCTTGATAATAAGGATTTGGCAGGACGTGGTGGTTTCCTTCGTCGTGTTAATATGGTGAAGGAACAACGTCAGCAACATCCAAACCTCCTGCTTATCGACAGCGGTGACTTCTCTCAGGGATCTGGCTATTACACTTTGTTTAAAGGAGAGGTAGAGGTCGGATTGATGAATGAGATGGGTTATGATGCCGCAACCATCGGTAATCATGAGTTTGACTTCGGACTTGACAATATGGCCAAACTATTTCGGATGGCAAACTTCCCCATCGTCTGTTCCAACTACGACTGTACGGGTACGGTGCTTGAGGGCTTGGTTAAACCATATATCACGATCAAACGTGATGGTGTTAAGATTGGTTTCTTTGCCCTTGCGCCTCAGATGAAGGGTTTGGTCTTCGATGGCAACTGTGAGGGTATCGTTTACCTTGATCCTGCGGAGACGGCCCAGAAATACATCGATATCCTCCGGAAGCAGGAGAAGTGCGATATCGTTATCTGTATCTCACACCTCGGTTGGGGAATCGAATATGACGATGCGAAATTCATCGGTCTGACGGAAGGCTGCGATCTCGTTTTGGGAGGTCATACCCATACTTATATGCCTGTCATGGAGTATACACCCGACAAGAACGGCAAACAGATTCCGGTTGACCAGAATGGAAAACACGGCGTCTTTGTGGGTAAGATTGTCCTTGATTTGGCAAAATAAGGCGAGAAAGAATCGTTATTCGAAATAGAATGTCAATACAATCATTTTGCTGTGGCCACTGGCCACAGCATTTGTATATATACGTTTGTTCGCGTCTTTCAATTCGTCAGAATGACCGTGGTCAAGAGCATCTCTGAGACTATAACAGAATTTAAGTTCGGGGATTAGTTTGAAGAACGGAAGATAGAAGTCGCAACCAACGCCGAGTTCAAGAAACAGATCAGACCGTTTCAGTTGTATGTAATCCTGACTCTTGCTGGTCAGGTTTATCATCGGATTAGCACCAGCAATCATGTATGGGCGGTAGTTGTTCCAACGCTCAGCGGAAAATTTCAGATCGACAGGGAAGGATATATAGGTGTTCTTCATGTCTTGTGTCTGAATGCTTGGTTGTCCTTGTTGGTCAAGGGCAGACGGGTCTCTGAACGACAGATGCTTCGCTCCGAAATGCATGGTCGGCGAGAAGCGCAGATTCAGATGTGTGTGCAGGCGCAGGTCGGCCAGTACACCCACGCTGAAACCACTGCTCCATCGATCTGCATCGCAGAGGATTGTTCGCTCGGCTGTTGTTCCGTCTTCTTGCGTGATGGTCTGGGGACCGAGATTTGTGAACTCAATATCCTGCATGTTCATCCCCACCAGAATACCAAAATGTAATGGGCGCAGGTCGGTATATGGTCTGTGTTGGACGGTACGCACCTGTCCCCTTGCCGTAATGGCGGCAAGAACAACGGTCAGTAATATGATGAAAATGCCTTTTCGCATGCGTCTTGTTTTCTTTCTCTTTTCTACTCCTAAACAATAACGCAGAATTACCTCAGTTATTATGTGATAGACTATTTCGACATCGTATAAATTATATAAAAATCTACCTAATTTTTGGTATTATTCGGGATTTTGTCGTACCTTTGCGTCACTAAAAGTGAGTATTAACATTATTAATTTATCATTTAGAGACTATGGCATATGTAATTGGTGACGACTGTATCGCATGCGGTACTTGTCAGGGTGAGTGCCCCGTTGAGGCAATTTCTGAGGGTGAGAAGTATTCTATCGATCCCGATCTTTGCACAGAGTGTGGCACTTGTGCAAGCGTTTGTCCTTCTGAGGCTATCAGCCTTCCCTAATTAGATAAGGATATAACAAAATAAGATGTGCTTCCAGAGATGGAGGCACATCTTTGTTTTATGGCGGTGGTATTTATAAACAAATAAACACGGCCTGTCGTATAAAAAGAATCAGAGGTGCCTCCATATGGAGGCACCTCTGATTCTTATCGGGATATTGCTTACTTCAACTTCTTAATCTCGAGAGCTTGTTTATACTCAGGGTCGATAGCTAGAATCTTATCTGCGTAGTCCTTGGCGGCAGCAACATTCTTGTTGATGTAGCTGTTGAACATCATATAGTGGTAGCTGGTCTTCAGCATGATGTTCTCACCGTTCGTGCGCTCTGCCTTGTTGGCAAGGAGTTCTATCACTTTCTGGTATCCTGGTTTTGCCAGATTCTTCTTCATGTCGTTGTCGAGCTTGCTGTTCAAGCTGGCGGCCATGTATGTGGCATAGATCTCCTGAACGGGGTATTTCTCTGCCAGGGCATTGTACAGTTCGATAGCCTTGTTCATATACTCCGTCTTTTTGGTCTCATCAGCCTCTGCATACTTAGAGTAGATGGTTGCCAGGCCTTCGTTATCGTCGAATGTCAACTCAGGCTTGCTGGCCAGGAACTGCTCGTAGTAATTGATGGCGTTGTCGAAGTCTTTATCTTTGAGATAGGAGTCGGAAACACTCTTCAGAATAGCCCAACGCTTAATCATCGATGACTCGTTGACCAGCTCCAGAGCCTTATCATAGTGGAGATACATATTCTCCTTGTCATCGAGAGCCTGATAGATCAGGGCAGTGTAGTAGTGGTCATATTCAGAGAACTTGGCACTATCGGTCTCGTTGAAGTACTTATTGATATAGTTCTTGGCTGCCTCATAGTTCTTCAACTCATAGTTTGAGAACATTGCCAGACGGTTGAACACCGGGTTGCGTGGCTCAATCTTAAGACCTGCCTCAGCAGCGCGGAGTGCATCCTCGAAATGACCAGTAAAATAGCTGCAGCGTACGAACTCGTTAAGGTATGTCTTGTCGAGTTTGTTGATGTCAGCCTTCACATAGTTCTCGTAGGCCTGCTTCTCGTCGTTTGCCAGCATATAGATATGGGCGGTGAATGCATCCACATCCTCATCGGGACAGTTAGCCTTCATCTCCTGAAGTTTCTTGGCTGCCTGAGAAGGACTGATCTTGCGATATACCATAGCCCATTTCTTGTAGCCATCCGGGTTCTTAGGGTCGAAATTGATAGCCTGGTTGTAGAAGCCTGCAGCTTTACCACCGTCGGTACCATAAGTGGCTTCGATATCACCTAACAGCAGATAAGCCGGTGCAAAATGATACTTGGGCTTTCCTGCTTCGTTGGCATACTCTGCAAAGCGACGAGCATTAGCCGTATCTTTCTCTGCATAGAAAGCCCGACCGATCTTCAAGAGAGCCTCCGGATTCTTTTTATTCTTCTTATAAGCAGTTTTTGCTAACTCGGCCACATTAGGAGCCTTTGACTTGATACCATTAAGAACAGCGTTGAGCTCTTCTTCCTGTGCATTCGCGGTGGCGCTGAAACCTGCCAGCAACACACCCATTAAAAGATATTTAATTGTTTTCATAATTCTCATTTTTTAAGTTATACATATATTGATATCTTCATCTCCTTTGTTTGTATGACGTCTGATCATCTGAAAAGTTTAATCACTCTTTGTTGACGATGACGTCACGTACGTTCATGTTGGCCGATCTCGGGAGCAGTCCTGCACGTAAAATGATTTTCTGTCCCTTGGGCAGTTGTACGAAATGGGCGAAGCCTGAAGGAACTCCGTTGCGCGTGTCATTAAGTAGCGCATAGATGGTACGGCGTAAAGGATAGTTGCCGTTATATAGGTAATATTGATAGGGCTTCCAACTGTTATAGCTCTTTGCTGAGTCCATCTTGGATACCCCCATCACACTAATGTTCTTCTTAAAGGTGACATTGGTCGTATCGCGCTTGTCGTTAAGCCAGTTGCTGCCGATGATACCAAGAGAGTTTACGTGTTTCTCAACATAGTCGATGACGGCTGCGCTTGTTTTCACGGCACCGATATTCTTCCCCGTACTGAACTGCTGTCCTCCGAGGATTGAATCGACACACCAACGCACGGTGCTTGACAGGGGGTTGTCGAACACCACGTCGATATCGCCAAGTTTGTTGTGTGGATAGATTTCGTTCCACTGGGTTACCTCTCCCTTCAGGATGCGTCGGAAATCCTTGATGGTGATACATGAGTCGGGATTGGCGTTATTGACGATGATTGCCAGACCGTCATACGCGATAGGTATCGCTCTTGGCAAGTACTTCCGGTCTTTCAGACTCTTACGCTCTTTTTCCGTAAAGTCACGGGTGGTGAAGGCCAGGAAAGTCTCGATCTTCATCAGTTTCTTCACCGCATCCTGCTCGTTGATATAGAGAGGTGTGATGGAGTCAAGAGTCTGTGTCGTGAAATAGTATAATTCTTCGTCAATGATGGGGTAGAAACTCTCATCGGATGCCAATACGCTGGCAGCCTTCTGATAAGCCTCCTCTAAAGCAGGATTAGGC
The DNA here is from genome assembly GCF_900110895.1 of Prevotella aff. ruminicola Tc2-24. Lineage (GTDB taxonomy): Bacteria > Bacteroidota > Bacteroidia > Bacteroidales > Bacteroidaceae > Prevotella. The sequence continues at coordinate 172,436 of NZ_FOIQ01000003.1, read as the reverse complement.
TTGTTCCCACATCCAGGGAACAAGCCTAATATAAGTGTTAATCCAACTAATCTTGTGAATTTGTTGAATGCGTTCATTTCAATTCAGGTTACTGAAGACGGAAGGTCACAGGTACGGTGTACTTCACACGTACTGCCGATCCGTTCTGCTTACCAGGAATCCAGTGAGGCATGGTTCTAACCACGCGCTGAGCCTCCTTGTCGAGTGATGGGTCAACGCTCTTGACAACCTTCACGTCGGTGATAGAACCGTCGCGCTCAACCACGAAGGTTACAACGACACGCCCCTGCACACCGTTCTCCTCGGCGACTACCGGATACTTGATGTTCTTCGACAGATACTCGAGCAGAGCAGACTGACCGCCAGGGAACGAAGGCATCTCCTCCACGACGTCGAAGACCTTGGTAATCTCTTCCTTCGGGGGCTCTGGTTCTGCAATCGTCTCCTTGACCTTGAGCACCTCACCTGCTGCCTCGTCGTTACCCTCTACTGTGAAGGCACCGATAGCGGTGTTGGTTTCCTGGAGCTCCTCCTGAGACTTCATCTCCTGCTCTTCCTTCACTTCCTCGTCCTTCTTAATTTCAGGAACGGTGAAAGCTACAGAGCTCTTGACTTTCTCAATCTCAATCTTCTCAACCTCAGGCTCGTCTTTCTTCTCGGCCTTGGCTTCCTGCTTGTCTGCCAGACTAGCCAGCTCTACGTCAGCCTCAATAGCTGCATTCTGTGAAGCGATATAGTTCTCAATAGAGACTTTCGCATACACGATTGCGGCGATGATGAAGAAAGCCACAAACATGACGATGAGGGCCTTGAGGTTACGGGCACCTGTGTTCTTGCGCAATTGATAAGCTCCATAAGCCTGGTTCTTACCTTCAAACACAAGGTCGACCCAGCCATTGTCTATAAGATCTATTTTTGCCATAGTTCTTTCTACATTTTAGGGGTTAATCACTTGACACCTGCCTTTGCGATGAGTGCCTTGTCGTCGTCACTCATCTTGTCGACATTGTCAATGACGTACTTATCAATATTGCTAATCAGCATCTCATCAAGGGCTGCCACCATATTTGCATAGGTAGCGGTGTTGAGAGGACGGATGATGACGGTCATCGTCGGAACTTTCTCGCCGTTGGGGAGTTCACCCTTCTTCAGCTTCTTGAGTTGTTCCTGATACTGCTCGTCGGTCATCTTTGAACCATATTCGTTCTTCTTGGCATCAAGCTCTCTCTTTGCCAATTTGATCTTGGCGATCGGGTTGATACCTTCCTCTGTTGTGTGCTCATTGAGAACCTTCTCGATACCATCCTTACCATAGGTGGTCGGCTTAACGCATGAGGGATCGTCGTAGTTGGGCAGACCAGCCACATACCATACCTTGTCGTCGCTTCCCAGATAAAGGGTAATGGTGTGAGAAGCCTTCGTAACTTGCTTATCTTCTTCTTTCATGTCCTTCGTGTCGTCGTTTGACGGCATGGTCAACTGCATAGCCTGCGGTTTGGCCAGTGTAGTACACAGCATGAAGAAGGTAATCAGAAGCATCATCATGTCTACCATCGGCGTGAAGTTCACGCGGGTATCCATCTTCTTCTGCTTGGATAGATTTTTCTTTGCCATAATACTACTAGTCGTTTAAACGTTTAACATCGAGGTTCGTGATAAGCTGGAAACGGTTCTCACTCATGTCCTGCAGCTCCGACATCAACAACTTAATCGAAGAATAAGGTGTCTTTGAGTCGCACTTGATGGCGAGTTTAATGTCGGGGTTAACACTGCGAGCAGCCGTAATCCACTCCTGGAATTCACTCTTGCCTCCGTTGATACTATCAAGCGGCAGACCGAGCTTCTGGATAGCCTCAGTCATCTTGTCAGGTTCAAGACTGAGGTAACTGGCGAGCTGTGACATGCTTGCACCTACCATCGCATCCTCACGGAAGTGCTTTACCTGATTAGGATTGAGCTGGATACCGAACTTGTCGGTCATGGCGTCCAGCATTGCCTGCATGTTGTTTTTGTTTTCCGTACCACAGAATACGCGGCCCTCTGGGGTTACCAGAATGCTCAGCACATCCTGCTCTGGAATCTTCAGCTCTGACACGGAGTTAGGCGCGTTGACTGATACCGGCTCTGGCGTCAAGAATGTTGAGGTCAACATAAAGAAGCACAGAAGCAGCGTCATCACGTCTGACATAGGCGTCATGTCAATCCAGATGTCTTTTTTCTGTATCTTAATTTTAGCCATACTAAAACCGATTTTAAAGTTTTAAATGGTTAAAAATTAAGCCTCGTTGTGGTTAGAATCGTATGTTGCAGCGATGGTGTAACCAATCTCGTCGAGAGCGAAAGTCAGCTTGTCGATCTTGTTTGAGAAGAAGTTGTAAACAACGGTAGCAACCCAAGAGGTCAAGATACCAGATGCTGTGTTCACAAGAGCCTCAGAAATACCGGCAGACAGAGCCATAGAGTCAGCACCACCACCAGCAGACAGAGCCTGGAACGATCCGATCATACCGAGCACAGTACCGAACAGAGCGGTCAGAGTACCCAGAGATACGATTGTTGCAACCATCGGGAGGTTCATCTGCAGAGTAGGCATCTCCAGCTGAGTAGCCTCCTCGTGAGCCTGCTGGATCTTAGCGATCTTAGCGGCCTTCTTCAGTGTGCTGTCACCCTCGACAGTCTGGTACATCTTGATAGAAGCCTTTACGACGTTAGCTACAGAACCCTGCATCTTGTCACAGAGCTTGTCAGCCTCTTCGAACTTCTGCTCCTTGATCAGCTTCTTCACGTCTGCGGTGAACTTAGCGAGGTTGATCTTACCAGAAGCGGTACGGATGGCGAAGAAACGCTCGATACCAAGGCAGATAACGGTGAAAAGAAGGGTCAGGATAAGACCTACAACGAAACCTCCCTTATACACTGTTCCAAGAAGGTTTGCGGGATGGCCGCTACGGTCGCCACCGATGAAGTTGTCGGGGTTACCCATAATGAAATACCATACACCATAACCTGCGAGACAGCAGATAACGAGAATAATCCATGCAGCTTTAATACCCTGGAAGCCCGATTTCTTAGCTGGGGCTGCAGCCTTTGTTGTTGTTGCCATAATGAATCTTTAATTTTTTTTAGTTATTATAAAAGTTTTATTGTAAATTATCGATTTAGAGTGAGTTACATCTCTACCACAGCGCATACGCGAGCTATGGCCGAAATTCACCTCGCAAAGATAGCAATTTCGAGCGTTATAATAAACGAATTAATAACTTTTAACTAAGAATTTATTGATTTATTTCAATTTTTCAACAGTGTTTTTTATACGTGTCATGGCCTCAACAATGTTTTCATCACTTGTCGCATAACTCATGCGGAAACAGTCTGGGTCACCGAAGGCGTCGCCACCCACTGTGGCGACATGTCCCTTCTCCAGCAAGTACATGGCAAAGTCAGTAGAATTGTTAATGGTGACCTCACCGTCACTCTTTCCGTAGAAGCTACTGCATTTGGGGAATAGATAGAATGCTCCCTCTGGGATGTTTACCTCCAGACCAGGAATCTCTTTGGCGAGACGGACAATCAGGTCGCGGCGGCGCTCAAAGGCTTGTCGCATATCCTCCACGCACTGTTGGTCTGAGGTATATGCAAATTCGGCAGCCTTCTGACTGACGGAGCAAGGACCACTGGTGTACTGTCCCTGTAACTTGTTGCATCCCTTGACAATCCATTCTGGTGCGGCAATATAACCGATACGCCAACCTGTCATGGCATAAGCCTTTGACACACCGTTGACAATGATACTACGCTCCTTCATGCCGGGGAACTGCGCAATGCTCTCGTGCTTGCCGACGTAGTTGATGTGCTCATAGATCTCGTCGGCTAATACAAACAGATCGTCGTGGCTTAGGATAACATCGGCCAGTGCCTTCAGTTCTTCCTTGCTATAGACGCTTCCTGTTGGATTACTGGGAGAGCAGAGAATCAGCATGCGGGTCTTCGGGGTAATGGCGGCCTCCAGTTGGGCTGCAGTTATCTTGAAGTTCTGTTCAAAACCTGCTTCTACGATGACGGGTTCACCACCGGCAAGTTTCACCATCTGAGGGTAGCTCACCCAATAAGGGGCAGGGATGATGACCTCCTCGCCGTCGTTGACAAGGGCCATCACGGTGTTACATACACTTTGTTTGGCACCATTCGACACCAGAATCTCATTAACAGTATAGTCGAGTTGATTCTCATTCTTTAATTTGGCTACGATAGCCTTTCTGAGATCTGCATATCCCGGAACTGGTGAATATCTGGAGTAATTGTCGTCTACGGCTTTCTTGGCAGCTTCCTTGATGGCATCGGGTGTATTGAAGTCTGGTTCTCCCACACTCATGTTAATAACATCGATTCCCTGCGCCTTCATTTCTGCGCTTTTCTGTGACATTGCCAGCGTGGCAGATGGAGCCAGACGCTGCAGACGATTGGATAATTGTGCCATATGATTTAGAAATTTTGTGCAAAAGTAATCATTTTATTTCTGAACACGAAAGATATGTGCCACTTTTTCGTTATTTGGAGCGAAAAAGTGACAAATTGAGAGTTATTTCAGATGAAGGGTGTGTCCCATGCGTATTTTCTTCGTCTCCAGATAACGGAAGTTGAAGGGGTTCGGGGTCACCTCAATGGGTACGTTCTCGATAATCTCCAGACCGTAAGCCTCCAGTCCGACACGTTTCACGGGGTTATTGGTCAGCAGGCGCATCTTATGAACGCCGAGATGACGAAGCATCTGTGCACCACAACCATAGTCTCGCTCATCGGGCTTGAACCCTAGATGTACGTTGGCATCCACTGTGTCAAGTCCCTCCTCTTGCAGTTTATAGGCGGCAATTTTATTCATCAGTCCGATACCTCGTCCTTCCTGTTGCATATAGATCACTACCCCCTTGCCTTCTTTCTCGATGGCTTGCATGGCTTTGTGCAACTGTTCGCCACAGTCGCATCGCTTGCTGCCCAGAATGTCGCCTGTCATGCAACTGGAATGAACACGCACCAAGATAGGCTCGTCTTCCTTCCATTCGCCTTTAATCAGTGCGATATGCTCGAGACCATTGCTCTTCTGACGGAAAGGAATCAGTCGGAAATGTCCGTAGTCCGTAGGCATGTCCACTTCTTCACCGACTTCGATGAGTGACTCTTTCTTCAGTCGGTAGGCAATCATATCTTTGATGCTGATGATTTTCAGGTTCCATTCTTTGGCCATTTCCATCAGTTGTGGCAGTCGTGCCATGCTGCCATCCTCGTTCATGATCTCCATAAGGGCACCGGCGGGATAGAGTCCAGCCATCTTACAGAGGTCTATGGCAGCTTCTGTGTGTCCGCTACGGCGGAGTACACCGTTCTCTTGGGCATAGAGTGGGTTCACATGTCCCGGTCGTCCGAAGGTCTCTGGGGTCGACTGTGGGTCGGCCAGTGCCTTGATGGTTTCTGCTCGGTCGTGGGCGGAGACACCGGTGGTGCATCCTTCCAATTTGTCGACAGTGACTGTAAAAGGCGTGCCTAGTACAGAGGTGTTATCCTGTACCTGATGAGGTAGATCCAGTTCCTTACAGCGCTCGATGGTGATGGGGGCACAGAGCACGCCTCTGGCATGTTTCAGCATGAAGTTCACCTTTTCTGCCGTGATCTTTTCTGCGGCGATAATGAGGTCGCCTTCGTTCTCACGGTCTTCGTCGTCTACGACGATGACGAAATTGCCTTTGCCGAACTCTTCGACGGCTTCTTCTATGTTGTCAAGTCTCATTTCTTCCATAATATGTACACCTTATTATATATATTAGCTATTCTTGTTGCCCGGCCAGTTCCATTGCTCTAGGGATGATCTGCTCACTGGTATGACGGATCGTACGTAGGTCCTTGTATAGTCTCAGACGGAATCTCAGCATCCTGAAGTAGAAGAAGATGCCAAGGGGTAGGATTAGACCTGTCGCTATGTTCAGCCATTTGTGACGGAACGGACGAGTATGGGCATGAGTGGCTATGATGGGGTAATTGTTCAGTTCTGTAAGTATCAACTTATCTCTGGTATAGCTGAGATCTTCAATAGTCTCTTCCAGTTTCTCGTTGATGGTTTCCATTTGCTGGTCATCACCGGCATGGAAGAACACGTTGATAGGATTGGGCCAGCGCAGAAGCTTGCGTGTCTCGCTGTAGCTTTCAATTTCCTCGTTGACGTTTTTCAGTTTCTCAGCATCCAGAGCATACTTCGGGTCCTCTATAATCACCTCTTTCCGGTAGATGTGTCGTTTCATGCGTAAACCGAGCACTCGCATGACTATGGTCTTATAGAGATCGATGTTGAATACCACGGAGTCTTTGTTGGCTTTGTAGGTAAAGAATGCTGCCACGGGTGTGAGCACCGTCGAGGAGATGAGCATGCCAAACGGTACAGTCCACTGATCCTCGCGGGCCATTCTGTAGCCTGTGTTGTCGATGATATAATAGATGATGAATACCAGGACTGAAATGATGACAGGTACACCCAAACCTCCTTTTCTGATGATGGCCCCCAATGGTGCTCCGATGAAGAAGAAGATAATGCATGTCAGTGACAGCGTGAACTTCTTGATGGCCTCTATCTGGTGACTGCGATAGTAGCGGTGTAAACTCTTGGTGTAATCGCCTTTCATCTCCATGTCGCTCATCGTCGACTGCACCTGACTGAGCGCACCTCTCACGGCCTCTTGTTTCTTGGAGGTCTTCAGTCGTGCGTATAACGAGTCGAAGCAGACGTCCTCTGAGGTAACCTCCTTGAGTACCTTCACGGAGTCCTCTTTATTTACGTTGGGGAGTCGAAGGTGATAAGACTTCGATTCTCTATAGTATGCGAGTCCTACACTGTCATTGAACTCCTTGATCGAGTCGATGTCGTGCATGATCTTGTTAAGGCTCTTGGCACTAGCACTACCGGAGATGTCGTTAAGGTCAGCCAGATTGAATCCTCTGTCGAAGTTGTATAGGATACGTTTGGTGACAAAGGTCTCACGGCGATAGGGAATGCTGGCGGTACTGCCAAGGTCCTGTGACCGCATATTCTCAAACCACTCACCGCTGTAGAGGTTCAGCAGCAGGTGCTTTTTCTCTGCTGTCGACTGTATCATACCTGAGTCAGCCAGGATGATGGCCTGATCCTCATAGCTGCCTGTCTGCCGGTAGATCATGATACCGTAGAGCATGCCAGTGGTGAGGTCTTTTTTCTGGACGTAGATATTCGAGCCGGCGATACCATCATAGAAGACACCTTCTGGTATCTCCAGTTCCGGACTCTTTTGCTTCATGGATAAAAATAGCTGGTAGAAAGATAGGTTGGCTTTTGGTCCGATGACGTCCTGAAAGAAATAGGAGACACCGGTGATCATCACAACGATGACGATCAGTGGACGGAAGGCCTGCATCAGTGATATACCCGCAGCTTTAATGGCTGTCAGTTCCGAGCTCTCTCCCATGTTTCCGAAAGCAATCAAAGAGGATAGCAGTATTGCCAGGGGGAGTGCCTGCGGCAATAGCATCAGGCCCATGTACCAGAGGAACTGTGCCATAATGTCCAACGAAAGACCCTTTCCGATCAGTTCGTCCACATAGCGCCACAGGAACTGCATCATCAACACAAACTGGCAGATGAAGAAGGTGCCAATGAACAGCAGTCCGAACTGCTTGGTGATGAATATGTCTAATTTCTTAATCCGGAACATTTCTATTTTGCGCCTTACGGGCTGCAAAATTACAATAAAAATGTCAGACTACAACAATTTTGTCTCTTAATTCTTAATTCTTAACGCTTGATTCGCCCATCGTTACAGTCCACTTGTACGGTGCAGTCTATCAAGGTTCCCCGCCCAAAGGTTCCGCAAGTCTTCTTCCTCTTCCCTGCCGGCAAAGTCGGTGATAAGCAGATTCCATTGTCCTGTCAGGTCGCTCTTCTCAATGCGCATCTCAAGATAAGTGTCTTCATCTTCGTCCTCATCCCATTTCAGACGGATATGGTCGTACTTCACATATTCAATGAGTTGTGCGGTGTGTACGTCCTGCTCTGTCCATGGCTCTCCCCAAGTGAAGGTGAATACGCCATCCGCTTCATCCACATGGTCTGCCATCCATCGTTCCAGTCCGTGGGCGCTACTGATAAGATCCCAGATGATGTTGGGTGACTTGGCTGTCAGCGGATACTCGATGTCGATTCTGCCGTTGTTCGTCATGTTTTGTAGTTCTTAGTTATTTGATGCTTGCTGCAAAATTAATATTTTTCCCGGAATAAAAAAGATTTTTCCTCAAAAAATTTTGTGGAATGAAAAAATATGCCTACCTTTGCACCCGCTTAACAGCAAGACGGCGGGATAGCTCAGCTGGTTAGAGCGCATGATTCATAATCATGAGGTCGCCGGTTCAATCCCGGCTCCCGCTACGAAAAAAGGCAGTTTCTTTATGGGAACTGCCTTTTTCCTTTATACGAATTATAGCCGAACGTTTGTTTCTTAATGCGTCTCCATCTGGAGCTTGACAGACATGAAGTTGTCGCTTCGTGTGGTCAGCGTAATCTTTGATGGCTGACGACCGGCCCGGAGGATGACCATGGCTGAGCCGTTCCAGAGATGTCGACGGTTGGTGACGTTCAACTCATCGCTGTTGATGTCTCCATTGGTAACGGCCACGATGCGGGCATCGCCAGTAACCTCGAAACACAGTTCGTCCTGTGCCATCGGTACGCGACGCCCTTTGCTGTCGACAGCCTCGATGCGTACATGCATCAGGTCGGTACCGTTGGCCAGCCATCTGATAGGCTCGTTGGTTGCCATGAGTCTGACGGCCTTGCCAACTGTCTCTATCCTGTGACGAGCCACGGGCTTCAGTTGAAGATTGGGCATTTTAGGCAGAGTCAAATGGTGAAGCTGGTCAGAAGAAACCCTATTGTAGGCAATAGCTTCGAGCTTGCCGTTTTGATAGGTAATATGGTCCCATCTAATCTGATTACGCTGCTTGGGATCGTCTTTTGGATTCATTTTCTTTCCCAGACTCTTGCCGTTGAGTAGCAGTTCCACCTCGTCGGCATTGGTATAGGTGATTAAGGAAACCTGCGTGCCAGACTGTCGGCACCAGTGGTCGCTCATACCGTCGTTGCCCGTCTGTATGCCATTCCACATTACATCGTTTTTCGAGTCGATGACGGCAATATGGACCATCGGCTCTTCTGGTTTGAACATTGAACGCATGAGCCATGCTTTAGGTTTCGGTTCCAAGGAGATGTCGAACACACCCTGTGCCCAACCTTTAGCAGGCCACCCTTGACTCTCGCCGAGATAGTCGATGGCACCCCAGTAGGCCAGTCCGACGACCTTGTCAATATCCATCTCGAAAAAGTTCGGGCCCATAGCGGCTATCGACGCTTCACTCTGGTAGAACGTCATCCATGGAAAGCGCCGTCCGTCACCGGGGAAATACATATAACGATAGTTGTAAGCTTGGATATCGGTTTGCATAGCCAAGTCGTGTGGCAGTGAGTCCGTTTCCCAGTTACGGTAGCGTGGGTGCATGGCCACGGTGACGAGACGGGTCGAATCATAACGCTCGAGAAGGGTCTTCTGTAGTTTATACATTGTCACCCCGAAATCGTTGAACGGCATGTTCGGGTCCTGCTGCAGTTCGTTGCCCAGACTCCAAAGGATGACCGACGGGGAGTTCCGATCGCGCTTCACCCATTCAGGGACTTCTTCCTGCCAATGCCTTTCAAAGGGCACTTTACCACCGGTATGCTGCTGGGTCCATTTGTCGTAGAGCTCGTCGACAACGAGTATGCCGTGTTTGTCACAGAGCTTGATAAAATCACGACTATAAGGGTTATGAGACGTGCGGATATGATTCATGCCGAACTCTTTCATCAGTAGGATGCGCTTCTCGATGGCTCTGGGATAGGCGGCTGCACCGAGAGCGCCGAGGGTATGGTGGTTGGCATAGCCTTTCAGGAGCACCTTGCGACCGTTGAGCTTCAGTCCGAAGTCTGGACCGAAGTCGATGGTACGGATACCAAACTGGTCGTTGGTCTCGTCGGCAACCGTTCCGTCCTCGCGTAATAACTGTGCCTTAACGGTATAGAGACGAGGACTGTTGATATCCCATAACTGTGGGTCGGGGATACGCACGTCGGTGATAATGCGCTCTTCCTGATGACGGGTCATCTTGTGTCGTCTTATGGCGATGGTATCACCGTAGACAATCTCGTTGTCGGGTGACAGAATATGAACTGCGATATGTGTAGCCTCGTCCTTGGTGCGGTTGGTGAACTCGGCAGAGATACTGACGAATCTGTTCTCTTTAGTGGTGATATAAAGCGGATGACGTCCGAAGAACAGATCTTTCGGGGTAGTGACGATACGCACATCTCGGAATAGTCCGCCACCTGTATACCAGCGGGAGTTGCCCGGCTCACGAGTGTCGGCAACGACCTCAATAAGGTTGTCCTCGCCATATCTTAGTCCATCGGTAATATCAATCTCGAAACCTACATATCCGTAGTTGGTGCCGCCGATGCGCTGGTGGTTGAGTAGTACCTCGGCTGTATACATGATGCCCTCGAAGTCGAGCAGTACTCGTTGTCCTCTCAGTTCCTCTGACGGAACATAGTGTAGACGGTAATACCCTTTCCCCATTTCCTTGAACCCCCGACTAGACAGACGACTCTTGATGTTTGCCGCCACATCGGTATTGTCGGCTTTTTCGTCGGCAGCAGGTGCTACCCAAGGCTGTTCTATCTGGAAGTCATGAGGCACATCCACTTGTTTCCATTCACCCTCATCATTCAGACGGAACTCCCAACCGAAGTTCAGACTTTCCGTTGTGCGCTGGGCAGATGCTTTTGTTGAATACAGAGATCCGGAAATACAGAGAACCAGATAAAATACTAGTCCTCTGTACCTCTTTGCTTTATTCAGATGTCGTCTTTTCATTATTTCACGAGCTTATAGTATTCTGTTCCACCGAGGAGAAAGCAGCCTGTACCATAGTCCTCGAAGTCTGGTACCTTCGTGTAGGAAAGCGGTTGACCATCCGAGGGGGCTTTTCCTGTACCCTGTACCCAACCGAGGAAACCGTTAGGATGTACGCAGTCGCGTACCAGTCCCTCCCAGGCTCGGTCGCAGACGGACTTGTATTTTTTTTCTTTTAGGATTCCCTTCCGGATACCCCACGCCATACCGTAGAGGAAAAGTGCCGTGCCCGTCGTCTCTTTGCCGCCAAAGTCGGCATATGATACGAGACTCGGGTTCCACAGCCCATCTTCTGGACGTTGACAAACCTTAAGGGCGCTGCTCATCAACAGGAAGTCTTTTTTGAGTTCCTTATAGTACTGGTCTTTGGGTGACAACTGGTTCATGCAACGTACAAGGGCAGCGTATACCCAACCGTTGCCCCGGCTCCAGTAACAGTTCTTACCGTCGGGTGTCTGATAGGGTGCCACGAAGTCCTTATCTCTCCACCACAGACCCTCCCGCTCGTTGAAAAGTCCACCGGCCAGTGTGTCACGGGTCCATCGGTACATCTTCATCGCGTGATCGGCATATCGGCGGTCGCCTGTTACCTTATATACTTGCATATAAAGCGGCATGGCCATCTGGATGGCGTCGATCCATGTCCACCAGCCATACAACTCGCCGTTGGCGTTGGTCTCTCGTAGAGCCTGCTTAACCGAGGCCTTGGTGTTGGGCGTGCTCATCTGATTGTTCAGGTTTGTGATGACATGTATGATTTTCTCCTTGCCACCACTCTGGAGGTAACGGTCTACGTAGGTCTGACCGCAGCACTGGTCGTCGGCATCATTGGTCTGCACTCCATTACGTGGCGTCCATTGGTGGAAACAGGCCCAACGGTCGGTATAGTCTATGTATCGCTCGTCGGCATCAATCTCATAGAGCGCCATTAGTCCTTCGTAGTAAACGCCTCGTGTCCAAAGCGAAGAGGGGCGGATACGACCTACGTTCGTTGGAAGGGTTGGGTCGGAGTGCTTCGCCATGAAGTAATTGTTCACTTGGCGCAGTATGTTCATCACCTCATTCGCTTTCTCTCCTTGAGCATATGTGACCGTAACTGTCAACAGAACTATTATGGTCAGAAATATCTTTCTCATTGTCTTGTAGTTTTAGTCTGTTATAATCTGCTTGCAAAGATAGGCAAATTCCATGGAACCGTCGTTCTTTTTGCCAAAAAACAAAGCCTTTCTCGCAAAAACTATAGTCGATGCGTTTACATCATTTATACCTCTTTTTTATTGTCGTATCTGGCTACGTCATGATGCCTGCATAAGAAAAATGCCGCGAAATGTGTTAATCTTCTAAAAACAGGCCGATATTTCCTTATAATTTAGTACTTTTGCGTCCAAATTTCAAAAAAATCATTATTTTATCGTTGTTTTTATGCCCAATAGTAATACATTTGTGGGATCCAAAATCAAAGGGATCAGGGAATCGAAAAACATCTCTATCGAGGAGATGTCCGAGCGTAGTGGTCTTTCCGAAGACCAGATATTATCCATAGAAAACGATCAGAATCTACCTTCGTTAGGGCCGCTGATCAAGATAGCCAGAGCACTGGGTGTGCGTCTAGGTACGTTTATGGATGATAATGATGCGCTAGGTCCCGTGGTTTGTCGGGCAGAAGAGCGCGAACAGAACAGTAGCATCAGTTTCTCCAATGGTGCAGCCGACGCACGGAAACACATGGAGTACCATCCGTTGGCAAAGCAGAAGGCTGGTCGTCATATGGAGCCGTTTGTGATTGATATCAACCCCAGCGAGGAGAAAGAATTCCAGTTATCTGCCCATGAGGGTGAGGAATTTATCTATGTGATGAGTGGTGAGGTGGAGATTGCCTATGGTAAAGAGACCTATCAGTTGAAGGAGGGCGACAGCATCTTCTACGATTCGATTGTGAAGCATCACGTGCATGGTGCCCCCGGCAAATCAGCTAAAATCTTGGCAGTAGTCTATATTCCCTTCTAATCACCCTGAGACATGAGTAAAGTGAAATTAGATATGGCAGGACGTCCGCTTCCTGATAGGACATATCCTGCTGAGACTGGAAGTACAGGCTACACCCTCTCTGAGCGTACCCTCGGTCAGTGGCTCGAATACTGGGCAGAAACCACGCCCGATAAGGAATACATCGTTTACTCGGATAGAGACTTACGTTTCACATGGAGTAAGTTCAACGAACGTGTGGATAATCTGGCCAAGGGCCTGATTGCCATTGGCGTGAAGAAAGGCTCGAATGTGGGTATTTGGGCAACGAACGTTCCCGACTGGCTCACCTTTCTTTATGCGACCGCAAAGATCGGTGCAGTGCTGGTAACGGTGAATACCAACTATAAGCAGAACGAACTGGAGTATCTTTGTAAGGACTCCGACATGCATACCCTTTGTATCACCGATGGTACATGGGATTGCAATTATGTCGATATGACCTATACGATGTTGCCGGAACTGAAGAGTTGCGAGCGCGGTCATCTGAACAGTGAGCGTTTCCCTTATATGAAGAATGTGGTGTTCATCGGCATGGAGAAATACCGTGGCATGTACAATACCGCAGAGTTGCTGTTGTTGGGACAGAACGTAGAGGATAAGGAACTCAACGAGATGAAGAGTCAGGTGAACTGCTATGATGTATGCAATATGCAGTATACGTCGGGCACGACTGGCTTCCCCAAGGGAGTGATGCTGACGCATTACGGTATCGCCAACGATGGCTATTTCACGGGAGAGAACATGGGCTTTACACAGGACGACAAACTCTGTGTCTGTGTGCCATTGTTCCACTGCTTTGGTGTGGTGCTCGCCACGATGAACTGTCTGACACACGGCTGTACAGAGGTGGTGGTCGAGAAATTTGATCCCCTCGTGGTGTTGGCTTCTATCCATAAAGAAAGGTGTACGGCCGTTTATGGTGTACCAACGATGTTCATCGCGGAACTGAACCATCCCATGTTTGATATGTTCGACCTGACATGTCTCCGTACGGGTATCATGGCTGGTTCACTCTGTCCTGTGGAACTGATGAAACAGGTCAGCCAAAAGATGTATATGACCATCACTAGTGTTTATGGCTTGACGGAGTCGTCGCCTGGTATGACGCAGACTTGTCTGAACGACACCTTTGAGCAGCGTTGCACCACTGTGGGGCGTGACTATCCGTTCGTCGATGTGAAGGTGCTCGACCCCGAGACCGGCGAGGAATGTCCTGTTGGAGTGCAGGGCGAGATGTGTTGTAAGGGCTTCAACGTGATGAAGGGCTATTATAAGAATCCGACGGCCACGGCTGAGGTGATCGACAAGAACGGCTATCTGCACTCAGGTGATTTGGGCGTGAAGGATGAGCAAGGATTCTATAAGATTACGGGTCGTATCAAGGATATGATCATCCGTGGTGGTGAGAATATCTATCCGCGTGAGATTGAGGAGTTCCTCTACCACATGCCTGGCATCCGCGATGTACAGGTGGCTGCAGTGCCTTCGAAGAAATATGGTGAGGCTGTCGGTGCCTTCATTATCCTTGAAGAGGGTGTAACGATGACCCCGGAGGATGTGCAGTTGTTCTGTCGTGGTAAGATTGCCCGTTACAAAATCCCGAAGTACGTGTTCTTTATTGATCAGTTCCCCCTGACGGGTTCTGGTAAGATTCAGAAGTTTAAGTTAAAGGAGATGAGTCTTGGCCTCTGCGAGAAGCTAGGCATTGAGGTCGTCTGATTGTATAACAGGAATCCCGGAAAAGCAACTCGTTTTTCCGGGATTCTTTAACTCACATTAACACCCCTTCTTTTGCCTACTAATATCTTTTGGCTATCTTTGCAATCCAGATCCTACAGCTATGTCGTGGGGTTCATGAAGACTAACCAATAAAACAAGATGAGAAAGGCTTTTCTTTTTTTGTGTGCCTTCTGCAGCCTGCTCTCTCAGGCTCAGCAGACGCTTGACCTGACGGGCTCGTGGGACTTCTCCGTAGGTGATACTGCTAGATATGATGACTATGTGATGCTGCCCGGCTCGATGTTGACTAACGGGAAAGGTGATCCTGTGACGGTCGACACCAGATGGACAGGCTCGCTCTACGACTCGTCCTACTATTTTAACCCCTATATGGAGAAATATCGGGTGGAAGGCCAGATGAAGTTCCCTTTCTTTCTCACCCCGGAACACCACTACGTGGGAAAGGCATGGTATAAGAAAGATATCTACGTCCCCCAGTCATGGGAACGACAGCATATCACACTGTTTCTGGAGCGCCCGCATATAGAGACGACGGTCTTTGTCAATGGTCAGAGGGTGGGACATCAGCTGTCGCTCTCTACCCCCCATCAGTATGACGTGTCTGACCTGATCAGACCAGGCATGCGGAATACAATCGAGGTCTGTGTATACAATGGGATAGATAATGTGGGAGTCGGTCAGGACTCACATAGCGTCACAGACCAGACACAAGGCAACTGGAACGGAATCATCGGACGTATGGAACTTCGGGTGCAGCCTCGCAAACTTTATATCAAGCAGGTTAGGATCACACCTTATCCATTCAAGGGGTATGTCAACCTAAAAGTTGTACTTGGCGGTGAGGTGAACCCGCTCTATACGCTTGATGTGATGGAGGTGACTGTCCAACAGGACAAGGAGAATGCCTATGCCTTTATGATGAGTTATGACCTGAGGGGCAAGACCATGTCGGTAGATGTGCCCGTCGGAACGGAGGTCGCTCTGTGGGATGAGTTTCATCCTCAACTATACCGTTTAGGCATAGGTGTCGGTGACGATTATTATGAGACCACCTTCGGTATGCGTGAGATCAAGGCCGAGGGGCGACAATTGTATATCAACGGTCGGCCTCTGTTCCTGCGTGGAACCGTAGAGAACTGCTGTTTCCCGGAGACGGGTTATCCGCCCACAGACGAGGAGTCGTGGACCAGAATTCTTACGAAGGTCAAGGAGTATGGGCTGAATCATGTGCGTTTTCATTCCTATTGCCCGCCGGAGGCAGCCTTTGTCGCTGCGGATAAGTTGGGCATCTATCTTCAGCCGGAGGGACCGTCGTGGCCGAATCATGGTGTAAAACTTCGGAGAGGACAGGTAATCGACCAGTACCTGCTGGATGAGTCGAAACGTATCGTTGATACCTATGGTCATCATCCGTCGTTCGTGATGATGGCGGCAGGTAATGAGCCCGCCGGCGACTGGGTGGCCTATTGCAATGACTGGGTGAGGGAGATGAAACGATACGACCCGACAAGACTCTACTGCGGAGCGTCGGTCGGTGGCGGCTGGGCATGGGACGATGGTTCTGAGTATCATGTGAAGGGCGGTGCCAGAGGGCTGGACTGGGACCGCAATGCTCCTCATGCCGATGACGATTATTACGACCAGATTCTACGTCCGAGGAACTATCGGGACACGACCGATAATAACACCCCTGTCATTGCCCATGAACAGGGACAGTGGTGCGCCTTCCCAGATTTCAAGGAAATCCCGCAATATACGGGTGTTTACAAGGCCCGAAACTTTGAGATTTTCCGAGACTTGTTGCGTGATCACGGCATGGCATCGCAGGCTGAGAAATTCCTGATGGCCAGTGGTAAGTTGCAGACACTCTGTTATAAATATGAGATTGAAAGGAATTTGCGTACTCGTGACTATGCCGGTTTTCAACTCCTGGGACTGAACGACTATAGCGGACAAGGTACCGCTCTAGAGGGTGTGCTCAATGTGCATTGGCAGGAGAAAGGCTATACGACGGCAGATGAGTGGCGTGAGTTCTGCTCGCCTGTCGTCGCCTTGGCTCGGTTCCCGAAGTTCGTCTATACGACAGCCGACACACTGGTGGTGCCCATCGAGGCTTATAATGCCGTGTATGGTGATGTCATAAATGTTCGTACCTCTTATTATATTTATGACGATAGTATGAAGGTGTATGCTG
This sequence comes from Prevotella aff. ruminicola Tc2-24, assembly GCF_900110895.1. Taxonomy (GTDB): domain Bacteria; phylum Bacteroidota; class Bacteroidia; order Bacteroidales; family Bacteroidaceae; genus Prevotella. Next base: position 155,459 of record NZ_FOIQ01000003.1, on the reverse strand, counting down.
GTGGCGTGTTGTCCTTAAAGGATCTGCCGTTAGGGAAAAATATTCCCATCGGAACTGTGCGCTTCCCCCTTGACAGCATCTCGCGACCCTGTAAACTGACACTTCATGTGACCATGGCAGGAGAGTTGAAGAATCACTGGGATTTTTGGGTCTATCCGAACGAATCGTCCGACGTGCAGTCTGCCGCCACGCAGATTCATATCGCTGATACCCTTGATGCCGAGGCTCTGCAGGTTCTGGAGAAAGGTGGCAAAGTGCTGTTGACGGCGGCAGGGAAGGTTCGCCTCGGCAGTGATGTGGTACAGCACTACCTGCCGGTGTTCTGGAATACCTCATGGTTTAAGATGAGACCGCCTCATACTACGGGAGCCTATATCGATAAGACGCATCCACTCTTCAAGTACGACTTCCCCACCGACGATTGGGGTAACCTGAACTGGTGGGAGCTGCTGAACAAGGCACAGGTGATGAATCTCATGGAGTTCCCGAAGGACTACCAGTCACCGATACAACCTATCGATACCTGGCACGTCAGTCGTAAACTGGGCATGCTGGTCGAGGCTAGCGTCCTGAAAGGCAAACTGTTGATGACCACCATGGACGTCTCCTCCGATCTGGAGCACCGTGTCGTGGCAAGGCAGATGCGCCTGGCGATCCTTTCCTATATGGAGAGCGATGATTTCCACCCGTCGACCGTGCTTCAGCCACAGGTCATCACAGACCTGTTCACAAAACAAGGACCGCAGGTGAATATGTTTACAAACGAGTCGCCGGATGAATTGAAGCCGAAGGTTAAGTAGGTTAAAGAAAGTTAAGTCCTCCCTCGGTGGTGCAAGATTTATCTACATTGGCAGTTCCAATAATAATAGAAACAGATAATAAACAATTAATAGAAATGAAAGCAACGAAATTCTTAAGTGTTCTTTTTTGCGGTCTGACCGCTTTGTGTGTCACCTCATGTATCAATGACGATGATGATAATGAGAAAATCGTACCTCTAACCAAGGAACAAGTAGCCCAGTGCTATCAGATGATTAAAGGAAACTATACCGGTCATCTGGTCTTCTCCGTGAAAAACGCGGCAACCTCACAGAATGGCGTTGACTCAGTGGCCACCACATGGTCGGTCATCAATGACAGTACTATCACTGTCGACAAGTTCCCTGCTAAATTGATTGCAGACGTAGTTACTAATACAAACATGAAGGAAGCGCTTGCAAAGGCAGATCCTCAGACCTTGACGTGCTATTACGGATTCATCAGCAACTCCCCGATACAGTTCCTTGTCAACCCGATGACCTTGAATTATACGCTGAACTACGGTGGAGCGGAACACAAGGTGAGTGTGGCTTTCTATGTGAACTCCCCTTATTCGTTTGGAGCATACGACTATCAGAAGACCATTATGGAGATGCAGTTACTTGTCGGTGCTGTCTATGAGGATGGGAAAACAACGACATATCTCCGTGAGACAACACCCCTCGTGTTCTCTTCGAAGAAGAAGAACTAAATGTTAAATAAGTATTAAAAGGCGTTTGCTGAGGATATTCTTCCGGAATAATTCCTATATTTGCCGTGAGCTAACTATTTAATTGTATGTGCTTATGTCGACTAAGAACGAACAAAACGAGGAAAAGGTGAAGAATGATTCCCGGCAAGTAGACAGGTATGCGCCAGAGATGGAGACATCCATCTGGTATAGTTAAAAAAGACAAGGGGTGCTGACCATTCGGTTCGCACCCCTTACTTTTGTTGTTTAGTCAATTGGTTCTGACCAGTAATTGCTAGCTGCTAATAATTGCAGGTTCTCTCTCATTGGGATAACCCGCATTGCAGGTTTCTTGTATGCATCGTGCTTTGCTTTATTTGTCTTCATAATCGTAATTGTTAGTATGTGCTTATGTCGACTAAGAACGAACAAAACGAGGAAAAGGTGAAGAATGATTCCCGGCAAGTAGACAGGTATGCGCCAGAGATGGAGACATCCATCTGGTATAGTTAAAAAAGACAAGGGGTGCTGACCATTCGGTTTGTACCCCTTATTGTTCTTGTTGTTTAGTCAGTCTCTGCTCCGTCATAATTGCTAACTTCTAGTAATTGCAGGTTCTCTCTCATTTGGATAACCCGCATTGCAGGTTTCTCGTATGCACCGCACTTCACATTATCTTTTTTCATAATCGTAATAGTTGTTTATGTTAATAATATGTCTGCGAAGATACGAAGATTATTGTTAATGAGTATGGTGGACCTCGTTAAATAATATTAAAAAAAGAAAAGAGGTCCTTGAACCTCTTCTTTTGTGACTCGTTTGGGGCTCGAACCCAAGACCCCAACATTAAAAGTGTTGTGCTCTACCAACTGAGCTAACGAGTCGACCTCTTATGGGTGATTTTTTTCAAAATCGCGTGCAAAGGTACGATGTTTTTTTTAATCTGCCAAATTTATTCGGAGGATTTTTCTTCTACCAGATCATTTTCCTTCTCTTTCGTGACGTATTGCTGGTAGTAGGTGATGAGCAGGGTGGTGAGCGGTAGCGCGATAATAAGACCGATAAAACCGAGCAAGGCACCCCATACCGAGAGACTAAGCAGTAGGATGGCGGGGTTGAGGCGCATGGCCTTACCCATGATTTTCGGTGTGACGATCAGGTCGCAGATGAGTTGGACGACAATGAAGACAGCCAGGGCCGTGGCGAGGATGAACCAGAAGTTCTGACCGGTATCGGCCGATTTCAGCAGGGCAAGCAGAACGGTCGGTATCAGGGCCAGCGTATGCAGATAGGGCACGAGGTCCATGATGCCAATTAAAATGCCGAGACCGATGGCCATGGGGAAGTCGATGATGGTGAACCCGATACAGAAGAGTACGCCCATGATTAGGGCCACAAGACCCTGTCCGCGGATATAGTTGTTAAGTTCGCGCTCAACGCCGTTCATCAGCTCTTGCCAGAAGGGCCTGTTCTTCTTCGGGAAGATCTTGATCCAGTTGTTGGTCAAGTATTCGTAGTCGAGCAGAATGAAGAACATATATAATAAGGTGATGAATGAAGCGATGATACTGATGATGATACTCGCGGTCTCACCGAGAACGGTGAAAAGTCCGGGCATGACGGTCTTGATGCTCTCCGTGAAGGTGCCGCTACGGAAGAACCGCTCGATATCGCGCTGGTTGTTCTGTATCCATTGTTGAATAGCTCCAGGTATATCCCTGATGTTGGCCGACTTCTGGATATAGTCGGAAGCCAGAGATCCTAGCTTCTGGAACTGCTCGATCATCGGTGGAATGATCAGGTAGATGATGCCTGAGATGACTGCGATGACCACAATCATAGACACCAAGATACTCAAGGCCCGTCCTGGTACATGGAGACGGTATTGCACGAACTTCACCATGGGATACAAGAGGTAGGCGAAAAGCCAGGCCACGACGAAGGGCAGTAATACACTACTGAGGTAATCGATGAACAGCAGTACGACGACTACCAGCAGGCCGCCTCCGATCCAACGCACAAGACGGTCGAGGGTGATGGTTTTTTCTCTCATTTCTCTTCTTGTATTGCTTTCTGATAACACTCTCTGCAGAGCGGCTCGTATTCCTGCGTCTCACCAAGGAGCACACGTTGGGACCCCTCCACAGTACGGTGGCTCACGTAGGCAAGGTTACCGCAGCGCACACAGATGGCATGCACCTTGGTCACGTCGTCGGCGATGGCGCAGAGGGCAGGCATCGGCCCGAAAGGGATGCCTTTATAGTCCATGTCGAGGCCGGCCACGATGACGCGGATGCCCCGGTTGGCCAGTTCGTTGCACACGTCGGGAAGACCCATGTCGAAAAACTGTGCCTCGTCGATACCGACCACGTCGCAGTCGGACGAGAGCAACAGAATGCTCGCCGAGGAGTCGATGGGGGTGGAAGGGATATGCGACTGGTCGTGGCTGACGACCTCCTCTTCGGAATATCTTACATCGATAGCCGGTTTGAAGATCTCCACCTTCTGTCGGGCGAACTTGGCACGGCGAAGGCGACGGATCAGTTCTTCCGTCTTGCCCGAGAACATTGAGCCGCACACCACTTCGATCCTTCCTGGGCGATGTGCCTCTCCAATCATAATTTCTGTCATAATGTTGGCAAAATTACCAAATCATTTTAAAAATTGCAAAGATTTCACCGCTTTTTTTGTCTATTCTGATAAATTGAATTATATTTGCCCTCGTTATGGGCATATTGTATATCGTTCCAACCCCAGTGGGCAATATGGAGGACATGACGTTCCGTGCCGTCCGTATCTTGAGGGAAGTTGACCTCGTGCTGGCGGAAGATACCCGAACCTCGGGCATCCTGCTGAAGCATTATGATATCCATAACTCCCTGCAGTCGCACCATAAGTTTAATGAGCATGGCACGTCGGCTGTCATTGTCGATCGTCTGCTGGGTGGTGAGAATGTGGCGCTGATCAGCGATGCCGGTACACCGGGCATCAGCGATCCTGGTTTCTTTCTCGTTCGTGAGGCGGTAAGAGCCGGTGTCGAGGTGCAGTGCCTGCCAGGAGCCACGGCCTTTGTGCCAGCCCTGGTGTCGAGCGGTCTGCCATGCGACCGTTTTGCCTTTGAGGGATTCCTGCCGCAGAAGAAGGGGCGTAAGACTAAGTTGGAGTCGCTGAAGGGCGAGGAGCGTACGATGATCTTCTACGAGTCACCCTACCGTTTGGTGAAAACACTGGAGCAGTTTGCCGAGGTCTATGGTGCCGATCGACAGGTGAGTGTCTGCCGGGAGATATCAAAGGTACATGAGGAGAGTGTTCGCGGAACGCTGAGTGAAGTGGTCGCTCATTTTAAGGAGAAGGAGCCGAAGGGTGAGATTGTCATCATTCTGGCAGGTTGTAATCAAAAAGAACTGAATTCCAAAACTCAATAATTATGAAAAAACTATTTATCTTAGCCATCAGCGCATTGGCCATTACAAGTTGTAATCAGGAGAGTGCCAGAAAGGCCAGTCTCGCCGCTCAGCAGCAGCGCGACTCGTTGAACCAGATCATTGCTCAGAAGGATAACGAGATCAATGACATGATGACGACCCTCAGTGATATCGAGGAGGGCTTCCGTGAGATAACCGAGGCTCAGAATCGAGTGACACTTGCCAAGCAGGGTGAGGGTACAAACACCACACAGCGCATCAAGGAGAACTTCCAGTTCATTCAGTCGGTGATGAAGCAGAATAAGGAACTGATCAATAAACTGAAGCAGCAGGTGCGTGAGAGTACTGTTAAGGGAGGACAGTTGAAGAAGATCATTGATAACCTGACAGAGCAGTTGGAGGTCAAGGAACAGCAGCTCCAGGCTTTGCGCGAGGAGCTCGACAAGAAGGATATTCATATCGCAGAACTCGATGAGCGTGTGGCCGACCTGAACGATAATGTCAGTTCGTTGAAGGAAGAAACCTCTCAGAAGGCTCAGACTATCAGTATGCAGGACAAGCAGTTGAACACCGCCTGGTTCGTCTTCGGAACGAAGGATGAGCTGAAGGAACAGAAGATTCTCGTCGATGGCCGTGTGCTGCAGTCGAACTTCAATAAGGACTACTTCACGAAGATCGACATCCGCATCGACAAGGAGATTAAGTTGTACAGCAAGTCTGCCAAGATGATGACATCTCATCCGTCGAGCTCGTACACCCTGCAGCAGGATGCCAACAAGCAGTATGTGCTCCGTATTACCGATCCACAGTTGTTCTGGTCGACGAGCAAGTACCTTGTGGTGCTGGTGAAGTGATGTAAATTCGTTTTCTTTAACATAACTAAGTGCGGTCTTCGTCTCAAGCGAAGGTCGTACTTTTTTATTTGCTGACGATACCCTCTGTACGCTCCTTTTGACTTGTGATGCAGAGGGCGGTAAAAAGTGTCAAATTGATAATTAAAACGTCTTTTCCCCTTTCGTATTGACGTAAATCAAGCCAAAACGCAAAATGCGTTAATTTTTGAATTAAAATTGTATCTTTTTTATAAAATTATTCGTTTTTTAGAAACTTATGCATTAATTTTGCATCTTAAAGCATGGGAAAAGCCTCTGACGGAAACTAACTCCGCCTTGGGAGTGATACCAAAAAGGAATTAAATTACACATTATTATATTAATTAACAACAAAAGAGAGAGAATTTATGAAAGAAAGACTAACGATGTTTTTGGTCGGTTTCTTCCTCTGTGCAGGAAGTATGCTGGCTCAAACAAAGGTTTCTGGTACAGTACTCTCACAGGAAGACGGTCAGCCGATTATCGGTGCGGCTGTCAAGGTTGACGGTACAAGTACTGGTATGTTGACTGACGTGAACGGTCGCTTCTCGCTGACCTTACCTGAGGGTAAGAACCAGCTCACCATTTCTTATCTGGGTTATCAGAGTAAGACGGTGGCTGCGAAGAACGGCATGCGTGTGTTCTTGGCATCTGATTCTCAGGTGCTGCAGGACGTAGTTGTTACTGCTATGGGTATCAAGCGCTCTGCTAAGGCACTGGGTTATTCGGCCACTGCAGTGGATGGTGATAAGATCGCTGCAGCTCGTACTGCAGACATCATGTCGAGCTTGCAGGGTAAGGTTGCTGGTGTCCAGATTAGTTCATCTGCTAGTGACCCGGGTTCTTCTAACTCGGTTATCATCCGTGGTATTAGTTCTTTGAGTGGAACTAACCAGCCGCTTTATGTGATCGATGGAGTTCCTATGAACAACTCTGCAGTTTACAGTACTGACGGTCTTAATAGTGGTTATGACTTTGGTAACGGTGCAAACGCAGTGAACCCCGATGATGTCGAGAACATGACGATTCTGAAAGGTGCTGCTGCTACAGCTCTTTACGGTAGCCGTGCCGCCAATGGTGTAATCTTGATTACAACTAAGAGTGGTAAGAAGCAGGAGAAAGGCCTTGGTATTGAGTATAACGGTGGTCTGCAGTGGGAGCAGGTGATGCGCCTGCCGCAGATGCAGAACGACTTCGGTATGGGTTGGAATGGTGATAAGACCGATGATGAGAACGGCTCGTGGGGCCCGCGTTTTGATGGCTCTACCCTAAGATTTGGTACTGTGTACAACAACTCTCAACAGATTAAGTCTTATCTGCCTATTGAGAATAATGTGAAAGACTTCTTCGACACAGGTTTCCGTTATTCTAATAGCTTATCGTTCAACGGTGCCACCGATAAGAGTGATTACTTCGTATCGTTCTCACAAATCAAGGATGATGGTATCATTCCTACTGATGCTGATAGCTACCAGAAGTACACGTTCTCGGCTCGTGGAACTCACAAGGTTAAGGCTTTGACTTTCAGTTCTTCATTGAATTATGCTTATCAGAAGAACAACTTCGTACAGACAGGTCAGGGCTTCGAGAATATGTATAACTCTATCATGCAGACTCCGCGTGATATCGCTATTGTTGAACTGAAGGATTTGGATAATCCATTCAATACACCGGGTTACTACTATACGCCTTATAGTGTGATGAACCCCTACTATATCCTCAACAATCATTTGAACGAGAATGAGAGTGAGCGTTTCTATGGTAAGTTCCAGATGGACTACGATTTCTTGAAATGGTTCAAGTTGACCTATCGTGTCGGATTGGATACCTCGACAGCTCATCACCATATTGGTATTCCCAACTATGCATCTCTTTTCCCCAATACTCCTAACTGGGAGTCTGAATTGAAGAGTCAGACCGGTAAGACATCAAGACAAACTACTCGTCGTCGTGAGATCAACCAGGATGTGATGTTGACATTCGATATGCCTATTAACGATTTCAATATCAATGCTGTGGTTGGTTTCAACGGTAATGAGCGCCGGTATTCATATATGCTTACTGAGACAACTAATCTCACGATTCCTACCTATTATAATATCACGAACTCTGCGGAGATTCCTAAGATCGAAGAGTATCAGTGGAAACGTCGTCTCTACGGTGTTTACGCACAGACTGAGGTGGCTTGGAAGAATCAGCTGTATTTGACATTGACAGCACGTAACGACTGGTCGTCTACTCTGCCGAAGGAGAACCGTTCGTTCTTCTATCCTGGTGTGACTGTCAGCTACCTGTTCTCGGAGCTGCTGAAGGAGAAGACACCATGGCTGTCATTCGGTAAGCTTCGTCTTGCTTGGGGTAAGACAGGTAATGATGCTAGTGTTTATATGACCGATCCATACTACGTCCAGGGTCTCTTCGACTCTTCTGGTTGGGCTGAAAGCAAGTTCCCATTCTCTAAGACTGGTACAAATGCGTATACCGTAGGTAATGTCTTGGGTAGCAATACGCTGAGTCCTGAGATGACCACGGAGACTGAGGTCGGTGTCCAGTTGGCATTCTTCAAGAACCGTATCTCTGTTGATGCTACCTATTATAATCGTAACTCAGACAAGCAGATTACGCGGTTGAGTACAGATGCTGCTTCTGGATACACTGCACAGAATGTGAACCTTGGTAAGATCCGTAACCGTGGTGTAGAGTTGCTCGTTACGGTGGTTCCTGTCCGCACGAAGGACTTTGAGTGGAGCCTCACTTGGAACTACACCAAGAACGACAACAAGGTCATCAGCTTGCCTGAGGAAATGAATGGTCGTGCCTCTATCTATGGCTTCAGCGGTGGTACCGGACTCTACGCTATTGAAGGCGATGAGATGGGTGTGTTCGAGGCATATGTCGCAAAGACAAACGACGAGGGTAAGATTATCGTCGATAAGAACGGTCTGCCTCAGAATACCGACGAGCTGGTGAAGATCGGATCCATCAATTATGATTATATGATGGGTATCGGAAACTCTCTGAGATATAAGGACTTTACGCTGTCATTCGATTTCGATATCCGCCAGGGTGGTCTGATGTTCTCTCGTACGCACGATATCACGTACTTTACTGGTAATGCTATGCAGACAACCTACAATGATCGTAATCCGTTTATTGTTCCTAACTCTGTTAAGAAAAATGCTGATGGTACTTATTCTGAGAATGATATTCCTCTCTATGGTACGACACTTTATAACTATTGGGATAATGGTGCTGTAGCCATGGGTTCAGGCTCTCTCGTTAGTAAGTCATACGTTAAGTTGCGTCAGGTAGTCTTTGGTTGGAATGTTCCTTCTAAGTGGCTTGCTAAGACACCGTTGACTGGCGTACGTTTCTCTATCTTTGGTAACAACCTGCTGATGTGGACGCCTTCAAGCAACACGTTTATCGATCCTGAGGCTTCTTCATTCGGTAACGACTTGGAGGGTAACTTCGGTGAGTACAGTTCAAACCCGAGCTCTCGTAAGTTTGGTTTCAACGTCAACGTTAAATTCTAAAAGAAAGGTAATTACAGTATGAAAAAGATATATTTATTAGCTGCTGCGGGCTTGATGATGCTTTCCAGTTGTGATCTGGACATCAACCAAAACCCGAACTACCCTACTGGTGCTGATATCAGCCCAGAGTTGCAATTCCCGGCAGTAATCAGTGCTATTGCTGATGCCTCTGGTGACCAGATGTTCAACTATGGTGGTTTCTTTGCTCAGTACTTCGAGCAGATGCCTGAGGCTAACCAGTATAATGATATAGCCGAGCTGAATATTGATGAGTCTAAGGATGTGTTTAATCGTTGCTACAACAATATCTATGCTGGTGCTTTGATGGATATTGAGGATATCAAGACGAAGACAACCAATACTGCCAATCTGTTTGCATGCCAGGTCATGCGCACTCAGGCTTTCCAGCTGTTGGTAGACAATACCAGTGAGACTCCTTATTCTGAGGCTCTGCAGGGTGGTGCCAATTCATCGCCAAAGTATGATGATGGTAAGACCGTTTATGAGGGCGTGTTGGCAGAGCTTGATGCTGCCGAGGCTGCACTCACCGGTGATGTTATGACAATGACTGATCCGTTGCTTAATAAGAACTTGAGTCAGTGGAAGGGATATGCAAATGCACTTCGTCTGCGTATGTATCTCCGTCTGATCGATGGTGGTCAGAGTGAGTATACTGCAAAGGTGACTGCTCTTTTGGCTGCCAACAATTTCTTCTCAGGTAATGTGGCATGGGATGTGTTCATGGATAAAGAGGGACAGTACAATCCTTGGTATCAGTCGGTATTCAGTCTGACCAGCAATCACTGTGCTGCCTATCCTATTGTCAGTTATATGCAGAACATGGCTGATCCGCGTCTGTCATATGCCATCAAGGCACGTACGAGTGACAACACATTCGTTGGTCAGTTCCCTGGTTCAAAGCAGGAGCCCGCAATTGTCGGAACCTCTTATAAGAATAAGGATGTGAGCACGATTAACTACGATGTCGCTCATGATATGCCAATTTATCTTTTCACCCAGAGTGAACTGCAGTTCTTGATTGCCGAGGCTCAGATGCGTTTCAATAACAATGCTTCTGCTGCCAAGGCTGCTTATGAGGCTGGCGTCGAGGCAGATTTCGCCCTGCGTGGTGTTAGTGGTGCAGAAGGCTTCCTGGCTGCTGCTGGTAGTTGGGACAATGCTGCAGATAAACTGAAACTCGTTTATATGCAGAAGTGGACCGCTTTGTTTATGCATGATCACATGGAGGCTTGGTCAGAGATTCGTCGTACCGATGTTCCTGCTCTCTCTACTGCTTCTGCTGCTCAGATCAAAGCAAATCCCGCTCTTTATACACCTGGCGATCTGATTTGCCCTGCTGTAAACAAAAAGGGAGGTAATAATATTGCTATGAGTATGCCTTATTCAAGCAACTCTCGTAAATATAATGTAAATACGCCTGCAACAGCCCGTCAGATTACCGATAAGGTGTTCTGGGATGTGAAATAATATTTTAATCAGAAAAACAATATGAAAAAGATATATTTATATGGACTGATGCTTTGTGCTTCTGTTATGGGAATGATCTCCTGTAGCGAAGAAGACCATAGCGATACAAGGGTGACCAACTTTGCCACCATTGAGCTGGAAGGTGATGATTTCATGGAGGTAAATGTTGGTGAGCCTTATACGGAACCTGGCTATACAGCTATTGAAGGTACGGAAGATATTACCTCCAAAGTTATAGTTACCGGTAATGTGGACACCAGCAAGGGTGGCTTCTATACGCTGACCTATACGGCTGTCAACAAGGATAATTTCGCAGCTTCCGTAGAGCGTACGGTTATGGTGAAAAATCCTAATGGCATTGCTAGTGCTTATTTCGCAGAAACTTCTCAATATAGTGGAGCTCCGATTACCATCACTGACCTTGGCGATGGAACCTACGAAATAGACGACGTGATGGCAGGATACTATTTCTTCTATAAGTATCCTGGTTACGAGCCTACTTACGACTTCCATCTGGAGACCGTTTTCAAACTGAACAATGACAATACCCTCACTCCGGTGAAGTCGGGTTCATGGTATTTTTCTGGTACTCCTCCCACTCTGGCAAGTGGCTCGTATGATCCAGCTACAGGAAAAGTGTCATATACGACAAGTAATGGCATTAGTGTTGTGTTATCAAAATAATTAATTAGATATTAAGTTATGAAAAAGTATATTTCATTAGCATTTATGACTATTGCCTTCTCATTTGGTTTTGTCAGTTGCGATGTTGAGACCAACGAAGAGCCAGGCGGAACCAATGTTGAGAAAATGGCTGGACGTTGGGATGTTGTCGTGAATGCAGTTGACGAGAATGGTAATGTCTTGTATGAGGATCCCTATCACATGGGTACCATCACCATCATGACCTATAATACTTCGGATAATGATGGTGACAAAATGTGGCTGGATGATAGAGGAGAGTTCTGGTCTTTCAAGATGAAGGTTGATGTCAACTACTTGGCTCGTACATTTAGTGCTGATGAGCGCAATTACAACGCAAAAGGATCTGGTACAGCTATTGTTACTGACGGCAAGGTGCTAGAGGGTGCTGCCAAGAACCTCCACGGAATGCCTAACGATAGTATTGTATTCGATATCGTATTTAATGACGATGATAATGGCTTGAAGTATCGTATTTCGGGTCAGCGCTACACAGGATTCTACGAGTAAGTAATAGAGAATATCATGATAGGAAGAAGGTCGCTATAGAAATAGCGGCCTTCTTTTGTTAATGTTTGTAAAGTGCAATTAGGTTGCACGGAATGATCCTATCTTCGCTATCGCAAGATGTTTATAAACGGATTGCATGAAAAAAGTTATATTGTTGAACTAAATTGAATTAAAAATGAAAAAGGAATTATTCGTAGAAATGACATCAGCAGAAATGCGGAGTGTTGAGGGAGGAAGTCCTCTTACAGAAACTCTTTGGGAGATTGCAAAGGATCTCTGGAGGGCATTGAACAGCGACGGTAAACCCCAGGTATAGATCGTACCAATCCTGTATTCTGAAAATGAAGAGGAGGCTTACAGCATCTTTGTTGTAGCCTCTTTTTTTGTTTGTTGTGATAGCCAGGGGTATGGGTGAGGTAATTGTTTTTGTGGCAGATTTCTTTAGAAGATTTCTTTTATATGCTATGATATACATTTATTTTGAAGAAAGTGAGGTTAAAAAATGTAAAGTGAAATGATTGTGCACTGAGTACCCGTACTTTTGCATATGTAAGAAGTTCTAGGACTGATTACAATAACTAATGTCAAACTTAATAACTATTTAAAAAATGAAGAATTACAACAAGTACATGGCAGAAATGACCATGAAAGAGATGGTAAACGTGAATGGTGGTGAATCTAAAGAGGACAAGCATAGGAGATGGGCTCAGGCCTGTATGGATGCAGGTTGTGGTGGCAGTGTTTGGCAGACATTAGGCCATGCTGCTATCGAGGTAGCTTCATGGTTTGATTAAGACTGTAGCCATAAAAAGATCTTGGCATTGAACTTGGTATTCGAGCTAGGTTCGATGCCAAGTTTTTTGTGGATGAAGTTTTGGCGTTATTAATAGTTTTTTTGTATAACATAATCCCATTCTACATCATGCGGAATGGGATTATATTTTGCAGAAATAGCGTATAATCCAATAAGAACTATACGCTACCATGATCTTCTAGTATGGTTTCTTGTCGTATTCTTATGCAATCAAAGAAACCATACTGGTGGAATTAGTCTTGGAATTGATTATAAATCCAAATACATCCGTTGGCAAGTATCTTGACTCCATTGCATAATGCTTCAGCTGCGTAGACAAGTTCGTTATCAGTCCCACTCCATGACAATGAGAGATACTCTTTTTTCTCACCACCATTCACGTTTACCATCTCTTTCATGGTCATTTCTGCCATGTACTTGTTGCTTATTGTTTTCATTTTAAATAGTTTTTATTATTAATAATGTGATTGTTGTAATTGTATGGGTTTCCGGAATCCTTTACAATTGCAAAGATATTACTGTAAAGTGCACATTCCTTGCACTTTACGAAAATTAACATATATTGTGGGTTTGGCCCTTCTTGGACAAGCCAAGCGAGCAGAGCTCGAGCGCGACAGGCTCAGGGACCGCTTTCTGCGGCGTTTGGGGACTGTGAGTGGAGGTGGGGATCTTATGGTGAAAGAGATAGGGTTTATGGGTGAAAGGAATGGCACTTTACAGAGAAAGAGATAGGACTTTACCCCCTATAGGGATTATCTCTTTCTCTCGTGGAGATTATCTCTTACAGTCATAGACCCTATCTCTTTCAACATAAGATCCCCCCCCCCTTATGTTGTTTGGCGGGCTATATAAAATTCCGTGCAATTCTATAGCATTTTAGAAAATTTGTTTTGTCTGATGTATCATTTGATGGGCGGGATGGTTGCGAACACGCTGCAAGGTGTCACTGCAATGGCGTTGCGAGTTGTGCAATTGATTGAAATGCGTGTTTTTATCTGATGAAATGTTATTTAAAACCGGAAATGGCTTTGCAATGCGATTTTTTTGTGATTGAGAGACACACCCTATAATTTTGTGGCAAAGATTACCAAATTTAGTAAAGAATAAACCTAAAAACTAGACCCATTATGGTATTATTTAATGAAATCGAAAGATTAAACCGGATCAATTACCTTATTAAACACCGGGCTACTGGCACGCCAGACGAGTTCGCGAGTAAGTTACGCATTAGCCGTAGACAGTTATTTAATCTGCTGGAGTTCTTCAATGATATAGGGGCCCAGGTGAAATATGACCGCACTCGCGGCACATATTACTATTATGATGGCTTCGATTTTGAGATAACAGTGAATGTTGACGGAAGAAGAAGATTTTTATAAAGGTTATGGAGAACAATCAAATATTACCTCAAGGATGGATTGAGGATAGTCTGGAGAATTATCTGTATCAGCACAAGACCAAGTCGCATTATATCTACATCGTCGTGGTTCTGGCTGTTGCAGCGGCATTGGTGTCTCTTCCATTTATTAATGTAGACATCTCTGTGGCGGGAATGGGCGTGATTCGTCCGCAGGCGGAGCGTAGCGTGATCGTGGCTCCCATCTCTGAGATTGTGGATGAGGTCTTTGTGACTGAGGGCGACCATCTGGTGAAAGGACAGCCGATCCTACGTTTCCGAACGAGTTCGGCCGATACCCGGATCGGTCTGCAAGAGAATGTGTTGCTGGACATCAACCAACAGTATGCTGATCTGACTTATCTGGCACGGGGCGGCAGACCGCCTGTATTCCAGTCGTCTGCCCGTCAGCAGGAGTATCTGAGTTTCTTGTCCAAGAAGGAGCAGATACAGACGGACATCAATCAGTATAAGGCAGAATGGCTGCGCAATAAGGCTCTTTTTGATAAGCATCTGATCAGTGAGGAGGAGTATAACCGTTATCTGTATCAGTATCAGGACAAGGAGAACGAACTGAAATCATTAGTGCAGAACCAGATGAGCGTATGGCAGACAGACCGTAACAACCTGAACAACCAGAGAAACGAGGCGACATCGAATATCAAGTCAAATCAGGTGGATAAGGAACTGTTTACCGTGTGCTCGCCTGTGAATGGTACCATCGAACAGTTTAATGGTATCTATCGAGGACTGAACCTACAGGCCGGGACTCAGTTGGCCTTTGTCAGTCCTGACTCAACGCTCTATCTGGAGGCATATGTGGCGCCGAAGGATATCGCCTTTATACAGGAAGGCATGCCCGTGAAGGTTCAGTTGGAGTCGTTCAACTACAATGAATGGGGACAGCTGGAGGGCATCGTCACTCAGATATCATCCGACTTTATTACCGATGAGAACAACGGCTATCTGTATAAGGTGAAGGTGAAGCTGACGAAGGATTTCCTGACGCTGAAGTCGACTGGCCGTATCGGCAGGGTCAAGAAAGGCATGACGGCACTTGCACATTTCGTGGTGACCAAGAGGTCGCTCTTCGATATCCTCTATCATAACATAGATCATTGGGTGAACCCGACTCAGAACAAGTTAAACAAACAGTAGCAGACATTATGAATAGCAATATCAAAATCAAACAACAGGACATCACGGATTGCGGTGCCGCCTCATTGGCTTCTATCTGTGCGTATTACGGGCTCCGCTTCCCAGTGGCACGTATCCGCCAGTACGCATATACTGATAAGAAAGGAACTAATATCCTTGGTATGATCAAGGCTGCGGAGAAACTCGGTTTCACGGCCAAGGGCGTGAGGGCCCAGCCGGAGGCACTGACGATGATCCCCTTGCCAGCTGTCGCACATGTTCAGGTGAAGAACCAGTTGCTTCATTTCGTCGTAATCTATAAGGTGAAGGATGAGCTCATCACGTATATGGATCCGGCGGACGGTGATATGCATAAGGTGAAGAAGGAGGAGTTCCTGAAGATGTGGACAGGTGTCTTGGTCATCATGGAACCCAACGAGACCTTTCGTCAGGGTAAGGAGACGAAAAGTAACTTCTCAAAGTTCGTCAGTCTGCTGGCACCTCATAGGAGTGTCATGATCCAGGCGCTGTTTGGCGCATTGATATGCAGTATTCTGGGACTCTCTACCTCCATATACGTCGGCAAGATCACCGACTATGTGCTGGTCGATGAGAACTTGAACCTGCTTAACATGATGAGTGTGGTCATGCTGATGATCCTGGTGCTCCAGGTGTTTATCGGTGCGATGAAAAGTATCCTCGCCTTGAAGACGGGACAGCGGATAGATGCTTCGTTGATATTGGGGTACTATAAGCATATCCTGAGCTTGCCTCAGCAGTTCTTCGACACCATGCGGGTGGGTGAGATCATCTCACGAGTCAACGATGCGGTGAAGATACGTACCTTTATTAATGATGTGTTCCTGGGATTGGTGGTCAATGTGATGATATTGGTCGTGACCGTCTTTGTCATGTTCATCTATTCTTGGCAGCTGGCTTTGATTACCTTGATCTCTGCGCCTCTGTTTACCGTCTTATTCCTGATCTACAATAAACTGAACAAGAAGTTCCTGAGGAAGATCATGGAGAAAAGTGCGGATCTGGAATCGCATCTGGTGGAGTCGTTGAATGCCATCATCACGGTGAAGCGCTTCGGACTGGAGGAATTCGCAAATATCAAGACCGAGAACCGCTTTGTGCGTCTCCTTAAGGATACCTATAGGGCTGCTTATGGAAGTATCATGATTGGAGGTGGACTTACGTTCGTCTCTACCGGTATCACCATCACTGTGCTGTGGGTCGGAAGTAACTATGTGGTCAGCAAGGATATCACTCCGGGAACCTTGATGATGTTCTACTCTCTGGTTGGCTATGTGTTGTCGCCCTTACAGTCTCTGATCACGTCTAACCAGCAGTTGCAGAATGCCAATATCGCAGCCGACCGTCTGTTCCAGATCATGGACTTGGAGAGAGAGCAGGATGAAAGTGGAAAGATGGAACTGACGAGGGAGATGATCGACGATATCACTTTTGAGGATGTGACGTTCCGTTATGGCACTCGTAAGGATGTCTTTGAGGGACTGAGCCTAAAGTTCAGGAAGGGTCAGACGACGGCCATTGTCGGTGAGAGTGGATCGGGCAAGACAACGATGATGTCGCTGTTGCAGCATATCTATCCTGTCAACGATGGGTGTATACGTATCGGCAACTATGATATATCCCAGATCGCCAACAACAGTCTGCGTGAGCATATCGGTACGGTTCCGCAGCAGATCGAGCTGTTCCAGGGAACAGTTCTGGAGAATATCGCTATTGGTGATTTCAACCCAGATATCAAGAGAGTGAACGACCTGATCCGGATGCTCGGACTGGAGGACTTTATCAAAGGACTACCCCAGGGATTCAATACTCAGATCGGTGAACATGGTGCATCGCTCTCTGGCGGTGAGCGCCAGAGAATCGCTATCGCTCGTGCTCTCTATAAAGAGCCGGAGATCATCATCTTCGATGAGGCTACTTCTTCACTGGACTCTCTGTCTGAGAAGTATGTCAAAGAGGCTGTTACTCAAATGGCCCATGAGAATAAGACCATTATTATCATTGCCCATCGACTGAGTACGGTCATGCATGCCGATAAGATCGTGGTCTTGGAAAACGGAAGACTGAAAGAGGAGGGCACTCACCAGGAACTGATGGAAGCAAAAGAGACTTATTACAAGTTATGGCAAAGTCAGTTTGACTATATGGAATAAAAGAAAATCCCCTTTCGTCAATCAGGCGAAAGGGGATTTTTTTAATCAGATGGACTCATTTAGTTGAGAGGGAAGGGGAAAGAGGGACCGATGGGGTCGAAGGGGTGAAGGAACTTCTCCAATCCATGTTCAGTGCAAGTCTTACCGTCCTTGTCGGGAGCGACACCACCGTTAATCTTTGCCAGCTCTTCGTTTGAGAGTGCATTCATAAAATTCTTTTTCATAATTCTGTTAATTTAAAATGTTAAGTGTATAAAACTATATTGAAGTATTTCTACTTGCAAATGTAGTTTGGCACTGTGCAATTGCATTGCATTATACATACTTTAACAAAATAAATGATCTATCGCTTTGATCTGAAGAAACTCTGCATCAGACTGCGGCATTCTTCTTCGAGTACGCCTCCCGTCACCTCTGCCTTGGGGTGCATGGCCTTCGGGGCATATTCATGATAGCCTCGTTTCTCGTCGAGGGCACCATAAACGATTCTGGGAATCTGTGCCCAACCGATGGCACCGGCGCACATCGTACAAGGCTCAACGGTGACGTAGAGCGTGCATTCCGTGAGATATTTGCCGCCTAACGTGTTGGCGGCGGCCGTGATGGCCTGCATTTCGGCATGTGCCGTGACATCACAGAGGGTCTCTGTCAGATTATGGGCTCGGGAAATCACCCGATCCTTACATACGATGACGGCACCGATAGGTATCTCACCGGCCTCATACGCCTGTTGTGCCTCGTCGAGCGCCATCTGCATGTAACGCTCGTCTTTTTTCTGTTGTTCTTCTGTTATCATGTTGCAAAGATAGAAAAATAATATGATCTGCCAATCATGTATTATGAATAATTTTCGTATCTTTGCAGTCAATATGGGTTTCAAGGTCGTACATATTGAAGAGACGGATTCGACCAATCGGTGGCTGCGTGACAACGGGCATATGGTGGAGGCAGACTCTCCTGGTGCTGTCGTCGTGGTGGCAGCTGAGCATCAGACAGCAGGAAAAGGCTGCGGAACGAACAGCTGGGAGTCGGTGCGGGGGAAGAACCTGACGTTCTCCATGATGATTCACCCAGAGCAGATTCCGATTAGTCGGCAATGGCAGATATCGGAGACCGTGTCGGTGGCGTTATGCGAGGCACTCGACGCCTATCTCCCTGACCGTCGGGTGGAAATCAAGTGGCCGAACGACATCTATTATGGTGACGGGAAACTGTGTGGTATCCTGATTGAGAACCGTTTGCAAGGTGGTGTCATCAGGGATAGCATTATCGGCATCGGCCTGAATGTGAACCAAGAGGTATTCCTGAGTGATGCGCCCAACCCGGTATCGCTGAGGCAAATCTTGGGACGGGATACAGACAGGGAGGAGTTACTCCAGGCGTTCCTCGAGTCGTTTCAAGCGGCTTCCATGAGAGAGACATGCGGTCTGGCCTATCGAAGCAGACTGTTTCGTAAGGGAAAAGAGGCGGTTTACAGAGATGAAAAGGGGCGCTTCTCGGCTACCATCGTCGATGTGGCCTCCGACGGGCATCTGATATTACGGGATACCGACGGTAAAAGACGGGTGTATGCATTCAAACAGGTGCAGTTTGTCGTGTAACAGAGATTTAAATATTATATAAGGTATGGCAAGATTTAAAAGAATCCTTCTCAAGCTCTCTGGTGAGAGCCTGATGGGACAGCAGGGGTATGGTATCGACCCTGAGCGACTGAGCGACTATGCCCAGCAGATTAAGGAGATTAGTGAGATGGGGGTGCAGATCGGTATCGTCATTGGTGGTGGTAACATCTTCCGTGGCCTGTCGGGTTCGCAGAAGGGTTTCGACCGCGTGAAAGGTGACCAGATGGGTATGTGTGCCACGGTCATCAACTCTCTGGCCCTGAGCAGTGCTCTTGGGGCTATCGGTGTAAAGAACAAAGTGATGACGGCTATCCGCATGGAGCCGATAGGCGAGTACTACACAAAATGGAACGCCATCGAGGCGATGGAGGCCGGATATGTGTGTATTTTCTCTGCCGGTACTGGTTCTCCGTACTTCACGACCGATACGGGCTCTTCCTTGCGTGGTATAGAGATCGAGGCCGACGTGATGTTGAAGGGTACACGTGTGGATGGCGTCTATACGGCTGACCCGGAGAAGGATCCGACAGCCCAGAAGTTTGACGAGATCACTTATAAGGAGGTACTGGCACGGGGACTGAAGGTGATGGACCTGACAGCCATCTGTATGTGTCAGGATAATAACCTGCCTATCTATGTCTTTAACATGGATGTCGTGGGTAATCTGAAGAAGGTGATGAACGGGGAACAGATAGGTACCCTCGTGCACAATTAAGCGCCTCTATGGTGAGTCGGCCATCGTCTAGCCATCAGCACGAACGTACGTGGCTCTTGGTCATTCGCCGACTTCTTCGAACTCTACGTATTCGCCATCGTTATGATCGAAGATCTTTTTCTTCTCTTCGGTCTCGCGGTCGTCGATGATTGTTACACCACTGCTCGTAGTCGTCTTACGGGTAGTGGTTCTTTCTTGAGCAGAACTCTTCGACTGTCCTGATTGTGCGGAACTGGTATATTGGCGCTGGGTACGAGAGCCCTGGCTCTTGCTGTCGGCGCTTTTGAAATAGTCGTTGCCAAAGGGATTCTTCTCTTTCTGCTCCTTGCGCTTCTGGCGAATATAGTAGCTGTCTTCGGCCGCCTCTCTCATCTTCCTGATACCCCTATATGCGAAATTGATGATGACCATCACAATGATAGCGATGGCAATAATAGCAAATAGGATAACCGCAAAAAAAATACGCATGTAAAGCCAGGCTTTTAGTTTTCTTTCTTTGTAGCAACGGACAGAATAACATACCATGCGATGATAACTGCAAAGGCTCCGATGCCAAAGAGCAACAGCAAAGGTATGCAAGAGAGAATGAAAATGTATTTAACCTCATTGCCTTTCCATCCCCAGTGCTTGAACTTCAATGCAAACATGGGAATCTCGGCAACAAGCAGATAGCTGCTGATCAATACACCCAAAAGAATTACCCACTCCATTCCGCAGAAAGTAATCCCTTTTTGCTCAAGAGCTACGATGAGCGATCCCCAGAAAAGGGCGTTGGCGGGAGTCGGCAGACCAATGAAACCTAATGCCTGACGCTCGTCAAGATTAAACTTCGCCAATCGGAGGGCAGAGAAGGCCGCCATGATAAAGGTTAGGAAAGGAACGAACGGGCAGTGGATGTGAAAACCACAAAGGTAACTGAACACGACGGCCGACGGCGCAAAACCGAAGGTGATATCGTCGGCCAGTGAGTCGAGCTCTTTTCCGATGGGAGAGGATACTTTCAGCAAACGGGCACTCATGCCGTCGAAGAAATCGAAAACCGCTCCTATGATGATAAAGAGCAGAGCTATGTCAAAGTCGCTTCGGAAAGCATAATACGTCGCAATGCAACCAGAGATCAGGTTGCAACAGGTAATAGTGTTCGGTATATGCTTCTTGATATTGAACATAAAGATTGAACTCTTGGCTACTTCAATTTTGCGATAACGGTCTGGTCGCCTGTCGTGGGCTGATCCATACGGCAGAGCACTTCTGTATCCAGTGGTAGGAATACATCCACACGTGAGCCTAGCTTGATGAAGCCCAGGTGCTCGTCGATATAGCACTCCTCGCCGTCTTTGGCATAGGTGACGATACGGCGCGCCATGGCACCGGCTATCTGTCTCACCAGGATGTCCTGTCCATCCGGGGTCGTGATCATGATGTCGGCATGCTCGTTTTCTTCGCTGGCCTTCGGCAGCCAGGCTTTGTGGTAGTTGCCGTTCTGATGGTGAACGAACTTGACCTTTCCGTCGACGGGGAACCAGTTGGCATGCACGTTTAGCGGACTCATGAAGATGGAGATCATCAGACGCTTGTCATGGAAATACTCGTTCTCTTCTGTCTCCTCAATCACAACGATCCTGCCGTCGGCAGGGGCAACGACCATCTTCTCAGTGTCACCGTTATAATAACGTATCGGACAACGATAGAAATTCAGTGCCATCAGCCAGGCGGTACCGAAGATGATGATGAAAATCCAGAACGGTATGGTTGTATTGAAAGAATACCAGAGTACCGTGGCGATTCCAATGACAACCAAGGCGCTCAGGGTGAGCTCGTTGGTGCCTTCACGGTGAATTCTGATCTTCTTTAGTTTCTTAATTCTTTCTCCCATTAGTTATCTTGATTGTTTCTTGTTTTGTGTGCAAAGGTACGTAATTTTTACGGAAGTTACAAACTTTTCACGCTTTTCTTTTGGCATTCTCGGGATTTCAGCGTAACTTTGTCCTCGACCTGTAGGGGCCTTGTCCTTGCAAAGCTCCGGAGGGGACAGAAGCAACAATATTACTGATAATGGAAGATTTCGTACATCTACACGTACATACATATTATTCTATATTGGATGGACAGTCCAGTATCAAGAAACTGGTCGACAAGGCTATCGCTGACGGCATGAAGGGCATGGCCATCACCGATCATGGTGATATGTTCGGCATGAAGGAGTTTCATGATATCTGCGTTGGCGTCAACAAGCAAAGGAAGAAGGAAGGACTGGAACCATTTAAACCCATCTTCGGATGTGAGATGTATGTGGCCCGTCGCGGCGACATGAGACTGAAGGAGACCAAGGAAGACTTGGGTGGCTATCACTTGATTGTGCTGGCTAAGAACTATCGTGGCTATAAGAACCTGATCAAGCTGGTGAGCAACTCGTGGGTTGACGGTTTTTATAACCGTCCGCGAACAGACCATAAAGAGCTGGAGAAGTATCATGAGGACTTGATTGTCTGTTCTGCTTGTATCGCCGGTGAGGTGCCGGCCAAGATCCTGAAAGGCGATATCGCCGGTGCCCGTGAGTCGATAGAGTGGCATAAACGTGTCTTTGGCGATGACTATTATCTGGAGTTGCAGCGACATGAGGTGACAGACCCGACGATCCGTGCCAACCGTGAGACATTCCCCCTGCAACAGCAGGCAAACAAAGTGCTTATCGAGTTGGCAAGGGAATATGGCATCAAATTAGTATGTACGAATGATGCGCATTTCGTGGACAAGGAGAATGCTGAGGCCCATGACCACCTGCTTTGTCTCTCTACCGGTAAGGATCTTGACGACCCGACACGTATGCTTTATTCTAAGCAGGAGTGGTTCAAGACCCGTCAGGAGATGAATGATATCTTCGGGGATGTGCCGGAAGCCTTGTCAAACACATTGGAGATTCTTGACAAGGTGGAGACCTACAGTCTGGATAATGACCCGATCATGCCGTTCTTCCCAATCCCGGAGTCGTTCGGTACGGAAGATGAGTGGCGTGCTAAATTCACGGAGCAACAGCTCTATGATGAGTTTACGAGTGATGAGAACGGTCAGAACCAGCTTCCTCCGGAAGAGGGTGAGAAGAAAATCAAGAAACTGGGTGGATACGATAAGTTATATCGTATCAAGTTCGAGGCCGACTATCTGGCTGAACTGGCCTATGCTGGTGCGAAGCGACGCTACGGTGACCCGATTCCTGATGATGTCGTCGAACGTGTGAAGTTCGAACTCCATATCATGAAGACCATGGGATTCCCTGGCTATTTCTTGATTGTGCAAGACTTTATCAATTCTGCACGTGATGAACTGGGAGTGATGGTCGGACCTGGGCGTGGTTCTGCGGCAGGAAGTGTGGTGGCCTACTGCCTAGGTATTACGAAAATCGACCCATTAAAGTATGACTTGCTGTTCGAGCGTTTCCTGAACCCGGACCGAATATCTCTGCCTGATATCGATACCGACTTCGATGATGACGGACGTGGCCGGGTACTGAAATGGGTGGAGGATAAATATGGACATGAGAACTGTGCCCATATCATCACCTATGCCACGATGGCCACTAAGAACTCCATCAAGGATGTGGCTCGTGTGGAGAAAGTACCCCTCGGACTTACGAATGCGCTTTGTAAGGCTATCCCTGACCGTCTGCCAGAGGGAATGAAGATGAATCTTCCCAATGCTATTAAGTGTACGAGGGAACTGCAAGAGGCGGAGTCGTCGAACGACCAGGCATTGGCGAATACGATTAAATATGCGAAGATGCTTGAGGGAACGGTGCGTGGTACTGGTATCCATGCCTGTGGCTTCATTATCTGCCGGGACCCGATCAGTGATCATGTGCCGGTGTCGACAGCTGATGACCCGGACTTCAAAGGCGTGAAGACGAACTGTACACAGTACGACGGTCATGTCATTGAGTCGACTGGTCTGATCAAGATGGACTTCCTCGGTCTGAAGACGCTGTCGGAGTTGAAGGAGGCTTGTGCTAATATCAAGCGTACACGTGGCATAGACGTGGATCTTGACAATATTCCCATCGATGATCCGAAGACATACGAACTCTATCAGCAGGGCCGTACGATCGGCACGTTCCAGTTTGAGTCGGCCGGTATGCAGAAGTATCTCCGTGAACTGCATCCGACGGTCTTTGAGGACCTGATAGCCATGAACGCCCTTTATCGTCCGGGACCTATGGACTATATCCCGTCGTTCATTGCTCGTAAGAACGGTCGCGAAGAGATCAAATATGATATCCCTTGTATGGAGAAATATCTGAAGGATACCTATGGCATTACTGTCTATCAGGAGCAGGTGATGCTACTCTCCAGACAACTGGCTGACTTTACCCGAGGTGAGAGTGACGCGTTACGTAAGGCCATGGGTAAGAAGAAAAAGGATATCGTCGATGCGATGAAGCCGAAGTTCATCGAGGGTGGTAAGAAGAACGGACATGACCCGAAGATACTGGAGAAAATCTGGGCCGATTGGGAGAAGTTTGCTTCGTATGCCTTTAATAAGTCGCATGCAGCTTGTTACTCATGGGTGGCCTATCAGACAGCTTATCTGAAGGCTAACTATCCGGCGGAATTCATGGCCGCCATCATGAGTCGTCGGCGTGACCAGATTACGGAAATCACGAAGTTGATGGACGAGTGTAAGCAGATGGGTATTGCCACGCTGGGACCGGATGTCAACGAGAGTTACGAGAAGTTTGGTGTGAACCACCATGGTGAGATTCGCTTTGGTCTGGGTGCCATCAAAGGAATGGGAGAGTCTGCTGCACAGGCAATCATCTCTGAACGTGAACAGAACGGTCCGTATAAATCGATCTTTGACTTTGCGGAGCGTGTTAATATGAGTAATGTGAACCGTAAGGCCTTCGAGTCGTTGGCACTGAGTGGCGGCTTCGACAGCTTCGGAATCCGACGAGAGGACTATTTCGCTACGAACTCGAGAGGCGAGGAGTGGCTGGATACGCTGGTGCGTTACGGACAGACCTATCAGATGGAAAAGGTACAGGCACAGAACTCGTTGTTCGGTGGCTTCGATGGCGTGGAGATTGCCACACCGCCTGTACCGAAGTCTGATGTGCGTTGGAGTGATATCGAACGACTGAACAAAGAGCGCGATCTGGTGGGTATCTACCTGTCAGCCCATCCGTTGGATGAGTATAAGATTATTCTCGACAATCTTTGCAATGCGACTTGTGCCGATTTGGCAGACGTACAGAGTCTTGACGGACGAGAGGATGTCGTTATTGGTGGTATCGTAACGGCCGTCCGTCAGAAGTTTACCAAGAGTGGAGAGCCTTGCGGATTTGTCACCGTAGAAGACTTTGAAGGAAACGGGGAGATAGCCCTGTTCGGTCGGGATTGGGGACAATGGAACGGTATGTTTACCGAAGGGGCTTCGGTATATGTGACGGCGAAGTTGCGACCACGTTTCCAGAATAGCACCCAGATGGAGCTGAAGATCCAGAACGTGGAGTACCTGCAGAGTGTCAAGGAAAAGGCCATCGATCGCATAACGATCTCCTTAGTTGCCGATATGCTGAGTGAAGACGTTGTGGCCGACCTGAATGAGATTATCAGTGAGAATCCTGGTCGCACCAAACTCTTCTTTCAGTTGCGCGACTCGCAGGGACGAAATCATGTGCTCTTACGCAGTCGGGAGAAAGGTGTGGATGTGAGACATACGCTGATTGACTATATCGAGAAACATGAGATGCTCGACTATAAGATTAATTAGTGGCATGGTATTTGCAGAAGAGTTGATATCATAGTATTCATTAAAAAGGAAAAGACAATGGAAGTAACAATCACAAATGAGAACTTTGCAAGTCTGAAAGCAGGCAACCAGCCTCTGGTAGTGGATTTCTGGGCAACATGGTGTGGCCCTTGCCGTATGGTGGCACCTATCATTGCGGAACTTGCAAAGGAGTACGACGGCAAGATTGTTGTCGGCAAGTGCGATGTTGAGGATAATGAGGATCTGGCAGCAGAGTTCGGTATCCGTAATATTCCTACGATTCTGTTCTTTAAGAACGGAGAGGTTGTTGACAAGTTGGTAGGCGCACAGCCGAAGGCGAAACTTGACGAGAAATTCAAAGCCCTGTTGTAGTTATGGCAAGTCTGGAAGAGGAACTTCGCCTTGACGAAGAGGAGAACCTGAGGGAGTTGGCTTTTATCCGTGAGCAGCTGCCGTCGGAACTCAAGGACCGTTACAGTGACGATGATATCCTGTTTATCATGGATGCCGTCGTGGATTACTATTATACGAGTGGTATTCTGGAAAGTAATGACGATGAGGTCGACATCGATATGGATGTCGTGGCCGACGTTGTCTGCAAGAAGGCAAAGGAAGAGGGTGTCAGTTCCTCGTTTGATCCGAAAGAGGTGTTCTTTGTCGTCCAGGCAGACCTGGACTTCCAGGAACAGAACTTATAAATAATACCCTGCCAGAACGGCAGGGTATTATTGTTATGAGCAGACTATACTGCGTGTCCCGTCTCCGTTTTCTGTGATGCAGACTTTCACGGTGTCTTCGGGCAACAGCTCTTCAATCAACTCAGGCCACTCGATGAAACAGAGGGCCCCGCTGTAGAAATAGTCTTCATACCCCATGTCGTAGACTTCTTCCAGTTTCTTGATTCGGTAGAAGTCGAAATGGTAGATGGTGGTCTCTACGAGTCTCCCTTTAGGAGAGGTCCTATATTCGTTGATGATGGCGAAGGTGGGGGAGGTGATGACGTCATTTACGCCCAACTCCTCGCAGATAGCCTTGATGAATGTGGTCTTACCCGCTCCCATCTTACCGTAGAAGGCAAAAACCTTGTGATCGCCAATTTGCTCAATGAACAGACGGGCAGCTTCTTGGATGTTTCCTAAGTCTTTGATCTTGATTTCCATATGATTCTTATCTTTTCTTTCCTGTCATGGTGATGAGTGGTATGATCATCTCCTCCATCGATATGCCTCCATGCTGGAAGGTGTCACGATAATAGGAGACGTAATAATTGTAGTTATTCGGGTAGGCGAAGAAGGAGTCGCCTGTTGCGAAGACATAACTCGTCGAAAGGTTGGGTGCAGGCAACTGCGCCTCCTGGGGATCCTTGATGACGAAGAGGCTCTTGTCGTCGTGCGCCAGATTCTTACCGAGCTTATAGCGCAGATTGGTGTTGGTGTTTCGATCGCCTATAATCTTGACGGGGCTGGTACAACGGATACTGCCATGATCCGTGGTGACAATGACGGTATGGCCTGTCTGCGACAGCAGCTTGAAGAAGTCGGAGATGACCGAGTGGCGGAACCACGAGAGTGTGATACTCCTGTAGGCACTTTCATTGTTCGCGAGTTCTCTGACCATCTTTGATTCCGTACGTGCATGACTGAGCATGTCGATGAAGTTGAAGACGACGACGTTGAGATCGTTTCTCTCAAGGAGATGGAATTGCTGAAGCAGCTTGTCTGCATCGGCAGAGCTGTTAACCTTATGGTAAGAGAAAGACTCCTTTCTCCTGTACCGGTCGAACTGTGTTCGGATCAGTGGCTCCTCGTTCAGGTTCTTTCCTTCTTCCTCATCCTCATCCACCCATAGGTCGGGGAACATCTCTGCAATCTTGTTTGGCATCAGACCGCTGAAGATGGCATTGCGTGCATACTGGGTAGCTGTGGGCAGAATACTGAAGTATAGGTTCTCCTCCATATCAAACTGTCCGCTGATTTCTTGAGCAAGTGTCCGCCATTGGTCGTAACGGAAGTTGTCAAGGACAACGAGGAAAACCTTTTTTCCTTCGTTCAGCAACGGGAATACTTTGGTCTTGAAGATGTCTGGTGAGAGTGTGGGAGAGGGTTGGGAGTGGTTAACCCAGTTTAGATAGTTCTTCTTGATGAACTTGGCAAAGCCGTTGTTGGCCTCTTCCTTCTGCATCTGCAACATATCTGTCATGTCGCTATCGGTGGCACTGAGCTCCAGTTCCCAGTGTACCAGTCGTTTATAGACGTCGGCCCAGTCTTGCCATGTCCGACAGTCCATGATCTGCAGGGCAATCTGTTGGAAACTCTGTTGGTATTGACTCTGTGTCACCTCGGTCTCGATGGCGCGGCGGTGGATGTTCTTCTTGAGCGACAGCAGGATCTGGTTGGGATTCACGGGCTTGATGAGATAGTCGGCAATCTTCTGACCGATGGCCTGTTCCATGATGTTCTCTTCCTCGCTCTTTGTTACCATGACGGCGGGAAGCGAGGGCTGTATCTCCTTGAGTCTCTGAAGGGTCTCCAGACCACTCAGACCGGGCATCTGCTCGTCTAGGAGCACCAGATCGAAGTTGCGCTCCTTACAGAGATCAATAGCGTCAGTACCGTTGCTGACGGTTACCACCTCATAGCCTTTCTTCTCAAGGAACAGGATATGGGCTTTTAACTGCTCGATCTCGTCGTCTACCCAAAGTAGGATGCCATTTGTCATATCGTTATCTTTTTTACCAGAAGTCATCACCGAAGTCGAAATCCTGTACTTGCTGCTTCCGTTGATTGTTGTCGGGTTGTATGCCGTCATCTGTCCTTGTGGGGGTAGGTGAGGGCTCCGTCTCTTCTATGTCGGGTTGCTCAATGGTCTTAGGAAGGATCAGCAGTTTCTCCTCACTGATCTTCATCGGGAGGAAGGTCTTCTCGTAGAACTGCATATAGTCATCGTAGCTGTAACGCGTACCGATAAGTGACAGGTTGCCCTCACTGATAATGAGACTGCGACAGGGGGATAATCGTGTCGACATGGTATTGTCGGCATAGAGTTGCTGGGCGTATTGTAACGCTTCGTCATAATTGAGGAAACCGCTGATCTGCATCTGCTGCCATGCTCCAGCACGGTCGCCTGCGAGAGGCATCTGTAGAATCTCGAAGTTACGAACCAGGAAGTTCGTGAAATTGTATCTGGCCATCTCGAAGAGTAACTGGTTCGCATTAACGGAGTCCGGTTGGTAGATAAGGATAAACAGGAAATGCTGGTTGCGCTCATCGCTAAGTGTGGCGGTGCCAGTGCTGTCTTCTGCCATGTCCGTACTCCTGCGTGTCCAGATGTCGCTCATCTCGAACTGGTTTCCATAAGGCGTCCGTCCTTCTTGGATGCCTTTAAGGATCATACCTGAGAGACTGGTTACCTCGCTGTCTGGGTATCTCTCAACCACAAACTTGAGCTGACTGGCACAACCATCTCTGTCGCCTTCGTTCAACCGGCTGAGACCATCTATGAAGATGAATTTGGCGCGATTATCTCCCAAGGGAAAACGGTCGGCAGACAGTTGTACATTGGCTCTTACAATCTCAGATTGGTTATTCTTGAATGCCTCGTAGGTGGCGGCATATAGGGAATCCTCGATATGCTCCCCGAACTTAGCATTGACGGCATAGTTGGGATCGGAGAGAAGAAGTGTCCATTCGTTTTCTGGGAAATCATGTTGTAGGCGTCTGATACAGTTGTCTGCCTGTTGTTGTCTGCCCTGTCGGGCGTAAAGGAGGTAGAGATGATACCATGCCTCGGCGATGCATTTGTCGTCCTGGTAGTCTTCCGTCAGTCTTGTAAGCATATCCTCGCTGAGATGCAGATGTCTCGACAGATGGGGTGATGAGGCAGAACGGTCGAGTTTATCCTTGAAGATGATACCGGCATGTAGAAGTGCATCCTTGAGGATGTTGTGACTGTTTTTCTTCTGTTCCTCCGAGAAAGGGATCTGTGCCAGGTAATAGTCTCGTTGATGCGGGTTGGAGGTATTCAGAGAGGACTCTTCTATCTCGTCTGATAATCCTGTATCCTCAAGGCTGTCGGAGGAAGCCTCTTCAGGATCTTCCGATGGGGACGGCACCGCAACAACAGTCTGGTTGACACGCTGCCAGTTGTCTATGTTCTTCCTTGCTCCCCACTGACGCAGGAAAGTTGTCTTTCCTTGGCTGACTGCAACGGGGTTATAGAAATACCACTGCCCGTTACCGGAGGTCGGTGTCGTTGGCAACATCGTGTTGGGAAGTAAACCATCCTCTTGTTGACGCTGTTGTTCGACTTCTGCCATCGCCTGTTCCTTCCGTTCTTTTTCCTCTTTCTTCCTCAGATTGTCGATCACTCGGTCTATCACCTCCAGTCTTTTAGCTTCTGGCATGTCGGCGAGTGCCAATAGAGAGTCCTGCAGTTGGATAGCCTCTGTGTAAGGTACCAGTTCATCCAAGACCTTCGATCGGTAAGACAGCTCTTCATAGCCCGTATGGTCTTTGTCGAGCAGGCCGATGGCTTCCCCGTAGCATCGTTGTGCATCAGAGAATCGCTCTTTATCCCAATAGAGGTCTCCGAGTGAGAGCAGCAAGACACCTTTCTCAATGCCATTTTTGACAGAAAGAAGTGCTCCGTCCTCATAGGCGTTGATGGCTTGTGTAGTGTCCCGCTGAGTGAGGTAGATGTTGCCGATGGCATAATAGATCTGGTCGAGATTGTCTGTATTGTTCTCTGAGGCAGCCATCCGCTTCAGACGACTGATCATCTGATGGACGTTTGTCCCCTCTGCCATGACCTCAGTCTGGGCGATGCGGGCGTTGAACTCCAACTCATACGGCGGGTGACAACCGACCACCTTCTCGAAGGCCTTATAGGCTTGTTCGCGGTTCCCAAGCAGGTGTTGTATCTGTCCCATTAGGAACCACTCTCTGGCACGCTGTATCCGTCGGCGCTCATGCTTGATAACTTTGTGGAGATAAGGGAGGGCCTTCTGGTACTCCTGATGTCGGATGAAATAGTTTGCATAGGTGTAGTCCCAGTCCTTGACAGCACGGAAGTCCATAGAGTCACGATTCATGTTCCGGATGACATCCTCTGCATCGTACATCCATCCTAATTCCGTGTAGCATTTGGCAAGCCATGCTCTGGCAAGACCGTTCTGCAGAGGTTGTGTCTGGTATAGACGACTCATGTATGAGAAGGTGGCGGCAGCCTCGTCGAAGGCTCCTTGCTGGAACTGTGCCTTACCCATGAGCAACCATACTTTCCAAAGAAAAGGATTGTATTCCCTACGTCCTAGCCACTCGCGGTCTTTCGCGGTCTTTTGCTTGCTGCCGTTCCATGCGGGCTTGACCTTGATACTGTGTTGCTTGATGGCTTTGCTGCACTTCTCGATAGTCAGATCGTATTGTCCTTTACCGATATCACGGCTGGCTTTGTTGCCCACCGCGTAGAGAGGTATCAGCTCCGTGTAATTGTCTTTGTTGCCTTTCTCCTTTTCTAGATTGCCGTCGATGAAGGCCTGTGAACCATTAAAGAAGGTGTTGTACCGGGCGTTAAAGGAATGCCACCATCGTGTGTTGCCTGTGTTTTTCTGTGTAGAGCAACCTACCATCGTCATGACGATGGCAACTCCTGTCAGCAATATGTGGATGGCCTTACGCATCTATTCTTCATCTTTCCCCTTCTGGTTCTTTTTTTCCTCTAAAAGACAGTGGATCTTACATGATCCCTCGTCAGCAGCAGTGCATGTCGAGCAGTCATGCCCGGTAGTGATAGTGTCCTCACCTTTGTCGAAATAGGAGACTATCCCGGCGATGACACCCAGACAGATGAGTGCTATGATACAGACGATGGCAAAATTCATTCTTTCTGACCTTCTTCTATTTGGAATCCTGCTTTGACAAGATCATCCCAGTATCTGGGATATGATTTAGAGACAACCTGAGGATGATTGATCTTGAGTTGACCGATCTTCAGAGCATAAGGTGCGAAGGCCAATGCCATGCGGTGGTCTTCGTAGGTGTCGATGCCTTCCTCATATGAGGGTTCACAGCGTTCTCCATCCCATTTCAGTTCACTGTCGTTGAAGTCGTGGATGACGTACCCCAACTTCCGCATCTCTTTCTTCAGAGCTTCTATGCGGTCTGTCTCCTTGATCTTCAGTGTCGATAGTCCAGTGAAGTGGAACGGGATATTCTTGGCTGCGCAGACCACGACGAAGGTCTGAGCCAGGTCGGGAGAGTTCACGAAGTCATATTCCAGTCGTGGCACACAGCGACCGTTCTTCTTGATGGTGATGGTCTGGGGGATGCCTTCTCCCTTAGTCTCAAAGATGGTCTTCACACCAAGCAGACTGAACAAGTAACGTGTGACAGAGTCACCTTGTTTAGAACCGTCCATGAGTCCGGTAAGTCTGACCTCCGACTCCCGGTCGTCAATCAGTGCCAGAATCTCATACCAATAGCTGGCACCGCTCCAGTCGCTTTCAATGAAATAGTCTCTATTCTGATAGGGCTTGTGACTGACGGTGATGGTGTCGACTGCGGTCCAGTCTGCTTCTGCCCCAAACTCCCTCATAGTCCAGAGTGTGAGGTCTATATATGGCCGGGAGATAATCTCGCCTGTCAGTCTGAGTGTCAGACCGTCTTTCAGCATCGGACCAATCATCAGTAGTGCGGAGATATATTGGGAACTGATATTCCCGGGAATCTCCAGCAAACCACCCTTGAGTTGTCTGCCTGTGATACGGAGTGGTGGAAAGCCTGTCTCTCCCTCGTAATCGATATTCGCTCCCAGTGTTCTCAAGGCATCAACTAACACACCGATAGGACGGTGCTTCATCCGCTCTGTTCCTGTGATGATATGTGTACCTTTCATCACACATAGGTAGGCTGTCATGAACCGCATGGCCGTACCAGCTGCCTTGATGTCGATCTCCTTGGGCATATGCTGCAGAGCCTTGACGATGACCTCTGTGTCGTCGCAGTCGCTGAGGTTCTGTGGCAGACTCTTGCCACCGCTCAGTGCATAGATAATCAAAGCCCGGTTGGAAATGCTTTTTGAGGCGGGCAGACCGATGGTGCTGCTCAACCTTTCAGGTGCAGTAAGTGTATATTGTTTCATTCTGATGATTGCTCCATAAATATCAATGCAAAGATACGCATTTTCGGCCATAGATAGCTCATATTTTGCAGTTTTTCACTAAAAGCTAATAAAAGTTGCCTGAAAATTTGCATAGTTCGTAAAATGTGTGTACCTTTGCATCCGCATTCGACAAAAGCATGTCAGTGCTAAGCATAGTGTTCGGGATTTAGCGCAGTTGGTAGCGCACACGTCTGGGGGGCGCGAGGTCGCTGGTTCGAGTCCAGTAATCCCGACAGAAAAAAGAAACCTGATAGATTTTTATCTGTCAGGTTCTTTTTCTTATATGGGTTGTGATTCTCAGATACCCTTTGTCATGTCTCTCATGTGACAGGGGATCCAGACCCATACCGTTGTTCCCTTTCCTTCCTCAGAGGAGAGACCGATTTCACCGTTCAAGGCGTCTACAATAGCCTTGCAGATAGAAAGGCCGAGCCCGGATGTCTGGTTGGCAAGGGTCAGGGAGTCTTCATGCTGAAGAATGGAGAAAATATTCTCCTGGAGTTTCTGAGGTACACCGTCACCTGTGTCGATGATGGTTACTTTCATTCCCTTTCGCTCACGCTCGTAGGTCATGGTAATACTACCCTCCTTGGTATGGAGTACGGCATTCTGTAGCAGGTGCATAATCAGTTGGTGCATCAGGTTGGTGTCGAGCGTAGCCTTGCAGTGCGGCGACAGGGTCGTTCTGATATAGATGGACACATTTGGACTGGCGTCGCGCAGAGCCTCGCGCCGATAGGAGGCCATGAGTTCTGCCAGGTTCACCTCAATCATCGTGAAAGTAAGCATGCTGCCCTCGAAACTCGAGAGTTCAAGCAGCTGTGAGATGAAATAGAGTAACTGATGACCGTTGTGGTTGATGTGTGTCACCATCTCTGTCAGTTGTTCCTCTTTCAGGACGCCAGGTTTCTCTTTCAGGATGATATCACTGAATCCGATGATGGAATTCAGGGGGGTACGGAGGGCATGGCTGACGTTAGCTAAGAACACAGACTTTATTTGCTCGCTTTTCTGAGCCCGGGTAACCTCGTTGCGCAATTGTCTAAGATAATAGCGCCTTACAAAAAATATACATACAGGTAGCGCTAATATGAGCGCCAGAATAATTAGAAGTTTTAAATCCATAGGTTTGTCTTATTATTTATATATAAGATAGCTACCGCCGTCGCTTCGGCCGTATTTACGAATCAGATCTTGTATGAATCGGGCATTGTCGATGACACGTTTCTCGTTGCCGTCGTAGCCGTTAATCAGTACAACGAGGTGTGTGGTACCGAGTGTGATCTTTGTACGCTCGTTGTCACTTGTGGGTGTACCCACACCGCCTAGGGCGTCGCGGTAGACGGGTAGACCAGCGATGTTCAGCATCCCTCTGCCGATGCCTTCGTATGGCTCTCCCTCACGTCCGATGCCTAATGTGAGCGTGTCGCCGACGAACTTGTCAGCATCGAAGCCTCCGATGCTATAACCGAAGGCGATGGAAGCAAGGTTGATGAGGTCGACGAGCGTGTCGATCTGGTAGAGCTCTTTGCCTTGGAGCATCCTGCGGATCAAAGCTTCACTGGCAGGACGATACCGAGAAGGGTCTTTGCCACAGGCTTTGTAGATACGACGAGTAGCTGCGATAGACGGAATCTCTTTCAGACTCTCAGTGGTGAGTTCTCTCCGGAACGTCTCCTCAAAAGCATGAATCTCCTGCCACAGTTCGTCACTATAGCTGGTGTTGACAACCTGTGCTTCAACGGCTGCCCCAACAAACTCGGGGCAGACAGACGCTATTTCCTCAGAAACGAAGATGTTCATGCATCAATCGTCAGGATTACGTCTATAGTGGAATTCCTGGATATTGGGGTTTGAGCCGAGATCGTTATCTGGAATCA
Organism: Prevotella aff. ruminicola Tc2-24; assembly: GCF_900110895.1. GTDB lineage: Bacteria > Bacteroidota > Bacteroidia > Bacteroidales > Bacteroidaceae > Prevotella. Next base: position 120,757 of record NZ_FOIQ01000003.1, on the reverse strand, counting down.
CCGTTGTACGGATCAACTTCTGGTCATAACCTTTGTGCATTGGTCCAACATGCAACAGGAAATCATTGAAGTTGGATGTTGGGATCACCAGACCAAAGATGCCGAATCCTACCCTGGTGCCTTCTGCACGGATATTGTTATACACATAGGCTGTGGAGTAGAAGGTGTGACGGTAGACCTCCAGTCGGTTATACTTATCGAAAGTCTCTTTCCACTCCTGTCCCACTTTTGTCGAGTCGGCCTTCGTGAAGATAAAGCCGATGTTGTGCACATAGTCGTCGATCTTGTCGCCGCGGATACTGTCGTTCATCTCCATGCATTGCATAATGTTATCATTCATCTCCGCTCTCATCTCTTTCTCTGTCGGAGCGGTGAAGTAGGCAACGATCAGCAATACAAGAACAATAGCCATAAGAATCAGCAACTTCCCAAGGCAGCTGTGCAAAAAAGCGTCGCCTACGGAACCGCTGGTCCTGAAATTAGGTCTGTTGGTCTGGTCCATAAATTGATTAGATTAGATTTGATTATTATGTATTAAGTTCATGAATTCCTGACGGGTCTTAGCTTGATTGAAGGCACCACTGAAGTCACTGGTCGTAGTGATGCTGTTCTGCTTCTCGATGCCGCGCATCTGCATGCACATGTGCTTGGCCTCGACAACCACCATCACACCGAGTGGCTTGAGCGTGTCCTGAATACAGTCCTTGATCTGCTGTGTCATGCGCTCCTGTACCTGTAGCCGATGGGCGTAGATGTCCACCACACGGGCAATCTTAGAGAGTCCTGTGATGTAGCCGTTGGGGATGTACGCGACATGTGCCTTTCCGTAGAAGGGAAGCATGTGGTGCTCACAGAGGGAGAAAAAGTCGATGTCCTTTACGATGACCATCTGACTGTAGTCCTCTTTAAACAGAGCATCCGTCAACACTTTATGTGCGTCCATCTGATAGCCTCGTGTCAACACCTGCATGGCTTTCGCCACGCGCATGGGGGTCTTCAGTAATCCCTCACGCTCTGTGTCTTCGCCAAGCAGACTCAGTACCTGCTTGTAGTGTGCGGCGAGATCCTCTAGTCCTTCGCGATATATCTCCTTGTCGTCTATGCCTTGGTTTTGAATCATGGGTATTGTACTGTGATTTTTCCTTTGACGATAATGGCCGAGTCGTATCCCATCTTCTTGACGCTTCTGAGCACCTCGTCGGCCTCTTCATAAGTGCGGTAGTTGCCCATCCTACAGATCCACCGTGGGGAGTAGAAATGCACGTAAACGGGTACACCCGGATAGAGCGCCTTAATCTCATTACCAGTCTTTTCCGCTTTGATGCGGTCGTTGCGAGAGTTACCTCCTGCGAAGACCTGTACCCGATAGCCGTTGATCTTGTATCCACCTTTCATGACCTTCTTCCGGTTGTCGATGGTGGTGTCGGGGATGGCGATGCTGCCCTGGGCACTCTCAGGGCTCAGCTTCTCCGTTTTTTTCTCTTGTTCTTTATGATTTGTAGCAGTAATATCTGATTTTCCTGTCTGTTTCGGTGTCGCCTTCTGTTCGGCGGAGACAGTCTTCGGACCATTCACGAGTTCTTCGATGCTCTTGTCTTGCGTGATGGTCACCTTTCCTTCACCCTTCTTCTCCTGTTGCACGCGTTGGGTAAAGGTTTGAGCAGAAGTGAATAGTGAACAATGAAAAGTAAATAGTGCCAGCAGCACGGTCACTTTGATGTTCACGATCACCAGCTTATTGCATATTGTTAATTTCATACCAATATCTATTCACTTATCATTATTCACTATATAAACTTCATTGACGTTCGTGTTTACTTCTTCCAAGCGTCGATGATACCCTTGAAGTCAGCAGCCTTCAGTGAGGCACCACCGATCAGACCACCGTCGATGTCGGGCTTAGCGAACAGCTCAGGAGCGTTTGAAGCCTTGCATGAACCACCATAGAGGATGGTTGTGTCGTCGGCAACAGCCTGACCATACTTCTCGGCGATGATAGAACGGATGTAAGCGTGGATCTCCTCTGCCTGCTCAGCGGTAGCGGTCTTGCCAGTACCGATAGCCCAGATTGGCTCGTAGGCGATGACGATCTTACGGAAGTCCTCCTCAGAGAGGTTGAATACAGAACCCTCGAGCTCGGCCTTTACGACCTCGTTCTGCTTGCCAGCCTCACGCTCTTCGAGACTCTCACCGATGCAGAAGATCACCTTCAGGTCGTTCTTCTGGGCGAGCAGTACTTTCTCCTTCAGGATCTCAGGAGTCTCCTTGTAGTACTCGCGACGCTCAGAGTGACCGAGGATCACGTACTGTGCACCTGTGCTCTTCACCATCTCGGCGCTTACCTCACCGGTGAAAGCACCCTTTTCCTTGTCAGCGCAGTTCTCAGCACCCAGACCGATGATGTCCTGATCGAGGAACTGTGCGATAGAAGCAAGGTGGATGAACGGTGTGCAGATCACCACACCGCAGTTGGGCTTGTCGGCCTTCAGTGTCTCGTTGAGCTCCTTTGCAAGAGCAATACCATCCTGGAGATTCATGTTCATCTTCCAGTTTCCTGCTACAATTTTCTTTCTCATAATTATTTTATTGTTTATTTAAAGGGTTGTTATTATCTGTTTCTTCTTCGCTTTTCTTCGCGGATCTCTTCCTTCCGGAACGAAGCCAGCGACTCCATGCCCAAAGACGGTCTGCTACCGTCAGGAGGAACAGCGGAAGAACGAACCATGTAAATACCCAGAGGATCTTCCCTGCGACATTGTTCTTCGGCTGTTGCCCGAGTGTACACTCCTCTAGTCTTCCTGTCATTTCTTCCTCCTCGGGCAGTGCGTTATGACTCCATTTCCCGATGACCGTTCCATCTTTGAGGAGTAACAGACCCGGATTACTTCGGATGACGGTCTTTAAGACAGTCTCGTCGGTGAGACAGAAAGGATATTCTGCTCCAGTCTTGTCGCACCAGTGCTCGATGGCTTTCTCCGGACTAGCTGTCAGACAGTAGAAAGGATAGGCGTTGTCGATGCTGTATTCGTAAATCCTGTTGATCTCGTCGAGTTGTGAGTCGTCCGCATGCTCCAGATGGGGAGACACCAATAGGAACGTATAACCTTGGTGGTTGAGTACCTGCTCAGTAATGTCCTCACCGTCGTCAATACGCTCGATGAAGAAGTCGGCGTATGGCGAATCCTCTCCTTCCGTCATCTTCTGCCATCCCTGCTTCAGGTCGGCACCGATATGATAGGGACGGAAGTCGAACTGGGGGAGGGTGTAGAGACTGCGTCCGGATATGAACAGCAGGATAAAGAGTGCAGAGTAATTCAGTACGATCCACTGGTTGCTCTCACTGATGATACGTGTCATCTCCAGGGGCCATTTCCATACCACGATGGCGGCCGCCAGTAGGATGATGTTCTTCCAGAATGTTTGCCAATTGGTCAGTACCAGGGCATCACCAAAGCAGCCACAGTCGCTGATGGGGTTTGTCAGTGCCAGCCACAGGGTCAGCGCCGTCATGACAATCATGACCAGTAGCACGATCAGTGAGGCCATTCGTCTTCTGATGGCAAAGAGCAGGCAGATGCCGAGAATGAACTCTGCTGCCGACAACAGGACAGATGCGGAGAGCGTGGCGATATCGGGTATGTGCCTACCCAGTCCCATGGCTCCGAGGTAGTCTGCTATCTTGTACTGTGTACCCAACGGGTCGACAGCCTTGACGAATCCCGACAGGATCAGTGTCACAGCAAGCACCAGACGGCAGATGTTGACGGCAATCTTCTTCATTCTCTTATTCTGCGTTGTTGTCCTCCGATAGTTTAATCACGCCAAAGACTGCGTAATTGATAATATCCATATAGTTGGCATCGATTCCTTCAGAGACGAGTGTCTCGCCCTGCAGGTTTTCGATCTCCTTGATACGTTCAATCTTTGTCAGGATCAGGTCTGTGTATGAACTGACCCTCATGGAGCGCCATGCCTCGTCATAGTCGTGGTTCTTGCGCTTCATCAACTCCAAGGCCTCGTGGGCATATTGGTCGTAGAGTTTCATGGCCTCCTCATTGTCCATGTCCACTGTGTCGGCAAAGCCATGACTGAGCTGGATCAGTCCCACGATGCCGTAGTTGATCAGCGCGATGAACTCCGGACGGATACCTTCGCCCACCTTCGATTCTTTCTTGATTTCCAGTGAACGGATACGTTTGGCTTTGATGAAGAGTTGGTCTGTCAGTGCCGTGGGACGTAATATGCGCCACGAAGCTTTATAGTCGTGAAGTTTTTTCTCGAACAAAGCCCGGCATTCTGCCAGTGCCTGTTCAAACTGTGCATTGGTTATCTCCATATTTCCCATATCGGGTGCAAAATTACGAAAAGTTGAGCGCAAAAACAAGAAACTCGTTTCTTTTTTTGCCGAGATGGAGTAAATTCGCCATCTTTGATGGCAAAGATATGAATAAATGAGCGGAAAGCCAAAGGAAAACCGAACTACGTCACTCCTTCTGCTTCATGTGGATATAGCGTATCTTTGCCCCAAGTGTCTCAAATTGGGTACGAATGGAGTCGCGCTCTATCCGCTTCATGGTCAGAAGCGTCAGCTCTTCGGCCGTGGCTTTCAAGGCCGCCTTGTCTTTCTCCACCTTCGCCTGCATGTCGTCATACTCCTTTTGGACGATCTGTAACAGACTGTCTGTCTGCATGAACTCTTCCTGTGCGCGCTTCAGTTCTACATCCTGATGAAGCTTCAGTGCTGCTTTACGTATCTCTATCAGCTCTGGATAGGTCTTGCGTAATGAGTCAATGTCTGCTCTCGCCTCGTCGAGTTGTCCCTGTGCGAAGTGAGTCCTTGCCTCTTCCAGTAGTTGCTCTGCTTTTTTCTGCTGACTGTCGCTGCAGGCTGTGAATAAGAGGGCGGCGGTCAGGTATAATGGAATCCGTTTCATCTTTTTGTTTTATGGATGATTTGAGACTGCAAATGTACGTATTTCTTTCGAGACCGCCAATTCTTTATTGGTTTTTAAACAATACGCCACCAATCGTTAAAGAGTCTTCAAAGTAATATCTCGCTTCTGAAGGTTAATCATTCAAAAGCGAGATATGTAGTGTATTTTTCTTTACATTATTCGGGGGTCCTATTCGCCTAGTTTCTTGCCCGACATCAGGAGCTCTACCAACGGACGGTCTTTGTAGGTGTGGCGCTGCTGATCCCAGAAGCCGAAGTCGGCATCATAGCACCAGGTGGTCCAGGCGATATTAAACTCGTCGAACACGGTTAGCATGTCGCGTGTCCAGTTATAGGCCAGTTCACGATCCACGGGCTCGTAGACACCCCACTCGCCACAGAACAGCTGCAGACCGTATTTCTTGGCGGCCTCAATAGCATCCTTGAACTGCGCACGGATGGTGTTGATGTCCCATACTTGCTCCGTGTATTGCTTTAATTCGGGCTTGAGGGCATCGGGGGCAGACTCATAGTCCTCTTTCGATACCAACACACCGGGGTAGTTCACTTTGCCGGTGTACTTGCCTACTGGGTGCCACCAGGCGCCATAGTGGGTTAGAATCATCGGATTGTAGTAGTGGAAAGAGAGGATAATGTTCTTGTCTCCCTGGGGTACTTTCAGGTATTTCATCGTCTCGTGACCCTGCCAGCGGTTGGAGCCGATGACTAGTGTGCGCTGAGGCTCTACCTTGCGGAGGGCCTTGTGCACCTTGGCTACCAACTGGTTCCATTGCTCATGCTCGTCGGCCACAGGCTCGTTCATGAACTCATAGGCTACCCAGTCGCAGCTGCGGTCTTTCAGAAAGTCGGAAAGCTGATACCAAAGATTGATGAGGTCCTGCTGGGATTTCTCTGAGGTAAAGAGAGTGTTGGCTGCCTGAGCGCCTTCGTTTACGGCGTTGAAGTAGTGCGAACGAATGATGTGCAGGTCGACGATGGCGCGGAGATTGTGTTTTCGTGCCTGGTCAAGGGCCTTGGACAGCAGTTCCCAGGCCTCAGGCAACTTGTTGCCCTGCTCGTCCCAGAACTGTACCTCGTCGATGGGGATACGTACGAAATCGAACCCCAGTGCCTCAAGGCGCTCGAAGTCGTCCTCTTGGATATGGAGCCTACGGGCCTCGCCGCGCTGTTCCGACTGTGAGAGCCAGTGGCTCACATTCGTACCACGCTTGATGCGGAAGTTATTGACCTTGTCTGTCTGAGCGAAACCAGACAGTGATACAAACAGTGCTGCAATGATGGCAGCTGTCATGAAAATGTTTTTCTTCATTTCTGTTATTTAATAGTTTTAGTGGTGTGATGGATAATCTGCCTGCAAAAATACAACAAATCATTCGTATTACCAAGAAATCCTGATAAATTGTTGATGGGTAGGGGTGAGTTGCGTCGGGATGAGGGATGGTTTATTCTTTGATATAACAAAGAAAAAGACGGGAAAAGGCGGAAATGTGGGGATTTTGTTGTATCTTTGCACTCTCAAAGACGAATAAGCGATGAAATTATATTCCGACGAAGAACTGGCGGAGATATTAGATCAGGAGATATTCCATCAGATTAGTGAGGCAGCAGACCGATTGGGTCTGGAGTGCTATGTGGTGGGTGGTTATGTCCGTGATATTTTCCTGGAACGACCCTCAAACGATATCGACGTGGTGGTCGTGGGCAGTGGTATCTCCGTGGCCGAGGAGTTGAAGAAGATGGTGGGACGGAAGGCGCACCTCTCTGTGTTCCGAAACTTCGGAACGGCTCAGGTGAAGTTCCGTCAGAAAGGCAAGGAGTACGAGGTGGAGTTCGTAGGTGCCCGTAAGGAGAGCTATCGTCATGACTCGCGGAAGCCCATCGTTGAGGATGGAACCCTGGAGGATGACCAGAACCGTCGCGACTTCACCATCAATGCCATGGCCATCTGCCTGAATAAAGAACGTTTCGGTGAGTTGGTCGATCCGTTCAACGGTCTGGCCGACCTCGAGGATGGCATCATCGCTACGCCACTCGAACCGGATGTTACCTTCTCGGACGATCCGTTGAGGATGATGCGGTGCATCCGCTTTGCCACCCAACTGAACTTCCAGATCGAGGAGGAGACTTTCGTGGCATTGGAACGGATGGCAGAACGAATTAAGATTGTCAGTGGTGAGCGTATCAAGGATGAGCTTAACAAAATCATGCTGTCGTCTTTCCCTTCGAAGGGTTTCGTCGACCTGCAACGCTGTGGACTGCTGAACATCATCCTGCCTGAACTCGCTGCTCTTGATATCGTGGAACAGAAGAACGGCAGGGCGCATAAGAATAATTTCTATCACACGCTGGAGGTACTGGATAACGTGGCCTCTAAGTCTGACAATCTGTGGTTGCGCTGGGCGGCTTTGATGCACGACATCGGCAAGACGAAGTCGAAACGCTGGGATCCTGCCATCGGTTGGACCTTCCACAATCATAACACAATCGGAGCGAAGATGGTTCCGCTGATCTTCCGTCGCCTGATGTTGCCGATGGATATGAAGATGAAGTATGTACAGAAGCTCGTCGACCTGCACATGCGTCCTATAGCCATTGCCGACGATGAGGTGACCGACTCTGCCGTCCGACGCCTGATGAACGATGCCGGCGAGGATATTGACGACTTGATGACACTCTGCGAGGCGGATATCACTTCGAAGAACGAGGTGCGCAAGAAGATGTTTCGCGAGAACTTCCGTATGGTGCGCGAAAAGTTGGCCGACTTGAAGGAGAAAGACTATGTTCGACTGCTGCAGCCTGTCATCGATGGCAACGAGATTATGGAGATCTTCCATCTCAAGCCGAGTCGCGAGGTGGGCGTTCTGAAGCAATACTTGAAGGATGCCGTCCTTGACAACCGTGTGGAGAACGAGCGTGAGCCGTTGATGCAGTTGCTGATGGACAAGGCGAAGAAGATGAAACTGATATAGCGAAGAACTGATATATGAGAAAACTGCTAACCATTGTGGCCATCCTGCTGTCGATGCAGGTGTGGTCCAATCCTGTGGATGACCTGCTGGAGCGTATCGATAAGGGCGCCTCGGCTAAGTTTAAGATTGAACGGGTCAAGAGTCAGAAAGACTTTTTCGAGCTGGATCAGCAGGGTCGACGGGTCGTGGTGCGTGGTAACACGTGGGTGAACATTGCATCGGGCGTTAACTGGTACCTGAAATACTATGCAAGCATCCATCTTTCATGGAACCAGATGCAGGCAAAACTGCCTGTCGTATTGCCGGCAGTGAAACAGAGAGAGCGCCATGAAACGGACTTGTCGCAACGTTATGCCTTCAACTACTGCACCTTTTCTTATTCGATGGCCTTCTGGGACTGGAAACGATGGGAGCAGGAGATCGACTGGCTAGCTCTCCATGGCGTTAATCTGCCGCTGGCCATCGTCGGTGAGGAGTGTGTATGGCGTCATATGCTGTTGAGGCTCGGATATACGGAGCAGGAGGTGGGGGCGTTCATCGCGGGTCCTGCCTTCCTGGCATGGTGGGAGATGAACAACCTCGAAGGATGGGGTGGTCCGCTGCCGCTTTCGTGGTATACCCGTCAGGAGCAGCTCCAGAAGCAGATATTGACTCGTATGAAACAGCTCGATATGCATCCTGTACTGCCGGGCTATTGTGGGATGGTACCTCATGATGCCAAGGAGAAGTTGGGACTGAACGTAGCTGATGCCGGACTATGGAATGGCTTCCAGCGACCAGCCAATCTGCTTCCCACTGATCCGCGCTTTGCAGAGATTGCCAAGATATATTATGAGGAACTGACACGACTGTTCGGGAAGGCCGACTATTACTCCATGGATCCCTTCCATGAGAGTAGCGACGATGCCTCCATCAACTATGCCAAGGCGGGTGAGGCGATGATGACGGCCATGAAACGTGTAAACCCCAAGGCGGTGTGGGTGATACAGGGATGGACGGAGAACCCGCGCCCAGCGATGGTCGATGGTATGAAGGCTGGCGACCTGCTGGTGCTCGACCTCTTCTCGGAGTGTCGGCCGATGTTTGGCATTCCCAGCATTTGGAGGCGCGAGCAGGGATACAAACAGCATCACTGGCTCTTTTGTATGCTCGAGAACTTCGGGGCGAATGTCGGTCTGCATGGACGTATGGATCAGCTCCTTGACAACTTCTATTCTACGGAACATACTCAAAGTTCAAAGTTCAAAGTCCAAAGCCCAAAGGGTATAGGTTTCACTATGGAGGGCTCGGAGAACAACCCCGTGATGTTTGAACTGATGAGTGAACTGCCCTGGCGACCAGAGAAGTTCGCGAAGGAGACATGGGTGAAGAATTACGTGAAGGCACGCTATGGGGTAGACGATCCCGTCATCGAACAGGCATGGATGATTCTTGCAAAGAGTATCTATAACTGTCCTGCGGGTAACAACCAACAGGGTCCTCACGAGAGTATCTTCTGCGGTCGTCCGTCGCTCAATAACTTCCAGGCTTCCTCATGGTCGAAGATGAAGAATTATTACGATCCTTCTGATACTCGTGAGGCGGCACGACTCATGAACAGCGTGGCGGAGAAGTATCGTGGAAACAATAATTTCGAATACGATCTGGTTGATATTACGCGTCAGGCACTGGCCGATCAGGCTCGTTTGCAATATCAACATACCATAGCCGACTATAAGGCCTTTGCACGTCAGGGGTTTGACAAGGATGCGCAGCGCTTTCTCAAGATGTTGCTGATGCAGGATAAGCTCTTGGGTACACGCTCGGAGTTCCGTCTGGGCCACTGGACCGAGGCGGCTCGTCGCTGTGGCACGACGTCCGAAGAGAAAGAGCTCTATGAGTGGAATGCTCGCGTGCAGATCACGACGTGGGGAAATCGTTACTGTGCTGATACGGGTGGCTTGCGCGACTATGCCCATAAGGAGTGGCAGGGACTGTTGAAGGATTTCTACTATGTCCGGTGGAAGACCTATTTCGATGCGCTGATGGCTCAGATGCAGGCGCAGACGGCTCCTCAGCCAGAACTGTTGGGTGGTGGTCCTCATGCCAACAAGACGGCCGCGGAACTCTTCCAGATGGCGCTGCCACAGGAGGTGAGGCTCGATTACTATGCGATGGAGGAGCCGTGGACCCTCCAGCATAATCCCTATTCCGCTGTAGCGGAAGGCTCGCCTGTCGATATCGCCCGCGAAGTCATGCAGCTGCTCCTCCCGCAATAGTCACTGATTTCTTCTTTCTCAGGTATTCATCATTATTCATTCTCAAAATGGCAGTACAAAGTCAGCGTTTATTAAGTCTTGATATATTACGCGGTTTGACCGTAGCAGGAATGATCTTGGTCAACAATGGCTGGGACGAGTCGTTCGAGATGCTTCAGCACTCGAAGTGGAATGGTCTGACGCCTTGTGATCTGGTGTTCCCCTTCTTCCTGTTCATCATGGGTGTATCGTGCTATCTCTCCCTGTCGAAGTCGGCCTTTCAGCCCTCGGCTCCTGTGGTACGACGTATTGTGAAACGTACGGTGCTGCTTTTTGCCATCGGTCTTTTCATCAACTGGTTCGATCATGCTGTTGAAGGCGATCTTCTGTGTTTCGGTCATCTGCGTGTCTGGGCCGTTATGCAGCGTATAGCCCTTTGCTATGGCATCGTATCGTTGTTCGCCCTTTTCGGGAATCATCGTCATATCCTCTCTGTCGCCGCCCTCCTGTTGGTCGTCTACTCGCTGATCCTTATCCTGGGCAACGGCTATGCCTACGATGCCGACGTCAATATTCTGGCGCAGGCCGACCTGAAGGTGTTCGGCTATCAACATATCTATCATAAGAGCCCGGTCGATCCGGAAGGTCTTCTGGGTACGATATCGGCCGTGGCACATGTCTTGATCGGCTTCTATTGTGGCCGACTTATCAAGACTCGTGAGACGGTCGCCCAGAAGGTTATCGCTCTCTTTGTGGTTGGAACCGTCTTGGTGATAGGTGGTTACCTGCTGTCGTATGGTCTTCCGCTGAACAAACGGATATGGAGTCCCAGCTATGTGATGGTGACCTGTGGTCTGGCTGCTCTGCTTCAGGCTCTATTGATGAATATTATTGACATGAATGATGATGGAAAACGACCTGTAATTCCTTCCTCATGGCTCATGCCTTTTCATGTTTTTGGTGTGAATGCACTGGCCCTTTATATATCGGCAGAGCTGTTGGCCATTGTCCTGAAACAGATAGGCTTATTGGGAATGGTTTATGGGGCTATTCATGCCATCATCCCTCCCTTGAAGTGGGCTTCGCTGACTTACGCGGTCTGTTTCGTTCTGTTGAACTTCTTGCTTGGCTATGTGCTGTATCGGAAGAAGATTTATATAAAACTATAACAGCCAATAAACTTTGTTAAAATTCTAGTACGGAGATATATCTAAAGATATATTTTTCGTATCTTTGCAACTCGAAAACTGAAAGCATATATTTTAGTTTTCGTTATTTGAACCGTTTTGGAAAAGATAAACTAGTTTAAAATAAGTATGAAAAAGAACAAATTCTGTTTGTTTGCAGCCGTAGCACTGCTGGCTTCTTCGTGTGGTGGTGGCGGTCGTGCAAGCTTTGGCGACAATGAGTATCCTGTGGTGACTGTCGGAACGTCGAACACGACGATGCAGTCTACTTACCCTGCAACCATCAAGGGAGTGCAGGATGTGGAGATCCATCCGAAGGTACAGGGCTTTATTACTCAGATTCATGTGAAGGAAGGTCAGACGGTCAGTGCTGGTCAGATTCTGTTTGTACTCGACAATGTGACCTATCAGGCTCAGGTGCGTCAGGCCCAGGCTGCGGTGAATACGGCTCAGGCTTCATGTAATACGGCTAAGTTGAGCTATGAGAACTCCAAGAACTTGTATGAGAATAAGGTCATCGGTGATTTTGAACTCCAGTCGGCAACCAACCAATACGAAAGTGCGAAGGCCGGTCTGGCACAGGCTCAGGCAGCCCTTGCCTCTGCCAAGGAAATGCTGAGCTATTGTTATGTAAAGAGTCCTGCAGCAGGTGTCGTCGGTATGCTTCCCTTCAAGGTGGGTACCTTGGTGAGTGCAGCTAACACGTTGACCACCGTCTCAAATATTAGTTCCATGGAGGTCTACTTCTCCATGAACGAGAAGGATGTGTTGGCGATGGGTAAATCGGAAGGCGGTCTGAATGGTGCCGTACAGGCTATGCCTGAGGTACAGCTTCAGTTGGCCGACGGGACCATCTATGGACATACAGGTAAGGTAACCAAAATGAGTGGCGTGATCGATCCAGGAACGGGTACGATCCAGATGATTGCCGTGTTCACCAACCCCGAGAGACTGCTGAAGAGTGGTGCCTCTGGTTCTATCGTTATCCCGCGCTTGAACAACGACGCTATCGTCATCCCGCAGAGTTGTGTCTCCGAGGTACAGAACAAGAAGTTCGTCTACACCCTTGGCAAGGACAACAAGGTGAAGTACACCGAGATTATGGTCGATCCGCAGAACGATGGTAATAACTACATCGTCATCGACGGTTTGAAGACTGGCGATAAGTATGTCTCCAACGGTATCACGAAGTTGACCGATGGTATGGAGATTGTGCCCATCACGCCGGAGCGTTATCAGCAGAAGATCGACGAGCAGGCTAAGGCTATGTCTGCCGGTGATATTGTTTCTGCCATGAAAAAATAACAAAAGGTATCGGGGCGTCTCTTGACTCCCGACTCCTTGACCCCAAAAACAAGCAAGTATGACTTTTACAACATTTATAAAACGCCCAGTGCTGTCGACGGTGATTTCTATTGTCATTGTCTTGCTGGGATTCATCGGCTTGGCCACCTTGCCTATTGAGCAGTATCCGGACATCGCACCGCCTACCGTTGTGGTTATGACCAGCTATCCTGGTGCCGATGCAGAGACGGTGAAGAACTCCGTTATCGTACCGCTCGAAGAGAGCATCAATGGTGTGGAGGGTATGGACTATCTGAGTTCGACGGCCTCCTCGGGCTCGGCCAGCATCCAGGTGCTGTTCCGTCAGGGCATGAATGCCGATATGTGTGCCGTGAACGTACAGAACCGTGTACAGCAGGCTTTGGCACTGCTGCCGGCCGAAGTGACACGTATCGGTGTGACCGTGATGAAGCGTCAGACCTCACAGGTGATGATGTTCACGCTGACCTCAGAGGATGGACGCTATGATGATGAGTTTCTCACGAACTACAATAATATCAACATCATTCCAGCCATCAAGCGTATCCAGGGCGTGGGCGACGTTCAGTCGCCTGGATTGAAGAGCTACTCGATGCGTATCTGGCTGAAGCCTGATGTGATGAAACAGTACGGCCTGATGCCAAGCGATATCAGTAACGTATTGGCTGAGCAGAATGTCGAGGCAGCTCCTGGTACCTTTGGTGAGCGCTCTGATGTGGCCTATGAGTACGCTATGCGATACACGGGTCGTCTGAAGACCGCCGAGGAGTTTGGCAATATCGTTATCCAGAGCAATGCAGATGGTACCACCTTGAAGCTGAAGGACGTGGCTAAGATCGAGTTGGGCGGTCAGATGTATTCCGTCTCGATGAAGAACAACAACCAACCCTCGGTGATGGGTATGGTGCAGCAGATTGCTGGTTCTAATGCCAACGAGATTGCCAAGCAGGTGAAGGCCGAGCTCGAGGAGCAGGCAAAACTCTTTCCACCGGGCATGACCTATAAGATCAACTACGATGTGACAGAGTTCCTATATGCTTCTATCGAAGAGGTGGTGTTCACCTTGTTCATGACATTGATCCTGGTGTTCATCGTGGTGTACATCTTCCTGCAGGACTTCCGTTCGACGCTGATTCCGTTGATTGCTGTACCAGTATCGTTGATCGGTACGTTCTTTTTCCTCAGTGTGATGGGTTTCTCCATCAACCTGCTCACGTTGTCGGCCTTGTTGTTGGCCATCGCCATTGTGGTCGATGATGCCATCGTGGTAGTCGAGGCGGTGCATGCCAAGCTCGACCAGGGCTACAAGTCATCGCTCACCGCCTCTATCGATGCCATGAACGAGATCTCGGGCGCCATTATCTCCATCACACTGGTGATGGCCTCGGTGTTCATTCCGGTATCGTTCATCGGTGGCACGTCTGGAACGTTCTATCGTGAGTTCGGTGTTACCATGGCTGTGTCCATCTTCATCTCGGCTTTGAATGCCTTGACGCTGTCGCCGGCACTCTGTGCGATCTTCCTGAAACCTCACGATGCCGAGGGACGCGAGCGTAAGATGTCACGCATCGACCGCTTCCATCAGTCGTTCAATACGGCCTTCGATACCACATTGGGTAAGTATAAGAATATCGTGGAGAAACTGGTGCGCAAGCCCGTGGTCATCATCGTCTCGGTGATTGTTGGTATTGCTGTACTTGCTACAACGATGTTCACCGCTAAGTCTGGCCTTGTACCTTCCGAGGATACGGGTACGCTCTTCTGTACTATCACGATGCCTCCTGCTACGTCGGTGGCTCGTACGCGTCAGGTGATCGACGAGGTGGATAGGATCCTCGCTGCCGATCCAGCCATCCAGAGCCGTGAGCAGATCCAGGGTTATAACTTCATCGCTGGTTCCGGTTCCGACCAGGCTACGTTCATCATCAAGCTGAAGCCGTTCAAGGAGCGTCAGAAGAGTTTGTGGTGGAAGATATCGGGTCTGTGGCAAGGTGACGGTATTTACCGTTTCTTCCTCGATCCGTCGGACGCCACGGGTGTCATCGCCCAGATCTTCATTAAGACGGCTCATATCAAGGATGCCTCTATCCTGGCCTTCCAACCGCCTATGATTCCTGGTTTCTCTGCCAACAGTGGTGTGTCGATCGTGATGCAGGACCGTACCGGTGGTAGCCTGAACAAGTTCTATGGTGTAGTGAAGGACTTCATTGCGGAACTGAACAAACGTCCGGAGTTCCAGATGGCTCAGACCTCTTATAACCCCAACTATCCGCAATACATGATCCATATCGATGTGGCAAAGTGTAAGCAGAGCGGTATCTCTCCGCAGACGATCCTCTCTACCTTGCAGGGTTACTATGGTGGACTGTATGCCTCTAACTTCAATGCTTACGGAAAGCTCTTCCGTGTGATGGTGCAGGCATCGCCCGAGACCCGCATGACACCGGAGTCGCTTAATAATATATATGTACGCACGCCATCGGGTATGGCACCCGTTCAGGAATTCTGTAACCTGGAGCGTGTCTATGGTCCGTCGAACATCAACCGTTTCAACCTGTTCACGAGTATCAATGTGACGGCGACGGTGGCCGACGGCTATTCTACGGGTGAGGCTATCAAGGCGGCTGAGGAGATTGCTGCCGAGATGCTGCCGGCAGGTTACTCATACGACTATCAGGGTCTGACACGTGAGGAGGCCAAGGCTTCCAATACCACCGGCCTGATCTTCGTGCTCTGCTTCATCTTCATCTACCTCATCCTCTCGGCCCAGTACGAGTCGTACATCCTGCCGTTGGCAGTGGTGCTCTCTGTGCCGTTCGGACTGGCGGGCTGTTATCTGTTCACCATGATCTTCGGACATGCCAACGATATCTATATGCAGATCTCGCTGATCATGCTGATCGGACTGTTGGCCAAGAACGCCATCCTGATCGTACAGTTCGCTCTTGAGCGTCGTCAGACGGGTATGGCTATCTCATGGTCGGCAGTGCTTGGTGCTGCCGCTCGTCTGCGCCCGATTCTGATGACCTCGTTGGCTATGATCATCGGTCTGCTGCCGATGATGTTCGCTTCGGGTGTTGGTAAGAATGGTAACCAGACGCTGGGTGCGGCAGCCGTGGGTGGTATGCTCATTGGTACGTTGCTCCAGATCTTCGTGGTACCTACGCTCTTCGTGATCTTCCAGTCATTGCAGGAGAAGATCTCGCCGATGAAATTCGAGGACGAGGAGAATCCTGAGGTGGCTGCCGAGTTGGCACAGTATGCGCATTCAAAACCCGTTGATTATGAAAAGTAATATGAAGAAACTGATGATATACATGTCCGCAGCCCTGCTGCTGTCGAGCTGCGGACTCTATAATAAGTACGAGCGCCCTGATGTGGATGTGACGGGTATCGTCCGTGATCCCGTCTCTCTGACGGATACGCTCGCAGTGACCGACACGACGTCTTTCGGTAACATGCCGTGGCGTAGTGTCTTCACCGACCCGCAGCTGCAGACACTCATCGAGACGGGCTTGCAGAACAATCCCGACCTGCTGAATGCTGCGCTGAACGTGCAGATGGTCAACGAGGCGCTGAAGATTGCCAAGCTGGCCTTCCTGCCCTCGCTGGCGCTCTCTCCGCAGGGAACGCTGACCTCGTTCGACGGTGCTGCCGCCACGAAGTCATACACGCTGCCTGTCAGTGCCAGTTGGAATGTCGATCTCTTCGGCAACCTGCTCAGCGTGAAGCGTTCTGCACAGATGCAGCTCGTGGCCACGAAGGACTACCAGACGGTGGTGAAGTGCAACCTTATTTCCGGCATCGCCAACCTCTATTACACGCTGCTGATGCTCGACCGTCAGGTGGAGATCGTCAGTGATATGGAGCGGTTGACCAAGGAGACCTGGGAGAAGATGCAGGTGATGAAGGACAGTCGTATCGGCTATCGTTCTACGGCTGTGCAGAGTGCCGAGGCCGCCTATTACAGTGTGCAGTCGCAGAAGGTCGACCTGTTGCGTCAGGTCCGTGAGATGGAGAACTCTCTCTCCCTGCTGCTCGGTCAGTCGGGACAGACCATCAGCCGTGGCCGTTTCGACGGTCAGACACTGCCCACCGATCTCTCGACGGGTGTCGCTCTTCGCATGCTTAACAACCGTGCCGATGTCCATGCCAAGGAGATGGCGCTGGCCCAGTGCTTCTATGATGTGGAGACGGCCCGTAGCCGTTTCTATCCGAACATCACGGTCACGGGTACGGCGGCTTTCACCAACCAGAACGGTTTGGTGAACCCTGGCAAGTGGCTTCTCTCTGCTGTCGGTAGTCTTGTGCAGCCCATCTTCCAGCACGGTCAGATCGTTGCTGGTCTGAAGGTGGCCAAGGCCCAGTACGAGCAGGCCTTCAACAACTGGCAGAGCGCCATTCTGAAGGCCGGCAACGAGGTGTCTAACGCTCTCGTCAGCTACAACTCCTATGCCGAAAAGGCTACCCTTGACGGTAAGCGTGTCGCCGTACTGAAGCAGAATGTCGAGGACACCAAGCGGTTGATGGAGTCGGCCAGCAACACCACCTATCTCGAGGTCATCTCTGCCCAGAGCAACCTGCTTAATGCCGAGATCTCCGAGGTACAGGATCAGTTCTACAAGATGCAGTCTGTGGTGAACCTGTATCAGGCCTTAGGTGGCGGTGTTAAATAAACTACAACTTAATTGTATTATATATGGCAAGTGAAATTTCCCCTAAAGCCGAGATAAGCCCAAAGGCGAAGATCGGTGAAAACTGTAAGATATTCCCCTTCGTGTATATCGAGGACGATGTGGAGATTGGTGACAACTGTATCATCTTCCCCTTTGTCTCCATCTGCGACGGCTCGCGTATCGGCAATAACAATAAGATCCATCAGGGTAGTGTGATCGCTGCCTTGCCACAGGATTTCAATTTCCGTGGTGCCAAGTCGTATGTGAGGATTGGCGATAACAACGTTATCCGCGAGAACGTGGTGATCAACCGCGGCACTCAGCAGGATGGTGTGACGGTCATCGGCAACGGCAATTTCTTATTGGAGGGTACGCATATCAGTCACGACACCGTGGTGGGCAATCACTGTGTGTTCGGCTATGGTGTGAAGATTGCTGGCGACTGTGAGATCGGCGATGGTGTGATTTTCTCCAGTAGTGCGATCCAGAATGCCAATACCCGTGTCGGTCGTCTGTCACTGATCCAGGCTGGTTGTACGTTCTCACACGATGTACCTCCGTTCCTGGTGGCGGGTGGTAAACCGCTGAAATATGGTGGTCCCAACACCACGATGATGAACGAGGCCGGCATCGACCCGAAGGTGCAGAAGCATATCGCCAATGCGTACCGTCTGCTGTTCCATGGTAAGACCAGCACGTTCGATGTGATCAACCAGATCAGGGAGCAGGTGCCCGACAGTCCCGAGATACGTGATATCATCCGTTTCCTCGAGAGCACCCAGCGAGGCATTATGTGCAAATAACAATCGAATCCCTGCCAATGGGCAGGGATTTGTTTGTTCTACCATATAGACGTGGAGGAGCCTGAGAAGATGACATACGGCTTCTACGGGGGCAACGTACAAAATCGTAGAGAATAAGATTCTCTGGAAAGGTCTGTATGTGGCGCATGAATCATTAATGAAACATCAAAATTTATATGATATGAAAAAACTTATCCTTTCATTGTTGTTTGGAGCTTTGGCGCTTCCGTCTGTTGCTCAGTTGATGACGGCACAGCAGGAAAACAAAGATACCACCATCAACGTCGTTGCCTTTTTCTGCAAGAACGACACCTTGACCTATCAATACCAAGACCTTAGAGCCAAGGTTAAGGACAATGACACGATTGTGGAGCGCCAGATGCTAAGTACATTTCAATTGATTGTGAGAGACTCTACAGCAACCAGTTACGAGATAGAGTGCATACCATTGGAGACGAAAGTCGATTTCGGTAAGGATACCCTGATGACACATATCATGCAGTCGCTTGTGGAGGCAACTGGAGACATCAATACGATTATCACCACAGACGAATACGGAAGAATAGAGCACATCAAGAACTGGAAGGAAATCAAGGAATTCTCACGAAAAATGATTAAGTCGTTCTTAGACTCACTGTACAGTTGCCGGCCTCAATTGAATGAAGCCTTACCACGGGCACGGTTCGAGTCGCAGATGACCCTTCAATTCGCTGATGAGAAGGCATATATTGAGAACAGCGCGGATCTTAAGTTGCTTTTCTCTCTGCATGGTAACTCATTCGCAATAGGCAAGACCGAAAGCGACGATACAGATGCCCACGGATGGCCAGAGCAAACAACCGTTGTCTGTGGCTATGATAAAAGCAGCGAGGAGTATGGTTTTGAGGATGATTATTTCATAAGCGGACGGACTGTTACGACCATTCCTAAAGAAGACCTCAAAGAGACCATAGGCAACTATATCAATTTGACATTGAGTGATGAGTATGCTGGGAAAGTCAATGATGAAATAAAAAAGCAGGAACTTGAGGATGCCACAGTGACTGATGTAGAGCAATACAGCTACTTTTACAATGGTTGGCCCAGCGAGATGGAACACTTGAAGCAAATAGAGATCATGGGGACAAAGATCATTGACTATAAGAACGCAATATGGACTTCCCGTGTCTGGGGCATCTATGACAATCAGACCGAAAGCAGCCCTACTGACATCTGATAAAGTGTAATTTGAAGAGAAGTCTTAATAGGAAGCCGTGCAGGGGATGCCGGCAGCGATGACCCTGTCGCGAATGGCGTCGAGTTGCTCGTGTGTCGCTTTGAGCAGACCCTGTGCAGGCGTCTCCCGGTCGATGGTGTAGATCATCACCTGTTGTGGTCTGATCGCTTTCACCGCCTCAAGCCACGGGCCTACGTACTCCTCACCGGTATTATCCACTGACTCCTGACTCCCGATTTCTGTCTCCCCCCTCATAAACATCGTCTGGATAATCAGATGTCCGTCGAAGGCCTTCATCTGTTCGATGATCTGATGTACGTCGTATGCACCGTTTGGACGGTCCACCTTCTGGATGTAGGTCGGGTCGATGGTGTCGAGCTTCAAGATATTATTGTCTACCCGCATCAGCGCCTCGTGAACCTGTGGACGATGGATGAAGGTTGAGTTGCTCAGTACCGACACCTTGGCCTCGGGACAGTACTGGTCGCGCAACCGGATCGTGTCGTCGATGATCTCTGCGAACTGCGGATGACAGGTCGGCTCTCCGTTGCCAGCGAATGTCAGCACGTCGGGCAACTGTCCGTCGGCAGCCATCTTCCGGAGCGTCTCTTCCAGATGCTTGGCTACCTCCTCGCGCTTGGGGAAGGGAAGGGTAGGACGGTGGTCTTTATTGAAACCACACTCACAGTAGATGCAGTCGAACGAACATACTTTCCCGTCGGCTGGCAACAGGTTGATGCCCAGTGATATGCCCAGTCGGCGACTGTGTACGGGACCGAAGATGGGCGAGGGGTAGATGATGGTACTCATAACAGGATGCAAAAGTACAAAAAAGGCCACAGATAACACAGATTTTCAAGAAGTTTTTTCCATCAATCCGTGTTAATCTATGAAATCTGTGGCAAAAAAATTTGCGCGTTCGCTTAAAATGTTGTAACTTTGCAAACTCAATTACGTACGTAAAGTAGTTCATGAAGAGACGTAGGAAGTATGCCGGCAATCATCGTGGCGTACAGTTGGTGACACTGTGTATCAGCACGGCGATGGTCTTGGTGCTGTTAGGTCTGGTTGTTTTTTCCGTACAGACCTCGCGTAATCTATCGCAGTGGGTGAAGGAGAACCTGACGGTGACGGTGATGCTAAGCGACGATGCGACGCAGGCCGATGCGAAAGTGCTGTGTAAGAATCTCCGTCAGCGTCCCTACTCCAAGAGTGTTGAGTTTGTCACCCGTGAGCAGGCCTTGAAGGAACAGACGGCGGCGATGGGTTCCGACCCTTCCGAGTTTCTGGGTGTCAATCCTTTCCCTGCTACCCTCGAACTGCAGATGTGGTCCGACTATGCGAACCGTGACTCCCTGAAGTGGATTGCCGCCGAGTTGCGGAAGAATGCGAAGGTGACCGATGTGGCTTATCAGGTCGATCTGGTTGACAGTGTGAACCGTAATCTGGGAAAGGTGAACGTCCTGCTGTTGGTACTGGCTCTGTTGCTGACCTTTGTCTCGTTCTCCCTGATCAATAACACGGTGCGCCTGAGTGTCTACTCGCGTCGCTTCACCATCCACACGATGAAGTTGGTCGGTGCCTCGTGGAATTTCATCCGTCGTCCTTTCATGCGACAAGGACTGATGGTGGGCATCGTTGCCGCCCTGATCGCCAATGTCGTATTGGGCGCTTGTGCCTATGCGCTCTATTGCTATGAGCCCAATGTGATGACCATCATCACATGGCGTGAGCTGCTGATCACCGCGCTGGCGGTCTTCCTGTTCGGCATCATCATCACCGAGGCCTGTTCGTATATCTCGGTGAACAAGTTCCTGCGGATGTCGGCCGGTGAGCTGTATAAGATTTAATGAATAGAGGATATCATTATGGATAAGAAGAATTTTGCGTTTGATAAAGTGAATTTCATCCTGCTGGCAGTCAGCATGGTTGTGGTCATCGTCGGTTTTCTGTTGATGATAGGACCGAACACCTCTGCCGAGGCTTTCGAGCCCGACATCTTCAGTGTGCGTCGCACGAAGGTAGCGCCGGTGATATGCCTGATCGGCTTTATCTCCATGATCTATGCTGTCGTAAGAAAACCGAGGGATTAAGATAATATATTTGAAGAATGGATTGGATTCAGACGGTTATTATAGCAATCGTTGAGGGCCTGACGGAGTTCCTGCCGGTGTCGTCGACAGGACATATGATTATTGCACAGAACCTGTTAGGCGTGCCTCAAGGCGATCCCTTCGTACACGCCTTCACCTTTATTATACAGTTTGGTGCCATCCTGTCGGTGGTATGCCTGTATTGGAAACGCTTCTTCCAGTTCGATAATACACCGGCTCCCGAGGGTAGCTCTCTGTTCCAGCGTCTCAAGCACAAGTATTATTTCTACTGGTTGCTCATCGTGGGTGTGCTGCCCGCCGTGGTGATCGGTCTGCTGGCCAAGAAGTCGGGTCTGCTCGACTGGCTGCTCGACAGTGTCGAGGTGGTAGCTGTGATGTTGGTGGCAGGAGGTGTGTTTATGCTCTTCTGCGATAAACTGTTCAACAAGGGGAACGAGGAGAACAAGGTTGATGAGCGCCGTGCTTTCAAGATCGGTCTCTACCAGTGTATCTCCGTCATCCCCGGTGTGTCGCGCTCGATGGCCACCATCGTGGGTGGAATGACCCAGGGTCTCACCCGTCGGCGCGCTGCCAAATTCTCGTTCTTCCTGGCTGTGCCGACGATGGCGGGTGCTACTCTGCTCGACGTGCTCGACCTGATGAAGGAGGAGACGTCCTGGGCCACCAGTCATAATATCGCCATGCTGCTTCTGGGCTGTGCCATCGCCTTCGTCGTGGCCCTGTTGGCCATGAAGTGGTTTGTCAACTATCTCACCAAGTACGGCTTCAAGGCCTTTGGTTGGTATCGCATCGTGGTGGGCACCATCATCATCATCTTGTTGCTCACAGGGCATTCACTCGCAATGGTTGACTAATGAATTTTCAGGAAGGAGCATACATATATATCAACAAGCCATATCGGATGTCGAGTTTCGGGGCGTTGGCGCATATCCGTTATCTCGTCTCCAAGCGGCTGAGAGTTAAAAGAGTCAAGATGGGGCATGCGGGGACCCTCGATCCCCTGGCCACAGGGGTGCTGATCCTCTGCACGGGCAAGGCCACGAAGCAGATAGAGGCACTGCAGCTCCATTCCAAGGAATATACGGCGACGCTCCAGCTGGGAGCTACCACGCCCAGTTTTGACCGTGAGCATACGGTCGACTACACTTATCCGACGAAGCATATCACCCGTGAACTGATCCTGCAGACACTGCCTCAGTTCGTTGGTGACATCATGCAGGTACCACCGGCCTATTCCGCTTGTATGGTCGACGGTCATCGCGCCTATAAGATGGCGCGTCGGGGTGAGGAGGTAACCTTAGCGGCCAAGCCGGTTCATATCGACGAGATCGAGCTGACCGACTTCGATCCGGCGACGATGCAGATGTCGATTCGTGTGGCCTGTGGCAAGGGCACCTATATCCGGTCGCTGGCACGCGACATCGGTTACGCACTGAACAGTGGCGCTTTCCTGACGGCGCTCTGTCGGACACGGTTGGGCGATGTGCGTATCGAGGACTGTCTGACGTTCGACGAGTTCCCTGCGTGGCTCGACAAGGTGATGAAGGAGGAAGAAACAATCAAGTAATTATATCAGAGACATATGAAGTTATCGCAGTTTAAGTTTAAACTCCCCGAGGAGCAGATCGCGTTGGAACCGTCATACCATCGTGATGAGTGCCGACTGATGGTTGTGCATCGTAAGAGTGGGGAGATCGAGATGACCAAGAAGGATGAGAACGGTGAGGATCTGAAAGACGAGGAAGGCAATCCCGTCTACCTTGATTTCCGCAATATCCTGGATTACTTCGACGAGGATGACACCTTCATCTTCAACGACACACAGGTGTTCCCCGCCCGTCTCTATGGAACGAAGGAGAAGACCGATGCCAAGATCGAGGTGTTCCTTCTCCGTGAGCTGAATGCCGACCTGCGCCTGTGGGATGTGCTGGTAGAGCCGGCCCGTAAGATCCGTATCGGTAACAAACTCTTCTTCGAGGAGGATGGACCGATGGTGGCCGAAGTTATCGACAATACGACTAGCCGTGGTCGTACGCTCCGCTTCCTGTACGACTGTCCGCACGATGAGTTTAAGCGTGAGCTGTTCGCTCTGGGTGCTGCCCCGCTACCTCGTTATATCATCGACAGACGTCCTGCCCATGAAGAGGATATGGATATGTTCCAGACTATCTATGCGAAGAACGAGGGTGCAGTGACGGCCCCTGCCACCGGTCTTCATTTCAGTCGTGAGCTGATGAAGCGCATGGAGATCCGTGGCATCAACTTCGCTTATATCACCCTGCACTGCGGTCTTGGCAACTTCGACCCCATCGAGGTCGAGGACCTCACGAAGCACAAGATGTCATCTGAGCAGATGTTCATCCCTAAGGAGGCTTGTGACATCGTGAATAAGACCAAACTGTCGGGTCACCGTGTCTGTGCGGTAGGTGTCAGTACGGCCCGTGCCACAGAGACGGCCGTCGGCACTGATGGCATGCTGAAGGAATACGAGGGCTGGACCAATAAGTTCATTTTCCCTCCCTATGAGTTCGGTATGGCGAATGCCCTGGTGGCCAACTTCTATCACCCCGAGTCGACGATGATGATGACACAGTGTTCGTTTGGTGGCTATGAGCTCGTGTACGAGGCTTATAAGAAGGCCGTCAAGAACGGCTATCGGTTCGGTTGCTACGGCGATGCGATGCTGATTGTGGATGATTGATGAGTCAGAAGTCGGGAGACGGGAGATGGAACATCAGGTGTATTTGGGTTTAGGTTCCAACCTCGGCGATCGTGAGGAGAATATACGAAAGGCAATCGCCCTGATTGCCGAACGAGTAGGCGAGGTTACCCGCCAGTCGTCGTTGATCGAGACCGAGCCGTGGGGCTATGAGTCGGCCAACAAGTTCCTCAACGGTGTCATCCTTGTGGAGACCGCCCTTACGCCCCGTCAGGTGCTTAAGGCTACGCAGAAGATCGAGCGTGAGTTGGGCAAGAGGCGCCGCCACGCCACGACGCGTGTCCAGTCTTCCATCTACCACGATCGTCCCATTGACATTGATATCCTGCTCTACGACGATCTGACCGTTGACGAGCCTGATCTGAAAATCCCCCATCCGCAGATGCAGCAGCGTGCGTTCGTGATGAAGCCCCTTGAGGAGATCAGCGACTGAACCACCCGGAAACGGTTCTTGACGACAAGACATAAAAAAAGGCCCGCAGCGATGCGAGCCTTACTTTTTGTTCTTGCTATTTGCTTACTTACGAAGACCGAGGGCCTTGATGATAGCACGATAACGATTGATGTCGTTCGTGTAGAGGTACTTCAGCAGCTTACGACGCTTACCAACGAGCATGGTCAGCGAACGAGCTGTGTTGTAGTCCTTGTGGTTCTTCTTCAGGTGCTCCGTCAGGTGAGAGATACGGTAAGAGAAGAGGGCGATCTGTGCCTCTGCAGAACCGGTATCTGTGGCGCTCTTGCCATACTGACCGAAGATCTCCTGCTTTTTAGCTTTGTCTAAGTACATAATAATTGTGATTAAATGATCTTTGCATAAACATCTTTCCGACGCGCTTCCTCCCTAATCACCAGGCGGTATACGTCGTGGGATGCTTCGGATTTTCCGAAATGCGGCTGCAAAGGTACAACTAATTCTGCAATCTGCCAAATTTTTCGGCCACAGATTTCATATCCGCATGCGTGTTCATGGAAAATTCTTCCGGAAAATCTGTGTTATCTGTGTCTTTTTTTGTACCTTTGCAGCCGAAAAATCAACGATTAGGTATGCAGGATATCAGAAACATTGCAATTATCGCACATGTTGACCACGGTAAGACAACGCTTGTGGACAAGATGATGCTGGCTGGAAATCTCTTCCGTGAGGGACAGAATCTCAGCAGTCAAGTACTCGATGCTAACGACTTGGAGAGAGAGCGTGGCATCACCATTTTATCAAAGAACGTATCAATCACCTGGAAGGGTGTGAAAATCAATATCATCGACACTCCGGGTCACTCCGACTTCGGTGGTGAGGTGGAGCGTGTGTTGAACATGGCCGACGGCTGTCTGCTGCTCGTCGACGCCTTCGAGGGCCCGATGCCCCAGACGCGCTTCGTGCTGCAGAAAGCCCTGCAGATCGGTCTGAAGCCGATCGTGGTGGTCAACAAGGTCGACAAGCCTAACTGTCGCCCTGAGGAGGTCTATGAGATGGTGTTCGACCTGATGTTCTCATTGAACGCCACCGAAGAGCAGTTGGACTTCCCCGTGGTCTATGGCTCCGCAAAGAACGGTTGGATGGGTGAGGACTGGAAGAATCCTACCGACAATATTACCTATCTGCTCGATAAGATTGTCGAGGTAATCCCTGCCCCGCAGCAGATTGAGGGAACACCTCAGATGCTCATCACGTCGCTCGACTATTCCAGTTACCAGGGCCGTATCGCCGTGGGTCGTGTACACCGCGGTCAGTTGAAGGACGGCATGCAGGTTACCATCAGTCACCGCGACGGTTCGCTGGAGAAGACCAGGATCAAGGAACTCCATATTTTCGAGGGAATGAGTCATGTGCGCACCGAGAGTGTCGACTGTGGCGATATCTGTGCTGTGATCGGTCTCGACCGTTTCGAGATCGGCGACACCATCTGCGACTTGGAGAACCCCGAGCCGCTGCCGCCGATTGCCATCGACGAGCCTACGATGTCGATGCTCTTCACGATCAATGACTCCCCGTTCTTCGGCAAGGAAGGTAAGTTTGTCACCTCACGTCATATCAATGACCGTCTGGAGAAAGAGCTGGAGAAGAACCTCGCCCTGCGTGTGGAGCCCTTCGAGGACTCTACCGACAAGTGGATTGTCTCAGGCCGTGGTGTGCTCCACCTCTCCGTGCTCGTCGAGACCATGCGTCGCGAGGGCTACGAGCTGCAGGTCGGTCAGCCCCAGGTTATCTATAAGGAGATCGACGGCGTGAAGCACGAGCCGGTGGAAGAGTTGACCATCAACGTGCCCGAGGAGTTCTCGTCGAAGATGATCGACATGGTCACCCGTCGTAAGGGTGAGATGACCTCGATGGAGAGTCAGGGCGAGCGCGTGAATATCGAGTTCGATATCCCCTCGCGCGGTATCATCGGTCTGCGTACCAATGTGCTTACCGCCTCACAGGGCGAGGCCATCATGGCCCACCGTTTCAAGGAGTATCAGCCCTATAAGGGCGAGATCGAGCGTCGTGTGAATGGTTCGATGATCTCCATGGATACCGGTAATGCCTTTGCCTACGCCATCGATAAACTGCAGGACCGTGGTAAGTTCTTCATCGATCCCGGTGAGGATGTGTATGCCGGTCAGGTGGTCGGCGAGCATGTCCATGACAACGACCTTGTGGTGAATGTCTGCAAGGCCAAGCAGTTGACGAACGTCCGTGCCTCTGGTACCGACGATAAGGCCCGTATCATCCCGAAGACCGTCATGAGCCTGGAGGAGTGCCTTGAGTACATCAAGGAAGACGAGCTGGTGGAAGTCACACCGAAGTCTATGCGTATGCGCAAGGTCATCCTCGACCACGACCAACGTAAAAAGGCTGCGATTAAGCGAGGATAGAGTTGAACTTGTTCAAACTCTATCGAGCGTGAGCAGGCTCGAGTGGATACTCAGGGCTGCGATTAAGCGAGGATAGAGTTGAACTTGTGTATTCTAAAATATACTGATAATCAGTTGTTTATGATGTATGCATGCAGTGCATGCACTGCATGCATACACCTAATTTTCGATTTTATTTTGTATCTTTGTTCCCTGACTTATATTGATAGCTCATGGAACAAGTACATCACATACATTTTCGCTCCCCTCCTGTGTGACGGATGACGGATGACAGATGGTTTCTGTAAAACCCTCACGCGTGTACGCAGGAACTTTCGGCGCCGCAAAAGTTCCTGCGTACACGCGAGAAAACTCTAAAAACATCCGTCATATCCGTCATCCGTCACAAATATATCCCCCCAACTATGGGTGAAAGAGATAATCCCTTTCGGTGAAAGAGACGTCATCTACGACTGATGGAGATAATCCCTATAGGGGTATAGGCCCTATCTCCATGACTCGTAAACCCTATCTGAACAACTCATAGGAGGCATCTCTTTAAGCCAAAGATCCCCCCCCCTGAAAGACCTAATATTGCGATGACAACGAAGAAGCTCGTTGTTAATAGCCTCGTGTTATGCGTCGGCGAAGACCTTGCCGTCGTCGAGGGTGATCTGGAGTTTGGTGTACTCGCAGTGGAAATCGTTCTGCAGACGGTCGAGGTAACGGGCGCTCTCCCACTTGCACATGGGGAGGTCGTGGAGCAGATAGTTGCCGCAGGCCTCTGGACGGGTGGCAGGCACCTCTGTCTGTGTGAGAATCCATTGGAGGCACGCGATGGTCAGACGACGCATGTCCTCGACGGTATATGAGCCTGTCATGATGATATACATGCCCGTGAGACAGCCCATAGGACCGACATACACTACATCATCCTTGGCCTCGCTGTTGCGGAACCATGTGGCCATCAGGTGCTCCAGACTGTGCATGGCGGCAGGCGCCACGGCCGGCTCCTGGTTGGGCTCGGTAATGCGCAGGTCGAAGGTGGTGAACCCCTTGTCCTCGCGTGATACGTAGATACCTGGCTTCAGGTGGGTGTGGTCGATGGTGAAACTCTGTATAACTTCCATAATGCTTTCTGGGTTAGAGACTTTCAATAAATGTCTTGGTGACGTGGAACGAGTTTTCGGCGATGGTGTTCCAGAAGTCATGATACATCGAGGCGTCGGTATCGCGCAGGGGGATGTCGCTGATGACACGGAACGAGATGAACGGCACCTTGTTGAGATAGCAGGCCTGGGCGATGGCGGCACTCTCCATGTCGACGGCCTTAGCCTCGGGGAAATGGCCGATGATCTCGCGCATCTTGTCCTTGGAGTCGACAAACCAGTCGCCGGTGACGATGAGGCCGGGGTGGACGTGGATGGGGGCGGTGGAGAGGCTCAGGGAGCGGGCAATCTCGAGTAAGTGGGGATCGGCGTCGAAGCGGGCAGGGAGACCCTGCACCTGACCGTAGACGGTAGAGTCGTCGATGGCCGTTCCGCAATATACATCATGATAGGCCAGTTGGGTGCTCACCACCACATCCTGTACGTTGATATCGTCGCCGTTGCCTCCTGCACAGCCTGAGGAGATGATGACATCGGGCTTATACTGACGAATCATCTCGATGGCTTGAATGGCGGCGTTCACCTTGCCGATGCCGCTCTTCTGGAGGATGACTTTGTCTTCGGGGAATAATGGACGGAGCTGCTGCAACTCCTTGTCCATCGCTACTATCATTCCTATTTTCATTTCTATTTTTTTTTGTGGCGCTGGCGGACGGCCTCGTACATGAGGATGGCAGCGGAGACGCTGACATTCAACGAGTCGAGACGACCAAGCATGGGGATGCGGATATGGGCATCGGCAGCCTCGCGCCATTGGTCGGTAAGGCCTGTCGACTCCGTACCCATGACGATGGCTGTGGCCTGACGCATGTCGTAGTCGTAATATTCGTAGGAGTCCTGCAACTGGGCCGTGAGGATGCTCACCTGATGCTCCTTGAGGAAAGCGATGCACGCCTGTGAGGTGCATACGGCCACAGGTACACTGAACACACCACCGATGCTGGCTCGGATGAGGTTGGGGTTATAGACGTCGGTCAGGGGATCGCACACGATGACGGCGTCCACACCGGCGGCCTCGGCCGTGCGTAGGATGGCACCGAGATTGCCGGGCTTCTCTACACGCTCCAGCACGACCAGGAGTGGGGCGCTGTTCCTTGAGAAGAGGGAATCCAGAATAGAGAGGTCGTGCTGCTTGCACTTGACGACGGCGATGATGCCTTCCGTGGAACCGCGATAGGCCATCTTCTCATAGACCTGTGGTGAGACTACATAGGTTTTATGCCTTCCGTCTCCCGTCTCCAGTTTTCCGTCTCCCGTCTCCGATCTTCTAAATACCTCGACCACCTCGTAGCCGCAGGCGATGCAGTGCCCGATCTCGCGCTGCCCCTCGACCACGAAGAGTCCCTCCTCACGACGCAGTGAGGATTTCTGTTGCAAGGCTACCAGGTGCTTCACCTTGGCGTTCTGCAGACTGGTGATGATGAGATCTTCCATAATTTACTGCAAAGGTACAAAATAATTCTAATTCTTAATTCTAATTCTTAATTAATTCGTAACTTTGCACACAGAATTAAAAACTTGCAAGATATGACTTTATTGAAGAAATGCCTGCCCGACGTGCTGGTAGTGCTGTTATTCGCCGTTCTGGCTTTCGCTTACTTCTTCCCTGCCGACATCGAGGGACGTATCCTCTATCGTCATGATGCCTCTGCTGGGCGCGGCGCCGGACAGGAGGGCATCGAATACCTGCAGAAGACAGGTGAGCGCAGTCGTTGGACCAATGCCCTCTTCGGGGGTATGCCGACCTACCAGACTGCGCCTTCATATGGCTCTACCGACCTGTTGACGAAGGTGGTTAATGCCTATCACCTGTGGCTGCCAGAGAACGTGTGGTATGTGTTCGTGTACCTGTTGGGATTCTATATCCTGTTGCGGGCCTTCGACTTCCGACAGCATCTGGCGGCGCTCGGATCGATCATCTGGGCGTTCTCGACCTATTTCCTGATTATCATCGCCGCCGGACATATCTGGAAGGTCTGGGCACTGGCCTATCTGCCGCCGATGATTGCCGGTGTGGTACTGGCCTATCGGGGACGATACCTGTGGGGACTGCTGGTCACGGCTGTCTTCACGGCCTTTGAGATCAACGCGAACCATGTGCAGATGACCTATTATTATCTGTTTATCATCTTGTTCATGGTCATCGCCTGGCTGATAGAGGCCATCCGCGAGCATCAGCTGGCACGCTTCATGAAGGCAACGGCGGTATGTGTCGCCGGAGCAGCCATCGGTCTGTGCATCAACCTGTCAAACCTCTATCACACCTGGCAGTACAGTCAGGAGACGATGCGTGGCAAGAGTGAACTGGTGAAGGAGAACAGTGCCAACCAGACCAGCAGCGGTCTGGAGCGCGACTATATCACTCAGTGGAGCTATGGCATCGACGAGACATGGACCTTGCTGATTCCGAACACGAAGGGTGGTGCCTCGATGCCGTTGAGCATGAACGAGACGGCCATGGAACATGCCGACAATAACTTCACAACGATCTATCAGCAGATAGGACAGTACTGGGGTGAACAGCCGGGCACCTCGGGTCCGGTCTATGTGGGTGCCTTCGTGATGATGCTCTTCATCCTGGGACTGTTTATCGTGAAGGGACCCGTGAAGTGGGCATTGCTGGCTGCAACCATCTTGTCGATCCTGCTCTCATGGGGTAAGAACTTCATGGGACTGACAGACTTCTTCCTCGACTATGTACCGATGTACGCTAAGTTCCGTACGGTGGCCTCGATTCTGGTAATCGCTGAGTTCACGATACCATTGCTGGCCATGTTGGCTCTGAGGGAGCTGATGAGGATTTGGGAGAGTCGTGAGACTGGGGCTGTCAACAAGTACTTGTTGATCTCCTTCGGTCTGACGGCAGGTATCGCCCTGCTGTTCGCTGTGATGCCATCGGTGTTCTTCAGCAGCTTCATCTCCTCGGCGGAGATGCATGCCCTGCAGGGACTGCCTGCAGAGTATTTCCAACCGTTGGTGAGCAACCTGACGGAGATGCGACAGGCAGTATTCACGGCCGACTGCTGGCGTACGTTCTGGATCATCGTCATCGGAACGGGTATCCTGCTGCTTTACAAGTATGGTAAACTGAAGGCCAACTATATGGTAGGAGCTATCCTGGTGCTGTGCCTGATTGACCTGTGGCAGGTGAACAAGCGTTATCTGAACGACGAGATGTTCGTACCGGCATCGGAGCGCGAGGCACCCCAGCAGAAGACACAGACGGATGAGCTGATACTGCGTGATCAGAGTCTTGACTATCGTGTGCTGAATCTCGCCTCGAACACGTTCAACGAGAATGAGACCAGCTACTATCATAAGAGCATCGGTGGTTATCATGCCGCCAAACTGCGTCGTTATCAGGAACTGATAGAGGCGTATATCGCACCGGAGATGCAGTCGCTTACGAAGGCGGTGGCAGAGGCCGGTGGTGACATGACACAGGTGAACGGTGACAGTATCTGTCCTGTGCTGAACATGCTGAACACGAAATACTTTATCTTCCCCTTGGAGGGCGGTCAGACCGTACCCATACAGAACCCATATGTGTATGGCAATGCCTGGTTCGTTGACGAGATACAGTATGTGGAGAATGCCAATGACGAGATAGCGGCGCTCGGTAAACTCGCGCTGCGTCATCAGGCGGTGGCCGATGTGAAGTTCAAGACGCAGTTGGGTGAGGCCACCGAACAGGATACGACCAGCATCGTGACGATTACTGGCTACGAGCCCAATCGTCTGACTTACGACGTGAACTCAGACAAGGGTGGGGTGCTCGTGTTCTCGGAGATCTATTATCCGGGTTGGACGGCTACCGTCGATGGGAAGCCGGTGGAGCTGGGACGTGTGGACTATGTGTTGCGTGCCTTGCAGATCCAACCGGGTAAGCATCAGGTAGAACTCTCGTTCTTCCCGAAATCGGTGGATATGACCGAGACGGTGGCCTATACGGCCTTCGGCGTCCTGCTGCTGGTGCTCGTGGGAATCGTTCTGATAGAATACCGCCGTCGTTCGTAATCGTATATCATCATGGAGTTTAGGACGATCGTGGATATCGAGGATCCTGGATTCAGGATCGGACCATGTGAGGAACTTCTTTTCGTAGGCTCGTGCTTTGCCGATAGTATCGGTCGTCGCTTCCAGGAAGAGAAGTTCCGGGTGACAGTCAACCCCGACGGGGTCATGTATAATCCTGCCAGCATCCTGCACACCATTGAACGACTGGTGGAGCGGCGCGTGGGATGCCCTGCTGTCGCGTTCCTGACACTGGGAACGAATCATGTGTACCGTCTGAAGGAGACGGGCGAGATCGTGGATAACTGTCAGAAACGACCGCAGGCGCTCTTCTCTGAGGAACAGTTGACGGTCGATGCGTGTGTGGACTATCTGACACGTGCCGTGGATCTGCTGCATGACTGGAATCCCCGGATGCGGATTGTGCTCACCGTCAGTCCTATCCGTTATCGGAAGTACGGCTATCATGGCTCTCAACTCTCGAAGGCCACGTTGCTGTTGGCGGCAGAGAGACTGTCGGTCGCCAACGGTCAGCAGTCGGTCGTCAACTACTTCCCTGCTTATGAGATTGTGATGGACGAGTTGCGCGACTACCGTTTCTATAAGGAGGATATGCTTCATCCATCGGACCAGACGGTGACGTATATCTGGCAACGGCTCTCGGAGACCTACCTGAGTACGGAGGCGAAGATGTTCCTGAAGGAGTGGGCGCCGCTGAAGGCCGTCCTGGCACACAGACCGTTCCATCCCGACTCGGAGGATTATCGGGCGTTGATGGATAAAACTATGTTAAAAGTAGCGGCGTTGCAGAAAAAATACCCTAATTTTGCACTCTAATAGAATTGATAACTGAAACATTGAAGAGATGAAATATTCGATTGAGAAGGTTGCGACGCTGATTGGAGCGCGCCGCTATGGTCAGAGTGAAGGCCAGATCAGTTGGCTGCTGACAGACAGTCGTTCCCTCTGTTTTCCTGAAGAGACATTATTCTTTGCCCTGCGTACACAGCGTAATGACGGGCATCGCTATATCGACGATCTGTACCGACGGGGAGTCCGTCAGTATGTGGTGGAGAAGGTGCCGGAGCACCATGAGTCGTTATATCCCGATGCGAATTTTCTGAGGGTGCCCAATACACTGGCGGCCCTGCAGCGACTGGCAGAGCGCCATCGTGATGAGTTCCTGTCGGGTGTCAACGGCGGAGCCGAACGGAAGGTGCCGATTGTCGGCATCACGGGCTCAAACGGTAAGACGATGGTTAAGGAGTGGCTCTACCAACTGCTGCTGCCCTCACAGAAGATCGTGCGTTCGCCTCGTAGCTATAACTCACAGATCGGTGTGCCGCTCTCGGTATGGCTGCTCAACGAGCAGACGGAGGTGGGCATCTTCGAGGCAGGCATCAGTCAGCCGGGTGAGATGTCGGCCCTGCGCGATATCATCCAACCGACCATCGGTGTGCTGACCTCGTTGGGGACCGCCCACCAGGAGAACTTCCGTTCGATGGAGGAGAAGTGCATGGAGAAGTTGGAGCTCATGCATGACACCGAGGCGATGGTCTATTGCTCCGACAACGATATCGTGAGCCGGTGTATCCGACGGATGCAGTATAAGGGTGAGAAGATCGCTTGGTCGCGGTATGACGAAAAAGTAGCCTTCTTTATCAAGGAGATAGCGACGAAGGAGAGCGACACACGCATCACCTATGTCTATCAGGAGGAAGAGAATTCCTATACCATCCCCTTTATCGACGAGGCTTCTATCGAGAACGCCATCACCTGTGCAGCCGTGGCCCTGCGCCTCGGACTGACACCAGGACAGCTGGCCGACCGTATGCCTCTGTTGGAGCCGGTGGCCATGCGTCTGGAGGTGAAGGAGGGGCAGCGTGGATGTGTGCTCATCAACGACTCCTATAACAGTGACGTGAACTCATTGGACATCGCCCTCGACTTCATGCAGCGTCGCTGTCAGCAGCCGATGGCGGACGGTCGCCATCCAAAGTGCAAGACGTTGATATTGAGTGATATCTATCAGTCGGGTACCAGTGCGGAGGCTCTGTATACTCAGGTGAGCGAACTGGCTGTTAAGCGTGGTGTGGAACGGTTTATCGGTATCGGTCCCGAGCTGACGGCTCAGGCTGACAGGATCCAGGTGGCCGAGAAGGCATTCTTCACCGATGTGCGCCATTTCCTCTCCAGTGATATCTTCGCCGGTCTGCACGATGAGATCATCCTCTTGAAGGGTGCACGGTCGTTTGGCTTCGACCAGATTACCGAGCAACTGGAGCAGAAGGTTCATGAGACCATCCTGGAGGTGAACCTCAACGCGATGGTGGAGAACCTGAACCATTTCCGTTCTTTCCTGAAGCCGGAGACGAAGATGGTCTGCATGATCAAGGCCGATGGCTACGGAGCTGGTGCCGTGGAGATCGCGAAGACCCTGCAGGAGCATCGGGTGGACTATCTGGCTGTGGCAGTGGCCGACGAGGGCGTCACGCTGCGTAAGGCTGGTATCACGGCTAACATCATGATCATGAACCCGGAGATGACCGCCTTCAAGACGATGTTTGACTACGATCTGGAGCCGGAGGTCTACTCGTTCCGTCTGATGGATGCCCTCATCAAAGCAGCACGTAAGGAGGGTATCACAGGTTGGCCTGTGCACGTGAAGTTTGATACGGGCATGCATCGACTGGGCTTTGATCCCGTGAACGATATCGATGAGCTGATCGAACGGTTGAAGCACCAGAATGCCATCATCCCTCGGTCGGTGTTCAGTCATTTCGTGGGCTCCGACAGCGACGGCTTCGACGATTTCTCTGCCAAGCAGTTCGCCCTCTTCGATGAGGGTAGTAAGAAGCTGCAGGCGGCCTTCGGACATAAGATACTCCGGCATATGGATAACTCGGCCGGTATCGAGCATTTCCCTGAGCGGCAGATGGATATGTGTCGGCTTGGTATCGGACTCTATGGCGTGGACCCGCGGGATAATCATATCCTACATACGGTGTCGACACTGAAGACTACCATCCTCCAATTGCGTCATGTGCCTGCCGGGGAGACGGTAGGGTATAGTCGGAAAGGGAAGATCGAGCGCGACAGTGTGATCGCTGCCATACCTATCGGCTATGCCGACGGTCTGAACCGTCATCTCGGCAACCGTCGCTGTTACTGTCTGGTGAACGGTCAGAAGGCCGAGTATGTAGGTAATATCTGTATGGACGTGGCCATGATCGATGTGACGGACATCCCCTGTGCGGAAGGTGACCAGGTGGAGATCTTTGGAGAACATCTGCCTGTCACGGTACTCTCGGACACATTGGACACCATCCCCTATGAAGTGCTCACAGGTGTCTCCAACCGCGTGAAACGTATCTACTTCCAGGATTAAGTATGGTGATCCTCATGATAAGATAAAAAAGATAGCGAAATGTTCAACATTCCGCTATCTTTTTTGTACCTTTGCCGCAAATTACGCTAAAAACAAACAAGCTATATAAAACAAATGGAACAAGTATTCAGTTACGTGATCAGTCTGGGTGCATCGGTGATGATGCCGATCCTGTTTACGATCATTGGTCTCTGCATCGGCATGAGATTCGGTAAGGCACTCAAGAGCGGCCTCTATGTGGGTGTCGGTTTTGTGGGTCTTGGTATCGTGACAGCCCTGCTGACGAATAACTTCGACAGTCCGTTGAAGGAAATCTCTAATCTCTATGGTCTGCAGCTGAAGGTCTTCGATATGGGTTGGCCAGCTGCCGCCGCGGTAGCCTATGGTACCGCCGTCGGTGCACTGATCATCCCGATCTGTCTGGGTGTGAACCTGCTGATGCTGTTGACCAAGTGTACACGCACGATCAATATCGACCTGTGGAACTACTGGCATTTTGCCTTTATCGGGGCGGTGGCTTACTTCGTGATGGGACAGTCGCTGTTATGGGGCTATTTCGCGGCCATCGTCTGTTATATCATCACACTGGTCATGGCCGATCTCACCGCAGAGCGCTTCCAGAAATACTACGACCTGCAGGGTATCTCCATACCACAGCCTTTCTGTCAGAGTTTCACGCTCTTTGCCATAGGTGTCAACTGGCTTCTTGAACGTATCCCCGGCTTAGCCAAATCGGATGTCGATGCCGAGGGACTCAAGAAGCGGTTCGGTGTATTGGGAGAGCCGCTCGTGCTGGGTGTCGTCGTGGGTGTACTCATCGGTTGGGCTGCCCAGCTCGACATCAAGAAAGTACTGTTTCTGGGTGTGACGATGGGTGCTGTTATGGAACTGATCCCCCGTATCACCTCGTTGTTTATCGACGGTCTGAAGCCTATCGCAGAGAAAACACAGGAGGTAGCCAAAAAACGCTTTGGCGGTATGAAAGTGCATATCGGTATGTCGCCGGCACTTGTGATCGGTCATCCCACAACACTGGTCTGTTCGGTCATCCTGATTCCGGTCATCCTGGCTATCGCTGTGTTCCTGCCGGGTAATCAGTTCCTACCGCTGGCCTCGTTGGCCGGTATGTTCTACCTTTTCCCGCTGATTTTGCCTTACACGAGGGGAAACGTGGTGAAGAGTCTAATCGTCGGTCTTGTGGCACTTGTTGTGGGATTGTATTTCGTTACGGACATGGCCTCGGCCTTTACGTTGGCTGCCGATGAGGTCTATAAGACCGACCCCACGGCCTCGGCCGCCAAGATTCCCGACGGCTTCGAGGGTGGTGCCCTCGATTTCGCCTCTTCACTCTTCGGCTATGTCATCTATGCCTGTGTGAAGTACATGCGGTGGATCGGTATGGGTGTGCTTACTCTGGTCACCGTCGCATTGATGTTGTGGAACCGTCGACGTATCATCTGTGACGAGAAGACTGTGGAGGAATCATATAAACACGGAGATACAAAGGAAAAAGACACCGAATCACCGTGTTGAGAAAGTAAACACTTAAAAACAAAATATGGAAATGAAGAAGACAATACTGATGATGTCCTTTGTGATGGGCGCACTGGGAGCGATGGCTCAGCAGAGTGTGAAGTTCCAGGCTGCCTGTCATCCGGCTGATGTGAAGCATTACGACACGCAGACCCTGCGTGACCGTTTCGTCATGGAGAAGGTGATGGAGGCTGACAAGGTGAACCTGACCTACTCGCATTACGATCGTTTTATTTTTGGTGGTGCCATGCCTGTGACGAAAACCCTGAAACTGGAGAACTTCCTCGAACTGGGACTCGATGTCGATCCCACCATCAAGGAGAAGTATTTCCTGTACAACCGTGAGCTCGGTGTCGTGAACTGTGGCGAGGGCGACGGTGTGGTCATCGTCGACGGTAAGGAGTATGCCCTTTCTCCGAAAGAGGCACTGTATATCGGACGTGGTCATATCGCCAAGGATAAGGATGTGAACAAGGAGGTGCTCTTCCGCTCAAAGGATGCCAAGAAGCCTGCAAAGTTCTACCTGAACTCGGCTACTGCCCATCAGCACTACAAGACCCAGTGGATCACCCTCGACGGACGGAAGGGTTCGCTCAAAGCGGCCGTCTGGGGTCCGGTAGGAACGACGGAGGAGGCCAACAACCGTACGGTCTATAAGCTCATCGTCAACGATGTGCTGGAGGAGGGACCCTGTCAGCTACAGCTCGGATTGACGCAGCTCAACCCCGGTGCTGTGTGGAACACGATGCCGCCTCATACCCACGGACGTCGTATCGAGGCCTACTACTATTTCAACCTGCCAGAGGGACAGACCATCGCCCATATGATGGGCGAGCCTCAGGAGAGCCGTGTGGTATGGCTGCACAACGAACAGGCTATCATGTCGCCCGAGTGGAGTATCCATGCCGCTGCAGGTACCTATTACTATACGTTCATCTGGGGAATGGCAGGCGAGAACCTGTATTACAACGATAAGGATAATATCCCTGTCGACCAACTGAGATAATCAACACAACCTTAACCATAAATATTTAAGATGATACCTATACAAACTACCAAGATGTCCAATTTCCGTTGGGTCATCTGTGCGTTGCTGTTCCTGGCGACCACCATTAACTATCTCGACCGTCAGGTCTTGTCGCTCACATGGAAGGACTTCATTGCACCGGAGTTCCATTGGACCGATACGCATTACGGTCTTATCACGGCGGTGTTCTCCGTGTTCTATGCCGTTGCCAACCTCTTCGCTGGTAAGTTCATCGACTGGATGGGAACCAAGAAAGGTTATCTGATTGCCATCTTCGTATGGTCTGTCGGTGCTGTGTTACATGCCTTCTGTGGCTGGGGTGCCATCGGACTGGCCGGTGGTAGTATGACGGCTCTGACCACCATCTCTGTCTGGTTGTTCCTGGCTTGTCGACTGATTCTGGCTGTTGGTGAGGCCGGAAACTTCCCCGCTGCCATCAAGGTGACAGCCGAGTATTTCCCGAAGAAAGACCGTGCCTTCTCGACCTCAATCTTCAATAGTGGCGCCTCTGTCGGAGCACTGGTCGCACCTGCTACTATTCCTCTGCTGGCTCGTGCCTGGGGTTGGGAGATGGCTTTCATCGTCATCGGTGTGCTGGGATTTTTCTGGATGGGACTGTGGATGTGGCTCTATGAGCGTCCTCATCAGAGTCGTTTCGTCAATCAGGCCGAAGTGAATTATATCGAGCAGGACCGGGATATCGCCGAGGTGCAGAACAAACAGGAGGTCAAAGAAGAGAAGACCATTCCGTTCATGCAGTGCTTCAAGTACAAGCAGACTTGGTCGTTCATCGTAGGTAAGCTGATGACTGATGGCGTGTGGTGGTTCTTTCTGTTCTGGGCGCCTGCCTATTTCAGTGACCAGTACGGTTACACCTCCGACTCTACGATGGGTATCCTGCTGATCTTCACCCTTTATGCCATTGTAACCTTTGTCTCGATAGGTGGTGGCTATCTGCCTACCTATTTCGTCGAGAAAAAGGGGATGAACCCCTATCTGGGACGTATGCGTGCGATGCTCATCTTCGCCTGTCTGCCGTTGCTGGGCCTGTTCGCCCAACCTCTCGGTGCCTATAGTCCTTGGTGGCCTGCCATCCTGATCGGTCTGCTTGGTGCCGGTCATCAGGCTTGGAGTGCCAACCTCTATTCGACAATTGGAGATATGTTCCCCAAGTCGACAATCGGCACGATCGTAGGTGTGGGAACGATGGCCGGTGGCTTAGGATCGTTTGCCATCAACCTGGGTTCCGGTCGTTTCTTCGACTGGGCAGCAGCCCAGGGCGCAGCATACTCATTCTTCGGCTTCGAGGGTAAACCTGCCGCCTATATGGTGGTGTTCTGTATCTGTGCTGTGGCTTATCTCATCGGTTGGATCATCATCAAGATGCTTGTGCCGAAATACAAGCCCATCGTCGTAGAAGACTAATCCTCTCTTCATATCAATCTCCCGACCTTCCGTCGGGAGATTTTTTTTTGAATATCTAATTGCTTTTGGGGCTCTTCCCGTCTTTTGCTATTATCTTGACGTAAGTCAAGAATTCATAAATTCTTCATGTTCTTTTATTTTTTAAGATAGAAGTCTTGTAAACAAATTTGTATTTTCGTATCGTGGATAATAAAAACGCAAGCTTTTACAGAGCTGTATTTACTCATTTTAATATTATTTTTAGACTATGAAAAGGTTTTCATATGTACGAAACGGAAGGTGCCGTATTTCTTTATCAATTCTTCTGTGTTCTATTGGCTTGTTCGTAGGAGTCGGTTGTAGTTCTGATTCTACAGTATCAGAAGGGGATCTGACGCCTCATTTGAATAAGTCAGATAGTCTGGCATTGGTTAAGATCTATCAGGAGATAGGACCGTGGCATCAGGACTGGGATTTGCATGACATCACGACATGGAACGGTGTGACAACTGGTCTTGAAGAAGAATCAAACGAGATTCGCGTCATCGGCTTAGAGGTGTACGCCGGACAATGTCATGGAA
The DNA here is from genome assembly GCF_900110895.1 of Prevotella aff. ruminicola Tc2-24. Taxonomy (GTDB): domain Bacteria; phylum Bacteroidota; class Bacteroidia; order Bacteroidales; family Bacteroidaceae; genus Prevotella. Next base: position 80,611 of record NZ_FOIQ01000003.1, on the reverse strand, counting down.
TACTTCCTAAAGAAATTTGTCAGCTTACGGAATTAAGACGGCTGGTGATATCCGGAGGAATCATGCAGGGTAATATTCCAAATGATATAGGTAAACTGAAGAACCTTATCATTCTTGTTATTGCTGACAACAACGTGACAGGTGTGATTCCCGAGAGTATCGGGGAATTAACTTCTCTTAGGATGCTGCAACTGTCTAATAACCTGTTGTCGGGAACTGTCCCTGAGAGTATTGGCAACTTGAAAAACTTGGAATATTTGTATATTAATGATACATATATTAGTGGAGATGTGCCCAAAGGTATTGCAAATATGAAAAAACTTAAACGAGCTGTTCTGACGGATAACAAATTCTCCGGCACTTTTCCAATCGAGATATTAAAGAATAATATCTTAATAGAGTGTAACAATAATAACATCACAGAACTGCCTCTTGAGGTATGGAATGACAGTTCGGATTGTGTACCACCGTTATTGCAAGGCAACAGGCTCTCTGGTGAGATTCCCGAACATATAAAACACACAAAGAAGTGGGAAGAATATGGTGACATATGTACACGTTGCCAACAAAAAGGATATGGATATTCGAATGTTATATACGATTAACTAGATAATCAATGAAAAGACTAAATTTAATCATTCTTGCGTTAATATTAGTATTTATTTCTTGTAATGATGAAGAGGCGAATGTGGGCATAGAGTCCACAGATCTTCTGCGTGTTATGACCAGAGGCTCTCAAGGAAAGTGGGACGAATGCACGTATTGCAAACTTCCTTCGGGTGCAAAGGTGTTTTTACCATGGGCAAGCCTGGCAGAAACAGCAATACCTGAAGACATTAGATATGACGTGAAGGAGTCTGATGGTTGGAGGCTGCTATTTAGTAATCTGAAAATTGTTGGTTGCGACCATGTTGTAAACAAGGTTGATGATGCTTGTTTCATATTGTTATACAATAAATTGTCTGGAGTCTTGAAAGGCTTCTGCTATGTACCTGAGGTCCAATTGAATAACAGTGCTTATTGGCAATTGACCATTCCTCAATCAAATACGAAGCTATTCAATTTTATTCCATATTTTGCATCTCCGAACAATTCATCATCTTCTCAGAAAGTTGTTATTTCAAACGTATCAAGTAACCTGCTTCATGGCTTTGATAAAGGTTGGAATTGCTTTATGTTGGAATTGGCCTATGACGAGAATAGTCTCAAAGAGACAATGAACATTCTTGCTTATGCAATGAATGAAGTGACCTACAAATTTAAAGGTGCATACAAATCTACCTCGGGAGGCACGATTGTGACTTCTTCGCGCGACCAACTTCTTTCTGGTATAGTTTCTGGTTTTGTTAATGCTGTAGGCGATTCGGCCAAAAACTGGGTTGCTCGTAATACTGTAACAGGAAATGGTAGTACAGATGGAGGAAAGCCTATAAAATCAAAGGCATTAGGTGCTATTTTACAGTTAATGACAGGAGATGCTGGACCAGCTTTGTTAAAGGCAGGCATCAATTCGATTTTTGGTTCTGTTCTTGGAAGAGAGACGAAAAGCGTTCAGACATTACAGTTCACAACGAATGGTAGCGTAGAAATTACAGGTAAAAGTGTCTTTCCTGCGACTGGCTATATTCCACCTATTTCCGGAATTCCTCTTAATGGCATAGGTGAGAGACTTGGGGTTTGGAATTTGGCAGAGGCCCCCAAATATACGATAAACAAAACCCCTGAGTTGGTTAATTTCCGAGATAATGCATCGGGTAGGGAGTTCTGGTATAAAGTGACGGGCACTCCTTCCATGCGGGTAGTAACAAATCCGACAGCAGGCATAGAAGTGAAAAGTCATTTCTCATTGGCGAAATACGACAAATATGATGGAAAATATCCTAATTTCTGGACGAGAAATACAGCATTAAATGATACATGGCTGGTGAATGTCGCGTCCGCAGGATATACGCAGACATTGCTCTATTCAGACTCGTTAGCGAAGATATGGGATATGCCACAAACGTATATTATATCATCATATAATAATTATCCGAACAGAACAACGGTAAGAGATGTTCCGGCCTACGACTTCTATCATGGTAATTTCGAGATCAGACAGAATATTACATTTAAGGTTGTTGCAGAAATGTTCATGAACGGTAGAGCGGCTTATTCATGCAAAACATTTATACCTGTCAACGAAGTGAAAAATGACGGGAGTGCCCGTCCTTATAATTGGACATATAAAGATCTCAGATCTGCAGGTTATATGAATAGATATAACTATTGATCCATCGGAGCAGGCATCTGTAAGACTGATCAGGGGTTTCTCAATCGAGGAACCCCTGATGTTTTAATGCTTGGATGAGACCCTCAGACATGGCCTCGTTGTCTTTCTTCGTGTAGCGGATATCAGTGAAGATCTGTGCGAGCGTCTCTTTCTGGTTGATCTCACAGAAACGGTGATTCTCGGGCAGTTGCTCCTTATCGTGATAATAGGTGTCGATAGCTTGTGGGGTATAGGGCTGATAGGTCTCGTCGTGTGTGAAGGCCGCCACAGACAGACGGTCGGAGAGGGGCGGCTCTTCGGCTGGCCATCCCACCGTGAGCGTGGCCACCGGCATCACAAGTTGTGGTAGTTGCAGGGTGTCGATAATCATCTGCGGCATATAGACCGTCGTACCGAGATAACAGTAGCCTAGTCCCTCCTCGTCCATGAGGTTGCAGAGTGTCTGTGTGAACAGCAAAGCGTCGGTGGCGGCATTGATGAACGACAGGAAATTATCGTAACCGGGCACCGCCTTACGCTGACGCGCCCACTCACTGGTGCGGTTGAAGTCGGCACAGATGGTCAGTACGATAGGTGCTTCTGTCACCATCGGCTGGTTGAAGTGGGCTGGTGCTAACTTCGCCTTCATCTCCTCAGAACGGGTGACGACAACGCTATAAAGCTGGAGGTTACCCATGGTCTGGGTTCTGGCAGCCTCGGACAATAGGCGTTCGAGTAATGCTTCCGGGACCATCTCTTCGGAATACTTCCGGATTGTTCTTCGTGTCAGAATATTCTTCATAAGTGGATTATTTTTCTGCGAAGTTACGAAATGTTTTCCAGAACGGGAAACTTTCGTGGTTTTTTTTACCGAAAGTTTTCCGAAATAGAAAACTTATGCGTATCTTTGCCACCAGAATAACAATCAAAAACCAAAAGCAAATCATATGCAAACAGAGACAAGAAACGAGATGCTACAGCGCGTGGCCCACGAATTGGTGGCAGCCAGTAGCAAGTCGGAAGGCGTGGTGACGGAAGAACAGGTGGTCTCGCTTGTGGAGCGCGGACTTCGTGCGTTGCAGGCTGATGAAGCTGACAAGTTGTTGACCCTGGCCAATCAGGCCGTTGTCTTCTCAGTGCAGAACCGTCGTCCTGATGTGACGGAGGTCAGACCTCAGACCCTTGAGTGCGATGTGGTACGTTTTCAGAACAACAAGGATAAGTGGGTAGCCTTCATCGGTCTGCTTGACGGTTATCCCTATGAGATATTTACTGGTCTGCAGGACGATGAAGAAGGCATCGTGCTGCCCAAGACGGTAACAAAGGGTAAGATTCTCAAACAGATCAATCCCGATGGTACCAAGCGTTACGACTTCCAGTTTGAGAACAAACGAGGTTATAAGACCACCGTCGAAGGACTATCGGAGAAGTTCAACCCGGAATACTGGAATTATGCCAAGCTGATTTCTGGTGTGTTGCGCTATCGTATGCCGCTCGAGCATGTTATCCGTCTGGTGGGCTCCCTCTCGTTGAAGGATGAGAGTATCAATACTTGGAAGATCGGTGTGGAGCGCGCCTTGAAGAAGTATCTCCCTGGCGTGCATGATGAGAACGAGGCGGACCTGTTGTCTGCCGACCCAATAGAACTGTAGGATGAGTATGCTGTTAGAGTCTGGTTTTATCTACCTGAAGGAGGTGCGCTTCCATGCCTTCCATGGTGTACTGCCTCAGGAGCGAAAGGTCGGAGCAGAGTTCATCGTCGACCTGCGAGTGGGGTATCCGTTGGCCGAGGCCATGTCTAGTGATAAGGTGGATGACACCCTGAACTATGCCACGTTGTATGCCCTTTTGGAACGGGAGATGCGTCAGCCATCTAACCTTCTGGAGCATGTGGCCGGACGTATCGCCCATGCTGTGCAGACTGCCATCCCGGAGGTGCTTTCTATCGACCTGAAATTGACGAAATGCAACCCTCCGATGGGGGCCGATTGTGCAGGTGCTGGCGTAGAAATACATTTAATAAATGATAAAACTCGACAGTGATTGTCAGTTTTTTGGCGGATAATGCGTAATTTTGCACCAGCAATAGATGTATGTGTAAGAAGATTGTATTATTTCTGGTAACACTTTTATGTTATGCAGTATCCGCCGATGCTGCAGACAAAACTTTCACACTGGTTATTGATGCTGGACATGGAGGAAAAGATGCAGGTGCGGTCGGCGCTTTTTCGAAGGAAAAGAACCTGACACTGAAGTATGCCCTCGCATTTGGAAGAATGGTCGAGCAGAACTGTCCTGACGTGAAGGTGGTCTATACACGCAAGACAGACTATTTCGTGGAGTTGTATCGTCGGGCAGAGATTGCCAACCGAAACAAAGCCGACCTTTTTATCTCGATACATATCAATGCTCTACCGAACGGAAGGATCGCACGCGGTTTCCAGACATATACGTTGGGCAGGAGCAGGAGTACAGGAAAGACGAATGGCGTGCTGCAGAATCTGGAGGTCGCTAAGCGCGAGAACTCTGTAATCCTGTTAGAGAAGGATTATAAGCAGACCTATCAGGGCTATGATCCGAACTCACCGGAGAGTAATATCATGTTCGAGTTCATCCAGGATAAGAATATGGAGAACAGTGTCGAACTGGCGAAGTATATGCAGCGCTATGTCTGTCAGGCCACGGGTCGGCAGGATATGGGTGCTCAGCAGGATAACTTGGCCGTGCTACGTCTCTCGTCGATGCCCGGTTGTCTGATTGAACTGGGTTTTATCTCGACGCGCGACGAGGAAGAGTTCCTGAACTCGAAGGAGGCCGAGGGTATGTATGCCCGTGGTATCTATAATGCCTTTCTGGCCTATCGTAAGAAGCATGGCGGCAGCGTGACGATACCGTTCCAGCCTGTGCCAGTACAGGAGGAGATGTCTATCCCTCAGATTGTACCCCGAAAGTCAGAGGCGTCAGCACCATCTGTTACGCCAGCGACGCAAACGGCACCCGTGGTTCAGGAGGTAAAGGCGATAGAGCGTGTTCCCGACAGCGTCAGTTTGAAGCCTGTGAAGGAATCGCGACAGACGGTAGAGACGCAGTCGACGACGAGCGTGCAGTCATCCGAGACTGCCGATATACCCATCTTTAAGGTACAGATTCTGGTAAGTTCTGCCAAGATCAAGGCCAACGATGCCCGTATGAAGGGGCTGACAGGTGTCGACTGTTATCAGGAGGGTGGCCTGTATAAGTATACAGTGGGATCCTCGCAGAACTATCAGGAGATATTACGCCTTCGTAAGGAGGTACATGAGAAGTTCCCTGAGGCGTTTGTTGTTGCCTTCAGGAACGGAAAGAGAGTGAATGTAAATGATGCAGTAAGAGCGTATAACAGTAAAAAGTAAGAAGATCATGAAGAGGTTAAGTAAAGAGATGCAGATTGCCTTGGTGGCAGTTGTGGGCATTATTGTACTGTTTTTCGGTCTTCAGTTCCTGAAGGGACTGACCGTCTTTTCAACCGATAACAAGTACTATGTGAAATTCAAGGATATCAGTGGACTTTCCGCTTCTAGTCCCATCTACGCCAACGGTTATCGTGTGGGTGTGGTGCAGGATATCATCTTCGACTATGAGAATAATCGCGATATCGTTGCCGTGATAGGCATTGACAAGCAGATGCGTCTGCCCAAGGGAAGCACAGCAGAGATTGCCAGTGACCTATTGGGTAATATCAAACTCGAACTGGTACTAGCTTCTGATGCCGCTAGCCTAGCTCCTGGCGACACCATCAGCGGGGGCCCCCGCATCGGTGCCATGAACAAGGCTGCAGGTATGATCCCTCAGGTAGAAGCTATGTTGCCTAAGCTCGACTCGATTCTTGCCAGTGTCAACGCCTTGTTGGCCGATCCTGCCCTTGGAAACTCCCTGCATCATATTGACCAACTGACTGGTAACCTCACTACAACGTCGCACGAGTTGAATCGTCTGACGGCCAGTCTTAACCAACAGATGCCACAGATGCTGAAGAATGCCGATGGCATGCTGGCCAATGCCAATGATCTGACACGTAACCTGAACGACCTCGATCTAGCCTCGACGATGACACATGTGAACAATACTCTGCAGAATGTGGAGCAGATGACGGCTAAGTTGAACAGCAACGAAGGTACTGTCGGACTGTTGATGCGTGATCAGGGATTATACTATGGTCTGAACTCGACCATGATGCATCTCGACTCACTGATGATCGATTTGCGGCAGCATCCAAAACGTTATGTTCACTTCTCTCTTTTCGGAAAAAAGGATAAGTAATTTAAAAAACGTCTAAATAAAGAAGACGAGTGGACTTTTTCCATTGTGTCATGTGAAATCCCCTCTTTCTTCTTAGTTTTCAGACAAGAAGAGCGTTCTGTTTTTTCTTCCGTATTCTTGGGTTGCATTTCGTAGAAGTCTGAAAATAAAGGGGTTTGGCATTTGCAAGTGCCCGTTTTGATATCTCAAGTCGTGAAACATGCTAACATTCACTTTTCTAAATAGTTACGGCTTTTTGTATACACATTGGATTAAAATCGCTATTTGGAGAATTAAAAAAAAAATGCGACCTTTGCAATCGCAATTATAAATCAACAAGCCTTCGTCTTGTGACCTAATTTGAAACAATCGCCAAATGAGCAATAGTCATCAGACGCTTTGGGACGACTGCCTTCATCTGATTAGGGCAAACGTTACCGAGCAGCAATTTAAAACGTGGTTTGCACCCATCGTCTTCGAGTCTTACTCGGAGACAGAGCATACGCTGTTGGTGCAGGTTCCAAGTCCGTACGTCTACGAGTACTTGGAGCAGTACTACGTTGGACTATTAAGTAAGGTGCTCGCGCGAGTGTTTGGTACCAACGTAAAGTTGAGCTATCGTATCGTCACTGTGAAGGCTCCGCATGATGTGACCACGGATGTTGAGAGCGACGGTCCATCGGAGATCCAAGAGCCACAGGGCTCGAACAAAGCTCCTACGACACTCGATAGTGCCCGTCCCCAGCAGTTGAATCCTCAGCTCGACCCGAAAAAGACCTTTCAGTCGTATATTGAGGGTGATAGTAATAAGTTGCCTCGTACGGTGGGTCTGTCTATTGCGGAGCATCCGGGCAAGACGACGTTCAACCCGTTCTTTATCTATGGCCCGTCAGGTTGTGGTAAGACTCACCTGATCAACGCCATTGGCGTACGTTGTAAGGAGACCTATCCTCAGAAACGAGTGCTCTATGTCTCTGCACGTCTGTTCCAAGTGCAGTTCACTGACTCTGTGCGCCAGAACACCACCAACGACTTCATCAACTTCTATCAGTCAATTGATGTACTGATTGTCGATGATATTCAGGAGTGGATGACTTCACCGAAGACGCTTGATACCTTCTTCCATATCTTTAACCATCTGTTCCGCAATGGCAAGCAGATCATTCTGGCTAGCGACCGTCCCCCTGTCGACCTGCAGGGAATGAAGGACCGTCTGCTCACACGTTTTGCCTGTGGACTGATTGCTGAGTTGGAGAAGCCCAACGTGCAGTTGTGTATTGATATCCTCAATGCCAAGTGTCGTCGTGACGGTCTGAAGATTCCCGCAGAGGTCATCCAGTTCATCGCCGAGACTGCCAATGGTAGCGTACGCGATCTGGAGGGTGTGGTCAACTCGTTGATGGCCTATTCCATCGTCTATAATACAGGCATTGACATGCGTCTGGCTGAGCGCGTCATCAAGCGTGCTGTGAAGATCGACAATCATCCGCTCACTGTCGATGATATCCTTGAGAAAGTGTGTCATCATTACGGCGTCAGTCAGCAGCATGTGTTCAGTAAATGTCGCAAACGCGACTATGTGCAGGTGCGTCAGGTTTCGATGTATCTGGCACAGAAGTATACGAAGATGCCGGCCTCGCGTATCGGTCAGTTGATTGGTAATCGCGACCATTCGACGGTAATCCATAGCTGTAATGCGATTGAACAGCGCCTCTCTTTTGATAAGGCTTTTCATGAGGAAATCCGCAGTATTGAGAATTCGTTGAAGCTGAAGAAATAATCTTTCGATGCGTTTCCTTTTTTCTTGTTGTCTTTTATGCCTTTCCTGGGCCTTTATGAGTGCGCAGGATAGAGTATCGTTGTTACATGAGGGAGATCTGCTGTTCTGTTTGTCGGCAGAGGAAAACCAGATTACAAAGGTGACTGAGGGTATTGACGGTAGTCGCATCGATCATGTTGGTATCGTCCATTTTCAGCGTGATACGCTCTATGTACTTGAGGCAGTCCATCAGGGGGTCGTGTTGACACCCATCGACAGTTTCCTGCTCAGACGTGACTCCTTGGTGCTTGTGGCCCGACTGAATGATACTCATGGTGTGGAGCAGTCTGTCAGACGGGCCTTGCACTATGTGGGTTATCCTTATGATTTCCTTTTCATGCCTGATGACTCGGCATTCTATTGTAGTGAACTGGTACAGAAGTGCTATCTCGATGCTGACGGGCACGAGATCTTTCCCGCGATACCGATGTCGTTTCATGATAAGACGGGCATAGTCACCCCTTTTTGGAAGGATTACTATGCCCGTCGCGGTTTAGAGGTTCCGGAAGGAGAGCCAGGCAGTAACCCTGGCGATCTCTCTCGCAGTCGGCATCTCTCTATTCTGTTCCGTTTCTTTTAGATTGCCAGATGGATGCTGGCGCCTGCCATAAGCCATATTCCAGGTTGTGGGATATGCCCGAAGTCCACATACGTCTTGTTGAATAGGTTGTTCACTTCCATATAGAGACGGTATGCTTCGGTATTCCATTCCAGACGAGCGTCGACAAGACTGTACGTTTTGTAGGCTCGCACATGTCCCTCTGTGTCGGTATATGTTCCTGTACGGTCCTGAAGACGATAGTTCAGTCCCAGTTCCAGTTGTCTCCAGAGAGACATCTGCAGGTTACCTACCAGTTTGTGGCGCAGGTATTCCAGTGCATACTGACTTTGTATATCGTCGCTCTCCTCTTTGTTCTGGTTGATGTAGCAATAGGCAACATTCAGTTTTTTCAGACCATGCTGTGAGGGGAGAATCTCCTGAAGATCCAGACTCAGTGAAGTCTCAATGCCCGTAGCATCTACCCTTGTGAAGTTCATCGACTCCCAAGGTGCCTCGGGATCGTTGGTGCGGCGTATCCAGTCTATCAAGTTCTTGCAACGGTTATGATAGATACTCATCTTACCATCCAGCCCTCGTGAACTGTATTTGATGCCGCCTTCGATAGCAGCCAACTCCTCAGGTTTCAGATGTTTGTCGGCCTGGTGACCGCCGACAGAATAGTAGAGTTCTGTTACGCTGGGCATGCGTAGTGATGTGTTGTACGAGGCATAGATCTTCCAGTTGTTACCAAGGCGGTAGCTGGCATCAATGCCTGGATAGACGCGCATGTTCATCTCGTTCCATGAGTTCTTTACACTGATTATGCCGGCAGACAGGGTAAACTGTTTCAGGAGGATGTTATGCTCCAATACGAAACTGATGTTCGTTCGGTTCAGGCCATGTGTGTAGTCGCGGTCTGTGCCGTGGATGTGTCGAGGGGTTGCCAACGGTTCTCCCAGATTGCCGCTCACCAAATCTTCGTTGCGCAGTTCTGCTCCGACGGCCGTACGCCCCAGTAGCCAGTCGAAATGACCGTTCAGGTTTACGCCATACACATCCGTCCGGTGGTAGTTGAAAGGATAGATGTCTGGCGCATCACGGAACAGTTCGAAACGGTCCATCGTTCGGTTCCAGTAGATGGCCGGTTTCAGATGTACCCTTCCCTGCCTGTTCTCTGCCGTCACGGCGGTATATGTCTTTAGCGTGTGCTCATACTGGTCGTCCCATTTTGCACCGTAGAAGGTGTTCGAGCCGAATCCTCTGCTGCTCAGTCCGGCATGCCAGTCCACGGCAAACAGTTTGTCAGCATAGTGTCCTTGGTAGAAAGCCTTGCTTCCGCTGTAGTCGGCATTCAGTCCACCAGCCTTGTTCCTGCTGTAACCGTCGCTGCGGGTGTAGCTGCCCGAGATGCTGTGATTGGTCGTCCCAGCGAGTGCTACACGTCCGCCGATGCTAGCATAGCCGTAGGAGCCGCCTTTCATATGGGCGTCGACACCCCCTTCCTTGACCCGCTTCGTCACGATGTTCACGGCACCTACCAGAGACGAGGTGCCATACACACGACCGGCAGGTCCTTCGAGCACCTCTATGCGCTCAATATCGCTGATGTCTACCGGGAAGTCAAAGGCATTATGCCCCGTCTGTGGGTCGCAGATGTTGATGCCGTTGAGTAAGATGGTGATCTGCTCGTTGTTGCCACCTCTGATCGAGATGTCTGTCTGTGCTCCAATAGGACCGCGCTGACGGACATCCACGCCTACGGCGTACTTCAGCAGATCGTTAATACTTTGTACTGGCGCCTGCGCAATGTCGGTATGCTCCAGTACAGTGACCATTCTCGCAGCCTGACTTCTTGTCAGGGGCGCCCTCGAGCCGGTCACGCTGACCTCCTCGAGCATCATGGCTCTTGCTGTTGTCATGGCGGTAGAGTCGCTCACCACAGGATCTGTGCTGACACTCTCTGCTGAGGCGTAGGTCAGTGTGGCTACGGAGAGCACGCTACATACTACCTCACGTCCCAGGCAACAGAAGAGCGAGTAGCCCTTGTTTCCAAAATGACGGAACACAAGTGCCTGGCGCTTCATGTTGAATGTTGGTTTGTACATGTTTTGAAAAATATTTATTGTCTTGCTTGATTGCAAAACGGCTGCGAAGGTACGAAAAAACGGGCGAAAAGCCAAACAAATCGCCCGTTTTTATTTTTTTAAGTCTGTGATTCTATCGTAAAGCTTCGGCCACCATCGCCCCTTGGTGGATACGGTTGGCCATGCCGATGCCGTCGCGCATGTTTCCTGCCAGTATCAGTCCTGGGTATCTGGTCTGTAGCTCTTCTATCCGTCTGAACCTTTCGCCGCTGTCGCTCCAGTATTGGGGAATGGCCCGTTCGTGGCGGAAGATACGGATGAGGTCGGGCTGCATGTCTGCCGGATATTTCAACATGGAGTGGAAAAGATCCAGTACTGTCTCACGGATTTCATCGTCGCTCTTCTGCATATCATCAGCATGACGGGTACCACCGATAAAATAGGAATAGAGTGCTCCCCCCTCAGGGGCACGCCCCTCGAAGCACTCGGATGGGAAGAGGATGCCCAGTACCGGCTTCTGCTCCTTGCTTGGCACAAGACCACCGAAGGCAGGAAAGACGTGGTTTTGGGTATCCCGTATGCCTACGCATACCTGAATCACAGGCGCGTAGTACAGACGACTGATTGGCTGCATCTGTTCTTCGGGAATGAAAGGAAGCAACGCAGGGAGGGCGTAGGCGCCGACCGTGGTGACCACCTGTCGACATCTGATCTCTTCCATGCCGTTGAAGGTGACACGCCATGTGCCATCGTCAGTGGGATTGACCTTGACATCTTGTGCACTCGTGATGATGTCGAGTCCTTTGGCTATCGCTTCAACCATCTGTGTGAGGCCACCTGCGGCAGAGAACACTTTCTTTGTAGCCAAACGGTCGCGATCTGTCTTTGGCTCCTTGGCCTTGGCAATGGCTCCGCGGATAAAACTGCCATAGTTGGCTTCCAGGTTATAGAGCTTTGGCATGGCATAGCGGGTGGTAAGTCGCATCGGGTCGCCAGCATAGACTCCGGAGATGAACGGGTCGATGGCATATTCATAGAACGACTTCCCCAGACGGCGTTGTGCCAAGGCTCCTACTGATTCGTCGGGGTTGTCACCCTGTTTGCGCCAAGGTTCACCGAGAATGCGTATCTTGTCCGATAGACGGAAAAGGGGTGTGGTCACAGCCTCCACTGGTCCTGAAGGTAGGGCATGGAAACGGTTACCCTTCCATATCAGGCGTCGTTTCGACGACTCTCGGGCAATCTCCAGTTGACAGTCGCCCAGGTCGTCGAATAGTTCTCTTACCTCGGGGAAGGAAACCACTCCCGTGTTGGGGCCGCTCTCAAAGACAAACCCCTTCTCGCTATATGTGCGTATCTGTCCGCCTATGCGATTCTCTTTCTCTATGACGAGCACATCCCGTCCCTGTTTCCTCAGGTGGTATGCTGTCGTGAGACCTGTTAGTCCGGCACCGATAACGACAATATCTCTGTTTTGCATTTTCTTTCGTTGTTTATATGGGGTTGGAAAAACTCTTGTCTGTATGTTGCATCAACGGGTCGAGGGCGGCAGCCACACAGCGCACGAAGGGACGCCCTTCACTGTTGACGACGATGTTGTCGCCGTCGAGCGTGAGCAGACCGTCGTCGGCCATCTCCTTCAGGAGAGCCTCATCGTAGTGACAGGCCTCTCGTAACTGTGTAACGGGCGTACCAGTCCTCTGTGCCACGTTATTCCAGTCGATAGCGTAGTTGCACATCAGGGTCTCAATCACCTCGCGCACCAATTTCTGTTGTGTCGATAGTCGATAGCCCCGTTGGGTGTAAAGTTCCCCTTTACGGATGTTTTCGATATATTCTTTGATGTCGCGTCCGTTCTGTGCATAGGCATCGTCTAATTGACTAATGCCCGTCACGCCGAAAGCATAGACTTGAGCCGTGGTGCGTCGGGTGCAATAGCCTTGGAAGTTACGATGCAGTTGTCCTGTCCGCAAGGCGACGGCTAGCTCATCTTCCGGTAATACAAAGTGATCCAGTCCGATACGTTCGTAACCATTGGCTGTCAGAATCTCCGAGGCTGTGTCGTACATATGATTCTTCTCCTCAGTTGCAGGCAGTCCTACACGGTCGAGTATCTGCTGACGCGGGAAGAGCTTAGGCATGTGGGCGTAGGAGAAGGTCACCAGTCGGTCAGGGCGCAGCAAAGATGCCTGTTCGATGGTTTGGCGGAACGTATCGAGCGTCTGTAAAGGCAGACCGTAGATGAAGTCTAGGTTTACGGTAGCCCCCGAAGTCCGTAGTATCTTTAGGATATCAACAACCGGCAGTAATGAAGGACGACGGTTCACAGCCTTCAAAACCTCTTCTCGTAGATCTTGAATACCGATGCTATAGCGAGTAAAACCGCATGTGGTGAGTTGTTGCCAGTCGTCGACAGTCAGGTAGCCGGGATGGCACTCAATGGCTATCTCGGGCTTCTCTATTGTCGGAGCGATGGAGAGCAAATGCTCGTTCAGTTCCCGTATCATCGGAATGGGAATTGATGTAGGGCTACCTCCGCCATAGTGTATCTGTGCGATCTTTCTGTGGCAGTCGATATGACGAGTCACGAGGTCTATTTCTCTATGTAATGCTTCAACATAGGCCTTGACTGTCTCAGGCTTCCCTGCCGGATAGGAATTGCATCCGCAGTAGTGGCAGAGGTGTCTGCAGAATGGGATATGGAGATAGAACGATATATGGTTCTGTGGCGCATGGTCCGATGCCTCTACGGCCTCCAGATAGTCTTTTCCGTCGAAGGCACCGAAGTAGTTGGCTGGCGGATAACTGGTGTACCGAGGGGCAGGACGGTTGTATTTCTTGATAATATCAGGATGCATGACGTTTCTTTGTCTTATAAAGCGTTTGTGCTTTTTTGCGACTGCAAAGGTATTGCTATTCTTTCTAGTGCGCAATCCTCATTTATGTGGATTTTGTGTATTCACTAACTCTCGTTTTCGCCACCATGACCTTACCGGATTGTCTTATTAGTGGCTTGGCATCCTTCAGATGTTCCTTCAGCGTCTTTTCCTCGATACGATAGATCTTAGGAGTCAGTGCCCGAGGGAAACGATTGAAGAACGGGTCGTAGGAGAGGAACCAAACTGTTGCCATCACCTTTGGAAAGTGGGGCATCAGATCCCAAAGACTGAATAGTCGGCTCTTGGCGGCGATAGTGATACCCTGCTCGCCAGTATCGAAAGTCGACACACATATCAGGTGTGTACGCCGTTGGGTGTCTTGTTCTTGTTCTGCTTTCGTTTTCCGGTGTGAGATGTTGATATGCCGACCATAGCGTTTATTAATGTCTGCCATCATCTGCCTGAACAGTCGTCCGTGTGTTGAGGTGTCCTTCTGCTGCCGTGAGGCAATGGCGAGGTGTATCATCTCGTGCAACAGCGTATCTATCACCTCCTCTTCCGGTAGGTCGATCCTCACGCTGATACGGAGTACGAAGCCATAGTTCTCCCAGCCTCGTAGCAGTCTCCGCCTTCGCTTGAAGCCCAGTTGTCCGAGGTATGTACGTGCCCGACTCATCTGTATAGCTACCTCTGGCAGTTCCCCGTCGAAGCACAGGTTGTTCAGTTCTTCGTATTTCCGCTCAATATACTCTTTCGTGGGTCTCATATCGTCTACAAAGATACACATATATTTTGGAATTCTGATCAAATCTTTGTATCTTTGCAGACAAGAATGAAATTAAGTATGTGGAAAAAACCTTGGACAATGAAGGAGGGCTTCCTCATTGGAGGCGGTCTGGTTGTCATCGGACTGATGGTGCAGTTGTGCTTTGGGGCAGTGCCATGGTCAGCAATCGCATGGCCTTTGAACGGACTACTGTTCGGTGCATTGCTCGCACTGACGGTCATTGCCTTCCTGATGCGGAAACGGATATATGTTATACGCTTTCTGGCGTCGTATATGGCAGCGATACCCGTACTGGTGTATGCTGTGGTGTTGACGATTGTCATGGGATTGACACGGCAGCAGTCGGGCTTAGACATGAATAGCGAAGGCACGTGGCTGAACGATATGCTGGCATTCTGGCCTTTTGTGCTGATATATGTGCTGATGGCGGTTATACTGGCATTGGTGATACTCCGTCGACTTGCGCATTTGAGTAGTTGGCGCCGCGATATACCATTTGTGATGAACCACTTGGGATTGTTCCTCGCCATGACGACGGCCACGTTAGGGAATGCGGATATGCAACGTTTGAAGATGGTGGCGGCAGTTGGCATACCAGAATGGCGGGCCCTGGCTGTCAATGGGACCATACAACGACTACCGATGACCATCGAACTGAAACGGTTTATCATGGAGACCTACGATGACGGATCGGCCAAACGCTATGCCTCGGAGGTGCTGATTAGAAAAGCATCAGGAGAGACCGTTGAGACGACGATAGACGTGAACAGGCCCGTGGAGATAGAGGGGTGGAAGATCTACCAATATGGTTACGACACAGAAATGGGTGCCCAGAGTCATATCTCAATTCTCGAACTGGTGAGCGACCCTTGGTTGCCCTTCGTTTATGTGGGCATCTATATGATGCTAGGCGGTGCCGTGTGTCTGTTTGTCTTTGGTGGTAGAAGAGGGAAGACGAATGGTGAGGTGATAAATTAGAAAGGAGGCCATGCAATGGATTGGAGCTATTTTATATATTTTGCGGTAGTTGCAGTGCTGCTATGGGGCGTGGGTGCCTGGGCAGCGTGGAAGAACAAAAGTGCAGCGGCCTATGGAGCAACGCTTGCCGGACTGCTGGTTTTCTTTTGTTTCATTGTATCGATGTGGGTATCACTAGAGCGTCCGCCACTGCGTACGATGGGTGAGACACGCCTCTGGTATTCGTTCTTTCTGCCCTTGGTGGGGTGCATCGTCTACAGCCGTTGGAAGTATAAATGGATTCTGTCGTTCTCGACAGTTCTCGCCATGGTGTTCATCTGTGTGAACCTCTTCAAACCCGAGATACACTCGAAGACTCTGATGCCTGCGCTGCAGAGTCCGTGGTTTGCACCTCATGTTATCGTGTATATGTTCGCCTATGCCGTGCTGGGTGCTGCCACAGTGATGGCTCTCTATATGCTCTTTATCAAACGGTTGACTGTCACGGAGCAAGAGTACGAGATTACTGACAATCTGGTGTATGTAGGACTGGCCTTCATGACCTTTGGTATGCTCTTCGGAGCTCTATGGGCGAAGGAGGCGTGGGGGCACTATTGGTCGTGGGATCCCAAGGAAACATGGGCTGCCATTACTTGGTTCTCGTACCTTATATATATACACTACCGCCGACTGCCCAAGCACAACGCACGATTGGCGCTCTGGGTGCTACTGCTCTCGTTCGTGCTTCTGCAGATGTGCTGGTGGGGTATTAACTACCTGCCCGCTGCCCAAGGGACCTCAGTACACACCTACGGAGCGTAGTCTGTGTCTTATAAACCGAATCGTGAGGTGTCAACAGAGGTTTTCTTGTGACCTTTGTAACCGTTGAAGGTGTAGCGGACAGTGAGCGCGAATGACTGCATGTCGACATCGTTGCAGAATGCATATCTCATCTTGCCGACGTCGCACCTGGTCTTCATTCGATAGGTGCCGAAGAGGTCTTCGCCCTTCAAAGAGAGCGAAAGACCTTCGACGGGGGGCGTCCAGGTGATACCTGCCGAGGCGGCGTACATTGCTAGTACATCGTAGTAGCCTTGGATGGCAGGGCACTGATACCACCCAGATAGCTCAAGATTGAACTTTTTATTAAAGAGAGAGAGATGATTGTTAACCCTGAATATCGAGGTGACCTTGCTTTTTGAGAATGAGATGGCGTCGTCGATATGTCCGCTTTGGTGCATGTCGAAGGCCATGACCGTGAATTGTGTCTGGAAGGTCTTGGTCCAGTCGACAGGAGTGACAGCCATGAGTCCGTAGCGATAGTCACGATTAAGGTTGAAATACTTGTAGACGGCATGTAGTTCACTATCACTGAGAACCATCGACTGGGTGAAATGGTCGGGACTGGTCTCGGCAAACATACCGAAGATATATTTTGATTTGATAATATAGTTCAGGTTACAGCTATATTTCACGTAGGGTTTTAGTGAGGTGTTACCATCGCTCACGCAGTAGGCGTTGATGTAGGTACGATTGGCTGCCGTGGTCCAGTAGGAGGGATAGTACTTCTCACTGTTGACGGTTAGTTGGACGACATGTCGAGATCGTGGACGG
This sequence comes from Prevotella aff. ruminicola Tc2-24, assembly GCF_900110895.1. Taxonomy (GTDB): domain Bacteria; phylum Bacteroidota; class Bacteroidia; order Bacteroidales; family Bacteroidaceae; genus Prevotella. The sequence continues at coordinate 63,401 of NZ_FOIQ01000003.1, read as the reverse complement.
TAGACGAGGGTGAGAGAGGGATAGAGGTGCCATTGCTCCCATAGGGTGCACTCTGAGGTGCCGTCCTTGTTATATGACGAGTGGAAGTACTCGCCTTCGAGTGAGAGGTTCAGGAAACCTTTCTTACCCAGCGGTTGACGGTAGCCCAGATAGGCCGAACCCGACTGCTCTTTCTGCTCGAATTGGGAAGACCCGTCTGTGAAATCCCTGGTAAGATAGATGTCCTTGTCGTTTGTAGTGGTAGAGATGTCGCCTCTGAAGCCGAAGTTGATGTGACCTCCCAGACAACGGATCTGATGGTCGAGGTAGACACCACACTTAGTAACATGTTGTCTGTAACAGCCGTCGAGACTGCTTTCGTACGATTCGGAGAGAGTCTGACGCTCCTTCTCGTTGTAGAACGTGGCATTGATACCCACTTCCAACTCATTGCTGTTAAAGGATACTTTCAGGTTGTGTAGCCACGAAGGACTCTTGGTATGAGTGCCGCTCGGGTAGGGTGCTCCATCGAACAAGGTCAGGGCCGTTGAACTGACCTTAGGATGCTCCTCCTGTAACACATAGGAGAGGGAGAGTGATGATTTCTCGTTCAGTGTGATATCGCCATCGGCATACATATTGTTATCGAATGATCTGATTCTTCGTCTGTCTGCCTGATGCACATCATATGTATGTCCTTTCAGAAGGTGACTGGCATCAAGTTCCATCTTTCTGATCAGATTGTCGTAGGAACCGGTGTAACCCATGTTGGCTGACCATCTCGCCGACGAGAGACTCAGGTTAATGCCGCTGTTCGCACTTGTATAAGTCGCTTGATCGAGTCCTCCATAGATATCACCTTTCATTTCAAGGGTGTGGGAACGAGCCTTGGTGAGTACGATATTCACAGAAGCCCCTCTGACCCCAAAGCGACGTGGCGTATTGTAATACACATCAATGTTAGCTACCCTTTCTGGTGGAAGTGAGGAGAGGTAGTTTCGAAGTTGTTCCTCGGACATGCCACTTTTCTTGCCGTTGATGAGAATGCAGAATGATGTGGCACCAATGATGGCATATTGGTTGCCTGTCCTTTGCAGGGTCGGTATCTCATCGAGCATGTCGAGCGCGTTCCTGACGGGACGATTCTTGATCAATAGACGACCGCTGTATCGCAAGGCACCATTCTCGTTAACTCGCATAGGCAGTCGTCCCATGACAGTGACTCCCTTCAACTCATGAGCCGATCTGTCGAGAGTCACAGTACTGACAGAGTCGTTAGCAACTTCTGTATCGTTCACCCTCTTTTCCGGAGCCTGGGCAAACGACGCAGTGGAAATACCAATAATCAATAATAGGTGTAATCGTTTCATGGGGACAAAGATAAGTAGGAAATCATGAAATGACGAAAAAATAGTAACGCGTTTCACAATGTCCCTCAGTCAGTTCATAAAATGACGGAAAACGCGGGAAAGGGGGTTGCCAGACGATCGGATGTCGTACCAAACTGATGATTTGTGAAGTGAAATACATATTTCGTGAAATAGAGGAATGATTATAGGCCGATTATTTGGAGAAAATATGTATATTTGCAGCATCATATGAGAAAAGAGCATGGATTTCAAATATTTGATACTGTCGAACAGCAATGTTCTTGTGAGAGTCGCCGTTCCTGATGTCGCGTACATATCTTCGGATGGTAGCTATTCTACGATGGTATTGACTGATGGGCGCAAGCATGTCTTCTCTTTCAACTTGTCGACTTTCGAGAAGTTGCTGGAGAGTCAGCTCGGGCTGGAATCGCAGATCTTTATTCGTCTGGGGAAGAGCTTGATCATCAATAGTAATTACATCTATTGTATAAACATTCCATCACAGGAACTGATTCTTTCGAGCGATAAGATGGCGGAGGGGTTCACACTCAACGCATCGCGCGATGCTCTTAAGTCGTTAAAATCAATGATTGAGGAAAACGTTAAAAGCAGAAGGTTACTATGAAGAATTATGAGAATGACGTCTATGTGATTGGCGGAAAGAAACGTGTGGCGTGGCTTAGGTATGCCATCATAGTTTTGTGTATCGCTGTAGGTGTCATCCTTATAGGATGGTTCACACGAGATAGTCAGGAGAAGAGCGGTCAGGTTACACAGGAGTTGAAGGCTATCGAGGTGCTGCCTGAGAATGTCATGTCGCCCAAATTCGATGGGCAGTATGACTTTAGTGAGTTCCTAAAATGGGTATCGTCCAACCTCGAGTATCCTCAAGGTTTAGAGACGATGGATGCCGAGGTGAAAGTGTCTTTTGTTGTCACCAAGGAAGGGCATCTCGCTGACATTATGATTGTGTCGGAATCGGCGCAGAAAGAGTTTGGCCAACAAGTGGTTAAGCTCCTGAAGAAATGCCCAAAGTGGGATCCTGCCCGCATGGCCGATGGTACACCAGCGAGTATCAGCTATACGTTACCGGTGAAATTCAGAGCACAGAACGCAGTGAACGAGTAATCGCTTATACGATACCCGACAGGATGAGGTGATTGATGGCGGCTGTATTGACGATGGTTCCGATCATTTCCTGATGTAGTCGACAAATGCGTAGCGATGAGCATGTCGCTCGTCGGTCTCGTGATTCTCGCGCCATGTTTCCTTCCAGTCATCCTTATATGAAGGGAAGAAAGTATCGGCCTCTGCCGGGGTGTCGTCGACTTCTGTTAGACAAAGACGATCGGCTATGGGCATGGCCTGACGATAAACGCTGGCACCGCCGATGATGTAGATATCCTCATCGGCTGCGCAGTGTTTGAGAGCTTCCTCGAGCGATGCGAAAGTCTCGCAGCCAGGAGGATTGGGAAATTCCCCCGAGCGATATTGACGGCTGAGGACGATGTTACGACGATTGGGGAGGGCGCCTTTGGGGAGCGAGAGATACGTGTTACGTCCCATGATGATGGTGTGCCCTGTGGTGAGCGACTTAAAACGCTTCATGTCGTTGGGCAACCAATAGATCAACTTGTTCTTAAATCCGATGGCTCGATTACGAGCCACATTTGCTATAATGGAAATCATAACTATTCACGATAAATTTTGGGCTATACAGAAACGTCTGCCTTAATATGTGGGTGAGGATCGTAACCAATGAGTTCGAAATCCTCGTATTGGAAATCAAAAAGTGACTTCACGTCAGGATTGATCTTCATCGTAGGCAATTGTCGCGGCTCACGAGTGAGTTGGAGGCGGGCCTGTTCGATATGGTTCAGGTAGAGATGGGTGTCGCCTGTGGTGTGGATGAAGTCGCCCACCTGATAACCTGTCACCTGTGCCATCATCTGTAACAGAAGGGCGTACGAGGCAATGTTAAACGGTACACCGAGGAACGTGTCGGCTGAACGCTGATAGAGTTGGAGCGACAGACGACGTGTGTTCCTTCCTTCGGAGTCGGTGATGGGACTGGTATAGAACTGGAAGATGGTGTGACAGGGCGGCAGGGCCATCTTGTTAACCTCGGCCACGTTCCAGGCAGAGACAATCATACGACGAGAGTCGGGGTTGTTCCTCAATTGATCCAATACATATTGTATTTGGTCGATGGTACCACCATTATAGTCGGGCCATGAGCGCCATTGGTGTCCATATACAGGTCCGAGTTCGCCGTTCTCGTCGGCCCATTCGTTCCAGATGCGTACGCCATGCTCCTGCAGATACTTTACATTAGTATCGCCTTTGAGGAACCATAGCAGTTCGTAGATGATACTTTTCAGATGTAGTTTCTTCGTGGTGAGTAAGGGGAACCCATCGCTGAGATTGTAACGGCTCTGAGTGCCAAAAATGCTGATGGTACCAGTGCCAGTACGGTCACCTTTCTCTGTACCTTCAGTGAGGATGCGGTTAAGAATGTCGAGATATTGCTTCATTTATATTGAACATTGAAGATTAAGATCGTAGAATGTCTGGTGGGGTTGAGGGTAGATGAGTGGTCTTGATGCGCCATGGTTTCGGATAGAGATTGTTGGCGCGATTACCAATATTCTTCATAGGTCCGAGAGGGATGCCTTTGTAGGTCGTGGTGATGAGGCCACGTGGAGTGTCTGGGGGAAGCACGAGCGCTTCGCCGCGGAGGTATTGAAGTGCCTCGCCATAGGAAAGTTCCACTTGTGGGAAATGGCCCTGAGGCATGTCGGGCGTGAGAACCTTCAGTTTAGAGTGGATAGTGGATAGTGGATGGTTATGATTACTTTTATAGGCTGTTTTCTTGTGCAGGGCACAGATGAACAGTCCTTCACCGCGGGTGATGCCAGGGATGAAACGGTAGACAGGTTCGTCGAAACCATCGAGCAATGAGCCCGTGATATGCCATTCCGGTTGGATGGTGACAGGAAGAATCTCTGCGTCCAACTCTTCCTGCATCCAGCGCACGTTCTCCTCGTTTTCTTTTGTGTTAAAAGTACAGGTACTATAGATGAGAAGTCCGCCTGGTCGCAGACAGGTCCATGCGTCGGAGACAATCTCACGTTGCAGATGCCAGCATTTCTCGACGTTCTGCACACTCCACTCGCTGATGGTTGTGGGGTCTTTTCGGAACATACCCTCACCTGAGCATGGCACATCGCAGAGGATGACATCGAAGAGGGTCTTGGCTTTCCGGAAGTCATGCGGATAGTTGTTGGTGACGATACAATCCGTCCATCCCCATTTTGTGATGTTCTCCAGAAGAATCTGGGCACGCGTGGCCATGGGCTCGTTGCTGACAAGCATACTGCCTTCAGGAAGGACACTACGAGCTGCTGTCGATTTTCCTCCTGGAGCTGCACAGAGGTCGAGCATCGTTACTGGACTCTTGACGAACTGTCGAAGGATATGAGTGACAAACATCGACGAGGCCTCCTGTACATAATAGCAGCCTGCATGGAGAAGAGGATCGAAGGTAAACTGCGGACGCCCTGCGAGGTAGAACCCCTCTGGGCACCAAGGCACACATTCGTATGGAGGGTTGGGACATGAAAGCTCAGATGAGCACTTCTTTGGGTTGAGACGGATGCTCGTGGGAGCCTCCTCGTCGAAAGCCTCCATGAAACGGTTGAAGCGCTCATCGCCCATCACCAATCTTGTCTGACGCAAAAAATCCTCTGGTAATTTTGTCATTTGCTTGCAAAATTAAAAAAATTATGCGAACTTTGCGCATAAAAGTGCAACTTATTATCTTCTTGCAACGTCAAATAGGTGTAAATGTCATAAAAGGGAAAGAAAAGATATGAAAAAGTATTTGATCGCAATCGCCATGGTGCTCACGCTTAGCATGAATGCTAATGCAGCAGCACAGAAGCACCGCCATACTCCGCGTACGGAGCAGGTGGACTCAACTAAGAAAGATCAGCCCGCCATCGAGGCCTACTCTGACACGGCAAACGCCAAGAGTGCTGAGGATGCTGAGGATGATAAGTACATCACGCACCGCCACGTCTACGCTGATGACGATTTCCCTGGAAGTTACTTCTCTGGGATGGGACGTGATGAGATCTTTGGCATGGGCTTCGTCGTGCTGATAGTCCTGTTAACTTGCGTGGTTGCCCCGATAGGTATTATCATCGCAATCTTCTACTTCGTGAACAAAAACCGTCGTGAGAGATACAGATTAGCTCAGATGGCCATGCAGAACGGGCAGCCCATTCCCGACGATATCCTAAAGAAAGAAAAGGACGATTGGGACAGCAATACATATCAGGCTGGACTGAGGCAGATGTTTACGGGTGTCGGACTCGCCATCTTCCTGGGGATTATCATGGGTAAGCTTGGTTTTGGTATCGGAGCCTTGGTGTTCTTCATCGGACTGGGTAAATGGATTGTGGCCCGTCAGGATAAGAAAGGTGACCCACGAAATAGTCAGTTTTATAACAATTTAAATACGCGCGACAATGAACAAAAGACTGATGCGCTCTAATGACAGAGTGATAGCAGGTGTTTGCGGTGGCATCGCTGAGTACTTGGACTTCGATCCGGTAATGGTACGAGTTGCATACGCGTTTCTCACACTCTTTACAGCTTTCTGTGGAGTCATCTTCTACATCGTGCTGTGGATTGTGATGCCTGAGAGAAGTTTGGTTAGTTGATAATAATAGATTGATGGCAGAACTCAGTGACATCTCTCTTGTAACGCAGGTGGCGGTATTCCATAACAAGCGGGCCTTTGATCAGCTTGTGAGGAAGTATCAGTCACCTGTGCGTCGGTTCTTTTTGAACCAGACGTTGGGAGACGAACAACTGAGCGACGACCTGGCGCAGGAGACCTTCATTAAGGCCTATGTGAACATTACGAAGTTCCGTGGCATGGCAAGTTTCTCCACATGGCTCTTCCGAATTGCATATAATGTGCATTATGACTATGTGAGATCTTTGCGTCAGACAGACGATATAGATACTTCAAGAGCTGTAAAAAACTCATCCGTCTCGAGCGATGAAAACCTGAAGATGGATCTGTATAAGGCGTTATCGTTGCTGAAGCCTGATGAACGAACCTGTATCACTCTTCAACTGATTGACGGTCATCAGATCGACAAGATTGCGGAGATAACAGGTATTCCAGAGAATACGGTGAAATCGCATCTGAGACGAGGAAAAGAAAAAATGGTGAATTATTTAAAGCAGAATGGGTATGACAGATAAAGAGAAGATCATGTTAGAGGATTTCTTCAAGCAGGCTGCTCAGCAGCAGATTGAGGATCGTGGCTTCACGGAGCGGGTAATGCAGAACCTGCCGGAACGTAGGGTGGAGCAGGTACGCAGACTTTCTAGGCTGTGGACGATATTCTGTGGTGTTGTGGGTGTCGCAATGTTCTTCTTGCTGGGAGGTTGGCAGGTCGTACAGGGGTGGTTCTTGGCTGCTGTGCGTATGACAATCGGATGGTTTGAGATATTCATGGTAACAGCTCCGACGACAGAGATATCCATTAATCCTTGGGTGGTTCTGTTGGTGTTGGTTTTCGTAATATTTTTCCTTCCTTATCAAACAGCCCGTAGGTTGTCCTCAGCACTATAAACTCTGTACGCCGGTTTAACTGGTGACATAATTCCTGCCGTTCCTCAGAGAGTGTGGCGATTAAAGACTCTGTCAGCACGTCGCCCTCTTTGAGGAACGGATATTTTTCTGCAGTCTTCCGTTTGATTTGCTTAGGCTTACCCTCTCCATAACCTTTGGGGGTGAGCCGATCGGCTGCAATGCCATGTTCAATCAGGTAAGCGACAACACTCTCTGCTCGTCGTTGGGAAAGTCGTTCGTTATAGACCTCGGAACCTCGGCAATCTGTATGGGCAGAAAGCTCGATGGTGATATTGGGGTTCTCGTTTAGAAGACGAACCAACTCGTCGAGGGCTGTCGCAGACTCAGGACGTAATGTCGCCTTATCGAAATCGTAGAAGATATTCTCTATCAGCACAGGGGCGGAGATGTTGGCCAAGGGGAATTGTAATACGTACTCTTTAGACGCTTTGGCGGGTTCGACGTACAACTGCTCCTGATGGTTTAGGAATCCCTTACAGGTGGCGAGCAGCACATAGTCTGTGCCAGCTTTCACCTCTTGTGTGAACGATCCGTCACCACGGACGTTGAGTTTGAGGTTCGTGCCGTCATTGCCTACCATATAGACCTGTGCGGCTGGCAACTCGTAACCATCCTGTTCGTAGACCCAGCCCTTCACCGTCTGTATAATCTCAGGATCGTAGAAGCTGTAGATATGATCGTAGCCGCGTGTGTCGCCACGATTGGAACAGAAGAATCCTTGGTTCAGGCGTCCTTCGAAGGTCATGCCGAAATCATCGCCTTGGGAATTCAGAGGAAATCCAGGATGGCTTAGTTGATTGTTATCAGTAAGTAATTGGAGGTCCTGATTTGTGATAAAAAATATATCGAGACCGCCAAGACCAGGATGACCATTACTTGAAAAATACAGGTCTCCATTGGGACGGAATGTAGGGAACATCTCGTCGCCAGGGGTGTTAATGACATCCCCGAGATTTTCCACACTGCCCACCTCTCTGTCACTAACCAGTCGACAGCGCCAGATGTCAAGCCCCCCCATGCCGCCAGGCATATCGCTGACGAAGTAGAGCCACTTGCCATCTGGCGAGACCGCAGGGTGGGCGAAGCTCGATAAGGTATCTTTCGAGATTAGAAGTTCTATGGGCTTGCTCCATGCCGCGTCGTTCCGGTTGGATACCATGATGGTTGCATACCGAGGGGCGTTGGGGTCCGTCTTGCATTGCGTTAGGTACATCGTCTTGCCATCGGGTGACAGACAACAAGCGCCCTCGTCAAACGTGGAGTTCAATTCGGAGTCGATGCTTTGTGGTTTTCCCCATCTGCCCTTGTCGTCTTTCTGAGAGCGGAAAATATCTGGCGCTTTCGTTCCTGTGATGCCACTGTGGTCATCACCTTTCGCCTGATTACGCGTGGATGTGAAAAAGAGTTGGTCGTAATCATCGCCTCCGAGTACAGGCGAATAGTCGGCACGGCGGGAGTTGAACACATCCATCCGTTTCACGGTGTAGGTGGAGCCCTCCTTTCGCCAGACAGGCGCTGATTGTGCCGATGATAGTCCGTTCTTGGCCAGGACGAACGCATCATCCATATGACCCGCCGTTTTTGATTTCAGACTGTCGATTGCAGTTAGGAAGTGTTTCTCGGCCTCTTTGTAGTTACCGTTTCTCATATATAACTGTCCGAGGTAGAGGTGGGTCAGGGAGTCTGCCTGTTTGTAGCGTACCACATTGTTATAGGCCGTGATGGCTTTGTTGGTGAAGTTGATGCGCCTGTAGCACTCAGCCATCTTCTTTGCTCGCTGACCACGTAGGGCGCGCTTTTTCGCTGGTGTCTGAGTATATGCCTTCCGATACTGTTCTGCAGCATCATAATACTCACCGATGGCAAAGAATTTATCACCGTTTCTCATAGCCAGATCTGCTCCGCAACTGCTAAACAGTACGGAGAGATAGGAGATGTATAGTAGGATGATTTTTTTTCGCATACCTTACATAAAACGCAAAAACGGGCGCTTTATTGTTTGAAAGGTACGCGGTAGGTGCATCCTTCTTGCCAGCGTGAGCAACCATAGGCGGTTTTGCCCTTGATGATATGGCCTTTGCCACAGAGTGGACAAAGTGCTCCTACCTCTACGGCTTCCTCAGAAGAAAGGGCGGAGGTGGTGGCGGTGGACTTAGGAGAGTTTTTAGGGGAGGCTGGTGATTTGATTTTCTTAAGCTCCGCGTCGGAGAGGACAGTAATACGGCGGTTGGAGGTGTCTTTCATCACCTGACTGACAATCTCTGACACTTGTTGCTTTAGTTCTTCAATAAACTGCTGGGCGTCGTATGTCTTATGTTCGATATCGCGTAGCTTTTTTTCCCAGATACCTGTGAGTTCGCAACTCTTCAGGAGTTCTTCACGGATAAGGTCAATGAGTTCGATGCCTGTTGGGGTGGCGATAAGACGTTTTCGATCACGTTTGATGTAACGGCGCTTGAAGAGCGTCTCAATAATAGAGGCACGCGAGGAAGGACGACCGATACCGTTTTCCTTCATGGCTGCACGTAACGTCTCGTCCTCTACGAACTTGCCGGCTGTCTCCATCGCACGCAGCAGGGACGCTTCATTATAATACGCAGGTGGCGTAGTCCATTTCTCCGTGAGGGTGGGCTGATGTTCGCCAGACTCGCCTTTGACGAAGGTGGGAAGCGTCTCTCCCGATTTTTCCGAAGTAGAGGATGAACTGTCGCTCTCAGAATCAGTGGCGTTTTCTCCTCCCTCAGGGGAAGAGGAGAGGGTCACCCTCCAACCTGGATCAAGAATTTCCTTGCCAGTGACTTTAAACTCTATATCCTCGTCTCCATGGACTACACCTAGGACGGTGGTCGTGGAGAACTTACAGTCGGGAAGAAATACGGCGATGAACCGACGTGCCACGAGATCGAACACCTTCTGTTCGGCATCGCTGAGCCCCTGTGGGATGACTCCTGTAGGGATGATAGCATGGTGGTCTGTTACCTTCGAGGTGTCGAAAACACGCTTACTTTTCTTCAGTTGTTTGCCACCAATAGTCTTGATGTACTCCGCATAGGGCGCTATACCAGCAAATTTTACCTGATACAACCCATTGAGCGTTTGGGGACACTTAGGATAGATGTCGTCGGAGAGGTACTGCGTATCCACACGCGGATAAGTGGTGTATTTCTTCTCGTAGAGACTCTGGATGGTGTTAAGCGTCATTTCGGCCGAATAGCCGAACTTACGATTACAGTCAACCTGCAGTGAGGTAAGGTCGTAGAGTTGTGGCGGCTGTTCCTTGCCAGCTTTCTTCTCCACCTTCGTGACGGTAAAGGGCTTACCCTCGATGGTTGTGAAGGCCTTTTCACCTTCCTCTTTCGAGGTGAACTTTCCTTTCGTCGCCGTGAAGGTTGTGTCACGATAGACGGTAGCCAACACCCAATAGGGCTCAGGCTTGAAGTTCTCTATCTCCTTCTGACGGTTCACAATCAGGGCTAGGGTTGGAGTCTGTACGCGGCCTATCGAGAGAACCTGACGGTCTCGTCCATATTTTAGCGTGTAGAGTCGTGTGGCGTTCATGCCAAGAAGCCAGTCGCCAATGGCGCGTGAGAGTCCTGCAAGGTAAAGCGGCTGGTAGTCGGCCTGATCTTTTAGGTTGGCGAAACCTTCACGGATAGCCTCATCGGTCATCGATGATATCCATAATCGTTTCACAGGACAAGTGGCTTTCGCTTTCTGCATCACCCAGCGCTGGATGAGTTCTCCCTCCTGACCGGCGTCGCCACAGTTGACGATGCCGTCGGCCTCCTGCATCAGTCGTTCGATGATGTTAAACTGTTTCTCGATGCCTTTATCGTTGATCAGCTTGATGCCAAAACGCTGTGGAATCATCGGCAACTGTGTCAATGCCCATGACTTCCATGCCGGTGTGTAATCGCCAGGCTCCTTCAGCGTGCATAGGTGTCCGAATGTCCAGGTCACCTGATAGCCATTGCCCTCCATATAGCCGTCGTGTGAGCTGTTGGCTCCCAGGATGCGTGCAATATCACGAGCAACGCTTGGCTTCTCTGCAATACATACTATCATTTGTTTCGTATTTGTTTTGGGATAAAAGATTCCTCTTATCAGAGCGCAAAGTTACTATTTTTTTTCTATATTCTGCTTTTTGTATGAGAATTGTTTGGCAGTTTATAGGGAAAGTCGTAACTTTGTAACTGATATTAACCATCAAACCTAAAACGTCATGAACCAGAAACGAATATCACGTGTGTTGAAAGCTGTCATCGTTATCATGGCTTTCGTTGCGTTCTTTCTTTTTTCCCATATAGCCTTTATCGAGACCGCAAAAGGCGACATCTATACTGTGTTCGGATTCCTAGCTAATTTTGTGACGCCCGACGGCAGCATCTGGAATAAGATTGTGAAGTACATGCTATGTGCTGTCATCCCTATCTTCACGATTCTGATTGTCTGTTGGGGCAGGAACGTTTGGGAGTGCTGGGGGGTACGAGACGGGTTCCTCAAAGGATGGTGTGTTGGGTTAATCTGTGTCTTACCGATGTTGGCATGCAATAGTCTTTCAGGCTGTTCGGAGTTTTCTTGGGAGTACCTATTGTTAGGTGCTATCCTGCCAGGATTGTTCGAAGAACTGCTGTTTCGTGGCTTCCTCTTTGGACTATTGTTCCGATTCTGTCGATGGGGCTTTGTCTGGGCTGCCTTATCTACGGCCGTTGTCTTTACTATCGGTCATTTCTATCAGGCTAACGACCTGTTGTCGGGACTACAGGTCTTTGCCGTTACAGCTTTGGGAAGTCTTTTTTTCAGTTGGCTGTATGCGGAGTGGGGGACCCTATGGGTATCCATCGCCTTCCATATCCTGATGAACGCCATCTGGCAGCAGATACCTGTCGATGGAGTGACTTCCTCTATTGGCAATGTCGCTACAAATATCGGTCGTGTTGCCACAATCATTCTTGCCATCGTTCTTACCTTTCTTTATAAGAAGAAACAAGGCAAGAATCTGTTTGATTATAAGATAATCTGACAAATAATAATAACGAAAAAAATATGAAGAAGCTATTTCTTGCATGCAGTCTGCTGATGGTATTGACAATCTGCCAAGCTCAGTCTCAGCGTGATGAGCGTGTTGACCTGCCGCGTGCAGAGACACCTGAAAAGGTTACGACGGCGATGGATGCGTTCTTTAGTGCCGCTGCCAAGGCCAAACTGGATGTCCATAGTGTGATGATTGTTAAGGATGGTGCTGTAATCTACAGTCATTGGCAGAGCAAGGGTGCTCCTAACGTTCCCCATGTTCTCCACTCCGTTAGCAAGACGTTTACCGCTACTGCTGTCGGCCTTGCCATCGCAGAGGGTAGGTTGAACCTCACAGACAAGGTCGTAAGTTTCTTTCCCGACAAACTCCCGAATGAGGTCAGTGACAACCTGATGGCCATGACTATTCGTGACCTGTTGACGATGACGTGTGGGCACGATGACGAGCCTAATCAGAGTAAACGAGAAGAATGGGTAAAAACTTTCCTGGCCCATCCTGTGAAACATACGCCTGGTACATTCTACTTATATAACAGTTTGGGAACTTATATGCTTTCTGCTATCGTACAGAAAGTGACGGGTGAGAAGGTGTTAGACTATCTGACTACCCGTCTCTTTGAGCCCCTTCATATCGACAAACCAAGGTGGGATGAGAGTCCACAGGGTATCAGTGCCGGTGGTTGGGGTCTTTATCTGAAGACAGAGGATCTGGCCAAGATGGGACAGCTCTTGTTGCAGAATGGTAAATGGAAAGGAAAGCAGATCATCCCCGCCGAATGGGTCTATGAGATGTCTAAGAAACAAGTTGAGAGTATCAACCCTGGCACCCGATTGGAGCAAGCCGAGGAGCGAGGTATGACAAAGGAAACCAGCGATTGGATGCAAGGCTACGGTTATCAGATGTGGCGCTGTCGACCTGGCTGTTTCCGTGCAGACGGAGCCCGTGGTCAGTATATCATCGTCGTTCCAGATAAGAATGCCGTCATTGCCATTACCTCTGATGTTGAGGATTTACAGGGAGAGTTGAATCTCGTATGGGAAAAGATTCTTCCTGCTATCTGACAGCAGGAAGAATCCATTGGTTATTGTTTATTTATCAGACTATGCCTTGCTACTTCCTGAGCGGTGATGACACGGTCACACCATTGGTCGAAGTCCGGGTCTTCAATCTGTAGTTCTGGATGGGCGAGGATATAGGATACACAGCGGCGTACCCCTTCGTCGAAACGGGTCGTGGCTTGGAAGCCAGGGACGGCTCTTTTCACTTTCGCACAATCGAAAACAACGGCCACAGCTTTGTCGCCTATGAGGTTGCCTATGTAATCCCATTCTTTAGGTGAGACGGCGGCAAGGAAATCTGAGGCCACATAATAGGGCTTGAACTCCACCCCAAGTGCATTGGCGACACATTGGTAGACTTGGTTCCATGTCAGGGACTCATCACTCGTAATCTGAAAAGCTTCACCGATAGCCTTTGGGTTACCTAATAGTCCGATGAAACCGCGGGCAAAGTCCTCATTCCATGTTAGTGTCCACAACGAAGAACCATCACCGTTTACGATGACGGGCTTCCCCTCCATCATGCGCTTCAGTACCTGCCAGCTACCCTTCGGTCCATGTACACTTACTGGCACAGCACGCTCGCAATAGGTGTGGCTAGGTCGGACGATAGTAACAGGGAAGGCTTCTTCACGATAGACCTTCATGAGGAGTTCTTCACATGCAATCTTGTTGCGTGAATATTCCCAATAGGGATTGGCAAGGGTGGTACCCTCTGTGATGATATGACTAGTGGCGGGTTTGTTGTAGGCCGAGGCCGAACTGATGAAAACATACTGACGGGTACGACCACGGAAGAGTCGGATGTCGCGTTCTACCTGTGAGGGTAAGAAGCCGATAAACTCACAAACGGCATCAAACTGTTCGTCGCCCAACAGTCGTAATACCTCGTCTGTATTGTCGATATCGACAATCACCTGTCTCACGTTAGCTGGCACTTCGTCTTTGCGCGTACCACGGTTAAGAAGCCATAGGTTATGACCTGCTGCCGCAAGCTGACGGGTGATGGCACTGCTGATGGTGCCAGTCCCACCTATTATTAGTATTTTCATCCTTTTGCCATTTGATAGATAGCTTCCATGTCTTCTGCCTTGAGAACCTTTAGGCAGCCGCAAGTGTGCGTATTGCCACGGCTACACTTACGAACCATCTCTTTAATCTCTCCGTCAGTGATCTCTCTACCGATGAGTTCTTTGATGTTGATAGGCATACCGATGGCATGGTAGAAACGCTCCATGGCCTCGATACCCTTCAGAGCTGTTGTCTCAGGATCGGTGAAATCGTTGGGAACGTCCATCACGTTTACAGCGAAGCGTACGAAACGACTCAGGTTCTCGTACATTACGTAGCGTGCCCAACTTGGCCATACTGCAGCCAGTCCAGCTCCGTGTGTCACGTCGAACATACCACTGAGCTCGTGCTCTAACTGGTGCGTGGCCCAGTCGTCGCTGACGCCGCAGCCTGTCAGTCCATTATGCATCAGGCTACCGCCCCACATAATCTGAGCCCGATAGCGATAGTTCTCGGGATTCTTCAGTACAGCAAAGATGGCGTTTTTCATACTGCGCAACGCAGCCTCAGCGAGATCGGTGGTTAGGTCCATGTCGTCGTCCTTGGTGAAGTATCGTTCCATCGTGTGCATCATCATGTCAGTAACGCCGGCAGCTGTCTGATAGGGAGGTAGGGTGAAGGTGCGCTCAGGGTTCATGATGGCGAACTTAGGGCGCGACAGATTGTTACTGTAACCGAGTTTTACATCGCCATCCTCATTGGTGATTACGCTCGACTCGCTCATCTCACTGCCGGCAGCAGGGATGGTGAGCACGGCCGCCACGGGTAGCATCGTCGTGGGTGTGGCCTTCCCCAGATAAATATCCCATACATTACCCTCGAAGCCGACGCCATAGGCGATGCATTTGGATGAGTCGATTACACTACCGCCACCGACGGCGAGAATAAAGTCGACACTTTCTTTTCTACACAGTTCGATACCCTGTTGTGCGAGTGATAGTCTGGGGTTTGGTACGACTCCTCCTAGCATGACATAGTCGATACCCTCCTCCTGGAGCAGATTACAAATCTTATCCAGAAGTCCAGAACGTTTGGCGCTCTGTCCACCATAATGAACCAGCACTTTTGAGCCTCCGTATTTTTTCACCAGATGCGCTACTTGTTCTTCCGACTGTTTGCCGAACACCACTTCCGTTGGTGCATAGTAATTGAAATCTCTCATATCGTATTTATTTAATTGTATTTGTTATCCATGGGATAGCATACACCCCATTTTTGGCGCAGACTATCCATGAGTTGCATGATGAAAAGGGTTTCTGCGTGCGGCATTTCACGTGGCTCAAGTCGTCCATCGATAAGCGCTTGCCTGCAAGCAGCGAACTGATATTCGTAGCCGGTAATCTGTTGAGGCACATGGATGTCTTCTACAAACTCACGGTCGTGGGTGTTGACCGTGATTTTCTGTGGATTATTGATATTGTCAATAATCAGGTTGCCGTCGGTACCTGCTATCACACCGATATTATCACCAACGCAGGCTGCGCTTGACTGCAGATTGCATAGCATACCGTCAGCCAGGACCATACTGATAGCGTTAGTCAGATCCATGCCGGTTTTGCTCTTCACACACAGACTCTCCACCTTCACGATGTCGGCAGGAAAAAACATCCTGACGAAGTTCAGGGCATAGACACCCAGATCGAGGAGAGCACCTCCACAGAGGTCTGGTCGCATGATACGGGGTTTGTCGCCCATCGAATAGCCTAGTGTGGCTGTCAATAGCCGTGGCATGCCGATTCGTCCGCTATCAATGAGGTTGCGTACGATGCCAACGGCTGGCTGGTAGCGTGTCCAAATGGCTTCAGCGAGAAAGATTCTTCGCTCGTGGGCTAGGTTGACGATTTCTTGAGCCTGTCCGTAGTTGGCCATGAAGGCTTTTTCCACCAAACAGGGTTTATCAGCCATCAGGGCGTCTCTGGTCACCTCATAGTGGTGCGAGTGGGGAGTACCTACATACACGAGGTCAACGTCCGGATCGGCATACAAATCAGCGTATGATCCATATGCTTTCTCAGTACCCCATTCATGTGCAAAAGAGTCTGCCTTCTCCTGTGATCGTGAAGCCACAGCATAGGCCTCGCAATCGTCCATCCCGTTAAGTGTGATGGCCGCTTTCTCTGCAATCCAGCCCGTGCCGACAATGCCGACACGTAGCTTCTTTCTCTCTTTCATATATCTGTTAGGATTAGTTTCTTATTTTTGGACGTGCGAGAGATGAAAAGGTTTAAAAAGAAATATGTGTCTGAGAGATAAATTTATACCGATTGTTTTGTCTGTTTGCAATAAATATATTAATTTTGCCGACGCAAGAACCGAAATTTTATTGAAAACAATGACAAAATGAAACGAAAGACTTGCAAAATGAGAACACTGGCAGTGATGCTGGCAGTGTTCAGTAGTGTTTCTGCCATGGGACAAGGGCAGAACAGTGGTGACATTGACTGGACGAAAGATTTTACCAGTCGTATTACGCTCAATGGCTATGCTCAGGGAGGTTGGTCGTACCAGAATCCTAACGGAAAGGCCACCAATGCCTATAACCTTAAAAGAACGCTACTATGGGCAAAGGCACGTATCACTGATCGTTGGTCGTTTATGTTCATGCACGACTTCTCTAGTGTGGTACAGGAGTTTTACACCGACTACAGAGTAACAAATAATCAGTCGCTGACCATCCGTCTTGGTCAGTTCAAGCATTCCTACTCAATGGAGAATCCGATGTCGCCTACCCAACTGGAACTTATCGACGTCTATTCGCAGGCAGTGCTTTATTTGGCCGGTGAGGGACCCGACCCCTTGAATGGCGTGAACTACGGTCGTGATATGGGACTTGAGGTCTTCGGTGATCTGGCCAAGGGTAAACTCCACTATGAGTTGGCATTGATGAGTGGTCAAGGTATCAACCGAAAAGATCGGAACAATCAGAAAGACTTTATCGCCAAGCTTGAGTTGCGCCCTGTTGATGGGCTGCGTTTCGTGGCTTCAGGCTATCTTGGCACGGGATGTGCTGTGGGTACAGCGGCTTGGAATCCTAGCATATCTGAGGGCGACAATTATAAGCGCAACCGTTATAGCGTGGGTACTGAGTACAAGACTCGTGCATATTCACCTGCAAAATACAAGGAGGCGCGTCCTGCTTGCATTCGTGCAGAATGGCTCGGTGGTAAGGACGGTAAGGTAGGTAGCATGGGTGGTTATGTAACGACCGCCATCCCCGTGGTTGACGCTCTTGATATAGTAGCCAGTGCCGAGACTTTCGACCGTAATACCGATGTCGATGGCTGGGATCAGACCAACCTCACGCTAGGTGTGCAGTACTGGTTCTATAAGAAGTGCCGTTTGCAGCTACAATACACCCGTTGTATGTGTGGTGAGAATATCAGTTCTAATGATTACAATTGGCTTCAGGCTCAGGTGCAGGTAGCCTTCTAATCCTCTTCCATTCGAGGATATCGAGATAAACAATATAGAAATAATTAATTTGGTGCCTACATGAAGCCCGTTAGGCACTCCTTCCCTCGGGGAAGGTCGGGAGAGATAAATGTTCATCAAAATAATATTAACCATCATTTTTTTGGCCGTGATGATAGGGGTGGGACTATACACCCGTAAACAGGCAAGTAGTGTAGAAGGTTTCGTGCTAGGCGGTCGTGCTGTCGGTCCTTGGCTGACGGCCTTTGCCTTTGGAACCTCATATTTTTCGGCAGTAGTCTTCGTTGGCTATGCCGGACAGTTTGGATGGAAATATGGTCTGTCGTCAGCCTGGATTGGTATCGGCAATGCCATCATCGGTTCCCTTCTGGCATGGATTATTTTAGGTCGTCGTACACGACTGATGACCCAGCATATCGAGTCGCGAACGATGCCCGATTTCTTTGGAACTCGATTTGATGATCAGGGCCTGCGTGTGGCAGCCTCCATCATCGCTTTTGTGTTCCTTATTCCCTACACAGCAGGTGTCTATAGTGGTATCTCTCGTCTTTTTGAGATGGGATTCGGCATCCCTTATGAGTACTGTGTCATCATCATGGCTATTCTCACGGCTGTATATGTGATTCTGGGCGGATACAAGGCCACGGCTATGAACGACTTCATTCAGGGTATTATCATGCTCTTTGGTATTGTGGCAGTCATTATCGCTGTGCTCAATGCTCAGGGAGGCTTGGTTACGGCTGTTGAAAAGTTAGCAGCCTTACCCTCCGATGCGGATCCGTCGGTGAATGGCGGCTTTGCGTCGTTTTTCGGTCCAGACCCGTTGGGGTTACTCGGTGTGGTTATTTTGACGTCGCTTGGTACCATGGGACTGCCTCAGATGGTGGGTAAGTTCTACTCTATCACCGACGAAAGCGCCATCAAACGTGGCACAGTCATCTCTACCGTTTTCGCTTTCATCGTTGCTGGTGGCTGTTATTTCCTTGGTGGCTTCGGACGCCTGTATGATCCTGTCATCGCTGCCAATGGAAAGATTGCCTTTGACTCAATCGTACCTGCTATGCTTGTTACTCTGCCCGATATCCTCATTGCCCTTGTGGTGCTCCTTGTGTTATCGGCCTCTATGTCGACACTGGCATCGCTGGTTCTCACCTCTAGTTCTACGATGACCCTTGACTTGATCTATCGTGACAAGAAAGCCGCTCCTGGTGAGGTGGAAGATGGTTCTATCGATGATATCGTGGCTGAGAAGATCGAGCGTCGTAAGGTGGTGGTCATGCGTGTGCTTATCATGTTCTTTATTGCCATCTCCTTGCTTATCGCCCTTAACCCGCCGACGTTCATTGCCCAGCTCATGGGTATCTCGTGGGGCGCTCTAGCAGGCGCGTTCCTAGCACCGTTCATGCTTGGCCTCTATTGCCGTCGTGTCACCACGGCTGCTGTCTGGGCCTGCTTTATATGGGGTGTTGGTCTTACGGTGGTGAATATGCTCGCAGGTAATCCTATCAATCCCATCAACTGTGGTGCCATTGCCATGGTGGGCGGCTTCCCGGTGGTGTGGATTGTCAGTCTATTCTCCAAAAAACTGCCAGAGAAGACTGTCGAGAGCATTTTTGAGTGCTATCTATAATCAACGAATATGAAAAAGAAAATCCTGACTTTATTGACCATCTGTCTGATATGTTTTCAGATGGTGTCTTGTTCAAATCGCTCGAAGAGTGCTGCGCCAGCAGTTACTGAGTCTTCACAGACGGAGGCCGTGGCCGATATCGCGCCCGATTTCTCTCTACCCGATCTTCAGGGTAACACACTGTCACTCTCGTCGCTCCGCGGCAAGTATGTGGTGCTCGATTTCTGGGGGTCCTGGTGTATTTGGTGTATTCGTGGTATTCCTCATATGAAGGAGGCCTATGCCAAACACAAAGATCGCATGGAGATCTTGGGTGTCGATTGTCAGGATACGGAGGATAAGTGGAAAGCAGCTGTCGAGCAATACGAGCTGCCTTGGCTGCAGGCGCGCTGTCCTGATGATAAATTGTCGGTGCTTGCTAAGCAGTATCAGATTGAGGGTTTCCCCACGAAGGCGGTTATTGATCCTGATGGACATCTGTTGAAGGTTGTCTCAGGCGAGGATCCTGCGTTTTACACCTATCTTGACGAACTTTTCGCCCAGTAAACAAAATAAAGAATCCCCATTATGGTGGGGATTCTTTATTTTTATTTTCCTATAAAAACTTGGCTTTCCTTTCTAATACGCGTGGTCGTCCTGGATTTCGTTCTTGTCGAGTTTCTTCTTGTCAATGGCACGCCAAGCGTAGACGATATATGCTAGTACGAAGGGCACAAGCAACGAGACGTAGAACATCGTCGTGAGCGTGAACTTACTGCTGCATGAGTTGGCGAGGGTGAGCGACGACTGTATGTCGGCTGTCGAGGGATAATAAGCTGTGCGATTCCACCCGGCACAGAGTAATAGGGTCAGTATCACGAGCACAGTTCCAACACCGGCAGGCCAGATGCCACTATTGTATCCCTTGGAGAGCACGGTCTTGCCAATGCCATAGAGCACGAACACAACCCCGATTATTAGAATAACGAGTAGATACCACATTGTGAGGAAGTTATTCAGGTACTTCATTGGCTCCAAGTATACGATACCCTCGGCATTGACGGCATATCCCTCTTTCAGCAGCAAATGGACGAAATAACCCACAAATAGTATCAGGAAGGGCACAGCGGAGCCTATCAGACGTACACTACCACGTGAACGAATATCCTCGTCGGCCACATTATTCATGACGTAGAGGATGCCTAACACACGTGTCAGAAATACTACAGCGAAGCCTAGTACAAGTACCCATGGATTGAGTAGGGCGTCGAGACCATGCGAGGTGTTTGCCCAGCGTGAGATAATAGGGGTAATGATACCTTCAGTGACAAGGTTGTCCTTCACGATAAGGAAGTTGCTGCCTTCAAAGAAGGTGGCAACGGCAGCCCCCAACAGTAATGGACCGACAATGCCGTTGAACGTGAGACAGAACTGGAAGATACGCGGGCCAAGGAAATTACCTAACTTATTTTGAAACTCGTAGCTTACGGCCTGGAGCACGAATGTAAAAAGAATGATCATCCACAGCCAGTAGGCACCCCCGAAGCTTGTGGAATAGAATAAGGGGAATGATGCGAAGAATGCTCCGCCGAAAGTGACAAGGGTGGTAAACGTGAACTCCCACTTACGACCAGTGGAGTTGTATACCAGGCGACGCCCCTCTTCCGTCCAACCGAGGGTGCGTGCCAAAGAGTTGGCTCCCTGGACAAAGAGTAAGAAGACAAGTAAGGCTCCGAGTAGTGAGACTATAAACCACCAATAATGTTGTAGAAATACATATGACATAATAACTCTTGTTTTGCTTTAATACTCAACGTTTCCTTGTTTGATCTGTTTCAGAAGAATGGTGATCTCGACAGCAAGTAGTGTGGTAAAGAGAATGAGGAACAGAAAGAATGTGATCATTACACTTGACGAACTCAAATCACTGACGGCCGCCCATGTGGGCAACATGTCTTGAATAGTCCATGGTTGACGACCGAACTCTGCCACAAGCCAACCGCTCTCAGAGGCAATATAACTCAACGGAATCATCGCAATGGCTGTGATATAATGCCACTTTGGCAGGGTTGTGATGTCCTTTTTGTACGATGCGAATAGGATAACGGCAAAGAATAAGATGAACAGACAACCAAGGCCTACCATGATGCGGAATGCCCAGAAATTCACAGGAATATATGGGACAATATCAGACTTGTCGCGAAGATGGCCGTAGCCGAAATACTGTATATTCTCGTTGAGTATGGATAGGTGGGTGTTCAGCGCAACCTCGTCTGCCTCGTCACTCTTAGCCTTACGGTAGGCGGCGAGGGCAGTGATGGCTTTCTTTCCACGTTCGATTTTCTCATCGACGGAAGGCTCCACCCGTCCGTCGGGGGTCGTGTAGCCGTCGAGAATGTCGTTGATGCCAGGGACGAATCCATGTGGATCGTTTGTCGCCATGAGAGAGAGGGCATAGGGTATTTCAACCTTCAAAGGTGTCTCTGTGGTCTTCTCATAGTCGGGCTGAATAAAAGGGTTTATCCATGCGACAGCCGTCAGTCCCTGATTTGTTCCACCGTTATAAAGTGCTTCCATTGCAGCCAGTTTCATGGGTTGTACCTCAGCTACGTCCATGCCTGATTTGTGACCTGTGACGGCGGTCAATATGGAAGCGACCAGACCCACCGTCGCACCAATGCGGATGCTCTTCAGAGCAAGTTGGGTCTCTCGTTTTTTCATCAGATACCAGCAACTGACACCTACGCAGAATACGGCACCAATGATCCAAGCAGAAATGACCGTATGACAGAACTTGTCGATGGCGAAGGGGGAGAGTGCAACCTCGAAGAACGATACCATCTCGTTACGCATGGTGTCGGGGTTGAATTCACAGCCCACAGGGTACTGCATCCACGCGTTGGCCACAAGGATCCACCATGCAGAGATCGTGGCGCCCAGACCTGTGAGCCATGTGGAGGTCAGGTGGAAGCCTGGTGATACCTTTTTCCATCCGAAATACATGACGGCCACAAAGGTCGATTCCATGAAAAAGGCAACGATGCCTTCTACTGCCAATGGGGCACCGAAGATGTCGCCCACAAACCACGAGTAGTTACTCCAGTTGGTACCGAACTCGAATTCAAGGATGATGCCTGTGGCTACTCCCATGGCGAAGTTCACACCAAAGAGACGCTGCCAGAATTTCGCGGCATTCTGCCAGAAGTCAGCGACAGACCTGTCTGTCGTCTTTCCTTTGTCAAAGGCCCGCTTTGCACGGTAATAGTTTGTCTCGACGATACCCATGATAACCGCTAAACCGAGAGTGAGAGGCACGAAGAGCCAGTGGTAGATGGCTGTTAGGGCGAACTGCGCTCTCGACCAGTCGATCATCCCTGCATCGATGTTTAAGAATAGGTTGCTCATCATATGATTATTTTAGAGGTATGACATCGCTTTGGATGTTCCATTCGTCTTGCTTTAGTGACCAACATTAAAAATGTCCTCGTTCCACGAGTTCGTTCGCCACATAGCTAGCCTTGTCGCCGTCGGCATGCTGCTTGAGAAAGTCGGGCAAGAAGAAAAGTCTGAGAATGAAGAAGATGATAAACAGCTTGATGAGGATGATGGCCCATAGGGTCTTGCCAAGGCTCATTGAACGAAATCCTTCGTCATAGAGGTCGTATATCCTATACAGAAAGCTGTTATGATTCATAGACGTCAGTGCTATTTGTTGCAAATATACATCTTTTATCCATATATTCCAAGCAAAAAGAGGAGAAAACTGTAAAAATTGGTCGAAAAGTCGGTAAATATCTTAAAATTAAACATGGTTAAACTATTGAAGGTCAGTTTTCTTTGTTTTTCTCCACGAAAAACTATAATTTTGCACCGTGATAAAATAAACGAAAAGATATGAATAAGAAGATACTGATTCCTCTGATTATTGTGATACTGCTCTTATTGGGCGGTGTTGTTTACCTCTTTACAGACCTCAAAGAGCAGAAACAGGTGAATGCAGATATGCAAGAGTTGGCTGCTCTTGACAAACAGGAGATGGAGAATGAATATGAACGCTTCGCCTTGCAGTACAGTGAGATGAAGATGCAGATTAATAACGACTCGATCATCGCCCAACTGACACAGGAGCAGATGAGAACCCAGCAATTGCTGGAGGAGTTGAAACAGGTGAAGGCCACCGACGCGCGTGAGATAACACGTTTGAAGAAGGAGTTGGCCACCGTGCGTGCCGTATTGCGCGACTATGTGATGCAGATCGACTCTCTGAACCGCTTAAACCAAAACCTGAGGGCAGAGAATAGTCGTGTGCATGCCGAACTTCAACAGCGTAATACGGAGATTGCTGGTCTGAGCAGTGAGAAAGCTTCCCTGTCGGAAAAGGTCGCCATCGCTGCACAACTTGATGCTACGAATATTCAGCTTCAGTTGTTGAACAAGCGCGGAAAGACTACCCAGAAATTGAAAGACTGTAGGCAGATGCGTGTAAGTTTTGCCATCACTAGGAATGTGACGGCCGCTAATGGCAACCGTACGGTCTATGTGCTGATACAGAACCCTGGAGGTAATGCCTTGACAGGTGGTGGCGCATTCGCCTATGAGAACCGCACTTTGGAGAGCTCTGCGAAGAAGGTTATCGAGTATACTGGTGAGGAGACGCCTGTTACCGTGTATTGGAATGTGTCGCAGATGTTGGAGGCTGGCGACTATCGCGTGAGCATCTTCGTCGACGGCAGTATGATTGGTTCGCGTACATTTACCTTTAAATAAGAACATGGACAAGAGAATTGCTATCAGCTTTTGGCTTTTAGCCTTTGGCTTCCTACCGGCTGGTGCGCAGCGTATTCTCTCGCTCGACAGTTGTAGGCAGATGGCGTTGCATAACAATAAGCAACTTGGAATCTCGCGACTGAAGCAGGACGTGGCGGCCAATATTAGGAAGTCGGCACGTACGAAGTACCTGCCGCATGTGAGCGCCATTGGCACTTATCAGTACACCAGTGAGGAAATCTCACTGCTGAGCGATGTTCAGAAGCATACCCTGCCGTATCTGGGAACGGGAGTGATGACAGGCATGCAGCCTCAGTTACAGGGTTTGGAGGGCTCGTTCTCACAGTTGGGTAACGCTCTCGTTCAACTGGGAATCCCTGTGCAGAATGTCCAGCAGATGATGGGCGGCATGCAGTCGAACATGAATGACATGATGACAGGTCTGGAGGGGACTCTCAACAGCGAGGGAAAGAAGATTGTCGATGCCTTGCGGACAGATACCCGTAATGTGTTCGCTGGCTCTGTACTGCTCACCCAACCAGTGTTTATGGGTGGAAGTATTATCGCTCTGAACAAGATCGCCGATTTGGGTGAGGACATGGCAGAAAATTCCATGGCAGCGCACCGACAAGCTACGCTCTATAAGATAGACCAGACTTATTGGCAGGTGGTGTCATTGTACCATAAGAAAAAACTCGCAGAAGGCTATCTTGATCTTGTTAGGAAACTCGACTCCGATGTTCATAAGATGATTGACGAAGGCATTGCCACGAAGAGTGACGGCTTGAGTGTTGATGTGAAGGTGAATGAGGCCGAGATGGCACTGACACGTGTCAATGACGGACTGGTTCTCTCTCGGATGTTGCTTTGTCAGCTCTGTGGACTACCACTTGACGAGCAGGTGGTTCTCGCTGACGAGCAGACAGATCAGATTGCCGTGGTTGAGTTGGCACCGAAACTTGATATTGAACAAGCTGTTGAGCATCGTCCTGAGCTGAAGATGTTACAGAACACTGTTGATATCACCAAGCAGGCAACAAACGTTCTCAAGGCAGGAAATCTACCACAGGTGATGCTCATGGGTGGCTATGCAGTGAGCAACCCGAATCTGGTGAATGGTTTCGAGAAGAAGTTTGCCGGTTTCTGGAATGTGGGTGTGATGGTGCGTGTGCCACTTTGGAACTGGGGCGATGTGATGTATAAGGTACGCGCTTCAAAGGGGGCAACCTCTATCGCCAGTCTGGAACTGGCTGAGGCCCGTGAGATGATTGAGCTGCAGGTGAACCAGACAACTTTCAAAGTTGGTGAAGCCAATAAGAAACTGGCTATGGCACAGGCAAATATCCTGCGTGCCGATGAGAACTTGCGTACAGCCAACCTCGGCTTTCGTGAGGGCGTGATAACACCGACCACGGTGATGGAGGCACAGACGGCTTGGTTACAGGCGCAGTCTCAGAAGATCGACGCAGAGATTGACGTCCGACTCAGTCAGGTTGATCTTCAAAAGGCGTTGGGAACGTTAGAATAATGATAATATTTAATAGCTAATAGTAAAAAGCTAACAGCCAAAAGCATCATAAAATGTCAGCAAAGAGTCAACATAAGAACATTTTACTTGCCATTATCGGATTTGTGGCAGTTGTAATTATTGTAGCCATCATCGGAGTTCTGGTCATCGACCGTGATCCTGATGTGATACAAGGACAGGTGGAAGTGACCGAGTATCGCGTATCGAGTAAAGTACCAGGACGTATCCTCGAGTTGCGAGTAAAAGAAGGCGACTACGTGAAAGTGGGCGACACGCTGGCCATTCTCGACGCACCAGAGGTGCGTGCTAAGATGGAACAAGCGCAGAGTGCAGAGAATGCCGCCGCTGCCATGGAACTGAAGGCGCAGAACGGTGCCCGTAAAGAACAGATCCAAGGTGCGTTTTCCGTACTTCAGCAGGCGAAGGCCGGACTGGAGATTGCGGAGAAGTCATACCACCGAGTACAACGTCTGTATGATGAGGGCGTGATGAGTGCGCAGAAGCGCGATGAGGCCTATGCCAACTATAAGGCAATGGAGGCACAGGTGAAGGCGGCACAAAGTCAGTATGATATGGCTGTCAATGGTGCTCGTCGTGAGGATAAGTTGGCTGCTGCCGCTCAGGTGGGGCGTGCAAGAGGTGCTGTCAACGAGGTAAACTCATATATCCATGAAACAGTGCAAGTGGCTCAGATCGAGGGCGAGGTCAGCGATGTATATCCAAAGGTTGGAGAACTCGTTGGTACGGGTTCACCGATTATGTCTATCTCTGTCATGCAGGATATGTGGGGAACGTTCAATGTCCGTGAGGACCAGTTGAACGGCTTGCAAATGGGTACAGAGTTTACTGCTTTTGTTCCTGCTTTCAACAAAGATATTAAAATGAAGGTATACTACCTGAAGGATCAGGGTTCATATGCTGTATGGAAGGCTACGAAGGCCAATGGTCAGTATGACTTGAAAACCTTTGAGGTGAAGGCTCGTCCAGTGGATAGGTTGGATGGCCTGCGTCCTGGCATGTCTTTGATTGTCAAGAATTAAATGAAATTCCTCACCCAGATATGGCAGATATCGAAGCGTGAATGTAGGATTCTGTATAAGAATCGCATTTACGGCTTCTGTATGGTGGTTTTCCCCCTGTTGGCCATGGTGTTTTTCACTTCGCTGATGGATGAGGGATTGCCAGAGAACATGCCTGTGGGTGTGGTCGATCTTGATAATACAACAACCTCGCGCGGATTGATTCGTCGTCTCGATGCTTTCCAGAGTTCGGAGGTGGTGGCCCACTATCCCTCGGTGGCAGAGGCGCGTCGTGCCATTCAGCGCAACGAGATATATGCATTCCTATATATCCCCAAGGGTACGACAGACAAGTTATTGGCTAGTCGTCAACCCAAGATCTCCTATTATTATAATATGGCCTCGGTGATGTCGGGGTCATTGCTGATGAGAGATTTGAAAACCATTTCCACCCTTGGCTCGGCGGCTGTAGGACAGGCCACGATGCGTGCGAAGGGCTATACGGCAGGTCAGATACAGGCGTTCTTGCAACCTATTCGGATTGATTTGCATCAGATAGCCAATCCTTGGACCAACTATAATGCCTATCTCTCGACGGTACTTGTGCCTGGTGTGATGATGCTTTTTATGTTTCTGATATCCGCCTATTCGTTGGGTATGGAACTGAAGTTCGGACGGGGGAAGGAGTGGTTGGCGATGGCCGATAAGAATATTGTGGTGGCCATCATGGGAAAATACCTGCCTCAGGCACTGGTGTTTCTCACATTGATTTTTGGCTATGAATTCTATATGCTCCATATCATGGGCTTTCCCTATCAGGGACATACGGCCGACATCATCTTGCTTTGTGTGTTGGAGGTGTTCTCCAGTATCGGTTTCGGCGTTTTCGCCTTTGGCCTGATGCCTTCGCTCCGTATGTCGATGAGTGTCTGCTCGCTATGGGCCGTGCTGAGCTTCTCGTTAGCGGGATCAGCCTTCCCTGTGATGGGTATGGATGCTGCCATCCAGGCTTTGACGTGGTTGTTCCCGTTGCGCCATTACTATATGATCTATCAGATTACGGTATTTAACGGTTTCCCGTTGATTGATGCCTGGTTCCATCTGGCGGCCTTGGTGGCCTTCACTATCCTGCCTTGGCTGGTTATCTCGAAAATTAAGAATGCAATGCTGACCTATGTCTATATTCCATAAACTACACG
Organism: Prevotella aff. ruminicola Tc2-24; assembly: GCF_900110895.1. Taxonomy (GTDB): domain Bacteria; phylum Bacteroidota; class Bacteroidia; order Bacteroidales; family Bacteroidaceae; genus Prevotella. The sequence continues at coordinate 35,660 of NZ_FOIQ01000003.1, read as the reverse complement.
GACTGATCCAGGATGCCTGTTACATCTGGTATGAGGAGATGAAGCAGGTGTTTCGCGATGAGGGAGTACTCATCTTCTTTATCATCGTACCGTTGGCCTATCCGTTGCTATATTCATGGATATATAATAATGAGGTGGTGCGTGAGGTGCCTGTGGTGGTCGTCGACCAGTCGCATAGTCATCTGAGTCGTCAGTTTATCCGTGAGTGTGATGCCTCACCTGATGTGAAGGTGGCCTATTATGCAGAGGATTTGGACGAAGCGAAAACATTGGTGAGTCGTCAGGTGGTGAAGGGTGTCTACCTCATCCCCTCCGATTTTTCTACGCATATCAACCGCATGGAACAAGCTGTGGTGGGTGTATACTGTGACATGTCTCTGATGTTGACTTACAAGGCCATCTACCAGACAGCCGTTGCTGTCACGCAGTCGATGGGGGCGGAGATACAGACGAAGTTAGCAGGTAACTATACTGTTCGTGAGGATCAGATTACCACCAAGCCTTTAGCTTTCGAGGATGTGCCGATCTTCAATCCGGCTGGTGGATATGGTAACTTTATCATCCCGGCCGTGCTGATGCTGATACTCCAGCAGACACTCGTACTGGGTATTGGACTCTCCGCAGGTACCGCTCGTGAGCGTAATCGTTATGCCGACCTCGTACCTATCCACAAGTGCTATTCCAGCGTGGGGCGAATTGTGGGCGGTAAGGCATTGTGCTACCTGATGGTTTATATGGTCATGGCAGCTTATCTCACGATGGTTGTGCCACGGCTGTTCTCCTTCTTAACGCTCATACACTGGCAGGATCTGTTGCAACTGATGATACCCTATCTGCTGGCCTGTGTGTTCTTTGGTATGACTGTATCCTGTCTGGTTCGCTATCGTGAGAACGTGATGTTGCTCATGGTTTTTGTGTCTCTGCCGTTGCTGTTCCTGACAGGTGTCTCATGGCCACAGAGTAATATCTCGGGCTTCTGGCAAGGTGTCTCATGGCTGTTCCCTAGCACCTTTGGTGTGCGAGCCTTTGTTCGTATGAACACCATGGGGGGAACGCTGAGTGATGTGCTTCTGGAAGTCCGTTATTTGTGGATCCATGCTTTCGTTTATCTGATTGCTGCCTGTCTGGTATATGGTCATCAGCTTCGTGAGTCGCATCGCCATGCCAAAGAGCGTTTGGACTATCTCCGTAAGAAAAGAGAAGTTCGCCTGCTATTAAAGCAAGCGAACCTCAACCATTCCGATTCAAAATAGATTTGATATAGTATCCTAATAGGCATTCTTATCGTGTTTGAAAAGCGCCAGGAAAGTCCGTCGTATGATGCGTAGGTCGAGCCAGATGTTCCAGTGCTCGATATACCAGATATCGCGCCTGACACGTTCCTCCATCTGCCAGAGTTCTTTCGTCTCACCACGAAAACCCGTAACCTGTGACCACCCTGTTATCCCAGGCTTCACAATATGTCTTACAGGATATTTGTCTATGAGCTGTGTGTACATCTCCGTATGACTGAGCATGTGTGGTCTTGGTCCCACGATACTCATATCTCCTTTGAGTACGTTCCACAACTGTGGCAGTTCGTCGATGCTTGTCTTCCGCAGGAAATTGCCGAATGGGAACTTGCGCGCGTCATTTTCCGTCGCCTGACGGCTGTCAGCCTCTTTGTTTATGTGCATCGAACGGAATTTGTAGATCATGAACGGCTTTCCGTCTAGTCCTGTTCGCAACTGTCGGAAGAATAGAGGGCCAGGACTCTGTCGTTTGATGATCAGGGCGATGAAAGGCATGAATAGTCCTACCAATGCTAACATGAGTGCTGACGCCACGATGTCGAAAAGTCGTTTGACGATTCTGTTCTGAGGATACTGTAGCAGACTCTTGTGTGTGGTGTACACCTCGACGTCGGAGAAACTCTCTCGTTGCAGATGCAGTTGCAGTGATTCGGCCGAGATGGGGATATAGTAGAACTTTATCATGTGCTGGTCACAGAACAGCGACAGTCGTTGTATGAAGTCCGTCTCTTTTATAGGCAGACAGACGTACAGGTCGTCGCCCATCTTCAGTTGATCTGACTGTTCGAGATGATCTATCAGGAATTGAGTGGTTCCCAACCATTCCAGTTTGGGGTGTTGCTTATAATTCTCGTCAGCACTTTCGCTATTGTCTTTGATCTTCTTGTCTGCATAATAACCTATAATTTTGTAGCCAGTTGTAGGGTCATTTATGAGCAGATGGTATACGGACAGCATACCAGGGTCAGAGCCAACGAAGGTGATGGTGCGTGAGTTACCACCTCGTTGACGATACCATTTGATAGCGGTTCTTTCCGTGAGTCTCAGTATGAGGATAAGGATGAAGCAGACTGTTCCTTGTTCCAGAAGAACCCATCCGACAGGTATCCGCAAATCTACCCATTTCATCAGCAGATAAGCAAGGACAGCCTGTGTCATTGTCAAGAATACGGTACGCTGGAGCACTTCTCCACCCGATACGACCCGTTTATGGATGATGGTGTGGTTATGCCATTGACTCACTGCCATCGCGATGTTGCAGATCAGGATGAAGAGCCTGATCTGTTCCAAACGCCATCCGCCAACTCTGGGATGCCAGGCGAGGAATGCAGCCAGTACAGCATTCAATACTACAAAGTCGCCTGCGATGACGGAGCACTTGATCAATGTGTTTGTCTGATTGTTTTTTCTCATGATAATCTCTCCCTAATGATATTTCCGAGAAAACGAATATTGCCGATGAGGTATCTCCGCCACATCCGTCTGGGTTCTTTTACCAGTCTGTACAACCACTCCAGGGCGTGATCCTGCATCCACTTCGGAGCTCGCTTCATGGTACCAGCATAGAAGTCGAACACGGCACCGATCGTTCCCACATGGCAGTGGATATTCAGTTCTGCCCAATGCTCATACGCCCATTTCTCCTGCTTAGGTGCTGTCATGCCAATCCATAGGAGATCTGGGTCAGCCTCGTTGATAGCGTTGACGATGGCTGCATTATCCTCGTCGGAAAATACCTGTTTATAGGGTGGCGAGTAGGTCACTACTTCTAGGTTCGGATAGTTGATAGCCGCCTTCTGCCGGATGCTGTTCAGCACCTTCTCTGATGAGCCCATGAACATCACCTTGTTTCTCTCACTTTCGGCATCTCCTTGAGCACTGTTTCTCTCGAGCCTGTCCATCTCGAAGGCAAACAGATCCCATCCGGCTATCCGTTCTTTAGGCTGTGACTTCGCTTTCAACCAGCGGCAGGCCTTCACGATCGATGCGCCATCTGGTATCAGGTAGTCGCCTTTCGTGAGGGCCTCAGCAAAGAGACTGTCCTTCTGTGCCACATTGAATGAGTGCGCATTGATGGTGTTGATGAGCAGCTTTCCTTCAGGAATGGTCTGAAGCTCAGCTCTTGATTCTAATAGGTTAATGTCAGATAAACGCATGTTATACCTGTATAATAGTTTATAGATTAAAGAAGATCTCAGTAAGTTTGCTCTCGAAGGCCTCAAGCGTGAAAAGAGCCTTGTATCGACGGTAGCCCTCTTGTCCCATCATGATACGAAGCGACTGATTGTTGAGCAAACGCTCTAGATACTTCGCCAGATCCACGGGGTCGTTCTTCTCACAGATGAGGCCGTTTCCACCGTCTTTCACGATGTCGGCGATACCGCCCTCATCCGTCGTGACGATTGGCAGGCTGTGCTGCATGGCCTCAAGAAGTACCAGAGGGAAGCATTCGTTTTGGTAGAAGGTAGGGAATACAAACAGATCTGCGTCCTGCAGGAAAGCCTCCTTGTCAGTTCCGTATCGTTGCCCTTGATAGCTCACCTGTCCCTGCAGTCCCCTTTGACGGATCTCCTCCTCAAGGTGGACTGCGCCAATCTCTGCCGTCTCACCTCCCACGATGTCACAGACGAACAGACAACCCTTATCCTTGATAATCTTCAGGGCATCGAGCAATACCAGTACACCCTTTTCAATGAGCAGATTACTGAGAAACAGGATACGAGGTGCATTGTTGGGAATACCCCTTACCTCACGCAGCCCATGATTCTGAGCGATACCGTTGGCACAGATATACACATTCTCCCTCTTGACATACTTCTGGATGTCAGGGTAGAGCCTCTCCGAGAGCAGGATTATTTTCAGATCCTTGAAGAATCGTCGATACAATCGATGGTCGAGCCATCTGTCTTGGCGGGCAGACACCCCTTTGTTATGATAGTGTACCACAACTTGGCAGCCCATCCGCTTGAGCATCATCACAATCACATAGTCCTTGTAGAACGCTCCGCCCTTCGCATTGGCCGTCACGTATACCAGATCAGGGTGCAGGGTCTTCACTGTCTGCCGTATCTTACGGAGCAGTCGACAGAAGACGAGCATTTTCTTCATGCCCACCTTTCCTATATCCTCCAGACTGGTAGCAGTGGCCAGGTTGATATAACGACACTCGTACTGTGAGTTGATCAGCTCCGAGTCGTGGATATATTTCCCTACCATCGCAGCCCCATGTACTGGTGGTGGCATATGAAGGATGAACAGTATCTTTTTCAGGCCTGTCGTCATAATCCCATGATCTTTTCTAACTGTTTAATCTGATGGCTCAGGGAATACCTCTCCATATAGAATTTTGCCAAGTCAGTCTTTTCCTGTTCGCTAGGCGGATTCTGGAGTGTTGTCAGTATTTGCTTGGCTAGGTTTTCTGGCGAATGAGGGTCAAAAGTCGGTATCTTGTTACATGAAACCTCTTTTAGTACCTCGATATTTGATATCAGAACAGGTGTCTTGTTGACTGCAGCCTCGATGGGTGTCCACCCGAAGCCCTCCTGAAGCGATGGCGATACAAACAGGTCGGCATGCGAGTAAAGATAGCGCATCTCGCCTTCCGTCCGGAAGCTGTGGTCGAAGACAATTCTGTCACTCAACCCAAGTTCCTTAGAAAGTTTCTCGAGTTCCTTCCGTTCCTTTTCGCACTTATGATCTCCCTTGAGATAAAGAATGTGAGGAATATCGTTCTTGATCAGGCTGAAGGCATGGATGAGTAACTCTGCGTTCTTGGTTTGATGGAAACGGTTCACATCCAGAATATACTGTTTGTCGATAATATCCTCTATCGGCAGCTCTTGGTCAGTGAAGTCAAATGGTATACTGTTGTACACAATCTCCGACTCCTTACCGTCACGCCGTAGCAGTTCATCGTGCGTTGCCTTTGAGATAGATATCAGATGAGGGAATTTCTTGGTTAGCATGCTGCGATATCTGTGCCAGATAAAATAAGAAAGCATTCCTCTTTCCTTTTTGACATTGTCGTAAAGAATGAGGTCGTGTACGATTGCATAGTGTCTATAGGGCGGCGAGAAGTAGAAGAAACCAAACAGGTGTATGGGTAGAAGAACGGTAGATATATTCCGTATTTTCAATTCTTGTTTCAACTGACGTGGCAGGACGCCGAGCAGGCGATAGTATGGTCGCCATGAAGTAAACATCTTGTCGCGGTCCAGTACAATCTTCTCATACTTCTGGCCAACGAATTGGTCAAGGGTGTCCTCCATCTCTTGCCATAGGAGAACATGTATACGGCAATGGCCATATTTCTGGAAGCCTTGTATCAAGCGGGCAGCATAGATAACAAGTGATCCTGAGGCTACAAACGCTTTCTCTATGTAGGAGCAGTCGATAAGCAGATTCGTCATCTCTTTCAAAGCAAAAAAATGATTTGCGTGTTATACAACGGGTTTGACATCTATATAATAACTATTCAATGGCGGTAAGACCTTGATCCGTCGTAGGTAGTCAGTTATGTAATTCTTGGTCTTGAGTATTAATGACCTGTTATCCACTCTGTGATTCTTCCACTTCGTCAAATCCTGATAATAATAAAAAGTGCTATTGAATGGATGAGGAAAGCGAATATATGATTCCCAGGGCTTGAAGTTAGCAGCGAAATGTACGATAACAGGATCCTTTCTGGCGTCTATAATCTCCTGTTGGTCTTTTCTCTTCTCCAAAGAGAACTGTTTATACAAATATCCGCTGACCAGATTGTACTTGATAGGTAGTGATACTTTCTGATTCCAGAACACACCATTCAAGATATCCTGATCATGGAAGGTCAACACGTCATGGTGGCTCTCCATGAAATCTGTCAGCTGCTGGGAGATGTTATGCTCCCGCCAGTATCCCAGATTGATCAATAGCACTCCTGCATTAAAGTATCCTTTATCCGATGGATACCCTAATCGGGCGTCATAATGAATGTCCGTATGAAGGGAGTCGTTTACCGCTGCAACTGCATAACCTGTAAGGTCCGTATTCCATAGTGATAAGAGTGAGTGCCTGACAATCATGTCACCATCCAGATAGAGTATCTTATCAATGTCCTTTGGAAGTATGTCTGTCAAGAACAGACGATAATAGGTCGCATAAGTTAATCCATGCCTGTTGCCTGTGGAAGGCAGTTTGTCGTTCTTCTTTTTGACTGTGTAGAACATTATGTTCACGTGTCTCTCAAAGACTTTTATATTGTCTGTCAGATCATCTTTGTCTTTCTGCGTAACGCTGTCGTCTGTCACAACGTGGAAAGTGATATCCATTTCCTGGTTATTGGCGCATACAGAATACATCATCACACCAGATGGCATGACGAATCCATGATCAAAGCATATTACGATATCCATTTCTTATTATAATCTGTCGTTAATATATACCTATCGCTCATTTACCTCGGAGCAAAGTCGGACTTTCCTCGGAGCAAAGTCCTAGTTTGGTAAGATTACCAATAACATCCGTTTTCTACATGTTCTGCACCTTGCGGAATATCCTCAGCGTGGGGCGATACCCAATGCTCGTTATAGAGGCCCCAGTCGTTCCATCTTTTCCCCTTGATGCCGAAATAGATCTGCAGCACGCCACCTAGATGGATGGCCTGCTTACCCATGCGCTTGACATGAGCTGCCAAAGGGAATCCATAAGCACCACAGCCTATCAGCGCAATATCAAAGTCTGCTTTTTCTATTTCGCGCTTCATATAGTCGAGTGCCTCAAACCATGTTTTATAGCCAGCTTGATGACCTGCGATGGTTTGCACAGCTTTGATTGTTGTTAGAGATGAGAATTTGGGAATGGAATCAGTCCGAGCGAACAACTTGGTCCTGTTTTCCCTGTATTGCTGTTCTATCGTTGAAGCAAAAGGATGGATGACCAACACCTTTTTCCCCTTAAGATACTTAGTCCAGAAGGCTTTATCCTCTGGATGGATGTTGGTGTCTGCGAAAGAAGCTTTATAGGCGTTCTGAAGTTCTTTTTTCAGGAAAATCTCCTCAGGGCGCCATGAGAACAGCACGTCCACCTGCCTCATGTCTGTCGTCATCAGACTGGCGAACTGTCGCAGGCTTTCCTTGGAGACAGGGAAGAAACCTGCGTTTCTGTGCATGCAAGTATAGACGTATCTTTTTAGGAAGGGAGCTAATAAAGGATACTTAGCATATAGCACAGCTTTAATCTCCACAGCGCCAAACCTGGCTGCCATGAAGGGTTTGCCCGACTCGATGCTCCTTCCGATATAATCCCAACTCTCCTGTCCCCTGGTCTTGGGTAGCATTAGGTTCCTGATACGAAAGATGGTAGCTCTGAGTGCATTATTCTTCATGTGACTTTGCTGAGTGTTCGCTTTTTAGTGACATGATAGCGAAGAAACGGATGAGGCAATATACTATAAACTCAGTGGTTTCAAGCCACAGATGAGAGATTAACGAAAAAACCATGAAAATGTCTAATGAGAGAAGGAAATAGTATTCCACTTTATGCCTTTTATACCTCCTTAGTTGTTTTATGAGCTTGATATATATGATGGCGAAGATAACAATGAAAAAGACACCAAGTTCTGCCCATATTGAAACGAAACTGGAAAAGGGTTTGTTGCGTGTCCCGTCTGTATGGGCCGCCTGACTGACAAATGTTCTGTTCCATAGAGGATAAATGTATTTCTTGTAATATATAGGTTGGATATCGCCAAGTGTTTTGTTGACAAAATTCTGGTTATCCCCACTAAGCAACAATGCGCTTCTACTGTTGTATCCTCCTGGGCCTGTTCCTATCATAAATATCTGATTATCATCTTTCAGTAGTGAGATGAATTCATGGAACATGGTGATCTTTCTAACATCGACATTATCCATTGCCAGAACTATATTCTCTCTTTCGTATTCTAGATGCGGTGATCTTGAGAATTCATAGACACCAATCAATAATAAACAAAGGATTAAAAGAGATTTCCGTTTTCCTAAACGACAGAGAAGCACCACAAAAGTGAGGAATAAACAGATGATCCCCAGTCCATAGCCACATCCAATAATAGATAGAACAATCATGCTAAGGATAAGCCATTCTTTTCTTGATAGACGACCATACAACAACTTTATGGCAAACCACAAGAAAATAAAGGTGTTGATCATTGCCAAACCATGAACATACTCGTAATGTTTGCCATATGCCCATCCATAATCATCAACCCCTCCGTGGCGTAGTTTGTATAGACATCCAAGGATGTCGATCACTAATAGGAAATATAGAAAGGGTTTTGCAAGTTTATTGTATAATTCCTTTTTGTCGATGTAGCATGATGGCTCGTAAAAAAGAAACAGTATCATAGGTAGAAAGATGACACACGAAAGGATGACTCCCCCTAATGATGTTGTTTCTGTTGCCAGACCAAACAATGAAGATAAGATGAATATTGTAATCAGAATGGCGATGCTTTGCTTGTATCTCAGATGGGAAGGGAAACGAGAAATAAGAACGAATAATGCAAGTGGCAATAGGAATACGGTTATAGCACGAGCTGGGCTGAGCAATAAAAGAAGAGAAAGAAGAACCTCTGTTCTCTTAATTCTTTGAGACTGTATGACAACGCAATGATTCTCCATGTTGTAAATATGCAAAACCTACTTTTTTACAACTGTCTGATACGATTCAGCAGATGAATCGGAGATAATTCTCTTTGGTAATTGTAATCCACATCGAGACGCTCTCTGATAAAATCAAGATCGATATCGTCTGGCTTTTCAAAAACTTTAATGTATTTGGGGTTATAATATGGAGAGTTTACGACACCCTTCCAGTTGGTATAAAGTTTCTTGTTATACATAACTGCCTCCCAGAATCGTAATGTGCAGGAATGAGCATCGCCCTTCAGTACCTCTAAGATGCAATTAGCCTCAAGTTCCTTCCGCAGCATCTTATTTCTTTTCATGAACTTATCCGCATATATAATTGTAGACGGATTCAGACGGTCTGATTTCCTTACATGACAAAGATACAAATAGCTGTTGATATTGTTAGCTGCAAATTTCCGATATAAACCATTTACCATGCCTGCTCTGTCTTTTGCTTCTGCGATAAAAGAAATGTCATACTTGCATTTTACAGCAGGAATATCATCTGACTTTGACATATACACAGGCGCATAGGTCAGGCCATATGTTGGTACGTCGTATATGTTGTCATAGCTCAGGATAAGATCAAAGATCCGTTTTGCCTCTTCTATTTTGAATTCTTTGTTTCTTTGAGTGTTACTCATGACGGTGTCGCGCATCAGCAGTATCAGCTTCGCCTGAGGAAACATCTCCTTGATAAGCCGCAGCAAGGTGTTAGTATACCAACTGGTGACCATAGCGATTGTCTGTGTATCTGAGTCTATGTGCTGGCGCAAGAACGTCTTCCAGATGAGTTTTTCAAGGGCCTTCGTCCTGTTCTTGAGTTTACCAAACAGTAAGTGGCAATACTGGCTGCTGATCAGTTTGCTTTTGTGCATGCGATCCCTGTATATGACTATGCAATCCTGCTGATTTTCCAGATCTTTCATCAGGATATGGCCTTGATCGTAATTATGATCCAGGAAAACGTGTTTCATATCTTTTTACCTTTTAAAGTGTAATACAGGTCGAACAGCAATGGAGACAACCTGAATAGTAACCATTGTGCCGTCTGTTTCTTTGAGAATCTTTTGGGAACATGAAAACCGCATCGGAGAGTGCGATACAAGAATGTATAGTTCGCATCAGAGAAATCTCTCTTTTTCCTGATAAGATACCACAGGGCGAAATGCTTAATCCGATAATCTAGGATCTCAGAATGATATCCCCATGTCCCAAGGTCACGATATCGTTGTGAGTTCAATCTTGCTCTGTCATTCAGTACTTTGGGTGATACGAAGGTCGTGATGCTATCAGGACGGACACAGTAGTAATACAAGGCATGGTCAAGGAAATATGTACATGACGATTTGCAGACCAGTTTGTATGTTGTCCCAGTATCTTCATATACGAATCCTTCAGGGTAGGAGATATCGTCAAACAAACTCTTCCGATAGATCTTATTCCATGCGGCATTCCCTTCGTTCTCAAGTATGATGTCAAGGGCTTCTTGAGTGGTCTTATACCCTTCTTTAAACCCTTTCAGGACTTTTGTCTCTTCTTTCTCCGGATTGAGTCCTCGTACCTTGATATGATTGAATATCACTAAATCTGCCTGATAGCGTTCTGCACACTCATACGCATCTCTGCAAAAGTCATCGTGTACCCAGTCATCGCTATCTACAAACATGAGGTAATCGCCAGAGGCATTTCTGATGCCAAGATTTCTTGCTGCGGAGAGACCTTCGTTCTCGGCATGATGAAACACCTTAAACCGTTTATCTATCGCCGCATACCTCTCACAGATATCACCACATCTGTCTGGAGAAGCATCATCGACTAAGATGAACTCTACGCCAGACAGGCTTTGTCGGCACAGACTGTCAAGGCAGCGCTTAAGATATGGCTCAACCTTATAAACAGGGACAATCACTGTGACTGATATGTTCATGTCGTCATGTCCCATATTCTCATTGCCTGTCATGCGAGTGTACTCTGTTGAATCTGTGGTTGTTGCGCAGATTGTGGCCTATGATATGGATATTCTTCTTGTCATATCCCAGTTTCCAGATGAGATAAGGCAGACTTAGCTGGTCTCTTGTTGAATACTTCTGGTACTCAACCCACCATTCCTCCATCAGACGACGAGTTGGCTCATCATGATGGTTTCTGATGAGGATGGAGTTCTCATACAAACCATAATGGCGTGGAAACCCTTCTTTCTTATATGTCGCAATCTGTCGCTTGGCCGTTGCCTTATCTGCTTTCCTAAGATGGAGCACACGGACGAGCTCATCGTAAATACAATCTCTAGAGCGATGATAGTGAATCCCCAAAGCCTGATCGCCCATCTCTTCAATCAGTGGCAGCAGGGAATCAGCAATCTCGATATTGCCGTCAATATATATCGTATAATCATAGCCTGACAGAAACTTAAAAGGCAGCATCTTGATTTCTCGATTTAATTGAGTGGGGGAGAGTTCCTTATATTCCTTGAATTGAGTGATATCAACCTTTTTCCATTTAGAATGACTCGGACATTCCCCATCTGTAAACGCATAATAGTCAATACCTGTATCTAGGAAAAGCGGCTCTGCTAAACTTTCATAATGCCCTGTGATACATGTGTATACTGCGATCTTCAGTTTTGTAGTGTCTAAACGAGACGAAGGGACTTCTATATCAAGATTTCCATCTGTAGAATAGTGCGTGATCCCATATAGATACTCCTTTAGATAGCGCAGGAAATCACTAATCTGACCTCTTTTTATATAGCCAATACTCGTCCGAATGAACTTTTTTCCAAGGAGGTATGTAATTATTCTCATCTGTGAACTCTGCCTTTGTTTGAAGTATCGTCAATTCTCAAAACTTGATTTTTTCGGAAGAATCTTTTCAAAGGCTGAACGAATTCTGTTCTTTGCTTCTTCGAAATCTGTAATCTCATCACTGTCGTTGATACAGATAATCTTCTTTTTCTGCTGTAGGATGCTGGTCGTGACCTCTGAGATATTGCTATCGTTTATCAGATAGTATTGACCACTTTTCTGCACAGGATAAGGTGAAAAGGTGTTGGAGGCCAGCTGCCAGTATCTGAGGATCCACGGGGCGACATTGCCATAGTTCCGAAACTTGTTCTTACTCGTCCGTGTCAGGTCTTCCTCGCAATTTGTCCACACCTCCTCGAAGGTTCGTTTCAGATAGCTATATGGCAGGTGTGGGTTGACGAATCCAACGAACTCATCCTTTCGGATAATCGTGCAAAGTAGGTTTAACAGTGACTGACGCAGATAGGTAGCGTTAAACCACTTGAACGGGCTGTTTTTCACTACCTCCCATTTATTGAAGTGCTCGTTGATGAGCGTCTTGGCCAGTAATACTGATGCTCCGTACATCCCACTGTGGATGTTCACAGTCATGCCCCCCAAATCACAGGGAAGTCCATCCTTAAAGAATCTTTCTGGTGTTACGTGGTCAATCAGGAACATGTCGTCGTTGAAATAGACGAAATGGTCAGATAGTTCTTCTATCTTATATAACCAATACTCTAACGTTGAACTACTGAATGTTGGAAGATACTCGGCTGGTATAAAGTCGGCGTGCTTGACAATCCTCAGTTTCGGATGTGCGGTGTTCAACCATTCGGGCAGGTGCCCGCAGGTGACGAAGAAGATGTGATTCACCCATGGGGCGAACGTCTCCACACCACGGAACCAGTATCTGAGTGTCTCCCAATCTCTGAATCTGGAGTCGTCGATTTTCTTATGCTCTAATGCGGCATAGTGGTCGCGCTCTTTCCTCCATACAGGGTCGTTTCCATCGACCCAGGTGATCACAAAGTCTATGTTTTTGTTCATACTCTCCATTTCGTGATATAACGTGTTTCCACATATAGCATAGCTAGAAGACAAAGTACATCTCTTCAGCAATGCTCAAGGTTTCGTGAGCCTTATTCTCTTGGCTCATCATATAATCTGCTGATATCTACTACTTGCTGGTTGGGACTCACCTGTACCATCTCTGCTTTTAATGCTTGCTCTATCCCTTCCGCGATAGCTTCAGGTGTGAAGTCTGTTATATATCCATTTGTTCTTCCACTCATCTGTTCAACGCCGCAGAAGTCAGTACATACGATTGGGTTGCCAAAGCATAAGGCTTCACCGAGTGTGATACAGAAGCTCTCATAAAGGGATGGTTGGACATAGATATCGCAATCTTTCATAAAACGATAAGGATTCTCCTGCTCACCAAGAAAAACAAGATGATTTGTTACTTTCTCTTGTTGGGCTAGCTTCATGCATTGCCTATAATACTTATTACCGACTTCTCCACCGATGATATACCATTTCACATCATGGTGTTTGTCTAATAGTATCCTCAAAACACGTATGGCTAATAATATTCCTTTTTGTGGTTGGAGGCGCCCAACTGTTAGCAATCGACGGCCTTGATAGGCATCGCAGAAAGTGCTGCCCGCATTCGCTTTTTCCAAGATTTCTCCAACAGGTATGACATTACGGATTACGAGCGTCTTCTGCTTCATCTGCGGGAAAGCTTCGTCAAAACGGATCTTGGCTTCTTCTGATACGGCAACGGCATGGTCGATGTTCTGATGCAATCTCTCCACGATCTTATATTTAAAGCGCTCTCGGGGCATAGAAAGATCTTCATGGATCCAGATGCATTTCTTCTTGGCTTGAATCCTGTGACACAGATACCAGACAAACTCACTTGGAATACTCCTAAAGGCAATGGCGAGGTCATAACACTCGTCGAGCCTCGGTGCATGACGGTACTTGTTTCGGCAAAACCAGTAGTTGTCATGAGTGATTTTGCCGTATGCCCATGATAGAAGGAACAGAAAAGCATCAAACCAACGGAATGATCTTAGCATGGAGCGAACTGTCTCAATGTTCGACAATGCTGGTAATGTGTGTATCTGTATGTCTTGTGGGATATACTTCATTAAAGCGCCTTGTCCCTCAAAGAGGCCAAGATGTACCTCATAGCGGTCAAAAGGGAACACACTCAGGAGATTCACGAATGCTTTGCCTGTTCCTCCAATTCCCGCTATTGACATCAGGAAGAAGACACTTCTCTTCTCGTGTGACTTACTTTTTCCCATATCGGTATTTTATCATCAGGTATGCCAATGGACGGCAATAGTAATATAGCCAGATGGTCTTATTGTATTTCGTAAGCGTGTGCATCTTTGAATGATGCTTTCTTTTGAATTCTTTAAGATCCCCCATGATACGGGGGTAGTCGGGATCATTTTCTAATAATGCCCATCCGTTAAGCATCTCTCTAAGGGCATGGGCTATCTGCATGTCTGCATACTCTGGGTATTCTGACTGCAGGAATTCTATGGGCTGTTTGTAGGCCGCAATCAGGTCTTTGATGGTCTTTGCGTTGAATCGTTTCGACGTGATGCTGTTCTCACGTGTCACGTAATGGTATAAGATCGCTTTTGTGGCATATATCTTATCTGCTTTGTGGACCAGTTGATATGTCACACAGATATCCTCATAGGTTCTTCCTACAGGAAATCTCACTCCATCGAAAAGTTCTCTTACGAATAATTTGTTCCAGGCAAAATTGCGGATAACACTCTTTTTACATATTAGTTGTTTGATGACTGCTGCTTCCTCTATCTCTGAGGAGGAATTGACTGATACGAGGGTGGTTTCACCAGTAGGAAGCAGCCAACAGAAGCCGAAGCATACGATGTCGGCATGTTGTTCTTCTGCAATCGTGAGAACGGTCTCGCAAGCTTCAGGCTCTATCCAGTCGTCGCTGTCGACAAACTGGATATAGTCGCCTTTCGCGATGTCAAGTCCTGCATTCCTGGCGGCAGACAGCCCTCCGTTCTTTTGATGAATAACCCTTATTCGTGAGTCTTTGCCTGCATACTCATCACAGATGGCTCCACATCGGTCAGGACTTCCGTCATCGATAAGTATGATTTCAAGATTCTTGTATGTCTGGTTGATGATTGAGTCAATACACTTCTCTAGTGTATAGCTCAACTTGATAGATAGGAACGATAATTGATATTAGGGGGGCTATCATATTATGTTGTGTTATTCGTTTTTCACGATCTTTCCATAGATGATCCGCAAATTGATGAGAACGTGCGGCGCATGATGGTATAGAAACGTATTTAGCTTCTGTTTGATTCCATCGTCGAAAGAAAGGGAGGGGGCCGCCTCCCTTAGGATATCAACGACCTCATATCGTTCTGGCATTGTTTTAAGTTTGGTTGTCATCCATAGGTTATAGCAAAACGAGGCGTATATGTCGTTTTTCAGCTTTCGTTCTAGTTCGGGTTTGAGATTCAGTTTGGTCAACTCCCAAGTCTTGGCAATGGCAATTGATATTTCTTTCCCTTTTTTAACATCGTGGGAGGAGGAGGCAGCAAAGGGGCGATGCTGCCTGTAGATGTTTAATAGCCATGATACTCTCAGACATTTCCTCGCTTTTAGATAGCACTCATGGGTGAAAGGTACGTCCTGACAACGAATACCAGGGAAAAATGTCAGATGATGCCTCAGAAGGAAATCTCTCCTGAACAGGGTTCGCCACACATAGCACTCGTGTGGGTTCAAATCCTGAAGGAACAGCTCTTCGCCAGTCTTCTCTATGGACGTCCCGTCTTTCTGCACAATCGAGTCAAACGGGTACTGATCCATCTCCTTGTTGTCAATCCTCAGGAAGTCTGCTACCACTATATCGGCTTTCGATGAGAGTGCTTTCTCAAGAAGGAACGGCAGACTGTTGGTTACCAGCATGTCGTCGGAGTCGGGCATGAGAATGTACTCTCCTCTGGCCCTGACTATGCCGTTGTTGCGGGCGACAGACAGTCCTTGATTCGTTTGGTTGATAACAGTGATGTTAGAATGCTGGTCGATGATGTCGGTAATCATTTCCATGCTCTGATCCTTTGTACCGTCGTTGACGATGATCAGTTCGAAGTCTTTGTCTTTTAGTCCTTGACGGAATACGCTCTCTATGCAAGGACGTATGTATCTCTCGACTTGATAGACAGGAATGATGATGCTCAGTGGTACATCATTCTCTTTTTGTGAAATAGTAGGCATATCATGATTGTTTTAGGATTTTTGTTTTGATATGGTTAGTGACTTTCTTACGCTCATTTTTCTGAAGCCCAAGGTAATAGATTGAAAAAACGGTCAGCAACAGGATGAAGGCCAGATGGCAGAGATGCCATAGCCTCGAATCGGTCTGTATCTGAGAGGTAAGAATCATGCAAAGGATGATAGGGATGCTGGCGATGAGGGGCGGGAGATAGCTCTCACGGCAGAAACGCAGCACAGGGAAATGGAGGATGCGATGCATCAGATAGATCTGCGAGATGCGCCAGAAAATATCGGCAATCAGGAAGACTATCAATAATGAATAGGCTGGATAGCCAGCTTTAAGGATGATGAAGCCGACAGGGATGCATGCTAGTGTCACGATGCTATATGTCATCTTGAACTTGCTGATCTTGCCGGAGGCGTTAGCTACATGGGTGAGCCCGCCATCGGTGACGGAGACAAAGACCATCAGCAGGATGATCTGGCAGAACACCAAGGCACCTTCGGGCACCTTGATCAGCCATAGGTGAAGGATGAAGTCTAACTCTGCCCACAAGGGGAAAAAGGCTAGCATCATCATGAGGATACAGTACTTGCAAATACGATTGGTGAGATAGTATACTCGTTCCATGTCGCCGCCACTGTAACTCTGAGTCATCTGGGGCGCTGCCGCATTCTGGATATTTCTCGCAAAAGGTGAGATGTTGCGCTCAATAGTCTTGCCAACGGCAAAGGCTCCGTTCACCACGGTGCCGAAGAAGAAATTGATCAGAAGCATACTTCCCTGATTCCTACCCATATAGGCGATGGAGGTCAAAAGATTGTAATAGCTGAAGATGAGTATCTCTTTATAGATGCCCCATTCCTTGATGAAACGCCATCTGACAATATCAGGCCATCGACGATAACAGTAATAGTGGTAGATGACAAATGATGCCAGGGTGGTAAGTCCCTCGATGATGGCAAAGGCTCCGATGCGATTGCCGTCGTAGGTGAGTAGCCAATACAGGAGGATGAGCTGCACTGCCTTTACCGAGATGGCTACTACGGCCGTAAAGAGAAACTTCTCAGCTGCATTGAAAAGACTGGAGAAGGGTACGTTGAAGATGCCTAGGCAACAGACTATTGTTGCCACTTGAAAGGCGAACATTGCTGTCCCCTCCTTGCCTGCTTCCGCATTCAGGTAATGATGGATATAGTAGATACCGCCTACTTCCAACAGGAGGAACAGGAAGACCGCCATCGCGATATGCAACACATGGCATACATTGAAGACACGGTTGAGGTCGCCGTCTGGCTTGCCCCTCTCCACGTTGATATAACGAACGGTTGTGCCTCCTAGTGAACTGGAGATAACCGTGAAGAGAGCAACGATACCGCCAACCACGCTGTACAGACCGAAGTCGGATACACCCAAGGCTTCAAGGGCCAGTCGTGAGGTGTACAGTCCTAGAAGCACCCTGATCGCCAACTGTCCATAGACCACCAACGTGTTCTTGGCAATCCGCTTGTTGCCACTCTGGTAATTGCTTTCTAGTCTGTTCTCAGATGAGTTCATGCAAAATCTTAGGGTCACCCTGTCCTCTGAAAGGGCGTGTAAATAGTCCAGATGTGCAGCCGGTCTCTCTTTGATGACCATTTTCCTGATGCATCAAGGAGAGACCTGAGGCTGTCGTGTTATTTGACTCCGACAATCTTTGTCTTGGGCTGTTCTTTATTACGACGATTGACGACGGTGACAACGGCCTGTGCGAGGTTAATGAAGGCCTGGCCTGTCATGGTGTCGACTTTCAAGGCAGCGGGCTCACCAGCATCGCCGCTCTCACAGATACTCTGTACGATGGGGATCTGGGCCAACAGGGGTACACCCATCTCTTGTGCCAGATTCTTGCAACCTTCTTTTCCGAAGATGTAATAGCGGTTCTCGGGCAATTCTGCAGGAGTGAACCATGCCATGTTCTCGATGAGGCCGAGGATAGGGACGTTGACCTTCTCGTTGCGATACATGTCTATGCCTTTACGGGCATCGGCCAGGGCAACGGCCTGCGGTGTCGACACAATGACGGCACCAGTGATTGAAAGGGTCTGCAATAGTGTCAGATGGATATCTGAGGTGCCAGGAGGGGTGTCGAGGATGAAATAGTCGAGTTCGCCCCAATCGGCATCAGCGATGAGCTGCTTTAATGCACTCGTGGCCATACCACCGCGCCAGAGTGTGGCAGTGGTCGGGGAAACGAAGAAGCCGATGGAGAGTAGCTTAACACCGTATTTCTCAATTGGGCAGATGAGGTCGCGGCCGTCGACATGGACGGCATAAGGGCGTTCATCTTCGACATGGAACATCTTGGGCATCGAAGGACCGAATATGTCTGTGTCTAAGAGGCCAACTTTGTAGCCGAGACGTGCCAAGGCAATGGCGAGGTTGGCTGAGACGGTGCTCTTGCCGACACCGCCCTTACCACTGCTTACGGCGATGATGTTTTTCACACCTGGCAATAGCTTCTCTATTTCTGGGCGGGGTGCTGACTTAAACTCGGTGGCGATCTCTACATCGACGTCGGTCGCCGGTTCTTGGTTGTCAGTTGCATGCTGCCGACAGTGGTATTTGATGGCAGCCTCTGCTGCCTTGACGGTCGACTTCAGAAAGGGATCGGTATCACGTGGGAATACCAGTACCACCTTCACCTTCCACGGATCTCCTTCTTGTGAGGGCGCTGCTACGGATGGGGTATCAGCCACCATGTCACTATCTACAAGATTCTTTTTCGTGCCGGCATACGTCACTGTTGCCAGCGCATCCATAATTAGTTTGGGATATAACGTCATTCTTTATTTTTTGTGTGTTTATTTCTCTTTGAAACCTGTAATCTTTTGCCAGTTCTTGTTGGCTACGTATATGGGCAGACTCCCCTTGGGTATCAGATAGGTGGGCGAGGTGCCTTTAAAGGTGCTGTTGGTAATGGTTGGCGGTGCCGGGGTGTTGAGGATAACCTCGCGCAAGGAGGCACATTTCGCAAAGGCCGATCCGCCGATCTTCTTCAGTGCTGTTGATAGCTCGGCCGTGGTGAGCATGATACATCCCGCAAAGGCGGAACTGCCGATCGTGGTGACTGCCACGGGCACCTTGATACTGGTCAGCGAAGCACAATTCTCAAAGGCATTGTCACCAATCGACAGAAGGGCGACAGGCAGAGTGATACCGCTCAAAGCAGAACAGTCTTGGAAAGCCTTGTTGCCGATCTTCTTGACAGAGGTCGGCAGATTGATCACACGTAAATTCTGGCACTTCCTGAACAGATCGCTCTCCACCTCTGTGATAAAACCGTTAACTGCGACGCTGTCAAGACTGGTACAATTCTCGAAAGCGCTCGAACCGATACTTTTTACCATGTTTGGTATGCTGACCTCTCTCAGGGAGGCGCAATTCTCGAAAGCATGGTCGCCAATCTTCGTAAGGGCGGTGGGAAGTGTGATCTGCGACAGACTTTTACAGTCGTCGAAAGCACGACTGCCGATGATTTTTACATTGGCAGGGATGGTGATGTCACTTAAGGTCGAACAGCCACGAAAAGCGCTGGCGCCAATCTCGTTAAGGTGGCCCTGCAGGATGACAGTAGCCAGTGAACTGCAGTTCTTAAAGGCACTGCTACCTAACTTGGATATCTTGTCGAAGGTGGCAGATCCTAAAGCCTTGCAGCCCTCGAAGGCACTGCTGCCCACATTGTTGACGGAGGCCATCTCGATGGTCGACAGACTTGTACAGTCTTCAAAGGCGGAACTGCCAATCTCATTGACAGACTTAGGAAGGGTGATACCTGTCAGATTCTTACAGTCGCGGAAGGCATTGCTGCCAACAGACTTCAAACGATCAGGCAGGGTGACGGCAGTCAGATTCTCACAACCGCGGAAGAGATCTGTCCCTAATTCCTTTACATCTTCTGGTATCACAATGGCTGTGAGTGCCTTGCAACCCTCAAAGACCCCGTTGCCTAGTGTCTTCAGATTGGCGGGCAGGCTGATTGATGAGAGTTTCTCACAATCCTCAAAGGCTTCGTTCTCAATGGTCGTTACCGTTTCTGGGATAGGAATAGCTGTCAGACTCACACATTTCTCAAAACAGTTCTTGCCGATAACGGTTGTCGTGTTTGGTATGAGCACTTTGGTGAGCATCTTGGCTCCAGAGAAGAGACCACCGGGTAACTCGTCGTTCTTGGTTTTGATACCCTCCTTACCTCCCATGATTCTTGCCTCAGAGAGGTCGATGGCCGTGACGAGGCACTCACCAGGATTTTTCTTGTTGGTCTTGGTGCGGTTCACAATCTGTTGAAGCAACTTGATGTCGGCACCATTAAGTGGTCCGCTGATCTTCAATTCTGCGATCTTAAAGCGCTGAGCCTCTTCAATCTTGGTGGATAACTTGCCGACACTGTCGACGGACACCTCAAGTGATTTCTGTGCCATGGCTAGCAGAGGGAGTGCTGCCACGAGGATGGTCATCAGTCTTTTCATAATAGCTGTCTTTTATTTCGCTTTGTCGAGTGAACTTCTTTTGGAACGGTGGTATGAACGATAGTCGTCAAGCTCGATCTCAACATCGGGCTCTTCGAGTTCTCCGGTTCTGAGCAGATGCCATTTCATATACTTGATGTTCAGACCACGCGCGATCCACATCGACTCATAGTAGGTCTGAATAGAGAGAATCTTCTTCGTCGCATCGTCTATGCGCTCATCATGGTACAGGTCTTCCGTGCGGAAGACAACGGGCAACTGATTCTTCTCCACCATATATGTCGTGTAGGTGAAGAGAAAGTTGGAGTCGGTCTTGAGATGCACGATGCCGCCGTCAGTCAGAAACTTGCGGTAACGATTCAGGAAATATGTAGAGGTAAGGCGCTTCCGTGGGTTCTTCATCTGCGGATCAGAGAAGGTGAGCCAGATCTCCTGTACCTCGTCTTCGGCAAAGAAACGCTCAATGATTTCAATATTCGTGCGTAGAAAAGCTACATTTTTCAGTCCTTCGTTCAATGCCTGTGTGGCACCAGTCCACATCCTGGCACCTTTGATGTCTACGCCGATGAAGTTCATGTCGGGATAGAGTTTGGCCAGCTCTACGGTATATTCTCCCTTACCGCATCCGAGCTCAAGTACGATAGGATTCTGGTTGTGAAAATAGTCGTCGCGCCACTTGCCTCTCATTTCAAACGGCACATTGTCAATAACTGAGTATGGATACTGGAATACGTTCTCGTAATTCTCCATATCCGCGAACTTTGCTAGTTTTCCTTTTCCCATATTCTTAGTCTGTTTCGCCAGGGTATGAATATACCCTCGCGACTTTGTCGCAAAGGTACGAAAAAACTTGGATATATTTGGGTAAAAGCAAAAAAAAGTTTATATTTGCAGAAAATAACAATACAACTATCAAAAAAAGGTTATGGCAAATTACAAGATTCTTCCTCAACTGGGGTTTGGTGAGGCTGTCAGACTGGCTTCCAGTCGTCTGTCGGTATTTAAGGGACGTAGTCGTCGTTCGGAGTTCTGGTGGTGGCTGTTGGTCGTCCTGGCATGTAACTTCATTCTTTCGACTTTCGTGACAGATCTATTGGTTGGCTGTCTGCTTTCTATTGTGGTGATGTTCGCTGCCCTGTCGGTAACTGTGCGCCGCCTGCATGATACGGGTAGAAGCGGTGCGTGGGTTTATATCAGTTATGCGCTGGGTGCGGCAGGACAGATTGTAACAGGCACGTCAAGTGTCATGAATGACTATATCGAAATAGCTATGTCCGGAAATGTGGATAAACTCATGGCTTTTTTCGAGGATAATGCGGGCTCTTTCTTTTTGATTGTTCTTTTGGGAATTGCTTGGCTGTTATCTTGTCTGGTCGTGTTCTTCATGGTCCTGATCGACGGAAAGCCCGAGCCGAACAAGTATGGTGACTCCCCGAAATATGTGTTAGTGGAATCGTAAAGGAAAGGGACATAAGAGAAAAAGAGAAGAGGCTCATTAGAGCCTCTTCTTCTGTTTAAATATTTCTCAATATTTCTGTGTTGATTGGTTTCGTGTAATATCGGTCCCTTAATCGATGACAACGGTTGTCCAACCGTGCTTGTCTTCGATCTCTCCGTATTGGATGCCGCGAAGCGTGTCGAACAACTTCTTCGATACAGGACCTGGTTTTTCTCCAAAGTCATATCGTTTGCCTGTCTCGAGATCGTCGATGTATGAGATCGGCGAGATAACGGCTGCAGTGCCACATGCACCAGCCTCCTCGAAGGTGTCGAGTTCCTCCTCAGGAATTGGACGGCGTTCTACCTTCATCCCCAGATCCTCAGCCACCTGCATCAGACTCTTGTTCGTGATAGAGGGCAGGATAGAGGTCGACTTCGGGGTGATATAGGTGTTGTTCTTGATACCAAAGAAGTTCGCAGCACCGCACTCGTCAATATATTTCTTCTCTTTTGCGTCGAGATAGAATTCGCAGGCGTAACCTTTTTCGTGTGCCAGGTTATTAGCGAAGAGCGAAGCGGCATAGTTTCCACCGACCTTATAGATACCTGTTCCGAGGGGAGCCGAACGGTCGTGATCCCTAACGATGACATAGGGGTTTGAGGCAAAGCCGCCCTTGAAATATGGACCCACAGGGGTTACAAAAATCAGGAAGCAGTATTCACTGGCTGGGTGTACGCCTACCTGTGCAGAGGTACCGATCAGTAATGGACGGATATACAGGGTGGCGCCACTCTCATAAGTGGGAATCCATTCCTGATTCAGGCGGACCACCTTCTTGACCATTTCGACAAATGTCTCTGTTGGCAACTCCGGCATCATGATACCACGACAGGTGCTCTGCAGACGGGCAGCGTTCTCCTCTACACGGAATACGCGTACTTTACCATCTTTGCAACGGTAGGCCTTCAGCCCTTCAAATGCCTCCTGTCCGTAGTGCAGACAGGTCGCTGCCATGTGCAGTTTCAGATACTCGTCGGAGCATACTTCAATCTCGCCCCATTTACCGTCGCGATAGTAGCAACGTACATTGTAGTCGGTCTTCATGTAACCGAAAGACAGGTTTGCCCAGTCCAGATTCTTCATTTCTTTAGTCCTTTAAAGTTTCAAATTAGGTGCAAAAGTACACAATTTACTGCACATCCGCAACTTTTTTGGTTAAAATCTTTTTAAATTGTTACTTTTTTCTTGTTGGATCAGTCTTTTTCCGATAGGATTTTCTTAATCTCCTCGTCGGTCTTGGTCAGTTTGTCCTTGCAGAGCTTAATGAGCTCTTGTGCGCGCTTGAGTTGTGCTGTCATCTGATCAATGTCCAACTCGTCATTCTCCATCCTGCGGACGATGTCCTGCAATTCGGCCATGGCCTCTTCATATTTGGTCTCTTTTTTCATTTGATGATAGATTTGATGGTTCCTTTTTCCAGTAGGGTCTCAATCTCGTCGCCCTGATGTAGTTGCTCCGAAGAACGTATCACCTTCCCCTGATGAAGGGTGATGCTATAGCCTCGTTTCAAGAGTAACCTCGGGTCGAGTCCTTTGGTCTTCTCCTCGATGAGTTGCAGACGATGACATTCAGAGAGCAGACGGCGTTCGATGAGCATTGGTAGGCGCTCCTCAAGTGCTGTTAGTCTGGAGCTAAGCGATGATGTTTTGTCACTGCAACAATGTGCGAGCCGACTGTATAGACTGTCGATGCGGGCCTCCTGATGGATCTTCACCGTGGAGAAGATGCGGGGGAGAGCGATGGCGATGGCCGACAGTTGATAGTTGGCTGTTGACAACTTCTGTTGTGCATAACGGGTCAGATGCTCCTGGGTGTCGTTAATGGTGTCTAGTATCTCTTTCAGATGTGAGATGAGCAGGGCAGCAGCAGCTGTAGGGGTCTTGACCCTGATATGACTGACCATGTCGACGACCGACTCGTCGCGGTCATGCCCGATACCGGTGATAATCGGCAGGGGGAAATTAGCTACGTTCTCTGCAAGCTCTAAGGCATCAAAGCCCGATAGGTCGCTGGTGGCACCGCCACCTCTGATGATAACCACACAGTCAAAGTCTACATGATTATAGATCTTCTCCAAGGCTGTGATAATACTCTGTGCTGTACCTTCACCCTGCATGATGGCGGGGAAGAGTTGTGTCTGGAACTGGAAGCCGTAGGGGTTGTCGGCCAACTGGTTGCAGAAGTCGCCATAGCCGGCAGCCGTCTCACTGGATATAACGGCGATATGCTGACAGAATAGGGGCAGTCGAAGCTCTTTCTGTAGGTCGAAGATACCGGCTTCCTTTAACTGCCGGATAATCTCTTGTCGCTTTCGTGCCATGTCACCCATCGTATAGGTAGGATCGATGTCAGTGACGATCCACGAGAAACCGTAGGCCTCGTGGAACTGCGGGTATACCCTGAGCAGCACTTTCATGCCGGCATGGAGTTGTTGTCCTGTGGTACGCTCGAAATATGGTCGTATGACCATCCATTTCGAGGCCCAGCATTTGGCAGAAGCCTTGGCGATAGGCCCAGATCTGGTCGGCGTGCCGAACAACCCCGAATTTTTGGCTGTCCCAAGGGAGTCGCCGTTTTCGTCGTATTGGATCAGTTCCATATAACAATGCCCTCTCGATTCTCGGCATTCCGACAGTTCGGCCTCTACCCAATATTCGTTGGGCATCTCACTCTCGATGACCTCCTTGACCAGTCGGTTGAGTTCGTATAGGGTTATAGGATTGTTCTTCATCTCTCTGTCATTTTTCCTACCATATATGCTCGCCAGAAATTCGGTATGCCGTAGCCACAGATATTGTCGGGCTTCTGGTGGTTACTGCTGTTCTCCCTGATAAGTTGGATAATCTCAAGGGCTGTCTTCTCGGGGAAAGCCTGCCACAGACAAGCCGCCAGTCCCGCTATGGTGGGCGTGGAGAATGACGTTCCCATGTCTCTGGCCACCGTTCCTCTTCCGGAGATCAGTGCTGCAGGACTCCCTAAAGCCATTACGTCTGGTTTGACACGACCGTCTTGTGTCGGACCGACACCGCTGAACGGTGCATTTTCCTTTTCTGTGTTCAAGGCTCCGACGGTCAGAATGTCATGGGCATCGGCAGGGAAGACGATCTTCTTCCAGGGGCCCATGCCTGAGTTGCCGGCCGAGTTGACGAGAATGATGCCTTTCTTGGCCAACATAGAGGCAGACCGACTGATGAGCGCTGTCTGCCCGTCCAGGTCGTGCTGGTGGTAATAGCCGGGATAGCCATCATACTCGTTGTAACCAAGACTAGAGCTGATGATGTCTACGCCGACAGAGTCGGCAAACTCTGCCGCCATGGCCCAGTAGTCTTCTTCGACAGGCTGTTCTGTCTGTTGATCCTCGCAGCGCAAGAGCCAGTAACGGGCGTCTGGAGCCGTACCGATGAGCACCTCGGGCTCGTTGACTGCCATGGCCGATAGAACCTTCGTGCCGTGATCGGTCTCTTGGAAGAAATGTGTGCTGTTGGGATAGACGAAATCCTTTGTTCCGATAATACCCGAATGCTGCAGGGCAGGAATCGCATTAACGTTCTGAAAACCGCCGTCAAGCACAGCGATGGTCATGCCTTTTCCTCTCAGACCGATGCTGTGCAGACGATGGCCTGCCAACATCTCTATCTGCTCACGCCCGTTGCCATAGCTCTCGCCTTTGATGCTGTCCCAAGTACAGAACGTCTCGCGCGCCGTAACCTTATGAATCTTCCTCAGGATAGAGTCGGGTGATGTCCATACCTTCTTGGCTTCGGCCACACAACTGAGTGTCGCAAGTTTATCCAGAAGGATCGTGTCATTGGAACGGACGAGAATCGTATTGTTCCATCGGCTAGTACCGATAATGGTCCATTCCGATGATCGTTTCGAATCGTTCTTGACCGTTTCGTCGGATGTCTTTTCAAAAAGCTTTAGATAGGTACTGCTCACGGGCAGGTCGGTCGAATCGACTGCCAGTCCTTGTCTGCGGCGGCGCTCTATCGCCTTGTGAGACAGCCATCTGCTGGGATGCTCAAGCGAATAGGGTGAACCTTGTTTGTCTTTGAGCGTATACCTGTAGATATAGAACTTTCCCCCAGGATATCTCATCTTAGGATTGTTTCTTGCGTTTGCTGTCGTGTGGCATAGAAGCGCAAGCAACAGGAAAACGATGGACTTTGACAGACGGCGGAAAAGCATAACGGATGCAAAGGTACTAATATTAATTAAGAAATAAAAATATGATAAGGAAAAATCGAGCGAAAAGCCTAAATTAATTTGGCTTTTCGCTTATTTATTCGTATCTTTGCAACCGTAATATATGGAGAAAGAAAAAAGTGTGACAGATAACAGGAAGGCAGCGCTTGAATTGGGGCAAAAACCCGTGGGCGCTTTGCTGTGGCAATATGCTCTGCCTGCCATTGTGGCCATGACGGCTTCAAGCCTCTATAACATCATTGACCGTGCCATGATTGGTCAGATTGTGGGACCGGAAGCCATCGCTGGTCTGGGCATCACGTTTCCTTTTATGAACCTGAGTGCGGCATTCGGTGCCGCTGTGGGCGTGGGCTCCTCGACATGTATCAGCGTCAAACTCGGACAGAGAGACTATAAGACGGCAGAAAACCTGTTGGGTAATACCGTGACTTTGAACCTGATCATCGGCTTCTTGTTTATGGTGGTCTGTCTTGTGTTCTTGAATCCGATCCTCCGGTTCTTTGGTGCTTCGGACGCAACACTGCCATATGCCCGTGAGTTCATGACGGTGATCTTGTTGGGTAACATGGTGACACATATGTATTTCGGTATGAACGCTGTGCTCCGTGCTGCTGGTAAGCCGCGTCACGCCATGTATGCCACGCTGTTCACCGTGGGCATGAATATCCTGTTGGTGGTGGCCTTCGTGTGGTGGTTCCGCTGGGGCATCCGTGGAGCGGCCTTGGCAACGGTCACTTCGCAGTCGATGGCTTTATGCTGGCAGATGTGGATCTTCTCGAACAGGAAAGAACTGCTTCATCTGAAGCGTGGCATCTATAAGTTGAAGAGGGATCTGGTGCGGAATATCATCAGTATCGGTGTGTCGCCGTTCTTGATGAATGCCACGGCATGTGTCATCGTGATTTTCATGAATAATCAGTTTGTGCGCTATGGCGGCGACATGGCTGTAGGCGCCTATTCGATAGCTAACTCGATGGTGATGGTGTTCTTCATGTTCGTCATCGGCATCACTCAGGGCATGCAACCTATCGTGGGTTATAACTACGGAGCCGAGAAATTCGACCGTATGTTTCGCTGCCTGTGGCTGGCCATCGCTTGTGCTACGACGATCTTGTTGGTAGGATGGGCGCTCTCGATGCTCTTCCCTCGACAGATCGCCCGTATCTTTACGGCCGATCCGACCCTGCTGGAGATGTCGGCACGAGGCATTAAACTTGATATGCTCGTGTTCTTTGTGGTGGGTTCTCAGGCTGTGATCACCAATTTCTTCCAGTGCATCGGGAAAGTTAAGGTGAGCATCTTTCTCTCGTTGTCACGCCAACTGATCCTGTTACTGCCGATGGCATATGTCTTCCCGATGTTCTGGGGACTGGATGGCGTGTGGTATGCAATGCCGGTGAGCGATTTCGGCTCGTTCTCGATGACGATACCGATGCTGATATGGTATATTAGAAAACTCAAAGCTTATGGGAAATATAATCATTAATGTGGGTCGACAACTCGGAAGTGGTGGTCATGATATCGGTAGAATGCTGGCTCTCGACTTCGGCGCAAAGTATTACGACCGTGAGCTGTTGAACCTGGCCGCAAAGGAGAGTGGATTCTCAGAGAAGTTCTTCGAGGAGAACGACGAACGGAAGGGATTCCTCAAAGGCCTGTTCAATGTGCAGACATCGCATTTCAGTGGAAGCAGTCTCTATAAGTCGAATTTCTCGCAGGAGAGTCTGTTCCAGTTTCAGAGCGATGCCATCAGGAAGGCTGCCGCTGAGAGCTCCTGCGTGTTTGTCGGGCGTTGTGCCGATTACGTGCTTCGCGATTTACCGAATGTGGTGAATATCTTTGTGACTGCCTCTATGGACTATCGCATCCGGCAGATTATGAACAAGCAGCATCTCGATGAGGAGGCTGCGCGGAACTATATCGAGAAACGTGAGAACCAGCGTGCGGAGTATTACAACTATTATACGGGCAAGAGATGGGGCTATGCGGCCAGCTATGATCTGTGTATCGACTCCAGCGTGTTAGGTATCGTGGAGACCGAGAAACTTATCGCGGAGTTTATCCGGAAACGCTTTAAGATATAATGTCGTTCAGCTAAGGGAAAAGGGATGAAGAGGATAGGAATCATAAGCGACACACATGCCTATTGGGACGATAAGTACGAATATTACTTCGATTCGTGTGATGAGATATGGCATGCCGGTGATATCGGTAGCGTTGAGGTGGCCGAACGACTGGCTGCTTTCCGTCCTTTCAGGGCGGTCTGCGGCAACTGCGACGGTGGCGACCTGCGTCTGATGTATCGTGAAGTGAACCGTTTCAAGTGCGAGGATGTGGATGTGCTCATCAAACATATCGGTGGCTATCCCGGTAATTATGATCCCAGCATACGCTCAACGCTCTTTGCCAATCCGCCGCAGTTGTTTATCACTGGTCACTCGCATATCCTGAGAGTGAAATACGACAAGACACTGGGACTGTTACATATTAATCCCGGAGCGGCAGGACAACAGGGATGGCAGAAGGACCGTACGCTTGTTCGTCTGACCATCGACGGAAAGACGTTCAAGGATCTGGAGGTCATCGCTTTAGGGGATCAATAAGAATATTATCAATAAGATAGATATGAGGACGATAGTTATTACAGGGGGTGCGGGCTTTATAGGAAGTCATGTGGTGCGTCTCTTCGTGAACAAATATCCGGATTATCGTATCATCAACCTCGATAAGTTGACTTATGCCGGTAATCTGGCCAATCTCAAGGATATCGAGGACAAGCCCAATTATGAGTTTGTGAAGATGGATATCTGCGACTTCGATGCTTTCTACAAGCTGATGCAGGATAAGAAGGTCGACGGCATCATTCATCTTGCCGCTGAGAGTCATGTGGACCGTAGTATCAAGGATCCCTTTACCTTCGCCAGGACAAACGTGATGGGAACGCTCTCACTACTGCAGGCGGCGAAACTCTATTGGGAGTCGCTGCCGGAGAAGTTCGAGGGCAAACGTTTCTACCATATCTCGACCGATGAGGTATATGGCGCTCTTGAACTGACTCATCCTGAGGGCATAGAACCGCCGTTCACCACAACCGCCTCCTCATCGGAGCACCATCTGGCGTACGGTGAGCAGTTCTTCCTGGAGACCACGAAATACAATCCGCACTCTCCGTATTCTGCCGCTAAGGCGTCGAGTGATCATTTCGTGCGTGCCTTCTACGACACCTATGGTGTGCCTGTGGTTGTGACCAACTGCTCGAACAACTACGGTCCGTATCAGTTCCCTGAGAAACTGATACCGCTCTTTATCAATAATATCCGCCACCGTAAGCCGCTGCCTGTCTATGGTAAGGGTGAGAACGTGCGCGACTGGCTCTATGTCGAGGATCATGCACGTGCCATCGATCTTATCTTCCATCAGGGAAAGACTGGCGAGACCTATAACATCGGTGGCTTCAACGAGTGGAAGAATATCGATATCATCAAGGTACTGATTAAGACCGTCGACCGTTTGTTGGGCCGCAAGGAGGACGAGGATATGGATCTGATCACCTTCGTCACTGACCGAGCCGGTCATGATCTGCGCTATGCCATCGACTCGACGAAACTCCAGAAAGAACTTGGTTGGGAGCCGAGCCTCCAGTTCGAGGAGGGTATAGAGAAGACCGTCCGTTGGTATCTCGACCATCAGGAGTGGCTCGACAATGTCACTTCCGGCGACTATCAGAAATACTACGACAGCATGTATGCCAACCGCTAGGTGAGGTGCGTTGCTGTCTCATAAATAAATAATATAAATGTGGTGCCGTTTCACGGCAAATCTGTCATATGGATGCATTAACCCGCTCCCTCCACTCATTCCTGGTGCACATAGGTCTGAACCCTATGAGCATCACCCCTCAGATGGAACACTATCTGGAGCATCTGCTCTATCTGCTCCCTCCTGAGGAAGAAGAAGCCGTAACCCATTATTATGGTCTCTTCGGCTCCGAGCGTAAGTCACTTCAGGAGATCGCCTCAGACTTGGGCCTCTCTCAGGAGGATACGATGGCTCGTCTCGACCAGTGTGTCCGCCGACTCGCTGTCACTCCCGAATGGCAAATGATTAAACAAATACAAAAGATATGAAGAAGATACTACTTTTAGGCTCTGGTGAACTCGGTAAGGAGTTCGTGATAGCCGCTATGCGTGCTGGTCAGTACGTGATAGCTTGTGACCGTTATGACAATGCACCGGCCATGCAGGTGGCCGACGAGCGTGAGGTGTTTTCAATGCTTGATGGCGATGCCCTCGAGGCGGTCGTCAACAAACACAAGCCCGACATCATCGTGCCTGAGATCGAGGCCATCCGTACGGAGCGCCTCTTTAAGTTCGAGGAGCAGGGCATCCAGGTCACTCCTTCTGCCCGTGCCGTGAACTTCACGATGAACCGTCGTGCCATCCGTGATCTGGCCTCTAAGGAACTCGGTCTGCGTACGGCCAAGTACTTCTATGCCAAGACCTTCGAGGAGTTCAAGGCGGCAGCCGACGAGATTGGCTTCCCCTGTGTGGTGAAACCTCTGATGTCGTCATCTGGCCATGGTCAGAGCTACGTGCATAATGATGGTGAGCTGGAGCAGGCTTTCAAGGATGCGATGGAAGGCTCTCGTGGTGATGTGAAGGAGGTGATCATCGAGGAGTTTATCGACTTCGATTCTGAGTTTACCTTGTTGACCGTCACCCAGAAGAACGGTTGGCCTACACTGTTCTGCCCGCCGATCGGTCATGTGCAGAAGGCTGGTGACTACCGTGAGTCATGGCAGCCATATAAGATCTCCGATGAGGCCTTGAAACAGGCGCAGAGCATGGCTGATAAGGTGACGAAGGCCTTGACAGGTGCCGGTATCTGGGGTGTGGAGTTCTTCCTGACGAAACAGGGCGAGGTGATCTTCTCCGAGCTCTCTCCCCGTCCGCATGACACCGGTATGGTCACGCTCGGACATACCACGAACCTCAGTGAGTTTGAACTGCACTTCCGTGCCGTGATGGGATTGCCTATCCCTGCCATCCATCTGGAGCATGCCGGTGCCAGTGCCGTGATCCTCTCGCCGAAGGAGGCCTCCACACCGGTCGACCGTTCGCTGCTCGACTATAACTTCGACGAGGCTCTGAAGGAAGACCGTACCCGTATCCGTATCTTCGGTAAGCCGGAGGCTCATAAGGGTCGTCGTATGGGTGTCGTTCTCTGCTATGGTGAGGTTGGCGACGATGTCAACGCTCTGCGTGATAAGGCTAAGCGTCTTGCCAAGACGGTCTTAGGCACCGATCCCTATGAGAAGTTTGGACATTAAGATTATCGATCTACCGAGGATAACGGACCCCCGCGGTAACCTCACGGTTGCCGAGGGGGCCGATATGGTGCCTTTCGACATCAAGCGTGCCTATTGGGTGTATGACGTGCCAGGCGGCGGTTGCCGTGGCGGTCATGCACATAAACGGTTACGTCAGTTCGTCATCGCCGTCAGCGGCTCTTTTCATGTGACACTCGACAATGGCTACGAGCGGAAGACGGTCTTACTGAACCATCCGTGGCAGGGCTTGCTGATCGACACGGATATCTGGCGTACGCTCGACGATTTCTCTTCGGGAGCCGTCTGTCTGGTGCTGGCCTCCGAGCACTATGAGGAGGATGATTATATCTACGATTATGATGAGTTCCTGAGGTACGTGGGATGTTCGAGATAAGACGGTATCATGACGGTTTGAGCGACGCGTGGAACGAGCTCGTCGCACGGTCGAAGAACGGCACGTTCCTCTTCGACCGTCGTTATATGGATTATCACAGTGACCGTTTCCATGACTGTTCGTTGATGATCTACGATGCCAAAGGTCTCTATGCCCTGCTACCTGCCAACCGACAGGACGATACGTTGTTCTCGCATCAAGGACTGACCTACGGTGGTCTGATTACCGATGAGCGAGCTTCGGCAGCCGGTATCTGTGAGCTGTTCTTGGAACTCAACGGTTGGCTGCGTTCGGAAGGGGTACGACGGGTGGTGTATAAGCCTGTGCCTTGGATCTATCACCGCCTTCCTTCCGAGGAGGATCTCTATGCGTTGTTTGTCATCTGCCATGCCCGACTGGTGGGGCGCGATCTTTCGTCGGCTCTGATCCCGAAGGCACCTGCCAGATGGAGTCACGGTCGCAGGTATGCTGTATCCGAGGCTCGGAAGAAGGGCGTGTGCGTGGCGCCGAGCGATGACTTCTCTGCTTTCTGGCCTCTGCTGACACGTAATCTGCAGACAAGGTATGGCGTGTCGCCGGTACATACTCTGGAAGAGATGCAGCGGCTTCATGCCCGCTTTCCTGAACGTATCCGACTGTACCTGGCTTCTGCTGAGGAGGAGGTCGTGGGCGGAACCATACTCTATTTGTGCGACCGTGTGGCGCATGCCCAGTATATCTCGGCCAATGAGAAGGGGAAACAGCTGCATGCGGTCGATGCTTTATATGAGCAGATATTGAGGCACGATTATGCCGATACGTCGTTCTTCGACTTCGGGAAGTCGACGGTGGGCAGCGGCTGTGACCTGAACGAGCAACTGGTATTCCAGAAGGAGGGCTTTGGTGCCAGGGCCGTCTGTTACGATACATACGAGTGGACACTATGATCAAGTATCTGGACCTGAAACGGATCAACGACCTGCACGATGCGGAGATACGACAGGCCGTCGGTAGGGTGCTCAACAGTGGCTGGTACCTGAAGGGGGAGGCCACGCAGCAGTTCGAGAGTCACTACGCATCGTTCATTGGCAGCCGCTATTGTGTCGGCTGTGGTAATGGACTCGATGCGCTGACTATGATCTTCCGCGCTTATATGGAGTTGGGTGTGATGACGGAAGGCGACGAGGTCATCGTGCCTGCAAACACGTATATCGCCAGTATCCTGGCCGTCACGGCTAACAGACTGAAACCGGTATTGGTGGAACCTGACATCAATACTCTTCAGATTGATGATGCCTTGATAGAGCGTGCCATCACAGAACGTACCCGTGCCGTCATGATCGTTCATCTCTATGGGCGCTGTGCCTATACGGAGCGGATAGGGGAGATCTGCACAGACCACGGACTGAAGCTCATCGAGGATAATGCTCAGGCGCATGGCTGTGTGACGTCTCATGGCTTCCGTCGTACGGGATCCTTGGGCGATGCCGCCGGCCATAGCTTCTATCCGGGAAAGAACCTTGGTGCCTTAGGTGATGCCGGGGCTGTGACGACCGACGACAAGGAGCTGGCACGTGTCGTGGCGATGCTGGGCAACTACGGCGCTTCTGGGAAATATATCTTCGACTGCAAGGGACGTAACTCCCGGATGGACGAGATCCAGGCAGCTGTGCTCGACGTGAAGCTGCGCTATCTCGAGGTGGAGAACGACCGCCGCAGGGAGGTGGCTGCTATATATTATAATAAGGTGAGCAACCCGCTGATACATATTCCCGTGTCCGACAGGGATTGTGTCTGGCACATCTTCCCTGTCTTCTGCGAACGTCGCGACGAACTGCAGCGGTATCTCCTGGAGAATGGTGTGGAGACGCAGATACATTATCCGATACCTCCGCACAAGCAGCATTGCTATCGTGAATGGGCTCAGCAGTCGTATCCCATCACGGAACTGATTCATGCCCAGGAACTCAGTCTGCCGTGTAATCAGACGCTTCAAGACGAGGATGTCAACTTGATTATCGGTCTTCTTAATCGTTTCTCATAGGACTTGATGGTCGTGCCGATAGGACCTTTATCTGTCAGGTGACATATCTTTAAAAGTAAAACAACTTGTTTTACCTTGTAAGGGATGCCTGATACGGGTGTAAAGGATGCCTTCTATGAAGGTAAAACAAGTTGTTTTACTTTTGCGATGATGCCTACTCTGGCAGTAAGAGTACGGTTGCACTTCTGGCAGCCTGCGCTCCCATCACCAAGACTTTTATGTTTCCAGTGTAGTTTAATAGATTGTTAGTGGGGACAAATATAGTGAAAAAGTTCCAAAAATACAAATAATAGGGTATTTTATGATTCTGTTTGATGTTTTATTAAAAGTAATTGCTTACCTTTGTGGCATCATATTTGCAGTAATGCTAATGTAAAAAACGAAAAAATGAGACCTATGAA
Source organism: Prevotella aff. ruminicola Tc2-24 (assembly GCF_900110895.1). Lineage (GTDB taxonomy): Bacteria > Bacteroidota > Bacteroidia > Bacteroidales > Bacteroidaceae > Prevotella. The sequence continues at coordinate 1,277 of NZ_FOIQ01000003.1, read as the reverse complement.
TTATAATGAATTGAATTTCGATGGCATGACTCGCGAGCAGGAGCTCTCGATGTCGGCTGCTTTTCCTGCCCTGATGCGGAAAGTGTATGTGTGGATGACGCTGGCGCTGGTGATTACTGGCGTAACGGCGTATGGTGTGGCAACAAGTCCTGGCTTGCTGACGGCGATAGCTACTAACAGTATCCTGTTCTGGGGACTGATTATCGCGGAGTTCGGACTTGTCGTGGCAATCAGTTCTGCCATCAACAGACTGTCGCTGACTACAGCCACGCTCCTTTTTGTCTTGTATTCCGTGATTAACGGTGCAACGCTGTCGTTCATCTTCGTGCTCTACACCATGTCGAGCATCGCTAGCGTGTTCTTCATCACAGCTGGTACCTTCGCGGTGATGGCGCTGATCGGATATACAACGAAGACTGATCTATCTTCGATGGGGAAGATTCTCTTCATGGCACTCATCGGACTGATTATTGCTACGATCGTGAACATTTTCCTGAAGAGCTCTCTCATGGAGACTGTCGTGAGCTATATCGGTGTTCTGATCTTCGTCGGACTGACGGCATACGATTCTCAGAAGATCAAACAGATGTTGATGATGGCTCCTGATGCCGGAGAGGCTGCACAGAAACTGGCACTGCTGGGCGCACTCTCTCTCTATCTCGACTTTGTGAATCTCTTCATCTATCTATTGAGGATTTTCGGGCGCCGCGAGTAATCAATCGTCGCTCGTACATAAGTAATATAATAGGAAGGGGACTGGAGCTTTCGGATGCTTCAGTCCCCTTCTTGATGAAGAATAAGTGTAAAAATGTCAATAAACACGAAAATCTTTCATCTTTCTGCAATTTTTCTTCTCCAAAATTTGGATGGTATCAAAATTTGTCGTACCTTTGCATCCGCTTTCGCCTAAAAATCCAGGCTGAGGCAAACAAGAAAGAGTTCTTTGAAAGATTTACATAGACAGAAGTAGTACAAGAAGCGAGAGCATTGTAGTGATGCTCTTGGGTAGAAGAAACGAACCGTTTATTCTTTTAAACAATTACTTGATACTGGATAGTCGTTCTGAGACAGATAACATTCCGTAAGGGATAAAGATATTTTTTACAGTGAAGAGTTTGATCCTGGCTCAGGATGAACGCTAGCTACAGGCTTAACACATGCAAGTCGAGGGGCAGCATTATCGAAGCTTGCTTTGATAGATGGCGACCGGCGCACGGGTGAGTAACGCGTATCCAACCTTCCCCTTAGTAGGGCATAGCCCGTAGAAATGCGGATTA
>NZ_FOIQ01000004.1 GCF_900110895.1 Prevotella aff. ruminicola Tc2-24 | reverse complement strand
CAGAGATGCTGTCGGACAAAATATTTTGGAAATAACCCATGAATATTCCCAATTATTTGCTATATTTGCCGTTGGTTATCAACTATAAATCGCATGGGATTACAAAAGAGCGGCACGACGGACAAGTTCACGTTCTACTATCAGAACAAGGACCATCTGGGCACGGTGCGTGAGACGGTGACCTCGACGGGCGCGATGAAGCAGCGCGTGAACTACTACCCCTTCGGCGGCCAGCTCGTGGACACGCTGAAGGTGATGATATGGAACCGCGACTTCCAACAATATAAGTACAACGGCAAGGAGTTCGACGGCACGTTCGGCCTGAACACCTACGACTACGGTGCCCGCCAGCACGACCCCGTCCTCGCCCGCTGGGACAGAATAGATCCACTGTGCGAGAAATACTACGGCGTCAGCCCGTATGCGTATTGTGCGAATAATCCGGTGAGGTTTATTGATCCGGATGGGAGAACCATAGAAGCTGATAGCCTTTCGCAGACCAATATCATTAATACGGTCACCCCAGAAGAGGCGGATTATATTCAGTTTGATGAGAAAGGAATGATAAATGTTGATTTATTAAATAAATGTAATAGTACATCAGAAAATTTCTTATCTATAAAACAATTGGCCATATCTCAGAATAATTATGTATTCAAAGTTGCTGACAAAGGTCATGATGGTAGGGAGTTTTATGACCATTCAAACGGTGATGGAAATTTCTACAGGGGAGTAACAGAAATGCCTGGAGCCCAAAATGGTCCTTCGCCGGACAATAATATATATATATGTAGGGTCTTGTCTCTCCCCTGAAAGACAAGCCATAACAACAGCCCATGAAGCCTATGGACATGGTTATTTGTATGATATGACAGGTTCTGTTGATGTGGCTTCACATACTTATGTCTCAGAAGGAAAGATAGAGTGGGACGAAGAATTAAAGATGAATTGTTTTGTGTCTGTTAGGGTTGATGCAAACAAGGCATTAGTTGATAGATTAAGAATAGTGGAAAATCAAGCTAAAATAAATTATGGAAAAAGAATTAAATAAAAGAGTTTTGTTTATTATTATACTAATAGTGCATTTCTGCCAGATGCAGGCACAAGTAAAAACAGATACTGTTGTTGTGGGAAGAGACAGAGTCGTTTTCTCCTATCCGGAGAAATCTAAAGTCTGCGTTACAAATTATGAGGAAGGATTCTTCAAAGATATAAGTTGCATAGAAGACACAGCCTTAATCGGATTACACTATGGTGCTATGATGAATATTCCACTTATAGATCGTCAAGGAAAGAATATTATTAGTGAGTATATTCTTGCTAATGATTTACGTCAGACTCGCGGATTTTATTATTCAAATGGTGAAAGAAAGTATTTCCGTGAAGATAATGTTTTAAAATATGGAATAAACACATATTATACTAATGTCCCAGAAGAAAAAGTCTTATTTTACGAAGCGCTATTAGACTCTTTAAAATATATAGTGAATCCAAGTGAGCTGGTGAAATAGGCCAATGTGATCTGCAGAGCAAGAACAGAAATCAAGTATGAAAAGAAGAAGAAAAAGCATCATGAATAAATTGTTGTTACTTTGTTTGTCAGTTTTCGCCTGTTTAGGTGTTTATGGCAATGACTCCATTCTTGTTGATAAAGTATGGACAGAAAGGCAAACCATATTTATTAACGAAGCAGAGTTAGATTCCATTTTAGATGAATCCGTGACTGAGTATTATGGTATTGGGTGTGGGGCTGGCAGATGTTGCGAGCTCTACTTCCATAGTAATCATCAATTTAGGAAAATTAATGTTGATGGTGACACTCTCCTTGGGAAATGGAAACTTGAAGGTGGGTTACTTACCATTAGGTATAATAGAAAATATAAAGGGTATAAGAGAAACTATAAGTTTTTAATAAAGTACAGAGAGAAAGATTATCCGACCCTCTTTCTGTATACAAAGAAAATCTTCGATTGTTACATTTTCTGTAACTACAAATAGAAGGTTGCCCTGAAGTACCCTAGTTGCGGGCGTTTCGGGGCCACTTGTTTTGCCAAAGATGCTGTCGAACGAAATATTTTGGAAATAACATATAAATATTCCCAGTTATTTACTATATTTGCCCTCGATATCAACCATATATCGCATGGGGTGGCAAAAGAGTGAGATTTTCTTATTATGACAGTATTTACTCAATTCGAATATACATATGATGAGAATGGTAATAAAAAAACACATAAAAAGTAAAGTAACCATTCTATTTACTTTGCTTTTTATTCTTGGGTCTTTCTATAGTTGCAATGTGTCTGAGAAACGTTGTGGATTCCGATTAAGCGAATTCGTCATAGATGATGTAAGATTAGGATCCATTATTGATTCTATGGTGGAGATGCATCTGCCTATATTGCAATCAGACAAGGAAAAGAAGGTTCTTTCACTTAACTTTGCCCGAAAGGATTCTGCTTTATTGTTTGTTTTCTCCTTAAGGGGAGAGGATGAATTGATAAACAGGTATATCTATAGAGAAAACAAAAGAATTGTAGGCTATACTAACTCTGGAGATATAGATGTGATTTTGTTATCTGATATAGATGATTTATCAGAACTTGGTCAACAGTACGGGAGGTTCATTCATCCTACGGGCAAACATAAAGCATTTAAATATATGAAGTTTCCTGAGAACCTTTATATTGGGGATAACTTAAATACGTGGCCTGATTTTGAGTTGGTATATGATCCAACTTATATCGTATACCCGTATATCAATAACACATTTCTACATCCTATAATGACCAAAGACCCGGGTAATATATAACAAAACTTTATTTCGAGGGGAAAGATATTGTTATTTGAAAGAAAAAAGTATTTTTGCAGTCGGAAATATTTGCAATCATTCCGACCAAAATCAAACCAATACATTAGAAATTTGGGAGAGTTTTTGGAAGGAAGACGTAACAAACACAAAACCATATCTTTTCTATGATTTCTCTTCTTATAATTTTATAGTTTCTTATAACTGAATGATTGCCTTTATAAGGAAAAGGTTTATTACTACAATCGTGGAGTAGAAGATTGCCTATTTTCTGAGGAATATTGTTATATCAGAAAAGAGACAAAATAAACGGGCTTCTAACGGTTAAAGAGATAGGCTCCATGACTGTAAGGAATGTCACTTACGAGTGAAAGGGATTATCTCTATACCCTATAAGGGATTATCTCTTTCACTCGTAAACCCTATCTCCATGAGGCATAGGGCCTATCTCTTTGAGGGAAAGATCCCACCTCTTTATCGCGGTTTTCCCTTCGACAGGCTCAGGGACCGCGAGGAGACAGGCTCAGGGACCGCGATAATATAATATGCGAATGAAAGAACCCTCACGAGGGTGAGACCTCATGAGGGCGAAACGTTAGTGGAGCTGGAGGGAGTCGAACCCTCGTCCAAACAGGGAAACCATACGCTTTCTACACGCTTATTCCAGCCTTCGGTTTTCGAGCAGCAGCAAGACCTGGACCACCAACTGATGCCTTAGCTCCTAAATCTTCACCCATGCATCGGAGCCTGCAAGGGCTATTTCCGATTTAACCTGCGCCGCTGAATCTTCGGATTCGGAACAACATCCTCGGAGCGACGTCTCGTTTCCCCGCCTTGCAGGGAAATTAAGCTCTTAATCTACTATACTTCGATTAGGCAGCGAGAGCATACTCATTGTTGCCAATTAATTTTTTGTTCACTCAGATTAAGGAGGTAGCCAACGAGCCTCCGCGTGCTTACGTACCATCTCAACCCGCTGTCAAATCCAGTCAACCCCAAGTCGTGATTTCCGTAAATCGGCTGCAAAGATAAAGATAATAGGTGAATAATCCAAATTTTTTAGCACGATTCTCGCGAAAACCTCGTATCTTTGCAGTGGTTTACAATAATCATGTGACAACCGCGTTTTCTATAATTGACAGCACAACTGATAAAGCGATGATAAAGAAACTGAAACAAATATGCGTGATGGGAGTGATAGCCCTGACGATGGGGTCGTGCATGACGCCCAAGACGGTGGCCTACTTCCCCAACCTAAGCGACGGACAGATATTCGCCATGGTTCAGAGCAAGGGTATCGCACTGAGACCCCACGACAAACTCTCGATCGTGGTAAACACCAAGTCGGCCGAGCTGAACAACGTGTTGAACATGCCCGTGACCTCACAGATCATCGGATACACCGAGATACAGTCGATCAACCAGAGCCGTGGCACGTCGGGCTACACCATCGACGCAGAGGGCTACATCGACTTCCCTCTGGTGGGTAAGGTGAAGGCCGCAGGACTGACACGCGCCGAACTGGCCGACCACCTGAAGCGAGCCATGGAGGAACAGAGTGTGGCCAAGGATGCCGTCGTGACGGTAGAGTACCTGAACCTGGGATTCACCGTCATCGGAGAGGTGAAGAACCCGGGATTCTACGCCTTCGACAACGACAAGACCACCCTGCTGCAAGCCCTGGGCAAGGCGGGCGACATGACGATCTACGGCGACAGAAACAAGGTGAAGGTGCTCAGACAACAGGAGGACGGACAACAGCAGACCTACGTGCTGAGCATGATGGATGCCGAGGCACTGGCACAGTCGCCAGCCTACATCCTGCAGCAGAACGACGTGGTATACGTGCAGCCCAACAACTACCGTAAGCGTCAGGCTGCCAATGCCAACGACACGACGACGGGCTCATTCTGGATCTCTGCCGTCTCTGTGCTCACCACCATCCTCGTACTCATCTTTAAGTAAACAAGCATTATGACGATAGGAAGTTTTCTCAAGGCATGCGCCACCCGATGGAGATGGTTTGCAGCCTCCGTGGCGGTGGTCATGCTGCTGGCGATAGTCTATCTGGTGGTCACACCGCCAAAGTACACACGTAAGGCCCAGGTGCTGGTGAAGGAGGAGAACGGCATGGGCGCCATCATGGGACAGTTGGGCGGACTGGCGGAACTGGGCGGACTGATCGGCCTGGGTGGCTCGCAGAACGTGTACAACGAGCTCTACGCCATGCAGTCGTCGTGGCTGTTGCTCAACGTGGTCGACCAGCTGCACCTCGACATGAGCTATACCGTGAAGGGCATCCGCAACCGCGATCTCTATGCCGAGACACTGCCCGTGACCGTGACGTTCAAGGATATCACGGCCGAGGACGACGTGAGGATGAAGCTACGACTGAGCCGCAACGGCGACGTGAGGATATGGAAGCTGAAGAAGAACGACGACAGCTATCCCGACGAACTGACGGGAAAGGTGGGACAGACGCTGAAGAGTTCCATCGGTAATATCGAGGTCAAGGCGACACCTTACCTCCAGAAGATGGACGACGACGAGATGACCATCACCGTGAAGCGCACCGAGCCCATGGCCATGGTGGAGCTGATCAAGAAGAAACGCCTCAGCGTGGTCGTAGGCAGTCGCGACGCGTCGATCATCGACATCAAGTACAAGGATGTGTCGAAGCAACGGGCCACTGACGTCATCAATGCCGTCATCGCCGAATACCGCAAGGAGGCTAATGACGACAGGGATGCGCAGACGGCTGTGTCGGAACGCTATGTCATAGAACGACTGGCCTCGCTGGAGAACGAGCTGAGGACGCTCGACCAGCGCGTGGCCGACTATAAGAGTAAGACGATGATGCCCGACCTCGAGGTGATGGCGAAGGTCTATGCCGAGGGGGCCAAGGATATCTCGGCCGCCCATCTGGAGCTGAGCAACCAGCTCTACGTGGCACAGGCCATCCGCGACTACCTGCGCGACGAGTCGAAGAAAGACGAACTGCTGCCCGCCCTGCTCGTGGCTGACAACAAGGCGCTGGCCGACCAGGTGGGCGAATACAATACTCTGCAGCTGCAGCGCAGTAAGATCGTAGCCAGCTCGAGCAAGGAGAGTCCGCTGGTAAGGGACATCGACCGTCAGCTCTCGGCCATGCACGACGCCGTACTCACCTCGGCCGAGAATGCCATCAAACAGCTGAAGCTGCAGCTGAAGAGTGTGACGGCCAAGGAGAACGAAGGTAAGCAACTGCTGGCCTCGGCACCTAAGAAGGCCATCGGCGGACTGGGTGACGAGCGCGACTGGCGTGTGCTCAACGAGGTCTATGTGTTCCTGCTCCAGAAGCGCGAGGAGGCGCAGATGTCGAAGGCTCTGAGGAATGACATCCGGGTGCTCACCCCACCGTTGGGCGTGAAGGAGCAGAGTGCGCCCGTGAAGAAGAACATCCTCTTCGGGGCTTTCCTCTTAGGACTGTTCCTGCCGGCCTGTGCCATCTTCGTCAGAGAACGTAACGCCAGAGCATGAGAGAACGGGTGAGGTCGAAGATGGGGCAGGATGTCGTGTGGACATTCGCGCTGCAGATCGGTGTGATGGTCTGCGCGTTTGTCATCACGAAGCTGTTGGCAAGTCGTCTGAGCATCGACGACTTCGGACAGTACAACGTCATCAAACGCTCCGTACAAGTGCTCTCGTTCGTGATGCTCGCCGGTGTCGGCATCGCCCTACCCCGTTATATCCCCCTATATCGTAACAGTACACCGCCACGCAGGATCGTCCCCCTGCTTGTGGCCTCACTCGTCTATATCCTGGGCGTCTCGCTCATGGTACTGGTCGTATGCCTGCTCTTCTCCACGCAGATGCAGGACATCGTCATCGGACAGACTGGCAACGGCTGTCTGCTGCTCATCGCCCTGGGCTATGCCTTCACACTGGCGATGGCGCAGTTTGTCTTCGCCTACTACCGTGGCACCGGTAACTTCAAGTGGTACAACGGCACCCAACTGGCTGTCCAACTGGCCATCGTCGTGCCACTGGTGCTGTTGCCTGTGCTCACCGTCAAGACCGTATTCGTGTCGTGGCTGGTCATCACCGCCCTGCTCGTGGCGTTCTGCCTGGTCAAGGAGGGAAGAGGGCGCTGGGGAGAGGTGAGCGATGGTACCCCACACTTCACACGACAGTCGTCGCTCTACGACTCACTGAAGACCATCGTGAAATACTCGTCGGGCCGACTGGTGGCCGACTTCTTCCTGTTCTCACTCTCGGCCTTCCCGCTGATCTATATCAGTCAGGCCATGGGACTGCAGGCGACGGCCTACTACGCTGTGGGCATCACCTTCGTCACGATGGTCACACCTGTGTTCTCCTTCATCGGCATCATCCTGCTGCCCTACGTGTCGGCCTGCATCGCCAAAGGCGAGATGCAGAGGGCCGACAAGGTGATCACCCGTCTGCTACTGCTCTATCTGGGGGCGGCCCTGCTCATCACGATCGTGCTCTACATCTTCACCGACTTCATGACGGCACTGCTGTTCGCGCGGAGCTATGTGGCTGCAGGCGACCTGACACGCATCATGATCCTGGCCATCCTGCCGCAGGCGCTCTACCTACTCTATCGCAACCCCATCGACGCCGTGGCCGTGGTACCTTATAACACGGTGATCCTCGGTATCTGCCTAACGGCGATGGTGGTTAGCTTCGTATGGGCCTCTACCCTCACCCAGTATGCCTGGGCCTATCTCACGGTCTCTATCCTACAAGGGCTGCTGTCGTGGCTAACCTGGCAGATCATCCAGAAACGCTCTATCCCCCGATGCCCATGACCATCCTCATCATCGCACTCGTCATCGTCATGCTCCTGTTGTCGTGGAAGTATATCCTCCGACTGGAGCCTACGGGGGTGTTCGCTCTGCTATGGGCGATATCGATACCGGTCGTGCTGTTGCTCCAGACGTATATATCCCTGATGTTCACGGGCATCCTGTATATCGTGGGGGGCGTGATATGCTTCATGCTCGGAACGGTGTTCTGCGACACGGCCTATCGGCCTGAGCCGCGGAGAAGACAACTGACATTCCGTCGGGAGTGGGCCACACCCATCATGGTGGTACTGTTGGTGGGGGCGATGGTGAACCCGCTCTATTCGATCGTCCTCCACGGCTTCAACCTACAGGCTCTGCTGAGCATGCAGGACCTGCTGAACATGAACAGACAGATATCCGAGGACCGTTACATGTCGGGCGACGTGTCGAACGTGGTCAACCAGTTCTTCCTGATCTTCTGCTATGCGGCGCCTTTGTTCGGTGGCTTCTGCTACCGTTGGGTGGGCAGATGGACGAGACTGGTGTGTATCCTCACACTGATACCGGGCATGTTCATCGCCCTGACACAGTCGATGAAGATGGGTATGATCACAGGGTTCGTGCTCTGGCTGACGGGCTATCTGGTCTGCTCGTTCAGCTACGCGCTCCCCCTTCGCATCCGACCGCGCCACTGGTTGTATGTCCTGCTCGGCTTCGTGGGGTTCTTCGGTATCCTGTTCTTCTCGATGGTGTTCCGCACGGGTGAGATCAGTGAGAAGACCATCGTGGAGATCAGTCAGAAGTTCGTGACCTACGCCCTGGGCCACTTCCACTGCTTCGACATGTGGTTCTCCTTCCATGAGCCGGCCGCCTATGCCTGGGGCACGAAGACCTTCCTGGGCATCTCGAACGTGCTGGGACTGGAGGACAGGATACAGGGTATGTATCAGGAGTACTACCAGATAGGACAGAACGGCTACTATGGTATCTCGAACATCTTCACCATCTTCAGGCCGCTGATAGAGGACTTCGGTGAGGCTGGTGCCTATCTGGTGCTGTTTGTGATGGGTGCGCTGACGAAGGCATCGCTGAAGGCGCTCGTATGCAGAAGGAACATCTTCCTCAACCAGGTCGTGACGACAGGCGCCTACCCCTATCTGCTGTGGTCGTTTGTCACCTCGTTCTTCGCCTATACCAGTTATATCGCCACCTTCGTCGTGGCATACGCTTTGTTCCATCTGTTACAAAAGGAGACTCAAGCATGAAACGGATAGCGGTGTTCTGTGTGACCTATCACTCCGACCGGGAGCTGGAGCAGTATCTCACCTCGCTCAGGAGAGCGCAGGAGTATGCCGGCGACAAGGTCGGGCTCGACATCTTCGTGGGCAGGAACACCGACGAGGACAACCCCGGCTACTTCGGGGCCGTGAGACGACTGATGACTGAGGTGGAGGTGAAAAGCTACGACTATGTCATCGTGAGCAACGTGGACCTGACCGTGGAAGAGGACTTCCTCACGAAGTTGGCCGACTACGACTGCGCTGGGGATACGGGATGGATCGCTCCTCAGATCTACTCCAGCTATGAAGACCGAGACCGTAACCCGGGAAGGATGCACCGGCTGTCGCTGAACGCCCTCAGGATCCTCAGGACCGTCTACCGCTTCCCCTTCCTCGACACGCTCTACCGGCACACCCTTTATCGACGTAAGAGATACCAGCACCATGAGGCCGGCACCATCTATGCCGGTCACGGGTCGTTCATCATCCTGACCCGGACCTATATAGAGCGGTGCGGCACAATCGACTATCCCGTCTTCCTGTTCTGCGAGGAGATCTACCTGGCGGAGATGTGCAGGAGAAACGGACTGACGGTGGTGTACGCGCCCCACATGAAGGTGAACGACACGGAACATGTATCCGTGGGAAAGATGAGTCATTCTACCTACTGCCGACATAACTTCGAGGCCGTCAGTTATATCATCCGTCACTTCTATTAACCCGACCTGTTTTTTCTTCTCTAATTGGTGCGGAATTACTAAAAAATGTCGTACCTTTGCACACTAATTATAGAAAAAGGTCGTTTACTATAGAAATGAACGTTCGAAAAGTATCCGTCATTTGCCCGGTATTCAATGAAGAGAGATTCATTGAAGCCTGCCTTGTGTCGATTATCGAACAGGACTACCCTCTGGATCATCTGGAAGTGCTGTGCGTCGACGGACGGAGTACAGACCATACGGTCGACATCATCAAACGGTATATGAAGGACTATCCCTTCATCAAGCTGCTCGACAACCCTGAGCGCATCGTGCCCTATGCTCTGAACAGGGGACTGGAGGCCGCGACGGGTGAGGTGATCATGCGACTGGACGGTCACTGCACTTACCCCACCAACTATATCTCTGAACTGGTGAAATACCTCTATCTGCTCAATGCCGATAATGTGGGAGGGGTGTGGAACACACAGCCCGCCAAGGACACACCTGTGTGCCAGGCCATCGCTCAGGCGTCGAGTCACCCCTTTGGGGTGGGAGGCTCCATGCATAAGATCGGTTCGTCGAAGATCATCGAGACCGACACCGTACCCTTCGGCTGCTACAGACGAGAGATCTTCGAGAAGACCGGCCCCTTCGATACAGACCTGGTGCGCAACCAGGACGATGAGTTCAACGGGCGTCTGGAGAACCTCGGTGGGAAGATCTACCTGATTCCGCAGGTGATCATCAACTACACCGCCCGCGACACGCTCTGTAAGATGCGCAGGATGTACTACCAGTACGGACTCTACAAGCCTCTGGTGAACAAGAAGCTCGGTGCCCCGGCTACCGTGCGTCAGTTCTTCCCGCTGCTGTTCCTGCTGTTCCTCGTCTTCGGCGGCATAGGCTGTCTGTTCTCTCCGTTAGTACGACAGGTATATGTGGGCATCCTGCTGCTCTACCTGTTCATCGGACTGGTGGTGGGCGGCATGAGTGCCATCCGCATGCACCAGCCGGTGCTGATCCTGCTCATGCCCTACGTGTTCCTGAACATCCACCTGAGCTACGGATTCGGCTATCTGACAGGTAGCTTCAACGTCATGCGAAAGAAAACGACCCGTGTAACGTCTAACAGATAACAACGATTATGATCATACCATTCTCACCACCCGATATCACAGAACAGGAAATCCTGGAAGTGGCCGACGCCCTGCGCTCCGGCTGGATCACGACGGGTCCACGGACGAAGGCGCTGGAGAAGGAGGTGGCCGCCTTGTGCCATACCGACAAGGCTGTCTGTCTGGGCTCCGCGACCGCCTGTCTGGAGTCGGTGCTGCGCCTGTTGGGCATCGGCCCTGGCGACGAGGTCATCACCACGGCCTACACCTATACGGCCTCGGCCAGTGTGGTGTGCCATGTGGGAGCCACACTGAGACTGGTGGACACACAGAAAGACTCGCTCGAGATGGACTACGACCAACTGGCCGCCACGATCAACGAGCACACGAAGGCGGTCATCCCTGTCGACATCGCCGGCATCCCCTGCGACTACGACCAGGTGCTGGCTGTCGTTGATGCCAAGCGTCATCTGTTCCGTCCTGCCAACGACCTGCAGAAAGCCATCGGCCGTGTGGCCGTGACTGCCGATGCCGCCCATGCCCTGGGTGCCAGCAGAGGCGGGAAGATGACGGGTGCGATGGCCGACTTCTCGTCGTTCAGCTTCCATGCCACGAAGAACCTGACCACGGCCGAGGGCGGTGCGCTCACATGGCGCCCTCTCACAGGCATCGACGACGAGTGGATATACAAACAGTTCCAGTTGCTCTCGCTCCACGGACAGAGCAAGGACGCCCTGGAAAAGACCCAGAAGGGGGGGTGGGAGTACGATATCGTCAGTCCGGCCTACAAGTGTAACATGACAGACCTGGCGGCGGCCGTCGGACTGGCACAGATACGTCGCTACCCCGCCATGCTGGAGAAGCGTCGCCGTCTGATCGAGACTTACGACGCGGCCCTGAAGGGTGAAGACGTACAGGTGCTTCGTCACTATACCGACGCGTACACCTCGTCTGGTCACCTGTATATGGTCCGTCTGAACGGCCGTTCCCTCGAGGCCCGTAACGAGGTGATAGAACGGATGGCCCAACAGGGTGTGGCGACGAATGTGCACTACAAGCCCCTGCCGATGATGACGGCCTACAGACGACTGGGCTTCGACATCGCCGACTATCCTCATGCCTACGCCTTGTTCCAGAACGAGATAACCCTCCCCCTGTATTCACGACTTAACGACGAACAGGTGGCATACCTGCTTAAGACTTTCAAGGAGACGATACGTTGATCAGACTGTTAGACATACTCTTCTCGGCCATCGGACTGGTGCTGCTCTCACCACTGTTCGTCCTGTTCTACATCCTCGTCTGGATGGAGAGCAAGGGCGGCGGCTTCTTTGTTCAGGAGCGCATCGGGAAAGACGGTAAGCCCTTCGGACTGTATAAGTTCCGTTCGATGAAGACAGAGGCCGAGGCCGAAGGTCAGATCACGGTCGGCGCCCACGACACACGCATCACACGCATCGGCTATTTCCTGAGGAAGTACAAGCTCGACGAACTGCCTCAGCTGTGGAATGTGCTGAAAGGCGACATGAGCATCGTGGGTCCCAGACCCGAGGTGAGGCGCTATGTCGACCTCTACACCGATGAGCAGCGCAAGGTGCTGACCGTCCGACCTGGCATCACGGATCATGCCTCTATCCGGTATATCAACGAGAACGAGATCCTTTGTCGGGCGGATGATCCCGAACGGGTATATATCGAGCAGATCATGCCCGACAAGATCAAACTGAACATGGTATATATCGAGCACCACACGCTGAGAGAGTATCTCAGGGTGATCCTGCTCACCCTCAAGAGTCTGCTGTCATGAAACGTATCCTCGACTTCATCATCGCCCTCCTCTGCCTGGTGGTCTTCTCACCACTCTTCCTGATAGGCTATCTGATCATCCGTCTGGAGGATGGAGGTCCCGCCTTCTTCAGTCAGGAGCGGGTCGGACGCGATGGTCGTCTGTTCCGTATCTATAAGTTCAGGAGCATGAAGACCGACGTGGCACGCGACGAGAATGCGCTCGTCGGGATGGAGCGCAGCGACGATCTCACCCGTTGTGGCAGGTTCCTGCGCGACCATCATCTCGACGAACTGCCTCAGCTGTGGAACGTACTGAAGGGCGACATGGCCTTTGTGGGGCCCCGTCCCGAACGACCGTTCTTCGTCGATCAGATCATGCAGCACGACGCACGCTACGAGCGTCTGTATGCCCTGCGCCCCGGTGTCACCAGCTACGCCACACTCCATAACGGATATACGGACACGATGGAGAAGATGCTCGTCAGACTGGAGCTGGACCTCTACTACCTGGAGCATCATAACCTGTGGTTGGATGCCTGCATCCTGGCCCAGACCTTCTGCCGCATCGTCTCTGGCAAGCGCTTTTAGAGTTTTCTGAAGGTCAGCCTCAGCATCGGCGACTGAAGCACCATCTCGTGTTTCCCCAACCGTAAGGTCTTGAAGGTCTCCACCATCTCATGGATGCCGTAAGGATGCACCACCACCAGCGAGTCGGCCACGACCACGGGGTCGCCGGCACTACGGTTCTTCTCATGTATGTCGTACAGCGTCAGATGACCGTCCTGACGATCGAAGCGCGCATAGAACTCACGCCCCACCCCCTGACGGTCGGCTCCCTTCAATTGGATCAGGTCGAACTGCACAGCCCAGAAGATGGTCTCCTCAGAGACATCACGATGCCCAGAGGTGGCCAGCGTATCGACACCCGTCAGATGCCAGTAGCCGTCCAGACGACCGTTGTCCGACGTCTCGACATCGCACGCCACCAGTGCCGTGCACACCACCGTCCATAGATAGATCCACTTTCTCATCTTGTCCAAATGCCAGTCTTGATGATTCTCAGTTGGGCACCGTAGTTCTCGCCCAACAAACGTCCTTTGTCCATCGCCCAGGCGCCACACACCTGCCAGTCAGGCGCCAACTGCCACGACACCTCGGTCATCACACTCAGGTTATACCGCGGTTGGGCATAAGGCGCGTCGTAGGTCCCCAGTCCCGTCTGATAGGTGGCCAAGACCCTGTAATGCACCGACGGCGACGGCTCACCGCTCAGTCCTACATGCCAGGCCACGAAACGGTTGTTCTCCACCTCAATCTTCCCGTTGTTGTTATAGATCGGTGACCGGTAGAGCGGGTTGCCCATCACCTGTCCCCAGTGCTGCCAGCCCGTGAAGATATAGTGATTATAATAGTTGTCATTACCACCGATATGGTCACGGTATGCAGGGGTACGGTCGTGGTACACCGGTCCGCTCTGATACTTCGAATACAGATACTCCACGACCACGTTGTTCAGCCATCTGACCTTCTTCAGTTGCACCTCCGCACCCAGCATGATATCCTTGAGGTCGTAGGCCACATAACGGTCGCTCACCCGCTCATTCCACTGCTCTCCCCGACCATAGCCGTCGTAGTCGAGCATGAACATCGACGAGTGGTCGTCGAAAAAATGATCGGCATACACACCTAGGTTCCACGAGGGCTGGTCGATATTCAGGCGCATCACCCACGAGCCCACATGATTGCCGTTGGTATTGCCATAGATGCCTTCATCAGAATCCGCCCCGCCAGGCACGAACGCATGCCAGAAGGCAGAGAGTCCCTTCTCGTTATCCGTCTTCTCCCAGATGTCCGTCAGCACCTCGTGGTAAGAGCTGCCACCAAACTGGTTGCCCATCTCCAGTCCGAGTTCCAGTGTCAGGTTACGGGGACCGATCTTCAGATAGCCGGCCTTACTATGATAGAGCGTGTTCTCCGTGTATTTCGACAACGGTGCCACGAAATCCTTCTGCCATCCGTCGTCGGTCGTCTTACCGAATGCGACATGTCCCTTCAGGGCCAGCCAGCGTCTGGTGCCAGGGATCGCCCAGTAGTCGGGCAAGGCCAACCGCACCTGTGGCACAGGACGGGCGTTGATGCCCAGTGTCTGCGAACCCGTGCTCAGTGCCTGGTTCTTCAGTTCCATGGGATAGGCCTTGGCACCAACGGTCAGGGTACCCTTGAGCCAGCGCCCCTCGACATAGGCCTGCTGTACGACCAGCGTACTGGTGAAGCCCGTGGCCAGGGCCATATCGGCACCATAGGCGAGCCCCCACCTCCTACCGTCATCCCGTGTGAGCGGACGCTCTATCGCCGCCCTCACATAGCCGTTGACCGTCTTCAGCGAACTGAGTCCGTATCTGTTGGCATTCAACCACAAGGGGGTGTGATCGCCGCCCGACAAGGTCGTCTGCAGCTCCGTGCGATAGCATAGTGAGTCGAACAACGACCGTTCCTGTCCGTCGGCACAGACGAAGTGACACATTATTAATAATATAAGGGCAACATATCTCATTACGCCCACAAAGGTAATGCAAACCGCTCGAAGAACAAAATAAAAACCGATATATTTGTCGATTTCCACATCTATAGGGATTTTCCCCATCCGCTTTAGGGAAAATCCTTTGCATAGGCCCGGAATTTGTTGTTTCTTTGCACCGTGAACCATCGTTCACAAGACAAAAGAATGTTGAACCATTTAAATGATAACGAAGATGAAGAAGATGTTTCTCGCATTGATCACTCTGCTGACGGTCACTGTTTCAGCAAGTGCTATGAGCTATGAGCAGGCCCGTAGCGAGGCACTGTTCCTCACAGACAAGATGGCGTACGAACTGAACCTCACCGACGAACAGTATGAGGCTGCCTATGAGATCAACCTCGACTATCTGATGGGAGTGACAGGCCGTGCGGATGTGTTCGGCACCTATTGGGAGCGTCGTAATCTCGACCTGAGCTATATCCTTCTCGACTGGCAGTGGCAGGCTTTCATTGCCGCCTCGTATTTCTACCGTCCCCTCTACTGGGAGGCAGGCTACTGGCACTTCGGCATCTACAGCCGCTACCCCCATCGCGACTATTTCTTCTTTGGCAGGCCTCATTTCTATGTGACCTACCGAGGTGGTCATAGCTGGCACATGAACGGCGGACATAGCTTCTACTACGGTCGTCGCCACACCTACCGTGTCGCAGACAGGAAGCATTTCGGTATGCACGACCGTTGGAACCGCGGTGACTTCCGTGGTCCTCGACACAGTTCGACTCGTATCACTGGTCATGATCGCAGGAGAGACCATGAGATGCACAACAGAGGACTTGAGCACCGTCGGAACAATGAGATCCGCAGAGACAACAGTCAGATGCGCGACCATCAGCATGTCGACAGAGGTCACACCATCAACAGGAATCACGAGCATAACGGCGTGCGCGACAACCAGTCGTTCAATAACAACCGTAACAACGGTTCGTTCAGGGGTAACCGTGAGAACAACACCGTAGGTCGTTCGCGTGGCGGTTCGTTCGGCAGCTCACGTAACAACAGCTCCTTCGGCGGCACACGTAGCAACAGCTCCTTCGGAGGCTCGCGTAACAGCTCGTTCGGCAGCTCGCGTAGCAGCACCCGCAGCTCTGGCTCCTTCAGTGGCGGCTCCCATGGTGGTAGTCACTCTGGCGGACACGGAGGCTCACACGGTGGCTCCCATGGCGGTGGTCACTCTGGCGGTCGCCGGTAGTCTACAGCTCCAGGATGCGTACTTCCGCATTCGACATCCTCTGTATGTCGCTCATTGATTTCTGATAATAGACAGCCTGGACGGCTTTATTGATGATGCCATGTCCTACTGCCAGCACCTTCTTTTCAGGGAACGTCTGTCTCACAAAGGTGAGAAACTCATCAGCCCTGGAAAGAAGGTTTTCTAATGTCTCCACATTGTCCGGCCAGACCTCGTTCTTCAGGTCAGGGATATACCTGCCGGTGAAGTCGCCCCAGTCGCGCTCCCTGAGCAACGGGGTCGTCTGCACCTCCAACCGGTGGGGTGCCGCGATGATCCTCGCTGTATCCACCGAGCGTTTCAGGTCACTGGCGATCACGGCATCGAGCGGTTTCTCCCTCCACGCCTCACTCAGCAACCGGGCCTGTCGCAGACCGTTCTCATTAAGCTCGCCCTGCGTCTGTCCCTGCATGATCTGGTTGGCGTTGTCCACCGTCTCACCATGTCTAACCAAATATAACGTTGTCATCATCCTTCTATTTAAGGCGCAAAATTACTAATAATTGTTGATAACACGGTAAAAATTTGGCTTTTTACGCGATTTCCATTATATTTGCAGTCAGAAACCAAAGAAACTGACCATTATGAAGATACTCCAAAGTTCTATATTCCGTGCTATCTGTGCGATCACCATTGGTATACTGCTCATCAAGTACCCCGATAACACCGTGACGTGGATCACCGTTGCCATCGGCGTCCTGTTCTTCCTGTCGGGCATCATCTCCCTGATCACCTATGTCCATGCCAGGAACAACGTGGCCGAATACAAGATTACCGATGCCGATGGACGAGTCATCGCGGGCGAGCAGCCCACCTTCCCCCTCGTCGGCACAGGCAGCATGATCCTGGGTGCCCTGTTGGCGCTGACGCCCAACGTCTTCGTCACAGCCCTGATGTACATCATCGGTGCCATCCTGATCCTCGGTGCCGTGAACCAGTACACGAACCTCATCCATGCCAAGAAATACGGTAAGATCGGCTTCGGCTACTGGATCTTCCCGTCGATCATCCTGCTCACGGGTCTCTACGTCATCATCCGACCGATGGCTCCTGTCAGCATGGCCATGCTCATTCTCGGTTGGTGCTCACTGCTCTACGGTGTGACAGAGGTCATCAACTCGTTGAAGTTCCATGCCGACAAGCGGAAGGCCAGTCAGGCACAGGCGATCCCCACCGCCGAAGAGGTCGTGGAGGAGATCACCGAGGCATCCGACTCAGAAGACAGCGCCGGGTCCGACGCCCCCAGAGAGCTCCCCACCATCGAAGACTAAGTCTTTTGTTTTATACGCCCGTCACGATCCCCTCGATATAGGCTTTCAGGATGTGAATACCCGTCCTGTTGTCGCCGCCCCAGGGGATGATGAGATCCGCGAACTTCTTCGTAGGCTCGATAAACTGCTCATGCATCGGCTTGAGCACCTTCTCGTAGCGGTCGAGCACCATGTCGACCGTTCGTCCGCGCTCCACCACGTCGCGCCGGATATTCCGGATCAGTCGTACGTCGTCATCCGTATCCACGAAGATCTTCAGGTCCATCATGTCGCGCAGCTTCTTGTAGTGCAGCGCCATGATACCCTCGATGATGATCACAGGCTTGGGCTCCACGTGGATGGTCTCCTTCAGACGGTTACTCTCAATATATGAGTAGGTAGGCTGCTCGATGGCCTCACCGTTCTTCAGCTTCCTGATATGCTCCGTCAGCAGCTTCCAGTCGAAGGCGTCGGGATGGTCGAAGTTGATGGCTCGCCGCTCCTCAGGCGTCATGCCCGTCGTATCGTTATAGTACGAATCCAGAGGCACCACCGCCGCACAATGAGGAGGCAGGGCCTTGGCAATTCTCTTCACGACGGTGGTCTTGCCCGAACCCGTACCGCCTGCAATTCCTATTATTGTCATAGTTTCAAGTATTTGAAAACAATATCATAAAATTCCGCTTTCCGTTCCGCCTTCATGGGATAGGCACGCGAGCTGCTCGGCATGCGGTAGAGCCGCAACGACCTCCCGTCGAGCGTGAATGCCGCATATGCCCCTACCTTCGGGGTCACGATCCCATAGTGCCTGCAGAAGATGTCCGTCGCCAACTGCCCCGCCGTGACCACGGCGCCACAGTTGGGCAACCGTCTCAGCATCGCGTCGAGATCCGTCTCCTCCACGATCTCCAGATCCTTGTCGGAAGCGTTGTTCCTGGTACGACGGATACGGACGGCCGTGTCAAACAAGGCGATGCCTTTCTCCTTCAGGAATGCCACGATACGCTCCAGGTCGAACCTTTTCTCTCCCTCCACCACGAAGTGACTTCTGTCATCATAGAAACAGATGCCGAAGATACGCCACATATCATTGATAAAGTTCGGGTAATAGAAGCGCATGCACCACCGTTTCTCCGACGGAGGGAACGTCCCCAGCATCAGCAGCCGGGCATTCTCAGGAAGAAACGGTTCAAATGGGTGACACTCAACAGGTAAGCCCTCCTCACTCTGGATCTTTATCTCCATAATGATGCAAAAATACGAAAAATATACGATACAATCCACTTTTCTTCAAAAAATATTTGGCAGAGTGCGAAAATCTTCGTAATTTTGCAGCCCGTAAGTGGAATTTCCAAGTAATAAATAACAATTTAGATTTAAAAATGAAAAAAGGTATTCATCCAGAAAACTATCGCCCCGTCGTATTCAAGGATATGTCCAACGGCGATATGTTCCTTTCGAAGTCTACTGCAAAGACCAATGACACCGTGGAGTTCGAAGGCGAAACTTACCCAGTGGTAAAAGTCGAAATCTCTAGCACCTCTCACCCGTTCTACACTGGTAAGAGCAAGCTCGTCGACACCGCAGGTCGTGTTGATAAGTTCATGAGCCGCTACGGTAAGGCTGCGAAGAAGTAAATCATACGAACAACAAATTAAAAGTGCGTCCACGGTAGTTGCATATGCCTGGCCGCACTTTTTTTATGTCCCTTCCCCTCTGGGCCCGAAAATAAATTTTATCACCTTTTGTTTTGGCTAATAGAAAGAATTGTCGTATATTTGTGCCCTAGAACTTAACGCATCATTAAAATTCGGAA
Organism: Prevotella aff. ruminicola Tc2-24; assembly: GCF_900110895.1. GTDB lineage: Bacteria > Bacteroidota > Bacteroidia > Bacteroidales > Bacteroidaceae > Prevotella. The sequence goes on along the minus strand of NZ_FOIQ01000004.1, from coordinate 292,806 downwards.
TGAAAACTATTTATGACTTCACTGTCAAGGACAGAAAAGGCAAAGACGTATCCCTGAAGGAATACGCCAACGAGGTGTTGCTCATCGTAAACACAGCAACCAAGTGCGGATTCACCCCTCAATACGATGAGTTGGAGAAGCTCTACGAGAAATACCACGCCCAGGGCTTTGAGATTCTCGACTTCCCCTGCAACCAGTTCGGCCAACAGGCACCTGGCACCGATGCGAGCATCCATGAGTTCTGCAAACTGAACTTCGGCACGGAGTTCCCACGATTCAAGAAAATCAAGGTCAACGGCGACGACGCCGACCCGCTATACAAGTTCCTCCAGCAGCAGAAAGGCTTCGCCGGATGGGACATGAGCCACGAGATAGCCCCCGTCCTCGACGATATGCTGTCGAAGGCTGATCCCGACTACAAGCAGAAACCCAGCATCAAATGGAACTTCACCAAGTTCCTGATCAACAAGAAGGGACAGGTGGTGGCCCGCTTCGAGCCCACCGAGAATATCGACCATATAGCCCAGCAGATCGAAGAACTGCTGAAATAAGCCAAACGGAACCAACAACCCCATCAAGATGGAACATACGAAATGTCTGATCATCGGTAGCGGCCCCGCAGGTTACACCGCTGCCATCTACGCATCGCGCGCCAACCTCAGTCCGATAGAATACAGTGGCATGCAGCCCGGTGGACAACTCACGCAGACCACCGAGGTAGAGAACTTCCCCGGCTATCCGCAGGGCGTGGACGGTAACCAGATGATGATGGACCTGCGCGAACAGGCTGAGCGTTTCGGAGCAGACATCCGCGACGGTTCCATCGTGAAGGTCGACTTCTCGAAAGCACCGTATATCTGTACCGCCGAGGACGGCACCGACATCGAGGCCGACACGGTGATCATCGCCACGGGAGCGTCGGCCAAGTACCTGGGACTCGACGACGAGCGCAAATACAACGGACAGGGCGTATCGGCCTGTGCCACCTGCGACGGGTTCTTCTACCGGAAGAAGACCGTGGCCGTGGTGGGCGGCGGCGACACGGCCTGCGAGGACGCGCTCTACCTCTCAGGACTGGCCAAGAAGGTGTACCTCATCGTGCGCAAGCCGTTCCTCCGTGCCTCGAAGGTGATGCAGCAGCGCGTGATGGAGCGCGAGAACATCGAGATACTGTTCGAGCACAACACCATCGGACTCTTCGGCGAGAACGGTGTGGAAGGGGCTCACCTCGTGAAGCGCAAGGGTGAGGCCGACGAGAAACTGGTCGACATCGCCATCGACGGCTTCTTCCTCGCCATCGGTCATCAGCCGAACACAGAGATCTTCAAGGAATGGCTCGACACAGACGAGGTGGGATACCTGAAGAAGATCGACGGGACACCCAAGACGAAGATCCCCGGCATCTTCGTGGCAGGCGACTGCGCCGACCCGGTGTACCGTCAGGCCATCTCGGCAGCCGGCTCGGGCTGTCAGGCAGCCATCGAAGCCGAACGCTTCCTGATGAACCAATAAAACCCTTATCTTATTCCCCCCTATCTCGCGATACCAAGACGGTATCGACAAAAATGAAGAAAAGGCCCGTTTCACAACGCGCCTTTTCTCACAATTACTTAAAAAACTAAATTAATCAACCATAAACCTTAACCATTAAAATCTTTTTCCACCACAAATATACGATAGGGTTCGCAATATGATGTACAATTTGCGTGAATTGATGTTGAAAATGCGATAATTCACGGATTTTCTACATAAAATCACGCATTTTAAACATTTTAGGCCATAAAATACTAGTTTTTGTAGAAAAAAAAGCGTGTTTTCGAAAAAAAAATCTATTTTTGCAACAAATTACTATATCCATGAACCTGGACTTGCGCATACTATTAGCCATTGTGACCCTCATAATAATTGCCATTATCTTGATCTTCGGGCGATTATTATACCTCCGCAGTATGCGTTTGAAGAGACGACTACACATGAGCGCCATCTTCACCAATATCACACACGAGCTACTGACGCCGTTGACCGTGATCTCTGCCTCGGTGGACAAGCTGCGCGACGAGGAGCCGAAGTTCCAGAACGACTACGACCTCATGCAGCTCAACATCCAGCGTATGGTCCGACTGCTGCAGCAGATCCTCGAGACGAGCAAGTCGGAGGCCGGCGGACTGAAGCTGCGGGTGGCCCACGGCGACGTGATGAAGTATATCCATGAGACGGCCCGCTGTCTGGAGCCGCTGATATCCCAGAAGAAGATGAAGTTCACCGTCCAGTGCCATCCGGAGAGTATGATGGGCTGGATAGATACCGACAAGCTCGATAAGATCATCTACAACCTGCTGTCGAACGCCGCGAAATACGCCAACGAGAACGGTGAGGTGGCCATCAAGGCGTTCACCAACAAGACCTACGACCATATCAGGATCGAGGTCAGCGACACGGGCAGTGGCATTTCCAAGGAGAAGATGAAACATCTGTTCCAACGGTTCCAGGACGGCGACTACCGGCAGCATAAGACCATCGGTACAGGCCTGGGGCTGGCGCTGACGCACGACCTGGTGTACCTGCATGGTGGCACGATCAGGTGTGAGAGCGAGGAGAACAAAGGCACGACGTTCATCGTGACACTGCCCATCTCGAAGGAGGCATTCACCTCCGACCAGATCGACGAGCAGCATAAGATCGACGTGAACATCCCGCAGCACGCCATTGCCGACTTCAAGACGGCCATCCCTGACGTGAACGAAAACATGAACATCATCGACGAGGACAGCTACAAGCTGCTGATCGTGGAGGACAACGTAGAGCTGCTGATGCTGATGAGACAATTGTTACGCCCCTACTACCGTATCTATGTGGCCCGAAACGGCATCGCGGCCCTCGACATCGTGCACAAGCGCGACCTCGACCTGATCATCTCGGATGTGATGATGCCCGAGATGGGCGGCTATGAGCTGACGCGCGAGCTGAAGTCAGACCCCAACTTCAACCACCTGCCCATCATCCTGCTGACGGCGAAGACGCAGGAGGAGGACGAGAAGAAGGCGCTGCTCATCGGTGCCGATGAGTTCCTGACCAAGCCCTTCCGTGTGAGCGACCTGAAGCTGCGCATCGACAATATCATCGAGAACAGGAAGCGCATCCAGCACGAATACAGTCAGCAGTCGCTCGAGGATACGATGATGAAGATCTCGCAGGCCACGACGCCGAGTGCCGATGATCTGTTCCTCGACCGAGCCCTGACGCTAGTGCACGCACATCTCGAAGACGACAGCTACGACCGCGATGCGCTGGCCGCCGACATCGGTGCCAGTTCGTCCACCTTATATAATAAGCTGCGTTCGATCACAGGCATGAACGTGTCGACGTTTATCCGCGACATCCGCATGAAGGAAGCCAAGCGGATGGCCGAGAGCGATCCGAACATCCGTGTGAGCGACCTGGCCTATAAGGTAGGTTTCCGCGACCCCCGTTATTTCTCCACCTGTTTCAAGAAGCAGTTCGGCATCCTGCCGAAGGAGTTCCTCGAGAACATAATAGCAAAGCCATGAACGTGAGTGCGCCGTTGAGCATCAGCAGTTCATAGCCGAACACATACCCCAGATAACGCGAAGACAGCATATCGATGGCGTAGCAGAGCAAGGGCGACGCCACGCAGATATAAGGTGCCCGACGGTCGTCGGGGTGCCTCTTGGTGAACATGCCGAAGGCGAACAGGCCCAGCAGCGGTCCGTAGGTATAGCCGCACATGATAAAGATGGCATCGATGACGCTCGTGGAGTTGAGCAGATGGAACAGCAGCACCAGCACCACGAACAGCACACAGATGGCGAGATGCGTCCGGCGCCGCATACGTTCATCGTCGGCCCTGTCGCGGATATCCACACAGTAGCTGGTGGTGAGCGAGGTGAGCGCCGAGTCGGCACTCGAGAACGAGGCGGCCACGATACCGATGGAGAAAGGTATCAGGACGGCCATGTCGCCCTGTAGGATATAGGTGGGCAACAGCTCGTCGCCCACGGCCACCGCCTGTCCCTGTTGTCGGGCGAGCATCACCAGGAGCACGCCCAGCGAGAGGAACAGCAGGTTGACGGGCACGAAGGCGACGCCATACGAGCACATATCCTTCTGCGCCTCCCTTAGCGTCTTACAGGTCATGTTCTTCTGCATCATATCCTGATCGAGACCCGTCATCACGATGACGATGAACACACCACTGAGAAACTGTTTCCAGAAGTTCTGCCGCGACAGCCAGTCGTCGAACACGAACATCCTACTGTGCTCGTCGGCGGCGATGGCGCTGACGGTCTGACTCCACGTGAGTCCCAGCTGTCCCATCACCTTATATATAATAAGGAGCAGTGCCACGAGCATACAGACAGTCTGGAACGAGTCGGTCCACACCAGGGTCTTGATGCCGCCCCGACGGGTGTAGAGCCATATCAGCGCCACCATCACGGTGACCGTCGCCGCGAACGGCACGCCCATGGCGTCGAACACGAAGCGCTGCAGGATCATGCACACCACATAGAAGCGGGCCACGGCGCCCGTCATCTTCGACAACAGGAAGAACGAGGCGCCCGTCTTGTACGACCGGGGCCCGAGGCGTTGTCCCAGATAGGCGTAGATGGTGGTCAGGTTCAGTCGGTAGTACAGCGGCAGAAGCACGAACGCCACGACGACATAGCCGAGGATGAATCCCAGACAGGTCTGCATATACGTCATATCGACCCGCGTCACCATGCCCGGCACGGAGATGAACGTCACGCCCGAGATGCTCGCCCCGATCATGCCGAAGGCCACCAGATACCACGGTGACTGACGGTTAGCACGGAAGAAGGTGTCGTTGTCGGCACGGTGTACCGCCAGTCGGCTGATGCCATACAGAATGGCAAAATAGACCAATATGATAACAATCATCCACATAATAGCTGCAAAGGTACACATTTTTATGAAATTCTTAATTCCCTGTTCTTAATTCTTAATTAAAAAGTGTACCTTTGCATGCGGAGAGAACAATCCTAAAACATTTAATTATGACTAAACAGAAAAAATTCATCCTCCAAGAGAGTGAGATCCCAACACAGTGGTACAACATTCAGGCAGACATGCCCAACAAACCTATGCCCCCCATCCATCCGGTCACGAAGCAGCCCTTGGGCGTCGACGACCTCGCCCACATCTTCCCCCGCGAGTGCTGTGTGCAGGAGCTCGACACCGAGCATGCATGGATAGACATTCCCGAAGAGGTATTAGAGAAATACAAATACTACCGTTCGACGCCGCTGGTACGCGCCTACGCCCTCGAGGAGGCGCTCGGCACCCCGGCCCATATCTATTTCAAGAACGAGTCCACCAACCCCCTCGGCTCGCATAAGATCAACTCAGCCCTGCCGCAGTGCTACTATGCCAAGCAGGAGGGCACGACCAATGTGACCACGGAGACGGGTGCCGGTCAGTGGGGCGCTGCCCTGAGCTATGCCGCCAAGATCTACGGTCTCGACTGTGCCGTCTATCAGGTGAAGATCACCATGCAGCAGAAGCCCTACCGCTCGTCGATCATGCGCACCTTCGGTGCTGTCGTCGAGGGCTCTCCCTCGATGTCCACCCGTGCAGGTAAGGATATCCTGACGCGCGACCCCAACCACTCCGGCTCTCTGGGCACCGCCATCTCCGAGGCCGTCGAACTGGCCACCACCACCCCCAACTGTAAGTACACGCTCGGTTCGGTGCTCAACCATGTGGCCATCCACCAGTCGATCATCGGTCTGGAGGCCGAGAAGCAGATGGCCATGGCCGGCGAGTATCCCGACATGGTGATCGCCTGCTTCGGCGGTGGCAGTAACTTCGGTGGCATCGCCTTCCCCTTCATGCGACATAACATCCTCGACGGGAAGAAGACGGAGTTCATCGCTGCCGAGCCCGACAGCTGTCCGAAGCTCACACGCGGTCAGTTCCGTTACGACTTCGGTGACGAGGCCGGTTACACGCCGCTGCTGCCCATGTACACGCTGGGCCATAACTTCAAGCCCTCCAACATCCATGCCGGTGGTCTGCGCTACCACGGTGCCGGCATGATCGTCAGTCAGCTCATCAAGGACGGCTTCATGAAGGGTGTCGACATCCCGCAGCTCGAGACCTTCGAGGCCGGCATGCTCTTCGCCCGCACCGAGGGTATCATCCCTGCGCCCGAGAGCTGTCACGCCATCGCCGCCACCATCCGCGAGGCCAACAAGTGCAAGCAGACCGGCGAGGAGAAGGTCATCCTCTTCAACCTGTCCGGTCACGGTCTGATCGACATGCCGTCGTACGACTCGTATATCAAGGGCGACCTGCAGAACTACACCGTCACCGACGAGATGATCGCAGCCAACCTGGCTGAGATCGACCAATAAAAGCCTATCGGCGAGAGCATCCTGTCAGAGGGATGCTCTCACCTTTTTGGAAAAACTACATCATGCACATCAACGAGGGTATCATCGAACAACTGGCAGCTGGCAGTCAGGAGGCTTTCCACACCGTGTACAAAGTCGCCTACCCCCAGGTACGGGCCTTCAGCAAAGGTCTGGTGAAGAATGATGCCGATGCCGACGATATCACCCAGTTGGTGTTTATCAAGCTATGGACCAAGCGGTCCATGCTGAAGGAGGTAAAGAACTTTAACACCTACCTCTACACCATCACCAAGAACACCGTTCTCAATCACCTGGCCACCCGCAAGGCCTTCACCGTCGATATCGCCGGTATGGGCGATAGGGTCACAGGCAGTGCGACGCCACAGGAACAAGTCGAGGCCCGCGACCTGCAGCTCCTGATCGACATGGTGGTCGAAAATATGCCGCCGCAACGGCAGACCATCTACAAGCTGAGTCGTGAGGAGGGCCTGAGCAACGACCAGATAGCCGAGCGACTGGGACTCCAGAAGAAAACGGTCGAGAATCACCTCAACCTGGCCTTAGGCGATATCCGGAATATGCTAAAAATTCTTATTTTATTGCTCTACGGTTGGGGGAAAAGCGGACCTTGGTGGTCTTTATTATAAAAACAGAGATATAGCGTGAGTCGATACATGCCACAGATCGTCAAGTATTTCTTCCGCCATCAGGTGTCGGACGAAATAGCTTCAAAGGTACAGGACCGTCTTGTACACACATCCCATGACCTCGATCCCGTACTCCGGGAGCTCTGGGACGAGTGCGAGGAGGCCACTGCCGACGACGCATCTACGGAGACAGCCTACCGACGGCTCCTGTCGTCGCTGCCTGGTTCATCGGGCAGCGGACGTCTGCCATGGCTGAAGATCGCGGCCATCTGGATCATCCCGTTCACGCTGATGGGTCTGGCGGCCTTCTTCTACGCCTCAGGTCTCAAACAGTCGAGATCCCTGTCCGAGGTGGTGTTCATGCATCAGTTCACGGCCTACGGCGAGCGCTGCATGGTGACCCTGCCCGACAGTTCGCGGGTATGGCTCAACGGCGGCAGCTCCCTCATCTATCCGTCGCGCTTCGTTTCGGCCGAGCGGAATGTCTGTCTCACTGGCGAGGCCTTCTTCGAGGTGACGAAAGACGCCAGTCGTCCGTTCACCGTCGATGTGAACCAGATGAAGCTGAAGGTGCTGGGCACCACGTTCAACGTGTTCTCCTACCCCGACAACCCGAAGGTCGTGGCCACCCTCGAGACGGGTAAGATCGAGATCAGCGTGGCCAACCAGAAGAAGCCCTATGTCCTGTCGCCCGACAACCAGTTGGTGCTCGACACCAAGACAGGCGACGTAGAGGTGCACGATGTCCGTGCGGCCGACTTCTCCGTCTGGCGCATCCCGGCCCTCCATTTCGACGAGGTCGAGCTCATGTATGCGTTCCAGCAAATTGCGCGCACCTACGATGTGAAGATTCATATTCAGAACAGCCGATATAATCATCAGACCATCAGAGCACACTTCAATGCCGGCGAGAGCATCGAAGGTATCATGGCCGTCATCAAGATGCTGATACCCTCGCTGAACTACGAGATCGACGGCAACGACATCTTCATCAGGTAACATTTCTTTTTACTTTATTTAACATAAACGGATTGGGTGTACACTTCACATTTATTGTCCTTTGGGTACATTAACTATTATTATTTCAATCTAATTTCAACCTAAAATGAAGGAAAGACAAAACCGAATTCTGAGACTAGCTGCTATGTTGCTACTTGGAGGCTGCCTCTCGCTTCAGGCCCAGAACGTATCGTTCAACAACGAACGGGTAACCCTGAAGAAGGCATTTGAGAAAATCGAGTCTGTAAGTAACTACCGTATTGCTTACAATGCGACGAAGTTGAACGTCAACCAGCAGGTTGTTCTGAACCAAAAGGACAAGACCGTGCCCCAGATCATGGACGAGCTGCTCAAGGGCACCGACTACACTTTCGAGATCAAAGGCCATCAGATCATCATCGTGCCGAAGAGACAGACCAAGTCGGATGCCAGGCAGAAGATCACAGGTATCGTGACCGACGAGAACGGTGAGGGCATCATCGGCGCCAGCATCACCGAGAAAGGCACAGGCAACGGAACCGTTACCGACATCAACGGCCGCTACGAGCTGACCGTACCGAAGGGAAGCACCATCCAGATCAGCTATATCGGCTATCTGACACAGCATATAAAGGTCAACAAGAATCAGATCGACATCCGTCTGACCGAGGACGCCCACAGCCTCGACGAAGTGGTGGTGGTGGGCTACGGTCAGATGAAGAAAAGCGACTTGACCGGCTCCGTATCTTCAGTGGCCGTCGACCACGACAAGGCCATCTACAATTCAGGTATCGACCACCTGCTGCAGGGTAACGCCCCCGGTGTGTATGTCAACGGCGGCGACTCGCAGCTGGGTGGACTCGTCAACGTGCGCATCCGCGGTACCTCTACCCTCAACGGTAACAAGGAACCGCTGTACGTGATCGATGGTATTATCATGAACGACGCTACCGAGGACGTCGGCAACCCCAACAGCGGTGGTGGCACAGGTAGCGACCCCGTGCAGACCACCCAGAGCGGTCTGACAGGTATCAACCCCCAGGACATCCAGAGCATCGAGGTGCTGAAAGACGCCTCTGCCACAGCCATCTACGGTAGCCGCGCCTCCAACGGTGTCGTGCTCATCACCACCAAGCAGGGTAAGAGCGGCAAGGCCAAGATCAACCTCACCACCGGTATCTCTTTCGACCGTGCCAGCAAGCACATCAACGTGCTCAACGCCGAGGAGTATATCGCCTACAGGAACGAGAAGGAAGAAGACTTCTACAAAGCCGACTTCCACCCCGAGAACCGCGACTGGCAGCGCGAGCTGTTCCACACTGCCATCACCCAGTCCTACCGTCTGTCGGCCAACGGTGGTAACGACAAGGCCAACTACTACGTGGCTGGCGGTTACCTCGACAACAAAGGTATCATCCGCAACACCGGTCTGTCACAGGCCGACCTCCGTGTGAACTACCAATACAAGCTCAACAACAACCTCGCGCTGAAGGGTACGTTCAGCATGATGCGCCGTGTGAACGACATGACCACAGGTACCGACGGACAGGGTAACCAGCGCACCAGTCTGACGCGCCATGCCGTCCTGGCCAAGCCCTTCGCCAATGTCGATCCCGAGGACGACGACGATACCGGTCTGCAGCTCACGCCGACCAACTGGCTCACCGACTATGAGGACCACTCCGAGGAGAACCGCACCATGGCGTCGATCGCCCTCGACTATAAGATCATCAAGGGTCTCACCTTCCACCTGATGGGCTCCTACGACAACCGCGACAAGACCCGTTCACGCTGGTACAGCACAGGTGTGTACACCGGCATGAAGGTGAACGGTCAGCTGGGCTACAGCGAGCTGAGAAGTCTGAAGAAAGGCCTCGAGGCCCTGTTCTACTACGACTACACCCTGAACCACGTCCATCACCTCTCAGGAACCGCCGGTGTCACCTACGAGCGTCGCGATGCCAACCGCTACGGCATGCTGGGCGAGGACTTCTCGATCCTGAGTCTGGGCATCGACGGTATCGGCTATGCCAACAAGACCTATACCAACAGTCACTCGATGACCAACGAGACCACCGCCTCATCGCTGGTCCGTATGAACTACAACTACCTCGACCGCTACCTCGTCACCCTGACAGGCCGTGTCGACGGCTCGAGCAAGTTCCAGAAAGGCAACCGCTACAGCTTCTTTCCCTCGGTGGCCCTGGCCTGGCGCGTGAACCAGGAGCAGTTCCTGAAAGACAGCCAGTGGCTCAGCAACCTGAAGGTGCGTCTGGGATGGGGTATGACCGGTAACCAGAGTATCTCAGCCTACGCCACACAGAACACCTACGGCAATGTGGAGTACTCCACAGGCTCAGGTCAGAACATCGTCGGTCTGGAGCCCAGCAAGATCGCCAACCCCGACCTGAAGTGGGAGGCCACCACACAGGTCAACGCCGGTATCGACTTCGGTGCCTTCAACAACCGCCTCACCTTCAGCATCGACGCCTACCATAAGGAGACCAACGACATCCTGCAGTCGATGAACACCGCCGTATCAACAGGCTACAGCTCGATCTACGTGAACTGCGGCTCGATCCAGAACAACGGTATCGAGGTGGCAGTCAATGCCGTGCCCGTGAGCACCAAGGACTTCACCTGGACCATCGGCGCCAACCTGTCGCACAACAAGAACCGCATCACCGACCTCGGTCTGCCCCTGACCAAGTACGGCACCGAGTTCTACGAGGCCTACTACGGCACCAACCTGTCGTACTACGCTTCGGCCGCCTTCCCTGTCAACATCTTCATCAAGGGCAAGCCCATCGGACTGTTCTGGGGCTACAAGACCAACGGTATCTTCCAGAGCGACGAGCAGGCCAACGGACTGGTGTACAACGGCGACGCCCTGAAGGCAGGCGACATCGCCTATGTCGACACCAACGAGGACGGCGTCATCAACACCGAGGACCGCGTGATCCTGGGCGACCCGAACCCCGACTTCACCTTCGGCTTCAACACGTCGCTCACCTATAAGGACTTCACCCTGTCCGCACAGTTCCACGGCTCAGTGGGCAACGAGGTGGTCAACGCCAACAAGCTCGACAATACCAATACCTACTACGACTACAACATCCTGCGCGAGGCCTACTTCGACGCATGGCGCGCCGACAAGCCCAGCACCACCTATCCGCGCATCGGTGTACCCCTGAGCGAGCTGACCGACCGTCTGATCGAGGATGGCAGTTTCCTGCGCCTGGGCAGCCTGAGCCTGACATGGAACGTGCCCGTGAAGCGCGTGAAGCTCATCAACGCCATGCAGCTCACCCTCACAGGCCGTAACCTCTTCACCATCACCAACTACTCAGGCTACAACCCCGACATCAACAGCTTCTCCAACGACCCGAAGCGTATCGGCATCGACTACGGAAGCGCACCTATCACACGCTCATACAGCTGTACACTCAATGTTACATTCTAACCCTATAAACACAGCAACAATGAAAAAGATCAATATACTGCTGGGAGCAGCACTATTCACGATAAGCAGCACCCTGTTCACGTCATGTGACGACATCCTGGAAGAGAACACCGATTCGTTCCCCTCGCAGGCAGTCATCTACTCCAACGACAAGAGTGTGGAGGCAGCCCTGACGGGATGCTACCACGGTCTGATCAGCTACAACGTGTTCCAGTCCGACTACCACACCATCTTCTGCACCGCAGGAGGCACGATGAACAACACCAGTTCGTCGTACAACGACTCCAAGGCCCAGAAGACCGAGCCCGACAACAAGTACGTCGGCCGTCACTTCAAGACCTGCTACCGTGTCATCGCCGACTGTAACGACCTGCTCAGCAAGATCGACGGCAGCGGTGCCTCCGACGTGCTCAAGACCCGTGCCAAGGGCGAGGCCCATTTCCTCAGAGGCATGATCTACTTCAACCTGGTGCGCGCCTTCGGCGGTCTGCCCCTGCGCCTCACCCCCATCACCAGCACCACACTCGACATGCCGCGCTCTACCGTCGAGGAGACCTATCAGCAGGTGGTCGCCGACCTCCAGGAGGCTGCCGAGCTGCTGCCCGAGGTGAACCCCACCGACGGCCGTCCCAACAGCTATGCCGCCCATGCCCTGCTGGCAAAGGTGTATATCACCCTGGCCAACGGCGAGGAAGGCTCCCCCTACTGGCAGAAGTGCATCGACGAGTGCATGAAGGTGTATGGCCACTACCAGCTGGTACCCCTGCAGACCCTGTACAACGCACAGAACCGCAATACGGCAGAGTCGATCATCGAGATCCAGTTCTCCGACATCAACGGCAGCACCTGGACCCAGGGCATCGCCCCCGATGTCAGCGACTTCACGCCCAACTCATCGAGCAACCCTTACGGCCGCTACCGCCCGTCGAAATATATCTTCGACACCTGGCGTGAGCAGTATCCCGGCGATCCCCGCATCGAGGAAGGAATCATCTACAACTACTACACAAAGAACGGCGGTGTCGACACCGTTGAGATCTATCCTGCCTACACCAGCGATACGGGTAGCGGCCGCATGTGGCCTTACCTCAAGAAGTTCCTCGACACCCGCTACGTGGCCCAGTACACCGCCCAGAACTTCATCTACCTGCGCTATGCCGACGTGCTGCTGATGCTCGCCGAGGCCATCAACGAGGTGAGCGGTCCCGACCAGGCCTACCAGTATGTCAACGAGGTGCTGGCCCGTGCCCGCAACAGTGCCGAGCCCGCCGCTGCGCAGCCCGCCGACTGGAGCGGCATGACCAAGGCCGAGTTCCGTCATCGCATCATGTACGAGCGTTTCTTCGAGCTGCTCGGCGAGGAGACCGAGTATTTCGACATGCGTCGCCGCGGTCCTGAGTTCCTGCTCGAGTACTGGAAGGCCCACAATGCCCATCCGGCCAACTGTCCCGAGCCGTCGTCGACCAAGTATAAGGAAGACTACTTCATCTGTACGCCGGAGATGGCCCAGCGCGCCATGCTGCTGCCCTTCCCCACGCTGGAGATCAACTCCAACAACGCCATCACCGATGCCGACCAGAACCCCGGCTACTAATCACGGAAAAAGTTTTCACATCATACATTTATGATTGATTGGTTAATGAAGGCTGCACCCCGACGATGGGGTGCAGCCTTATATGTTCACCCCCCACCCCACACGGCAGGCGCGAGGGGGTGAAGCTAGAAAATTAAAACACAGATAATCAGTTACTTATGGTGTATGCATGCAGTGCATGCACTGCATGCATACACCTAATTCCCGATTTTATTTTGTATCTTTGTTCCCAGACTTATATTGATAGCTCATGGACCAAGTACATCACATACATTTTCGCCCCCCTCCTGTGTGACAGATGGTACAGATGACAGATGGGTCCTGAATACACATGCGCGTGTACGCAGGAACTTTTGGCGGCTCGAGAGTTCCTGCGTACACGCGTGAGAAATCTTATAACCCATCTGTCATCTGTACCATCTGTCACAAATAAAAGCAGAAGAAGATTATGGAAGGGGCACGGTTGCTGAGCCTGTCGAAGCAAGGTAGTGACCCTTCCACGCCCTACTACGAAAAAGTGCTCTTTGAAATGTTGTACCTTGATAAGCGACCAGACAAGTGTGGCGCCCCCCCCAACTATGGGTGAAAGAGATAATCCCTTTCGGTGAAAGAGACGTCATCTACGACTGATGGAGATAATCCCTATAGGGGTATAGGCCCTATCTCCATGACTCGTAAACCCTATCTGAATGACTCATAGGAGGCATCTCTTTAAGCCAAAGATCCCCCCATCCACAGGAACCGTATGTGGGAGGGGGAAAAGAAAAAAGAGAGGGTTTCCCCTCTCTTCTTGTCAAACAATAACTAAAAACCTTGCATTTATACGATGTCGATCTGCCTGGAGACCTTGACTTTCTCTTCAACAACCTTCGGGAGCTCGACGGTGAGGACACCGTTGTCGACCTTCGCTGTGATCTCCTCGCGCTTGACGTCGTCGGGCAGGATCAGGGTCTGCTCGAACTTGGTGTAAGAGAACTCACGACGCAGATAGCGGGTGGTCTTGTCCTCGTCTTTCTTCTCGTTCTTGCTCTCCATCTTGATCATGAGGTTGCCCTCGTCGTTGATGTGTACGTTGAAGTCCTCCTTTTTCATGCCCGGTGCAGCAAGTTCTACGGTGTAGGACTTGTCGTTTTCTTTCACATTGATAGCTGGTGCTGTGAAGTTGGCCTTCGGCATCAGATCAACATCGAACAAATCGTTGAATACACTGGGAACCCAGTTGTTACTTCTCATCATTGGCATCATAGTTGTTACCTCCTCGTTATACTTTTAAGTTGTTAATACTATTCATTCTGAACGCGGCCTCGTTGGAGGCGTTGTTCACTGAACAGGAAGCAAGAAAAATGCCAAGGGGAAAAGATGCGTCAATCTGTCAGAATCTTACGACAGATTGACAGCGCAGCCTCGACGGAGGCGACGGACGAGATGACCACGGAACGCTTGCCGCCGGCCTCACGGAAGTTGCACTGGCGGGCATGGGTGGACACATACTGCAGGATGCGGCCGAAGGCCTCGCTCTGATAGTAGGGGCTGTCGGGGTTGCTGACGAAGTAGAAGTACATCTTCTGCTGCTTGAGCATGAGCTTCTCGATGCCCAGCTGGCGGCCACAGACACGGAGGGGAACGACACGGATGAGCTCTTCGGCGACATCGGGGATCGCGCCGAAGCGGTCTCTGAGACGACTGCGATAGGCCTCGAGCGAGGCCTCGAGGTCGTGGCGGTTGGCCAGGTTGTCGAGCTCTCGGTAGAGGAGCATACGCTCGGAGTCGTTGGGCACATACTGGTCGGGGAAATACATCTCGATGTCGGACTCGAGGGCACAGTCGTCGACCCACTGGGCGTTGACCATCGAAGACTGATCATTCTTATCTGCTGCGCTCTCGGCCTTGACAAACTCGGGTTCCTCGCTTCTCAGCTCGGCCATGGCCTGGTTCAGGATCTTCTGATAGGTCTCGTAGCCGAGGTCGGAGATGAAGCCCGACTGCTCGGCGCCGAGGAGGTTGCCGGCGCCACGGATATCGAGGTCTTGCATGGCGATATTGATGCCGGAGCCGAGGTCGGAGAAGTTCTCCAAGGCCTCGAGACGGCGGCGCGACTCGGGGTTGAGGGCGGCCAACGGGGGTGCCAGCAGGTAGCAGAAGGCCTTACGGTTGCCACGGCCCACACGGCCTCGCATCTGATGGAGGTCGGAGAGGCCGAAGTTATGGGCGCCGTTGATGATGATCGTGTTGGCATTGGGGATATCGATACCGTTCTCGACGATGGTGGTGGAGAGCAGCACGTCGTAGTCGTAGTTGGAGAAGTCGAGGATGATCTGCTCGAGCTCCTCGGGCTTCATCTGACCGTGACCGATGGCAACACGCGCGTCGGGGATATACTTATGGATCATCTCGGCGATATGGGTGAGGTCGGAGATGCGGTTGTTGACGAAATAGACCTGACCGTTGCGCGACATCTCGAAGTTGATGGCGTCGGTGATGATCTCGGCCCCGAAGGTGTGGATCTCGGTCTGGATGGGATAACGGTTGGGCGGCGGTGTCTGGATGACACTCAGGTCGCGGGCACCCACGAGGGAGAACTGCAGGGTGCGGGGGATGGGCGTGGCCGACATCGTGAGGGTGTCGACGCTGGACTTCATCTGGCGCAGCTTCTCCTTGGTGGAGACACCGAACTTCTGCTCCTCGTCGATGATGAGCAGGCCGAGGTCCTTGAACACGACGCTCTTGCCGATGAGCTTCTGGGTGCCGATGAGGATATCGATCTTACCGTCGGCCAGGTCCTTGAGCAGGGCCGTGGTCTGCTTGGTGCTCCGCGCACGGGTGAGGTAGTCGACCCGCACGGGCATGTCCTTCAGACGACCGGCAAAGGTGCGGAAGTGCTGGTAGGCCAGTACGGTGGTCGGCACGAGCACAGCCACCTGCTTGCCGTCGGTGGCGGCCTTGAAGGCGGCACGCACGGCCACCTCGGTCTTGCCGAAGCCCACATCGCCACAGACGAGGCGGTCCATCGGACGGGCGCGCTCCATGTCGGCCTTCACATCCTGGGTGGCCTTCAGCTGGTCGGGCGTATCCTCGTAGAGGAAGCTGGCCTCGAGCTCGTGCTGCATATAGGTGTCGTGACTGAAGGCGAAGCCTTTCTCACGGCGGCGCTTGGCGTAGAGCTTGATGAGGTCGCGGGCGATATCCTTGATATGTTTCTTGGTGCGTTCCTTCAGGCGCTCCCACTGACCGGTGCCCAGGGTGGAGAGACGGGGTGGCTCACCATTGTCCTGCGACTTGTATTTCGCCACCTTATAGAGGGAGTGGATAGACACGTAGATACTGTCGCCTCGCTGGTACAGGATCTTGATCATCTCCTGATAACCGTCGCCCTGCGGCATCCGCACCAGACCGCCGAACTTACCGACGCCGTGATCGACATGCACGACATAGTCGCCGATCTCGAACTGCTGGATCTCCTTCAGCGTCAGCGCCATCTTACCACTGCGGGCCTTGTCGCTCTTCAGACTGTACTTATGGAAACGGTCGAAGATCTGATGGTCGGTGAAGACACAGACGCGCAGGTCGTCGTCGACGAAGCCTTCGTGGAGGGTCTTGTCCACCGGCGTGAACACTTCTGTCTGCGGGCGCTCACCGCCCTTGGAGGGGTCGGCGGAGGTCAGGATCTCCTTCAGGCGCTCGTTCTGCTTCTGACTGTCGGCAAGGACGAAGATACGATAACCCTGAAGGAGGTAGTCGTCGAACGCCTTCGTCAGCAGCTCGAAGTTCTTATGGAACAGCGGTTGGGTGGTGATATTGAAGCGGACCGTGGACTGGGACTGGGATGACGGACGATGGCCGAACTCCACCCGACGGAACGTCTCGGCATCAGTCATGAACTGTGCCCCCGTGATGAGCTGCGACTCCTTCCGGAACTGGCGCTCGATCTCGCGCTGCTCCATCTCCGTGGCGGCCTCCAACTGCTCCAGTCGGGCCTGTGAGGAGAAGCCTTCCTGATAGGCACGGTCGATGGCATCGCGCACATAGAGATAGTCCTTGACCACCAAGACCACCTGTCTGGGCACGAACGAGAGGAAAGGCTCCTTGTTCTCGGTGGAGACGGCCAACTCGGGCACGATCTCGATACGGTCGCGCCGGTCCTTCGACAGCTGGTCCTCGACCTCAAAGGTACGGATGGAGTCGATATCGTCGCCGAAGAAGTCGATACGGTAGGGATACTCACAGCTATAGGAATAGACGTCGAGGATGGAACCGCGAAGGGCGAACTGACCCGGCTCATAGACGTAGTCGACCTCCTTGAAGCCGAAGCCACGAAGGGTGGTCTCGATCTCCGACACGGCGATGGTCTGGTCTTTCTCCAGGACGAGAGTCCGGGTGTCGAGGGCCTGTTTGGATACCACCATCTCGGCCAACGCCTCCGGATAGGTCACGATATACAGGGCGGACGACTCCTGACTGTCGGCAGAGAGGCGCGCCAGCACTTCCGTGCGGAGGATCTCACTGGCCGCATCGCGCTGGGCGTACTTGATGGAACGGCGGTAACTGGAGGGGAAGAACAGCACGTCGCGGTTGCCTAACAACTGGGTGAGGTCGTGGTAGAAATAACCGGCCTCCTCGGCATCCTGGAGGATGAAAAGCAGCGGGGCCTTGACCCTCGGTGCCAGACAGCCGAAGAGCATGGATGACGAGGAGCCCAACAAGCCCTCGAGGAAAATCGTCTTCACCGAAGATTTCCCTAACAGATCTACCACCGCCGACACCTGCGGCAAACGGGTATAGACACTTTCTAATTCCTGTATATTCATCAGAACCGACTGCAAAGGTACGGAGAAAATAAGAATTAAGAGTTAAGAATTGAGAAAAAAAGTAGGACGACCGTAAAAAAACGCGACTCGTTGACCTTTATTCTAATTTAATTCGTATCTTTGCAGCACCAAACCATTAAAAACGATGTACGAAAGCGACAGCATAGTCATCATACCAACCTACAACGAGAAGGAGAACATTGAGAAGATCATCCGCGCAGTGTTTGCCCTTGACAAATGTTTCCATATTCTTGTGATCGACGACGGCTCGCCCGACGGGACGGCAGCCATTGTCAGAGGACTCATGGCCACGGAGTTCGGCCCCCGGCTCTTCCTCCTGGAACGGAGCGGGAAGCAAGGGCTCGGCACCGCCTATATCACCGGGTTCAAGTGGGCTTTGGCACACGACTATGAATATATCTTCGAGATGGATGCCGACTTCAGTCATGACCCGAACGACCTGCCCCGGCTCTATGCGGCCTGCCATGACGAAGGTAACGACATGGCCATCGGCTCACGCTATGTGACAGGTGTCAACGTGGTGAACTGGCCCATAGGCCGGGTGCTGATGAGCTACTTCGCATCGAAATACGTGCGTCTCGTCACCGGCTTCCTGGTTCATGACACCACCGCCGGCTTCGTGTGCTACAAACGGCGGGTGCTGCAGACCATCGAGCTCGACAAGATACGCTTCAAGGGGTATGCGTTCCAGATTGAGATGAAGTACACGGCCTACAAGATCGGATTCAAGATCAAGGAGGTGTCGGTGATCTTCGTCAACCGTCAGGAGGGCACCAGTAAGATGTCGGGCGGCATCTTCGGTGAGGCTTTCCTGGGTGTGATGAAGCTGCGCTGGGACGGATGGACACGGAAATACCCCAAACCCATTGAAAACTGAACCATATGATGACCTTTCTATATAGGATTTATCAGTTACTGATCGGTCTGCCTATCGTGGTGATCCTGACGATCATCACCGCCCTGACAGTGGGTATCGGCACGACCATCGGCGACGGTCATTTCTGGGGATACTATCCCGGACGCTGGTGGGCGAAGCTCATCCTGAAGGTGCTGCTGATACCCGTCAAGGTGGAGGGGCGCGAGCACCTGGAGAAAGACCAGAGCTATGTGTTCGTGGCCAATCACCAGGGATCGTTCGACATCTTCCTGATCTACGGTCATCTGGGACGTAACTTCAAATGGATGATGAAGCACCAACTGAAGAAGATGCCCTTCGTGGGCTTTGCCTGTCAGAAATCCCACCAGATATTCGTGGACAAACGGGGACCGAGTAAGGTACGCAAGACCTACGAGGACGCCCGTGAGATTCTGCAAGAGGGTTACAGTGTGGTGGTCTTCCCAGAGGGATCGCGCACCTTCACCGGGCATATGGGTCTGTTCAGGAAAGGGGCCTTCGCCCTGGCCGACGAGCTGCAGCTGCCCGTCGTACCGCTGACCATCAACGGCTCGTTTAACATCCTTCCAAGGATGCGCGACGGCAAATGGATCAAATGGCACCCGCTGTGTCTGACCATCCACCAGGCCATCTACCCTGTGGGCAAAGGACCGGACAATGTCAATGCCACCTTGCGACAGGCCTACGACTCGGTGATGTCGGCGCTGGTGCCTGAATACCAAGGATACGTGGAAAACCCTGACCAGTAATCGCGTTCATGATTGCCAGAGCTCCTTATCTCTTTCTGCTGCTGATCATCGTTCCGGATCTTTATCTGGACTATCATTACTGGCGTCGCAGACACACCATGTGGCAACGCCTACTACGCTGGTTGCCCACCATCGTACTGGTGGCCTATACGCTGTTCCTCACCTACGAGAAGAGCTTCATCCCCGACAACCCGATCATCGTCTATATATACATCCTGCTGCTAGGTCTGATTGCCATCCCGAAGCTGGTGTTCGTGCTGTTCTCCATGGCAGGCCTAGGACTCTGTAAGCTGCTGCATCGGCGTATCAACATCGGCAATCTGATCGGTGCGCTCTGCGTGCCGCTCATCTGGTATGTGGTCATCTACGGCAGCTTCGTCGGTTTCGGGAAGCTGGAGGTCAACCGCACCGTGTTCGTCGCGCCGGACCTGCCGGAGGCCTTTGACGGTTACCGACTGGTGCTGTTCGCCGACGCCCATGTGGGCACCTACGCGAAAGGGAGACAGTGGATACTCAAACAGGCCATCGACAGTATCAACGCCCAGCGCCCCGACCTGATCGTGTTCGCCGGCGACCTGCAGAACATACACCCGCAGGAGGTCTACCAGCACCTGGACATCCTGAGTTCGCTCAAGGCCAAGGACGGTGTCCTCTCGGTGCTGGGCAACCACGACTACGCCGAATACCTGGCGTGTGACGAGGTGACGAAGGTGGCCAACTGCCGTGAGACCAGGAGTCTGGAACAGCAGATGGGGTGGACCCTGCTGCTGAACGAGAACCGTACCATCGCACGAGGCAACGACCAGATCACGATAGCCGGCATGGAGAACGACGGCGACGGGAAGCGGTCGCCACGGAAAGGAGATATCACCAAGACACTGGACGGTGTGGCCGACGGTGCCTTCATCGTCATGGTAGAGCATGACCCTTCGGCCTGGCGACGGAAGATCATCCCTGACCACCGGGCTCAGCTGACCCTCAGCGGTCATACCCACGCCGGACAGATCAAGTTGTTCGGATGGTGTCCGTTGTCACTGACGGGAAAAGAGGTCAACGGCTGGTATCAGGAAGGACGGCAGTCGCTCTTTGTGACAGCCGGTCTGGGCGCTCTCGTCCCCTTCCGTTTCGGAGCCACGGGCGAGATCGTCGTGATCACCCTGAAGAAAGGTTAGAGGTTAGATGCGAGGAAGCGACGGACGACCTCAACAGGAAGACCACGGCGGGAGGCATAGTCGCGGAGCTGGTCTTCGCCGATCTTTCCCAGATTGAAATAGCGGGCCTGGGGATGAGAGAACATGAAACCGCTGACACTGGCATGGGGCTTCATGGCCCCACTCTCTGTGAGACGTATCCCGATCTGTTTCATATCCAACAGTTCATCGAGCATGAAGTTCAGACTGGTATCCGGTAAGGACGGATAACCGACAGCCGGACGGATGCCCTGGAACCTCTCTATCTGCATCTCCGCAATCGTCAGGCACTCGTCCTTGGCATAGCCCCAATACGTCTTTCTCACCTCCTCATGCATACGCTCGGCGGCCGCCTCGGCCAGACGGTCGGCCAGGAGCTGTACCATCATCTTCTGATAGGGATCGTTATCAAAATCGGTCTCCAGTCCCATATCCACGGACGTGGCAAAGACCCCGAGACGGTCTTTCACGCCGGAGGAAAGCGGACGGAGGAAATCAGCCAGACAGAGATTAGGTTGTCCGACAGACGTCGGACGTTGTTGGCGCAACAAAGGGATCCGGGAACGCCCGATGACAATATCATCGCCATCGCCATTGGCATCGCATATCTCGAACAAGGCATACACATGATAACGGTCTTCCAACTCGGTGAGACAGGTCTCTGCCTCATGCTGCAAGCGGGCCTTCTCCGTGGGATCCTTCACCTGCCAGGCGAAGAAGAAATAAGGCCAGTTGACATAAGGCGTCAACGTTGAGATATCGTAAACCAGTCTCATCTGTCAACGCCATTGTCGCCTCGTTCCCTGGAGAACAGCACCGGTTGACCGACATAGTCTGTATCCACCTGTCCCTGTCGGTAAACGGTGTGTCCATTACACAGGGTCTGTTCTACACGCCACAGATACATGTGACCTTCCATCGGACTCCAACCGCATTTGCTCTGGATATGCTCTTTCGTCACCGTCCAACCGGTATTCGGGCGGACCAGTACGATATCCGCCTGATAGCCTTCACGCAGGAACCCCCTGCGCTGCACATCGAAGAGACGTGCGGGATGATGACACATCAGTTCTACAAGTCGTCCCAGACTGAGTATCCCCTGGTCCACCAGCTCTAACATGGTGACCAACGAGAACTGGATCATGGGCATGCCACTGGCTGCTTTCACGCAGCCGCCCTCCTTCTGCGAGAGCAGATGAGGCGCATGGTCAGTCCCAATGACGGCGATCCGTCCATCGCTCAACGCGTCGCGTAAGGCATCACGGTCACGCTGGGTCTTGACAGCCGGATTACACTTGATACGTGTTCCAAGAGAGACATAGTCTCTGTCGCAGAAATACAGATGCGAGACCGTGGCCTCGGCGGTGATCTGCGGGCATCGGGCGCTGTTCACCGTCCACGGCTCAAACAGCGACAGCTCCCTGGCCGTCGTCACATGAGCGACATGAAGACGGGTATGATGCTTCCTGGCCAGTTCGACAGCCAGACGGGTACTCTCATAGCAGGCCTCCTCACTACGGATCTCCGGGTGATGGGTCACCTTCGGGTCATCGCCATACTTCTCGACCGCCAGTGCCATATTCCGGTTGATCATCTCTGTATCCTCGCAATGCGTCATGACTGGAAGCGCTGCCGACGCGAAAATACGGTCTAACGCATCCCGACGGTCGACCAGCATATTCCCCGTCGAACTGCCCATAAAGAGTTTGATACCGGGAATCCGGGTCGGGTCGAGACGGTCGAAGAGCGCCACATTATCGTTGGTCGCACCAAAGAAGAACGAATAGTTCACATGACTCTTCGCTGCCGCCAACACGAACTTTTCCTCCAGAGCCTCCAGCGTGGTGGTCTGCGGAACCGTGTTCGGCATATCGAAATAGGTGGTCACCCCGCCCGCTGCTGCCGCACGACTCTCGGTGTCGATATCGGCCTTGGCCGTGAGTCCCGGCTCACGGAAATGGACATGATCGTCGATCACACCGGGCATAACGAAACATCCCGAAGCATCGATCACGTCGTCGAACGATGCTTCGGGAATTGTATGTCCTTGAACAACACGGGCTATCCGCTCATCCTCTATGATCAAGGAGCCTTCGAATATCTTCCCCTCGTTGACGAGGGTTCCCCCGTGTATGAGTATCTTCATTTCTGAGGCAGATTGAGAGACGGCATCTGCAATGAGTCGGGAGCCTGCGGGGGCGTCTGCGACGCCGGAGCCTGAGAAGTAGCAGCATCCTCTACCAGCCCATTCTGACGGGCCTGTATCTCGTTCGCCGTCTGGTAGTACTGCTTCACGTATGGGTCGTCCTTGAATTTCTTCGTGGCCTTGCTCATGATATCCTCGATCTGTGGGGTCAGCACAGGATAAGCATAGCTGCTGGTCATCATCATGAAGACCCCAGGACCCAATATATTGTCAAAGTTCTCTACGATGAAATTCGTGACCAGACTGTCTTCCTGTTGTGACAGGCGGGCTGCCTCGACAGAGAGCTGACGGTTGATGACGGCCTCGTCGACGCCATCAAGCAACATACGACTCTGCTTATGGGAAAGCTCGTTCATCTCACTGCCCAACTGATCGTGACGATGGATAAACTCATATAGCTTGTCGTTCAGAGGCGTACCACTGACCACCCGACTGGTATTATCAATACGGATCTCAATCTCGCCTTTCTCGATGACAACCGGCATCATCAGCGGTTCGTCATCCATATACAGATTGGCTAACTTGACGGTATCCAGAATACCAGAGAAATGGAACTTGCCATGCACGACATCGCAGGAATCCATATTCTTCAGTTCCTGATCCTTTACCGTCTTCAGATAAAGCTTACTGCCATCGAGAGACGACACAGAGGAAGAACCCTGGATAGAATAGGACTCAGCACAGGATGCGAACGCAACTATGACGACGAATGCATATAGAATCTTGCTCATAAATATTTATTTCGTGGCGCAAATGTACAACGATATATTGAAGTAGAAAAAAAAATTTGCGCATTTTAAAACAAATGCGCAATCTTTTATAGTTTTTTTGCCTCTTTAGCCAGCTCTTGGTCTATTCTGTGCATAGAATACAACTGCAGAATGGCTGCAACCAAAAGCGTGATAACCCATTTGTTATAAATATACTGAACGTATGCAAACTGACTCAAACCGAAAAAATTTGTTAAATTGGCGAACATCAGAAGGGCGGTCAGCAGGAACAGGAAATCACTGAGAAGCATCATCCGACGCAGACGACGGATCACGAAATTGTTTCCCTCATAGCGCTGCAGCATCTGCATGGACGTAAAGCAGACAGCTCCCACCGCATATATGTATGGTGCACTCTTCCATGCCAACAGACTGGTGCCGGCACCGATCACCATCAACACGGCGCCCAACAGGAACACCGCATTCAGTATATTATTCAGTTTCCTCATGATCATTAATGGATTCAGGAGTACGATCGTCATCGCTCAATACAAAGATATCCTCGTCGTCGGCTTTCATGAAATAACGCTCACGGGCGATCTTCTCCATCGCCTTAGGATTGGTCTCCAACTCCCGGATCTGCGCCTGATCGCGCTGGAATTCAGCGTTGTACCTCTCCGTCTCCTCCGTCAGTTCGTCGATACGCTGGAGATTCTTGATGTGACTCCAGACACTGTTCTCGTCAAGGAAGCCGACAATCAATACACCAGCGACACACACCACCGAATATTTCAGGAACTGCGACCGCCAGACACGTAACAGGAAAGTCTTTATACGACCCAATACTTTCATTCTCCTACTATTTTGATGGCAAAGGTACATAAAAAAGAGTGAAATGCAAAAAGGTTTTATCTTTTTTTGCTACATAAATACTAATATGTTTGTTAGTTTAAAAATAAAATACATATCTTTGCACAAGAAACGTCAATTGATAAAAGAAATGAAAATCAGAACGATACTTGGGTATTCTTATCGGGTGATAGAGGTTTTGTTTATACTCTATATTTCCGCTTGTGTGTTTGCTGGGTGCAAAGGCTCTTCGAAAAAGAATCTGTTAAAGATTGCGGCAATGACAGAAGAGGACTACAGACTGAGTGATGAACAAAAGATAATGGTTCGTAACAGCAATGAATTCGCTGTCAATCTTTTCAAGAAAATTTGCGAGGAAAGAGAAGATTCGAATGTCTTCGTCTCGACTACTGGCATGTTATATTCATTGAACATCATCAACAATGGTGCATCAGGTCAAACCCAACAAGAGATATGCCATGCCTTAAACATTGTACCAACTGATGTGGAGCGTATTAATAATCTCTGCCGCAGATTCATGATTGGTCAGGCAAAAGTGACAGAGCACGAATTCCTTGGTCCCACATCGTACATGAGAACCGCCACTCTATTCCAAGCAGGGGAGGACATAGACATCAGCAAATCCTTTCAAGAGGTTTTGGAATATGACTATTTTGCAGGTATCATCAAAGGCAAAATAGATAATGCCATGAAGCAGAAAATAAAAAAATGGTGCGCAGAAAAGACAGAGGGATTGATTAAAGACTTCAATATCAAAGAGAATGGCAAAGACTCAGCTACCTTATTGGTAGCGAACTATTTCAACGGAAGATGGGTTCAGGAGTTTGATAAAGGAAGCACGAAAGAAGAACCTTTTTACGGTGGAACCAGTCCGAAGGTAAACATGATGAATATGAAGGAATGTGAGAAAGTTTTCAGTTATGCAAAACTCGACGACTATTCCATGCTGAAGATACCTTATGTAGGAGGCTACGCGCTCTACATAATTCTTCCTGACAAGGCAGACGGACTTACTGCATTGCTGCAATCTCTTGAAGGGAGAAAAATCCGATATGCCATGTCTTGTTTGAAGTCGTATGATCACGTTTATATAAAAATCCCCAAATTTGAGGTTGACTATACGTTCAAGGCAAACGAATGTCTAGCATCGTTGGGCATCAAGAAGCTGTTTAGTAATGATTCTCAATTGACCCGCATTCAATCACGTCCGATGAAGGTAATAGAAATCTTACAAAGCAGCAAAGTCATTCTGGACGAAGACGGAACGCGAGCTGGTGCCATTACATCTACTTCATTTGCAACTTTGAGTTCGCTCATGCATCCCACAGAGGCCTATTTCTATGCCGACCATCCCTTTGCCTATATCATAGCCGATCCCTTTGGCAACTACTGCTTTATGGGCACCTTCTGGGGAAATGAATAAAAGTACAATCATTATAAGAGCTTATATGAAGAGAATCGGGCTTGTTACTATATCAGTGTTACTGGGCATAGGAATATTTGCCCTTTCATTACAAGGCTGTAAGAATAAAAAGAAATCAGATGAAGCAAATGATCTTGTAGTCAACAAAAAGCCCCAAATAAAGGTAACAAAAACTTTTCATACGATAAAAAATAGTCACGGAGAAATCTCATATCAATGGAAGAAATCCGACAGCTTATATGCCCATGCTTCTACTAAGGAGCTAATAGAACTTGCTGCGAATCATGATGATAAGATCGAACGCTTGGTAGCTTTTCGTGCTCTTTTAATGAAGAATCCACATGAGGCAGTTAACTTGGCCATTTCTGAGATAGATGACACTACTAATGTGACAACGACAGACGGCAATTGCGGACAAGAGGATATTGTATCTAATGTAAGAATCGGTATGATACAATATGAAAGAAATCATTATAAAGTATCTCTGGCAGATTCTATGCGCATTGATAGTGCACTACTGTTTTCAAATCATTCTCCAAAATTTGGTTACATGTCTCATCTTTACCACAAGCTACCTGCAAAGCCAGAATTTGAGAAACGCCTGCTACAATTACACGAGCAGGATCAATATGCATTGATAGCTTTGGCAAGATATCATAGAGAAGATATAAAACAAGAGATTATCCGATTGATTTCCCAAATAGACAAAAAGATTAATATCTCTAATCGTGATACTATCCGCACTGCATTAGATGCTGTTACAGCATGGCCGTCGGAATCATACAAGCAACAAGTACGAAAAAAATGTCAGTATATACTTAATAAAGCTGATACATATGGTTGCTATCGTAGCGCTTTGGGAGCTTTAATGGCCTATAATGATAAGTGGAGCTACAATTTTATAGACAAGACTTTGTCAAAAGCCAAACAAGATAAACAAGTATTCTACGGCATTAGATTGGATTTTCTTATGGCATATAAAGACAATCCTCTTCCATTATTCAAACCATTGATACAGAAATATAACATCACAAAGGATTAGAAATATTTAAAATAAAAAAGGAAAAGGCAAAGTGGTCAAAATGACCATTTTGACCACATTTTATCACCCCCACCCCATGCCCGAAGGAAAATGGAGGTTTGAATAAAATAAAGCAGGACTTTGCTCGGAGGAAACTGTATTCGGGGCCGGATGCCGAGGAATAAAAAGCACCACGACGGCATAACACGCATGATTCAGCCCCAAACATCATAGTGACGGATGGGGTTTGATGGGGAAAGTGAAATAGGTATCGGGGAAAGGCTCGTCCTTCAGGGTAAAGTGCCACCACTCGGTGTCGAAAGGCTTGAAGCCGTGACGGAGCATGGCTTGACGTAGGATCATGCGGTTTCTGAACTGCTGCTCTGTGATGCTGCGTTTCGGATTGGCAGGACTCTTCGAATTGTCGCCTGTGTATTCGCCCGTCTCAGGATTGCCGCAGAAGTCGGGATGACTCTCAGGACCGAACCAGTCGAAGGTGCCGCCCATATCGATTTCTTTCTCCGTATTCATGTCGAAGAGCGTCAGGTCGAGGGTAGAGCCACGGGTATGACCACTCTTCAGACAGATGTAGTCTTGAGGAAAGAGTACGCTCTTGTCGAGGTCGGGATAGAAGTAGGGCTTCATCAGTGTGTCGGCGATGTCCTCGGCCCAGCGCACGAAGTGGTCTACACCCTTCTGCGGGCGGTAGGCATCGTAGATCTTCAGTCGATACCCTAGTTTCATAACGTCATCACTCACAGCCTTCAGACTGTCAGCAGCCTGCTTGGTGAGCAGTGCTATCGGTTCGTCATAGCCATCGATACGGGTACCCACAAAGTTGTACGTTCCAAAATAACGTATCTCCAGAATGGCATCGGGTACCACATCCGTAATTGTCACAAACTGACTGGCATCGTCAGTCGCGCTGACCGTCGTACTTTTCTTCGTGTCCGAAAAGCAGGACACCATCGTCATGCCGCAGATTGTCAGGATGGCGGCGATCATCCATCGCTTTGTCTTATTCATCTCCATATTCTCGCATGCTTTTGTGTGCAAAGATACAAATAAAAATGAGAGAAAAGGCATAAGAAATAAGTGAACTTATTTTGTTCTGCGCTCATTTTTATGCAACTTTGCGACAAAAGTCGCGAAGTTACATGCACTCGGCATAAAAAAATAAGTGAACTTATTTTGTTCTGCGCTCGTTTTTATGTAACTTTGCAGGGAAATTAAATCTGCAATTCATGGAATATATCGTTTCTGCCAGGAAATACCGCCCGATGACCTTCGACGCGGTTGTCGGGCAAGCCGCCCTGACAACGACGCTCAAGAATGCCATCAAGAGCGGGAAGTTGGCACACGCCTATCTGTTCTGCGGACCACGAGGCGTGGGTAAGACCACCTGCGCCCGTATCTTCGCCAAGGCCATCAACTGCCAGAACCCGACAGCTGAGGGAGAGGCATGTAATGAATGTGAGAGCTGTCAGTCGTTCAACGAGCAACGCTCACTGAACATCTTTGAGCTCGACGCTGCCAGTAACAACTCCGTGGAGCACATCAAGACGCTCATGGAACAGACCCGGATCCCACCGCAACTGGGCCGTTACAAGGTGTTCATCATTGACGAGGTACATATGCTCTCCACAGCAGCCTTCAACGCTTTTCTGAAAACCCTTGAAGAGCCGCCCGCACACGTCATCTTCATCCTTGCGACGACCGAGAAGCATAAGATTCTGCCAACCATCCTCAGTCGTTGTCAGATATACGACTTTGAGCGGATGACCATCAGGAACACGGTCGACCACCTGAAGCATGTTGCCGAGAAAGAAGGTATCACCTACGAGGAACAGGCCCTGGCCGTCATTGCAGAGAAGGCCGACGGTGGTATGCGCGACGCCCTGTCGATCTTCGACCAGGCCGCCTCTTTCTGTCAGGGTAACATTACCTATGATAAGGTGATCGAAGACCTGAACGTGCTCGACTCGGAGAACTATTTCAAGATCATAGACCTGAGCATCGAGAACAAGGTCGGCGACATCATGATACTGCTCAACAGTGTGATCAACAAAGGCTTTGACGGTGGTCTGCTCATCCAAGGCCTCGCCAAGCACGTGCGTAATGTGCTGATGGCCAAGGATCCACAGACGCTCTCATTACTGGAGGTCAGCGACCAGCAGCGCCAGCGCTATCAGGAGCAGGCCAAACGATGCGAGACACCGTTCCTCTACCAGGCACTCCGACTGATGAACCAGTGCGACATCAACTACCGCCAGTCGTCTAACAAGCGGTTGCTGGTGGAACTGACACTCATAGAGATCGCCCAGATCACACAGTCGGATGACGACGGTGCCAGTGCGGGGCGCCGCCCCAGAAGATTAAAAACCCTGTTTAAGAACCTGATACGACAGTCTCAGTCCAAGGCAGCAGCTCCGCAGGTGGCTGCGGCTGAGCCTGTCGTGTCTCCCCAGACTGTTGTCTCCCAAGTCTCGGAAAAGTCCGAGCAACCCAAGAATGCCTCTAACCCCGTAAAGCCAGGCATCTCCCTGAAAGGGCTCGGTTATTCATGGAGAAACCTTCGTCAGCAAGGTAAGCCGACGAAGATGAATATCATCCCTGGAACCGTTAACACGACCATCAAGCAAGAGACAGATGCCGTCTTCTCTCAGGAAGACCTGGAACTGCAATGGATGTCTATGTGCAATCGCATGCCTCAGAAATACAGCAGCATTGCCACACGCATGAAGAACATGACACCTGTCGTCTCCGACACGTCTCAGGTAACCGTCACCGTTGACAATGATCTCATCAAGGACGAGATGGAGCAATTCAAGAATAGGATTGTCAGAACACTGGCGGATAATCTGCATAACAGTCAGATCACCCTGACCATCCTCGTTGCCGAGCGTCCTGAGCATGTAAAGGTGCTCACCCGTCGTGAGCAGTTCGAGCTGATGAGCAAAGAAAATCCTGCCGTAGAGAAACTACGGCAGGCATTCGGATTGGAACTGGCCTGACAGAGGCCCGTTCCTTATTCCTTCAGATACTTCTTAATAGTCTTCAGACAGACCTCTCCGCTGACAGGCTTTGAGAGGAAATCATCACACCCTGCTGACAAGGCCAACTGACGGTCGCTATCGAAAGCATTAGCCGTCAAGGCGATGATCGGGAGATCAGGATGCTTCTCCTTGATGATCTTCGTGGCCTCCAGACCGTCCATCAAAGGCATCTTCACATCCATCAGCACGATATCGAAACCACCTGCCTCGATCATGTCAACAGCCTCCTGACCATTCTTGGCCCTTTCATACTGATAGTCCTTCTTCAAGATGTACGACATCAGGATGAAGTTGCTGTCATTGTCTTCTGCTACTAATATTCTCTTCATATGGTTTTGCTTTGATTAGTTTTTCTTCCACAACTTGCTCATATCCTCCAAGGTCTTTCCCTTTGTCTCAGGAACAAGACGCCATACGAACAGGGCGGCGATCACACAGATAATGCCATACAAACCATAGGTGAACCAGTGGCCGAAGTCATCACCTGCCGTCAGATGCATATTGAACATCGGAACGAACGTCGAGCTGACGATGAAATTGAAGATCCACTGGAAAGCGACGGCAATGGCCACCGCAGCGCCACGAATGGTATTGGGGAAGATCTCTGCGATAAGCACCCAGGTGATGGGGCCCCATGAGAACATAAACGATGCCGAGTAGATAAGCAGTGAGGCGGCAGTCACCAACTCCAGTCCTGCGTGACCAAATGTCACCGCAACACCGAAAGCACCAAGAGCCATACCTAACGAGCCACAGATGAGCAGCGGCTTACGACCCAGCTTCTCAACGGTGAAGATGGCGACAAGCGTAAACAGGATGTTGATAACACCCATGAACACGGTGATAACCATCGGGTTCTCCATACCCATATCGCCGAAGATACGCGGAGCATAATAGAGCACAGCATTAATGCCGACAGCCTGCTGGAACACGCTGAGCATGATACCGATGAAGATACACATGGCACCATAGGTCATCAGCTTCTCGGTCTTCACGACCATCGTATCCTTGATGTCCTGCAGGATCTGGACAGCCTTAGCCGACCCATTGATCTTTGCCAAGATCCCCTCAGCCTTCTGATCCTGACCGATGCTCACGAGGTAACGCGGCGTCTCAGGCACGAAGCAGATGAGCAGGGCGAAGAGTCCGGCGGGAACAGCCTCGGAACCGAACATATAGCGCCAGCCTGTCGTCACCGTCCACTGAGCGGCGGGATTGATGGATGCAATACCTTTTCCCATCTCCTCTACCAACGGCTGGATATGATCGCCAAGGATGAAGAAGTTCACGAAGTAAACGACCAGCTGACCGAAGATGATAGCGAACTGGTTCCAGCTGACAAGCATACCACGTATATTCGAAGGGGCAACCTCACCGATATACATCGGGCAGATGGCAGAAGCCAGACCGACACCGATACCTCCGATCACTCTATATATATTAAAGGTAATAAGCAGTGAGTAGGTGGGCACTCCATGTTTGAAAAACAAGAACTCAGGTTCCATGCTTCCCAAAGCAGAAATGAAGAATAACAGGCCTGCGACGATCAGTGACTTCTTACGTCCCAGGTTAGTAGCCAGGAAGCCAGAGAGGGCAGAACCGATGATACATCCGATGAGTGCCGAAGCCGATGTGAAGCCGTGCCATCCGTCTGTATAGGTGAAATCCTTTGATTCCATGAAGAAAGCCTGAAGTCCCTTCTCGGCGCCAGAGATCACCGCCGTATCATATCCGAACAACAGACCGCCCAACACGGCGACCATCACAATTGAAATAAGGTAGGCCTTGCTACCTTGTTCTGTTTTTTGATTAATCATATCTATTTGTTTTAAGTTTATCTTCTCCCCCTCTTCTTTCAATTGTTTGCAAAAATAAGCCTTTTTGATGAAATCACCAAAATAAATCGCCTTTTAACCTTATTTTTTTGATAAAATTTTCGCACATCAGGTTTTTTACGTAATTTTGTAGCCACTAGCAACTAATCAAAAACGATATGAGGAAATTAACAACAATCTCACTGCTTGCCATCAGTCTGACCGCAGCAGCACAGACACATGTCATAGACGTCAACACTAAAAAACTTGGAGCACCCATACAGCCGACCATGTACGGACTCTTTTTTGAAGACATCAACTACGCCGCCGACGGAGGTCTGTATGGCGAACTCGTCAAGAACCGTTCTTTTGAATTCCCCGACAGGCTGATGGGCTGGGAGGCCTTCGGTACCTTCGAGGTAAAAGATGACGGCCCATTCGAGCGCTGTCCACACTACATTGAACTGCGTGATCCCCGTCATGGTGATCGCCGTTCAGGCATCAGCAACAACGGATTCTTCGGCATCGGTCTGCACGAGGGAGAAGACTACCGTTTCTCCGTCTGGGCCAAGACGCCACAAGACAGTGCACGGATCATCGTACAGTTCATCGATCGTGCCACGATGGAGGAGCATCAGGAGTTTGCAGAAGCAAGACTGACCATCAAGGGTAACGAGTGGAAGCAATATGAGCTCGTACTGAAGTCGCCCCGTACCATCCAGAAGGCACAACTGCGCATCTTCCTTGACGGAAAGAACACGGTAGACCTAGAGCATATATCACTCTTCCCTGTCAACACCTTCAAGAACCGCAAGAACGGCATGCGCCGTGACCTTGCCCAAGCTCTTGCCGACGAGAAGCCCGGGTTGCTGCGCTTCCCCGGTGGTTGTATTGTAGAGGGTGTTGATCTCGCCACACGCTACCAGTGGAAGAACACCATCGGTCCGGTGGAGAACCGTCCTCTGAACGAGAACCGTTGGGAGTATAGTTTCCCTTATCGTTTCTTTCCTGACTATTTCCAAAGCTACGGACTGGGCTTTTTCGAGTTCTTCCAGCTTTCAGAAGATATCGGAGCAGAACCGTTGCCCGTGCTCAATGTGGGTATGGCCTGTCAGTTCCAGAACTGGAACGATGAGAGTGCCCATGTTCCCTTGGATCAGTTGCAGCCATACATCCAAGACTGTCTCGACCTGATTGAGTTCGCCAACGGTCCTGTCGATTCTGAATGGGGAAAGAAGCGTGCAGAGATGGGGCACCCGGAACCATTCAACATGAAATACATCGGTGTGGGTAATGAGCAATGGGACGATATGTACTTCAAGCGTCTGGAGCCCTTTGTGGCGGCTATCCGTGCCAAATATCCCCATATCAAGATTATCGGTACCAGCGGTCCCGACTCCGAAGGAAAGATGTTCGAGAAAGGATGGGAGGCTATGAGGAAACAGAAGGCCGACCTCGTCGACGAGCATTTCTACCGTAACGAAGACTGGTTCCTTGGTAATGCAGCTGGCAAAGCCAGATACGGCGACAATTGCGGTGGTCTGCGCTACGAGAACTACGACCGCAAGGGGCCGAAGGTCTTTGCCGGAGAATATGCCTGTCATGGAAAAGGCAAGAAATGGAATCACTATGAGGCCTCTATCCTTGAGGCTGGTTTCATGACCGATCTGGAGCGCAATGCCGACGTGGTCTATATGACAGCCTATGCCCCACTCTTCGCACATGTTGAGGGTTGGCAGTGGCGTCCCGATCTCATCTGGTACGATAACACCCGTATGTTCAAGTCGTGCAGCTACTACGTGCAGCAGATGTATGCGACGAACAAAGGTACCCATGTGTTGACGACGACCATGGACAAGCAGTTTGTGGCCGGTCAGGAGGGACAAGACGGTCTTTTCGCCAGCAGTGTGTTCGATAAGAACACCGGTGAGATCATCGTAAAAGTCATCAACACCTCCAAGCAGACACAGTCTGTCGCATTGAATCTTCTGGGGCTCAAGGGTGAGCATACCGCGAGAACCATCACCTTATGCCACGATGGTATGGACGACGAGAATACGCTTGACAATCCCGAGTTGATCACCCCCCAAGAAGGCACCATTCTGTGTGAGGCCGGCAAAAAGAACACCATACTCAACGACCAACTGCAACAGATGTCCTTCCGTGTTTACAAGATTAAATAGCTTACACTATGAATACTAAGTTTTTTTCTTTACTTCTGAGTCTGCTGTTCTGCTGTGCCGTTGCCCATGCACAGGAAGCGCAGAAGAGTGCCCTACAGCAACGCGCTGAGGCCGACAATGAGAAAGGCGATATCGCCAGTGCCCGTTTTCATTTCATCCGTGCCTTCGAAGATTATGCCGGCAAGGGACAGATCAGACAAGGTGTAGAGTGTGGTACAAAGGCGACAGCCCTGTACTACAAAGAGAACTATTACAAGGAAGCCTTCGACTTGCTGCAGCGTATCGAACAAGCCATCCAGTCAAAAGAACAGGATGGTTCTAAGAAGGCAGCACTGAAATATCTGACCGTCAAGGAGCGTCTGGAGATGTATATCAGGATGAGACGTAGCGCCAACGCACTCGACCAGATTAACGCCATGGAAACCCTGGCCAATGCGACAGGAGATGAGAGCGTCAAGAACGACCTGCTCTATAATAAAGCGATCTACTATTACACCTTCGGACAGAATGCGCAGGGTAATGCCGTCTTTAAGGAGATGGCCGACAAGTTGACCGCCTCGAAAGAGTACGACAAGGTTGATCAGGTTTACCAGACACTTATCGCCAACGGGCGCAAAGCCGGCAACGCCAATCTCGTGGCACAGTCATATAGCAGTTATCTCGCTTGGAAAGACTCTGCCAACGCCCTGAAGCATGCCGACGAGATCGGGGCTCTGAAGAAACAGATTGCCGACAACGAAGCCGCTATCTCAGAGAAAGACAGTTCGCTGACCTCACGTCAACTGATTATCATCGGACTCTGCATTCTGGCTGCCGCACTGGCTGCCGCATTGGCGATAGGTGCTGTCGTACTCCTCCGTTTCATTGCCCTGACCCGCAAGCAGAAGAAAACGATCCGTCAGGCAAACGAGAACAACGCACTGAAGGCTAAGTTTATCAGTAACATCTCCGCCCAGTTGGACCCGACCCTCCAGAAACTCGACAGTCGAGCTCCAGAAGTAAAGGCACTGATGGACTTCTCCAAACATATCCAGACACTATCGGAGTTGGAGAATACAGCCGGAGAGGTGGAGTTGGAAGAAACCCAGGTTCAACCGTTCTGTGAGAGTCTGGCCGACAAAGTGCGCGACAAGGTTAAGAGTGGAGTCACCCTGACAGTGAACGCGCCAAGCATGAGTGCCATGATCAATCAAGATTACGTATCCCACATCCTGTTGCATCTTCTGAACAATGCCGCCGAATATACGCCAGAGGGCGGAAAGATATGGCTGGACTACAAGAAGCGTGGCGCACATGTACACCAGTTCCTTGTGTCGGACACAGGACAAGGCATACCAGAAGAGAAACGAGAAGAGATATTCAAGCCTTTCCGTGAGATCAGAGACCTGACGACCGGCGACGGTCTTGGGCTACCGATCTGTAAGCAGATGGCTATCAACATGAATGGAGACCTTGATATCGATCCTGAGTTCACCAAAGGAACCCGTTTCGTGCTGAACCTGCACACCTAAGATCTCAGACAGATATTGATATGATACTCGCCAATCAGCAGATGACTGATTGGCGAGTCTTTATTTATCCAGATTCTTTCTCCTATACTCCCATAGTTCCAGAGAGTTGATAATGTTCTGCCATAACACGTAGCACCCGGCACCGACCGAAGCAACAGGGTTCAGATACATATAGGCCACCCATATACTCAAGGCCGTATTCTTCTGGAAGAGAGCCTGTCCACTATTGATTTCCTCACCAAGATGTCGCCCGATACCACGTCCTACCAGGAACTGTACGAAACAGAGTATCAAGCTGAGCACGGCAATCATCACAAGCAGTGTCAGGGTGGCCTGACTATGAACGATATTACGAACCGTGACGCCCGACGTGATACATAATGAGACCGACCATAGATAAAAGGAGAGATCTGGTATCGAGACAATCCACTGACAAAGCCGTTTGGCGTAATGCTGCACCAGCCAACCAAGGATAAGCGGTAGAACAAGCACGATTGCCACTTTCTCAAGAATAATAGCAAAAGCGCTCCAGAAGTCAACATGAGCCGTATGTTCTAACAACGGGAACACTGCAGGAATCATAACAGCGGAAGTCAGTGAGGAGATAACGACAAACGCCGTCATCGTATTGATATTGCCTCCTAATTTGCCCGTCACAACCGGTGATGCGGAAGCCGTCGGACCAATGATACAGGTAAGCACACTCTCCCATAGGATTTTCTGTTCCGGAACGGCATCGACAAGGAATACGATCCAACAATTTATGGCAACAAGCAGCATTTGGGCCACTAACACACCGACATGCCAACGATGGGGCTTCATCTGATGGAAATCCACCCGGCAGAAAGTAGAAAACAAGGTCAGGAAGACCGCCATGGGAAAGACGGCATCAATGACTGGTCCCATGATGTTACCCACGGTATCGAGTTGAGGAACCCAGTAAAAGATAAGATAGACCAACGAGCCGACGGCTATCGCCACAGGCAGGGTCCAGTTCTTAATAAATCGTATTATACTCATAAAACCGATTGCAAAAGTACGAAAATTAAAGAACTTACATTCAGAAACAACAGCTTTTTCTTTGTTTTACCTTCCTTTTTTTTCGTAACTCTGCGGTCTTCGACCGCGAAGTTACTACGTCTCGGCAAAAAAAGAAACAAGTTTCTTTGTTTTGCGCTCGACTTTTAGCAACCTTGCCATCAGAGATGGCGAAGTTACATGCACTCGGAAATGAAAAGAAAACAAGTTTTTCTTTTGCATTTCTCTCGTTTTTTCGTAACTTTGCACACAAATATACATTTCCACAAATGAGCGTAACAGGATTTATCCACCAAGATATAGACAGTCGGCGTTTTTCTTTTGAAGTGCTTCCACCCCTGAAAGGGACAGGCACGGAGAAGTTGTTTACCGACATTGATAAGCTCAGGGAGTTTGACCCTGCTTACATCAATATCACTACACACCACTCTGAGTTTGTTTACAAAGAACTGGCTAACGGACAGTTCGAGCGCCATCGCGTTCGCCGTCGACCAGGGACAGTGGCCATTGCTGCTGCCATACAACAGAAATACGGGATTCCTGTACAACCACATGTGATCTGTAGCGGTGCCACCATCGAGGATATCGAATACGAGTTGCTCGACCTGCAATTCCTCGGCATCAGTGATCTGCTGTTGTTAAGAGGCGACAAGGCAAAGGAAGACAGTCGTTTTATGGTTACCCCCGGTGGCCATGCCCATACGACAGACCTCATACAACAGGTCGTGCGCTTCAACGAGGGTTTCTTCGCAGACGGCACACCAATCAAGAATCCTGGGAAGCCCTTCGATTATGGCGTTGCCTGCTATCCTGAGAAGCATGAAGAAGCGCCCAATCTGGAGATGGACATGCAATATCTGAAAGAAAAACAGGATCTGGGGGCGCAATACGCAGTAACCCAGTTGTTTTACGATAACGACAAGTTCTTCGCCTTTGTGGAGAAAGCCAGAGCTATGGGCATCACCATTCCCATTATCCCCGGTATTAAGCCCTTTGCCAAACTCAGTCAGCTAACAGTTGTGCCAAAGACTTTCCACTGTGATATCCCCGAGCCGCTGGCCAAGGAGATTGTGAAGTGTAAGACTGACGAGGATGCCAAACAGTTGGGCATTGAATGGACCACGGCACAATGCAGAGAACTATATGACC
Organism: Prevotella aff. ruminicola Tc2-24; assembly: GCF_900110895.1. Lineage (GTDB taxonomy): Bacteria > Bacteroidota > Bacteroidia > Bacteroidales > Bacteroidaceae > Prevotella. The sequence goes on along the minus strand of NZ_FOIQ01000004.1, from coordinate 255,091 downwards.
ACGGCATCCATAACATACATTTCTATACCGTCTCGGCAGTAGACAGTGTATGCGAGGTTGTCAAGGAACTAAACAAGCGATAAGCCTGATGAAATTCTGTGAGGTGATCGGTCAGAAAGAGGCGCAGAAGCGACTAATACAGATGGTTGAAGAAGGCCATCTGCCACATGCCATGATGCTCTGCGGTCCACAAGGAAGCGGAAAACTGGCATTGGCAACGGCCTTTGCCTGTTATCTGCTGGAACAACCGACGATCAACGGGCAACAGGTCTCTGACAGCACCAAGGCGATGCTGGCAAAATTGGAGCACCCTGATCTGCACTTCACATACCCCACCATCAAACTGTCCTCGATGAGCACCGAACACAAACCCGTGAGCGATGACTTCGCAAAAGAGTGGCATGAGCTGATCATGGAAAGTCCCTATTTCACTATGGATGCATGGATGCAGGCTATGGGTGGTGAGAACCAGCAGGCCATCATCACCGCCGGCGAAAGCGATGATCTGGTGCGCAAACTGAGTCTGAAATCCAGTCAAGGAGGCTATAAGGTGAGCGTCATCTGGTTACCAGAACGCATGAACATCGAATGTGCCAACAAACTGTTGAAACTCATTGAAGAGCCACCACAGCAAACCGTATTCATTATGGTCTGCGAGGAACCAGACAAGCTCCTAGAGACAATCCGTAGTCGCGTTCAGCGCATTGACATCCGCAGGACCGACAATGAAGATATCCGTCAGGCACTCATCACGCAAAGAGGCATTGGCGAAGAGGCTGCCCTCCGCATCAGTCGGTTGGCTAACGGTGACTGGCTAAAAGCACTGGAAGCGCTGCAGGCAGGGGCTGAGAACGAACTGTTCCTTGACATGTTTATCATGCTGATGCGACTGGCATACCTGCGTAAGATCAAAGACCTACGCAAATGGAGTGAGCAAATGGCAGGTATGGGGCGTGAGAAACAGAAACGATGGCTCAGTTTCTTCCTTCGCATGACAAGGGAGAATTTCATGTATAACTTCCAGAACGAGGAACTGTGTTACATGACCCAGCGGGAGGAGGAGTTTGCGAAGAACTTTGCACGTTTTATCAACGAGAAGAATATCCTGCCCATCAGCGATCTGGCCAATCTCGCTATCCGTGACATCGGACAGAATGCCAATGCGAAGATTGTGTTTTTCGACTTCGCACTACAGATGATCGTCCTGCTCGTACAAAAGTGATAATATAATTATATCGATATATATGACAGAAAAGACAAAGGAATTGCCCGTCAAGGTCGGATGTGACCGAGGACTGTGCCACGCGGCAGTTGGCCGCCAAGACCGCCAGTTGAACACCTACGACTGGTTGGCTGATGTACCAGGCAATGCCGATACCACCGATCTGGTGGAAGTACAATTCAAGCACACCCGCAAGGGATACTATCATAATGTTAACAACCTGGAACTGAAGAAAGGCGACATCGTAGCCGTGGAAGCCAGTCCCGGACATGATATCGGTGTGGTGACCCTGACCGGACGACTTGTGAAGCTACAGTTGAAGAAGGCCAATCTCAAGTCGGCCGACGACATCAAGCGAATCTACCGCTTGGCTCGGCCTGCTGACATGGAGAAATACCACGAGGCCAAGGCGCGTGAGCATGCGACCATGATTGAGAGTCGTCAGATTGCCAAAGGTCTGGGGCTCGACATGAAAATTGGCGACGTGGAATATCAAGGCGATGGCAATAAAGCCATCTTCTACTATATCGCAGACGAACGAGTTGACTTCCGTCAGCTCATCAAAGACCTGGCTGCCGCCTTCCACGTACGAATTGAGATGAAGCAGATCGGTGCCCGACAGGAAGCTGGTCGTATCGGAGGTACAGGTCCCTGTGGACGTGAGCTCTGTTGTGCCACATGGATGAAGAACTTCATCTCAGTAAGCACAAACGCAGCTCGTTTTCAGGATATCTCCTTGAATCCACAGAAACTGGCGGGAATGTGCGCCAAACTGAAATGCTGTCTGAATTATGAGGTCGATGATTACGTTGAGGCAGGCAAGCGACTTCCCAGCAAAGAAGTGATCCTCCAGACACAGGATGCCGACTACCACCTATTCAAGAGCGACATTCTCGCAGGGCTGGTCACCTACTCCACCGATAAGAACATTGCTGCAAACCTGGAAACGATTTCTGCCCAGCGTGCCAAACAGATTATCGAGATGAACCGCAGAGGCGAGAAGCCACTCTCCCTACAGGAAGATGGTGGAAAACCAGCGGAAGCAAAACATCATATTGATCTTGCCGGCGGCGACATCAGTAGATTTGACAAGGCCAAGAAAAAGAAAAAGAAGAAGTCTGGCAACGGCCGTCCTAATAATGGTAACAACGGCAATAACAGAAGAAGAGACGACAGAAGAGAGCACGGGCAGCGTCATGACAACTCATAGATACCGGACGGTCTTTCTAGTCCTTGCGGTTGCCTTGTGCACGATTGCCTGCAACCGCAGGACAGTCTACAGCCACTATGAGCATACCCCCATCAGCGGCTGGGAGAAGAACGACACACTTCACTTTAGCATCAGTCCTCTGGAAGAACCGGGCACCTATCACGAAGAGATCGGACTTCGTATCGACAACTCCTATCCGTTCATGAGCCTCTGTCTTGTTGTCGAGGAAACGGTTTTTCCTTTAGGATATACCACAAGACATGTCGTCAACTGTAACCTGATAGACAAGAATGGGACCATCAAGGGAAACGGTGTCAGCTATTTCCAATACAACTTCCCCGTCAACGACTTACAACTCAATAAAGGTGACTCGCTCCATATCTGTGTGATGCATAACATGAAACGTGAGATCATGCCAGGCATCGCCGATATCGGCATCAGTCTGACAAGGAAATAGCAGAGAAGGTATTATGTTCGTATCAGATTCCTGCCCGCATCAATACGTAGGAAGATAAAGAGCAACAACGTGAATCCCCATAGGGAGGAACCGCCATAACTAAAGAATGGCAGTGGAATGCCAATTACCGGTGTCAAGCCCAGCACCATGCCCACATTGATAAAGACATGGAAGAGGAAGATGCTCAACACACAATAGCCATAGACACGTCCAAAGCGATGGTTCTGTCGCTCTGACAGATGAATCAGTCGTAGGATCAGAGCCAGGAAGAGCAATAAGACCCCTGCAGACCCAACGAAACCTTCCTCCTCACCTACCGTACAAAAGATAAAGTCTGTATCCTGCTCCGGCACGAACTTTAGTTTCGTCTGCGTTCCATTCAAGAACCCTTTTCCCTCTAGTCCACCAGAGCCGATGGCTATCTCACTCTGATGCACATTGTAGCCAGCTCCTTTCAAGTCTTCCTCCAGACCCAGCAGCACGTTGATACGTACACGCTGATGCGGCTCCATGACCTCGTTCAGCATATAATCGGCCAGATTGAAGAACACCATAGAACCGAGGGCAAACAAAGCGATCCAGGCATAGTTCCTGATGCGGGTAGCCAGCGCCAACCAAAGCAGATAACCAATCAACAGCACACAAACCACCAACTCAATATATGTGACATCAAAAGGTATCACATATATAGAGAAGAGGAGTCCCACAACGGTCACCCCTAAACATATGGAGAAGAGTCGGATCGCATTGCGGTTTTCCTTACAGTATATCCATACCATGGCGGCAGAGAATAACTGGATCAAGAGAAGAACGACGAATTTTCCAACTGAAGTAGGTGTCTGCCACAACATCGTATCAGCATATCGGATACCAACCACGAAATAGATCACCATCGCCAATCCTGTGAACAACACACTCCCAGGCATCCCCTCACGATAGAACATCAAGAAGAATGCCAGATAGACAAGAGCCGAACCCGTCTCACGCTGCAGCACGATAAAAAGCATCGGCACCAATATCACAGCCAGCGTAGCAGCAAAATGCCGCCAGTTCTGGATATTATAGCCATAGGTACTCATCAACTTCGCCAACGCCAACGCTGTGGCAAACTTGGCGAACTCCGCCGGCTGCAGACGGAGAGGTCCAAGCACCAGCCACGATCGGGAGCCCTTGATAGAATGAGGGTTGAAGATTGTGGCAAAGAGGAGTAGTAGCATGACCCCGAAGATGATGAAGGCAAACATATCATAATAACGATCATCAAGCATCAGCAGCACAAATCCCAGTACGATCGACGTACCGATCCATACAATCTGCATGCCAGAACGGGTGTCAAGACTAAAGATGTCTGCATCACCATAGGTATAGCTCGCACCACAGACACTGACCCATCCGAAGGTGAGCAGGGCTATATAGATAATGATTGTCCACCAGTCAAGAGAGCGTAACACCCCTTTCTGCTTATCTGTCCGTTGTACCATATGCTATTCTGCGCTCCTGGATAGACTTCGCCTTTGCCTGCGAGGCCTCCGAGAGCTTACCTTTAAGATATTGTTCCATGATCAAGCCACCGATAGGTACTCCATAGGTAGCACCCCAGCCGCCATTCTCCACATAGACCGCCACGGCAATCTTCGGCTGATCCATCGGAGCAAAACCCATAAAGACAGAGTGGTCATGCCCACGGTTCTGAGCCGTTCCGGTCTTACCACATGCCACAAAATCATACTTACCCAGTTCGTGACATGTACCGCCAAGCACCGACGACCGCATACCCTGTACCACATAGTCGTAGGCTTTACGATCAGCCTTGGTGACATGACGACGCGTGTAGGTCGTATCAAGAGGTTCCCCCTGTACCTTCCGCACAACGTGAGGTACATAGTAATATCCACGATTGGCAATGGTAGCACCAAGATTGGCGATCTGCAAGGGAGTTGCCGTCACCTCACCCTGACCGATGGCGATACTGATAATCGTCAGTCCGTTCCATGAACCCTTATATGCCTTATCGTAGAACATGGCATTAGGAATCATACCACGCTTCTCACTAGGCAGGTCTATGCCAAGCTTATAGCCGAATCCCATGCTCACCATATAGTCACGCCATGTGTTCATGGCATTCTGCACCGACCCGTATTTCGCCTTATTGCCAATCATGTGATAGAGTCCCCAGCAGAAGAAACCGTTACAAGAGGTACTCAGAGCCGGCACAAGAGGCAGAGGAGCAGCATGACCGTGACAACCGACATGCAGTCCCTTGAAGTTAAAGCCATGGGAACAAGGATACATCGTCGACTGAGTGATGATACCCTCCGACATAAATGTCAGTCCTTGTGTCGTCTTGAAAGTAGAACCAGGAGGATACTGTCCCATCACACTACGGTTCAGAAGTGGTTTCCACACATTCTGACTGAGTTGACGATGATTCTTACTGCGCTGGCGACCTACCATCATGCGAGGATCATACGACGGCGACGAGACCATACAAAGCACCTCACCAGTAGACGGTTCGATGGCCACGATACTGCCGATCTTGCCCTCCATCAGGCGCTCTCCCAACTCCTGCAGACTGGCATCGATACTAAGCGTCAGGTTCTTTCCTGGTACGGCACGATGATCGAGTTCTCCGTTCTTATATCTTCCTTGGACACGGCCATGCGCATCACGGAGCAGAATCTGGATGCCCTTCTCACCACGCAGTTCCTTTTCATACCTACGCTCCACGCCCGACTTCCCGATATAGTCACCAGGCTGGTAGTAGTCGTCCTCCTCGATATCCGCAGGAGAGGCCTCAGCCACGTCGCCCAGCACATGAGCCGCCATGGGATACTGGTACTGTCGCACGCTACGCTTCTGCACATAGAAACCAGGAAAGCGGAACATCTTCTCCTGAAAGACACTAAAGTCCTTGTCGCTAAGCTGACTGATAAACAACTGCTGAGTGAAACGCGAGTAACCAGGATTACGGTTACGATCCTTCATGATGGTCATCCGACGATCGAACTCTTCCTTTGTAATGCCCAACGCATGACAGAACTCCGTCGTATCAATCCTGTCCTTTGCCTCGTTCATCACCACCATAATGTCATAGGATGGTTGGTTATACACCAGCAGTTTCCCATGGCGGTCAGTGATATTACCGCGTGAAGGATACTCGATCTTCTTCAGGAAGGCATTGGAGTCGGCACTCTTCTTATAATCGTCGCTCGTAATCTGGAGTGTGAACAGACGGATGATATAGATGACCACAATCAGTACAGCCACCCCGCCAATCACATAACGCCTATACCCAAGACCGTAATCCTTCACTTCGAGCGAACACTTTCAATAGCTACAATCAATACTAACGTCAGGATGGCACTGCCGGCGGCACGCATAAGCCAATGTGCCCAATTGAAGAAGTTGAATGTCTCCAAGGCATAGAACACAAGACAATAAAGCGATACCATGACAGTACAGAGAATAAAAAACTTGCCCACACCTAAGGTTGCTGCCGACGAGGCCAGGTTATCCGCAGAATCCCTCGGGACAAACAGTTCCAACAAGTATGGCTGGACAACAGCCATCAGTGTCATCGAGCCCGCAGCCAGTCCCGGTGTGTTAGAGAACACGTCGATGAGCAGTCCGAGGGCAAAACACCATAGCAAGATCTGCCATTTCGGAGAACTGCGCCGAAAGGTAATGACAAAGAACACATAGAGCAACGGTGTTGCCACATCAAACAGATGAATACGGTTCAGTATCAGCACCTGAGCCAGCCACAACGCCACAAACATGATCAACCGGTTAAGTAATTCTATGGCCATGCTATTTGTCTATTTCTGTTTGATATTGATAGAATCACGAGCGGCCTGCATCAGTACAGCACGCTCAGCAATACTCTTGTCACTGATCACACAGACATCGCGTACACAGCCGAAATCAGTGCTGAGTCGCACCTTCAACTTATACGACAGTCCGTCATGAGAGTTATATACCTGCTCGATCTTGCCAACCAGCACACCAGAAGGGAATATCGACGAGAAGCCGCTGGTGACGACCCACTCACCCAGACTGAACTTCGCATGACGAGGCACATCCTCCACATATGCCACAGAAGGATCGCCGCCATACCAGCGAAGATAACCGAAATAGCCGCGGTTACGGATCGAACAACTGATGCGCGACGAAGAAGCGTTCAACACGGGGATGACCACTGAGTAGTGCTCTGAGACGAGATAGACCACGCCTACCACACCGTTTCCGCAAGCCACTCCCATATCCACCTCTACACCGTCGGCACGGCCCTTATCGATGGTCATCAGGTTTTCTTCCCTGTTCAGGGAGTTGTCAACCACTTTAGCAGGAATCAGTTTATACTGACTCAGGAACTGAAGCTCATCGCGCTCCATCACCGTTGTATCCTTCGTCAGATCCGTATACAGTCGCCGTAACTGGTCTACCTGACGTTCCAGATAGATGTTACGGAGTGCCAGTTCCTTATTGGCCTTTGACATAGAGAAGAACGAGGTCACCTCACTCTCCCACTGATAGATTTTGCCGACCATGGCATTGGCCGACGACAGCCAGACACTACCCTGATAGCTGTTGTACTGAAACAACAGAACACCACTGGCCACTTCCAATAAGATGAAAATAAACCAGTGATGATACTTTCTCAGGAAATCCAGCAGGTTGCGCATTTCCGGATTATCTCATCAAGAACGAGAACCTATCTACATTCTTCAATGCGATACCAGCACCCTTAGCCACGCTGTGGAGAGGATCCTCAGGTACATGGAACTGGATATGCATCTTATCGGTGAGACGTTTGTCAAGACCACGCAACAGAGCGCCACCACCTGCCAGATAGATACCGTTCTTCACGATATCGGCATAAAGCTCGGGAGGTGTGTTCTCCAATGCCGACAGTACAGCGTTCTCAATCTTCGAGACCGTTTTGTCAAGACAGTGAGCAATCTCCTGATAGCATACAGGCACCTCCATAGGCAGGGCTGTGATACGGTTAGGACCGTGTACCACAAAGTCCTCAGGAGCATCCTCACCCAGATCGGTCAAGGCAGAACCCACATGAATCTTGATACGCTCGGCCATACGCTCACTGACCTTCACGTTATGCTGACGATACATATACTCCTGAATGTCGGCTGTCAGGTCGTCGCCAGCCGTACGGATGGAGTTATTGCTGACGATACCACCGAGTGAGATCACGGCGATCTCCGTCGATCCACCACCGATATCGACAATCATATTACCTTCTGGAGCCTCCACGTCGATGCCAATACCGATAGCAGCAGCCATCGGCTCGAAAATCAGATAGACGTCACGCCCATCGGCATGCTCCGCAGAGTCGCGCACAGCACGGAGCTCCACCTCGGTAGAACCAGAGGGGACACCGATTACCATACGGAGTGAAGGTGAGAACAGACGGCTACCCGTGTGCACCATCTTAATCAGGCCACGCATCATCTGCTCACAAGCAGAGAAGTCGGCAATCACACCGTCGCGCAGCGGACGGATGGTACGAATGTTCTCATGAGTCTTCTCATACATCATCTTTGCCTCATTACCGACAGCAATCATCTTATCGGTACGGCGGTCAAGAGCAACGACCGACGGCTCGTCAACCACGATCTTATCATCGCTGATGATAATCGTATTGGCAGTACCCAAGTCCATTGCAATCTCCTGGACAAAACTAAAAAATCCCATTATAGTCTTTATATTTCTATTCTAAATACTTAATCTCAATTATTTTGCGAACCAGCTATGGATGGCCGTATCGTAATGTGAGCTCACGCCGAAGGCACGGGTGGCAAACATTCGACGATCCTCGATGTCTGTCTGAGCACCCTTCTTGTTGAGGATATCGAGGAGTACACTGTATTCAGCCTTGCTCGGTACGATCACCACGTCCTTGAAGTTCTTGGCTCCAGCACGGATCAGAGAGATGCCACCGATATCGATCTTCTCGATGATGTCAGCCTCAGAAGCACCACTGGCAACCGTCTGCTCGAAGGGATAGAGATCCACGATGACCAAGTCGATCTCAGGAATCTCATACTGCTTCATCTGCTCGATGTCACCCTCGTTCTCACGACGTGCGAGAATACCTCCGAACACTTTCGGGTGAAGCGTCTTCACACGTCCGCCGAGGATAGAAGGATAGGTTGTCACATCCTCTACCTTCTGGCACTCATAGCCGAGTGACTCTATAAACTTCTGTGTACCACCGGTTGACAGGAACTTCACGCCCTCATCATTCAGTTTCTTAAGCAACTCATCAAGTCCGTCTTTGTGGAATACCGACACCAATGCGGTCTTAATCTTCTTTGTATCAGCCATATTTTTTCTTATAACGTTATAATAAAATGCGCTATTTTAATTTCGCGTGCAAAGATACAAAAAGAAAACGGATTAATCCTCATTTTCAGTATGAAAAATAGATTAACCCGTGTTAAAAATAAGATACGTCAATCAGGCCACAATGCTAATCAAGATGGAACACCTCCTGAATGGGTATCGTGACAGGCGAATTGTCTGGATTCACCTCCATGATATCGGCCATCATATCCCACCATTTCTGCGTGATGGGATCCACATTATCCGTATCCTGAGAATTACCATCACCACTACATTCCTGATAGCCGAAGAGGATGTTAGTGTCCTTATCCCAATAGATGGAATAATTGCTCACTCCGCCGTCCTTAATCATTCTGACCAGTTCGGGCCAGATGGCCGCATGGCGCCGTTCATACTCTTTCTCACAACCAGGTTTCAGGTACATCTTAAACGCGAATCGTTTCATATCTATTATCTCTTTTGATTGTTTTCTGCTGCCTACAGGCCTCATCTAATTCCCGTCAGGTTTCGTCATATCCATTCTATCGGCAGGGTACCAGATAAAAGCTCTAGAACTGTCAGGATATTTTGGGCTGTAATCTATCCAATCCGACCGAAGATTCCTCACGATAGGGAGCGCCAATTGCCTCATCCCCATCACCACCATCTTCGACACCTCATAGGCACCATAAGGATTAAAATGCGTATTGTCTGCCAAAGCCTGATCCTGCCCAGGGAATGTTCCGGCCGGATAGTGCACCAAGGCCCTTTTGCTGCCCTCGTAACCCAGTGTCTCAAAGAAATCGCGCGTCATCTCATGTAGTTCTATCACCGGAACGCCCTCACGCTGAGCCACAGCACGCATCGCATCAGGATAGTCAAGGTGTGTTTCCTGAATCCGACTTCTGGTCGTCTCGTCAAAGAAACGACGCTGAGTTGGCGTTACGAACACCAGGTGTCCGCCCTTCTCCCTGACCCGATCCACGAAGATCTTCAACTGATAAGAGAAATGGTAATATGCGCCATCGCCCGGCCCTTTCTCCTTCTGGTCATTATGTCCGAACTCACAGAACACATAGTCATCTTTTTTCATCATAGAAAGAACCTTCTCCAGACGATTACCTGCAATAAACGTACGAGCACTCAGTCCACTCTCCGCATGGTTGGATATAGCGACCTTATCTGTAAACCAGCGGGGAATCATCTGTCCCCAACTGGCATATGGCTCCTGCTCCTGATCGACCACCGTGGAGTTTCCACATAGGAAGACGGTGACAGCCGTGGTGTCACGTTCTATACGAACAGATCTTACCGCAGGTCTTGCGCCATTGAACTCCAGCGTCAGCTGGTCGTCCCAGTTCAGATACGTCAGTTCACGAGGCTTCAGTCTCACCCTCATCGCATCCGTAATCCTTGGCGATCGTTTGTTCACGATGAAGCTATAAGTCTCGTATTCCCCTTTCCGCGTTACGGCGCTCTCCACCATCAGGCGACGCGACTCAGCCCTTACCACGGTCTGCGCCGCCCTTTTCCGAGAGCCCAGCGTCACCGTCACCTTGTAGTTTCCGTCCTCCACAGGCACGGAGAAGTAGAATGGCTTATCGCTCACCTTATTCAATATGCTATCCACGATTGTCTGAGCATACGTCCCCATCGGACACGCCAATACCAACAGACACAGCATTGCAGGTCGTGTGATCATCCTCACACCCCTACAATGCCGTCTGCCATCAAAACCTAAACGTTTCATTCCGTTATCTCACTCATCATAACAATTCATGGCAAAGATACATCATATCCGCAGAAACGAACTTTGTTTTTTGATATTCTAACTCGAAACTTTGTTCCGATTGACATTTCCTCATGGTTGGCCACTCCACGAAGCATCACAAAAAAAGCCCCACACTCACCAAGGAGTGTGGAGCCTTTCTTCTTTATGGCTTATGTAATTAATATCCAGGATTCTGCATAGCCTGTTTCTGTTCTGCAGTCAGACTAGAACCATCCTCGTTTGTAATATCATTGAGGAACGACTGCGGAATAGGACGATAGTAGTGCTTTGAGGGATCGAAGTTACCAATACCCTGACCTGCGCCATCGTTGAATGCATGCCAACGGGCATCGAGCGTACGAGTACGTACGAGATCCTCATAACGGTGTCCCTCGCCGATCAACTCACGGCTACGCTCGTCGAGCAGGAAGCACATCATCTTCTCGGCATTAGAGTTACAGTTAAGAGCCTTGTAGATACGCTGCTCGTTAGGCATGTTATAGACATCATCAACACTGTTCAGATGCATCACGCTCTTAGTCTCTGCCGTGGTCTCTGCAATATTGTTCGACTCATAGTAGGTATTCTCGTCAGTGTAGATGGCACCATCAAGATTGGCGACACCTGTTCCAAGAGAATTATTCTTATAAGCCTGACCACCATCAGGACTCTTCGAACGATCTTCGCCAGCATAGTATCCAGCACGGTCGCGAAGCATGTTCAGATAAACGAGAGCATTAGCATACTGAGCCTCTCCCTGACGGATATAGGCCTCGGCAACCATCAAGGCGTCCTCTGCCGAACGGGCTGTGATGGCATCACGACAACCGAACTGAGAGTTATAACCATTACGAGAACCGTCACGATACTTTGAGAGAGCCACACTGCGGTTATGAGGATAAAGCGTGTAGTAGTTACCTGTACGCTCCTCCTTCTTAACGTTCCAGCTGAACGACTCGTCAGCATAGTAACGGATGAAGGTATGGGTATTCTCCAGCTTACCCTCTTTCAGCACACCGAGTTGAGAACGCGTTCCGTCAATATCGGTGAAACGCTTATCCTCAGGAGCATTGACGATATACTTGATGCCGATCTCGCCACCCTTGAAACGCCCTTCACTGGCCTGAGCACCTTCAGGGAAATAGGCAGCCTGCGAGGCATCCCACTTAGGAGCGTCACCACTCTTGTTGCAGCCGTAGCAAGTGATGAACGACTTCCAGAAGCGAGAGTCGTTCACACGGTCAAACACTTCCATGGCATATTCCGTAGCACTGACATAGCAGAACTCACGACCACCAGAGATATCACGAACACAACCTGCGAGGTTCTGGTAAACAGAAGGATAGCAGAGGCTCATCTGGTTACCGAAACGTCCCCATGAGTCGCTGTTATCAGAGAACTGGGCAGCCAGCACCACCTCACTGACGCTCTCATTGACATCATTGGGCTTGGTGTAGTTCCACAGATCGAGGAAATTAGCACACAAGGGATGAGCAGCAAGCACCTCCTTACCATACTTGATCACAGCTTCGAGGTCACCACTCTTATAGGCGCCATTCCAACTGTCGCAGCCCTCAGAGGCACGGAAGAGGTGAGCCTTTGCCAGGAAGTGGGCGGCAGCACTCTTGGTGATACGACCGATCTGACTGGCAGTGGTAGGCAACAGATTGTAAGCCTGCTCAAAGTCTGAGATAATCTGTTTGTAGCACTCCTCCTCAGAAGCACGTGTGAAGTAAGTCTGGATCTTTCCGTTGGCTGGTTCCACTTTCAGGGGAACACCACCGAAAAGCTTCACAAGCTCGAAGTAGCCATAGGCACGCAGGAAGTAACCTTCACCCAGACGGGTGTTATAGTTTGCGTTCGACTGATTATAATACAGAGGCGTATTCTGAATAACGATGTTAGTCTGCTCTATCAGTCCATAATAGGTGTTCCATACCGTAGCCAGATCACCCTGAGTAGAGTTCAAGGATGAACTATAGTGGTTGTAGTCGGCCATATCGTTGTTACCGCCTGTAAACTCGTCGATACCCATGTGCCACATCTTATAGGCCCACTGGTACTCATAACGGAACTTCAAGGTCTGATAGGCACCTGTCACAAGGGCATCGATGCCATCCTGTGTCTTGAAGTACTCAGTATCGTGCTGAGTAATCTGTGTCTCATCGAGGAAATCCTCCTTACAAGACGACACCCCCACCGTACCGGCAATCAGTGCCGCAAGAAAAATTTTATTGAGTTTCATATTGCTATCTTCTTTTAGAATCCAATGTTAAGACCAAACACCCAGCTTCGGATAGTAGTTGTAGTACCAAAGTGTCTGGCATTGTTATCATAGTTCATCATATCTGTATCCAGCCAGTCGCACTTTGAATAAATTGTGAATGGGTTCATGGCCTGGACATAGAGCTTCAAAGAGTTGATGCCAAGGGGAGCCAACTGCTTTCCGGTGAAGTTGTAGCCCAGGGAGATGTTACGCATCTTAATGTAAGAGCCGTCCTGATAGTTCATAGAACTAGCATAGGTATCCTGTGACTGACCATTAGTACCAGGTCCATAATACTCTGCGTTCTCGTTTTCACCGGCTACCCAGTAGTCGAGCTTACGCATGGCATAACGACCGTCGAGGTTAACTGAACCCTGAGGAACGGTGAACTTCCAGCGAGCGAAGATGAAGCAAGAGAGTTCCCACTCCTTATAAGTGAAGGTGTTGCGCCAACCGCCTGACCAACGAGGACGAATCTTACCTACAATAGTACGGTCGTTGTTACCATCGATCTTATCATCTGTATTCAGATCCTTAACTCGGATCTGACCAGGCTTACGGCCATACACAGCAGCCTGCTCAGCCTCAGAGGTCTTCCAAATGCCATCATAGACATAGTCATAATAGACACCGATTTCCTCACCGACAAACCAGTTTTTGTTGATATTCTCAGTTACGCCGTTAGCCAGTTTCTCGATCTTATTGCGATCAAGCGACCAAGAAAGAATGGTGCTCCACTCGAAGTCCTTGGTCTTCACGGGCAGGGCATTAATCTGCAGGTCGATACCCCAACCAGAAGTCTCACCGACATTAGCCATTGTTGCGAGATAACCATTGGGTGAAGGAATGCTGGTTGCCATCAGCAGGTCCTTTGTCTTCGTGGTATACACGTCAACGGCACCACCCAGACGTCCGGAGAGGAAGCTATAGTCAAGACCGAAGTTCCACTGATAAGTCCTCTCCCAGCTCAGGTTCTTGTTAGCCATAAGAGCAGGATTCTTCGCGTTCGGGTCAGAAGGAACATAGCCAACATCCGTCTTATCGCCCCACGTATATGTGAGGTCCTGAACAGAGCCCTTCGTAGCATAAGGAGTAATGGCAGCATTACCAGAGACACCCCATCCGACACGGAATTTCAACTGGTCGATCCATTTTATGTTCCGCATGAACTTCTCCTGTTCCATGCGCCAACCAAGAGATAGTGATGGGAAGCTAGCCCACTTGTGACCCTCAGACAACTGAGAGGCACCATCCCAACGCATAGAAGCAGTAAGCAGATAACGGTCCATCAGCGAATAGTTGATACGAGCCATATAAGAAGTCATCGAAGACTCTGTCAGACCTGTAGAATAGTCAGTAGGATCATTCTTGGAGTGAGCATTGTACCAGAGTTCCTCTGCAGTAGCCACGTTAGCACGGATATTACCTCCCTCATAATGATAGTCGGAAGCCGACTGCAACAGAGTAACACCAATGCTGTGGATGTCGGCGATCGTTTTGTTATAGCTGACGATATTATCAAGCGTCCATGCCACACGCTGATAGGGATTATAGACAATCTGGTTGCGACCTGCGCCGTTAATACCCTCAGCGGCATTCGCTGTACCAAGACGGAAGTACTGGAGTTCAGGTCCGAACTGGATACGATAGCTCAGGCCCTCTAATGGCAACCAGATCTTACCGAAGTCGAGCTGAGCATATGCACTACCGTTGATACGGAAGTTCTTACGCTGGTTCTTGGTATAGTTCAACTCGTCAATGGGGTTCTGGATATTCACATCACCTGTAGGATACTCGATGAAATTGCCATTCGCATCGTAAGGCACAGACCAAGGCAGCATACCACGCAGGGCGTTGTAGTAGTCACCTGCACCAGTGGTCGACTTCGTGAAGCTATAACCATACTCCTGCGTACCATAAGAAGCATTCATCGTCATACCCATGGTGAAGTAAGGCAGGACCTTACCCTCGAACGAGGTGTTGAATGTGAAGCGCTGGTAGCTCTGACCAGGTGTTACACCCTTCTCGTTCAGATAACCAAATGAGCCATAGCCCTTGAACTTATCCGTACCACCTGAAGCACTCAGTGTATGCTCCTGGGCAATACCCGTGCGCTTACCTTCGCTCTCCCAGTCATAAGAACCCACCTTTGAGTAGTCGAAAGAAGAGTGGTCTGCACTCCAGCCCTTCTCGATATTGGCCCAAGAAGCAGGCACATTACCATAGAGCTTATAGTCAAGATCGTAGTTAGGTGTACCGTCGCCATATGCACCACTATTATAATAGGCATAGCGAGAGTACTTCAGCCATTCGGCTGCGTTCATCATCTCAGATACATTATGAAGTGAGGAGACGGTCAGAGTTCCTGAATAGTTCATAGTCACCTTACCCTCCTTACCTTTCTTGGTCGTCACGAGCACCACGCCGTTAGCACCACGGCTACCGTAGATAGCTGTTGAGGAAGCGTCCTTCAACACCTCGATCGACTCGATGTCGGCAGGGTTGAGATTCTCGATACCAGCGTTCTGGATGATCATACCATCGACCACATAGAGCGGGTCGTTTTTTGCACCATCAGATCCACCGATGGAACGCTGACCGCGAACCGTAATGGAGCCCACCTCACCAGGACGCTGGCTATTGGTGATATCCACACCGGCAGCCTTACCCTGCATAGCCTGCAAAGCATTGCTCACAGGCATCTGGGTCAGTTCCTTGGAATCGATGTGTGCCAGCGCACCTGTCACGTCGCTTTTCTTCTGGACACCGTATCCTACCACGACGACCTCGTCGAGCAGCTGACGGTCTTCCTCAAGCGTCACGTTGATCTGTGTCTTTCCTGCCACGGATATCGTCTGGTTGCGATACCCCACATAGGAGATCAAAAGGTTAGCATTCTCGGGTGTGTTCTTAATGATAAAGTTTCCGTCAAGGTCGGTCACTGTACCAGTAGAAGTTCCCTTCACAATGACGCTGGCTCCGATAATCGGTTCACCGGCAGCATCAACTACAGTTCCCGACACCTGCTTCTGGGCGAATGCACTAGACGTGCAGAGCACCATCAAGGCCAAGAACATCAGTCGGTGGAGCACAGATACGCCCCTCCCGAACTTGTCTGTAACATAAAGTTTTCTCATACAGTTAATGGTTAGTAAAATTAGTAAGAGTTGTTAAAGTGAAGGCAAAGGTAACATTTTCTCCCAATTTCCATATACAATATTTCTGCAAATACCCAAATAAATCAAAAATCAAAGAAGAAAATCAAAAATTAGGGGTCGGCTCCTATGAACCGACCCCATTTGGTCTCTATACCTGATAATGATGATGCCTAAATCAGGTTCATTCCCAGCTTCTTGCAGGCCTGACGCATATCGTCGGGCCAGATGCTGGCCTGTATCTCACCGATATGTCCTTTATGGAGCAACACCATGCACAGACGGCTCTGTCCGATACCGCCGCCGATGGAGAGCGGCAGCTTGTCGTTGAGCAGTTGCTGATGGAAGTAAAGCTGTTCGCGCTCCTCCTTGCCCTCCATCTTCAATTGACGGAGCAGGGAGTCCTTGTCGACACGGATACCCATCGACGACAGTTCGAACGAGCGTCCCAGCACAGGATACCATATCAGGATATCACCGTTCAGGCCCTGCTTACCGTTCTCGGCCACCGTCGACCAGTCGTCATAGTCTGGTGCACGTCCGTCGTGCTTCTCGCCATTCGACAGTTTACCGCCTATACCTATTATAAATACGGCACCGTAAGCCTCACAGATGGCATCCTCACGCTCCTTTGGCGATTTATCCGGATACATCTTCAACAGTTCCTCGGCATGGATGAAGTGGATCTTCTCAGGCAGGAAAGGCTTGATCTGCGGATACGTCTCACAGGTGAGATACTCCGTACGACGGATAGCCGCATAGATACGCTCTACCACATTCTTCAGGAAGGAGAGCGTACGATCCTCCTTGCGTATCACGGCCTCCCAGTCCCACTGATCCACATAGAGCGAGTGCAGGTTGTCGAGTTCCTCATCGGCACGGATAGCATTCATATCTGTATAAATGCCGTAGCCAGGTTCTATCTTGTATTCGGCCAGACTCAGCCGCTTCCATTTGGCCAGCGAGTGAACCACCTCAGCCTGTGCGTCACCCAGATCCTTGATAGGGAACGACACTGCCCGCTCCACGCCATTCAGGTCGTCGTTGATGCCAAGTCCCTTAAGCACGAACAGAGGAGCCGTCACGCGGCGCAGTCTCAGTTCTGTAGAAAGGTTCTGCTGAAAGAATTCCTTGATTAGTTTGATACCCTGCTCAGTCTGCTTCATATCAAGCAGCGCCTCATATTTCACAGGTTTGATGATTTGTCCCATATTTTAGATGATACTTAATTCTAGTTTATAGCTGTGGCATTTGCCGCTGCAAAGGTACACATTTATTATTAAAACGCAAGCGAAAAGAAACAATTATTTTGCAAAATGACACAAATTGATAATATCCGCTAACATTTTGCACGAGCGGAAGCCCGTTAACAAATCATAATTCTTAATTCCTTATTCTTCATTCTTAATTAATAGTCGTACCTTTGCATACGCTTTTCAAAAGCAGGGTCCCGTAGCTTAGCTGAATAGAGCGTCAGATTCCGGTTCTGAAGGTCTTGGGTTTGAATCCCAACGGGATCACGAAGGAAAAAGGAGAATTAAATATGAAAGTTCACTTTCAAATATTTAAGGCTCCTTTTTTCTTTGTAGGATGGCAGGCGCCAGCCTACGGGAAAGACGAAGTCAATCCCAACGGGATCACATAGGATGGCAGGCGCCAGCCTACGGGAAAGACGAAGTCAATTCCAACAATGAAACCTATTTCTTCAATTTCTCTACCACTTCCAAATCCGCTGGCAACCACTTCACACTATCAAGTTCATCTTTCGACAACCACCGTGCCGCTTCATGCTCGTTCAGATGCAGCGCCTCCATTAGTAGCGAACAAAGATAGCAGTGCATGGTTAGAGAAAAATTTGGATAATCATACTCCACCATACAAAGAAACTCATCCACGCTGATCTCCGTAGACAGCTCCTCTCGGATCTCCCGTATCAGAGCCTTCTCCGGCGTTTCCCCGGCCTCCATCTTTCCCCCAGGAAACTCCCACCAGTCCTTCCACTCACCATATCCCCGCTGAGTGGCGAATATCTGATCTCCCTTACGAATAATTGCAGCTACTACTTCTATTTGTTTCATTACAGTTCATATTTTATCAATTAGAAAGATAGAACACCGTATCCATCAGGCTGTGATAGGCATAATAGATTCCATTGAGGATATTCCAGTTAGAGGTCTTTTCTACATTCATATGGAATTCTTAAATTATACATATTCTTCTCTTGTAAAACTCCATTTACGTTCACACTTTCTCCCCTCAATAGGCTTATATTCCAATTCCGATTTTGATAGAAATACATTTTGACGTGTTTTTCCTGGATTTATTCTTGATTCTCGTGGAGAATCTACCCATTTTATATCATTGCTATTTCCAAGAGGGAAGCCATTTAATAATGTATAAAGATAGGTAGATTGTGTATTATACCTATAATCAGTATACTTTCTAAACATACTTTTGGCATCTTTTGAATCATCAACTTTTTCCCATTTTAAATACGAGCCATCGTTGGCTATTATTTCATAGGATCTAATCAAAGCTGATGCTCTATATTCTCCTATTTCGCTTTCAAAGGAGATATCAAAGCCTGAAGAATGTGCATGTAAAAACATAAGAGGGAAATATGGAACCTCTTCTAAATCTCTTCCATTTCGATGATATACAATGGGGTCATGTATTCCGTTTTCCTTCTCGCTATGAAAATAGAATTCAACAGTCCTAATATACACCTTGTAATCATTACGAACGTTAATATAACCGCCATAAAGAAATACAGGAGCAAGTCTTTCAAAAAGGCTCTGAAGTTCTGTTTCATTTGAGACTTTGTTAGCTGTAGTCTCAAAGTCTTTTAAGGCATCAATTAATCTTGTCATATTTATTATTGATAATTATTTACTAATGAGTTGTTAGAATTCTGTGCAAAGGTACAGTCGAAAATACCCTGTGACCAAAAATTTTTAGTTAAGACTTACAAATAATTCCGAAATAGCTATTTATGACTGATAGTTGTTATGAATCGAGCCAAGCACAGCCAGAGGCTTCTCTTGCAGAAACTCCTTAATAGTTGCTATATACAAACATCTATTTACTTGATTATTGTTCGGCATAATTCGATGAGTATATTGCTGCAAAAATACAAATTTCATTTCAGAATATCATACTTTTTCTGCCTTTTCTAAATCATGGAGGCGACAAAGGTACATCAACGCCCTTCAACGGGGTCATTTGGCAGTCGGCCGAGGTGAAGGCTTCAAGCCCCCATACGTACTTCTCTCATCGAGAGAGAAGGTAGTATGAGGGGCGGTTTGAAGCGACCTTCACCGAGGCCCCAACCAACGAGAACGGCTAAAAAGCGTTTTTTATCATTCGACGACGGTTTTCCTATGACTTGGCCGGTTTCAACAGCCCGACAGGGGCTCTTGGAGGGGGTCAGAAGGGGTCCAATTGTTAAACTTTGCTAACAGAAATGAAAGTTTTCGGGTTTCTTGCCATTTTCCGTGATAACTGTTGTCACGGACCCTATTTTTGTTTGTTGTATCTTTGCAGCGTGAACAGAATAGCTATGCTGTCTAACAACAAAAAATGGGGGTGATGACAACCGGGGCAGAAAAGCGATGTTTGACATTCTGAGACAATATCCATATGACTTAGGGGATGCAACCCTATGACTTAGCAAGCCTAAATCTATGACTTAGGGGATGCAACCCTATGACATAGCTGGCCTGACCCTATGACTTAGGGGACGCAACCCTATGGCATAGCAGGCCAATACGCGACGGTTACAATCATTTCATTCCATTGACGAATCACAACATGCGCTCCGAGCACGAGCCTCGTCGTTCCCACGCTCATCTGCCTGCTGTTCTTCGCCCTGCTGAACCACTGGCTGGCACGACAGTACCACCAGAAGGGTCACGCCTGATGTCAAGAAAAAGTTCATTTTCAGTTCAGTCGCAATAGACTTTTAGTTTGCCCGGAGTAACGATTGGGTTTACTCCGACCAAACCCGCCTCTTTATAGTTGACGAGATAATCTCCAAGACTGTAAGGAATGGCACTTACGAGAGAAAGAGATAATCCCTTATAGGGTATAGAGATAATCCCTTTCACTCGTAAACCCTATCTCCACGACTCATAGACCCTATCTCTTTGAGGGAAAGATCCCCCCTCTTTCTTACATAGGCATAACCGCCTCATTATCAAGCTAATAGCAAAATCACCCCAAACTCGCGCCTACGCTCTCATCTCCGATGTTCTTGACCTCGGCCCAAGTCATAAGCAACACTTTGTCGGGGAAATTCTAAGTAATTTCCCCTTTCCTAAGATATTATGTACACAAAGATTCTTTATTTCACCAAAAAATTTGTATATTTGCGATGATTTTCACGAGTTGATCCTAAAACATATATCATAACACATGTCAACAGAAGATTTACAGAAACGAACAACCGTCAATATACAGGAGAAGGCCAACCTCATTTGGGCCATAGCCGATAAACTGGTGGGAACCTATAAACCCCACGAGTATGGCAATGTCATCTTGCCCATGTGTGTCATCAAGCGCTTCTCTGATACGCTGGCCCCCACCAAGGAGGCGGTGCTGAAGGCCAATGACCTTTGCGAGCAGCGGGGACTGGCCGTAAGAAAGGGCTTTCTGACTACTGCCTCCGGCTATGACTTTTATAATGTCTCTCCCTTTACGTTTGAGGGGTTGCTGTCAGATGCAGATAATATTGCCGACAACTTCCGCAGTTACCTGAACCATTTTTCTGAGAATGTGGTGGATATCATCGAGAAGTTCGATTTCGACAAGGAAATCACAAAACTCGACCACAACGGCATCCTCTACAATGTGATTCAGGAGTTCTGCTCAAAGAAAGCCTATATGGGTGCCGACGAGATCAGCGCGGTCGATATGGGATACATCTTCGAAGAACTGGTACGCAAGTTCTCTGAGAGTTATGACGAGCAGGCAGGAGCCCACTTCACCGCTCGCGACATCATCTATCTGATGGCAGAGATGCTGGTGGCTCCGCAACGCGACCAACTTGAAAAAGAGGGTGTAACGGCTACTGTCTACGATATGGCGATGGGTACCAGTCAGATGCTCGACTGTCTCTCTGAAAAGTTGTTGGCGATCGACCCTGAGGCACAGATCACCGAGTTCGGACAGGAGCTAAACGAGCAGACCTTCGCCATTGCCAAGGCCAATGTGCTGATCAAGGGTGGCGATGCAGAAAATATGCGTCACGGCAACACCCTGAGCGATGATAAATTCGAGGGCTACACCTTCGATTATATCATCTCGAATCCGCCCTTTGGCATTGAGTGGAAGAACGAGAAGAGCAAGGTGGAGGAAGAGCACAAGCGTGGCGATGCAGGTCGCTTTGCCCCTGGCTTGCCTGCCATTGGCGACAGTCAGCAGTTGTTTATGCTCAATGGCATTGCCAAGCTGAAAGATACGGGGCGTATGGCGATTATTCAGAACGGCTCACCATTATTCAAGGGTGATGCTGGTAGTGGCGAAAGCAATATCCGTGGTTATCTGCTCGACAACGACTGGCTGGAAGCCATCGTGCAGATTCCCAACGATATGTTCTACAACACGGGTATTGCCACCTACATCTGGATTGTCACCAAAGACAAGCAGCCAGAGCGCACAGGCAAGGTGCAGTTGATTGATGCCAGCAAGTGCTGCGAGAAGCGTCGCAAGTCGTTGGGCAACAAGCGCAATGAGTTTACCGACCGCTGCATCGACCTGATAGCCAATGCTTATATGGCTTTTGAGGATGGCGTGTATGAAGACGGTGAACTGACTGTAGAAAGCAAGGTGAAGGACTGCGACGACTTCAAGTTCACCAAGGTGGCTATCAAACTGCCAGAAAAAAAGAAAGACACAGAGAATGTGCCCTTCAAGGAAGACATCGAGGCCTATATGCAAAAGAATGTCTATCCCTACGCACCAGAGGCAAAGGTGGACATGAAAGCCAGCAAGATAGGCTACGAAATTCCTTTCACCCGTGAGTTCTATAAATATGTGGCACCTCGCAAGAGCGAAGAAATCTTTGCCCATCTGCAGGAGCTGGAGCAGCAGGAGAGTGCGTTAATGGCTAAAATCATGGGACGATGAGCTGGGAAATGAAACATAGCGGCATTGAGTGGATTGGCGAGATTCCGAAGGAGTGGAAATACTCTTTCCTTAAATATATTTACATATTTGAAAAAGGAAAGAACGCTCAACAATATACAAAAGATTATATTGGTATTCATCCAGGTGTATTTCCTGTATATAGTGGACAAACAGAAAACGAGGGTGTGATGGGGTGTATTGACACTTTTGATTATGATATTGATGAATGTCTATTTACAACAACAGTCGGTGCAAAAGTCATGACTCCAAAGATTCTGAGGGGGCGTTTTTCGCTTTCTCAGAACTGTTTGATTATGAAAAAGAAGAAATTGGATATCAATAATACATTTTTCTACTTTTTATTGATTTCACTGTTCGACTATCAAAAATCACTTATTCCATCCCATATGCAACCTTCTTTACGAATAGAAGACTTGAATACCTATTCATTCTATCTTCCATCTCCCTCTGAGCAGCAAAAGATAGCCAACTATTTAGATAAGGTATGTGGTGAGGTGGATGAGATGATAGCCCTGCAAGAGCAGATGATAGAGGAACTGAAAGCCTATAAGCAATCTGTCATCACCGAGGCTGTCACCAAAGGCCTAAATCCTGATGTGCCTATGAAGGATAGTGGGATTGATTGGATTGGAGAAGTGCCAGAGCATTGGAACCTACATCAATTTAGAAGAATCTTTGTGATTAAGAAAATCATAGCGGGCACATTGGGATATGATGTTTTATCTGTAACTCAAAATGGTATAAAAGTTAAAGACCTTACAAAGAACGAGGGACAAATAGCTCAAGACTATTCAAAATATCAGTTAGTAGATGTACATGATTATGTTATGAATCACATGGACTTATTGACTGGTTACGTTGATTGTTCAAAACAAGTTGGAGTGACGAGTCCTGATTATCGTGTCTTTAGAGCAATAGATAAAACTCAAATATCCCTGTCTTATTACTTGAAAATTTTCCAAACATGCTATAAAGAAAAGATCTTTTATCATCTTGGACAAGGTGTTTCTGGTATGGGAAGATGGAGACTTCCAGCTGACCAATTGAAGTTGTTTTATTTACCAATGCCTCCTCTCTCCGAGCAACAATCCATCGCCTCCTATCTTGACACTAAATGCGCAGAAATCGATGCTCTGATAGCTATTAAGCAAGCGAAGATAGAGGAGCTGAAGGACTATAAAAAGAGCGTGATATACGAATATGTAACTGGTAAAAAAGAAGTGATATAATTATGGATTGGAGTTTCTTGAACATATTTAAAAAAGCCGATTTTAATACTTTGATGTTTTCATTGGCAGTAACGGGTTGGATATTATTATATTACCACCCAGACATCATCTATTTTAAAATCATTGCATTATTGTGCTCGATTTATTGTATTAGTAGGTTCATCGTTCATCTGTATAATGCTTATCAAATAAGGAAAGTGAACAAAGCAAATGCAAAATATGATCAAGAGCAAAATGTCAAAAGAACGCATGATAGAGAATTGCAGGCTCAATTTGTGTATGATAGATTGAGCAGAAATGACCAAGAACTATTGCAAGAAGTTATAAATAAAA
This sequence comes from Prevotella aff. ruminicola Tc2-24, assembly GCF_900110895.1. Classification (GTDB taxonomy): domain Bacteria; phylum Bacteroidota; class Bacteroidia; order Bacteroidales; family Bacteroidaceae; genus Prevotella. Next base: position 230,956 of record NZ_FOIQ01000004.1, on the reverse strand, counting down.
GTGAAAAGAGTTGTTATCCCGATGTATATATTATCAAAGATAAACTCTCGAATTGTATGTTTATCTCACAGGTTCAGATGATTCTGTTTGGTGATGATATGATTAATAGTTGGATTAGTATAAATGAATCTTCGGATTCATATAGTATCATTATAAAATCGCCACTTAATACTATAATAGAAAGTAAATTAAACAAATAGTGTGTATGAGCAAGAATCCTCAGATATTTCATGGCGAATGGTGGGTGCCGGCGAAGGCTGATCCAACCAATAGCATATTTATGACTTTGCCAGAAGGCGGTGAGAGTAAATATACTGGTACCTTGACATATTATGGGGATAAAGATTCCACTTTGGAAATATACCATGTGCCCAGTGGTTATCATTATAGCCATTATGAGTATAATAAGGTTCTATGGGGTAGAGATTCTAATGGTAATATCTTTACGTTGTTTAATGTTGCCATGAGAGAAACACGTGGTTTCGATTTCACGAACGTAACATATGCCGTAGGAGTAATACTTACCGGTGAGCATGTTCTATCACCAACTGAAGATTGGACAAAAAAATGTGTAGTCTACTTTCCATATTTGAATAATTGGATGTTTAACGAAACACAGCATTTTGTTACTGCGAACTTTGGAGAAAACAGTTTCCAATTAAATGCTGCATTTAATGAAAGAAAGTTATCTGATGTTACTATTGACAATGGAACTCATTTGGAATTATTCCATAGAAATGAAATTGAAAGTAGTATAGAAGGATATAAAATCAATATGAAACCTTTCTTTGAGATCGAAACACCCCAACCAAAATCTTTAGGTTATTATTTAAAATTAATAAGTGAGTTTGAACAGTTCCTTTCAGTTGCATTATATACTGAGCAACATTGTTCGGAAGTAGAGTTTTTGGACAGAAATGGGGACATTAGAGAAACCTGTAAGTTGTTGGTAAAACAAGAACCTTCAGAAGATCCTGCTTTTTCATCATTGATAAAGTTTGTTCAACTAAAAGATAAACTACCTTCAATGTTGTCCTTATGGCATGATAATTTTGATAAGGTTGCACCAATAAGTGGTTATCTGATTGATTCTCTTCAGAAAAAAAATCGGTTTGATGTGCCAGATTTCCTAATTATTGCTCAGGCGTTGGACGGATATTATAAAAGGTTTGTAAATGAAAAGAATATAATAGGTCGTCGTGGATATGAACTTGGGATAAAAACATTGCTTGAACAATTTAAAGATGTGGATTGTGTACGGAAATGTAAAATAGACCCCAAAGTACTAACGCAATCTCGAGATAAATATTCTCATCTTTTATTAGATAAAGATAAACCTTTTGCGGTAGAGGGCTGGGACTTGTATTGGCTGACCGAAAAATGCAAGATATTGCTTACTTGCTGCATACTCAATATGTTGGGACTGACTAACAAGGAAATCAATCTTTGTTGTGAGCAGTCGCCAATATCACAGATAATAGATTCATTTCCTCTTGAAATAGATTAGCGTATGGAAACGAAAGAGAAGAATTTCGAACAGGATATTGAGAGCTGGCTGCTGGGTGAAGGCGGCTATGTGAAGGGCAATATGTGGACCTATGACAAGAAAAAGGCCATAGACATGTCTACCCTTATTGAGTTTATCGAGAAGACACAACCCAAACAATGGGAACGCTATATGAATATCTATGGCGAACAGGCTCGACAGCAGCTCTATAAGATATTCCAGAGCAATGTGGCGCAAAATGGTTTGATATATGTGCTGCGAAATGGTATCAAAGACCGCGGCATCGGATTGAAGTTCGTCTATTTCGAGCCTGCATCAGGACTGAATGAGGAGTTGGTTGAGAAATACAAGGCCAATATCCTGACAGAAACCCGTCAGTTCTTTTATTCGGCAGAGAACAAAAACTCCATCGATATGGTGCTGTCTGTAAACGGAATCCCCCTCGTGGCCTTGGAACTGAAAAACCAGTTCACTAATCAGACGGTGGAGAACTCCAAACACCAATATATGTACGATCGCGACCCCAAAGAACCCTTGTTCCAGTTCAACAACCGCATACTGGCTTACTTCGGCGTGGATCTGGAGGAGGTGATTATGACCACCGAGTTGAAAGGCGAAAACACGTTCTTCCTGCCATTCAATCAGGGCAGTAATGGTGCTGGTAATATTGGTGATGGTGGCAATCCTGCCAATCCTGATGGCTATCCAACAAGTTATTTGTGGGAAAAGGTGCTGCGTAGGGATATGCTGCTGGCACTGCTGCAACGCTATATCAGTCTGCAGGTAGAGAAGAAGGTGAAGTTGGTGAATGGCAAGAAGGTAACCACAGAATCGAAGAAGATCATCTTCCCACGTTATCATCAGTTGGATGTTGTAGAAAAGCTGATTGCCGACACGAAGGCCCAGAAGGAGGGCAAGAGTTGGTTGCTCCAGCATAGTGCCGGTAGTGGAAAGTCGAACTCCATTGCCTGGCTCACCTACAGGTTAGCATCGCTGCATAACCTGGAAGATAAAGAGATGTTCCAGTCGGTGTTTGTGGTGACAGACCGAAGGATTCTGAACAATCAGTTGCAAGACACCATCCTGGGCTTCGACCATAAGTTGGGACAGATAGAGACCATCACGGATAGCGATAACTCTTCGAAACTGAAGGATGCCATCAACGACAAGAAACGTATCATCATTACGACTATTCATCGTTTCCCACTCATCTATAAAGAACTGGACGGACATGCTCAGAAGAATTTTGCTATTGTGATTGACGAGGCTCACAGTTCGCAGAGCGGTAAGAGTGCAGAGAAACTGAAAGAGGCGCTGGCCGATACTGACGAGGCGCTGAGAGAGATGGCGGCATGGGAAGAGAAGACGGAAGAAGAGCTGAAGGACAGCATGGATGTGATGACAGAAACGCTGTTGGCACAGGGCAAGCACAAGAACCTCTATTTCTACGCCTTCACGGCTACGCCCAAGCCAAAGACGCTACAGACCTTTGGCGTGATGAAAACTGATGGTACCTATGATGCCTTCCATCATTATTCCATGCGTCAGGCCATCGACGAGGGCTTTATCCTTGATGTATTAAAGTACTATACCACCATCGAGACGAGTTACGAGATAGCCAAAGCCATATCGGAGAATCCTGAGTATGAGGAAATGCCAGCTACGAGGGCCATCAAGAACTATCACGACACGCACGGCTTTGTGTTGCAGCAGAAAATAGAAGTAATGGTGGAGAAGTTGCGTGATATTACGCTTTCGAAGATTGACGGCCAGGCCAAAGCCATGATTGTGTCGCCATCGAGAGCCCATGCGGTGAGGTATCTGTTCCTACTGAAGGAGTATTGCAAGAAGATGGGCTACGATGATGTGCGTCCGCTGATTGCATTCTCTGGTACTGTGAAATATCAGGGCGAGGAATATACGGAGAGCAAACTGAACAGCACGGATGAGCAGAAGATATCGGAGAAGCAGTTGCCGCTGTTCTTCAATAGCGATATGTATAATGTGTTGATTGTGGCTGATAAGTACCAGACGGGCTTTGATGAGCCGTTGCTGCATACGATGTTCGTGGATAAGAAACTGCGAGGCGTAAAGGCCGTGCAGACGCTGTCACGACTGAATCGGAGTCATAAGGGAAAGACGGACACTTATATTCTGGACTTTATCAATACGGCTGATGACATCAAGAAGTCGTTCCAGCCGTTCTATGAGGAAACCCTGCTGAGCGATGCCGTGGATGTGAACGTGGTGTATGAATACGACACGGAGTTGAAGAAATATCATCTGTGGAACACTGACGATGAGGAGAAGGTCTATCAGATCTACGCCAAGCGCAAGCAAGGCGACAAGGATATGGGTAAACTGGCTTCGGCTCTGAAACCAGCCCTGCAAGCGTATGAAACTCTGGTGGAGGACGAACAGTTTAAGGTCCGCTCGTTGCTGAAGAACTTCATCCGCTTCTATGCCTATATGGCGCAGGTGGTGCGCACGTTCGATAGAGAACTGTATAAGTCTTATATCTTTGCGGAGTTCTTCTATCGGATTATTCCAAAGAAAGCGCACGAGAAAGTAGATCTGAGCAACAAACTGGCACTGATCAATAACAAACTGACTGAGACCTTTTCTGGATCCATTGAACTGAAGCCAACGGAGAAAGACAAGACGGTGAATCCTGAAAAGGGCACACAAGGTAAGAAACCTGAAGAAAAGACAGACTTGCTGGCAAATATCATCGAGAAGATTAACATCATGTATGCCGGCAAGTTCACGGAGGCCGACAGGGTGATTGTGGAAACCATCTACGACAAGATGGTGAGATCTGGCAAGGCCCTGAAGAAACAGGCCAAGAACAACGACGCCCAGATGTTCGAGACCAGCATTTTCCCCAAAGAGTTCGACAAGGTGGCGCAGAAGTGCTATATGGAACAGATGGATGCCTTCTCGAAGCTCTTCGAGGATGAGCAGTTCTATAAGCGCGTGATGAGCGAAATGGCCAAGGCCATGTATCTGAACTACAGGAACACTCCTATCGGAGAGGTGAAGGAGATCAACATGCAGGATGTTGAAGAAGACTCTCTTCAAGGAATGGCTGCAGAGCCACTCTCTAAACCCAAAGAGGATTAATGAGATTGATTGCTCAAGAGATATAGTGCCCCCGAAAGATTGTGATTTATCTTTCGGGGGCATTATATAGATTAAAGAATACTAATCTTTCTTGGCCGTGAGGCGAAGGAACTCGGCACGGGCCTTGGCCAACTGGTCGAGGAACTCCCGACTGGTGTGGAGGGCGGCACAGGCGGCACCTGCGGCCAGGCGGCCTGCGTCGATATCGCTCTGCCAGTGGGCGCCGACGATGACGCGGCTGTCGCCATACATCATACCACGGGCCAGGATGGTGTCGGCTGCTGCCGGATTGATCTCGGAGAGCAACAGGGCGGCACTCCATCCGCGGATGGTATGACCAGAGGGATAGGAGCCGTTGTGGACGAGGCCGGGCTCCTCGTGGCGGGTGAGCATATGCTCGTGCATGCGCTGGAACGGACGTTTCCGTCTGTAGAACCACTTGGCCTTGCCGCCAATCTGGTCGCAGGTCTTGATGCTTCTCTCCATCAGGGTATAGATCTCGGGGGTCTTCTCCTTGGTGATCTCCATACCGAAGGGCACATAATAGGCTGCAAGGGTGGAGTCGATATCCCAGACGGCATCGCGGATGGCGATGGCAGCACGGACGGAGTCGAGACGCTGGGTCTTGCCCCACATATAACGCATGATATCGTGAACGAACGCCTCGCTGGTAGTATCAGGAGGGGCAGGCAACCACTTCAGAAGGTCGGGCAGCTGTCTCACTGACAGATAGGGCTTGGATTCTTGTTTGTCGGCACTCTGGGCCTGAGCCGTCATACCGCAGAAAAGAAGGATGACAATAAGCATCCAGAGAGGTTTCTGTTTCATCGTTATTGTTTTTGTTGTTTTAATATTTAATAGTTGACTGTGAGTTGCAAAGATACGACAAAAAAAGATCTTATTTCACTTTTCCCCCAAAAAACAGATAAAAAGAGGATTTTCCTCGTTTATCTGATTCCTTTTTCGTATTTTTGCAACCGATATGGATATTACTGAACGTTTTTTAAACTATACGAAGTTCGACACGCAGTCATCGGAAGAGAGCGACAGCGTGCCCAGTACCCCCAAACAACTTGTTTTCGCAGAATACCTGAAGAAGGAGCTTGAGGACGAGGGCCTCAGCAACGTAGAGATGGACGAGAAGGGCTATATCTACGCCACACTGAAGGCCAACACCAAGGGTGACATCCCTACCATCGGCTTCATATCGCACTATGACACCAGTCCCGACTGCTCTGGCGCCGACATCAAGCCCAGCATCGTCAGGAACTACGACGGCTCGGACATCCTGCTCTCCGAGGGCATCGTCAGCAGTCCGAAGAAATTCCCTGAGCTGCTGAAGCACGTGGGCGAAGACCTGATCGTCACCGACGGACACACGCTGCTGGGAGCCGACGACAAGGCCGGCATCGCCGAGATCGTTCAGGCGATGTGCTATCTGCGCGACCACCAGGAGATTCCTCATGGGAATATCCGCATCGCCTTCAACCCCGACGAGGAGATAGGCATGGGTGCCCACCATTTCGACGTAGAGAAGTTCGGCTGTGAGTGGGCCTACACGATGGACGGCGGCGACGTGGGCGAGCTGGAGTTCGAGAACTTCAACGCTGCCAGCGCGAAGATTCATATCAAGGGCGTGAGCGTGCACCCGGGCTATGCCAAGGGGAAGATGGTGAATGCCAACAACCTGGCCGCTGAGTTTGCCAGGCTGCTGCCCGAGGACGAGACGCCAGAGGCCACTGAGGGCTATCAGGGCTTCTACCATCTGCTGGGCATCCAGTCGAACGTCGAGGGGGCCAAGCTGAGCTATATCATCCGTGACCACGACCGTGAGCAGTTCGAGGACCGCAAGCGCATGATGCTGAGCTGCGTCGAGCAGATGAACGAGAAATACGGTGAGGGAACGGTGACAGCCGAGATCAAGGACCAATATTACAATATGAAGGAGAAGATCGATCCACAGATGCATGTGATCGACCTGGTGTTACACGCCATGCAGGACTGTGGTGTGGCGCCTAAGGTGAAACCTATCCGTGGCGGCACGGATGGTGCCCAACTGTCCTTCAAGGGTCTGCCCTGCCCCAACATCTTCGCTGGAGGCGTGAACTTCCACGGACCTTATGAGTTTGTGAGCATCCAGTCGATGGAGAAAGCCATGCAGGTCGTCGTGAAGATCTGCGAGCTGACGGCTGGCTTCAACGACTGATCGTCAGGTGTCGAGGAGGGCGGCCAACGAGTCGCGCTCTCCTACCACCCAGATGATGTCGCCTACCTGGAACTTCCTGTTGGGTCTGTAGGCCGAAAGGCTTTCCTTTCCCTCTTCAAGACCCACGACCATACAACTGTAGGTCTCACGGATACCACTCTCGATGAGTGTCTTTCCGATAAACGGACTGTCGCTGGCAATGATCAGTTGGCGTAGCTTCATCTCGCGCTTCTCCAACTCAGGGTCAACGCCCCACTGCTCTCTCTCCATGGCTTCGCGGAAGGCCGTGAACTGCGCATCACTACCAATCACCTGAAGGACATCACCAGGGAAGATGACACAGTCGCCATCAGGGATATTGATGCGACGACCACCACGCAGAATGCTACTCACATGGACACCATACTTCTGACCGAAGTTCAGCTGCTTCAGCGTACTACCCATCCAGGTCGAGTTAGACGGCACCTCGAAGTCGGCGATGTGAATATCACGATCCAGCAGGCGCCCCTCATAGAGCGGACGTTTCTTTCCATGCACCTGGGCCTCGATATCACGTGAACGGAGGTTCTGGATAAAGAGCCGCTCCAGAGCGATGCTACGATGCTTGATGCGGCGCGACAAGATGATCAGGATGATGACCACGAAGCCGATGGTGATCATCAGAGCGTTGGTGAAACGACTCAGATAGTTACAGATATAGAAGATGAAACTGACGGCAATCAGTATGCGCACCAGTATCGTGAACAGCAACGGGAAATAGTTGCGGCTGCTCTCCTTCCACAAACCCTTGAACTCCTCGCTATGATTCTTCTTCATGACCATGGCACGGAGGAAGGGAGAGATCATAAGTACGGTGAGGATGCCTGTGATGGCATTGGCATACCAATGCAGTTCCCATCCTGGCAGCAGTTTCCGCATAAAGGGCAGCACGAAGGTGAACATCAGGACGATGGTGGCCGACGACAGGATGGAATAGATCAGTGTGTTGATAGTCATCTGCGTGAGCAAACGCTTCCACTTGCTCTGCTCCTGGGTATGAGGATGACTCATCGACATATGGTTAAGCGAACGGACCATTCGTTCGGACAGATGATGCTCCAGATGGTTATAGGCTGGGGTGGCCAAGCGTATCATATATGGGGTGAGGAACGTGGTGATGACGGAGACGGCCACGACCACAGGATATAGGAAATGACTGATCACACCCAACGACAAGCCCAACGAGGCGATGATAAACGAGAACTCACCGATCTGCGACATGGAGAAGCCACAACGCATGGCCGACTTCAGCGACTCACCGCCCAGCATGAAGGAGAAGGTGCCGAACACGGCCTGACCGATCAGGATCGTCAGCACCAGCACGACTATCGGCAGGGCATAGTCGACCAGGATCCTCGGATCGACAAGCATACCCACCGACACGAAGAACACAGCACCGAAGAGGTTCTTCACTGGCTCGACCAGGCGCTCGATACGCTCGGCCTCGACGGTCTCGGCCAAGATGCTTCCCATGATGAACGCACCAAAGGCGGAACTGAAGCCGACCTTCGTGGAGAAGACGGCCATGGCACAGCACAGTCCTAAGGAGACGACCAACAGCACCTCGCCATTGATCAGACGACGGACAGAACGCAGGAACAACGGTACGGCGAAGATGCCCACGACCAGCCATAGCACCAGGAAGAAACCGATACGCACCACGGCCTCAAGCATCTGACCACCCTCGAGGTCCTGTCCTCGGGCGATGGCACTCAGCATCACCATCATTACGATGGCCAGAATATCCTCGAGTATCAGCACACTCATTACCAGTCCGGCAAACTGCTGCTGGCGCAGACCCAGATCGTCGAAGGCCTTATAGATAATCGTCGTCGACGACATGGCCAGCATACCGCCCAGGAAGATACAGTCCATCTTCTCCCAGCCGAAGGAATGTCCCACACAGACTCCAAGTATCGACATACAGAAGATGATGGTACAGGTAGAGATGACAGGTGAGGCGCCCATCTTCAGGATCTTCTTAAACGAGAAGTCCAGTCCTAAGGAGAACAAGAGGAACATCACACCGATGTCGGCCCACAGATGGATATTGGCAGAGTCGACCACAGAGGTCGTATAAGGCATGTTAGGACTCACCAGGAAGCCGGCCACGATATAGCCCAGCACAAGCGGCTGTCTTAACTTCTTGAATATAAGCGTCACGATACCGGCCACCATCAGGATCAGGGCCAGGTCTTGAATCATCGTCGGGAGTGCTGCCATTCTTATCAGCTATCAAGTAGGATCTATCAATACCACTGCACGGCGTTCGAGAAGCCACTGCGCTTGTCGTACTTCAGAGCATCGGTGAGCGTCGAAGCGTTACACCTGAACGAGAAGTTATAGCTGGTAATAGGAGCCAGCGTAACACTACACGACATGTTGAAGCAATGCAGGTCGCGGTTCAACGAGGCCGTGGTCATGGATATCTTCTTATAGTCGAAGTCATAACCTGAGGAGAAAGAGATGTTCCATCCATCACTGATTCGCAGACTACCGCTGATGTTCAGGTTCTGGGAGAACGTATATGGATAGCGCATCGTCTTCTTGTTGAATCGCTTCACGTCGGTATCCTCACGCATGGTCACACCATAACTGAGGCTGATATTCCATGGCATCTTGAATGCCAGATAGCCATCCTCGTCGGTCTCGGCCTTGGACGACTCTTTCGACTGTACGTGCTTGGCTCGCTCCATCTCCTTGTCGATGTTGGAGTCGAGGTCGTCAAGATCGTCGTCGTCCTCTTCTTCCGCCTTTTTCTTCTTCTCTACCTTCTCGCCTCTCAGCCATTTGAAGAGGTTGCCCACCTTCTCGTTGTTGAGCGTATAGCTGATATTCTGCGATATACCCTGGAAACGACCGATCTTTCCACGCTCCCAATAGGTCTTGGTGTCGCTCAACCGGGGATTGCCCACACTGTCGAGTTCATAGACATACGAAGCGAATGAACCTTTCAGACTCAAGGTATAACTCTTCGAGAGCTTCAGGCGCAGGGAGACATCAAGCGGACTCAAGGGTTGGATCTTGGAAGAGAAGTTATAACTCATACCAAGACCGAACTCGTCGATCAGACTGATCTTCTTATAACCCGTAGAATCATCATCAGACTTGACCTTCATCTCCAGATTGTTCGACAGATTCACGGAAAGAGAACCGCTCTTACCTTTACCCGGCACACCGTAGAGACCGTTCTGGAAAGGCGAATACTCCACCTCCGTCACATTACCGTCCAGGTCGGTCTTCATATATTTCTTGTAGTAACCATAACGACTGGCACTGAAGTCGGGAGCATGACTATAGCTGATGGTCGGTGTAAACACATGGCGGATAGCCTGGACCTTATCTCCGAAGAGCTTACGGTTGGGAATCCAGAAGCCGTACACATCGGTCGTCGCAGTCACATTGAAGTTCCAGTTGTATACGTTATAGAAACCGCTCAACGTATCCGTGACCTCTCGCTGATGCTCCGTATCCCACGACTTATGTATCTTATTGAGATAGGTACGGTCGGTCAGGTTGAACGAAGGACTGATATTCAGGAAACCGAAGAGCGTGAGATCGGCCTTGATAGGTATCGAGTGCGACATGCCGTTTTTCCAGTCCTTACTCAGACTGGAGTTCAACAACAGGTCTTCCTTGGTGAGAATCTTGTTCTCCAAGCGCCCGGTATATGACATCGAGATCTTCTCGTACCATCGTTGTGCGCCTGCCGCCTTCTTCCGTTTGAAGGGATAGAAGCGCGAGATGAAGATATCCAGACCAGGCAGTGTCACACCGATAGTAGAGTCACGCATATTCTGTTCAAGGTTCATCGTCGAGCTGAGTGTCATGCCAATGCTGGAGAAGCCCGTGCTCCACGCTACAGAAGAGGTGCGCTTCGACTGTGCCAGTCTCTGCGGGTTATACAGCGATGTCAGGTTATTCCGCTCATAGCCGACAGAAGAGAAATTGACGTTTGCAGAGAGCGTGCTGAAGGGGTTGGCCTTCGGATCCTGCTGATGCCGCCAAGTCAGCTTGAAGCTGTTCGTCTTCATATAATCCGGCATATTCTTCTCGCCAGTGACCGTCGATTGATAACTGGCAAAGAAGGATCCTGAATAGCGATAGCGCTTCTTATAGTTCGAGGCTGCCGAGAGGCCCCATGAGCCTTTCGTATAGATCTCACCCAAGAGCTTCAGGTCCACCTTATCGCTCAGCGCAAGGTAATAACCGCCATCGCGCAGATAGAAGCCGCGCGACATCTCATCGCCATAGGTCGGCATGATGATACCACTGGAATAGCTCTTCGTAAAGGGGAAGAAGCCGTAAGGGATGGCCAGAGGCAGCGGCACATCGGCCACCACGAGATAAGCCGGACCGAACACCACGTCCTTACCCGGACGTACCTTGGCCCTCGACAAGGCCAGATAGAAGTCGGGATGGGGATCGTCGCAGGTGGTATAACGGCCATGCTCGAGGAACATCTCGCCATTGGCACCACGCTTCGACAACTTACTGGTCAGGTAACCTTCCTCCTGCTGGGTATACACCTCGGTAATCAGACCCTTCTTCGTCTTGAAGTTAAAGGCCATGGTATCGCTCTCATATTCGTCGCTGCCCATCTTGAAGACCGGTGTCTTGGCCAACTGATGGGTCGTGGTGTCTATCGAGCCCGTCGCATGCACCAGGCTACTGTCGAGGCTCATATAGATCTTATCGCTCGAGAGGTCCATATTCTGGTATTTCACCGTCGACTCTCCAAAAAGGTGAGCCAGACCAGACTCCGCCTCATAGGTCAGGGAGTCGTTGGCCGAATACTCTACAGGCGAGTCGATACCACTCTTCCTGCTCCGGTTGATACTGTCAAGCGCCAACGAGTCGTCGATAGCCTTGTTATGCCTGTAAATAGCCAATTCCAGAGAGTCCATCGTGGTGGTATCGCGTTTCATCCTGGCTGCGGCGGCGGCACTCCGCCTCAACAGGGTATCAACAGGAACGGACACCGTCGTATCAGTCGGGATGCTGTCATTGGTCCCATAGACAGGTGCCTTGGAGACAAAAGACAACGATCCTTCCGCCATCACCACGATGATGACGAAAAGCATCAGAATCAGGGCTGATTTCCTTTTCACGGTGCAAAGGTACTAATAAAATAAGAATTAAGAATTAAGAGTTAAGAAAAATTGCCTCAGCAGTTGTAAATTTCTTAATTCTTAACGCTTACCTCTCGACTATTCGAACATGTCTACCCAACGGAAGAAACGCTTCAAGCCGGCCTCACCAAACTTCTCCAGACTACGGGCCGTCTGCTCTACCGTGCGTTCCATCTCAGGATGACTCTTGGAATAGAACTTGTCTGCATAGCAGACCACTTGCTCCTCCAAGGTCTCGGGCTCATAGCAGCCGTCCAAGGGAAGGGGCAGCTGCTGACGGATGATCTGCTCCCTGCTGATGCCCGTTCCTGTATGGCGCTCACAGACCTGAGCGTGGCGTACGAATCCCTCTTCACGTAACATCCGTCCACCGATAATACCATGACAGATATAGGGCTCCGGCCCAAAACACTCGATGGCAGGCGCATCACAAGCCAGAATACCAATGTCATGGAGCATGGCAGCCTCGTACAGGAAATCCACGTCGAGCTTCAGCTCCGGATGGGCACTGGCGATACGCTGACAACGATCGGCCACCTGTCGGCTATGTGTAAGCAATATCCGCCGGAGTTCATTCTCCGACGGATAATACTTGTCAATGATTTTCTGATAGTCCATATCTTCTGCTTAACACAGATCACGCCTCACGCTCTATCCAAGCGATGGTGTCACCCTGACGAATATTCTGTCCGGGCTTCACACTGATGTCAACCAGCTTACCGCCAAGGGCTGCGGGAATCTCAACGATTTCACCCCATTTCGTCTGCAGGTAGCAGAAGGTATCTCCCTCCTTGTATTTCTGACCGATGAACGGCTCCACGCACGGTGCCATCACACCTTCACCACCGAAGCTCCAGAAGAGCTGTCCGGCCAGAGGCGACTTCACGGCATCGGCCTTGGCATGCTTCAGGGCATCGATCTCTTCCTTCGAGATCTTACCACCACCAAGCTTCGCATCCTTCGCCTTCTGCAGGTCGGCCAGGAACTGCTTCTTAGCCTGTCCACTCTTGAAGGCGCGGTACTGCTCGGGGTGCATAGCCAACTCGAAGAGCTCCTCGTTGTCTTTGCCGTAGTCCCATCCGTTCTCGTCCATCTCCTTCTTGAAGTCGTCAAGGGCATTGCTGAGCAGAGTATGGGCATCGACATCGGTAAACTCGCGACCCTGCTTCTTAGCCAGTTCCACAAGCTCCGGATCGATGGTACCAGGAATCTTTCCGCTCTTACCGAGGATCATACCCCACATGGCATCGTCCATCATCACGAAACGCCCCTTGCCCTGTTCGATGGTGAGCAGGTTCATCAGCGCGATGTTCTTCACATACTGAGAGAACGGTGTCACCAATGGGGGATAACCCACGCGCGGCCAAACATATTCCACCTCGTTGAAGAGCTTCACGAGCATATCGTCCATCGTCAACTCGGCCTCACCCTTCTGCTGGCGCAGCTTGTTGATCATAGACTGGATGCCTCCCAGGTCGGCCATCATCGATCCCATCATACCACCGGGGAGTCCGCAGCCGAGCAGCAGGCTCGACATATGCTTGTTGGCAGGATTGATGAAGTAGCCAAGCCATTCGTCGATGAACTCCTGGGTCAGCGTACGGGCCTGCATATAGGCATTCATATTCAGATCAGCCACCTCGAAGCCTTCGTTCTTCAGCATCGACTGTACTGAGATGATATCCGGATGAACCTTACCCCAAGAGAGCGGCTCAATGGCGGTATCGATGATGTCGGCACCGTTGTTGCACACCTCCAGGATACTAGCCATAGAAAGACCAGGACCGGAATGACCATGATACTGGATGATGATATCGGGATGGTTGGTCTTGATAGCCTTCGTCAGTGCGCCCAGCATGGCAGGCTGACCGATACCGGCCATATCCTTCAGACAGATCTCCTCTGCGCCTGCGGCAATCACCTCATCGGCGATCCTGCTGTAGTACTCTACCGTATGTACAGGTGAAGTGGTGATGCAGAGCGTAGCCTGCGGTGTCATACCACCCTCCTTGGCCCACTTGATACTCGGGAGAATGTTTCGGGTGTCGTTCAGACCACAGAAAATACGGGTGATATCCACGCCCTGTGCGTGCTTTACCTTGTACATCAAGGCACGTACATCATCGGGCACAGGATACATACGCAGTGCGTTCAGACCACGATCGAGCATGTGGGTCTTGATGCCCACCTCGTTGAATGGTTTACAGAATGTGCGCACGGCATCATTAGGATTCTCACCAGCCATCAGGTTCACCTGCTCGAAGGCACCACCATTAGTCTCAACGCGACTAAAGCAGCCCATATCAATGATTACCGGAGCGATGCGCTCCAACTGATCCTTACGTGGCTGGAACTTACCTGAAGACTGCCACATGTCCCGATATACGAGACTGAACTGTATTTTCTTCTTAGCCATAATTATACTGACAATAGTTTTTTGAGGTGCAAAAATAACAAATAAAATCGAATTGGGCGAATTTTAGTCATTCTTTTTTTCAAATATCGCTCTTTTTCAGGCACAGACAGAAAAACGGCCTCCCTTCTTTCGGGAGACCGTCTGTCTGTCTTAGCGAGCCTGATAGTTGAGCAGGCGCTGCTCTGCCATCTGTTCGTATTTTGTGCCTGGACGTCCGTAGTTGGCATAGGGATAGATGCTGATGCCACCACGGGGTGTGAAGAGTCCTATCACCTCTATATACTTCGGATCCATCAAGCGGACCAGATCCTTCATAATGATATTCACACAGTCTTCGTGGAAGTCGCCATGGTTCCTGAAACTGAACAGATAGAGCTTCAAGCTCTTCGACTCCACCATCCGCTCACCCGGGATATACATGATCTTGATCTCCGCGAAGTCGGGCTGTCCCGTGATAGGACAAAGCGAAGTGAACTCCGGACAGTTAAACTGTACCCAATAGTCGTTATCTGGATGCTTGTTGACGAAGGTCTCCAACACCTCAGGCGCATAGTCCATCCTATAGGCCGTATTCTTGCCCAATGCCTGTAACTTGTCTTCTCTCATATCAGTTCTTGATCTTGAAAATATTGTAGTTGATATCCTTGTCGTACACGTCCTCATGGTCGTGGGCCTTCGTGAACTTCACGACACGAATGGTCATAGGCAGAGCCACAATCTCGTAAGAGGTCTTGAGCAGCACCTGCGAGATGACCAGCGACGGCATCTCCTCCCAGGGGATCACCCAGCCCAGAGCCAGCGGGAAGAAGATAAGGGAGTCGGTCAGCTCACCGAACACCGTACTTAAGATGGCGCGGGCCGAGAAGTCTCTGGTGAATCCATTCGAGTCGGCAGACCGTCTTTCCTTTGCCGACAACTTCATCCGACTCATCACATATGCATTGATAAACGAGCCAGCCAGGAAGGCGATGAACGATGCGGCCGCGATACGGGGGGCCAATCCGAAGATCTGATGGAATCCCTCCTGACCATCCCAATAGGCGGCACCGGGGATGGCATCGGCGATAGCTCCGAACAGCACAAACAGGAAGTTCATGGCGAACCCGAGCCAGATGAGCAGACGCGTACGACTATAGCCCCACACCTCGCATACAACATCGTTGATGATATAACTCACGGGGAACACAATCAGTCCCGCCGTCACATTCACCGGACCAAACGAGATCTGTTTGGTCTCCAACACGTTTGCCGTGATCAGGCAAACGCAGAACAGTATGCCGTAAGACATGAACAGCACACTGACCTTCTGATCATTCTTTTGTTTCATTATTCTTGTTTTGTTTAAGGGGGTTCTACAAGTACCCCTGTGTTTTTTTTACAACAGATAGAGCAGCCAAGCCATATAGGCAAGGAATCCCAATACCAGCAAGGCACCCTCACGGCGCGAGACGGCATACTTTGTATAAGCGAACAGCCAGAGGATGCCGACACTCACCAGCATCATCATCAGATCGACAATCGTGATACCCATGATGCGCATCGGGTGAACCACTGCCGTCGTTCCCAGAATCAGCAGGATATTAAACACGTTGGAGCCTATCACATTACCAATGGCAATAGACGAGCGTCCCTTGTAGGCTGCGACGACACTCGTGGCCAACTCAGGCAACGATGTACCGCCTGCCACGATGGTCAGACCGATAACACTCTGACGAACACCATAGCGATGAGCCACATACGAGGCCGCATCGACAAACAGGTTACTGCCGATAATCAGACAGGCAAGTCCCAATGCGATGAAGGCAAGATTCCGCCATAGTTTGGAATAGTCCTTGGGCAGTTCACTGTTCTCGTCCAGTTCCTCAGGAGTAGGCATCAGACCGTCGTTCTTCGCTGCCCGGAACGTATAAATCATGAAGACCAGGAAACCTGCCAACA
The DNA here is from genome assembly GCF_900110895.1 of Prevotella aff. ruminicola Tc2-24. Lineage (GTDB taxonomy): Bacteria > Bacteroidota > Bacteroidia > Bacteroidales > Bacteroidaceae > Prevotella. Next base: position 214,595 of record NZ_FOIQ01000004.1, on the reverse strand, counting down.
GGATGATTCCGTCGGAACGGCTGATATCGTTTCCCCACAGGTGAGGAGAGTTCATATCGTCGAAGCACAACGCGAACAGCATGAAAGAGGCCACCACAGCAAACGGGATATCCTTCTTGACCGTTGTCTTCGACACGACCATCGGAGCCACCAGCGCCGAACAGCCTACAATGAGCATGGTGTTGAATATGTTCGAACCGATCACATTACCTACAGCCAGATCTGACGTACCTTTCAAGGCAGACACCAAGCTGACAAAGAGTTCGGGTGCCGACGTACCGGCAGCCACAATCGTCAGACCAATCACGATCTCCGGCACACGCATACCACGGGCCAAGGATGAGGCTCCCTCCGTCAGGCGATCCGCGCCCCAGAGCACAAGAGCCACGCCAACAATAATGTACACAATATTCAGCAACATACCCTATTCCATTTCGTTGATAAACGCATCCATCGCACGACGGTCTTTCTTGGTTGGCCGTCCTGTGCCCCTTGCACGATCCACAAAACCACTGATACGATTCATCTCCAGTAGTTCGTACTGATCAGGGGGTGTCACATTCTCATAGATCTCAGGCAAGAGCTTAGCACCTACCCGCTGTTCTATCGTCTTCAGAATTTTAAAAGAGTAAGTCACCGGCGGCTTGCGCACAGAGACTGTCTCACCAGCCTTCACCATATGCGAGGGCTTCACATTCATACCTCCTATTGTGACCCGACCGTTCTTACACGCATCGGCAGCAATAGAACGTGTCTTAAAGATCCGTGCGGCCCACAGCCACTTGTCAACCCTGGCTTCGTCCATGCTTTCCCAATTTATTAAACTGGTTCATGGTGATATCTATGCCAGCCAAGACAAAACTACGGATAATCTCCACACCCAGATCGATGGCAGGCTGAAGCTCCTTGAGCTCATCCTCGCTATAACGCCCCAGAACCCAGTCGACCTGCATGCCACGGGGGAAATCGTTTCCGATACCCATACGAAGGCGCGCATAGTTCTGTCCTATTAACTGTTGGATATGTCCCAAGCCGTTATGTCCACCATTTGAACCGTTGCCCTTCAAACGGAACTCTCCCAACGGAAGCGCTACGTCATCACTGATAACCAGCAGACGGTTCTGTTCGATATTTTCCTTGTTCAGCCAGTACCTGACTGCATTCCCACTGAGGTTCATGAACGTAGAGGGCTTAAGCAGGAACACCTTACGCCCCTTGACCGACGTCTCGGCCACAAAACCGTACCGTCGGTCTTCAAAATGAATATTGGATGCCTTCGCAAAAGCATCCAATACCATAAATCCCGTATTGTGGCGGGTCAGTTCGTATTCATCACCGACATTGCCCAGACCAACAATCAAGTATTTGTCCATTCCCTACAGTACTAAGGAATTTACACTTAACCAGCGTTCTCAGCTGCGGCAGCTGCAGAACGTGAAGCACGTGTAGCCTTCACTGAGCATACAACAACCTGTGCAGGAGTAGCAATCTCCAGACCCTCGAACGACAGGTCGGCAACCTTAATGGCCTTACCCAGGTTCAAGTTGGTCACGTCGATATTAAGTACCTCGGGGATCTGCTTGTAAGGAGCGGTAACGTTCAGCTTACGCTCAGCCAGATTCAGCTTACCACCGTCACGAACACCCTGTGCAAGACCATTGAGCTTAACAGGAATACCGATGGTGATGGGCTTCTCCTCGCTTACCTCATAGAAATCCACATGGAGCAGAGCATCGCTTGTGGGATGGAACTGAAGCTCCTTCATAACAGCCTTGTGGGCCTCACCGTCGATGGTCAGGTTCACAACATAGACATGAGGAGTGTAGACAGCCTTACGGAGCTGGGATGCGGGGATAGCAAATGCCAGAGCCTCGGGCAGACCATTCTCGCCTTTCTTCTCACCATAGAGGTTACAGGGAACAAGACCCTCCTTACGCAACTCTTTCGTTGCCTTCTTACCGGTAGTGGCACGCTTCTGACCACTTACGCTAATTTCTTTCATAATTGTGTTACTCTAAATTAAGTTTAAAACTGTTTTGCTTAATTCGCCATCACACGAGAATATCGTAGTGCTTTGAGAAAAAGCGGTGCAAAGGTAGCACTTTTTTGCTTACCAACCAAATATTTGCCTAAAAAACAACATTTTTACTCTATTTTATAGTCTCTTTCTTGCATGGTAGCGGAAAAATATCTATCTTTGCACTTAGATTCAATCATTTTAAAGGTAAAAAACTAAATAAAAGCATCAAGTGAGATGATTAATAGGGAAATTATTAGAATTAAGATCGTTCAGTTAACCTACGCTTACTATCAAAACGGTAACAAGAACATCGACTCGGCTGAAAAGGAACTTTTCTTCAGTCTCTCAAAGGCATATGACCTTTACAACTATCTGCTAGCTTTGATTGTCGCTGTCACTAAGGAAGCCGGACGCAGGCTGGAGGTGGCACAGGCGCGCGCCAAGCGTGAAGGGACGAAAGAGCCATCGCAGAAATTCGTATACAACCGATTCGCACTGCAGTTGAGTGAGATCAAAGCTCTTAACGACTTCATGAGTACTCAGAAGATGACGTGGGAAGACTCTGCCATGTTCTTGGGACAACTTTTCGAGCAGATTGAGTCTAGCGACATCTATCAGGAATATATGAACAGCGAGGAGGACAGCTACGAGGCCGACCGCGAGTTATGGCGCAAGTTGTATCGTACCTTCATCCAAGACAACCAGGATCTGGATTCACTCCTGGAAGACCAGAGCCTGTACTGGAACGACGACAAGGAGATCGTCGACACCTTCGTCCTGAAGACCATCAAGCGCTTCAATGAGCAAAACGGTGCCAAGGAGGAACTCCTGCCGGAATGGGACAGCGAGGAAGAGAAGGAGTTCGCACGCAAACTATTCCGTTCGGCCATCCTCAACGCAGACGAATACCAGCACTACATGAGTGAAGCCTCTCGCAACTGGGACTTCTCCCGTCTCGCCTATATGGACGTGATCCTCATGCAGATTGCCATTGCAGAAATGATGACCTTTCCCAATATTCCCATTAGCGTCACCATTAACGAATATGTTGATATTGCCAAGCTGTATTCCACCTACAAGAGCGGAGGCTACATCAATGGTATGCTCGACAGCATCGCACGTAACCTGATCCGCACCGGTCGACTGATGAAGCACATTGATCCGGTCAAGAACCAGAAATACGGCAAGGAGAAGACGGCCAGCGCAAGAGCGCCTCACAAGCAGGGCAAGCCCACCAAGACAAGACCTCGCATCAAGAAAGAAGAGCCGACGGGAGAGACTATCTCTGATGTCACAGACATTCAGGAGATCAAAAAAGAGATTGAAGAACTCAAAAACAATAAATAAAAACAAAAAACATGACAAGTATTGTATTAGCCGCACAGGCATCACAGGGAGGTGGTATGAGTTTTATCATCATGATGGTCGCTATCTTCGCTATCATGTGGTTTTTCATGATCAGACCTCAGCAGAAGAAACAGAAAGAGATCCAGAAGTTCCAGAACGAACTGGCAGAGGGTCAGCAGGTCATCACTGGCGGTGGCATCTATGGCACTGTCAAAAGCATCGACCTCGCCAAGAACACTGTTGAAGTGAAGATCGCACGTGATGTCGTCATCACGGTCGACAAGAGCTATGTCTTCAAAGACACAGCCAACACGCCTGTGCAGAAATAACACAAGCAAGGGATGAGAATCGGCAAGATATGGCGGTTCATCAGAGGTTTCCTGTTTAGTAACACCAACAGGGAATTTCTGGTATTCTGCTTCTTTCTCGCATTGTCGGGCGTCTTCTGGCTATCACAGACGCTGAGCGATACCTACGAGAAAGAGTTCGCCATTCCCGTGTCTGTCATCGGCATCCCCAAGAACGCCGTGCTTACCTCCGACGAGACTGACACCGTCAAGGTCACCATCCGTGATAAGGGTATCACACTCCTTACCTACCAATATAGTGACTTGTTCAAGAAGCTGAACTTCGACTTCAAGACGTTCTCTCACAACAACGGCAAAGGCAACGTGACCGCCACAGACATCCAGAAGGTTGTATATAAACAACTGAACGCCAGTTCCAAAATCATCAGCATCAAACCTGAGAAGTTGGAATTCTATTACAACTATGGCAGTAAGAAAAGGGTACCTGTCAGATGGAGCGGACGTGTCATTCCTGAAGAGCTCTACTTCATCTCTGGAGTAGAGTATTCTCCTGACAGCATTACCATCTATGCGGCCAACGAGAAGCTCGACAGCATCAACATGGTATACACCGAGTCGTTGAACTATGCGAACTTCCGCGACACGCTTGTCGTGAACTGTCAGTTGGCTAAGATGAAAGGGGTCAAGATGGTGCCCGACCACATCAAGGTTAGTTTCCTGACCGATGTACTGACGGAAGAGCGTATCGAGGGTATTCCCGTCAAAGGCATCAATATGCCGGAGGGAAAGACCCTGCGTACTTTCCCAGCGAAAGTCGCAGTCAGCTTTGTTACAGGTGTAAGCGTCTATCGGAATCTTCGTCCAGAAGACTTCACCGTTGTCGCCGACTATCGTGATCTGACGAAACACCCTTCGGAGAAATGTCACATCTATCTGAAGAACGTGCCCAACGGCATCTCACGCGCTCATCTGGAGACGACACTTGTTGACTACCTCATCGAATCGCAGGAAGAATGAAGATCGGGATCGCCGGAGGGATCGGAAGTGGAAAAAGCTACGTATGTAGCCGTTTACAAGAGAGAGGCATCACTGTCTATGACTGCGATCGGGCTGCCAAGCATCTGATTCGCACATCACCAGATATCCGTCAGAGACTCTCAGCCCTCATCGGACCAGAGACCTACGACACAGAAGGGCAACTGAACAAGGCGGCCGTCGCCAAGTTTCTGTTAGCCTCCGAGGAGAATGCCAAAGCCATTGACAGCATCGTGCACCCTGCCGTGTTTCAGGACTTCTTAGACAGTGGAATACAGTGGATGGAAAGCGCACTGATGTATGAGTCTGGCATAGCACGCCTCGTCGACCGCGTCGTAGTAGTCACAGCACCTAAGGAGGTCCGTATCCGACGCGTGATGAAACGCGACGGCATCTCACGACAGAAAGTGCTGGAGTGGATGGGAAGACAGATGTCACAGAAAGAGGTGCGCAGATTGGCCGACTACGAGATCATTAATGACGGAAAGGCAGACGTAGATGCACAACTGGACCATCTCCTGTCTGACCTTCAGATTCAAACAGATTATTAACAACAACTAATTAGAGAATACATGCAACAGACAATTTTAGCAATTTCCGGGAAGCCCGGTCTTTACAAACTCGTATCAAGAGGAAAGAACAACCTGATTGTCGAGGCGCTCGATGCGACACACCGTCGTCTGCCAGCCTTTGCCACCGACAGGATCACATCACTGGCCGACATTGCCATGTTCACTGAGACAGACGATGTTCCCTTGATGGACGTACTTGAGAACCTCAAGACACTCGAAGGCGGAAAGAAAGCCAGCATCAACGAGAAGAAAGCCTCTGGCGCTGAGTTGCAGGACTACTTCACGAAGGTTCTGCCGGAGTGGGATCGTGATCGTGTGCATAACAGCGATATCAAGAAGCTCATCACCTGGTATAATATCCTTGTGGAAAATGGTGTCACAGACTTCAAGGAAGAGATGTCACCCACAGAAGGCGACAACGTCGACGACAGGAAATAAAGAACAGAAACAGATTACAAAAAGAATCCCACCAATTGGTGGGATTCTTTGTTTATATTAGAAGTTAGAAGCGTCCTGGGCCACCGAAGCCGCCACCACGAGGACCGCCGCCACGAGGACCTGCACCGCCACGAGGACCTGCACCGCCACGAGGACCTGCACCACCACGAGGACCGCCACCGAAGGGACCGCCAAAGCCACCACGGGCACCTCTTCCGCCGAAGACATTCAGACGATAGATCACGTGCACCATGCCATAGCTGGTGATGGCATTATACTCCGTATCACTACGCTGCATCTCAGAAATCATACGACTCACGGTCGACTGCTGCTTCAAGATATCATAGAGCTGCAGTGAGATGGTCAGTGCATTTCCCTTCAGGAAGCTCTGTGAGATCTGTGCATTCCATATCAGCTCATTGGTGTTCATCGACTTGTCGCTATAACCACGACGGCTCTGCATATTCATGTTGGTTGTGAGCGACGTACCCCAAGGAGCCGTCACGCCTACCATACCGCCATAAGAGAACATCCAAGTATCGAGGTTGTTGTTCGGCTGGAGCTTACTGCGAGAGTGGTTGTAGTTCAATGAGCCGTTCAGCTCCACCTCCAACCATTCGTTACGATAGCTACCTGCCAGACGCTCGCCGATGCCCATCGTATTAGTAGAGCTCTTCTGAGAATCAGACTTCATATCGACACTGACGAATCCCACACGACGATTATAGCTCAGATTCGTGAAAGCGTTCACATTGTAGAAGCCGGCAGAGTCGACTGCGGTATTGAACATGAAGCCCAAATTACCATTCCAGTTACCATTCACATTCACTGGTTGTGTGATCGTAGCACCTCTTGACTTGTCAAGCGTCGTCTTGTTGGCAATAGAATTGCTGGTCGTCGAGAAGTTCACGAAGGTCATCACAGCCCGCTGGTGCTTCTGGAAATAGTCATTATAGAAGAGGGTGAAGTTCTGGGTGAACGAGGGCTTCAGACCTGGGTTACCCTTTGTGATACGCAGATAGTCGCTATCGTCCTCGATATCAAGCAGATCGCTCATCGACGGCTGCTGACTACGTCCACGATAGGTGAAGCGCAACTGACCCGTCATAGACTTCTTCCAACGGAAGTCAAGAGTCGGCGTGAAGTTGACCACCGTACGCGTCGTATCTGCATGAACGCCCTGATAGTCCTGCATGAAATGTGTCTTCTGAGGAATCACCTGGAAACCGATATTGAAATTATAGGCAGGACGAACGATGCGCAGCATCACCTCACCAGTATGGATATAGTTCTTATATTCCGACTTACGACTCAGTTTCACATCCTCATACATATCAAGAGGATTAGCCAGTCGACCCAGATATGCATCCCAGTTACGATAGGTAGGAACAATACCGGAATAGTCGACACCTGTCAGACTATAGGTAGCACGATCGCTCTTCGTAAAGCTGTACTGGTATGTATAGCTGAACTGCAAGTACACCTGACGCATGATAGGCTCACTGTAGGTCATTCTCGCACTATAGCCCCAGCGATCCTCTGGCGTCACACTATAGCGGTTAGTCTGTTTGATAGAGTCGCTCGTACCCAAATAGTTCATCAGTTGGAACATCTCCGTGAAGTCATTGCTCATCGATTTGCTCCTACCCTCGCTCCAATTACCATTCAACTGCAAGGTGATGTTACGCCCTCTGTTGTTCAGGCGTCTGTTGAACTGCAACATACCACCGAGATTCTTCGAGGAATCATAGCTGATACCATCCTGCTCACTGAAGTTCTTCACGAAGCCATACTTCTGTGCAAGTTCCTTCACCGATGCCAAAGGATCGTCAACATAGTCATAGGGGTTCTTGTCGAAAGTAGCTCTCGTACTGGAGTTAGCACCATCACTGACGTTATATCTGAAGTTCGGACGGAATAAGATGTTCGTCATTGAGTCGGGCTGCCACTCCAGACGCATCTGCGCGTTCCAGCCGTCTGAGCGCGAATACTGGTTCCGTCGGCTGTTACCAAACTGAGACACGTTCTCACCGAAGATATCCTCCGTAGAACTCTTGGAGAACACGTCACCATCACTGTGGTTCCAGCGCACACTACCATCCAACCTCAGCTTATTGGTCTTCTCGTAGTTGATATTGACACCTGTCATCTTCATGGCAGTCAGTCCCTGACGTCCCATGCCGAAGCGTCCGCCTCCGCCACCACCAGGGAAGCCCATATCGTTGGTGTTATTAGCATTGGTCATCATCATCAGGTTCAAGCCGTCACTCATCAAGCCACCAAAGATACGACCTGCATAACGATGCTCTGTACCAGCTCCCAGGTCGGCGTTCAACATGAATCCTTTGTTCATACCCGGTTTAACGCCGAAGTCGAGCACGGTCTCCTCCTCACCGTCCTCAATGCCTGATACACGAGCAAGGTCACTCTGTCTGTCGTAGGCCTTGATACGATCGATGATATTGGTGGGCAGGTTCTTCAAGGCCGTCTTGGTGTCGCCCGTCATGAACTCTTTACCCTCCACGAGGATTTTCTTCACCTCCTTACCATTAATCTTAATAGAACCGTCGTCGCTGACCTCGGCACCAGGCAGTCGTCTCACCAGTTCCTCAACCACCGATCCCTCTGGGGTACGGAAGGCATTGGCGTTGTAGACAAAGGTATCGGCCTTCAGTGTCACCTTCGATGCATGTGCCGTCACAGTGGCACCCTTCAACATGATGGCATCGGGAGCCAGTGAGATAGTGCCGGCATGATAGTCCTTACCATCCTTGATTGAGATCTTCTTCGTGTAGGTCTTGAAGCCCACGAATGTCACTCTCAGCGTATATGTACCATCGCCAGGGGCTGTAATGGAAAAATAACCTTCTGTGTTGGTTAATGCATTGGATACTACTTTCTCACCACTCAACAGAGATGCGGTCGCCTGTATAACGGCTTCTTTTGTGTCTTGTTCAATAACCTTTCCCGTTACCTTGTGCTGGGCGAACAGCGTGACTGTCATCGACAGAAAGACAGTCAGAATCATTAGTTTTCTCATTCTATCTTTAGTTTTTTTTGAACTTTTGACGCAACCCGCAACGGAAAGTTTAATAAGCGAGTTGCATTTTTTTCTTAAATATGATGTAATTTATGAAAATTTATCGTATCTTTGTCGGCGAATCAATAAAGACAGACCCGAACCATTAAAAGATGACCCGACAAGAAGTCGTTATATCCGATCAGCTTGAACAAGCACTCACAACAGCCATGAAAAAATGTGAGTACGACCGTGTGTTTATTCTTGCAGACGAAACGACGGAAAGACTCTGTGTCCCCGCCATCGAGAAGGTCGACGGTCTGGGGAGCGCTTACCATATCGTGATCGGAGCCACCGATGCCTGTAAGACACTCTGTTCCCTGACGCACGTGTGGGAGGAACTGGGCAAAGGTGGAGGCACACGTCACTCCTTATTAATAAATATAGGTGGAGGTATGGTGACGGATCTTGGAGGTTTTGCAGCTTCTACCTTCAAACGAGGTATCAGCTATATCAACATCCCTACCACGCTTCTTGCCATGGTTGATGCCTCTGTCGGTGGAAAGACAGGTATCAACTTCGGAGGACTGAAAAACGAGATTGGTGTATTCAGCAATGCTCACACCGTTATCCTCGACACTCAGTTCCTTCAGACACTCGACAGAGAGAATATCTGTTCCGGCTATGCAGAAATGCTTAAGCACGGTCTGATCTCTGGCGAACAGATGTGGGCAGAACTCATCACCTTCGATCTGGAGCAGCCAGATCTTGCAAAGCTCAGACAGATGGTGGCCGACAGCGTTGCTGTGAAGGAGCGCATCGTCGAGGAAGACCCCACAGAACAGGGCATCCGTAAGGCTCTGAACCTCGGTCACACCGCAGGTCATGCCTTTGAGTCTTTCGCTCTCAGACACAAGCCTGTACTCCATGGCTATGCTGTTGCCTGGGGCCTGATATGCGAGCTCTACCTGAGTACTGTCAAGACAGGATTCCCATCGGACAAGATGCGGCAGACGGTCAGTTTCATCAAAGAGCACTATGGTAAGATGACCATCACCTGCGACGACTACCCCGATCTCTTCGAGCTCATGACTCACGACAAGAAGAACACCTCGGGCATCATCAACTTCACGCTGCTTGGAGGTATCGGAGACATCCGTATCAACCAGACGGCCACAAAAGAAGAAATATTCGAGGCACTCGACTTCTACAGAGAGTGCTGACAACCCGATAAGTTACCAATCAACTTAATAATAGACCTAATCATATTACTAACTAATCGCAGATAGGGTTGCTCGTGAGAGTGACCCTATCTCACTTTATATCATGTAACCTTTTCTTTTCCAAAGTATCTTTTTTCTTCCATATGATACAAAGATGAGACAAAACCCACTATTTTTGAGCCCATTTTGAAAGTCGTTTATCCATGATTATTGTATTTTTGTCGTTATAAGCACAACCAAATCTATTCATTCACTTAAAAAACCAAGACTTATGAAGAAACTTTCTACCCTTACCCTCGTGCTACTCACCTGCTTAGGAGCATCAGCACAGGTTCTCTCACCTCTAAGCGGCAAGACAAGAACAGCCACAGACATCCCCCTTGTTTACGAGGTGGAGAACACAGGTGAGAATGTTCACCCCGTCCTGCCGACCAAGGCTGAGGGACGCAGGATTGACCCTCTGCCAGACCCTCTGGAGTGGTCTGACGGCAGCGGACGTGCCACAGACTTTTCCGACTGGGCACAGCGAAGAGGCGAGATTGCCAAGGAGATCCAGCATTACGAGATCGGCACCAAGCCTGCCGTCGCTTCCTCGGCCGTCACTGCCAAGATGGATGTCGACACACTCAGGGTGACAGTCACCATCAACGGCGAAGCACTGGAGCTCAGTGCGACCATCCACTACCCCTCGACAGGAGAGGCCCCCTATCCTTTGATGATCGGCATGGACAATATCAGTCTGACGAACACGCTCATCACGTCAAGACCTATCGCCTACATGAACTTCTCGTCGTCACAGGTCAATGGCTACAGTCAGTTCTTCGACTCTGGCAAGCGCGAGTTCGAGCGCCTCTATCCTGAGCTGGTAGGAAACGGAGCCTACAGCGAATGGGCGTGGGGACTGAGTCGTCTAATCGACGGTCTCCAGCAGCTTGGTCCTGAGGTCTCTAAGATCGACACCAAGCATATCGGTGTCACAGGATGCTCCTACGCTGGTAAAATGGCCCTTTTCTGCGGAGCCTTCGACGAGCGAATCGCCCTGACCATCGCCCAGGAACCAGGTGGTGGTGGCGCTGCCGCATGGCGTTTCTCACGCGTTCTCAACAAGGATGTTCTCAATGCCGGTGATTCTGGTGTGGAGAGTCTCGACCGTACCGACTACCACTGGTTCATGGAGAAACTGAAGAACGAATACGGAGGCAAGGATGTCTCCTACCTTCCCTACGACCATCATGAGCTGGCTGCGATGGTGTGCCCACGTGCTCTGTTGATGCTTGGCAACCCCACACAGATATGGCTGGCCGACCAGTCGGGTTTTGTCTCCATGAATGCCGCAGCAAAGGTATGGGAGCAATACGGCATCGGCGACCGTGTAGGCTATTCCTTCGTTAGCGACCACGGCCATTGTCAGTTGCCGGAGACTCAAGAGCCTGAGGTCGAGGCCTATCTAGACCGTTTCCTGCTCGGCAAAGAAGATGTCAACACAAACGTACGTATCGCCTCCGACTTCTACCTGTCTACTGCCAACGGCACAAAGGTGGTTGCACCAGAAGCCGATCTCGACTGGTGGATGGGCTGGTGGGGCGTCCGTGAGCCGGCAGAGTTTGTGGAGCAGACCTACGTGCCTAACGGTCCTGCCATCGGCACCAAGGAACAACTGCCACTGCTCACGAACTGGTCGAGTTCCGTCACAGGTGATGCTGCCGCCGATGGTAAGATCTACAGCGGCACCGCCACATTCTCCGGCCAATGGGGCGAGATTGGAGGTTCTGGCTGGGGCTGCGATGTCAACCAAGGCACCAAGCACATCATCACCGTCAAGACCTCAGAGCCACTACCAGAAGGCCTGCAATGGAAGATTTCCCTCAGAGACGAGTTTGGAGAAGCACAGGCAGAGATGTATCCGCCCATCCAGGCAGGTGTCAACGAGCTGGTCTATGAGTTGACCACCAGCTATACCTATTTTGCCATCCAGCGCTATGGACAGGAACGGCTCACCGTTCCCTTCGAAAGCGTCACACGCGAGGTCGTGGAGAACACAGAAAGCAGTATCCGCGCCATCGACAACGACGATCAGAAGAAGGTCGTCAGTCGACAGATCTATTCTATCGCAGGCATGCCCCGCAAGAATCTCGCCAAAGGAGTTAACATTTGCAACGAGCAGTTAGAAGACGGGCATACGCGCACTAAGAAAGTTATTGTAAAATAGAGTACCTCGCAATCTCTAATATCCGCTGACGGGCAGGCTTTCCAGTCTCCGTCAGCGGTATTTTGTCTACATGGATATAGCCACGAGGGCGGAGGTATCCGCTCAGCACCGTCTCACAGACCGTGCGCGCCTCGTCAACCGTCCCCTCTGTCAGCAACACCACGATCTCGCCGAACTTTGTATCCGGACACTTAGTGATGATATAGGGCGCCGAGAGATGAGGGCGCAACAGGCGCTCCACCTCCTCCGCCTGGATCTTAATGCCACCAGAGCAGATCACATTATCCTTCCTTCCGAGGATACGGAAGCGCCCCCCCTGTTCCGTCTGTACCAGTTCGACGATATCATTGGTTACGAGACGTTCCGCGCACACCTCCGGAGCATCGATAACCAGACAGTCGTCTGCCGACACACTGACACCCACCGATGGGAACGGCGTATACCAGTCTGATGCCTCAGGCCCGTTGATGCGACGGAGTGCGATATGCGAGAGGGTCTCCGTCATACCATAGGTGCTCCACACGGCATTGGGGAAGTCCTTCAGTCCTTCAGTCAACGACACGTCGATAGCCCCACCTCCGATAATCAGATGTCGTATCCTTCTCAGACGCTCGCGCTCCTCGTCAACCTGTAATGCGTTGTAAACCTGCAAGGGCACCATGGCAGCGAAGGTGAGCACGTCATCCTCAGCGACAGACTTCTGAAGCGGATGCCCCGAGGGTTGAACCGTCACCAGTCGCAGACCACGTTCCAGGGCCCGCACCACCATCATCTTACCAGCGATATAGTCGAGCGACATACAGAGCAGGGCCGTGTCACCTTTGCGCAGACCGAGAAAGTCGTTCGTACGACGGGCCGAGGCCAGCATCCGTTGCTTCTCCACGAGCATCGGCTTCGGTGCGCCCGTACTACCACTGGTCTGCACGCGCACATAAGGCGAGGCGTTATTCCACTCCTCAAGGAACTGGTCTAACGACATCGCCATAGTCTGTCGCCACGTATCTCAAGTGGCATCGGGATATTATCAGTGAACAACTGGCCCGTTCCCAACCCCTGCGGCATACCGATATGGTCGCCATACACCTCCGAAGCAAACTGGGCGATGGCGTTCAGACCGATATTACTCTCCAGAGCCGAGGTAATCCATGAGCCAATACCTAGATCGGCCGCAATGCCAATCCACTCTCTGCACCCCATCATACCACCATGGAGTGAGGGTTTCAGGATGATATATCGTGGTTTGACCATCCCAAGCATATGACGCTTCATTTCCGGATCATTAATGCCTATCAGCTCTTCGTCGAGTGCGATGGGCAGGGGCGACTCCCTACAGAGCTCAGCCATATACCCCCACTGTCCGGCCTTGATGGGCTGCTCGATAGAATGGATATTATACTGCGATAACAACTCCAGCTTATAGAGCGCCTCCTGATAAGGGAAGGCCCCATTGGCATCCAATCGCAATTCCACCTCATGATGCGTGAAGCGAGCCCGTATCCGTCTCACCAGATCCAGTTCCTGCTCGAAGTCGATGGCTCCGATCTTCAGTTTCACACAATGGAAGCCCTGTTCGAGTTTCTCTTCCATCCGACGGAGCATCTCATCATAATTACCCATCCATACCAGTCCGTTGATGGGTATGCCCTCCTCACCCCGACTGAAGGACGTGTCAAAGAGTCTGTCTCCCAACTTCAGATTGAGCAAGGCCGTCTCCAGTCCGAAGAGCATCGAGGGGTAGTCGCGCAGGTAGTCGTAGTTCACGATACCCGTGTCGCAGACCTCCTCGCACACCTTACTCAATATACTCTGATACCTCTCATCCTCCAAGGCATCACAACTCAGATCAGGCAGGGGCGCACACTCCCCTACTCCCTGACGCTCCCCGTCAGAGAGCAGCACCAGCCAGATTTTACGCGTGGTATACACACCTCTGGATGTCCCTGCTGGCTGCTTAAAATGCAGCACTCTTTTCTCTATTCTGTATTTCATTGTTATAAGTTTTCTGGAGTCGGGAGACAGCTCCCTGAGATCAACATCCTATGGCAGCTTCGGATATTTCTTGAAGTCAGGCTTCCGCTTCTCGAGGAACGCCTTTCCTCCCTCCTGCGCCTCGTCGAGGAAGTAGTACAGCATCGTACAGTCGCCAGCCAGCTCCTGGATGCCCGCCTGTCCGTCGAGCTCGGCGTTCAGTCCGGCCTTGATCATACGCAATGCCAGCGGCGAGCGCTCCATCATAATCTCCGCCCACTCCACGCACTCGTCCTCGAGACGCTCGATGGGTACCACCTTGTTCACCATCCCCATCTCCTCGGCCTCCTTGGCCGTGTACTGCCTACAGAGGAACCATATCTCGCGGGCTTTCTTCTGTCCCACGATCCGCGCGAGGTACGACGAGCCGAAGCCCGCATCAAACGAGCCCACCTTAGGTCCCGTCTGTCCGAAGATGGCATTCTCCGAGGCGATGGTCAGGTCGCACACCAGATGCAGCACATGACCGCCGCCGATGGCATAGCCGTTCACCATGGCAATGACGGGCTTGGGCAGGCGCCGTATCTGCATCTGCACGTCGAGCACACTCAGACGTGGTACACCCTCCTCGTCGACATAGCCGCCCCGTCCCTTCACATGCATATCGCCCCCCGAGCAGAAGGCATGCTTCACGTCGGCGAGCTGCTGTCCCTCTGGCACCTCCGACATGGCACCTGTCAACAGCACCACACTGATGTCCTGCATCTCCCTGCACAACGAGAAGGCCTGCGATAGCTCCCAGGTGGTCTTCGGCGTAAAAGCGTTGCGGTAACGCGGTCTGTTGATGGTGATCTTCGCGATACCGTTATATTCCTCGAACAGTATTTCCTTAAACTCCTTGATAGTTTTCCACTGTCTCATAGCTTCAAATTTTTACTTGTTTCAATGATTCATAATAGTCCTTGACGACACGCGTATCCTCATCGACATCCGTGAACACCTCCAGCAGCATGGGGCGTCTGCTCTTCGAGTCGACCAACTTTTCGATACCCTTCTTCAGATCCCTCATGCTTTTTACCTTCATGTAGTCCACCTTGTTCTGCGCACAGATACCCTCTGCCGTGGTGTGGTGCTTGGCAGCCACGAGCGTGTCGCGCGCCTCACTGTTCTCCAGACCCTTCAGCGTGTTGAAGATACCCCCACGTCCGTTGTTCAGCAAAAGGATACGCAGGTTCCCGCGCAGGTTCTGGTTCCACAGCGCATTCTGGTCGTAGAAGAAACTCAGGTCGCCGATGACACAGAACACCTTCTTGTCCGTCACGCACGAGAAGCCAGCCGCCGTCGACAGCGACCCGTCGATGCCGTTCACGCCCCGATTACAGAACACCTCATGCTCGGCATAGGTGTTCGCCAGACGGATGGCCGTCGAGTTCGCGTAATGCACGTACATATCCTCAGCCTGGCCGATCTTCTTCTCAAACAGTTTCACGGCCGCCATCTGCGAATAGTCAGGCTGGTAGGCATTCACGTGATCCCTGATCCTGTCCAACAAATCTTTCCACTTCTCCACGAAGTCAATCTTCCGCACTTCCAGCACCGTAGTCAGATAGTCCTCCACATCACTGCGGCAACCCTCGATGACATATGTCAGGTTCATGAATGGGTCGGCCATCGTTCCCGCCTCGTTCACCAGCCAGCTCTCCTTGGCCCTTCTCAGGTATTGCTTCAGGCGCTTGCTCACGACAGAGCCACCCATGTTCAGCACGAAGTCGGGTGTGTAGCTCTCATCATCGGCCACGAGATACACGGCCTCGTCCATCAGCGCGTTCAACGGCTGCCCACTAAGCAGCAGCGGTCGTTCGGCCTGCAGGAAGTGCAGGGTGACAGCGGCAGCCTCGTCTTCCGAGAGTTCGTTGGCTGTGCAGTCGATCTCCCGTTCCTCAGGCAACTTCTTGACGGTGAACTCGAACAACGGCTCCGTAATGGGCACGTTGATATGTACGGGGCCACCGCCGTGATGCAATGTCTCCAGCAGCGCCTCGTTCACCAAACGGTTACAATACCAGTGTTCTTCCTCATTGTGCGGCTCAGGCAGCGTCACCGCCTTGCGCACGAACCGTCCGAGAGCATCAGGCTGTGGCAACGTCTGTCCGTCCAACTGGTCTATCCACTGCGGCGGACGGTCGGCCGACACCACGATCAGCGGTGCGCACTGATAATACGCCTCCGCAACGGCAGGTATCAGGTTTAACAAGGCTGTGCCACTGGTCACACACACGATCACAGGCAAGTTCTCACCGAGCGCCATGCCCAAGGCATAGAAGCCCGCTGAGCGCTCGTCAGTCACAGGGATGCACGTGATCTCAGGGCACTCGTTGAGGTTGTGCACGATGGCTGCGTTCCTACTACCTGGGCACACTACGGCGTGCCTCACTCCAAACGTCGACAGCAGTGACGTCAGGATGTTCACATTTTCTTTATTGCTATACATAGTATCACAATTTAAAATTTAACAATAAAATGAATTAATATGATAATTGATTATCCAATATTCGTCTCATGGTCTCCATCTTCGCCTCTGTCTCCTGCCACTCCAGTTCCTCGGAGCTCTCCTTCAGCAGTCCACCACCGGCATAAAGCCGATAGCCGTCCCTCGCGATGTTCATGCACCGCAGCGACACATAGAGGTGTGTCTCCATCTCACCGATCATCCCCATGAATCCCGAGTAGTAGCGCCGAGGGGTATGCTCGTTATGGGTGATGAAACGGAAGGCCTCGCGCTTGGGCAGTCCGCAGACCGCCGGAGTGGGATGGAGCACCTGCAACAGGTCGCCGATATGCTGGTTGTCAGGGAGCGTAAACGTGAAGTCGCTCCTCAGGTGCACCAGGTCGGCCGCCCGAACCGTCCGAGGCCCCTCCTCGTGGAATTCGCTGGTAAACTGCTCCAGGCACTCCGTGATATATGTGGTCACGATACGCTGCTCCTGGATGTTCTTCGTGGTCCACGTGGCTGTCTCTCCCTCGCCTGCCAGACTCTCGCCTTCCAGTCGCATGGTACCAGCCAGAGCGATGGTGCGCCAGTGGTTATCCTGTCCTTCCAACAAGATCTCAGGCGTGGCCGTCAGCCAACAGCCGCTCTTGGCCGTCCAGACAAGGGCGATGAACATACGCGGATAGCGCTCACAGGCCCTCATGAACAGCGCCTCGGGCGACAGCGCCTCTGTCTGCGGCTCGTCGGCACACCGTGCCAGCACGATCTTCTGGAAAGTGCCCATGCACAGCTGCGCGTGGAAATTAGCAAAGTCGATAGCGTACGAGTCTCTGCTACCCCCGGCCGTCGGAACTGCGTCCAAAGGCGGTATCGCCCCTTGCAGTCCCGTGATGCCCTCGCGCAGATCGACGATCGTCACCTCGTCAGGTCGTATCAGCAGGATGGGCTGTCCCGTCTTCACCTCAAAGGGCGCCATCACGAACCCCTGTCGCCCGTTCAGCTCCTGACAGGCCTTCAACTCCGTGGGCTCCCCTGTCGTCTGACGGACGCAGGTTGCCTCCATGGCATAAGGCAGTCGGAAAAGTGCGAATCCTGTCATCCCTTCTTCTGTCTGATGATATAGTTCGTCACTCGGACATTCGAGATCAACTCTCCCGAGGTATCCTTGATATCCACGTTCCACACATGCAGGGTCTTGCCTTTATGCAACATCCGCGCATAGGCCGTCACGGTATCCCCTTCGGCTACGGCCTTCACATGACTGCCGCTGACCTCTATGCCCACACAAGCGCAGTGCGGACAGAGCGCCGACGAGCCCACGCCCGCCACGTTCTCCGCCAATGCCAGCGATGCACCGCCGCTCAGGAAGCCGAAAGGCTGCCTGTTGCGCTCGTCGACTCTCATCCTTGCCATACAAGTATCAACCTCGGGAGTGGAGATGAACTCCATCCCGAGGGCGGTACTCAGATTCGGTTTCTGCTCTATGATTTCTTTGATTCTATCTACGTTCATTTTTATTTAAACAGTGAATATTCTGGTACGCTCCATGCCAGAGCACTCGCTCCCAGCACATCGCGCTCACGATCGTCCAGTTTCGATGTCAGCAACTTCACCTTTCCGCGAAGGTTGCCAAACACATGTTCCTCCATCGACTCATAAGCCGGATCCGTCAGCCATCTGCCAGCCTTCGAGATGCCACCCGTCAGGATGAACGCCTCAGGGTCGATGAGCGAGGCATAGTTGGCCAGTCCGATGCCCAGCATGTAACCCGTGCGCCGGAACACCTCGATGGCCATTTCGTCGCCCTTGTTACAGCAGTCGCAGATGGTACGCGGCGACAATTTCTCCAACTCGCGCAACATTGACGGACCACTGTTCTCGGCCAACACCTCCTGGGCGGTGTTCACGATGCCTGCAGCACCCACATACGACTCCAGACAGCCCTCGTGCCCACAAGCACACTTTCGTCCGTGATCCACGATACACGTATGACCGAACTCACCCGCGAAGCCCAGATGCCCCTGATGGTCCCTGCCCGACGAGAAGAAACAGCTGCCCACACCCACGCCCAGGCTCACCAATACGAAGTTCGACATGCCGTGCGCATTGCCGAAGGTATACTCGCCCAGCGCCGATATATGCGCGTCGTTCGATAGTCCCACGGCCAGTCCCAGTCTGTCGCGCAGCATCGCTGCCAGAGGTATCATCCCCTTCCACGGCAGGTTGGCCGCATTCTCGATACAGCCCGATACCGGACTGGCACTCGGTGAGCTCACGCCGATCGAGCGGATGGTCTCATAGCCTCCGTTCTCCTCGACCTGCATCACGATGCGCTCACTGAGCACTGTCACAAATTGGTTAATGTCAGGATAGTCTTCCGTAGAGAAGGAATTCTCCGCCAGGATATTCCCGCGGATATCCACGATTGCATAGGTAGTACGTTCATTGCTGATATCGACACCAACAACTCTTGTCTTGATATTAAACTCTTCCACAGTTTTAGTAAAGTATTATGATATAGTTGACTTATTTGAACAGCGAGTACTCCTTCACGTCCCATGCCAGAGCACTGGCGCCCAGCACGTCGCGCTCGCCTTCCTTGAGGATCGAGACGAGTATTCGTGTCTTGTTTTTGATATTCTGGAAAACGTGCTCATCAAACGAGGCGCGCATGGGCTTGAGCAGCCATTTGCCTGCCGCCGTCATGTCGCCCGTCAGAATGATGGCTTCCGGATTCAGTATCGAGGCATAGTTAGCCAGTCCGAGTCCCAGCATATCACCCACGCGACGGAAGGCCTCGATGGCCAGCTTGTCACCCTTGTCGCAGCAGGCCGCTATCGAAGCGATATCCTTCTGGCACAGATCGGTCAGCATCGTGGGCTCGTCGGCCTCCGCCATCAGCTCGTCGATGGTGGTCAGCAGTCCCCTGACCGAGCAGTAGGTCTCCAGACAGCCCTTGCGCCCGCAGCCGCACTGGCGTCCGTTCACCTCGACACAAGTATGTCCGAACTCACCTGCAAAGCCGTTATATCCCAAGTGCGGATGCCCGTTACTGAAGAAGCAACTTCCCAGTCCGCCGTGACTAATCGACACCACGACGAAGTCCTGCATCCCATGCGCACTGCCGTAGGCCTTCTCGCCCAGGGCCGTGATATGCGCATCGTTGGCCACAGCCACCGCCAGTCCCAGTCTGTCGCGCAGCATCGCTGCCAGTGGTATCACGCCCTTCCATGGCATGTTCGCCGCGTTCTCTATACAACCCGTCACCGAACTGGCGCTAGGCACGCTCACGCCGATGGAGCGCACCGTCTCGTAGCCGCCGTTCTCCTCGACCAGCATCATCACCTTGTCGCTCAACGCCTTCACATAGTCGTTGATATCCGGATAATCAGAGGTGACGAACCGATCCTGAGCCACGATTTCTCCCCTGACATCCACCACCGCGAAGGTAGTCCTTGAAAGACGGATATCGATACCTACCACACGTGTTTTAATCTGATCCACGATCTCAACACCATCTACTTGATCCATTGCCACCATAACTGAATTAGATTACTGTTTACTACTTAAATAATGAATACTCTTTCGCCTCCCATGCCAGCACACTGGCGCCCAGTACGTCGTGGGTCTCGTCGTCTAGCTCCGAGAGGAGGAACTGCACATGTCCAGAGATATTGGGGAAAACATACGATTCAAACGCCTTCTTGGCCGGCTCAAGCAGCCAGTCGCCTGCCTTCGACACGCCCCCAGCGAAGATAAACGCCTCGGGGTCTACGAGCGACGCATAGTTGGCCAGGCCCATGCCCAGCACCTCGCCTGTACGACGATACACCTCCTGTGCCAGTTTGTCACCCTGCTCACAGAAGGCTGTGATCATCTTGGGTGTCAGCTCTTCCACGCCCCTCATCAGCGAGGGCTCAGTGGTCTCGCTCATCAACTCACGAGCCGTCTGCACGATCCCACGCGCACCCGTGTACGTCTCTAGACACCCGTGGTTGCCGCAGCCGCACTGTCGACCGTCCAGCGCCACACACGTATGTCCGATCTCACCGCCCATACCGTCGTTGCCCTGGTGCGCTACACCGTTCGAGAAGAAGCAGCTGCCCATGCCACTACCCAGCGTGATCAGCACGAAGTTCTGCATGCCGTGAGCGCAGCCGAAAGCATGCTCACCTAAGGCTATCGCGTGCGCATCGTTGGCCACGGCCACAGCCAGTCCTAATCGTCCGCGCAGCATCGCTGCCAAGGGTATCACCCCTTTCCACGGCAGGTTGGCTGAGTTGATGATACACCCCGTCATATAACTGGCACTGGGTGCACTGATGCCCACCGCGCGGATGGTCTCATAGCCCCCGTTCTGTTCCACCAGATCGAGGATATGTCCGCTCAATGCGCTCACGAACCCATGCACGTCAGGATAGTCATTGGTAGGAAAACTCTTCTTGGCGAAGATATCCCCTTTGGCATCCACGACAGCATAGGTTGTCTCCTCCAGACTGATGTCTACGCCGACAACACGCTTTTTGACCGCTGCTTGATCCATTATGATTTTTTAGTTACTGTTTGGCAAATATATACATTTTTCACAAACCCACCAAATCTTTCGTCTATTTTTTTTATTTTTCACAAATATCTTCCCGCTTCCTAAGCCTGTCGTGCTCATCCTCAGGTCGCTCGCGACCAACGGGATGCCATATCCGAATCATGATTTCGGACGAGCAAGAAAAAACGGATATATTTTTTGAAAAAGATTATTTCTAGGGAAGTACATTCCGCCTTGATTGGACAATTGGACAATTGGACAAAATGTTTTTTCTTTGTCGTAACCAAGACAAAGAAAGGAAATAATTAATATTATATATATTATATTAATTATATTATATATTATAATATATAATATAATTAAATTATTGTCATTATTACTGTCTATTCCAATCGAATTTTAGTTTTGTCCAATTGTCCAATTTTGATTCAACGTTTTTCAGGGCAAGACGGTCTAAGGCCTCAGTAAAGCAAATATTGGTAGAATAAATTTACAAAATCGTCACTTCCGAAGGTGCGGCTACAGAAGGCTCCCTGCAGCGTCGCAGTTGGCTCGGAGGAAAACGGGTGTTTCATCGGCGGAGATTCCTACTTTCCCCGAAGGAAACTCCGAGGGCGCTGAAACGCCCTGAAATCGGGGCCTTACGCTCCTCCAAGCACCTGATAAATTTTGTTTACTTCCGTTAGGAACGTACGATTATTTTCCTTCGCGGTCATGTTTATAATATAAAAATGTTTGGTACTTACCCTGGAAAAATGTATCTTTATGATAGAATTCGCGAAGTTACACGCACTCGGAAATGAAAAGAAAACAAGTTTTTCTTTTGCATTTCTCTCGTTTTTTCGTAACTTTGCGATAGAAATCGCGAAGTTACTTGTACTCGGCATAAAAAATAAGTGAACTTATTTTGTTCTGCGCTCGTTTTTTCGTAACCTTGCCATCAAAGATGGCGAAGTTACCCCGTCTCGGCAAAAAAAAGAAACGAGTTTCTTTGTTTTGCGCTCGACTTTTCGTAACTTTGCACCCAAATAGCAAATATTCGAATATTAGACATGAACGTTTTAGAGTTAAGTGAACAAGAAATCGGCAGGCGACAGAGCCTGCAGGAACTGCGCAACATGGGTATCGACCCGTACCCTGCCGCAGAATATCCCACCAACGCCTTCAGCACCGACATCAAGGAGGAGTTCAAGGACGACGAGGAGCGCGAGGTGGTGATCGCTGGTCGTATGATGAGCCGCCGTGTGATGGGTAAGGCTAGCTTCGCAGAGCTACAGGATAGCAAAGGAAGAATCCAGGTGTATGTGACCCGCGACGATATCTGCCCGGGCGAGAACAAGGATCTTTATAATAATGTATTCAAACGCCTGCTCGACATCGGTGACTTCATCGGTGTGAAGGGTAAGGTGTTCCGCACTCAGACGGGTGAGATCAGCGTGCACGCCTCGGAACTGACACTGCTCTCGAAGAGTCTGAAGCCGCTGCCAATCGTGAAATACAAGGACGGCGTGGCATATGATAAGTTTGATGACCCGGAGCTGCGCTACCGTCAGCGCTACGTGGACTTGGTGGTGAACGAGGGCGTGAAGGACACGTTCCTGCAGCGTGCCACCGTGATACGCACCTTGCGCCGCGTGCTCGACGAGGCAGGCTACACGGAGGTGGAGACACCGACGCTGCAGATGATTGCGGGCGGTGCCTCAGCACGGCCGTTCATCACGCACTTCAACGCGCTCGACCAGGATATGTACATGCGTATCGCCACGGAGCTTTACCTGAAGCGTCTGATCGTGGGCGGCTTCGAGGGTGTGTACGAGATCGGCAAGAACTTCCGCAACGAGGGTATGGACCGTAACCACAACCCGGAGTTCACGTGCATGGAGCTGTATGTGCAGTATAAGGACTACAACTGGATGATGTCGTTCACAGAGAAGCTGCTTGAGACGATCTGTATCGCCGTGAACGGTAAGCCGGAGCGTGAGATCGACGGTAACATCGTGAGCTTCAAGGCGCCCTATCGCCGACTGCCGATCCTCGAGGCTATCGAGGAGAAGACAGGCTTCGACTGCAACGGTAAGAGCGAGGAGGAGATCCGTGCGTTCTGTCTGTCGAAGGGCATGGACGTGGATGAGACCATGGGTAAGGGTAAGCTGATCGACGAGCTGTTCGGCGAGTTCTGCGAGGGCACGTTCATCCAGCCGACGTTCATCACCGACTACCCCGTGGAGATGTCGCCGCTGACGAAGATGCACCGCAGTAAGCCGGGACTGACCGAGCGTTTCGAGCTGATGGTAAACGGTAAGGAGCTGGCTAACGCCTACTCGGAGCTGAACGACCCCATCGACCAGGAGGAGCGCTTCGTGGAACAGATGAGACTGGCCGACAAGGGCGACGACGAGGCGATGATCATCGATCAGGACTTCCTGCGCGCACTGCAGTACGGCATGCCTCCTACCAGTGGTATCGGCATCGGCATCGACCGTCTGGTAATGCTCATGACGGGTAAGACATTCATCCAGGAGGTGCTGTTCTTCCCGCAGATGAAGCCGGAGAAGAAGATGCCGCAGAGCAGCGTGGCCGAGTGGGCCGAGATCGGCGTAGGCGAGGACTGGGTGCCCGTACTGCGCAAGGCGGGCTTCAACCTGATCTCGAACATCAAGGACGAGAAGGCACAGGGCCTGCAGCAGAAGATCGGCGACATCGTGAAGAAATACAAGCTGGAACTGCAGAAGCCTTCTGTCGATGATATCGCCAAGTGGATCGAAGCCGCAAATAAGTAATCATAAGTTCAAAGTTTAAAGATCAAAGTTCAAAGTGTTTGACTGTGGGAAGATAGCGATTATCGGAGGCGGTAGCTGGGCTACGGCGATTGCCAAGATCGTGGTGGGACATACGCACCACATCGGCTGGTATATGCGACGCGACGACCGTATCGACGACTTCCGTCGACTGGGTCATAACCCGGCCTACCTGACCAGTGTGCACTTCAACATCGACGAGATTGCCTTCGACAGCGACCTGAACCGTATCGCCCAGCAATACGACACACTGGTGTTCGTGACACCGTCGCCCTACCTGAAGAGTCATCTGAAGAAGTTGAGGACGCGACTGCGCGACAAGTTCATACTGACGGCCATCAAGGGTATCGTGCCCGACGAGAACCTGGTATGCTCGGAATACTTCCATCAGGTATACGACGTGCCCTACGAGAACCTGGCATGCATCGGTGGACCGTCACATGCCGAGGAGGTGGCCATGGACCGACTGAGCTACCTGACCGTGGGATGTGCCGACAGAGAGAAGGCGCAGGCGTTCTGCGACGTGCTCTCGAGCGATGTGATCAAGACGAAGACATCGACGGACGTGATCGGCATCGAGTACTCGTCGGTACTGAAGAACGTGTATGCCATCGCTGCGGGTATCTGTAGTGGACTGAAATACGGTGACAACTTCCAGGCGGTGCTCATGTCGAACGCCGTACAGGAGATGAGTCGTTTCCTGACGGCCGTACACCCCATCGAGCGTAATCCATACGACTCGGTGTACCTGGGCGACCTGCTCGTGACAGGCTACTCGAACTTCTCGCGTAACCGCACCTTCGGAACGATGATCGGAAAGGGTTACAGCGTGAAGTCGGCACAGATCGAGATGGAGATGATTGCGGAGGGCTACTTCGGTACCAAGTGCATGAAGGAGATCAACCGCCACTACCATGTGAACATGCCGATACTCGACGCTGTGTACAATATTCTGTATGAGCGTATCTCACCGCAGATAGAGATCAAGTTGCTCACCGATAGTTTCAGATAATATGTGGCTTTTAACACAAAACATATAACTAAATTCAATAATTTAACAAAACAATGAAGAATATCAGTCTTGACATCACAAAGGCCGCCTGTTTCCTTGAGGCTGGCGCAGTAAAGGCTTTCGAACCCAAAGTGAAGGCCGCTCAACAGGCTCTCGAGGACGGCACTTGTCCTGGTAACGATTTCCTGGGATGGCTACACCTGCCATCCAGCATCACACCAGCTTTCATCGACGAACTGCAGCAGTGTGCCAACACGCTCCGCGACAACTGCGAGGTGGTGGTGGTGGCCGGTATCGGCGGCTCCTACCTGGGAGCGCGTGCCGTCATCGAGGCACTGAGCAACAGCTTTGCTTGGCTGGTGAAGGATCAGAAGAACCCCACCATCCTCTATGCAGGCAATAATATCGGTGAGGACTATCTGTTCGAGCTCACTGAGTATCTGAAGGACAAGAAGTTCGGTGTGATCAATATCTCCAAGAGTGGTACGACCACTGAGACGGCCCTGACGTTCCGTCTGCTGAAAAAGCAGTGCGAGGCACAGCGCGGTAAGGACGAGGCCAAGAAGGTGATCGTGGCCATCACAGACGCTAAGCGTGGTGCTGCCCGCTCGTGCGCCGACAAGGAGGGTTACAAGAGTTTCATCATCCCAGACAACGTGGGTGGCCGTTTCTCGGTGCTCACACCAGTGGGTCTGCTGCCTATCGCCTGTGCCGGTTTCGACATCAAGGAGTTGGTGGCTGGTGCCCAGGACATGGAGAAGGCTTGTGGTAAGGACGTGCCCTTCGAGGAGAACCCTGCCGCCCAGTATGCCGCCGTGCGCAACGGTCTGTACCAGAACGGTAAGAAGATCGAGATCATGGTGAACTTCCAGCCGAAGCTCCACTTCATGAGTGAGTGGTGGAAGCAGCTCTACGGCGAGAGCGAGGGTAAGGACAAGAAGGGTATCTTCCCCGCCAGCGTCGACTTCACCACCGACCTGCACTCGATGGGCCAGTGGATACAGGACGGCGAGCGCACCATCTTCGAGACGGTGATCAGCGTGGAGGAGCCTGAGAAGAAACTGCTGTTCCCCAGCGACGAGGAGAACCTGGACGGACTGAACTTCCTCGCTGGCAAGCGCGTAGACGAGGTGAACAAGATGGCTGAGTTGGGTACTCGTCTGGCTCACGTCGACGGTGGTGTACCTAACATCCGTATCACCATGCCGCGCCTGAACGAGCGCTACCTCGGACAGCTGATCTACTTCTTCGAGATCGGTTGTGGCATCAGCGGAAATGTGCTGGGTGTAAATCCGTTCAACCAGCCCGGTGTAGAGGCTTATAAAAAGAACATGTTCGCCCTGCTCGACAAACCTGGATATGAGGCTGACAGCAAGGCCATCAAAGAACGGCTCGCTGCGGAGTAATGTACGAACTGGCGAAAAAGAAATACTTAGAGGAACACGGCTTTGAGGCACTCCGCCCCAAAGCCGTGCTCTTTGACATGGACGGGGTTCTCTACGACTCTATGCCTAACCATGCCATCGCCTGGCAGGAATCGATGGCGCAACTGGGACTGCAGATGACGGCCGACGATGCGTATGCCACGGAGGGCGCACGTGGCATCGACACGATCCGCGTAATGGTGAGTCTGCAACAGAAACGGGAGATCGACGAGGCGGAGGCACAACGGATGTACGACGTGAAGAGTCGTATATTCCACAGTCTGCCTGAGGCCCCCATCATGCCTGGCATCCTGGAACTGATGGGTAAGATCAAGGCGGCAGGACTACAGATCGGCATCGTGACAGGCAGTGGACAGCGGCCGCTCATCCAACGGATACTCAAGGACTTCGACGGATTTGTGGACGAGGCGCACATCACCACGGCCTACGACGTGAAACGGGGAAAGCCCAATGCTGACCCGTATCTCGTGGGACTGCAGAAGGCGGGAGGACTCATGCCCTACGAGGCTATCGTCGTGGAGAACGCACCGCTGGGCGTAAGGGCCGGCTATGCAGCTCGCATCTTCACCGTGGCCGTGAACACGGGACCGTTGGCCGACGAGATACTGCTTGAGGCGGGGGCGAACCTTCTGTTCCCCTCGATGCAGACGTTCTGCGACCACTGGCACGAGCTGGTGGCCGAAGAGCTATAAAAGAATAAGGTGAAGGATCAGATCTCTTCGTCGTCATCACCGTTGGTGTCCAACTGACTGTCGCGACGGATGGCGACCTCGCCCTGACTGCTCACAGTGACCACCAAGGGGATATACTCATCGGTCTGAGGAAGACACACGCTGCTGGCGAAGACCAGACGAGCACCGTCGACCTTGTCGAAGACAAAACCTTCGAGGATGCCCCCCTCACGATAGTCGCCATCGAGATAAGCATCGAATGAGGACTTGGTGAAACTACGACTGAAGAATACACTGCCGTCGGCACGGATGACACGGAGGCTGACATGATTGTCGACATATTTCTGACCTGTCTCGTCGACGGCCATGCGCAGACTGTCGTCGGGGGTACGGTCGATGACCACCTGATAGCTCTTGTCGAGCCACATCACATCCTTGGTCTGGCGATAGGACTGCATCTTAACAGGTCCCTTGGGCTTTGGAGCCTCTGTCGTCGTGACAATGATATCCTTGGTCTCACTCTTCTTTCCTCCGCAGCCCACAAGCACCAACGTGCCTAATACGACTGCCACTAATACGCTATTCTTCATACTGTCTTAGTCTGTTTACTGAGCGCAAAGGTACACCTTTTTTTTATATTACACAAAAAAAGCCCACCTTTTTCGGGGTGGGCCTTTAGGTTCGCTTACCTAAATAAAAAATTAACGAATTATCACTATTTATCACCGTTCTTGATATCAGATTCTTTTATAACAGTAACCACTCTTTTGACGGAAGGAAACCACAAAAAGTTTAATCGTTTTAGAAAAAAACATGCTCGTATTTAATATTTTGACATTTTTTTACTACCTTTGCCTTTGTTTTCGATGTTAAATCAAAACAAAAGATGAAAAAATTCATCCTATCTAGTTTAGTTGTAGTGGCGGTCGTCGCCCTCGTCTCCTGTCAGGGTCATTCAGAACAGGAGAACGGGAGCGGCGACCCCGTCACATCCTACCAGGGAGTGGACACGGTGCCGATGCTCATCATGCAGATACAGAAATGCGCCAGACTCTACACGGCGGAGTATCATGTGCACAAGATCGTGACGCACGACGACGTGCTGCGACTGAAGGGCTCGATCCTGCAGCGCTCGTTCAACATACCGCTGCCGTTGGGCGACAGGAAGATCGCCATTCCCATCGACGCGAAACTGAAGGCATATATCGACTTAAGCGCGTTCTCAGAGAAGAACATCGAGCGCCATGGAGAGAGGATCACGGTGACACTGCCTGACCCTCAGGTGGTGATGACGAGCTCGAAGATAGACCAGGAGAACATCAAACAGTATGTGGCACTGGCAAGGGCGCACTTCAGCGACAGGGAAATGACGAACTACGAGCAACAGGGACGGGCGGCCATCATAGAGAGCATCCCACAACTGGGAATACTCGAGACGGCTCGGGCCAACACAGCGAAGGTGCTGGTGCCCATGCTCACGGAGATGGGATTCAAGGAGGAGAACATCACCATCGCCTTCCGCAAACAGTATAACACTGGCGACATGATACAGTTGCTGAAGATGGAGGATTAAAGACGACTCGGTATGAAAGAATTCATGAAAACTTTGAATTTACTCAGGATGGGGTTGGTGCTCTTCGTGGCGGCCCTCCTCATCGTGGCGATCTTCTGGCTGAGGAGTCTGAGCAAGGACAACCATATAGACTTCGGCACAGACGACCAGATAGACGTGACACCCACACAGATACAAAGCATCAAGGCCATCGGCGAATGGGAGTTCCTGGCCGTGAGCACGGAGGAGATGGTGGATACCATACGCAAGGGTTTCCTAAGCAATGACGAGTTGGTGCGTATCTACTACGGAACAGCGCGCCTAGGGGTGAACATGCATCAGGTGGAGCCGGGATGGATCAAGACCAGCGGCGACACGGTGGTGATGACACTGCCGAAGATAGGACTGCTGGACAAGGACTTCATCGACGAGGCGCGCACAAAATCGTTCTACGAAAGCGGCAAATGGAAGCCGGCTGACCGTGAGGCGCTCTACAGGAAGGCCTACGCGCGAATGGTGAAGCACTGTATGACGAAAGAGAACATCCGTACGGCAGAGCTGAACGCCCAGCGACAGATGGAGAACATGATGCGCTCAATGGGGTTCAACCATATCGCCATCACATTCAAGAAATAGAAACGACAACCACGAACAACCAACATAAGACTAGATAATGCAATGCCTGAATGATTTCCTGACGGAGGTGAGCGGACTGCTCTGGGGATGGCCGATGATCATCCTGTTGCTGGGCACACACTTGTTTCTGACCATCCGTCTGCGATTCCCACAGAGACATATCTTCAAGGCCATACGACTGTCAGTAAAGAGAGACCCTGACGCCACAGGCGACGTGTCGCAGTTCGGGGCCCTGGCCACAGCACTGGCGGCCACCATCGGCACTGGTAACATCATCGGCGTGGCCACGGCCATTGCCCTGGGAGGTCCTGGGGCCGTTCTATGGTGCTGGCTGACGGGTGTGTTCGGCATCGCCACGAAATATGCGGAGGGACTGCTCGCCATCAAGTATCGCGTGAAGACCAAGAACGGGAAGATGCTGGGCGGTCCGATGTATGCCCTGGAGCGTGGACTGGGTTGGCGATGGCTCGCCATCCTGTTTGCCGTCTTCACAGCCCTGGCTGCCTTCGGCATCGGCAACACGGTACAGGCAAACGCCATCGCCACGGTGGCTCAGGAGTCGTACGGGGTATCGCCTTACATCACAGGAACCATCGTATGTCTGCTCACGGGGGCCGTGGTGCTGGGAGGCGTGAAGAGCATCGCCCGCGTGTGTGGTATGCTCGTGCCTGTGATGGCGTTCTTCTACGTGGCTGGCTGTGTGTATATCCTCTTCGTAAACGCGGACTATCTGGGGGCTGCGCTCCGTATGATCGTGCTGTCGGCCTTCAGTCCGGAGGCAGCAGGTGGCGGTTTCGTGGGCTCAACGGTGATGATGGCCGCACGCTTCGGCATCGCCAGAGGCCTGTTCTCGAACGAGTCGGGCATGGGATCGGCTCCTATCGTGGCAGCCGCGGCACAGACCAAGAACCCTGTGCGACAGGCGCTCGTCTCGTCGAGCGGCACATTCTGGGACACGGTGGTGATATGCGCCCTCACAGGACTGGTAATCGTGAGCAGCGTGATCGCATACCCTGATATCGACTTCTCCAACGGGGCCACTCTGACGAAGGCGGCCTTCTCGAAGATACCTTATGTGGGAACGCCCCTACTGACGTTCGGACTGCTGACGTTCTCGTTCTCGACCATCCTCGGATGGTGCTACTACGGCGAACGGGCCGTCGAGTATTTCAAAGGAAGACAATGGGTAAAGGGCTATCGCGTGATCTATATCACGGCCGTTTTCGTGGGTAGCGTGATGAACCTCGCACTGGTATGGAACCTGGCCGACTGCATGAACGCACTTATGGCCATACCCAATCTGATATCTCTATTGTGTCTCAATGGCATCATTGTCCACGAGACGCGCAAATACCTCTGGAAAGGAAGACTGGATAAGGCGATGTAACAGACTCGTCAGATCTGTTTGTTACGATCGATTCGTCAGAGTCTGACGCACTCAACGAC
This sequence comes from Prevotella aff. ruminicola Tc2-24, assembly GCF_900110895.1. Lineage (GTDB taxonomy): Bacteria > Bacteroidota > Bacteroidia > Bacteroidales > Bacteroidaceae > Prevotella. The sequence continues at coordinate 183,862 of NZ_FOIQ01000004.1, read as the reverse complement.
GGTCAAAACGTCGCCCAAGACCTTGAAACGGACGTCAAGGTTGAGGAAGGGCATGCCATAGACACGCTCAGGATCGTCGTGGTACTGAGGACGGGGGTCTTGTGCCAGCGTGGCCTTTAGCACCGCCAAATCGGCAGATGAGAACAAGGTGGCCACAGCATCGGGCACACAGACCTGCAGTTCGCGCCAGACCTCACGATCGACGAAGCCACTGCGAGCATCGGGGTGGGCATCAGCATAGGCGACATAGGGTTTGATGTCGTAGATAGGGGTTCCATCCATCAGGTCGGCACCTCGCACATGGATTACGGGACCAAGATGGGAATCATCCTCCACCCTATCGAGACGTACACAGGAGAGTCCGAGGTTGTTGGGACGGAAGGGGGAACGGGTGGCGAAGACACCCATACGACGGTTGCCACCCAGACGCGGAGGACGGACGGTGAGGCGCTGGGCGGAGGCTTTGTGGCCGTTCTCTGAGAACTCCCAGATGAGCCACAGGAAATCGAAATCGTCAAGTCCTCTGACGGCCTCCGCCTGACGATAGTCAGGGGTGAAGACGATACGCCCCGGCAGGTCGATGACGAGGCCACTCTGACGGGGAATGCCGAACTTCGACTTCAACGGAGAGTGGAAATGGGCTATGGGACGGATTTCCATGAGTGGCCAAAATTACGGTAAATTATGGAGAAAGAGAAAAAAAATTCCGATTTTCCTTCTCTCTTTAAAATATTTTTGTATTTTTGTCCCAACAATCTAAGGAAAAATTATGAGAAAGGTACTACTATTAGCCTTATTGACGTTGTGCCTTAACATCGAGAGTGCAGGTGTGGATCGCACGAAGGATGCGGTTTATCTGGCCTTGCGCGACTCCGTTCATCATTCTTTCAATGATGGCGACTGTGACCGTTTCTTTCATGCCGTGAGTAAACTGGAGGATTACCTACTTAGTCAGAACGACCTGCACGAGTATTACACCCAGCGGTGTAATGAAATCGTCTTCCTCATGAATCAACAGAAGATCTATGAGGCATACAGGAAAGCCAGACAGCTATCGAAGGAACTGAGGGAGCGTAAGCTCGATAAAGAGATGTATATGGCCGTCAACATGATGGGACATATCAACAGATACTGTGGTAACAACGAGGCGGCCAAACAATGTTTCTACCAAGTTATCGACATGATGGAGAAGGAGGGCTATCAAGCCAGTATACCACCCATCTACATGAACATCGTCAATGTGGCAATCGGCGACGACCCAGAGGAGGCTCAGCTGCTGATGGACAAGGCCAAGAAGATTGCTGAGGAATACGCACCAGAGAGGGTGTTCGACATCGAGACGCGTAAGTCGGTAAGCTACTTCAATAATGGCGACATCAAGACCTTCTTGAAAGGCTACCAGGCATACAGGGAGGGCGTGGCGAAAGGACTGTCATCTGTACACGGCCGACTGATGGAGGTCTATTACCTCGCTGCACAAGGACGTACGGACGAGGCGGTGAAGATGGCCAAGGAGGAATTGAGTGACGACGGCTACGATGTCATCACGATGATCTACGAGAAGGCGGGACGATGGAAAGATGCCTATCAGACACTGAGGAAGGGTAATGTGGTCAACGATTCCATCGTCAACGTGGTGCTAATCAACAGCATGCAGGGTATCGAGGACGAGATGGAGCTCTACGAGGCCAAACGACAGACTGATCGGAACAGGTTCATCGGACTATCGCTGATCATCCTACTCTTGCTATTACTCTCGGCTGCCCTCACCTACATCGTACTGGCACGTCGTCGCCACATGAGCCAGTTGAAGAGTGCCTACAACCACGCCTTAGAGTCGGACAAGATGAAGACGGCCTTCATACAGAACGTGAGTCACGAGGTGCGCACCCCCCCTGAACATCATCAGTGGCTTTGCCCAGGTGATCGCCGACCCAGAGTTGGCCCCTAGCACCAAGGATCGTCAGGAGATTGCGAAGATGATGCGCAAGAACACGAAACTCATCACTTCGCTCGTCGATGAGATGCTGATGCTTTCGCTTAATGAGGCTGAGGGCAGTGCCAGAAAGGACGACAAGGTCGAGGTGAACGACTTGCTGCGCGACCTGTTGCAGGAGAACCAAAGTATCGTCCAGTACGGGGTAGCGCTGCACTTTGAGACTCAGGTGGATGATGACTTCGCATTCATGACCAACGAGAATATGCTGAAGAATATCGTTAACGCCCTGATTGACAATGCCGCCAAGAACACGGAGAAAGGCTCGATCACCCTGAAGGCCGACGCCAACGAAGAGGTGTTCACGCTCACCGTTGAGGACACTGGCTGTGGCATACCGCCCAACGAGGCCGAACGTGTATTCGAACGGTTCGTGAAACTCAATACGTTCAAGGAAGGTATCGGACTGGGGCTGTCACTCTGTAGGACGCTCGCAGAACGACTGAGTGGTAGCATCCGACTGGACACCACCTACACCCAAGGGGCGCGCTTCGTCGTCACGATTCCCATCCCTGTCGTACAGGATTAGACAAAGGCCCGTAAGAGTTATCGTAGCAGGAGAGAGAGATGATATGAGGCCAACAAAAAATCCCACCGTCTGGTGGGATTATTTTATCCAAGATATTTCATCAGGATTTTCGCATGCCCGCTGTCGTGCAGCTTGGCGATGCTCTTTTCACGGATCTGGCGCACACGCTCACGGGTCAAGCCCATCTCGGCACCAATCTCCTCCAGACCACGCTCCTGACAACCAATGCCGAAACACTCCTTGACAATCTTCAGCTCACGGTCTTTCAACACGTTGCGAAGCACATTGTCTAAGTCGGATGTCAGCGACTCGTAATCGACATGCTTGTCTGTACGCGAGTCCTCACCAGAGCTGAGCATGTCAGCCATAGAATTGTCGTCGTCCTCGCCAAAGGGCGCGTCAATACTCATGTGGTGACTGTCTGCTTTAGCGGTCTGCTCAATTTTCGACTCATCAATCTGAGTCAGTTCTGCCAACTCTGTCACAGAGGGGCGACGCTGATGAATCTGCTCGAAACGGTTAATCTCTTGATTAATCTTGCTCAGAGCTCCACTCTGGTTCAACGGAAGACGTACAATACGACTCTGCTCCGCGATAGCCTGCAGGATACTCTGGCGAATCCACCATACGGCATAAGAGATAAACTTAAATCCGCGCGTTTCGTCAAACTTCTCAGCAGCTTTTACCAGTCCGATATTTCCCTCGTCAATCAGGTCGGTCAGTGTCAGACCCTGATGCTGATACTGCTTGGCTACAGAAACGACAAAACGGAGGTTGGCTGTCACCAGACGCTCCTTCGCACGCTCACCCTCAGGACCACCCCTACGGATAGCCTGGGCCAATTCAATCTCCTCATCAATGGTCACAAGGGGCTGACGACCGATCTCTACAAGGTATTTATCAAGTGCTTCACTCGATCGGTTGGTAATGCTCTTTTGAATCTTTAATTGCCTCATATAATCCTTGTTACTCTGAAAAAGTGCGCAAAAGTACAAAAAAAATCGACAAGTTTCGCTTTTCTATCGTTACGATACGCGTTATTTATAATTATTTAACCAAAGAAAGGCACTTGAACGTCTCTATTTGATATCTTCTGGGTAAAAAAGCAATATAGCAGATAGTTTTGCCTCCTATTTCTCGACAGTAAATGTGACTACACCAGGCTGCAACGTGGCCGACTTGGCCGTGATGGAGCCATTGCCTGTAGCCACCACCATGCACTTACCGAAGAAAGCCTTGCGATGGGGCGTTGGAAGGCGACCGTCGACAGACGGAACAACGCGAAATCTCTCCATCGAGGTCTGACTGCCGTTGTCTGTTCCCAGCACCTCACCATCACCCTCATAAATGAAACAGATCTGATCCTCTGCCCAAGGACAGAGGTTACCATCCCTATCCACCACCTCGGCCATGATGAATATGGTCGATTGCCCCTGATAGTCGACAGACAGTCGGATATGATCAGGTGCGCCAGCCGTCTTGATGATCTGCTCGCATACCACCTTCCCGTCTTTCCGCGATACAGCCTTCACCTCACCAGGATCAAATGTTACACGCCATCCCACATGATACGCTGTACAGAGAGGATCATCCTTGCTGGCGGTCTTTCTCTTCACACCCTGGCTCTTGCCATTGACGAATAGTTCCACTTCATCGGCATTATTGTAGTAGCACCACATATCAATCTCATCGCCAGGCACCCAGTTCCAGTGGGGAAAGAGATGCAGCACGGGCTTGGTGGTCCACTCACTCTGATACATATAATAGGTATCCTTGGGGAAGCCGGCGAGGTCGATCAGTCCGAAATACGAGCTACGAGCAGGGAAGCCATAGGGCGTAGGTTCACCGATATAATCGAAGCCCGTCCAGATGAACTGTCCACCCACATAAGGTGTGTGTTTCACCACATCCCACGTTTCCTCATGCGTTGAACTCCACGAGGCATGCATGTTATCGTAGGCCGAACACATATACGACGGATCGGTATAAGGTAGCCACCACTCCTTCGGCGCTACATAGACAGAGTCTGAGGGCATCATATAGTTGCCTCGCGTCTGCAGAGCACTCACACTCTCGGAGAAGATGAAAGGCTTGTCAGGGAAGTCCTGCGGCACATCCTTCACCCACTGGTGGTGGTAGTTAAAGCCGATAATGTCGATAGCGCCACTCTTGAAGAGGTGGTTGTTGGGCGAGGGTTCGTTGCAGCCTGCCGTGATGGGGCGCGAGGTGTCGTAGCGTTTCACAATCTCAGCGAGATGCTGGGTGAGCAGGCTCTGCACCGAGAGTTCGTTGTCCTTGGCCAGTGTCGACTCATCGTGACCCGCATTCAGTATCAGGTTAGCCTGCTCGAGGGTCAAGGTGTCCGCCTCGGCAGAGGACCACTGCTCAAGCACCTCGTTGCCAATGCTCCACATCAGGATCGACGGATGGTTACGGTCGCGCATGACGAGGTCGGAGAGATCGCGCTCGTGCCACTCGTCGAAGAAACGTGCATAGTCGTTCTGGGTCTTCTTGCGTCGCCACATATCAAAACTCTCGTCCATCACGATGAGACCCATCGTATCGCACATGTTTAACAATTCTGGGGCTGGAGGATTATGCGAGCAACGGATAGCGTTCACACCCATCGCCTTCAGCTTCGTGAGCTTACGATGCAGGGCATCCTCGTTGAGGGCAGCCCCCAGACAACCGAAGTCATGATGCTCGCACACGCCGTTGAGCTTGAAGTTTTTACCGTTGAGCCAAAAGCCTGTCCGAGGGTCGAAGCGGAAATCACGAAAGCCCGTCGTGGTCTCATAGATATCTACCACCTTTCCTCTCACTTTCACCTCCGTACGCACCTTGTATGTATTAGGGGCATCGCACGACCAGAGCAGGGGTTTGGTAACTGTTATGGTCGACCTCAAACCCCTCGACCTACCGACAACACGTCCGTTGGAATCCATCAGCGTGTTCTCAACTGTCCCCGCGCCATCAAGCGATACCCCAATATCGAGACGCCCCTTTCCCTTGACCACACGGGCATCGGCATATACGCCCCAGTGCTTCACGTGGACAGGATGGGTCTGTGTAAGCCACACATGACGATAGATACCACAGCCAGAGTACCAGCGGGAGTTGGGCTGATCGGAGTTGTCGACACGCACGGCCACCACATTCTCCCCCTGATGCACATAGGGGGTGATATCATACTCGAAGGTCGAATAACCATAAGGCCGGAATCCCACCTCCTGTCCATTGACATAGACCGTGGAGTTCATATATACCCCATCGAACTCCAGAAAGAATCGGCTCCCCTTAGGAGACGGATCGGCAGAGATCTGGAAGTGCTTGCGATACCACCCTATCCCACCAGGCAGGGCACCGCCACTTGCGCCACTAGGGTTTCCCACATAAAAGTCACCCTCTATCGCCCAGTCGTGAGGCACATTAAGATGACGCCAAGCGCTATCGTCGTAATCCACCTCCGACATCTGGACAGAGTCGGCCAAAAGAAAAAGCCAGTCAGCATCAAGAATCTGACGCTGACGGGCTTGTATCGTTGTCAGTCCGCAAAAGGCACAGACAAGACAAAAGAGAGTCCTCATAACTTCACACTTACGGCCTTTCCATTATACTGCACTATCTTACCCTCTGGATTGTCGAGATTCAGAGGCTTCGGAGCGTCCTTAGAGACCAGCACCACATTGAAACGACGGTTCTTCAGCATACCAGGGAAGCTACCCTTACGAGTGCCGAACGATACGGTCTTGGAAGCATCATCATAGGTAATATCGATCGTGGCATACTTCCCCTTCTCGTAATTGTAGTTCGTCCCCTCATCCTCATAAAGTTGGAACGAACCGTCCTGTCCCGCATAGACGTAGAGGTTGATAAGCTCGGCAGACTTCTCGTCGCTCCACTCCATCTCTGGTCCGAAGGGGATGATAGCACCCTCGCGCACGAAGACAGGTATCTGCTCGTAAGGCGCATCAACCACCAGGCGCTGTCCACCATCGACATACTCGTTGGTGTAGAGGTTATACCAACCACACTGCTTAGGGAAGTAGACAGAACGGTTGCGCGCCTTATAATATCCCACAGGACAAGCCATCAGCGCAGGTCCGAACATCCACTGGTTTCCGATATTCTCCACCTCACGATCGCCATTGAAGTCCATCACCAATGCACGCATCAAAGTATAATCCTTGAAGTGAGCCCATCCAGCCATCGAGTACAGATAAGGCATCAAACGATAGCGCAGACGATCGTAATAGACGAACGACTTGTAAGCAGGATGCTCGTCAGGAGCGATATTCCATATCTCGCGCAAAGGCCACTGACCATGAGAGCGGAAGAGCGGGATAAAGGTACCAAACTGATTCCATCGTGTCTGCAGTTCGCGCCACTCCTTCAGGTCTTCGTTCTCTACCTTGGTGCGGTCATAGAGTTGTTGGGCAGCCACATAACGGTTTTCTACGCAGAAGCCGCCCTGGTCCATGCCCCAGAAGGGAATGCCTGACATCGAGTAGTTCAGACCTGCCGTCATCTGGGCACGCATATCCTCCCAACGAGTACCTATATCACCACTCCATGTGGCTGTCGAGAAGCGCTGTTCACCAGCGAAACCGCTACGAGTAAGCAGGAACACACGCGGCTCATTCTTCTTACCCTTCCACACAGAGCGCTGACCATGATAGATGGCATCTGCATTCACTGTCGAATAGGCGTTGAAGTATTCTGTGGATGTTCCTAAGGCAGTAGGACCACTGAGCGCCTTACGATACCACATCGGGGTACAGTCGCGCACATTAGGCTCTGAGGCATCCATCCACCAGGCATCGACACCAGGCACGCCATTCTTATTATATTTCGTATACAGGTTCTCGTCCATCTGACGCCAGAACATCTTCCGTGCCCCCTCGTCGTAAGCATCGTAGAAGCCATTCGTATAACCAGGTCCCACCCAGTCGTGGATATCGTCCGTAGGCGACTGGACATACATCCATCCCTTAGCATCCAATTCCTTGTAATGATCTGTATTCACATAGAACTTCGGCCATACGCTGATCATAAAGCGGCCATGCATCGCATGTACGCTGTCAAGCATCGCCTGCGGATCAGGGAAGCGCGAAGCCTCAAACTGATGACTGCCCCACTGGTCCTCTGGCCAGTAGTTCCAGTCTTGTACGATATTGTCAATGGGGATATGACGTTTACGGAACTCTGCCAATGTCCCCTCGATCTCATCAGAGGTTTTGTAGCGCTCCCGACTCTGCCAGAAGCCCAAGACCCACTTGGGATAGAGAGTGGCCTTACCTGTCAGGGTGCGATAGCCTGAAACCACCTGGTCGAGGTTCTCACCAGCAATGAAGTAATAGTCCATATCCTTGGCCATCTCACTCCATACAGAGAGCTGCTCGCGATCCTCCTTGCTACGGGGTTCTGCCACACGCAGACCGCAATAGGCCTCACCACCATCAGGGCGCCACTCTATGCGCAACTGCACCCGCTTGCCTTTTTGCAGCTCGACAGCAAACTTATAGGCATTGGGGTTCCAGGCTGTGCGCCAACGCTCCGGCACCACCTCCTTGCCATCAATATACACCTTCACATAACCAGAGTAGTAAAGGATAAACTGATAAAGTTGTGACTTACCTTTGCACTTACCACAACACTCAGGCTCGATAAAACCTTCGTAGGTGACGTTAGCTCCCAACAGGTTGATACCCTTGGGGAAATTCTTGATCCCCCCCTGATCTGTCTTGAGGGCGATGGCCGATTTCTCTGGCGTACCATATTCATAATAAATGCTGTCCTCATCGCGAACCAGTCGCTTTCCGAGAGCATCGACATAGGTTCCTGTCAGATGACCTTCCTTGCCCGTACGATCATAGAGCTTAAAGGCACGGTTCAGTTGCAGATAATCGTTAGGGTTACCAAAACGGCAGTAGCTATAGCTGTCCCAAAGTAGACCGTAGTTCTTGTTAGAGAGCACAAAAGGTATCGACACCTTGGTGTTATACTGGAACAAATCCTCGTTCTTACCTTTCATATTGAACTCCTCACTCTGGTGCTGACCAAGACCATAAAAAGCCTCATCCTCTGGGCTGTCAAACTTCATCTGCCACGACAAACCATGTTTCTGTTCCTCAGGTACAGTATAGCCCGTTTTCATACCTAACTCGCGCTCAGGCACAGTAAAATCCCAGAACTTCTTGCCATCCTTGGCTTCCTTCAACAATGGTTTGTCGTTGGCATCAAAGAAAGCTACTTCGCCCGTGGCCTTTGACACCACAGCCGTCACGTTCTTGGCTTTAACGACCACCGTCTCGCCCTCTTCGCTCACAGAATAAGACCCTTTAGGAGGAGCTGTTTGCGGCACAATCATCAACGAGGCAGGCTTCTCGGGCAGCACATCCTTCGACGTAGCACGCACCCGGATGATATGGTTGTTAATTACTTCCAGACAGATCACCTTTGCCTGACCTCCGTCAGGACGGATTGTCACACCATGAGCGGTTGTCTGCACCGTTGCCGCTATCATCTCGGCAGTCATCAACAGTGCAGCCGTCATCATCAAAAATTTCTTCATAAAATAATTTCGTAGTTTATAGTTAATCTTTATTCTCTTCTTCATCCATGAGCACAGCTTCCTCAACATCCGCATTCTCTAACGGCAGGGTGATCGTGAACACAGAACCACCTCCGGCATTATTGTCGCCTGTGACAGTACCACCATGAGCCGTCACGATATCCTTCACGACAGAAAGACATACGCCAGGATCATCATCGCTCACCACAGGATCGAACATATGCTCCTTGGCACCCTCTGGCAGTCCGACACCATTATCCGAGATTCGGATAGTACCGTGAGAAGGTGTCTTATCGACAAACACCTTGATGCGGCAGTCCTTAGGCGAGAACATCACCGAGTTGTTCAGCAGGATCTGTACAGCCTGGCCCAACTGCTCACGGTCAAACTCAACCATCAGATCTTGTGCCAAGGGAAAGAACGAGAACTTCAGGCGTTTGCCTGCTGGGGCCTTGAACTGTGCGCACTGCTCTTTCATGAACGCCTGCAGGTCGGCAGGCTCCTTGTGCAGTTCACCGAGTCCCCAAGACTGAGGTTCTGGTTCTGATGCCGTCTCCTGCTCCTGAACGATGCTGTTCTGCATCTGAGCCTTCATCTCATTCATCCACTGTTTCTTCATCATCTCCATGCGTAACTGCTCGCGCTCCATCTGGTCGGCATGGCGACCCAAGAAGCGGCGGCGCCACAGGTAGACACCTAGTCCTACACAGAACAAGAAGAGTAGCAGTATCCAACGGTTACGCAATAGTGGTGGTGTGATGGTAATCTCCAGGGTCGACTCGATGCCTCCCATCGTACCGTCCTCGTTGAGCATCCTCACGTGCAGTGTATAACTGCCATGATGCAGCGACATATAGGTGATATTAGGGTCGTTCTCCTCTGTCTTGATCCAGCGGTCACTGAAGCCTTCGAGCATATAGACGAAACGGGAGGGGTTGTGTATCTCACCTTTGTCGGTAGCCAACTGGATGGTAAAATGATTCTCGTCATAACGCAACGTGAGCTCACGACATTCGTTGAGCGCCTTCTTCAAGATGACACGCCCATCGTACTCCTGTCCGACACCCATCTCTTGTCCAAAGAGCTTCAGCCCACTGAAGATCGGCTTCTCCGTGTTGTCGACATTTGCAACGAGTTTGGGGTTGATGACATCCACGCCTCCAAGTCCACCCACGAGTATAAGACCGTCCTTCGTACAACTGATGGAACGCTGGTTATACGGTCCCTGCTGGAGACCATCCTTATTGCTGAAGCTCCGCACGGAGAAAGTCCACTCGCCATCATCCTCCTTCACGGCTACGACATTCGAGATACCATGCTCCGTCACAACCCACATATTATGCTGGTTATCCTCAACAAGACCCACCACACTGGAGCCGAACAGACCCGTGTTCATATCGAGCATGGTCTGCTTACCCGTCTTCGGGTTGACGATACAACAGCCCGCCGTTGAACCATGCCACAACAGTCCACGACTGTCCTCCAACAGACAGGTGGTTGTGGCCATGGCTGCCGGCTGTCCAGGAACAGTAGGTATTGTCATGTTGATGATCTTTCCGCTCACAGGGTTTATCAGCGAGTAGAAAGCAGAATGCCCTACCATCAGCCAACCCTTATTGTTCCATACGGCGGAGGTCATAAAGTTCTCTGGCAGGATGGAGTTATACGAGTTGAAGGTCTCAAACTTTCCCGATCTCAGGTCCAGCTTCTGCACACCGCTACCTAAGGTACCGACCCAGATATTCCCCCACTTATCCTCCGTGACCGACCACACGTTATTATTCAGTAGTCCGCCATCAGCATTCGAAGCCTGGTAATTGTGTATTTGATCACCAGCGATATGTATCAGTCCTCCGTTATAAGTTCCGAACCATACAGACCCATCCTTGGCTGCACACGATGACACCATGATGTCGGAAGCGAAACCATTGTGCGCCTTGTCGTAGACCACACTCTCACCTGTCTGCGGGTTATACTTGATCACACCTCTGTTGTCGGAACCCAGCCAGTAGTTACCCAGCATGTCTTCCGCCGTGGTGTTGATATCACCCATCTCGAGGGTGTTGAAGCCCAGAAGCTTCTCGATATACTGGTTCAGACCACTACGGTAGGAGGCGATCCACATACTGCCGTTCTTGTCGAGCAGCAGTCGCTTGACGGTGTTCTCGCTGAGCGAAGTCTGGTCGTACTTATTGTTCAGGAACTGCTTCACCATCTTTGTCTCCGGATCAATCACGAACAAGCCCTCATGGTCGGTAGCCACCCAGAGCCAACCGCGCTGGTCCATGCACACGTCCCACACCTGCAGGTTTTCCGGCAGTGAGCCGATGCCCATAGCATTGAGATAGCCGTTAAGCGAGTTATACCACTTCTTTTCTTTCTGGTGGTAGACGAACACCCTCGTCGATATCACCCAGATATTACTGCGCTTATCCACATAGACATTGTATGCCTGACTCGTCTGTCCACCGTTCTGTCGCATCCAATTGTCCTTCTTCACCACGGTGCCGTTATCACCATCGAGCACCACCAACTCACCGTCGCTGGAAGTAGCTACCAGTCTGTCGCCCCACTCGCCAAACGACGACAGCCAGAACTCCTTAGGCATCTCGCCCTCGCCATAGCCATATCTGATCAGCTTCAGTTTATTTTTCTTGGGATTCAGGCAGTAGATACCCTCGTCGTAGGTCTTTACCCAGATACGCTTTCTGGAGTCGATATAGAAACGGTCGATACCGCCTTTGATGCGCCACTTGGCCAGCTCCGTCATCGGGTTTCTGTTCACGCGTTCAGTCACGGGGTCGAAGATACTATAGTTCATACCCTGCTTCAGCCACAGTCTGCCCTTGGCATCCTCCCATATTTGGTCCACATAGTTGTTGCGGAGCGTCGTCGTGTCGTTCGGATCAGAGTAATAGGTATGGAAGCGGTAGCCATCGTAGCGGTTCAGCCCATACGATGTCCCCATCCATATAAAACCTTTGGAATCCTGGAACAGACAGTTGATCGTGGAGTTCGACAGACCATCGCGCGTATCGAGGCGACGAAACTTCATATCTGGTATCATCGTGGAGCCTGCTGTCATTATCAGGCACCACCCTAGCAGTAAGACGGTCAACAGTTTCTTCATACAAAAAGCATTAGGTCGTTAATTCGCTACAAATTTAGGAATTTTTTGCGAAACGCACAAATAATTAAGAGAAAAAGCGCTTATATATGAGAGAAAATGTGTACCTTTGCACCAGCAAAAACAGGAAAAGACAAACACAAGAGTAATGAATAGTTGATAATAAGTTAGTTAGAAAACATGGAAGCCAAGACTGTCGTGAGACACTCTTGGTTTTTTTGTTCCCCCTGACCACAAAAGACCTATTTTACCTGTGATCTGATATAGTCGAGCAGATAGAGCACTTCGGTCTGGTTGTCGAAATGATAACGCTTATAATCGTCGCAGGTTATCAGGATATCAGGTATTACTTGTTTGGCGTTCGGATCGTTGGCAGGCAGGAACAGTTGCATGGAGTTGGATATCGACCCTTCGAGCTTCGTCCGTGGAAGAGAAAAGTGTGTCACCTCCATATAGGTGTTTGGAGCCTGACCACTGGGAACACCCACGATCTTCGCTCCCATCTTCCATAGGTAGAACATATAATGGAAGGCTGCGCTGAACGTGTTGGCATCAGTCAGCACATACACCTGCTTGGGGGTATAAACAGGTCGTCCGTTCTGCTTGGCGAGTTTGTTCTTCACACTGCTCATGCAACTCTTAACGAACTGCGCACGTCGCTCGTCAGTCACCGCTTGTGTTTCCTCGTCGCTCTCAAAGAAGGTATAGTCACCATACTCGTAGTCCGCATGGTTCTCGGCATTGAACTGTTCGAGCGTCATGTTGATCTTCTGCAGATAGAGTGGCGACACCAGTCGATAGAAATAGTTCTGGAAGTTTTTCTGCAGATAGTCGTCGCCCCACAGCTGATAGAGTGTGGGTAGCGTGATGGGCGTCCACCCGCCACCATTGCCTCTCAGGTCGATGATCAGGTTCTCGCTCTGGTGATGCTTCATCTGCAGGAGCATCTTCTCAAATTCCTCCGAGAACGACGGCATACTGGAGATGGCCTCGAGGGTGTCAGTAGGCATCTTCTGATGGAACACGTTATCATAGCAGTATTTCAGGTCGTCGTAGAAGTCCATCCCCGTCTGACGCATATATTCTATGTTGTCACGAGCCATGATACTGCTCGCGCGGAAGTACATCGTGTTCTTCTGCTTGTCCACGAATGCGAAAGCCAGATTATCCGTTGGGAAACGATGGTCTAGTGTTGGCTTCACGTTATACCATTCCTTCCACTGTTCAACGGGGATGAGCGCCAATGGCAGTCGCACAACCTTTCCTTCCGGACTCATCAGATGATAGGTGATGGTATCCTGACGAAGATTTGGAATGATCCTGCCGAGCACCACAGGCTGATGACCGCGCGTACAGATGTTCGCCAGTTTGCCGATCTCATTCTCCGCAGGGTACAGTTTCAGCATCTCCTCGCCCAGCACCTTCGTCTGGATGTTCTCAATGGCCATGAGTCTGCTGCCAATCAGGTGCTGGTATTCCCGAGGCAGACGACTGACGATCACACCATCGCCGGCCGCCTTGAAACGGATGGGAACAAGTCTGTCAAAACTCTGTCGCCCTGGATAGTAGATCTGCGTATGACCATCCCTCAGCGGTGCGAGGAAAGCCCTGATACGCCAACACAGTTCCTCACTATTCGTCACACTGTCTTGTTCCAGATCCCAGACCGTCTCAGCGGCAGCCCGATGGAAATACACCTTACCGCCATAGTTCGTATAGGGATCAGGGTGCGTGGTCTCCAGTTGATGAACGAAACAGCGGAAATCCGCTACGATAGAGTCATTGGGTAATTGTGCTTGCACGAGTGTCGCTGCCGACAGCATAGTCAGCAGGAGCAGGGCACGTCTGCTCTGTCTTACGTTATTCATATCGTTTCTTTGTTAGTTTAATCATCTTGTCTGTCTTTTAGACCCAGAAAACGATCAAACCCAAACCCCAAAGCCCTGTTTTTTTTGATTTTTTCACAGACCAGCGTCCAGAAACTTCTCTGGCGGACGCGTCAGATATAGTATTCGGCAGCGTCGACCAGACCAGCCCTCAGGGCGTACCTCGTGGCCTCGTGCACCGTGTTCACGCCGATCTTCCTGAAGATGTTCTTTCTGTGTGTGTTCACCGTATGGAAGCTCGAGAAGCGCTTCTCGGCAATCTCCCTGGTGGTCATGCCGAGGGCTATATCCTTCAGAATCTCCAGTTCCGTGGGTGTGAGCTTCACATCCTCCGACGAGTGACTGACCACAGGTGTCAGCAGGATCTCCGTCATACGCTGACAGATATAGCGTTGCCGCCGCATGGCATACTGTATACACTCCCTGATCTCCTGCAGGGGCGACTCCTTCATCAGCACACTGAAACGGGTGCTCACAGCTATGGCACGCCTCACGAACTCCGTCGACAGGTCGACACTGAACAATATCCAGTGCACCTGCGGGAAGCGCTCGTGCAGGATCTCCAGCTCTTCGATGTCGTTAATATCGAAGAGCGTATAGTCAAGCACTACGACGGCATCGCCCGCCTGCTTCAGTCGTTCGATGAGCTCCGTCTTGTCCGTCGCCTGTTTCCATGTGGCGTCAAGACTGTCGCACAGGTACATCAGTCCTGCCCTTGTGATATCCTGGTTGTCTGCTAATACGATCTGCATATGTTTGATGGTTGTTATTTAGAACGAGGCACGGAAGGTCAGTCTCACCCCATGCTTGTGGGCCGTCGGCAACTCGAGATAGTTCAGTCGCCGCACATACTCCACGTGCAGGATCTTGAAGATATTATGCACACCGAGCGACAGTTCCCAGTAGGGACGGTTCTTGTCCATGATATAACAGCCCTCTGGGAACATCATAAGCACGTCACTGCCCTGATTCTCGGCCAGGTAGGGGTTATTCTTATCCGTGAGCATCCCCCACAGGCATTTCACGCCGATGAACTCGCGCCATTTCAGGCGCTGCAGCAGAGGTATGCGGTTGAATATCTTTCCGTTGAGGTCCCATCGTATCTCGGCCGAGGCATAGCGGTCATTCAAGAACTCCATATTGTTGATGAGGTTGAACGTCTCGTCCTCAAGGATATACGAGAGGTTGGCCACAGGCATGATAAGCAGCGGATAGGGCACGCGGTCCCATTGAGCGCCGAACTTGATGCGCGCATCAAACTTTCCCCAGTTCATGGGCAGCCACAGACGCTTGTACACCTCACCCTCGGTGAAGTTGTACTTGTACTCGCCCCCTAGCACGTTCTTGAAGCCCATCGTGTGCTGGAGACGGAACACGGGGTTATCGAGGTTCAGCGGCCAACGGTGCTTCTTCGTGTTGATATAGCTCTCGCCAGGAGCATAGCGGAATCCCACCGTCGCCTCCGTATAACGGATATGTCCGAGCTGGCGGTGGTCGGAGAGTCGTTCAAGGGCGATATTGCCAATGGGTGCCACCTCTTCCGTCTTCACGTTGGCAAACCAGTAGGTGCCAAACTCCTGCTCGAAGTCGAAACTGAGCTGCTGACGGTTGTAGAGGAACATCTTGTCGACCTTGCTCCACTTGAATGAAGTGAACATGTTATCCTTGTCCGTACGAATGAACTTATCGCTAGGCATGGCCACGTCGCGCATCGTACTGAAGCAGAAGGCCTGTCGCGGGAACTCACGGGGCAGGTATCCCGGCTTGTTAAGTGTCCATGTGATGTCGGCACCATAGTAGTTCTGATGATGCTCCAAGCCATAGGCGTAATAACCCTTCAAGAAGAGGTGCGGATGCAGGAAGGCCGTCGACTGGGCACTGGCACGCAGGCGCAGCTTATCGTAGAAGTTCTGCGACACGATGGTGTTCACTGGTCCGATGTCGACCTTACTGGGGTTGGCCGTCTCGACGAAGTTTTCGATGAGCGACTTGATGCCGAAGACCACCAGCTTGAAACCCTTGATGTTCGACAGGTTCTTCACGAACTGATCCATGTCGTTCTCGCCCTTAGTGAGCTCCACCTGTCGGTACTCGTTCCAGAAGTCGTCGCCCCGCATCTCGGCATAGGCGTCCTTCAGCTCCGTGCGCTTGCCGCGCAACAACTGTTTAGGAATCTCGTCGAAGGCAAAGTCGGTACGACGGTTGGTGCGTATCACCACCACCTTTCCGAGCGACTTCGTCACCTGAAGCTCACAGATCATGTCGTCAACAGAGAGCACCCACTCGCCCGTAGGCAACTTGCTATACTCCTGGAAGCACTGCAGATTATCCACCCAGTTCACCTCACTGGTCTTGGGGATGGTCAGGTTCACGCGTTTCACCTGGTACGACGAGTCGGCCAGCACGAACAACTGTCCGCGGAAGCCCATGTCTATCTGGTTGTTAGGGGTAAAGTCGAGCTGTATGCAGCGCTCGCCGCTGATCTCGAGAGTATCTGTGATATAGAAGCGGTAGAAGGCGATGGCATCACGCCCGATAGGACTGGTGAAGGGATATTGGAACAGTCGTACGTTGTCCTCGTAGATATCGATGTCCGTGAACACCTCCTTCAGCACCGACGTGAGGATGTCACCCGTCTGGAAATAGTCGTTCACACCTGAGGAGTTCTCACCCTTGATGATGGTCTTCTCCGTATGCGGATCCTTGCGGTAGAGCTTCTGCGACACCTTCTCCTCCACCGATACGGGCAGGATGAGTTTGTCGTTATACTGACACATCTCCACCTGATTCAGTAGCCACGGGTGCTTCTTGAACATACCCGTCTCCATAGCCTCTGGCTTCAGGTCGTTCAGTCCCAGCGTGATCTTCTCGTAGTGGTTATACTGGTAGTAGTCGTGCGTCCTGAGATCGCTTTTCTTCTTGGCAGCGATCACTTTCCGCATCAGCTCCACGGCCGGATTATTCTTCCTACTGTAGCGCGACTTCCGCTTGGAGTTGATCACCACCTCCTTCAGTTTCTTTGTGTCGGGCTTCAGACGTATCACCAGGTGATTGGGTGTGCTCGAGGTGATGGTGATCACCTGCGACACATAGCCCACCGAACTGATGGTCAGTCGCCATCCGTTGTGACGTTCAATCTTGAATTTGCCCTCCGCATTGCTCGGCACGGCCACCTTACCGCGATACACAGCACTGGCGTAAGGCACAGGTCCACCGTCCGTCGCATCGAGTATCTCACCCGTGATCTGGGCCCGCATACCCACGACGATCATCAGCAGCACTATAATCAGTAAAAATCTTTTGTTCTTCAATCTTCTGTCCACTAAAATCATATACCTATTTACAACCAAGGTGCAAAGGTACACAATCGCCATCTAAAAAACGCTGATACTCAAAATAGTTTTGCCATTTTTATATTTTTTTATGCCTGAAAAGAACATAATTCAAATTAATATCGTAATTTTGCAAACTATATGAAGCAACCGCCATTACTACCCGTCATCATCGGAACAGGCTTCGGAGCCGGCTTCTGGCCGTGGGGACCTGGCACGGCTGGTGCCGTGGTAGCCACCGTTATCTGGTGGGCGCTGGGCTCAGTACTCAGTCCCGTTGCTCTCACCGTCGTCACAGCCCTGCTCGTCGTTCTGTTCACCGTTCTCGGTACCTGGGCCACAGCCCGTCTGCAGCCCTTCTGGGGCGACGACCCCAGTCGGGTGGTCGTCGACGAGATGGTAGGCGTATGGATCCCCCTGCTGCTGGCAGCCGATCCCCATTACCGCCTGTGGTGGGCATTGGCAGCGCTACTGCTGTTCCGTGTCTTCGACATCGTCAAGCCCTTCGGCATCCGCCGCCTCGACCGTCGTCGCGGTGCGCTCTGGGTGATGCTCGACGATGTGGCGGCAGGCCTCTATTCCGCCCTTGTGCTGGGCCTTATCATCCTGATCACCTATGCCTATACGTCGTGAGCTCTGGACCTTCTGTAAAGCGCAACTGACGGCCCAATTGGCCTCGGCAGTCGACTTCTGCGTGTCGCTGTTCCTGGCCGAGGTATGCGGGGTGTGGTATCTCTACTCCACCTTTCTCGGCGCACTGAGCGGCGGTGTGGTCAACTGCATCACCAACTACCGTTGGGTGTTCCATGCCGAGGGCCTGAAGAAACGCAACGTGGCCGGTAAGTACTTCCTGGTGTGGACGGGCAGCATCCTGCTCAACACCGCTGGCACCTATCTGCTTACCGAACTGTCAGGTCAGCACTTCGTCTATGCCAAACTGGTGGTGGCCGTGGCCGTGGGGTTCCTGTGGAACTACCAGTTGCAGCGGCTCTTCGTCTACCGCGACACCCACCTCATCGACCGTATCAAGAGAAGACCATATAACAAACAAGACATACAAGCATGAACTACAGAGACTTCCTTCAGAAAGTGATCTACCATGTGATCAACCCGCTCATCAGCGCCCTGATCAAGTTGCACATCACCCCTAACATCATCACCTTCGTCGGTCTGCTGCTCAACCTGCTGGCTACGGCCCTGTTCATCTATGCCGCCGTCTATGCACCGCAGCAGCTCAATCTAATAGGCTGGGGCGGAGCCGTCATCCTCTTCGCCGGCCTGTTCGACATGATCGACGGTCGTCTGGCCCGCGTGGGAGGCATGCAGAGCACCTTCGGTGCCCTGTGGGACTCCACCCTCGACCGCTACAGCGAGTTGTTCACCCTGTTCGGCATCGCTATCTACCTGCTACTCAACGGCTATGTATGGAGCGGTGTCGTCACCTTCGCGGCCATGGTAGGCTCCGTCATGGTGAGCTATGTGCGTGCCCGTGCCGAGGGCCTCGCCATCGAGTGTAAGGTAGGGTTCATGCAGCGTCCCGAGCGCGTGGTTGTCACAAGTGTCGGTGCCCTACTCTGCGGCTGCTGCGCCGACGGTGTGTCGTTCGATCCGCTGTGGCTGCTCATCGTACCCATGTACCTCATCGCCATCCTGGCCAATATCACGGCTTTCTGGCGCATCGCCCACTGCTACCGAGTGTTGAACGAGCGCGACCACCAGAAAGCATGAAGTGGTTCGACCTACATAGTCTCTCCCGTGGTGAGGCGCTCACCTGTGTGGTGCTCGCCCTGCTGTTCCTGACAGCCACTGGCCTGTTCATCGGCCTGCGCCCCGAGCACCTGCTCATCACGGGTCTGTTCGTCGTCCTGTTCTTCGCCGCCCCCGCCACGCGCCGCCTGGCCGTGGCCCTGTTGCCCTTCGTGCTCTTCGGCATCTCCTACGACTGGATGCGACTCGTACCCAACTACGAGGTGAACCCCATCGACACCCGTCCTCTCTACGAGGCCGAGCGTGCTCTCTTCGGGATCACCGCTGACGGTCAGTGCCTCATCCCAGGCGAGTACTTCAACGCCCACCACTGGTCCGTGGCCGATCTGCTGGCCGGTCTCTTCTACCTCTGTTGGGTGCCCGTGCCCATCGCCTTCGGCCTGTGGCTTTATTTCAGTGGCCAGCGCCGTCACTACCTGCGCTTCGCCGTCGCCTTCCTGTTCGTCAACCTACTGGGATTCCTCTTCTACTACGTGCACCCTGCGGCACCACCCTGGTATGTGCTCAACTACGGCTTCGAGCCCATCCTCAGCACCCCCGGCAACGTCGCCGGTCTGTCGCGCTTCCAGGACCTCACCGGCCTCTACGTCTTCGACGGTCTGTATAGTAAGAATGCCAACATCTTCGCCGCCGTGCCCTCACTGCACGCCGCCTATATGCTCATCGCGTTCGTCTATGCCGTCATCAGTCGCCAGCGCAAGACCCTCCTGGTGGTCTTCGCCATCATCACGGTGGGCATCTGGGCCACGGCCGTCTATACCTGCCACCACTACATCATCGATGTGCTGTTAGGCATCGCCTGTGCCCTGGTAGGCATCGCCCTCTTCGAATGGGTGCTTTTGCGCATCCCTCCCGTCACCCGTTTCTTCCACCGCTATGTCCGCTACATCGCTGTCCCTGAGCCTGTCAAAGGGACACCACACAATAATTAGATTTACTAACCATTAACAAACAGATTCACACAATGAAAAAGAATCAGAACATTAACTTGAACGATTCAAAGAAGAAGCAACAGTACGCTAAGCCATCGATGCAAACCGTCAACACGAGCCCAACAGGTTTTCTCTGCATCAGCGGCGAATGGGGACTTATAGATTAGGAAGCCTCATCTGTAACAGAATTCATTAGAGATACCCTTCGATATATCTTTACAAACGACCGCTCATAACTCGCGTGGTGATCAGGAACATGATAATGAGCACCGTACACACGAGTTATGGACGGTTTTTCGTATATAACTGATAGCGAATACGTTATACTGCCACAGCATAGAGGGTAGGATTTTACAGTCAAAGAGATAGGGTCTATGAGTCGTGGAGATAGGGTTTACGAGTGTAAGAGATAATCCCTATACCCTATAAGAGATTATCTCCTTCTCTCGTAAGTGCCATTCCTTACGGTTGTGGAGATCATCTCTTTGACTGTAAAGAGGCGGGGGTACCCGGAGTAGGGCCTTTCTCTATTCCGAGTGGACCAAAAGTTCATTGTAATGGGACTAAAAGGAACAAAAGAGGCCCCCTCGTTTTTCTAGTTTGCAACTTTAGGCGAACACTTTTTTAGGCACTTTTCTAGGACAAAACGAAGAGGAGGAGTTGGGTACACGCTCTTCGGCTTGTCCTTCGACAAGCGCAGGAGGCACTCAAGGATCATGGAGGAAGGGATTATCATAGAGGCCGCTTGGGGACTGCCCTTCGACAAGCTCAGGGACCGCCTTTGACGGGATTGGAGGCGCCCTTCGACAGGCTTTGGGGCGCACTTCGACAGGCTCAGGGACCGCCGTCGACGGGATCAAGGGGCATAAATAAAAGGGGCCGGCTCTCACGAGTCAGCCCTTTCATCAATCATGAAATGTAAACATTAATCTTACAATAAGTATTATTAACAGTATTTTCTAAACTCCAAATATCTCTCTTCTCGTTTGCAAATATACTCAAAACAATTGAAGTACACAAGTTTTGAGCCGTTTTTTTTCTTATCAACATCATTTTTTATCTGAGACCCGCAAGAATATACAGGAAAAACAACAGCTGCAAACGGAGAAACGCGAAAGCAGACACCAATAACACAACTGGCTCAGAGACAGAAAAAGAAAAAGGGGCAGGCTCTCACGAGTCCACCCCTCTCCAACAAAATTGTATTGTTTACTATTTACTCCTGTTTATTTTTTTTATTATTCTTAGTCAATCTCCTCGTCGGCCTCGTAGCCGCCCATCTCACGGATGGCATTCTTCAGCATTGTGTACTGCTGGTAGAGATGGTTCACGGCCTCCTCGCCCTGCGTGTAGTCGTGCATGGGCGATTTGAGGAAGAACGACAGGAAGCGTTGCGTGCCGTAACGGCCGGCACGGGCGGCCAGGTCGCTCAGCAGACAGAGATCGAGGCAGAGCGGCGCAGCGAGGATGGAATCGCGGCAGAGGAAGTTGATCTTGATCTGCATGGGATAGCCCATCCATCCGAAGATATCGATATTGTCCCATCCCTCCTTGTTGTCGTTGCGCGGGGGATAGTAGTTGATTCGTACCTTATGATAGTACTGAGTATCCTCGTCGTTTCCATGGCCGTAGAGGTCGGGCTGCACGTCGGGCTTAAGGATGGTCTCAAGGGTGGAGAGCTTCGACACTTCCTTGGTACGGAAGTTGGCGGGCTCGTCGAGTACCAGTCCGTCGCGGTTACCGAGGATATTGGTGGAGAACCAGCCGCTGAGACCCAGGCAACGGGTGCCGATGATCGGGGCGAAGCCCGACTTCACGAGGGTCTGTCCGGTCTTGAAGTCCTTGCCGGCAATCGGCATACGGGTCTTCTCGGCCAACTCCCACATGGCGGGGATATCGACGGTGGTATTAGGAGCGCCCATGATGAAGGGGGCGCCCTCGCTCAGGGCGGCGTAGGCATAGCACATCGACGGGGCGACATGGGCACGGTCGTCAGCCTTCATGGCGGCCTCGAGGTCGCTCAGGCGGTAGTGCACCTGCTCGTCGACGGGCACGTATATCTCGGTGGAAGCGGCCCAGAGCACGACGATGCGCGCACAGCCGTTCTGCTGCTTGAAGCTACGGATATCCTCGCGCAGCGCCTCGACCATCTCCCAACGGGTCTTGCAGTCTTTCACGTTGTCGCCGTCAAGACGCTTGGCGTAGTTCTTATCGAAAGCGGCCTTCATCGGCACGATCTTCTCCAGTTCGTCGCGCACAGGCTCGATGTCCTTCTCCTTGAGCACCTCGGCATACATGGCAGCCTGGTAGGCATTCTGGGGATAGACATCCCAGCATCCGAAGACGATGTCGCTCAGCTTGGCGAGGGGAACGATATCCTTGTAGGGCAGATACTGCTTGTCGGCACCACGACCGATGCGGATCTTATCGTACTGGGTCATCGACCCCACGGGCTTTGCCAACCCCTTACGGGTCATCAGGACTCCTGTCATAAACGTAGTGGCGACAGCACCGTTGCCCACCACCAAGATTCCCAGCTTTCCTTCTGCTGGCTTCACATTTGTCTTTACCATTTTATAATATCTTTGTTTTACGTTTGGTTAATTCAGCATAACAAGGACCTTAAAAGGTTATTGCCCACCTTTGACACGGCAAAGATAGGCAATAATTATGAGAAACCAAAACTTTTTCGGGAAATTTATTTTCCAACATACAATTTGTCGATGTCGATGTCGCCAGAGCCACGCTTCTGACTGGAGAGATGCCGCAGGCTTCCCTTGAGCTCGATGTCGCCAGAGCCATACAGTTCACAGTTTGCACTGTTGCAGCCGTCAGCAAAGTCGACCTTGATGTCGCCAGAGCCCTTCAGCAAGAGCGATGTGGTGTCCACCATATGCTGCCTGATGTCGATGTCGCCAGAGCCGACGAGCTCTACCGTCGTAGCCTGGGTCTCAAGGCGCTGGATATCGACGTCGCCAGAGCCGACGAGTTCGACATGGCAACGGTCACAGAGCAAGTCGTAGATATCAACGTCGCCAGAACCGCGCAGGTCGACATTAATGATGTCGGTATCAATGCGGTGCTCGCTGATGAAGTCGCCAGAACCTTTCAAATAGATGCCCACAAGGTCGGGCGAGGTGACGTGGATAACGGGCTGTGAGCCTGTGGTGATGACAACATTGACGGGGCCCACCTTACTGCGGTTACGGATGCGGAGGGTACCGTATTCGACCTCGGTGATGATACGCTCCACGGCATCTGCCTTACCCTCGACCCGCACGGAGAAGGTGTCGGCCTGGGTGTAATATACGGTGGGCGAGCCACTGATCTCTATCTCCTCGAAGCCCTTCAGGTTTCTGGTCTCCACGACTTTCTTGCCATCGAACGCCAGTGTCCTCGTTACCTCTACGCATGAGCTCAAACTCATGGCCATCAGCAGCAATGCACTGACCTGTAGTATTCTTACTTGTTTCATTTCTTTCTCTTTTAGGGGTTACTTTGTATGTTTGACGCAGGCGGCGTCGGAAAAGTTGCAAGACACATCGTTTATTTTCATCACATCAGAGGCAGACGTACCCAGAACGTGGAACCATGTCCCAGACGCGTCTCCACACCGATGGTGCCGCCCAGACTCTTGGCATAGGTCCTGGCCATGGCCAGACCGAGGCCCGTACCTGGCACGTACTCGTCGAGCTTGACGAAACGCTCGAAGATACGATCTTTGTCCTCTTCGGGGATGCCCTTACCTGTGTCACGCACCCAGATACGTACATGCTCGCCGTCCTGGAGTTCGTAGCCCAGGGTGATACTACCGCTCTCGGTGAACTTCACGGCATTCTGCATGAAGTGGTTGATGATCTCGGTGAGCTTGGAGACATCGGTGGTGAGCATCAGCTCGGCATAGGGGAACTCGGTGGCCACGACCACGGCCGTACGGTCGACGACGGGAGCCGTATGGTCGGCGATACGGCGCAGAAGGGCGTTCAGCTCCGTCTGCGAACGCACCAGACTCTGTCCCTCGGCTTCGACCTTCGACATACTGACCAGTCCGTCGATGACGCGCAGCAGTTTCTGGTTGTTGTTCTGTATCTCGCGGATGAGATGGTTACGGTCCTCGGCATTATCGACCATCGGTAATACATCGGCAAAGCCTACGATGGCATTCAGCGGCGTACGGATCTCATGACCCATATTGGCCAGGAAGGCCGTCTTCAAGCGGTCGCTCTCCTCGGCTTTGTTACGGGCACTAATAAGAGCCTCTTCCAACTGTTTCCTGCGGTCGATGCGCATCGTGGCGCCCAGGATTCGTGAGGGGTTGCCTTCCTCGTCGCGCTCGACGACGGTGCCGTAGCTCTCTTCCCAATAGGTAAGTCCTGCGATACTGGTCTTCACCTGATATTGCTCATGATAGGAGGTGCTGCGACCCGTGCAGAGGTCGTCGAGGGCCACACGCACACGCTGACGGTCGGCTCTGCCCACCATGGCCATGATGATCTCGACAGGGGTGTCGGGAGCCGGCACATAATTGTCCTGTCCCTCACGGAAGTCGCTCTCGATGGTGAGCGTACGACTGGCAGCATCGATATGCCATGTGCAGAGCTTCATGGCGCGCAAGATGAACTCGTACTCGATATTGCCCTGACGCACCTTCTCCAGCTCAGCCAGCTCACTACGGATCTTCTTGCCCGTACGCAGCTGAACGAACACGGCAATGACCAAAGCGATAAACAATAGGATTCCTACCACCCACACCAGGGGGTACAGGTACATGTCTTCCCAGGAGACCATCAGCAGCATTCTAAGCATAGTTTTAAGTTATTCTTCGCAAAAATACAACTTAATTTCGAATAATATCACTTTTCGACGACGATTTTTACTATTTTCCTCCTATTTTTAATAATTAACAAACAAAATGCGCTGTTTTCCATTAACTTGTATTAACTTTGCAGTCGGAATTCCCAAAACGGTCACGGAAGTGATGCCGGACCGCGACAAGGTACTAAGAAATCATGAAACAGAATTATGAAGCAAACCCTGCTCACACAGATGAGCAGGAACTGATCGCCAAGACGTTTATGGGACTGGAACCTGTACTGGCGAAGGAGCTGACCCAACTGGGGGCTAACAATGTGAAGATTGGTAGACGAATGGTCTCGTTTACTGGTGACAAGGAAATGATGTATCGTGCCAACTTTCAGTTGCACACCGCAATCAGAATTCTCAAACCCATCCGCCACTTCAAGGCAAGAAGCGCTGATGATGTGTATGAGGAAATCAAGAAAATAGACTGGACAGAATTCCTGACGACGGAGAAGACCTTCGCCGTCGATGCAGTGGTGTTCTCCGAGGAGTTCCGCCACTCGAAGTTCGTGTCATACAAGGTGAAGGATGCCATCGTGGACCAGTTCCGCGAGGCTACGGGCAAACGGCCTAACATCTCGGTGGCAAACCCCGACATTCGCCTGAACATACACGTGGCCGAGGACAAGTGTACGCTGAGTCTCGACTCCAGCGGTGAGTCGCTGCATCGCAGAGGCTACCGTCAGGAGAGCGTGGAGGCACCACTCAACGAGGTGCTGGCCGCCGGCATGATCCTCATGTCGGGATGGCAGGGCGACACCGACTTCATCGACCCAATGTGCGGATCGGGCACACTGCTCATCGAGGCAGCCCTCATCGCCAAGAACATGGCTCCTGGTCTGTTCAGGAAAGAATACGCTTTCGAGAAATGGCCCGACTTCGACTCTGAGCTCTTCGACCGCATCTACAACGACGAGAGTCAGGAGCGTGAGTTCAACCACCATATCTACGGCTACGATATCGACATGAAGGCCGTGAACACGGCCCTGCTCAACGTGAAAGCGGCGGGACTGACCAGCGTCATCACCGTGAAGCAGCAGGACTTCAAGGCATTCACACAGCCTGCCAACAAAAGCATCATCATCACCAACCCACCCTACGGCGAGCGTATCTCAACGCCCGATCTGCTGGGCACCTATAAGATGATCGGCGAACGACTGAAGCACCAGTTCCTGAACAACGACGCCTGGGTGCTCTCCTATCGTGAGGAGTGCTTCGACCAGATAGGCCTGAAACCCAGCATCAAGATTCCACTCTACAACGGATCGCTGGAGTGCGAGTTCCGCAAATACCAGATCTTTGACGGTAAACTGAAGAACTTCCGTCAGGAGGGCGGTGTCGTGAAGACGGAGGACGAGAAACGGCAGATGGCCGAGAAGCACCGCTTCAAGAAGAACCGTGAGTTCAAGCAGCGTCTGGAGGAGACTGAGCAGAACGAGGAGAGCGATATCCGCTCGTTCACCTTCCACCGTCACGACCTGGAAAACGACAAGCGTAATGAGCGCAGAAGTCGCAGGGAGGGTGGCCGTGAGGACCGCGAAGAGCGCAGAGACCGCAAGGGCGGCTATAAGAGCAGTCCGAACAGAGGTGGTCATGAGCGTTTCGACCGCAGCGGTAAGAGCCGTTCATTCGGCAAAGGCAAAGATTTCGGAAAGAAAAGGAGATTCAACGATGACGAGGATTAAGCAACTGCTGACCATGGCTCTGCTCCTGGCAGTCGCAACAACAATGAGTGCACAAGACAAACTATTCACCCTTGAGGACCTGAACTTCGGAGGTACGAACTACCGTCGCATGCTACCCAAGAACATGTGGCTGACATGGTGGGGCGAGCAGCTGATGTATCAGGATGCTGAGGAGGGCGGCTCCATCGATGCCAAAGGCAATAGGGAAGTGCTCTTCACGCTTGAGGAGATCAACAAGATCACAGCCGACAACGGCATCACGTTCCACAGCGCGATGAATGCCAGCTATCCTTATCCGGACCAGTCGCTTGTGCTTCTGGACAACGGTACGGAGCGTGTGCTCTACGACTTCAAGAAGAAGAGCGTGGCATGGCGACAGGACAGCAAGGGACAGTTGTATGCCGACTGGAACAAGGTGTCCAGAGCGGTGGCCTATGTGAGCGACGACCAACTTTATGTCACTGACGGACAAGGACAGACCTGTCACATCAGCGATGACGGCAGCAGGGAGATCGTATACGGACAGTCCGTACACCGTAATGAGTTCGGTATCGAGAAGGGCACGTTCTGGAGTCCTGACGGACAACGGCTGGCTTTCTACCGTATGGACCAGTCGATGGTGACGGACTATCCACAGGTGAATATCTTCCCAAGGACGGCGACCTATGAGCCCGACAAATATCCGATGGCTGGTATGACCAGTCACGAGGTGACCGTCGGCGTCTATGATACAGCTGCCCACAAGACCATCTACCTTAAGACGCCTTCTTCGGAGGAAACTGGAGAGGCATGCTACTTCACGAACATCGCGTGGAGCCCCGATGCCAAGACCATCTATATGTTCGAATTGAACAGAGCACAGAACGATTGTCGTCTGGTAGCCTACAACGCCGTGACAGGTGAGCGTCTCGGTGAACTGTATCGCGAAGTATCCGACAAATACGTAGAGCCGCTGCATCCCATCAGTTTCCTGCCATGGGATAACACGAAGTTTGTTATGCAGAGTCAGAAAGACGGCTACAACCATCTCTATCTGTTCGACACCAAAGGACGGGAGGTGAAACAGCTCACCACTGGTCCCTGGGTGGTCACTGACGTACTGGGATTCAACCAGAAAGGCAAAAGCATTATCTATATATCCAACGAGAAAGACCCGCTACAGAGAAACATCTACAGCGTGAACGTAGCCAACGGTAAGCGCACCCTACTCGACAAAGGCATCGGCGCCGTGCAGTCGGCCCAGCTCTCTGCCGCAGGTGAACAGGTGGTCGACAAATACTCGGCTCCCGACATCCCGCGGAACATCGAGGTGATAGCCACAGCTAAAGGAAAGGGCTACCAACTGCTCGCTGCCGAGGATCCATGGAAAGGCTACCAGCAGCCGCTCTTCGAATGCGGAAGCATCAAGGCGGCCGATGGGGTAACGGACCTTTACTACCGCATGGTGAAGCCAGCCGACTTCGACCCTGCGAAGAAATATCCGACGGTGGTCTACGTATACGGCGGACCGCACGCCCATAACGTCGAGGCCTCATGGCACTGGTACAGTCGCTCGTGGGAGACGTACATGGCACAGAAGGGTTATGTGCTCTTCATCCTCGACAACAGGGGATCGGAGGATCGCGGACGTGACTTCGAGCAGGCGACCTTCCACCGCTTAGGACAGGTGGAGATGCAAGACCAGATGAAGGGTGTGGAGTTCCTGAAGAGCCTGCCCTATGTCGATGCCGACCGTCTGGGCGTACATGGTTGGTCGTACGGCGGTTTTATGACCATCTCACTGATGACCCACTACCCGGATGTGTTCAAGGTGGGTGTGGCAGGCGGACCTGTTATCGATTGGAAATGGTACGAAGTGATGTACGGCGAGCGCTATATGGGTACGCCTGAGAGCAACCCTGAGGGCTATGCGACCTGCAGCCTCATCCCACAGGCGAAGAACCTGAAAGGGAAACTGCAGATCATTGTGGGTTACAACGACCCCACGGTGGTGCCTCAGCATGCCCTGTCGTTCCTCGACGCTTGCGTGAAGGCCGGCACCCAGCTCGATTTCTTCGCCTACCCTGGTGAGGAGCATAATATGCGCGGCCACGCCAGTGTTCATCTACATGAGCGCATCACCCAGTATTTCGAGGACTACCTGAAGTAGTCTGCCTGTTTGTAGTTGATAGTTTATAGTAAAATGAAGATATTATTGTTAGGAAGTGGCGGACGTGAGCACGCCTTAGCATGGAAAATCGCTCAGAGCAACAAGTGTGAGAAACTGTATATCGCCCCAGGCAACGCGGGCACCTCTGACTGCGGCGAGAACATCGCCATGAAGGCCGATGATTTCGAGGCCATCAAGCAGTTCGTGGCAGAGAAGCGCGTCGACATGGTGGTGGTAGGTCCTGAAGATCCATTGGTAAAGGGTATCTACGACGACCTGAAGAACGACCCGCGCACCAAAGACGTGCCTGTGATAGGTCCTTCGAAGGCTGGTGCCGTGCTCGAGGGCTCGAAGGATTTCGCTAAGGGTTTCATGCAGCGTCACAACATCCCTACAGCCCGCTATCAGACCTTCGACGGTGAGCATCTGGAGGAGGGACTGCGGTTTCTGGAGACGCTCGAGGCACCTTACGTGCTGAAGGCCGACGGTCTCTGCGCTGGTAAGGGTGTTCTCATCCTCCCCACCCTCGAGGAGGCCAGGAAAGAGTTGAAGGAGATGCTGGGCGGTATGTTCGGCACAGCCTCGGCACAGGTGGTCATCGAGGAGTTCCTCAGCGGTATCGAATGTTCTGTGTTCGTACTGACTGACGGACAGCACTATAAGATACTACCCGAAGCTAAGGACTATAAGCGTATCGGTGAGCACGACACAGGTCTGAACACTGGCGGCATGGGCAGCGTCACCCCCGTACCTTTCGCCACCAAGGAGTGGATGCAGAAGGTGGAGGACCGTATCATCCGTCCTACCGTCGAGGGTCTGGCCGCTGAGCATATCGACTATAAGGGCTTCATCTTCTTCGGACTGATCAACGTGAAGGGCGAGCCAATGGTCATCGAATACAACTGTCGTATGGGCGACCCTGAGACGGAGAGCGTCATGCTCCGTCTGAAGAGCGACATCGTCGACCTGTTCGAGGGTGTGGCCGAAGGGAACCTCGACCAGCGCACCATCGAGTTTGATCCGCGCTCGGCCGTATGTGTTATGATGGTGAGCGGCGGTTATCCGCAGGCATACCAGAAGGGCTATCCCATCACGGGCATCGACCAGGTGAAAGGCTCTATCGTCTTCCACAGCGGCACGGCCATGAAGGACGGACAGGTGGTGACTGCCGGTGGGCGCGTCATCGCGGTATCTTCATACGGCAAGGACAAGGCCGAGGCATTGCAGAAATCCTTCGAGGAAGCACAGAAGATACAATTTACAGACAAGTATTTCCGTCGTGACATCGGAGCCGACCTGTAGACCATGAAACGGTTACAGAACCAGATAGCAGGAAGCCGCTATACCCTTCCCGTCACCATGATCTACGGGGCGTTGGTATGGTTGTTGGCAGGACTCATACAGCATCAGTGGTGGTTACAGTTCGCCCTCTTCAACGTGGCGGCACTGCTCATGCTGGAGTTTACCAACATCAACGTGCTGATTCGTATCTACAGTCGTTCGGTATCCTCGGCATTCGTCATGCTGTCGTGCGCGGCTGTCTTCCTGTTTCCCTCAACGGCAGGAGCCGCCATACAACTTATCCTCATCGCGTCGCTGATTACCTTGTTCAGATGCTATCAGGACAAGGTGTCGACGGGCTGGACGTTTTACGCGTTCCTTTGTCTCGGACTGGCTAGCGTCATCGACATCCACGTCGTCTATCTGCTGCCTGCCTACTGGATCATCATGGCATGGCATCTCTATTCCATGAGCTGGCGCACGTTCCTAGCATCCATTCTCGGACTGATCGCGCCCTACTGGTTCATGCTGGCGTGGCTGTTCTTCCTGGGCGAGGAAGGGTGGCCGTTAGCAGGGGCACACTTCGCTGCTCTCGGCGATGTGATGTTCCCCATCGACTATACAGTGCTGTCGCTGCCGAGAATCTTGTTCTTCGTCCTGATGGTGGGACTGGGCATCACGGGGACAGTGCACTTCGTACGCACCAGTTCACGTGATAAGATCAGAACCCGTCAGTTGTACTATAGCTTTATCCTGTTGGGAACGGTGGCCATCCTCCTGTTGGCGCTACAGCCTCAACTCTACGATCTCATGATACGCGTCCTGCTGATCACGACCAGTCCGCTGATAGGACACTTCGTGGCACTGACCTCCACTAAGGTGACCAACATCGCGTTCCTCACTATCGTCGCTGTGGTACTGGCACTCACCGTCTACTGTCTATGGATGTAATCATCACCTTCCTGAGCCAGTACGGCTACTGGGGCATGCTACTGGCGGCCTTCCTGGCTGGCAGTTTCTTTCCGTTCTCCAGTGAGGCCGTCATGATAGGCTTGATGGCCACAGGACTCGACCCCTGGGGACTGATGGTCTATGGCACTATCGGCAACGTGCTGGGCAGCATCCTCAACTACAGCGTGGGAAGGATGGGAAGGATGGAATGGATAGAGAGATACCTGCACGTGAAGAAGGAAAGTCTGGAGAAGGCGCATCGCATGCTGGCAGGCCGCGGTGCCTGGATGGGCTTCTTCGCATTCCTGCCTGTGCTGGGCAGTGCCATCACCATCGCATTGGGACTGATGCGCTCGAACATCGTCATCACGTTCATAGCCATCACATTGGGTAAGATATTCCGCTATATCCTCCTGATCGAGGGCGCTGGTTTGTTTATGTAAGTTAATTATCAGTATCCGTTCTATATTTTCGATAATAATTCGTACCTTTGCCCGTAATTTTATGAATAAACGATAAAACAAGAAATCAATCATATGAGACAATTCTTTGCAGAGCAAAACGGTCGTGCCAGCTATAGACTGGTGGACAATGTGCTTGGATGGCTCACATTTCTGATAGCAGCCGTCGTCTATTGCTCTACGATCGAACCGACAGCCAGCTTCTGGGACTGTCCGGAGTTTATCACAACAGGTTATAAACTGGAGATCGGCCATCCCCCTGGGGCTCCTTTCTTCATGCTGACGGCCAACCTCTTCTCGCAGTTTGCCAGTGACGCCACTCAAGTGGCACGCATGGTGAACACGATGAGCGCCCTGCTCTCGGCCACCTGTATCCTGTTCCTGTTCTGGAGTATCACCCATCTGACACGTCGTCTGCTCATCAGCAACTGGAATGAGCTGACATTGCCCAAGATGATAGCCATCGAGGCCTCTGGTCTTGTGGGAGCATTGATCTACACCTTCAGTGACACGTTCTGGTTCTCTGCTGTCGAAGGCGAGGTTTATGCTTACTCCTCTGCTTTCACGGCCGTTGTATTCTGGCTGATCCTCAAATGGGACGACCATGCCGACGAGCCTCACTCAGACCGTTGGCTGATTCTCATCATGTACATGACAGGACTCTCTATCGGTGTACACCTGCTGAACCTACTGTGTGTGCCTGCCATCGGCCTCGTATGGTACTATCGCCGATTCCCGAATGCCAACCTCAAGGGCTCGCTGATTGCACTGGCCATCTCGCTCGTCATCCTGGCAGCCGTGCTGTATGGTGTCGTACCTGGTATTATCACCGTAGGCGGCTGGTTCGAGCTGTTCTTCGTCAACACCCTCGGCCTACCGTTCAATACTGGTGAGATCATCTATATTATCCTGCTCGTCGCCTGCGTCATCTGGGCCGTCTACGAGACACAGACCCAGAAGCACAGTCTGAAGATACAGAACATCGCCTTCCTGCTGGCCGTTGGTATGCTCGGCATCCCGTTCTACGGCTGGGGCTGGTCGGCATTCATCATCGGCGTCATCGTATTGGCAGTCCTGTGGTTCGTCCTGCAGATGAAGAGAGACAAGGTCGCCCTCATCAGCGCACGTATCAAGAACACCACGCTACTCTGTATGCTGATGCTGATGATCGGCTACTCGACATACGCCCTGATTGTGATCCGCTCCTCGGCTAACCCGCCGATGGACCAGAACTCGCCAGAGGATATCTTCACTCTGGGCGACTACCTCGGACGCGACCAGTATGGACAGCGCCCACTGCTTTACGGACAGGCCTACACCTCACAGGTGGCCCTGACTACCGACGGTCAGTACTGTCGGCCCGTCATGTCGAAGGGCAAGCCCGTCTACCAACGTAAGGAGAAGGCATCGGCCAATGAGAAGGACTCATACTTCGTGGTACGTACGAAGGATGAATACAAATACGCCCAGAACATGCTCTTCCCACGTATGTATGATGCAGGTCATGCCTCAGCCTACGAGTCATGGATGGGCGGTGTCGACGGTACGGAAGTGCCTTACGACCGCTGCGGCGAACCCATGACCGTGAAGATGCCCACACAACTGGAGAACATCCGATTCTTCCTGAGCTACCAGTGTAACTTCATGTACTGGCGTTACTTCATGTGGAACTTCGCTGGTCGACAGAACGATATCCAGGGCAACGGAGAACTGGAGCACGGTAACTGGATCACTGGTATCCCCTTCATCGACAACGTACGTCTGGGCGACCAGTCATTGCTACCTGACGACCTGAAGGAGAACAAGGGTCATAACGTGTTCTACTGCATGCCGCTCATCCTGGGTCTCCTCGGCCTCTTCTGGCAGGCATGGTACACCCGCAGGCGCAAGGAGATGGTCAACGGCACGGAGAAGACGGTGGACGACCCCATCGGCATCCGCCAGTTCTGGGTGGTGTTCTTCCTCTTCTTCATGACAGGACTCGCCATCGTCATCTACCTGAACCAGACACCTATGCAGCCACGCGAGCGCGACTACGCCTATGCAGGCTCGTTCTATGCCTTCGCGATCTGGTGCGGTATGGGTGTGGCCGCCATCATCAACTGGCTCACGAGAAAGCTCCAGCTGACAGGTAAACAGGGAGAGACCATCATCGCCGCTATTGTAGGTATCGTCTGCCTCATCGTCCCCATCCAGATGGCCTCCCAGACATGGGATGACCACGACCGCTCTGGTCGCTACTGCTGCCGTGACTTCGGACAGAACTACCTGATGACGCTCCAGGAAGAAGGTAACCCCGTCATTTTCACCAATGGCGACAACGACACCTTCCCCCTGTGGTATAACCAGGATACGGAGGGTGTACGCACGGATGCCCGTGTCTGCAACCTCTCCTATCTGCAGACAGATTGGTACATCGACCAGATGGTCCGTCCTGCATACAACTCGCCATCACTACCTATCACATGGAACCGTCTCGAATACTGTGCAGGCACCAACGAATATGTACAGGTAGACCCGTCGCTCAAGGAACAGGTGCTCCAGCTCTATCGTGAGCAGCCTGAGGCAGCCCGCAAGCAGTTTGGCGACGAGCCCTTCGAGCTGAAGAACATCCTGAAGAACTGGGTACGCGCCAAGGAGAAAGAGTTCCACGTCATCCCCACCGATACCATCTATGTGACCATCGACAAGGAGGCTGTGCGTAAGAGTAAGATGATGATGGCCAGCGACTCCATCCCCGACCGCATGGTGATCTCGTTGAAAGGAAAGGGCGCGCTCTACAAAGGCGACCTGATGATGCTCGAGATCATCGCCAATGCCAACTGGACTCGTCCCATCTACGTAGCCACCACCGTAGGTTCTGAGAACTATATGAACCTGGGCGACAACTTCGTACAGGAGGGTCTTGCCAACCGCATCACGCCTTTCACCACGAACGCGCCAGGAGCGAAGAACTTCGACACAGAGAAGACCTATAACAACGTGATGAAGAAGTTCAAATTCGGCGGCATCGAGCAGCCAGGTATCTACCTCGACGAGACCGTCATGCGTATGTGCTACACCCACCGCCGTCTGATGGCCTCCCTGGCCTTGAACCTGATTCAGGAGGGACAGGACGAGAAGGCCAAAGAGGTGCTCGCCAAGAGCGAGAAGGCGATCCCCGACTATAATGTGCCACACGATTTCCAGAGCGGCTCGCTCGATCTGGCACGCGGCTATGCGCTGACAGGTCAGGACAAGAAAGCCCAGCAGCTGATCGACATCCTGTGGAAGAAAGCGTCGCAGTATCTGACATGGTACTACTCGCTCGACGGCATGCGCTTCGAGAGCTCACAGCACGACTGTCTGATACAGCTCTATATCGCAGAACAGTTGCTGCAAGTGCAGGAGACCATCGACAGCGAGAAGGCTAAGAAGATGGATCTGCGTATCCAGCAGCTCACCAAGCAGTTCCATGCCAAGGGTGGCAGATTCGAATATTAAGAGGAAACCAGCATGTTCATAGAACAACCAGCCATCTATCTCCGCTGGCTATATCCCAAAGCCTTCTGGAGGATGAACCGTCGTGAAAGGGCAGTCTATCTGACCTTTGACGACGGTCCTATCCCAGAGGCCACCCCCTTCATCCTTGATACGCTCAAGCAGTTTGATATCAAGGCCACCTTCTTTATGGTGGGCGACAACGTACGGAAATATCCCGACCTGTATGAGCGGATCGTTGCAGAAGGTCATCAGGTAGGCAACCACACCCATAACCATATCAGTGGGTTCCGTCATACCATCAAAGAGTACAACTACAATATCGAGAAGGCCAACGCCTATATCAAGAGCCGCTATTTCCGTCCGCCTCATGGTTGGATGCGCACTGGTCAGTACGCATGGGTCAGCAGGAAGTTCAAGGTGGTCATGTGGGATCTTGTGACACGCGACTATTCTAAGTGGATGACTGCAGAGGATGTGGTGAACAACGTGAAGCACTACGCCCGCAATGGCTCTATCATCACCTTCCACGACTCCCTGAAATCGATAGATAAGCTTCGTACGGCCCTACCAGAGAGTCTTCAGTGGCTGAAGGAAGAGGGCTACATCTTCAAGGTCTTCCCTTAGTCGACCCCAACCCAAGTTAAACTTCTAAACACTATTATAAAAATGAAAAAACTACTTACCATTTCCTTATTTGTATCATTCGCTATGACAATGAATGCCCAGCCCAAGCTAAGTGCCAACAACATCGACGAGGTGCTTCAGGCTATGACCCTTGAAGAGAAAGCCAAACTGCTCGTCGGAGGAGCCAACAATTTCTTTGGTGCAGGAGCCGTCGTAGGCGGTGAGGCAGACCTTGTGGCAGGTGCCGCAGGAACCTCGCCAGCCATTCCCCGTCTCGGCATCCCTGCCACCGTACTGACAGACGGTCCTGCCGGCGTACGTATCGACCCCACACGCAAGGGCACAGACAAGACCTACTATGCCACGGCCTTCCCTATCGGCAGTTGTCTGGCTTCCACCTGGAACACCGAGCTTGTAGGCAAGGTGGGCGAAGCCATCGGTAACGAGACCAAGGAATACCGCTGCGACGTCATCCTCGGCCCTGGCATGAACCTACACCGCAACCCCCTCTGCGGTCGTAACTTCGAATATTACTCCGAAGACCCTCTGCTGACAGGTAAGATCGCCGCCGCCTATATCAACGGTGTGCAGAGTCAGGGCGCAGGCGTCTCGGCCAAGCATTTTGCCGTAAACTCCCAGGAGACAGACCGCACGAGCGTCGACGAGCGCGTCAGTCAGCGTGCCGCCCGTGAGCTCTACCTCCGCGGCTTCGAGATTGCCGTCCGCGAGAGTAACCCCTGGACCATCATGGCCTCGTATAACAAGATCAACGGCGAGTTCTCGATGGGCAACCACGACCTGCTCACCAAGATCCTCCGTGACGACTGGGGCTTCAAAGGAATCGTGATGACCGACTGGATCGGCATCCGCGAGGGACTCCCCACCATCCGTGAGGTACAGGCAGGCAACGACCTCATGGAACCTGGTCAGCCGGCTCAGGTACAGGAGATCATCGACGGTGTAAAAAACGGTAGTCTCGACATCGCCGATGTCGATCGTAACGTGCGCCGCATGCTTGAGTACATTGTCAAAACCCCGAGTTTCCACCAGTATCCCGCCAGCAATGCCCCCGACTTCAAGGCTCATGCTGCCATCACCCGACAGACAGCCGCCGAAGGTATCGTTCTTCTGAAGAATAACGGCACACTGCCTTGGAAGAAAGGTGTAATCAAAACGGTTGCCCTGTTTGGCGAGAACTCCTACGATTTCCTCTCTGGCGGAACAGGTTCTGGCTGTGTTCACCCCCCTTATGTGGTTGACATGCTGGAAGGACTGCAGAATGTAGGCATCAGCTCTTCGCCCACACTCACTGATATCTATCGCAAATACATCGAATATGCCAAGGTGAAGTTCCAAGCCGAGCGCCACCCCGCCAAATGGTACCAGAGTGAGTATTTCGGTCAGCAGAAATATCCTGAGATCGGTATCTCACCCATCGCCGTCAACAATGAAGTAAAGCATGCCGACGCTGCCATCATCACCATCGGACGCCAGGCTGGTGAAGGTGTCGACCGCGACATCGACACGGAGTTCAACCTTATCCCTGAGGAGCGTGCCCTGATCACGGATGTCTGCAACGCTTTCCATGCTGCTGGCAAGCCTGTCATCGTAATCATCAACTCAGGAAGTGTCATCGAGACAGCCTCTTGGAGCGCCTATCCTGATGCTATTCTCTGTGCATGGCAACCTGGCATGGAAGGTGGCAACTCGATTGCCGATCTGCTCACAGGTAAGGTGAACCCCTCTGGAAAGCTTACCATGACATGGCCCATCTCTGCCACTGATCATGCCTCTACGAAGGATTTCCCTGGCAATATTGACTTTTATACTTTCAAGGATATGGCTGCCAACAAGCGTCCTATCCCAGGACATGCCTACACAAACCATGAGGAAGACATCTATGTGGGCTACCGCTATTTCGACACCTTCCAGAAGAATGTAGCCTATCCCTTCGGTTTCGGACTGAGCTACACAACGTTCAGTTTTGCTAAACCTGTGGTGAAGGCCAAAGGAAAAGATGCCGTCGAAGTGTGTGTCACCGTTAAGAATACAGGAAGTATAACGGGTAAAGAGGTGGCTCAGGTCTATGTTCAGGCTCCCAAAGGAAAGCTTGCGAAACCTACTCAAGAACTGAAAGCCTTTGCCAAGACACGTGAGTTGAAGCCTGGCGAGAGCCAGGTTCTCACCATGGTGATTCCTGTGCGCGACCTAGCCAGTTTCGACGAGGCAGGTTCGCAGTGGCTCACAGAAGCTGGCACCTATACGTTCCGTATCGGCAATAGCAGCCGTGACATTACTGCCACAGCGACACTGAAGCTCTCGGAATACACAGAGAAGACAACGAATGCTCTTGCTCCTCAACAGTCACTCAATCTGTTGAAGCAATAAGCATCTGTTCCTATCGTCTGTCGCGTTAATACACGAACAGACGATAGGAACGGATAGAACCAGGTGCCGACTGTTCGGCACGAGGGAGATAATCAAAACCCGTCAGGATCTGTTCACTGCCAAGGTCGATGACCATCAAGTGCGGAAGAGCAGATCCTTTTTCTGTGCGCCAATACGTAGACTCCTGCAGGTCGAACACCTTGTCGGCCGTGTTGTTCCCACGAAGGATATCCTCGCTGTCGGCATACTTCACCGTCCACGCCTCACGACTGATTCGAGCCCCCTGGGCATTGAGGGCATAGACCTCTGCCACGGCCACCTCGTCACCACCCGTCTGGGTGGAGAGCGCCTGAAGAGCGATATAACGTCCCCGTACTGGCTGGTCGAAACGTACGGTCTGCCAACCGTTGCCAGCCACGAACTGACCCTCGGCCACAGGCGTGGCAGAGTTCAGGTCTGGCTTGTCGCCAGGGTTATTATGCGTGCGTGTCTTCTCTATATTCAACTTATCCAGTTCCGGACGGTTCTGTCCGAACAACGTCGGATAGACAGACATCTGTTCCACCTTGGTCTCCTTCGGCCTCCGGAGAAAACGTCCTGCGCGCTTTTTCTTGTTCGCCTTATCCAGAGCCTTCAGAGCCGACGGATAGTAAGCCCGCAGCGATGGCCCCACCACGTCGAGGACGATCACCTCATTCTTTCCCTTCTTAAGCCAGCAGCCAGGCACATAGAGCGTCTGCTGCGGGCCGATAGACCAGAACCGTCCGATGGGATGTCCGTTGACATAGACCTGTCCTTTTCCGAAAGCCTCCATATTCAGATACGTATCACCCACCCTGTTCAACTGGAAATAACCCCGATAGTAGCCAGAGCCTTTGTAAGGAGCAGGCAGCTCGGTCACCTGACCGTTCCCTGCCATCTCATTCCTCATGGCCTTGGCGGTGGCCAGCGCCTTGACAGCCGTCTGATAGTCATCAGGTATCGTCATGATGGTCCAACGGCGCAGGTCCCATGTCAGCTCATGGCCGTCAACCTCGGCAGTGATGGTCACACTCTTAGTGATACCTTTATAGTCCTTGATAGCCCGTCCAAAGTTGATACGCCCCATCGCCTCCAGGAGGATCTTCAGCTCCTGACCTTTCCTGACAGCCGGCAGACGGAGACTCCTCTCATTACGCACACGATCGATCTTGCCGATATAAGTCGTATCGATGAACACCTGAGCATAGTCATGACAATCGTTCAGCGTGAGCACACTCTCCTGCGGAATCTCAGGCAGCACCGTCTGGTAGATCATCGAGCCCCAGCCCTGATCCATCTCCTCCATGGTACGCAGCTCACTGTCCATCACCAGCGAGTCGACACCCAACAAGATGTCAGCCCGTTCCGTCAACTCAAACGGCGGAATACTGATAAGACCGTTAGGGAACGGCGGTCGCTTGGGCAATGGCTCGTCACTGTATTTCTGCAGCACCTCACGCAACTTGACGAACTTCTCCGTCTGAGCACCATGCTCGTTGATGGGCGCATCATAGTCGTAAGAGGTGACATCCGGTGCGAAGCCCGGACTGTTGGCCCCCGCCCAATGTCCGAACGAAGTACCCCCATGAGTCATATAAAGAGAGAAGCTGATGCCCTTCGACAACATCTCGTCGATACCGTCGACCATATCCTTGGCAGGACGCGTCTCATGCCGTGCTCCCCACTTATCGAACCAGCCGCTCCAGAACTCCGAGCACATCTTCGGTGCATCAGGACGGAGTTCACCCAGACGACGGAACTGCTCGTCGATGTTCGCGCCCGTGCCGAAATTCATCGTCCACACCAGATCGTCGAGCCCGTTCTTCTCGAAGTTACTGCTCCAATCGCACTGGAACATCACAGGCGCGCCAGAGCCCCAGGCATCGCGCACCATGTCACGTATCGCAGAGATATAAGGCTTGTCCTCACCATAAGAGCCATATTCGTTCTCCACCTGTACCATGATGATAGGTCCCCCGTTACGGATGCTCAGCGGTGCCAACTGGCGTGCCACCTGCTGCTCGAAGAGCCTGACACGCTCCATGAAGTAAGGATCCTGCTCCCTCAGTCGGATATCCTTCTTCTTCAGCAGCCACCAGGGCAGACCGCCCATCTCCCACTCCGCACAGACATACGGTCCGGGACGCACGATGACATACATCCCGTTCTGCTGGGCCAATCGACAGAACGCTGCCACATCATTATTCTCGGAGAAGTCGAACTGTCCCTCGCGCTGTTCATGGATATTCCAGAACACATAGATGCAGAGCGTGTTCATGCCCAACGACTTACACAGTTGGATACGATGCTCCCAGTAGGCACGCGGGATACGTGGGTAATGCACTTCCGCTGCCTTGATAACGAAAGGCTTGCCGTCAAGGAGGAAGGTCTTGTGGCCCACGGTGAAGTCGGCGGCCCTCATGGTCTGGGGTACGAAGAACATGCCGGCCATCACAACCGACAGTAACACATTTCTGATAAAGAACTTACACGTCATATATTTGTCTTAGCTACAGTTTTCGCATGCAAATTTAGCGTAAAAAAATGACATTGCAGGGAAATTATCAATCATTTATGGTCTTTGATGATGATTTTTGAAGATTTTATTGTACTTTTGCCATACATATGAAGAAACTGACATTACTGATCATGACCTGCCTCGTCATGGGCCAAGTCCAGGCCGAGGACGGTAGTCGACTGTGGCTGCGCTACCAATCTGTCGACAAAGCAAAAGTGAACGGACCCGCATGTATCGCTGCCGACGAGCTGCGGAAGTATTTCCGAGGCGACGAGGTGACCCTTGCCATCGATCCCACCATCGAGGCCGAGGCCTTCAAGATAGAAGGGACGACCATCTCCGCCAAGGACGAGACAGGCCTGCTGTACGGTGCCTACACCCTACTGAGGGAGCCTGCCACCCAAGGCTATCAGAAGCCCTACTTCAAGTACCGTATCCTGAACCACTGGGACAACCTCGACGGCACGATCGAGCGCGGCTATGCTGGTCGTAGCATCTTCTGGGACCTCGACGGCGACCAACCGAAGGCCATCGATGCCGCCCTCGTCAGAGCCTATGCCAGAGCCAACGCCTCGATAGGCATCAACGGCACCGTGCTCAACAATGTCAATGCCTCCCCAAGAATTCTGTCGCCTCTATATATAAATAAGGTGAAAGAGATCGCCGCCATCCTGCGCCCCTACGGTATCAAGGTCTATCTGTCCGTCAACTTCGCCTCGCCGATGGCCCTAGGCGGTCTTCAGACCGCCGACCCCCTGAACGCGAAGGTGAAGACCTGGTGGAAAGCCAAGGCCAAGGAGATTTATCGTGAGATTCCCGACTTCGGCGGCTTCCTCGTGAAAGCCAACTCCGAGGGTCAGCCTGGTCCTGGCGACTACCATAGAACCCATGCCCAGGGTGCCAATATGCTGGCCGATGCCGTGGCCCCCTACGGCGGCATCATCATGTGGCGCTCGTTTGTCTATGGTGCCAACCACAAGGGCGAGGACCGTGTGAAGCAGGCCGTTTCCGAGTTCATCAACGACGACGGACTGTTCCGCTCGAACGTGATCCTCCAGTCCAAGAACGGACCGCTCGACTTCCAGCCGCGCGAGCCCTATGCCCCCATCTTCGACAATATGCACAAGACCCCCCAGATGGCCGAGCTGCAGATCACCCAGGAGTATCTCGGACAGTCGCGCCACCTGGTGTACCTCGCCCCGATGTGGCGCGAGTTCTTCGGCTATGTAGCCCCCGCCCGTCTGGTGGGCGTCGCAGGTGTGGCGAATATCGGCTTAGACAAGAACTGGTGCGGTCATCACTTCTCGCAGGCCAACTGGTATGCCTTCGGTCGTCTGGCCTGGGACCCCACCCTGAAAAGCGAGCAGATCGCCGACGAATGGCTCTCCGCCACGTTCGATATCGACGACAGTCACCGCACCCCGTTGCTCAGCATGATGCTACGCAGTCGTGAGGCCTGCGTCGACTACATGATGCCCTTGGGTCTGCACCATATCTTCAAGTTCGACCACCACTACGGTCCCGAGCCCGACGGCTACATCGCCCACTACCCCCTCGAGTGGTGCCCCGTGTACTACCATCAGGCCGACTCCGCAGGCATCGGTTTCGACCGCAGTCATACCGGCACCGATGCCACCTCGCAGTACCGTGAGCCCTACTGCTCGCTCTACGACGACCTGACCACCTGTCCCGAGCGCTACCTGCTCTGGTTCCATCATGTGCCATGGACCTACCGCACCAACAGCGGCCGCACCCTCATCGATGAGCTGACCTACCGTTACGGCCGTGGAGTCAAAGAGGTGGAGAGCTTCATCGATATCTGGCACAACAGCAAGCCGACCATCGACGAGCAGCGCTGGCAGGAGGTCGACGAGCGCCTGCAGCACCAGTTGGAGAATGCCCGCGAATGGCAGAAGACCTGTCTCGACTACTTCGGCAGCTTCGCCAGGAAATAAAGCCAAGGAATAAAGTCAGGAAATAACACAAAGCCATCAAAACAAACATCCCGCCAGCAACGCTGAGCGGGATGTGTTATTTTCAGATGGTTATCTCCCCAGAGCCTAAGCAACGGTGGTGATGCTCATCGTAGACCACACAGAACTGTCCCGGGGCCACCCCGTGTATCCGTTCCTTGGCATGCACGATATAGCTGCCAGCGCCCGTCTGCTCCAGTGTCGCCGCCAGATAGCCAGGCGTATGCCGGATCTTGAACGTGATCGCCGCCCCCGTCGTCTGCGCACCGAACACCTCGTCCAACGGTCGTGTCAGTGCATGGAAATCATGGATGGGGAAGTCCTGCTTATAAGCTGTCTCGGGGTCGTAGCCATGAGACACGTAGAGGATGTTCCTCTCCACATCCTTCTTGACCACGAACCACGGTCCGCCGCCGAATCCCATACCCTTGCGCTGACCGATGGTATGGAACCACAGACCCTTGTGCTCACCGATGCGCCTGCCCGTCTCCAGCTCTATCACGTCGCCAGGGTTCTCACCCAGGTAGCGCCGTATATAGTCGTTGTAGTTGATCTTCCCTAAGAAGCATATCCCCTGCGAGTCCTTGCGCTTGGCATTGACCAGATGCTCGCGTTCGGCTATCTGGCGCACCTCGTCCTTCACATAATGACCGATGGGAAAGAGCGCCTTCCTCAGTTGCCAGTCGTAGATCTGCGCCAGGAAGTCCGTCTGGTCCTTCACCGGATCCGGACTGGTCACCAGCCATTTGCGTCCCTCGTCGTCTATCTCCGTCTGTGCATAGTGCCCTGTAGCAAAGAGATCGTAGTCGTGTCCGCGCTTCTCCTCGAAGGCACCGAACTTAATCAGTCTGTTGCACATCACATCCGGGTTGGGGGTCAGTCCGGCCCTCACCTTGTCCATCGTGTATCTCGTCACCTGGTCCCAGTACTCACGGTGACAGTCGATCACCTCCAGCCGGCAACCGTACTTATGCGCCACGGCCGTGGCCATCTCCAGGTCCTCCTCACTGGAACAGTCCCATTCCTCTTCCTCCTCCGGACCTATCTTGATATAGAAGCAGTCGGGATGCAGTCCGAGTCGTGCGAACTCGTACACCACCACACTGCTGTCCACGCCGCCCGAGAGCAGCACCGCTATCCGCTTACCTTCCAGTTCGTTGATATTCATGGTGGCAAAGGTACGAACTTTTTTCGTAATTCTTGTTAAAAAACACAAGAAATCCATTGTCCATTCAAAAACAATACATATCTTTGCGATATCAAAATGATATCACATAACAAATAACTAAACGCATAGAATTATGGATCAAAAAGAGTTTACTTTCAAAGGAAGCGTACAGAACGGTTTCCTGATGCTTTTCGCCAACATCGCCATCACAGTCCTGTCAATCATAGGTATCGTCCGTGGCATCATCCTGCTCGACAGCACCAGCGGTGCCACAGGCGGTTGGATGCTTGTCAGCAGCATCATCCTGCTCATCATCAGCCTCATCATGTGGT
Source organism: Prevotella aff. ruminicola Tc2-24 (assembly GCF_900110895.1). GTDB lineage: Bacteria > Bacteroidota > Bacteroidia > Bacteroidales > Bacteroidaceae > Prevotella. The sequence continues at coordinate 139,825 of NZ_FOIQ01000004.1, read as the reverse complement.
TCGGCTTCCTGATGCTGGAACCCAACGAGGCCAAGGTGACCACTTGGTTCGGCAAGTACAGCGGCACGTTCGCCCAGACGGGTTTCTTCTGGATCAACCCCTTCTACGGCACGAAGAAGGTGTCGCTCCGCGCTCGTAACCTCGACGCCGAGCCCATCAAGGTCAACGACAAGACGGGCAACCCCGTCATGATCGGTCTAGTGCTCGTATGGAAGCTGAAAGACACCTACAAGGCCCTCTTCGAGGTCGACTCGCAGACGATGGCCTCGAACCCCAACACCGTCGGCTCAGACACCAAGGGACTGATGAACGCCCTCGAGAACTTCGTACGTGTGCAGAGCGACGCTGCCCTGCGCCAGGTGGCGGGCCAGTATGCCTACGACGACGAGGACACGAAGATCGGCGAGCCCACGTTGCGCTCGAGTGCCAACGAGGTGAACGAGCAACTGGAGCAGAAACTCGACGAACGCCTGGCCCTTGCCGGCATCGAGGTGGTCGAGGCACGTATCAACTACCTGGCCTATGCCCCTGAGATCGCTGCCGTGATGCTGCGCCGCCAACAGGCGTCGGCCATCATCACCGCCCGTGAGAAGATCGTCGAGGGTGCTGTCTCGATGGTGAAGATGGCGCTCGACAAACTCTCCAACGAGGCTATCGTCGACCTCGACGACGACAAGAAGGCTGCCATGGTCAGCAACCTGCTCGTGGTGCTCTGTGGCGACGATGCCGCTCAGCCGGTCGTGAACACGGGAACGTTGAATCATTGATCTTTGAACTTTATGGGGGAGAAGAAGAAATCCACGAAGAGCTTTATCCTACGTGTCGATGCCGACACGATGGACGCGATAGAGGCCTGGGCTGCGGACGAGTTCCGCAGCACCAACGGCCAACTGCAGTGGATCATCACCGAGGCCCTGCGCAAGGCCAAGCGCCTACCTAAGAAGAAACCAACAGACCCGGAAAACCATGAACATGAATAAATTACTTACCCTCTTCCTGAGAGGTCAACACACAAATAACACCACCTCTGAGAGGATCCGAGTCGGCAGAACCCTCGAGGGTACCGTCTTCGAACTGACGTTCGTCGTGCTGCTCATCATCGTGTGGGCCCTGCTTATCTATTTCCTCAGACAGACCCCCGACATCGTGCCCACCCATTTCGGTCCGTCAGGCAAGGCCGATGCCCACGGCTCTAAGTACATCATCCTGGTCATCTGCATCATCATGTCACTGATGGGTGTCGGACTGATGATCGGTGCCTACCACCCCCAGAAAGGCACGTCGCTGAAGATCGAGACCCCGCGACAAGTATTGCTGGTCACCCGTATGCTGCGCCTCTTAGGCCTGATGTCCCCAATCCTCTCGTTCGCCATCGGTTGGACCTCACTGGCATCCGTCCGTCATGGTGGTCCAAATGTCGTGCCCATCCTCATCGCGGTAGGCATCATGGTCGCCATCTCCCTCATCTTCCCCTTCCTGATCCTCAGGTCCAAGTCGTAACCCCACGTTGCTTCGACAAGCCCCATATATCTTGACAAAAGGACGCTCATAACTCGCACGGAGGTCAAGACCACAAGAATGAGACCCATATACGCGAGTTTTGAGCCTCTTTTATATTCAACTGATATTAAACAAGTTACGCATCTACAAAATAGGGGTAGGATCTTACGCTCAAAGAGATAGGGTCTATGAGTCGTGGAGATAGGGTTCACGAGTGAAGGAGATAATCTCTTATAGGGTATAGGGATTATCTCCTTCTCTCGTAAGTGCCATTCCTTACCGTCATGGAGATAATCTCTTTGACTGTTAGAAGGCACCCCTACCTAGAGTTGCCCCCTTCTCTACGTCGAGCAGGGCAAAAAGGGATTAAAAGAGCCCCTCGGTTTTTCTAGTTTGCAACATTAGAGAAACACTTTTTTAATCACTTTTTCACGACAAAACACGTGAGGGCCCTTTGATAGGCATTGTCCCTTCGACAGGCTCAGGGACCGTAGGGGTGTGGTCTAGGACCATATCTCTTTAAAGATGCTTCTTGGGATAGAGGGCGTTCCACCAAGTGGAGTCGCCCTTAAGCCAGCGGGCGAACCAGGCCATTTGCGTGGCAAGCCACTTCTCGCGCTTGGCATAGTCGAGGATATGGTGGTTCTCGCCTTCGACCTCGACGAGGGCAACCTCGCGGCCAAGGAGCTTCAGAGCCGTGAACATCTGAAGACTCTCAATCAGGGGCACATTGGTGTCGGCATTGCCATGCAGCAACAGCAACGGGGTGTGGATTTTGTCGGCATTGAAGAGAGGACTCTGGTCGACATAGAGCTGACGATGACTCCAGGGGTAGCTGTTGGCCATCGACACCTCGCTGTAGTTATAACCCCAGTAGCCCTCGCCCCAGTAGCTGGTATGGTTGGCGATGCCGGCATGACTGACGGCGGCGGCAAAGATGTCGGTCTGGGTCTGCAGGTACTGGGTCATGAAACCGCCATAGCTGGCACCCATGCAGCCGATCTTCGTGGCGTCGATGAAGGGATGTGTCTCGCAAATCTTCTTGGTGCCTTCGATGATGTCCTCGGCAGGTCCACGTCCGGCGGTGTTCACATGGCGTGAGGCCCACTCCTGTCCGAAGCCTGTGGCACCGCTAGGCTGTAGGATATAGGCGACGTAGCCGAGGGTGTTCCAGTACTGCGGGGCATAAGGCGACTCGAAGTAGCGTGACACGGGTGAGCAGCCACCATAGTAATAGACAATCATCGGGTATTTCTTCGTGGCATCGAAATCCTTCGGCAGGTAGAGGCGACCATAGACCTTGTCGCCGCGTGAGTTCACGAAGTCCCAGTCCTGACAGGTGCCCACCTGGGCATCGCCCAGGGCCGTCCGTCCGTCGAAGATGGTGTGGTTCTTCTTCGTCTTCAGGTTCATGACATAGCCAGAGGCGGGCTCCATGGTCTTATACGACAGGTAAGCGATCATGGGAGCATGCTCGGCCATGTCGAAACGATAGGTGTCATCGCCGGAGATGGGAAGCTGACGGATGGCACCGCTCTTGGGGTTCAGTGCGAACAGGTTGACATAGTCGCGGTCCTCGGCCGTGAAATAGATCTGGCCGTCGTGCTTCGACCAGGTGGCAGTCCCCACTGAGGGGTCGAAATCCTTCGTCAGGGGGGTTATCTTCTTAGTGGCGATATCGTAGAGGAAGAACTCGTTCTCCGTCATGCTCGGCGTGACACTGTCGGGCAACTGACAGCCGATGCGGTCGAAGGCCTCGGGTGTGCCAGAGAAGAGGATCTGGGAGCCATCGGGAGAGAAGCAGCCGCTGCCGATAAAGCCCTCGTTGACGAAGAGGGTGTCGGCAGCGAGGGTCTTGGCATCCACCACCATGACGTCGCACACCTCGGTGGGGCGGCGGCTCAGACGGGTATAGGCCGCACCGACCAACAGCTTCGTACCGTCGGCTGAGATGTCCTGCAGACTGGTGGTCTTATGACCGAAGGTGACACGCTGGGAGATGCCTGTGGCGAGGTCGTAACGGCTCAGGTAGGTGCGATCGCGCCAGCCTGGCTGACGGTCGTCCATCTCAAGCACCTCGAACACGCCAGGGTCTTCCTTGGGACCTTCTTCCTTCACGGAGAGAATGAGATAGTCCTCCGTCGGACTAACGGTGAAGTCGCCCTCAGGGATATCGCTGGCGAAACGACTCTGACAACCCGTGAGGGGATCCACCTGATAGAGGTTGCGCTGGCCATTCTCCTTGCGCTCCTCGAGCCAGGCTACCGTACGGGGCATCCATCTGACACTATGGGGGAGCATGGAGAGCAGGCGCCCTGTCTTGGTGTCGCGCAGCTCATAACTCCAGCGCGACGTGCCGCCACGGTCGGTGGTCTGGTAGGCCACCATGACATAGGCACCATCGGCCGAGAGGCGCATGTCGCGCACACGCTTTCCGTCGAAGAGGTCGTGCGACATATAGGGGTGGCTCTTGTCGAGGGTAGCGACGACAGGGATATTGGCATCGATCGACACACGGATAGAGTCGGTATCGTTGGGCTCGACCAGGTATCTGATGGCGAAGGTATGATGCTCGGGAGACAGGCTCAGGTCGCCTGAGGCCTCGGCACCGTCGATGAACAGCTGGTGGTTGCGGGGCCCTTTCACCTCGATCTTTCCTTTCAGGTAGTCGGTGTTGTTCACGTAGAACGTAAGTAGGCCGACACTCTTGCTGTCGGTCAGAGACGGGAGGACAGCGCCTGAGAAGCTTTTGTCAGTGGGCGACGTCAGTGAGAGCGCACTGAGCCATGACGACTCGGCGAACGCTTTCCCCTGCACATCGACGGTGTCGAGGACTACGGGTTGTGACACGGCATAGGGGCCTGCCAGATTAAACTGACGGATCTCGCTCTTGGTCTGGCCATAGACGGGGGCTGTGCAGAAGACGCCGACAGCTACCATCGTGAGAAAAGATAATTTCATCATAGTTCGTTTCCTGTAAATTTTTGCCTGCAAAGATACAAAATCTTTTCCTTTATCCTTCATTCTTCTGAAAGAAAAGTTGTACCTTTGTGCCGCTATTTAACGACGAACCTAAATGCACCGTATAAAACATATTTTCGCTATCGCACTGACACTGACTGCCCAGACATCATGGGCACAAGAACAGCGCGGCCACTTGGTAATCAACGAACTGATGCAGTCGAACATCGACGGTATCATGGACGATCTGAGAGAGTTTCCCGACTCTTGGGTTGAGGTGTATAACCCTGACTCGGTGGCCGTGAACCTGAAAGACTATCAGATAGGGGGCACCAACCGCCCGCAACAGGCATACCAACTGCCTGACAAGGTGGTCGGCGCAAAGCAGCATGTCGTCATCTACTGCGACAAGGAGGGACAGAAGATGCACACCAACTTCCGACTGGAGTCGGGGAAGAACTGCGAGGTGTATCTCTTCAAAGACGGACAGGTGGTGGACCAGGTGAGCGGACTGAAGAAGCAGCCGGCTCCTGGCATCGCCTACGGACGGAAGGACGACGGCGGCGAGGAGTGGGGCTACCAGCTTACCCCTACCCCTGAGGCGGTCAACTGCGGCAGGGTATGTGCGCACGACCATATCCTCGGACATCCTGTGTTCAGCAGGGACGGACAAGTGTTCACGAGTCAGCAACAGGTACAGCTCACCCTGACAGTGCCGGAGGACTCGCCTGAAGGGACAATCATCTGCTACACCACTGACGGGACGGAGCCTGACACGACGAGCACAAGATATGTGGCGCCGATAGACATCAACACCAACAGGGTGATACGGGCCAGACTGTTCTGCAACGGATGGCTGTCGCCACGGTCGACCACTCACTCGTATATTTTCTTCACACGACGGCTGACACTGCCTGTGGTCTCGATAGTCACGAACAGCAGGTATCTGGATAGCTCGTATATGGGCATCTTCACCAACAACTCCAATGGGAACAGGAAGGACTGGCGGCGACCTATCAACATCGAGTACTTCACGGAGGGGAATACCCCAAGCCAACTGAACCTGTTGTGCGAGACGAGGGTAGCCGGAGGGGCCACGCGCAGCGCCACCAAGAAATCGATGGCTATTTACGCCCACAAACGGTTTGGTACGAAACGGTTCGAGCATGAGTTCTTCCCGGATCAGCGCCCTGGCATCACTGACTATAAGTCGCTCGTGCTTCGTAATGCCGGCAACGACTTCGACTACCTGTATATGCGGGATGCCATCGTACAGCGTACCATGGCCGAGCATGCCGATCTGGACTGGCAGGCGTGGCAGCCCGCCATCGTCTATATCAACGGCAACTACCACGGCATACTGAACATCCGTGAACGGGGCAACGAGGATAATGTGTACACGAACCATGACGGTCTGGAGGATATCGACCTCATAGAGAACTGGAGCGACCTGAAGGAGGGCTCGTGGGAGAACTACAACCAGTTCAAGGCTTTCTACTCGCAGGATGGACATACGATGGAGGAATACGAGCAGTGGATGGACTGTCAAGAGTTCATCAACCTGATGGCCATGAACCTGTACTTCAACAACCTCGACTTCCCTGGCAACAATATCATCATGTGGCGACCTAGGGCCGAAGGTGGGCGCTGGCGCTGGATTGCCAAGGATGCCGACTTCACGCTGGGACTGTACGACGAGAAGGTGGACTACAAGATCCTGAAATGGCTATACAACCCACACATTGACCACGCCCGCGACTGGGGAGCCAACAGTGAGAAGGCCACGCTGCTGTTCCGCCAGCTGATGGAAGACGCTGACTTCCGTCGTGAGTTCATCGACCGCTGTGCCATCTACATGGGCGACTTCATGAACGAGAGGGGAATACGTGCCATCTGGGATCCGATGTACGACAAGATCCGATACGAATATCCCAACCACCGGAAGCTGATCAACCAGTGGTGGCCTGTGTACAACGATGAGCTGACTCATGCCCGTAACTGGCTGGAAAAACGCACGAACGAGTTCTATACACAGCTCGGCAACTTCTATCACCTGGGTAATGCCATCCCCCTGATCATCAACAAAGATGGGGAGGCGACGCAGAATATCCGGCTTTCGTTCAACGGCGTCCGTCTATCGAACGAGGTGTTCAACGGACGGTTCTATGCCGACAGGGTAATCTCGCTCGAGGGCGGGGCGGGCGAAGGACAGATGATCAGCGGATGGCATATCAAGAAAGTCGCGGGCAGCTCTGTGACTGAGGAGTTTGTGGCAGGCGAGAAGCTGTCGATGGCCATGCCGGCATGTAACAGTCTGACGATCACGGCTGCCATCGTACCTGGGCAGACAGGCATCAGCACACTCAGGAGCGATGCGACGTACCCGCAGGGCATCTACGACCTAAGTGGCAGGAAGGTGCGTATAGGTACCACGAGCCTCGACGGACTGCCGAAGGGTGTCTATATCGTCAACGGGAAGAAGGTGGTCAAGACGAGATAAAAGAGAAACAAATATCGCGAGACTTAATAGGCCTCGCGATATTTGCTTTCTTCCTTGTCATTCAGCATGGAGAGGTAACTCTGATAACGGCTCTGGGCGATGTAATGCTTCTCGAGCGCCTGAAGAACAGCGCAACCTGGCTCATGGGTATGGGTGCAGTTCGAGAAACGGCACTCCTTGGAGAAACGGAAGATCTCCTTGAAATAGCTCGTCAGTTCCTCGGGCTCCATGTCAAACGTACCGAAGCCCTTGATGCCTGGGGTGTCGATCAGATAAGACGGCTTCTGGTCATCTAACGAGATCATCTCGGAGAAGGTGGTCGTGTGTTGACCAGTATTATGGGCATCGCTGATCTCTGCCGTACGGAGACATACACCAGGGACCAGGCGGTTGATCAGGGTCGACTTGCCCACGCCACTGTTGCCGCTGAGCAGGGTGATCTTTCCATCGAGTAGGGGCCGCAAAACCTCCACACCCTCGCCCGTCTCTGCCGAGATGGCGAAGCACTGATAGCCCACGTTCTCGTACAACGCAATCATCATCTCCTGATAGCGCCGCTCCTCGGCATCCAACAGGTCGGTCTTGTTGAAGATGAGCATGACGGGAACACGATAGGCCTCAGCCGAGGCGAGAAAGCGGTCGATAAACGTCGTGGACGTCTGGGGACGGTTCACCGTGACAACCAAGAACGCCTGATCGACGTTCGCCGCGATGATATGACTCTGCTTGGAGAGGTTCTGCGATTTCCGGATAATATAGTTACGGCGATCATCAATCGATGTGATGAACGCCGTACCTTCTTGGTTGGGTACCAACTCCACATGGTCGCCCACCGCCACAGGGTTGGTGCTGCGGATGCCCTTGAGTCGGAAATTACCCTTTATCTTACTCTCGATCAGCTGTCCGTCGTCTGTGCGGACGGTGTACCAGCTCCCGGTATTCTTGACGACGAGGCCTTTCATCCTACACCGTCATGATCTCCTTGTTCTTAGCGGCAATCAACTCATCGATCCGCTTGATGTACTTGTCGTGGATCTTCTGGAGCTCCTGCTCTGCGTCTTTCTCATTGTCTTCAGAAAGACCATCCTTTACCGCTTTCTTCAACTTATCCTTGATGTCGGCACGCACATTACGAACTTCTACCTTGGCCTTCTCAGCAATCTTATTACACTGCTTGGCCAGCTCTCTACGACGCTCCTCTGTAGGAACGGGGATGTTCAGGCGTATCACCTCACCGTTATTCTCTGGCGTGATGCCAACATCTGAGTCCATGATGGCCTTCTCGATGTTACGGATCTCCTTACGGTCCCAAGGCTTGATGGCGATGGTACGTGCATCGGGCACGCTGACGTTAGCCACCTGGTTCAGGGGCACCCTACTGCCATAAACCTCCACACGAACTGCGTCGAGAATGGCGACATTGGCACGACCTGCACGGATACGATTCAACTCTTCCTCCAGGTACATGGCGGCCATCTCCATCCTCTCCTCACTCGACTTCAAAGTTTCTTTTACATCTAACATAATCTTAATACGTTCTAGTTTTTCTGTTGACAAAGATATGCTTTTTCCCCGATATCTCCAAGCGTTTTACACTTTTTATCATCATTTTCGCTATTATATAAATAGGTGGAAAGTGCCAGAACAACGAAATACCATCATTGTGGTATATGATTTAACCCACTTGTGCTATTACAGAGAACGATTTTTCGTCGTACCTTTGCACCAGAATAATAAACCAATACAGTTAAGAATATGGCTAAAATCGCAAAGAAACTGACCGATCTGATCGGCAACACCCCTCTGCTGGAGCTCACGAAGTTCTCAGAGGCCAAGGGACTCAAGAATCCTGTCATCGCTAAGATTGAGTACTTCAATCCTGGTGGTAGTGTAAAAGACCGCATCGCACTGGCGATGATCGAAGATGCAGAACAGAAGGGACTGCTGAAGCCTGGGGCTACCATCATCGAGCCTACCAGCGGAAACACGGGTGTAGGACTGGCATTGGTAGCGGCTGTGAAAGGTTATAAGCTGATTCTGACCATGCCTGAGACCATGAGCATCGAGCGCAGAAACCTGGTAAAAGCCTACGGGGCTGAGGTACGTCTGACCAGTGGCAAGGACGGTATGCCTGGTGCCATCAAGGCCGCAGAGGAGTTGCGCGACTCCATACCTGGAAGCATCATCCTGCAGCAGTTCGAGAATCCTGCCAACCCCGCCAAGCACTATGCCACAACGGGGCCAGAGGTCTGGGCACAGACTGACGGAAAGGTGGACATCTTCGTCGCTGGTGTAGGTACAGGCGGTACCGTTTCTGGTATCGCGAAATACCTCAAGGAGCAGAACCCGAATATCAAGGTAATTGCCGTGGAGCCTAAGTCGTCGCCAGTACTGAACGGTGGGCAGAGCGGTCCTCATAAGATTCAGGGTATCGGCGCCGGCTTTGTACCCAAGACCTATAACGGTACACTGATCGACGAGGTGTTCGACGTGGAGAACGACGATGCCATCCGCGCTGGTCGTGAGCTGGCCAAATACGACGGTCTGCTGGTAGGCATCTCTTCCGGAGCCGCTGCTTATGCCGCCTCGGAGATCGCCAAACGCCCAGAGAACAAAGACAAGACCATCGTCACCTTGCTCCCCGACACGGGCGAGAGATACCTGTCGACCGTTCTCTACGCTTTTGAGGAATACCCACTTTAGCCCTTATAGATTGAAGATTTGAGCACAATTTGCCTCTTAACTAGGCAAATTGTGCTTTTTTTTATATAAATATTCTTTTTTTCAATCAGATTATATTATCTTTGCAGCTATTACTACAAGACCAGCCAATAATATGCGTATTCACATATATCTCGCCAGGATAAGCATGTGCAGCGTCTTCTTACTAGAAGGCATAACAGCAAGGGCACAGTCTGAAAAAATCCTGGATGCTTTCGATATTCACCATACACTCGCCTACCTGATAGCCATCTTCCTGATCATGCTCTTTGTCATGATCTTCGCCAATCGGATTTATTATTACCGTGAACAGGAAGCAGGTGCGGAAGCCAGACGGATTAATGCCCAACTGTCGATGGTCCTCGCCTCGAACAAGACACAGACATGGGTATACGACATCTCGCAACACGTGTTCAAGGTTTATACAGACGATAATAAGGAGCTCAGCTTCTTTCCCTTTGACTTTGCACAGAACTACGACCCCAGTGATGTCGGCTCCATAAGGAATACGATTAAGTCGATGACGGCTGGCGAGACCCTGTCGGAGTCTTTCCTCATCAAAGGACCTATACCAAAAGATGCAGAGACAGAGCAACGGATCTACGATGTCAACGTGTCTGTGTTGCGCCATGACAAGCATCATCGTCCAACTGCCTTGCTGGGTATCCAGCACGATATCACCGAAGAGAAAAAGAACGGCGAGAAAGTCAGGAAACTGATGCTACGCTACCACAATGTCTTCAACTCCTCGCTGGTCGACATGATCTTCTATGATGCCGACGGATATCTGACGGAGATCAACGATAAGGCCTGTGAGACGTTCTGCATATCAGACCGCGACTCACTACTGAGAAGGAGGATCAAGATTACCGACATCCCTGCCTACAAGGACCTGGACATTGAGCACTTGGATCATCTGCTGTGCTCATCCATCACCAATATCGACAAGGTGAAGAGAGAGGACGAGAAGGTTCCGGAGGTTCTGCTAAGAGGCACGATCTATTATGAGGTATCGGTGAGAGCCCTCCGCAACGAGGACGGCAGTCTGAGGGGCATCGTCACAGCCGGACGAAATATCACGGAGATGGTGGAGTCACACCATCACGAGCGTCAGATGAGCAGACAGCTGAAGACGACGACCAAAGATATTCAGACTTATATAGACAATATCAACTACTCGTTGAAGGCGAGCAACGTGCAACTGATGAGCTACAACCCAGAGACTCATATTCTAGAGCTCTTCAGTGATCTGAGCAAGGCTCAGTATCGGTTGACGGAACTGCGCGCCATCGCTTTGCTCAAAGAGGACAGCCATCGAAGAGCCAGAGGCTACTTCCGTCGCATGGACCAACGGCAGAGGCAGACCTTCACTTGTACGTTCCCAACGATCATGCGCGACAGCCGAGGAAGAGACATCTATCTGTCTTTCCATATCATGCCAATCTTTGATGCCGACGGACACGTAACCCATTATTTCGGCATGTGTCGTAACGAGACAGAGATCACCTATACAGAACTGCAACTGCAGGAGGAAACGGCCAAGGCACAGGATGCCGAGCAACTGAAGAACACCTTTCTGCTCAATATGAGCTATGAGTTAAGGACGCCATTGAATGCCGTTCTCGGCTTCGCGGAACTTTACAACAATGAGCATAGCATCGAGGATGAGCCTATCTTTGCAGAAGAGATCAGGAAGAATACCAACGTGCTGTTACGGCTGATCGATGATATCCTGTTCATATCACGGCTGGATGCTCATATGATTGAGCTTAATTATCAGGAATGTGATTTCGTGCCACTGTTCGAAGGCTGGTGCTATATGGGATGGAGCGCCCTATCTCCCGAGGTAAAGGTCAGCGTGGATAATCCCTATAACCACCTGAACGTCATCATAGACCAACAGAATCTCGGGATGGTCGTCCAAAAGCTCTGTGCCAATGCGCTCTATACGACTCACGAAGGAAGAGTAAGGGCTAAATGCGAATACCGCCATGGTGAGCTGATGATTACCATCGAGGATACTGGCACAGGTTTTACTGCCGAGGCTAAAGAACGGCTCTTCAATCGCTTTGAGCGAGAAACGGAGCACGGACATCCTGGTACAGGGCTCGATCTGCCCATCGTCAAGGAACTTCTGCAACAGATGGGGGGAACGATAGAACTGCAAACAGCGCCAGGCAAGGGTAGCACCTTCTATGTCAGTGTACCTTGCGAGATGACCAGTCTGGAGAAGAAGGCCGAAATAATCATATAAGGACCAGAAAAAAGATGATGACACTACTAACAAACATATTACTGTATATCCACCATAACCCTGGCATCGAAGGCGTATCCCTGCTGATGGTTATATCGGCCGTCGTCGCCTTCCTGCTTGTATGGGCGGTCACCCATATCAGCATCATGCGAATACGGCATAATGCCCGACGAGTAAAGGATCTGGCGTTAATCATGCAACAGACGCTGAACGTCAGCAGGAACGATGTGATCCGATTATCCATACAAGAGAGGTATGCGTATAACATGCATGGTAACTTCTTGCCAGAAAAAGGACTCAGCTATCAAGAGAGCCTCGAGTACATTCATCCTGATGACCGTCAGATATACATCGACTTTCTACAGCGACTGATAAAGAATGGCCATACCGAGGAATGTATGTTCCGATGGGATCTTAACAGAGGTGACGGACAACCCTACTGGCGATTTATCCAGGATATCGGTATTGTAGAGTTTGCCGACAAAAGGAGAAGGATGCCTACCAATATCTTCTGCACGCTCACCGACAAGACGGATCAGGTGTTGCTGGAACGCCAGGAGAACCAGATGACTGACAAGTACCGTATGATCTTTGAGCAGCCTATCGCCGGACTGGCCTTCTACGACAAAGAAGGCCACTTGATAACAGCCAATCGTAAGATGCGGGAGATCCTGAGGTTCCAATCCGAGGACGATCCTTTCTATTTCAACCGTACCATCTACGACATGCCCACTTTCAGGGAGGTGCTGAACAACCGTCATGTGGAGGAGCTGTATTTCTGCACCAAGAGCGTTATCATTGAACGGGGTGTCAACTGCTACACGGAGCTTCGACTACACCCTATCTACGATGAGAAGAAAGAACTTGTCTATATCACGTTCTCCATCCGAGACATCACACAGGAAAGAGAGCTCTACCTGCAAAACAAGAAGAACGACAAGGAGATACGTGACACCAACGAGAAGATCCAACAATATGAGGGAGAGCTGCAGTATCTGATGGACAACTGCGACATGCGCTTCTGGCGCTGTTCTTTTGTCAACAATGAAGTGACCTTCTATAGAGGACTCAGCAGACCAGAGAGAAAGATCACACTTGAGCACTTCCAGAGTTGTCTTATCACAACATCCGACACCAGCAAGCTGCTGTTCGAACATCCGGAGGCCGCCTTCAATAAACCACGGAACTTCCTCTGCAATACACGTCCGCTCTTCCACGAAAGCGATGAGCCTCAGTGGAACATCATCGATAGTGTACCTTATTATGATGGAAACAATCAATTCGTAGGTTGCTACGGCATCATCCGCAACGTCACTGTTCTCATCAAGAAACAAGAACAACTGAAACAGGAGACAGAACGGGCCAACGATTCCGGCAGGAGGAAAAGCGTATTCATGGCGAATATGACACATGAGATTCGTACGCCACTCAACGCCATCGTGGGTTTCTCTGATGTGCTCCCCATGCTGACGACCCCAGAAGAGAAGAAAGAGATCACACGAGTCATCATGAACAACTGTGATATTCTGCTCCGTCTGATCAACGATATCCTTGCGGTATCGTCTCTGGAGACAAACGGTATCCATGTGCAGCCAACGACTACCGACTTCGCTAAGGACTTCAACGACATCTGCAACTCTCTGGCACAACGTGTGCAGGAGCCAAAGGTGCAATACATCATAGACAACCCATACGAGTCGTTCATCACCAAGATTGACAAAGGACGTATACAGCAGGTCATCACGAACTTTGTGACAAACGCCATCAAATATACCCATGAAGGGCATATCAAGGTGGGATATGAATATCAAGAGAAAGACGGCGGTGGACTGTATATCTTTTGTGAAGATACTGGAGTTGGCATTCCAAAGGAATATCAGGAAAAGGTATTCGACCGTTTTGTCAAACTCAACGACTTTATTCAGGGAACGGGCTTAGGCCTTAGTATCTGCAAGGCTATTGCCGAGGGATGCCACGGAGATATCGGCATCCTTTCGGAAGGAGAAGGACAAGGATCCACATTCTGGCTGTGGATTCCATGTCAACGGGAAGAGACCATCAAAGAAAGCGACCAAGCATCCGACAATACATGAAGAAACTCACGATTCTGATACTGCTTCTGTGCACTCTGTCTGCTATAGCTGAAGAGAAAGCCGATTATGCTAGATCCTACTCGACAGAACGTCCGTTGATCTACGAAGACGCATGGGATCTGTGGCCTTATGTTTTCCTAAACGAGAACGGTGAGCCTGACGGTTATAATGTCGATCTCCTGAAACTAATCTTTAAAGAACTGGACATACCCTATATTATCAAGCTGAAGCCTACGTTGGAAGCCCAGAAAGACTTACAGGAAGGGAGATCAGACCTGATGCTCCGAATGGATGCGAGCTTCTCAAGGGGAAACTCCTCGTACAGCAAGTCTATCGTCCAACTTTTCACTCACAGTATCGTATCGCCAAAGGGCAAGAACTTAGGTATCAGAAACGAGCACGATCTGGCGGGACACACCATCATTGTACACGAAGGGAGTTTCAGTCACCACTATATCAAGGACCACAACCTGGCCAAAGAGATTGAGGCGTACAACGACATGAAAGAAGCCACCCAGAAGGTCAGCGCCAAGAGAGAGGGTGTCATCCTGTGGAACACGATGTCGTTGAAATGGTTACTCTGGAGATATCACCTGGACAACCTTGAGATTACACCTATTGATCTTCCTTACGGAGAGTATAAGTTCATGTCGAAAGACCTGAACCTGCTTGCCCGTATCGACAGTGTTTTCTCTGTCCTCCGTGCCACAGAACGGTTACAGCCAATCCAGAATAAGTGGTTCTACCCTAACAGGAAAGAGACAGGTATCCCCTCTTGGATATGGCAACTCATCTCTGCCTTGGCACTCTTCGCCGTCCTCGTACTTGGCTACTATATCTTCTACAGACTACAGGAACGTAAGATGACCAGGAATGTGCAAAGGAACAACGAACGGCTCACCCTGATTATGCGAACCAGTCGTGTCAGATTCTGGACCTACCATGTTGCCACGCAGATATTCACGGTCATGGACCAGCACGGAAAGCCGCAACGAGAATACTCCTCTCTTGAGTTCTCACGCCGATACAGTGCTGATGACTTCCTCCATCTGAACCAAGCCTTGAAACAAGTTATAGAAGACAAGGTACACACCATAGCCCTTGACATCAGGTCCAGACAGGATGATGGAGAAGAACGCGACTACAGCATCAAGCTCTCTGTCTTCCAACGTGACAAGGACAAGAAACCAACGGTTATTATCTGCTCAGGGAACGACAAGACTGACGAGCACACCCGCATGCGGAAGATTCAGGATACAAAGCTACGATATCAGTCAATCTTTGAGACGGCTATGGTTGATATGGTATATTACGATAGCAACGGTATTCTCTATGACCTAAATAACAAAGCATGCGAGACCTTCGGCACCAACCGCAAGGAGTTGTTAGCCAAGCGGATATCCATTGCCGACGTAACAGGTATTCACGACCTTCAAGCTGACGATCTCGATTATTTCTATGCCACACAGATCATTCCGCCAGATGAAGAAGGACACAACGGTAAACTGTGGAGACGCAAGGAGAAAAGCTATTATGAACAGCAGCTGATTCCTGTTCATGACGATGACGGTCAGTTGCTCGGTATCTATGGTACAGGCCGCGACATCACAGAGGTTGCGAACTCCTACCATCAACAACAGGAGAACATCAAACTATTGCAGGAAGCTAATGACGAGGTAAGAGGATATATACAAAACATCGACTATGCCATGAGTGTAGGCGGTATCCGCATTGGCAGATACCAGCCGACCACCCATACACTCACCATCTACCGAGAAGCCGAGTCGCCTGAGTTTACGCTCACACAGACCCGTCTGCTGGCACTTGTTCACGAACAGTCCAGAAAACTCGTTCAGCAAGCTCTCCACAGTATGGATAATCAGACCGCGACAGTCATCCATGCGGATGTCAAGACCATTCTCAGGAAGAACGGTTCTCCTCTATATCTGCAGTTCCATTTCATCCCTCTCCACGAGACCGGTCACGGTGTTAACGAGTATTTTGGTGTCTGCCGCGACATCAGCGAACTAAAATCAGCAGAGGCCAAACTTGCGGAAGAGACACTCCGTGCACAAGAGGTGGAAGTAATCAAGAACGCCTTCCTGCGGAACATGAGCTATGAGATTCGAACACCACTCAATACGGTGGTAGGCTTCTCCGAACTCTTTGAGATGGAGCATTCCGAGGAAGATGAAGCCGTGTTCATTCATGAGATCAAGACCAACTCCGACAAACTGCTCCAATTGATAAACGATATCCTGTTCATCTCTCGCCTGGATGCAGACATGGTCGCCATCACCCCTGCTCCCATCGACTTTGCGGCCGTCTTTGACGGAAAATGCGAGTCGGCATGGGCCAGTGATCGTAAGCCAGGTGTGGAGTATGTTGTCCAGAATCCCTACAAACGGTTGATTATCGATATTGATGACACGAACTTCTCAATGATTCTGGAGAAGATTATCAAGAATGCCGTCCAGCATACCGCCTCAGGAAAGGTGTTGGCACGCTATGATTATATCGGCGACCGACTAGTCGTATCGATAGAAGATAACGGAAGTGGCATCCCCGAGTCTCTTCAAAAGCACATCTTCGAACGATTTGTTACAGGAGGCGACATGGGAACAGGCCTTGGCCTAAGCATCTGTCACGAATTGACCCAACGCATGGGGGGAGCCATTCGTCTCAAATCTGTCGAGGGCAAAGGAACAACGGTCTGGTTCTCTATACCATGTAAGGCCTCGGAAATTGAAAGGAAGTAGAAAGAAGGAGGAAGAAGACATGACAAGAAAACCATTCATACGTTACATCACAGTGTTAGTGCTGCTCCTCGGTTGCACTCATATCGCTCATGCGCAATTAAAAAAAGCATACGACGCCGAGACCCCTCTGGTCATTGCCTGTAACTGGGACATGGCTCCTTACGAATTCAATAATGAAGGAGAACCTGACGGCTATAACATCCAACTACTGGGAACCATCCTCGACAAGCTTCAGATTCAATACAAGGTACTGATGACAGAAGGGGAAGAGGCTATGGCCGCCTTCGAGAGGCACGAGGCAGACATTATCATTGATCCGGGTTACCGATATCATGGGCGTCCCTATGTTCTCTCGCATAGTATCATAGATTATTACCGCGTCAAGGTGGCTACTTACAAAAAGGTCCAACCACTTGTTGCACTCAGTCATCTGACGAAGAAAGATACTGTCATCTTAAAAGAGAATGATTATGCCTCCAACCAGATTGTCACGGGCAACTTACTTGAGTCGCCCTACAAGTATCTCTCGCCCAAAACCGCTCTAGCAGACATCAGCAAAGGAGAGCACAAATACTTCATTTGGAGTGAAGCACAGCTGAAATGGACCATCAGGAAACTGACACTCGATAATATCGTACTCAGCGATGTTGACATTCCAGACGGAGAGTTCCACATCGTGGGCTATGACAAAGAGCTGATAAATGCCATCGACGATGAATACGCACGACTAGAACAGTTAGGAGAACTGGAGAAAATCCACGACCAGTGGTTCCATCCGGAACGTGTACATAACGACACGTCGCCCTTGGCTCTGATCATCCTAACTGGTATTATCATTGTCACTGTTATCGCCCTGTTACTGAGTCGACTGATCCATGCCCGCGTCAGAGCCGCAGTACGCCAATCCGTTGAGATCAACCAGATGATGGAGCAGGCTCTCAACATGGGAAACTTCTACATCATAGAGTATGATCTCCACACAAGACACGCCAAGAATATCTACGGTGACCATCTGCCGGAGGAAGGCATGGATATAGAAGAACTCATCAAGCATTTCCACCCTGACGACAGAAAGGGATCAGGACACGATGCCATGGTGAAAAAAGCAGAGCGCAGTCGACAGTGGGCCGTCAGTCGCCGTTGGAATGCCGGAACAGAGGCGGCACCTATCTGGAGATACCTGCGTGGCAATACTGTTGTTGAATACGAAGACGGAAAGCCGCGCTACATCGTATATTCCATTAAAGATATCAGTAAGGAAATCGAGGAGGAGCGTGTGAACAGTGAGACAGCAAGTAAATACTTGAAGATGTTCGGTACGAACCTCGTCGCCATGTCGATCTACGACAAGAATGGAATCCTTCTTGACACCAATGAGAATATGAAGCGCCTCTGCGATTTCGACGAGCAGATTGAAGCATACTTTCATCAGGTGTGTCTGTTTGATGTTCCACTTCTCAAAGGTCAGTTCGACCCTAAAAGTCATGAGAATTTCCACGTATGTCAGAAAATGCACTACCCAGAGTATGGCATTGACAAGTATATCGAGTTCAAGGTACGTCCTACCTTTGACAACAATGATGAACTGCGATTCTATGTGGTGACAGCACGCGATCTGTCAGAAGAGCGTATTATGTATCTGGAGCAGCGTCGTCACGATGCAAATATACAAAAAGCCAATGAGACCATCAGTCACTACGAGAAGCAGTTAAACTACTTGTTGGAGAACAGTCAGATGTTCATCTGGCATTTTGATCCGGAAAAGAATGTCATCAACTTCACCCGCACTACTCACAAGACAGAATATCATGAGACGCTTGAAGAGTTTTTCAAAGGTGTTGATGAGAAAGATCGTGAGACGCTCCTCAACGGTATCAAGGAGTGTGTGGCGACTAAGAAGCCCTATAATGCCATCCACCGTTACAAGTATACCCCACTTGAGGAAGAAACGGTGTGGTATTCCATCAGTGGTGTTCCGACCTTTGACAAAGATGGTACATTAATCAAATACTTCGGCATCGCACGTAATATCACGAATCTGATGGTTACACAACAGAAACTCATAGAAGAAACGAAACGTGCGGAAGACTCTGGCAAGATGAAGAGTGCGTTCCTTGCCAATATGACCCATGAGATCCGGACACCATTGAATGCCATTGTGGGCTTCAGTGACCTGTTACCCGTGGTTGACAGTTCTGAGGAACGGATGGAGTTCATTCGCATCATCCGTAATAACTGTGAGATGCTCATGCGCCTGATCAATGATATTCTTGAAGCATCTAACATGGGACAATCATTAGCCATCAAACCTACAAAGGTGGATTTTGCGACGGCATTTGATGACATCTGTCAGACACTGGCGCAACGAGTACAAGGTCCTCATGTGAAGTTCATCAAAGACAACCCATACACGACTTATCCTGCGACCCTTGATATCGGACGAATTCAACAGGTACTTACGAACTTCGTGACAAATGCCGTAAAATATACTCGCGAAGGATATATTAAAGTGGGCTATCATGAAGAGGATGGAGGCATCTATTACTATTGCGAGGATACAGGTGCCGGCATCCCCAAAGAAAAACAGGACTCGGTCTTCGAACGATTTGTCAAACTCAACGACTTTGTTCAAGGTACGGGCCTTGGACTCAGTATCTGCAAAGCCATCGCTGAACACTGTGGTGGAAAGATCGGTGTCACATCAGAAGGTTCTGGACAAGGTTCCAGGTTCTGGCTGTGGACACCGCGAGATATCACATCTTAAAAAGAAACAGCCATGCAAACAAGTAAATATCTTCTTGCAAACGAGCGTGATGCCCAATGGGGACTCTCTGTCAGCACCGTTGGCTACGAGGAGATTGCACCAGATGATTCCTATCCAACGATAGGACATGCCGACGGCTACTACTTCAACGTGGAGAAAGGTCGTATACTGAATGAATACCAGTTGCTCTATAACCCTGAAGGAAGTGGGATCTTCGAAAGTGCCCATTGCCCCCCTACCCGTCTGAAGGCCGGCGATATGTTCTTGCTATTCCCGGGAGAGTGGCACACCTACCATCCCGATGCCAGAACAGGCTGGAAAAGTCACTGGATAGGATTCAAGGGAAGAAATATGGACGACCGTGTCAAAGCGGGCTTCCTTACTGTGGAAAAGCCCATCTATCACATCGGCTACTCCGCAGAGATCGAACATCTCTATAGACGAGCCTATGAGGCCGCCATTGAAGAGGCGGCCTACTCCCAGCAGGTCATGGCAGGTATCGTCAACAACCTCATCGGACTTATGTACTCGCTCGAAAGAAATATCGAGTTAGGCAAGAACCAGACGCAGGTGAACATGGTCAACAAAGCACGTCTTCGAATCCGTGAATCGCTGGAAAGCAATCTCACCATTCAGCAAGTGGCAGAGGAGATGGGGGTCAGCTACAGCAACTTCCGTAAACTCTTCAAAGAATATACTGGTCTTTCGCCGGCAACTTACCAACAAGAACTCAGACTACAACGTGCCAAGGAACTTCTGACGACCACCGATTATAGCATCAAGGAGATCGCCTACCGTCTGAACTTCGAGAGTCCAGATTATTTCTCCGCCAAATTTAAGGCAAAGATGGGCTGTAAGCCCAGCGAAGTCAAAAGCAAATAGGCTTCAGAACAGAAGCATACGCTGCAGCCAGTAAACAAGAATACCCGCGAGATAGCCCACAAAGGCAATCCACGTAATCTTCTTCATATACCAGCCAAAGGTAATCTTCTCCAGTCCCATGACGACGACACCTGCGGCAGAGCCGATAATCAGCATGGAACCGCCGACACCTGCGCAATAGGCCAACAGTTGCCAGAAGATACCGTCGACAGCCATCGCCCCTTCTGCTACTACGGGATACATACCCATACAACCCGCCACCAACGGCACATTGTCGACAATCGAAGATAAGATTCCGATAATACCGTTAATAACATAGTAGTTACCTGCGAATGCCTCGTTAAGTCCCTCACCTAGGGCAGTAAGAACGCCAACCTCTTGCAGCACAGCCACCGCCATAAGAATGCCAAGGAAGAACATGATCGTTGAGAGGTCGATCTTCGATAACAGGTCACTAACGCGCTTTGCCATCGTATCGTCTTCGGCAGTATTATAGTGGAAGATCTCCGTCACAGTCCACAGAACACCAAGGACCAGAAGGATACCCATAAATGGTGGCAGGTGAGTAATTGTCTTAAAGACCGGTACGAAGCAGAGACCACCCACGCCAAGCCAGAAAATGGTATAACGTTGTTTCTTCGTGAACAGACTTACATCGGCTTTCGGCAGGTTCTGCTCTTTGTCGAATTTTCCTTGGAGTTGATACTGAAGGATAAAAGCCGGCACCAACATAGAAACAAGCGAAGGAATAAATATCTCAGTAAGCACCCCTTGCGTGGTAATCACCCCTTTAATCCATAGCATGATAGTCGTGACATCTCCAATAGGCGAGAATGCACCTCCAGAATTGGCTGATATAATAACCAACGCGGCATAGATCATGCGGTCCTCTCGACTCTGTACAAGTTTTCGCAAAACCATAATCATAACGATCGATGTCGTCAGATTATCAAGAATGGCAGAGAGAAAGAAGGTCATAAAGGCCATCCGCCACATGAGTTTCCGCTTGGAGCGTGTTTTCATCGTATCACGAACGAAGTTGAAGCCCCCATTCGAATCAACGATTTCAACAATAGTCATGGCTCCCATCAGGAAGAAAAGCGTACCAGCAGCATCACCCAGATGATGTTCTATCACCTCACTGATATGATGCATTATCTCACTTCCTCCGACCTCTGGATAATATGATGCTGGTCCCATCATCAGCAGAGTCCAGCAGCACACACACATCAGCAGCGCAATAGCTGCCTTATTAATTCTTGTCAGACTTTCCAAAGCGATACAGAGGTATCCTATACAGAAAATAACGACGATCAATACTGTTAATGTCGACATAGCGTTTTTATGATATTTAAAATGACGGTGCAAAGGTACGAAAAAGACATGAGAAATAAAAGGTATAAAGTAAAAAAAAGCTGTTTATCAAAAATTCATGTGCAAAAATCAAATAGTCATGGTAGGCTGATTGAAAATCCTGTACCTTTGCCATCAATTCATCCAACTGCTAATCAAATCAGGAAACAAAATGAAAAGCAAGAATTATTTCTTTGCGGTCGACTTGGGTGCTACCAGTGGCAGAACCATCATCGGAAGTATAGAAAACGGTTCTCTCACTCTGGAAGAGATTACCCGTTTTCATAATCACCTTATTGAACAGGGTGGGCATTTTTATTGGGACATCCATGCGCTCTACCTTGAAATGATAAGTGGTCTGAGAGAGGTGGTTAGACGAGACATCAAGATTACCAGTATCGGAATTGACACCTGGGGCGTAGATTTTGTGATGATCGGTGACGACGACGCCATCCTCAGGAATCCTCGTGCATACCGAGATCCTATCACCTTTAATGCCATGAACGATTACCTCAGGCAGGTTATATCGAAGAGAGAAATATACGACATCACGGGTATCCAGCTCATGAACTTCAACACGCTTTTCCAACTCTATGCCATGAGACAGGAAAAGAACTCCGCCTTGAATAGCACAAAAGAAATCCTATTCATGCCTGACGCTCTAAGTTGGATGCTTACTGGCAAGAAGGTCTGCGAGTATACTATCGCCTCAACGTCTCAGTTGTTGGATCCAAGGACGAAACAGTTTGACGAGCGGCTTCTGGACAGTCTTGCACTGGCCCAAAACACGTTTGGGAAGATGGTGGATCCCGGTACTGTTATTGGTACACTGACCGAAGAGGCACAACGACTGACCGGACTTGGTCCTGTGCCCGTGATTGCCGTTGCTGGTCATGACACAGGAAGTGCCGTTGCAGCTGTTCCTGCTAAGAATGAACGGTTTGCCTATCTTTCCAGTGGCACTTGGAGCCTGATGGGCATCGAAACAAAAGCCCCCATCATTAATGACCTGAGTTATGAACGTAATTTTACCAATGAAGGAGGTATAGAAGGAACGACTCGTTTTCTGAAAAACATCTGTGGAATGTGGCTCTATGAGTGTTGCCGTAAGGAATGGACCGATGCCGTGAGAAGCCTCTCTCATCCCGAGTTACAGGGTTCTGCCATGAAAGCAGAGGCGTTCCGCTCTCTCATCAACCCTGATGATATCATGTTTGCTAATCCTACTTCGATGATTGAAGCCATCCAGAGCTATTGTCGCCAAACAAGGCAACCTATTCCAGAGACGCCGGCAGAGATCTGCCGTTGTATCTTCGACTCACTGGCCTTACGTTACCGTCAAGTGTTTCTGTGGCTGCGAGAGTTTGCCAATCAAAAATCGACGGCCGATGGCCATAAGTTAGATACCATTGATGTACTTCACATTATCGGTGGTGGGTCACAGAACAAATATCTAAACCAGTTCACCGCAAATGCCACAGGTACGACCGTCTTGGCCGGACCTCAAGAAGGCACCGCCATTGGCAACATCATGCTCCAGGCCAAAACCGCTGGACTGGTCAAAGACATCTGGGAAATGCGCCAGATTATCGCCAACAGTATTGAACTTGTGAGGTTCGAACCTACAGATAAGGACATTTGGGATCTTGCCTATGACAAATATCTCAGGGTCACAAAACGATAAGAATTCATTAATACATTATAAGAAACAAACTCTATGAAAGCAGATCTAATTGAAAAAGCGTATGCCGTAGCGAAAGAGCGCTATGCCGCTATCGGTATCGACACCGACGCCGTACTTGACAAGCTTCAGAAGCAACAGATATCCCTGCACTGCTGGCAAACCGACGATGTTGTCGGTTTTGAGCGTAATGAGGCACTCAGCGGCGGAATACAGACTACGGGAAACTATCCTGGTCGTGCCCGCAATATTGATGAGGTACGCCAGGACATTGAGTTCGTAAAGACCCTAATTGCTGGCAATCACCGTTTGAACCTCCATGAAATCTACGGTGACTTCGGAGGGCAATTCGTTGATCGCGACCAGGTGGAAGTAAAACATTTCCAAAGTTGGATTGACTGGGCAAAAGAGAATAACATGAAACTCGATTTCAATTCCACCTCATTCTCACATCCTAAGAGCGGCGAACTGACCCTCTCAAATCCCGACAAAGGTATTCGTGATTTCTGGATTGAACACACAAAGCGCTGCCGACATATCGCTGATGCGATGGGTAAGGCCCAGAACGATCCCTGTATCATGAACATCTGGGTACACGATGGTTCCAAGGACATCCCCGTTCAGCGCAAGAAATACCGTGAGATTCTAGCCTCATCACTCGATGAGATTATGACGGAGAAACTTGATGGTGTCAAAAACTGCTTCGAAGCAAAATTGTTCGGCATTGGACTTGAAAGCTATACTGTTGGGTCGCACGACTTCTACACAGCCTATTGCGCTACCCGCAAACAGATGTACACCCTTGACACCGGGCACTACGAGCCGACCGAAAACGTTAGCGATTTTGTTTCCACTCTGCTGATGTACGTACCCGAACTCATGCTGCATGTATCACGTCCTGTACGTTGGGACTCGGACCACGTTACCATCATGAACGACCAGACCCTCGACCTCTTCAAGGAGCTTGTCCGTTGCGACGCTCTTGACCGCGCCCATGTTGGCTTGGATTATTTTGACGCCAGCATCAATCGCATCGGTGCATACATCATCGGTACTCGTGCCACACAGAAATGCATCCTGCAGGCACTACTTGAGCCAAAAGCTAAGTTATGCGAGTATGAGGACAACGGCCAGAATTTTGAGCGTCTTGCTCTAATGGAGGAGGCCAAGAGCATGCCATTCGGTGCTGTATTCGACTACTTCAACCTGAAGAATAATGTACCTGTTGGCGAAGAATACATCGCAGCCATTCAACAATACGAGAAAAATGTTACTTCAAAAAGATAACAATTACGACGACTAAAACGATGATGTTATGAATATTATCATTGGTTTGTTCATCATTGCCATCGGTGCATTCTGCCAAAGCAGTTGTTACGTTCCCATCAACAAGATCAAAGATTGGTCATGGGAGTCGTATTGGGTTATACAAGGTGTGTTTGCTTGGCTAATACTGCCTTTTCTCGGTGCACTGTTGGCCGTACCGGCAGGGCACTCCCTTTGGGAACTGTTCACTACAGAACAGTCGTTCAACATATGGATGACCATCTTCTTTGGTGTGCTTTGGGGTATAGGTGGACTGACATTTGGTCTCTCCATGCGTTACCTTGGTGTAGCTCTCGGACAGTCGATAGCCCTCGGCACCTGTGCTGGTCTTGGGACTATTCTCGGACCTGTTTTACTCAACATTTTCTTCCCGGATCTCAATGCGTTGGAATCGTTGACATTCGCCGTCATTCTCGGTGTTGTTGTAACCCTTATTGGCATTGCCATCATTGGCATTGCCGGCTCAATGAAAGCGGCCACGCTTTCGGAGGAAGAGAAGAAAGCCGCCGTAAAAGACTTCAATTTCCCAAAAGGACTTGCGATTGCTTTGTTGGCAGGTTTCATGAGCGGATGCTTCAATGTAGGATTGGAGTTCGGCAAGGGCATTAATTTCGGTGAGTTGACAGCCCCCATGTATCGCACACTACCAGCTACGCTACTCGTCACCTTAGGAGGTTTCATCACCAATGCCATTTATTGTTTCTGGCAGAACCAGAAGAATGGCACATGGGGCGACTACAAGAAGACTGCCGTTTGGGGCAATAACCTATTGTTCTGTCTGTTGGCCGGCACATTATGGTACTCGCAGTTCTTTGGGCTAGCTCTTGGCAAAGGCTTTCTCGCCGAGTCGCCAACACTACTTACACTTGCGTTCTGTATTCTGATGGCTCTCAACGTTGTCTTCTCCAATGTCTGGGGCATCATCCTTAAGGAATGGAAGGGTTGTTCACAGAAGACGATCATCGTACTCACCATTGGTATTGTGGTGCTTGTCATCTCCTGTTTTCTTCCCCAACTAATCTGATATACAACCAGTTCATAAAAAAATCCTGAAATATTTGTATGTTTCAGGATTTTTTTCATACCTTTGCAAACGGGATTATAGGATTCCCATGCGTTGCTAACATTATCTCTAAACTAAAAAACGAAAGACCAATGAAATCATTTCTTGTATCTTTTCTCACCATCGTATATGGTTTATTGACCTTGTGCAGTTGCGGCAAGGAAGTATTAATCGAGGATTCGGATGAAGCGAATAGTCGTCTGACAATCCAGACACGTGGAATCGACGATTCGGAAGATACCTTCATCGCGACCCCCGTCAGACTCTATGTATTCGCCTCTGATGGGAAATGTGTTACAATCCAGACACTTGAGGATGAGGAGACACCTTTCTCCATTGACCTGCCAGTAGGCGTATATGACATATATGCCATTGGTGGGGCAGAAGATAGTCGACTAGTCCTACCAACACAAGAAAATGCATCCAAGACATCCATCATCCGCCCCCAGGAAGGAAAAATGCTTGACGATCTGATGACAGGGCATGCTACGGTCACACTTTCTGCCAATGACACCAATCTATTGACATTGGGTATGGAGCGTAAGGTCATACGCATCAAAAGCATTGTCATCAAAGACGTACCAGACATGGTTACAGATGTCAGCGTGAGCATCTCACCCCTCTATGAGTCACTTTTGCTGAACGGAAGTTGGCAGGGAGAGAACGGCAGTATTACTATACCTTTGAAGAGGCAGACGGACGGAAGCACCTGGAAAGAGAGAATAGCTGATATCTATGCCATGCCGTCAGTCGGTAAACCAACCATCACCGTAAACATCGGTAACAACCACTACTCATACACCTGTGCCGAGGAACTGACTGCCAACTACAAGATCAACATTGAAGGTCAGTATGCCGATAACCACTATGGCTCTAACGTGAGACTCAGCGGGACGATGACAGGGGTGACCTGGGCTGGAGAAAAATCTATTAAATTCCGTTTCGACGAGACAGGCAGCAAAAACCTGACAGACGACGATGATGAAGAAGAAGAAGAAGAAACAACAGTCTCGAACAACACTCTCAAAGCTGGTTCTTTCTACAAAGAATGCTATGTGCTAGCAGTGAATGGCAACCAAGTTACACTATTATCTCCGCTAAAAGAAAACAGGTTTCTAGAGACCAACGACTCCCAAAACGTTAAGGAAGAAAAAATAAAGGCAAGACTTGCAGAATGGACCGTTAACGGAATTGATGCAACGTGGAGGCTTCCGACCCTTTCAGAAGCGATACTTCTCTATGCCGCGAAAGACGCGAGGTATCCAAACGGTGCAAAAGTCATCTTCTTTATGAATAGTGCCAATAAAGCCAGTTACCTATATGACAACGGCAACTCCTATGCATGTTTCAGCGATAATTCTGGGGAAATAGAACTCAATAAGGACATCGCATCAATTGCATATCTCCGTCCCGTGACCACAATCACTTTCTAAGGACAATATATCTCAAAAAAGATCCTCAGAACATCACTGCTCCGAGGATCATCTTGATTATATATATTTAGTAGTTGTTTGTTTCCTTACCTCGGCAAGTTAAATGCCCGTGTCATCTCTGCCATCTGTTCATCACTCATACCCTCAGGCTCAAAACCCATGGCACGGGCATTGATATAGATCTTGGCACTCTTCGAGAGCACATCTATCTGATCAAAAGCATCCATGACATCAAGTCCCTTAGCGAAAACGCCATGTTTTTCCCACATTACGACATCATAGTCCTCCAACTCCTTCAATGTTGCATCCGCCAATTCTTTAGAACCTGGTAAGGTGTAGGGAACAATACCTAGACCTAATGGACAGAATGCCTTCGTCTCAGGAATCATGGACCACAAGATTTTGGTCAGCACATCCTTAGCGAGAAAAGTCCTATTGTGGCTCATCGCAACCAACTCGATAGGATGTGTATGAACTGTTGCCTTATAACTGCTTCCTGTTTCTATCAGACGGGCATGGACAGTCAAATGACTAGGTAACTCGCTCGTAGGCATGACCATCTGATCGGCAACAATCACATAGGAGGCGCAATCGTCGAGAATACGGATGATACTACCATTAGCCATTGGCCAACGAGCCAAATCACGCATACGCTTACCCGTTCCTTTACAATAGAAATAACATCCCTTCAAGGCAGGGAGCGTAACACCAATCGGCTTCACATCGCTGATTGCCGGCAGCCGGGCTATCTCATCATCGGCATACGCTGTGACGTTAACTGTGATATTACCACCGTTACGTTCAGCCCAACCATTCTGCCACAGATATCCTGCCACCTCTGCGACTTTATCTATCTCCGCCTTCAAAGACGGACGTCTTTCCAATATACTCTTCATGCCTCTATAAATATAAAAGGTGATGCAAAGGTAGTCCGAATTATAGGCAACCGACCACAATATTTGATATTTGAGCCCCAATTTATGATTTTTCATTTGATTTAAATCAATCTCCGAGGAAAAACTGGAAAAAATTTGGAGTTCCGCTCAAATTGCACTATCTTTGTAGCCACATATGAACAACAACCTACAAGAGACCAAGTGGAGTGAGAATGTGATATTGGTTGACGCTGATTACGTTGATAAAGTTGCATTTGACCTTATTGTGAACTTCGAGCGGATGATAGGACGTCGGATACCCAAAGCCGACTTTGCCAGATGGATAGACTGTGTCGCTCTTGATGGAGGAATCCGCGAAGGAGAGCATGAAACATTGGTTGTATTGATTCATCGGAAAGGAAGAGGAAATATGGAGAACTTTACACCAGGCAACTATGCTGAAGAGTTGAATGGAAAAGCATTCAAGGATCACCTCGGTGAGTTCTCCATTAGCGCCTATCCCATAGAGGATATCGCCGGAGGGGAAGATTTTTTCACGGAAATCTTGCAACTGACAGCCGCTCAGAAAGAGGTGCGTAGGATCATGGTCATACCCAATGCCGAAGATAACACCTTTCAGCAGGTACGTGAAGCACTCAACCGACTGGATGACGACGAAAAACGAATTACAGTCTTCGCCATGCAGCCAATGCCTGGAGGGAATTATCGTCAGGAAATACTTGGGTATTCGCTGATGGCTGCATTAGGGATTTCCTCTGCGGAGCTGAACGAAGTCAGTTAGTGGTTAGATGTTTTGAACTAACCAAGAACGGGATGCAAGAGAACTGAGTGAAAGAATCGTTGGATTAATACAGAGTAGACATAAATGGGAAAAGAATACAGACTTGACAGAGATTTTCGAGAGGATTTAGCTTCCAAAAAGACTGGGGAGCAAACGGACACCTTCCGTGACTTCTGACTTGCTCGGCGAAATAATCCTGTACAACAAACTATTAAAGATGAGGAATTAACAATGGGAAGAGTATTAATGATTGGCGCCGGAGGCGTTGCTACGGTGGCGGCATTCAAGATTGCGCAGAATGCTGACGTTTTTACAGACTTCATGATAGCTAGCCGTCGTAAGGCTAAGTGTGATAAGATTGTGGCGGATATCCATAAGGCAGGCTACGATATGGACATCAAGACAGCACAGGTTGATGCCGATGATGTGGAACAACTGAAGGCTCTCTTCTGTGACTACAAGCCAGAACTTGTTATCAACCTGGCCCTACCCTATCAGGATCTCACCATTATGGATGCCTGTCTCGCATGTGGTTGCAACTACCTTGATACGGCCAACTACGAGCCGAAGGATGAGGCACACTTCGAATACTCCTGGCAATGGGCTTACAAAGACCGCTTCGAGCAGGCTGGTCTGACAGCGATTCTTGGCTGTGGTTTCGACCCAGGTGTCAGTGGTGTATATACGGCCTATGCCGCCAAGCATCATTTCGACGAGATCCATTATCTCGACATCGTCGATTGTAACGCAGGTGATCATCATCATGCCTTCGCAACGAACTTCAATCCGGAAATCAACATCCGGGAAATCACCCAGAAAGGACTCTATTATAAGGACGGGCAGTGGATTGAGACCGAGCCACTTGAGATTCACAAGCCCCTGACTTACCCCAATATCGGTCCGCGTGAGAGTTATCTGTTGCACCATGAGGAGCTGGAATCGCTTGTCAAAAACTATCCGACCATTAAGCAAGGACGTTTCTGGATGACCTTCGGCGAACAATACTTGAAGCATCTTGACGTGATTCAGAACATCGGTATGAGTCGTATTGATGAGATTGAATATGAGGCGCCACTCGCTGATGGCTCAGGAAAAACTGCCAAGGTAAAAATAGTACCCCTGCAGTTCCTAAAGGCCGTTCTGCCAAATCCGCAAGACCTAGGTGAGAATTACGAGGGAGAGACCTCTATCGGTTGCCGCATCCGTGGTATCAAAGACGGGAAAGAACACACCTACTACGTATACAACAACTGTAAGCATCAGGAGGCATATAAGGAAACTGGTATGCAGGGTGTAAGCTATACCACTGGCGTACCTGCCATGATTGGTGCCATGATGTTTATCAAAGGCATATGGAAGAAGCCTGGTGTTTGGAACGTAGAGGATTTCGATCCCGATCCTTTCATGGAGCAACTCAACAAGCAAGGACTCCCTTGGCACGAAGTGTTCGACGGAGACCTGGAACTATAATTTATAACGCTTAAATTTAAAAAACTATGGCAAAAGAAGAAACGATGAGCCCTCAGGAGGGCAAGTTAAAAGCCTTACAGGCAGCCATGTCGAAGATTGAAAAAGACTTCGGCAAAGGCTCCATCATGAGAATGGGTGACGAACAGATTGAAAACGTAGAGGTAATCCCAACAGGAAGTATTGGTCTGAATGCTGCACTTGGTGTAGGTGGTTATCCCAAGGGAAGAATCATTGAGATCTTTGGCCCTGAGTCATCTGGTAAGACCACGCTTGCTATTCATGCTATCGCTGAGGCGCAGAAAGCCGGTGGTATCGCTGCCTTCATTGATGCAGAGCATGCCTTCGACCGTTTCTATGCAGAGAAATTGGGCGTAGACATCAAAAACCTGTATGTCTCACAGCCAGACAATGGTGAGCAGGCTTTGGAGATTGCCGATCAACTAATCCGATCATCGGCCATTGATATTATCGTCATCGACTCCGTTGCCGCCCTGACACCAAAGAAAGAGATTGAGGGTGACATGGGTGACTCTGCCGTCGGTCTACAAGCGCGACTGATGAGTCAGGCGCTTAGGAAGCTGACATCAACCATTTCAAAGACGAATACCACATGTATCTTCATCAACCAGTTGCGCGAGAAGATTGGTATCATGTTTGGTAACCCGGAGACGACTACAGGTGGTAATGCACTGAAGTTCTATGCTTCCGTCCGTCTGGATATCCGCAAGTCATCTGTCATCAAAGATGGTGATGAAGTGATAGGAAGCCTCACCAAGGTAAAGGTCGTTAAGAACAAGGTGGCACCTCCCTTCCGTCGCTGTGAATTTGAGATTCTCTTCGGAGAAGGCATCTCAAAGATTGGTGAGATCGTTGATCTCGGCGTCGAATATGGTCTCATCAAGAAGAGCGGTTCGTGGTTCTTCTATCAGGATTCCAAACTGGCACAGGGTCGTGATGCCACAAAAGAATTGCTGAAAGACAATCCTGAACTTTGCGAAGAGTTGGAGGCACAGATTATGCAAGCCATCTCCGACAAAAAGTAAAAGTCCGTTAATAAGCAAATAATAATCAGAGCCGCCCTTATAGGACGGCTCTGATTATTATCGTATAGATTAAGAGCTTTTCTCTCGCACAAAGCCTGACTATTTGCGTCTAACGACTTTACGCTTATTACCAGTTACCTTCTTGGCTACAGGGAGATCCTTGGTCGTAGTCTTGAACACAGCACCAGATCCATCGAAGTCAACATGCAACTGTTTGTTATTTGAGCGATTATATATCCAACGATACTGACCATTATCAAAATGCTCTACCTTATCAGGCTCACCTGCAGCCAGCATCGTCTCATCCTCAGAGAAGCCGATACCCACATGCCCGACACGAATCATGCTACGGCTCGTCTCCGTGGTCTGTACATTCTTACCAGGACCTGGAGCAAAGAGATATGAGAAGTAATCATCAGGCTCTTCCACGAAATCATCTGAGCTACCAGCCAATCCCTTCCTGTCAAGAGTCACATCCTTATAGAAATAAGTACCTAGGATGGTGCTCTTCAACTTCACAGTAAACTTGGTATCAGCCTTATGAGGTGTAATTGACTCAATCTGATAACCTGTCAGGCGCGGGATATTCTGAGTTTTCTTTGTAGTCTCGTTAAGCATCTTCGTTGGGAACTTCGTATGAATGACACGGCCAACAAAAGCTTTGTAATTATAGCTGTTGACTGCCATAATGTCATCCACCAACTCGAAGGAGTTTCCAAACAGATGTTTTGTGTTATCCATGATGAACTCATCATCACGCATACCACTATTGGTTTTCGAGATAGCCACATTCTGAAAGAACTCATTACCGTTCTTGTCC
This sequence comes from Prevotella aff. ruminicola Tc2-24, assembly GCF_900110895.1. GTDB lineage: Bacteria > Bacteroidota > Bacteroidia > Bacteroidales > Bacteroidaceae > Prevotella. The sequence goes on along the minus strand of NZ_FOIQ01000004.1, from coordinate 107,525 downwards.
TCAACGATAATTTTCACGGGGAAGCTACGCGTCCCGACTCCAACAGCTGTCACTTTCACCTCCATATCCTTATCGACTGTCACCTCTTGGAATCCGTCGCCATCGACTTCCGTATCAACGAAGAAATGCTGTGTCTTGGTGTAAAGCGTCTTACCCATCAGTTTCTCTCGGGCTATATCCACATCACCCAGATAAGCCAGCGTCGGCACACCGAGCTTGCCATAGCAATAGTCCTCAAAGGAACCGTTCGGTATCTCGTAATAATACTCTTTGTTATTATCTGGACAGAAGAAGTTGATCCGCGAATGACCATCTAGACTCTCACTGTGACCTTTGTAAATCATGATCTTATGCTTCAAAGGCATACTGCTCACATCCTTACCTGTAGCGACATCTGTGAAAGTCTTCACCACTAAATCATATTTCTCTGGCAGAACCATAAACTTCATGCCCTCCTCCCAATCACAGAGGCTATAGAACCTAAAATTCTGACTAATAAAGTCGCGAGCGGCCTCATCCTCCTCTTGCATACCAAACTGTCCGCCCTCCATCTGAGTCTGAGCCTTTTTCTTAGCACCACGGGTCTTCACGATGTAAGGGTTTTCCTGAGCCGTAGCTGCCAAAAACAGGAAAGCCATACAGGTTGTCAAAAAAGTCTTCTTCATTTTTATCTATAGTTTTAAATGTAGAATTATGGTTGCAAAGATAAGTCAAATCATGCGAATATCCAAATTTTATGTGCCAAAATGACGTGACAAAAAACATTTTTCCTGAAAAAAGTCATTTTGGCACATGCTTTGCAATCAAATCTGTGACATCTTATTGGCTATCAGCCTGAGATTAACAAACATGTAACATTAAATAATATTAGAATATGGGAAAGATTATTGGAATTGACTTAGGAACAACAAACAGTTGCGTTGCCGTTTTCGAGGGTAACGAGCCTGTTGTGATTGCCAACAGCGAAGGTAAGCGTACGACTCCTTCTGTTGTAGGTTTTGTTGAGAACGGCGAGCGTAAGATCGGTGACCCTGCCAAGCGTCAGGCCATCACCAATCCAAAGAACACCGTTTACAGTATCAAGCGTTTCATGGGTGAGAACTGGCAGCAGACAGAGAAAGAGATTTCTCGTGTGCCTTATACCGTTGTCAACGAGGGTGGCTATCCCCGTGTCGACATCAACGGCCGTAAGTACACGCCACAGGAGATTTCCGCTATGGTACTGCAGAAGATGAAGAAGACCGCCGAGGACTATCTTGGTCAGGAGGTGACAGATGCAGTGATTACCGTACCTGCCTACTTCTCCGACTCTCAGCGTCAGGCCACCAAAGAGGCTGGTCAAATTGCCGGTCTTAACGTAAAGCGTATCGTCAATGAGCCCACAGCAGCCGCTCTGGCTTATGGTGTAGATAAGGCTAACAAGGATATGAAGATTGCCGTATTCGACCTCGGTGGTGGTACATTCGATATCTCCATCCTCGAGTTCGGTGGTGGCGTTTTCGAGGTGCTCTCTACCAATGGTGACACACATCTTGGTGGTGACGACTTCGACCAAGTGATTATCGACTGGTTGGTTCAGGAGTTCAAGAACGACGAGGGTGCCAATCTGAAAGATGACCCCATGGCCATGCAGCGCCTGAAGGAGGCTGCCGAGAAGGCTAAGATCGAGTTGTCTTCAAGCACCTCTACCGAGATTAACCTGCCTTATATCATGCCTGTGGCCGGTGTACCTAAGCACCTGGTGAAGACTCTCACACGTGCGAAGTTCGAGCAGTTGGCTCACGACCTCATCCAGGCCTGTCTGGCTCCGTGTCAGAAGGCAATGGCTGATGCGAAATTGAGTACAGCCGATATCGACGAGGTGATTCTCGTAGGTGGTTCAAGCCGTATCCCCGCTGTGCAGACGCTGGTGAAGAACTATTTCGGCAAGGAGCCATCAAAGGGTGTGAACCCTGATGAGGTGGTAGCCGTTGGTGCCTCAATCCAGGGTGCTATCCTGAACAAGGAAGGTGGCGTAGGCGACATCGTACTGCTTGACGTGACTCCGCTGACACTGGGTATCGAGACCATGGGTGGCGTAATGACCAAGTTGATCGAGGCCAACACAACCATTCCTTGCAAGAAGAGCGAGGTATTCTCTACCGCAGCTGACAACCAGACAGAGGTGACCATCCACGTACTGCAGGGTGAGCGTCCGATGGCTGCTCAGAACAAGAGCATCGGCCAGTTCAATCTGACAGGCATCGCTCCTGCCCGTCGTGGTATTCCTCAGATCGAGGTGACCTTCGACATCGATGCCAACGGTATTCTGAAAGTATCTGCCAAGGATAAGGCTACAGGCAAGGAGCAGGCTATCCGCATCGAGGCTTCGTCAGGTCTGTCACAGGACGAGATCAATCGCATGAAGGCTGAGGCCGAGCAGAACGCAGAAAACGACAAGAAAGAGCGCGAGCGTGTCGACAAGTTGAATCAAGCTGACTCTATGATTTTCCAGACAGAGAATCAGCTGAACGAGTTGGGCGACAAGATTCCTGCTGATCACAAGCCCGCCATCGAGCAGGCTCTCCAGCAGTTGAAAGATGCCCACAAGGCAGGCGACGTGGCAGCTATCGAGACCGCCATCGCAGCCCTCAACCAAGCTTGGCAGACCGCCTCACAGCAGATGTACCAGCAGGCAGGTCCTCAGCCTGGAGCCGACGCAGGTCAACAGCAGGCCAACAACCAGCAGACTGGTGGCACCGACGAGACCATTCAAGACGCTGACTTCGAGGAGGTTAAGTAAACCAATAGTTAAGTTGGAATTCACATTCCAACGATATAACAGAAAGCGTGCAGTCTTTTGACTACACGCTTTTTTTTGCTTCATAACACAGAACTACAACTTTATCCCATACTTTACAATCTGTTCTTCCATCATCTTATCTGGCATGAATCGGAGAAGAGTCTTCGTAATGGTATTGAGCATCGACTGACGAATGTAATCCTCTCGAATATAAAGCGACACTCGACGTTGCGACAAATGGTCGCCTTCTATTCGACGCACGTTTCCGCGTTGCTTGTCAGACAGAAAAGGCAGATGCATCTCTGGGATAATCGTAAAACCACCATTCTCATCAACGATGCGAATAAGTGTATCTATACTCCCAGCCTCATAGACATGCCGCCCTTTGGTTCTGGCCTTGCAGAAGCTGAAAGCGCTCTCACGAAGACACTGCGCTTCTTTCATCACCCACATCTTCTCATGCTCTAGGTTCTCTGGTCTGAAGACAGGTAGTTTGCGCCAACAGTGCTCTGACAGATACACCATGAATCGCTCCGTATAAAGTGGTATCTCCAACACACCCTGTCGCATATTCCCACTGATAGCGATACCTGCATCCAGATGCCCTAACAACAATTCGTTTAGCATCGCATCTGTCTTCAGTTCCATGACACGAAGCTTGACTGACGGATAGTCCTCCACATAATGCCTAATAAACTTCGGCAGGATATAAGGGGCGATGGTTGGTCCTATAGCCAACAACAGTTCTCCCGCTATGCTACCTTTGTCCTCGTTGACCAACCATGTTATACGCTCGGCCTCCGCAATGGTGCGCTCGGCTTGCCGTATGATTTTCTCGCCACTAGATGTTGGTTGCACACTTTTGTTGCTGCGCTCGAAGATACGGACATCAAGTTCTTCTTCCAGCTTCACCAGCATAGCACTCAGCGTAGGCTGTGAGATACCACAAGCATCTGCAGCTTTGGCAAAATTGCGATAGCGGTTGATCGCCACGATGTATTTCAGCTGTTGTAATGTCATGTTTCCTTGTTTTACAATAGACAATATCGATGCAAAGATAGAAAAATTAGTTCATGTATCTATCATTTTCTTCGTATTTTTGCAATCGCATTAGAAATCATTCACATAAGTGGGTTCAAATGAAAACCAAATCAGAAAACATTATGGAACAGAAGAAGAACAAGAAACTATTTCATCGTCATTTCGAGACTCCAGGACGGCCGCTCTACTGGATTCTCTTCGCATACCTCGTCGTGGGTTGGTTCTACCCAGTGATCGGACTGGTTGCCCTCATCTGTATAATCGGCCCCGTACTGACATCCATCTGGCGAGGACGTTTCTGGTGCGGTCACGTATGCCCTCGTGGCAGCATGTACGACCGTCTGCTCTCAAGGTACTCGCCCCACAAGCCCATCCCCCAGTTTGTACGCTCCTCTGGTTTCCGGCTGTTTATGGTACTTTTTATTTTCACGATGTTTGGTATCCAGTTGAGCTTCGCCAAGAGCTGGAGTGACGTAGGACGCGTGTTTTGGACCATCATCCTCACGACCACCATCGTTGGCATCATTTTGTCGTTCATCTACGCACCTCGTACATGGTGCAGTTTCTGTCCGATGGGCACCATCTCCAGATGGGTAGCGCCCAAGAAGCTACCACTGCCAAAAGCATTCACCAACATCCATGTCAGCAGTGCCTGTCATATGAAGTGCAAAAGCTGCGCTCGCGTCTGTCCGATGCAGCTCACCCCCTACGACTCTCGTGGCGAGGCCGTAGGCTATCTGCATCCCGATTGCATCAAGTGCGGCAAGTGCACAATGGCCTGTCCTTCGAAGATTATGGAATTACGCAAATAAACAGCAATCATCAGGAGTCCGCATAAGCGATATGCTTATGCGGACTCTTTTCGCACATCTGAGATGTGTACCTCCACTGCTTCCCCTGAGAGCAACAATATAGCCCAAGCCTTTACGAAAATAAAACATTTTTCAAAAAAGCGTCACGTATTTGGAGCAACTCGACAAATAATCCGTATCTTTGTAGCCGCTATGAAGATGGTTAAGAACAGCGAGCTGCTCCTTTCCTATATCCGTGAGGGACGCACGATGACTCGGCGCGAGAAGCTCTGGCTCATCGTGAGCCTGAGTATTCCCTCAATCCTTGCACAGATATCAGCCACGGTGATGTTCTTCATCGATGCCTCGATGGTGGGTCATCTGGGTGCGAAGGCATCAGCAGCCATCGGTCTGGTGGAGTCGACGGGGTGGCTGTTGGGAGGACTGGCTTCGGCGGCTAACATGGGTTTCTCTGTTCAGGTGGCTCACTTCATAGGCGCCAACGACTTCGAGGCTGCGAGGAGAGTGCTCCGCCAGTCGCTCGTCTGCTGTCTCGTATGGAGCCTTATTATCTCTATCACGGCCATCGGCATCGCCCCCTTCCTTCCCTATTGGATCGGAGGATCAGAAGAGATCGCGCACGATGCTTCGCTTTACTTCGCCATCATCGGACTGGCAGGAATTTTCTTCCAGATGGAAGGACTAGCCGGCTCAATGCTGAAGTGCTCTGGCAACATGAAGATCCCCAGCATCCTGAACATCGGCATGTGCCTGATGGACGTGGTGTTCAACTTCGTCTTCATCTATGTGCTCGACATGGGAGTGAAGGGTGCAGCCATGGGAACAGGACTGGCAGAACTGGTCACTGCTGCCTTGATGCTGTACTTCCTACTCTACCGATCGAAGATGCTCTCGCTCATAGGACGACCAGGCTCCTTCAAACCAAGGTCCAACACTGTACGGACAGCCTTTAAGATAGGAGCTCCGATGGGACTCCAGCACCTGCTGATGGGCTCAGCCCAGATCGTGAGCACTCTCATCGTGGCTCCTCTGGGAACAGTGGCCATCGCAGCCCACTCACTGGCCATCACCGTCGAGAGTCTCTGTTATATGCCTGGCTACGGCACTGCCGAGGCCGCCACAACGCTGGTAGGACAAGGCATCGGAGCCGGACAAAAGGCTCTGACACGCTCATTCGCTAGGATGTCTGTAGGACTGGGTATCACAGTGATGACTGTCATGGGCATGCTGATGTGGCTCTTCGCTCCAGAGTTGATGGCACTGATGTCGCCTGTCGAAGAGGTCATCACCCTTGGCTCCCAGATACTCCGCATCGAGGCCTGGGCAGAGCCGATGTTCGCTGCTGCCATCGTGATCAACGGTGTGTTCATTGGTGCTGGCGACACACTGATTCCTGCTGTGATGAGCCTTTGCTCGATGTGGTTCGTACGCCTGACTCTCGCAGCCTCGTTCGCTCCCAAGTATGGACTAAAGGGCGTGTGGACTGCAATGGCCATCGAACTGACCTTCCGCGGCAGTATTTTCCTAACCCGTCTCTTCAAAGGTGGATGGGCCGACAAACTGAATCTACAAAAAACCGAAAACAAATAGCCAAAAACATTAGAATATGACAACTAAAGTACAAAGATTATTAAGAGTCCTGTCGATCATGACACTTCTGTCACCATCGACAGCCCTCGCACAGACCAAGAACACAGAAGTACTTCTCGAGACAACCGCAGGTAACATCCGCATCGCTCTCTACGATGAGACACCACAGACACGCGACAATTTCCTAAAGGTTACCAAGATGGGCACCTATGACTCTCTGCTCGTTCATCGAGTGATCAAGGACTTCATGATGCAGAGCGGCGATATCAACAGCAAACATGCCAAACCAGGAGAACTTCTCGGCACAGGCGACTACGACTACACCACAGAGGCTGAGTTCCGTCTGCCACAGATATTCCACCGTCGAGGGGTTGTGGCCATGGCTCGTGAGGGTGACAAGGAAAACCCTGAGAGGCGTAGCGCTGCCTGTCAGTTCTACATCGTTTGGGGAAAGATCTGTGACGACAAACGTCTGGACTATATCCAACAGAAACTGGATTCCATAACACAGGGAGAGGTGATACTAACCCCAGAGATGAGGGAAGTCTACAAGACCTATGGCGGCACGCCCCATCTCGATGGGCAATACACAGTGTTCGGCGAAGTGACGGAAGGTATGGACGTGGTGGAAAAGATTCTGACGACAGAGACAGACAAGAACGATCGTCCGTTGGAGGATATCCGTATCCTGAAAGCCACAGTGACAAAGGATCTGCCACAGGCAGCACCTCAGAAGAAGAAAACGACCACCAAGGTCATCGTCAGAAGAAATACGCGGAAGAAATAAATACAAAAAAAAGCCGCTCAAGGGTCATCAACGACTCAGGGGCGGCACCAACAATCTATGAATAACTAAAAACCTTTTCTAAAAAAAACGGAGTGTCACCACTACGTTTGTTATCCTTACTTACAAACCTTTTCTAACACCTTAGAAATACCTATCTCCAATCAAATTCAATAAACCTAAAACCTAAATTCTAACTAACTATTAACTCTAACTAACCTAAACCAATCTTTTACCTAAACTAATACCACTGTATCGTGTCTGTGTTTCTATTAAAGAGTCATCATCTCTGATTGACAATGCAAAGGTACGACGATTTTTGCAACCCACAATGGATTGTTATGCACTTTTGGCGAAAAAACGCATTTCTTTTGATGTATGTCAAGTGATTGTGTGCGAACACAATCAAATTGTGCTCGATAACAGAACTTTTTTCACCTTATTCGTCAGTTCAATGAACTGGGGAATAGACAATTGCTCAGGTCGCAGAGTCATCATCTGATCCTCAAAGAAAGATGTAGGAGCAGGATGAGCAGCGTCGAACAACTGACGAAGGGAGACGCGCAGCATCTTCCGCCTCTGATTGAACACCGTCTTGACAACACGCTTGAAGAGCTGTTCATCACATCCCAGGTCGGTCACCTCGTTACGTGTCATACGGATGACAGCCGACTTCACCTTTGGCGGTGGATTGAACACATTCTCGTCGACAGTGAAAAGATACTCAACATGGTACCATGCCTGAATAAGTACAGAAAGGATACCATACTGTTTGTTACCTGGCTGCGAAGCGATACGGAGGGCGACCTCACGCTGGATCATACCTGTACAACAAGGTATCAGGTCTTTGTTGTCGAGCATCTTGAAGAAGATCTGCGAGGAGATGTCGTAAGGATAGTTGCCCGTCAGCACGAACTGTTGTCCGTCAAAGACCTCACGCAGATCCATTCTCAGGAAATCGCCACCTATTATATTATTAATAAGACGTGGGAAGTTCTCATGCAGATAGGCCACAGACTCGCGATCAATCTCGACCACCTTAAAAGGGCGAGGTTTCTCCACAAGATACTGTGTCATCACTCCCATACCTGGACCAACCTCCAAGACAGGCAGTTCTGGACAGGCGTCCACAGTATCGGCTATCGCCTTGGCGATATTCAGGTCAGTCAGAAAATGCTGACCAAGATTCTTCTTAGGTCTTACTTGTTTCATGGGTGCAAATTTAAGATAATTCGTGCGGAATACCAAACAAAAGCAGAAAAAAGACGGGCGGAGCTCACGCCCTACCCGTCTCTTCTATGCTTTCTTTGTTACTCTCTCAAGTTATTTTAAGCCTAAGTTAATGTCGTTGTTCACCTTCACGGCCTCAGCAATACATACAGCAACAACAAATGTTACCAAAAATAATACTGTCATAATTAATTTCCTTTCTTTTAATTCTATATATGTTATCCTAAAAACGATGCAAAGGTACGACTGTTTGCGCACACAGCCAAGATTCCCGAATACAAAAGCCATAAAAACAGGCATTTAGTTGACAAGCATCAAGTCGGACAAGACATATCACTCCACGGAACGACCGTTCGGAAATATCCAAATAAATTTGGAATTTCGATCTCTTATTCGTACCTTTGCAGCTATGGAAACAAAGACCATCGTCACCAATACCACGAAGATTGTCTTCCCCATCCTGCTGGGTGGGGTCATTCTGTATTGGATGTATCGGGGTGAAGACTTCACCCGTCTTCAGCATGTGCTGACAGACGAGATGAATTGGGCATGGATGCTGTTGTCTTTTCCCTTCGGCATACTCGCACAGATGTTCCGTGGATGGCGATGGCGCCAGACCTTGGAGCCGCTCGGCGAGCGCCCCAGGACCTCAACGAGCCTCTATGCCGTGTTCCTCTCTTATGCCGTGAGTCTGGTCATACCCCGTATCGGTGAGTTTACGCGTTGCGGCATCCTCAAACGCTACGATGGCATCTCGTTCTCCAAGGCCTTAGGGACCGTTGTGACAGAACGTGCCATCGACACCCTCTTGATTGGCGGCATCACAGGACTGACGTTACTGTTCCAACTGAGTGTGTTCGGCACCTTCTTTGACCAGACTGGTACCAGTCTGGACTCTATTCTCCACAATTTCTCATTGACCGGCTACCTCGTCACTGTCGTCTGTATCGTGGCCATCCTGATTCTTCTGCATATTCTGCTTAGGAGCCTTAATATATATAGTAAGGTGAAAGCCACCGCCGGAGGCATCTGGCAAGGCATCATCTCACTGAAGGATGTCAAGAACCTGCCGTTGTTCATCTTCTACACGATAGGCATCTGGGGCAGTTATTTCCTGCACTATTACCTGACATTCTTCTGCTTCGACTTTACAGAACACCTGGGACTGGCCTGTGCGATGGTGACCTTCGTTGTCGGATCCATTGCCGTCATCGTGCCGACCCCCAATGGTGCTGGTCCGTGGCATTTCGCTGTGAAGACCATGCTGATACTATATGGCGTGGTCGACGAACACGCGCTCTACTTTGTACTGATCGTGCACACCGTACAGACCATGCTGGTCGTGGCTCTTGGCATCTATGCCTGGGCCGCCCTTTCATTCACAAAACGTATAACCCTAAAAACAACATAGCTATGAGCGAAATCAAGAACCTGAAGCCAGAATGTATCTGGCGCAATTTCTACAAGTTGACACAAGTACCCCGTCCAAGCGGACATCTGGAAAAGATCCAGCAGTTCCTGCTCGAGTTCGGAAAAGAAGCTGGTGTTGAGGTCTTCAAGGATCCCGCCAATAATATCGTAATGCGCAAGGCAGCATCACCAGGTATGGAGAATCGCAAAGGTGTCATCCTACAGGCCCATATGGACATGGTGCCCCAGAAGACGCCAGAGTCGAAGCACAACTTCGAGACCGATCCCATAGAGCCATGGATCGACGGCGAGTGGGTGAAGGCCAAGGGTACCACCCTCGGCGCCGACAACGGTCTGGGCGTAGCCGCCATCATGGCCGTGATGGAAGACAAGACCTTGAAGCACGGTCCTATCGATGCTCTGATCACAGCCGACGAGGAGACTGGCATGTATGGTGCCAACGACCTGCCCGAGAACGAGTTGCAGGGCGATATCCTGATGAACCTCGACTCCGAGACCTGGGGTAAGTTCGTCATTGGTAGTGCAGGAGGCATCGACGTGACAGCCACACTGGAGTATAAGGAGGCAGAGACCGATCCTGAGGATGTAGCTGTGAAGGTAACCCTGAAAGGATTACGTGGTGGTCACTCAGGACTGGAGATCCACGAGGGTCGCGCCAATGCCAACAAGCAGATGGCACGCTTCGTCCGCGAGGTCATCGAGACCGAAGAGGCTCGCCTCGTCAGTTGGCATGGCGGCAACATGCGCAATGCCATCCCCTTCAAAGCCGAGGTCGTTTTGACCCTGCCGAAGGAGAACGTAGACGATCTGAAGCAGACCGTCGCAGACTGGAAAGAACTCCTCATCGACGAGTTCAAGGGTATCGAGAGCGGTATCGAATTCTACGTGGAAGACGTGGAGACTCCGAAGACAGAGGTTCCTGAGGAGATCCAGGACAACCTGATCAACGCGATCCACGCCTGTCACGATGGTGTGGTACGTATGATCCCCAGCTATCCCGACGTTGTGGAGACCTCCAGCAACCTCGCCATCATCGACATCGAGAATGGTAAGGCAGCACTGAAGATCCTGGCTCGCAGCAGTCGTGAGGACATGAAGGACTATATCGTCGACACTTTGGATAGCTGCTTCTCCATGGCTGGCATGAAGGTAGAGACAGCAGGAAGCTACGGCGGTTGGGACCCGAACCCCGACTCAGAGATTCTGAACCTGTTGTTGAAGGAGTATAAGGAACTGTTCGACGAGGACGGCATCGTACAAGTTGACCATGCTGGTCTGGAATGCTCAGTCATCCTCGGCAAGTATCCTTGGTTGGATGTGGTCAGTCTCGGTCCTACGATGAAGTCGCCTCATACGACCACCGAGCGCGCCCTCATCAAGACCGTTGAACCCTTCTGGACGCTCCTGAAGAAGACTCTTGAGGACATCCCGGTGAAATAAGAGAGCGTATTAAGAGTTAAGGAAAAAATGCACAACTCATGCATTTTCCTTAACTCTTAACTTATTTTATCTTCGAAATTCTTTTTTTTACGCTCGACTTTTCGTAACTTTGTCATCACGGATGACGAAATTACTCCGTCTTAGCAAAAAAAGAAAAGATTTTCTTTGTTTTGCGCTCGACTTTTCGTAACTTTGCACCCGATTAAACCAAATTATTAACAAAAATGGACGACTACCCGGCGGATAATTACAATTTGTAAAGGCGGGGGATAGCGAGCAAAGCAGCTAATCCCTTTGCCGCTAAATTGGCTAACAGCTTAAAAAGGATTAGCAAAATGAAGACTTACTGGAACACTGCAGGTGGACTGACCCAGCTCAACGAGTGGCAGCCCAATTGTTGGATACAGGTGACGTGTCCGACAGAGGAAGACCAGCATATGCTGGAGAAGCAATTCAATATTCCCGACTATTTCATGAGCGACATCAGCGATACCGATGAGCGTGCCCGTTACGAGTACGACGACGGATGGATGCTGATCATCCTCCGTATCCCCTATGTCAAGGAGATACGATCCAGGACGCCATATACCACCGTACCTTTGGGAATCATCCACAAACGCGACGTCACCATCACCGTCTGCTATTACGAGACGAACATGATGATCGACTTCGTCAGCTTCCAACAGAAACGCAACGTGGGTTTCACCGACCATGTGGACATGATCTTCCGACTCTTCCTCAGCAGTGCCGTCTGGTACCTGAAGCGCCTGAAGCAGATCTCCATGCTCATCGATAAGGCCAAGCGCAACCTCGACCGTGAGGTGAACAACGAGAGCCTCATCGGCCTGAGTCGTCTGCAAGACTCGCTCACCTACTTCCAGACATCCATCCGTGGTAACGAGAACCTGCTGTCGAAGCTGAAGTTCAAACTGCAGATCGACGAGCTCGATGCCGACCTGATCGAAGACGTGAACATCGAGATGTCGCAGGCCCGTGAGACCACCAGCATCTATTCCGACATTCTGGAGTCGACCATGGACACCTACAGCAGCATCATTAATAATAATATGAATACCGTGATGCGTACGCTGACGTCCGTCACCATCATCATGATGATACCGACCCTGATTACCTCTATGTTCGGTATGAACCTTATCAACGGCATGGAAGCGAAATCATGGGGATTCATATTCGCCATCCTGATTTCCGGAGCCATCTCTGGCATCGCGTGGTGGATTTTCCGACATAAGCGACTTGTATAAAAAGTGACTGAAAACGAGGAGTGAAGCGTAAATAGCAAATAGTTAAAAAAGTAAAAAACGTTGCAACTTTTTACGCTTCACTCTTCGCTTTTCACTTCTTTTTAGTAATTTTGAGCCCAAATGCGATGATGCGCCGCATCATTATACTGAATGTCAATAACTAAAAAGTTAAATGATGGACTCTCAAGAAAATGCCCTCGAACTGGGCAAAAACGAAGTAATCAAGGAAGAAGTTACCCCTCAGCAGGCTGAAGAGCCAATAGCAGAGAACGCTTCTCAAGTAGCAACCGAGGAAGTATCCACACCTGCGGAAGAGCCAGCGGAACAGCCCCAGAAGGTCTATGAGACCAAGGCCGAGGTTCTGGCCCGTATCCAGGAGATTGCCCACGGCGACGAGGCGCCTCAGAAGGAGGAGGTAGACTATCTGAAGACTGTGTTCTACAAGTTGCACATTGCCGAGCGCGAAGCCAACCTGAAGGCGTATATCGACGCAGGCGGCGACCCCGAGCTGTATCAGATCTCCCCTGATGAAAAAGAAGAGGCCTTCAAGGCAGAGATGGGCATCATCAAGGAAAAACGCGCCAAAATCTTCAAAGAGCAGGAAGCTGAGAAGCAGGAGAACCTGACAAAGAAGCTTGACATCATCGAGAAGATCAAATCAATGATCACCACACCCGAGGAAGCCAACAAGAGCTATCAGGAGTTCAAGGCGCTTCAGCAGCAATGGCGTGAGATCAAGAACGTACCCGCAGAAAAGGCTAACGAGCTGTGGCGTAACTACCAGCTCTATGTCGAGCAGTTCTACGACATGCTCCGTCTGAACAGTGAGGCACGCGAATATGATTTCAAGAAGAACCTCGAACTGAAGACCGGTCTGTGCGAGGCAGCAGAGAAGTTGGCCGAGGAGGAAGATGTGATCAGTGCCTTCCACCAGCTACAGAAGCTGCATCAGGAATATCGCGAGATCGGTCCGGTATCCAAGGAACTGCGCGAGGAGATATGGAACCGCTTCAAGGCCGCCTCGACAGTCATCAACAAGCGTCACCAGCAGCACTTCGAGGGCATCCGTGCCAAGGAGGAAGAGAACCTGGCCCGTAAGACAGCTCTCTGCGAGAAGGTAGAGGCTATTGCCGCAGAAGAGAACAAGGGCAGCGGCGACTGGGAGAAGCACACCAAGGCCATTATCGATATCCAGGCCGAGTGGAAGACCATCGGCTTCGCACCGCAGAAGATGAACGTGAAGATCTTCGAGCGCTTCCGTGCCGCCTGCGATGATTTCTTCGGTCGTAAGGCAGAATATTTCAAGTCACTGAAAGATACGTTCAAGGAAAATGCAGATAAGAAACGCGCACTCATCGAGAAGGCCAAGGCCCTGCAGGATTCCACGGAATGGAAATCGACCAGCGACAAGCTCATCGCCCTGCAGAAAGAATGGAAGACCATCGGCATGGTTCCCAAGAAGTTGGGCGACCAGTTATGGGAGGAGTTCCTCGGAGCCTGCAACAAGTTCTTTGAGGCTCGTAATGCCGCCGGAGCCGGACAGCGTGGAGAAGAGCATACCAACCTCAGCAAGAAACGTGAGGTCATCGAGAAGCTCAAGGCTGTGGCCGAGGAGACGGGTGAGGATATCCAGGAGAAGGTACAGAAGCTCGTTGAAGAGTACAATGCCATCGGTCATGTGCCCTATAAAGAGAAGGATAAGATCTACGAGGAGTATCATGCCGTTCTCGACAAACTGTATAAGGAACTGAACATCAGTGTGGCCAAGCGCCGTCTGAGCAACTTCAAGCAGACCATCAAGCAGGTGGCCGAGCGTGGCGAGAACGCCCTCGACAACGAGCGTTCACGTCTGTTCCGCCAGTACGAGGCCCTCAAGCAGGAGATACAGACCTATGAGAACAACCTCGGTTTCCTGAATGCCTCCTCCAAGAAAGGCAACAGTCTCATTGACGAGATGAACCGGAAGGTGCAGAAACTCAAGGATGACATGAACCTCGTCAAGGAGAAGATCAAAGCCATCGACGCAGAGAACAAGCAATAAGATAAAAGAAAAAGAGATTTCCATTTGGGAAATCTCTTTTCTTTTGTTGGGGTACTCGGACTCGAACCAAGAATGACAGGACCAGAATCTGTAGTGTTACCATTACACCATACCCCAAAATCAGCGCATCAGGACATCCGTATCCCGTTTTGCGGATGCAAAGGTACTACTTTTTCTGGAACCGACAAAATTTTTAGCCGTTTTTTTATCAAAAAGAGATAAAAAGGTACTTTTCCACCCGTGTTTGCCCCCGCCGACCTTCCCATGACCAGTAAGCCTTGGATTGTAGCCGTATCCAGGAAATGAAAATAAATCCTAATTTATTTTGCATTTCACTCGATTTGCTGTACCTTTGTCGAATAAATCACATAATCATATTTAATGGAGCAAACAAAACCATCAGGGCGTAAAGCCACCTCACCCAGCGAGGAACTTGTCAAGACGATCACAGAAGCCATCCAGGAAAAGAAAGGAAGTAGCATTGTCGTTGCAGACCTCAGGAAAATAGAAGGAACCATCTGCCAATATTTCATTATCTGTCAAGGCAACTCGCCCTCCCAGGTCGAGGCCATCACAGAGTCTGTCAGCGACTTTGCCCGTGAGCGCCTGCATGAAAAGCCCGCCCATGTGGTAGGACTGGAGAACGCGCAGTGGGTCGCCATGGACTACAGCGATGTACTGGTTCACATCTTCCTGCCCGACGTACGCGAATACTATGATCTGGAACATCTCTGGGAAGATGCACCTCTGACCAGGATTCCCGACCTAGACTAAACAAACCATCCAAAACAATAACACAACAAAGAAAGAGCATATGGACAATAGGAACAATCAGATACCCGGAAACAACGGACCGAAGATGAACATGCCCAGATTCAACATGACCTGGATCTACATCCTCGCATTCGTTGTGCTGGGCCTACTCTATTTTTCCAGTGGCGGTCCCACCAACAGTAGCATCGCCAAGAACACCTCATACTCCGACTTCAAGGACATGGTCAACCACGGCTATGCCTCAAAGATCGTGATCAACAAGAGCGAGAGCGTCCTCAAGATGTATGTCAAGCCCGAACATATCCGCGATGTGTTCCATCAGGGCACCCAACAGACAGGCACCGACCCGTATCTGGAGGTGGAGTTCGGCTCCGTCGATCAGGTAGAGCCGTTCATCGAGAAGGCCAAGGAAGAGAAGAAGTTCACCGGCGACCTGGTCTATGAGAACCAGAAAGACAACGGTCTGTTCACAACACTCCTCTACAACTTCCTGCCCATCCTATTCATTGTAGGATTATGGATCTTCCTCATGCGCCGTATGGGCAGTGGAGGCATGGGTGGCGGAGGCGGTGTCTTCAACGTCGGCAAGTCGAAAGCCAAGATGTACGAGAAAGGTGGCGAATTGGGTATCACCTTCAAGGATGTGGCTGGTCAGGCCGGAGCCAAGCAAGAAATCCAGGAGATTGTGGAGTTCCTGAAGAACCCGCAGAAATATACCGAACTGGGTGGTAAGATCCCCAAGGGCGCCTTGCTCGTCGGTCCTCCGGGAACAGGAAAGACCCTGCTTGCCAAGGCCGTTGCCGGTGAGGCCGGCGTACCCTTCTTCTCGATGTCGGGTTCCGACTTCGTGGAGATGTTCGTTGGTGTCGGTGCCAGTCGTGTGCGCGACCTCTTCCAACAAGCGAAGACCAAGTCGCCCTGCATCATCTTCATCGACGAGATCGATGCCGTAGGCCGTGCCCGTAGTAAGAACCCCGCCATGGGCGGTAACGACGAGCGAGAGAACACACTGAACGCCCTGCTCACGGAGATGGACGGTTTCGGAACGAACAGTGGTGTGATCATCCTGGCGGCCACCAACCGTGCCGACATGCTCGACTCCGCCCTGCTGCGTGCCGGACGCTTCGACCGACAGATCCATGTCGACCTGCCCGACCTCAACGAGCGGAAAGAAGTGTTCAAGGTTCACCTGAAGCCCGTCAAGATCGACGACAGTGTCGACATCGACTTCCTGGCCCGTCAGACCCCGGGATTCTCAGGTGCCGATATCGCCAACGTATGTAACGAGGCAGCCCTGATAGCCGCCCGCCACGATAGTAAGTCGGTCAAGAAACAAGACTTCCTCGATGCCGTCGACCGTATCATCGGTGGACTGGAGAAGAAGACGAAGGTGATGACTGAGGCCGAGAAGCGCTCTATCGCCATCCACGAGGCTGGTCATGCCACCATCTCATGGTTTACCGAGCATGCCAACCCACTGGTGAAGGTCAGCATCGTACCAAGGGGTCAGGCCCTTGGTGCTGCCTGGTACCTGCCCGAGGAGCGTGTCATCCAGACCAAGGAGGCCATGCTCGACGAGATGTGCTCACTGCTTGGCGGTCGTGCCGCCGAAGACCTTTTCATCGGCAGCATCTCCACTGGAGCCATGAACGACCTGGAGCGCGTCACCAAACAAGCATACGGCATGATCGCCTATGCCGGCATGAGCGACAAGCTACCGAACGTCTGCTACTACAACAACACAGAGTACCAGTTCCAGCGCCCCTATTCCGAGACGACAGCCAAGACGATGGACGATGAAGTGCTGAAGATGATCAACACGCAATACGAGCGTGCCAAGAGCATCCTGAGCGAGCATGCCGAGGGCCATGCCCAACTGGCACAGCTGCTGATCGACCGTGAGGTGATCTTCGCCGACGACGTGGAGAAGATCTTCGGTAAGCGTCCCTGGACCAGTCGTGCCGAGGAGTTGCTCGAGGCTCAGCAGCGCGCCGACGCCGAGCGCATGGCCGAGGAGCGCGCCCGTCAGTTGGAGGCCGAGGCCGCCAAGAAGCAAGAGACGGAAGCAGGCGAAGAGAACAACGAAGAAACCAACAGTAAGGAGTAAGATATGAGGAATTTTATCGTCAGAACCATCACGGCGGTATTTTTCGTGGCCGCCATCGTAACATGTTTCCTACGTCCGGAGGCCATGGCGTTTCTCTTTGCCGTTGTCACCGGACTCACCATCTGGGAGTTCACCGGACTGGTCAACGAGAGAGAGCACGTCGCCATCAACCGTCTGATCTGCACCGTAGCCGGCGTCTACTTCTTCCTGGCCATGATGGGCTACAATAGCGGCATCACATCCTCCGGCGTGTTCATCCCCTACCTCATCTCCATCATCTACCTGTTGATTGCCGAGCTCTATCTGAAACAAGAAGATCCCGTCAGCAACTGGGCCTATACGATGATGAGTCAGCTTTACATCGCCCTGCCGTTCTCCCTGTTGAATGTGCTGGCCTTCCGTGCCGTGGGCGATGGCATCTGCTACACCTATCTGATACCCCTCTCCGTGTTCGTCTTCCTCTGGATCAACGACACCGGCGCCTACCTCTGCGGTTCCCTTCTGGGCAAGCATAAGCTGTTTCCGCGTATCTCACCGGGAAAGAGCTGGGAAGGCTCCGTCGGTGGTGGCATCCTCGTGATGGTCATCGCCGTATTGGTGTGGTACCTCACAGAGCAGTATGGTGTCAACGATCTCCAGCTGAGCGCCGTCGAATGGGCCGGTCTCGGACTGACGGTGGTTGTTTTCGGCACCTGGGGCGACCTTGTGGAGTCGCTCTTCAAGCGTACCCTCGGCATCAAGGACAGTGGTCACATCCTTCCCGGTCACGGTGGAATGCTCGACCGCTTCGACTCGTCCTTGTTGGCCATCCCCGCAGCCGTGGTCTATCTCTACACGCTGACCATCCTGTAAGACAACACACATACCAGAATAAGCAGGCGGTTTCTCTTGAGTGAGAAGCCGCCTGTTTTTCATATGATTACCTATATGCCCTGCTGTGATATATCTTTACAAATGGGCGCGCATAGCTTGCGTGGTGGGCTGGAACATGGGAATGTGGGGTGTAGACGCGAGTTTTGAATCGTTTTCATAATTGGCTGATAATAAGACGATTACGCCCACACAAGGAAGGGGTGGGATTTTACGGTCATGGAGATAGGGTCTATGAGTCGTGGAGATAGGGTTCACGAGTGTAAGAGATAATCTCTATACCCTATAAGGGATTATCTCTTTCTCTCGTAAGTGCCATTCCTTACAGTCGTGGAACCTATCTCTTCAACTGTAAAGAGGCATCCCTACCCGGAGTAGGGTCGTTCTCCACTCCAGATAGGTCGAAAGTATACCATAATAGGGCAAAAAGGGACTATAAGAGGCCCCTTGGTTTTTCTAGTTCGCAACTTCTGACGAACACTTTTTTAGGCACTTTTTTAGGACAAAACGCCACCGAAGACTTACTTCCTGTCGTAGCGGACAGCAAATGTCGGCTTATAGGTGTTCTCCACGGTGAGCGTGATGAAACCACCGTCGGTCTCAAACTTCGCCACCTTATGATCATCCCCATGCTTCGGCATGTTAGGCCAGCTGCCCAACTCCTTCTCGAACTGGTCGCGCATCTGCTGCCAGAGTTTCCGGGTACTGTCGTTGGTAGAGATCTTGTAGTTCTCCTGCAACGCCACCAGCTGTCCCTCCTTCTGGGCAATCGAAATGCGATAGTTCGTGCTGGGGTTGGCCATCACGACCAGACCACTCGCAGAGTCCGACTTGGCGGAGTCTACATAAAAACCACGAGCCTGCATAGAGTCGCAGAAGGTTTGGAACGGCAGTCCCATGGACAGACCGCGATACGACAGTTCTTTCTTCTCCCCACTACAAGCGCACAGGGCGGCAAATGCCACGATCGCAAAAATAATCTTCTTCATCGTTGTCAATCATTTGTGATTTCGCGACAAATTTACAATATTTTTTTTATTTCCGTTTATTCTTGACAACTATTTCTATTTTTTTCATACCTTTGCACACATGTTTTCAGCAGGTATACTATTATCCGCACTTTTCATGCTATCCTCGGCAGAGGAAGACTCCATCCGCACAGAACGGTTGGAGGAGGTGGTGATCACCTCGAACTCAGCCCGGCAACGCATACAGAACGTGCAGACGGGTGCCGAGGTGCTGCAACTGGAGAACCTGACATCGGCGCCGCAACTGTTTGGCGAGAACGATATCATGCGCTCCATCCAACTGTTGCCCGGTGTCAAGGCCGAGAGCGATGCCTCCAGCGGCTTCCAGGTACGAGGCGGCACATCGGCACAGAACCAGGTGCTGTTCGACAATGCCCCCGTCTACAACGTAGGACATATGGGCGGCCTCTTCTCTGCCTTCAACGACGATGCCCTGGCGGCCGGCACACTCTACAAAGGACTGCTGCCCGCCCAGTACGGCGGTGCCTCGTCGGCCGTGCTCGACATCACGGGACGAACAGGCAACAGGAACGGCTGGCATGGTAGTACCACCATCGGTCTGCTCTCCGCCAAAGGGACCGTCGAAGGTCCGATCGTCAAGAACAAGGCATCGTTCCTGGTGACCGCCAGACGCACCTATATGGATATGTTCCTGAAGTTGTCGGACGACTATAAGAACAACACCCTGTACTTCTACGATGTCAACGCAAAGCTCGACTGGACGTTGAACGCCCGCAACCAACTCTTCCTGACCTTCTTCACCGGTTACGACAAGACCGCCATAGACAAGATGGTCGATATCCGTTGGGGAAACAGGAGTGCCAGTCTGAAGTGGCTGCACCATTTCAACGGAGGCTCCAACGCACAGACCACCTTATATTATAGTGACTACCAGACAGACAATGGGGTGGACTTCGAAGGGTTCAACCTCACCTACAAAGGACATATCCGACAAGGGAGCATCCGACAAGACTTCCACCTCGCACTGGGCGAGCATCAGCTCAAGGCAGGCATCCAGAGTTCGCTGCTCAACGTGAAGTCGGCCGAGTGGGTGATCGTCAGCAAGCACGACAAGGAGGAGCGGCGTGCATGGGAGAACGCCGCATGGCTCAACGGCACACTGCACATCTCCGAGGCGCTCTCCGCCTCCCTCGGTCTGCGCCTGTCGACCTTCTCTCCCCTCGGCGGTTCGCTGTATTACGACATCGCCCCCGACGGCACCATCGACTGGTACTACAACTACGGTAGGAACGAGATCGTAAAGACCTACGCCACCCTGGAGCCACGCGCCAGCATCAGCTATCAGGCCACAGGACAGACCAGTATCAAACTGGGCTATGCCCGTACCTCACAGCATATCCACGCCCTGCGCAACCAGAGCACGTCGACACCCTTCGACCGCTACACCATCAGCAGTAATATCGTGAAGCCCGAGGTGGCCGATCAGGTCAGTGCCGGTCTCTATACGATGACTGCGACACAAGACTACGACTTCTCACTGGAGGCCTACTACCGTAAGACAGACCATGTGATCGACTACCGCGACGGGAAATCGTTCGGCAGTGAGATCGAGATCGAACGACTGGTGCTGCCCGGCGAGGGGAAGAGCTACGGCATGGAGCTGTGCGCCCGAAAGAACAACGGGAAACTGACGGGATGGCTGGCCTATACCCTGTCGTGGTCGAAGACCCGCATCGACGGCATCAACGGCGGCAGATGGTACGACGCGAGCAACGACCGTCGGCACGACGTCAACCTCGTGGCGTCGTACAGGCTCTCAGACCGATGGTCGTTCAACGCCGCCTGGGTGTTCAACAGCGGACAGGCCTTCACCGCCCCCAGTGGTAAGTACCAGATCATGGACAACTGGGTGTACTACTATGCCGAGCGTAACGGCTACCGAGCCCCCGACTACCATCGTCTGGACGTGAGTGCCATCTGGACCAAGAAACGGTCGTGGTGCACCCAACAGTGGGTGTTCGGCATCTACAACCTCTACAACAGGTATAACCCCTACCTCATCAACTTCGAGGACAGTCAGGACGGCAACCGTACCCGGGCCGTCCAGTATTCGCTCTTCGGCATCATCCCTTCTGTATCACTCAATATCAAGTTCTGACCCTATGCGTAATCTTCCACTTCTGTTCATCCTCATCGGCCTGCTCTGCTCTTGTGAGAAAGAGATTGCAATAGACTATCATCAGGTCGATCCGCTCTACGTCGTAGAGGCTTCGGTCTCGGATGAAGGGATGACAGCTCGCATCACTCAGACGTGTGACATGAACGACAACACGACGAGCAGTCATATCAGTCAGGCTACCGTCACCATATCCGGCAGCGACGGAACGACGACGGCACTCAGATACACAAAGAACGGCTACTACAAGGCCGACGCCACAGGTACGCCCGGGGTGACCTACCGGATAGACATCGACCTCGACGGCCAGCACTTCTCCTCCACATCGACCATGCAGAAGAAGCCTCAGCTGAATAAGTTCCGCTTTCTCTGGAAGAAGATCATGACAGAGAGGTTTCTGATGAGCGAGCTGCTCTTCCAGGATATCCCCAACGAGGCGAACTGGTACTTCATTCATCTCTACCGGAACAACATCGCATACAGATGGTCGGTATGCCGCGACGATATGGATCCCAACAAGGAACTGCAACAGTTCTTCAGCTTCGACCGGGAAGGAAGTACCGGCGATGATATGCTACAGGAGGGTGACCGTCTTCATCTGGAGATACGGGCCATCGACCAGCGTGCCTACGACTACCTGTACTCCATGCAGCTGATGGAGAACACTGGCACGAATCCTATACAGAACTTCACCGGCGGTTGTCTGGGCTACTTCTCCGCCTACAGTCAGGTGAGTTACGACTGTGTGTACCATGCCACAGACGTGGAAGAAGCAGAATAAGTATCAGTCTATGGTCTTCCGGAGTACCAGCGTGACCGTCAGACGACCGTCATCACCGACGAACTGCAACTGCATCGTATCGTCTGTGAACAACAGCACCTGTGCGGTAAGGGCCAGCTGATAGCCATCGCCGCCCTCCAGCTTCAGGTTATGGTTGTCACACTGATATCGTCCCTCAAGGATGATGTCGCCCGTCTCGTCTGTAGAGAAGAACGTGCCCTTACGCATCATCCCATTATAGCTTCCGTCAGCACGGAAAACGAACTTGTCGAAGGCGAGCTCCATCGTCAGATCGCCTTCGACAAGCATATCGCCCTCATTCGTCCCTAACTGCCAGGTACCGACAATCACCTCGCCCAGACGGCGCCCGTCATCATCGCCACCACTGCACGACAGTAGCAGGAGAAAGAAGAGCAGAGAACAAACGGCTCTCAGTCTCATTTCACATTGCCGACCTTCACCAGATACTCGGCAATCTGCACGGCATTCAGGGCAGCACCCTTACGGATCTGGTCACCAGAAAGCCAGAAGGTAAGACCACAGTCATCGCTCAGGTCCTTACGCACACGACCGACGTAGATATCGTCCTTGCCGGCTGTCTCCAGCGGCATCGGATAAGTGAGGGTGGTGGGATCGTCCTTCAGCGTACAACCGGGAGCAGCGGCGATGGCCTTCTGAGCCTCCTCGACGCTGATGGGCTTCTCGGTCTCGATCCATACAGACTCAGAGTGAGAACGCAACGACGATACACGGACACACATGGCCGAGCACTTGGCATCGGTGTGCATGATCTTACGGGTCTCGTTGAACATCTTCATCTCTTCCTTCGTGTAACCATTGGGCTGGAACACGTCGATCTGAGGAATCACGTTATAGGCGAGCTGATGGGCGAACTTCTTGACGGTCTTCACCTCACCCTCTTCAACCATCTCCTTATACTGCTGCTGCAGCTCTGCCATGGCAGCTGCACCGGCTCCAGAGGCACTCTGGTAAGAGGCCACGTGGATACGCTTGATATGACTGATCTGCTCCAACGGCTGAAGCACCACGACCATCATGATGGTCGTACAGTTCGGGTTGGCGATAATACCACGGGGACGGTTCAGGGCATCCTCGGCATTGCACTCGGGCACTACCAAGGGTACATCATCATCCATACGGAAAGCACTGGAATTGTCGATCATCACGGCACCATACTTAGTGATGGTCTCCGCGAACTCCTTCGACGTGCCGGCGCCGGCACTGGTGAACGCGATGTCCACATCCTTGAAATCATCGTTATGCTGAAGTAACTTCACTTCAATCTCCTTTCCCTTAAAGGTGTACTTTCGACCGGCACTACGCTCTGATCCGAACAATACCAACTCATCCATCGGGAAGTTTCTCTCATCAAGGATTCGCAGGAACTCCTGTCCTACGGCACCGCTTGCACCTACAATTGCTACTTTCATCTTGCCTAATTCTATCTTTTGTTGATTACTAGGCTGCAAAATTACGAAAAGTCGAGCGCAATACAAAAGAAATACATTTCTTTTTTTGCCGAGACGGAGTAATTTCGCCATCTTTGATGGCAATATTACGAAAAGTCGAGCGCAATACAAAAGAATTTATTCTTTTTTTATTTCCTAATTATTTTTTATTCGTACCTTTGCAGACAGAATGACCCTACTAGCGACATATTTCCCAATAACCGACCCTACACTGATTTTCTTTGTAGTCCTGTTGATCATTCTGCTTGCCCCGATCGTCATGAGCAAGCTCCGTATCCCACACATCATCGGAATGGTGTTGGCAGGTGTGCTGATCGGACAGTACGGTCTGAACATCCTGGAGCGCGACAACTCGTTTGAGCTCTTCGGACGTGTCGGCCTGTATTATATCATGTTCCTCGCTGGACTGGAGATGGACACGGACGGTGTCAGGAAGCGTTCAAAGCATTTCGTCCTCTTCGGACTGTTCACCTTCCTCGTTCCCTTCGTGATGACATACATTATGGCACTGACCATCCTGGACTACTCTTCGTCGGCGTCGTTTCTTCTGGGATGTATCATGGCATCGAACACACTGATTGCCTACCCTATCATATGCCGCTACGGTCTTCAGAAACATACGAGTGTCACGCTGAGTGTCGGCTCTTCCATGATATCGCTGTTCATGGCCCTCGTCATGCTGGCCGCCTTGTCCGGCTCGTTCGACGGAGATAGCGGGTGGCAGTTCTGGCTGCTGTTCCTTCTGAAGTTCGCAGCGTTCTGTGTGGGCAGCGTGGTCCTGATTCCTAAACTGACACGTTACTTCCTGCGCCGTTACAGCGATGCCGTCATGCAGTATATCTTCGTGCTCGGCGTGATGTTCCTGAGTGCGTCGCTGACCTCGCTGATCGGCATCGAAGGGGTGTTCGGAGCGTTCTTCTCCGGACTGATCCTGAACAGATACATCCCCCACGTGTCGCCACTGATGAACCGCATCGAGTTCATCGGTAATGCCCTGTTCATTCCCTATTTCCTGATCGGTGTGGGCATGCTCATCAATGTGCGCACCCTGTTCTCAGGTATAGAGATGGCGTGGATCGTGTTCCTCATCGTTTTCTTCGGTACCTTCGGCAAGGCTGTCGCAGCCTACCTGTCGAGTCTGATACTACGACTCTCGAAAGCCGACGGTAACATGATGTTCGGTCTGACCTCCGCCCATGCGGCAGGTGCCATCGCCATGGTCATGGTCGGCATGCGTCTGGAGGTTGCCCCCGGTGAGTACCTGATCAATAACGACATGCTGAACGGTGTCGTGATGATGATACTCTTCACCTGCATCATCAGTACGATGATGACCGAGCATGCATCCAAACAGATTATCCTGCAAGAGAAGAGTCACCTGACAGCGGAAGCCCCGAAGGACGATGACGAGAAGATTCTGCTCTGTGTGAAGTACCCGGATATTGCGCCACAGCTGCTCGACCTCTCCACGCTGATGCGTAACCAACGGTTGAAGCGCGACCTGGTGGCACTCAACGTGGTCTACGACGACCAGAACAGTAGTACGGCCCGGGCTCAGGGTCTCCGTCTGTTGGAGCATCTGCAACAGCAGGCCAGTGCCGCTGATGTCGGTATGCAGACACAGGTCCGTCTTGCCACCAACATCGCCAACGGCATCAAGCACGCCTTCCGGGAGTTCGCCTGCTCGGAGATCATCATGGGTATGCACGTCCATACCGACATCAACCCTCGTTTCTGGGGTGAGTTCATCCAGAGTCTGTATAACGGTCTGAACCGACAGATCGTCCTGACCCGTTTCGTGCAACCGATGTCCACGCTCCGACGTATCCAAGTGGCCGTCCCCTCGCGGGCAGAGTTCGAGCCTGGTTTCCACCGGTGGCTGGAACGACTGAGTCGACTGGCCGGCCAGTTAGACTGCCGCATCCAGTTCCATGGTCGTAACGAGTCGCTCGCGCTGATTGCAGAGTATATCAACAACCGGCATCCGAACGTGCGGGCGGAATATACGCCAATGGGGCACTGGAACGAACTGCCCCAGTTGGCATCCGGCATCGCGAAGGATCATCTCTTCGTGGTGGTGACCGCCCGAAAGGGTACTATCTCCTATAAGACGGCCTTGGAGCGTCTGCCTGATGAGCTGCAGAAGTTCTTCTCCGGCAAGAACCTCATGATCATCTTCCCCGACCAGTTCGGCAACACGAAGGACGACCGTATGAGCTTCACCGAGGCGCAGCACCATGAGGAGAAGAGTATCTATGATACTATCCTACGTTGGATCCATAGAAAGAAATGAAAGATATGATTGACATCAGAAATATCACCAAAAGCTTCGGATCGCTACAAGTACTGAAAGGTATCGATCTGCATATCGACAAAGGTGAGGTGGTGAGCATCGTCGGCCCCAGTGGTGCCGGCAAGACCACACTGCTTCAGATCATCGGCACGCTCGACCGCCCCGACACCGGCTCTGTGACGGTTGACGGTATCGACGTGACCTCGCTCTCGTCGAAGAAGCTCTCTGACTTCCGGAACCAGCATCTCGGCTTCGTGTTCCAGTTCCATCAGTTGCTCCCTGAGTTCACGGCCATCGAGAACATCATGATCCCGGCTTATATCGCCGGCATGTCGCATAAACAGGCGAGACAACGGGCAAAGGAACTGCTCGAGTTCATGGGACTGGCCGACCGTGCCAGTCATAAGCCCAACGAGCTGTCGGGTGGAGAGAAGCAGCGCGTAGCCGTGGCCCGCGCACTGGTCAACCACCCGGCCGTGATCCTTGCCGACGAACCTTCCGGCTCTCTCGACACAAAGAACAAGGAAGAGCTGCACCAGTTGTTCTTTGACCTTCGCGACAAGTTCGGACAGACCTTTGTCATCGTCACACACGACGAGCAACTGGCGGCCATCACCGACCGTACCATTCACCTAAAAGACGGACTCATATGCTCAGACTCGGAGACTACAACACCCTCAGAATAGTCAAGTCGGTAGACTTCGGACTTTATCTCGACGGTGGAGAAGAAGGTGAGATCCTGCTTCCCCAGCGTTATGTGACCAAGAACATGCATATCGGCGACGATATCGAAGTGTTCATCTACCTCGACCAGGAGGAGCGACCTGTGGCTACCACGGAGCATCCCTATGCCAAGGTGGGCCAGTTTGCCAGTCTTGAGGTGGCCTGGGTGAATCAGTTTGGCGCCTTCCTGAACTGGGGACTGATGAAAGACCTCTTCTGTCCTTTCCGTGAACAGAAGAAAAGGATGGAACAGGGGAACCATTATATCGTATATATTAAGGTGGATGAGGATAGCTACCGCTTGATGGCTACCGCGAAGATCGACAAGTATCTCGAGATACCAACCATCAACGACCTGCCGGCGCTGACTCATGGTACGGAGGTGGACATTCTGATATGGCAGAAGACCGACCTCGGCTTCAAGGTGATCGTCAATAACCGCTTTCAGGGACAGATCTATGAGAACCAGATCTTCCAACCCCTGCACAGCGGCATGCGCTTAAAAGCCTATGTGGACCATGTACGTGAAGACGGGAAGATCGACCTGACCCTTCATCAGAGCGGCAGACAGCACGCCCTCGACTTCGCCGAGGTGTTGCTGCGCTACCTCTATGAGAACGATGGTTATTGCAATCTGGGCGACAAGTCGCCTGCCGAACTTATTTACGATCGTTTCCAGGTTTCTAAGAAAGCCTTCAAGAAGGCCATCGGCGACCTGTATAAGCGTCGTCTGATCACGATTGAAGAGGATGGGAATGGCATCCGTCTCGCTTAGTCGGGCCGCCTTCAGATCTTACCTCTCATGATAGCACTCTCACTTGAGTTCAGGTTGTACTTAGGCGACTTGTTCACTTTCTTGCCATAATCAATCGTCAGGATCACCTTCGCTGTCAGATACTGTTTTTGCAGACCACTGATAAGAGAGGACTGGTAATCATAAATGTCTGTATCGATTCTCCTGACAGTTTTGCTGTTCCGTAGGAATATATGATTGGCGACGACCTCGACAGCCATGTTCTTATGCGACCACTCCACGCCCATATCATATTCCCAGGGGACGTGGACGTATATCTGATTATTCAGGATCTCCTTATAGGGGGTGTTGCATGACATCGAGAATAAGAAATCCTTCACATACCAGTTTGCCAACAGCCCCATCTTCAACGTGTTCTGATGTATATTGGCAGGTCCACTTATAGACGTATATTGGTAGTCGCCATTGACGCGCAGATTAAAAGAGGATGTCGGCTTATAGGTGGTGGACAGACTGAAAGCTGTAGTACGATAACGGGCATCACTTGAGTAAGTATTGATCATCCTGTTTCCTTCCGTCAGATAATCATTAACTATCGCATGGTTAAGATACATATAGGAACCCGTCAGACCGACGGTCACCTTCTTGTGATTGTACATATAAGTCAACATAGGTTGCAGGATAACGGAGTTATCCATATCCACATTTCCCCGACGAATCATAAAGCGGTCTATCTGTTGACTCGTATGATTAACTGTATTCAATGAAGGATGGGTGTTGCCCAAAGCAAAACGTAACTGTAGTCTTTGAGATTTGTCAATCAGGTAGGCGGCCGAAAGGTTGATCCTTGGGGTAACATGCTTGATGGCATCATACCCCTGCAACTGATAAACAAGATAGGACACCCCCGGATTGGCATTGAGCATGAACTGAGTTCCGAAGCGTTTCCCATAATTAGCAAACAGAATGGTCTCTGAGGAATGGAGTTTCTGCTTGCCACTTTCGTTCACATCGTTTGACAACTGACTGATATGTATATATTCATGGAGACTGAATGTAAGCTGTGCCTTATGCGGAAGCATGGTCGTGTAGTTGGCATTCAGTTTCACATAGTAATAATCTTCCTTCGAGTGGTATGGGTAACTGGCATCTTGTTCTGTATAGCTTCTATCATACTTGTTGCGCGAGTAGTAACTATCAAGCATGACTTCAAAGTTCCTTTTAGGAGACATCGTTCGCTGGTAATACACAGACAAGGTTGGCTTCACGCTGCGAAAGAGATCCTTCTGCGCAAAACGAACGGAAGAAAGAAGTCCATCCGAATAGGTAATACGACCTTGGTCGACAAAATCGGAAGACGAGCTGCTCTCTATACCACCACGCAACATCCATGTACGTTCTTTTGTTGACTGACTGATGCTGGCGATGCCGTATTTGTTGATCGTACGGTCTCCCCCATCCTGATAGCGGCTCTCTTTGTTGACAACATAATCCGGGAAGGAATACGTTTCCTTTTCCTCTGCCTCGTTTTTAGGACTTTTGATATTATATCCAGCCCAGAGGTTCAGGTTGTAGTCTTTAAAAGAATACTTAGAGATCCCGTTATAATCGCCCAACAAGAAGCCCAGCCCTTGTCTGGCATCCAGCTGCGTATAACCTCCATCATGATAGTCTTTCAAGATATAGTTGATAGAGGCGGCATCTTTGGCGAACTTACCTGTCGGCATATCATAATACTCAATACGGGCTATATCCTTGGGACGCAATGATTCCACCTCTCGTGGGCTCACCTCCCGGCCATTGATATAAAGGGTGGCATCACCAGCAGGGGTGCTTACCCTTCCCTCTTTTCTGATGACGGTTACCCCAGGTAGCATCATATGACGTAACAGGTCATATCCCGTATGGGCATGCCTACGCTGTTGTTGCGTAGGCACGCCAACGATATGATTGTCCTTCACAGAAAGGTAACTTGCATGGACAACGACCTCTTGCAGATATTGTTCACGAGCGATGGAGTCCGTGTCTGCTCTTACCTCTTGGGCATTTAGACATGTACATATGTGTAAAAACAATGCACTAATATAAAATGCCTTTTTAATCATTTGATCTTTGTATCGATATATCTTACCAAGAAATCCTTCAGATTCTGCTTCATGACTATGCACTGGTTATTTGACGTGAATATCCTATTGTAGGGACATCCGCCATTGCATATAGGGAAATAAAAACACTGCTTACACTCCTCAGACTCCAACGGGTCGTTATCCAACAGGTACTTCAATACGAGCCTGTTTGAGAACGAGAAGTCCGTCACACTTCCTACCGACTTTTCCTTGACGCCGATATCATTCCAGCATTTATATAGCTCTCCCTCCGGGCCAATCACGAAGCTGTTGATATGCCGTGCACTGCACTCGCCAAAGGAAGAGCTGGGGTATAACGAGATAGGTATCTTATATTGATCGTATTGCTTCAGAACGAACTTCACCTTGTCACACTGCATCATGCATTTATTATTGGACACTTCTGAAAAATCGTCTGTCACATAACCGGGATGAATATTTATATGATAATCCCCAAACCTGTCTTTAAGAAAATGATATAGCTCGTGGTATTCATCTTCGTTAGATTTGTCTACATTAACCCTTAATGATACCCTAACCTCAGGATACTCTTGAAACAAAGTCGTGAGGTTCTTTATAATAACCTGGAAGCTGTCTTTATTTGTACAATGCGGACGGCGCTGGTTATGGGTTTCCTCCAAACCATCTATGGTTATCTGAACGCCCTTGACCTTATACCGTTTAAATGCCTGGACGACCTCTGAGTTCATGAGATAACCATTGGTGATGATAAACGCCTCATAATTATCAAACATTTCCATGAACTTCTCAGATAACTGTTTGATAAAATCAAACATGAGTAGCGGTTCCCCACCATACCATGTCACACGCAGATATTTCGTGTTCTTGAACGACTTCACGAAACCAAGAATATCAGAAATCGACTGATCGACCGATTTTGACACCTTTTTCTCAATACCGCCTTCGTAACAATATCCACATCGGAAATTACATGCAGTAGTTGGCGCAATGGTCAGTGAAAGGTATTTGTTATTATATCTCGATAGAGATCTTTCCAGTTTTATCTGATTATAGATATCTGCGTTGTCTTCGACTACGATACATTCTTTTTGGAGTTGATCCTGGA
Source organism: Prevotella aff. ruminicola Tc2-24 (assembly GCF_900110895.1). Taxonomy (GTDB): domain Bacteria; phylum Bacteroidota; class Bacteroidia; order Bacteroidales; family Bacteroidaceae; genus Prevotella. Next base: position 76,942 of record NZ_FOIQ01000004.1, on the reverse strand, counting down.
CAGCCTGCGGTACAGCATCGAAATCGCCCCTTTGACATGCCTCCAAGATCGCCTTCTTATCCTCCTTCACTTCCATCAAGTTATTTGTATACGAATTATACAAATAAGTAGTATTGTCTTTATCAAAAAGATAATTATAAATTGACCAAACCATGATAATCAAAAAAAGATAAGGTAAGAGCATCTTCCGGCTTTAACCCTTCAACGCCCTTACCTCTGTAAGTGAATTTAGCAGAGATTGCTTTTGCAAGTACAGTCAGGAGCGCAATTCCATGCATCACAATCTGACCAAGGATCGCAGAAATCTCTTCCTGCGTAATCGATCATTTTGAACTTTTCTCTACCACCCAAAATCTGCCCCATAGCATCTTTTGCAAGACGCAGATCAAACTCATTCTGTGCATCATTTTTCTCAATGATGTTAAAAATAGAATCTTTCATAGATCTATAGAAACTAATAAACACCTACTCTTTTAGCTTTTCGGTTTCCGCTATTGTTTTCGCAATTGACAGCAAAAATAGTTATTTTGTTTCAAACTTACAAATTTTTAAAGGTCATATTTGAGTTATTCACGAGAATAACCAACCATTTCATGTTATCTGGCATAGGAAAGCAGAATCTCGTCGTCAGCGATGTGGCCCAACAGCTTTTTCAGGATTTCCCTTGCCTTCAGTTTCTCCGATGGGCGCAACAGGTTATAATCGTGAATGATTTCCTTCACTTCCGTCAGTTCTTCAATCAGCTGCGGGTCAACGGCGGAATAAATCTCACCAGCCAGCATTTTCTCTTTCTCTGTCATCGCTTATTCTCCTATATTTGCTATACCATAACGGGTGCAAAGGTACGAGTAAAGATTGATACGAAGATTTTTCCCTACTCACAAATAGGGGAAAATCCCCTCCATATTATGATTTTTCCTTTGTAAACCTCGCTAAAAGTTCCGAACTTTGCACTGTGAACAAGAAACAAAATGTCAAACTCTAAAGTATACTGGCAGTTCGACAAGCCATTCCATTTTGAATTAGAACGATAAAACATGGGAACAATGAAGCATGTATTTTTACTCTTGGCGTTTCTGATTTCTGGAGCCCTTCCCCAGCAGGCGCAAACACCAAAGCCGGAGATCAAGATACTGATGGAGATTCGGCCTGAGGTGAACTACGTGACACATCTCTACACGCTGGCGGAACTGGGATTCTCTGACTCAGCGTATGCTGCGAAATATGGCAACACATTTCCGCAGGCAGCTATCGACACCTTGCAGAAGTACAAGGACTACCTGACCTTCGGACAAGGCGAGGGAGGCATGTTGGCCTGGCCATTCTTCTTTGGTGTTTCGGCAGAAAACATACCCAATGTCGACTCAATGCGAGTGGCCATGAATATAGTGATGAACGAAGGTAGGAAAGCAAATGCACCAGCCGACGTGATGGCTGCTGTCCGTGCTATCGCCGACGTGTATGTAACTCACTACGACGCTTATCTCAAGAACGTCTATCCACAAGTGAAGGCTGACATGGAGGAGCGTCGGCAACTGCTGAGCCAGAAGATGCAGGAGCTGTCGTTCGTCAAGGATTGGGAACGGGTGACGGGCTATACTTGGCGTCGTGGCGATTATCACTGGCTGCTCTATCGTGCAGGCCATAAAGGTCCTTCGTACAATAATCTGAACGACAGCACCAACACCGTCTGGTATAATCAGGACATCGACTACCAGCTGGCGATGTTCAGTCATGAGTTCGGCATCTTCCTGATGCAGGACAGCATCGACCCCATCGTGGAGGAAATGAAAGTCTACACACGGAAGCTCGATTCAAAGCGCGACCTGACCTACGTGCCCTGGAGTGCCTTCGAGAGTCTGGCCTGCTGGTACAACTGCAAAATTGCAGGCCGTGAGACTGCCGACTATCGTTCCTTCGGCAAGGCCGACGTGCAGACATTCTGCCAGATATTCGATCGCCTGTCGAAGGAGGGCATCAACGATCCCGCAGAAGTCTATCGCAAGGGAATTATGGAGTATTTAAAAATAAATGAATAAAAAACGGCTTTTATATCTGGACAATCTGAAGGTGTGCCTGACGGTGCTAGTGATATTCCACCACGCCGGTCAGGCATACGGCGATGGTGGCGACTGGGCCTATCAGGGGAGCCAAGGTGTTTGTGCAGAAGAAACTCATCCGCCTGGGTATTCCGCTTTTGTTGATGGGTGGACTGATATCTATTTTATCAGGCAAGCCGGAGATTGGGCACATGTGGTTTTGCTTGGCTCGAAAAGATGGGTAACACAACGGGAATCATTTCGCTTGCAATAGGATGTGCCTTGGCATTAGGCATCTATCTTCGTGATGGCGGAGCATGGAACGCTTTCGTTACAGAGTGGTTTGGTATCTACATTACATGCAGTAGTTGGAGCAATGGTCAGTGAAAGGTATTTGTTATTATATCTCGATAGCGATCTTTCCAGTTTTATCTGATTATAGATATCTGCGTTGTCTTCGACTACTTATCCTCCTTCACTTCCATCAAGTTATTTGTATACGAATTATACAAATAAGTCGTATTGTCTTTATCAAAAAGATAATTATAAATTGACCAAACCATGATAATCAAAAAAAGATAAGGTAAGAGCATCTTCCGGCTTTACCCCTTCAACGCCCTTACCTCTGTAAGTGAATTTAGCAGAGATTGCTTCTGCAAGTACAGTCAGGACCGCAATGCCATGCGTCGCAATCTGACCAAGGACCGCAAGGTTTTTGCATCCTACCGCCCATAATCTGTCCCATAGCATCGTTTGTCAGATGCTGATCAAATTTCTCATGAGCATCATTCTGCTCGATGAACTTGAAAATAGAATCTTTCATAAATCTAAAATTAATAAACACCTACTCTTTTAGCTTTTCGGTTTCCGCTAATGTTTTCGCAATTGACAGCAAAAATAGTCACTTTTTTTCAAACTCACAAATTATTAAAGGTCTTATTTGAGCTATTCACGAGAATAACCAACCGTTTCATGTTATCTGGCATAGGAAAGCAGAATCCCCCGATGCTTTTGTGCATCGAGGGATTCTATATAGGTTCAAACTTACGTTGATATTCTTAGAACTCAGCGCTCTTCGGTGTTCTCGGGAACGGGATGACGTCGCGGATGTTCTGCATACCTGTTACAAACAGAATCAGACGCTCGAAGCCAAGACCGAAGCCGGCATGCGGACAGGTTCCCCAACGACGGGTATCGATGTACCACCACAGGTGGGTCTTATCCATCTGACGACGCTCAATCTCACCCATCAGTTTGTCGTAGCTCTCCTCACGCACCGAACCACCGATGATCTCACCGATCTGCGGGAACAGCACGTCGGTACCCTGCATGGTAGGACCAGGAGCCACAGCACCCTTGTAACCTACAGAACCGCCATCGGCTGTATCCTGGTTCTGTTTCATATAGAACGACTTGAAAGCACGGGGGTAGTCAGTCATGATGACGGGCTTCTTAAAGTGCTCCTCCACGAGGTAGCGCTCATGCTCACTAGCCAAGTCGTCGCCCCAGTTGCAGGGGAACTCGAACTTCTTACCGTTCTTAATAGCCTCCTGCAGGATCTTGATACCCTCAGTATAAGGCAGACGAACAAAAGTATCCTTCAAGACACCCTCCAGACGTTCAATCAGGGTCTTGTCGATCATCTGATTCAGGAACTGCAGATCGTCCTTACAGTTATCGAGAGCCCAACGGACACAGTACTTGATGAAGTCTTCTTCAAGATCCATCAACTCTTCCTGATCGATGAATGCCACCTCGGGTTCCACCATCCAGAACTCTGCCAGATGGCGCGGGGTGTTGGAATTCTCTGCACGGAAAGTGGGACCGAAAGTATAGATAGCGCCCAGTGCCGTAGCGCCTAACTCACCCTCTAACTGTCCAGATACCGTCAGCGATGTCTGCTCGCCAAAGAAATCATCATCATAGATGATCTTACCATTCTCGTCTTTCTTCAGATCGTAGAGGTTCTTTGTGGTAACCTGGAACATGTTGCCAGCACCCTCACAATCACTTGCCGTGATCAGCGGTGTATGGAAATAGAAGAAGCCATGCTCATGGAAATAGGTATGGATAGCCATCGCCATGTTATGACGGATACGCATCACAGCCCCGAAGGTATTGGTACGCAGACGCATGTGGGCGTTCTTACGCATCACCTCAAAGCTCTGACCCTTCTTCTGCATCGGATAGTCGTTGCCACAGAGACCATACACCTCTAGGTGTGTGGCCTGTATCTCACTCGACTGTCCGGCACCCTGACTCTCTACCAGTGTTCCCTCAGCACAGATACAGCTACCCGTAGTGATCTGTTTCAACTGCTCCTCGTCAAACTTTGTCGGATCAACCACGATCTGCACGTTCTTAATGGTTGAACCGTCGTTCAGGGCGATAAAGTCAACGGCCTTCGAGCTGCGGTGCGTACGCACCCAACCTTTTACACAGATGTCCTTACCATATTCCGTGCTCTTCAGCACATCGATAATCTTTGTTCGTTTCATCGTTTTTTGTTATCTTTAATGCAGCGGACTACAGTTTTCAAGTCCTGTAGTCCGCTGCTAAATATCCTTATTCATATGCACCCATGCGAAGGCGATCGACCTCCTCCTCTGTGAGGTAACGCCAGTCGCCACGGCGCAGGTTCTTTTTGGTCAGACCGGCAAACTGTACACGGTCGAGTTTCTGCACACGATAGCCGAGTGCCTCGAAGATACGGCGTACGATACGGTTCTTGCCGCTGTGGATCTCAATGCCCACCTGCTTCTTGTCTGTCGGACTGGCATACTGCACATCGTCGGCCTTGATCTCACCATCCTCGAGCTGCACGCCCTCGGCAATCTGCTGAAGATCACGGGCTGTGACATTCTTATCGAGATATACATGATAGATCTTCTTCTTCAGATACTTCGGATGTGTCAACTTCGAAGCGAGATCACCATCGTTGGTCAGCAAGAGCACACCTGTCGTGTTACGGTCGAGACGACCTACAGGATAGATACGCTCCGGACATGCGTTCTTCACAAGATCCATCACAGTCTTGCGCTGCTGGGGATCATCGCTGGTGGTCACATAATCCTTCGGTTTGTTAAGCAACACATACACCTTCTTCTCGATGGTTACAGGCTGATCGTGGAACTTCACCTCATCGGTACGCAGGATCTTGGTTCCCAGTTCTGTGACGATCTCGCCATTCACGGTTACGACACCTGCCTGGATGAACTCATCAGCCTCACGACGACTGCAGATACCTGCGTTTGCCAAGAACTTATTCAGACGCAACGGCTCATTGGGATCATAGTTGACCTCCTTGTACTCAATGCGTTTCTTCATGCTATACTTAGCATTCGGATCATAGTCGGCTGAGTGCTGGCGCGGTCCTTTCTTATAAGCTGAACCGTACGGTTTGCTGTAGGGTTTCTGATAATTTGGGTTATAACCGCCCTGACGAGGCTGATAGCCACCCTCCTGACGGGGACGGTAGCCACCCTGACGGGGTTGATAGCCACCTTCTTGACGAGGACGATAACCACCCTGACGAGGCTGATAGCCACCTTCCTGACGAGGCTGATAGCCACCCTCCTGACGGGGACGATAGCCACCCTGCCCTTGACGAGGCTGATAGCCACCCTCCTGACGAGGACGATAACCACCCTCCTGACGAGGCTGATAACCGCCGTTATAGTTGTTGCGGGGACGGTAACCGCCGCGCTGTGTATTTGCGCTCTGCAGACCGGCACCGAAGCCCTCCGGACGGAAGCCACCTTCATCGTTGTCGTGGTTGTTGAAACTTGGACGCTCAAAAGTTGGGCGCTGTCCTGTATGTATACGCGGGCGTGGTGAACGGCCCGTGCGGTATTCTTTCTGGAAGCCTTCCTGATTCTGTGTTTCTTCCTGCTTTTTCTCGTTGTTCTCGAAATCCATGCTAATAACTTTGTTTAAATACTTATTAATAAATTGTTGGTTGATTAGATTCCCGTATAAGAGGATGGCGTAATCGCGCGAAGCTCCTCTTTGACATCCTCACTGACTTCCAGGGTCTCAATAAAGTGACGGATCTTCTCGCCAGTCAGTTTCTCATTCGTTCTCGTCAGTGCTTTCAGCGTCTCATAAGGATTCGGATATGCCTCACGGCGGAGAATCGTCTGAATAGCCTCAGCCACGACTGCCCAGGTATTGTCAAGATCTTCCTGCAATTTCTCCTCGTTAAGGATCAGCTTACGCAGTCCCTTCAGGGTGCTCTGGAAAGCAATAAGCGCATGTCCCATAGGTACTCCGACATTACGCAGTACAGTCGAGTCGGTGAGGTCACGCTGCAGTCGGCTTACAGGCAGTTTGGCTGCCAGGAACTGCAAGATAGCATTCGCAATACCCAGATTACCCTCGGAGTTCTCATAGTCGATCGGGTTTACCTTATGCGGCATGGCACTACTACCCACCTCACCGGCTTTGATCTTCTGCTTGAAGTAATCCATGGAGATATACATCCAGAAATCACGATCCAGATCAATCACGATCGTATTGATACGACGCATCGCATCGAAGATGGCGCCCAGCCAGTCATAATTGGAGATCTGAGTGGTATACTGCTCGCGCTCAAGACCGAGTTTCTCGCTGACGAAGCTGTTGCCGAACTCACGCCAGTCATATTGCGGATAGGCCACATGATGGGCATTGTAATTACCAGTAGCACCACCGAACTTTGCCGTGACAGGAATCTCCTTCAGAGAGCGTAACTGCTCCTCCAGACGATAGACATAGACCATGATCTCTTTTCCCAGACGGGTTGGAGATGCCGGTTGACCGTGGGTCTTGGCAAGCATCGGGATATTCTTCCACTGCTCAGCATAATCGTGCAATTGCTCAATCAGTTCACTGACAAGCGGATAATATACGTCCTCCAAGGCCTCTTTCACGGAAAGAGGAACACTGGTATTATTAATATCTTGGGAAGTCAGACCAAAATGAATAAACTCCTTATACCGTTCAAAGCCACCAATGGCATCGAGCCTTTCCTTGATAAAGTACTCTACGGCTTTCACATCATGATTGGTTACCTTCTCAATTTCCTTCACACGCTGGGCATCAGCGGGTGAGAACTGGCGGTATATGTCACGGAGTTGGTCAAACAGTTGATGGTTGATGTCCTGCAGCTGTGGTAAAGGTAACTCGCAAAGGGTAATGAAGTATTCTATTTCAACACGCACTCTATAGCGAATCAACGCATACTCTGAGAAATACTCTGCCAACGGCTCTGTCTTACTCCTATAACGGCCATCAATAGGCGAAATGGCTGTCAACAAACTTAAATCCATTCTTAAACTAAACCAAAAAATTCGATAATTATCTATTCAATAAAAGCGCTTCGGCCCCAACCGCAACCTCCACGGCTGCAGAAGGACCTGTTTTGTGTCGTGGGCGTTGACGGATTCGAACCGCCGACCCTCTGCTTGTAAGGCAGATGCTCTAAACCAGCTGAGCTAAACGCCCTTCGTGCCTCCACACACATGCATTTTTATGCGGATGCAAAGGTACACTAAAAAAACGAAACCGCAAAATTTCCCGAAAGAAATTTCACGGTTTCACCTATATTATAACTGATACAGGTCGCTATCGGCCATCAACTCCACTTTTTTCTCTGCCAATATCCTCTCACAAGCCTCCAGATCCGTAGGACGAATGACGACTGTTGCCACATCACCATTGGCGAAAGAGTACATATACTCAATGAACACGCCATTGTCGGATAGATGTTTCAGAACAACAGCCAGCGAGCCACTGGTGTTAGGACAGATAAAGCCGATGACATCCGTAAGTTTCACAGCAAAGTGAGCCTCTTTCAATACCTGATAGGCCTTGTCTGGATCTGATACGATACAACGCAGGATACCAAAGTCACTGTTATCGGCAATACTCATGGCAGACAGATTAATACCTGCAGCTCCCAGGACCTCAGTCACCTCTGTCAGTCGTCCAGACTTGTTCTCAAGGAAAACGGATAATTGTTTTGCTTTCATACTCTTTATAGTTTAAGTTTCTTATCAGATTTTTCTATTATCTATCACACGCTTGGCCTTTCCTGTTGAGCGCTCAATACCCTTCGGCTCAACAAGTTTCACCTTGAAGCCAAGGCCGATCACACTGCGCAGCTCACCTTCCAGCTTCTTTTGCAGACCGACCATCGTCGCCATATCATCAGTGAAATACTCTTCCTTCACCTCGACCTTCAACTCTGACGTGTCCGTATTGTTGACACGGTCAACGGTCAACAGGAAGTGAGGCTCATACTCAGGCAGCTTCAGGATGACATCCTCGATCTGCGACGGGAACACGTTCACACCACGGATAATCAGCATATCATCGCATCTGCCAAGGATGCGGTCCATGCGAACGAGCGTGCGCCCGCACTCACATTTCTCATAATGAAGGGCCGTCAGATCGTGAGTCCGATAACGGAGAAGCGGCATACCCTCTTTCGTCAGATGGGTAAAGGTCAGCTCACCAAAAGAGCCCTCCGGCAGTGGCTCGCCCGTATTCGGATCCAAGATCTCAGGATAGAAATAGTCTTCATTGAGGTGTGTTCCATGCTGACATTCACACTCATAGCCGACGCCAGGACCGGCAATCTCGCTCAGTCCATAGATATCATAAGCCTTGATGCCCAAGGTCTGTTCCAGCTTTACACGCATCTTCTCCGTCCACGGCTCAGCACCGAAGACGCCAACCTTCAGCTTAAACTCATCACGAGGCCATTCACACTCCTGCATGGCTTCACCAAGGAACATCGCATACGAAGGAGTACAACACAGGATCGTCGTACCGAAATCATGCATCAGCGTCATCTGCTTCTGGGTGTTTCCAGAAGAGATAGGGATTACACTGGCACCGATATTCGTCGCACCATCGTGAGCACCCAGACCTCCCGTAAAGAGACCATAGCCATAAGCCACCTGGAAGATATCATCTTTTCCTGCGCCATAGGCCGTGAAAGCACGACTAATGGCCTCTGACCACATGGCCAGATCCTTTCTGGTATAAAGCACGACCACAGGCTTTCCCGTAGTACCTGAAGAGGCATGAATGCGTACGATCTGACTCATCGGCACAGCCGCCAGACCGAAAGGATAGTTGTCACGTAAGTCCAACTTGTTGGTAAACGGCAACTTAACGATATCGTCGATACCCTTGATATCACCAGGTTCCAATCCCATCTCCTGGAACTTCTTCCGATAAAAGGGGGTGTTGTGATACACATACTCTGCCATTTTCACCAAACGGCGACTCTGGATTTCACGAAGCTGTTCGCGATCCATGCATTCTACGCTTTCATTCCAAATCATTGTCTTTAATTTAGTATTTGTTGATGTTCTCGTATGACCTCCATTCCTTTCAAGGTGTAAAGGTAATGCAAAACGCGCAAAATACAAAATAAAAGCCCATTTATTTTTTACATTCCATATTATTACATTATTTATGCAACATAAAAAAGAGAATCCACAGCATCATTCAAAGGGACCAATAAAAAACGCTTCACCCTTTCAAGTGAAGCGTTATGTCTTTTTGTGGGCGTTGACGGATTCGAACCGCCGACCCTCTGCTTGTAAGGCAGATGCTCTAAACCAGCTGAGCTAAACGCCCTCGTTTCATTTTTGCGGGTGCAAAGGTACTGCTAAATATTGAGAACACGAAAACAATAAGAAGAAATCTTTTGAAATTTAACTCTTTTTAAGTATTCAACCTAAAAGATGCTCAATATCTGCCTGAGGAAGAATGCAAAGAATAGCCTTTCCGTCGGGTGTGTAGTTTACGTTAGAACAGGCGAAGAGCTCATTGATGACGGTCTCCATTTCCTCGTTACTAAGTATCTGTCCATAAGGAATGGCAGCACTACGCGCCAAACTCAATGCCAGTTGCGCATTCAATGTCGACAACTGTCCACGGACACCGTTTACGTCTTCTACCATCTGACATAGGAGACGGACAGGATCGATGCCTTCTATACCTGCAGGAACACCGTTGATAGCGAAGCTGTTACCACCAAGATCACTCAGATCGAAGCCGACATTTGTCAGATCAGGCATAATCTTAGTCAGAACCACCGCATCAGAAGGAGCCAATCGAACCGTTTCCGGGAAGAGCAGTTTCTGTGTACTGGCGGCATGCTTGTCCAGCTGTTCCATATAGCGGTCATATAAGATACGGATATCTGCACGATGCTGATCGATAATCATCAGTCCAGACTTAACCGCAGTCATCAAGTACTTTCCTTTATACTGATAGTGGACTGGCGACTTCTCAGAAAGGAAATCCGAGGAGACAGGCGGCACATCAGTCGTCTCTGGGACATCAAAGACGTTTCCCTCTTCTGACATCCCCTCAAGATCATACTCTGCTTTCGCGCCTTCATAAAGTGCCTCCCAGTTATCTGGAACTCGGGAAGCGACACGTGACCCAAAGGTCTCTGCCCCACCCGTATGTTTTCCTTTTCCCTGATTAAATGGGTTATAGTCGGGATTATACTGGGGTTGCGGGGGAGCAATATGACTGGCAGGATCATACACAGGGATATCAGGACATCCCTGTGTGTCAAAATCAATCGACGGAACCTCACAGAATTTCCCGATAGCATCGCGGACGGCAGCCGTCAGGATCTGCCAGACGGCCTGTTCGTTCTCAAACTTGATCTCAGTCTTCGTCGGATGGATGTTCACATCAATATCAGAAGGCTCAACCTCGAAATAGAGAAAATAAGGAACCTGCATCCCTTCTGGAATCAGACGCCCATAAGCAGAAATCACCGCCTTATGGAAATACGGATGCTTCATGTATCGACCGTTGACAAAGAAATAGTCATGTCCACTTTTCTTTCTCGCAGCCTCAGGCTTACCAACAAAGCCCGTAACGGTACACATAGCCGTATGGACGTCAACGGGCAGAAGATCCTGATTGTATTGTTTGCCAAACACATCCATGATACGCTGGCGCAGACTGCCAGGTTTCAGGTTCAGCATCTCCGTGCCATTATGATGTAGCGTAAAATGAATCTCCGGATAAACGAGTACGATCCGCTCAAAAGCGACAAGGATATTACTCAGCTCCGTCGCATTCGACTTCAGGAATTTCCGACGAGCCGGGACATTGAAGAACAGATTCTCCACCTTGAAGTTACTTCCTACCGGACAGGAGACAGGTTCTTGGCCAGCCACTTTTGAGCCCGCGATCAGCAGACGAGTACCTATCTCATCCTCCTGTCTTCTTGTCTGAAGCTCCACCTGAGCCACAGCTGCGATAGAGGCCAGGGCCTCACCACGGAAGCCCATCGTATGCAAGGCGAAGAGGTCGTCTGCCTGTCTGATCTTAGAGGTGGCATGACGTTCGAAACTCATACGAGCATCGATCTCGGACATACCCTTTCCGTCATCAATAACCTGAATACAAGTCCTACCGGCATCCACAACCATCACGTGGATGGTCTTGGCATCAGCGTCCACAGCGTTCTCGACCAACTCCTTGATGACAGAAGCCGGTCGCTGGATTACCTCACCAGCTGCAATCTGGTTGGCAACACTATCTGGAAGCAGACGGATCAGGTCACTCATGCTTACTCCTCCAATGAAAGATATCGTCACGGTTAAGCGGACGAACGCCATCGTACCACATAAAACCCGGAAGGCGCTTACGATCCGCAGGTATCTGATTCAACGGATACATCGTACCACTGGTCTTAGGCGTCCATACACGTTGGAGCTTCCGGTCCTTCAGGAACATTCGCAGCTCGGTGGTCTCCTGATAATTATAGATAATAGGAATCGAGTCGCCCTCCTCAAAATAGTAGCCGATGAGTACATTATCCTTCGCACGTGCCTCATGGATATTCCCATCAACGAAGAATGCGAACATCTCTTTCGACGACACCTGATTATAACAGGTCGTATCCGTCCGTAACTGTTGTATAGAGAAACAGTTGCCAATGATATGAGCACGATCGATAACGGAGTCTCTCAGGAACACCTCTATCCTATCGCCGACAAGTTGCTGGTTGTCGTTCCAGACGATCGGGTCATAATACATCGTCATACAGGAATCCTGCGAGTTGTAGACCAAGGAATCGCAGACGGCCTGTACATCGGTACGATAAGCACGTACATGACGGAAGGCATGTATCTTCCGATATACGGAATCTGTCTCGATATTAAAGGTTACCACCTTAAATGTATCGGCATGCATGAAAAGCGAGTCTCCCTGGGAATAGTCAATTGCCACGGCGCTATCGGTACATAAGGCATAGCCTGTATTCTCGTAATACTCGCCATAGTTGCCTGTCAGTTTATTCTTATTGAGCGAATCAACATAGACGACGTGACGGAATGCCTGACTGACCCCTTCCTTACTATCGTAATAGACGCTATCCCCCACCAGCATCTTACCACCATTGGTCAATACCGAACGGTTCATCAGACGGGCGCGGTCGTTTTTCGTATCATAGTAGCCTTGTTCCGAGTAGATATGACTCTCACCGGAAGTGATATCAGACGGACCAACGATATGAGCCATCGAGAGACGGGTATCATAGTAAAGTGTGTCGGTAGTGAGATAGAACTTCGGACTCTTCATCTTGACGTCGTAGTTGAATACCGACATCTTACTCTTCGTATTATACTCTCCCCAATCTGAGGTCAGCGTCGTCGCACCGTCTATCATCTTACCGCCTTCGAAGAAATAAGCGTTATCATAGAGACGGTCGAAATCAAGACTATCCGTATAAAGCGTCGTCTTACGGTGCTTGAGGACCACATTATACCGCGCTCGAGCCATCTGCTCGTTCCCGTCATAATAGGCATAGTCGCTCAGCAGGGAAAGCGTGTCTCCCTGATACATCCTCACATGTCCGAAAGCTTCAAAGGAATTGCTTGCCTCATAGAAATAGGCGCTATCACAGTAGAGCCGGGCACCCCGATGGGTGAAATGCACCTTCCCGTTCAGGATGGTTGCATCAGGATTCTTCATCTGGTCGAAATGCAGCAGATCTGCATGGACAAGATAGACACGCGTGTCCTGCACTCTTGCTTTTCGAGCCGGGCGCCTCCGCTGTCTCGCCGGCGCGGCAATAGTGGCCAGACAAAGAATAGCGAACAAAGCAATAACTATGGTCTTCGTTTTGGACATGGTCATTTAATCCATCCCTCATATTCAAACTGACAGTCCTTGTAATCGTCATTCAAACGGGTATAGACACTTTTAATCTTATTGACAACCCACTGATGGATGCGGTCATTCTGGCGGCGCTGTAGCACCACATCCTTCAACGTCTGGAAGTCTTCAGAGATAGAAGCCTTATGACCATCTATGCGGTTCTTCAACTTAACCACCACACAGACCGTCTTTCCGCGCTGGTTGATCATCTTGAAGGCACGAGACACCTGCCCCACCTGCATCGTATCCACCACCTTAGCCACCTCGGGCGGCAGGTCCTGCATACGGAAACGAGATGTAATGCGCCCCGTCTGTACGTCGTTATTCGACATCAGTCCCTTGTTATTACGGGTATCCTTATCATCAGACAAGTGCGCTGCAGCATCCTCAAAAGTGAACTTACCGTCCCGAATATCCACAGCCATGGAATCCAGCCGGACAAGTGCCTTCTCAATAGACTCCTGGGAGACGATCGGTTTACGGAGGATATGTCGGACGTTCACTTTCTCACCACGTTTCTCTACCAACTGAATGATATGGAATCCGAATTCCGACTCCACAATCTTTGAGACCTTCTTCGGGTCTGTCAGGTTGAACGCCACAGACGCAAAGGCAGGATCGAGAGTGCCTCGTCCCGCAAAGCCGATCTCACCACCACGACGTGCCGATTCCGGATCCTCGGAGTAGAGGCGTGCCAAAGTCTGGAACGTGGCGTCACCACGATTCACACGATCGGTATATTCACGAAGTTCCTCCTTGACACGATTCAGTTCTTCCGTCTCCACGCGCGGGGTCTGTTGGATAATCTGCACCTCCACCTCCGTAGGAACGAAAGGAAGACTATCCTGCGGCATCTCCTTGAAATAACGACGGACCTCCGCAGGAGTCACTGAGATATCCTCCACCAGTTTACGCTTCATCTTCTGAACCATCTGACGGTCTTTCATCTCTTCGCGCAGTTCATTACGGATCTGCGTAAGAGTCTGGTGCTTGTACTCCTCCAGACGTTCGCGAGAGCCGTCAACCATATCCAGCCAACCGTTAATGGTCATCTCTACCTGCTGTGCCACCTCGGCATCAGTCACCTCGACACTATCGATTTCTGCTTGATGTTTAAACAACTTCTGTACAGCGATCTGCTCTGGTATCGCACAATCAGGATCCCCGTTCCACTTCACGCCTTCCATCGAGGCCTGTATGCGCATAGCCTCAACATCAGACTTCAAGATGGCCTCATCGCCAACGACCCAAATCACTTCATCGACAACGCTCCCTATGGAATCGTTCTTTTCTTGACTATGAGTACCAGGAATGGCCGGCATGGCGATGCCAATCAAGGGAGTCGCCACAATCACTATGGGAAAAACTTTCTTGAATAAATTCATGGATGTTGGTTTATTGTTTTCAATACTTCATAATCTATCTGTACAGGGTAATGCCGACGCAGGGATGCCACCCATTCGCTTTCCAGCATATCCTGATAATCTTCAACAACTTTCTCACGCACATCAGTATAGTCATCCGGATACTTCTTCAGTTTCTTACCAAAGACAGCATCAATCGGATAATCAGGATAGACCTGCTGAGAGTGAGAACGGACCTTGAACACCATCTGGTCCACAACCGGATTATCGCCAAGCTTAAAAATCCCCTTTTCAACCCGGATACGAATCACGGAATCAGGATTAAACGTCTGGCGCAGCGCATCCTCCCACTGCTCAAATGGCAAGGATTTCACACATCGCCTGACCGCCTTGACATCGCTCTTGGTCTTAACATGATAAGCCATACCCTTATAGCGGGGTTCACTCCATGCATAGTCCTTCTTATGCTTTCTGAACCATGTGCGCAAGCCTTCTTCATCCTCTGCAGCCCGTTTCCACACCTTCTGATTGCTGATCTCATAAAGCAAAAGACCATCATGATACTCTTGCATGAGGTACTTCATATCTGAATCAGCAGTAGCCAGAGAGTCGGCGCGCATGTCCATCAGCTGTGCCTCCGTCAGTGTGCCCTTTGAGTCTCTCACTGTCTGCGCCACCTTCTGTGCTGCTATCGCATCACGAATGCCCTGTTGCTCAATGGCATAAACGATATCTTCTTTCAAGGAGTCGAAAGGTTCCAATTGTTTCCGATCCCTCATCAACACGATATGATAGCCCTCAGGCGAGAGGAAAGGACGACTCATCTCCCCTTTCTGTAACGAGTACGCCACCTCTTCAAACTCCTTGAAGGTCTGATGAGGCGCCATCCACGGGAGCAGTCCCCCTTGTCGGGCGGAACCAGGATCCTGCGACACCTTGCCTGCCATTTCAGCGAAGTCAGCACCCGCCAGCAAAGCACGATAGACAGAATCCGCACGCAGACTCGCCATCTCCTGCTCACGCACAGACGCTTTGGTAGAAAGACGTATCAGGATATGAGCAGGCCGTACCAATCCACGAGGTCCGACCATCTCCTTGGTATCGATGTAAATACGTCTTGCCTCTTCCAAGACATCCGCATCGGTCACAAGTGTGGGACGTACCTGCTGATTCCTATACATGGCATATTCTTCCTTGAAGGAAGACAAAGTATCCAGTCTCGCGTCCAAAGCTGCGGCGACCTTCAACTTATAATTCACAAACAGTTCCACATACTCCTCTACCGTCAACTTATCAGCGATCCCTTCCCCATTGTTCTTGTTATAAGAGTATTCAAACTCAGAACGGGTAACAGGTACACCATTCACCGTCATCACGATCGGCTCTTTCTGAGCCATGGCGACGACAGCGGTTAACAGTATGGCGACAAGCAGCGGAAGTTTTCTCATCAATCGTTGGGTCTTGAGTAATTCGGAGCCTCACTTGTGATCGTAATGTCATGCGGATGGCTCTCGTTCACACCTGCATTAGTGATACGGGTGAACTTCGCATCATGCAGTTTCTCGATGGTAGCAGCACCACAATAGCCCATACCCGAGCGCAAGCCACCCACCATCTGGTAGATCACCTCCTGAACCGTTCCTTTATAAGGCACACGACCAGCAATACCCTCAGGTACCAGTTTCTTCACCTCCTTGGTCTCACCCTGGAAATAGCGGTCCTTTGAACCATGCTTCTGCTCCATCGCCTCCAGAGAGCCCATACCACGATAGCTCTTGAACTTACGTCCATTATAAATAATCGTGTCACCAGGACTCTCTTCTGTGCCTGCGACAAGTGATCCGATCATGACGCAGCTTCCTCCCGCAGCCAGAGCCTTTACGATATCTCCCGAATAGCGCAGACCACCATCGGCGATAAGAGGAACACCCGTTCCCTTCAAGGCGCTATACACATCATAGACGGCACTCAACTGAGGAACGCCCACACCTGCCACGACACGTGTCGTACAGATAGAGCCTGGGCCGATGCCCACCTTCACACTGTCTGCACCATTGGCAACCAGCATCTTGGCGGCCTCACCGGTAGCCACGTTACCGACTACAATATCAATGTTGGGGAAACATTTCTTAGCCTCGACAAGTTTCTCGATCACGGACTTAGAATGACCGTGAGCCGTATCAATCACGATGGCATCGGCACCGGCATCGACCAAGGCCTGCATGCGCTCCAGGGTATCGACGGTAACACCGACACCGGCAGCGACGCGCAAGCGCCCCTTCTCATCCTTACAGGCCATCGGCTTATCCTTAGCCTTCGTGATATCCTTATACGTGATCAGACCTATCAGACGGTTATCCTTGTCGACAACGGGCAACTTCTCGATCTTGTTCTCCTGGAGGATCTGCGCAGCAGCCGTCAAGTCCGTCTGCTGATGAGTCGTCACCAGGTTATCCTTCGACATGATCTCCTCCACGGGACGGTCCAGACGACGCTCGAAACGCAGGTCACGGTTGGTCACGATACCCACGAGATGTTTCTCCTCATCCACCACAGGGATACCACCGATATGATACTCCGACATGATATCCATTGCCTGAGACACCGTAGAGCCCAGCGGAATCGTAACCGGATCATAGATCATACCATTCTCCGCGCGCTTCACAATAGCCACCTGACGAGCCTGGTCTTCTATCGACATATTCTTATGAATGACACCGATACCTCCTTCACGGGCAATGGCTATAGCCATCTGCGACTCCGTAACCGTATCCATCGCCGCTGTAACAAACGGGATGTTCAACTCGATATTCCGAGAAAAACGGGTTTTCAACTCTACTGTTTTGGGCAGCACTTCAGAATAAGCGGGGATTAACAGGACGTCGTCGAATGTCAGTCCGTCCATGACGATTTTGTCTGCAATAAATGAAGCCATAAATACACTTTCTTTAAAATATTGCATGCAAAGGTAGTCATTTTCCACCACATCGCATTCGCTTTTTAGGAAAAAGTCACCTTATTAATGCAAATTAACCAAAAAGGGAGAGGGCAGGCACCTTTTAGAGAATCAATTTGCCATCTCGGAAAGGAATTTGATGCGTACCAATCGGATCTCGTCTTCCGAATATTCGCCACCCAATTCTTTCTGCGCAATACTCAATTTATCTGTATCTGATTCACAAAAATAATCATAGATGTCGTCAATATGATCTTCATCCATCACGTCTTCCAGGAAATAGTCGATATTCAGTTTCGTGCCACTATAGACGATCGCCTCTATCTCATCTAGAAGTGCATCAAACTCGATGCCCTGTGCCGCAGCGATATCATCAAGAGCCACTTGACGATCTATGCTCTGGATGATCTTCACTTTCAGCATAGACTTCTTGGCAACAGTGCGAACCCGCATGTCAGCCTGACGCTCAATACTGTTTTCCTCACAATACGTCTTGATGAGATCCACGAACTCCTGAGCATACGGTTGCTTCACCTTTCCTTCGCCGACACCCTGGATATTCTTCAGTTCATCCAGCGTGACAGGGTAGTCCGTAGCCATCTGCTCTAATGACACATCCTGGAAGATCACATACGGTGGACGCTGCATACGCTTGGACACTTTCTTCCGAAGATCCCGCAGCATCGCACTCAACGTCGGATCAAGCGCACTGATGCCACTTTCATGGTCAATAGTATCCTCATCGTCAACGAACTCAGCATCCTTCACAATCATAAACGACTGAGGAGACTTCAGATACTTCTTTCCTGCCGAGGTAACCTTCAGCAGTCCGTAGTTCTCGACTTCCTTCTTCAGATATCCAGCGATCAGAGCCTGACGAATCACCGGGTTCCAGATCTTCTCATCATCATCAGACCCGGCACCGAACGACTCCAGCTCCTCATGATGGTGTGCGAGTATCTCTTCCGTCTCCTTGCCTATGATAAAATCGATGATATAGTCTGCCCGGAACCGTTCTTTCACCGACAAGACGGCATTCAGCACGATCACCAACTGCTCCTGAGCCTCGATCTTCGTCTTCGGGTGGAGACAGTTGTCACAGTTTCCACAGTTGTCCTTGGGGTACACCTCTCCGAAATAGTGCAACAGCATCTTCCGGCGACAGACCGATGTCTCGGCATAGGCAGCAGTCTCCACTAAGAGCTGACGCCCGATATCCTGTTCTGCGACAGGCTTTCCCTCCATGAACTTATCCAGCTTCTGAAGATCCTTATATGAATAGAACGCGATACACAGGCCCTCGCCGCCGTCACGGCCGGCACGTCCTGTCTCCTGGTAATACCCTTCCAGGGATTTCGGGATATCATAATGGATGACGAACCGCACGTCCGGCTTGTCTATTCCCATGCCAAAGGCAATCGTTGCCACGATGACATCGATATTCTCCATCAAGAACTCGTCTTGTGTCGTAGAACGGGTGACAGAGTCCAGACCTGCATGATAGGCTGCCGCTTTGATGTCGTTTGCCTGTAAGACGGCGGCCAGCTCCTCAACCTTCTTCCTGGAAAGGCAATAGATAATACCACTCTTCCCCGGATGTTGCTTGATGAACTTGATGATATCCTTGTCTACATCCTTCGTCTTCGGGCGCACCTCATAATACAGATTCGGCCGATTGAACGAGCTCTTGAACTCTGCAGCATCGACGATGCCAAGATTTTTCTTAATATCTGTACGTACCTTATCCGTAGCAGTTGCTGTCAGTGCGATAATCGGAGCCTTTCCAATTTCATTTACAATCGGACGAATTCTCCTATATTCAGGTCTGAAGTCATGACCCCACTCAGATATGCAATGAGCCTCATCAACGGCATAGAAAGAAATCTTTACTGATTTCAGGAAATCGACGTTATCTTCCTTTGTCAACGACTCCGGCGCGACGTACAGTAATTTTGTACGACCAGACAGGATATCCGCCTTCACCTGGTCTATCGCGGCCTTATTCAGCGACGAGTTCAGATAATGGGCAGTCCCCTCATGCTCACTCAAGTTGGAGATCACATCGACCTGATTCTTCATCAGGGCGATCAAGGGCGAGATCACGATGGCCGTTCCCTCCATCAGAAGGGAGGGCAGCTGATAACAGAGAGACTTACCACCACCAGTGGGCATGAGAACAAAAGTATCATGACCATCCAACAGGTTCTGGATGATTTGCTCCTGATCGCCTTTGAATGTATCAAATCCAAAGTATTTCTTCAGAGCATCGGTAAGGTTTCTCTTCTCTGTCATATATGATTTCAGCAAATTAGGCTCCTATCTTCTGTAAACGAGACTGATCCAACTGTTTCCGCGCATAGTCGGGAGTGATCACCAGTTTCTTGACCTTCTTGGAAGGCATATCAAACATGGCATCCATCATCACGCTCTCCACGATAGACCGCAGACCACGTGCGCCCAGATTATACTCCACGGCCTTATCGACAATCACCTGCAAAGCCTCGTCTTCGAATGTCAGTTCTATTCCATCCATCTCAAACAACTTCTGGTACTGTCTCACGATGGAGTTCTTCGGTTCCACCAGGATACGCTCTAATGCCGCGCGATCCAAAGGATTCAGATAGGTGAGCACTGGCAATCGGCCGATAATCTCCGGGATCAGGCCAAACGATTTCAGGTCCTGCGGCAAGACATATTTCATCAGATCCTTCTTGTCGATCTTTCTCACGTTCTGAACAGAATTGTATCCCACGACATGCGTATTCAGACGCTGGGCGATCTTACGTTCAATACCGTCAAAGGCACCGCCACAGACAAACAGGATGTTATGCGTATCGACATGAATATAGTCCTGATCCGGATGCTTGCGCCCTCCCTTTGGCGGCACATTGACGATCGTACCCTCCAGGAGCTTGAGCAGACCCTGCTGCACACCCTCGCCACTCACATCACGGGTAATAGACGGGTTATCGCCCTTACGGGCTATCTTGTCGATCTCGTCGATGAAGACGATGCCCCTTTGGGCAGCCTCCACATTATAGTCGGCCACCTGCAGCAGTCGGGTCAGGATACTCTCCACATCCTCGCCCACATAGCCGGCCTCGGTGAACACCGTCGCATCAACGATGGTGAAGGGCACATCAAGCAGTTTGGCTATCGTACGGGCCAACAGCGTCTTACCTGTACCCGTGGAGCCCACCATGATGATATTGCTCTTCTCTATCTCGACACCATCCTCATCCTTCTTCTGCTGTAACCGTTTGTAGTGGTTGTATACAGCCACAGAGAGGTAGCGTTTCGCCTCGTCCTGTCCGATCACATACTGGTCCAGGTAATCCTTTATCTCCTTGGGCTTGGGAACTTTCTTCTGACGGAACTGGCCCTCGTCGGCCTGTGGCGTCTTGGAAAGATTCTCCTGCACAATACGATAGGCCTGCTCGGCACAGCTCTCACAGATATAGCCATTGATACCAGTTATCAACAGCTTCACTTCATGTTCGTTTCTTCCACAGAAGCAGCACTCTTTCTTCATCCGCCCTACTTCTTCCTTATCAGAACCTCATCAATCATACCATATGCCTTTGCCTCGTCTGCCGTCATCCAGTAGTTACGATCGGAATCGGCATACACCTTATCATAGGGCGTATGCGAGTGCTCAGAGATAATGGTATACAACTCTTTCTTGAACTTCAGGATCTCCTTCGCCTCGATCTCAATGTCAGAAGCCTGTCCTTGCACACCGCCGAGTGGCTGATGAATCATCACACGACTATGCGGCAGTGCCGAACGCTTGCCTTCCGTTCCGGCCACAAGGAGTACTGCGCCCATAGAGGCCGCCATACCCGTACATATCGTTGCCACGTCGCTGGAGATGAACTGCATGGTATCATATATACCCAGTCCGGCCGTCACACTTCCGCCAGGACTGTTGATATAAATAGAAATATCCTTACCAGCATCGACAGAATCCAGGTAAAGCAACTGCGCCTGCAACGTGTTCGCTGTATAGTCGTCTATCTGTGTACCCAGAAAGATGATACGGTCCATCATCAAACGGGAGAAGACATCCATCTGTGTCACGTTCAGCTGGCGTTCCTCCAAGATATACGGATTCAGGTACTGAGCCTGAGCGCTCATCACCTCGTCCAGTGTCAGGCCATCCATCCCCAGATGCTTGGTGGCATATTTCCTAAAATCATTCTTTAACATATCTTGCTTCCTTTTGTTTTTATGCATAAAAAAAGGTTATCGACCCTTCTTTACCTTGTGATTGGGACACAAAGATAATCAAAAAAGTCGATAACCTCTCTATATAGGGGGTTATTTTTTGCTAAAATACCTTATTTTTCTTGCATCAGCTTGTTGAATTCATCCAACGAGACTTCCTTCTCATTCAGTTTCACAACCTTCTTGAGAGCCTCCGTCAGTTTCACGTCAACGGCACGATCGACGAAGTTATCAAGATTCTCGCGCTTCTTCAGCTGCTCAGCGGCATAGTTCTCGAGCACATCCTCGGGCACATTGCTCATACCATACTGAGCGAACTGCTGACGGATGGCATCCTTGGCGACAGCCTTCAGGTCCTCATCCTCAACCTTAATATTCTGAGCCGCAACGATCTGCTCCTTGATCAAGTGCCACTTCAGCTCCTTGATACTTCCCTCGAAGTTCTTCTCCACATAGTCGGCACCCTTATCCTGATTGTTCTGGATCATCACGCGCTTGAGGAGAGCCTCGGGGAACTCGAGCTTACCCACCTTCTTCTCCATGTGGGCACGCACGTCAAGCATGAACTTATAGTCGCTGTTGCTGACCAACTGAGCCTTCAGCATCTCTGCGATCTTCTCACGGAACGCCTTCTCGTCCTTGACCGTTCCTTCGCCGAACACTCTGTCGAAGAGTGCCTGGTTCACCTCTGCCGGCTGGAAGTGGCGGATCTCGGTGATCTGATAGCTGAAGTCAGCCTTCAGATCCTTCACCTGCTCCTTGTCGACCTTCAGCAGGGCAGCCACCTCGGCGTCGTTGTCGGGATAGGCCTTCTTCGGGTTGAAGGTGATGATATCACCCACCTTGGCACCCTCGAACAACTTCTTCTGGTCCTCGGCCTTGATATAGGCGGGCATCACCATACCACCCTCGGTCGTGATACCACCCTCTTTGGTGTTTCCCTTCTTGTCAAGCTCACGGAGATCACCAGTGATGGTGTCGTTGCCGCTGAAGACCTCGGCCTTCACGAACTCACCACCCTGAGATGCGTACATCTCCACCTGCTGGTCGATCAGCTTGTCATCGACCGTGATGGTGTAATAGTCCACCTTATCGCGGCCTGTCAGCTCAGCCTTGAACTCGGGAGCCACGGCGATGTCGAACACGAAGGTCAGCTCGCCATCCTTCTCGAAGTCCTGAGGCACCTGCTTCTCCTCGTTGGGAAGGGGCTCACCCAGCATCTGAATCTTATTCTCACGGATGTATTCATAAAGTTTCTCACCCATCAGCTTGTTGACCTCATCAACCTTCACGGCTGTGCCATACTGCTTTTTGATCAGTCCCATGGGAACCATGCCAGGACGGAATCCCGGAACCTGGGCTTTCTTGCGATAGCTCTTCAACGTCTTCTCTACCTGCTCCTGATAGTCTGCCGGCTCTACGGTCATTGTCAAAAGACCGTTGATCTTATCGGCGCAATCGAATGTAATTTTCATCTTCTTTATACCTTATTTAATATGTAAATCAAATTTTGAGGTGCAAAAGTACACATAATTGACGTAATACCCGAACAATTTTGTTTTTTTAACACATCACTCTTCCTCTCTTGCCTTTCGTTCCTCTTCCAGCAGCTGGAAGTCTTTCTTCCTCAAGACAAAGGAGTTCGACAAGTACTTTTCCCGCACGATCTTGTTCTCAGCCAACTCCTCCGGACTGCCCTGGAACAAGATACGACCTTCGAACAGAAGATAGGCACGGTCAGTGATCGAAAGCGTCTCCTGAACATTATGGTCCGTTATCAGGATACCGATATTACGATACTTCAGTTTCCATACGATCTGCTGGATATCCTCCACGGCGATCGGGTCGACGCCCGCAAACGGCTCATCCAGCATGATGAACTTCGGTTCGATAGCCAGGCATCGGGCGATCTCCGTTCTCCGTCGCTCACCACCCGACAGCTGGTCACCTTTGTTCTTGCGCACCTTCTGCAGACGGAACTCCTTGATCAGCTCCTCCAACTTCTTCATCTGATAATCACGAGGCTTGCCCGTCATCTCCAATACAGAAAGAATGTTATCCTCAACACTCATCTTACGGAACACGCTCGCCTCCTGCGCCAGATAGCCGATGCCCGCACGGGCACGCTTATACACGGGGAATGTCGTCACATCCTCTTCCCCCAGGTAGATATGCCCCCCATTGGGAACGATCAGACCAGTCGTCATATAGAAAGACGTCGTCTTTCCTGCACCGTTTGGTCCAAGCAGTCCGACGATCTCACCCTGTTTCACGTCAAAGCTCACGTCATTGACCACCGTACGTTTCCCATACCGTTTGACGAGTCCTTCCGTCCGAAGCACCAAACGCTCCTTCATCTGTTTTTCTTCCATATTGATGTCTGATTTGGATGCAAAGTTACGAAAAACGAGTGAAATGTAAAAGGAAAACTCGTTTTTCTTTTTCATGTGTTTTTACGTTGACTTATAGTTTTGACAAAGTTTCCTCTGGGGAATGTCGGATTTTCCTCCGACGAAACGCCCAATTCGCTTTACTGAAGCCTTACACATTTTGTCCAATTGTCCAAACACCGCGTTAATTGTATCACCCTTCGAAACGTGCTTTTTCAAGAAAATATCTCTATTTCTTGTTCGTTCAAATAATTATACTTGTGGAATAAAGAACAGTCACTTCTTGCTTAACATAAATAAGGCTTGTAACATAACATAGCTTGGGGCAGTGTTATGTATTGTCTCCGTATAGCCCTGGGCATCAACCACAAATTTATAATTCGACAGATTCCTCAAGATGTCAAAGCCGACAAGTTTGACATTCAGTTTATTCTTGATAACATTCTTGCTCACAGAGACATTCCAAATGAAATTATCCGTATTCATACTGGCAGATGTATACCCACGTCGGCTGAACATCTTCACGTCAGAGGACAGATCCACACCCCATTGGGGTATTGTATATGACACATTACAACCATAGTCATATTCAAATGCACTGACTCCTGAGAAATCTGTTCTTTTACTCATGCTCTTACGCCACAGGAAATGAACATTCGTCCCCAAGGTGAGTTGCTTATGACGATAGAAGCTAACCATCTTCGTATCAGACAACAACGTGTTCACCTTGCTTAACTCATCGCTAGGAACATAATAAGACAGAGCGTAATCCACGTTTCTTAGATAGTCAAAAGATGACTTAATGTCGGTAGATATCTTCTTTTGCTTTCCCCAGTCGAAATGATAGCCAAGGCCAACACTCATTCGCCAGTTTCCGTTTACATTACCACTACCAATGGTGTAATGCCCTTTCTCCGGATTGAACGTTAGTTTCCTTCCGAGGGCGTTTCTCCTTGCTGTAAGGGTTACGCCTGCGGAGAAGGATCGTCCAGTATTGGAATTTGATTTCGCAATAAGGAAATTGAAGATATGCTCTACACTGTTCTTCAAACCAGGGTTATAGATATAAGTAGTAAGTGCTTCGAAATTATTGACGACAGGCAGGATAATCGACATTTCCGGACTCTGTACATCTACGGAATAGCTGCTTTCCATATGTAATCCATCGTTATTCAGTTCAAAGAAATACGAAGGCTTAATATGCAATTCCCTCCTCCTTGCGAGAGTATCCAGTTGGAGACTGTTGTATCTGATCCTCTCGTCAGTATATTCAAGGGGGAAATAAACGCTCATACGAACGCTTTTCTGATTATGGAAATAATCATAGGACAAATTAAGGCCTGTTGAGTAGACATTGGCAGAGTTGACGAATGAACGGGAATTGAACAGATCTGTCATCGAGTTCTCTTTGTATATATCGTCTGCATGTGTACGTCTCTTCTCATAAGTTACTTGTCCTGACAGCAGGAGATTATTAATAAAGCGCATGACATATTGCCCGTTAAAGGAATAATTTGATTCCTGCCTTGTCTTGTTGATAGAAGAATTGCGAATTTCGGTTGAATCAAGTAGCAGATATCTCACGGCGTATTCCTCGTCATCCCTGTTCGGGCGATTACGCAGATAGTCGCCTTTAATGGAGATATTCAGATTATCACCCGTAGGCAGTTGAGTCGTATAGGTGACAGAGGCTGACGAGTTCAGACTATGTTTCTCCGCATGACCATCATAATTCTTGTTCAGGGCGTTCATCTCAAGTAAAGAACACGACACGTCCTTTACCTTTGAGTAGTCGATCTTTGCTGTCGTAAAAAGCTTGAAAGGTTTCTGGAGGATAAACCGATTGAAGAAGTCCAGGCCTGACAATCTTGAAACATCAGAATTAGCGATATTTGAGACAAGGTTTCCTAAAGAATGATACTCATACTTCATCTGCTGGATGCTGGCATCGTTTTTCTTCCACTTGGCTGTAGCCGACATGGTTTCCTTCCATTTCCTGTCCTTCTCGTTTATGGTGAGATAGGTGCCCAACTGTCTGGTCGAGACCAATCCTTCCACGGCCCTTTCCGGATTCCAGTCACCCCCATAATTGGGCAATTGTGTTTCGTTGGTATTATTCGTGTTTCCAAAAACGCTCCAATTGCTGTGATGGGTCTTTCGCATGGCAAACAAACGCCCTAAATATCTATGTCCAGACCCTATGCCGCCCCCCATATTGATAGTATATCCTGTCGCATACTCTTTCTTAAGCCTGACATCCATTATATAATCTTTACGTGCGGCATGAGAATCGAGGAATTGGTTCTGTTCACTGTCTTGTTCGAACACTCTTAGCTCTTTTACAATATAATAAGGAAGATTATCCAATACAATTCGATTCTTGCCCTTGAAAAAATCGTTACCATCCAACGTCAGATAATCTATTTTCCGTCCATTGACATATATGTCGCCGTTTTGCTTCAACTCTGCACCTGGCAATTGACGGATAAGTGCATCAAGCATGGATCCCGAATGGATATTAAACGCACTGGCGTTATATACAAGCGTATCATTACGATACGTAAAACGAACCTTGGTCCCTTTTACAACAACTTCCTCCAGTCCGATACTTTTATAGACATCAGAATCATTCTTCTCAAGATAAAGAGATGGCAATTCTATCTGAAATCTTCTGGCAACATGTTTGATACGATAAACAAGCGATTGACTTTTGTATCCTGATGCGGAAACCTTAAACTGATATGTGGCTTGTTCTGCTGGTACATAGATTTTGAATCTGGCATCATCGCGGGTCGCTTTTGCCTCCACGGTGTCTAATGGAATATCATGTTCGTTTAACAATACGACAGTACCCTCTACGCCCGTCCTCGTAAAAGCATCGAATATTTTGCCATTCAATTCGATGTTTCTTTTTTGAGCACTTGACGAAATGGACATCAAGAGCAATAACAATGAGCAACAATATTTCATACCTCTATAAAAGAACATGCGACACCTTCAGTTTTTAATTTCAAAGAATAATGTTTTTGTGAGTAAATTCATAAAAATGATTGATAATATAGTATAGAAATCTATCGGAGTGCTTTATACTGTGGCAATTTGATTCTTTTTTGGACGCAAATTTACGAAAAATCGAGCGCAGAACAAAGAAACTCGTTTCTTTTTTTGCCGAGACGGAGTAACTTCGCGGTCTAAAGGCCGCGAAGTTACAGCCCCTATACCACAATCAGCCCAGTCTTCCTGTACCTCGCCTTCGTGGTGCCGTTGTCCACATACTCGCCGATTTTCTCCACCAGGCCGTCCTTCATCAGCCGGTGCAACTTTGTGTAGACTGCGGCTCTTTCTATCGAGAAACAGCGCATCATATCCTCGACGACGAACGTCTCCGGCAGACGGTTGAACCCATCGATGGTCTTCGTCCGCCGCTGCACATTGGTGGCCGCGTCGCGCACCTTGTCGTCGAAATACTTCTCGGCCAAGGCTCCGAAGTAATGGCGCTGACAGGCGTACTGTATCGTTGTCAACAGCTCCACCAGGCGCCAGTCGGTCTCGTCGGTCTCGAACGCCGCGCACCAGTAGTTGCCGTCCTTTGTCATCTGCTCCCAGTGTCGCATCACGATATACGGCGCCGCGAAGTTCAGTCCATGGTAGGCACAGCGCTTCAGCAGCATCTCGTCGGCCCGTGAGTCGTTCTCCTTCGCGTCGAGCATCCGTCGTGCCGTCCAGTCGTACAACTCGTCGACGATGCGTTGCATCGGCAGCTCGCCCTTCGTGCGGTCCAGTCTGTAGGCCCATGTCTTCAGTCGCTCGTCGCTCTGCATGTCGATTGTCTGTTCGCGTGCCATCATCTCGAAGTTCGTCGATGGCAGAGGTATGCACGTCAGTCGTGTGGCTAGTCCCGATCCGAAGTTCTGTGCGTTTACCTTCCGTTTCAGAGCCATAGGCGTACCCGTATAGATGTAGTTCCACGTCACGAAGAAGTTCTGCACCACACTGTCGAGGTTCGAGTAGGCCTGTCCGTCCTCCTCGTTGTGGAAGGCCTTCAGTTCCATCGACTGCTTGTCGATCCACGAGCCGCCCTTCTGTACGGTCATCGTGTTGTCGAGCTCCGTGTCGAAGGTCAGCATATGCAGCTGCATCTCCTCGCCGTCCACCACCTCCACGGCATTCACCATATCCTGGATAAACTGTGCGTTACTCGTGCGGGCGGGATGCACCCTGAATAGCACCTTCGGCTTCTGTGGTTTCTCCTTGTTCGCGCCCTTCGTCTTCATGTCCTCCTTGTAGCGGTTGATAGCCGCTATACCCGTCTTGTCGGCTGCCACCAGCGGAGCCGCCAGCAGTTTGAAGAGCCTGGTGGCGAACGACTTACCGCTGGCCGGGTCGCCGATGATCAGTGTCGAGCTGTTTAGTCGTCGCAGCTCCTCCGGACGGTGGTAGAAGCGGTAGGTGCAGCGCGTCATGAGCGTCATCATCAGTCCGCCCGCCACGAACAGCGCCGCAGGATATTGGTTGCGTTTCAGTCCCTTGCACACGTCCTTCAGCAACGGGAACGGCTCGCCCAGCGCCTCGATGCGCTCGCCCCAGTCCCACAGCCATCGCTCCATGTCGTCTTCGCTCACGGCGGCCGTCGCCTCCTGTCCCCGGGTAATCGCCTGCCACGTCTTCCCTGTCACCTCCTGGATGGCCTGCTGCAACGCCTTACTGGGCTGCTGTGTCAGGTATCTCTTCTCCTTCTCGGCCATGCGCTCTGCGGCGCTCGCCACCGTCTGCGCCACATTCTCGTTGCGCTCGCCGATGATCTCCTGCACCCACGGCTGAGCCATCACCATCGCCTGTACCTTCCTGCGGTCGCCGTCGTAGAGTACCAACAGGTCCGATGCCAGCTTCAGACTCTCGTTGTGACGGTTGCTGTCGGCCGCACACGGTCGCTTCTCGCCATACCGTCTGTCGATGATCGCCTGCACGTCGTAGCCGCGCCATCTCAGCTCCAGAGCCTCACCATCCACCATGCCGCCAGTCCCAGTGCCTTGTGCAGCGTCCTTGCCGGCCACAGGATCAGCCTTAGTGGCACCACTATGACCAGTCCTATACTCAGGCTCGTATTTCTCAGCAAATGTCTTGTCCTCATACGTAAACAGTTCTTTGTCGATAAACAGTATATCCTCTTCCTTGGTGATGAAGCTCATGCGACTGGCGTCCTTGCAGCTCTCGTCCACCTCAACACCCAGGCGTCGCGCCATCTCGTGCTGGTTGTCTATCAGGTTGCCCCATTCGGTTCGAGCCTTGAACACCACCTTCAGTCCGTGCCCCGAGGGTGTGACATACACCAACAGGATGCCCAGCTCCTTCAGGTAATCCCTCTGGTTCAGCCCCTTGCCGTCCTGTCTTGTGTCTTGCCATGCCTCAAACTTTGCCCGCGGCTCCTCCACATGATCCACGTCCATCACCACCAATCCTGTCAGGCGTGTGGCGCTCTGCTTACGCCAACGCCCGGTCTTCCCTGCGGACGAGTTCGTTTCGTCGAACGTCGCCTGGAAGATGAATGCCGGCAGACCGCGTTTCAGCTCCTGGTCGCCCGTCGCCCTGAAACGGTCTATCGTCTCTTCCCATTTCGTTGCCTTGACGAGTGCCCAGAACTGCGCCTCGTCCACCATCTCTGTTGGATTAAAGAAATTCTTCTGATAACTAAACATACCTCACCTTTTAGATTGTCTTACTTTCAAAAAACCTTTTCACCTCCCACTCGCGGCGCCGTACCAGTCCCGCCATCCGCTTGCCGCCGGCATACACCCAGCGCATGAACTCCCGCCGGACCACCGGCTCACTGGCGCCCAGTCTTATCAGCCGTAGCAGTGTCGAGCGGCGCAGGCGGCCGATGCCCAGGTTAAAGGCAAACGATACCAGTGCGTCCAACTGTCCCTGAGTCCTGGCCACGCCCAGGGCCATCACCTCACGCTCCACCTGGCTCACGTCGTCCTTCAGCAGCTCCGTCGCCCAGTATTCCGATATACGGTCGCCCATCCTCACGCTACGCGTGTGACCGTATCCTATCGTCGGCACCCCGGCCGCGTCGCGGTATGCCTCCAGTCTCAGTCCCTCGAAGGCCTTCAGCCGTTCTGTCAGTTCCTTGCTTGTCTTCATCGTCCTCGCCCTCCGTCTATACGTTGTCCAGTATCTCCTCTACCTCCAGCACGCTCATCGCCTGTTTCAGTTCGCGGTGCATCGCCACCTCCACCAGTCGGCGGCCAACGCCCTTCTTCACGCTGCTGAAGAACTTGATGCGTTGCGGACTCTCCTTCAGCCAACCGTTTTCCAGGGCGCACACCAGTCGTTCGTTGTTCATGCGGCGCTGTCGGCAGTAGGCCCTGAACACCATTTTTCCTGTCCACTGATCCCTGCGCAGCGAACCCTCCACACACTTTCCTTCCACTAGGCGCTCCAGCACCTCAATGGGAATCTCAATCATCTTCTTCATCATTCATCAATTGTTCGAACGTTCATATTTTTCAGTGCTTCGCTCATCTGCCACAGCTGGCACACAAACAGCTGCTTCACTTTCAGCTGCAACAGCTCGCATATCCGTGCGCCCTTTCTGGCTATCGCCTTGTGGCGGCATGAGGCGCAGCACCTCTTCACCTTCACGCCGTGACCGTTTCTCACGCAGGTCACCCGCTTTTCCATCATCTTTGTTTTCATCTGTTTCCTTACAGAGCATTCAAACTCTCTGGGTGCAAAGGTAGGCATAAAAAAGATGCGCCCCAAGAACCTTGAGCGCATCTAAAACAAATTCTAAAACTATAAAACTTTTTCTAAAACTTTCTAAAGCTTTTCCTAAAACTTTTCCAGTTCCTTGACCATCGCCTCATGGAACGCCTTGGCCAGGAACACCGAGCGCGGCTTCACGTTCATGGCCTCCCATCTCTCCACGTTCAACTTCAGGTAGCTGTTGTTGTAGAAGCTGCTGGCGATGGTGTTCGGCGGACAGGGATAGTCAAGCCCCAACTCGTGCGACAGTTCATCGACAGTGGTCTCAAACTGTGTGGCATTGTCGCCATACTTGAAGCCGTCGCGCATGGCACAGAATATCACGGCATAGGCCGCTTTCCCCCACATATAGCACTGCACCTCCCTGATGGCTCGGCCTATGGCCTCTCTATTCACCTCCTGTTTCAGTTTGTGGTGGTCTGTGTTGTCATAACTATTATAGGTCACACTGCCGCTGTTCTCTATGATCAGGTTGCCTATGATCAGGCCGCCCCTCATGATCTGCTGTAAGATCTGCTCTTTTACCTCGTTGTTCATAGCTGTTGCTGATGTTGAATGACACCTTGGTTATCCATGATCAGGTCAGTGATCTCAGTCTTCGACCAGTCAAAGAGATACAGGTTAACTTGTTTCTCAATTCTGATTTGAGGTTCACGTCTCATTCGGCAGACGATCCTGATGAGGTTTTTCACAAGTCTTTCGATTCCCGGGACGCCCTCTGCCCTGACGCCCCTTGCCCCGCAATCTGGCAGAGCCTCTTTTGTTGTTTTTTCCATACGATAGAGTTTAATGGTATATTATTGAATTTGCTTTGGCACCTGATTTCTCAGGCGTATTACATCATCATATCTTTGAGGATTGTTGCTATCTTATCGTCCAGTTTATTCCCTCATTGATAAGGGCCTGGTGCAAAAGTATTAAAAAAAAACTATCTCCCCTCATCCGAAGCCCCTCCCAGTGTTTCAATTTCGGACCTTTTCTAAGCACCCCGCAACCAACAGCCATTGATTCACAGCACCTTACCATCGAAAATTGCCCTCAAAAATTGAAACACGCCCCGATGCCCCGGTGATACAAATACAAAACAAAGTGAAACATTTTCTTCATTTCAAGAAAATATTCCTATGGCGCGCTAATAATCCACGAGACAAGAAGAAAGGGCGCCCTGCGCCCTTAATATCCTTTTCGATTATTCGGTGGTATATTTTTCTGTCATTTTTAACATGGCAATCTTCGTGTCATAACAACAAACAAATTCTATTTTGTTATAATGTCTATGATATTTTGGGGTGTTTCTTCCATCTTAGTTACTACGCAAAGACTTTTTCCCATATCTTTCAAACTTGCCCCCATATGATAAACAACATCATCTATTATTAGAAATCTATCATGAATGGCTTTGGAAAATTGGATGTATTTTATCGGAGGATATTGCTTGTTGAATTTTTCAATAAGAAAGCCAGTTTCTTCATCCATAATGGTTCCCATTCTCGCCATTACATTCCCACAGTGTGGGCATTTTATATCAACCATAATATTGTAATTCAAATATATATATCAATTATTATGATGGGCTCCAGGCTCTGTTAAATCAGAATAATCGAAGAAAACTTTCTTCTCGGTTGCAAATATACGAATTAATATGTTTTGTTATACTTCATACCATAGTTATTTAATTACTTTTATGAATCGAGAATTGATAGCGATCTGGATTATCCTTCACGAATCTGTCTAATACAGATAAAACCTCAACACTCAGATCTTCCTTAATGTATATGTATGAGAGCACCTTTAGCTTTTAGTGCTTCATTTGATTCTTTAATACCATCCACTATCTGCAATAGGGAATCTTTGATGAAGTCTTTTATATCCATAGTGCTTAAAGTTTATCACATAATATCTAATCCCAAGCGTCAGAGGTCATATGCTTCTTTATATTTGAAAATCCACTAAACACTTTTACCGTACCGTCTATAAAAATAAATTTTACATTGGTAAGTTTAGTTTTATCAATAACATCCCTGTCGTCCCAAAAAATATCGTCCCATGAATACCTGCCCCCATCTTCTGGTTCTATAGGTCCTATACCTTTGACGGTTCTTGAGGAACGGCCCAAATCATCTTTTTGAACATCTCCGACAGCATTATAATTAGTCATTGTGAATTCAACATATTTTATTGTCTTTGAAAAACAATTATATATATCAAAATGCATTCCGAATCGACTGCGATATTCATTATTATCAAAATCGTAACCTATTCCTGTCAAGAAAATCTGGTATTTCTTCTTGTATGCAACTTCTTTGTTATAATCATCGATGGCAGACTTCAGTTTACTCAGCCATATTTCTGTTTGGACTTCATCATATGCTACTGCGGCATCAAAACGTTGTTCTATTCCTTCCTCACCCTTTGTTTTTAAGAAATTAGCATCAGCTGACGATTTCACAGTCTTTCTCTCCCAAATATACTTTCCCTCAGTTGTGATCTTCTTTGTATCAATAAATTCCACATCTTCTGACTTAAATAAAAGATTGCTATAATGGAATCTCACTACGAACTTATCTTCGGAAGCCCTATAAGAGTAAACGGCTATGGTGTCGCCCTTATAGACCTTTATCGATCTATCGCCATCGATGAATGTGGCTTCATCAAGTGTAATTGCTAAACGAACCTTGGAGTTGGCTAAAGAATCGGCAATTTCTTTTTCACGCTTTTCTTTGGCTAAACGTGCGTTATACTTTTCAACATATGGTTGAATATCATCCTTTTTGATGAAGTAAAGATCTTTAGATTCTTCAAAAAACTTGCTTGTTACCTTGAATTCTTCAAGAGGAATTACGTCACCACATTCACGTAGATAAAACAATGCGCCCTTGTCAGAAAGATCCATTCCTCTCCATTCTATACGGGTAAGATCATCGTACTCAATAGTCGCTTTTGCCGAATGCACCTGATTGTATTTCTTAAAATTCAAATAGATATATTCATTTCGATACAAATCATATATCTCTTGCCAGTATGTTTTAGAAACGAATGAAGATAAATACATAGGAGCATCCTCTTCCTTCAATAATACTGTATCATCCGTACCTTTCAATACGATATAATATTTCTTTTTAAATATATATACATCATTCTCCACGGAATACACCTTTCCTGCCATTGTATGACTTATTTTCTTATCTTTTTTTATAAGTTTTACTTTTCCGTCAACAATCGTATAAGCAACATCTAAAGGGGCATTATCTGTGATATAAACATCCTTCCCCTTAATTTGATCAATATCAGAAAAACGATCTTCCTGTGCGAAAAGTGAAGATGCGAAGAAAAATAAAAAAAACAAAGTCAATAGATTCCTCATATAATCAATATTTTAAAATGCCAACTGTTTTACAACCGTTAATTAACCTCTTTTATAGAAGTGTGACTTGCCAGATAGATGCATTCTCTTTCCTATCAGTCTCGCCTTTACCGTTGCACCTTTTGAAATCAAACACTCTTTGATTTGCAATATATAGTTTTACGTTCTATTCCGCAAAGATAAAGATATATTTTTATTCATGCAAATAATGAGGGAAATAAATTACCGAAGATGCTATAAGAGAGAGGCTTGGCAACAAAAAAGCTACAGTAGAAGTCATTACTCTTATCTATATGAAATAACTACACCTACATAATTCAACAAGTCGTATATTTGCAATTGGGATAGTTTGAGCACCCATAGAAGCTTCCATATTTGCCTGTACGCAAAACGAGAGTGCCACCACATTTGGGGCAGATACCTGCTGCTACCTTGTATTCTTTTTCAGCCTTAATATCATGTATGCTCTTTACATGCGTCCTATTGTCAACAACTCCTTTCATATTCCTTTGTACAAGCAAAGAAACGACCTTTTTAACATCGTCATCTGTCAGATAGACGGTATGGTAATTTTGTATCGTATCTAATAGATCATAATCGTAAATAACATGATAGCGAGAATCGATCTCTTTCAAGATAGCACTGCCCGTAAACACAATAATGGGGACAATTTTGATATCAGGCCATTCTGGTAGATTATTCTTGATAGCAAAGAAATGTGCCTGCGACTGTTTTACGGGGTTATAAAACCTATTTTTTGTTACATATGTATATGTCTTGTACCATTTACGAGCATACGTCACGTTTGATACTATAATCTGAGTCCATTGATCACGCTTGTCATTACCGTATATCTCACCTCTATAATTCTTGGTTTCTATCGCAAATACGCCATATTTTGAAACGACCACATGGTCTATCTGCGTAGTTCCCCTATCTGTGCTTAGAACAACATCATCCAAGATATAATGGTCGTCAGGGAGTCGCATGAGAATATCATGAACTCTTCGTTCTCCTCTTTTCCCCTTTCGGGAAGGTGAATTGTACCACCAAGAGAAAAGCATATAGCCTATGAGCATTATCGAAACGATTATATTGAGAAAGATGATCATACGTCTATAAATGGACCCGACATGTTACTATCAGACGGGGATCGAATACATCCGCAAAGATACAAATATATCCTATAAATCAGAGCTTTTCTCGAAAAAAGTTTGGTGGTTACGGAAAAAGTTGTATCTTTGCAACGTGTTTTTCAAAGCATTATAAATAAAATTCATACGAGGGGTGCAGCGGCATCCCTTTTTTCATATAAAGGGGAAAGGACAATGGGAGATAATCATCCTCCACACCCTGACGCACTAACACCCTGACGCACTAACATTTGCTGTGGCGAAAGTAAGGTCTATGATAATTATATTATATATATATTATAATATATATATAATATAAAATATAAAGTGATAGATTCTGATAGGATTCGTTTGGCGAAATGTAAGGGTGTAAGAGTGTCAGGGCGTCAGGGGGACGATCTGTATTTTCTTTACTTTTCTGTCACTCTCCGTGGCAATTTCTTGTATCCTTGCCTGGCATGAATGATGCGGATGCCTGACAAGAGCGACGGCGACGGGCGCCACGACCGATGCGGATACCCCCTCTTATATAGCGCAAGGCATCGGAACGAACCACGCAAGACAAGGCGACGGAACACGCAAGGCATCGGAAAATCAAACAAAAGCTATCGGCTTCATTATCAGTTATTTACAAAGGACGAAGAAACCCATAAGTGTTAAAACAGGGACTTTTACGTTTTAAC
The DNA here is from genome assembly GCF_900110895.1 of Prevotella aff. ruminicola Tc2-24. Lineage (GTDB taxonomy): Bacteria > Bacteroidota > Bacteroidia > Bacteroidales > Bacteroidaceae > Prevotella. The sequence goes on along the minus strand of NZ_FOIQ01000004.1, from coordinate 40,831 downwards.
ACTTGGAACAAATCGGGAAAAGGCTTGCAATGCCCGAGGATTATTCGTAACTTTGCAAAAGCAATCCGGAAAGCACAAACGGCGGGAGCGGTCGCCCGAGGAAGATGGCCGCAATATCTAATACCTTCGACAAGAAAGGAACAAATGCTATGAGTCAGAAATTTGTGAGACTGCAAAACAAGAACCCCGAGTCAATAGCCTTCGGCAATTGGTACGCCACGGCCGTGTACGACCAGCACTTCATTGACACCGACGAGCTGGCAAGCTACATACAGCAGCAGGCCAGCGTGAAAAAGAGCGACATCAAGGCCGTGCTCGACGAGCTGGGCGGTGCCATGAAGCACTACTTCGAGTTGGGGCAAAAGGTGAAACTCGACGGCATCGGCATCTTCAAGGTGGGATTCTCGAGCATCGGCACTAAGAAGAGGGAGGACTGCGGCGCACAGAACATCACCACACGACGGGTGCTCTTCCAGCCCGAGACGGAGCGCGTGGTAGTAGGTCAGACCACGAAGGATGGCAAGGTGGTACAGAAGTACGTCGTGGCCAAGACGCTCGTAAAGGACGTGGTGTTCGAGGAGACCTACGACACGGCGATGAAGGCCGACAAGTCTGACGGAGAGGGTTAGACCACTGGCAGGGGCTCAGGCCTCTGCCTTGACTGAACGACGAACATCTCGACACAACAAACGACCATGAAACACAAAACGATCTGGGAGGTACTACTCCGCATTGTGGTGGCTGCGGCCACCGCGGCCCTCACTGCACTGGGCACCACCAGTTGCATGGGTAACGGGCCACTGGGCATCTGACGCTCAGAACAACAGAAGTGAGGGACCTGCGCCATGCAAGCCCCTCACACTTATTCGTAACTATTACAATATATTGCTTCTTATTCCACAATCAATCGGCGGTTTTTGGGATATTTCACACGGTATTGCAAGATAAACTCCCTTTGCTCGTTGGGCTGGAGCTGGAGCTGCCAGACCACGATGCCCGTGGACTTGTCTAACTGTCCGCCGCTCAGCTCTTCGGTGGTGACGGTGATGTTGGCATTTTCTGAGACGGGTATCTGATCTTGAAGGGTCAGCGAAACGGATTCCTGACGGCTGTTCTTGACGGTAATACGCCAGACCATATCCTGTTCTTGGGTTGATGCCAGCAGACGGCGAGAGGAACGGGCCGACTCTTTCTCACGACGAATACGAATGCCATTGTCCCTACCTAACGAAAAATGTAGCGTGTCGCTGGCGACCGTCGGATCGAGGATGGTCTTGCCGACAAACGAGTTCTCGAAATAGACATTGGCCTCGCCTTCGAGCAGGCTGTGCTGCTGCCAGTCGGTCACATCAGCCACGAGGAAGGCGTCCTTGTCTGCCCTGGGAATACCAAGATATTGATAGGTGGCGGGCAACTGGTAGCGGGCTATCTCCGTCGTAGAGGTCTTGCCGTTGGACGACAGCGTAAGGGGCTGCTTGATATCGAACTCATAGCCGAATTGAGCCTTTTGCTCATTGACGCCAATCAGATCGTTCTCTTCCATTTGCGGAGAAATCCTCTCTTTATGCTTTTCAATAAACACACTGGCATCTTCCTGCTTGCGTTTGGCTCTGCTTCTTCCTTTTTTGCTGGTACCATAGCCGACGACCACTACCTCCTCTAACGAAACCGCATCCTCTTCCATCGTGATATCCAGCGTGGAGCCGTTGACGCGATGTGTCTGACTTAGATAGCCGATATAGCTGAATTGCAGCTGACTCTTGCCACGGGGCATGGTAATGTTGTAATGTCCGTTGACATCAGTGGCTGTGCCAAGGTTGGTGCCAACCACAACGACGGTACATCCGATGATCGGTTCTCCTGCCTCATCAAGCACAACACCTGAGATGTTGCCGTAGGTGACATTCTCATCGTCATAGCGTGGAGCCTGCTTGCCGAAGTCAAGCCAATAGGTGCGCAACTCTGGGGCAACATTCGACCGGTTGGGATTAGCCGACGAGAGGGTTACAGGGATGTTGCTCCATTCCTCCTTGGTGTTCTGGAACACGTTTGCCTTGTATGACAGTTGCAGAGGTTGATCGAGGCCGTCAGAACTAAGGTCATAGGTGGGATACCACCCGGCATTTCTCACGTAATAGGTCAGATCGAACTCCGCTTTACCAGCCTGCGGCACTTGTAACTTAAGGTCGGCCTCGATGACGGTCTTCAGCTTCAGGTGAGCAATCGAGTCGACAGTCTTCTCTTGCTTCTCACGTTTCTCTGCCAGCTTATCCAACTCCTCGTCGATGGCAATGGAGTTCTTCTTCAGTTCAAGGATCTCCTGAGCGTAATAGTTGTTCAACTCCTTGATGTTAGCCAGAGAGGTAACGGCGGTACGATTGCCTGTGGAACAGTTGGTCTTCACCATCTCCAACTGGGCATTCACCACCTCCTGCTGTGCCTTCAGATCCCGTTCCTTATCTGTCGTGAGTTTTACTTGTTGCTCGGCGTCACGCAACTGCTTGACGCGCAGCAGACTGTCTGAGTGCACCGTACGATAGTTCACCCCAAGCACGGTAAGCTTTCCACGTGCCTTGATCTGCACACTCTTCACGTCGGTATAGGGAGACAGTCCGGTGAAGGTGATGACGTGCTCACCTGCTGCCAGGTTCAGGCTATGCGTGCGCTCAACCTGGGCGCCATTGGTAAACATGGTCACATGCTTAATGCCTGCTGTCACTTTCTTGTTCTCTCCATTTGCCGCAATAGCCATGATCAGTGCCGCGACTATGGTGATGACCTTTGCTTTCATACCTGCAATTGTTTTTGATTAATAATCCTTGTAATATTTATTCCCAACCTTGATATCCAAGTGCAGTTTCTATTTACATTTCTATCATCAGTTAGGGTTCATGTGCAAATTTAGTATATAATTCTTAAAGCAACAAACATATTGGCATTTATTTTTGCAAAAACGCAGTTGGAGCAAAGGAGGGGGACTACCCTCTTTTGACGTTACAGGCGACCGGAAATGAAAATTAAGTTAACTTATTTTGTTCTATGCTCGACTTTTCGTAACTTTGTGACTAACGTCACGAAGTTACTACGTCTCGGCATAAAAAAGATTAAAATCTTTTGTTTTGCTCTCGACTTTTCGTAACTTTGCCACCAAAATTCAGATTGAGATGCTTATACAGAAATGGCTGACTACATTCGGCCGGTACCTGATACTCATGGGACGGACGTTCTCAAGGCCTGAGCGCATGAGGATGTTCTTGAAGCAGTATGTGAAGGAGATGGCGCAACTCGGCGTCGATTCGATAGGTATTGTATTACTCATATCTTTCTTCATCGGAGCTGTGATATGTATCCAGATGAAGATCAATATTGAGAGTCCTTGGATGCCACGGTGGGTCGCAGGCTACACCACCCGCGAGATCATGCTGCTGGAGTTCTCCAGCTCGATCATGTGTCTGATCCTAGCCGGAAAGGTGGGGTCGAACATCGCCTCGGAGATTGGTACGATGCGCGTGACACAGCAGATCGATGCCCTCGACATCATGGGCGTGAACTCGGCCTGTTATCTGATCCTGCCGAAGATCGTCGGCCTGCTCACGATCATGCCGTTCCTGGTGATCTTCTCGTCGGCCATGGGTATCGTGGGGGCTTATGCCACCTCGTACATCGGGCATATCATGCCGCCCGACGATCTGACGCTCGGTTTGCAGCATGCCTTTATTCCCTGGTTCGTGTGGATGAGTATCATCAAGAGTCTCTTCTTCGCCTTTATCATCACCAGCGTACCGGCTTATTTCGGCTACACCGTGGAGGGTGGCTCTGTCAATGTGGGCAAGGCGAGCACCGACGCCGTCGTATCATCAAGCGCGCTCATCCTCTGCAGTGATGTCTTCTTAACACAGCTATTATCATGATTGAAGTCAGAAATCTCTATAAGAGCTTCGACGACAAGGAGGTATTGAAGGATATCAGTACCGTCTTCGAAGACGGCAAGACCAACCTTATCATCGGACAGAGCGGATCGGGAAAGACCGTTCTGATGAAAAACCTCGTAGGACTGTTGGAGCCCACAAGCGGACAAGTGCTATACGATGGTCGTGACTTCATCAGAATGACGAAGCATGAGAAGATCATGATGCGGCGTGAGATGGGAATGATTTTCCAGAGCGCGGCCCTCTTTGACTCTCTGACCGTGCTTGAGAATGTGATGTTCCCCTTGGATATGTTCTCCAGCATGACGCTCCGCGAGCGTATCCACCGGGCACAGGAATGTCTGGATCGTGTCAATCTGAAAGGTGCCGACGACAAGTTCCCGGGGGAGATCTCTGGCGGCATGCAGAAACGTGTAGCCATCGCGCGTGCGATAGCGTTAAACCCGAAGTATCTGTTCTGTGACGAGCCTAATTCCGGTCTCGACCCCAAGACATCACTCGTGATCGACGAGCTCTTGCAGAGTATCACACGTGAGTTTAACATGACGACCATCATCAACACCCACGACATGAACTCTGTGATGGGTATCGGCGAGAACATCATCTTCATCTACGAGGGTACAAAAGAATGGCAGGGGGTGAGCAGTCAGGTCATGGGGTCTTCCAACAAACGGCTCACGGACTTCATATTCGCCAGCGACCTGCTGAAGAACATGAGGCAGATGGTCATAGACAACGGTCTGAAACTATAGCGACTTCCAAGACCTTTCCTAAAAGCATCTCCTCGGACACCCGACAATCCGTCTGGCATCCGAGGAGATCCTCTTTATAGGCGCAAGACGCCGGCAGGCGCCTTCACTCCTTTTACGCCTCTTTCTTCATGGGGAGTAACAGATTCAGCAGGACACCGACGACGGCAGAGAGTCCGATGCCACTGATGGAGAAGGTGCCGAAGGTGAGGATGGCACCGCCGATGCCCATCGTCAGCGTGACGGAAACGATGATGATGTTGCGTGTCTGGTTCAGATCCACCTTATGCTGAATCAGGTTCTGCACACCCACAGAGGCAATCGTTCCGAAGAGCAGCAGCATGATACCGCCAAGGACGGCCGACGGAATGCTCTGCAACAGCGCCGAGAGCTTTCCGATGACAGAGAACACGAGGGCTGTACCTGCGGCGATACGGATCACCTGCGGATGGGTGACACGTGTGATCTGCATAGCGCCCGTCACCTCTGAATAGGTGGTCACTGGAGGACCGCCGAAGAAGGAGGCGAACAGACAGGCAAGACCGTCGCCCAGCATGGTACGGTGCAAACCGGGCTCCTTCACAAAGTCTTTATCGGCTACAGCACTGACGACATAGACATCGCCGATATGCTCTATCACCGGCGCGATGGCCACGGGGATCATGAAGACAAACGGCTCCCAGGCAAACTGCGGCAACTGGAAATGGGAGATACTGCCAGGCAGGGCGAACCAGGGGGCTGCACCCACGGCCGACAGATCGACGAGTCCCATACAGAGGGCCACCACATATCCCACGATGATGCCGATCACCACGGGCACGAGCTTCACCAGTCCCTTACCAAACACCAGCACGATGATCGCCGTGACAAGCGACACAAAGGCCAGCAGCCAGTTCTCCTTCGCCATGTTCACGGCAGCGGGCGACAGCGACAGACCGATCAGGATGATGACGGGGCCGATCACGACGGGCGGGAACAGACGGTCGAGGAGCTTGCGGCCCTGCCACTTGATAAGGGCCGACATGACAAAATAGACCAATGCCACGCCGGCGATGCCTGCGATCGTGCCAGGCATGCCCCACTGCTGCGAGGCGGAGATGATCGGAGCAATAAAGGCGAAGCTGCTGCCCAGGAAGATGGGCACCATGCCTTTAGTGACCAGATGGAAGATGAACGTACCTATACCGGCCGTAAACAGGGCCGTAGCCGGATCAAGCCCGACCAGCAGGGGCACCAGTACCGTGGAGCCAAAGGCCACGAACAGGAACTGTACGCCGACGATGGTCTTTCTTGTGGTTGACAATTCTGAAGCCATAGTCATTCGCTTTTCATGATTCAACTTCAGAAGTTCCACTTCATGCCAAGCGTCGGGTTCACGAAGAACGACTTGTCATTATAGGTGTTATAGATGAAATTGCTGCTGATCTCGCACTCTGTACCTATACTCAGGTGACTGTTGAGATTATACCAGAGCTGCGGCTCCGTGAGCATGACCAGCTGACCGTGACCGTCGGCCTTCTGACCGCGCCAGAAGTCAATGAAGCCGGAGAAGGTGCATTTCTTGCCGAAATTCAGGCCCCAGACACCTGTCAGCTGCACACTGTTATAGGCCGAGGTATAGTCATAGCTCTTGAAGAAACGCTTATACAACAGCTGCACGGAGTAGGTCTTGGAGAAGTCGGCATTATGTCCGTTCCAGGCTCCACCGAGGAGGGCTGCCTGCTGGAAACTGCCGAAACGGTTCAGTCCGCCGTTATACTCCACATGGGCGGCGAAGCCTTTCTTGCCGAGGTTAAACTCACGGGAGATCTCCGCATATGCGCCTTCCGTAAACTTCCGGCTGAAGTCGACATCGACGAAATAGAACCACGAGCCCCACTGGTCGGCCTTGAACTGCTCAACGGTGAGGGTCACCTTCTGACGGCCAGCCTCTTCGTCTGAATAAAGGTTACGACCGAAATCATAATGTAGCTGCACGTTCTGTGCCTGGACGGTCATGGCAGCAACAGCCATTACCACGCAAAAAAGAATCTTTTTCATCATACCGTTATTTCGTTATTTTAATTAAACACATATTTCAAGATAAAGAAGGCAGCGAGAATATACATCACAATGGAGAGTTCCTTGTAATGCCCCGTACAAACCTTCACCAGCACATAGGAAAGCATACCCAGTACGATACCTTCGGAGATGCTGGCCGTGAAAGGCATGGTGAGAATGGTGATGAAGCAAGGAACGGCCTCGGTGAAATCGCTGAAGTCGATCTTCGTGATGGTCTTGGTCATCAGCACGCCGACCAGCACGAGGGCGCTCGTAGTAGCGGCGGAAGGGATGATCAGGAACAGCGGCGAGAAGAAGAGGGCCACCAGGAAGAACAGCGCCACGGTCAAGGATGTCAGACCCGTACGACCGCCGGCGGCAATACCCGTCGTGCTCTCCACATAGGTCGTTACCGTAGAGGTACCACAGAGGGCACCTGCTGTCGTTCCGACGGCGTCGGCCATCAGCGCACGGTTCAGACCATGGATCTTGCCTGTTCTCGGATCAGCCATACCGGCACTGGTAGAAGCGCCGATAAGTGTTCCCAGCGTATCAAAGAGATCCATGAAAAGTAGGGTGAAGACCACCACATAATAGTTGATATCCAAAGACAGGAAACGGGAGAAATCCATATGGAACGCGATGGGCGCCATTGATTCCGGCAGACTGACCAGCGAGAAGTTCTCTGGAAGCTGTGTCACGCCGAGGGGGATACCAATAACGGTCATCACGATAATCGTATAGAACAAGGCTCCGCGTACGCCCACGGCCATCAGCACACCGCCGAGCAGCACACCTGCGCCGGCTATCAGCGAAGACACGGTCCACGGTCCGAGGGTGGTGACGGTGGCGTCGCTGGCCACGATGATGCCGCCATTCTTCAAGCCGATATAGGCGATGAACAGGCCGATACCCACGGAAATGGAATAGCGAAGGTTCAGAGGTATTGCATTGACGATGGCTTCGCGAACCTTGAAAAAGGTCAGAAGGATAAAGACGATACCCTCAAAGAGCACGGCCGCCAATGCCTCCTGCCAGGTGTAGCCCATCGTCAGTACGAGCGTATAGGCGAAGAACGCATTCAGGCCCATACCTGAGGCAAGGGCGAACGGCATCTTGGCATAAAAAGCCATCACCAGGGTTGCAATCACCGCTGCAGCAATCGTAGCAGTGAAGAGAGCTCCTTTATCCATGCCCGTCTCTCCAAGGATCAGAGGGTTCACAGCAAGGATGTACGACATCGTGAGAAATGTGGTAAGTCCTGCCATCATTTCTACTTTCACAGAATGTTTCAGTGGGTCAAAGCCCAGCAATGCAAGGATTTTTTTCATAATGACTGATTATTGATTAGATAGTAACGTATAAATAAGTTTTGCAGTTTGCTCTGGAGCTTTCTGATGACCAAGTCGACGACTGATCTCCTCATAATCGTCTAGCATCGACTGACGGACAGGGCCGTCGAGGATCTTTTCCAGTTCCCGTCGGATATTTGTCACAGAGAAGGTGTCGGCCACGAGCTCGGTCACCACCTCGCGATCGGCAATCAGGTTCACCAGCGAGATGTACTTCACCCTCAGCACCTTCTTCCGCAACCAGCCGATCAGACGAGGCAGTGGTGTCTCATAGCACACCACCTGGGGTACCTTGAAGAGGCATGTCTCAAGCGTTGCCGTCCCACTAGTGACAAGAGCGGCATGAGCTTCCGCCAACAAAGGATAGGTCTGATTATAAACCACATCAATCCCTTTTCCTCGCAAGAACGTATCATAATAGTCTTTCTCTATCCCTGGAGCGCCGGCCAACACAACCTGATAATCACTCATATAGGGACTTACGGCCTCCATCATCGCCGGAAGGTTATCTTTTATCTCCTGTTTACGACTGCCGGCCAGGAGGGCGATAATCGGTCTGGTCGGCACGGCCGTCTTTTCGTATGCGGACAGGAACTCACGCACCTCGTCGGCTGTCGGGTTGCCCACATAATGTATCGGATAGTGGTGTCGCTGTTCAAAAAAGGGAACCTCGAAGGGCAGGATGGAGAAAAGTTCATCCACGTCACGGCGGATATTCTTGATACGATATTCTTTCCAGGCCCAGATCTTAGGGGAGATATAATAATAGACGGGAATATTCGTCTTCGATTTTACATATTTTGCGATTGTCAGATTAAAGCCCGGATAGTCAACAAGAATCACACAGTCGGGTTGCCAGTCCACAATATCGCGCTTACACCTCCTCATGTTAGAGAGGATCGTGGGCAGATGGAGCAGCACAGGAACAAAGCCCATATAGGCCAACTCACGATAATGGCGCACGCGGGTACCACCCACCGCCGTCATCAGGTCGCCACCCCAAAAGCGGAACTCCGCGTTGTCGTCAAATTCTTTCAACGACTTCATCAGGTGTGATGCATGCAGATCGCCAGAGGCTTCACCTGCAATCAGATAATACTTCATAAATTCCAGGATTTGATATTATCTATGGCCGTATAGGCGGTCACATCAATCTGTGTCGGTGTGATAGCGACATAGCCGTTCGCTAATGCCCAGTTGTCTGTATCCGTCGCCATCGGCTCGTCATTGGTATATTTCCCCACCATCCACCAATAATCATAGCCACGAGGATGGGCGCATCTCACCACCTCTTGCCCCCATGTTCCTTTGGCCATACGACAGACACGAACGCCCTTGTATTCCTGCACTAAAGGGAAATTCACGTTCAAGCAGACACCTAAGGGCAGGCCGTCTGCCAGCACCCTCATCGTGATGGCACGAACCAACGGGCGAAGGGGTTCGAAATCCGCCTCGTCGCGATGATCGCAGAGAGAATATGCCACAGAAGGTATGTATTTCATACAGCCCTCGAGCGTGACCCCCATCGTGCCGCTGTAATGCACATTCACAGAAGCATTATCGCCATGGTTGATACCGCCGATAACCATATCTGGAGTACGGGGGACGATCTCTGCCAAAGCCATCTTCACACAGTCGACAGGTGTACCATTACACGACCAGACCTCCACGCCCTCCCTTTTTTCCCGAAGTTGCAGTTTCAGTGGTTTCATAGCCGAAAACGCACATGAGAAACCACTACGCACCGACTCCGGAGCGCAGACAATAATATCACCAAGATCAGACACCATTTCCACTAATTCCCGGATACCCTTTGCCTGATAGCCGTCATCATTGGAAATGAGCAACAAGGGTCGTTTAATTTCCATAAAATTTCAACGATTTGGGTACAAAAGTACAAAAAAATATGAATTGTGAATTATGAATTATGAATTATTTCGTAACTTTGTACCCAAATCTCTTATTTTTATTAAGGTATTCAGTAAAACAATGGGAAAGATTATTGCGTTAGCAAACCAAAAAGGCGGTGTGGGTAAGACCACGACAACCATCAATCTGGCAGCCTCGCTTGCCACATTGGAGAAAACGGTGCTCGTCGTCGATGCAGACCCCCAAGCCAACGCTTCCAGCGGACTGGGAGTAGATATCACAGAAGTAGAATGCTCACTATATGAATGTATCATCAACAAAACAGATGTTCGCGACGCGGTGTACACAACAGACATTGACGGTCTGGACATCATACCAAGTCATATTGATCTGGTAGGTGCAGAGATCGAGATGCTGAACCTGGAGAACCGCGAGAAGGTGATGAGAGACCTCTTGGCGCCCATCCGCGATGAATACGACTATATCCTCATAGACTGCTCTCCCTCGCTAGGGCTGATCACGGTTAACTCGCTGACTGCGGCCGACTCCGTGATTATCCCTGTGCAATGCGAGTATTTCGCACTTGAAGGTATCAGCAAACTGCTCAACACTATTAAGATCATCAAGAACAAGCTGAACCCACAGCTGGAGATCGAAGGATTCCTGCTCACGATGTATGACAGTCGTTTGCGTCTGGCCAACCAGATCTACGACGAGGTGAAGCGGCATTTCCAGGAGCTGGTATTCAAGACGGTCATCCAGCGCAACGTGAAGCTCTCAGAGAGCCCAAGCCACGGTCTGCCTGTCATCTTATACGACGCAGACTCCACAGGTAGCAAGAACCATCTGGCTTTAGCCAAGGAAATCATCTACAAAAACAAATAGACGACTATGGCTGTAAGGAAGAAATACGACAGGAATGTTCTGGGACGAGGACTGGACAACATCGGGACTGGAAAAGGTCGAGGACTGGATGCGCTGATTGACACAGGCGACATCCAAACAGAGGGAACCTCCAATCTGAGCGAGATACCCATCAAACAGATTGAGCCTAATCCCAACCAACCACGACGTGAGTTTGACGAGGCAGCCTTACAGGAGCTGGCTGCCAGCATCCAGGAGATAGGTATCATCACCCCTATCACTCTCAGGCAGACTACAAGCGGGAAATACCAGATCATTGCTGGTGAACGTCGTTGGAGAGCATCACTCATTGCCGGTCTCACCTCTATCCCCGCCTATATCCGAACGGCAGAGGACGAGAGTGTGATGGAGATGGCCCTGGTTGAGAACATCCAGCGTGAGGACTTGAATGCCATTGAGATCGCACTGGCTTACCAGCATCTGGCAGAAGCTACGGGCATGACGCAGGAAAAGATCTCTTCCAGAGTCGGCAAGAGTCGCACATCCATCACCAACTACATGCGTCTTCTCAAACTTCCTGCACAGATACAGATGGCTCTGAAGAACAAGGAGATGGACATGGGACACGCCCGAGCCTTGCTGGCCATCGAGAGTCCTTCTGCCCAACTGAAGCTGTTCAAGGAGATACAGAAAAATGGTTACTCCGTACGTAAGGTAGAGGAAATGGTACAGATGCTGAAGAGCGGAGAGAACATCCAGAGCATCAAGAAGGCTGTTTCCCCGAATGCCCAACTGCCATTGGAATATAGTATCCTCAGAGACCGTCTTTCGACGTTGTTCAAGGTAAAAGTACAGATGTCCTGTAATCCACAAGGCAAAGGAAAGATCAGCATCCCCTTTTCTAACGAAGAGGAGCTGGAGTTCGTTATGAACATTATCGACAAGATCAAGAACTAAGTGATAGAGCACAGACGTTGAGACAAGTTTTTTTCGCATCATTGCGCATTTCGATCATAACCGGGATCCTGCTGTTGGCAGGCATCGTTCATTCCTCCGCTCAGGGGAGCGTGGGAAGCATGGCCCCCGACAGTATGGTGGTGCTGCCGACAGACAGTATAACTCGCATCATGAGCAGTCTGGAAGACAGTCTTGACAACACCTTAACGGCACTGTCAGAGTCGACCCCTCTGATCAAGAGAAAACACCGCGACATGGCCACCTGGAAACCCGACCCGCAGAGAGCCCTGTGGTTGGCATTGGTCATCCCCGGTGGCGGACAGATCTATAACCGCAAATACTGGAAACTCCCACTTGTGTATGGTGGGTTTATGGGATGTCTATACGCGATGAACTGGAATAACACGATGTATAAAGATTATTCTCAGGCCTATATCGATCTGATGGACGGTAACCCCAGCACACAGAGCTATAACCAGTTCCTGCACCTGGGTATGCAGATAACGGAGGACAACCAGCAACTATCCAATCGCTATAAAGACATCTTCAAAAAACGTAAAGACAGATTCCGCAGATGGCGCGACATGAGCTTCTTCGTGCTAGTGGGAGTCTATGCCTTATCTGTCATCGATGCCTATGTGGACGCAGAGTTGTCTGTCTTTGACATCTCAAAGGACCTGAGCCTGAGGGTAGAGCCGACGGTCTTCGGCGACAATGCCGCCAGGAACCCTCTGAAATCATCCTCACTGGGGCTCCAGTGCAGCCTAAATTTCTGAGGAACAAGAATAACAAGAACCAAAAATCAAAACCATATTAATAAGGATGAAAAAAAGACTATTGTTGATATTCGCCGCGATGTTCTTCGCAGGAAACTGCGCCATGTATGCACAGATAGTAAACGAGGACATTGACAACGAGAATGAAGAGGAAGAAGTAGAGGAAGTGGAGGTTCCCGCGGAAGACGAGATCTCGCTCACCGACAAGGAGGGTAACGAAGAAATCATTGAATTCCCTGAGGCCATGACCTATGATCTCGATAGTCTGTTGAATCTCTATATGTCCAAAACCTATCTGGCCATACCAGGTGACTGCGAGATGAAGAACGAGAATCCGACCTTTTCGAAGGAGGTATACATCGAGCGGCTCAGTCGCATACCCTCTGTGATGGAACTGTCTTATAACGATATCGTCCAGAAGTTCATTGACAGATATAGTGGGCGCCTTCGCTATTCCGTCAGCTATATGCTTGGCGCAGCCAACTTCTACATGCCCATCTTTGAGGAGGCTCTCGAAAGTTACCAGCTGCCATTGGAACTGAAATATCTGCCCATCATCGAGTCAGCCCTGAACCCCAAGGCCGTCTCCCGTGTCGGAGCAACGGGATTATGGCAGTTTATGCTTGGTACCGGCAGGCAATATGGACTAGAGATCAACTCGCTGGTCGACGAGCGTCGTGACCCTGTCAAATCATCATATGCCGCTGCCCGTTACCTCAGGGACCTCTACCGTATCTTCGGCGATTGGAATCTGGTTATCGCTGCCTATAACTGCGGTCCGGAGAATATCAACAAAGCCATTCGCCGCTACCGAGCCGACAAGGGACGGACGGAGAATGAGACCATCACAGCTGACGATAAGGACTATTGGAAGCTCTACCCGTATCTGCCTGGCGAAACACGCGGATATGTTCCCGCATTCATTGCGGCCAACTACATCATGACGTACTACTGTGACCACAACATCTGTCCGATGACAACCCGACTGCCGTCTCAAAGCGACACCATTGTGGTAAACAAGAATGTGCATATCGAGCAGATAGCTGGGGTTATCGGAACTGATGCCGACCTGATACGCTCATTGAATCCGGCCTATCGCCGCGATATTATCCCTGGTGCCACAAAACCGTCAGCTATTCGTCTGCCGATCGCTGACGTAGGAAGGTTTATCGACAACGAGGACTCCGTCTATAATTTCAGAGCCACAGAACTGCTGACCAGACGTGCCGTTGTTGATGTCAACGATGATCTCCCAACTTTCACGAGAAGTAGCCGTAGCTCATATAGCAGGAACGGACGCTACAGTCGTCGCAATGCCAGGAACAGAGGAAGGGGAGGCGCCTCTGTCACCGTCAGGAAAGGACAGACATTATCCGAGATTGCCAAACGCAATGGAACGACTGTGGCCAAGTTAAGAAGGCTCAACGGCATCAGGGGTAACAATATCCGAGCCGGAAAGAAGATCAGGGTGAGATAGGAACAAAAGATTGATTAGAGAGGAAAAGATATGGATGCAGATGAACAGAAATTGCAGGAAGAGGCCGACGAGAAACTGATCAACGACGCGTTTCAAAGGTTGTTGAACGACTATCTGGCATCACGCCACCGCAAGAAGGTTGACCTGATCACGAAAGCATTCAACTTCGCCCGTCAGGCGCACAAGGGAGTACGTCGACTATCGGGTGAACCATATATCATGCATCCTATCGCGGTTGCTCAGATCGCCTGTTCTGAGATCGGACTGGGATCAACCAGCATCTGCTCTGCCCTTCTCCATGATGTCGTAGAAGATACAGATTATACCATTGAAGATATCGAGAATATCTTCGGTGCGAAAATCGCGCAGATTGTCGATGGGCTGACAAAGATCAGTGGCGGCATCTTCGGTGAGCAGGCCTCAGCCCAGGCTGAGAACTTCAAGAAGCTATTGCTCACCATGAGTGATGACATCCGAGTTATCCTCATCAAGATATGTGACCGTCTGCACAACATGCGCACCTTGGAATCGCAGCCGGCCAACAAACAATACAAGATCGCCGGCGAGACGCTCTATATCTATGCGCCACTAGCCAACCGTCTGGGTCTGAACAAGATCAAGTCGGAGTTGGAGAATCTTAGTTTCAGGTTCGAGCATCCTGACGAGTACGCAGCTATCGAGGCAAAACTTCGATCTACGAGTGCATCGCGTGACGAATTGTTTGAACAGTTCACGCTTCCCATTGAGGAGTCACTCCGCCACATGGGAATCCAGTATGAGATTAAGGAACGCGTAAAAAGTCCCTACTCCATCTGGAACAAGATGCAAAACAAGCACGTTACCTTTGAGGAGATATACGACATCCTGGCCGTCAGGATTATCTTCACACCAAGAGTACGCGAGGAAGAGGTCAATGAGTGCTTCAACATCTATGTGGCCATCTCCAAGATCTACAAGTCACACCCTGATCGCCTGCGCGACTGGCTGAGTCATCCGAAAGCTAATGGTTATCAGGCGCTGCACGTAACTCTGATGTCCAAGCAGGGCCGATGGATTGAAGTACAGATTCGTTCCGACCGGATGGACGAGATCGCAGAACAAGGATTTGCTGCTCATTGGAAATATAAAGACGGTGTCGAGGAGGAGTATACCGAGGATGAGAACGAACTTAACGACTGGCTACATACGATCAAGGAGATCCTGGACGACCCACAGCCCGACGCTATGGATTTTCTCGACACCATCAAACTGAACCTTTTTGCCAGCGAGATTTTTGTCTTTACACCTAAAGGAGAGATCCGCACCCTACCTGCCGGATGCACGGCACTCGACTTTGCTTTCTCTATCCACACATTCTTAGGAAGCCACTGCATTGGGGCGAAGGTAAACCACAAACTTGTTCCTTTGAGTCATAAACTTCAAAGTGGCGACCAGGTAGAGATCCTGACATCGAAATCACAACATGTCAGTCCTTCCTGGATCAACTTCGTATCTACGGCCAAGGCCAAAGCGAAGATCCAGGCCATACTGCGCCGCGACAACCGTGAGACCCAACGCGAGGGAGAAGAGATCCTTCATCAATTCCTGCTCAAGCACCATAAGGAACCCAGTCTGGCTATCGCCGATCAGTTAGCAGAGTTCCACGACTACAGCCAACGGAACGACTTCTACCAAGCACTCGGTGAGAAGATTGTCTTGTTGGGTGAGAAAGACCTTGACGAACTAAACGGGAAAAACAAAGAGACTGACAACAAGGGATGGAGGAAATACGTGCCCTTTGTCGGAAAGAAGAAAAAAGAGGAGTTGCCCAAACAGGAACTGTTCATCGTTCCGGAAAAGTTCAACCGCAAGAAACCTATCTATATCTCTGAAGAGAACATCAGTCAGTACAAGTTTGTAGGCTGCTGCCATCCGATTCCCGGAGACGATGCCCTTGGCTACATCAACAACAAGAACCAGATTGAGATTCACAAACGTGCCTGTCCTGTGGCCGCAAAACTCAAGTCCAGTTTCGGCAACCGCATCCTTGACATCAAATGGGATATGCACAAGAAGCTGTTCTTCGATGCGACAATACATATCGGAGGTATCGATCGACTGGGCTTACTTAACGATATCACACAAGTCATCTCGTCACGGATGAACGTAAACATCCACCGACTGACCATCACAACTGAAGAGGGAATCTTTGACGGAAGTATTGACCTGCGTGTTCACGATCGAGGAGACGTCAAAGAGATCATGGATAATCTCAAAGACATACCCAACCTCAAGGAAATATCACAGATTATATAAGAGCGGATTTCTGGTCCTATTGAAGATAATCCAGCTGTTTCTTCAGCGCCTGGAGTTCCGAGCGGACTTCTATCAGCCGCTCTAGAACGTCGGCCTTTGTATCCGCGCCTTTCCTATTCTGCGTCAGAATCTTCCTGGCGGCCGAGAGCTTGAAGCCACGGACCTTCACCAGATTATGAATCAGTCGGATCTGTTCTATATCCTTCTCTTGATACTGCCGTACCTTGGCAGGCCCCGATGTCTTGGGTTTCAGGAACGGGAACTCCTGCTCCCAATACCTCAATGTACTCTCGTTGAGCTCAAACATCTCTGCCACTTCTTTGATAGAATAGTAGAGTTTCAGATTCTTATTCAGGTTTAGTGCCATATCGTGCCTTATTTGTTGCTTCGCAATTTTGTCGCAAATTTACGAAAAATCAAGAGAAATGCAAAGAAATAGAATTCTTTTTTTGCCGAGAGGGGAGCATCTTCTGGAAGAAATGCAACCAAGTTGCGAAATCTTTATCCTACCTTTGCACCCGAAAGAATAAAAAAGGAACAAAGACATGGCACATACACACCACCACGATCATCAGGCTTGCTGTTCACAAAAGCAACACGAGCACCATCATCACGAGCACCATCACGACGGCATAAGAAACCGCATCATGCTTATCGTCGTCACCGCTCTTCTGCTCGTCGGCGCCATCTGGATAGAGAAGTACTGGCAGTTGCCCACCTGGCAATTGTTGCTGATCTACCTTATTCCCTATCTGCTCGTCGGACATGACACACTGAAAGAAGCGGTCGAAGGACTCATTCATGGTGAGGCTTTCAACGAGCATTTCCTCATGTCTGTTGCGACTATCGGCGCTCTGTGTATCGGTTTCCTTCCTGGAGCAGAGACAGAGTTTCCTGAGGCGGTATTTGTTATGTTGTTTTTCCTGGTCGGCGAGTTATTTGAAGAATATGCGGAAGGCAAGAGTAGGGAGAGCATCACCCATCTCATGGATATTCGTCCTGATACCGCCAGCGTTGAGAGGAACGGGATGACGATGACTGTCGATCCCAATCAGGTTGCTGTTGGTGAGACCATCATCGTACGCCCTGGCGAGAAAGTGCCGCTCGACGGTGTGGTACTGGAGGGAACATCGGCTCTGAACACCGTCGCACTGACAGGCGAGAGTCTTCCTCGTGACATCACAGTCGGCGACGAGGTCATCTCTGGTTGCGTCAACCTCTCAGGTGTCATCAGGATAAAGACGACAAAGAGTTTCGGAGAAAGCACGGTAGCCAAGATTATCCAACTGGTTGAGAACGCCGGCAACAGCAAATCCAAGAGCGAGGCTTTCATCACACGCTTTGCGCGTGTGTACACTCCTGTGGTCGTCGGAGCAGCCCTTATCCTGGCTTTACTGCCACCTTTGTTCTCCGGCAACTTCACAACGGCCTTCCCCGACTGGCTATATCGTGCCTTACTATTTCTTGTCGTATCTTGTCCTTGTGCCCTTGTCATCAGTGTGCCACTCACATTCTTCGGCGGCATCGGTGGCGCTTCGCGGAATGGTATTCTGGTCAAGGGGTCCAGTTACATGGATATCCTTGCTCGGCTGGGCACGGTGGTCTTCGACAAGACAGGTACATTGACACACGGTCAGTTCACCGTCACGGCCGTTCACCCCGACACCTGTGACGAGCGACATCTATTGCATCTCGCCGCCCATGTGGAGCATTTCTCGACTCACCCCATCGGTGCCGCCCTGCGCGATGCGTTCCCCGATGAAGCCACTGATGGTTGCATCGTTTCCGATGTCGAGGAAGTCGCAGGACAAGGTATCCGTGCCCGTGTCGCAGACCAGATCGTCTGTGTGGGTAATACCAAAATGATGGATTTCATAGGCGCCAAATGGCATGACTGTCATCACGTAGGCACCATCATCCACGTTGCCATCGACGGGGCTTACGCCGGTCATATCGTCATCAACGACCAAATCAAGGACGACAGTGCCGAGGCTATTGTCTCTCTAAAGGAACTAGGCATCAATAGGATTGTGATGCTGACCGGCGACCGGCGAGAAGTAGGAGAACAGGTGGCGTCACAACTCGACCTGATGGAGTATCACACGGAGTTACTGCCTGCCGAAAAGGTAAAACATGTAGAACAGCTACTCAACGAAAAAGGTGACGGGACTGGATTGGCTTTCGTGGGCGACGGCATCAACGATGCGCCTGTACTTGCCCGCGCCGATGTGGGTATCGCAATGGGAGGCCTTGGCAGTGACGCTGCCATCGAAGCGGCCGACGTCGTAATTATGGACGATCGTCCATCGAGGATTGCGATTGCCATCCGTATCGCTCGACGTACGATTGCCATTGCTCGACAGAATATCTGGCTCGCCATAGGTATCAAGGTTGCGATACTGATACTCGCCGCCTTTGGGCTGGGCACGATGTGGATGGCGGTCTTTGCCGATGTAGGAGTCACCATTCTCGCTGTACTCAACGCCATCCGTGCACTGAAAGTATAAAATATTCATGATTGCTGCAACTTTTCCAACACGAGTTGTGTCTAATAGACAAAAGATTGGAAAAAGCAACAGCATATTATGAATAGATTTAACTTTAGAAGATTCGCCATGATGGCGATGGCGGCCATGCTCACGACAGGAGTATTTGCCAAGCGCACGACACCCGATGTAGGTGGAAAGATTGTTGATGAGAAAGGGGCACCCATGCCATTTGTCAGTGTTGTATTGTTGTCAATGCCAGACTCCGCCTTTGTACAGGGGGCTGTCTCTGACGAGAATGGCAACTTCAAGATTGTGACCCCAGAGAACCAAGGTGTACTGAAGATCTCAAGTATCGGCTATCAGACCCTATTCATTCATGTGTCATCCGACGGCAGCATGGCTGGCGGTCCCGTCATCCAGATGTTGGAAGATGCGCATCTGATTAACGAGGTGGTGGTCAAGGGACAGTTGCCCAAGACGAAGCTACAGGGCTCATCGCTGGTTACTCAGATCAAAGGTTCCGTACTGGAGAAGTCGGGTTCAGTGGAGGATATGCTGTCAAAGGTGCCTGGAATCAGAAAAGGCAAGGATGGACTGGAGGTCATCGGCAAGGGTACGCCGGTTATCTATATCAACGGACGAAAGCTGCATGACACGGACGAGCTGAAGAGGCTCAACTCGCAGGAGATCCTTTCGGTAGACGTTGACATGAATCCCGGCGCCCGCTATGATGCCACAGTAGCATCGGTAGTCCGCATCCGCACCGTCAAGCAGCAAGGCGAAGGTTTCGGATTCAGTCTTTTTGCAGGAAACAACCAGCAGTTACGCTACGGGCAGAGCGACCCATACACCACCTTCAAGGCCAACTATCGCTATCGGTCGGTCGACGTGTTCGGACAGGTTGACTTCTGGGAAAGGCATAACACGGCAGTATCTACTGCCACACAGAACAGCTTCTATAAAGAAAACAATGCTCTGGTCCGACTGGAGCAGGACAACAGTTTCCGCTCTGATTGGCATGCCTATGGCCTGAACTATACCTTCGGCACCAACTGGCAGATCAGCGACAAGCATTCCGTGGGTTTCCGTCTGCAGTATAACGACAGGCTATATGACTGGAACCATGCTGATATCCAGACCGACTATTACCGCAATGGCAAGTTCGAAGACCATATCGACGGAATAGAGTCAGAGAAAACCACAATTCCATATCACTGGGAGGGAAACAGCTATTACAATGGTCAACTAGGAAAGCTGAACATCGATCTCAATGTGGATTTCTATTCGAACAAGAAACGAGCAAACGCCAAGACGGACGAGTATTACCAGATTAGTGACGCCAACCATGTCAATAGCGAAGCGAACACTGCAGACCACATGGTAGCTGAGAAGTTGGTGCTATCTTACCCCGTATGGAAAGGAAAACTGAGCATTGGCAACGAGATGACATTCGTTAATCGCAATGCCAGCTACTACATCAGTGGAACAGCCATACCTGCTACCGACTCGAAGACAAAAGAGCAGAACATCGCCTCCTTTATCGACTACGGTTTCAGTCTGGGAAAGCTCGGAGAAGGTAGCATCGGACTGCGTTTCGAGCACGTAGGCTTCGACTATCGCGACCGTCTGAACGCAGAAAACAACATGAAGCGATATACCAACGACCTGTTCCCCAGCATCTCACTGTCGCGCGCTTTTGGACAAGTACAGGCAGCCATGACCTATACTCAGAAAACTGTTCGTCCTACCTACTGGCAGTTGAACAGTGCTGTGACCTATGCCAACGCCTTTACGCTACAGAGTGGTGATCCGAAGTTGGAGAACCAGAAGAACCATGATCTAAGTCTGAACATGCGATGGAAATGGCTGACATTCGTGTCAAGCTGGCAGCGAATAGAGAAGCACATAACCCAGTGGTCGTTCCTATACAACGACGCCGGTGTGATCATGATCAAGCATGTAAACCTCGATAAGCCGCTGAACCGTTATACCGCATACCTCAACGTAGCGCCCACCATTGGTGTATGGTCGCCTAACCTGAGAACGGGTTTCCTTTCCTACGACACGGAACTTGATCTGGCTGATCCACGCGAGGCTTCTGGCAGTCGTACGGTAACGTACAAAAAACCCATGATCTTCGTACAACTCGACAACACTTTCCGTTTGAAGCACAGTTGGCAGTTTGAACTGGGATGCGACTATCAGTCGCGTGCTGACTGGGTGAGTTATCACTTAAGATACACCACATGGGACATGTCGGCCACCATCCAGAAATGCTGGCTTAAGAACGATGCCCTCTGTCTGCGCATAACCGCAAACAATATTCTACAGAGTGGTAATGAGAAAGTAGGGATAGACTGCGGATACTATTATCTGACCCAGTGGATGCGTTCAAATAACCATCGTCTGAGCATCTCTCTTCGCTATACGTTCAATGTCGCCCGTAATAAATATAAAGGTAGTGGTGCTGGACAGGAAGCTATCCAGCGTATGGGAAATTGATTATTCTCAGGATAACAGAAAAACGCTCTCCTTAATGGAGAGCGTTTTTCATCATCGTTTATGTTTACTTCTTATAACGCTGCCAATTCTAACACTTTGTCAATAGCAGCAGAAAGACCATCTGGGTTCTTGCCACCTGCAGAAGCAAAATGAGGCTGTCCGCCACCACCGCCTTGCATGAGTTTGGCGGCCTCACGTACCAGTTGTCCGGCATTCAATCCGTGGTCCTTCACGAGATCATCACTAAGCATCACGTTCAGCATTGGTTTCCCGTCAAACACAGTACCAACTACGCAGAGCAGATTCTCCGACTGCAGCTCTCGTACCTTGAAGACCAAATCCTTGGCAGCATTCGGCATCATATCATACTGACCAGTAACTACCGTCACGCCGTTCACCGTGCGCGCTTTTGATACAAGCTCCTTCGAGAGAGCCTGTACACGCTGCTGCTGGAAACTCTCAATCTCCTTTTTCATCGTGTCATGTTCCTCGATATACTTCTGAATCACACCCTGAAGATCCTTTGCATTATTGAAGAACGATTTCACCGTACGAAGCATGTCTTCTGTCTTGTAAAGCAGTTCCTCGCACTCTTTGCCCGTCTTAGCCTCAATACGACGGATACCCGCTGCAACAGAACTCTCGGCAACAATCTTAAAGAAACCTATCTTACCTGTTGCCTTGGCATGGATACCACCGCAGAACTCACACGACGGTCCAAAACGAACCACACGCACCTTATCACCATACTTCTCACCGAAGAGAGCGATGGCACCGAGTTTCTTTGCCTCTTCAAAAGGTACGTCACGATGCTCGTCAAGTTGGATATCCTGACGGATCATATCATTGACCATCCGCTCCACCTCACGGATCTGCTCATCACTAACCTTCTCAAAATGAGAGAAGTCAAAACGCAAAGTGTCGGGCGATACGAATGAACCCTTTTGCTCCACGTGGTCACCAAGTACCTGCTTCAAAGCATAGTCGAGCAGGTGGGTTGCCGTATGGTTGGCAGCAGAACTGTCGCGTTTATCAGTATCTACACAAGCCATAAACTGAGCTGTGGGATCTTTAGGCAATTGCTTAACGATGTGAACCGTCTGGTTATTCTCTCGTTTAGAGTCAATGATATCGATAGTTTCTGCTTCATTGCAGATGACACCACAATCACCGACTTGTCCACCCATCTCACCATAGAACGGTGTGTAGTCGAGTACGAGTTCATAGAATTCGTTCTTTTTCTGCGTCACTTTGCGATAACGCAGGATATGACACTCATATTCGGTATAATCGTAGCCTACAAACTGCTGTTCACCTTGGGCAAGTTCCACCCAGTCTGAGTTCTCTACAGCAGCAGCATTACGGGCACGCTCCTTCTGTTTCTGCATTTCAATATTGAACTGCTCCTCGTTGACGGAAAAGCCATTCTCACGACAAATCAGTTCTGTAAGATCAAGGGGGAAGCCGTAAGTATCGAAGAGACGGAAAGCCTGCTCTCCATCAAGTTCCGTCTTTCCTTCGACCTTGAGCTGCTCCATAGCCTTATCAAGAAGAGAGATACCCTTGTCGAGGGTACGGAGGAAGGAATCCTCTTCCTCCTTCATCACCTTGGCAATGAGTTGCTGCTGAGCTTTCAACTCGGGGAAGGCATCACCCATCTCAGCCACCAGAGTAGGCAAGAGTTTATAAAGGAAGCCCTCTTTCTGGCCGAGGAACGTATAAGCGTAACGTACCGCACGACGCAGGATACGACGGATCACATAGCCTGCCTTAGCATTCGAGGGCAACTGACCATCGGCAATCGAGAACGAGACAGCACGGAGATGATCAGCACATACTCGCATAGCCACGTTGATATTGTCCTGTTCCTTCGTGATGGGGTTCAAGACCTCTTCTTCAAAGGTGGTATATTTCAGACCCGTTATCTGTTGCTCGGCCTTGATTATGGGCTGGAACACATCGGTATCGTAGTTAGAGTGCTTACCCTGCATCATGCGGACAAGACGTTCAAAACCCATACCTGTATCGATGACATTCATACCCAACTTCTCCAATGAACCGTCAGCCTTACGATTGAACTGCATGAACACGAGATTCCATATCTCAATCACCTGAGGATCATCCTGATTCACAAGCTCACGACCACTCTTACCAGAAGCCTTGCGCTGCTCTGGCGTACGAGAGTCGACATGAATCTCAGAACATGGACCACAGGGACCTGTATCGCCCATCTCCCAGAAGTTATCATGTTTATTTCCGTTGATGATATGGTCCTCGGGCACATGCTTAGCCCAGTAACGTGCAGCCTCATCATCGCGAGGAATATTTTCCTCAGGCGATCCCTCAAATACCGTTACATAAAGGTCTTCGGGATTCAGTTTTAGTACATCTACCAGATACTCCCAGGCCATATCGATGGCCCCCTCCTTGAAATAGTCGCCGAACGACCAGTTACCGAGCATCTCGAACATGGTGTGATGATAGGTATCATGCCCCACTTCCTCCAAGTCATTATGTTTTCCGCTGACACGGAGACATTTCTGTGTGTCCGCCCGTCGGCGCGGTTCCGGGTCGCGTGTGCCGAGAATGATGTCTTTCCACTGGTTCATACCTGCATTCGTAAACATCAGCGTTGGGTCATCCTTGATGACCATCGGGGCTGACGGCACGATAGCGTGCTGCTTCGACTCAAAAAATTTCTTATAGGAGTCGCGAATCTCGTTTGCTGTCATGTTGATATCTTATTTTTCTATGTTCCAAATAATTGCGTGCAAAATTACACATTTATTCTGAATCTACCAAAACATTAGTTTATATTTTGTGTAGCGCTCGACTTTACACCACCTATTCAAGTGACAGCAAGTCTTAAGAACTCCCTCCCCATTCGGAAAAGTTCAAATAAATTTAGCTTTTCATTCGTTTTTTGTATCTTTGCCATCAAAGATGGCGAAATTACATGCACTCGACATAAAAAATAAGTGAACTTATTTTGTTCTGCGCTCGATTTTTCGTAACTTTGCGACAAAATAATAAAAGTCAAGTGTAGCAATGGACAACGAAACAAGAGACGACGAAATTCTTGAGACCACAGGCACTCCGGATAATGCGGAGAATCCGGAATCCCCAGCCGCCCACTCCGACTATAAACCTGTAAACCGTTTCGACGCAGCCGCAGTACACCATCTGAGTGGCATGTACCAGAACTGGTTTCTCGATTATGCCAGTTATGTGATCCTCGAGCGCGCCGTACCCCATCTGGGTGACGGTCTAAAGCCCGTGCAGAGACGTATCCTACACTCGATGAAACGCATGGACGACGGGCGATACAACAAGGTGGCAAATATTGTGGGTCACACGATGCAGTTCCATCCCCACGGCGATGCCTCCATCGGCGATGCCCTCGTACAGATGGGACAGAAGGACCTGCTGATCGACACACAAGGTAACTGGGGAAACATTCTTACCGGTTCCAGTGCTGCTGCGCCCCGATATATCGAGGCACGCCTTTCAAAGTTCGCCCTCGACACCGTGTTCAACCCGAAGACAACGGAATGGAAGATGTCATACGATGGACGCAACAAGGAGCCCATCACGCTCCCTGTAAAATTCCCTCTTCTGTTGGCACAAGGCGCCGAAGGTATTGCTGTCGGCCTCTCATCAAAAATCCTACCACACAACTTCTGTGAGATTTGCGATGCTGCCATTAGCTACCTTCACGATCAACCCTTCCGACTCTACCCAGACTTTCCCACCAGCGGTTCCATCGACGTCAGTAAATACAATGACGGACAGCGTGGCGGTGTACTGAAAGTCCGTGCGAAAATCGAGAAAATCGATCAGAAGACACTTGTCATCCGTGAGATTCCTTTCTCGAAGAACTCCGAGACACTACAAGATTCGATTGTCAAGGCCGTAGAGAAAGGTAAGATTAAAGCCCGTAAGGTGGAGGATCTCACTGCCGCCAATGTAGAAATACAGGTACATCTCGCCCCTGGCGTATCGTCCGACAAGACCATTGACGCCCTCTATGCTTTTACCGATTGTGAGATCAATATCTCACCGAACTGCTGTGTCATCGAGGATAACAAGCCTCAGTTCCTGACAGTAAGTGATGTGCTCCGCCACAGCGTCGACCGCACCAAGGATCTCATCCGCCAGGAATTGGAGATCCGCAAAGGCGAACTATTGGAACAGTATCATTTCCAGTCGTTGGAACGTATCTTCATCGAAGAACGTATCTATAAGGATAAAAAGTTCGAACAGGCACCTACCGTCGATGCCGTCTGCGAGCATATCGACGAACGCCTCACCCCCTACTACCCCAGTCTGGTACGCGAGGTGACGAAAGACGATATTCTTAAACTTCTTGAGATCAAGATGCAGCGCATTCTGAAGTTCAATAAAGACAAGGCCGACGAGCTGATGGCGCGCATCAAGGCAGAAATCGAGGAAATTGACCGTGACCTGGCAAACCTTACCGAGGTGACAGCCAACTGGTTCCAGTTCCTTAAAGACAAATACGGCAAGGATCATCCGCGTCTCACTGAGATCCGCAACTTCGATACGATAGACTCTGCCAAAGTGGCGGAAGCCAACCAAAAGTTGTACATCAACCGACAAGACGGTTTCCTTGGCACAGGCCTCAAGAAAGACGAGTTCGTATGCAACTGTTCCGACCTCGACGATGTCATCATCTTCTATAAAGAAGGAAAGTATAAGGTGATTCGTGTGGCCGAGAAGGTCTTTGTCGGCAAGAACGTGCTATATGTGGCCGTCTTCAAAAAGAACGATTCACGCACCATATACAATACCGTATACCGCGATGGAAAGAAAGGCTATTGCTACATCAAGCGTTTCAACGTGACAAGCATGACTCGCGACAAGGAATACGACATTACCCAAGGAACGCCCGGATCAAAAGTGATGTACTTCTCTGCCAACCCCAACGGAGAAGCAGAGATTATTAAGGTGACCCTCGATCCGAACCCGCGTCTCAAGAAGATTTTCGTAGACAAGGATTTCTCGGAAGTGATGATCAAAGGACGTGCTTCAAAGGGTAATCTCCTGACAAAGTTCCCCGTACACCGCATCGGCCTGAAGAGTCACGGTCACTCCACCCTTGGTGGACGAAAGGTTTGGTACGACCCAGATGTAAATCGTCTGAACTACGACGAACATGGTCAACTCCTCGGTGAGTTCTTCGATGAAGACCAGATTCTCGTTATACTTCAGAATGGCGAGTGCTACCTCTCTAATTTCGATATTAACAATCACTACGAAGAGAACATCCTGCGTATTGAAAAATACGATCCCGATAAGGTTTGGACCGCCATCCTTTACGATGTCGACAATCAAGGATATCCATACATCAAACGGTTCTTGATGGATGCCACGAAAAAGAAGCAGAACTGGCTCAGTCCCAGTGATACCGGAAAGAATGGAGCGACCTCACAACTCATCCTTTTGACCGATACACCTTCACCACGTTTCCTCATCACCTACGGTGGTGCCGATGCATTCCGCGGCAGCGAGGAGGTTGATGCTGCACAGTTTATCATGGTGAAAGGCTACAAGGCTAAAGGTAAGCGATTGACCACCTATCAGCTCGAAAGTATCACGGAACTGAATCCACCTGAGCCAGAAGAAGATCCAGAGACAACTGAAGCCCCGGAGATTCTGGAGATTATTGACGACCCTAAGGTCGCAGAGACTCCAGAGATTTCAGAAGACTCAGACAGTCCGGAGGTCGCTGTGCCCACACCGAAGAAGCATCAACCCGAACAAGAACTGACACTGTTCGATGATGAAGTATAGCCATCCTATACATCTAAAAGAATTGTCCGTAAGGAGATTGTCATGGGCGTTTCTGCCGATGATGTGGTTCTGTCTGCCGATTGTCGCCCAAGAACAAGCCTCTTTGTCTTCTTCCCCAGATGCCATGACATCAACAAGTCTGATTGGCATCGGTACGACAAGGATTCTCGACACATACATTACTCCCGAGCAATTTTCCGGTACAGGATTCTCTTATCTGAATATACGTGAGCGGGTTAAAGACAACCGTCGATGGAATACTATTACCGAACATGAGCTCGATCTCTCATCCACAGACGATCGAAGCGGCAATATCACCATGCTTGAAGGCAGCTACAATCTCTATTGGGGATTCTATTGTAAGTGGAACCTACTGGCTGACCGTCTACACCTTCAGACTGGCGGTGTCTTGAACGCTTGTCTGGGCTTTCTTTACGACATGACGGCTTCCAACAACCCGGCGCAAGCCCGTGCTGCAGTAAACTTCATGCCGTCGGCCATCACCACCTATGACCTTACCTTATGGCAACAACGCTTCGTCATCCGATACGAACTGAACCTGCCGCTCATGGGGATGATGTTCAGTCCAAACTATGGACAGTCTTACTACGAGATTTTCTCCTTAGGAAACTACGACCATAACATCGTGCCAACAACCTGTGTCTGTGCACCGAACATACGACAGCAGATCACGCTCGACTGGCAGGCATCAAAGAGATGGGCAGTACGAGTAGGTTACCTTGGCAACTACCAACAGGCTGCAGTTAACAACTTAAAACAACATGTCTATACCCACCGACTACTCATCGGTGTCGTCAGGCGCCTTGTCAGATGAAAAGTATAAAGT
This sequence comes from Prevotella aff. ruminicola Tc2-24, assembly GCF_900110895.1. Taxonomy (GTDB): domain Bacteria; phylum Bacteroidota; class Bacteroidia; order Bacteroidales; family Bacteroidaceae; genus Prevotella. The sequence continues at coordinate 12,871 of NZ_FOIQ01000004.1, read as the reverse complement.
CCGAAGAAAGATGCAGATATTACGACATAGAATCAAATGGCTGCGGATGATACCTCTATCATTCCTCATCTGTCTTTTGCCCCCGTGTATAGTCGGCTGTATCGACGACGAGCAATACCCGGACAGTCCTCAAGGTAACTTCGAGGCGCTATGGAAAATCATCGACGAGCACTACTGTTTCTTCGACTATAAGCAACATGAATACGGCCTTGATTGGCTGGAGGTATACAATAAATATAATGTACGCGCGAGAGAGGGGGTCAACAAACAACAACTTTTCGAGATTCTCACCGACATGCTCGCCGAGCTACGCGACGGTCATGTGAACCTTTACAGCGCCTTCGACAACGGGCGCTACTGGCGTTGGCACGAAGACTATCCGACAAATTTCAGCGACACTCTCCTGCGTCGTTACCTCGGTACCGACTACCGTATCGCCGGTGCGCTCCGCTACCGCATCCTCGACGACAATATCGGCTATGTCTACTATAACAGCTTCTCAAGTGGCATCGGCGAAAGTAACCTTGATGAGGTGTTTAAGTATCTCGCATTCTGCAACGGTCTGATCCTCGACATCCGAGGCAACGGCGGCGGAGCACTCACCAATGCCGAGAAACTGGCAGCCCGTTTCTGTCAGGAGAAAACGCTGGTAGGCTATATCCAACACAAGACAGGCAAAAGGCACAACGAGTTCTCGCCGATGGAGCCACAGTATATAGAGCCATCCTCCAGACTTCGGTGGCATAAGGGTGTTGCCCTGCTCACAAACCGTGAGGTTTTCAGCGCTGCCAACGATTTCGTGAAGATTATGAAATGCTTCCCCCAAGTGAAGATCGTCGGCGATCGCACCGGCGGAGGTTCTGGGCTTCCATTCACCAATACCCTTCCCAACGGATGGATGGTGCGTTTCTCCGCCTGCCCCACCTACGACCGCGACAAGCAACAGATAGAGTTTGGCATTGCGCCCGACTACGCAGTCGGACTGAGTAACGAGGATTTCATACGCGGCAAAGATTCTATCATAGAATTTGCCCGAGAACTTTTGGTAGAATGAAAAAAGTTTTGTACCTTTGCAGTCGCTATCCCGATAACCACGGGATGTCATATGTGCGCCTGTGGCGGAATTGGTAGACGCGCCAGACTTAGGATCTGGTGTCTCGCGACGTGCAGGTTCGAGTCCTGTCAGGCGCACGACGCTGATGTAAGACAATTTTCTAATTAATTATTGGCAAAAAGTAGCAAAAAAGGCAGAAAAATAGCTATTTACACAAAAAAAACTAAAAATTTCTTGCACATTTAGAAATAATTCCCTACTTTTGTCACCGGTTTATATACATTAATGCATAGATATATCATAATTTAATTGTTTAATTATAATTTTTAAGTTCAAATGAAAAAGAAAATTATTAATGGTATTTTGATGGTAGCATTACTCTTCGCTGCCACAACATCATTTGTTTCTTGTAAGGACAACGTGGACGATGAAATTACAGCCGTTTACGCTAACCTTGCAAAACAAAAGACCACCCTTGAGGATCAGCTTAATGCTCTCCAGAATCAGCTTAATGGTCTTGGCGACAACAGCGCAGAGATTGCAAAGATCAATGGCGAGATTGCAAAGATCAACGAGCAGTTGGGTAAGATCAACGAACAGATTGCAGCCCTTTCTGGAAACGTTGACACGATTAAGAATGACCTTGATGCACTTACTGCTCGCGTTGCAGCTTTGGAAGAGGCCATCAAGAATCTTGGCGGTAACGCAGATTTCGGTGTCTCTAACGCAATGGCCATCAACGATATTGTTGGTAACATGAAGCTTGGTCTCGACTTCTACTCACTGGCTGCTTTCTACGGCACCAACGATACAGGTCTGGACATCTTCCCCGTTGCAGGTAAGGCTTTCAATGTTGACACACAGGATGGTACCATGCTCGCTGCTGAAGAGCTCGAGGGTATCGAGACCATCGAACTCGATCCTGAGTTCATCACCGCTGCTAAGAACAACGCAGGTAAGCTGATTTTTGCTATCAACTCTAGCAAGGACATCAACATCAGCGACTACAACGTATACCTCGAGGATTCAAAGGGCAACAAGGCTCCTGTTGATCTCGTTGCACGTCCCTACACTGCCGAGGACGAGACTATCAGCTTCGGTTGGACAAGAGCTGACGACGCTGCCGCTGCAGGTGCTGCTAAGAACGTCTTCGTTGCTGAGGCAACCATCGACGCTGCTAACCTGAAGGCTGCTGCTTATAAGCTCCCGATCAAATTCGACGAGATTAAGGATCGTCTGAAGACTGCTAAGCAGCACGTTTCTGATGCTGATGGCACAAAGAACGAGGTTAAGCAGGGTGCAAGAGAGCTGGCACAGCTGGTTTACAACCTTTACAAGAATGCAGCATGGGATCGCCTCACCGCACAGCGTCTCGTTGTTGAGAAGGACAACGCTGGTGGCAGATCTGATTTCAACATCTTCGCAGCTTCAGTAAAGCCTCTGTCTTACAACTCATTCTGGGAGTTTGAGAAGAACGTTAGCGATCCTAGCCTGGAAGATGCAGAAGCAGCTGTTGAGAAGCTGGTTCAGATCCTGAAGAAGGAATTCCCCAGCCTTGCTAAGCTGAGCAGCATCAACATCGACGACATGAAGGCTCAGAAGGTTACCGTTGTTGTTGACGGCAAGGAGAAAGAGGTTACTATCGACAAGGCTCTCTTCAAGTCTCTGCGCAAAGCTATCGAGGCTGGTATCGACAACGAGGAGCTGACCAAGATGATCAAGAAGATTGCTGGTCTGACCGACCTCAAGAAGGTTAAGAAGGCTGCTGTTGAGCGTATCGCTGACTATCTGAACAGATTCGATAAGAAGATCATCAACCAGCTGCGTTCTCACCAGCTGACACGTGCTCTCTCTCCAATCATCCTGTTCGAGGGTGCTGAGGGTGTTGACCGTGTTGTTACTGGTCTCCAGGTTCCCGCTGGTGACATGCAGGTTTACCTGACCTCACCGACAGAGGAGGTTCTTGTTCCCGCATACGCTAAGTTCATCGCTGTTAAGAATGCTGCTACTGGCAAGCTCGAGCAGAGCGCTCTGCTGGATGGCCGTGCACTGGATTACACTCTGAACCTGACCTCAGGTCGCAAGGTGATCATCCTGAGCTGCGTTGACTACTATGGCTATGTAGTTACTAAGAGATACACTGTCGACGTGAAGTAATTAACATTGTGAATCTAAAAAGAAAGTAACAGATATGAAAATGAAGAAAGTAATATTGTCTTGCCTGATGTTGATGGGTGTTCTGTCAGCATCTGCTCAGGAGCAGAAAGGCACGACAGAATATGTCTTCGAGCCGCACTGGTACATTCAGCTCCAGGGAGGTGCCCAGTATACTACTGGCGAGGCCAAATTCGGTGATCTCATCTCACCCACTGTACAGGGAGCTATCGGTTATCAGTTCTCCAAGGCAATCGGTGCCCGTCTGGCCATCAACGCATGGCAGGGCAAAGCAGGCTACCAGAAGGTTGTTACCGACATTGTAGGCGACTGCAACTATAAGTACACCTATTTCGCACCTGCTATCGATCTGACATTCAACCTCTCGAATATCATTGCAGGATACGATCCCAACCGTGTAGTTAGCTTCGGTGCTTTCATCGGTGGTGGTCTGAACTTCCGCTCTAGCTGCGACGACGCTGCTGCTGTTAAGGCTAAGATCGATCCGTTCACAGCTCAGTACAACTGGACTCCGATGTTCGAGAACAAGGCCAACACTCTGCTCTTCGGACAGGCTGGTCTGACCATGGACGTGAAGGTAAGCGAGGCTGTTGCCATCGGTCTGGAGGCTAACGCTAACATTCTGGGCGACAAGTTCAACTTCAAGGATGCTGGTAACCCCGACTCATACTTCAACCTGCTCGCAGGCGTGAAGATCAACCTCGGCAAGACCTACTCTACCCGCTTCATCCCGGCTCCAGAGCCTGAGATTCGCTACGTAGAGAAGATCGTTGAGAAGGTGGTTGAGGTTCCTGCTCCGGCACCCGCTATTGAGCCGCTCCGTCGCGACATCTTCTTCCTCATCAACAAGACCGACATCCGTGAGTGTGAGGCTCAGAAGGTTCAGGACATCATTGACTACATGAATGCTCATCCTACAGCTAAGGTGATGATCACCGGTTACGCAGACGCTGGTACAGGTAACGACCGTATCAATGACCGTCTCGCTGCTGGACGTGCTGATGTAGTTGTGAAGGCTCTGAAGGCTAAGGGTATCGCAGAGAGCCGTATCAGCTTCGACAGCAAGGGCTCACGCGTACAGCCGTTCGCCGACAACGACAGCAACCGTGTATCTATCTGTATCGCTGAGTAAGCGCTGAAAGATAAATACAAATGACAATAAAAGCCCGGTCCCAGAATGGGGCTGGGCTTTCTTTTTGAGAAGAAAAGGTAAACACATCCTCTAAACAAACATCAGGAAACACATGAAGAGAATCTTTACTTCAATTGTATTAGCAGCATTCTGTGTGTTCAGTGCCTCTGCACAACTCGAAGACGGTTTCTACCGCATTAAGAACAACAAGACGAAGCGGTATATCAGCATTGCAGACAATAACCCGAAACACTATACCGTCTCTCAGTCAGGAAGTACAACCTTATTAGGCATCCGAACCCTCAAGAATTTCGACAGAGTATCCTGCAGTCCTTCGACCATCATCTACATCAAGAACATGGATAGGAGTAAAAGCCTGTACGACCTTCAGGGTCAAGGTACCAGCCTTTATGCACTCTCAGGCAACATGATTCTTGCTAAACTTGAGGGCGGCGGTACCAGCTACAAGGCATCTGGCACTTATAGCGGTGTCACCATTTGCATAGCCGACCTTGAAGACGACGGTCAGCGCGATGAAGCATGGTTGGCCAATAAAAGCGAGGAGACCGCAAGATGGAACTTCATCAAGGTTGACACTGACACCAACTATATCGGCATTAAGCCCGACGTAAAGACTGATGATGGATACTACGGCACCATCTATGCTGGATTTGCATTCAAATTTGTATCCAGCGGCATGAAGGCCTACTATGTAAAGTCGGCCTCTGGTAAGAGCTTTGAGATGAAAGAGATCACAGGTACTATTCCCGCCAACATGCCTGTCATCATCAAATGCGCTTCTGACAATCCCGCTGAGAATATGATTATGCCCGTTCTTGAAGACATCGCTAAGCTTAGCGGTAACAAACTCGCTGGCGTATATTCAGCCATCAAGTATAAGAACAGTAATATGACTGCCTTTACTGCTTCCACCATGCGTGTGCTCGGCGTGAGCGATGGTAAGTTGGCATTCGTCAAGAAAGCTCCGGAGGAATACTTCTATGAAGGTAAGTATCTGCCGGCCAACAAAGCCTATCTGAAGGTTAAGAGCAGCGATGGCGATGTGATGACTATTGGCGGTAGCGGTATTGTTACTGTGACCGCTGATCCCGTAGATGCTTCAAAAGAAGGTATCTACACACTCACAGGAACCCGTTTGCCAGACAATGCCCCACTCCGTCCTGGTATCTACATCAAAGACGGTAAAAAGATTGTAATCAAGTAAACGAAGAAACAAATACAGTGAGATAAAAAAAAGAGCCCTCTGCAAGGGCTCTTTTTTATTAGAATATCCGCTTTGTCAATCGGAGACTCAAGACGGGGAACACCTTAAACGACTTGAACATATCCACATAGGTGCCCACCTGACCGGTCACATTCTCCACATCTTTTGTCAGGTTCATACCATCGTGTACATACAGATCGGGAGTACCGCCCCAGAACATAGCACCACAGTCGAATGAAACCTTCCAATCATCATTATTCTTCAGTAGACGACCGCCATAGCCGAATCCCAGATAAGGCTTCAACGCTTTCGACTTAGCCTTCACACGGACCAGTCCATCGCCATCAGGCTCCAGGATATAGGGATCGCCAGCCTTATAAAGCACATAAGTCTCTCCCTTGGCATGAATCAGATTACCATTATCATCGAAGATATCCTTCTTCGCAGTCGTATATACATCGTTCTTATATCGGCCCACAGCAAAGCCCAACCGACCGAAACCAAGAAGCTTCTCGTTGAGCTCCTCAATCTGATAGTTGCCAGCCCCCTTGATGCCCAAGGCTGTAGGGTTAATGATGGGCTCGCCATTAACCGCCTTCTCGTACATCCGGTTATAGATGCCTACTGACACCAGTGACACCATGGCCTCTGTTGAGTTGACGGCTTCTGCGAACTGTGATGGTCCCCAGTAAAGACCGGCAGTAAAATGCCAGTTCTTATTGTTCTTGAAGGGGAACACATCAACCAACAACTTGGCATTATTGATCGTTGGCTTACCTATCATCTCGATATGGTCGTCAATATCATAGCCCGTGAAATCATAGAGCATATCCTTCAGACGGTCGAAGGTGGTCTCTACACGGTTACCATTAGGGTCGTACATTCTTGCCGGCTTACCACCGATCGTCAGGTCGAAGTTCATGGATTTGTTGAAGCGCGGCATAATCTCATAACCAGCCCTCACCTGCACATACTCTCCTATCGGGGAAGCCACATCGATACCGATACCGGTCGTTCCTGCCGTCAATGAGATATCCAGATGCTGAAGGATATCATGTTCCTTCCAATATTGGAACACAGGAATATAGTCGGACTTTCCCGTTTTTACCTTCTGCTGCTCCACGGTCTTAAGCGATGCAGACGTAGAAGGAATCTGTATGGTATCTGGACCAGACACCCCTTCAGAATAGACTTGCCCGGAGGCAGAGGCACTGACACTGGCAACGGCCAGCATCATCAAGAGTTGTTTTCCTTTCATCGTTTTCAAGTATTTATAGTCATTAAAATCGTTGATACCGCTTTTCCGGACTTTCCGGGAACGGATTTAGCGCATGCGCCATTGTCCCTGATGCTCTTCCATCGGAACGACCACCTCCTCATTGGTGGAGTCACCGAAACAGAGGATGAGAAACACCTCTGTGTAGTTTGCCAGCGTATCGCGTCGAGCCGTCGCAACACGCACCTCGCGGATACCGTGGTGGAGCGTCTCCTGCTGCGCCACATACTGACGATAGCCATCGAGAAGCTGAGAGCGGTAGTTCTCTGGTAACTGTCCGGCTCCCTGCTTACCTTCCAAGAACAACTCATACTCACCCTTGATAAGATGCGTGTAGTAACCCTTGGCAGCAAGAGAGGCCTGTTCTTCGGCGGTCACGCCGCCACAGGCTACCAACAGAAACAACATGAACAGTAATGCAATCGTCATTTCTGCCGGATAAAGATGTTCACCGGTGAGCCCGTCAGGGTCCAGTTCTCCCGGATCTTATTCTCCAAGAAGCGCTTATACGGCTCCTTCACATACTGTGGCAGATTGGCATAGAAGACAAACGTAGGTATCTGCGTGTCGGGTACCTGTGCCACATATTTGATCTTGATATATTTTCCTTTCACCGAGGGAGGCGGGTAAGCCTCGATCAGCGGTAACAGCACCTCGTTGAGCTTCGACGTGCCGATCTTCGCTTTTCTATGCAGGTATACCTCCTTAGCAGTCTCCAGCACCTTGAAGATACGCTGTTTCGTGAGTGCGGAGCCGAAGATAATGGGGAAGTCGGTAAACGGTGCCATCCGCTGACGGATTGCATTCGTAAAGGTATCGATGACCACCTGAGACTTCTCTTCCACGAGATCCCATTTGTTGACAACGACCACCAACGACTTATTGTTCTTCTGTATCAACTGGAAGATGTTCATATCCTGCGCCTCGATGCCACGAGTAGCATCAATCATCAGAATACACACGTCGCTGTTCTCAATCGCACGGATAGAGCGCATCACACTATAGAACTCCAAATCCTCCGTCACCTTGTTCTTGCGACGGATACCTGCGGTATCGACAAGATAGAAGTCAAAACCGAACTTATCATAACGAGTGTAGATACTGTCACGTGTCGTTCCTGCTATCTCAGTAACGATATTCCTGTCCTCACCGATAAAGGCATTGATGATGCTCGACTTACCAGCATTCGGACGACCGACCACCGCAAAACGGGGAATGCCCTCCTCTGCCTCGTCACGCTGTTTCTCAGGCAGCATCTCCAGGATCTTATCAAGCAGATCACCGGTACCACTGCCCGTAGCAGCACTGATAGGATAAGGATCACCCAGTCCGAGCTTATAGAACTCATACTGGTCGTAGAGATCCTTTCCGTCGTCGGCTTTATTGGCCACCAGCAGCACAGGAAGCGGTTTCGTTGGAGTGCCGTCCTCTTGAGGAGCACGTGCACGGCGCAGGATCTGCGCCACATCCATGTCCCAGGCCGTCACACCATTGGTAATATCACAGAGGAAGAGCACCAGGTCGGCCTCCTCCGTGGCGATGATTACCTGCTTACGAATCTCCTCCTCGAAGATATCGTCGCTGTTCACCACCCAGCCGCCGGTATCGACGACAGAGAACTCACGCCCGTTCCACTCGCACTTGCCATACTGGCGGTCGCGTGTGGTGCCGGCCTCATTGCTGACAATCGCCTGACGTGATTTCGTCAGACGGTTGAAAAGGGTCGACTTTCCTACGTTCGGGCGGCCTACGATAGCTACTAAATTTGGCATAGTCTTTCTTATTTATATTTGGCCTGAGCCGGATTATCCAGAAGCTCCGGGATTTAGAAACTTACTCGGGATTATACCCAAAATGACTTAGTTCACGAGCGGAGCTGCGCCAGTCTTTGTCTACCTTCACGAAGATCTCCAGGAATATCGGTTTCCCGAAGAACTTCTCCAGAGACTTACGGGCCTCTGTGCTTACCTTCTTCAGCGCCACGCCCTGATGACCGATGATGATTCCTTTCTGGGAATCACGCTCCACATAGATCACCGCATTGATATGGATGTGACGATCGTCCTCCTTGAACTGCTCCACGCTGACCTCCACCGAATACGGTATCTCCTTGTCATAGAAGAGCAGGATCTTCTCACGGATAATCTCCGAGACGAAGAAACGGGCCGGCTTATCGGTAAGCTGATCCTTATCGAAATAGGCCGGACTCTCGGGCAACAGTTCCTTGATACGTTTCAGGAGCATGTCGGTGCCGAACTTATTCTTGGCAGAGATCGGCAGGATCTCAGCCTTCGGCAAGAGGGTATGCCAGCGCTCGACGATAGCGGCAAGTTGTGCCTGGGGAGCACCGGATCTGTCTGCATTCTCAGCGAGAGTATCGATCTTATTGATCAGCAGGAGAATGGGGGTATCCATCCGCTGCACTTTCTCCAGAAAGTCCATGTTCTTCTCCGGGTTCTCAACCACATCGGTCACATAGAGCAGGACGTCTGCATCCTGCAAGGCCGACTCAGAGAAGGCTAGCATCGACTCCTGAAGCTTATAGTTCGGCTTCAGAACACCCGGGGTATCGCTGAAGACGATTTGCATATCGTCAGTATTCACGATACCCATGATGCGATGTCGAGTGGTCTGTGCCTTAAACGTCGCAATTGAAATACGCTCACCAACCAGTTGGTTCATGAGCGTACTTTTACCTACATTAGGATTCCCAACGATGTTGACGAATCCTGCTTTGTGACTATTTACTACCGTCATACGCCCACTTATAGTAGGATGCTCCATGGACAAATCCAGCACCGAAGGCAGTAAAGATCATGTTATCGCCTTTCTTCAGCTTGCTCTCATTGTCCCAAAGCGCCAGCGGAATTGTCGCCGCACTCGTATTACCGTAGTGCTCGATGTTCACCATCACCTGATCCATCGGGAGCTCCAACCGCTTGGCGACAGCCTCGATGATGCGCATGTTTGCCTGATGAGGCACCACCCACTGGATATTATTCTTATCCAGTCCGTTGCGCTCAGCAATCAGCACACAGTCGTTGCTCATGTTGGTCACCGCATAACGGAACACCGTCCGTCCCTCCTGATAGAGGTAGTGCAACCGATGGTTGACGGTGAAGTGCGATGGTGGGCAGACAGAACCTCCGGCTTTCATATGCAAGAACGGAAGTCCCTTGCCATCAGTACGGAGATAGGAATCCATCACGCCGATGTTCTGTTCCTCTGTTGCCTCCAGCATGACTGCCGCAGCACCGTCACCAAAAAGCGGACAGGTCTGGCGATCCTTGTAGTCGGTCACCGACGACATCTTGTCGGCTCCGATAAGGATAATCTTCTTGAAGCGACCGCTCTGTATCATCGACGCCGCAACGTCGAGCGCATAGAGGAATCCACAGCAGGCACCCCAGAAGTCGAATGCGAACGCATTCTTCAGTCCGAGCTTACCCAGAACAATGGATGCCGTGGAGGGGAACTTATAATCCGCCGTAGAAGTGGCTACGACCACTGCGTCGATGGAATCAGGGTCAGCGCCGGTCTTCTGCAGCAACTGCTTAGCGGCCTTGCGGGCCATATAGCTGGTGCCAAGACCTTCCTCGGTGAGGATACGGCGCTCCTTGATGCCGACACGCGTCATAATCCACTCATCATTGGTGTCTACCATTCTCGACAGTTCCTCGTTGGTGAGGACATAGTCGGGCACATAGCCGCCAATGCCGGTGATTATCGCGTTAATCCTATCCATTACTCAGCGACCTCGTCTTCCTTCTTGATAGCCACCTTACCACGATAGTAGCCACATGTCGGGCATACGGTGTGATAAACATAATATGCACCGCAGTTAGGACATACTGCCAGTGTGGGAGCTACTGCCTTGTCGTGAGTACGACGCTTGGCTTGACGAGTACTTGATTGTCTTCTTTTAGGATGTGCCATAATTATCTAAATACTTTAATTTTTTAAATTTTTAAATTCTTCAGTTTATCCCATCGGGGGTCTGTCTCCTGGTTGGACTCCTCATCGCTGCTTCGGTCAGCTGACAGCTCTTCCAGAGCTTGCGTCATGGCAGGGTTGCACTTGCCAGGTGCATGCACATGCCTGATGGGTATAGCCAGTGCTACAAACTCGTAGATGATCCACGCCATGTCGAGTATTCCTTCGTCCTCGGGCACGACAATGATGTCATCCTCCTCTGAGTAGGTGCTTCCGAGCTTGACGACAAGACGATTATCGGTCTCCACCGGCTGTTCCATGTCATCGAGACAACGGTCGCAGGAAATGATCACGGTGCCTGCCGTCTGGAACAGAAACTCGAAAAAGCCGGTTGCCTTGCGTATAGACACCGACACGTGCAAAGAGCCTCTTTTCACCTCGGCACTGTCCAAAGCCTCGAAGAAGCGATCATCAAGGTCGAAAGTGAGAGTAGTATTCTCCTCTTTCAATTCCTTCAAGTCTAACTTCAACGACTCCAGACTACACATCATCACATTTCATTTACATTTGGGGTGCAAAGTTACTACTTTTTTTTTATTTATGAGAGACTAATTCGTTTTTTTTATCATTTTACCGCAAAATCGCCACGTTAAAATGCTGATTATTACACACTTCTTTCACAACTGTGCAACATCTGTATGCCCTAACGAGGGTATCAGCGCCGCAGTTCCACCCTGAAGGTGGTGCCCTTGTTAACTTCAGACGACTTGACAAAAATACGACCGTGGTGGTAATCCTCCACGATACGTCGGGCCAGTGAGAGCCCCAGGCCCCAGCCACGCTGCTTCGTGGTAAATCCGGGCTTGAAAACATTCTTAAGATCTTTCTTCCGGATACCCTTGCCATTGTCGGTCACCTCGACCACCACCTTGTGGTCGTCGTCGGACAAGGAGAGCACGATCCTGCCACAGCCTTCCATGGCGTCTACAGCGTTCTTACACAGGTTCTCCACAACCCACTCGAACAGCGAGGCATTCATTCTGACCTTGACATCATGATCAGGGAAATCACGCACCATCTCCACCTTATTCGAGGTGCGACGGTCCATATAATCGATCACATGCTCCAGCACCTCGTTCATCGATCCCTCCTTCGGTTCAGGCAGGGAGCCGATCTTCGAGAAGCGCTCCGCAATCTGCTCCAGACGTTTCACATCCTTATCCATCTCAGGTATCAGTCCGTCGTCCGGATGACTCTCCTTCAATATCTCCACCCAAGCCATCAGACTCGAGATGGGGGTACCCAACTGATGGGCTGTCTCCTTCGAGAGCCCCACCCACACTTTGTTCTGTTCTGCCTTTTTCGACGAGAGAAGAGCGAAGATGGCAACAACCACAAATATCATGACAATGCCGAGCTGCCAATAGGGATATGATGATAGGCGTTTTAACAGCGTCGACTCATCGTAACACACCAACTGGTAATCGCTCGTCTTAGTTGAGTCGCCTAAGAAAATCTTAATGTATTTCCCCTCTTGCCAGAGTCGTCGTCCATAGTCGGAGAGGTAGGAATCTGAGTCCGTCTTATTCTTCCCATCGATGGAGATATTGCGATAGTCGGTCACCGTGCCCAACGAGTCCATCACAATCACAGGGATCGTGTTGTTCCCCTTCATCACACTCAGCACCAGACTGACATCTGTATTCTCGCCAGCGTTATTCAGTGCCCTCAGTGCCTGCGCCCAGACTTCCATCTTATGGCGCTCTTCGTTGGACAGATCTCTGACAAGGTAATGCGATACCAACAAGGAGACGACGGCAATCAGAATTGCCGCTATCACCAGAAGGATCTTGACTTGTCGGATTCTCTCAGTCCACTGCATACATCTATATAACGCTTAAAACACAAGATTATTGTATCACGCTTCCATGTACACATATAGAACAACAAGCTTGGAAGGTATCTTTTACACCATAAGACTTATCTTCTCTTACAGTAAAACAACTTGTTTTACCTTCATGGAAGGCATCTCCATGACTCGTAACTCCTATCTCCACGACAGTAAAACAACTTGTT
>NZ_FOIQ01000007.1 GCF_900110895.1 Prevotella aff. ruminicola Tc2-24 | reverse complement strand
CGTTCATCCTGAGCCAGGATCAAACTCTTCACTGTAAAAAATATCTTTATCCATTACGGAATGTTATCTGTCTCAGAACGACTATCCAGTATCAAGTAATTGTTTAAAAGAATAAACGGTTCGTTTCTTCTACCCAAGAGCATCACTACAATGCTCTCGCTTCTTGTACTACTTCTGTCTATGTAAATCTTTCAAAGAACTCTTTCTTTCGTCGCTTACAGAGGTCGTTTCCTCGTTAGCGGATGCAAAGGTACACACTTTTTCCGAACCACCAAAACTTTTCCAGGAAAAATTTCATTTTATATGCAAAATTTTTATCCCTCTTGACCAACATCAAGCACAAATGCAAGGCACACCTTATTATATATTATAGAGGAAACAGAATATGACATCTTCTCTCCCTCATACAAGTTTGACATAGACACCAAGAACAAATAAAGCTTAAGCACTCGCATGACAGAGAAAAGACAGAAGAAGAAATTGGTGGTTTTACAGGATAATTGCAGATTTTTCTTGTGAATTTGGAAAATATGTCGTAAATTCGCAGCAATATTATTATGATATTATCCACGATATTAAAAGTATAGTAAGATGAAAAAGATTAAAATTGGAATGATGGCCCTTGCATGTATAGCATTGGTCAGTTGCGGGAATTTAGGTCAAGTGATGAATGCCATGGCCAATGGCGGTGGCATCGTCAATGCGGTCACAAGCGTCATCGGTCTTGACAAAGTGAAGGCGCAGAGCCTAATTGGAGACTGGCAATACAAAGGTCCCGGTTGCGCATTTACCAGCGAGAATCTATTGGCAAAAGCCGGCGGTGAAGTGGCCGCCGTACAAATTGAAGAAAAACTTCTGCCCTATTACAAGCAGGTAGGTATCTCAGCCAACAACACCTACATCACCTTCAAACAGGACGGGACCTTCTCATCAAAGATTGCCGGCACCCCATTCAGCGGCAACTACACCTTCGACGAGGCTTCCCAGCAAATCAAACTGAAGGGACTACTTCTGTCGATTAACTGCTATGCGAAGAAAGAGATCAACGGCATCTCTATTCTCTTCGAGGCCAAGAAATTATTGACGTTACTTCAGACCATGTCTGCCCTGAGCGGCAATGCCAACCTGCAGACGATTGGCGACTTGAGCAAGAACTACGACGGTGTGCGTGTCGGTTTCGACATGACGAAGTGATCATTCTGAAAGTTTTTCTTATATCTATGCAATTATGCCTCTCGGATATACGACGAGAGGCATATTTATTCACTAATATTCATTAATTCGCAAAAGATTTACGCAATATCATTTGGTTATATGCAAGAATTTGTATAATTTTGCACCCAAATTCTGAATAAATATACCACAATGAAAGTAAAAAACAACCGATTAGAGGCATTACGCCTGATTATCTCAAGTCAGCAACTGGGTAGTCAAGACGAGTTGTTGACCGCCCTCCAGAAAGAAGGTTTCAAGTTGACACAGGCAACACTAAGCCGAGATCTGAAACAACTGAAAGTGGCAAAGGCGGCCTCTATGAGTGGCAATTATGTGTACGTACTTCCGAACGAGACGATGTACAAACGCGTTAGCACCCCTAACAGCATCCGTGAAATGATGAAAGTACCTGGTTTTGTGAGCATCAATTTTTCAGGTAACATGGGTATCATCAAGACACGTCCCGGTTATGCCAGTTCGATAGCCTGGAACATCGACAACAGCGACATCCCCGAGATTCTAGGAACCATTGCCGGCGACGACACTATTTTCATTGTAATCAAAGAAGGTATCAGACATCAGGAGATTGTCGAGGCACTGAGCGATGTCGTTCCTAACATGAAATAACTAAAATAATAATATTTTTTAGGACTCTGTGAGAACCATCGAAGCAGAGCCTAAGTTGATATTGACAATTGAGAATCAATGGAAAAAGGAGAAATAGAGGTCCTGGTGGCGGGACCAGAACATGAGAAATACGTCGACACCATCCTCGAGACGATTGCTGAAGCCGCAAAGGTACGCGGTACAGGAATCGCCAAGCGGACGCATGAGTATCTGACCAAAAAGATGCTGGAAGCTAAGGCCGTCATCGCACTGACGAAAGACGGAACCTTTGCCGGCTTCAGTTACATTGAGACTTGGGAGAATCAACAATACGTCACGACATCCGGTCTGATTGTGCATCCGGACTTTCGCGGCCATCATGTGGCAAAGCGTATCAAGGACATGACATTTACGCTCGCGCGCACCCGTTGGCCACATGCCAAAATTTTCTCGCTGACTAGTGGCGCGGCAGTGATGGCCATGAACACAGCCCTTGGCTATCAGCCCGTCACCTTTGCCGATCTCACGGAAGATGAGGCTTTCTGGAAAGGATGCGAAGGCTGCTGTAACGTAGACGTACTACATCGTACAGGTCGTAAGTATTGTATCTGTACAGCCATGCTGTACGACCCGACAGAGCATTTACCTGCAAAAATTCCAGACGACGTTATCGAGCGCATCCATAAGATCGATGGAACAGAGAAGAAATAAATAGTCAAGACATAAAAAAAAACAAGAAATATGGCAAACAAAAAAGTTGTAGTTGCATTTTCTGGAGGACTAGACACCTCCTATACAGTGATGAAGTTAGCCCAGGAAGGTTGGGACGTATATGCAGCATGCGCCAATACCGGCGGATTCAGTGAAGAACAGTTAAAGAAAAATGAAGAGAACGCCTACAAGTTGGGCGCCATACAATACATAACGCTCGACGTGACGCAAGAGTACTACGCGAAATCGCTGAAGTACATGATCTTCGGTAATGTGCTACGTAACAATTGCTACCCTATCAGTGTGAGCAGCGAACGAATCTTCCAGGCTATCGCCATTGCCCGTTATGCCAAAGAGATTGGTGCCGATGCCATTGCGCATGGCTCTACAGGTGCAGGCAACGACCAGATCCGCTTCGACATGACCTTCCTCGTGATGGCTCCAGGTGTAGAGATTATTACCTTGACCCGTGACCAAAAGTTGACCCGCAAGGAAGAAGTAGACTACCTGAACGACCACGGTTTTTTTGCAGACTTTACCAAACTGAAGTATAGTTACAACGTGGGCATCTGGGGCACCAGCATTTGCGGTGGTGAACTGCTTGACCCCACACAGGGGCTGCCTGAGGAGGCCTATTTGAAGCACGTCACAGCAACAGAGAAGGAAGCCACACTGAAGATTACCTTCGACAAAGGAGAAATCACAGCAGTCAATGGAGAACAGTTTAGTAACAAGATCAAAGCCATCCAGAAAATTGAGGAAATTGGCGCCTCATATGCCATCGGTCGTGATGCCAATGTAGGTGACACAATTATCGGCATCAAGGGTCGTGTAGGTTTCGAGGCCGCAGCACCGAAACTGATTATTGAGGCACACCGCCTGTTAGAGAAGTCAACACTCTCGAAGTGGCAGCAGTATTGGAAAGATCAAGTAGCCAACTGGTATGGTATGTTCCTGCATGAGAGCCAGTATCTAGAGCCTGTTATGCCAGATATCGAGGCCATGCTGACCTCCAGTCAGCGTAACGTGACTGGTACCGCCATCCTGAAACTCCGTCCTTATGGCTTTGAGACCGTCGGTATTGACTCTGACAATGACCTTACAAAGAGCAAACTCGGTGAATACGGTGAGACGCAGACCGGTTGGACTGCCGACGAGGCCAAAGGTTTCATCAAGGTTAGCTCTACGCCTCTCCGTGTCTACTACGGAATACATAAAGACGAGAAAAGATAAGTCACGGATTAAACAGATTACGAGATGATTAAAGTAGGAATACTTGGCGCAGCAGGGTATACGGGCGGCGAGCTCATCCGTCTGCTACTCAACCATCCAGAAACAGAAATCGTATTTGCCAATTCGGAAAGCAATGCCGGCAATCCGGTCTGTGACGTGCACGAGGGTCTTGTGGGTGAGACAGACTTATGCTTCACCAATGAGATGCCCTTCAACAAGGTAGATGTTGTATTCTTCTGTTTCGGGCACGGTAAGAGCGAACAATTTCTTAAGGAGCACGTAATTCCTGAGAATGTGAAAATCATCGATCTGGCACAGGACTTCCGTATCAAAGGTGACCACGACTATGTATACGGTCTGCCGGAGATCAACAAGATCGAGATTCAGAAGGCACAGCATGTAGCCAACCCCGGTTGTTTTGCCACATGCATCCAAGTGGCGCTTCTGCCTGCCGCTCATCTGGGGCTCTTAAAAGAAGATGTTGCAGTCAATGCCATCACTGGTTCGACTGGTGCCGGACAGAAGCCCGGTGCCACCACGCATTTCTCTTGGCGAAACAACAACCTGAGCATCTATAAGCCATTCCAGCATCAGCATATCGCAGAAATCCGTCAGAGTTTGAAACAAGTACAAGGCACGCTCGATGCCGACATCGACTTCATCCCCTATCGTGGTGACTTCGCCCGAGGAATCTTCTGTACCGCCGTCGTCAAGACTACGGCTCCTGTAGAAGATGTAATTAAAGTTTATCAGGATTTCTATCATGATGCGGCTTTCACTCACTACTGCAACAAGCCCATCGACCTGAAACAGGTGGTAAACACCAACAAAGCACTGGTGCATGTTGAGAAGTATGGCAATAAGTTGCTCATCACCTCCTGCATCGACAATCTACTGAAAGGTGCCGTAGGTCAGGCCGTTCAGAACATGAACATCATGTTCGGCATTGATGAGACCACCGGTCTGAGACTAAAGGCATCCGCTTTCTAAAGGAACACAAAAAAACGTGCAAAAAGACTGAAGAATGTGACGTGTTTTCGGATATTTGCCGTAACTTTGCAAACGATTATAGACTTAATAACATGAAACTATTCGACGTATATCCGCTCTTCGACGTGAACATCGTCAAGGGTCAGGGTTGTAAGGTATGGGACGACAAGGGACAGGAATACCTGGACCTCTATGGCGGGCATGCAGTAATCAGCATCGGCCACTCGCATCCACACTACATAGAGAAAGTGTCTGAGCAGCTCAATAAGATGGGGTTCTACTCCAACTCCGTCATCAACAAACTACAGGTAGAGTTGGCAGAGCGTCTTGGTAAAATCAGTGGCTACGATGACTACCAACTTTTCCTTATCAACTCTGGTGCAGAAGCCAATGAGAATGCACTAAAGCTTGCCTCTTTCAAAACAGGCAACACACGAGTGCTTTCCTGTGAGAAGGCCTTTCACGGACGAACAAGTCTTGCCGTCGAGGTGACCAACAATCCGAAGATCATTGCTCCGATCAACGACAACCACCATACACGGTTTCTGCCATTGAATGATCTTGAGCCATGGGTGCGCGAACTGTCAAAAGGTGGTGTGGCAGCCGTGATTCTGGAGTGCATTCAGGGTGTCGGTGGAATCCAAATGGCCACCCCTGAGTTTGCTCAAGGACTGGCTTATGCGTGTAAACGCTATGGTGCAGTCCTGATTTGCGATGAGATTCAATGCGGCTACGGTCGGAGCGGAAAGTTCTTCGCTCACCAATGGTTGGGTATCAAGCCCGATATCATCACCGTGGCAAAAGGTATAGCCAACGGCTTCCCGATGGGCGGCGTACTCATCAGTCCCGACTTCGTACCAGTCTATGGACAACTCGGCACAACCTTCGGCGGAAATCATCTAGCTTGTGCGGCAGCACTGGCCGTGCTCGATGTTTTCGAGCAGGAGCATCTGGTTGAGAACGCCCATGATACCGGCGAGTACCTGATTAAGAAACTGAAGGACCTGAAAAACGACGAGTTGAAATCAAAGGGGAAGAGCCATATCACCGATGTTCGTGGACGCGGTCTGATGATCGGCATCGATCTTAACATTCCCCACAAGGAAGTGCGGTTGCCACTCATCCATCAGGAGCACTGTTTCACCGGTTGTGCTGGAGAAAAGATTCTGCGCCTATTACCGCCACTATGTCTGACAAAACAAAATGCAGACGATTTTATTGAACGATTAAAGCGAGTATTATGAAGATAGCAGTCATTGGAGCTGGCGCCATGGGTGGTGCCACCGTAGAAGGGCTCATCAAAGGCAAACAGTTTAAAAACGCG
The DNA here is from genome assembly GCF_900110895.1 of Prevotella aff. ruminicola Tc2-24. GTDB lineage: Bacteria > Bacteroidota > Bacteroidia > Bacteroidales > Bacteroidaceae > Prevotella. The sequence goes on along the minus strand of NZ_FOIQ01000007.1, from coordinate 105,562 downwards.
GATATCACAGTAAGTGATCCGTCACAGGCTGTCGTAGAGAAGTTCGCAAAGACAGGTGTCAACGTTACCACTGACAACAAGTTAGCAGCCGACACTGCAGACATCGTTTGCGTTGTGGTCAAGCCATGGCTTGTGGAACGGGTCTTGAAAGACATCAAGCCAGAGCTGAACGCTAAGAAGCAATTGTTGATAGTAATTGCTGCCGGTGTTTCATCTGCAAGCATCAAAGAGTGGTTGGGTGATAACTGTCCTCCATTATTCCTAGTGATTCCGAACATTGCCATTGCCGAGATGGCCTCTATGACCTTCATCGTGCCCGTAGGGGCCTCGGGGAAGGATACCCAGACCGTCACCGACATCTTCAACGAGATGGGCAACACCCTCATCACAGACGAACAACATCTGGCAGCAGGTACGACCCTCGCCTCCTGTGGCATCGCCTATGCCATGCGTTATATCCGTGCCGCATCGGAAGGTGGTGTAGAGTTGGGCTTCAAGGCCGACGATGCCAAGAAGATCGTCATGCAGACCATAAAGGGTGCAGTAGAACTGCTTGAAGCCAGCGGCATGCATCCGGAGGCGGCCATCGATCTTGTGACGACTCCCGGCGGTGTAACCATCAAAGGACTTAATGAGATGGAGCATGCCGGCTTCACCTCTGCCGTCATCCGCGGACTCAAAGCCGGACTGAAATGATCAAGAGATTTCTAGTACTCTGCTGTTCCTGTCTGTGTATGATAACCCTAGCACAGGGGCGAACACATGTAGGCGAGCAGGATACGGGAATGACCCCAAACGAGCGACAGGCACGTCGTATCTTCCAGACGGCGTATAATCATTTCTTCGGGCCGGAGGGCGTAAGATTCTCCTATAAAATTAATATCCTGCATCTCTATAAGGAGGAAGGTACGGCTTGTTACAAGGGCAACAAAAGTAAGTCGCAGCATAAGAATACCATCATCTGGGACAACGGTGATCTGAAGCATATCGTACGACAGAACAAACATATCGTTGAGCTCCACGACCCGAAGGTGAACAAGAAGGATGACAAATTGCAGAAGTTCAAGTTCTATCCTGATGATTTCACTTATTCCATCGCCGAAGCTCCCGAAGGGTTCCTAGTGACGCTAAAGGCCAAGTCAGGCGCCAAAGGCAGTATCAGACAGGTTCAGGCATTGCTCACCCGAGGCGACTACTACCCTAAGCGGCTACGCATCAAAGTGACCATTTTCTGGGCGACCATCACCTTCGCTGACTTTCAGGCCGGTGGCATCAACGATGATATTTTCGTATTCCCAAAGAAGAGATACGCTGATTATAAAGTCATTGACGAACGATAACAACAAATATAATATGGACGAACAGTTAAAGCAAATAGGTGAACGCCTGCGCGGACTGCGCGACGTGCTCGACCTGACAGCGCAGGAGGTGGCCGACACCGTAGGCATCTCGCTCGAGAAGTATGAGAAGATTGAGAACGGCGAGGTTGATATTACCATCTCCAACCTGATGAAGATCGCTCACAAATATGGCGTCTCCGCCGAAGAACTGATGTTCGCAGAGGCTCCCCACATGAAGTCGTACTTCGTGGTGCGCAAGGGACAAGGCATGAGTGTTGAGCGCACGAAGGCATACAAATACCAGAGTCTGGTAAGTGGTTTTGTGAACCATAAGGCCGACGTGTTCATTGTGACAGTAGAACCGAAGCCTGAAGCACATACAGTCTACAAAAACACCCACCCCGGTCAGGAGTTCAACCTCGTATTGGAAGGAGCGATGGAACTCTATATCGGCGGAAAGACCATAATCCTGGAAGAGGGCGACAGTATCTACTTTGACTCAAGCAAGCCACACGGTATGCTAGCTATCGGCGACAAGCCCGTGAAGTTCCTTGCCTTCACCGTCGAGTAGGATTAAAGAATTGAATGATTGAAGCATTATAATATGGTAGAAAGATTTTTGAAACAGACGACATTCACGTCTGTTGAGGACTACAATAAGAATCTGGAATTTATCATTCCTGAGAACTTCAATTTCGCCTATGACGTAATGGACGCATGGGCGGAGGAAGCTCCGGAGAAATTAGCGATCCTTTGGACCAACGACCAAGGCGAAGAGATACGAACCACCTACGGACAACTGAAGGAGCAGACAGATCAGGCAGCTTCCTATTTGCTGTCGCTCGGCATCGGCAAGAACGACCCCGTGATGCTTATTCTGAAGCGCCGTTATGAGTGGTGGGTAGTGATGCTGGCCCTGCATAAGATTGGCGCCATCGTCATCCCCGCGACCCATATGCTCACCAAGCATGACATCGTATATCGCAACACCCGCGCCTCCGTCAAGGCCATCATCTGCGTCGACGACCCTTATGTCGTCAGTCAGATACAGGCCGCCATACCTGAGAGTCCAACGGTGAAGCAATATATCACAATCACCGACCACGGCAAACCGATTCCTGAAGGATTCCATGACTGGCAGACAGAATGGAAGCAGGCTCCGAAGTTCGTAAGGCCCGCCTTCGTCAACACCAACGACGATACGATGTTGATGTATTTCACCAGTGGAACGAGCGGTGAACCGAAGATGGTGGCACACGACTATCTCTATGCCATGGGACATCTAACGACGGGTGTCTTCTGGCACAACCTTCACGAAGGCTCACTGCACCTCACCGTGGCTGACACGGGCTGGGGCAAAGCCGTATGGGGGAAGTTCTATGGACAGTGGTTTGCTGGTGCGACGGTCTTTGTATTCGACCACGAGAAATTCAATGCCGACACACTCCTCCGACAGATGGAAAAATACCATGTGACGAGCTTCTGTGCTCCTCCGACCATTTACCGTTTCATGATACGTGAGGATCTGTCGCAGTACGATCTCAGTTCACTCGAGTATTGCTGCACGGCCGGTGAGGCCCTGAACCCCGCCGTCTTCGACAAGTTCAAGGAGAAAACAGGTATCCAGATGATGGAAGGTTTCGGACAAACAGAAACCACCATGACACTTGGTACCTTCCCATGGATGACACCGAAGCCCGGAAGCATGGGTATTCCTAACGCCCAATACGATATCGACCTGCTACGCGCCGACGGCACGTCGTGCGAGGATGGAGAGAAAGGCGAGATTGTTGTGCGTGTAGGCGACAAGAAGCCTATCGGTCTGTTCAAGGGTTACTACCGTGACGACGAGAAGACGCGCGAGGCCTGGCACGATGGTATCTACCATACGGGTGACATGGCATGGCGTGACGAGGACGGTTACTACTGGTTTGAGGGCCGTATCGATGATGTCATCAAGAGTTCTGGCTACCGCATTGGCCCGTTCGAAGTAGAGAGTGCCCTCATGACCCACCCTGCCGTAGTGGAGTGTGCCATCACTGGTGTGCCTGATGACATCCGAGGCATGGTGGTCAAGGCTACAGTCGTACTCGGAAAAGAATGGAAGAACAAGGCCGGTGACGATCTCATCAAAGAGTTGCAACAACATGTAAAGAATGAGACCGCACCATATAAGTATCCCCGAATCATCGAGTTCGTTGACGAGCTTCCGAAGACCATCTCCGGAAAGATCCGTCGCGTGGAGATCCGACAGAAGGATGCAGAGAAATAAGAATATCAATTAAAGGATATGAAACGAATTGTTGTAAAGATCGGCTCAAATGTGCTGACTCGGAAAGACGGGAAGCTCGACGTGACACGCATGTCGGCACTGGTCGACCAGATAGCAGGGTTGCGAAAGCAGGACATAGAGGTCATCGTCGTCTCGTCGGGTGCAGTGGCCTGCGGACGACGGGAGTTGACCGTCGACCACTCTCTCGACTCAGTAGAGCAGCGCCAGCTTTTCTCTGCTGTCGGTCAAGTGAAGCTCGTAGGTCTATACTACGACCTGTTCCGTGAGTTCGGCATTCACGTGGGACAAGTGCTCACTATGAAGGAGAACTTCGAGCCCGGCGAGCAGTACCGCAATCAACGCGCCTGCATGACCGTGATGCTGGAGAACAATGTGTTGCCTATCGTCAACGAGAACGATACGGTGAGCGTCACCGAGCTGATGTTTACAGACAATGACGAACTCTCGGGCCTCATCGCCCAGATGATGGAAGCCGACACCCTTATCCTGCTATCGAATATCGACGGCATCTACGACGGGCATCCCGACGATTCCTCGTCGCACATCATCCCACAGGTGAAACCCGGGCGCGACCTGTCGCAGTACATCAAGGCCGAGAAGAGCGCCTTTGGTCGTGGTGGCATGCACTCCAAATATACTACCGCACAGAAGGTGCAACAGGCAGGTATCCGCGTTATCATCGCCAACGGAGAGCGTGAAAACATCCTCGTTGACCTCATTGAGCGCCCAGAGACGACACCACATACAGAGTTCGTAGTATCATAAAGACCAACAGGACTGAAGGATTATTCAGAAGACGACAAGTGTCGCGTTAGTCTGACAGTCCACAGAAAATAATAAAAGCCATGCAACTGAAAGAGACATTTGAGCGTGTGAGACAGGCCAGCAAAGGCCTCGCTCTGTTAAGCGACGAGCAGCGGAAGGTTATTCTGAATGCCGTGGCTGATACCATTATCCGCCAACAAGAGCGAATCCTTGTCGCCAACGGCCAGGACCTAGCCAAGATGGAGAAGTCTAATCCCCTCTACGACCGACTGATGCTGACGCCTCAGCGACTAGAGGGTATTGCCGACGACATGCGGAATGTTGCCACGTTGCCCACACCTCTCGGACACATCACCAAACAGAAGACGCTACCCAACGGCCTACGTCTCTGTCGGGTTAGTGTGCCTTTCGGGGTGATCGGCATGATCTATGAGGCACGCCCTAACGTCACGTTCGATGTCTTCTCTCTCTGTTTCAAGAGCGGTAACGCCTGTGTCTTGAAAGGTGGTAAAGATGCCGACTGCTCCAACCGCGAGGAGGTGGCACTCATCCACGAGGTACTAGAGCAATATGGGGTTAGCAAGGACGTTGTTGCCCTATTGCCAGCTACCCATGAGGCAACCGGTGAGATGCTCAATGCCGTGGGCTATATCGACTTATGTATCCCACGGGGCGGACGTAAGCTCATCGATTTCGTTCGTGATACAGCTCGCGTGCCGGTCATTGAGACTGGAGCAGGTGTCGTCAACACCTATTTCGACAAAGACGGTAATCTGGAGATGGGTAAGGCTATCATCAACAATGCCAAGACACGCCGCGTCTCTGTATGTAACGCACTCGACTGTCTGTTAATCCATGAGAGTCGCCTTAATGATCTGCCTGTGCTTTGCGAGAAGATGGCAGAGAAGCATGTCACCATCTATGCCGACGAACGTGCCTTCGCTGCTCTCGACGGCAACTACCCATATCTTGAGCATGCTACTGTCGACAGTTTCGGCACTGAGTTCATGGACTACAAACTGGCAATTAAGACTGTTGCCTCACTCGACGAGGCACTTGTCCACATTGATGAGAAAGGCAGTGGACACAGTGAGGCGATCATCACCGCAGACGAGCAGACCGCCCGTCAGTTCCAAGCACATGTCGATGCGGCCTGCGTCTACTGGAACGCCCCCACCTCGTTTACCGACGGAGCACAGTTCGGTCTCGGAGCAGAGATCGGCATCAGCACCCAGAAGCTCGGTCCGCGCGGTCCTATGGCCCTGGAAGAGATCTGTACCTACAAATGGCTCATTGAGGGAGAAGGACAAATAAGACCGTAACGACCTATGCGTATAAGAGTATTATTATCCGTCATCCTTTCAGTCTGCTGCTGTCTACCTATCGTCGCAGAAGACACTCTAGACACCATTCTGGCCAGAATTGAAAAGACCGCCGAGAGAGTTGAACGAGAAGGAAAGATCGACTCCGCCGCCATGTTACGACGCGAGAAGATTTCTCTGATATCACGTGCCCAAAAAGATAGTCTGGTCATCATTGAAGCACCCAAGCAGATGCGATGGATGGAAGAGCACGATCAATGGACATACTATTACAGAACATGGCGTTTGTTGGCAGAGGCCTACTACTTCAGCAAGAGACCACAGACAGCGCTCTTCGAGACCAAGCGTATGCTTGAGCATGCCCAACAGCATAACAACAACCGAGGACGTGCCATTGCCTACCAGCAGATGGGCTTCTTCTATCTGGAGATTGACAACCGTGAGGCCATCAAAGCCTACAAGCACAGTATCGATCTGCTGAAGGGAGAGGGCGACGACAGGTTCAGTGAGATGAGCCGTGCCTACGGTTATCTCTGCGAGGCACTGGACAACGAGAAAGAGTATGCCTCAGAACTGTCCTATTGTAATGAGTGGGAACAGTTGCTGGCGCAGTATGGAGGCGATCTCACCAAGGTGTCGACCAAGCGTGTTCTCATCGAACTACACCTCCAGAAAGCCAGTGCCCTGATGGGACTCTCACGACTACAGGAGGCCGATGAGGAGTTGGCGAAAGCAGAACAACTGAACAAAGCACCTCAAGACAACTACTACCACTACCTGTCACTGGTGCATCGTGCCCATCTTGCCATGCTCAACGGGAATATTGAACAGGCCGTCACACTGAGTGACGCCTACGTCCCTATGATGGCCAATGACGACTGGAAACCCGCCCGTCTGATTCGCGGTGAGATCTTGATGAAGGCAAACCGCAGTGCCGATGCCGCCCGTCTTTATCGTTCTCTCTACGAGCAGCAGGACTCAACCTTTGCCCGTGACATGCGCATACAATTGGACGAATTCAATACCATCTTCCAACTCGACGAGATACGGACCAAAGGCCAGCAAGACAGACAACGGTTTATCATCGGTATCGCACTGCTCATTCTCGTCACCCTGTTCATTATCATGCTTCTGAGCTACCGCTCAGCCAAGAAGCTGGAGGAGAAGAATCTTGAGTTGAAGGACAAAAACAGACAACTGACTATTGCCAACACCCGTGCCGAGGAGTCATCGCGGATGAAGACAGACTTCATCCACCAGATCTCGCACGAGATACGTACCCCGCTCAATATCCTCAGCGGCTTCACACAAGTCCTCACGACAGAGGATATGACATTAGACGATGCCACACGGAAAGACATCAGTCAGCGGATAACAGAGAATACCAACCGCATCACCGAGCTTGTCAACAAAATGTTGGAACTGAGTGAGGCAAGCAGCCACTCTGTGATAGCCCGCAACGATGATGTACTGGCTATTCAGATTGCCACACAAGCGGCCGACGAGGCACAGCTCTCAGAAGCCACTCACATCACATTCGACATGCAGGTGACACCAGAGGTAGAGACTGTCATGCTGCATACGGACCAGCACTACGCCATCCGTGCCCTCACACTACTGCTTGACAACGCGAGGAAGTTCACCAAGGAGGGAAAAGTCCTTCTGTCCGTTGACACCCAACCGCAGCGGTCTGTCCGCTTTATCGTCGAGGACACAGGCATCGGCGTTCCTCATGATGAGGCACAGCATATCTTTGAGGAGTTCGTCCAGTTAGATGAGAACTACGACGGCACCGGTATCGGACTGACCGTTGCCCGTTCGATAGCCAGAAGACTGGATGGAGACATCATCCTAGACACCAGCTATACCAAGGGTGCCCGTTTCATCATGACGCTCCCGCTGAGTTAGAAGAATAACAAACAGATAAATTAGGTATTATCATATGAGAAGTTTTATCAATGTAGAAGATATCGGCCCGTTAGAGAAGGCGATGGCCGAGGCCATGGAGATCAAGAACGATCGTTTTAAGTATCAGCATCTGGGTAAGAACAAGACGCTCATGATGATCTTCTTCAACAACAGTCTTCGTACCCGTCTGTCGACACAGAAGGCCGCGATGAACCTAGGTATGAATGTCATCGTGCTCGACGTCAATGCCGGAGCCTGGAAATTGGAGACCGAGCGTGGCGTCATCATGGACGGCGACAAGAGCGAGCATCTGTTGGAGGCCATACCCGTGATGGGATGCTACTGCGACCTGATTGGCGTACGTTCCTTCGCCGGACTCACTGACCGCGAGTACGACTATGCCGAGACCGTTCTCAACCAGTTCATCAAATATAGCGGCCGACCCGTCTTCGCCATGGAGACCGCCACCGTGCATCCTCTGCAGGCCTTTGCCGATCTGATTACCATTGAGGAGCATAAGACAGTGAAGCGACCAAAGGTCGTGCTCACGTGGGCACCCCATTGCCGCGCCCTGCCTCAGGCTGTACCCAACTCGTTCGCCCAATGGATGAACGCAGCCGACGTGGATCTGGTGATTACCCATCCGAAAGGCTATGAGCTCGACCCGAAGTTCGTCGGTAATGCCTGTGTAGAGTACGACCAGAAGAAAGCCTTCGAAGGAGCCGACTTCATCTATGCCAAGAACTGGAGCAATCCGGGTTTAACCAACCCTGCCGACTATGGTAAGATCACCTGCGACGACCGTTCCTGGACTGTAGACACAGAGCATATGTCATGGACCAACAATGGCAAGTTCATGCACTGTCTGCCCGTACGTCGTAACCTCATCGTTACCGACGATGTGATTGAGAGCGCCAACAGTCTTGTCATCCCCGAGGCCGCCAACCGCGAGATCAGCTGTTCCGTTGTTATTAAGCGGATGCTCGAAGCCCTATAGGCAACGACCTCCCACCATACAAATCATCCCCCACTCTCTATGAGAATGGGGGATGATTTGTTTTATGCTTTCAACTGTTTGTTACTTCTCTTTGATAGCACCAGCGATGATCTCTGCCATGCGACGAGCCCCTTTCTCATTGGGATGGATACCATCGCCCAGCATCTTATCACCGTCTTCAGCGAAGAGCGTATGCAAGTCGATAACCTGCAGTCCGTACTGCTTAGCCACCTCCTGTTGGATAGGAATGATGTTATTCACGATCACAGAGTCACTGATGTTCCACGACGGCTTGAAGGCCGGGATAGGCGTACAGAGATATATCTGTGGACGAGCAGGCAGAACGGCCACCTTCTTACCCTTCTTCTTCACCGGCTGTGCCAGATCGGGACGCAGGGTCGTGATCATCTGCTGCAGGTCTTTCTTGAACTCTGCCCCATACTGCCAGTTCTCCGGCTTCGAGTCGTTGGTGCCGAGTTTGATGACAACGATGTCGGGATCGAACGCCTGCGCATCCTTCCATGCCAATTCATTCATATAAGGATAATCGCCCTTATTCAGCATCGTACGTGCACCCACACCGAAATTCTTCACCCAGTAATCCTTTCCTAAGATTTTCTGCAACTGAGCAGGATAGCCAAAAACCGATGCCATGTCAATGCCATGACCGTCGGTAATACTATTACCTATGCAAGCCACCTTTACAGCATCTGTCGAAGGTGTCTGGAGATGATCCAGCCAACGACCAAGATCGCTGAGCATCTGGTCATGGTATTTGAACCAAGTACCAAAGCCAAAGCCATGGTCACCAGATGGATAGACAAACAGAGAGCAGTCATTACCGGCATTGCGCATCGCCGAATAGTAGGCGATGCCATTGGTTACTGGCGGGACTACACGGTCGTCATTAGAGGTGATAATAACGGCTGGAGGTGTCAGATGACGTCTGACGGCATTCTGCGTGGAGTATTGCTTGACGAGTTCCGGGTCCTTATGTCCTTCCTCACCGAGGAAATTGATGCACGACCACTTGTGCGATACCCGCTCGTCCATAGAGATGACAGGATAGAACAGGATGGAGAAGTCCGGGCGTGAATCATAGTCGGAGAGAGTCGATACGACAGAGGCCAGATGACCACCTGCAGAGAATCCCATAATACCTACATCATGTGGGTTGATGCCCCAGATGGCAGCCGAGTCACGAACGATGCGGATACCTTTCTGAACATCCCCCATCGGAATAGTACGGTCACCATTGGGCAAACGGTAGTTAACCACAAAATAGGATATACCGCGTTTGTTAACCCACTCCGATGCGAGATAACCCTCATGCGAGTTAGAGAGGACAGAATAGCCGCCACCAGGCACTGCTACAATAGCCCTACCAGAAGGGTTCTCCGGCAGGAACGCCACCATCTGTGCCTTCCCGTCGTCGGTCAGGTCGATTGTAAACTTTCTGGCTGTCTGTGCCTGCATCGCCATAGCGACCAGCGACAGCACGAAAAACATTAGTTTTCTGTTCATAGCTTTTATTATTTAGTTGGTAATACTCATGTAAGCCGCCACACGGTCGGCAATATTCTGACGGATATAAGGATAATAGAACTTCAGTTCCATATTATGATAGTTTCCCGAGCGCCCTATCACTGGCAGAAGCGCTCTCTCCCGGAAGCCATCGACAACCAGCAGACAATTCTCGACATCACATCGTACAGAAAGCGTATCGTTCTTGTGTCTCCCGAAGTAGACAAACGGTGTACTCACTGTATCCGTCCGCCAGTTGACAGGATTGATACACACCACATTTCCTTCAGACACGATGGGAATAGCACAGTCGACAGAGCGTACGGAGTTGAAGCAGACGGTCACGCCGAGGTCGGACGCGCCTTGTGCCGGTATGATATTCGGATAACGGCCCACTTCATCCTGCGTGACACGATAGCCAATCACATAGGCTGCTATCATCCGCTTATAGATAGAGTCGGGCATCTCCTTGATCAGTTCCTTGACGACACAGGCACCCTGACTGAAACCAGCCAGCACGAAAGGACGTCCTTGATTGAAATGAGTCAGGTAATATTCCCAACTACGCCTCACGTCGGAAAGTGCTATAGGGATACGCGCCATCGCCGTATCCTGCGACGTCCATGACTGCATGGATACCTGCCGATAAAAAGGCGAATAGAAATTCAACCTGCCGGAATAGAACGAGTCGACAGCAGCCATCTCCACAAACATAGCTCCGCGCGATACCTGATCATAGGTGTCGGCAAAGTGACACGTATCACCACCCACCTGTCGGTCGCCTGTCTCTGTAGAGATGACATAGAAGATATCGGCTATGCCGCCCCTGTCCTGAATATACCATTGCGTGGAATCACCGTAGAGAGGTCTCTGTGGTATGGGGCCTGTCAGCCCGCTTCGCCCACCATCCCATGATGAGAGCATAAACATCAGAGAAACAAAAAAAATCACCACGAAAGTCGTCTTATATTTTGACATATCTCGAGTCTGCAACAAATTTGTCTGCAAAGATACTAAATAATTGATATTTGGCAACCGACAATGGAGTTTTTTTCGTAATTTTGTAGCCAGATAAGCTAATTACGAGATGATTTCATTCGAATGTGACTATAACAACGGAGCACACGAAAAAGTGCTCGAGAACCTGATCAAGAATAACGGTGCCAAGCCGACCCCGTATGGCTTCGATACGTTCTGCGAACGTGCCAAGAACCGGATACGGGAGGCCTGCGGGATGCCCGACGCACAGATCTTCTTCCTGACAGGTGGTACCCAGACCAATGCCACCACCATCGACTCCATGCTCTACCAGTATGAGGGAGTGATCTGTGTCGGCACAGGCCATATCAACGTACACGAGGCCGGAGCCGTGGAGTTCACCGAGCATAAGATTATCACCCTGCCCGACACACAGGGAAAGATGGAGGCCAAGGTGCTCGACAAGTATCTCGACGACTACATGCACGACGGCAACAAGGATCACGCCGTACACCCCGGTCTGGTTTACATCACCTTCCCGACGGAGTTCGGCACGCTTTACAGTGCCAGGGAGCTTAACGACATCTACCAGGTGTGTCAGCACTACGAGATACCGCTCTATATCGACGGTGCCCGTCTCGGCTACGGACTGGCGGCAGAAGGTAATGACATCACGTTGCCCTATCTTGCCCGCCATTGCGATGTCTTCTATATCGGCGGTACGAAGATCGGGGCACTCTGCGGCGAGGCAGTCGTCTTCACCCACCAGAATGCCCACAAGCATTTCTTCTCCATTCAGAAGCAGCACGGGGCCGTCATTGCCAAAGGGGCGCTGATCGGTCTTCAGTTCGAGGCGCTCTTCTCCCCTCTATCAGAGCAATCGGACGAGATCCTCTATTTCAAGTTGTCAGCGCATGCCATCAGGATGGCCATGCGGATGAAGGATATCTTCATCAGGAACGGTTATGAGTTCTACGTCGACTCCCCCACCAACCAACAGTTTGTCATCATCGACAATGAACAGGTAGACCGACTGAGTTGTAAGATGCTGTTCACGCATTTCGGACAAGCCGACAAGCACCATACCATCTGTCGCTTTGTCACCAGTTGGGCCACGACGGAAGAAGAGATCAACGAACTGGAAAAAATTCTGGAAAGTGAGAAATAAGATATTAAGATATACCCCGGGAGTCTTCATTGCACTCTGGACTGTCACCTGCTGGTGCTTCTTCCAGTTCTGCTATCCCTACCATCTCTTCTTTCAGGAGCAGAACCAACTGTTCCTCTGGTCGTGCGACTATATATCATCCTATACCGGTCCCGGTTGGCTTGCCACACTGACAGGCGACTTCCTGACACAGTTTTACTACTACCTCTACATCGGCGCCACCATCCTGACGCTCTGTCTGACAGCAACGGGCATGATCCTTTACAGGGCTCTCAGGCACTTTAAGGTTGACCGCATCGTATCACTGGCGCTGGCGCTGGTACTGATGACCTTCATGGCCGTCTGCCATTTCAGCACCAGCTACCGTCTGTCATCCACCATCGCCATCATGGGTTGGGTGTTACTGCTGTGGCTGATATCACTCACCAAGGGGTGGAAGAAGCGAGCCGTTGTCTGTTGCTGCGGTCTGTTACCCACATGGCTACTCTTCGGCCTGCCACCAATGAAGAAGCTGCAAGGGCCCGACTTCATCTTAGAGAAAGACTTTGCCGTAGATTGTGAATACTACTTCGGCAACCACGACAAGGTGATCCGACTGATAGAAGGCTCTGACCGATGGACCGACCAGATGCTGTTCTTCTATAATCTGGTCCAGGCCCAGCGTGGCCAACTGCCCGACCACCTGCTGAAGTTCACGCCAAACTACCTCGGCACCTTCGAGAAGATCGGTCCCGAGACCCCCATGCTCACCATCCGCAACATGAACGAGCTCTACTGGGCACTGGGCGACATGACCTTCACGGAACGAGCCGCCATGATGACCAACGTCTTCTCGCATAACAACCGTAATGTCCGTATGATGCGCCGCCTGGCAGAATGTAACATCGTCAGCGGCGACACACTGGCCGCGGAGAAGTATCTGCGCATCCTCGACAAGACATGGGTATATAGCAAATGGGCCGGGAACATCCGTCAGCACGGTCGGCAGATCTATCAGAAGAAGATCCTGATGGTGAACGCAGGCGACACGATAAGCATTTCAGACAATGCTCACTTCCTGATGATGCAACTGCTCAATGCTAATCCTGACAACACCATCGCCCTCGACTATATCCTGTGCAGCGACCTGCTGCTGAAGGATATCGACAGCTTCAAGCGCGACTACGACCGCTATTGCATCGAGACTGGCAAGCCCCGCCTGAAATCGCTCTATCAAGAAGCCCTGTGCATCTGGCTGGCCGGCACCGACGCCTCACAAAAAGAGTGGGAGACGTATATCCAACGAGGCGACGTGTTCCAACGTTTCCAACAGTATAACCAGCTACGCGGCGACAACCGCTTCAAGGACACCTATTGGTACTACTTCGATAAGGCCAAAGTGCCCGAGGTCAAACTAAAGTAAAAAAGCAGACAGGTAAGAATGAATTGGATGGAGAAATTACATAGAACGAGTTTGGCAAAAGGCCTGGGGTTCCTTTTTACCCTTATGCCCTTTTTCCTTTCCTGCACACCGACACCGAAGGATGTCACGATGCAGAACACGCTGCCGCCTATCTACCCCGACTACTGCGATGTGACCATACCTGAGAATATCGCTCCACTGAACTTCCTGCTCCGTGCCGACTGCGAAGCTATCGAGGTGAAGGCCGGCGGACTGGCGCTCAACGCCAGTGGCAACGAGGTCGTCTTCGGGATCGACGAGTGGAGAGAACTGATGCAGCAATCAACTGATCAAACAATCAAGGTCACCGTCACAGCACTTGTCGACGGCAAGTGGATCCAGTACAAGCCTTTCAGCTGGCAGATAGTGAGTGAAAAGGTAGACCCCTACCTCACTTATCGTCTCATCGAGCCCGACTACGAGATATGGAACCACGTGCAGATTCAGCAGCGCTGTGTAGAGAATTTCGATGTGACCGCCATCGCCCACCACGAACAGCTGGAGAACCGCTGTATGAACTGCCACACCTATGCCCATCAGGATCCCGACCTGACGATGATGTACGTTCGAGGACCCGGCGGTGGTGCGATCCTTAACCGTCACGGTCGGCTCAACAAGCTTGACATCCCAGGTAGCGTGTATTTCTGTTTCAGTCCTTCGGGGCGGTATATCACCTACTCCACGCAGAAGATCATCCCCGCCTTCCACAGCGACCCTAGTAAACGACTGGAGGTGTATGATGCCTCGTCGAACATCTTTGTGGCCGACATGCAGGAACACCGTATCTTCACCTCTCCTCAGCTGGCCGACAGTCTGGTGTTCGAGACCTTCCCGACCTTCTCGCCCGACGGCAAGTATATATACTACTGCGCCGCCGACACCGTCAGTCTGCCTCACGATATCAAGCGACTGCAATACAGTCTTGTACGTATCTCCTTCGACGAGCGTACCGGCACCATCGGCACACATGTCGACACCCTGCTCAACAGTCAAAGACTGAAGGTCCAAGGACAGAACCTGACCTCCGTCTGCCATCCCCGCATCAGTCCCGACGGGCGCTTCATCCTATATACCGTTGCCGACTATGGCACGTTCCCTATCTGGCATCCGGAGGCTGACCTCCAGATGATGGACCTGCAGACAGGAGCCATCGACCCCCTTGCCATTGTGAACAGCGGGAAGAGTGACACCTATCATTCCTGGTCATCGAACAGTCGTTGGTTTGTCTTCGCCTCGAAACGCGATGACGGACTATATGGCAAGCCTTACTTCTGCTACGTCGACAAGAACGGTCGAGCCCACAAGCCCTTCTGTCTGCCCCAAGAGCATCCGACGTTCTATGACAACAACCTGAAGTCGTTCAATGCCCCGGAACTGGGTAAGGGCAAGGTACCCTTCGACGTGGATGACGTTGTTAAAGCCATGAAGGGACAGGCTATTCAGTTCCGAGAATCATCCCTACGGAAGTAAACCCCTATCTTCCTAAAAGTAAAACAACTTGTTTTACCTTCGTTCAGATAGTCTTTTACACTTAAAGAAACCATCCCTTACAAGGTAAAACAAGTTGTTTTACTATTAAAGATGCCATCTCCTACTTGGTTGGAGAGCACACCTTCGTCTCAAGACGCCTATCCGAAGCTATTTCACGGCCGGCACGATAGGCATCGAAGTTCACCTTCGTCTTCGTGAAGTCGGGAGTATTAAAGGAGTAAATACTCTCCTCATAGTATTCCTTCGGGTGGCGCTGCGGCAAGAGGAACGGTTTCGAGAAGCGTCCCCGATCGTCGACACTCGTTAAATAGAGACGGCTATACAATCCATCGCCTCTGCGACTGGTAAAGACAATCCAGTGCGAGTTGAGGTTCCAGTTATGATAGCTATCCGCGTCCGTACTATTGATCTCCTTCAACTCACGTGCCCCACCTGTCCGAAGGTCAAGCAACCACTGGTCGCTCTCCTTATGCCAGATAGAGAAATAGCCGTAATCCATCA
The DNA here is from genome assembly GCF_900110895.1 of Prevotella aff. ruminicola Tc2-24. GTDB lineage: Bacteria > Bacteroidota > Bacteroidia > Bacteroidales > Bacteroidaceae > Prevotella. The sequence continues at coordinate 89,834 of NZ_FOIQ01000007.1, read as the reverse complement.
AGGTAAAGAGTATATACTTCCCGTCGTACGAAGGGCGCGGCCATGTCAGACTCTTACCCATCGCCACGGCATTGAATACCGTATCCACCCGTTCGCCGAAGGTGCCGGTCTCGGGATCAAAGGCAATCTTACAGAGATTATACTTCTCGTCCTTGTAATGTATGGGATAGTCCTGCTGCTTACAGGTCATATAATACAAGGTATGCCCATCGGGAGAGAATACAGGCGAGTTCTCGCTCCAGTCCTTAGTAGAGAGCAGCGAGTCGCGGATAATCTCATGGGTTACGGGGTTATAGACAAACACATCGCTGGAGTGGTCGAACACCTCTATACGTTCATGAGGCGCGACGTGGAATCCCTGACGTGTCTGGTTGGTCGAGAAGGCACAATACTTCCCGCTGGGATGCCAATAGGGATAGACCATCGAGCCACCCAACTGGTCATTGCTGGCTTTCAGCCATTCTCGCTGTCCGTCTATCTGGAACATGGTGGCACCATGGTCACCACGCACATGAAAGACAAACTTCGAGGGGTCGGTCTGATGGGCAGAATGGCAGTTGACACACATGCCTGGCACCTGAGTATTCTCTATGATAGGATACTCATCGAAGGTAGAGAGGTTGCGCTGATAGAGGCCCATCTTACTGAATGCCTCATAGCCTGGAGCAATACGGCGGTAGGTCAATCCCCACTCATCGAGGGCATACGGACTGATGCTGACAGAAAAGTCCTTGTATTGCTTCCACTGGCCGTCCTTCAGGATACAGACGGTAAAGGAGAGCTGTCCGCCCTTGTTCTGCTGAGTCAGCTGGTGCCAATCGTCTATATCAAAGTCAGCCTCATTGCCCTGAACATGCATCTCACCGCCCTTCGAGCCGCGCACCACCACATCCATGCAGTCGATATCAGTCTCCACACTGTTAAAGTTCAGTGGAGCGATCTCTGCCGGAACCGTCACCCCGACATAGTCAGGATAGATCGGCGGCAGCTGACTTACCTGTATTGGGTTCTCTGGTCCAGAACTGCATGATAGCAACTGGAGCCCAGAGAGACAAAGACACAAAGACCATATTAGCTTCTTCATTTTCCTGCTGTTAAGTAATACCAAACCGTGTTCTTGAACTGAGCCAGTGCCGGTGAGTTCTTATCAGAGCCATAGACACGGGCGAACTCGTTCATTTGCTGCAACGTCAGCTGATTGACGAGACCTTGCGGTGGCTGCTGCCGCTGCTGGAAAAAAGCAAAGGCGATAGCCTCTTGACAATGTCGGGGATTATAAGCTATCTTCCCTTGCACATATTGTGCATAGTTCATGAATCGCGCTACATCCCCATCGAGCAGCGGCATCATAAGCAGATATTGCGCTGCCATCATGTTCTGCTGATTGTGGATGAAGAGCTGACCACAGATCTTATCCAACTCGCGCTCGCTGAAGAGGAAGTCGTCCTGCAGACGGTACTGGCGGAGCATGCCATAGAGAGGATGCCCGTTGATAGCCTTCTCGTCGCCCAGCATCGCCATCGTACGCTGCGCCCAGAGACGATAGAACACCGTCTTTTCCAACATCTGCAGATACTTCCGGGCCACCTCGTACTGTCCGTTGATGAGGTTTGTCTCGGCCAGACGCTTCACCACCCTGGCACTCTTATTGTAATTAGGTATAGCCTCCATGGCCTCGAAGGCAAAGCGCTGAGCAGTATTCACCAAACCGAGATGGAAATAAATCTCACCCGTCAGCTGGGCTGTAGCGAAGTTTCGCTCAAACCTCGGCAGCAGACCACCCGTACCGCGCTGGTAGAAGTCGAATGCCCGATCGCCCAATTGATTCGTCATACCTAAGGCGAGATTTGTGGCACTGACACTCATCGGCAGGTCCGGCATCTGCCTCTCGGCTTTCTGTATGATCGCATTCCAATCACCCACACGTACCAGATAATCGTACTCGATGAGTCCGTATTTCCTGGCATCATAGCCACGAGGGACAAAGAGCAGTCCTAAGACCAACACGCCGGCAGACAAAGGTCCCATATATTTCCACTTGAGCCAGTCCATACGAGACGACCAGGTTATGAAAGCCGCCACAACAGGAATAACCATCAGCATATATGGCAACGTAACAGGGATGCGGTAATAACTAATACCCAACATCACCCGCATCATCGGGAACGGCAGGAAATGGGCACTCAGCAACATCAGTCCCAAGGCATAGACAACGGCAGACACAGATACCAGCCAAGGCATCATCATCAAAGCCACAAGCAAGACCATCGGACCTATCAGCCAATAGAGCATCGGGATGATGACCAAAGCAACAATGAACTTCTTCCACAACACACCATCTGCGAACCACCGCGACCAAGCTAAGGCTACAGATAAAGCCATGATCAATGCGATGACATATGTCAACATGACACTCTCATCGCCCATGGCATACCATAACAGCACGACGGGCAGGAAACTCAAGAGGTAGGATCCGTCAGTCTTGGAAGACATCAACCGCCACATCAATCGCTGTACCAGTACAAAGAGTAATGCTATCACGGCAGCCCCAATAGTAACCAAATTATAGAACTGCACCATGAACTCAGCGATGTATCTTGCCAAGCCGCCAGGCTCTGACATACGCTCGCAGAAATAGTCATCGTCGAAGAGAAACAGCTGTAACTGCTCCTGATAGGCCAGAACAAAGGGATAACGGTATTGCCAGAACAGGAATACCGCCAAGCCGAACAGCACCGTCAGCCCGACCTTCCAATATCTACTCAGGGATTTCCTCATTCGTATCAGCATTCATCGTTACGACTCTTCCGTCAGGATACTTGCGCTGATACGTCAGCGGGAACATATCCTTCAGGAAATCGTGCAACACGCCCTCCTTCAGGTTCTCTGCCATCTGACGGGAATAGTTCTTATACACCAGATGGAAACTGTCGGCACGTTGCTGGATATACTTGGCCCGCACCGTATCGCCTTGCTGCTGCAGGTCGGCTATATATCTGCGCATTTTACTCAACTCCCGGTTATGGATCTCCGTACGCACCTTCCACTTCTCCAAAGAGTCATTCTGAGGTGTACCCACAGCATGGCTGACGCTATCAATGACCACTTTCACCTCGCCCGGCTCACCTATTACCAACAAAGGTTGAATGCCTACACGGAATCGCAGATCAATAAGGATTTTATACATCTGCATGCTATCAGTCTCGAAATGGAACTTCCCGTCCTTAATCTCCATTGAGTCAACGGTCTCTGCGCTTTTGGGGCCTGTAAACGGCACAAGGAATATACGTTTGCCTTCAAACTGTTCTCCATTGACAACACCCTGAATCCGACACACATTGCTATTTTGCTTACAACTATAGAACATAGTCATCACAGCCATAGCCATCACACACCATAAAATCTTCTTCATATCTTATCTAATCTTTACTTGTTCTCTCTTATTCTCGAATACTTTTTTATGTACCTCACGGGCATCTAACTGCACTTCCTCTTTTGTAAAGTCAATACAGTTATAGGAGTCCATCTCCTCCAGATAATACTTCTTTGGATTACGTTGCGGCAGCAGGAAAGGCTTGCCAGCCTGACCATTCTCACCGAGAAACGCGATATACGGCATACTGTAAACCCCGTTCTCACGACGACTGGAGAATACAAACCAACGGCTATTCAGGCTCCAGTTGTGAAAGCTCTCCGTATCCTCACTGTTTGCATCTTTCAATGGATAGGTCTCCCCTGTTTCCAGGTTCATCAGCCAAAGGTCAGCCTCAGGGTGGTTGACAGGGAAATTACCACAATCTGTCACATTATACATCAGCCACTTTCCATCATACGAAGGACGGGGATAAGTAAAACTCTTATCCAGCACACGAGCATTCAACAAGGTATCCACATGGTCACCATACGTACCTGTTCTGGCATCGAAGGAAATCTTACACAGACTATACTTCACCTTGTTCCATTCTGCAGGCACATGATAAGGCTTGGCCGTACAATAGAACAACGTCTTCCCATCTGCCGAGAAAGCCGGATAGGTCTCCCAGTCTTCTGTCTGTAACAACGGACAAAGCACCAGTTCATCAGTCCTCGTATCTAAGACGAGAACATTACTATAGGTATCATAAACCTCTATGCGCTGACCTGTCCCGACAAAGAAGCTCTGGTGGATGGAGTTCGTCGAGAAAGCACAGTAGTCACCATCAGGATGCCAATAAGAATAACTCGTGTTAGCAACGGTACTATCTGTCTTGGTTATCAGGTATTTCTGCTTCCCGTCTTTATAGATCAATGTTCCGCCACAAGAACCACGCATCTGCATATTAAACGTGTGAGGATTGGCGCGATTGGCCACATGACAGTTCATACACTGACCAGGAACAATACACTCTGCCAAGATCGCAGACTCCTGAAAGCTATGGATATCCCGCTGATAGATACCTATATCGCCTCCAACCTCATAACCAGGAGCAATGCGACGATATGTCACACCATATTCATCAAGCCTGTAAGGACTCACAAACATCTTAAAATCCTGATACTTTAACCACTGGCCGTCTTTCTTGATGCATACCGTAAACGACAAGTTTCCCCCGACATTCTGCTCAGTCAACGCATGCCAGTCGTCAATATCAAAATCTGCCCACTCACCGTTTACATGCAGTTCACCTTCCTTGCTACCCTTTACGACCACATCCATGCAGTCGATATTCTCGTCTGCCAAACTAAAATTGAGAGGAGCAATATCGGCAGGAATCGTTACACCGATATAATCGGGGTATATGGAAGGCTGCTGATTGAGGCATGTCGGATTCTCTGGTATATCTGTACACGACGAACCGACAATAGCTAATAGCCAACAGCCAATAGCCAACAACTTATATGATATCTTAGTGAGCTTCATCATTGCTTTCATCTTTTTTCCTTTCTTCCATCATCCGTTTTACATAGCTCGCATAGGGTGAACCGGAGACTGCCCCCTGTTTCCGAATGCACAGCATGGCATCCTGATACCCAATAGGCATCGTCCGATAGCCACTATACTTCTCCGCCATGGGCATATATTGCATGAATCCCTGCATCTGGCCTTCCAACAACATCTGGCCCATAAAGTATTCAAGAGCCATGGTGTTCTTATTGTTGTTCATAAACAATATGCCAAACATTTTGTACAGTTCAAGATGACTATAGAGGAAGTCGTCCTGATAGCGCAACCGACGTAGCTTACCATATATGGGATGTCTGTTGATGGCATCCTCATTGGCCAACAGAGCCTCGGTCTCGACAGCCCAGTCATGATAATATAAACTACGTTTCAACAGATGAAGTTGTTTCTTGGCCGTCTTATAATGACCATTCACAACCATACATTCCGCTATTCTCTTGGTACAGCGGCCACTTGTCCGTCCGTTAAGGATGGACTCTTGTGTGTCAAAGAAATAGCGCAAAGCAGAGTTCACCATACCCAACCGCCAGAATGTCTCTGCAGAGGGGAGCATCGAGGTTAAATCACGGATACGAGGCATGATCAACGCATCTGCGCCACTCTGATAGAAGTCGAACATCCGATCTGCCAACTGATGCTTTTGAGATAAGGCCAGATTCACGCATACGGAACTGAACGGTGTCTTTACCTGATACTCCTGAGCACGTTTCACGATTTCATCCCATCGCTCGTTTCTCACCAGATAGTCCTGACGGATAAGTTCAAACATATCCTTGTCATAGCCACTGGTCATACCTATATAGCCCAATACCAGAGCCACCACAAACTGTACAGGCATATGCCATCTGACAGACTTTATCAGCGACTGCACCACGAAAACGATGATCACCACAACAGGGATTATCCACATCAGTGCAGGCAACATCATCGGGATACGGTAATATTGCTCAGGCAGGAAAACCATCTCATGCGTCCACTGCGGCAAGAGGAAACGATAGGCCAGTAACTGCAGAACCAGCAAATACAACGGCAGGAGCCAACCTACAGCCTTATGAAGTTTAAGCCATCGCATCACCACATAAATCCAAGCCAAAGATCCCGCTAACCAATACACCAGAGGCACCAGCGCCATATCAGCCAGCAGGCCCGTTCGTCCAGAAAGCCTGTTCATCCTGTTTACTCCGACGGCGATCATAACCGCCATAACATAACCTAACAGGACACTTGGATCGCCTAAAAGCCACAACAACAAGGCTGCAGGAATCCAGCCAGCCAACCATCCAAAGCCAACAAACAGAAGCGCTAACAGCAGTGCCCCTAACCATTCTACATAATAGAACTGAACGATAAACTCACCCAACCATTCAGCAAAGCCACCAGGCACACTCACACGTTCCATGAAATAGTCACCTGTCCACAGGAACAATTGATACTGCTCTTGATATGATAATGCGTGAGGATACCACACATACCAAAACAAGAACACGCCAATGCCCACAAGCAAAGACAACCCATTGCCTAAATATTTCACTTTCACCTGATTCATAAACGCTGCTAAGTTACTAACATTTTCTGACTCCACCAAATAATATATCAAATAACAGGCCTTCGCTATTGCTCTTTCATACTATTCAAAGAAATGAACGTCATTCTCTGCCGGACATCTGCCGGAGACAACGATGAACGCAGAAAGCATTGGACTGGGACTCCCGGAAGCAAGTCGAAATAGTTCTTGTCCAACCAGTACTTCTCTGCATCCAAAGAAATAGCCAAAGCACGCACAAACTTATCAGACTTGATGGTGATGATACATCCACCATCGACTGCATCCACCTGAAAAGCTAGTTTCGCAGGCAGTAGTCGCAGGTCTTTCTGTAAACAAAGGAAGCTATTGGCCTCATATGCGACTCCAGACGAGGCTGTAAGGCTCATGTTTACGACGACATCCTCACGCTTATGTTCTTTCAGCAATTCTGATAAAGACTGCTTAAGTAACAAAGTCGATGTATTGGGTAAAATCACCTTTGTCTGTGTCTGTGTATGAACCGTCTGCCCACTGAGAGTATAGACAGTTAGTCTCAATCTCACCTGTTGCCTGAGCTGCAGATCGTTGACTGCATAGACAAGCAAACTGTCCCCTTTCGTAACTGCAGAACAGAGTAGTGGCTCAAAGGCATGGCGCACCATATAGTGAGCCGCCTTCCAATGACCATAATAATCACGGGTAGACCAAGAGGCTACAGGCCAACAGTCGTTATGCTGCCAGAGCAATGACCCCATACAATGAGGCATATCACGGCGATGAGATTCTATGGCTGTACGCATGGCATCACCCTGGAGCAGCTGTGAAGCATAGAGGAATTGCCGGAAATCACGAGGATGACCATATTCATTGTTGACATACCACTCAATGACCTTATTGGCCTCCACGCCACCCCGTTGATGCCACATCATCAACTGGCTACCGATATCATGAGTAGTTGTGTCAGGTGCATAGCGGAGTACCGAAGCATATTCTGGAAATGACTGCATGCCATACTCAGAGAAAAAATGGGAAGTCTCTTGATTATACATGCTGACAGGCATGCGCCGATGCCCGACGCCATAGAAATGACGGTCACCGTTCACGTCATCGCTACCATGCCCACGTACGGAGTAAGGCGATCCTGGAGTATAGATATCATCGGGAACCAACTGACTAGTTATTTCTTGCAGCACATCATAGTAAAGATGTTCCTGCTGTTGTTCCACCAGCCTGGCACCTTCAGGATCGGTTTTCTCCATACGCCCTTTCCACCCCCAGTTATACCAAGCATCCAGGCATTCATTACCGCCACACCATAGAACGATACAAGGATGGTTACGCAAACGACGGATATTGTCATCAGCTTCCTGACGCACACTTTCCAACCAGTCACCCTCAGCCGGATAGGTGCTGCAGGCAAACATAAAGTCCTGCCATACCATCAACCCCATCTCATCACAGAGATCATAGAAGATATCGTTCTCATATATACCTCCACCCCAGACACGAATCATATTCATGTTTGCCAACACAGCATCTCGCAAAGTCTGCCAATAACGCTCAGGTGTAACAGTGGTCAGGAAGTTATCTTGTGGTATATAATTGGTCCCCTTTGCAAATACTCTCACGCCATTAAGTACGAAATAGAACTGACTGTTACCTTTTTCATCCGGATCCATCACTAATCTAACAGAACGCAATCCAATACGTTGCTCATTCCGCGCCATAAGTTTTCCATCTGCGACAACATTCGTCATAAAAGTGTAACGTTCAGGCTTTCCCAAACCACGACACCACCATAGCCGAGGATTCTTAATGACAAAATCCACAGAGACAGTGTTCTGCCCTTTCCGTAATGAACACTTTTTTTGGACTACACTCCTACCTTTATTATCCATCACAGTAATCACGGCATTAGGTATATCAATATCAGTCTCTATCTGCACTTCATCCCTGACGATTGCTTTTTGTTTGCTGACCTCACACTGATGAAGATAGACATCCGTAATACGGGCCTTGCTCCAAGCCTCCATATACACATCACGCCAAATGCCAGAGGTGACGAGTCGTGGTCCCCAATCCCAACCATAGTGATAGCCTGCCTTACGAGCAAATACGCTGAGTTTTCTATCCTGTAGTCCGCCATTCTCCGACTGATCATTGGCAGCATCATAAAGCCCTGAGTGCTTTTCCCACTTAGGCATATCTACCTTTATTGGAGAATGGAAATATACACGTAACACGTTATTATCGACTCTTAACAGCGACTTGACATCGATTCGCCATCTGCGAAACATATTATCCGCCTCTAATATCTTATGATCATTCAGATAAACATCAGCATAGGTGTCAAGCCCATCGAAACAAAGATCAACATGTTCCTCGGCTAAGACACCATCAGTCACACGGAATGTAGTCTCATATAACCAGTCTTCCTTGTCAACCCATTGAACGTCCCGTTCATTTAGCCCTATATAAGGATCCTTTATAAGCCCTTGGCGCATTAGGTCTGTATGCACAACCCCCGGCACCACAGCAGGGTATCGGCTAGACTGGTGCGTTAACCCGAACGTCCAATTATCATGCAGATATTGGCGCTGTTCTGCCAACATTTGATTACAAGATCCTGAGATCATTAGAATGATAACTAAACACAATCCCCTCATCATTTCCCTATTCTTTAGAGTGAATTAAGACCTCTTGTAGCACAATGCCTGGATCGAGCAGGTAAATACGCAGCCGTTGACGACCTGTGGCAGCAACGGACAGCGAGCGTGAGGCATAGCCACGCAGTACGTTTGAGCGCCACTCTGCAGTAAAATCCTCAGTCTGGATAGAGAACACCTGCGGTACGGTATCACCGAGTTGGACCGCATAGCGGGCATCACGCCCCTCATAGAGATGAAGTGTAGGCAACGTCCGCACTTCGATTGTGGTATCACCATCATATAGATCCAGTTCATATTCAACAAAAGGAGCCTTCTCTATCTGCTGATAAGATGACGTATCAAAAGGTTGCGCTAAAACTCCATCAGTATAACCTAAACCTTCTACGCGCTCGACACCACCCTGTGCGCTCTGATAGAGAGATGCAGGAATCCTGAGGCGAGGCTCTCTTTCAAACGGAGGATAGAGCCCCATGTATATCTTATAGATACGGGTACCAGGTTTCAGACTGTTAATAGCGAGGCGGTTAGAACCTTTCTTCAGGTGCAACATGCCGACACGACTCCACATCGGACCGACATAAGAAGCATGCCATATATTATTAATAGGTGTCGCCGAGGCATCGTAATTACCCGAGTCAGAGACGACATGACAGAATACGTTGTCCTGAGCCGCTTTCGAGAAGTTCTCAACAGGTGTTAATGCCTCTATCCAAAGGGGTATATCACCTTCCATTTCACTATCAATGCTGACGCCTTCAACAGAGACAGCTTCGCAAACAGGGAGGAAGCGCGGCTTAGGGCTGTTCTGAACCTGTTCCAACACCTCTGGCGTGCAGTAAGGCGGATCTATCTTTTCCGAACGGAACCAATGGTAGGGCTGCCAATTGAAGAAATCTGCCCACTTGCCGTCAAGGATTCCGTTATTATAATGATCTGTCCATGCATTCAGCCGGTCAAACATCTCTTCCACACGTCGGCCATCTGCTATGGCCTCATCACCATCACCTGTCGTTGCCCTCACCATACTACGACGAGCCAGCAACTGATATTCATTTATCATGGCAGCACCACGAATGGGATAGTGCACCAGTTCGAAATAGGCCGCCTTTAACGGTTCCGGGATACGAGATGACAACTCATCTGCATGAGCAGCCAGCGCACGCCATTGAGCTATACGCTGCCCAATCTGCTCATCGCTGTAATTTACGAACCATACATGGGAATCTTTGCCTGCAGCCTGTAACCGATAGTAGCCTGCTAGCATATCGGCGATCTCTGGTGCCAGGTCCCGGCTGAAAGTCTTTGCTGCCCAATATCTTGTATAGTTGTGTGCCTCGGTAGGTTTCCATCGATTAAGATTCCACGCCAAGTCCATCACAAAGGATATCTCTTTTTCCGCAGGTTTGATATCTCCGACGTTAAACACCCAGATTTTCCTGGCACCATAGGTGTAAGCCTTGGTGAGCTCTGTACTGAGAAAGGCGGGCGAGAGCGGACTGAGCCATATCCAACTGGCAGGATCACCATGATACGACAAATGGTAATATATGCCTGCTCCACCTTTTCGTTGTAGCTCCTCTGGGTTGCAAAGATTACGACAGTAGCCATGCTTATCGTCACTCCAGAGCAGCGTCACATCATCGGGCACCTTCAATCCATGATGATAGGCATCAAGCACCTCCTCGTAAGTACAAAGAACCTGAGGAATCTCTTCTATTGCCTTATGGATGTTACGGCGCAGAATGTTGCGCTGATCGTCAATGGCCTGCTGCATCAGAGCCACACGTTCTGCAGTTGTATGGGCTCCCTCCATCGGATAATCATGGATACCGCGCAAACCAAGGGTATAGGTATTCTCATATTTCCCGTTGACCTTAATACGCTCCTCCCAATAATCCTGCATCATCTGGCGGTTGGTTATATAGTTAAAACTACCAAGTCCGGCCTCACCTTTTGCCTTTGCCCGCTCGTTTACAGCCTTCCACTCTCCCTCGTTATTGCGCAGCATCTGTTCACAGTGCGACGATCCCATCACGATCGCATAGTCGTCTGCCAGACGTGCGTTTTCCGGATCATCATTGAAGGCTTGGGTCCCTGGATGCATGGCAGGCCAAAGGTAGTTGGCTTTCAGACGCAGCAACAACTCAAAAACCTTTTGATATGTCTTTGGACCAACTTTCCCCTCAGCCTTTTCGAAATGATGTTCAGCCCAGCGCGCCCATCCACCAAAGCGCTCGTCGTTAATAAAGATACCGCGATACTGTACTGCCGGTTCACCCTGACAAAAAAAGCCCGGTTCAACATAAAGTACTTTTTTACGAAGCGGCTTCACATCAGCCCACCAATACCATGGTGACACGCCAATAGCCTCAGAAAGAGATGTCAGTCCGAAAGCAGTCCCTCGTCGGTCGCTGCCGATAACAAGGAGCAAAGGGGCATTGCCCTCTGGCTGCTGAACAGTGGTGATGATATACGACTCCCACTTACCTCGAATACCACTGACATCTATTCCCAGGCTTTTCACCAGTCTGTCTACTAGTTGGCTCTTTCCTAATGTACCCGACACGATGCAAGCATCCTTTGGCAGTGATCCCACAGTCTGGTGTAAAGGTCGAAGTCCCGTTACTCTTTCCACATCATCGGCCAGCATCTCTGCTGCAATCTGCACGACATTATAATCATTGGCATCTGTATATATGGCTACCGCCTTCTTCTCAGTTGCCAAGGAAAACCACCCCACGTGCACATCCTCAGCCACTATGGGGACGGTCGCTTGAACGACAGGTCTGCCTACCGCATGGGGGAGCTGTATCATCAACTGTGTTATCAGAATCCAAAATACTTTTTTCACGCCTTATTAGTTTTGGTCAATACGCTGCTTTGTTCTATTGTTCGTATCTAGTTGCAAAGAGTCTTTACGCAAGCGAAATAGACATCGCCCCGCAGCAAATCAAGTGCTGCGGGACGACTGAAATATTAAAACCTCAAAACGAATTTACTTTTTCTTGAAAGCCCAATATGTTCCTTCTGACCAGCCACTGAATGCGCCATTGTCAGGATAAGTAAGTACCATATGAGAATCAGAGATGCTGTAAATCTGGAAGTCTGTTACATAACGTCCACCAGCATTAATCTCATAAGGGAAGAGAGTTGCACCTTCTGTAGTCTTGAATGTACCCTTCTTCCAGCCATCCGCTGTTGAGAGGTCAATCTCATAACTTCCAGAACGAATCTCCGTTCCATTGGCGTCATAGCACTTTACAGAGCCATCCTCATTTAGTACCATTGTGGCAGCATTGTCTTCCTCTCCAGTTGCAACACCTGTAACAGAGTGACCCATCTGATCTTTCAGTTGTGATGCATCATTAACGCCCCACCATGTGAAGCCGCAGGAAGCAAAGTCTTCATTACGCCAAGTACCATCTGCGCCGAAGTTTCCCCAGACAAGGTTATCAGTTCCACCAGCGCTAATACCACTCTCAGTATCCCATGTCCAGGTCTTACTACCGTAGTTGTTCATCATACCAGAGACGTCAGATTCGCTCTTAAATGCCCAATACGTTCCTTCAGACCAGCCACTGAATGCACCATTATCTGGATAAACCAGAACAAGATTATCCGATGTCAGAGAATAAATCCAGAAGTCCGTCACATAACGCCCACCAGCATTGATCTCATAAGGGAAGAGTGTTGCACCCTCTGAGGTATGGAGTATACCATATTTGAATCCATCATGGTTTTCACCAGTCCATCCCTTTATCTCATAGCTACCAGAACGAATTTCTGCGCCATTTGCGTCATAGCACTTCACGAGACCGTCTTCTGTAAAGACCATCGTTGCGCCATTATCCTCCTCACCGATAGCAGTACCAGTTACAGAGTGACCCATCTGATCTTTCAAATCAGCAGCATCGTTGACTCCCCACCAAACAAAATCATTAAGGGTTTCACCACGCCAACTACCATCTGCGCCGAAGTTACCCCAGACAAGGTTATCAACTCCACCAGCACTAATGCCACTATGAGTGTTCCATGTCCAGGTCTTCTTGCCATAAGCATTAGAAGCGATAAGACGAACCTCTGGCTTCAGCTCAGCAGCTACAGCAACATTAAACTCCTTAGAAGCCACCACTTCTTGGTTGTTGGCATCGATATACTTAAAGTAAACTGTTTGGTTAGGATCAGAACCACGAGCAGGAACAAAGTTAAATACACCACCGCTTGCACCGCTTGTAAGCTTAAATTCTGAACCATCAGCCTTTATATAATAGATATAAATACCTGATGCATTGGGAATATTATACTTAATATAGTTACCATCAGCCTGAGGAGTCGTGCAAGCCTGATCGGCATACTGCGAAAACTCAGCACCATCAAGCAGGTTGCTGGATGTATAGTTGTCCACGCCAAAGGTTCCGTCCTCCTTGATAGGATCACAGGCCGTGAGCATACCCAGCGCTACTGCGAACAATAATATTGATTTTTTCATATTGCTTATTCTTAATGATTAATTCGAAACTCTTTATTAGTCATATACCGGGCAACCCGACATATTAGCACCAGTAGCACTTGCCCCCCAGCCTGGATTCTGTTTCAGGAGTTCAGGATTACCGACAATGCTGATCTGTTGGGGAGGAATCATGACGAAGCCGTCGGTATCAGCATAACGCTGAGCCCAGCTGCTACCGCCTACGCCCTGACCATGATGCATCACAGTCCAGTGGCCCGTGTAGTTCACACGAGATCCGTCCTGCTTCTGCAGAGCCACAGCAGCCTCACAGCTAGCTCCACCGTCCTTACCAGACCAGCGGCGCAGGTCATTGAAGCGCAGGCCCTCACCAGCGAGCTCGAAGCGACGCTCATCCTTGATGTTCTTCCAAGAGTAGGTTGTAGCAGGCAGACCTGCACGTGCACGAACCTTGTTCATCTGAGTGGCATCGCCCGTCAACTCAGAATGCATCAGCATCACATCAGCCAGACGAAGCAAGATGATGTCGGCAAAGTGGTCACCCTGGAAAGAGTTCTTGTTGTTGTTGGCTGCACTTGTGTTCTCGCTACGATAAACGCCCCACCATGTATAAGCGGTGTTATGATCATCCCAAGTTGACTTTGAGCATGTGATAGGCATCCACTTCTTGTTGTAGTAACCTGCATCCTCAGAGCAGGAAGTGGTAAATACGAATTTCTCACACTCTGCCTGAGCATCAAGGATAGTAGCCTTTTTACGTGGGTCGCTGTCACTCCACTCATCCCAGAGGTTAGCATTGATGGTACCCTGACCCCAGCCTTGTCCGAAAGGAAGAGTATTAGCGTCACCATTAGCTGTACCGGCACCGTCGTCATCACAACGCAAGCCAGTATACAGAGACACCTGGTTTACGAATCCCATACCGATAGTACCATTCCAAGAACCAGCGTTCATATACTGTATCTGGAACATTTCCTCCTCGTTACCATTACCAGCCCATACCTTACCGGCTTTATCCAGATCCTTTACGAAAGCATAGTCCTTGATGGTGTATTCGTTGGTGTACTGCCAAAGCAGACGATAGTCTTCTATGAGTTTATAGCCGCCGTTGTTGATGGCATCCTCAAGGAAAGCCACAACCTGAGCCTTGCTCAGAGAAGCGCCGGCACCCTCCTGCTCAAAGTCGAAAGTAACATCAGCCAGATTGGCATTTGCCAATTCGCCAGCCTTCTTATAGAAGCCCTCATAGAACATATAGGCACGAGCCAGGTAACCCTCGGCAGCACCCTTGGTAGCATGACCGTCACCACGGGTTGTCATACCATGAGTCATCAGATTGGCAGCACTGGTGAAGTCGGCCAGGATATGTGGCATAATCACATTCTCTGCGCTCTCCTGAGGACATGGATCGGGAGCAGCTGAAGCCCAGTAAGCAGGGATATCACCCCAGAATTGTACGCCCCAGAGATAGAACAGACCACGCATGAAGTAAGCCTCACCCAGCAACTGGTTGCGGGTTTTCTCCTGACCGGTCCAGTCGAAAGCGTCGACAGCATAGATGATCGCATTGGCACGGGCAATACCCACATAGGTATTATGCCAAGCATTGTCGAACAAGTCTTCCTTGTTAGCCATCAGGTGACCAACAGCATGAGCCTCAACGTCGCCAGTACCACCGGCACCGTTAGCATCGTCAGACATAATATAACCAACGAACCATGGTGTCTCCAGCGGAGTTGTGCTAAACTGGTTCATCACACCATACAGAGCGGCCAGCTCCTTATTCAGGTCTCCAGCAGAGGCTGGATAGTTAGAGCTATTGGCTTGCGTGTAATTCTCGGAATCGAGGAAGTCCTCGCAAGAGGTCAGACCTACAGCGAAGAGCATCGCGATTGCCATTAAATATATCTTTTTCATATTCTTATCTTCCTTATTAAATTATTAGAACTTGATACTTGCACCTACGATGAAAGTACGGGCCGAAGGATACAGACCTACGTCAATACCACGTGCCCAAGAATCCTTACCACCAGAAGAACCGACCTCAGGATCGACACCAGTATAACCAGTGAAGGTGTAGAGGTTCTGAGCCTGTACATAGAGACGGAGCTGGCTGAACGGAGAATTCTTCCAGATCTTATTGAAGTTGTAGCCCAGTGTGACGTTCTGGATCTTGAAGTAGTCGGCATCCTGCATATAACGGGTAGAAACCCACTGATCAGCAATCTGACCAACGGTCAGACGAGGATACTTGTTGCTGGTACCCTCACCGTGCCAACGATCGAAGGCATCGACAGTATAGCTGTTATACTGGTTAGCCAGCAGAGCGGTACGATAGCACTGCATCACCTGCATACCGAAGGCACCCGAACCGGTGACAGCGAAATCGAAGCCCTTGTACTCGCAGCCAAGGCTGACACCGAGGGTTACATCGGGATGAGGATTACCGATCTCATGACGGTCAGCGTCATAGTCGATGGTACCGTCTTCACTGAAGTCATCCCAGATAGGATCGCCAGGGGCAGCATTAGGAAGCACGGCCTTGCCTGCAGCTCTAGCGGCATCAATCTGAGCCTGGTTCTGCCAGATACCGCTATAAGACATACCATAGAAGTAACCGATGGGGTGACCGAGCTCTACACGAGAAGCAAAAGAAGAGTTCTCGAAGATAGCATCAACCTGACCATTGATAAATCCATTGGCGTTGGCGATACGGGTTACCTCGTTCTTATTCGTAGCCACATTCACATTGGCATGATAGCTGAAGTCCTTATTGACCTGATCGCGCCAAGAAAGAGCCAACTCAAAACCGGTATTCTTCACGTCACCACCATTGATCATAGCAGGCTCCTCATAACCTAGCACCTCATTCATCGGAGCACTGAGCAACCAGTCCTTGGTCTTCTTAACATACCAGTCGAAGTTTAAGCCGAGTTTGCCATTGATGAACAGAGCATCAAAACCAACATTAATCTGCTCTGAAGTCTCCCAAGTCACGTCAGGGTTAGGAGCGTTCTTAGCGTATGCACCAGTTGTATAGATATTGCTATCAACGGTCTTAATCTTATCGCTTGAGAACTTATAGCCATAGTCGGCATATTCTGTCGGAGAGAAAGCGATGTTAGAGAGATAATAGAAGTTAGGAATCTGGCAGTTACCATTCTGACCCCAAGAAGCACGGAACTTCAAGAAGTCCATCCAGCTCTTCGTGTTCTCCATGAACTTCTCGTTGCTGATCACCCAACCAGCGGAGAATGAGGGGAAATAGCCCCAGCGATGACCGCGGGCGAAGTTATTGGAACCATCGGCACGGAAGATGGCTGTTGCCATATACTTCTCGTCGTAGTTCCAGTTCAAACGGCTGAAGAAGGAGGCAATACTACCCTGCATCGGGTTGTCATAACCACCATGACCCGTCATATACTGTGTCTCATAGTTAGAAGGAATATTGTAGTCCCATCCGTTGCGAACCAGAGAATTCAAGTTCGATTCATCAACGGTGAAGCTCATATTCATACCAGAGCTCCAATTCGAACGCTCAAGAGACTGACCGACGAGGACATCAATCGTATGCTTACCCAGTTTCGGAAGAATATAAGAGAGCGTGTTCTCCAAAGTGAAGCTACTGCTCTCATACTCACCCATGTTCAGATCAAAGTTAGCACTGGAGCTAGTTGAGCTAGAACTAAATGGCTTAGAGATGCTGCGGTAGTTGCTGGCACTGTAGCCCGTATTGAACTGTCCACGGTAGCGGAGGTTCTTTATCGGCTCGATGATCCAGTAGAAGGTAGCACCTACACCGAAGTCACGGTTCTTATTGATAGAGTTGAAACCGCCATTGAGGAAGTGGTTCAACGGGTTGTTATAGATCATCGTGCTATAGCCAGCACCATTGTTCTTATAAGAAGCGAGGTTGCCGCCTGCATCGTAAGGCTCTACCAGAGGAGAGGCGATATAAGCAGCCTGCATGATATTCCAGTAACCATTCGACTCTGCGAGGTCATGGCTTCTGTGATACCAGTAAGACAGATTCTCACCGATGGTGATCACATCACGATCATTAGCCTTGAGCAGGACGTGCTCAGAGTTGATACGACCACCGTAACGCTTGTAGTTAGAGGCATTGTCTGCACCCATGATACCCTCGTTAGAGCTGTAGTTCAGAGATATCGAGAACTTTGAGCGGTCAGAGCCTCCGGTCATGGTCATAGCGTGACTGAACTGCAGGGCGTTCTTGTTCTCATACTCCTTGAACCAGTCGGTACCCTTCCAGCCATTGTCCACCTTGTCGAGGATGGCCTGTGGAACGATGCTGCTCCAGTTGGTAGCAGTTCCGTATGTATTGAAGTTGGTCTCATTGATGATCTGCATATACTGCTGTGCATTAACGGTGCCTGGCACTTTGTAGGCATTTGACCAACCCACATAGGTGTCGTACTGAACCTGCACCTTACCAGCCTTACCCTGCTTGGTGGTCACGAGGATCACACCGTTAGCGGCACGGGCACCGTAGATGGCAGCCGAGGCAGCATCCTTCAGCACATCGATGCTCTCGATATCATTGGGATTCAAACCGTTCAGACCATCGTCAGCGTTACCGGAATTGATACCGTCGATGATCAGCAATGGCGAAGAGGTACCCATGGTTCCGACACCACGGATATTCACCTTAAAGCCCTTACCAGGCTGCGATGAACTCTGCGTGATCTGCACACCAGGCGTGCTTGACTGCATGGCTGTCAGAGCATTGGTCGTGTTCAGCTTGGCGATTTCCTCACCCTTCACCTGAACGGTAGCACCTGTGACCAGCTTCTTCTTCTGGACACCGTAACCTACGACCACCACCTCCTCGAGAACGGCATTGTCGTCTTTCAGCGTAATCTGGAAGTTGTCACGATTGCCAACGGCAATCTGCTGTGTCTCAAAGCCGATGAACGATACGACAATCGTCGCACCCGGCTTCACGTTAAGTGTAAAGTTACCATCGAGATCGGTAATCGTACCGTTCGAGGTTCCTTTCTCCATCACACTGGCTCCGATAACCGGCCCCATCGCGTCGACTACAGTACCTGTAATCTTCTTCGTTGCCTGCTGTACCTCTTGCACGGCATCAGCGGCATTGGCGTTTGACGAGTAACCGAGACCCAAAAGAGTCATGGCACCCATCAGCAGCGCTGTCTTTCCAAAATTTCGATTCATACTTAAGTATTTAACTATAGATAAAATGGTTTAATAAAATGCAAGAAAATGTTAGTCGGGAAGCATAATAGTCCCCAAAAACTAGTTAGTTCTAAACAGAACTATCAAGTTCTTGAGCTAGGAAGAGTTGTTTAGGTTCATACGTTTTGGTTTGTATTCATGGCTTAAAGCCAAAGTTTATAGTTATGTAATTAGACACATTCGGGTGCAAAGATAAGCACATTTTTTAAATAAGGCCTTTCTTTTCTTGTCAATTCATAATACTATCCTATCAATATGCTTCATTTGAAGGAAAGGTCACGCAATATGAGGGTTTTGCGGGCATAAAGTGTCAACAAGACAATCAAAAGAGCCCCTTCTTTTGTAAACAAATGTAATTACAACACTCTTTTCACGGCTATCATAGCGCACCCAATCCCCCTATTTATTAATAAGGTGAAGCCGAACAACCATGCCATGCCATTGAATTATTGGAATAGGATTGGAGTTCATCTCTATAAGTGTGCACACTATCAATACCAGTAATACAACAAAAAAGTATCAGTATTTGGCATAACATGTCAACTTTCGACCAAGAGCCTACAGCCCCACGGTCCCTGAGCCAATCTTCCCACGGTCCCTGAGCCTGTCGTAATCGACCTTTGGTCGCTTGGCTTGTCCAAGAAGGGGTAAATACGATATATCTTTACAAACGCCCCATCATAACTCGCGTGTAAGTCAGGAACACTGGAGCGAGAGTTGTACACGCGAGTTTTGGCAACCTTTTATATTTGCCTGAAAATAAATCGGTTATGCATGTTCGAGAACAGGGTGGCATCTTA
Organism: Prevotella aff. ruminicola Tc2-24; assembly: GCF_900110895.1. Lineage (GTDB taxonomy): Bacteria > Bacteroidota > Bacteroidia > Bacteroidales > Bacteroidaceae > Prevotella. The sequence continues at coordinate 70,210 of NZ_FOIQ01000007.1, read as the reverse complement.
CGCTCAACGAGATAGGCTCCAAGAGTCGTTCAGATAGGCTCCACAAGAGAAAGAGATAATCCCTTAGGGGGTATAGGGATTATCCCTTACACTCGTAAGTGCCATTCCTTACCGTCGTGGAGACTATCTCTTTGACTGTTAGAAGGCACCCCCACCCGGAGTAGGGTCATTTTCCACACCGGATAGAGGAAAAAGGAGATAAAAGTCCCCCTCGCTTTTTCTAGTTCACAACATCAGACGACCACTTTTTTAAGCACTTTTTTAGGACAAACAGAGAGGTGAAGGTCGTCGATGGCATGTCTTACATTTATACGTTATTGTGTTAATAAATGACTTCTGTCGATTTTGGATCAATCTCTTTATAATATATAACAACAGAATCATTCCTCGTAAAATGTAATGGAGGCATGGGGAGTTTAGAGTATATTGTATCAGAAGGACACCAGTTATATGCCATCTCAAACATACTCAACAAATCAAGTAATTTTATTCTTTTATCGATACTATTCTTTTCTAACACCCACTGTTCAATCTTCAAATCAGCTCTAATGCTATCGCCTGGCTTTAAAATGCCTTTCCAGTTTGTATTCGTAGAAAACCATGTACGTATAGGCTTTTTATTTATATAGGCACGCATTTCCGAGGCATACATGGAGTCTTCTCTATGAGTGGCGTTTTTAATTGGAAGAAAGAAATCCCTCCTCGTGTTATTGATAATAAGATAATTGAGACTGATAGATCTCCAATCATCCTCCTCAGCCTCTTCTGTTGCCTTTGGATAACTGTCTCCTATATAATATAAACGACATTCCACGCCTTTATCTGTGTCGGCATTTTTAACCTCGCCAGTATTTCTGACCGTACAGTTAGACAAGAGCAATAAAAGTAATACAGGTACTACGAACTTACCTCTTTTTTTTGTTATAGACATCATACCATATTTTGTTTATAATCATCAGCTGTTTTATCCCATGTTTTATGTTTGCGCTGGAAACCAAAGACTTTAAAGTCATCCTTCCAACCATTCTTTTGTAATCCCATGCGATTCATAGTTGATAATCAACGGCAAATATAGGCAATTTGCCTGAGACTGCCAAATCTGTGAGGTAGAATGTTGGTTGGCCCTTCGACAAGTCCCTTCGGCAGGCTCAGGGACCGCTCAGGGATGGTTCGCTCAGGGACCGCAGGGAGAGCGTCAAGGCTTCGACAGGCTCAGGGACCGCAGGGAGAGCGTCAAAGCTTCGACAGGCGATGAAGTTACCGAAGGGTGAGCGTCTTGACGACAAGGCCGTCGTAGGTGTTGATGGAAAAGCTGACGGTATCAGTAGCGATACTATCGGTGGGGATGCTGATATATACCTGAGTGGAATAGTATTCGGGCACACGATTCTGATCGTGGTGAAGACGAAGACAACGAGTGCGCGTGCCGTCGGGATATGCCAGCACGGTATCGGAGACGAGAGCCAGTCGCTGGACGGCTGTGGAGTCGTCGGTCATGCCAGTCTTGAGCAGCAGTCGCAGGTTGACATACTTCCTGGTCTTACTGAGCCAGAGGCTCTCAAACTTCACCGGATCGGTCTTGACGGGATTCATCTCGGAACGGGATTTCAAGACAGGACAGGGCACCGAGCTCATAGACACCACCTCGGCTTGATGGGCTCCGTCTGTACTCTTCACCTTATTATAATATAGCATACAACGGTAGGCCGTGTCGGCCTTGGTGATCCAAGAGGCAGAAAAAGGAATGGCCAGAGGCAGACGGTCGCCATCATCAGTGGTAACAGATACCACCTTCCTGTCGCTACCGACGAAAGCCTCGGCGAAGTCGCCTCTCAGCATAGAGTACTCGCCCTCGCCCTTATCATAGGCATCCTGCGTGCAGCCACCGACAATACAGACAGCGCAGACGGCGCATAATATAACAACAAGACTACTTCGCATCGGCTGCAAGTTTGTTTCGTACGGGGTTGGCATACATCGTAAGCATACGTTCACGGAGGAAAGCCTCATCCTTATCGGGGAGCTTGATCTTGGCCATCTGCCCCGTCAGATAGCTCTCGAAGCGTTCCTTATCGGCAGCGGTATAATGGGCGGCATAAGTGTTGTCGCCATTGAGTTCGTCAAGAGCGATGTAGTTGCAGGGATAGAGCGTATAACCACGATGGATCTCACGGTCCATCCGCTCTGCCAGTGCCTTGTACCATTCCGTCTTGGGCAGGTCTGCCAGCTCATCGATCCACGTGTTGACGGGTGCCGCGCAGCAATAGCGCACCCGACCCTTATAACCGAAGATGCCGGTCTTCATATTGTCGAGATCGTCCTGACGAGATTTCTTGAAGGCAGGGTTATCGCGCTTCTGCTGGAACTCCAGCGCCTTCAGGTAGTCGCAGGGATCATACTCATAGCTGATGGTTAGCGGCACGATGTTCAGTTCCTTCAGGTCGCCGCCCATGGCGAGCATCTTCAGCACGGCATCCTGCGTATGGTCGCTCGAGTCCTTCGCCCTACCCTCACGCTGGGCAATCCAGATATTCTCCTTCTTTTCCGTCACGGCATAATGGATATAACGGCTCATGAGCTGCGAGGCAGCAAGCGTCTCGCGGAGGGAGAGACCACGACGCACGATAAAGGCTTTGTTCATGCGTACCAGTCGTTTGATCCACGGATAGATGAGCAGGTTGTCGCCGATACCGATCTCGACGGTGGTGGGATAGTCCTTATCCACGAGCTTGACATCGAGGAAAGCGGAGTCGAGCACGATATCACGGTGGTTGCTGACGAACGTGAAGCGCTGACTCTTATCCGTCGGCAGGCACGAATCATCAAACGTGCAGCCGTCGGTGTGCTTGCGGATGATATGCTTCACGATGGGTTTCATGAACCGCTTCTGGAAGTCGAGCGGGGTCCTCACCCCCACGAAGAGACATCTGAGCAGACCATTACGCACTGACTTAGGCAGCCAGGGTGCGAAACCTTTCATCACGACATTGAACTGTCGGTCGTGAAGCAAGTCGTCGAACGCCTGCTTCATCTCCTCCGCCTCATAAGGCCGTATCTCGTCGAACTCTGCCATACGAACTAATGATTAATGAATAGATATCAATGACGCTATTCTCAGTCCTCATCGAACTGATTCTCTACGATCTCGGTGAGCACATCGGTCATGGACAGACCGGCGGCACGGACCTGCTGGGGAATGAAGCTGGTAGCCGTCATGCCCGGTGTGGTGTTCACCTCCAGCATGCTGATCTTACCCTCCTTCGAGATGATATAGTCGATACGGATGATACCATTGCAGTGCAGGATATCATAGATATGACTGGTGATCTGGCGCACGCGCTCGGTCACCTCGTCGGACAGACGGGCCGGGGTGATCTCCTGCACCTGTCCGTTGTACTTGGCATCGTAGTCGAAGAACTCGTTCGTCGTCACCACCTCCGTAGCAGGCAGCACGACCGACTTCTCCTTGGTCTTGTAGACACCGATGGAGATCTCCGTTCCCTCGAGGAAGCTCTCGACCATGATCTCCGGGCTCTCCATCATCGCCTTACGGATGGCCGGGGCCAACTGATCCTTGTTCTTGACCTTAGAGACACCGAACGACGACCCGTCGGCGGCGGGCTTCACGAAACAGGGCATGCCGATGCGCGCCTCGATCTCGTCATCGCTCACCAACTCCTCGTAGCCTTCACGGATCAGCAGCGACTCAGCCACGCTGACACCATAGCCGCGCAGGTACTGGTTGAGCACGAACTTATCGAAGGTCAGTGCCTCGACCAACACACTACTGGTACTATAGGGCAGTCCTATCAGGTCGAAATAACCCTGCAACAGACCATTCTCGCCCGGTGTACCATGAATGGTGATATAAGCATAGTCGAACACCTTCTTCTCTCCATTCTCGACAAACGAGAAATCATTGCGGTCGATCTTTGCAGTTGTGCCATCCGAGAGCTCCACGCGCCAGTCCTGTGCTTTGATGTCGACAATATACACATGGTAACGCTCCTTGTCGAAGAAGGAGTAGAGTCCCTGAGCGGAGCGTAGTGATACATCATGCTCCGATGAGTCGCCTCCGCAGACGATAGCTATCGTTCTTTTCATATCATTCATTGTGTCTTTACTTTTTTACCTTATTATCTATTTACCTTTCTATTCTCTTACCTTTACGTATCTTCTCCATTTCTCGATCAGTGCTGCCATATCGTCGGGCCACTCAGAGGAGAAGTCCATCTGCTGACCGGTCGACGGATGGACGAACCCGAGCGTGCGGGCATGCAGGACCTGACGGGGACAAAGCTTGAAGCAGTTCTGGATATAAGCCTTATAACTCGCCGTGCGCTCGCCCCGAAGGATCTCCGTGCCGCCATAACGCTCATCACAGAACAACGGATGACCGATATGTCTCATGTGTGCACGTATCTGGTGGGTACGCCCTGTCTCGAGGATACACTCCACCAGCGTCACATAGCCATAGCGCTCCAGCACCCGGTAATGGGTGACGGCCGGTTTGCCGATCTCGGAGTCGGGGGGAAAGACCTCCATCCTGAGGCGGTCCTTCGGGTCGCGACCGATATTCCCCTCTATGCGCCCTTCGTCCTCGACGAAGTTACCCCATACCAGTGCGTTATAACTACGATGGGTGGTCTTATTAAAGAACTGCTTGCCCAACGAGGTCTTGGCATCCGGTGTCTTGGCAACGACCAACAGGCCACTGGTATCCTTGTCGATACGGTGCACCAGTCCGACCTCCGGATCATTCGGATCATACGAGGCCAGGTCTTTCAGATGCCAGGCAATGGCATTGACGAGCGTACCGTTGAAATTGCCGCAGCCGGGATGCACCACCATGCCCGCAGGCTTGTTGATGACCATCAGATCGTCATCCTCGTACACCACATCCAACGGGATATCCTCCGGTTCGATCGTCGTGTCATAATGGGGACGGTCGAGCATGAGCGTGATGACATCGCCAGGCCTGACCTTATAATTACTCTTTACGGGCTTGTCGTTCACATGGATAAAGCCCGCATCGGCAGCCTTCTGGATACGGTTCCTGCTGGAATGCTGCTGATGCTCAGAGAGGTACTTGTCGATACGGACAGGCTCCTGTCCTTTGTCCACCTCTATCCGGAAGTGCTCATAGAGCTGGCCGTCGCCTTCCGACTCACTGTCGGATTCCTCTTCGGACAACCACTCTAACTCGTCTATCTCGTCCTGTCGCATTATCTCACCTCTTCGAACTCGTCCACGTCGTCGCCACGCATCATCCTGTACTCAGGCTCTATATAGTCGACATCCTCGTCGGAGTCGTACTCACCGCTGCCGATCATCAGGGTCAACGGGGCCTCTATCGACACATGATCGCCCGTTGACACACGGCGACCCTTGCACAGGATACCATAGACCCAGTCTTTCTCACCCGACACATACTGCGGAGGCAGGAGCTTGAAGCCCAAGGCCGTCAGCTTGGCCTCCGCCTCGCGGTAACTGCTGTTATCCACCACATCGGGGATCGCAAAGGAAGGAGAGGAAGGAGAGTTCACCGTGACATAGATCGTATGACCGGTCTTTACTTTCATACCCGGTCCCGGGTTCTGCGCCAGAACACAGTCGGCCGCCAGACGCTTGTTGTAGCCAGAGTCGCTGACGATGATGTTCAGGCCCATCTCATCAATCATCAGACGGGCGTCGGCATAGGACATCCCCTCGATCTTGGGCACCTCGATACCCTCACCATGATGCGTGTACCATGCCAGACCGTATTTGACGCCGATTGCCAAAGCGACAATCACAAGGAACATCGCCAATAGGTTACCCCACAGATAGGCACTGACGAATTTCCCAAAGAAATCCTTTGCTTTCATGTTGTTTATTCTTTTCTTTAGTGCAAAGGTACGAATAAGCGAGAGAAAAACAAAGAAACTTGTTTCTTTTTTTTTCCGAGCGTGAGCACCTTCACCATTGCAGACAGCAGAAATACGGAAGGATAAGAACAGAACAAAGGATTCTTCAGGTTTGTTGAAACGAAGTAAATGCTTAGAACGATACCACAAAAAACAGGAAGAAGCAAAGATCACACTCTGCTTCTTCCTATTTTAACCGAATATTCTGTTAGAGAAAACGGATTACTTTCCGTGGTTCTCGTCAGAAACTGTTAACTTCTTGCGACCCTTGGCACGACGTGCAGCCAATACGCGGCGGCCGTTCTTTGTGGCCATTCTCTCACGGAAGCCGTGCTTGTTGACGCGACGGCGATTGTGCGGCTGAAATGTTCTCTTCATTGCTTTATACTTATTTTATTTTGTTATTATCGTCACTTTTGGGCTGCAAAAGTACTCATTTCTTTTGAATTACGCAAGTTTTATGCGGAAAAATCCAATAAAATTTGGTTTTTCACTCGATTTGCACTAATTTTGCACCCGAAAACGAAACAAAATCAACATTTTAGTTTATATGATTAATTCACAAGACATTAAAAAAGGAACTGCTATCAGAATGGATGGTGGCATCTGGGTTTGCATCGATTTCCAGCACAGAAAGCCGGGTAAGGGTAACACGATCATGATCATCAAGGTTAAGAACGTCTCTGACGGACGTGTTCTGGAGCGTCGTTTCAACATCGGTGAGAAACTCGAAGACGTCATCATCGAGCGCCGTCCCTACCAGTACCTCTATGAGGACCAGTCGGGTCGTATCTTCATGAACCAGGAGACATTCGAGCAGATCCCCATCGACAACGAGCTCGTTATCGGCCATGAATACATGAAGGAGAGCGATATCGTAGAGGTGGTATCCGACACCACCGACGGCACGATCCTCTATGCCGAGATGCCGGTAAAGACCGTGCTCCGCGTTACTCATTCCGAGCCGGGCATCAAGGGCGACACCGCCACTAACACACTGAAGCCCGCCACACTGGAGACTGGTGTTGAGGTTCGCGTTCCCCTGTTCATCAACGAGGGCGATCTGATTCAGGTTGACACCCGCGATGGCAGCTATCTGCAGCGCGTAAAGGAATAATTGAATATTGAGCATTGAAATATTCAATCATCGTTCCCGTCTATAATCGTCCCGATGAAGTGGACGAACTCCTCGAAAGCCTATCTAATCAGACACTAAAGGACTTCGAGGTCATTATTGTGGAAGACGGATCGACCAGAAACTGCAAGGATGTTTGCGACAAGTACGCAGACATCCTTGCATTGCATTATTACGCCAAGGAGAATAGCGGTCCTGGCCAAAGCCGTAATTACGGGGCTGAGCGTGCCAGCGGCGACTACCTGCTAATTCTCGATTCCGATGTCGTACTGCATGAAGGTTATATCCAGGCGGTCGAAGACTCTCTGAAAGAGACTCCTGCAGAAGCCTTTGGCGGTCCCGACGCAGCCCACCCCTCGTTTACCCCAGTGCAGAAGGCCATCAGCTATTCGATGACCTCGTTCTTCACCACGGGTGGTATCCGTGGTGGAAAGACGAAACTCGACAAGTTCTATCCCCGTTCATTCAACATGGGTATCCGTCGTGATGTCTATCTTCAGCTCGGAGGATTCTCAAAGATGCGTTTTGGTGAGGACATCGACTTCTCCTATCGTATCGTCGAGGCAGGCTATAAGCCACGTCTCTTTCCCGAAGCCTGGGTATGGCACAAGCGTCGTACCGACTTCCGGAAATTCTTCCGGCAGGTCTACAACAGTGGCATCGCTCGTATCAATCTTGAGAAGCGCCATCCTGGTACACTCAAGCTCGTACATCTGCTGCCCACCGTCTTCACCGTCGGTGTCATCGGACTGATCCTCATCTCTGCTGTCGGACGACTCCTCATGTACTACTGTGGCAACGACCAATGGCGCTGGCTCTGTCTGCTGCCCTGGTTACCAATCATCTTATACGGCATCCTTATCCTGACCGACTCGGCCATCAGGAACAAGAGCCTCAAGGTGGGGCTTCTCTCCATCCCTGCGGCCTTCGTCCAACTGATGGGTTACGGACTAGGGTTCATCGAATCGTGGTGGAAACGATGTGTCCTCAGGCAAGATGAGTTCCAAGCGTTCGAAAAGACATTCTATAATTAATTACCAAAAATAAATCCTTCATTGTTAACTTTTCATTCACAAACTTTTCACTATGAACAAACTAAAAATATCAGAATGGGCGGAGGAAGACCGGCCACGGGAGAAAATGGCAAGTCTCGGTGCAGAAACACTGAGTAATGCAGAGTTGCTGGCTATCCTCATCGGATCAGGCTCCACGAAGGAGAGCGCGGTCGAACTGATGAAACGGATTCTCGCAGATTGTAATAACAACCTGAACACTCTCGGAAAGAGAAACATCAATGATCTTTGTGTCTACAACGGTATCGGTGAGGCGAAAGCCATCAGTATCCTCGCCGCCTGCGAACTGGGCAAACGCCGACAGATGGAGACACCCGAGGAACGGCCCGATCTCGGTACCGCCACCCGTATCTACAACCACATGCGACCCGTGATGCAGGATCTTGACGTGGAGGAGTTCTGGGTTCTACTACTCAACCAGCATTACCGCCTTATCAAGAAAATACGCATCTCGCACGGTGGTATCACAGAGACCGCCGTCGATATCCGCATCATCATCCGCGAAGCGGTGCTGGCTAACGCCACCATCCTGGCCGTCTGTCATAATCACCCGTCAGGTAACATCTCCCCTAGTCGTCAGGACGATGAGTTGACCAGAAGCATCAAACGCGCCTGTGAACTGATGCGTATTCATTTTCTCGATCATGTCATCGTCACTGACGGACAATATTACTCTTATCATGAGCAAGGGAGATGTTAATGGTCAGAGACGGTTCCTTTCGTCGTTACCAGCACCTGTACCACGATACTTCGAGCCTGCGACATTGAAGTTATAGCTCAGGGTGAGTCCCACGCTTTGCGTGTAACTGTAGTAATCCTGTGCTGTCTTTCCGATGGCATAGTAAGTTGTCGTCTTGTTCTTAGCCGTATGGAAAATATCGTTGGCATACAGGGTAGCTGCCAGGCGCCCTTTCAGGAATGACTTCTGCAATCGGGCATTCACCTGGAATTTGTCACCACGATACATGAATCCCCAGTGGTTGGCGCCAGAATAGTTCACCTGTACCAGGGCCTTAGCCGTCGGATTGATCTCAAACCAGCTATTCAGATTAAAACTGAACTCAGGCTTATTCAGTTTCTTTGGCGCACCATATCTCTCTGCATCGAACATCTGCTGATAATAGTGCAGCGTAGCCTGCGGCTGCCAGAATCCGAATTTGGGTGATGCGACGAGTGTGGCATAGACGCGATCCTGATGGTCGAAGTTATCTGGACGGAGGATGGCAATCTCCTGCACTTCATCGTACACCTGACCAACATGGGTAAAGAAGTCGTTCTCACGAGTAAAGCCAGTGACAAAGTTCAGCCATGAATAGGTGAGGTTGAAATCGATGCTCTGCCTTACCGAGGGACGCAACAATGGGTTACCGCCTTCGTATAGGATTCGACTGTCGTATATGACCATAGAGGTCAACATGCTGTATGGCGGACGGGTGATGCGCTTGTTGTAACTCAGTTGAGCACCCCATTTGCCCTTTTGCCAGGCTGCTGAGACATTGGGGAACCAGTCGTTATAAGTACGGCTGGGCTCCTCCTGCCAGACGCCAAACGAGGTGTAGTCCGCAGCGACGTGCTCATAGCGCAGACCAGCATTTAGGTGCCACAGGCCTAGTTGTAACTCATACTCAGCAAAGCCGGCGATATTCTTTTCTTCCATCTCGGTGTCCGACTCTGGGATGATATTCTCCAGATTAAAGTTACCACCACGGCTCTTCGTGCTCGTCGCCTCTGATCCAGCACTTAACTCACCTTTCCAGACGGGATAGGTCAGCACCAGTTTGCCTGCTACCATCTTACGGTCTTCATTGGTCAGCGTGGTGATGGTGCGGTTGCCATATTCCTGACTTGTCTCATACTGATTGTTATTTTCCTCTGATTCACGTCGTAATATGGTAGCGTTCAGATCAATACCCAGTTGCCCTATCTTACCTACATAGTAGGTGTTCAGTTCCCATACGGGCTTGTCTTTCTCGCGGATATCTGTTGTCAGATAGACATTACCATCAAAGGTTCCGTTCTTCATGTAGTACTGTTTCATATCCGACTTGAAACAACTATGGAGGTTCTTTTGCGAAGAGAAACTCAGACCTATAGAATGATCTGAGCTGAAGTCGTAACTCAGACCTGCCTGATACTGAATCTCCGTCCACGAACTCCTAACAGGTAATTCTGCACTGCCGCTAAACAAGTCCTTGCTGATATGCAGTTCTTGATCGATATCCTGATCATTGCTATAGTGACCGTTATCGAGCGCAACGTTGGCAAAAGCCTCCAGACCGCCAGTGCGATATTTCAGCGTCAAGTCGTCGTAGGTGTTCCACTTGTTGTTTTTCCAAGTCTGACTGGTGGCCATCAGACTGAATCCATCGCCCTGAGGCTTCAAGGTCTTGATAAGAATCACGGCATTCACCTCGGCATTGTATTTCGCACCAGGGGCAGTAATCACATCCACGCTCTTGACGTCTGTCGATTTCAGTTGTTTCAGGTCACCCATATCACGCACCTTCTTATTATTGATGTAGATCTCGGGTTCACCTTTGGCCAGCACCTCAAACTTACCATCCTTGCCCTGCACCATCGGGATTATCGACAACAGATCGTCGGCATTGCCAATGTCATGGAGCAGCGAATGTTGCACATCGACGCTTACGCCACCCGTTGTTGGTTTGTATTGAGGTCTCTCGCCTTTAATCTCAACACCTTTCACCATATAGGTCTCAGGCTGGAGGGTGATGGTGCCGATGTTGCCCACGCTGACGTTTCGGGTAACGGTCTTATAGCCGACATACGACACTCTCAGTGTGATGCGCTGGGCCTTACAGGGTATTACGAAATCGCCATTCTCATTGCTCACGCCTCCGTTAATATATGTGGAATTTTGATCATTGTTTTGAATTTCTATGGCGTTGTGCAATGAGATATTGGCGAATTCTACGGGTTGTCCGTTTTCGTCCACGATATGGCCTATCACCTTGGTATCTTCCTTTTGGGTGCATTCTATGAAGATCTTGTCACCTTCATATGTCACCTTCATCGGATAGAAACCAACGACCTCGCGGATGGCCTCTTTGATGGGAAGATCGCTGAAATGACTGGTAACTGTGAAGTCTTCCAGTTCATCATAGATGAAATAGATGGTCTTATCGCTGGTGACTGTGTTCAAGTCCTCAAGGACCTTTGACAGTGACTCGTTTTGGTAATGGCGGCTAATCCTCTGTGCCTGAGCACACAACGTCAAGCCACAGAGCAGCACTGTGAATATATAATGTTTCATTTTGTGTTGATTCAAGTTATTCTACAATCAATTTCTTGTTCTCGTAAACAATCTGGATGCGCTCAAACTTGTTAAACGTATCGACAAGATCGTCTATCGTCTGTTTTTGGTCCCATGTGAAATAGAGACGGATATGCTTGCTGGCCTCATTCTTATAGATGAGTTCAACCTGATAGTAAGATGCCATATCTTTCAGGATGGTTGCCAATTCTGCATCTTCGTAGACGATGGGTTTGTGCAGAGTACTATCCTGCTCTGTCAGTTGGGCATTGCCAGCTGAGTGTTCTGTATTTACTGTCGCCACGACCTGTTCTTTCTGTAACTTCTGTGAACTGCTATTTATCATCTGCACAGCAGCATAGGTGATACCAGAGAGCAGTAGTACTCCAACAAATATTGCAGCTATCTTGAGAAACGAAAAACTTTCAGTTTTCACGCTTCGCTTTCCACCTCCAAAGTGTTCTGCCTCAAACTTCGTCCACGCCTCGTCGACAATGTCCGATGTATCTATATCGTTATCGTGGAGGGACTCTAGGGTATACATCTGCCTGAGGAGCTTTTCCAGTTTGTCATTTGATTCCATAATCCGATGATTTAAAATAATCCTTTAATTGTTTCAGCGACTGCGACAGATGTTTATGGACGGTGACCTCGCTGACCTGCAGCACCTTGGCAATCTCGCGGTACTTCAAGCCTTGCTGGTAGCGCAGACGAAGTATCTGCTGCGAGAGTTTGGGAAACTGCGTGTCGATGTAGTGGTATAGCATCTGCAGTTGTTCCTGTTCAACGGTCTTTTCTGGGGTGATCATCTCTACAACGACGGCCTTCTGCATCTGCTGTTCTTTCTGTTTGTGCACCAACAGATTGATACAGCGGTTACGTACGCTTGTCAACAGATAGGCCCGAAGAGTGTCCGACTTGAGATCTGTGCCGCGATGGAGCAGTTGGGCGAACACGTCGCTCACAATATCCTTGCTTTCAGCCTCATCGCCTAACATCCTTAGTGCCAGTCGGAACATCCCGTCATAATGACATCTGAAAACCATTTCGAATTCTCGCTTGTCGATCATCTGTTTTTGCAGTCTTTTCTTCTTAATACAATTAAGCCCTCCATTTTCCTAAGCAAAAATAATAAAATAAGTTGTTACGTATAGCAAAATTTGATAAAAATACGTATCTTTGCAGCGAATATGACACAAGAAGAGAAAACAATGATAGAAGAGCGGATCGTTGATGTGCTGAAGACCGTCTACGACCCAGAAATTCCTGTCAACATCTACGATCTGGGAATGATCTATAAGATTGACGTACAGGACAACGACTCAGAACCATTTGTTGAACTTGACATGACGTTCACCGCGCCCAACTGTCCCGCAGCCGACTTCATATTGGAGGATGTACGTACGAAGGTGGAGAGTGTCGAAGGGGTGAAAGGCTGTAATGTCAATCTGGTATTTGAGCCAGCCTGGGATCAGTCGATGATGAGTGAAGAGGCACGCGTCGAACTGGGGTTCGACTAATCAACAATTCAGATGAAGAATGTCTATTTCCTTTCCGATGCCCATCTGGGATCGCTTGCCATTCCGCACGGACGGATGCAAGAACGACGACTGGTGCGCTTCCTTGACAGTATCAAGGAGAAAGCAGCTGCCATATACCTGTTGGGCGACATGTTCGATTTCTGGTACGAATACAAATATGTCGTACCAAAAGGATATTCCCGTTTCCTCGGCAAACTGTCGGAACTGACCGACATGGGTGTGGAGGTACATTATTTCACCGGCAACCATGACATCTGGGCATACGACTATCTGGAGAAGGAATGCGGTGTTATCTTGCACAAGCAGCCCATGACGACGGAGATCTACGGTAAGATGTTCTTCTTGGCTCACGGCGATGGACTAGGCGATCCCGACAAGAAGTTCAAGCTGATCCGTACCATCTTCCACTCATCCTTCTGTCAGTGGGCCTTCTCCGCCCTGCATCCCCGTTGGGGCATGTGGTTCGGTCTTCACTGGGCCAAGCACAGTCGACTGAAACGTCCGAGCGGTGAGGAACCGCCCTATATGGGAGAAAGCCGCGAACATCTGGTGCTTTTCACCAAAGGATATATCCAGTACCACCCAAACGTGGACTATTTCATCTATGGCCACCGCCATATCGAACTAGACCTTCAACTGACGAAGAAGGTACGTATGATCATCCTCGGCGACTGGATCGCCCATTTCACCTATGTTGTCTATGATGGTGACCACCTCTTAATGTCGCAATACGTTGAGGGAGAAAGTATGCCATAGCAAAGCCAACAGATAAACTAGACAAATTATGAAGAGGCAGAAGATTGTAACTTTCGGAGAGCTATTACTCCGGTTCTCAAAGCCAGACCACCAACGACTGACACAGGGTGATATGTTCACCAGCAAATATGGAGGAAGCGAAGCTAACGTGGCCGTATCGCTGGCCACACTCGGTGAGGATGTGACATATATCACCCGTCTGCCAGACACCCCTGTCGGACATGCAGGAGCTATGTGTCTGGCTCAGTTGGGTGTCGACACCAGTCATGTGCTCTACGGAGGACAACGCATTGGCACCTATTACTTTGAGCCGGCAGCAGGCATGCGTCCCGCCAAGGTGATCTACGACCGTAACAACTCCGCCTACTACGACCTGAAGCCTGGTATGATTCCCTGGCGCGAGATCTTGAAAGACACTTTATTCTTCCATGTATCTGGTATCACTGCGGCTATCTCACAACAGGCTGCCGATGCCACCTTTGAGGCACTCGATATTGCCGACGAGTTGGGTATAACCGTCTGCTTCGACATCAACTACCGCAAGAACCTGTGGCGCTATGGTGCCGACCCACGGGAGACTCTTAGTAGGATGCTGTCACGGTGCGACATGATGTTTGGCGATGCCATCGAATTTGAATGGCTGAGTCAGCATCCACAGCCGCCATTCACGGCAACAGACTCAAACTTCAAGATGCAGATGGATGAGTATAAGGAATGGTTCGACGAACTGCATGAACGTTTCCCACGATTGCGGAACTGGATGATGGGCATGCGTAATATCGTGTCGTCCAACCACCACACTCTGACAGGTCTGCTATGGACCGACGGAGAGCTTCTTCAGGCTCCCATCGTAGATATCCCCGACGTAGTGGACCCCGTAGGGGTGGGCGACGCTTTCATGGGCGCGTGGTTACATGCCATGAGGGTATACCCCGATGACAAACAGAAACAACTCAACTATTCGCTGGCCGCAGCAGCCCTGAAGAACACGATACCCGGTGATTTCAACCTGTCGACCGACGAGGAGATCACCGCTTTGCTGTTATAGCTTATCGTACTCGGACTTCATCCATTCGAAACGCGTGTTCAGCCACTCCTTCAGATCCTGCACCTCATTCTTGTAGGATCCCCAGATATCGGCATTCTTATAAGTATAATGATATAAGGTGCCCCAACGATCCTCATTCTCTATGACAGAATAACGGAGATAATCGGCATAATCATTCAAGAACATAAACACGTCGTTTCTATGCTTATAGAAGAAGTCGAACCGTTCTTTCAGTCTCGCAACAAAGGCAGGATCCTTCATCAAACGACTGTACCACTTCGTCTGCGTGAGGAGATTCCCCTGTGGGGAGATCCATTTCAGATAACTAGAGCCACTTTCCTTAAGGTTACCGTATGCGATATCAAAGTCCCAGAGTGGTCCCATCTTCAGTTTTCCTCCTCTCTCCAGATGCATGAATGTACTGAAGTTGAACATACAGTCAACATTCTTGGCAATCTCATGGATGAGATACCAGTCAACGAAAGAATCCATATCCATATACTTCTGCCATCCAGTGGAAGGATTCGTAAAGCTGGAGGAGAACAGGGTACGCTCAAGCGTTGACATATAATTCACGATATACGTGTAATTAGCATCATCATACTGCACATCCTCAGGCTCTTTGATTACGATAGCCGGATCGACATAGGTCGTATGGAAATATGTCGCGTCGTCCTCACGGTCGGCCCAGTTGTTGCATTCGAGCAAGAACCCGTCGTCACCGACGGCCACCCGGTGATTGGAGACTTTCACTTTCTCTGTCAACAGATAAGTACCGTCATAACGACCGTTGAAGATCACCTCTACGAAATGATAACAAGGGGTCCAGTCCATATTACTCATCTTACCCAGATAGAAAGACAACGCATTGCGAAGCATACTCTTGTCCGTCCAGTTAGGAATCAGCACCCATGACTTGTCTTTATGTTCTCCGAGGAAAGACACTTTCTCGTCGAACTTCAGTCTATATGGTTTCTTGGGAAGGCCCCATGTCGAGTTACCACGGCCCTTGATATGACCGACAGCCTCGGTCACATCACCGGCACTTCTCGTCCGTACATCCTCCACCAACTTGACCGAAGCATCAATATAATACTCCTTGGATGTAACTTCCTGCTGACCTGCCGTATTGATGTAGAGAATCGGTAAGCCCGTATAGGAATGGACATACATCAAGTAGTGAACCATCTTGTCCGAGGTCATGACCGTCACCTTTAACGGTTTTTTGAAGTTGAACTTCGTCTCTCCACTGACAGCCTCAATACCATCGATGGTGACCATGGTACCGTCGAAAGTGAACTGCGGGATGAGTTGTTTCTCGGTAACGATGCCCGGCAACCAGCACTCTATCGTATTATCATCGACAATCTCACATTTGATGTCCGCACTCAACTTCGGGTTCTCCGCCTTAGCAAAAGTGACGGACAACAACTTCGGCTCAACTGGTGGCACAACAGCCCGGACAGCCTCAAGACTGTCAAGCTTCTTGGCCAACTCCTCCCATTGAAGGCGCAGGCCTCTGTTCAGCGCTGCCTGGTCGGCATTCCGTTGAGCCTGTTCCTCGTTCCACTTGGCCTGCTCTTCGTTCCGCTTCGCCTGTTGCTCATTACGTTCCTTCTGTCTCTTGTTGGCCTCCTCGCGAAGATCCATCCTCTCGAAGTAATCCGACAGGTCTTCCTTACAGCTAGTGAGGCATAGGACTATGATAGCAAAGAATACGATCTTTCTCATCTTCTTGAATTAGATAAACATCACCAATATCCGTCGGCCAAAGCCTTACATCTTATCAAACTCACCTTTCAGCCATGTCATCCGTTTATCCAGCCATGACTTCATAGATCCCACGGCATTCTGATACATCACTGAGACATCGGAGCTATACGACTTATAAGAGTCGAACACCTCCCATTTGTTGGAGTTCTCTCGTACAGAATAGCGCAGATACTGGGCGTTGGAATTAATCTCCGACAGAATCGTGTTACGCTGCTTATAGAAATAGTTGAAGCGTTCCTTCACTTTAGTCACGAATGCTGGATCCTTGAACAGACGAGCATACCAGTTTGAGTTCTTTACGACAAAGCCATTCGAACTGGTATTCTTCACATTTCCGAAAGCATTCTCAAAGTTCCATATCGGACCCATCTTTAATTTACCATCCCGCTCAAGAGTCATATAGCAGTCGGCAGCAAAGGCGCCGTTTGAGTTCTTGGCAATCTCATTGATCAGATACCAGTCAACGAAAGAGTCCATATCAAGATATTTCTGCCATCCGGTAGAGGTATTGGTGAAATCCTCCGAGAAGAGAGCATCTTCCGCTGTCGTAATGAAATTCTTGATATATTTATAGTTCGCATCCCCAGAGCTCACGCTCGGAGCAATGATGCTCAGCGGTTTCTCGATGGTCTGTGCACTGAAGTTCGTACCAGAGGTCTTTGCGTCAATCTTCAGGATAAAGCCGTCTTTACTAATATTGACTCTGTCGGCCCCCACCTCAATCTTATCACCAATCATATAGGTACCAAAGTAAACCCCATTCATCATGACATCGACATAATGGAAACGCGGTGTAAACGCCAACTTACTGATCTTTCCCATAGCATAGGCGGTCTGATTACGAAGCATCGTGATATCATCGGCATTAGGAATAAGTGCCCAAGCCTTATTCTTCGCCTCGTCCAGTACCGAGATGACACCATTGAACTGGAGTTCGTAAGTATTCTTCCATAGTTCCGTGTATGTCTTGCCCGTCAGGTTAGGTTTCCACCACTGTGTTGAGCCAATACCTTTAATCTTTCCACTTGCCTCAATTACACTTCCGGAAGAACGGGTTGTCACGTTCTCTGCCAGCTTGAACTGGGCATTATAGAATCTCTCGACAACAGAGACCTGACTTCTGTTCATGGTCTCAATCCAAAGGATAGGCAGACCTGTGTACGAGTGGACATTAATAGTATAATCCTTCGTCTTGTCAGATGAAGTGATGGTCATGACGACAGGCTGACTGAAGTCAACCTCCGTGACGCCACTCTCAACAGCCTTGCCACCAATCGTGACGTTCTCTCCCTGATAAGTGAAATGAGGAATAAGTTTTTTGGAACTCATAATATTGACGACCCAGCACTCCACAATACCATCGGCACTGATATCGCACCGTGTATTCTCCACGAGTAGGAGCGGATTCTCAGAAGCCAGGAATTCCATAGAGAGCAACTTCGGCTCTACCTTATTCATCTCCTTCTCTATCTCGTCTATCCGGTTCTGGGTATTGTCCAAATCATTCTGCAGCCTCTCTGTTTCACCAGCCAAGTCCTGACCCTGTTGCTCAAGATCCTTACTTTTGTTCTCAAGATCCTTTCCCTGTTGCTCAAGGTTCTTACCCTGCTGCTCAAGATTCTTGCCTTGTCTTTCTATCTCATCAATTCGCTCCTCAATCTCTGAAAGATCCGTCTTACATGCTGAGAAGCAAAGTAACGCCATACAGAAAAAAACAAACTTCTTCATTTCTAATCCTAATATTTGACCATAAACATATTTACGTACTACCACAACAGACTCCATCGTTCCACAAGTGTTAGTAATCGGCAAAGTCCATAGTGCGATGCAAAATTAATCTTTTTTTTGTTACTTCTTGCATTTTTTGTAATTTTTTTATAAGAAACTGACAAATACATATCCCTGTCTGCTCAGACACAGAAAAAGGGTAGCCCATGAAGGACTACCCTTGATTATCAGATGTTACCATCGTACGATTACAGAAGATTCATCGTGTCGGTAGCAATCATCAACTCTTCATCGGTCGGGATGACAACCACCTTCACCTTCGAGTCATCGGCAGAGATGATTGCCTCCTCACCACGTGCGCTGTTCTTTGACTCGTCGAACTTCACACCGAGGAACTCCATATTCTTGCACACCTCAGAGCGCATGCTGACCTGATTCTCTCCGACACCAGCAGTAAAGACGATAACGTCGAGCCCACCCATGGCCGCAGCATAGGCACCAATATATTTCTTGATACGATAGAAATACATCTCTTGAGCAAGTCTAGCACGGGGATTACCCTCCTTGGCAGCATTCTCAACATCGCGCATATCGCTGGAACCACCAGTGATACCAGCCACTCCACTCTGCTTATTCAACAGGTTGGACATACCATCGGCATCAAGACCAAGTTTCTTTTCGATGAAGGTTACTGCACCTCCATCAATATCACCGGCACGGGTACCCATCACAAGACCCTCCAATGGGGTAAGACCCATGGACGTGTCAATGCACTTTCCATCGACAATGGCAGCAAGAGAGCCACCATTACCTACATGACAGGTAATCATCTTTGTTCCCTCCGGCTTGATACCCAGGAACTCACAGGCACGCTGCGAGACATAACGATGAGAGGTGCCATGGAATCCATAACGACGGATGCCGTATTTCTCATACAGCTCATAAGGAATAGCATACATGAATGCCTTCGGTGGCATCGTCTGATGGAATGCCGTATCAAACACACCCACCTGGGGCAGACCTGGCATCAACTCTTTGACGGCATTAACTCCTTTCAGATTGGCGGGGTTATGCAGCGGAGCCAGATCAGAGCACTCTTCGAAAGCCTTCAGCACCTCGTCGGTCAGGATGACCGACTTATTAAACTTCTCTCCGCCATGTACCATACGATGGCCAACCGCATCAATCTCATCAAGCGACTTGATCACGCCTATCTCAGGGTCGGTCAACAACGAGAAGATGAATTTCACGCCCTCCGTATGCTCGGGGATATCATGCATAATCTGTTTCTTCTCACCATTTGGCAACTTCACTTTCACAAAAGCGTTGTCGAGTCCCACACGCTCAGCGCCACCCGACGTCATCACGCTCTTATCATCCATATTATACAATGCGTACTTGATGGATGACGAGCCACAATTCAGCACTAATATCTTCATACTTTCAAATTACTTTTTGGCATCCATAGCCTGACAAGCCGTGATGGCCACCATATAATAGATATCATCCACGGAACATCCGCGAGAGAGATCATTCACAGGACGTGCGATACCCTGGAGGATCGGACCGATGGCAATAGCATCACCCAGACGCTGAACCATCTTATAACCGATGTTTCCGACCTCGAGATTCGGGAACACCAAGACATTAGCCTTACCAGCGATATCGGAGCCGGGCGCTTTCTTTGCGCCCACGCTGGGCACAAGAGCAGCATCAGCCTGCAGTTCTCCGTCGATCTTCAACGTAGGATCGAGTTCCTTTGCCAGACGGGTAGCCTCAATGACCTTGTCGCAGACTTCGTGCTTAGCAGATCCCTTTGTCGAGAAACTCAGCATAGCCACGCGAGGCTCGGCAAATCCGGCCACCGACTTAGCTGTCTGAGCGGTGCAGACAGCGATCTGAGACAGCTGAGCGGCATCAGGCATCGGTGTCACGGCGACATCACCGACGACAAGCACGCCATCCTCACCATATTGTTTCTCCTTGGAGATCAGCAGCAGACCACCGCTGACACAGGTGATACCAGGGGCACACTTGATAATCTGAAGTGCCGGGCGCAGGGTGTCGCCCGTCGTCGACAGGGCACCACTAATCTGACCATCAGCGCCTTCTGTCTTAATAATCATACATCCGAAATACAAGGGGTTCTTCACAAGCTTACGGGCTTCCTCAATAGTCATGCCCTTACTCTTACGGAGCTCAGCCAACTTCTCTGCATACTCTTCTGCTTTCGGACTAGTTTCCGGATTAATAATAGTTGCCTTTCCAATACTCGTCAGTCCCCATTCTGCTGCGAGTTTGTTGATCTCATCGGGATTACCAATCAGGATGATGTCTGCAACATCGTCAGCCAGCACTTTATCGGCTGCACGAAGTGTACGCTCCTCTGTTGCCTCGGGGAGCACGATGCGCTGCTTGTTAGATTTTGCACGCGCTACAATTTGACCTAATAAATCCATCGTTTGTTTTTTATATTAAAAAATTACTCTAATTCCTTAGTCAGTATACTCTCCAACTCCTCTGCCGAAAGCCGGAGGCGGAACTCGCCCCTGACAGCAACAGAGATGGCTCCCGTCTCCTCTGAGACAACAACAGCTACAGCATCGCTCTCCTGAGAGACACCCATGGCTGCACGATGACGAAGACCCAATTCTTTGGGGATGTCCAAGTCATGACTGACGGGCAAAATACATCCTGCCGCTTTAATACGTTTCTTCGATATGACGACGGCTCCGTCGTGCAAAGGTGAATTCTTAAAGAAGATATTCTCTATCAAGCGCTGATTAATGACCGCGTCAATCTGGTCGCCCGTAACAACAATATCATCCAGAAGCACTGTCCGCTCCAAGACAATCAAGGCGCCGACCTTGGCCTTACTCATGTTCATCGACGACATCACGATTGGCATAATCGTCTCCTTGACGTCGCGCCGTCCTTTTTCCTTACCTTTCGTAGAAGTAAAGAACTGAGAGAATGCCCTTATACGACGGTGGGCGCCCAAATTATATAGGAACTTCCGGATATCGTCCTGAAAGAGCACGATCAAGGCTATGACACCCACACTGACAAGTTTGTCGAGGATAGACCCCAGTAGACGCATCTGTAATACCTGCGACACGAAAAGCCAGCAGATGACAAACACCATGATGCCGATGAACACGTTCAGCGAACGCGACTCACGCATCAGTCGGTAGATATAGTAAAGCGTCAGCGCTACCAACAGAATGTCAATAATATCTTTCAGTCCGAACTCAAAAAACATCTATTCTTGATTTTTGACCGTTAACGACTGGACTATCTTGCAACACTCCACAGCCTCACTCACATCATGCACACGAAGAATGCTCGCCCCCTTCATCAGTGAGATAGTGTTAAGGGCAGACGTTCCATTCAAGGACTCCATTGGGGTACATCCAAAAAGTCTGAATATCATTGATTTACGAGACACTCCCACAAGCACAGGAAGATCCAAGACCTGCAGTTTCTCCAGTTCACCCATCACCTGATAGTTCTGTTCTAACGACTTCCCAAAACCAAAGCCGGGATCGAGAATGATATCATTCACACCCAAATCGCGCAACTGCTGTACCTCTTGGGCAAACGAGAGCAACATCTCTCGCATTGTCGGTCGGACAGACATTAATATATAAGGTACGCGCAGACGAGAAACCATCCGGAACATCTCTGTAGAGCCCTCACTGACATCGTTGATAATATCGGCACCATACTCCTCCACGGTCATACGTGCCACATCGGGACGAAATGTATCAACAGAAACAACAGCATCAGGGATTTCGCGACGCACAATACCAAGGCCGAAACGCAACCGTTCCATCTCCTCCTGTTCCGATACGACCTGACAACCAGGGCGGGTAGAACATCCGCCGACATCTATCATCGTCCCTCCTTGCTCTATGATCTGATGGACTCGTTCAGCTATCTCCCGCTCTGTCTGTTTTCGGCTTCCAGCATAGAAAGAGTCGGGTGTCACGTTCAGGATACCCATCACTTGTGGTTCCGACAAGTCCATCAGCCTGCCGTGTACATTTATCATATAGTCCATATCGCCTACAAAGATACGAAATAATTCATAATTGATGGTTCATAGTTCATAGTTTTTTTGTAATTTTGCACAAAAAATAGTGAAGACGATGGATATCAAGGAACTGTATCAGCTGTATCTGCAACATCCCTGCATCACGACCGACAGTCGAGACTGTCCGGAGGGAAGTATCTTCTTGGCGTTGAAGGGAGAATCGTTCGACGGGAACAAGTTTGCCGAGGCTGCCTTAGAAAAAGGATGTGCCTATGCGATTGTCGATGACCCGGGAATCGCCAAAGAGCAACAATCGGGCGACCATAGTGGACAGTTTATCCTTGTCGACGACTGTTTGCAGACTTTCAAGGATCTTGCCCGTGAGCACCGTCGCCAGTTCGACATCCCAGTAATCGGCATCACCGGCACCAACGGTAAGACGACTACGAAAGAGTTGATTGCCGCTGTTCTCTCACAGAAATATAATGTGCTCTATACACAAGGAAACTTCAACAACGATGTCGGCGTACCCAAGACGCTCTTCCGTCTGACGAAGGAGCATGAGATCGCTGTTATCGAAATGGGAGCCAGTCACCCTGGTGACATCAAGACACTTGCCGAGACTGCCGAACCAACCTGTGGTCTAATTACGAATGTGGGTAGGGCTCATTTGCAGGGCTTCGGTTCCTTCGAGGGAGTCATCAAGACGAAATGTGAGCTCTATGACTTTCTTCGCACCCAAGAGGACGCTCTCATCTTCCTCAATGCCGACAATGAATATCTCATCGATCAGATCGGGGAGGACGAGGATATATGGATCAGTCCGTACTCCACCGATCCAGAGAACCAATATACGTGCATTAGCGGTGAGATTACTGCCAATGATCCATTCCTCAAGTTCCGTTGGCGCGAACCATTGATGACACTCGAAGAAGAGGGCCGTTCCACAAAATGGCACAAGGTACAGACCCAACTCGTGGGCTCGTACAACATCGACAATCTGTTGGCGGCTATCGCCGTAGGCATTAACTTCGGTGTCGATCGCAAGAAGATCTGTGCGGCACTGGAGGACTACGTTCCGAGTAATAATCGTTCGCAGATGACTGTCACCAAGAACAACCGCCTCATCGTCGATGCTTACAATGCCAATCCGTCAAGTATGACTGCCGCACTAGAGAATTTCCAGATGATACAAGCAGACCATAAAATGGTGATTCTTGGTGACATGCGTGAGCTTGGCGACGCTTCCGTCGAAGAGCACCAGCATGTTATTGATTATCTAAAGAAAATGGACCTTGAGGATGTCTGGCTCGTCGGCGACGAGTTTGCCAAGACCAACTGCGATTTTAGGAAATTCCATGATGTGGAGGAGGTAAAGACAGCCATCACATCACAATCGCCTGAGGGTAAGACTATTCTGATCAAAGGCTCCAACGGCACCAAGCTTTTCCAACTGCCGGAACTACTATAACTACCGTAGTTGAAAGGCTTCATCATGATATTACCATTGATGATCATGAAGAAAATAACTATCTGGTCAGGTCTATTCCTTTGTCTGCTGATGACAGGTTGTCAGAGACAGGAAGAGTTAGAAGAAGGGAACGCCGTTTATTATTGGCGCACCGACTTCCGGCTCGACTCGACAGAACGGGTATTCCTGAATCAATACCATATCCAAAAGATCTACTGCAGATATTTCGATGTGGTGATGGACACGACACAGGGTCGGGGGCCTATGCCAAATGCAACCATATCGTTTAGCGACACCTTACCAAGGAATATAGAAATCATCCCGACTGTCTATATCATGGAGGACTGCATGCATCAGTCGCATCAAGGACTGGCAGAAAAGCTCGTGAGACGCATCCGTCAGATGAATGAAACCAACGGCATCCCAAATGTCCGGGAGATACAGATTGACTGTGACTACACTGTCAGAAGCAGAAACATATATTATGAGTTCCTACGAGAAGTCAAACAGGCATGGAGCCAACAACTTTCGACCACCATCCGCTTACACCAGTTATCGATGACTCCTCCACCTACAGACTACGGGGTGCTGATGATCTATAACACAGGCAATCCAGAGAATTATATGGAGCGGAACCCTATCCTCGACATCCGGGATGTATCGCCCTATCTGAAACATCTCAATGATTATCCCCTTCCATTGTCCACCGCCTATCCCGTATTCTCGTGGCTGAGGATTATTCGGGGGGTGCATGTCGAGCACACTGTAGAGGCAGAGGAGATTCTGAAAGTGAAACGAGCTGTAGAACAGAGACGTGACGGTCTGAAACGTAGCATCATTACTTATCATCTTGACAAAGAGAATATTCACAGATATAAACCGGAAATCTATGAGGAGATTTATCACCACTAGTCTGTTGGCAGTCATCGCACTGCCCATGCTGGCCTGCTACTGGGCAGACAATCACAACTACTATCTGTTTAGCGTCTATGAGCGGACAGAGTTCAGTAACCGTATGGATGAGATAACCAGAAACAATTGGAAGGCCTACCTTGGACAGAACGATGACAGTTATTTTTTCTTCCGTGCAGACGACATCATCAAAGCTGCCCGGAAAAAGGGCGACGCTCTGATGGTCAGTTATGTGCAGAATCTCGAGAAATACCTCAGATGCGTGGCCATTGAGGAACGGAAGCAACGGGAATGGAACTACCCCACCAAGGAAGAGATCAACGCTTGCAGAAAGAATCTGCAAGCTATCCGCAGCTACGCTGCCGGGAAACTGAAAACACGGCTTCGTTCGCAGCATGCCCTTCTCTATATGCGTTCCAACATGATGCTCGGGCAGCATGATACAAACATCAACTTCTGGGAGCAGACTGCGAGTCAGTATATCGAGACCGTCTACAAGGACATGATGAAGAACATCTATGCCGGAGCCCTGTACAAAACCGGTCAGGAGGCAAAGGCAGGAGAGTTGTTTGCCGAGATGGGCGACTATAATAGTCTGATGACACAATATTATAAGAAGCGCTCTTTCGCCGCCATCCGTCAGGAGTATCTCCGCGACCCCAATGCCAAAGTGCTACCCTTCCTACTACAAGATTTCGTCAACAACTCACAGGAAGCCTATGATGCCTGTCAGCCACATGGTGAGGGTGAGGCGTTTGGCGGTAAGCTTTTCATCCGCGACATCTCACAAGACGAAGCCAAGCAGATGCGTAACTTCTGTGAGCAAGTTGTGAAAGAAAGAAAAACAGAGGTTCCTGCCCTCTGGAAAAGTGCCAAAGCCTGGTTAGAGTATATGTTTGGTAGTAAGGAACGGGCACTGAAGGATATCCGAACAGCAACGACTCTGTCTGGCACAGAGCGGATTAAAGACAACGCCCGCGTATTACGTCTATATATCGAGTCGGCTCTCGTTCCCCAGAGTGAGAATTATGACAACTGGCTGGCACAAGAACTAGAGTGGTTGTTTAGCAAACAAGCCGAAAACCATTATCAGAACGTACTGAACCGCGTCACCTACCAAACTCTCAAGAAACGCTATGCTGAAAGTCCAGAACGGATGGCCGCCTTGTTTAATGCGACCGGCACTTATGAATACGAGACCTATATCGACACCATGAAGGTAGAAAGATTGGAGGACTACCTCCAGTATACACTCCGGTCTCCTCGCACGCCCCTTGATCGTTTTCTATGGACTCACCAGAAAAAGACAGAACATGCGTTGGAGGATCTCATTGGCACGAAGTATATGCGTCTTTGTCAGTGGGAAAAGGCCATCCAGTGGCTGAAGGACATTCCGACATCGTACTATGAGAAGAAAGGCTATGCCGTCTATGCCGCCAATCGCAAGTATGACGTTGCTCCCTGGATCAAACGGCAGTGGCTGAGAAGTGCTGTTCTCTATAGTAATCATAACGGCAAACTAAAGTCAAACCCAAAACTTACCTTCGCACGGGAGATGCAACGCATGGAAGGTGAATTAAACGTGCTGTCGGGTGAAGACCTAAAGAAACGATACTACGAATTAGCCATACGCTATGCGCAAGCTAGCTATACCGGTGACTGCTGGTTCCTAATGCGTGACGGGAAGAATGTCTCCGACTCTGTCCGTGTCAATGAGACAGACCTCGCCGCCAAGGCCGCAGAACTCCTGCGAAAAGCAGACAACTCTAAAGACACAAGACTGAAAGAGGAAGTACTCTTCGCTAAAGCATACATCTATATGAATCCTTCACCCTGGTATACACTGACATGGAACAGTAACACCTATGAATACGACCGTCACCCTGCTCCACAGTCTGCGCAATACAAAGCCTTCGCCTCCTTGGTGGAGTATGAGAAGAGCATCAATAAACCCAGTGGATACGTGTCGAAGTGCGATGAATACAAACAGTTTCTGCAAGCTTATAACCGTCGGTAAAGAGAGAGCGGATTAGGCGTTTTTCCGCTTATTTCTAATTTTTTATCTATTTTCTTGCACGAAATTCAAAAAATAGCAGTACCTTTGCAGCCGATTTAAAAAATCGGGATGTAGCGCAGTTGGTAGCGCACTACGTTCGGGACGTAGGGGTCGGGCGTTCGAGTCGCCTCATCCCGACCAAAAAAAAGGAAGTGACTAGCAAATTAGTCACTTCCTTTTTTCATATAGGACTTATAGTTACGCCATATCTCTATTTTTACATCGAAATGGCCATTCGTAATACTAACCATAATACCTCACTTTTTCCAGTTTGTTTTGAGTAATCTGGTTTTTGAATTGTTAATCTTCTCTAAGATTAGAACTATCGATTTTACTTTTGCATTTATGATGTGTCAAACAAGATAGAAGTGTAAAAGTAACAATTAACTCATTATCAATTTTAAAAACCAAACTTTAATTTTATGAAAAAGCTATTAATTTCGTTGATGGCTCTCACAAGCCTCACAGCAATCGCGCAGAATCCTATTGTTCCTTCTGTAAAAGCAGAGGTTGAGGACTTCAAACCTGCGACAACCAACCAAGAGAACAAACAGTTCCCGGCCATTAACTCTAAGCGTCAGGTCCGTGCACAGATTACCGCACCTCAGGCCACATTTGTAGGACTTGACATTGCTGGAAAAATCTATGAGATGACCAAGGATGAGAACGGAGTGTGGACTGGTACTTCAGAGCCTCAGGACGAAGGTTTCCATTACTATCAGCTCAACATCGATGGTGCAAACGTGCCCGATCCAAATAGTTTGTACTACTACGGTGCCAGCCGTTGGGGAAGCGGTATCGACGTTCCCGCTGCCGACGAGGACTTCTATACAGTCAAGAATGTTCCTCAGGGTTCTGTCAACGAGGTATATTATTACTCATCAGTAACTCAGAAGATGCGTCACGGCTACATTTATTTGCCAGCAGAATATTATTCTAATCCAGATAAAAAATATCCTGTGCTCTACTTGCAGCATGGCATGGGTGAGAACGAGACGGGCTGGAGTGCTCAGGGCAAGACAGGCATTATCATGGATAATCTGATTGCCGCAGGTAAGGCCGTACCCTTCATCATCTTTATGGACAATGGTCTGAACGCCCGCAAGCCGGGTGAGCAACCTATGGGCTTTGGCGGTCCACGTCCCGGTGGCGTACGCCCACAAGGTGCTCCTCAAGGACCACGTCCGCAGGGTGCTCCTCAAGGTGGTGCTCGTCCACGTATGAGTGGAGCTGACTTTGCCAAGATGGCCAGACGTATGGGTGGTGCTTTCGAGGAAGTACTGATCAAGGACATCATCCCGATGGTTGAGAAGAACTACCGTGTGGTTGCCGACGCAGAGCACCGTGCTATGGCAGGTCTTTCAATGGGCGGTATGCAAACCCACGGTATCACGCTGAACAATCCCACCACATTCTCCTATGTCGGCATCTTCAGCGGTGGCACTATCGGTGCTGACGAACTAACCGATATTCCTGACTTCAAGAAGACCAATAAGGTACTCTTTATGAGTGCTGGCGGCAAGGAAACAGGAATGGCAGAAGGTGAAACCAGCGTAGGTAAGGTTGCCGATGATCTGAAGGCCATTGGCATCAATGCTCACAGCTACATCTCACCCGAGACTGCCCATGAGTGGCAGACCTGGCGTCGGAGCCTATATCAGTTCGCACAGTTGCTTTTCAAATAAGCACCAAACATAGAATCAAACAAAAAAAGGTGAAGCATATATTGCTTCACCTTTTTTTTCCATAAGAACAATTTTCTTACGTATATATCACTCGTAATCATCGATGACCGCGTTCATGAAATCCATCATCGGTTTGGCGGCACGGAACATACGCTCAACCTCATCAAGCCAGGCGTCGCCCTCGAAGAAGTCATCAGGAACGGCATGCCAGGCACAATAGTTCTTCAGACGCAGATAATGCACATATGGCCAGTCACGGGGGAAACCCGAAGGACAAGTCTTCAGTTTCTCTAACCCGAATCCTTGAGGTTGGTCCCAATAAGGGATGTTCATCGGTTCTTTGGAACTGTTAACCAAATCACTGCCAAAGTATTTCAGAAACTCCGGATTCTCCACGCATTTGAGCCACTCATCCGTGTTCGCCATCATTTCGTTGCGACAAGATGTGAGAATGTTTGTGGGAAGCCAGTAGTTTCCCACCGCCACGACACAATGGTCTGGTTCCAGATGCAGGTAGTAGCCACCACGCAAGGCCATCTTTCCCTTAGCATTGATATAAGCGCCAAGATGATTCTTATAAGGAGACTTGTCGGGCGAGAAACGCGCGTCGCGATAGAAACGATAAGTACAATCCTTCACCTGCAGATGAGCGACCTCAGGATCAAAAGTCGTGATCCGCTCTATCGCCTGGACAATGCCACGTTCGAACTCCGCTCTGATAATCTCATATTCTTTTTTATGTTCCTGAAACCAAGGACGATTATTGTTTGCCATCAATTGGCGCAGGAATCCTATAATTCTTTTAGCATCCATATTATCTATTTCTTATCATTTACACCCAACCCCAAGGGATCACGCCTTAGACTCTCTATCATCTCGTCGATCTTGCGGAGTTCACGAGGGATACGGATACTCTGTGGACAATGGGGTTCGCACTGACCACACTGGATACAGTGGTCGGGCTGACGGTCACGAGGCACGACACGGTCTAGTGATATCAAATACTGACGACGGTGCTTGCGATACTCGCTGTCTCCAACACCCATCGGTAGCGAGCCTTCGTTCTTGCATTTGTTATAATGCACAAAGATTGCCGGGATATCTATACCGTAAGGACAAGGCATACAATACTTACAATCGTTGCAAGGGATATTCTCCAATCCGACAATCTTCTTTGCGACCTCCTTGTCAAGATAACGCATCTCGTCTTCCGTCAGTGGTACAAGCGGGCAATAAGACAACAGGTTATCCTTCAGATGTTCCATATAAGTCATACCACTAAGTACACAAAGTACGCCCTCATGACTTCCCGCATAACGGAATGCCCACGAAGCGACACTGCGCTCAGGAGCATGGCTCTTCAATTCTGTTGCCAGATACTGTGGGAGGTTTGCCAACCGCCCACCTAAAAGCGGTTCCATGATAACAGCAGGAATGCCACGTTTCTGTAACTCGGCATAAAGATAGCTTGCATCCACATTA
Source organism: Prevotella aff. ruminicola Tc2-24 (assembly GCF_900110895.1). Classification (GTDB taxonomy): domain Bacteria; phylum Bacteroidota; class Bacteroidia; order Bacteroidales; family Bacteroidaceae; genus Prevotella. The sequence goes on along the minus strand of NZ_FOIQ01000007.1, from coordinate 40,334 downwards.
GCGTTACTTATCTCGTTAGCATAGTCCCAATCGAGATAATTCAATTCAATCTGAACGAAATCCCACCGAAACTCGTCATGTCGTGCCATCATTTCATCGAACACCTCTTTCTTTCCATGGAAAGAGAAACCGAGGTTACGGATGCGACCTGCCTGTCGTTCCTTTTGCAGGAAATCCATGATACCATTGTCAATATATCGGCCATTGAACTCCTCCATTCCACCACCAATGGCATGCAGCAGATAATAGTCAATATAGTCGACCTGCAATTCCTTCATCGAGTTGAGGTACATCTCCTTGGACTTCTCGAATGACCAGTAATCATGGTTGAAGTTGGAGAGTTTCGTAGCCACAAGATATTCACTGCGCTTATGGCGACTAAGGGCAATACCCGTACAGCGTTCCGACTTTCCCTGACAGTAGACTGGCGATGTGTCGATATAATTCAAGCCATGCTCAAGGGCATAGTCTATCTGTTTGTTGATCATCTCCTGATCAAATTCATCAGGTTTATCCACCTTTGTCGGCAGACGCATCATACCATAACCCAGAAGCGACACCTTTTCTTTAGTCTTCGGATTCACACGGTAGGTCATCTTACCCACAGGAGGCTCCACCTGATTCCGATATTCGCTGACAGCCTGTTTCCCAGCTTTATCTGTATTCTTACAGCCGACCAACGTGGCTGCAGTGGCGACGGTTCCCGCTCCGAAGATCTTCAGGAACGAACGACGGGAGATATTCTTGTCTTTCATTGGACTTTACTACTTTAACGACTTACTATATAACCTACTATATCTTCCTATGCACCTCATGTCCCTCGACATAGATAGCCGAGAACGGACGCGACGGACAGACATATTCACAGGCACCACAGCCTATACAGGCTGCCTCGTTGACAACAGGAATCATCGGTGACTCTTCGTCATTCTCATCGAGCGGCACCATATCAATCGCGCCAGACGGACAGTGGCGTGCACAGTTTCCACACTCCACACCATCAGTGATGGGTACACAGTTCTTCTTAATCCAAACGGCATGCCCCAACTGTATCGAAGACTTCTCATCGTGACCAATCAGCCGTATAGCACCTGCTGGGCACACCTCCGAGCAACGGTTACACTCAGGACGACAATAGCCACGCTCATACGACATCTCTGGTAGCATCAGATGCATCAGGTTAACAGAAGGTCGGAGCACATGGTTCGGACACTCCGATACACAGAGTTGACAACCCGTACAATGCTGGGCGAAATGCTGGAAAGACAATGAACCCGGAGGTGTTAAAACCGTCTGTCGCTCCGGTGCCACCTTATCTTCCAGTTCTGCCAAGCCACCGTCCATCAGTTTTTCTTTCTTCTGTGCCAAAGCTGCAGTTGTCACCATGGCCGAAGCAAGTAAGAACGACCGTTTGGAAGTATCTACGGACAAGTTCTCTGATTTCTCTTTCTGGCGCTGAAGACGGGAATCATAGCGTAAAGCGCCAAACTTACATTTTGAGATACAATTTCCACAGACCACACAACGACTATAGTCGACAGTGTGTGTCTTATAATCGATACAGGCCGCCTTGCAGTTCTTTGAGCACAAAGAACAGTTCTTACACTTTTCTTCGTCAAAACGTATCTTCAGGAAAGAGAAACGAGCAAAGAACGAGAGGACCGTTCCCACAGGACAAATGGTATTACAATAGGTACGTCCGTTCCGCAAAGCCAACACGGATATAACAATAAAAGTAATTACCGCAATGGCCATCACAGCCCCTACTGCCGCCACCTGTTCTACATGATAGAAAGCATAACTGTCGACATGCTCAGCAATAGAAGCCAGGATATTATTCCCGGCCTTCCAGACCGGTTGGAATAGCATGGTGGCGATACGGCCATATGCACTATAAGGAGCCAACAGCTGGAAAACAGAGCCTATGCCCGCCACCAAAGCTACGACCATCACCCCAAGCATTGTATAGCGAAGCCATGACAGCGCTTTCGAGAAACTATATTTGTTCTTCTTGCGATTAAGTCGTGCGATGACATCTTGGAATACCCCCAACGGACAGATAACCGAGCAATAAATGCGACCGAAAAGGAGTGTCAAAAGCACCAACACAACGACAACACCCACATTGAGGGCTAGCACAGCTGGCAAGAACTGTATCTTCGCCATCCATGAGAGCCAATGATGCATCGTTCCCGTAAAGTCGAGGAACAACAAGGTGATCAGTACAAAGAACACCCCGGCAAGGATCGTTCTGATTTTACGTAGCATAATTAAGTATTTATTTAGTTATTTCTTTCCTGTCAGTCGGACCACGCAGATACTCAGTTCATAAAGCAACCATATCGGCATAGCCACCACAAAGAGTGTAAAAGCATCCGTCGTCGGCGTGATAATCGCAGCGATAATCAATATCGCCACGAAGGCATGTCGGCGCCACAGACTCATCACCTCTGCATTCACCAGTCCCATCTTCCCCAGGAGCCAGCTGACGACGGGTAACTCAAAGACAATACCCATGACGAGATTCATCATCAGCAATGTGTCCATATATGACTGAAGTGTGAGCATATTCGTCACGTCAGGGCTCACTTGATAGGTACCGAGGAACCTCACTGTCAAAGGAAAAATCAGCAGATAGTCCAGCAAAGTGCCAAGCATAAACATCACATAGCCGCTCACGACAAGGATGGTGGCACCACGACGCTCTTTGGCGTAAAGTGCAGGCGAGACAAAACAGAACAACTGATAGATGATATACGGCATCGCCACTAACACACCAGCATACATCGCCGTTCTAAGATGAATCATGAACTGCTCGGCCAGTCCTGTATTCATCAATGAGAGAAAGAAAGGCTCGCCGCCTATCAGCCGATAGGTGATAAAATCGCTCGATCGGGGAGCCAGCACGATGGTAAACAATTCGTCTTTCAGACAGAAGGCCACCACTGCAGCGACCACCGTCACAGAAAGGATGCGAATGATAACAGTACGGAGCTCATCGAGATGATCCCAGAACGTCATACCACTCATACTACTTCTCAGACTGTTCCTTTTCCTCTTCTTCCAGATTCGTTACTTCGTTCATTCCTTCCTTGAAGCTCTTGACTCCCTTGCCAAGACCTTTCATTAACTCGGGAATCTTTTTGCCACCGAAAAGCAGCAACACAACAAGTGCGATAATGATGATCTCCGTCGGACCAACATTCATAAACAACAATAATGATTCTGACATTTCCTTCGTATTTTAAGTTTCTGTTGCAAATATACGAAAAAAACGCATAAGCCAAGCATCTGCTATCATTTATTAACTAAAATCAGTACTCCACATAAGGTGATAGTCGACTGATAGCTTCTGAAGAGAAATCCTTGGAGAGTCGCAGTTCATCCAACGAACGAATAGGACCGTGCAAGCGGCGGTAGTCGGTGATAGCTCGAGCTTGATAGAAATTGATGTAAGGATGTCGTTTCAGTTCATTGAGCGTCAGTCGGTTCACATTCAACTTCCGTGGGGTGGAATCCTTAATCACAAAATACTTCTTTGATTCCAATGGGAAATCCTCAATCTCATCAAGTTGGTTAACACTGACGTACCCTCCAAGCCGTTCACCATAACGTACGATCTGTCGTGCATAATAAGGACCAATACCAGGAACTGTTTGTAGAACAGTTGTATCGGCAGAATTAAGCACGACATATTCTGTCTCACGGATCTTCACCGGATAACGAAAAACAGAAGAGTCGCGTGACTCAGAGGCGCGATGCGACGAAGCACGACTATCGCTGCTATAATAAGGACGATCACGATAGACTACACGGGTACGGATATCTGACGTACGCGGCTTGCGTTGCTTATCATACCCCGATTTTATGACGGTGGTGTCAGTCGGTGTCAATGCATTCGTCTCACTATTTTCCTCACCCGTCAGAAAGATCACAGACAGGGCCACGACCATCACAACAAGTAAGGTCAGGATCACCTTCCGGTCGGACTTCTGGAGATAGAAGAACTCGCGGATCATATGACTCCGAACTGATGGAGGAAGATGAGAAGAATACAGATCGGGACAACAAACCTCACAGAGAACAACCAGATATGGAAGAATGCTCTCTTCACCATACGGCTTGTGTCATGAGTCTGACCCATGAGGAATTCCTCCTGTACCAGTCGCCGACTGACAAACCAGCCCAGCATAATACTTGTCAGGAAAGCACCTGCCGGCAACATAAACTGAGCGGTGAGAAAGTCGCAGAAGTCCATCAGCGGCATGTCAAATAGGCGAAGACCATCATAGGCACCCACAGAGAGGGAGCAAATCACAGCCAACAGCACACAGGCCCCGGTAATCACCCATGCCGCCCGTCGACGGGACAGATGCAGTTCTTCGTGGAAGAATGCCGTCCCAATCTCATGCATGGAGATTGTGGATGTCAGTGCCGCAAAGACTAGAAGGGCATAGAAAAGAATCGAAATAAAATAGCCCACCACAGGAACAGCACCGAAAGCTTCTTGAAACACATTTGGCAAGGTAATGAAGATAAGGGAAGGCCCGCTGTCAGGCTGCACACCCACAGAGAATGCTGCAGGGAAGATCATCAAGCCTGCCAGGATGGCAATACCCGAATCAAGCAAGGCTATCTGAGTGGCCGATCTCAACAAATCGGTATCACGTTTAAAATATGAAGCATATGTACAGAGGCAGGCAGTGCCCAGACTCAGCGAGAAGAAAGCTTGTCCCAATGCTTCAAGGAACACATTTCCACTTACTTTAGAAAAATCAGGCTTTAACAGGAACTCGACACCCCGATATGCTCCCGGAAGCATGCAGGAGGCCACAACCAGTACAACAAGCAGGATCAAGAGCAAAGGCATCAGCAACTTCGAAGCTCGTTCGATACCATCGTTCACACCTTTAGAGACCACCAAGTGGGTAATCAGGACAAAAGCCACTCCCCACAGACATGGCTTAATAGGATCAGCAGAAAAAGTCTGAAAATAGCGAATGACATATGCCGCATCACCCGTCAGTTGTCCGGCTACAGAAGCAAACAAATACTGAAGACACCAACCTGCCACAACGGCATAGAACCCTAGGATGATGGTAGAAGTGAGGATACCGAGATAACCGATAAACCGCCAACTCCGGTGTCCCATGCTCCCATAGGCTCGGGCTGCATTCGACTGTGCATGTCGTCCAATAACGAATTCACTCACCATGCCGGGAATGCCCAACAACAACACACAAGCGAAATAAATTAGGATGAAGACCGCCCCACCATTCTGTCCTGTCATAAAAGGGAAACGCCACACATTACCCAAGCCAACCGCCGAACCAGCTGTTGCAAGGACTATTGCCAGTCTGCTACCAAACACACCTCTCTGTTCCATAATGCACTATAATAAACCTAACTGATGCAGGAATATAAACAAGATACAGAGCGGACAAACATATTTCACTAGGAATAAATAAAAATGGAACATCGTCACATTACGGAGGGTTCCTTGGTTGGTAAACTCATCACGTACGATCTTATGAGGAGCAAACCAACCGATAAAGATGCAGGTGAGAAATCCCACCATCGGGAGGAAAAGCTGACCTGTAACAAAATCAAACATGTCAAAGACCGTCATACCAAACATCCGAAGTCCATTCCAGGCCCCCAACGACAAAGAACAGACACCACCCATCACAATACAGCCCACCGTCACCATCAGGGCTGCACGTTTACGGGTAGTTCCCATCTCTTCCTGAAGGAAAGCTGTACTCACCTCATGCAGCGACATCAGCGACGTCAGCGCGGCCATGGATAACAGGATATAGAACAACACCGAAACACCATAGCCTAAAGACGGAATACCACCGAATGCTTGTTGGAACACATTTGGTAAGGTGATGAAGATCAGGGAAGGACCGCTGTCTGGCTTTACACCTACCGAAAAGGCTGCAGGGAAGATAATTAATCCTGCCAACAAAGCCACCAGGAAATCGATTACGCCAATCTGTACGGCTGATTTAGTCAGATTCGTTTGTCTGGAGAAATAACTGGCATAGGTACAGATACACCCCATCGCAATACTAAGCGAATAGAATGACTGCCCAAGAGCCGCCAGGAAGACATCCCCTGTCAACTTTGACATGTCCGGTTTAAACAGGAACTCAATACCTTTGTCTGCGTTGGGCAACATACATGACGCGCCCACAATTACCAACAACAAGATAAACAGTGTGGGCATCATCAACTTCGAGGCACGCTCGATACCATCACGCACACCGTTCTCAATAATCATATAAGTGGCAAACAATATCAGGAATGTCCAAAACAACGGTTTTACTGGATCTTGAGAGAAAGTCACGAAATAGTTACTGATATATTCTGTGTCTCCCTGAAGCTTCCCTAATAAGGATGCCCAAATATACTCAAGACACCAACCGGAGACAACTGCATAATAGCCTGAAATCAGAAAACCAGTCAGTACACCCATATAACCGATGAGTGACCACATGCTACCACCCGACAGTTTTCGGAAGGAACGAGCCGTGTTCGCCTGTCCATAACGGCCGATGATAAACTCACTGATCATACAGGGGATACCCAACAACAGCACACAGAAGATGTAGATCATGATGAACACTGCACCGCCATTCTGTCCTGTCATATACGGGAAACGCCATATATTACCCAGTCCGACTGCGGAACCTGCCGTAGCCAGAACGACGCCAAGCCTACTTCCAAAACTTGCTCTCTCCAGTTTAGCCATATGTTTTTTTCTTTTCGTTTGCAAAAGTATAAAATAATTCTTACTTTTGCACTCAAATTGAAAGTAAATATGCGCTTCCCGTTGTATTTTATCAGAAATTATCCCTTTTCCTGCCTGCTTTTTGCAGCCATCTGGTATCTGTCATTCTTCACACCGCCCCCCACAAGACTTGACGATGTGGCATTTATCGACAAATGGGTTCACATGGTGATGTATGGCATCACCTGTCTGGTCATTTGGATAGAGTACCTTCGCAGACACACCCGTCCCAATTACGGAAAGTTGTTTGTCTGGGCATGGCTGATGCCCATCCTAATGAGTGGGCTCATCGAACTGTTACAAGAGTATTGTACAGGTGGGAGAAGAGCTGGCGACTGGTTGGATCTAGCAGCAAACGCGATAGGCGTCTCCACGGCTGCACTGATTGGCCTGGTCCTCTTACGTTATCACGCCAGACATTAAAAAATGCCTGGCGTGATACACAAGAACCCAAGGAGATGTCTGTATTCCATTCAACTCCCCAAGGATCCATGTTACATGGAGGAGATGTAAAAGAAGATAAGTACGATTGCAAGAAGGACCAATACGCCAAAGATCCATTCCATCACCTTCTTTCCACCTTTTTCCTGTTTCTTCTGATAAGCTGCCTTCTTATGGGTAGCCTTTGATGCTTTTGCAATTTGACTCATAATTCTACGTTTTTAATTATTTGGTTTTCAGTTTTCTTCATCATTAACGGGGAACTCCATCAGATACGCCTTAATAAAGTCGTCGATCTTACCATCCATCACGCCATCAACATCGGTGGTCTGATAATTCGTGCGATGATCTTTCACACGACGATCATCAAACACATAACTTCTAATCTGACTACCCCATTCTATCTTTTTCTTACCAGCCTCGATTTTGGCCTGAGCTTCCAGACGCTTCTTCATGGCACGGTCGTAGAGCTGTGATTTGAGCAACGTCATCGCACGTTCCTTATTTTTCGGTTGGTCACGGGTTTCCGTATTCTCAATGAGGATTTCCTCTTCCTCTCCTGTATCAGGATCCGTATACCAATAGCGCAGACGGACGCCCGACTCCACTTTGTTCACGTTCTGACCACCGGCACCTGAGCTACGGAAGGTATCCCACGACAATTTGGCCGGATCGACATACACCTCAATCGTGTCATCGACAAGAGGCGACACGAACACCGAAGCAAAACTGGTCATGCGTTTGCCTTGGGCATTAAACGGAGATACACGCACCAGTCGATGTACGCCATTCTCCGATTTCAGATATCCATAAGCATAATCGCCTCCTTCTATCTGCATCGTCACACTCTTGATGCCGGCCTCATCACCGTCAAGAAGGTTAGATATGGTCACCTTATAACCGTGCGCCTCTGCCCAACGCATATACATACGCATCAGCATCGAGGCCCAGTCCTGTGCCTCAGTGCCACCGGCACCGGAGTTAATCTTCAATACAGCCTCCATGGGATCTTCCTTCTGGCGCAGCATATTTTTCAGTTCCAAATCTTCAATAGCCCGAACAGCCTTACGATAGGTCTCATCGACCTCCTCCTCCGTCACCATCTCGTCCTTATAAAAATCAAAGGCAAGCTGAAGTTCATCAGCCATCGTACGTACCTCCTGGTAGCCATCAAGCCATTTCTTAATGCCCTTGACTTTCTTCATCTGTTCCTCGGCACGCTTCCGATCTTCCCAGAAATCGGGTGCCTGAGTACGGAGATCCTCCTCCTCGTATTCTATCTTTTTCTTGTCAATTTCCAGATAACGGTGCAACGCCTCCGCCCTCTCTAGAACATCTTTCAACTGGTCTTGCGTAATCATCTATAAACTCTATACAATAAACTACTCTGCGTACATCGCATCGATCTCTTTCTTATAGTTCTCGTTCAGCACGCGACGCTTAATCTTCAACGTGTTGGTCAACTCTCCTTTTTCCACAGAGAAATGATGGGGCAACAAGGTGAAGCGCTTGATCTGTTCATAATGCGCCAATTGCTGCTGAAGCGTGTCAATACGTTCTTTCATCATTTCACAAATCTGGGGACTAGTACAAAGTTGTTCCCTATTCTCAAACGGGATCTTATGCGCACGAGCATATTCCTCCAGCAACGAATAGACGGGAATAATGAGCGCAGAGACAAACTTCCGTTGATCGGCAATAATGGCAATCTGGTCAATATACTTATCTACCAAAAGTTTCGACTCAATCATCTGTGGCGCAATATACTTACCATTCGACGTCTTGAACAAATCCTTGATACGTTCTTTCAGGAACAACTCACCCCCCTTCAGATAACCGGAGTCACCCGTACGGAAATAGCCGTCTTCTGTGAAGGCTGCCTTTGTCAGGTCGTCACGATTATAATAACCACGGGTGATAGTCGGTCCCTTCAACAAGATCTCACCTTCGTCACTGATCTTGATATCTATGCCCTCTATGGGAATGCCGACGCCACCAACCGTATACGGTTCACCAAGATGGTTACAACTCACTGTCGCAAGACTCTCTGTCAGTCCATACCCAACGACCATATTCAGACCGATGGCATGAACGAACTCCTCCACCTTCGGGTTTACCGTTGCACCTGCTGTGGGGAAGAAATGGGCGTTTTCAAGTCCTAATTCTTTACGGACCAATGAGAATACCGTCTTGTTAAGCATCTCATACTCCAAATGGAGTGCCAACGGCGGACGCTTGCCTTTTGAAACATAATCAATATTATGTTTCTTACCGACTTTCTCGGCATGACGGAACAGTTTCCGCTTGGCGGGATTGGCCTTCTCAATCTGCTCCTGCACACCCATATAGACCTTCTCCCAGAATCGGGGGACGCTCGACATACAGGTAGGATGAGTTTCCTTCATAGACTGTTGTACCTCTTGCGGATAGGTATTAACAATCAGTCGTGCACCTTCTGTGAGACACAGGATCTTCCACCCTTTCTCAAAGATATGGGTAAACGGCAAGAAGTTCAACACACGATCGTTCTCTCCTACTGGCACGCACTTATCATTAGCAATCATGGCAGCATCATACTGACCACAGGTCAGAATAACGCCCTTGGAATCACCCGTCGTACCACTCGTATAGAGGATATTGGCAATATCATCCATCGATGCCGATGCCTGAATGGCATCAACTTCTGTCTGACGGGGAAAATTCTCACCCATCTTCAGGAAATCATCGAAATACATCGTATTAGCATCTTGGTCAGAGATACGCACCTTTTTATCAAAGACAATGATGCGTTCCATGGTTCGACAGGTCGGGAATACTCGACGAGCCTTGTCATATTGTTCTTGTTCTCCGACAAAGAGGAAACGGATATTCGCATCATTAACCATAAACTGTATCTGCTGCTCACTACTCGTGGCATAGAAAGGTATCGTCACCGCACGAACTCCCCATGCGCCGAAATCACAGAACAGATACTGTACTGTATTTTGTGAGAATATACCGATATTCTCCTGCACCTTAACACCCATATTCAACAGGGCATTCGAGACCTTTCTGACTGTCTCAGAAAACTGGTTCCACGAATACGACTTCCACTCCGTGCTACCAAAATCCTTGTAAATCAAGGCTTCCCGTTCGCCATATTTCTTGGCCTGATCATGGATAAGTCGCGATAAATGACTGTTTGTCTGCATAACAAATGAGATATTTGGTGCAAAAGTAAGCAAAATGACGCAGATAGCCAAATTATATCAGGGAAAAAAGGAAAACGCCCCAACTATTATCCATCCAAAGGATACCCATATCCCCTCCTAAAAATGAACAAGCATCAAAACGGAATAGCACTCTTTCAATCTGTTATTATTTTTAGTCTTTTGGTTTCGATTTGTTACTTTGCCGTCGAATGTACATGAAAAAAGTTAGCCAATCTTTGCTAATTATACCAAAACGCTGTATCTTTGCAACAGAAAAGAACAAGAAGAAAGAGATTAAGTCCGAAAGGTAACAAAAACGTTATGGCACTAGTAAACGAACATTTTCTAAAACTGCCGAACAACTATCTGTTCGCTGACATCGCCAAAAAGGTTAATGCCTTCAAAGCAATGCACCCTAAAGCCGATGTCATCAGTCTTGGCATTGGTGATGTGACACAGCCACTTGCTCCAGCCGTCATCGACGCCATCCATAAGGCCGCCGACGAGATGGCAGTACAAAGCAGTTTCCGCGGATATGGACCAGAACAAGGTTACGATTTCCTTCGCGAGGCCATTCTAAAAAACGACTTCCTGCCGCGTGGCATCCATCTTGATATCAACGAGATTTTTATCAACGACGGTGCCAAGAGTGATACTGGTAACATTCAGGAACTCATCCGGTGGGATAACTCCATCGGCGTCACAGATCCAATTTACCCCGTTTACATCGATTCCAATGTGATGATCGGACGGGCAGGCACACAAGACGAGAATGGGAAATGGTCGAATGTCATCTACATGCCCTGTACGGCAGAGAACGGCTTTGTGCCACAGATTCCCGACAAGCGTGTAGACGTCATCTACCTCTGCTACCCGAATAATCCTACGGGAACCGTCATCTCCAAGGAAGAATTACGCAAATGGGTGAACTATGCATTGAAGAATGACACACTCATATTCTATGATGCCGCCTACCAGGCTTATATACAAGACGACACGATTCCCCATTCTATTTACGAGATAAAAGGTGCGCGAAAGGTTGCCATCGAGTTTCACAGCTACTCCAAGACCGCAGGTTTTACCGGTGTACGATGCGGATATACCGTAGTTCCGAAGGAGTTGACTGCTGCGACTCTCAGTGGCGAACGTATCCCTCTGAACCCGCTCTGGAACCGTCGGCAATGTACGAAGTTCAACGGAACAAGCTATATCAGTCAGCGTGCTGCAGAAGCCATCTATACGCCAGAAGGAAAAGAACAGATACGTTCCACGATCGACTATTACATGCAGAATGCGAGCAAAATGCTCCAAGCCCTCCGCTCTCTTGGATTTGAGTGCTATGGCGGAGAGAACGCCCCTTATATATGGGCGAAGACCCCAGAAGCCTCTAGCACCCACGGACTACGTTCGTCTACCCGTAGTCTCTCATGGAAATTCTTCGAAGAGATGCTTTATGGCGCCCATGTCGTGTGCACGCCAGGTGTCGGCTTCGGCCCCAGCGGTGAGGGCTATGTGCGCTTCACAGCCTTCGGCAGTCATGAACAGACCGACGAGGCTTTACAACGCATTCAAAACTGGTTGAAATAACAACACAAACACAACATAAACAAAGAAGGCTGGATATCGAAATGACATCCAGCCTTCTCAGATATTAATAGGCTTGTTCATGAACCCCCTTGACGGCACGCCCGCTTGGGTCATTCATCCCCTTGAATGCGGCATCCCACTCCAATGCGATGCTTGTGCTGCAAGCCACACTCGCCTCACTGGGAACGCTTCGTGCTGCCGACTCACTGGGGAAATGTTCGGCAAAGATACTCCGATAATAATACTCTTCCTTATTCTTTGGGGGATTGATAGGGAAACGTTCAGCGGCATGTGCCATCTGTTCATCACTGACGGCCTCAGAGGTTATCTTCTTCAGTGTGTCAATCCACGAATAACCCACGCCGTCACTGAATTGTTCCTTCTGTCGCCAAGCCACCTCGGCTGGCAGCATATCGGCAAAGGCCTCTCGGACGATACGTTTCTCCATGGTCTTTCCAGGACACATTTTTGCCTCGGGATTGGTCCGCATAGCCACATCGAGGAACTCTTTGTCGAGGAACGGCACGCGACCCTCCACGCCCCATGCCGACAAACTTTTGTTTGCACGCAGGCAGTCATAGAGATACAGTTTGGAGAGCTTACGGACAGTCTCCTCATGGAAAGCTTGTGCATCAGGGGCTTTGTGGAAATAAAGGTATCCACCGAAGATCTCGTCAGCACCCTCACCTGAAAGCACCATCTTAATACCCATCGACTTGATGACACGCGCCAACAGATACATCGGTGTTGAGGCACGAACCGTTGTTACATCATAAGTTTCAATGAAGTAGATCACGTCGCGAATGGCGTCAAGCCCTTCCTGAATGGTATAGTTGATCTCATGATGAACAGTACCGATATGATCGGCCACCATCTTTGCCTTGGCCAAGTCCGGTGCTCCCTTCAAACCAACAGCGAAAGAGTGCAGACGTGGCCAGTAAGCACGTGTCTGACCGTTGTTCTCAATACGTTTCTCCGAGAATCTCTCCGCAATTGCAGAAATGACTGAAGAGTCAAGGCCACCAGAAAGTAACACGCCATAAGGCACATCGGACATCAACTGACGACGCACGGCGTCTTTCAAGGCATCACGGACAGCCTCAACACTGGCAGGATTATCTTTAACAGCATCATATTTCATCCAGTCACGCTGATAATACCGTTTCATGCCTGGTTCCTTGCTCCAATAATAATGTCCCGGAAGGAACGGCTCGTAATGATCACACTGACCTTCAAGTGCTTTTAGCTCACTGGCCACGTACACCTTCCCGTCGTTGTCATATCCAATATAAAGGGGAATCACTCCTATGGGGTCACGGGCAATCAGGAACTCATTCTTTTGCTCATCATAAAGCGCAAAAGCGAAAATACCACTGAGATCCTCAAGGAAATCAATACCCTTGTCGCGATAAAGCGCGAGGATAACCTCACAGTCGCTGCCCGTCATAAAATCATACTTTCCTGCATATCTCTCTCGGATCTGCTGATGATTATATATCTCACCATTGACGGCAAGTACCTGTTGCCTGTCCGGTGAGAAGAGCGGTTGACCACCCGACTCCGGATCGACAATACTCAGACGTTCGTGAGCCAAGATAGCACTTCCACCACAATAGATACCAGACCAGTCTGGACCACGGTGACGGATTTTCTGACTCATACGCAGTGCTCTCTGCCTCAGTTCGGATGTTTGCTCCTTTACATTGAATATTCCAACAATTCCACACATAATGATATTACGATTTACGGATTTACAATTGCATCTTCAACACATCTTCTACATAACTCACAAAAGCCCTGTTCACCATCCGGATACCACCGGGGGTAGGATAACAGCCGGTGAAATACCAGTCTCCTGGATGATGAGGACAAGCCTCATGCAGTCCTTCGATACTCTGATACACCAACTCGACGGGCGACTGCATTCCCTCTGGTCGGAGCATCTCCACAATCTTATGGTTAATCTCATCGACACTAAACGGTGCATAAATATCCCGTACGTAGTTTGCAGATAAAGGATCGGTCTTACATGCATGATAGGTATCGGCTATCAACTGTTGCATGCCACGCTCCTTGATCAGTGCGATGGCGGCACGGAAGGCACAGAGTTCCTCAAGACGCGACATGTCAATACCATAATAGTCGGGATAACGGATCTGAGGCGAACTCGATACCATCACAATCTTCTTTGGATGCAGACGGTCAAGAATCTTGAAGATACTCTCTTTCAACGTAGTACCGCGCACAATCGAGTCGTCGATTATCACCAGATTATCCTCGTGTGCTTTCAGCGAACCATAACTGACATCATAGACATGTGCTGCAAGATCATTACGCTCGGAGTTATCGGCAATGAAGGTACGCAACTTGATGTCTTTCCACACCACCTTTTCCGTCCTCACGTCCCCATGAAGTTTACGGAAGCCGTCTGTCATACCATAGAAGGCCACCTCGGCAGTATTAGGGATATAGGAGAATACAGTATGATCCACATCATTGTCAATGGCCCTGAGAATAGCAGGTGTAAGTTGCTCACCCAAACGTTTGCGTTCTTGATAAATATCGCAATCAGATCCTCGACTGAAATAGATACGCTCAAACGAACAGGCGCTCAACTGTTGAGCAGGCATAATCAGTTCCAGCCGGCTCTCACCGTTTTTATGCACGATGAGTGCCTCACCAGGCTGAAGCTCACAGATATCTTCCGACGACAGATCAAACGTCGTCTGGAGCACAGGACGCTCACTGGCAAGGGCTATAATCTCGTCATCACGATAATAGAACGCAGGACGAATCCCCCAGGGATCCCTCACAGCGAACATCTCACCAGAACCTGTCAATCCGCACATCACATAACCACCGTCGAAATGCTGCATCGTTGTCCTCAGCACATTAGCCATCTCAACGTGATTATCGATATAGTCTGTGATGTCCGTACCTGTCAATCCCTGTTCTTTGGCGATGGTATATAACCGTTCCACTTCACGGTCCAGACGGTGTCCCATCAGTTCAAGTGTGATATATGAGTCACCGTAGATACGCGGCGACTGTCCTTGCTGGGTCAGGAACTGAAAGACCTCCTCAATATTAGTCATGTTGAAGTTTCCACACAGGCAAAGGTTCTTGGCGCGCCAATTGTTACGGCGCAGGAAGGGATGCACAAACGTCAACCCACTCTTACCCGTGGTCGAGTAACGCAGATGACCCATCAACAACTCACCTGCCATCTCTTGAGTCACACGACTGAAAATCTCTGTAATAGCGTCCTTACCCTCGGCCTTCTCACGGAACATATATTCCGTACCCGGTTCCTTGGTCAGACTCACAGAAGCAATTCCCGCACCCTCCTGACCACGGTTATGCTGCTTCTCCATCATCAGATAGAGTTTGTTAAAACCGTATGCCCACGTACCGTATTTTCGTTCGTAGTAACTCTGCGGCTTCAGCAGGCGAATCATCGCCACACCACACTCATGCTTCAGTTGCTCCATGGATACAAGCTTTTATAAAGTCCATAAACAGAGGATGCGGATTCAGTACTGTCGATGAGTATTCCGGATGGAACTGCGTGCCGATATACCATTTCTTCTCAGGTATCTCCACGATCTCCACAAGGTTAGCTGCCGGGTTGATGCCCACGCACTTCATGCCATGCGCCTCATACTCGGTCTGATACCGATTGTTGAACTCATAACGATGGCGATGACGCTCCTTGATGAGTGTCTCCTCACCATAAGCATCCCATGTGCGACTACCTTCGACAAGTTCACACTCATAGGCACCAAGACGCATCGTACCCCCCTTCTGGGTGATACTCTTCTGCTCTTCCATCATGTCAATCACATTGTGCGGTGTGTCAGGATTCATCTCTGCACTATTGGCATCCTTGTAACCAAGCACATTTCGCGCGAACTCAATGACCATCATCTGCATACCAAGACAAATGCCGAACGTCGGGATATCATGTGTACGGGTATATTCGGCAGCAATAATCTTTCCTTCGATGCCCCGCGTGCCAAACCCCGGACAGATCACAATACCATTCATCCCTTCCAACTGCTTCTCCACATTCTCTGATGTGATATGCTCGCTATTGATGAAGGTGGTCTTCACTTTATAGTCATTATAGGTTCCTGCATGGGCGAGACTCTCCAGAATACTCTTATAGGCATCTTGTAAGTCATACTTACCTACGAGTCCGACACGAACCACCTTAGTGGCTTTCTTACGACGCTCAAGGAAGTTGCGCCAAGGACCAAGACCGGGTGTCGGTCCTACCTCTACCCCCATTTTCTTCAGACAGATGGAATCCAGTCCCTGATGCTGCATGTTCACCGGCACCTCGTAGATGCTTGGCAGATCCTGACTCTGGATAACAGCTTCAACATCGACATTACAGAAATGAGCGACCTTGGCACGTAACTCATCGCTCAGATGGTGTTCCGTTCTCAGCACCAACACTTCGGGCTGGATACCCAAGCCTTGCAACTGCTTCACACTCGTCTGCGTGGGCTTGGTCTTCAGCTCACCGGCAGCAGCCAGATAAGGCACATAGGTGAGATGCACATTGATGGCATTACGACCGAGTTCCCATCGCAACTGTCGGATGGCCTCCAAAAACGGCTGACTCTCGATATCGCCGATAGTTCCACCAATCTCTGTAATGACGAAATCCAAGTCCTGCTTCGTGGCATTCAGAAGGATGCGACGCTTGATCTCGTCGGTGATATGCGGCACCACCTGAATCGTCTTTCCCAAATAGTCACCACGCCGTTCACGTTCGATGACACTCAGATAGATACGACCTGTTGTCACACTGTTATCGCGGCTGGTCTCAATACCCGTAAAACGTTCATAGTGTCCTAAGTCCAGATCGGTCTCCATACCGTCGGCCGTCACATAGCACTCACCATGCTCGTAGGGGTTCAGTGTCCCAGGATCGATGTTGATATACGGATCGAACTTCTGAATCGTGATTTTATAGCCACGTGCCTGCAACAGTTTTCCTAACGATGCCGAGATAATTCCTTTACCTAACGACGAGGCCACGCCTCCAGTAATAAAGATGTATTTTGTTTCCATAAATCAAATGTATTTATGGACTGCAAAGATATGATAATTCTATCGAAAACCATCCGCGCAGCCGATATTTTAATTGTTAAAAATTGACCGAACTTACAATTCGTAATCTCTTTCATAACCACAACCATCTATTCGTCGTCATTTAGTTGCAAATCACATCCAGTCTGTTACAATACGTAAGTTTACTGATTCATTCTTCAACCTTTCTGTTTCTCTCTGATATGCTCCTCGTACTCCGCCAACTCGCGTTCACCGATATGAGCAAGACCATAGTGTTCGTCATGCTGCGAGAAGTCGAGACCGACTTTCTCACTATAGGCCGAAACACGCATGGGGATGAGATGATCGATAAGCTTATAACCCAACCAACTCATGGCGAAGGTATAGACGAACACTATGACGATTGCCAACAGATGGAGCAAGAATACCACAAAACCCTCCCACGTGCCAGCGATGAGACCTTCTTGTATGAAGATACCTGTCAGTACGGTACCGAAAATACCACCTGTACCGTGTGTCGGGAATACGTCGAGTGCATCGTCAATACTGGTGTGTGAGCGCCAGTAGACAGCAACGTTACAGATGAGCGTGATAACAAAGGCGATAAAGATACTCTGCCCCACTGTGACATAGCCTGCAGACGGTGTAATGGCCACCAATCCAACCACGCAACCTACGGCAGCACCCATGGCAGACGGTTTTCGACCACGCAGGCAGTCGAAGAATATCCACGTCATCATAGCCGTAGCCGAGGCGGTGTTTGTATTCAGGAACGCTTTGATAGCCTGTCCATCGGCATGTAGTGACGAACCGGCGTTGAAGCCGAACCATCCAAGCCACAACATCGCAGCACCTAACAACACGAAAGGAATGTTCGCCGGCTCACTCTTACGTGTCTCTGCCTTACGTCTTCCTAAGAAAATCGCACCGGCCAGTGCAGCCACACCACTGGAGGCATGCACCACGATACCACCTGCGAAATCGACGACACCCCATTTCATAAACAATCCCTCAGGATGCCATGTCATATGTGCCAGCGGACAGTAGATGACAAAGAAAAAGAACATCATAAAGAACATATAGGCCGAGAACCTCACACGCTCAGCGAACGAGCCAGTAATCAGCGATGGCGTGATAATGGCGAACTTCATCTGAAACAAGGCGAAGAGTGCCAGTGGTATTGTAGCTCCACCCAGCACATGACCGGCCGGAGTCGTATAGACGGCTCCACCCACACCATTGAACATCAGGAATGTGAGCGGGTTGCCGATTACTCCTGCAATGTCATCGCCAAAACACAACGAGAAGCCAACGACCACCCATAGCACCGAGATCAGTCCCATGGCGATAAACGATTGGAGCATCGTCGAGATAACATTCTTCGCCCCCACCATACCACCGTAGAAGAACGACAGACCTGGCGTCATCATCAGTACAAAGATTGTAGCCGTAATCAGCCAAGCCACATCTGCAGCCGAGATTACGGACCAGTCACACTCAAACGACGGCTCTCCCACCGCCAGACCCACCACGGCAATCAGCGTCATCGCCGTCATCAGGATCTTCCAACGTTTCTTAATCTTCATTTTTTGGTGTATTAAAAGTTTGCATTAAAGCCCTCCCTTCCATCATCAGTGACGGAAGGGAGGGGAATATAAGATTACGGCTGCAGCGTGAAGCCGAATACTAGATATGCTTTCTGAGAACAAGGGTTGGCAGCAATTTGTCCGAAGACTGGGATTGAGAACGAGTCTGTCACCTTGATATCTTTCGTTGCCTTCAGTGCGAGGTTGGTGACAGCGAAACCTGTTGTTCCGTAAAGCGTCGTGGCAGAAGGAACGACACCGGCCGTAGCAGTCCAGTCAACAGCAGCAAGCTTGAATGGGACATTAGCCTCCACGTAACTACTATAGGCACGCTTGCCTTCCTTGTTCACGCCGTCGTTGCCAGCAAAGTTCGTATACCATTGTAAGGAGAGCACTCCGAAGTCATAACCGACCGTTGCCTCAAACACATGGTTCGTTCCATGGGCATCGTACTTGAAATAGCGTCCTTCAGGGTCAAGTCCGGCATCGAACCAGTAGTCTGTAACACCGATCGTCAACCCTCCAGTAGTATAGCCGAATGTCAGGTCAAACTCCTTGGTGTCGGCTGGCTGAGAGAGGCCTACACTCCCCCAAGCCGAAAGTGATAAACCTTTATATTCGACACCAAGCGTTGGCTGCAACGAAACGTTACCCAAGTCTTGGCCACGCCATATATACTGACTCACCACATCCGCAGCTACTGTTGTTTCTACCTCCTGTGCATAAACGGTCGTTCCAGCGACCAAACCCAAAACAAATAATATAATCTTTTTCATATGTTTCATTCTTTAATATCCTATACTCATTTAGTTATAACAAGCTTCTCCATGTTCATAGATATCCAGTCCTTCTTCCTCGACACGAGTACCGACACGCAGACCATGTATCTTCTTGATTCCATAGAACAAAGCCACGCCACATGCAGCAGCCCAGAGATCGATGACCAAGACACCGAAGCACTCTGCTCCGAAGAATCCCCAGCCGTGACCATAGAAAGCACCATTGGTCGTTGAAAGCAGACCAGTCATCAGGGTTCCGAGAATACCACAGACACCATGAACGGAAGAAGCACCCACAGGATCGTCGATATGGAGTTTATGGTCAATGAATTCGATGGCATAGACCAGTACCACACCACAGACAAGACCGATCACAACAGCTCCCATCGGACTGACCATATCACAACCTGCCGTAATTCCAACAAGACCAGCCAGAACACCATTCAGCGTCAATGATAGCGAAGGTTTACCATACTTCAGCATCGTGACAAACATCGTAGCTACGCCACCCATGGCTGCAGCAAGGTTTGTGGTAAGGAACACATGCGAGATAGCCACACGGTTCACCTCGCCAGAGGCTGCCAACTGACTGCCTGGGTTGAATCCAAACCATCCCAGCCAGAGGATGAATACACCAAGTGCAGCCATCGTCAGGTTATGACCAGGAATAGCACGACTCTTGCCGTCCTTCGCATACTTACCGATACGGGGACCGAGAGCCAAAGCACCGATCAAAGCCAGCACACCACCCACGCTATGCACAATGGCAGAACCTGCGAAATCGTGGAACACATCACCAAAAGTGCTCATCATAAAGCTGTCGGCAGCATCGTTGCAGAGCCAGCCTCCACCCCACGTCCAGTGACCCTCAATCGGATATATGAACAGTGAAATGACGGCACTATAGATCAGATACATCGAGAATTTTGTGCGCTCGGCCATAGCACCGCTCACGATCGTGGCACTGGTAGCACAGAACACCGTCTCGAAAATCAGGAAGCCCTCTACCGGCAGATCACTTTTATAGAATGAGAGGTCGCCCCAGTTGGGCATACCGATAAAACCTGCGCCTTCGCTGCCAAACATAAAGCCAAAACCGAGGAAGAAAAACAGCAACGAGCCGAACATAAAGTCCACAAAGTTCTTCATCAAGATGTTTGCTGTGTTCTTACTACGGGTAAAACCTGCCTCGCACAGTGCGAATCCCGGCTGCATCCAGAAAACCAACATGGCAGCCAACAACATCCATACAGTATCGAGTGATAATCCTATTTCATTCATATCTCATAAGCCTCCCCTTAACCCCCTCCACTTGGAGGGGGAACCCGAACGGAGACGTGGGGTTTGTGTTTTTTGTGTTTGTGTTGTTACGCCTTCCTTTCGAAGGAGGCTAGGGTTTTTATTTCTTATCCCTTAATACGATATCACCATGCTCACCCGTACGAATGCTCCAGGTGTCGATCATGTCGCTCACAAAGATCCGACCATCGCCGACCTCACCCGTGTGGGCAACTTTCAGGATGACATTCACCGTAGGCTCTACGAACTGGTCGCGGCAGACAATCGTCAGTGCCACACGCTCTATCACATCCGTTGAGTACTGGACGCCACGGTATATCCTTTCCTCACGGCTCTGTCCGATACCATGCACGTTATGATACTCAAACCAGTCGATGTCCGACTGTAACAACGCTTCTTTCACATCCTCAAACTTTGTCTTACGGATGATTGCTTCAATCCTTTTCATACCTTGTTACCTATTATTTGTTACACATCGAAAGCTTTCGAGTGCAAAGTTACGACATTTTGAAAGCAAAATAAACCATTTGTGATACATTTTGATATCAATAATACACAAAAGCTATCCTTTTGCATAATCCACATATCATTTGCTTTCAATTCGAAAGAAAACCACGCCCTTTATCTTACAATCTATAAGTTGAGCGCAAAATGTAGATAAAATCGTCAGCTATTCCTCTTTTTCTCTTTCAAATAGAATTACCTTTGCATCGTCAATAAGACAAAAAGAAAGATTTTCGTCGAAAAAGAAAGCAAAATGACAGAAAAGATACACTTCACCAAGATGCACGGAGCCGGGAACGACTATATCTATGTCAATACCTTATTATATAGTATCCCTGACCCCACTGCCGCAGCCATGGCCTGGAGCAACCGCCACCAAGGTATCGGCAGCGACGGACTAGTGCTGATTGGCAAGTCACCGGTACCCGAGGCCGATTTCTCCATGAGAATCTTCAATGCTGATGGTTCCGAGGCTATGATGTGTGGAAATGCCGCCCGTTGTATTGGGAAATACCTGTATGAGAGAGAGATGACATCACAGTCAGAGATTAAACTTCTCACCCCATCAGGCATCAAAACGCTCTCATTAGATATAAACGAAGAGAGAGAGGTTAAGAGCGTTACCGTCGACATGCTTAAGCCGGTGCTTCGCAACAGCAAGCAGCTGGCTGTCGGTGGTGGTGAGATGCGCGACGGTGTCGTGGGGGCCATCGACACCGAGTTCATCGGAACATTTGTCTCGATGGGCAACCCCCACTTCGTCATCTTCGTTAACGACATCAATCAGACCGATGTCGCTCATTATGGTGCTTTCCTTGAGCTCCACCCGTACTTCCCGCAGCGTTGTAACATTGAGTTCGCACAGATCTTGTCCGACGGAAGCATCCGCACAAGGGTATGGGAACGGGGTAGCGGCATCACCATGGCCTGCGGCACTGGTGCCTGCGCCACCGCCGTAGCAGCATGTCTTACCGGAAGAGCGGGTCGGAAGAGTCGTATCGTCATGGACGGAGGAACGCTCGATATCGAATGGCGTGAGAGCGACGGACACGTCTACATGACAGGACCAGCCGCATTCGTCTTCGACGGTGAGATCAACCTTCCCGAATAACAGATAACAAATACTTCAAACAACCCAAAAAGAGATGATCATAAACCAAATGGAAAAGAAAGAGCAAACAGAAACCCGGAAAGGGCTCTATCAGGCAGAATACGAACATGATGCCTGTGGCGTTGGAATGATTGTGAACATCCACGGAAGTAAGAGTCACGAACTGGTAGACAATGCGCTACGTGTGCTTGAAAACATGAGGCACCGTGGAGCGGAGATCGGAAAAGACGGTGACGGAGCAGGTATCATGTTGCAGATTCCGCATGAGTTTATCCTGCTTCAGGGAATCCCCGTACCTGAAAAAGGCAAATACGGCACAGGCCTGGTCTTCCTGCCAAAGGACGAGAAAGAACAGCGTGACATCCTCAGTGTGATGATCGAGGAGATCGAGCGCGAGGGACTACAGCTGATGCACCTGCGCAATGTACCGACAAATCCCGACTGTCTCGGTGAGGCTGCGCGCTCCACAGAACCTGTCATCAAGCAGATCTTCATCACTGGGGTGAACGACGATAAGGTCGACACCTTCGCACGCACCTTATTCATGATCCGTAAGAAGATCGAATGCCGTGTATCAAACAAAGACTTCTACATCTGCTCACTGAGCAACTCCAATATTGTCTATAAGGGTATGCTGTCGTCCATACAGGTACGTCAGTATTTCCCTGACCTGACGAACCCGTACTTCACGAGCGGACTGGCTCTGGTACACTCACGCTTCAGCACCAACACATTCCCCACATGGTCGCTGGCCCAGCCCTTCCGTCTTCTGGCACACAATGGAGAGATCAACACCATCCGCGGTAACAGAGGATGGATGCAGGCACGCGAGAGTGTCCTGAGCAGTGAGACGCTTGGCGATATCAGACAGATCTCGCCCATCATACAACCGGGCATGTCCGACTCGGCAAGCCTGGATAATGCATTGGAGTTCTTCGTCATGAGCGGTCTCTCACTGCCTCATGCCATGAGTGTCCTCGTACCAGAATCGTTCAACGACAAGAACCCGATCAGTGAAGACCTGAAAGCATTCTACGAATACCACTCCATACTTATGGAGCCATGGGACGGTCCTGCCGCCCTGCTTTTCAGCGACGGCCGCTTTGCTGGAGGTATGCTCGACCGTAATGGTCTGCGACCGGCAAGATACACCATCACGAAAAACGACACGATGGTCGTGGCCTCAGAGGTCGGTGTCATGGACTTCGACCCGACAGAGATTGCAGAGAAGGGACGACTACAACCAGGAAAGATCCTGCTTATCGACACCCAGGAAGGAAAAATCTACTACGACGGAGAAATCAAGCAGCAGCTGGCCAACGAACATCCGTACCGCCAGTGGCTGTCGACGAACCGTATTCAGCTGGAGAAGCTAAAGAGCGGTCGTCATGTCGAGAATGCCGTAGACCATCTGCTGCAAAAAGAGCAGATGTTCGGATATGGCGAGGAAGACATCGACGGAACGATCGCACCGATGGCCGTCAACGGTCAGGAGCCGACAGCCTCGATGGGTAACGACACCCCGCTTGCTGTTCTTTCCGACAAACCTCAGGTCTTCTTCAACTACTTCCGTCAACAGTTCGCGCAGGTCACGAACCCCGCCATCGACTCTATCCGTGAGGAACTGGTGATGTCGCTGACAGAATATATCGGACGTGTCGGCACGGGCATCCTGAACCCCGACGAGACCAACTGTAAGATGGTACGTCTGCCGCACCCCATCCTGAACAACACGCAACTGGACATCCTCTGTAACATCCGTTACAAAGGATTCAACACCATCAAACTGCCAATCGCCTTCACCTCCCCCGACCCTTCTAAAGGTGGGGAGAGTCTGCGGGCCGCCCTGGATCAGTTATGCAAGGATGCGGAAAAGGCCGTCGACGATGGTTACAACTATATCATCCTGACCGACCGTGAGGAAGAGATACGCAAGGCACTCCCCACCTTTGGAGAGATCGGAGGAGGCTGCATTCCCTCTCTGCTCGCCGTCTCGGCCGTGCACCATTACCTGATCTCCGTCGGCAAACGCGTTCAGACGGCATTGATCGTGGAGTCGGGTGAAATCCGTGAGACCATGCACGCCGCCCTACTGTTGGGCTACGGTGCATCAGCACTCTGTCCTTACATGACCTTCGCCATCCTCGACGATCTTGTCAAGCGTCATAAGATACAGGAGGATTACGAGACTGCTGAGAAGAACTATATCAAGGCCGTCAAGAAGGGACTCTTCAAGATCATGGCCAAGATGGGCATCTCTACCATCCGTAGCTATCGTGGTGCAAAGATCTTCGAAAGCATCGGACTGAGCGAGAATCTACTCAAGACCTACTTTGGCACAGAAGTCAGCACCATCGGTGGCATTGGTCTGGAGAAGATCGCACAGGACGCCATCGCCATGCACGACAAGGCGATCTCCGCCGACAGTAGCAGCGAGAAGTTCCTGCCTAACCTCGGACAGTTCCATTGGCGTAAGGATGGTATCCGACATGCCTGGAACCCGGAGACGATCGCTACATTACAATTGGCCTGCCGTACCGCTTCTTACGAGAAATTCAAGGAATACTCCAAGCTCGTCGACCAGAAAGAGGATCCTATCTTCATTCGCGACTTCCTCAAGTTCAAGAGCGGAAACAAGAAGAGCATTTCCATCGACGAGGTGGAGCCCGTCGAAGAGATTGTCAAGCACTTTGTAGCAGGTGCCATGTCGTTTGGCGCCCTCTCAAAAGAGGCTCACGAGGCCATCTGTCTGGCCATGAACAAGCTGGGCGCCCGTAGTAATACGGGTGAGGGCGGCGAGGATTCCGAGCGCTTCCATACCGAGGTCGACGGCATCAGCCTCAGCAGTAAGACCAAGCAGGTGGCCAGCGGTCGTTTTGGTGTGACCGTTGAATATCTGGTAAATGCCGAGGAGATCCAGATCAAGGTGGCACAGGGTGCCAAGCCCGGTGAAGGCGGACAGCTGCCTGGCTTCAAGGTGAACGAGGTCATTGCCAAGACGCGTCATAGCATCCCAGGCATCTCACTCATCTCGCCCCCACCTCACCACGATATCTATTCCATCGAGGATCTGGCCCAACTGATCTTCGACCTGAAGAATGTCAACCCGAAGGCCACCGTCAGCGTGAAGCTGGTGGCTGAGAGTGGCGTAGGCACGATTGCCGCAGGTGTCGCCAAGGCGAAAGCCGACCTCATCGTCATCTCGGGTGCCGAAGGTGGAACAGGCGCAAGTCCTGCCAGCAGCATGCGCTTTGCGGGAATCTCACCGGAGATCGGTCTCAGTGAGACCCAGCAGACACTGGTTCGGAACGGACTGCGTGGCGGTGTGCGTCTGCAGGTTGACGGACAGATCAAGACCGGTCGCGACATTATCCTGATGGCACTCCTCGGTGCCGAGGAGTTCGGCTTCGGAACTGCGGCCTTGATCGTTCTGGGCTGTGTCATGATGCGCAAATGTAACCTCAACACCTGTCCGATGGGTGTCGCCACTCAGAACCCTGAGTTACGTAAGCATTTCCTCGGCAGATATGAGCATCTCGTGAACTACTTCACGTTCCTCGCTCAGGAGGTGCGCGAGTACCTCGCCGAGATGGGATACAAGAGACTGACCGACATTGTCGGTCATACGGAACTGATCGAGACCGAGTCCTCTGTACTCGACTTCAGCCGACTGTTGAATCAGACAGAAGGCACGCGCCACTTCACCGGCGATGTGCACAAGCCGTCGGTACCTCTGGGCATGCAAGGAACAACCCTCGACCAGCAGATCATCCAAGCCGCCCAACGAGCCATCGACCAGCAGGACGAGGTGAACCTCGACTATGCCATCAAGAATACCGACCGCGCCGTCGGTGCCATGCTCTCAGGGTCCATCGCTCTGAAGTACGGTCTTGCCGGTCTGCCCGACAATACCGTCAACGTGAAGTTCAAGGGCTCCGCAGGTCAGTCTTTCGGTGCCTTCCTGTCTCATGGTGTCAGCTTCAAGCTGGAGGGCGAGACCAACGACTACTTCGCAAAAGGTCTCAGTGGCGGTCGCATCGCTATCCTTCCGCCGGTACGTTCCAACTTCAATGCAGAAGATAATATCATCGCAGGTAACACAGGTCTTTATGGAGCCACCTCCGGTGAACTCTATATCAACGGAAAAGTCGGTGAGCGTTTCGGTGTGCGTAACTCCGGTGCTATCGCCGTGCTCGAAGGTGCAGGCGACCACTGCTGTGAGTACATGACAGGCGGCCGGGTGGTCGTCCTCGGTGAGACCGGACGTAACTTCGCCGCAGGTATGTCGGGTGGTGTCGCCTATGTCTGGGACAAGAACCACAACTTCGACTACTTCTGTAATATGGATATGGTAGAGATCAACCTCGTCGAGGAGAGTCAGTACCGTAAGGAACTGCACGAGCTCATCCGTCAGCACTACCTCTATACAGGCTCCAAGCTGGCCCGTACGATGCTCGATGACTGGAACCGCTATGTCGAGGACTTCATCCAAGTAGTCCCCATCGAATATAAGCGTGTGCTCCACGAAGAGCAGATGAACAAACTGAAACAGAAGATTGCAGACATGCAGCGCGACTATTAAACTTCAAACAGAAAGAGACAATGGGAAATCCAAAAGCATTTTTAGAGATACACCGGCAGGAAGCCGGCTACCGTCCTATCCAAGATAGGATCCACGATTTCAGTGAGGTCGAACAGACGCTCAACACCAAAGAGCGCAGAGCACAGGCATCACGCTGCATGGACTGCGGCGTTCCCTTCTGCCACTGGGCTTGTCCGTTAGGCAACAAACCGCCTGAATGGAACGACGCCCTATATAAAGGCGACTGGGAATTGGCCTACCGTCTGCTCAACGCCACAAACCCGTTCCCAGAGTTCACCGGACGTATCTGTCCTGCCCTCTGCGAGAAGGCATGCGTGCTGAACCTGATTGAGCATGAGCCGACCACCAACCGTGAAGACGAGTGTGCCATCACCGAGACGGCTTTCCGTGAGGGCTACGTCAGTGTTCATCATCCCCTTCGCAATGGCAAGAAGGTGGCCGTGGTAGGAGCAGGGCCTGCCGGTCTTGCTGCCGCCAACGATCTGAACCACATGGGTTATCAGGTCACGGTCTTTGAAAAAGCTGAAGCCGCCGGCGGTCTTCTCCGCTACGGCATCCCGAACTTCAAGCTCAACAAGGCGGTCATCGATCGTCGTCTGCGACTGCTTGAGGAGGAGGGCATCGAGTTCCGTTACGGCGAGGAGATGACCAGCGAGTCGCTTGTCAACGGTCTTGCCGGTTACGATGCTGTCGTCATCGCCACAGGCACACCGACAGCCCGTGACCTGAATATCCCCGGTCGCGACCTGAAGGGCGTACACTTTGCCCTTGAGTTGCTCGCCCAACAGAACAGGGTGCTCGCCGGCATGGAGTTCTCCAAGGAGGAGCGTATCACGGCCAAGGGCAAGGATGTCCTCGTCATCGGTGGCGGTGATACCGGCAGCGACTGTATCGGAACGGCACACCGCCAAGGTTGTAAGAGCGTTACTCAGATCGAGATCATGCCGAAGCCCGTCGAAGGACCCGTCGATCCGAAGAATCCCTGGCCCGGCTTCCCCCGTACGTTGAAGACCACCTCCAGTCACGAGGAGGGCTGTGTACGTCGCTGGAACATCAACTCTCTGGAGTTCCTCGGGAAAGACGGTAAACTCACGGGAGTACGCGTCCAGGAGATCGACTGGAAGCCCAACCCCGACGGCGGTCGTCCCATCATGGTCGAGAAAGGTAAGCCCGAGATCATCAAGGCCGAGCTCGTGCTACTGGCCATGGGATTCCTGAAGCCCGACCATCCGCAATATGCGGAGAACGTCTTCGTATGCGGCGATGCCGCCAATGGCGCCAGCCTCGTTGTCCGCGCCATGGCCAGTGGCAAGCAGACCGCCGCAAAAGTCAACACTTATCTGTCAACAAAGTAACACAAACCAAATCATAGAAAGGAAAGATTATGGAAGCATTAAGATTTCAGATGGTCGGCGAGGCTTTCGCAAAGAAGCCCCTCGACGTAAAGGCACCGAGTGAGAGACCTTATGAGTATTTCGGAAAGAAGGTCTTCAACCGTGAGAAGATGTACAAGTACCTGCCGAAGGATGTCTACGAGAAGATGATCGACGTCATCGACAACGGCGCGCGCCTGGAGCGTAATATCGCCGATGCCGTGGCAACAGGTATGATGCAGTGGGCCAAGGAGAACGGCGTGACCCACTATACCCACTGGTTCCAGCCGTTGACCGAGGGCACGGCCGAGAAGCACGACTCATTCATCGAGCACGACGGTAAGGGCGGTATGATCGAGGAGTTCTCCGGCAAGCTGCTCGTTCAGCAGGAGCCCGACGCCTCATCGTTCCCCTCTGGTGGTATCCGTGCCACCTTTGAGGCACGTGGCTATTCTGCCTGGGATCCCACATCACCGGTGTTCATCATCGACGACACCCTGTGTATTCCTACGATCTTCATCTCTTATACAGGTGAGGCCCTCGACTACAAGGCTCCGTTGTTACGTGCCCTGAAGGCCGTCAATGTTGCCGCCACCGACGTCTGCCATTATTTCGACACGGCCGTGAAGAAGGTCACCTCCAACCTCGGTTGGGAGCAGGAGTATTTCCTGGTCGACGAAGGCCTCTATGCCGCACGTCCCGACCTGTTGCTCACCGGTCGCACGCTGATGGGTCACGACTCAGCCAAGAACCAGCAGATGGACGACCACTACTTCGGCTCTATCCCCGAGCGTGTGGCTGCCTTCATGAAAGATCTTGAGATCCAGGCCCTGGAACTCGGCATCCCTTGTAAGACCCGTCACAACGAGGTGGCACCCAACCAGTTCGAGGTGGCTCCTATCTTCGAGGAGACCAATCTGGCCGTCGACCATAACATGCTGCTGATGTCGCTGATGAAGCGTGTGGCCCGCAAGCACGGCTTCCGCGCCCTGCTCCACGAGAAGCCCTTCGCAGGCATCAACGGCTCCGGTAAACACAACAACTGGTCGCTGAGCACCGACAATGGTGTCCTGCTCCATGCTCCTGGTAAGACTGCCGAGCAGAACCTCCGCTTCGTCACCTTCATCGTCGAGACACTGATGGGTGTCTATAAGCACAACGGACTGCTGAAAGCCTCCATCATGAGTGCCACCAACGCTCATCGTCTGGGTGCCAATGAGGCTCCCCCAGCCATCATCAGCTCATTCCTCGGCAAGCAGCTCACCGAACTGCTCGATCATATCGAGAAGGCCGACAAGGACGATCTCTTCTCGATGGCCGGCAAACAGGGTATGAAGCTTGATATCCCTGAGATTCCGGAACTGCTTATCGACAATACCGACCGTAACCGTACATCACCCTTCGCCTTCACCGGCAACCGTTTCGAGTTCCGCGCCGTAGGTTCAGAGGCCAACTGCGCCAGTGCGATGATCGCCCTGAACAGTGCCGTGGCCGAGGCCTTGGTAGACTTCAAGAAACGTGTAGACAGTCGTGTAGCCGAGACCGCCAAGAAATTTGACGGTACAGAGCACAGTGCTGTGTTCCATGCCATCATTGACGTACTCCGTGAGGACATCAAGACCTGCAAGCCCATCCGCTTCGACGGTAACGGCTATAGCGACGAATGGGTACTGGAGGCCGAGAAGCGTGGTCTTGACGTGGAGAAGAGCTGTCCGAAGATCTTCGAGCGCTACCTCGACCCCGAGAGCATCAAGATGTTCGAGAGTCTCGGTGTGATGTCGAAGAAGGAGCTGGAGGCACGTAACGAGGTAAAATGGGAGACCTACACGAAGAAGATCCAGATCGAGGCCCGCGTGCTGGGCGACCTCTCGATGAACCATATCATCCCTGTGGCCACCCGCTACCAGAGCGCCCTGCTCCACAACGTAGAGGATATGTCGGCCATCTTCCCCGCCGACAAGGCCGAGAAGCTGTCTGCCCGTAACATCAAGCTCATCGAGGAGATTGCCGAGCGCACCTCAACCATCGAAAAGGGTGTAGAGGAACTGGTGAACGCCCGTAAACTAGCCAACAAGATCACAGATGAACATGAGAAAGCCATCGAGTATCACGATAAGGTAGAACCGAAGCTTGACGATATCCGTTATCAGATTGACAAGCTCGAGCTCATCGTCGATGATGCCCTCTGGCCACTGCCTAAGTACCGCGAACTGCTGTTCATTCGGTAATATTTCTTTTTTTGGTTCTTGCTCAGGCTTGCATGACCTGCGAGCCGAGCGGTTTGAAGTTTGCGTAGCATCCGGCACTGTGATAGTGCCGGATGCCTTTTTTTCTTTTATTCGGATATGATACCGAAATGTTGCAAGGCAGACCATACGCCATCGTCATCGACAGAGGACGTCACATAATCTGCCTCCTGCTTCAGGGCTTCGACGGCATTTCCCATGGCGATGCCGATGCCGGCAGTACGTATCATCGAGGTGTCGTTTCCACCATCACCGAAGGCGATCGTGTGTGCCGGTTCTATCCCCTCATGGGCAGCCATGGCCAGCAGTCCGCGCCCCTTGTCGGCCATCCTTGCGGTAATATCGGTGAACTCTGGATGCCAGCGCCCGGAAATACAGCCAGGAATCCGTTCCATCAGCTGTGGCTCATAGTCATCGGGGAAGAATGGCGTCAGCTGGAGGACCGGCTGTTGCAGCACCTCCTCGATAGGTCGCGCCAGATGGAGGTTCTTAACCGCGAGCTCCAGTCGGAAGATACGATCCACGTCACCCTTCGGGTCGAAGACAGCCAGATCGCGTTCCCCCACGATGATCAGTCCGTAACCCTTCTCTCTGGCATCATCTGCCACCAGACGAGCCTCTTCTGCCGGGATGGCATTACACGACACCGTCTCCTCGCCGACGAAGCAGCGGGCGCCATTGGTGGTCACATAACCGTCTATCAGGTGCTTAATCGCACCAAGGTTCGTGATGATGATAGGAGGCCGTCCCGTGGCGATATACACACGATGGCCGTTGGCCTTCGCCTGTGTCAGCGCACGGACCGTCGAGTCCGGTATCTCATGAGTCTTAAAACTCACCAGTGTACCGTCGATATCGAAAAATAAAGCATAGCTTCTATTCATGTCTTGATAGTATCTTTTTCGGGAAGCCTCCCCTTCCCATTCATTACTCTTCGTCTTTTGCGCTGCAAAATTACGCTTTTTTACCGAGATTCCCATCGTCAGGTTAAGGAAAAACTACAAAGCAACACTCAAACCAACACGCCCTCCCATGCGTCTTGCTTAGTTTTTGCATAAAATAGTACTTCTTATGTTTGGAAAATTAATATATTTGTTCTACTTTTGCAGGCGAATTCTTATTATATTGCATACTATGCGAATACAACTCGCCTTTTAAACATCTGCAGTGAAAAAAATCATAAATTACATTTTCTATGGATTTTATCAAATAGACTATGTTTTTGGAATCCGTGATTACCGTATGTATCATATTAGAACAGGAGGCATCCTTTTTGTCTTCTCTATTACACTATATGTATGGTCTTTAATATTCCTAGTTGTTAAAAATGTTATTGGTTATTCCATTTTTACGTCTGACTATGACCCCTGGTTATTCCTAATTATTCCTGGTATAATTGTCGCATTTGGATTAGAATATTGGATTGACAAAGAGAAATATAGAAAAGACTTTGAGGAGTTAGACAAGAAGCCATCCATTATGAGGTGGATTTGTTTTCTTTATGCAGTGGCCTTTGCATGTGGTGGAGTCATGTGTCTTCTTGGATGTAGCAATATCGTGAGGAAACTTACAGGGAGCATTCTTTAAAAACCATAAACCATAAAAAAATGAAACGAAAAGGATTAGTGATGTTATGTCTCGCTATTGCCATGACGGCAACGGCACAGAACAAGTATTGTAAGAGTTATGAGGATTTCAAGGCCGACCAGTGGACAGAGATCGACACCGTCTATCTGAATGGTCACAGCAAGTCACATCAGTTGTGGATGGGCGGAAACGACTATAAGCTGACGACGGGCGACAAAGCACAGGATGAGATCATCAAGAAAGAGGCCTTTGCTGTGATATGCAAAGACACCATCTATGTGAATTGTCGCAACCTGCGCTTCGAGAATACCGGCTTCGGCAACGGCTATACGAAAGGCTACCGCTATGATGGCGACAAACTGTGCATCGTCAATAAGATAATCGGGAAGGCAGCCCTTACCCGTCAGAGCTTGCTCGGAGGTCTCGGCGGCGCTGTTGGCGGAGCCATTGCTGCTTCTTCGCAGATGAGCAATCAGGTGTGCTACCTGATAGAGTCGGACGCAAAGAAGGGTAAGGTGAACATCCGGCTGATTGACGATGCTTTCATGGCTGAGGTTCTGAAGGACCATCAGAAGGTGGCCGATGAGTATAATGCCATCAAAAAGAAAAAAGATCGTCAGTCTGCAGCAACAGTGTTTCCGATTCTACAACACCTGGGCTTGATAGACTAATAACGTTATCAGGTAATCATATAACCATCTAACCCGACAAGGCCGAAAGACCGACACCCAGAGGGTTAGATGGTTATATGCTTTATGACTCTTCCTTCATCATCCGTCGCCATTTGAACCAGCCTAAGACGGCTATCACGACGTAGAGGCCATAGAGACTGGCCTTGAAGGGGATATCCTTATAGAAATAGAGCACGCACGTCACCACATCGACGGCAATCCAGATGAACCACTGCTCCAGATACTTGTGAGCCAGGGCCCAGACACCGACGATGCTTAAGGCGGTCGTGAAACTGTCGGCCAGGGGCACGGTCGAGTTGGTGTACGTCACGAGAAGCCAATAGATAAGGCCCCACACACCAACGATCAATGCCAACCACGGGAGTACCAGCCGGCAAGGGAAATGACGGATGGGCAGGACGGTCTTCGAGGCTGACCCACGGACCCACTTCCAGTAGCCATAGACCGTCATCGACAGATAGTAGAACTCCATGCCGCAGTCGGCATAGAGTCCTTTCTGGTAGTAGAGCACGATGCCCAATGCCTGCATCAGGAAGCCCACGACCCACATCCATACGCTCGCCTTATATTCCAACAGGATATAGGCCAGACCCAGGATGGTGGTCAGGATATCAAGCCAGTGTGCTATCAGGAAGTCCATCATCTTCTTAGAACCTTACCGTCACACTGCCCGACACCGTGAAGCCCGCCATCGGAACGAAGCCGAGCTGGTAGTAACGGTTGTCGTTCGGATGATTGCCATAGTTGCGGAGAATGCAGGAGTACGACCATCCGCTGGCGGCATACCGACGGTTGAACACGTTATTGAAGTTCAGGCCGAAGATCGTCTCCTTGATGACCTTCCTCGGCTTCAGAGTATAACTGACAGAAGCGTTCGACACGCTGTAGCAGGGCAGCGAGCGGTCGGCGTTCTCTGTATTGTCGAGATACTGGCGCGACACGAAGTTGGTGTGCCATACGGCCTGCCAGCCTTTGTGATGCAGGGTGACGAAGCCATTCAGGATGGCAGAAGGACTGAAGGCCAGCGTAGAGTGATCATAGTGGATGGTCTCCCACTGTCCGTCGTCGGGGTCGTCGTCCCAGTCGATGTTCACGGTCTCGTCAAAGTCCTTGATCCTGTTCCTGCTCAGTGAGGCGTTACCCTCGATGGTCAGCCACGATGTGGGATCCACACCGGTCTGCAGCTCCACACCCATGCGGTAGCTGTCTTTGATATTTGTGGTCAGAGGCTCACCGATATCGCTCACGGCTCCGGTCTGCACGAACTGGTCGGTATAGTCCATATAGAAGAAGTTCGCCCCAGCACGGAAGATACCGCTGTTATAGGTATAGCCCAATTCATAGTCCGTCAGTCGCTCCGCCTTCGGATAGGCACGGTGACCATTGTCGGTGAAGTTGTTTCGCTCAGGCTCGCGATGACTCAGGGCCACAGAACCATAGACGCGATGGCCACCCGTATGCCATGAGAAGCCAGCCTTCGGGTTAAAGAAGTGATACTTCTCGTTGATGTCAAGATAATGGGTCAGGATCTCACCGGTAGCCTTGTCGGTTTTGTACTTGTCGTTATAGCCATCAGTCTTATAACCCACATACCGATACTGCACGTCGGCAAATACATCCCACTGCTCACCAAGATGGCGAGCAGCCTTCAGGTACGCATTCCCGTCGAATTTATGAGCATCTGAATCGTAGTAGCGATAGGCACCGCCGCCCAGGAACTGCTGTCTGACGACTTCGTTGGAGGCATAGGTCAGGAAACCGAAATGATTACCATCGAAATTCTGGACTGACAGTCCACCGATGACATCCCATAGATCGTCTTTGTAGTTGGCGCTCCACACCAGTCCATAGGTATGCTGTGTCAGTCCTTTCTTACGCACGAAGTCCGAGCGCTTGATGTTCGTACCATCGGCATCGGCCGCTTTAATGCCATACTTCACCAGTTTATTATTATAGCGGAACTCCTCGTAGTAACCATGACCATAGGTGTAGTGCAGCGAGGCTGTCGTGCTCCAGTGGTCATTGATAGTCCATGCTGCGGAGAGGATGTTATGGTTCTGCCAGAAGTTATCGGTAGTCTTGTCCCAGATGGTGCCATCGGCCATGCGGTAGCGTTCCGTCTGGTAGTTTCCGTTGGCATCCTTCACGAAGAGTCCGTCGCTACCGGTAGCAAGTCGCTCATAAAGAGAATTAAACTTACCCAGTCCGGCGTTCCACATATCTTGATAAGTTCTGATACCCGTCTTGGCATTGTACGACCATGAGCCGTCGTCGTAGCTGCCATCCATCAGAGAGTAATCATCATTACCTGCCGTCACACCGTTCCAAGCCTGACCGGTACGCTCGAAGTTGCCGATATTCTTATAGCTCAGACGGAAATGATCGGTCAGCCATGTCAGACCGCCATAGTAGGAGCCCGAGCGACCGCTTGTGCCGTGCATAAAACCATCGGTATGCGTCTCATGGTAGGCACCGTCGATGATCAGATGGTTCCACAACAGACCGGAGGAGAACTTCCCACCGACATTATACGTGTTATAGGAGCCGTATGAGGCCGACACCTCCACACTCGGCACCAGCAAGGGCGTGGCCGACGCCAGGGCCACCGTACCACCGAAGGCTCCGTCGCCATTGGTCGATGTACCTACGCCACGCTGTATCTGCACACTGCCGAGCAGAGAACCATAGGAGTTCATGTTGGCCCAGAACACGCACTGGTCCTCGGGCGAGTTTAAGGGCACGCCGTCGAGCGTCACGTTGATACGTGAGCCACCGGCACCACGGATACGCATGGCCGTCGTTCCCGTGCCCAGTCCGTTCTCACTCCATGCCAGCACACCGGGTGTCTGTGAGAAGAGGAGAGGCAGTTCGCGCCCCGTCTTCGAGAACGCGTCGAGTTGCTGTTTCCTGATGTTGGAAACGGCATACGGTGCGTTTTTCTGCGCACGCACACCTTTCACTACGACCTCTTGCAACTGCTCCACCTGTGTGGAGTCATACAACGCTGCCTTGTTCTGGGCATTCACACTCATTGCGCCCACCAGCGCTGCCATTCCTAAAAATAATCTTTTCATTCCTTTACTTACCTTTTACTTTTTTTCATCTATGTAAAGGGGGATTTGTGTTGATTAAGCCTACTATCCATCCCTACGCCGGTATGATCCGGATCAGGTTAGAGGGTATCATCTCAGCCCACACCCGTGGGCACCCCTTGATAATCAGCGAATACCCATACGGGCCTCCACGACATTCACGACATAGTCGCCGAGCTTCTCGCACTCGTTGATGAGGTCCATATAGATTGTACCCACGGCATAGGTATACTCGTGGTTGTTCACGTCGGTGATATTCTGCGACTTCAGTTGACTACGGAAGTTATTGATCTCATGCTCGATGTTAAACGTGCGGTTCACATCGAAGGTCTCCTTCCGTCCCATCATCAGTCGGTTCATCTGTGTGAGCGACTGGTCGGTCAGCTCCATCATCTGATGGATATGATCATACTGCCGTTCGTTGAAGTGATCCTGCTTGCCATTATACTTCCTTGAGATGGTGCGTGCCATATTGAAGCAGGCGTCACCGATACTCTCTAGCTCGGAGATCTCACGGAGCATGGAGCGGATCTTGGCCTTGGTGTCATCGGAGAGATGAGCATCTGAGACCTGGTCGAGATAGTTGGCTATCTCCAACTCCATGTTATCAGAGATACCCTCGTACTTCTCAATCCGCGAGTAGAGCTTGTTGAAGTCAGCCCCATTGCTGTCTTTCTTACTGCTGGTGCTCGACGAGAGCGTCAGCAGCTCACGCACCATATTGAACATACGCTGCATACGCTCCGAGAAGGCTTGTATCTCCTTCTGGGCCTCGAACACGGAAAGCTCCGGAGTCTTCATGAAGCCAGCCGTAATGAAATGCAGGCGGAACTCATCCTCCTCGTCGACCTTCTTCGGTTTGATGACCCAGCAGACGAAACGCTCGATCTGTGGGATGAACCAGATGAGGATGAACGTGTTCACCACATTGAAGCAGGTATGGAAAGCGGCAAGCACAAAGCTCAGCTTAGCGGCATTAGCCAGGAACACCTTGGTGGCCACCTCTCCCTTCACCATGGCGACATCGTAGCCCACCAAGCCACAGACGGCATCGACGAAGGGACGGAAGACGAACAGGATCCACACCACACCGAACACATTGAAGAACATATGTGCCAAGGCGGCCCGACGCGCCTGGGTATTAGCCGAGAGCGCGGCAAGGTTAGAGGTGATCGTCGTACCGATATTCTCACCCATCACCAGGGCGATACCCTGATAGATCGGTAAGGCGCCGCTTGAACAGAGGATCATGGTGATGGCCATGACGGCTGCCGACGACTGGACGCAGAAGGTCAGCACACCTCCAAGGAAGAGGAAGACCAACGTGGTCACGAACGAGTCGGGATCAAACGAAGCGAAGAAGTCGAGCACGGCCTGGTTCTCGCCCAGATGCATCTCCGCTCCAGTGATTCGGAGCGTGCCCAGTCCTAAGAGCAGGAACGACAGACCGAAAAGGAAATCGCCGATATAACGGTATCTCTTCAGATAGATCAGGATAATACCCACGAGGAATGCCGGATAGACGGCACTTGTAATGTCGAACGACATACCGGCCGACATGATCCAGGCCGTGAGCGTCGTTCCGATGTTCGCACCCATGATCACCGAGATGGCCTGCGCCAGGGTCAGCAGTCCAGCATTGACGAACGAGACCGTCATCACCGTCGTTGCCGTCGACGACTGGACCGATGCTGTCACCAGCATACCTGTCAGCATTCCCGTAAAACGATTGGTGGTCATTGCACCGAGGACGTGTCGCAACTGCGGACCCGCCATCTTCTGCAAGGCGTCACTCATCGACTTCATACCAAACATCAGAAGGGCGAGCGAGCCAAGGAGTTTGAACAAAACGAGCATAAAGAAATCCTATGATTTGAATTTTGCTGCAAAAATAATAAAAAAATCTAAATGCACCAACACTTCTTTGGTTTTTTCGTTATCTTTGTGGTCGAAAATCATCATCAAAATGGAAACAGCACAAGTTTTTTGTCGCAATACAGGCACCACCATCAACGTACCGATCGGTGCCACACTGGCAGATGTGTATCATCTCAGCGGACTGGAACTGAAGCACGGTCCTATCTCAGCCCACGTGAACAACAAGGTAGAGGGTATGCACTACCGGGTCTATAAGCAGAAAGAGGTGGAGTTCCTCGACATCACCTCGACGAGCGGCTCACGTGCCTATACCAGAACGCTGTTCTTCGTACTCTGCAAGGCCGTCCGCGATCTCTACGACCCATGTAAGGTGGTCATCGACATCCCCGTAAGCAACGGCTACTATGTCAACCTGCATATCGGCCGCCCCGTCACCCTCGACGATGCGGGCGCCATCCGCCGACGAATGCAGGAGATTATCGACGCGGCCCTGCCGATACATCGTCATGAGACCACCACCGAGGAGGCCATCCGACTGTTCGAGAGTCTTCACTACAAGTCGAAGGTGAAACTGCTGCAGGGACTGGGGCGGCTCTACACGACCTTCTATGACATCGACGGCTATATGGACTACTATTACGGTTCACTGCTGACGAACACCTCGCAACTCTATCTCTTCGGATTAGAGAAATACTACGATGGTCTGCTGTTGCGCATCCCTTCTCGTGAGCATCCCGACGAGCTGGGCGAGATTATCCCTCAGGATAAGATGTTCGGCATCTTCAAGGAGCACCACAACTGGCAGAACATCCTTGGTCTGAGCACCATCGGCGACCTGAACGATGTGGTACAGAAAGGCCACAGCTCCACCCTCATCCAGATATCGGAAGCACTACAGGAGAAGAAGATCGCGAAGATTGCCGATGAGATCACACAGCGGAAAGGCGTCAAGCTCGTGCTTATCGCCGGTCCGTCAAGCTCGGGCAAGACCACGACCTGCAAGCGTCTGTCCATACAGTTGGCCGTCAACGGCATCCGTCCCGTCAACATCTCACTCGACGACTATTTCGTGGACCGTGACCAGACGCCACGCGACGAGAAAGGCGACTACGACTTCGAGCACCTGCATGCCCTGAACCTGCCCTTGCTCAACGAACAGCTCACCGCCCTCTTCCGCGGCGACGAGGTGGAACTGCCACGTTACGACTTCCCCACAGGTACCAGTCAGAAGAGCGGCCGACGCCTGCGCCTCGGTGACAATGAGATCCTGGTGGTGGAGGGCATCCACGCCCTGAACCCCGAGCTGACCGCACAGATACCCAAAGAGCAGATCTTCCGTGTCTATGCCTCGGCACTCACGACGGTGCTACTCGACAACCACAACTATATCCCCACCACCGACAACCGTCTGCTGCGGCGCATCATCCGCGACCATAAGTATCGGGCTGTCAGTGCCCGCGAGACCATCCGCCGATGGCCGTCGGTCCGTGCCGGTGAGAATAAGTGGATCTTCCCCTTCCAGGAGAATGCCGACGCGATGTTCAACACCGCCATGCTCTTCGAACTGGCCGTTATCAAGAGTCAGGCCGAGCCACTGCTGGAGCAGGTGCCAGAGAACTGTGTGGAGTATGCCGAGGCCTACCGCCTGCTGAAGTTCCTCCGATACATCACGCCCATCCCCGACACCCAGATCCCCCCGACCTCCCTCCTCCGTGAATTCCTCGGCGGCTCGTCGTTCAAGTATTAGTTGAACGATGGCGGCGGCCGACTGACAGAATAAGCCAGAGGTGTCCCCCTCTATACTTGGCCCCCTATAGGGGGCTAAAAGTATATGAGGGGGCCTCCGCGTTTTCTGTCAGTCGGAAATCCCCGATTTCCATGGTTGCTGAGCCCCAACCACCGCGGTCCCTGAGCCTGTCGAAGGGACTAGGATTGACGGACCGCCATCTCTCCTTTTGTCCTAAAAAAGTGCCTAAAAAAGTGCTCGGAAGAAGTTGTGAACTAGAAAAAGCGAGGGGGGGGTTATCTCCTTTTTGGGTTTGTCGAAGCATCGAAGGACCATCCCACAATTTACCTCACAGATTTGGTAGTCTCGAACAATTTGCCTATATTTGTCCTCGGAATCAACCATACGGTTTGGAAGATGATAAGCGATAGCTATACCTACGACCTGAGCGGCAATCCCCAGAAGATCTACTTCACCAACGGGAGCATCACGAAGTACGTCTACAGTGCGACGGGCCAGAAGCTGCGCATGGTGCACTACACGGCCAAGGCGAACATCACCCGTACGATCGGGCAGCAGGTGGAGCTGAAGGCGTCGGAGATCCAGAGCACGGACTCGACGGACTATCTGCTGGGCGGCAGCCTGGTGGTGAGGAACGGCAAGATCGACAAGTACCTCTTCGACGGCGGCTACGCCCAGGCGACGGCCAGCGGCACGACGGACAAGTTCACGTTCTACTACCAGAACAAGGACCATCTGGG
>NZ_FOIQ01000008.1 GCF_900110895.1 Prevotella aff. ruminicola Tc2-24 | reverse complement strand
AGGTGTATAAGCCCAGTCGCAAACAAGGCTACTACCGCTATCTGGTGAAGCCGGGACAAGCGAAGTTCATATCGGGCAAGAATCCTGACGGCCGTGTATTCAGCTTCACATGCAATAATGTAAGTGCCGGACGCTACAAGAAATTTGTAATAGACGGGGAATACAATCCTGCCAATTCCGAGATAGAGGATTTTACCGTGGTGCCTGGAGATATCTTATTCAGTGATATGCACTTTGCACATACGCCCGCCAGCGGAAACGTAACAGGATATAGTAGTTCCATCGGAGTCGTGATGTATCTGGCAGGACTTCATGATGAGTATACTGAGGGATACACCCACGGACTGGTATTGAGGAAACAAACTGTCGAATCGAGTTCAGAGTTCTGGGAGAGTAGTTCAAAAAACTACGACTCTCCGGCACCCAATGTGGTCAATGTAGGACAGATGATGGAGGATAAGTCTGGACTCACCAACTCTTTGGCCATAAAGAGTACATACTATCTTAAGTTTACAATGGCCCAAAGCGTAGGGACCAAGGCATACGACCAGTGCTCGGAGTGGTTTATACCCAGTACTGGACAATGGATAAAAATGATCTGCGACTATACAGGAGGCCATGTATCCTCAGCCCTTACTGCTACTCGTCCTACTTTTGCCAATGTCCGTTCAACATACTCCACAGAGCTGAGTCGCTCGTTTGAGGCAACAGGGGTGACAGGAGACTATAAAGTAACTTCTTCCGGCTGGAAATCAGGCACATTTTTCGTAAGCTCAGAATCAACCGCCGACGGAGCTGGAGTATGGGTTTTCAATCTCTTTACTCCATCATTCTCTTCGGGTAATAAATATAATATGAACGGAGCAAGTGCCAAGACCCTTTATGCCTGTGGGTTCTAAAAATTCCTAGGCATGGGTATGCCACATGGACAGTAAGTATATATTTCGCAACAGCAACTGACAAACAGAGAGACTCCAGAACAGGCGGATACTGGAATGTGAACGACCGTATGGCTTTGAAAATCGGCAATACGGCGAGAATATAAGAGGACAACCAGCCGGGCGGCACGACAACAGGAGACGGTTACCGGCGGATCAAGGATGACGATGATGAGATCATCGACAGTGAGACAGAACAGATAAAGCAAATAGTATAATAAGACACGATAGGAAAATATGAAGAGATTGTTTTTACACCTGAGTTGGGGCCTGTTTGCCATTACAATGAACAGTTGTACCCAAAGTGAGATGATCCTCGAGGATCATTTGGATTCTGACGGGCAAAAGGCCATGACCGTGAAGGTAGTGGATGGCGGCTATGAGGACAAAAAATCGACTCGTGCCAGTGAGAGCAACGAGGAAAAGACCGATGGTGATGGTACCATCATGAAGACACAGTTCATCGCAGGCGACAAGATCGGCGTGTTCTCCATCTCTCCGAGTGGAGCCTCACACTATCAGAACCTGGAACTGGTATACGACGGCACCAACTGGAAGAACCCCGACGGCGAGACCTTCTACTATTTCCCGGGCTTGAGCTATTTCGCCTATTATCCCTACAACAAGGATTTTAATATGGAGAAGGTCGACTGGTCGAAACATACTGCCGCTGAGTTCTTTGCGGAATATGTGAACGAGTGGAGGCCACAGGACGA
>NZ_FOIQ01000005.1 GCF_900110895.1 Prevotella aff. ruminicola Tc2-24 | reverse complement strand
ACCATCGCCTTCAGGGTGTCCACGAGCTGGCCGCCGAAGGGGTAGTAGTTCACGCGCTGCTTCATCGCGCCCGTCGAGGTCACCGTCTCACGCACCGTGCCCAGATGGTCCTTGTTCTGGTAGTAGAACGTGAAGTTGTCCGTCGTGCCGCTCTTTTGTAATCCCATGCGATATATGGTTGATATCGAGGGCAAATATAGGCAATTTGTCTGAAACGACCAAATCTGTGAGTAGGATTATTTGTTCTGCGCACTAACACAAAAGCCCCCTTTTGTTCTATTCTTGGGGTATCTACTCTTGAAAGAAACTACAGAAGTAATCTGCGTCTTTACCATATTTCCCTAAGCCATATTTTTCATATGCCTTCTCCATAATATCTATAATATCCTTCTTCGCAGGAATATAGTTATACCGTTCTACCATTATATAGGAATAATACAACAACAAATCATATTGGTCTTCATGAAGAAGTTCACTCCTAAGTTTATTGTAATCCCTAATAGAACCCATCAGTGAATTTGCTTTAAGTTCTGCTAATGGGCTTTTATTTTTCTTTGGTAGCCACATCTTTTCATAATCCTTACGTTTATCAAGAGAATTATATGCTTCTGTACATATTTTGTCTTTCTCTGAGCCGATTTTAAGATAATGAGAAGCCATCTCTTTCGAGTGTGTTCCTATTGAAAGATAACTTAAGCAATTGGTCAGACAACAAGCAATCTCGTAATATCCAGATGCGATGTCGAATTTGTCTGTAGCAATTATCGCATAAAGGAGAATCTCAAACTGCGAGTCGGCATTAAGAAATAAATAATATAGGTTATCGAATTCATCAGATGTTTTTCTCAACATGAATAAGTTCACGTCGCTAACGGTTGGTTGTCTTCTCTCAATAACAGGTTTCTTTCCTGTATGTTTCTGTGAATCCTTAATACAAGATTCTGACTTGCGATCAGAGTTGTTCGTATGTTTCTGCCCACACGCAGTAAACATCAAAAAGCAACAGAATAATGCGATTAAACTATATTTCATATAAATTGATAAACTCATGCAATCGTTTCCTTCTATCTTACCAAAATGTAATTTTCCTTTGGACGAGTAAATGCCTTCTGATATTCAGGGAAATCATAATAATCTGTAATATCTATCAGACTGTCTTTTCTGACAATAAACTTTGTAGGATAGAATTCTGGAATAGTATCTTTTCTATTAAGTTTTGCGACGTTAATTGTACTGTCAGAAAAACCAAGTTGAAAGTCGTGATACAAGGTTAATGTGTCGTTCCTCAAAGAAAACTTTCCCATAATTCCTTCTGCAGTCTCCGTGTAAATCTCATAAACAGAATTGGTCATTTTCAGTATAATATACATTCTAAGAATGTTGTAGTGTACCTTGTAGTTATCCCCAACTCTTTTATATATACGGATTTCTTGTTTCACGAACTGGTCATCAATGTTTCTTCTTGTCGTATAGCACGATTGGAGAAAACTTATACA
Source organism: Prevotella aff. ruminicola Tc2-24 (assembly GCF_900110895.1). Lineage (GTDB taxonomy): Bacteria > Bacteroidota > Bacteroidia > Bacteroidales > Bacteroidaceae > Prevotella. The sequence continues at coordinate 293,725 of NZ_FOIQ01000005.1, read as the reverse complement.
AAAAAACAATATAACAATTCTTCTCATTTTCAAGAAATTCCATTATATGTTACACCATCTACTCTGAACGCACGCTTTGTCCGTCGTGCAATCCCATGCGATATATGGTTGATATCGAGGGCAAATATAGGCAATTTGTCTGAAACGGCCAAATGTGTGAGGGGGATTATTTGTATTTCATTGGTAAGCGTGTGATGGAGGGGGAACCATAAACATGCGCCCTAAAATCCCGTATAATAATGTTACCTTTACAGCCATTCTGTCTCTAGGGATATACCATATTTGTCTCCTTGGTCTTTATAAATCGTTTTATTATTCCATAACCGATAATTAATAGGTTTTGTATTGCAAAGATCTCATAAAAGATGTAGTCTGATTTTATACAATTAAGACTGAAGTCTGTAATGTGACTTAACACATCTGCCAGCCCTAAAAGCAAACTAGGAAATATACAGTATAAAATGCCGTAGAAGACATTTGACAATATGGATTTATTAATTTTTGAATAATAAAATAGCCATACAATTATTGTGCACAAAGGAATATAGATTAAAACAACAAATATAAGAAAAATACTAAATCCAAATTTGAATTCTTGAGTATCTATTTTGTTGTAATTTGCTATCAGTCCCAATAAAATATAGGAAACACAGCACGTTAAGTAAAATATGAGAATCTTTTTCATCTTTTGTCCATGCTTTGGTGGCACTAGTCCGTAAGAGATATGTAATCATCGTTGTTATGGGAAACAACCGTAATCTCTGTGTCCTGAACAGTTATCTTTGCCATGGGGTTGTGTTATTATAGATTATTTTGCAAATGTAGCGCAAAATCATGAGACGAAAGAAGAAAAAAGAGAAAAAAATGCTCAAGAGTTGGATACTTTGTTTTATAATGGTGGTGAACGATATTGGGAAGCATCCGATATTTGGCACACAATATTTACAAATCGCATACCACCATGAATCCGCATAAAGAAAGGGCAGGGGGCAAACTGGGAGTTTCATGCCGGTAAAGTAACAGAAACCTGGCAGGAAACTCCGACTTTCCTGCCAGGTAAAAACAATTGGCCCCGAAATGTCCGCAACTAGGCTATCGTTTATTCACCTGCTCACCTATTTTAATATTCAAAGACATGCTCATTCTGCATGTTTCCTGTTGAAAGGCGCTGATTGTCTATATACAATTCAAAGCCATATCTTTTTGGTCCATTCGGAAGAGAACGCTTCTGTCTATAAAGAGTAATCATATATGGCACCGAGTCACACCTTTGCTTAGAGTCACAAACCATATATGACACCGAGTCACATATTTGCTTACAGTCATGGAATGAAATACTCTCAAAATATGCCTCCTCAGGAACATCTTCAAAAACGTACTCGTTACCTACATGATATCCAATGATATAGGATAATGTCCGTTCACAATGTATACTATCTATATGTAGTATGGTTTTATGATCTTTTTCAGAGATACTGATACTATTATCCCAATTGAATTTTATGTCAAGAATATGCTTGCTTCCATCACCGCTATAACATGGTATTTCACGAAATGACATGCCCTTGTGAACATAAATATAGTGATGGTAATCATATAGCCGAAATCTAAATGTTCCCTTTTTATCGCTCGGGGCTGTATAATCTCTAACATCTATCTGTTCAAATTTGGGGAATGGAATTGTAATGTATGCTACAATACCCACAACAAGAATGATAAATGCTGCTAATGCTATTTTATTTCTCGTTTTCATATTGATATATTTGAAATGATCGTTATGATGAACTTCGGGAGTGTCATGCGATAGACAGGAGTTCGATCTCGAAGATCAGGGTTGAACCGCCGGGGATGCCGGGCTGGGAGAACTTGCCGTAGCCCATCTCGGCAGGGATGTAAAGTTCCCATTTGTCGCCGATATGCATCTGTTGGATGGCGATGATCCATCCTTCGATGAGGTCGCAGAGACGGCAGGCCAGAGGCACGCCGCCACGACTGCTGTCAAACTGTTTTCCATCAATCGTCCTACCCGTGTAGTGGGCTGTGATGATACTACGGACGGTTGGCTTCGCACTGTCCTGTTTGCCTTCGCCCAATACCTTATAATATATGCCCTTGGGTAGTGCCTTCACCCCCTCTTCCTTGGCCTTGGCCTCCAGCCAATCCTTGTTGGCCTTTATATACTCTCGCTTTGCCATAATCATAAACAATCCTAAATAATCGGTGCAAAAATACGAAAATAATGGGAATAATGAGTACCTTTGCAGTCGTTTATTAATAAAGTAAGTTTTGTGAATATGTCAGAAGAGAACAAGCGTAAAGTGTCGATAAATATAGTCAAGGCGAATCTCTTTGCCTTTGTCATCCTGCTGGTGTCGGCAGTCGTGTTTCTGGTGCCGTTCTATTATATTTGGGTAGGACGCAAGCCGCTGGCGGAGCTGTTGGGCAGCGAGACACAATGGTATGTGGCTTTCTTTGGCTTGATAGTCGGCGCCGTGATACATGAGCTTATTCACGGTATCACGTGGGCCTGTTATGTGCCAGGCGGATGGAAGAGCATCAGCTTTGGCGTGATGTGGAAGATGCTCACCCCCTATTGCCACTGCGATGAGCCGATGCGTATCCCAGACTACATAAAGGGAGCCATGATGCCTTGTATCGTGATGGGTATCATCCCCTCGGTTGTGGCGCTGCTCATCGGCAACGTGCCCTTGCTTTTATGGGGCATCTTCTTCATAGGTGGAGCCGCTGGCGATATCTGGATGACTTGGCTTCTGACCAAGGAGGATCCGAAGAGCATGGTGCTCGACCATCCCACAGAGGCAGGCTTTTACATTCTTGATTGAAAAAGATGATGGAGAATTTTGAAGAGCAACTACACGCCGACCTGCATCAGTTCCTGCTGAGCATCAAGGAGGTGGACGAGCGGCTGCCGGAGTGCCCCGACGTGGAGGATAAGTGGGAGGCGATAGCCAAGGCATACATCCCCGACGGCATCCGTGAGTTCCAGGACTTCCCCTCGGCCTCGCTCGGCTGGATGATGTATATCGGCATGGCTGTGGCGAAGATGTGGGACACGGAGTGGGAGATCTATTCGAAGATCGAGGACCTCTATGGCTATATGCGCGACAAGCGGGGCTACGATGCGATGGACGAGTATATCCGCGAGGAGGTGCTGTCGCTACAGGGTGCCGACTATATCGTGCTGGAGAAGGTGACGGGCGAGTGTGCCTCACGGGTATATAACGCCTTGATGCATCAGCGTCTTGAGCCTGGTACGAAGGAGGCCTTCGAGGGGTATGTCGCCTGTCTGCGTCAGCTCTACCTGTATGGCACTGCCATGCAACTGCGACGTATGGGCTATCACATGACGAAGATGGACTGATATAGGAGATGAATCCTCGGTCCGGAAGGGTCTTAGGTTGAGATGACAGTGTGGGGAAGTGGCTTGTCGTGTATGATAAGAGTAAAAAAATATTAAATATACAACGGGTTTGGTGAGAATGTGACAGGTTTAAGTTAACTTTGCAGTGTATAATCATTGTTTAACTTAAATGGTAACATTATGAAGAACAAGCACTTCTGCTTTTCTTATACAGGTCGTGTAGGCAGATCGCTGTCATGCGTTCTCGTGAGTATGATGATGCTCTCTATGGCATCGTGTGAGGAAATGAATGCCGATGATCTTTCAGAGGGCGGTGACAAGGAAACGCCCAATGTCGTGGTGCGTGTCGCCAGCTTCGAGCAGGTGCCCTTTCCTGCCAGGACGAGGGCGGCAGTGGGGGATGTGAGTACCCGACTGAACGTCGCGGTCTATGACGAGACGGGGCTGCGGGTAAAACAGGTGAACCAGAAGGCGGGAGACGCGGGTTTCGGGCAGGTGGGCTTTCTCCTACCTGCAGGCCACTATTATCTGGTGGCTCTCGCACACAACAGTTCCAAGAACCCGACGATGACCAATGCACAGAAGATCAGGTTCTCTAATCAGTCGGAAGGCATAGGCTATTCAGACACCTTCCTCTATGGCGACAGTCTGGTTGTTGGTGACGAACCGATAGAGCGTGTGTTGTCTTTGAGGCGTATCGTGGCGAAGGTGCGCTTTGAACTCGATGATGCACCGCCGCCATCCGTCAATAGGATCCGTTTTGCCTATGAGGGAGGGTCGGGCACTGTTGACGCTACGACGGGCTGGGGTGTCGTCAAGTCCAAACAGAAAGAGTTCTGTGATGTCGTCAGCGATGTCAGGCAATATGAGATATACACGATACCACGCGAAGACAGTCGCTATCTGACGGTGACGGTGGAGGGATACCAGCAGACGGATTCTTGCTTGGCAGTGCTGACAGAGAGACAGATAGACAGTATCCCGATAACACGCAACCGTATCACGGTCTGTCATGGAAATCTGTTCAGTCGTGAAGCGTCTGCGACACGTTCCAGTTCGTTCTCCTTCACCGTGGAAAATGAATGGGAAGAGGGGCAGACTATATTTTTCTAATCTTTTCTTGTCTGTATCGAAAAAAATCAGTAAATTTGCACGCAAATTGGAAAGATGCTGCCAGTTGGATAAGAAAAAACAGCTGGCAGATTCCTCTATGATATGAAGCAGTTAGACGCTAAACAGGTGATATTCAGAAATTCGGTGTTCCTTTTCGTAAGGAGCATCATTGTCATTTTGTTGGGTTTCTATGCGGCTCGAGTTCTGTTGGAGAAATTGGGCATAGAAGATTTCGGTGTCTATAATATCGTGAGCGGCGTTGTGCTGATGTTCCATTCCTTGCGTATCTTCTTCTCCTCTGCGATACAGAGGTTCCTAAATTACACGAAAGGACTGGGCGACGAGAAACAGCAGAACAAGATATTCAATACAGGTGTGCAGATACAACTGGTGCTGGCCGGTCTGTTCTTCGTCTTGATGGAGACGGTGGGAATGGTGGTGTTCATGCACTTGAACCTGACCCCGGAGCAGTTCTCTGTGGCCAAGGTCTTGTTCCAGTTGGCCATCGTCACGGCCATTGTCTCTATGATGACCGTGCCTTACGATGCCTTGCTGATAGCCAACGAGCGGATGGATGTGTATGCGCTGTTCTCCATCATGGACTACGCACTGCGCCTTGTCATCATCTTCCTGATATCTATCGGCCCGTTTGAGCAGTTGATTAACTATTCCGTCCTGTTGCTGGTGGTGACGATCCTGATGCTGACGGTCACGGCCATCTATTGCCATCGTCATTTCGTCGAGTCGAAGTTCCACTGGCTGTGGGATAAGTCGTTGATCAAGGATATGGGTCGCTTTGCCGGTTGGAACTTCCTGGGTAATACAGGTAACCAGCTGACACATGAGGGCGTGAACTTCATCCTGAACCTTGCAGGAGGTGTCACCGTGAATGCGGCGCGTACCATCGCCTATCAGATGATGGGTGGTGTCAGCACGCTGGTGACGAACGTGAACACGGCCTACAAGCCTCAAATCAACGCCTCGGCTGCCTATGACGAGAAACGTACCTTCTACAAGCTGTTGGGCTATAATGCGAAGGTGACGTTCATCTTCTACCTGCTGATCGTGGTGCCGCTGCTGATCTTCGCGCGTCCCATCGTCCAGTTCTGGTTGGGACATGTGCCTGAGCACGTCATCCCCTTCCTGCTGGCCATCAGCATCTATCATCTGCTGCGCTCCCTTCATGAGCTGGTGAACCAGTTCTTTATATCTATTGGTGAGATGAAGGAATATCAGATCATCGAGATCTCTGTGATGATCCTGATTCTCCCGTTGGCTTATTTCCTGCTCCAGCAGGGACTGCCGTTCTGGACGGTGTTCATCGGGATGTCTGTGCTGGAGGTGGTGAACCACTCGGCCACGGTGTGGGTGGCAACCAGGAAGTTTAAGTTCCCCTTCATGTATTTCGTCAAGGAGGTGTATACGCCCTTCCTGATGATGACACTGATCTCCGTCCTGATCTTCTGCGGTGCCTATTACCTGAAATGGTCGGAGGTGGACGGTCCGCTGAACGGTCTGCTTCATGTCATGGCCACGGAAGGTCTGCTGCTGCTTGTCACCTCGGCATTCTTCCTGAAGAAAGAGGAACGCAAGGATATGGTTAGGATCATCTTCCCGTGGCGGAGAAAGAAGGATTAAAGAGAAAGAATAAGAAATATAAAGCCCTCATCGATCGATGAGGGCTTTTTCGTTCTGTGACTTTCAGCGGATCAGTAGATCACCATACCGCCGTTAGACTGTAGTGTGATCTTGGCCCGTCCTTTCTTGTCGCGCTTGAGCGTGGTCTGCACAGGCGCTCCTTTCGTGTCGTCTATATAGAGTGTCGCGTCATCGGACAGGAAGGAGAGGTCGAGGGTCAGCGTGATCGGCTCTTTCTTGGCGTTGAGACCAGCCACATACCAGTCGTCTCCATGGCGACGGGCGAGGATGATGTACTTGCCGGGATAGCCGTCGATGAAACAGGTCTCGTCCCATGTTGTAGGAAGCTGGCGCAGGAAGTCCATCTCAAACTGAGGCAGTTCGTCGAGGTTGTTGGGCTGCATGGCCACACACTGGATACTGGTCTGCATGATGATACCTGAAGCCAACTCGAAGATATCGGTCGTCTTACGACGATGACGACTCTTATTGTCCTTCGAGAGATACTTGTTCATGATGATGCCGCCCCAGTCCATGGAGGCTGTTGCATTCCGGCAGAAGGGGTGGAGGGTGAGGTCGAACGGCTGACGGATGGCTGCCCCTTCATTGAAGAACACGTTCTCACTGGCCAGGACGGCCTCGGAGGCCACGTAGTTGGGGTACATGCGCTCCCATCCGCGAGGAACGGTACAGCCATGGAAGATGACCTGCAGACCGTATCGGTTGGCATCGCTGAGGATATCCTCGTAGAGACGCATGGTCTCCTGCTTGTCGCCACCGAAGAAGTCGACCTTGATGCCCTTGATGCCGATGCGCTGCATCCATGCCATCTCCCGTTCACGGGCGATGTTGGTATTCATGCAGTCGCGTGGTCCTTGGGGGGCGTCGTTCCAGAAGCCGTTGGAGTTGTACCACAGCATCAGATGAACCCCTTTCGACTGGGCATACTGGGAGAGTTCGGCGATGCGCTCACGACCGATCTGTGTATCCCACCAGTTGTCGACAAGGCAGTACTCGAAGCCCATGGCCGAAGCCAGGTCGATGAACTTCACCTGGTCGTCGTAATTGATGGAATTGTCTTGCCAGATGAGCCAGCTCCAGGTGTAGCGACCCGACTGGTAGTCGGTGGAGGCTTCGTAGAGAGGACTCACCAGGTCGTAAGAGATGGTGGTCTCGACGATAGGTTTCAGACTGGTGCCTACGGTAATCGTGCGCCATGGGGTCTCACCGGGAAGAGGAATGCCGGCATACTCCGAGCCGAACCCGTTGTTCTCGCCTTTGTCGGGGTAGGCGACGGTATAGCCGGTGCCCGACTGGTAGTCGGAGAGATGACTGCCGCAATAGCCACCAGTCACACCTGTTTCGGAGACTAAGGCCCAGCCCTCCTGTTGACTCTTTCCGCCTTGAACATGAAACAGTGCCGGGAAGATATAGCCATGACCGTATTGGGATCTGACGGCCATGGGGGCGTCGGCAGAGTAGCCCTCCTCATAGCTGGGCTTCGTCTGTTCCCAACCAGTCTCTGGTCCGATCTGAGGAGAGATGAAGGTGGTGGTCCTGTCGGGGAACAGGAAACTGCTTTTCTCTTGATAGACGATCGCGCGTTTGTATTCCTTGTCATCGAACTTCTGACGAGGGATGCTGTAGCGGAAGGCAATATCGTTGTTGCTGACCTGGAAGATGATGCTGAACGTCCGTCCTTCCTGATTCTCGAAGTCGAGTGTCAGTTGGTTGGCATGGTATTCGGACGAAGCGGTCTTGGTGCTGCGCATGGTATAGCAGTCGAACACTTCTTTTTTGTGACAATTTTTCATGGTCAGTCCATGCGTGAAGTCGCCAACACTTGTCTTCAGTCCCAGGGAAGATTTCTCAAGCACTTGTAATCCGCCGAGCGTGGCGGCATAGGTTACGTCCCCATCGTTGGTGCTGATAGTCACCTGCAGATTGCTGTCTGGGGATAAAACCGTAACGTCATCAGCCTGGGTGAAGACTGATGACGTTAGGAAGATAGAAAGGAAGAGGGTCTTTCTCATTCTCTAATCTTCATTTGTGTTAAAGAATATTGTCACTCTCAATGTCCTTGAAGTACTTGTAGGTAGCAACCTTCAGTTCGTCGGCAGCCTCCTCGTCGCACACGATGATACCGTGCTCGTGCATCTGCAGGGCGCTGATGGTCCACATGTGGTTGACGCTACCCTCGATGGCAGCCTGCAGGGCGCGTGCCTTACCGTGACCGTTGGCCAGGATCATGACCTCACGGGCATCCATGACAGTTCCCACACCAACAGTAAGGGCGTGAGCAGGCACATTCTCAGGATTTCCACCAAAGAAGCGAGAGTTGGCGATGCGTGTGTCAGTGGTCAGGGTCTTCATACGTGTTCTGGAACGAAGTGAAGAGCCCGGCTCGTTGAAGGCGATATGTCCGTCGGGACCGATGCCGCCGATGAACAGGTCGATGCCGCCAGCCTCGAGAATCATCTGCTCATAGTGCGCACACTCTGCGTTCAGGTCGGGAGCGTTGCCGTTGAGGATATGAATATTCTCTTTGGGACAATCTATATGATCAAACAGATTACGTGCCATGAAAGCGTGGTAGCTTTCCGGATGTGTCTCGGGCAGGCCAACATACTCGTCCATGTTGAATGTGATGACATTCTTGAAGGAAACTCTGCCTGCGCGGTTTGCTTCTACCAGTGCGTTGTACATGCCTATGGGAGAAGAACCGGTCGGCAGACCCAGCACGAACTTGTGATCGGGTGTCGGGTTGAACTGATTGATACGCTCGACAACATGGTTTGCTGCCCACTGGGACAATTTCTGGTAGTCGTTTTGAATGATTACTCTCATAATAATTATTGTTTTAGATGGTCTGAAATTTTTGCAAAAGTACAAAATTCTAGAAAAACAGACACAGGATTCTTCGTTTTTTTTTATTAATCTGTGTTAATCTGTTTCATCTGTGACAAAAAAGAAGTATCTTTGTAAGCAAATTGAAGAAAGTCTGAATGAAAGAATTTGTAATATCTGAAGCAAAGGCGGAAACGGCCGTCTTGGTTGGCCTGATTACGAGGGAGCAAGACGAAGCGAAAACCAATGAATATCTTGACGAATTGGAGTTCTTAGCCGACACGGCAGGTGCCGTGACGGTGAAGCGGTTTACCCAGAAGGTGGGCGGACCGAGTCAGACGACATATGTAGGCAGCGGAAAGCTGCAGGAGATTAAGGAATATATCAAGCAGTGCCAGGATGCCTATGACGAGGCGATGGATGAGCTGAGCGAGTGGCAGTTGGCTAATGGCGGACAGATGCCCGACGGTGTGGAGATTCCCCAACCTGTGGGTATGGTGATCTTCGACGACGAGCTTTCTGCCAAGCAGATCCGGAATATTGAGAAAGAACTACAGGTGAAGATCCTCGATCGCACCTCACTGATCCTGGATATCTTTGCCATGCGTGCCCAGACGGCTGAGGCCAAGGCGCAAGTGGAACTGGCCCAGCACCGTTATATGCTGCCCCGTCTGCAGCGATTGTGGACACACCTGGAGCGCCAGGGCGGTGGCTCCGGCTCTGGTGGCGGTAAGGGTAGTGTGGGTCTCCGTGGTCCTGGTGAGACCCAGTTGGAGCTCGACCGTCGTATCATCTTACAGCGTATCACCCTGCTGAAGCAGCGCCTGGCTGAGATCGACAAGCAGAAGACCACCCAGCGTAAGAACCGTGGTCGTCTGATCCGTGTGGCTCTTGTGGGATATACAAACGTGGGAAAGTCGACGATGATGAACCTGCTTGCTAAGAGTGAGGTGTTTGCTGAGAACAAACTGTTTGCCACCCTTGACACCACTGTCAGGAAGATGACCATCGACAACCTGCCTTTCCTTCTGGCTGATACCGTGGGATTTATCCGTAAGTTGCCTTCCGACCTCGTGGAGAGCTTTAAGAGTACCCTCGATGAGGTGCGCGAGGCTGATCTGCTGGTACACGTGGTGGATATCTCGCACCCAGACTTCGAGGAGCAGATACGGGTGGTGGAAGAGACGCTGAAAGAGCTCGGCTGTGCTGATAAGCCGGCACTGCTCGTGTTCAATAAGATCGATGCCTATACGTGGGTGGAGAAAGAGGAGGACGACCTGACGCCTCTGACGAAGGAGAACTATACGCTGGAAGACCTGCAGAAGACCTGGATGGCGAAGACGGGTGAGAACCAGCATTATCTGGAGTGTATCTTTATCTCGGCCAAGAACAAACAGAACATCGATGAACTCCGTAATATCATCTACAAGCGAGTACGCGAGTTGCATGTTCAGAAGTATCCGTATAACGACTTCCTCTATACGATAGAGGAGTAGACGAGGGAGATGAGGATGGATGAACGTATCCTAATAAATGAAGTGAAACAAATTCAAAAATAAGTATTTATGAGTGACTACAGACAACTCACGCCATCAGAGATTGAGGTGCTGGAGAATAATGTCTGCTGGGCGGAGGACTGGCAGAAGGTGAAGGTGCATGAGAATTTTAAGCCGTATAATTTCCATCGTGTCGTATTCTATGGCGATATCCGTCTGGGAGAGTTCAACAAACAGGTGGAGGTGAGCAAAGGCTTCTTCAAGCATTCTGGTATTAATGACGCGACCTTGAGAAACGTCACCGTCGGTAATGATTGTCTGATAGAGAAAGTCGGAAATTATATCAACAACTATACGATAGGCAATGACTGCTATCTCTCGAATATCTGTACGCTGGAGACGACAGACGACGCTACCTATGGTGAAGGTAGCATCATCAGTGTGCTGAATGAGATGGGCGACGGAAACGTGACGCTCTTCAGAGAACTGAACAGTCAGATGGCCGCCTTCATGGTGAAATACAACACCGACAAGGAACTGAAGCGTATTCTCGAACAGATGATCGAGGATGAGTTGCGCGTGTCAAGACCTGAGCGCGGATTTATCGGCAATAACGTGAAGATCATCAATGCCAAGGATATCACGAACACCATCATCAAGGGCGACTGTGAGATCAGTGGGGCTGCACGACTGAGTGAGTGTACGGTGATGAGCTCGACGGATGCGCCTGTGTTTATCGGCACGGGTGTGATATGTGAGAACTCGATCATATGCGACGGCTGTTCCATCAATAATTCCGTGAAGATGCAGGATTGCTTCGTGGGAGAAGCCTGTCAGATAACCAACGGGTTCACGGCCGAGGCCAGTCTCTTCTTCGCCAACTCGTTCATGGCCAACGGTGAGGCCTGTGCTGCCTTCTGTGGCCCGTTCTCGGCCTCACATCATAAGAGCTCACTGCTTATTGGCGGCGAGTTCTCTTTCTATAATGCCGGCTCAAACACCAACTTCTCGAACCATGCCTATAAGATGGGACCGATGCACTGGGGAACACTGGAGCGCGGTACGAAGACGGCTTCCGGAGCCTATATCCTGATGCCTGCCACCATCGGCGCTTTCTCCGTCTGCTTCGGCAAGCTGATGCACCATCCCGACACCCGTAACCTGCCGTTCTCTTATCTGATAGCCTATGGCGACCAGATGGTGCTGGTGCCAGGACGTAACATCACAACAGTCGGTCTGTATCGTGATATCAAGAAATGGCCGAAGCGAGATAAGCGCTCGAAGCTGTCGCGTAAGAGTATCATCAACTTCGACTGGCTATCGCCTTTCACTGTGGGAGAGATTATGCAAGGTATCAAGATCCTGGAAGACTTGCGTCACGCCTCGGGTGAGAATGTGTCGAGCTATAACTTCCATGAGTATGTAATCAATGCCTCGTCCCTGCGTAAAGGACTAAAGTACTATGACATCGCATTGCGTATCTATATGGGTGCCGTCCTGAAGCGTGCCCAGAAAGAAGGTTATATAGGGAAGCCCGTTAGTAGTATCGGCAAGGGCAAATGGGTGGATCTGAGCGGTCTGCTGATGCCTGAGAGTGAGGAACAGCGTCTGATCAGTGATATCAAGGGAGGTGTCTTTGACAATATCCAACAGGTGCTCGACCGCTTTGCTGATATCCATAACAGTTACCGCGACTATCGTTGGGCATGGAGCTATCAGATGATTCTTGACTATTACCATCTGGACGAACTCGACGAGGCTGCCTGTGAGCGGATCCGCGAGGATTATGTGAAAGCCCGTCGTACATGGATTGCCGAGATCCGTAAGGATGCGGAGAAGGAATATGCCATGGGTGATGTGGAGCAGGAGGTGTATGAGGATTTCCTCGAGAAACTCGATCATGAGGTGGATTATGAGAATTGAAGAATTGAAGGATTGAAGAATTGAAAGATTGAAGAACTTAATTGAATATACAATTTACAATTACACAATGAGAACTAAATTATTATTGACAGTATGTGGCCTGTTGCTTGGAATGAGTGTTCAGGCCAAAGACTACAAGTACGCCACGGTTGATGGCGACTTGATGAAAACGCGTATCTATACACTTGATAACGGTCTGAAGGTGTATCTCTCCGTCAACAAGGAGAAGCCCCGTATCCAGACCTATATCGCCGTGCGTACAGGTTCGAAGAACGACCCTTCAGAGACAACGGGCTTGGCTCACTATCTGGAGCATCTGATGTTCAAGGGTACTAAGCAGTTCGGTACCAATAACTATGCTGCTGAAGCTCCTCTGCTCGACGAGATCGAACAGCGTTATGAGACTTATCGCAAGCTCACCGATCCCGAGGCCCGTAAGCAGGCCTATCATGAGATCGACTCTATTTCTCAGGTTGCTGCCCAGTATTTCATCCCCAATGAGTATGACAAACTGATGGCGGCCATCGGTGCTGAGGGGTGTAATGCCTATACCTCGGACGATGTCACCTGCTATATGGAGGATATCCCGTCGAACGCGATTGAGAACTGGGCAAAGATTCAGGCCGACCGTTTCCAGAATATGGTAATACGTGGTTTCCATACAGAGCTGGAGGCCGTGTATGAGGAGTTTAATATCAGTCTGACTAACGACTGGCGCAAGCTTCAGGCCGCGATGAACAAGATGCTGGCTCCTACGCACCCCTATGGTCTTCAGACCACTATCGGATCGCAGGAGCACCTGAAGAACCCCTCGATCACGAATATCAAGAACTATTTCAACAAGTGGTATCGTCCCAATAATGTGGCCATCTGTATGGCTGGCGATCTGGATCCCGAGAAGACCATCGCCATCATCGACCAGTACTTCTCAAGTTGGCAACCAGGCGACGATGTGCGCCAGCCTGTGTTCCCCAAACAGCCTGTATTCACCCAACCCAGGGATACAACCGTCGTTGGTCAAGAAGCCGAGCAGATCTGGATGGGCTGGCAGGCCAAGCAGGCCAACTCCTTACAGGCCGACACCCTCGAGCTGATGGAGGATGTACTAAATAATGGTCGTGCGGGACTCTTCGATCTGAACCTGGTACAGAAGATGAAGCTACAGAAAGCCAACGGAACGTGTCAGTTGGACCATGACCTGGGTGAATTTATGGTGATGGGAACACCCAAGGAAGGTCAGAGTCTCGACGAGGTGAAGGCGCTCTTGCTCGCTGAGATCGACAAGCTGAAGAAGGGTGACTTCCCAGACAACCTCCTGCCCAGTATCATCAATAACAAGAAACGTAGATACTACCAGAGTCTGGAGCGCAACGAGGTGAGAGCTGATATGTTTGTGGATGCTTTCATCAATGAGATAGACTGGAAGGATGAGGTCGGCAAACTGGATCGTATCTCCAGAATCACGAAGCAGGAGATCGTTGATTTCGCCAACCAGTTCTTCACAGATGGTTATGCCGTGGTGTACAAGCGTCAGGGCGTCGACTCTCTGCAGAAGAAGATCGATAAGCCTGCCATTACACCTATCCAGGCTAACCGCGACATGAAGAGTGCCTTCGTACAGGCTATCCAGGACTCGGAGGTGGAGCCTATCCACCCCCGCTTCGTGGACTTTGAGAAGGATCTCACTGTCGCTAAGACAAAGAAAGGACTCCCTCTATACTATGTGGCGAACAATACCAACGGTCTGTTCGAACTCTTCTTCCGCTACGATTTCGGAAAGAGCGCAGACAACCGTTATAGCGTTGCCGCAGATTACCTCGACCTCCTGGGTACAGAGAAACTGAGTGCCACTGAGGTGCGCCAGAAGTTCTATGAGCTGGCCTGCGATATGGATGTGAGCGTAGGTGCCGATGCGACGTATGTTTATCTTTATGGTCTGAACGAGAACATGCAGCCAGCCCTTGAGTTGCTCGAGGACCTGATGAGTAACGCCAAGGTCGACAAGGAGGCTTATGAGGCTATGGTGAAGAAGGTGCTGAAGAATCGTGAGGATGCCAAGAAGAACCAAACAGGTTGTTTCAACCATCTTCTGGCCTATGGAATATATGGTGTGCGCAGTTCTCTCAGTGATGTGCTGACCGAGAAGCAGTTGAAAGAGACTGATCCTCAGGTGTTCGTCGATCTGCTGAAGAACCTCAGCAACTATGAGCATACCGCCAACTACTACGGTCCGCTGAGCGTGGATAAGATCTCGGCTCTTGTTGACAAGTACCACAAGACGGCTAAGAAACTCCAGGCTGTGCCTCAGAACAACTACTACGTGAAGCAGGAGGCCAACCAGAACGAGGTTTGGATAGCTCCCTTCGATGCCAAGAATATCTACATGCGTGCATACCATAATGAGAACCGCGACTGGCATGTCGATGAGGCTGCCGTGATGTCGTTGTTCAACGAGTATCTGGGTGGTGGTATGAATGGTCTCGTGTTCCAGGAGATGCGTGAGGCCCGTGGACTGGCCTACAATGCTGGTGCCATATATTACCAACCTAACAGAAAGGGTGAGACGGAGTCGTTCTTTACGCATATCGTCACCCAGAACGATAAGATGATGGACTGCATCAACCACTTCAAGGAGATCTTTGACGAGATGCCGGCCAGCGAGAACGCCTTCAATATTGCGAAGGAGGGTCTCACGAAACAGCTCGCCAGTCTGCGTATCACGAAGGAGAATATCATCTACCATTGGTATGCCATGAAGAACCTGGGATTCGACTTCGATTTCAACAAGAAGATCTATGAGAATCTGCAGAAGGTGACGCTTCAGGATATCGTGGACTATGAGAAGGCTAACGTGGCCAACAAACCGCTCCGTTACCTGATCCTGGGCGATGAGAAGGAGCTTGATATGGAAGCGCTGGAAAAAATCGGTCCTATCCGCCGCCTCACGATAGAAGAGATATTTGGATATTGATATATGAATAAGAGACATTAAACAAATACTAGTATGGCAAAAGCAGTTGAATTTAAGTATGCCCCGATGTTTCAGGTGGGCAAGGACAACACAGAGTACAGGTTGCTCTCCAAGGAAGGTGTGAGCACCGCAGAATTTGAGGGAAAGGAGATCGTGAAGGTCTCTAAGGAAGCCCTGACATTGTTGGCTCAGCAGGCATTCCACGATGTGGAGTTCATGCTGCGTCGCGAGCATAACGAACAGGTGGCCAAGATTCTCACCGATCCCGAGGCCTCGGAGAATGATAAGTATGTAGCCCTGCAGTTCCTTCGTAATGCAGAGGTGGCCTGCAAGGGCATCCTGCCTTTCTGTCAGGACACGGGTACCGCCATCATCCATGGTGAGAAGGGTCAGCAGGTCTGGACTGGTTTTGAGGATGAGGAAGCCCTCTCGCTGGGTGTCTTCAATACCTTCACGCAGGACAATCTGCGCTACTCGCAGAATGCGCCGCTGAACATGTACGACGAGGTGAACACCCGTTGTAACCTCCCTGCCCAGATTGATATCGAGGCTACTGAGGGTGCAGAGTATAAGTTCGTGATGGTGGCCAAGGGTGGTGGATCGGCCAACAAGACCTATTTCTATCCCATGACCAAGGCAACCATCCAGAACGAGGGTACGCTCATCCCCTTCCTCGTGGAGAAGATGAAATCACTGGGAACAGCCGCATGTCCTCCTTATCACATCGCCTTCGTGATTGGTGGAACCTCAGCAGAGAAGAACCTGCTCACAGTGAAGCTCGCCAGCATCAAGTACTACGACGGTCTGCCTACCACAGGCGATGAGACTGGTCGTGCTTTCCGCGATGTCGACCTCGAGCAGAAACTCATCAAGGAGGCTCAGAAGATCGGACTCGGTGCCCAGTTCGGTGGTAAGTATCTCGCTCACGATATCCGTGTGATCCGTCTGCCGCGTCATGGTGCCTCTTGTCCTATCGGCATGGGTGTCAGCTGCTCGGCCGACAGAAACATCAAGGCGAAGATCAATCGCGATGGTATCTGGCTGGAGAAGATGGACGCGAACCCCACGGAACTGATTCCTGAGGAGCTCCGTAAGCCGGGTGAGGGCGGAAAGGGTATCGAGATCGACCTCAACGAGGGTATCGATGCCGTACGTGCAGAGCTGAGCAAGTATCCTGTCTCTACGCGTGTAAACCTGAAGGGTACCATCATCGTGGCCCGTGATATCGCTCATGCCAAGCTGAAGGCTCGTCTGGATGCTGGTGAGGGCATGCCCGATTACTTCAAGAAATATCCTGTGCTCTATGCAGGACCAGCAAAGACACCAGAGGGCTACCCCTGTGGTTCGATGGGTCCCACCACGGCCAACCGTATGGATCCTTATGTGGATGAGTTCCAGGCTAATGGTGCCTCACTCGTGATGATTGCCAAGGGTAACCGTTCCGATGTGGTGACCGAGGCTTGTAAGAAGCATGGTGGTTTCTACCTGGGCACCATCGGTGGTGTGGCTGCCGTTCTCTCTCAGTCGAGCATCAAGAGCATCGAGTGCGTAGAGTATCCCGAGTTGGGTATGGAGGCTGTATGGAAGATTGAGGTTGAGGACTTCCCCGCATTCATCCTTGTCGATGATAAGGGTAACGACTTCTTCAAGACTCTGAAGCCTTGGACACCATGTGCCAAGTAAAGAAATGAAGAGAAGACTTCTGACGATAGGCGCTCTTGTGCTGCTAGTGGCTTTGGCTTCCAGCGCACAAGAGCGCTTGTGCTTCGAGCGTGTTCCTTGTGTCCATGGTGAGGGCATGGCGCAGCGTGCCACCACGCGCGGTCTGCCTCCTTTCTATCAGGACTGGAACCCCTTGCGCGTCTATCGTCAGGCTGTCATCCTCGTGCAGTATGCCGATATGGCATTCAGCATGAGCGATCCCAAGACCTACTACCACGAGTTGCTCAATGTGTCGAGTAGCAACACACGTGGTGGGGTGGGATGTGCCGCCGACTATTTCCGCGACCAGTCCAGAGGACAGTTCAACGCTCAGTTCGATGTCATTGGTCCTGTGAAGGTGAGTCATTCTGCTCAGAATATTCGTTCCTATGCCGAGGATGCCTGTAGGGAGGCCCTGAAGAAGGCCGTCGACTCGCTCCATGTTGACTTCTCGCCATACGACTGGGACGGCGATAACTCGATAGAGCAGATCGCCTTCATCATGTCGGGCTATGGTGCTAATGGTGGAGGTAGTGCCTTCTCCAAATATGTATGGCCTAACACCACCTTGCTTTCTAATGAGAAGGTCACAGAGAAACTGAACGTCAGACAGTTCAGTATCAGTGCCGAGATGTGGTTCAACGGTCATCCCTGTGGCATCGGCACTTTCTGTCACGAGTATTCCCATTGTCTGGGACTGCCGGATATCTATCCTACCAGCGGGGACGATTTCTCGCAGGTCGACGAGTGGGATCTCATGGATGGAGGAAACTACACCGCCTGGGGCTGGTGCCCACCCAACTATTCCGCCCTCGAGCGGAGTCTCCTGGGATGGCTCACATTCGAAGAGATCACAGGACCTATGACGGTCGCCGACCTGAAGCCGGTGGATCGTGGGGGCAAGGCCTATAAGATAGTGAAGCAGGGCGATGAGTTCTATGTGCTTGAGAACCGTCAGCAGAGTGGGTGGGACTCGTACCTCCCAGGCAAGGGCCTTCTCATCGCACACGTGTATTTCGACCAGAATGCGTGGAGGTATAATACCGTGAACGCATATACGCCCAAGCGGTATGATCTCTTACATGCCGATGGGATGGACTATGAGGCATGGGAACTCTATGTGAAGGCCAAAGGACTGACGGCGTATGTCGATACCGAGAAGCGCCTCTGTCGTCGTCATCTCAGTACGTCGCCCTATCCCTTGCTCACAGATACCCTCGAGGTGCACGAGTGTGCCGATCTGCCATTGCCGCTCACCAATATCCAACTGTCTGCTGATGGCAGGATATCCTTCGAGGTCGTCACGACGGGGATGAACCTTGCCCCCGTGCTCTCCCAAGGAGAGGGAGACTGGTACGACCTCCAAGGGCGTCGCCTCCAAGGTCGACCTCAGCGACGAGGCATATACATCCATAAAGGCAAAAAAGAAAGCATCCGCTGATGGCGAATGCTTTTCTTTTTGCTTCTTACCTTTTTCAGTTTCTGAAGACCAGTCCTTCTCCGAACTCATCGATGACGATAGGCTTGGTACGATCCACCTCATCGGCAAGCAACTTCTTCGACAGGTCGTTGAGCACGTACTGCTGGATAGCACGCTTCACAGGACGAGCCCCATAGTCGGGATCGTAACCCTGCTCAGCCAGGTAGTTGATGGCCTGTGGTGTGCACTCGAGGGTAATGCCCTGAGGAGCCAGCATATCCGTCACCTTCTTCATCTGCAGGCGTACCACGTCGGCAATCTGCTCCTTGGTGAGCGGTGTGAAGGTGATGATCTCGTCGATACGGTTCAGGAACTCAGGGCGCATGGTGGCTCTGAGCTGCTCTCGCGTGGCGTTCGACGTCATGATGATGATGGTGTTCTTGAAGTTGGCGGTGCGCCCCTTGTTGTCCGTCAGTCGTCCGTCGTCGAGCACCTGCAGCAGGATGTTGAACACATCCGGATGAGCCTTCTCGATCTCGTCGAACAGCACCACGGAGTAAGGCTTACGGCGCACGGCCTCTGTCAGCTGACCGCCCTCATCGTAGCCTACGTATCCCGGAGGTGCGCCAATCAGTCGGCTCACGCTGTACTTCTCCTGATACTCGCTCATGTCGATACGGGTCATCATCGTCTCGTCATTGAACAGATAGTCGGCCAGTGTCTTGGCGAGTTCTGTCTTACCCACACCAGTGGTGCCGAGGAAGATAAAGCTGGCGATAGGACGCTTGGGATCCTGCAATCCCGCACGACTACGGCGCACGGCATCCGAGACAGCCGTGATCGCCTCCTCCTGACCAATCACACGCTTATGGAGCTCCTCTTCGAGATGGAGCAGTTTCTCGCGCTCACTCTGCATCATACGCGTCACGGGGATACCTGTCCAACGGCTCACAACCTCGGCGATATCGTCGGCCGTCACCTCCTCACGCACCAGTGAGTCACCGTTCTGTGCTGAGGCCAGCTGTGTCTGGATGGCCTTGATATCGTCTTCGAGGCCCTTGAGCTTCGAGTAGCGGATCTCTGCCACCTTACCATAGTCGCCCTCGCGCTCGGCACGCTCGGCCTCCAGCTTCAGGTTCTCCATCTCCTGTTTATCCTGTTGAATCTTGTTGATGAGCTGTCGCTCACCCTCCCACTTGGCACGGAACTGTGTCTCCTGTTCGCGCAGTTCGGCAATATCCTTATCCAGTTGGGCAATCTTAGGCTCGTCACCCTCGCGCTTGATGGCCTCACGCTCAATCTCGAGCTGAGCCAGGCGACGGGTGATCTCGTCGAGCTCCTCAGGCACGCTGTCGCGCTCCATGCGCAGTTTGGCGGCAGCCTCGTCCATCAGGTCGATGGCCTTGTCGGGCAGGAATCGCTCACTGATATAACGCTCAGAGAGTTGTACGGCCGCGATACAGGCATCATCCTGTATACGTACCTTGTGATGGTTCTCATAGCGCTCCTTCAGACCACGCAGGATAGAGATGGCCGAGAGCTCATCAGGCTCATCCACCATCACCGTCTGGAATCGGCGCTCAAGTGCCTTGTCCTTCTCGAAGTACTTCTGATATTCGTTCAGGGTGGTGGCACCGATGGCACGCAGTTCGCCACGGGCCAGGGCAGGCTTCAGGATGTTGGCGGCATCCATCGCACCCTCACCACCGCCGGCACCTACCAGCGTGTGGATCTCATCAATAAACAAGATGATGCGCCCTTCGGCCTTGGTTACCTCGTTGATTACGCTCTTCAGACGTTCCTCAAACTCACCCTTGTACTTCGCGCCAGCCACCAGCGCACCCATGTCGAGCGAGTAGAGCTGCTTGTCCTTCAGGTTCTCTGGCACGTCGCCACGCACGATACGGCCAGCCAGTCCTTCCACGATGGCCGTTTTACCTGTACCAGGCTCACCGATCAGAATCGGGTTGTTCTTCGTACGTCTTGACAGGATCTGCAGCACACGACGGATCTCGTCGTCTCGTCCGATGACGGGGTCCAGCTTACCCTGACGGGCCAGGTCCACCAGGTTCTTGGCGTACTTCTCCAGACTCTGGTAGTTATCATCCGCCGATTGCGACTGCACCTTCTGACCTTGGCGCAGTTCCTGGATGGCTTTCGTCATCTCCTTCTCCGTGCACCCAGCATCCTTCATGATGCGTGCGGCTGTGGAGCTCACACTCAGCAGTGCCAACAGGATCGGTTCTACGCTCACGAACTCGTCACCGCCTTTCTGGGCCGTCTCCTGTGCGCGCACGAGTACCTTATTACTATCATTAGAGAGATACGGTTGTCCGCCCTGCACCTTCGGCAGGTGTTTGATCTCCTGCTCTGTGAGCATCTCGATCTGTTGGGCGTTCACACCGAGTTTCTGGAAGATGAAGTTCGTCACGTCCTTCGCCTTCTCCAATATACCCTTGAGGATATGTACAGGTTCGATGACCTGCTGACCGTTCATCTGGGCAGTGTTTACTGCCTGCTGAACAGCCTCTTGTGCTTTGATTGTAAATTTGTCGAGTGTCATATTTACCTCCTTTTTATTGTTTTATCTTATATTGTTTGTCATTACGTTATGGGCCCTTCGATAGGCTTTGTCCCTTCGACAGGCTCAGGGACCGCCCTGGGGGTAGGGGACGCGGTTCTCCCTTCGACAGGCTCAGGGACCGCGATGGGGGGGACAGGCTCAGGGACCGCCTGGGGGACCGCTTGTCGATAGATAACCTTCAAGACTTGTGCCGAGAAACAATTGCCGACAAATTGTCGCAATCTTCTGCCGAATTGTCGGCTGTACCTCCTTGCCACTCAGCTTCCCAGACCCCATGTTCCCGATAGCGCCCTTTCGGTATCAAAACCGTTAACGAACAGTAAATAATTGCCGTTTTCTTGCCGTTTTCTTGCGTGTTACCAAGAAGTAACATACCTTTGCAGTTACCAAGTGGTAACATATAACTATTTTGCATGATGAAAGACAGAGAAATAACAGAACAGAAGATCCTTGATGCCGTAGGCAGCATGATCATGGCAGACGGTTTCGAGTCGTTGGGCATCAATGCCGTGGCGCAGAAGGCAGGCGTGTCGAAGATGCTGATATACCGCTATTTCGGTGGTATGGACCAGTTGATCGCCAAGTATATCCTGCAGCACGACTATTGGGTGAACACCGAACTGCCCCTTCACGACATCTCAGGGGTGGGGGCGTGCCTGAAGCAGATGTTCCATGAGCAGATAGCGACGCTGCGCAGCGATATGGTACTGAAACGACTGCACCGCTGGGAGCTGACGGCCGACAACGAGGTGGTGAACCTGCTTAGGGACCGTAGGGAGACCAACGGCTGCGAACTGGTTCGTGTGGTCAGCCGCCTCACCAAGTCGCCTGTTGCCGAGGTGGCGGCCATGGCCACCCTGCTCTCAGCGGCCATCAGCTACCTGACGCTGATCGAGGAGCAGAACAAAGTGTACAACGGCATCGACCTCTGCAGCGACGACGGCTGGCAACAGTTGTCGGCAGGTATTGATCAGATTATAGATTTATGGGTAAACAATAAACAACAATGAAAAAACAATTATTATTTTTAGCAGTCATGATGACAAGTGTAATGAATCCAGCGAAAGCGCAGAACGAAGACTATCTCTTTATGATAGAACACGCCATTAAGGCCCCCTCAGGGCATAACACCCAACCGTGGAAGTTCAAGATCAACGATCATAGTATCGACATCTATCCCGACTATGGTAAGGCACTGCCAGTGGTCGACCCCGACAACCGTGAGCTCTTCGTCAGTCTGGGCTGTGCCACGGAGAACCTCTGCGTCGCCGCCAGTGTCAAGGGCTATCGCTCAGAGGTGAGTGTCGCCGACGACGGCGTGATTCATATCAACCTGCAGCGTGATACCACCATCACGCCATCACCGTTGTTCCCGCAGATCGTGCTGCGACAGACGAACAGGACGGTGTATGATGGCACCATCATCCCTTCCGACAGCGTCAGTACCTTGCAGACACTCAAGAAAGAGCCCTCTGTGGATGTTCGTTTCTTCAGGAACGGTAGTCATGAGTTCAACATGATAGCCGACCTGATTTTCGCCGGCAACAGTCGGCAGATGGACGACAAGCAGTTCCTGACTGAGCTGAAATACTGGATGCGCTACAACAAGAGACACTCCGACGACACGCAAGACGGACTGAGCTATGCGGTGTTCGGTGCTCCCAACCTGCCCCGTTTCATCTCGCAACCCGTCATGGGTATGTTCCTCAATGCCAAACAGCAGAACAAGGGCGACAGGAAGAAGGTGGCCTCCGCGTCGCATCTGGTCCTGTTTACGACGGCCGACAACACCATCCCCCAGTGGGTGGCCTTGGGCCGGACGCTCGAGCGCTATCTGCTCAGGATGACAGCCATGAACATCGCCATCGGCTACATGAACCAGCCCAACGAGGTGAAGGACCTGGCTCTCACCATGACCACCGCCCTCGGCCTCGGCTCTCAGTATCCCACGGTACTCATCCGTGTGGGTTATGGCAAGCGGACACCCTACTCGCAGCGTCGCCCTGTCGAGAGCGTGCTTCTGCCGTAAATCCCGGCATCATCATGAAATCCATATAAATGAGGATTGGATAATCCGCCGAATTATAGTACTTTTGCAACGCGTTAGAAAAAACACAACCAATGATTAGTAGTAATATGATGAATAGAAAACTATTTCTCTGTGGTCTTCTCACTGTGACGGTCCTGAGTGCTCAGGCCGAGGTCGTCGAAGAACTCACAGACTCTTCTCGTGTGGTCGACCTCGACGAGGTCGTCATTGTATCCCAACCCAAGGAACAGGTGCGCCTGCGCCTGCAGCCCCTCAGTTCAAACGTGTTTGGTGCCGAACAGCTCCAGCAGCTCCACGTCAACGATCTGTCACAACTCTCACAGTATGTGCCATCGTTCGTGATGCCGGCGTATGGCTCGCGCCTCACCTCGTCGATGTATATCCGTGGTATCGGCTCGCGTATCAACAACCCTGCCGTGGGCGTGTATTACGACAACATCCCCCTCATGTCGAAGGCCGCGTTCAACAACCACTTCTATATGCTCGACCGTGTGGATATCCTGCGTGGTCCTCAGGGCTCGCTCTATGGACAGAACACCGAGGGCGGTCTGGTGCGTATCTACTCCAAGAACCCCATGAGTTATCAGGGTACGGATATCAGACTCGGCCTCGGCACGGGCCTGTATGGCAATGTCGAGGTGGCTCATTACCACCGTCCCAGCGACAAGCTCGCCTTCTCCGTGGCAGGCTTCTACAGTGGTCTGAAGGGCTTTGTCAACAACCAGAACTTCGACCAGAAGAACGACCTCACCGACGAGGCTGGTGGCAAGCTTCGTCTGATCTTCGCTCCCAACCAGAGAACAAAGATCGACTGGACGGCCGATTACCAGTACGTCAACCAGAACGGCTTCGGCTATGGTGAGCTCAACCTCGTCGACAACAAGGTGGCAGACCCAGCCACCACCATCATGAACGGCTACAAGCGTAATATGCTGACCACGGGCATGAGCTTCAGTCGCGATATGGGCGACCTGCTCTTCACCTCGACCTCCAGCTACCAGTTCCTGCAGGATCTCATGCTGATGGACCAGGACTATATGACGCCCGACTTCCTGCGCCTTGAGCAGCGTCAGAGGATGAACGCCCTCACACAAGAGTACGTCATCCGCTCACACAATCGCAGTCGTTGGCAGCACACCACAGGTCTCTTCGTATCCCATCAGTGTCTCAAAACCAACGCCCCCGTCTATTTCGGCGATGCCATCACGCAGCCTATCAGCAATGCCATCACCAACGCCATGCGTGGTGCCATGCAGGGCTCTATGTACCCCCGTATGTATCAGCAGATGCTCGAGCAGATGATGGCACAGGGCATGCCCGAGGCCGTGGCTGTCCAGCGAGCCGAGGCGGCAGCCCAGGCTGCTGTCCAGAAGGCTATCGAGGGTGTCTCGATGAGTGCCGAGATGGCCGTCCCCGAGACGTTCAAGACTTCCTCCAGGAACTTTGCCGCCTTCCACGAGTCGAATCTCCTCCTGGGCGACCGCCTCAAGCTCACCCTTGGTCTCCGTTTCAATGTCGACAAGGTGAAGATCGAGTACGATGCCCTTGCCTATATGAACATGACAGGCGGCACCGCCGAGCGTCAGGCCACCTATCACCTCACCTCACACGTGGTGGACAGTCGTCGGAAGACCTACACCCAGCTGCTGCCTAAGTTCGCCCTCACCTATAGTCTCGACGACCATATCGGCAATATCTATGCCCTAGTGTCGAAAGGCTATCGCGCTGGCGGCTACAATATCCAGATGTTCAGCGATGTGCTCCAGACCGAGCTCAATGCCCATCAGCAGGATGCCATGCGTGGCGACTACGATGTGGCACATACGGCAGCCGACTATGACGCCATCGAGAATACCATCTCTTACAAGCCCGAGACGTCGTGGAACTACGAGATCGGTACCCACCTGAACCTCTTTGGTGGCAGCACCCATTTCGATCTCGCCCTGTATTACATGCAGATCTGCAACCAGCAGTTGTCCGTCATGGTGCCAGGCTCAAACTACGGTCGTGTCATGGTCAACGCGGGTAAGAGCCACTCCTGCGGCATCGAGGCCACCCTGCGTGGACGTGCCTTCGCCAATACCCTCGACTGGGGCCTTACCTATGCCTTCACCAACGCCAAGTTCGATGAATATATCGACGACATGACGCCTAAAGGCATTCATACGATGGATCGATCATATATTTATGATTACTCTGACAACTACGTGCCCTTCGTACCCCAGCACACCGCCAGTGCCATGCTCGACTGGCATATCGGACCACTCACCCTTGGTGCCAACATGAACGGTCAGGGTAAGATCTGGTGGGACGAGGCCAACACCTATAGTCAGAAGTTCTATGCCCTCATGGGCGCCCATGCCGACTACGACTTCGGTCCTGTGGTCGTCAGCCTCTGGGGTCGTAACATCACAAACACACATTATAATACATTTGCTATCTCTTCGAGCGCAGCTGGCGGTCTTCACCACTTCGCTCAAAAGGCTAACCCCATCCAGGTCGGCATCGACATCAACATCCATCTGTGAAATAATCTTAAAAATCACCACTTCGGGGTTAGTTTACATGAGTCTCGTCTGTCTAATAGATAAACGAGACTTTTTTTATTGTTTATAGATATGAAGATAAAGCTATTCATTGCAGTATGCGGACTGTTGGGCGCGATGACCCTGCAAGCCCAGCCGCTACTGAAGACCCATGTTGAGACAGGCGATCTAGAGGGCGTGCTCGAAGGCGACCTCGCAGTTTACAAAGCCATTCCCTTTGCGGCACCTCCCGTAGGCGAGCTGCGCTGGAAGGCTCCACAACCCGCCAAGCCCTGGCAGGGCGTGCTGAAGGCCGAGGCTGTGGCCAAGTGGCCCCCGCAGCCCGAGCGAGGCGATGTGAACTACGACATGATGAGCGAGGACTGCCTCTACCTCAGTGTCGTCACCCCCGCCAAGACAGTCGATGAGGCCCTGCCCGTGATGGTCTTTATCCATGGTGGCGGTTTTCAGACCGAGCACTATGGTGCAGAACTCTGGCAGAGTCTGGCCCGTCGTGGTGTTGTCACCGTAGCCATCGAGTTTCGATCCGGCGCCCTCGGCTTCCTGGCTCATCCCGAGCTCTCGAAGGAGTCGCCCAATGGTCTTTCTGGCAACTACGGCATTCTCGACCAGATCTTTGCCCTGCAGTGGATCCAGCGTAACATCAAGAACTTCGGCGGCGACCCCTCGAAGGTCACCATCTTCGGTGAGTCGGCAGGTGGCATGTGCTGTAACATCCTCTGTGCCTCACCCCTTGCCAAGGGCCTTTTCCGTGCCTGTATCGCCCAGAGCGGTACCTTCTTCTCACCCACAGGGGCTGTTCCCCGTCAGCAGGCCGAGATGATGGGTGCGATGTTCCAGAATCAGTTGGGCAAGAAATCGATCGCCGAGATGCGAGAGATGGACACCAAGTCGCTCACAGGCACGGGCGTCAACTTCCAGGCCTGTACACCTATCTTCGACGGTTATGTGCTCACAGCCGAGCTCTACGATCTCTACCAGCGTGGCGAGTATGCCGATGTGCCCGTGATCGTCATGTACAACAGCGACGAGGGTGCCGTTGCCACCGATAGCATCACCGTCGATGAGTATAAGGCGCAGCTTACCGGTGTTCCCGAGCAGTATGTGGACAGCATTTTCTCCATCTACTATCCTGCCGAGAACAATGAGCAGGCGCTCTTCGCCTTCCGCGACCTGATACGTGACCTTAATTTCGGTGCTCCCACGGATCTGTGGGCTAAGCTGCAGACAGAGACAGGAAAGAGTCCCGTCTATTACGCCTACCTTGCCCAGAAGTCCGACCGTACCGTCTATGCCAAGGGCAACCGCCGTGGTGCCGCCCATGCCGATGATTTCCTCTACCTGAGAGGTGCTTTCGACAAGGAAGCAGAGAAGTACCCCGCCGAGAAGAAAGTGTCCGACATCATGCAGCAGTACTGGGTGAACTTCGCCACCAACCTCAACCCCAACGGTGACGGTCTGCCCCAGTGGCCAGCCTTCACGCTCGACCCCACAGCGAAGAGCGTCATGCAGTTCAATAATGGTGCCACCCTCGTCCCCGTTCCCAACCAGGAGAATATCGCTTTCTTTGAGCGTTTCTTCGATTGGATACGCAGTCAGCGAACCATCAAACCGTAATCCGAGCGTTGGCCATTAGAATCATGAAGATAAAACTATTCATTGCAGTATGCGGACTGTTGGGCGTGATGACCCTGCAAGCCCAGCCGCTACTGAAGACCCATGTTGAGACAGGCGATCTGGAGGGTGTGCTCGAAGGCAACCTCGCAGTTTACAAGGCGATCCCCTTTGCGGCACCCCCAGTGGGCGATCTGCGCTGGAAGGCCCCACAGCCCGCCAAGCCCTGGCAGGGCGTGCTGAAGGCCGAGGAGGTGGCCAAGTGGCCCCCGCAGCCCGAGCGTGGCGATGTGAGCTACGACATGATGAGCGAGGACTGCCTCTACCTCAGTGTCGTCACCCCCGCCAAGACAGTCGATGAGGCCCTGCCCGTGATGGTCTATATCCATGGTGGCGGTTTCCGCACCGAACACTATGGAGCCGATCTGTGGCAGAGCCTGGCCCGTCGTGGCGTCGTCGCCGTGTCCATCGAGTATCGTGCCGGCGCCCTCGGCTTCCTGGCCCATCCCGAGCTCTCCAAGGAATCGCCCGACGGCCGTTCCGGCAACTATGGCATCCTCGACCAGATCTTTGCCCTGCAGTGGATCCAGCGAAACATCAAGAACTTCGGTGGCGATCCCTCGAAGGTCACCATCTTCGGTGAGTCGGCAGGCAGTGCGAGCTGTCATGTCCTCTGTTCCTCACCCCTCGCCAAGGGCCTCTTCCGCGCCTGTATCGCTCAGAGCGGAGCCTACTTCATGACCATGGGAAGTATGACGCAGCAACAAGCCGAGCAGATGGGTACGATGTTCCAGAACCAGTTGGGCAAGAAGTCCATCGCCGAGATGCGCCAGATGGATACCCAGTCGCTCACAGGCACAGGCGTCGATTTCCAGGGCTGTGCCCCCATCCTCGACGACTATGTGCTCACCACCGAGCCCTACGGTCTCTACCAGCGTGGCGAGTATGCCGACGTGCCCGTCATCGTCATGTACAACAGCGACGAAGGTGCCGCTTTCGTAGAGAAAACCACGGTCGAAGAATATATGAAAGAGCTCAGTATCGTGCCTCCGCAGTATCTCGATAGCGTGCTGGCCTATTGTCCCGCCGAGAACGACGAGCAGGCCCTCTTCAGCTTGCGCGACCTGATGCGTGATTTCAGCTTCGGGGCGCCCACGGATCTGTGGGCAAGGCTGCAGACCAAGACAGGCCATAGTCCCGTCTTCTATGCCTACCTCACCCAGCAGTCAGACCGCACCCTCATCGGAAGAGGCAAGTTGCGTGGTCCCGCCCATGCCGACGATATCCTCTACCTGGGCGGCGCCTTCGACAACGAGGCCGAGAGCCATCCGCAAGAGAAGAAAGTTTCCGACCTCATGCAGCAGTACTGGGTGAACTTCGCCACTAACCTCAACCCCAACGGCGACGGACTGCCCCAGTGGCCCGCCTTCACGCCCGATCCCAGTGCGAAGAGTGTCATGCAGTTCGGCAACGGCGAGGCCACCCTCATACCCGTTCCCAACCAGAAGATCATCAGTCTCATCGAGCAGTTCTTCGACTGGATGTATTCCCAGAAGACGATGAAAACAGAAACACCATAATAAATCTTTTCAGCGACTCGCAATGTCGTTATTCTTTACTAAGTCCAGGGGCGCCAGCGAGCGCCCCATTTTTTTTACGCCCCCAATAACGTTAATAAACAAAAACATTTATAAGCAATCCAACAAAATATCCCTAACTCTTCGTATATTTGCAGTACCTCACCGCGCGTGATACACATTAACACGATCATTAAAAAGCAACAAAAGGTATTGACAATAGAAACAACTATGAACAAGAAAACCATCATCACCTTCCTTCTCACCCTCGTAGCTGTGATGGGACAGGCACAGGAGATCAAGAAGATCGAGACCACCTTCAACGACTACATCCCGATGCTTAATGCCAAAGGCTATCAGGCATACAGCTTTGATGTCAGTGCGTTAAAAGGCAAGAATGTGTCAGTTAACGTTAGAGAGTTTGTCGACGGGAAAGAAGTCGAGGGTTCCCATCGACGCCTATTCCCTTATTCTTTTGAGACAAGAGGTGATAAGCTGGTTATGGGTTTTCTCCCTTCAGAAACAGACTCTTTAGCCCTGACCTTCTTCAGTTGGGAGAATACGATTCAAGCCACCTGGAGTCTAAAGCTAAGGCAACTCTATTGGGAGAGCGAAAACAAATACATCTACTCATATCGGTCGGATCCCTCCGAACCCACAACGCCCTTAGAGAAAGAAACCTTCATACCACTTGTATATTATTCCTCGTTCTGGTATGATGCGGAGTACAAGGTAACCCGCTGTTGTGGTACGATCTCCGACATCTCCCCCAAGAGTCCACATTACTACATCCTCGGAATCATGTACTATTAGGTTTGCCCTGATATACGTTGAATAAAAAGTTTTTGTCCAATTGTCCAATCAATTCAACATTTGGGCGAGTTTCTTGAAACATCCCTGCTCCTTGTCGTCTTTTACATACTTGTCAGTCTTCAACCAGAGAACGTTTTAAACATTGATAATCAATGACTTACGTCTTAAACGGTAGAAAAGTGATTTGGAGTATCTAAAGACATGGTCTTGGAGAGTAAGATTTAACGGATTTAACATTCGTAAACGGGAATAAAGCATGTTGAATATTATCTATTATGAAAAATGATCGTTTTACAAAGTAACATTAGATTCTAAAATTATGTGAGAATGATACGGCTATTTTTGGACAAGAATAATTCTGAGAGGTTTCACTTTGAAGGTAAAAATCCATGATATGTGATAAAAAGTGTGAAAACATTGCAAAAACTCGGAGTTTATCAATCTTGTTTTATAGAAAATACCTATATTTGCAAACCAAACTTAATAAAATTGCATGATTCTTATAAAATATAATTTATATGAGTATCAGTATAGATGTCATCAAACAATGCCTGATTAGTAAGCAACGCGAGGTAGATGAGGCGGTGATTGTGAACCGTCCCGTAGACTTTGAAGAGAATGGAAACTATGTGATAGTTGGCGTGAGACATGCGGGTAAGTCGTACCTGCTGTATCAGCGCGTGCGTCAGCTACAGGCAGCAGGAAAGGGATGGGACGAGATACTGTTTGTGGACTTTGAGGATGAGCGTCTGGCGGAATTCCAGACGGAAGACTTCAACAGTCTGCTGGAGGCTCATCTGGAACTTTATGGTAAGAAGCCGGTGGTGTTTTTGGATGAGGTGCAGAACATTCCGCATTGGGATAAGTTTGTGCGGAGGTTGACTGATGCGAAATACAGAGTCTATGTAACTGGCAGCAATGCGAAAATGCTGAGCAAGGAGGTGGCAACTACGCTTGGCGGTCGGTTCTTTATTCTCGATGCGTACCCATATTCGTTCAAAGAGTATCTGGCAGCTCAGCAGGTGGAGTTGAAGGAACATTGGGAGTATGACACTTTCCAAAGGAGTGAGGTGAAGCGGCATCTGAATGAGTACTTCTATTACGGCGGTCTGCCAGAGATATTGTCGTTTAAGAATAAGCGGGCCATGCTGTCGAGCCTGTATCAGAAGATATATTTGGGTGACATCTGTGCCCGAAACAACATCAAGAACGACAGGGTGCTGAACATCCTGATCAAGAAGATGGGGGAAAGCGTAAAGCAGCCACTGTCGTATAACAGGCTGAGGAACGTGATAGTGGCAACGGGGTCGCCCATCAGTGTGCCTACTACGATAGACTATGCGGATTATGCTGCTGACAGCTGGCTGATACTGCCCATGGAGAACGAAGTGGGCAAGCTGACTGAGAAGGAGACACAGAAGAAATACTACTTCGTTGACAACGGACTTCTGAACCTGTTCTTGATGAACTCTGAGACGTCGCTACTGGAGAACATGGTGGCGGTGGAGCTGTGCAGGCGATTTGGCAAGAAGAATGTGTATTTCCTGAACGCGGAGAAGGAGATAGACTTCATCGTGCCTGACGAGAAACTGGCCATACAGGTATCCTACAGCATCAAGGATGAGACCACTTACAACAGGGAGGTGCCACCACTGGTGAAGTATGCCAAGGCTCACGACGACTGGAAGTGCCTGCTGATTACGTATGATGAGGAGGGTACGGAAGAGGGAATACCTGTGGTGCCGGTGTGGAAGTGGCTGATGAATTAAAAACAGATATTAAAAAACCAACCGATAGATCAATTATTCTTATGTATACGGAGCAAGAAATAAAAGAAAGAATACAAGTGTTGCTTTCGCAGACACCTGTAGATTACGGTAAGGTAATAGAGTTATCAAATGAACTTGCAAAGTTTGATAGCGAAAAAGTGCGCTTTACTGTTGATGCAGGCATTATTAGCAGGCTAGGCGAAGAACTTGTTGGAAAACGCGAAACTGCGGTTGCTGAGCTTATTAAGAATGCATATGATGCAGATGCTACTACAGTAAATGTTGTATTTAAAAATGCCTGGTCTATCGGGGGGACACTGTTGGTTGACGATAACGGTTTGGGTATGACCAAGGAGCAGTTGATAGATGGTTTTATGAGATTATCTTCTGCGGACAAGATTCATAACCCAATATCGCCAGTTTACAAACGTACTAGAGCAGGGCGTAAAGGAATAGGACGTTTTGCGACTCAACGTCTGGGCAAAAGATTGACGATTATTACTCAGACGAAGGAATCAGAAACAGCTTTAAAAGTAACAATACATTGGAAGGACTTTGAATCTGATAAGTATTTGAACACAATCGATAATAGAATTGAAATAGTTGAAAAAACAAAAGAGCAAGGGACTCTGCTTCAAATTGATGAATTGAGGGATAGCTGGTCAGATTCCTACGTGAAAAAGATTTACCGTAGCGTGTCAACATTGCTTCAGCCATTCCCTTTATCACAGACCATTAGTAATGATGAGGATCCTGGTTTTAAAACCTACTTCTATCGTGATGAAGTGGCAGAAGATTACAAAATAGTTGATGAAGTCTCAGAAATAACCCAGTTCGCGCTGGCTGTCATGGATACGTATATAGACAAGGATGGGCAAGCGCACTGGAAAATGAGATGTGAAAAATTTGATTATTATCAAGAATCGTTACTAGGCAAAGTTCCCGAGGAGGAGAATACGAAAATGGAGTTCATACGTGGTGTCAGTGCACGTGTGTATTACTTTATTTATGAGAATTCCCTTTTGTCTGGGCAAAAGAGAAGTGAAATCAGAGCTATTGCAGAAGAACAAGGAGGTGTTAGATTATATCGTAAAGGATTCCGCGTCCTTCCATATGGAGAGAAAGGAGATGATTGGATTGGGCTTGACGAATCTGCAAGAAAACAAACGATTATTGCACCTCATCAAAACATAAGTTTCTTTGGTCTGGCAGAGATAGATAATGAAGGGGCTGAGATTTTGAAAGAAACATCTAGCCGTGAAGGACTTATTCAAAACCAAGCCTATGATGAGTTGGTTGATTATCTATATAGAGCAATAACAAAGATGGTCTTGAAGGTGGCTGATCTTCGCGGAAGGAAAGGAACTGCAAACCAAAAAGACTGGAAGAAAAGAAACTCTACTATTAGAGTGGATGCTGCTATTGATGAGTTGAAGCACATTGTTGAGAACGCTCCAAAAGAAGGCGACTCAGAAGTAAGAGGAGAAGATAATAATAGTTTTTACTCGCAGGCAAAAGAACTCATCGAAACTATTGTTGTAGGTCGCCGAGAAGAAAAAGAGGATCAACAAAAGTTGATTGATGAAAATAATATGCTACGTGTCTTGGCTGGGACAGGTTTGGTAATTGGTGAGTTTATTCATGAGATAAACCGTTTTGAACCTGCGTTCTCCGCAGATATAGAAGTACTAAAACACAGAATTAATCAAGATGATAGCTTGCAAACGACTATCAATGAGATGAAGGAGAGATTAAAATCATTTAAAGCTTATACTTCATATTTTGATAGGACGATATCACGAAATGTAATAAGGGAGTTAATACCGATTAATGTTAAAGAGCAGGTTAATGCTTTCTATTTAAGTATACAAAATGACCTAGGAAGAGCTGATATTTCGTTGCCAGAACCAGAATATTTGGGATTTGGCCTGAAAACAGTTCCGATGCATCCTTCAGAATGGATGTCTATTCTTTTCAATCTTTATACCAATGCAAAGAAAGCGTTAAAAGATACAGAAGACAAGAAAATGTATATAAAGAGCTGGAAAGATGCGGAAAAAGTGTATTTAGAATTCTCCGATAATGGAAAAGGAATCCCAGAAGAAGATCGAGAGAATGTATTCAACGCATTCTTTACAACATCTGAACCCGTTGGTAGAGGAGATGATTCATATACTGGTACAGGTTTAGGCCTAACAATAATTAGGGATATTCTCAATAGCTATAACGGCACAATTGAGGTCGTTGACCCCGTAGAAGGATATAAAACAACATTCAAAATTTCTATACCAGCAAACAAATGAAAAAGTATTATTATATTGATGACGAGGATGAAAAGACTATACAGGCTGTAGCTGATGGTATTAATGTCTCAAAAAAGGTAGAAGTAGAAGCCCTGAAGTTGAAAGGATTTCGGGTATTTGATGTCCTAACAGAAAAGTTGAAGGCAGACTGGGATAAAATTGATGGGTATCTGTTAGATTTGAAACTGAATGGTACAGGCCCAAATAGCACTAAGTTTTCAGCAACGAGCCTTGCCCAGTGGCTCCGCTCTTACGCTGTTGAGGAAGAGAAACCCCATAAGCCTATAGTACTGTTATCCAATGACCTTCAATGCGCTCATTATGCTGCTGACATTACCAGCCATGATTTGTTTGACATGGTTTTGGAAAGAAATGGCGAGATTCCATGGGAATCATTTGCTGAGCAACTTGAAATTTTGGCGGAAGAGTATGCAAGACTAACTGAGGATAAAGATAAAAACCTTCAAAATATATTGCAGAATGAAAGAATAGATGGGAATACCAGTTTCCTGGCTCCCTTTGTAAAACCAGAATCATTTAATGTTAGTAGGTTTGCTGCCTTAGTGTTGCATGACTTGTTTGAACATCCAGGTCAACTCATTGACGAACCCATGCTTGCAGCGCGAATGGGTGTGGACATAGTAAAATCTGGAAAAGAATGGGAAACCTTTATAAATGCTCGTTTTGAAAAGGCGCAATACAAAGGAGTATTTGCTGGCTTGAAAAAGCTTTATTGGAGTAGGGAAGTGATTAATATATTCAAAGAATTAACAAAAGGTAAGAGTCCGATGTCAATGACAGCCATGCAGCGTGTTGCTACATTGCAAGAAAACGATGAGGCTGCAAGAGGTCTGGTTGCTTATCATCCACAAGGGCATTGTAAAAGCACTTATTTCTGGACGATAGATGCAGTAACCAAAAAGCCACTCGATGCCAATGAAGGATATGTCCTACAAGAAGAAGCTGGAATAAAGGCTTGGCAGGAGCAGCGCTACGTGTCTTTTGACACCATAGATAATGGACTCCCCGAAGGCTTTGAATTGATGCCGTCGGAGAGTGAACGATATGAGGCAGATTTAGAAGCGATAGATTAATAATGGCGAAGAACTATAAACACATAATCCAAGGACAAGCGTCAAGACTTGACAAGGCTGTCAACTATTTACGCAATGCTTTAGGGGATGCTCCTTGGATCCGTTTCTTGTCGGATGCTGCCGATGACATCAGAACAAGGAGTAACGGAGTCGAATGGACAGTGGAGGTGACTGACATGGATTTGCCAATTACCGGAGTTCCAATGCATCTAAAGCCACGATCGCTTGCGAATAAGTTAAAAATGTTTGTCTCTGTTAAGATGACTTGTAATGCGCAGCTATGGGATAAGAATGAGGATTGTATAACGGATCTATGCTTTAAAGTGTCTATTCAAGAAAACGACAATCAAGACCCTGATAATGTTTATCAAACAGGATTTCACATAGACAAAACTACAGAAAACGAATTGTTAAAGCATGATGAGATGCATCCCTTATACCATTTGCATTTCCTGAACGAAAGCATAATCGGAGGAAAAGAAACTCTAAGCATGGACATTCCTCGGTTGGCGCATCATCCTGTTGATCTGTTTTTAGGTCTGATGGTTGTGTTTGCAAATTATGATAAGAATACTTTCGATACACTTAAAGATGATCCTAATTTTGCGGGGCTGTGTAAAGAGTCTGCTGACCATTTTATAGAACCTTATATACGTTCACTATGCAAGTTACCTTGGGGTGACAGTGCTAAAACCAAATACGACAAGGATTTATGCCCGTATCTCGTACTGTAAATCAGGAAATACTCTCATTCTTCAGAAAAATAGAGGATAAGAGTACATTCTATATTAATAGTCTGATAGTCAGCGGATTTGCCGTGTCTCACGGCCTGGCTGTAGGAAAAGACAATTTGTTAACTAAGTATTTATTACCCGCAGAAGAGAATAATCTGATCAAGTTTGTAAGACTAATCAAAAGCTCCCCCTGTTTTAATACAGAGTCATTGGTTGAGTTATTCGAGTATGTGATTTCACCAGCAGATAAAGAGGTTAATGGGGCCGTTTACACTCCAGCATTTATCCGCATTTTTATTGTCAAGAGTATTCTTGCGAGATATGATATGTCACAATGGACGAGTATGCTTTATGCAGACTTATCTTGCGGCTGTGGTGGTTTTTTCTATACTCTGATAGAGCAGATTAAGGATAATAATCCAAAACTGTTGATAGGAGCTTTTATCCGTGATAACATCCTTGGTGTAGATATAAAAGAATTTAGCATTGAAAGGACTAAGTTGCTGCTTGCATTATATGCCTTACAAAATGGCGAAGACCTTGTGGAAAACGATTTTAATTTATATTGCCAGAATTCTCTCAGCAATGAGTTTACGGAAGTTCCCGTAGTAAAACATCATGGAGGAATAGATGTAGTAATGAGCAATCCGCCCTATGTTGCTTCTTCAAAACTTTCTGAAGAGAATAGGATTTATTCCCAAACTTGGGAAGTGTCCCAAACAGGTAAAGCTGATTTATATTTACCTTTCTTTCAGTTGGGGATTGATTGCCTGACACATGGCGGAATATTGGGATATATAACTGTAAATACCTTTTATAGAAGTTTAAACGGGAGCGCATTTAGGTTCTATCTCTCAAGAAATGGATATGATATAACTATCGTTGATTTTGGTAGTGAACAGTTGTTTAGAGGATGCTCAACATATACGTGTGTCTGCCTGATAGAAAAACGTAATACAGGGCTCATACATTATGTTGAAACAAGTAGTAAAAGACTAAACAATATTAATAATGAGGTTTTTGAGGCCATTGAATATAAAGAACTAAACGATAAGAAGGGCTGGATACTTAAAGATAAAAATACGTCTGATAGAATTAGGGCCATTGAAAAAGTTGGTAAACCATTAGGAGAGGTTGTAAGTATAAAAAATGGGTTTGCGACTTTAAGGAATGATATTTACGTAATTAAGCCAAACCGACAAGATTTTCGATATTTTTATTTTGAAAAGGAAGGACAAGAGTTTAAGGTGGAAAAATCAATATGTAGGAAAGCAGTTAAAGCTAACCTCTTAAGACTAGAAGAAGATCTTGATTTACTCGTTGAATACATAATATTTCCTTATTATTTAAACAATGGTAAGGTTTGCATAATGGAGGATGAAAACTTTCAAAAGAATTATCCATGCGCATATTCTTATTTAAAAGGGAAACAAAGTGCACTAGCAAAACGAGATAAAGGTCATAAGAAATATCCAAAATGGTATGCCTTTGGAAGATCTCAGGCCTTAAATATTAACGGCGAGAGATTATTGTTCCCACATATTTGCGATAGTGCTTGCTTTGTATACTGCGAAGATGATTCGTTATTGTATTATGACGGATATGCCATATTTGCAAAAGATCACAGGCAGTTGGTCATAATCCAAAAGATATTGAAGTCAGATATTTTTTGGTACTATATTACAAAGACCAGTAAACCATATAGTGGAGGGTATTTCTCTTTGGAAAAAAGATATATTATGCATTTCGGGATTCCAGAACTAACTCAAATTCAGGAAGAAGAGTTGTTGGCACTGGAACATCAAGCGCAAGTTAATGAATGGTTGAAGCCATTCTATCATAATATGCTGTCTATATAAAACTTTGTCTTAGTATGAGAGGGCTTGAGAGAATCATATAGAATTGGTGGCGGCATACACAGAAACAATACAATAATGGGACGATGAAAGAGGAAAAAAGCAGATTACAAGCTACTATTTGGAGCAGAACAATTTAGATGTATGTACAAGTGGAAACTGGCCCTACGGAAAACGTAGTTCTCACGGTGGCTAAGTGCGCGATGGAATCGTGACATAAGAGATGAGACAAACAAGGAATTCATGTAACAGTGATTCGGGAAATAATGTAGGAAAAAAATGGGCAATGGAGTAACGATAATAGTAAGTGCATGTGCCGTTCTAGACCTTGACCATAAGGGCATATGTCTTGCCCTGAAAACGTTGAAAAATATTTTGTCCAATTGTCCAATTAAGTCATCATCTGGGAGAGTTTTTGGGGGGCATCCATGTAGGTGACGATGACTTGTAATTTTTTTGAAAAAGCATGTTTCGAAGAGTGAGATCATTGGCGTGGCGTTTGGATACTTGGCGCGGTGATTGGACAATTGGACAATTGGACAAAACTTAAATTCGATTGGAATCGACGGTACTAATGGCAATAATTTAATTATATTATATATTATAATATATAATATAATTAATATAATATATATATTAATATTTCTTTCTTTGTCTTGACTTCGACAAAGAAAAAACTTTTTGTCCAATTGTCCAATTGTCCAATTTTTGATTCAACGTTTTTCAGGGGCAAGACTGCTTCAACAAAGCGATTATTGACAGAATAATTTTACAAAATCGGCACTTCCGAAGGCAAGGCTACGGAAGGCTCCCTGCAACGGCACGTTTTGCTCGGAGCAAAACGGGAGTTTCGTCGGAGGAGAATCCGACTTTCCCTGGAGGAAACTCCGAGGGCGCTGAAACGCCCTGAAAGCGGGGCGTTCAGGGTCGGCCGAGCACCTGATAAATTTTGTTTACTTCCGTAGGAAGGAACGTCCTGCGGCGGAGGGTGGCGAGGTGACTTAACGATGGCACTCGGCACGACAAGTTGCGTGAGGGGGATGTAAGTGTAAGAACGGATTTAGGGGCAGCTAAAAACTGCCCCTAAACTATTGTGCTCCTAATAAAGTTCCTAATAAACTACATCGTGACCTCTACGACGTGGTGGCCCTTGGAGTAGGGGATGACGGTGCCGTCGATGGCCTGACCGTCGAGCACGATCTGCTTCACACCCTTCTGTGAACCGTTGGGGTGGATGGTGATCTCGTAGTCGGCCTCACGGAACTTACGGCTGACGGTGTAGTCGCTGGCGGTCTCTGGCAGACAGGGGTCGATACGGATGCCGTCGTAGTCGGGCTTGATGCCGAGGATGAACTCGGAGACGGTGTACCACATCCAGGCGGCTGTTCCCGTGAGCCATGAGTTCTTACCCTCGCCAGGACGGAAGGCGTCCTTGCCGGCAACCATCTGGCAGTTGACATAGGGCTCTACCTTATGCAGGGTCTGGTATTTCTCCTCGACATACGAGGGGAGGATCTTGGCATAGTGGCTCCAGGCGTCGTTGCCTCGGCCTGCGATACACTCGCCGATGATGACCCAGGGATTGTTGTGGCAGAAGATACCTGCGTTCTCCTTGTAGCCCTCGGGGTATGAGCTGATCTCTCCGTATTCGTAGATATACTTGGTGAAGGCGGGGTTGTTGAGCACCATGCCGTGCTCGCACTCGAGGTACTTCTTACAGGAGTCGAGCGACTTGGCGACCATCCCGTCGTCGGCGCCGATCTCGGCCATCGTGCACCAGCCCTGCGACTCGATGAAGATCTTACCTTCCTCGCACTCGTTGGAGCCGATTTTACGGCCGTAGAAGTCGTAGGCACGGAGGTACCACTCGCCGTCCCAGCCGTGTTTCTTCACGGCCTCGATCATGGCGTCGACGGCCTGCTGCATGCGCTCTGCCTCGGCGGTCTTGCCAAGCTTCTGACAGAGGGCCACGTAGTCCTTGCCTGTGACGACGAAGAGGCCGGCGATCATCAGCGACTCGGCCTTGGTGCCTTCGGAGACATTCTCCGTGGTCTGGAACGACTCGTTGGGATCCCATGAGAAGCAGTTCAGGTTGAGGCAGTCGTTCCAGTCGGCACGACCAATCAACGGCAGCATGTGGGGACCGAGGTTCTTGATGACGTGGTCCATGGATATCTTGAGGTGCTCGAAGAGGGTGACCTCTGAGCCTGGCTGGTTGTCGAAAGGTACCATCTCGTCGAGGATGGAGAAGTCGCCCGACTCCTTGATATAGGCGATGGTGCCGAAGATGAGCCAGCAGGGGTCGTCGTTGAAGCCGCCGCCGATATCGTTGTTACCACGCTTGGTGAGGGGCTGGTACTGGTGGTAGCAGCCGCCATCGGGGAACTGGGTCGAGGCGATGTCGATGATGCGCTGACGGGCGCGTGAGGGGATCTGGTGGACAAAGCCCACGAGGTCCTGGTTGGAGTCGCGGAAGCCCATGCCACGGCCGATGCCGCTCTCGAAGAACGAGGCCGAGCGGGAGAAGTTGAAGGTGACCATGCACTGGTACTGGTTCCAGATGTTCACCATGCGGTCGAGCTTGTCGTTGGCTGTCTTCACCTGATAGATGTTAAGCAGCTTGTCCCAGTAGTCGCAGAGTTCGGCAAAGGCCTTGTCGACCTTCTCGGTGGTGTCGAGCTCAGCGATGAGGGCGTGGGCCTTCTCCTTGTTGATCACCTGTGGGGCAGCGAATTTCTGGTCCTGCTCGTTCTCGACATAGCCGAGGAGGAACACGAGGTCTTTCGTCTCGCCTGGCTTGAGGGTGATCTCGATATAGTGTGAGGCGATGGGGCTCCAGCCGTGGGCATGCGAGTTACGGGGCTTACCCTCCGTCACCACCTGCGGGTCGGCAAACTCGTTGTAGAGGCCGATGAAGGTCTCACGGTCGGTATCGAAACCCTGGATGGGACTGTTGACATGATAGAACGCATAGTGGTTGCGGCGCTCTCTGTATTCGGTCTTGTGGTAGATGGTGCTACCCTCGATCTCCACCTCGCCAGTGGAGAAGTTGCGCTGGAAGTTCTCCATGTCGGTAGCGGCGTTCCACAGGCACCACTCCTCGAACGAGAAGAGCTTCAGCTGCTTCACCTCGTCGCTCTGGTTGGTGAGCGTGAGCTTCTGTACCTCGGCCCATTTCTTCAGGGGCACGAAGAAGAGCACGCTGGCCTCGACACCGTTCTTACGACCAGTGATGCGGGTGTAGCTCATGCCGTGACGGCACTCGTAGAAGTCGAGCGGGGTCTTGCAGGGTTTCCAGCCGGGGTTCCACACGGTGTCGCCGTCCTTGATATAAAAATAACGGCCGCCATTATCCATGGGGACATTGTTGTAACGATAGCGCGTGATACGGCGGAACTTAGCGTCTTTATAGAAGCTGTAACCACCTGCGGTGTTGGATATCAGCGAGAAGAAATCCTCATTGCCCAGGTAGTTGATCCAGGGCCAGGGTGTCTGTGGGTCTGTGATGACATACTCACGGTGCTGGTCATCGAAATGACCGTATCTTTTCTGTTCCATGTCGATAAATTAAAAAGTTAGCATGTAAAATTTGTGGTGCAAAAATACAAAAAAGAATTGGTACTTATTGTTTTTTCTGAAATTATTTTCCGCAGGGTCGGCACGGATGTCAATAAAAGCAAAGTTTTTGCAATGAGATGCATACTCATTCCGACTCACTGATGGCCTTGGCCACGGTGTAGGCGGTGGTCCATGCGGCCTGGAAGTTGAAGCCGCCAGTGATGCCGTCGATGTCGAGCACCTCGCCAGCGAAATAGAGGTGCGGACGGTCCTTGCTCTCCAGGGTGTGAGGGGTGACGGCTGAGAGCGACACACCGCCACAGGTGACGAACTCGTCTTTGAAGGCGGCGCGACCAGCAATCTGATAGCCGTCGTTGCAGAGACAGTTCACCAGACGGTTCAGTTCTTTCTTGTTCAGGTTTTGCCAACGGTTCTGTGCCCGTTCGCCGAGGGTCTTCTCCAACAGGTAGGTCCACAGACGGGTGGGCAGGTCGAAGGGACGGATGGTGGTGAGCTGCTTCTGGGGGTGCCTGATGATGATCTGCTGCAGCTCGCTCTGCACCTCGGCCTCGTTCCGACTGAGCCAGTTGACGGCCAGCGGCATCTGGTACTGATGGTCGTGGAGGTTGCGCGCGGCATAGCTCGACAGCTTGAGGATGGCGGGGCCACTCATGCCCCAGTGGGTGATGAGCAGAGGACCAGTGGCACGGAAGGTCGTACCAGGGATGAAGGCCGTAGCCCCCTCGACCACGGTGCCCATGAGGGCCTTGAGGGCCTCGTCGGCGATGCTGAAGGTGAAGAGGGAGGGTACGGGAGGCGTCACGGCGATGCCTTTCTGCGTGAGCCATTGCAGACCTTCCTCGCGTGGCGACCCACCAGTGGTGACGACCACATGGTCGTAGTCGGAGAGCTCGTCGAGCGAGTCGATCTTCCGTCCTGTCTGTATCGTGATACCATGGCGGCGCGCCTCTGCTAAAAACAGGTTGATGATGGTGTGCGAGTCCTGCGAGGCAGGGAACACGCACTGGTCGTCTTGGGTGACGAGGCGCACCCCGTGGCGCTCGAACCACGCGTAGGCGTCGCGGTAGTCGAACTGCTTGAAGAGGCGTTTCATGAGCCGATGGCCTCGCGGGTACACCTGTGAGAGGTCGCGCACCGCCGCGAAGGAGTTGGTGCAGTTGCAGCGCCCTCCTCCGGACACCTCGACCTTGGCGAGCACCTTCTTCGACTTCTCGAAGATGGTCACCTCGCACGAGGGGGTCATCTCTTTCAGGTTGATGGCCAGGAAAAATCCGGCGGCACCGCCACCTATAATCGCTGTTTTCATTCTATTACTACCTCTCTATACGTATTCTGGCGTCGACAGCCACGACACCATGCTCGTCGGCCAAGAGCGGGTTGATGTCCATCTCCTTGATCTCCGTGGCGAAACGGAGTAGGGTGGAGAGCCGCACGATGATCTCCGCATATCTCTGTTCGTTGATACCCTTCTGACCGCGCGTGCCCTTGATGATCTTATAACCCTTCAGCGAGTGGATCATCGAATAGGCCTCGGCATAGCTCAGGGGAGCCAGACCGCTCGACACGTCCTTCAGTACCTCGACGAAGATACCACCCAGACCGCAGAGGACGACATGACCGAAGCGCTCCTCGTACTTCGCGCCGATAAACAGCTCCGTGCCCTTCAGCATTTTCTGTACCATCACCCCTGTGGCATCGGGGATGCGCATCATACGATCGAACTCCAGTGACAGGTGCTCGGCCGTACGGATGTTCAGGGTCACACCACCCACATCGCTCTTATGGACGGGACCTACCACCTTCGCCACAACGGGGTAGCCCACCTGCTCGGCAAAGGCCGTCAGCTCGTCCTTGGAGGTGCTCACCATCTCGGGAACGAGGGGGATGCCTGCACAGGAGAGCAGCTGGCGCACGATCTCAGGACTGACATAGTCGCCGTTTGTCCCAGAGACGGAGGGCGGCAGACTGGTGATGATATCACGGATCTTGGGTACGTCGACCCCATAGAGCTCGAGCTCGGATGGTGCTGGCTGAGGGGTCTGCATGATCTGTGAGAGGGCCGTGGCCAGTGTCACCTCGTCGCTGAAGTTCACATGGCCGCGCTTCAGGAACGCCTCGACCTCGGGACCAGCGGTGTGCAGACTGGGCAGGATGGGGAAGATAGGTTTCTTGCAGGTCTGTATCTTCTTGTCGAGCACGTCGTATGCCTCGTAAAGCTGGTTCAGGCCAGGGGTGCCGTAGATCACGGCGATGGCATCGACCTCGTGGAATCTCTGCTCGCAGTAGTCGATGATGAGACCCAGCTGCTGGGCCGTTCCCGTGGCCAGAAAGTCGATGGGGTTGGCCACAGACGAGCCAGGGAACAACTGCGCCTTCAGTTCCTCGGCTATCGGACCCTCCAGTCTCGGCACGTTCAGTCCGCCCTTGGCCAGGGCATCCGTCAGCATCACCCCAGGACCGCCTGCATGGGTGACGATGGCGAAGTTCCTGCCCTTCAACTCGGGTAGGGTGAAGATACAGCCCACCGTCGTGAGCTCCTCACGGGAGAAGCAGCGCACGATGCCGGCCTTACGGAACAGGGCCTCGACGGCCGCGTCGCTCGAGGCGATGGCACCCGTGTGCGAGGAGGCCGCCCTGCTGCCGCTCTCTGACGAGCCGGCCTTGATGGCGGCGATGCGGCAACCCTTCCGGATCAGACTGCTCGCATGGAACAGCAGTTTGTCGGGGTTGGCGATATTCTCGATATAAAGCAGCTTGACCTTCGAGTCGGTATCGGGATTGAAATGCTCGTCCATATACTGCAGCACATCCTCGATGCCGATCTGCTTGCCATTGCCGATGCTCCAGACGGAGTTGAACTGCAACCCCTTGATGACGGCACTCTCGAGGATGAACACGGCCGTGGCACCAGAGCCGCTGATGAAGTCGACACCCTGCGGGTTCAGGTCGGGGATGGGAAGGGTGAAGACACTGTGGTGATGACGGTTCAGCAGTCCGATACAGTTAGGACCTATCAGGGCGGCCCCATATCGCTCACAGGTGTCGAGGATGCGCTGTTCGAGCGCCGCTCCTGCCTTCGTCTCCTCGCCGAAGCCGGCAGAGATGATCACGAAGGCGCGAACACCCTTCTCGGCACAGAGATAGTCCACGTAGTCGGGACAGAAACGGGCGGCTACCACGAGGATGGCCAGCTCGGTCTGCGGAATATCCTTCACGTCGTGGAACACCTTAAGGCCCTGCACCTCGTCTTCCTTGGGATTCACCACATGGAGGTCGCCACGGAACCCGCCGCTGATGATATTCCTCACAATGGCGCCACCTGGTTTGTGCACATTGTTCGAGCCGCCGATGATGACGATGCTCTGAGGGTTGAGTAGTTGTTCGTTTATCATAGGTGCAAAAGTAATATAATATTTCATAAATTCCAAATGAATTTCAAAAAAAACCTTTACCTTTGCATAAATGTATTAAAGGAATAATTCAGTAACACCATGATGAGGAAAAGTGTCTTTGCTTTGATCATTGTGCTGACAACAATGCCGATGGGATTACTTGGTCAGACATACAAGGAACTCTGGAAGAAAGCGACGACGGCGG
Organism: Prevotella aff. ruminicola Tc2-24; assembly: GCF_900110895.1. GTDB lineage: Bacteria > Bacteroidota > Bacteroidia > Bacteroidales > Bacteroidaceae > Prevotella. The sequence goes on along the minus strand of NZ_FOIQ01000005.1, from coordinate 249,118 downwards.
AGAACAAGAACCTGCCGCGGACGGAGTATGCTGTTCTGCAGCAGATTATGTCGAAGGCCGAGAAGGAGAAAGCCTACGGTCAGCTGATGAAGGCTGAGCTGTTGGGAGCCCAGGTGATGGCAGAGATCGCCCCCGACTCGCTGAAGCCTGCCGTGGAGCGGATGCAGCAGCGCTGTGAGACTGCGAAGGACGAGGTGCTCAAGACGGTGTGGCAGACGGTACTCTATCGTCTCGCCGATTCGAACCCGAGTCTGGAGATGACGGTCGAGAAGCCGGTGCTCACGGACGAGCTCTGCCAGAAGCTGAGCCGGGTGAAGGATGATACTTATACGCCGTTCGTGAGCGTCGGCTTCGACTCCAGGATCTTCCTGCACGATATGCTCAGTGTGGTGGGCTATGAGCTCGGAGAGTATCAGATACTACACGATTTCTATACGAAGGCAGGTAACCGTCGTGCGGCATGTGTCACGGCAGCCGAGGCATACAGAGAGGCACCGCTGGAGCAGATCGACTCCCTCATCGAGCGCTATGGCGATCTGCAGGAGGCTGGTGAACTGGCCATCGTTAAGTATAACCATCTGTCGAAGACCTTGGGCGACTCTGATGCAGATGTCGCAGCAAAGGCCGACTATCTCCAGAAGGCACTGAGCCGTTGGGGTGATTGGAAGCGGATGAACATCCTGCGGAACGCGATGGTGCGACTGACACGTCCCAGCTATTATGTCGATATCGACCATGAGGTGTGGCTGCCACAGCGCGCCCAGAAGGTCTCGTTGAAGAATATACGTAATATCTCGTCGCTCACGATGACGGTGTACCGTACGAAGGCTGATGGCGATCTTGATAAAGACCCCCGTTATGAAGAGGACTATCAGGAGATCGTGCCTCTGTTGTCGGGTGTCGCCTGTAAACAGACACGTGAGTATACGGGGAAACAGCCCTATCAGCTCTTTGAGGACTCCCTGACGCTCGAAGGACTGCCTGCGGGGGTATATATGGTGGAGTTCAAGACGAAGCCTGCCACACAACCCATCCGCCGGCTGTATCATGTGACGGATGTCTATACGATGGTTGAGGCCCTGCCGGAGGGTGAGGGCGCACGCTATGTGGTCGTCAATGCCACGACGGGTCAGCCCTTGAAGGATGCCAATCTGCGTTTCAAGGAAAGCGCAGGTTCTACCGAAGAGGAGGCCTTCGATGCGGAGACAGATGTCAACGGTGAGTATATCCTCAAGAGCAAGAAGTCGTGTCGCTATCGTGATGTGTTTGCCTATACTGATACGGACAGAGCCTGTCCAGAGTTCTCAAGATACGATTGTTATAATTTCTATGACCGTGCGTCGGAGGTCGACCAGATCTCTATCTTCACGGATCGGGCCATCTATCGTCCTGGTCAGACGGTCCATGTGTCCGCCTTGGTCTATCGCACGAGCAAGGACTGCAACCAGGGTGTCTGTTCGGGAAAGGCGCTGACGGTCATCTTGCGCGATGCCAATGATCGGGAACTGGAGAAGAAAGAGGTGGTGACAGACGACTATGGTAAGGTGGCTGTCGACTTCTTCCTGCCGTCGTCGGCGCTGACGGGTCGTTTCCACATACAGGTGGGAAACAATCGTCAGATGATCCGAGTGGAGGAATACAAGCGGCCTACCTTCCATGTCGACTTCGACGACTATCAGGAAGCCTATCGGGCTGGTGACACCATCACCGTGAAGGCCACGGCCCTGAGTTATGCCGGTGTGCCAGTACAGGGCGCTAAGGTGGCGTATCGTGTCATGCGGCGCACGGCCTTCTGGTGGATGTCGTTCTGTCGTTATTACGAAACCGCGACATTGGGTTATAGTCGTGGCGACGAGCAGATCGCCTCTGGTGAGACGGAGGCCGAGAGCGATGGTACCTTCGAGGTGAAGGTTCCTCTGGAGGTTCCTGAGACCTCCTATCCGATGTTCTATAACTTCGTGGTGGTGGCCGATGTGACGGATCAGGGCGGTGAGACCCATTATGGTGAGTTGTTGCTGCCTTTAGGTAACCGTGAGAAGTCGCTGACCGTCGATCTGCCTGAGAAGATCCTGAATGAGGAGATGCCTGCCGTCACCTTCCATCTGTTGAATGCCGCAGGCAAGGATATCGATGCCGAGGTGCGGTATCGGATGGATGACGGTGCTTGGCAGACCGTGAAGACCAATTCGCTCCTTTCCCTCACGACGCTTGACAGGCGCTCAGGTAAGCATACGCTCGACGCCGTCTGTGAGGGCGACACCATCCATCGTGAGTTCGTGGTGTTCTCTGTCGACGACGAGGTGCCAGCCGTTGAGACAGACGACTGGTTCTGGCAGTCGGCCACCCAGTTCCCCAACGACGGCTCGCCCGTCACCATCCAGGTGGGTTCTTCTGCCCAGGATGTGCATATCGTATATAGTGTCTTTGCTGGAGAAAAGATCATCGAGCAGGGCTTCGTCGATAAGAGTAACCAGTTGCTGAATATCAAGGCCACCTATCAGGAGGCATATGGCGACGGTCTGTTGTACACCTTCGCTTGGGTGAAGGAGGGGCATTGCTATACCCATCGGGCAGAGATCAGACGACCCTTGCCCGAGAAGAAGCTCCAGTTGCAGTGGACCACCTTCCGCGATCGTCTCACCCCTGGTCAGCAGGAGGAGTGGACGCTCACCGTGAAGGATCCTGAGGGGCGCCCTGTCGATGCGCAGCTGATGGCTACGCTCTATGACCAAAGCCTGGATCAGTTGACAAAGCTTTCGTGGCATTTCGATCCCACCCCTTGGCTCTCCCTGCCAAGTACCTACTGGGGGTTTGATCGCCGTTCGTCGATAGAGGATCACAGTTCTCAGAAAGTTGACAACTATCACTGGAGTGCCCTGTCACTGAGTCGGTTTATCAATCGGCTCCATCTTAGCAGTGATTATACGTATGGATATCGTGGCATCAGATTCAAGACAAGAGCGACCAACTATATGGAAGAGTATGATATGGCCATGGATTTGTTCGATGAGGACATGCCTGTTCTCAACGAGGTGGCCGTCGTAGGCTATGGGGTCGCACGCGGTAACAGGACGGACGGTGCCATATACAAGTCAAAGGAGTCGTTCGCGGTTGCTGGAAATGATGAGGGAGATAATGAGGTCTTGGCTGCTGAAGCCGCAGACGGTGATGAGATGCCCGAGACCGTTCAGATACGTGAGAACCTCAACGAGACGGCTTTCTTCTATCCGCAGCTTGTGACGGATAAGGAGGGGCGTATAGCCCTGAAGTTCACCCTGCCCGAGAGTCTGACCACCTGGCACTTCCTCGGACTGGCCCACACCCGTGATCTGCGCTACGGCCGTATCGAGGCATCGACTGTCGCGAAGAAGGATGTGATGATACAGCCGAACGTGCCACGCTTTGTCCGTGAGGGCGACGAGGTCACCATCACAGCACGTGTGATCAACACGAGCGAGAAGAGGCTGAAGGGAGTGGCTCGTCTCCGTCTCCGTCATCCTGAGACAGAGGCCGTGATCATCGGACTGGCACAGGAGGTGGATGTTGAGGCTGGTGCCACAGTGCCCGTCACCTTCAAGGTCCAGTCTTCCATGCTCCAGTCTCAAAGCTCAAAGCTCAAAGCTCAGAGTTCAAAGTTCAATGTTTCTCTCCTGATCTGTGAGACCACCGTGAGTGGAGAGGACTTCAGCGATGGCGAGCAGCACTACCTGCCCATACTGCCTGCTACAGAGCGCGTCACGGTGACGATGCCTGTCACCCAGCATCAGACGGGTACGAAGACCATTGATATCGCCGCCCTGATGCCGGCTGATGCTGCGCAGGGTAAGGTGACCTTCGAATATACCAATAATCCGACATGGCTGATGATCCAGGCTCTGCCTGTGCTCGGCAAGCCTGTCGAGGAGAATGCGATCTCTCAGGCTGCTTCCTACTATGCCAACAGTCTGGGACAATATATCCTTGCACAGAATCCGCAGGCCAAGACGGCCTTCGACCTCTGGCGCCAGGAACTCACAGCGCCTGCGTCTGTCGATAGGGCACAGGACTTCGATAAGCTCAGTCAACGTGGCTCGCTCGTGTCTCAGCTCGAGAAGAACCAGGAGCTGAAGACCATCGTGCTCAACGAAACCCCTTGGGTGATGGATGCCGATCGTGAGACGGAACAGAAGCAACGTCTGGTCGATTTCTTCGATGAGAACGTGATGCAGAACCGTCTGGATAAGGCCCTCAACAAGATGAGACAGTTACAGCGCTCGGATGGCAGTTGGTCGTGGTGGCCAGACATGCCGGGCTCGTTCTATATGACCGTCTCTGTCAGTGAAATGCTGGTACGTCTGAATGCCATGACGGGCACACAGACGGAGACAAAGGAGATGCTGAACACCGCTTTCGTGTTCATGGGGCGTGAGATTGTCAAGGAGGTGGCAGAGCTCAAGAAGTGGGAAAAGAAAGGCAACGAGGTGTCCTTCCCCAGTCTCAAGGCCCTCCAGTGGCTCTACCTCTGTACGCTCGACGGGCGCCAGTTGCCTGCCGATGTGCAGAGTGCCAACAGTTATCTGCTGAAGCTCCTGAAGAAAGATATCACAAGTCAGCCGATCTACGAGAAGGCGATGACGGCCGTGATCCTGTCGAAGAGCGATCCTCGTCGTGCGACAGAATATGCGCAGTCGTTGAAGGAATATACTGTCTATCGTGAGGAGATGGGTCGATACTACGACACACCACGGGCCGGCTATTCATGGTTCGACTATCGCATTCCTACTCAGACGATGGCCATCGAGGCCCTGCAGCGGCTCACGCCCGATGATCGTCAGACCATCGAGGAGATGCAGCGCTGGCTGCTCCAGTCGAAGCGCACCCAGGCATGGGACACCCCTCTCAACAGTGTGGATGCTGTCTATGCTTTCCTGGGAGAACAGGGACAGGATTCCAAACCCCTGAGGCTCGATGCCGAGAAAGCCACCGTCAAGGTGGATGGGAAGGTGCTGGAGCTGCCCAAGGCTACGGCCGCCATCGGCTATGTGAAGACCAGCGTGCCTGAGAAGAGTAAGCAGCTCTCGATCAGCAAGACCTCAGAGGGAACGTCGTGGGGGGCTGTCTATGTGCAGTTCACTCAGGCAACGAAGAATATCGTCGACGCTGCCAGCGGTCTCACCATCAAACGTGAGATCCTCCCAGTATCACGGTCCCTGAGCCTGTCGAAGGGCCTGTCGAACGCTGATACGGTCCCTGAGCCTGTCGAAGGGCCAATAACCCTGGGCGACGACAAACCCAATAGCCCTGTGTTTGCTGTGGGCGATCGTGTGAAGATACGCCTCACCATCACGGCCGACCGTGACTACGACTTCGTACAGGTGATCGACAAACGGGCGGCTTGTCTGGAGCCCGTCCATCAGTTGAGTGGCTACCATAATGGTGGCTATGTGACGCCGCGCGACAATACCACCAACTATTATTATGACCTGCTGTCGAAGGGCACGCACGTCATCGAGACGGAGTATTATGTTGATCGTGCAGGAACCTACGAGACGGGCACTTGTGTCGTCGAGTGCGCCTATGCCCCAGAGTTCCGTGGCATCACGTCGTCGGCAACGATCAAAGTAGAATAGTAAAAAAGAGAATAAGGATATTATATATTATATGAGAAATGTATTTTGCAAGGTGAAGGTAAAGACTAAATGGGGAATCGTATTACCCTTATACCTTTTTGCCTGTACCCCTTTATATGCCCAACGACTGGTAGTGAACAATACGACGGTGGAGTGTGGACGAACAGGTTACGAACAGCCTGTCACCGCCACCTTCGAACTGCGGAATAAGGGATTGCGCAAGCTCGTGATCGAGAGTGTGAAGGCCGACTGTGGTTGTACCCGTGTGGAGTATCCCAAGGAAGTGGGGGCTGGTGATAAGTTTGAGATCAAGATGACCTATGATGCTCGTCAGTTGGGTCATTTCCATAAGATGGCAGCCGTGAAGAGCAATGCCACCAAGAAGCCTGTGTACCTGACGATGAAGGGTGTGGTGCTCACAGAGGTGCAGGACTATGCCGGCAACTATCCCCTGTCGATGGGGGAGCTGTTGCTCGACAAAAACGAGCTGGAGTACGACGACGTGAACAAGGGCGACTCGCCCATGCAGGAGATTCATGTCTTTAATAACGGTACGAAGCCGATGACGCCTAACATCATGCATCTGCCCCCGTATCTCTCGGCCATCGCCACACCAGAGACGCTGTTGCCTGGACGAGGCGGTACTATCGCCGTGACCCTGCATTCCGACAAGCTGCGCGACTTCGGATTGACTCAGACCACGGTCTATCTGGCTAAGCGTCTCGGTGAGAAGGTGGGCAGCGACAAGGAGATTCCTGTGTCGGCCATTCTGTTGCCAGACCTGAAGAGCTACGATGCCACCAGTAAGGCTCTGGCTCCTCAGTTGCAGATATCGACCACCGATATCGACTTCACCTCTTTCGAGGGAAAGGCGCGTAAGACGGCTGATGTGGTGCTCCTGAATACAGGACAGTCGACTCTCACCATCTCCTCGTTGCAAATGTTCACTGGTGGACTGAAGGTGACACTGGGCAAGCGGGAGTTGGCGCCAGGACAGTCTACCACCTTGAAGATCACGGGCTATGCCGATGAGCTCAGTAAGGTGCGTACCCGTCCCCGTATCCTGATGATTACCAACGATCCCGACCACTCGAAGGTCGTCGTGAATATTCATATTCATAAAGATGGAACATCCAGAGAATAGCTCAGAATATGCAGGACTGCAGGTGAACAGTGGCGTCAGTCAGCAGCCTGTCATCAACCCCTACCTGAAGCGCAACCGCTTCCGTCGTCGGGAGCTCTCGGCGGCCGAGATGGTAGAGGGCATCCTGAAGGGCGATGTCACGATCCTCTCACAGGCGGTGACCCTCATCGAGAGCGTGAACCCCGACCATCAGTCACGGGCTCAGGAGGTCATCAACAAGTGTCTGCCCTATAGCGGCAACAGCATACGGGTGGGCATCAGTGGTGTGCCAGGTGCAGGAAAGTCAACCTCGATCGATGAGTTTGGCATCCATGTGCTGAAGGAGAAGGGCGGCAAGCTGGCCGTCCTGGCCATCGACCCCTCCAGTGAGCGTACCAAGGGTTCTATCCTTGGCGATAAGACCCGCATGGAGAAACTGGCCCAGCACCCCTCATCGTTCATCCGTCCTAGTCCGTCGGCTGGTTCGTTGGGTGGTGTGGCCCGTAAGACCCGCGAGACCATTATCCTCTGTGAGGCTGCGGGCTTCGATAAGATTTTCGTCGAGACCGTGGGTGTGGGACAGAGCGAGACGGCCTGTCACTCGATGGTCGACTTCTTCCTGCTCATCCAGGTGGCAGGGACAGGCGACGAGCTGCAAGGCATCAAGCGTGGTATCATGGAGATCAGCGACGGCATTGTCATCAACAAGTGCGACGGCGATAATGTGGATCGTTGTCAGATGGCTGCCACGAACTTCCGTAATGCCCTTCATTTCTTCCCTATGCCCGAGAGCGGGTGGACACCCAGGGTGCTCTGCTACAGTGGTTTCTATGGTACGGGGGTGAAGGAGATATGGGACATGATCTATGAGTATGTGGACTTTGTGAAGGCTAATGGCTACTTCGATCATCGTCGTAACGAACAGTCGAAATACTGGATGTACGAGAGCATCAACGAGCATCTGCGCCTGAACTTCTACAACAACCCTGCCATCAAAGCCCGACTGGCTCTTGCCGAGCAGAGTGTCCTCGCAGGACAGAAGACCTCTTTCGTGGCCGCGCAGGACTTGCTGGATCAGTATTTCAACGGACTAAAGGAATGAGTAGCGCCTCTGTGTTTAAATGATAAGTAGTATGATTCAGATAGAAATAGATGAAGGCAGTGGTTTCTGCTTCGGAGTGACCACCGCCATCAAGAAAGCCGAGGAAGAACTGGCACAGGGAAAGACCCTCTACTGTCTTGGCGATATCGTTCACAACGGCATGGAGTGTGAGCGCCTTCGGCAGATGGGTCTGATCACCATCAACCACGACGACCTGCGCCAGCTCCACGACGTGAAGGTGCTGCTGCGGGCCCATGGTGAGCCCCCAGAGACCTATGAGCTGGCCCGCAAGAACAACATCGAGATTATCGATGCCACCTGTCCTGTGGTGCTCCAGCTCCAGAAACGGATTAAGACGCAGTATAACACCCTTCGCGACCTCCCAAGAGGGGAAGGCTCTATCGTCATCTTCGGCAAGAAAGGTCATGCCGAGGTGCTCGGTCTCGTAGGTCAGACGCAGTCGACGGCCATCGTCATCGAGAACTTCGACGAGGTGAAGAAGCTCGACTTCAGTCATGATATCTTCCTCTACTCGCAGACCACGAAGTCGCTCGACGAGTTCCATCGCATCATCGACTATATCCAGTCGCATATCGCCCCTGGAGCCGTCTTCAAGAGCTTCGACACCATCTGCCGTAACGTGGCCAACCGTATGCCGAACATCTCGCAGTTTGCCACCAAGCACGATCTCATCCTCTTCGTCTGCGGGCGCAAGAGCTCTAACGGTAAGGTGCTCTTCAACGAGTGCCTGCGCGTAAACCCCAACACTCGTCTGATCGAGAATCCTAACGAGATCCAGAAAGAGTGGCTCGACGGTATCCAGACCGTCGGAATATGTGGTGCGACCTCCACGCCTCGGTGGCTGATGGAGCAGTGCCGCGACGCCATCATGGCGATGCAATAATAACTACTTTGCAGATAAAACAAATCAAAAAAGATAGATTACTATCTTTACTAATTAATTAACAAAAAACAACAAAACTTATGATGAAAGACGTTTGTGAAATGTCGGCAAAGCGTGTGTGCCTAACATCCGCTTTGGCAACGTTGCTGCTCGTCGGCATGCCTACCCAGAGTGCCTTGGCACGGGGTGGCGTTCAGGCCGTTCAGCAGACAGCGCAGGTGAACGGTATCGTGGTGGATCCCTCTGGAGAGCCCATCATTGGTGCTACGATTAAAGTAAAGGGCCAGTCGGTAGGTGCCATCAGCGACATTGATGGTGGCTTCACCATCAACGCCCAGCGTGGCGATGAGCTCGAAGTGAGCTACATCGGCTACAAGACCCAGGCCGTGAAGGTGTCAGGATCGAACGTGAAGGTGGTCCTGCTCGAAGATTCCAAGGCCCTGGACGAAGTCGTGGTTGTAGGCTTCGGAACACAGAAGAAGGTGAACCTGACAGGTGCTGTTGCCGTTATCGACGGTGATGAGCTGGCGCAGCGCCCAGTGGCGACTGCCGCCCAGGCTCTGCAGGGTCTTGTTCCTGGTCTGCAGATCTCTGCAACCAGTGGTACCCTCGATGCCAATCCCGACATCAATGTGCGTGGTACTGCCACCATCGGTGAGGGCTCCAGTGGTTCGCCGCTGATCCTGATCGACGGTATGGAGGGCGACCTGAATACTATCAACCCTCAGGACATCGAGAATATCTCCGTGCTGAAGGATGCAGCCTCATCGAGCATCTATGGTAGCCGTGCCCCGTTCGGTGTGATCCTCATCACCACCAAGAACGGCGCCAAGGCAGGCAAGATCAAGGTGAACTACAACAACAGTTTCCGTTTCAGCGATCTGATTCGTGGTAAGCACATGATGAACTCCGTCGATTATGCCTCTTGGCTGAATGATGCCAAGACCAACCAAGGTCAGTCGGTGTTCTTCGATGCTGAGCGTATGGCGGCCATCCAGGCTTATCACAACGCCACACCTGTCGGTCCTGGTGTCCGCAGGGGTGCCGACGGTCAGCTGCTCTATGCCATCGGCTCACAGAACGGTGTGACATGGGACGACGGCTATGGCTATGGTATCGACGATGTCGATTGGTACGATGTGGTCTACAAGGGCACAGCCTTCTCGCAGGAGCATAATGCCAGTGTGACTGGCGGTAGCGAGAAGCTTACCTACTATGCGTCTGTAGGCTATCTCGACCAGGGTGGTTTCATGAACATGGGCAGCGATGGTCTCAAGCGTTACAACGGTACGGCCAAGATGAATATCGAACTGGCCAAGTGGATCCGTATGAACTACGCGATGCGTTTCACGCGCACCAACTACCATCGTCCTGCGGCTCTGACGCGTAACCTCTACAACGACATGGCTCGTCAGGGATGGCCTATCCTGCCGCTCTACGATCGTAACGGCTATCTCTACTCGTCGCCTTCTCCTGCACTGGGACTGGCCACGGGCGGCACTGATACGAACGAGCGCGACATCATCAACCATCAGCTCGGGTTCGTGCTCGAGCCTATCAAGAACTGGATCACGCATATCGACTTCAACTATAAGATCAATAGTGCCGTGCGCCACTGGGACAGTCAGCGCACCTACAACCACAATGTGGCAGGTGAGGCCATCATCTACAACCAGGGGTCGAACGTACATGAGGATTTGCGTAAGGATAACTACCTCAACTTCCAGGCCTATACCGACTATAGCTGGACCATGGCCGAGAAGCACAACTTCCATGTGATGGGTGGTTTCCAGACTGAGCAGTTGAAGCGTCTGGACTTCGGTCTGCAGCGCGATGGTATCCTCGATCCCTCGAAGCCTGAGGTTGACCTGACCAATGGTCTGAGCTACTCTGGTGAGAATATTGTTCCAAGTGTGAACGGTGGTCGTAACCAGTGGCAGACTGCTGGCTTCTTCGGACGTGTGAACTACAACTACGACGAGAAGTACCTCTTTGAGGCTAACCTCCGTTACGACGGAACCTCACGTTTCCGTACGGATAAGATGTGGAAACTGTTCCCGTCAGTGTCGTTGGGCTGGAACATTGCCCGCGAGAAGTTCTGGGAGAGCCTCGCTCCCACGGTGAACACCTTGAAGCTTCGTGCCTCTTATGGTTCGCTTGGTAACCAGAACATCAACAACTGGTATCAGACCTATCAGACCATCGCCTATAACTCTGTGGCTGGTTCTTGGCTGCAGAACGGTGCTAAGCCCAATATCACCAGTGCTCCTGGACTCGTGTCGGCCCTGCTCACCTGGGAGAAGGTGGAGAGCTATAACCTCGGTCTCGACTTCGGTGCCTTCAACAACCGTCTGACAGGTACCTTCGATGTCTATGTACGTAACACCCTCGACATGGTGGGAAAAGCTCCTGAGCTGCCAGCCATCCTCGGTACTGGTGTGCCTGTGACGAACAATACCGACCTCCGTACAACGGGTTGGGAGTTGCAGATCTCATGGCGCGACGTGCTGAAGAACGGTCTCTCCTATGGTGCTACCTTCAACATCTCGGATGCCCGTACGAAGATCACCCGTTATCCCAACAACCCCACGAAAGCTCTTAACAGCTATATCGAGGGCCGTTATATGGGTGAGATCTGGGGCTTCGAGACGATAGGCATCGCCAAGAGCGATGAGGAGATGGAGAACCATCTGGCCACGACGAAACAGAACTCTCTGGGTAGCAACTGGGCGGCTGGTGATATCATGTACCGCGACCTGAACAATGACCATGAGATCACTCGTGGTGCAGAGACGCTTGACGATCACGGCGACCTAAAGGTCATCGGTAACTCAACCCCGCGCTATCTCGTAGGTCTGAACCTCAACGCGGCTTGGAAGGGCTTCGATATCAGTGCCTTCTTCCAGGGCGTACTGAAGCGCGACTGGTGGATCGGCGGCTCATGGGGCGGCGGTCTGGAGTATCTCTTCGGAACCACCAACTCTTGGGAGTGGTGGAGCGTTGGTATCACCGATGTGCACGACTACTACCGCGATGCCAACACCTGGTCTGTACAGAACGGTTATCAGAAGGAGAACAAGGATGCCTGGCTGCCTCGTGTGCAGTTCAGCGACAAGAACGAGCAGGCTCAGACCCGTTACCTGATGGATGGTTCGTATATCCGTATGAAGAACCTGCAGATTGGTTATACCATTCCTACGCACCTCACCCAGCAGTGGGGTATCAGCATTCTGCGTGTCTACGCATCGGCTGAGAACCTCTTCACCTGCACCAAGATGCCTCACCAGTTCGATCCTGAGCTGATGTCAAACGACGTGACTCAGAACAACGGCTATCCCCTCCAGAGAACATTCGCATTCGGTCTTAACGTTACATTCTAAATCAATCGCAATTATGAAACTATATAAGATATCATTCATAGCGCTGGCTCTTACCACAGGCGTAACTTCATGTAACGACTATCTGGAGCAGGAGCCGCCTTCATCGCTGACACCAGAGAACTTCTACACCAGCGAGGATCAGGTACAGGCCGTAGCCAACCGTTTCTATCAGGACATCCTGCCTGGTCATGGCGGATGGGACTATGGTACCTACACCACCGACAACAATACTGACGTGCAGGCAGCACGTACGCCGAGCGCCAAATTCTCCAAGGACCTCTGGCGTACCAGTCAGTCTGGGGGCTGGTCTTGGGATAACATCCGCAACATCAACTTCCAGTTGGGTCAGTTGAAGACCAAGATGGCCGAAGGTGCCATCAGCGGCAACGAGACCAACATCCGTCAGTATATCGGTGAGATCTATTTCTTCCGTGCATACGCTTATTTCGACCTGCTGAAGACATATGGCGACCTGCCCATCCTCACAGAGGCTCTGCCCGACGATGAGGCCGTGCTCGTGGCCGCCTGTCATCGTGAGCCCTGTAACGAGGTGGCTCGTTTCATCGTCAACAACCTCGACACGGCTATCACCTATATGAAGGAAGACTTTGAGGGCCGCCATACGCGTATCTCTGTCGATGCCGCCCGCCTGTTCAAGTCGCGTGTGGCGCTCTATATGGGCTCATGGCTCACCAACTTCGCTGGTACACCGTTCGTGCCCAATGGCACAGGTTGGCCGGGAGCAGCCAAGAACCCTGGCTATAGCTTCCCTGCTGGTTCACTGGAGAGCGAGGCCCAGTATTTCTTCAAGACAGCTGCCGACGCTGCCGAGCAGGTGGCCGACAAGTACAAGGACAAGCTGACGAAGAACAATGGTGTCGTGCCACAGGCTGAGGGTCAGAGCAATCCTTATCTGGAGCTCTGGGGTACCACAAGCTGCGCTGGCAAGAGCGAGATCCTGTTGTGGCGTGAGTACAGTAAGTCGCTTGGTCTGAACAACGATATCGAGGTAGCTGTAGAGAAAGGAAATATCGGCACAGGCGTTACCCGTTCGCTCGTGGAGCGCTACCTGATGGCCGATGGTAAGCCCATCTACAACTCCAGCTTCACCTACGACGACTCAGAGATTGCCAAGGTGGTGGAGAACCGTGATCCTCGTCTCGCTGTCATGTTGAAAGTGCCTGGACAGGTGAACTGCTTCAAGAACGTGAGCGATGACGCTGGTACCCACTGGACAGAGACTGAGCCCACACCGCGCATCACCAATGCCAATGCCGAAGACGGCTATATCACGGGCTATGCCATCCGTAAGGGTATGACCCACGACCGTTCGCTGACAGCCAATGGTGGTAGTTATAACGTTTGTGTCGTCTTCCGTGCCACCGAGGCCCTGCTCAACTATATCGAGGCAGAGTATATGCTGACGGGCAATATCAACTCGGGTAAGATCCTAGAGTACTGGAAGAAGGTGCGCGAGACAGCAGGCTTCACTGGCGCTGCCGTCGATCCGCAGGTCACCATTGCCGCTACCGACATGTCGAAGGAGACCCTCGACTGGGCAGCCTTCACTGCTGGAAAGGTGCTGACAGACGCCACACTCTATAACATCCGTCGTGAGCGCAGTTGTGAGTTCCTCGCTGAGGGCCTCCGTGATATGGACCTGAAGCGCTGGCGTTCTTATGAGCAGCTCATCACGAAGCCTGTCTATGCAGAGGGTATCCACCTCTGGGGAACACCGATGGAGCAGTGGTACACTGATCTCGTGGCTGATGGCTCTAGCAGCTCTAACGTGTCACAGAAGTCAATCAGTGAGTATCACTGTCCTCATATCGTGAATATGACGAACAACAGTTATGCCGATGGTCTCACCTGGCGTATGGCCTACTATCTGGATCCACTGCCCCTGCGACAGTTCCTGTTGACGGCCTCCGACCACAAGACCATGTCGGAGAGTCCGCTCTACCAGAATCCTTACTGGCCGATGGAAACAGACAAACCCGCAGAACAGTAATAATCATCAGAGACCCGAGGTTCAACACCCCGGGCCTCATTTTTTTATGCCCATCTAACAAATCCCGCCCCCTCCGCGGTCCCTGAGCCCCCTCCCACGCGGTCCCTGAGCCTGTCGAAGGGAGAATCGCTCGCTTGGCTTGTCCAAGAAGGAAGAACCGCGCTCCCTTGCGATTGCTGAGCCTGTCGAAGCATCGAAGGGACATCCCACAAAATACCTCATACATTTGGCAGTCTCAAACAAATTGCCTATATTTGCCGTTGGTAATATTTGAATAACAGGAAGATAAAAGTACGAGATTATATGAAGAAGTTAAAAATAATAATGCTATTCTGTTTGCTATTTACTGAGTGCCCAGCAAAACAGGAAGTAGACTCTTTGTACATTCGTTACTTTTCATGGGAAGATTATAAGCAACCACATATCATAACCTGCAACAACTTTGAAGACGAAATGCCCTATACAGAATACTGTGTTTCTGACAGATCTGAGATTGACAGATTATTAGGGAGCATGAGAGAATTGCCAAAGACCTCTGATACGGTTTTTTGTGTTGGATGCAAATTGCTATTCCTTCATAAAGGGATGATTGTGAAGAAAGCCTGTCTGAATTCCGAATATGTTATGACCGGAGGACAATCCTATCTATGTACGCAAGAATTCATGAATACGATTAATGACATCATGCATAATGGTGTTATCGTGAATCGTCAAGACAGATATCTGCCCAACAAATATGGGGATGAATACATTCATGGAAGAGAGGCTTTGTTTTCAGAACTTGAAGCATATTATGCGAAGCATGTTCCGGAATCTATCAGAAAGAATGGTGATACTCGCATTGTCGTATATTGTAAATCAAACAAAAAAGGAAAGACGACAAAGATCGAAAGAGTCCGTATATACAATACGAATCTATCAGATAGTCAAACAAAAGACATAGAGCAATTGATCTATAGATTCTTTATGAAGAAGGTAAGGTGGAAACCAGACGAAACAAGGATGGAGTCTGATTGGATTACAATATATTACAAGATAGAAGGAGATCAGGGAATAATTCCATGATTTTTCTTGAGAGAAATGTAGCTATGAGAGTCTTGATTATTTATCTAATGTTATTATCTTCTTTATCTGTTTTCTCCGTGAAGCCTCAACAGATAATAGATAGTATGGTTATTAAGGTTGCGCCATGGGATGCTGTTACGGATATCGGGATAGAATGCTCTAATTTTGAGACAAGTATAGACTATCAGGTATGTGATGAACAGAATTCTTGCGCAATATCAAAAATAGTTAGTGAACTGAACCGTCTTGATAAATCCCTGAAAGGCGGTGAGGACATGAGATGCAAAATTATATTCTATCATTCGGGTGAGGCCTTGTGGTCATGCTGTATAGGTAAGATAACAACAAAAATCGAATCCGAATATTATTATACTTCGCCCTCATTAATTGCTGTCATAGATAGTATAGTTAATAGTCATCAAACGCAGTTAAGAAAAGAAGTAATAGAAAAGTGGGACTATACTCCAAGTCTTAATAAGGTCTACCAGTATTTGACGAGTCAATCTGGTCGATTATACGATGGTATTGAGATCAAAGAAGACTTGGAATTTACTGTTTTTTGCAATGTAGGAGAAGACGGTAGAACGACAAACGTACAATTTACAAAAAACAGAAATGGGAAGGATAAGGTTATCCCTGTTCAGATCACATCGGTATTAGAAGAGATTCTTTATCATGAAATAAGATGGGCCGTCCCCCCCAAGCATTATGCAGACTGGGTGCCTATCAAGATTTCAATTAAATCGAATGTCTCAAAGAACAAGACGGGTGCTAAAGCCAATGATTCCATTCTTGTAGACAAAGAAAGGACTGAAAGGCGAACCATATTTTACAATGAGGAGGAAATGAATTCCATAGGGGAAGGATCCATAATAGAGGACGGTGGTATTATTGCCAAATATCTATCTGATAGCTTGGTAGTATATGTTAATAAAGCAGGCGAAGAGATTCGTATCGTACCGAATATGGTATGTTTTGATAAAGGAAGAGAAGGACTCATAAAAGAACTCTTTTCGTCTTTGGATATTTCTAATGAAGATTATGGTGGAAGAGTTATTTTCTTTATTTTATTCAATAACATGTTGCAGGTGCAAGAGATAAGAGTTTTCGAGCCATTACGTCCATCTTACAAAGCTAACGATTTAGTCATCGATAAGTATGTAAAATACTTAGAACAGACAGAGGGCCGGTGGATAAGAAAAGAAAACAAACAAGAATGGAATTTGTATATTTTCTCGACTGTGATATAACTTTTATTCTTTAATCTCATGTTTTTGTGCTATATTTGCCCTCGATAATCAACCATATAGTTTGAAAGATGATTAGCGATACATGTTCTATCAACAATGATATTAGTCAATAAATGCTGAGATATGGAAATAACGATTCAAGATGATGTCTTTTTGAAAAAGGTCTTCAAAAGAAAATGGAGACGGGGTATAGCATATCACGGCTGCATCATGGATTATCTGTCAAGACCACAAAAAGTCGCTTTTACGATGAAGCGATTAATGGACGTCCCGTTTTCCAAAGGTCGTATGATTATCCAATATTGGGAAGACGAGAAGATAATGACACGGATGTTGAAGCGTCATGGCGTCAAAGACTATGAGATAGTTCGGGCATATAAGCAGGGAGCGACTCCTGGATATCTTAATATCAATATCTCCGGTGATACTTTGGACGCGAAGTTCTTGAAAGAGTTGCTTACCCGTCATTATGGAAATGACTTTTCTGCGGATAATGCTATTGATATAGTCCCCTTTGTGGTGATAGACACGGGAGGGGATGAAATCATAGCATTCCATTTGTATGATGACAGAGGATTCTATGAATACTTTATCCGGAAAAATATCTGAGTGTAGAGCGCATGCTGAAGACGATTAATACTCCTGAAAGCGAGATAGATAATTATTTGGGTTTACAAAACAATGATGTATCGTATTCGAATGTAATAGAAGTTGAGGTATGGGGAAAAAGCCATCAAAAAAAATAATCGTGCTTGCAGCAGTGGTTATGCTGTTGGTATCTTGTAGGCAATCGTGTTTTGACGTTCTTACTCATAATGATGTCGGATATTGGTCGTTTAATTGGACGCATAAAAATCTTTTTGGTAGTATTATCGAGTTCTCAAAGAAGGATTCAACAATGAAATACATTGATGATAATTGGGCATATGAAGATTGGCCCCCTGCATTATGGGGGCTTAAATTTAGAATTAATAATGATACGTTATTTACTTATGTAAACAGAAGGGGGTATGTGAAGACGTATGATACTCTTTCTATTGTATCTTATTCAAAGAATACATTCATTTCCAATGACCGCGAGGCTGAGAATGTCAAATGGCATCGGATATCGACGAAGTATGCAAGAAAAATGCTTAATGCTCCTGATCAGGTGAAGTTGTCATCTTTATTGAAAAGACGCGACCATGATAAGAAGATAACAAATATTACTGGCATCGTGTGGAAACTATATGGTTATGGCGATGTTTCTACAGGAATAGTTAAAAAATCGGAATATCTAAAGAAGGATTGGAAGTGCGTTATAAAGTTATGGGAGAGCGGAACCGTATCAGGTAATTCATGCTACGATGATTTAAGAGGGGAATATGCCCTCTCTGGATCAAATATAGAATTCTTAAGCATCGAAAAAAGAGTCGGTGGGCGTGATGATGACAATGGCAAAGATTTCTGTGATGCCCTACTGCAATGCAAGAGGTTTAAGTTAACGAACAATTGGTTACAGTTGTTCTATAATGATGGGAAAAATTATCTTTTATTCATGGTGGCGAAGAACTTCAAAGAGAACGAGGATCTAAATAGAAAACGGAAATCATTGATATAATTATAAATTATTCGGTTTTTCATAATAAAACAGATAACCCTAATGTTGAATTTAAGTTTAAGATGGAAGATAAAACGAAATGAAGACTCTTATTACAATATTAATGACAATCTGTGCTATTAATTGTATGGGGCAGGATAATCAAGGGGCGATGTTTTTCAATGCCGACGGTTCGCAGAATGCTTACTTCATTGATACATTGCATATAGATAGCCTCGTTATAGTTAGATCCAAGAAAAATGGACATTTCTTTGCAACAAGAAACTCCTCAAGAATAAGTTTAAAAGGTAACATCTGGAATTTACCAGAGACATACCTGTATGATGATGTAGGTCATTTTGCTGGTTGGTGGTTTAAGAACATGCCAGACAGTGTACTTCCTGATGATATATATGAAAGCAAGATAAATAATGTTGTAATAGAATACAGCCCGTCATCAGATTTCAAGTCATACCAAATAGTGCGTAATAGTGGTACTCCCAAATACTATTGGCTTGTTATGATTAGGGGCGACGCATACAATTACCTCACGGTACGCAGTATTCTTGACGGAGGTCGTAAATTCGTAAAATTCAAAGATGATAAGGGTTATTACAAATTGTTAGTTCCGATATGGTGAACATAGCCCCAACATATGACGAAATAAAAATATAGAAATGGATAAGCTAAGAAGGTTCAATAACGAAGAAACAGATAAGGTTAACATTTATGAGAGTACTATCATTCGTATGTCGAATGATTCTGATCATAATATTGTGTTTGTTGTAGACTGGCTGGAAGGTGATAATATTAAAATTGTATTTAAAGACGTCTCAGACGTTATATATGATTTAAAGCGTAATTCTGCTTATGAAAAGGAACAGATAGGCAAGTTAGAAATTAGAGGTTTTTCGTATGAACGTAAGGATGGTTTATATATAGTGCAATTTAATTTTGACACAGAGTTATTTGGAGTAATACGCATCACATGCAAATCTTTCGCTTTCTTTGTACCATCAGAACCCATAACAATTGGAGGTAACGACAAAATGATATTATAGGAGCTATGAAGGATTACGATATTAAATGGAGCGAGTGCTATCTCTGCTCAATACAATTTTCAGAGGATTATTGGCATCTGAAAGTTATCTTATATTGTCCTCATGAGAAGGACGACTCTTTTGTGTATGAGGTTGAATTTAGGGATTGCAATATAGAGCAAATGAAAATAAGTGGAAATTCGATCATGTTTCCGATAAAGGATCTTGTCCATCGGAAACTCCCCAATGGAGGCTATGATATACTTATATCATTCTCTTCCAAATATGGAGAGGTCATTAATCTTTCATGCTCTGATTTTTATGTTCGCAATCATGGGGCCGGCTATATTGGTCTTGTAGATTCTTTACCCGTGGGCAAACAGGCATTAAATTGAAAGGTGAAGGAACGACCAATCGGGAAGTAATTGTCATAAAAAAGTGCTTAAAAAAGTGTTCGTCTGAAGTTGTGAACTGGAAAAACTAAGGGGGACTTTTATGCCTTTCTGGGGGCTGTTATGGTGTGCTTTTGGCCTGTTCGGAGTGGGGAAGGGGGCTACTCTGGGTAGGGGTGGCTTCTAACGGTCAAAGAGATTATCTCCATGACTGTAAGGAATGGCACTTACGAGAGAAGGAGATAATCTCTTATAGGGTATAGGGATTATCTCTTTCGCTTGTAAACCCTATCTCCATGGCTCTTGGAGATTATCTCTTTGAGGGAAAGATCCTGCCTCTTTTTTATGTTGCTTTAACTCGCATGTTATCAGGTAAATACGATATTCGCTCAAAACTTGCGTGTATGGGACTCATTTTGATGTTTATGATCTACATGCGAGTTATGAGGGGGCTGTTGTAAAAATATATCGCAAGGCGGCGATCTCGCTTTTTACCTGCGAGACGCAAGAAAGGCCGTCTATGATGCAGGGTTGTACCCTGCTGGGATGTTCTTTTTCTCTGGCGCAGAGAAAAGAACCAAAAGAGACATCCACCCTAACCAAACTTGACCTTCGGTCGACTTCTGTCACGACTCGGGAGAGTTCAAGTAGAACTTGCCTCTCCTCTCGCTGTTCCATCAGTTCCCCTATATGGGAAGGCTTAACCGCTCCTCCTGTCGCTCTTACATTAAGGTACGCTCAGACCATCAAAGGTCTGGCGTGATTTTTTATCGGCTGCGCGCAACTTCTTCGGTGACATTCCGCGGTTTACCCTTCGACAGGCACAGGGACCGCGGGGAGAGTGGTTCAGGACCGCTTGGGGGCTCTGGGGATGTGTTGGGGGCGACTGACAGGAGAAGCTTGAGGTGTCCCCCTCTATACTGGCCCCCCATAAGGGGGGCTAAAGTATAAGAGGGGGCCTCGCGCACCTGTCAGTCGGGAGACGAAAAAAATAGCACTTTGATGAAAAAAAACTCTCAAAGGATGATGTTTTCTCGATTATTATCTGTACTTTTGTAGAGTCAAATATCTAACCTACGAGCGCTAACGGTCTTGCGCATGAAAGAGACCTAAAACATAATAAAACTAACAACATGAAAAAGATTAGAAAAGAGGATTTCGCAATCCTGAATGAGAGTGAGATGAACGAGACAAAAGGTGGAATCCGTGTTGAGAAGCCCATCGGTTTCTGCGGTCACATGGAGTTTGCTTGCTGCGTCTACAACTACAAGGTAGATCTTCCTACTCTTCCTATTGACAAAGAAGTGCTCCTGCCTTAGTAGTTAGGCTCTCGCACAGTGAAGCTACATTTCACTGGAATTAGAAATCTTATGATCATGGGATTCGCCATTCCTGTAAAGAATGGCGAATCTCTTAAATGCTTACGATGATGTTGAAGGTGTTATCTAAATGTGATTTTTATTATCTGAAGAGAGATCACCAATGCTACCTCCTGCATATTCCCACCATGACGGTGGTGAACCTGAAGGAGGATACGGTTGTCGATCAGTTCTTTGTCCAACTGACAGGACAAGGCCGTTTCTTCGACGATGAGGAGTTCCAGAGTCTTGAAGAGGAGGTGCTGGAGGTATTCCCCGTTTTCAGTCAGAGCTTTGAATCGAAAGGCGATGATGATTCTTATTCGATGCAGGATGTGATCTTACCGATCTCGGGCAAGTGTAACCTGAGGTGTACCTATTGCTTCGCCCAGAACAAAGGCGACTTCGGGTTCGGTGACATCACACCGGAGAACTGCCATGAGATCATTGATTATATCATGGCGCATGCGGATAAGGACATGCAGTGCCGACTCAATTTCTTCGGCGGTGAGCCCATGCTCCGGATGGATACCATAGACGCCGTGCTTAACTATATATCCGAGAAATACGCTGACAGGAACGTGGGGTATGGTATCACAACCAACGGCACGCTGTTCACCGATGAGAATATCGAGTACTTCAAGAACCACCATATCGATATCCTCTACAGCTATGACGGTCCTGAGGAGTTTACGACCCATCGGGTATTCCCGAATGGGAAGCGTAGCAACGACCTTGTGTTGAAGAATATCCTGAAGGTGAAGGCGGCCGGTGTGAAGTTCCAGATGAGGGCGACCATCCCAAGCGACTGCGAGTGCATGTGGAAAGTCTACGACTACTTCGAGAACCTGGGCATGCCTTTCTCTGCCGTACCTGCCTATAAGTCGAGGAACGTGAACAGGGCGTGCGTTTACGACGAGCGTCTGGAATCGTTCAAGAAACAGTATGAGGAGCTGATCGAATACTATATCCGTCGCATAGACAACGGACTGCCCGTTCACTGTATGTCGATCAGGGAACAGATAGACACGCTCGATAACCACAGGACACACCTGAGAGCCTGCTCTTCGGGAAAGTACATGTTCTCGATCGTTGATTCTGGCGAGATCTTCAGTTGCGAGCATCTGGCTTACGACAAGAAGTATGCCATCGGTGATATCCGTAACGGCATCGACGTGGAGAAGATGAAGGAATACCGTCCTGACTCGGTCCATAAGATCGAGAGCTGTCGCGACTGCTGGGCCAAGTATCTGTGTTCTGGAGGATGCTATTCCGAGAAGCTGCTGGTCGGACGGCAGCACGAGGCGCTCCCGCCCGATGAGTGTGAGATGCAGAAGATGCGGTGGAACTTCCTGTTGTCTGTATATGTCTATCTGAAGACGAGACAGAGAGAGAAGAAGATGAAGAGTCAAAGCTAAGGACTCGGAAAAGAAATCATAACCAAACAGACCGCCCTCCGAAGGTATTCTACAGTCTTTCGGAGGGCGGTTCGTGATGTGTCAGGGAATGGGCTTAGAACCTGTAGTCGAGGCCCACGCCGACGACATGGTTCGTGCGGCTGTAGACATCCTTGCCTGCATAAGGCGTGCCGAGGTAGTTCTGCTGCTCATGTGTGTAATCACTGTAGAGTGTGCAGAAGTAGCTGACGTTCAGGCGAAGCTTGTCGGAGATGTTCCAGGCACCTCCGCAGCCAACGCTATAGCTGTCGCAGGCGAAGGAGGTGTTCTGCTGGTAGCCGTCAGAGAGACCATAGTCGGTACGCTGACCGCCACAGCTGACGGTGAACTTCTGGTTGATGTCGTACTCCACACCAGCGAGCACCTCGTGTGTGCCGTGCTTGAGCTCCTTCTGACGGTTGTCGGTCATCTGGGCGTGCTTGTCGTCGAAGAAATGGTATTCCAGCGCAGCACGCAGCTGTGGGGTGAACTCATAACCGACAGCAGTCACGAAGAGTGAAGGCATGTCGTAGCGTACATGCTCGTCGGGCATGTAGTTCTTGATCTTGTCAGCCATCTGGTCGCCCATGGCTGAGGCCAGAGCACTCAGCGTGGCTGCGTTGCCCATCTGCTCGGAGAGTGCCTTGATATCGGTCTTCTGTCCCAGCATGGTGACGCTCAGTGCCTTCGTGTCGTTCTTGGTGTTGATCTTCGAACGGAACTCATAGCGGGCTGCGATGGTGAGCGGGCCCTGGTGGTAGTCGAAGCTGACGATGGGAGAGAAGCCCCAGGCACGCTGGGTGACGTCGAGCTGCAGATCCATGAGCTGCTGACCACCTAACTGCTGATGGGTCGTGGCTGTGACGTAGCCTTTGTTGTAGCCGTCGTAGTAGTTGGCGCGCAGACCGATGGAGGCGGCGAAACGGTCGTTGATCTTACGGGTGATATTGATCTGTCCGCCATAGATATACTGCTTGCCTTTCACCTCAGAGTCGATGTCGTACATCTCGGGTGTGATGATGGGACTCTGGGGGTTGGCCATGAAGGTTGCGACCGACTTCTCAAAGATCTTTCCCATCGTCATGGCATTGAACATGGGAATGCCTTCTTCGTATTTCACGAAGCCGCCACTACCCACGATACCGATCATGGATGAGAACACCCACTTGTCTTTCTTGTACGAGGCGAAGAGGGCGGGCACGATAGGAGCAGAAGCCTTACCGTTGAACTTCTGGTGGATGTCGTAGCCCTGGTAGCCCAGTTGCGGATTAGCCAGGAAGTGGGGAAGGGTGGTCTCGATGTCGCGGTTCTGCCAGGGCTTCTGGAAGTTGAGCGAGAGCTGGAGACCTTCGTGCCCCCAGGCGAGGCCTGCAGGGTTACTGTATGCCGCATCGATCTCCGTAGAGGCACCGCGAGCGAACATACGGTCGAATGCTATGTGATAGTTGGTGTTGGTCATCAGACCACCTGCCTTGACGGCAGAGGTGATAGCCATCGTGAAGATGGTAATAATAAGAACTTTTTTCGTCATTTTTTCGGGTTTGTGATAAAATTGGCGGCAAAGGTAGCAATAAATCAGGAGAAAACCGAAAAAATGACGAAAAAAAACGCATAAACGGACAGTTCCTTAAGCTGTCCGTTCCTTAAAGCGGTCGAGCAGCCACTGTTTCTGCTCGGCGATGGTCATGTGACTGTTATCGAGCTCGATAGCGTCGTCAGCCTTACGCAGCGGACTCACCTCGCGGTGTGAGTCGATATAGTCGCGCTCCTGGACATTCTTCAGGATATCGTCGAAGTCGGCAGGCATGCCCTTGGCCTTCAGCTCGTCGAAACGACGCTGGGCGCGCACCTCGGCAGAGGCGGTGACGAAGATCTTCAGCTCGGCATCGGGGAACACGGTGGTGCCGATGTCACGGCCGTCCATGACCACTCCCTTGTCCTTGCCCATCTGCTGCTGCTGGGCGACCATGGCGGCGCGCACGAAGCCGACGGCGGCGATGGGACTCACATGACTGCTCACCTCGAGGGAGCGGATCTCCTGTTCCACGTATTCGTCGTTCAGGTAGGTGTCGGGGCGTCCGGTCTCCGGGTTGAACTTGAAGCTGATATGGATATGGGGCATCTCGGCCTCCAGCTCGTCGGTCTTGACGCTGCCATCCTCGTTGAACAGTCCCTTTCGGAGGGCATAGAGGGTGACGCTGCGGTACATGGCGCCAGTGTCGACATAGACATAGCCCACCTCACGGGCAAGATCCTTGGCCATGGTGCTCTTTCCGCACGAGGAATGGCCGTCGATGGCAATAGTGATTTTCTTCATATGGTTGTTCTTTTGTTAATGATTACAGTGTGTAGGCCACATTGATGAGCAGACTTCCGGCCGAGACATGATACTTGCCATAGCCGATATTCAGCTTGAAGCGCTCCAGTTGCAGACCTGCGCCGAGTGAGAGACCCGCACCGTGGGCACTGTCGCCCTCGGCGTCGCTGATGGTCATCTGGTGGGCACGACGGAAGTTATAGCCGGCGGCGATGTAGATGGTCTCACTGAGCAGAATATCGACACCCATGGCGAGGTGACGACCAAAACTCTCTTCCCAGTCGGTCAGTCGACTGAGCGTGGCGGAGAAGCGGAGCGGGGCGTTCGCAAGTCGTTTGCTGACACCCACCTGCAGATCGAAGGGGATACGCTCGAACGCATCGTCGTAGGCTTTCACCTGTCCGCCGAGGTTACGGGCTACAGCCGAGATGCTCAGGTCATGCGCCTCGTCGTAGTAGTTGGCACCGATATCGACGCCTACAGCCAGCGAACTGTAGCCGGCGATCTTCGACGAGATGACCTTGGCCGTGACGGCTCCGGAGAGTGTGTTGGTGAGGGCATAGGCGAAGGTTCCGCCGATGGCGATATCGCGGGCGGAGAACGTGCCGAGCTCCAGGTTGTCGCTCGTGGTCTCCTTCATCGACCCGTAGTCCATGTATTGTCCTGTCACGCCCCACGTCCCTCTGTCGCCGGCAGCCCTGATGAAGGCGGCACTGGCCGTCTTCGTTCCCTCCATGTAGGTCATGTAGTTGAGGTTGATGGTGCGGTCGCTCACACCGTTGATCAGTGCCGGGTTGTGGAAGATGAGCGTGGCATCGTTGTCTGTGATGGAGATGTTCTCGCCACCGAGGGCCGCCACATGTGCGCTGACGGGCAGTCGCAGGAAGTTGTAGGCTGTCCGGCTCTCCTGTGCTCGGGTCAGTAGCGCAAGAGACAGAAAAACGACGGCGGAAACAGTTCTTCTCATCTAATTTTTGATAAAATCGCTGCAAAGTTACGCATAAATTACAATTTCTTTGTATCTTTGCATGCACTTTTTAGTAAAATAACGGAAGATTCTCGTTTTTATTATGGAAGTTAAGAAAAGTCGCGAAGCGGATCTGGAAGGGCGTCGCGTGCAGGGATTCCTGTTAGGACTGATCGTGGTGCTCGCCCTGCTGTTCGTCGCTCTCGAATGGAATAGCGGCGGCAGTGGGTGGAACTTCTTCGCCGATGACGAGGAACTGGAGGCGGAGATGGAACTCTCGCCGCTGAAGCGCGACAAGGACGAGGTGCCGATGATGCTCCCGCAGCAGCAGAAACATGAAGAACAGCAGACGGAACAGCTCCGACTGGTGGACGATGACACAGAGCTGCCGGTAGAGCCGCCAGTGCCTGAGGAACAGGATCTCCAGGAGAAGCAGGAGGCTCAGAAGACGGAGGAGAAGCCCGAGGTGGTGGATATGTACAATGAGCCGGTGGACTTCCGCGTGGTTGAGGATCTGCCGCAGTTTCCCGGTGGGGCCGCTGAGTTCATGAAGTGGCTGACGAAAAACCTACGCTACCCTGCTACCGCGCAGCAGCGGAAGGTGAAGGGAAAGGTGGTGGCACAGTTTATCGTGAATACCGACGGTAGCGTGTCAGACCTGGAGGTGGTAGAGCATCTGGATGCGGCGTGCGACAAGGAGGTGCTGCGTGTGCTACAGATGATGCCGAAGTGGCAGGCGGGCGTGATGAACGCCAAGCCCTGTAGGACGAAGGTCCGCATACCGGTGGTGTTCAATTTCTAGTAAGGATTTAGTAAAGATTTGAGATATGTATACATCTGACGAACTATTGAAAAAGGTGAATGAAGCGCTGGAGGCGCTGACCTACGACCGGCAGCCGATGTCGTTGTACGAGCCTATCAGGTATGTGCTCTCGTTGGGAGGCAAACGTGTACGCCCAGTGCTGATGATGCTGGCCTACAACCTGTTCCGCGAGGATCCGGAGCGCATCATGACCCAGGCCATCGGTCTGGAGACCTATCACAACTTCACCCTGTTGCACGACGATCTGATGGATCATGCCGACATGCGTCGTGGCCATGAGACGGTGCATAAGAAATGGAACCCGAACCAGGCCATCCTCTCGGGTGATACCATGCTCCTGCAGGCTTTCGAACGCATCGAGGCTTGTGAGGTGGATAAGGTGAAGGATGTGTTCGCCACCTTCCTCCAGACAACCTATGAGATCGGTGAGGGACAGCAGCTTGACGTGGAGTTCGAGACGCGTAATGATGTGACCGAGGACGAGTATATCGAGATGATCCGTCTGAAGACGAGCGTGCTTCTGGCCTGTGCCGTGAAGATCGGTGCGATCCTCGCCGGTGCCTCTGTGGAGGATCAGAACAACCTGTATAAGTTCGGTGAACAGATTGGTCTGGCCTTCCAGCTGCAGGACGATCTGCTCGACGTGTATGGCGACCCGAAGGTCTTTGGTAAGAACATCGGTGGCGATATCACGTCGAACAAGAAGACCTATATGCTCATCAATGCCGTTAACCGTGCCGATGAGGCGCAGCGTAAGGAACTGATGGGATGGATCAATGCCGAGACGTTCGATCGCGACGAGAAGGTGAAGGCAGTGACGGCTCTCTACGACCAGATCGGTATCCGTCAGCTCTGTGAGCAGAAGATGGAGGCTTGCTATGCCGAGGCACAGCGCTATCTGGCTCAGGTGTCTGTTGCCGAGGATCGTAAGGCGGAGCTGAAGGCGTATGCCGCAGCGATGATGAAGCGTCAGAGTTAGGATTCTAAGCATGATTGATACACACTGCCACTTGGATGGCGAGGAGTTCGCTGCCGACCTCGACCTCGTTATAGCCCGTGCCCGGGAGGCTGGGGTGGAGGCCGTCGGTGTGCCAGGCATCGATGTGAAGTCGTGTGAGACCGTCCTCGAGGTGTGTCGTCGTTATCCGGGTTACTGTTATCCGATGCTGGGACTGCATCCTGAGGAGGTGAAGGCCGACTGGCGCGAGGTGCTGGCTCAGATTAAACCCTTCCTAACGTCTCTTCTCGACGCTGGGGGATCCTCGTCACCTTCGGGGAAGACGGGAGGGATGCCCATCGGTGAGGTGGGACTCGACTTCTATTGGAGTCGTGAGTTCGAACAGGAGCAGTTGGACGCCTTCGAGGAACAGGTGCGCTGGTCGGTAGAGATGGGACTCCCTTTGATGATCCACTGTCGGAAGGCGCAGAACGAGCTGGTGGCCATCCTGAAGAAATACAAGGACCATCTCCCAGGTGGCGTGTTCCACTGTTTTACGGGTAATGCCCTGGAGGCGCGCGAACTGTTGCAGTTCGACCGTTTTGTGCTGGGTATCGGTGGGGTGCTGACGTTCAAGAAATCACACCTGCCTGAGGTGCTTCCTGAAGTGGTACCTCTTGACCGGATCGTGTTGGAGACCGATGCCCCTTATATGGCTCCCGTTCCGATGCGAGGACAGCGTAACGAGCCTGCTTTCGTAGCCTATGTCATGCAGCGTCTGGCCGAGGCCTACGGAGTTACAGCAGAGGAGGTGGAGCGGCAGACTAATGCAAACTGCGAAAAAATATTAAATATATCCGCCTAATCTGCGGATTCTGCGGTAAAAATACTACCTTTGCATCCGCTAAATACTAAGGAGAGGTGCTCGAGTGGTTGAAGAGGCACGCCTGGAAAGCGTGTAGCCGTCAAAAGCGGCTCGCAGGTTCGAATCCTGTTCTCTCCGCAGGATCAAGAACAGGTTCAAAGCGCCATAAGGCCATCCTGTTCTCTCCGCTTTTAGCCGCATAACTACAAACTGACAGGATTATGAAAAGAGTGATTATTCTGTTCTCCCTCATAGGTTTGCTCTTCTTTACGCAAACTGCCGTTGCTCAAGATAAAACTTCTCAAGACACGATGCTCGTGGCGAATGCTGTCGCAACAGTCGATTCAGTGGCTGTGGCCGACTCGGCACTGGCGGAGAATCTCGTGCTCGAAGACCCTGAGGGCGATGTCGAGAATGGGGGCTTCCATAAACAGCTCAAGACCAAGTTTATTGATGGAAATGTGGGGTTCATGTCGCTGGTGGCTCTGGCCCTGGTGCTGGGTCTTGCTTTCTGTATCGAGCGTATCATCTATCTGACGCTCTCGGAGATCAAGGCCAGAAAGCTGATGGAGGATATTGAGCAACACCTGAAGAACGACGATGTGGAGGGGGCTAAGACACTCTGTCGGAACACCCGTGGACCTGTGGCCAGTGTGTGTTATCAGGGACTGCTGCATATCGATCAGCCGATAGAGGCTATTGAGCGCAGCATCACGAACTACGGCGGTCTGCAGGCCACGAACCTGGAGAAAGGTTGTTCGTGGATCAAGCTCTTCATCGCCATGGCGCCCTCGCTGGGATTCCTCGGAACGGTGATTGGTATGGTGATGGCCTTCGACCAGATCCAGCAGGCCGGCGATATCGGACCAACCATCGTGGCAGAGGGCATGAAGGTGGCACTGATCACCACGATCTTCGGTATCGTGGTAGCCTTGATCCTGCAGCTCTTCTATAGTTATATCCTTTCGAAGATTGAGCGTCTGACGGCCCAGATGGAAGAGTCGGCCATCACGCTTCTCGATATCATCTCTGTCTATCAAACGAAACGATCGTTATGAATAGTCTGGTCTCGCCCTTCCTTGCCGACCTGATGCTGGGTCTGATGTACCTGATGGTGGCTGTCGCACTCGGTGTGACGGCATATTCTGTCTGGCACACGCTCCGCACCCGACAGCAGGGCGACGACATCGTCAACGGTGTGCCGGCAGGCAGGATCGGGTGGTGCGTGGCCATCGCCCTCGTCGTATGCCTGGTCATCACCTTCCTCTTAGGCTCCTCGTCGCCGGTCATTACCAACGGTGTCCGTTTCACGGATACGTTCTGGCTGAAGACGACAGATATGTTTATCTATACCTCAATCCTACTGATCATCGGATGTTTCGTAAGCGCTATCGTCAGCAGATTCCGGAGCTGAACACCACCTCAACGGCAGACATCTCGTTCATGCTGTTGATCTTCTTCCTTGTGACATCTTCGATGGATACGGACAAGGGACTGCTGCGACAGATGCCGCCGCCTCCGCTTGATCATGAGCAGCCTGTCGACATCAACAAGGATCTTGTGATGCGTGTGGCACTGGATGCCAATGGTCAGCTGACATGTGACGGGAAGACGGTCTCTGTCCGACAACTGACGGATGAGGTGCGTACGCTGGCGCAGGTGAACCGTACAGGGCATGTCGTGTCGCTGCAGGTTGACCGCCAGGCCACCTATGAGGCCTATTTCGAGATGCAGAACGCCATCGTCGGTGCTTACCGTGCCCTGCGTGAGCAGTATGCCCGTGAACGGTATGGGCGTAGCTATGGTCTCTGTACGTCTGACGAGAAAGCGGCGGTCAATGCCTACTATCCCCAGCGTATCAGTGAGGCGCCTACGACGGAAGCGTCGTCTGATGGACAGAAAGGAGGTCGCGTATGAGACCCATGCAGAGCATGTTCCGTACGAAGCATCACCATGTTCCATCGTTGAATGTGGCGTCGATGCCCGACCTGATTTTCACCGTGCTGTTCTTCTTCATGATCGTCACTCATATGCGCAGCGATGAGGTGAAGGTGAAGGTGGAGGTGCCGCAGGGCAAGGAGATGCAGAAGCTGGCTCATAAGGCGTCGGTGGTCAACGTCTATATAGGGCACCTTATCCAGGGGACTGATGGTGAGTACCGTATACAACTCAATGGCGATATCGTGACGACCGAGGAGATTCCGGCCCGTATCGAGGCCATCCGTGCTTCCATGTCGCCAGAGAATGCCGACAAGCTGACCGTCAGTCTGCGTGCCGACCGTCATACACCGATGGGACTGATACAAGACGTGAAACAAGCCCTGCAACAGTCGTATGCTTTGAAGATTCATTATAGTGCAACCGATAAAACCAATAATTGATATGAGTAAGATTGATAAACTTGACAGGCAGATCCTCCGACTGATAGCCGAGGATGCCCGTATTCCGTTCCTGGAAGTAGCTCGTACCTGTAATGTGAGTGGTGCAGCCATTCATCAGCGTATCCAGAAGCTGTCGGCGATGGGTGTGCTGAAAGGCTCGCAGTTCGTCATCGACCCTGAGAAGATCGGTTATGAGACATGTGCTTATATCGGCTTGAACCTCAAGGATCCCGGCACCTTCGACGAGGTGGTGGAGAAACTCAAGGAGATTCCTGAAGTGGTGGAGTGTCATTATACCACAGGAAACTTTGATATGTTTATCAAACTGTATGCAGTGAATAATCACCACTTGCTGACCATCATCCATGACAAACTGCAGCCACTGGGACTGGCCAGCAGTCAGACCCTGATCTCTTTCCATTCGGCTATTAACCGTCAGCTGCCTATCGTCGACATGCTCTCCGGAAAGGAGGACGACGAGATCATCTGATGTGAGGGGGACAACAAGCAGAGGGGCGTAAGATGAAGAAGCTTTTATTCGTCGCAGTTCTGGTATTGGCAGCCTGCGGCAATAAGACGGGTAGGACCGTCAATGATGCGGATTCTCTCAGGACTGATACACTGACCGATGCGATCTCCGAAAAGCATACGGCAGCGTATATCAGTCAGCGTGTCGATTCGATGTATAGCCGTTATAAGAATGCGACGCGTAATCAATTCGGATTGGTGATCGATCATACGGTCAACTACGACAGCATGTTCTGTTCCACACGCTATCAGAACCTGAAATCGCAGGCCTTGGCTCTGGCAGAGGACGATCTTCTGTTGGACTACGACCACTGGACGAACTCACAGGATGATGGCGATTTCTCTTATCAGATTGAGAAGATTGAGAATATCACGGATTCCACTGCGGTGGCCTATCTCAATGCCGAGAACTTCGGTAATGACTATGAAATCGTTCTCAGTCTGTTCTTCGAGCGGGGTGACTGGTATGTCGATGATTTCCTGTCGCCTGTTGACGGGAAAGGAGAGAAAGCATACTTCCAGACCTATATCCATGAGCGGTCTGGGGCTTTTGGAGACGAAGAAAAAAACTAAAAGATTTTTTGGTTTTTTACTGACTTAGTCGTACCTTTGTCCCTGAAACGTACAAGAACTAAGGAAATGATAGACAAGAAGACCGTGAATGGGGTGTTGCAGAAGAATGTAGCACTGATGTCGAAGCATACGGAAAAGGAGGTGGGCATGATGCCTGCCACCGAGGCTCCGTTGCCTTCTGTAGAGCAGGTGAAGCAGATCGTCACACTGGTGAAGAGCATTATCTTCCCGGATTATTTTAACAGACGTCAGCCCGATGAGACACAGCGCTCGTATTACATCGGTGTCCACATGGAGGAGTTGCTGACACTGCTGACGAAGCAGATCGCTCATGGCTTGCAGTTCTGTGAGGACTGTGAGGCTATTCGGACAAAGGAACAGGTCTATACTGAGGCAGAGCGATTGGCGTTGACCTTCATCGATACGTTGCCGGAGATCAAACGGCAGTTATATACCGACGTGGAGGCGATGTTCGATAATGACCCCGCGGCACCGAACTATGGTGAGGTGATCTTCTGCTATCCGGTGGTGAACACGATGACCCATTACCGTATTGCCCATAAGCTGCATGAGCTGAAGGTGCCGGTGATTCCACGTATCATCACGGAACAGGCGCATTCGAAGACGGGTATAGACATCCATCCGGGTGCACAGATCGGTGATTATTTCTCGATAGACCACGGTACGGGTGTCGTCATCGGTGAGACGGCCATCATCGGCAACCATGTGACCCTGTATCAGGGTGTGACACTGGGTGCTAAGAGCTTTAAGTACGACGAGCAGGGCAACATGCTGAATGTGCCGCGCCACCCGATCATCGAGGATCATGTGACCATCTATTCCAATGCTTCTATCCTCGGACGTATCACCATCGGGCATGACTCCATCATCGGTGGTAACATCTGGCTGACGCATAGTGTACCGCCTTATTCAAGAATCCTTCAGAGCAAGGCCGTGGATGCCGGTTTCCAGGATGGAGCGGGCATCTGACAAGAAATGATACCAAGAAAAAAGGCTTCCTTAGCGGGAAGCCTTTTTTCTTATATTAGTTGGATGCTTTCTTCTTCAGGAGTGCCTTGGCGAACTTACCAGAGGCGTAGCTGCGACCATCGTCACTGATATAGACGGGGATAGAGTCAGACTCTGCTCCGCGGGTGCGGAAGCTGAAATGGATGTCGAAATCATCCCAGTTCCATCCGGTGTTGTTCCTCAGGTCGAAGCGATAGACACGGTCTTCCCAGTCGTACATCACACCACGGAAGTGATTGTGGCTGATATCGTAGTCTTCCCAGTCGATGCGTACGTTGTTCCAGTCGCGATTCCTGTAATCGATATAGATATTTCCGTTGCGCACCTCCCAGTTGAAAGCACTGTAGGCATAGTCGTGGCGATCGGTGAGGGAATAGTCGACCTCATAGCCTGTGCCGTAGGTGGCATCATAATAAGCTGCGTCGAAGCGCCATACGGTATGGAACTTACCATCTTGGAACTCATCGCCCCAGATATTCTGGTAGTATGTGCCAAGCCAACCTTCCCAGTTTGCACCAGTCAGTCTGTCGGCCACCATCTCATCGGTATCGCAGCTGGTCAGTACGAATGCCGGAATCATCATCAGTAGGTAAAATATCTTCTTCATAATAGTCATGTTTTAAATGTTTGACAGTGCAAAGATAGGTAGATATTCCGATGCTGTCAAGAGATTTTTCCTATTCGTCGGTAGGGTTTTCCCTAATCTCTTTCTTTTTACCGAATTCCGGATCGATTTCCAGAAAGGATGATGCAATATAGGTTAGGGAGCAAGAGGCGATGACGATGAGGAAGAATGTCTGATAACCGACG
Source organism: Prevotella aff. ruminicola Tc2-24 (assembly GCF_900110895.1). Classification (GTDB taxonomy): domain Bacteria; phylum Bacteroidota; class Bacteroidia; order Bacteroidales; family Bacteroidaceae; genus Prevotella. Next base: position 215,639 of record NZ_FOIQ01000005.1, on the reverse strand, counting down.
CTCTCTTGCAGGGCGCCTGCAAAGAATCCTGGAATCATCATCGACAGGGCCATGCAGGCCGTACAGAGTGCATAGTGGGCGGTCTTGTGCTCTCCTTGACTATAATAAATAAGGTACAGCATATAGGCCGAGAAACCGAAGCCGTAGCCGAACTGCTCGATAAACACGCAGATATTGATGATCAGGAGACTGTTGGGTAAGGCATAAGCCAGATAGACATATACCAGGTCGGGGAGGGTGATGGCCATCACCATGGGCCAGAGCCAGCGCTTCAGTCCGTCGCGGCTGGCAACAATACCACCGAGGATACCGCCCAGGGTCAGTCCGATAACGCCGACCGTCCCTTGCACTAAGCCGTATTCAGCTGGAGAGAGTCCCAGACCGCCCTGTGCTTGTGTGTCGATGAGGAAGAGGGCACTGACCTTTGCCAACAGTCCTTCAGGCATGCGATAGAAGAGCATGAAAAAGAGTCCTGCCAATACTTGGGGCTTCTTGAAAAAGGTCTTTACCGTGCGCCAGAACTCCAGTAGGATGTAAGTAGAGGGAGAGAGCGACGGGTCTTGGATATATCGCTGAGAGTCCTCAGAGGGGTGTGGCAGGATATAGTGATGCCACATCCAGAAGGCGATGAAGAGACCAGCCATACCGTAGAACATCAGACTCCAGGAATATCTCACGTTTCGTGTGATGACCTCAAGGTTGCCTGCCAGCATTACCAGCAGTCCTTGTCCGAAGATGGTCGCTATGCGGAAGAATGTGTTGCGGATGCCCACAAAGTAGGCCTGCCTGTGCTGGTTAAGACCGAGCATATAGAACCCGTCGGCCGCAATATCATGGGTGGCACTGGAAAAGGCCATCAGCCAGAAGAAGGCCAGTGACCCCTGCAGCCAGTAAGGGCCTGGGATCGTAAAGGCCACACCGCCAAGGGCCGCACCGACGAGCAGTTGCATGCTGATGATCCACCACCGTTTGGTCTTGATGATGTCGATGAAAGGGCTCCACAGCGGTTTGATGACCCATGGCAGGCTGAGCCACGAGGTGTAGAGCGTGATGTCGGCATTCGACAAACCCAGACGTTTGTACATGATGAGTGAGATCGTCATCACGGCCACGTTAGGCAGTCCTTCCGCGAAGTAAAGTGTGGGCACCCATGCCCAAGGGTTTCTTCTCATATATATAAATGGTCGTTGATACTAATGATTACTCGTAGATCTTCTGTATCTGGGCACCACGGTAGTAGAAGAGCAGGATCTCATCGTAGGTCTTACCCTGCTCACCCATGACGGCAGCACCGATCTGACAGAGTCCGACACCATGTCCCCATCCCTTGCCATGGAGAATGAACTTGTTGCCCTCAGAGGTGGCGATCTTCTCCACCTCAAAGGCAGAACTGAGCAGATGAGTGTCGCTGAGAGTCCTGCGGATCTCCAGTTCCTTTCCGATGGTAAAGGTCTTCTTGGTGCCGACGATCTTGAGCTTCCAGATACGTCCGCTCTTGCCTCGTTCCAGAGGAATCAGATCCGTGATGGTGCCGAAGTCTTCTTTCAGTTTCCTGCATACAAGCTCAGAGAGCTGCTCTTCCGTATACTCCACCGTCCAGCGGTAGAAGTGTGGGGTCTCCTGGTCGAAGTCGTTGAGCACCTGTGAGAGGATCTTCTTGTCGTTGGTATTACAGTAGGGATCCTGGAAAGAGACAAGATAGGGCTTGGGTGTATCCTCCCAGCAATACTGGAACTCTTCCGTCTGTCCGCCACAGCATTTTGAGAAGCGCGCGTCACAGATATCTTCACCATAGGTCAGGATCTGTCCACGTGTCTCCTGAATGGCTTGTCCCACATGCTCATTGCAGGCCTTGGTGATACCTTGGTAGCGCTGACAGTGGTCATCGGCACAGACATCGAAGATGGTGTGGTCCTCGCGGTCGTACCATCTGATCAGTTCGTCGTCTTTCTTGGTAAACGAGAAGAAGCTGTCGTTACCGTTCTCATGTTGACGACGCTTCTCCATCTGGGCCAACAGCCATGAACGGGAGATGACGGCATGGGCCTTGAGGAACTCCGGGGATGCGGTGGCCGACATCTCACTGGAGATGACACTGGTGAGGTACTTCTCAACAGGCAGTTCGTTGATGGCAACGATCTTGTCGGCCTCGACCACGATGCGGAGCGTCCCCTCGAACACCTGTGTCTCTTTCCGTTCCCAATGGAAGTTGACGCCAATGGTCACATCGTTGAGCGAGAAAGAGGCATTCTCCGACTGCGGCGTGAACGTGAGCTCGCGATACTGGGTGCCTCGCCAGAGGATACCACCCTCCAGGAACTCCACCGTCTGACTGCCTGTGATGACCTCGCCCTTGGCAATGAAGGGGTCGTTCAGTACAAAAGAGATCTTCTCGCCACTGACGATGCCGACGGTGACGTTAGGCTCTTTGGAGTTGATGGACTGGAAGTGAGGATTGAGCTTGATGGTGCCCGACTTCAGACGACTGATAACATCCTGCAGCTCTTCCTGAGAGAGCGATACCTCATGGAGAATGGCGATGGCCTTCTCTGGCGTCAGTCGTTCAAAGTCCTCCTGTCTGGGTGTGATGATCATGCCTGCCATGTCAAGGGCTCCCGGACTGATGACCAACTGGTTGGCCCCCTCCTCATAATAGCAGTCAGGACGGTGCTTGCGACGCGGAAAGACCACAGAGAGATACTCGTCGTCGTGCCGCCAGCTGACGATATTCATCATCGGTTCTGTCTCGTCCTCACGTTGTGGCAGTGCCTCGTAAAGACGGCGGAAGAGCTGCTCGTCACCATAGAGCGAATGACTCCTGATGAGCAAAGCCGGACAAGGATATTCCTCGATGAGGGAGATGTCTTCATTCTCGTTGAGACTGATGATGGTGGTCAGGTTCCTGCCAAGTCGTCGCCAAGCCGTCTGCAGCGGCAGGAGACCACTGGAGCCAGCCTGGAAGTGGGCATGGTCGGGAGCTGAGGCTCCGCACTTGGGACCGTTGTAGAAGACCATCAGCTCAGGATACTCGTCGAGCAGCTTGTGTATCTCGCCATACCTCTCCCGGATCAGTTGCGGCTCATGCTTCACAGAGGGAATCGTGAAGTGAACTGGTAGGATGGGGAAGGGGTTGACGAGCAGGTCGTATTGTGCGTTCACGGATTTCTTCACCTGCTCTTTCGGACGGTTCTGCTCACAGAGGAAACAGGGCCGCTCGGCAAGGGTCTGTTTGTCAATCTTGGCTCCTGTGGAGACCATACGGGCAGGATTCCATTGCACCTGGATGGAAGAGGCGCCCACCGCCAACTCACGCGTCCTGACGTTACGCAGGTCGAGGTAGCGGTTACGGGCATCGGCCCATTTCTCCAACTGCCGACTGAAGAACCGTTGCAGTGGAGAGTCGTCCATCAGTTCCTGTTTGCCCTGTAGCATCTGCTGACGGGCCATGATCTCTAACGTACGTAGCCGATCTTTGTATAGGTTGTTCGCGTTGATCCGTTCGATAGAGAGCGCAGCGTCGCTGTTACCTCCCCAGCGCCGACAGAGGTACAGTTCCGAGAAGATTCGTCCGATACGGTAATGACGGGAGAAAATAAGTCCCAGCGCATAGTCCTCACCGTACGACGTGTTAGGGAATCCGATTTGTCGCAACAGTGGTGTGAAGAAGGCTCTGGGGGCACCCAGTCCGTTGATGCGCAGCGCATTGTTCGGTCCGTTCTCGTCAGTCCATTCCTGATGGTCGATGAGACCTGGGGGTAAGGTGTTCAACTCAAAGTCGCACATACGGTATGAGCCGATGACCATCGCCGCATGTTGGCGGTGGAAGGTGTCCACCACTTGCTGGAGCGTCTTAGGTGACGAGTAGAGATCATCAGAGTCGAGCTGTATGGCAAACCGTCCGCAGCGGTCATCGTTGATGGCAGTATTCCAGCAACCTCCGATGCCGAGGTCAGTGCGCTTGGGTATGATATGGATCAGTCGTTCGTCGTGGAAGCCTCGTAGCAGTTCCGTGGTACGGTCCGTGGAATGGTTATCGACGACGATGACATTGAACTTGAAGTTCGCTTTCTGACTGAGGGCACTCGTCACGGCGTCGCAGATGGTCTTCTCCCTGTTGTATACGGGGATGATGACGGATGCCTCTACGTCGAATTCCTGTTCGTTGAAGTCTGGACGACGGTAGAACGACGGGTCGATCTTTGCGCCTATCTCTGCCAGATGGGCTGTGGCGGCATGCTCCATCTCTATCTGCACCTCACGGTTGCGTGGGTTCACATAATCAAACTGTTTCACGCCCGAGGCTCTCGTGTCTGTCTCCTCCTCGGTATAGAGTTTCTCGTTGATGTGGAAGATCGTTCCGCTGCGACTGAGGAAGAGTCGCAGGGCATAGAGCCCCGCATGTCGATAGTCGTGCTCTCCTGCCTGCATGGCGAAGGTGTGAAGCAGCGATGTCTTGACAAGTCGGATGGCACCGAAATCAAAATCATCGCGGATACTACCTAGTTGGTAGTCGATGACGGGGTGGTCCTTCCGTTCCCCGCCGATGCTGTCGTAATGGTCGGCATAGACCATCGCGGCATCAGCGTCGGAAGCCACACGAAGCATACGCTCCATGGCTCTGTCGCCGATGGTCAGTCGGGTTGATTTCGTCTGAAGCAGGGCATAGTCTGCCTTCGCATTCTCTGCGATGCTCATCAGCGTGTTGCTGCTGGTGAGATTGTCTACCGTAATCTGCTGACAGCCCGGGAAGGATGCCATCACCTCCGTGTCAAGGGCCTGTGTTACAAGTAGGAATATATGTTGTACTGTCTTACTTCCTCTTAGCTGCGCCGTAATCTCGGCAGTCGACTGAAGGTCTTCGTAAGGCAGGAAACAATCGATTTTCTCTCTCATGGTTATCTTGGATCATTTGTAATACAGCGCAAATTTCGTAATATTTCCCGAGAAAACCAAAAAAATTTGAGACTTTTCGAGCGTGAATAACTTTGAAGTGATTGTTGTACTTAAAAAGGGTAACGAGTTTGAAGATACTCAATCCAGTTCTGAAATTGTGATTCTTTTGGGTAATGAACCTTCAATAAATCAAACAACGACTCGAAAGTGATAAACTTAAATGTTGAGAGTCCATAATCAGTTAAGAATTCCCTGTACTTTGGTAAGACCTTAGTAAAGTGCGGGTTTCCGCAAGGATAGAGTGTAACGCTGTAAAATCTTTCCACCATCTTGTTCATAACCATTGATTCGCCTAAGATGTGATTTCTCCATATCTGCCTGAATTTATTTAAGCAAAGGCTTGTCTCACGAATAGGTTTGCTGGCAATTTCTTCTTTGTATAGACCACAACTGCGTGTAATTATTGCGTATTGGGATTTTTCGTCCATAACCTCGCGCTTTTCTTTCCCGCCAAAATGGTAGCCCTCTTCTGTATATTTTACTTCTATACCTAAGCCTCCAAGTTGCCCGTCGTGCAGAAACTCTATATATGCGTCAAACGAAGTGTTGTCATTAAGACATTTTGTTTTCTCGGGAGCCCATTCTATACGGATGTCTGTAATGACGTCAATAAGAGGTTCTCCTATGATGTCGTTGAAAACCTTAGCCGCGGCTTGAAGATCTGCTTTCATGGGAACAAAGACATTCCAAGGAATATGTTCACTCCTGAGCATATTTGCATAAAGACCCGCATGTTGTGCTGTTGTAAGTTTGGGATATCGTTTCCTTATCAGATGCAAAATGTCAGATCTGAATCCTTCATAGAAGTTCAGACCCGCATCAGCATCTTCAGGCAAAAGGAATGCTCCGTACTTGCCAAAACGATTAGACGGATCAAAGCCAACTTTCAAATATTCTTCTCTGAACAGCGATTGTTTTGAACGAGCTGCTTTTTTGAAAGGCTTGTCACTTTTACAGGTTTCTTCACAATGATAGTTGTTCGTTGGTAGATGTCTCATAGATTATGCGAAATTACAGATTAATATATTTCACAGGGTTGGCGCTTCTGCCGTAATAGTTCTTTACGCTTTTACCCAGATATTCTGAATTCTTATCTTCTATTCCAGTAAACTCACACCGGTCCTCATAGCCAGATTGCTTAGAATGTTTCCATTCCTGAGGAATATAGACAGCCTCAACTATACCATTAATGATGGCAAGTACATGCGTAGTTTTAGAGGCTTTTTCGAGTTTCACTTTCCAATATTTACGAGCCATCTCATATAGATTCTCGCGCTTTATCTTACCTATTTTGACACATAGGATTCTGTCTAAAGCATTAGGCTGCAGTTCTTGTTCCATATTCATTTTCTGTATAGACATCTAGTTTCTCTTCGCCCAATATGAGGCGTTTCGTCTGCAAATATATAAAAAATAAGTGAACTTATTTTGTTCTGCGCTCGTTTTTTCGTAACTTTGTCCGCAAAATGGAGAATAACGGGAAAAAGAAGGTACTGCTCGGGATGACATCCGACGAGCTGAAGACGGCTGTGAAGGCGTTGGGCATGCCCCAGTTCACAGCGGGTCAGATTGTCAAATGGCTCTATCAGCAGCATGTGCGGAGCATCGATGAGATGACGAATATCTCAAAGGTGAACCGTGAACGGCTGAAAGAGCAGTTTGTCGTTGGAGCGATGTCGCCAATCGACAGTCAGCGTTCTGTCGACGGTACCGTGAAGTATCTTTTTCCTGTGAGATGCTCAGAACAGGGGGATGATGCGGAAGTGCCGACCCTGTACGTCGAGTCGGTATATATCCCCGATGGCGATCGTGCCACCCTCTGCGTGAGCTGTCAGGTGGGCTGTAAGATGAACTGCTTGTTCTGTCAGACAGGAAAGCAGGGCTTCGAGGGCAGTCTGTCGACTGGTGATATCCTGAACCAGATCTATGCCCTTCCTGAGCGTGAGACACTGACGAACGTCGTGTTCATGGGACAGGGCGAACCGATGGATAACCTCGACGCTGTGCTGAAGGCCACTCAGATCCTGACCTCGGCCGACGGTTATGCGTGGAGTCCGAAGCGCATCACCGTGAGCAGTGTGGGCGTGAAGGGCAAACTGAAACGCTTTCTTGACGAGAGCGACTGTCACGTGGCCATCTCGATGCACTCTCCGTTGGTAGAGCAGCGCCGTCAGCTGATGCCTGCCGAGCGTCAGATGTCTATCACCGAGGTCGTGGCATTGCTGAAGCAGTACGACTTCACCCACCAGCGCCGTTGCTCGTTTGAGTATATCTGCTTTGGTGGACTGAACGATACGACGATGCATGCACGGGAGATTGTGAAGCTCCTGGAGGGACTGGAGTGCCGTGTCAACCTCATCCGCTTCCATGAGATTCCGGGTGTCGACTTACCTGGTGCTGATGAGAAACGTATGGAGGCCCTGCGCGACTACCTGACCAAGCACGGGGTGTTCACAACCATCCGCGCGAGTAGGGGACAGGATATCTTCGCGGCCTGTGGTCTGCTCTCTACGGCGAAGAAAAATCACGAAATATAAAAACATACAAGATAAATGGAAGATAGAAAGATTCGCGTGGCAATCACGCATGGAGATACAAACGGTATTGGCTATGAGGTGATTCTCAAGGCCTTTGAGGACCCCGCGATGCTGGAGTTGTGCACCCCGATTATCTATGGCTCACCCAAGGTGGCAGCCTACCATCGTAAGGCTCTTGATCTGGAGGTGCCGTTCTCAATCATCAATAGTGCCGATGAGGCTCATGAGAATAAACTGAACATGCTGGCCACCTTCGACGAGGAGGTGAAGGTCGATCTGGGACAGTCTACGGAAGAGTCGGCCGATGCCGCCCGTAAGGCGATGGCCCGCGCCAAGGAAGACCTGCAGAAAGGGCTCTACGACGTGCTTGTGCTGGGTCCCGTCAAGTCGGCCGCTTCGCCCCAGAAGGAAGACAAGCCGCTGACGATGATGGTGGGCGATGCTGTACGTATCGGTCTTGTCACCAGTCGTCTGCCCATCAAGGAGGTTGCCCAGGCCATTACCACAGAGAAGATCATGGACAAGGGCCGTATCTTCCATACGAGTCTGAAGCGCGACTTCCGCATCTCTAATCCCCGTATCGCCGTACTGGCCCTGAATCCACAGCCCGGCAACGAGGAGCAGACCGTTATCGCTCCCGCCGTCGAGGGTATGGAGAATGAAGGTATCCAGGCCTTCGGACCCTTCCTGGCCGATGAGTTCTTCGGCGAAGGACTGTATCATAGCTTCGACGGTGTGCTGGCCATGTATGACGATCAGGGCATCGTTCCGTTCAAGACACTGGCCCACGAGTATGGCGTGAAGCTCAAGGCTGGCATCACCGCCATCTGTACCACACCCGATCACGGTCCCGCTTTCGATATCGCTGGTAAGGGTGTCGCCGATGCCAGTTCCATGCGTCATGCTATCTATATGGCCGTCGACATGTTCCGTCATAGAGTCGACTACGATGAGCCCCTTGCCAATCCGCTGCCGAAGCTCTATCACGAGAAGCGCGAGGATGGCGACAAGGCCCGTTTCGCCGTGAAGAGCAAGGAACTGCCCAAGAAAGCGCCGGCATCTGCCGACGACGCTCCTAAGGAATGAAAAAGAGATATCAGAATGCTTTCTTCGCCTTTGGTCTGGTCGTGCTGATCGTCATGGTGACGCAGCTCGACTTCCGTCAGGTGTGGGAAGGGGTGAATCATGCAGGCTACTGGTTCCTGGCTGTCATCCTCCTCTGGGGTATTCTCTATATCGCCAATACCTATTCCTGGTATCTCATCATCGACAGTATAGGCAACGAGCAGCACGTGTGCCGAAGGCATCATATAGGCTTCTGGTGGCTATACAAGATCACGGTCTCTGGCTTTGCACTCAACTACGCCACGCCAGGCGGACTGATGGGTGGTGAGCCTTATCGTATCATGTCGCTTTCGCCGAAGATAGGTACACAGCGCGCCTCCTCGTCAGTCATCCTCTACGTGATGACTCATATCTACAGTCATTTCTGGCTGTGGCTACTGGCCTCGCTGCTTTATGTGACCACCCAGCCGATGACTCCGTTTATGGCCGTCGTCCTGACGCTGGTTGTGGGATTCTGCATCCTTGCTGTCTGGTTTTTTACCAGAGGATATAAGAAAGGTATTGCCATGACGGGTATGAATATCCTGCGCCATTTCCCGATGATACGACGCTGGGCGCAGCCCTTCTTCGAGCGTAACCAGGAGAAACTGGCCACGGTGGATGGGCAGATAGCCGCCCTGCACAACCAGAATCCGCGTACGTTCGTTGCTGCGGTCTTGCTCGAGTTGTCCGTGCGCATCGCTTCGGCCTTGGAGATTTTCTTTATTTTGCTGGTCATCCTGCCATATGTCAACTTTATTGACTGTATCCTAGTCTATGCCTTTACCACCTTGTTTGCCAATATCTTCTTTTTCATGCCCCTGCAACTGGGTGGACGTGAGGGCGGTTTCCTGATGTCGACCGGTGGCCTGGGTATGACCGCCCGTTCGGGTATATTCGTGGCACTCATCGTACGTGTGAGAGAACTGATATGGACGGCCATCGGATTGCTGCTTATCAAGTTTGATAAGAAAGAAAAGTGATTTTGCGTTAAAAATCTGCCATTATTGCAGTAGTCTCGGAAAAAATATGTAATTTTGTCAGCTAGATGAAGACTTCAGAATTACAAGGAATCAAACAGCGGTACAATATCGTGGGCAACTGCGAGGCCTTGAATCATGTGCTGGATGTCGCCTTACAGGTGGCACCGACCGATCTCAGCGTGCTCATAGCCGGAGAGAGTGGTGTGGGTAAGGAGATCGTTCCGCGAGTGATCCATGACAACTCTCCGCGTCGGCGCGAGAAGTATTTCGCCATCAACTGTGGCTCCATCCCCGAAGGCACGATTGATTCCGAGTTGTTCGGCCATGTGAAGGGCTCGTTCACAGGTGCCATCAACGACTCCCCAGGCTATTTCGGCGTAGCCAATAAGGGCACACTCTTCCTCGACGAGGTGGGTGAGCTGCCTTTGGCCACACAGGCCCGTCTGCTCCGTGTGCTGGAGACAGGCGAGTATATCCCCGTGGGAGCCACCGAGGTGCGCAAGACCGATGTCCGCATCGTGGCCGCCACCAATGTGAACATCCGTCAGGCTATCAGCGAAGGCCGTTTCCGCGAGGATCTCTACTATCGTCTTAACTCCATCCCCATCCAGATGCCGCCCCTCCGTGAGCGTGGCGAGGATATCATCCTGCTCTTCCGCCTGTTTGCCATGCAGATGGCCGAGAAGTACAAGATGGAACGTGTGGTGCTCGACGATGAGGCGAAGCAGATCCTGCTGCGATACAAATGGCCGGGCAACGTGCGCCAGTTGAAGAATATCACCGAGCAGATATCCATCCTCTCGCCAGAGCGTACCATCACGGCCGCCATCCTCAGGCGCTTTATCCCGCAGGATCAGGAGACCACACAGTTGGCCACCATCCACCGTGAGGGCGACCATAGCTTCGAGAACGAACGTGAGATCCTCTATAAGATCCTGTTCGAGTTGCGTGGTAACGTCAACGAGATGCGTCATGAGATGGGACAGTTGAAGAAACGTCTCGACGAGGCGCAGAGTGGGGCAGCTATCACTACGGCCTCAGGCTCCACCCAACTGGCACCCCTCCAGCCCCTCCAACCTATGGCCACGCCGATGGAAGATGCCTTTGCCGAGGAATATGTCGAGCCCGAGAAAGAGCTTGAGAGCCTGAACCTGAACGATCTGGGCAAGCAGATGCTTGAGAAAGCCCTGGAGCGTAACCACGGCAACCGCAAGCGCGCCGCCCAGGAGCTGGGCATCAGCGACCGTACCCTTTATCGCAGACTGAAACAATATGATCTGGACAAATAAGATATCCCATACAAGCATCGTCAGCCGTTGGGCGAAGGTAGGTGTCGTATGCCTGGCCATGCTCCTTACGGCCTGCTCCGTCAGCTATAAGTTCAATGGCGCCAGCATCGACTACTCGAAGACCAAGACGATACAGATAGCCGACTTCCCGATTCGCTCCAGCTACGTGTGGGGACCGATGGGTCCCATCTTCAACAACGAACTGAAGGACCTCTTTGGCAAGCGTACCCGTCTGCAGCAGGTGAAGCGTAATGGCGACCTGAAGATCGAGGGCGAGATCACCCGCTATGAGCAACCCAACAAGGCGGTATCCAGTGACGGCTACTCGGCCATGACGGAGCTCTCGATGACCGTCAATGTCAGGTTCACTAACAATACGAACCACAATGAAGACTTCGAACAGCAGTTCACCGCCCGCGCCAGTTTCCCGTCTACGCAGTCGCTGAACTCCGTGCAGGAGGAACTCGTCACGCAGATGGTCAAGGATATCTGCGGTCAAATATTCAATGCAACAGTAGCCAACTGGTAAGGAGAGATGGAAAGAATCGTAGAGTTGATACAACATCCCGAGCGTCTGGACCGCGACACTTTGTACGAGTTGCGCTCTCTGTTGGCCCTCTATCCCTGTTGGCAGACCGCCCGTCTGCTCATGCTCCAGAACCTGTATCTGCTCCACGATCCGTCGTTCGACGAGGAGTTACGGCGCGCCGCCGTCTATATCACCGACCGTCGGGTGCTCTTCGATATGATCGAGGCCGCCCACTACCGTCTGCGCCCTGCTGCTCATAAACCTGCCGACACGAGCCATCGTCCGTCGGCTGCCCAACCTGAGAGCCGCACCCTCTCGCTCATTGACAACTTCCTCGACTCTATTCCGCAGGAAGAGAACAAAGAGAAGAAACGCAAGCCGACGCCCGCCGATGCGGCTGTCGACTATGTGGCTTATCTCCTCGAGACCGAGGATGACGACAAGCCCGAAGAGGTGCCCCAGATGCGAGGTCAGAACCTTATCGATACATTCATAAAAAGTGACAAAGGTCGCTTCGTGCTCAGCGATGAGCCCACATCGTCGCCACGCCCCTCAGTAGAAGAGGAAAACACGTCCGATGGTGTTGAAGAAGAGTATTTTACCGAGACATTGGCCCGAATTTACATCAAACAAGGCAGATATTCGAGGGCTTTAGAAATTATTCAGCGATTAAGTTTGCAATTTCCGAAAAAAAATGCTTACTTTGCAGACCAAATTCGTTTCCTAGAGAAATTGATTATAAATAATAATAATAAATAAAGAGTAAAAAAGATGTACACATTACTAGTAATTCTTATCGTGATCGCAGCCCTGCTGATGGTTGGCATTGTGCTCATTCAGGAGTCAAAGGGAGGCGGTCTGGCTTCTCAGTTCTCTGGCTACAACCAGATTGGTGGTGTTCGCAAGACCACCGACTTCATTGAGAAGACCACATGGGGCCTCGCAGCTGCCATGGTGGTACTCAGCGTCTTCTGTGCCTATGTGGCACCCCAGGCCTCCAACGAGTCGTCGGTGATGGAGAACTATGAGGTTCCTGCCACCAACCCAAACAATCTGCCGGGCTTCGGTGCTAGTCAGCAGAAGAGCGCTACAACTCCAGCAGAAGCTCCTGCCGCAGAGGCACCTGCAGCTCCTGCTCAGCCTGCAAAATAAAGAAAAAGTGAAAAAAGTACGGGAATTGTTTGGTTATCTCGAATAATTCCCGTACCTTTGCACTCGCTTTTGAAAAGGAGCATCTCTGAAATAGAGAAGATGGTGCCCGTAGTTCAGTTGGTTAGAGCGTCAGATTGTGGTTCTGAATGTCGTGGGTTCGAGTCCCACCGGGCACCCAACAAAAAGGCTTGTAACACTCAGTTGCAAGCCTTTTTTATTTGGAGATCATCAGTTGTGTCATGACGATAGCAGTATGATCACGCCGCTTATAGCGATATAGGCATAGACGATGTAGCGGAAGGTACGGTTGGGGATGTGCTTGAACACAAAGGCACCCAAACAGGTGCCAATGATGACGCCACCAAGGCCGAATAGATAATCCGTCAGAACTGTCGTAGTTAGGAAACCGTTGTAGGCTCGGACGAAGGTCATCATCACATTTCCTATGAGGAAATAGGTTTGTGCCATCGCCATATAGTGCTCCTTTGTCGGCTCCGACTGGATGAAATACAGTACGGCGGGAGGACCTTGCATCCCGAAGAAGCCACCCATCAGTCCACTCAGCGTTCCTGCTCCGACTTGTACATGCTTAGTTGTCGGTAGTTTGATTTGTTGGCTGAATACAGCGAAATAGATGCTGATGATAATGAGCGCCATGCCGAGGATTAGTCTCAGGATGTGGTCATCGATGCGCGTCAAGGCAAAGATAGCTATCGTCGAGACAATCATAAAAGTCAGCAGTATCGGCCAGAGCCGCAGCCAGGTGACATACTCACGCAACCGCCAGACGATGACTGCCGATGTTGTGATGGCAAGAAGTCCTGAGAGTGTTGTGGCCTCGCCGTATGTTGGCAGGAAGAACGGCAGCATCGTCATGATGAAGATACCGAAGCCGAAACCAGTTGTGCGCTGCACGAAACTGGCTCCGATACTCAGTAGGAATATGGCAATGACGATGCTACTCATCATCAATAAGTACCCAAGATGATTCAATCAATGATCGACATCTTCATCTCAATGTCATCAATGGGTCTGTCACCACGTCCGGTAGCAGAACCCTGGATCATTTCCACGACATGAAGACCTTCCTCCACTTCTCCGAACACGGTGTATTGGCCATCGAGATGTGGGGTTCCCCCAATGGTCGAATAAATCGTGCGCTGCTCCTCTGTCAGGCCCTCACCAGTGACCTGCGCTTCCGCTTCGGCTGCGAGTTTATCCTGCAACTCCTGAAGACCGGCACGGTTTCGTTCGCGGCGCATCTGCATGATTTCGTCGCGATGTTGAGCGGCCAGTTGATTGAAGGCCGACTGGATCTTCTGCATCTTCAGCTGCTTGGAGAACTGACGGAGCTGACCTTCGTTGTACACCTGTCCCCAGACGATATAGAACTGTGAGCCGCTGCTACGACGCTCGGGATTCACCTCGTCGCCCTGACGAGCGGCTGCCAAGGCACCTCGTTTATGGAAAAGACCGTCCTTGATTTCGGCTTCCAGCGTATAGCTTGGACCGCCGACACCCAGCGTCTTGCCGGCAGGCGCGCCTTTGGAATCAGGATCACCCCCCTGGATCATGAAATCCTTAATCACGCGGTGGAACAGCGTACCATCATAGTAGCCATCTCTCACCAGTTTCACGAAGTTGTCACGGTGGATGGGAGTCTCGTCATACAGGCGAACCACGATATCGCCCAGCATTGTCTGTATCTTTACTTTCATATCGTTTTGATTTTTGAGTGCAAAGGTACTGAATAATCCTCGGAATCTGTACGATATGGCTGTATTTCCAACAATCTTTTACTCTCTGTGCGATAAACAGCACTCATGCGAGCAGCTTTTTTATAACGTAGAGCCCACAGAAGTCACACTTTCTAAACTCAATTTCAACTGATAGACTTATACTCGCCGGGGGTCATGCCGGTGAGGCGACGGAAGTATTTGGAGAAGAACGAGGGATTGGCAAAGTGCATCTCCTCGGCTATCTGCGCCGCCGACTTGTCAGTGTGGCGCAGTTCTATTTTGATGCGGGTGATGAGAGCACGGTCTATCCAGTCTTTGGCGGTAGTGCCGCTGGTTTTGCGGATGACGGTGCTCAGGTAGCGCTCGGTGAGGCACATACGCTCGGCATAGTAGCCAATCTGGTGATGCTCGGCACAGTGCTGGGTAACCAGTTGGAGGAAACGGTCGAAGATGGTCTGCTCGCGCGAACGACTGCTGGCCAGTTGGTCGGCTTGCTGATGGAACAGGTGGTTGTAGTGGTGCATCTGAGCTGCCACAAGTGCTGTGACGGTAGGACGGTGATAGTCGTTGGAGGCATGAACCATTTGCCAGATGGTGTCCAGAATATGTTGGGCAGTAGCGATATCCTCTTCGCTGGCAGGCAACAGGAAGTTGTGCACCTGACCGTTGAAGGCTGACGGCATCTGTCCCTCCGCAAAGGGCATGGGGAAATTAGAAAAGAGACCTATTCCGAAGACGCGGAGGTCTGACGAAAGATGTTTGGGGTGGATGATGGTGCCCGGACCGATATAGACGAGGGTGCCGCTCGTGAGGTGGCGGTCTTGCAGGTTGAAGTTGATCTCGGCCTCGCCGCTCATGATGATGCCTAAGCGGTGATCATTGATCGTGAAAGGTGGCTTTTGGCGCATCAGCAGACTGAACACCGTGTGGTCGCCGCGAACCATTCCCAGTTCGCTATTCATGAATACATGCTCGCAAATTTGCGAGAGGTGTGGTGTGAGGATGTCGCGCATCCGTGTGATGTCCATCAGTTGCGGTTGTCTGTTCATAATCTGTCCTTTTTTGTTGGCAAAGATACGAATAAGCGAGCGAAAAATCAAATTTTATTTAAGTTTTTCCGAGCGTGAGTATCTTCGAACGTAGTTTTCAAAGATAATCATTTCCTGCGAAAAAGTGCTCTGTTTTAGCGTAAATCGAACAAAAAGAACATCTTTCCATTCCTACGGATAACGCCACGATGAAAAAAATATCGTACTTTTGCTCCCAGAATTCAACGACAAAAAGATATGAAGAAATTGGTTTTAGGTTTGACGATGCTGCCAATGCTGGTACTGGGCCAGACGTTGGAAGAGTGTCAGCAGGCAGCTGAAAAGAATTATCCGCTGATTCGTCAGTATGGACTTATCGAGAAGACCACACAGTTGACGGTGGCCAATATCCAGAAGGGATGGCTACCGCAAGTGTCAGCATCAGCACAAGCCACGTATCAGAGTGATGTGACGGCGTGGCCCGATGAGATGAAGACGATGATGAGTGGTATGGGCATCGATATGAAGGGTCTGACGAAGGATCAGTACCGAGTGGGCATCGATGTGCAGCAGACCATCTATGACGGTGGCGTCATAGGCAGTCAGCAGCGTATCGCCCGCGAGCAGGGCAAGGTGGAGGCAGCGCAGAACGAAGTCAATATCTATAATGTCCGCAGGCGTGTGAACGAGATGTATTTTGGTCTGTTGCTGATTGACGAGCAGATCAAGCTGAACAACGACCTGCAGACCTTGCTGGCAGGCAACGAGCGTAAGCTGGAATCGATGACCAAACGAGGGACGGCTGCCGAGAGCGACCTGCAGAATGTGAAGGCAGAGCGACTCAACGCAGTGCAGAAGGCCACCGAACTGGCGTCGCAGAAGCAGATGCTACAGCGCATGCTGAGCACCTTTTGCGGTATCGAGATCAACAGCATACAGAAACCACAAGTGAAGGCTGATGACAAAAGGCTGACAACAGAAAACCGCAGACCAGAACTGAAGGCGCTGGATGCACGGATCGGTGTGCTAAATGCTCAGGAGAAGGCACTCGACGCCGCGCTGATGCCGAAGATAGGTGTGTTTGCACAGGGCTTCTATGGTTATCCGGGCTTGAATATGTTTGAGGACATGATGCGCCACAGATGGAGCCTGAACGGCATCATCGGCGCACGGGTCACGTGGAATATCGGTGCCCTCTATACCCGCAAGAACGACAAAGCGAAACTGCTGTTGCAGCGCGATATGACGGAGAACAGCCGTGAGGTGTTCCTTTTCAATAACCATCTGGAGCAGATTCAGCAGCACGAGAACATAGAGCGCTACCAGACACTGATGGCTCACGACGGAGAGATTATCTCGCTGCGACAGGCTGTGAGAAAAGCGGCAGAATCGAAACTGGCGCACGGCATCATCGACGTGAACGACCTGGTACGCGAGATCAATCAGGAGCATGCAGCCTGTGTCAGGCAGTCGGTACACGAGATTGAGATGCTGAAAGAGATATACGACAACAAATACACGACAAATCATTAAACATATGAAAAAGATATATGTATTGGCAGGTGTGGCGCTGATGATGGCAGCCTGCAGAGGACATGAGAAGGACTACGATGCAACGGGTACGTTCGAGGCTACCGAGACAACCGTGTTTGCCGAACAGAGCGGGGCATTGCTGTCGTTCGATGTGAACGAGGGCGACCTGATTGAGGCAGCTCGCCAAGTGGGACTTATTGACACCATGCAGACCTGGCTGAAGATTCAGCAGATGGATGCTACGAAGGCCGTGTATCAGAGTCAGAAACCTGATATGGAACGGCAGATAGCGGCCACACGCCAGCAGTTGACTAAGGCTCAGCAAGACAAGCAGCGCTACCGCGAACTGGTAGCCGACGGGGCGGCCCCCTCGAAGATGCTCGACGATGCCACGAGTCAGGTGAAGGTACTGCAGAAGCAGTTGGCTGCGCAGATATCATCGCTGAGCACCAGCACACAGACCCTCGACAAGCAGACGGCTGCTGCCGAGGTTCAGAAAGCACAGTTGCAGGATATGCTGCGCAAGTGCCACATCATGACACCAGCCAAGGGAACCGTACTCGAGAAATATGTGGAGCGAGGGGAGTTCGTGAGTGTGGGTAAACCGCTGTTTAAGATGGCCGATACCGAGTCGATGTACCTACGTGCCTACGTTACTTCCGTCCAGTTGCAGCACATGAAGACAGGACAGCAGGTAAAGGTCTTTGCCGACTACGGCGATGGACAGCGTAAGGAGTATGCTGGCACTATCAGCTGGATATCTTCTCGCTCTGAGTTTACACCCAAGACCATCCTCACCGATGATGAGCGTGCCGACCTGGTGTATGCCATCAAGGTGGCTATCAAAAATGATGGATTCGTGAAGATTGGCATGTACGGCGGACTGAAGCTATGAACGCAATAGAGGTAAAGAATATCAGTAAATCGTACGGCCAGGTGCAGGCACTCAGCGATGTGTCGTTCTCTGTCGGCAAGGGCGAGGTCTTCGGACTGATTGGTCCCGATGGTGCCGGTAAGACATCGATGTTCCGCATCCTCTGTTCGCTGTTGCTGCCTGATGCAGGCACGGCAGCGGTTGATGGCTACGATGTGGTCAAGCAGATGTATGAGGTGCGTAGTAGGGTGGGTTATATGCCCGGTAAGTTCTCGCTCTATCAGGATCTCACCATCGAGGAGAACCTGAACTTCTTTGCCACCCTTTTCGGCACCACCGTTGATGAGGGTTACGACTCCATCAAGGCTATCTACTCGCAGATAGAGCGCTTCAAAGACCGTAAGGCAGGTGCCCTCTCGGGGGGCATGAAGCAGAAACTGGCGCTCTCGTGTGCGTTGGTACACCAGCCCAGTGTCCTCTTCCTCGACGAACCCACCACGGGTGTTGATCCCGTGAGCCGCAAAGAGTTGTGGGAGATGCTGCTGATGTTGAAGGAACGCGGCATCACCATTGTGGCTTCAACCCCATATCTCGATGAGGTGCGCTGTTGCGAGCGCGTCGCTTTTCTGGATCAGGGGAAGGTGCGCGGCATTGGCACTCCCGATGCGATCCTCACCCGGTTTGCCGGTATCTTCAACCCGCCAGGCATTGAGCACGAGAATGGCACGGAAGTAAAAGACGATAACATCATCGAAGTAGAGCATCTGGTCAAAGCCTTTGGCTCGTTCCATGCCGTCGACGACATCTCGTTCAGCGTTAAGAAGGGCGAGATATTCGGATTCCTAGGTGCCAACGGTGCTGGCAAGACGACGGCCATGCACATGCTGACAGGCCTGAGTCAGCCTACCAGTGGAACGGGTAAGGTCGTTGGCTTCGACATCCGCACGGAATATGAACAAATCAAGAAGCACATAGGTTATATGTCGCAGCGGTTCTCGCTCTACGAAGACCTCACCGTGGCTGAGAATATCCGTCTCTTTGCTGGCATCTACGGCATGAAGTCCGACGAGGTGAAGCGCAAGATGGACGAGCTACTGCGCCAGTTGAAGTTTGAGGACCATCGCGACGACTTAGTGGGCTCGTTGCCCCTGGGTTGGAAGCAGAAGCTGGCCTTCTCCGTCTCGATATTCCACAACCCAGGTGTGGTGTTCCTCGATGAACCCACGGGCGGTGTCGATCCCGCCACCCGTCGCCAGTTCTGGCAGCTCATCTACGACGCGGCCCGTCGCGGCATCACCGTTTTTGTAACCACACACTATATGGACGAGGCTGAGTATTGCGACCGTATCTCCATCATGGTGGACGGCAAGATCAGTGCCCTCGGTACACCCGATGAACTGAAACAGCGTTTCCACCAGCCCGATATGGATCATGTGTTTACCTATCTGGCCCGCCAGGCCACCCGTTCAAGCGATTAAGGGTATGAGACAGTTTATAGCATTTGTAATCAAGGAAACCAAGCATATTCTGCGCGATAAGCGTACGATGCTGATACTCTTCGGCATGCCTGTGGTGATGATGCTGCTCTTCGGCTTTGCCATCACCACCGATGTGAAGAATGTGCGCACGGTGGTGGTCACCTCTGAGCTGTCGCCCCGTACGCAGCAGACCGTAGAACGACTGGCGCAATCGGAATACTTCATGATCACACAGACGGTGAACACCCCACAGGAGGCCGAACAGCTCATCCGCAGTCAGAAGGCCGATATGGCCCTGGTGTTTGCGCCGGGGCGTGGCATACAGATGATGGTTGATGGCAGCGACCCCAATATGGCGCAGCAATGGACCACCTATGCCCAACAGACAATCGCCAACGCTTCACGATCCACGATCCACTCTCAACTGTTATACAATCCCCAGATGCGTTCCGCCTATAACTTCGTGCCTGCCATTATGGGTATGCTGCTGATGCTCATCTGTGCCATGATGACCTCGATATCCATCGTTCGCGAGAAAGAGAAAGGTACGATGGAGGTGTTGCTGGTGTCACCCGTCAAGCCTCTGATGGTGATCATCGCTAAGGCGGTGCCCTATCTGATGTTAGCCTTCGGCATCCTTATCACCATCCTCTTGATGGCCCGTTTCGTGCTGGGAGTGCCCTTGGCCGGTTCGCTATTCTGGATTCTGGCCGTGAGCACCTTATATATCCTGCTGGCGCTCTCGCTGGGACTGCTCATCTCCAGCGTGGCACAGACACAGCTCGTGGCCCTGCTGCTCTCGGCCATGGTACTGCTCATGCCAGTGGTGATGCTGTCGGGCATGCTCTTTCCTGTAGAGTCGATGCCGCAAGTGCTGCAGTGGCTGGCTGCGGTGGTTCCACCACGCTACTATATCGCGGCTATGCGTAAGCTGATGATTATGGGCGTGGGCATCGGCGAAGTAACTCGTGAGGTGGCTGTGCTGGCAGCTATGACGGTGGTGCTGCTGGCTGTCGCACTGAAGAAGTTTAACGTACGATTAGAGTAGAATGATGACACTGAAATATCTCATACAGAAAGAGTTCCTGCAGATACGCCGCCATGCGTTTCTTCCCAAACTCATCATCATGTTCCCCATCGTCATCATGTGCGTCATGCCGTGGGTGATGCAGATGGAAGTGAAGAATATCGTGGTGGATGTGGTTGACATAGACCACACGGTAGAGTCGCAGCGGTTGGTACAGCAGATCGCTGCCTCCAACTACTTTATGTTTGGTGGACAGAAGGCTACGTATGCCGAAGCGATGAAGGACGTAGAGAAGGGAAGGGCTGATGTCATTCTGGAGATTCGTGATGGCAAGTATCTTATCGCAGCCAATGCCGTCAACGGCACCAAAGGAGCCATAGGTTCAGCTTATCTGAGTCAGATCGTCACCTCGCATCAGCAGATGCCCCATTCCCTGTTCTCTGTTCTCAATCTGTACAACAAAGGTCAGAACTACAAGCTCTTCATGATTCCCGCGCTTTTCGCCATTGTGATGATGCTGATGACGGGCTTTCTGCCCACACTTAACATCGTGGGCGAGAAGGAGGCAGGCACCATCGAACAGATGAACGTCACACCCGTCTCCAAGTGGTCGTTCATCCTCGCCAAACTCATTCCTTACTGGCTCATCGCCCTGTTCGTCATCACCGTGTGCTTGCTGTTGGCGTGGCTCGTCTATGGCATCACGCCAGTCGGTCCTCTGTGGCTCATCTACGTGCTAGCCCTGCTGCTGGCGCTGTTCTTCTCGTCGTTCGGACTCATCGTGTCCAACTACTCCGACACCATGCAGCAAGCCATGTTCGTCATGTGGTTCTTCGTGGTAAACATCATGCTGCTCTCGGGACTTTTCACCCCCACGCGCTCTATGCCCCAGTGGGCCTATCTTACCACCTATATCAACCCCATGCACTACTTCATCGATGCCATCCGCACCGTCTTCATTCGTGGTGGCGGCCTGCCCGAAACGGCCCACCAGGTCTTCGCCCTTGCGGTCATCGGTACGCTCATGGGCTGTTGGGCTGTGCAGAGCTATAAAAAGAATAGTTAACGGCGTGGTCATATTTAAGGAAAGAACATGAGATGTCGAGCAGAGCCTGATCCTGCCCGACGGCGTGAAGCAGGAGGATATCTCTGCCAAGCTCGGCGGAAAGGATATTGTTCCGCCGAGCTTCTGAAGGTTGTTGAAGAGAAAGTCAAGGTCTCCAGACAGGTTGACATCGTATGAATGAAAGTTTTTTAGTTCTTGTTTGATAAGAAGAGAGGGGAACTCCTCTCTTCTTTCTTCCCCTCCCCACGGTCCCAGAGCGGTCCCAGAGCGGTCCCTGAGCGGCCCCTGAGCTTGTCGAAGGGCTTGTCGAAGGGACGGGGCTTTTGTGCTTCGACAGGCTCAGCACCCGCAACGCTTTTTTGTGCCCATTGGTAGTTTTTTTACTGCTTTATGACAGATATGACGGATATGACAGATGTTTTTAGAGTTTTCTCGCGTGTACGCAGGAACTTTTGCGGCGCTGAGAGTTCCTGCGTACACGCGTGAGGGTTTTGCAGAAACCATCTGTCATCCGTCATCCGTCACACTTCAGAAGGGGTCGGGTTCATCGTCGGTGGTATTTTCGTTAGCTAACATACGCAGACGAGCCTTGATCTCGTCGGCCTGGCGCTGGACAACGAGATAACCACGGGAATGAAATCGCCAGTGGTCGTCCCTGATCATCCGTACCACCGCCTCCATGTCTGTCATGGAGGGGTTCGTGTCCCGGAAATGCTTGAAGTATGATAGTTTCATTGGCTATCAGTATTAGTCCGGGGCAAAGGTACAAAAAAAAGGTGGACGTTGGGGTGCCCCTAGGCACTACGCGTAGTGCCTAGGGGCACCCCTCTATACGTCAATTGATCAGCTTCGAGAGTATCGACACCCCTTTGCTATCCGGTTGCAAAGGTACAAAGAATCAGACAAACCACAAAAACCCATCCCATCAAAGCTGATGGGATGGGTCTTCTTTTTGATGATTATCTACCTCCTAGAATCGGCCGCAGTTGCTCAGCTGTTCGAACAGCTCGGGCACGAACAGGGGGCCGTTATTAGTCGTGCCTATTCGTACCATGATCAGATTCTTGTAGGGGTTGACATAGAGCACCTGTGCGCCTATGCCCAGAGCGTAATAGCCGGGATAGGGGGCCTTGGCAGAACCAACGCTGCTGAGGTTATACCAGTTGAAATGATAGCCGTCGTTAGCGGTGTTATAGTCTGCCGTCTGGCGTATCCATTCCTCGCTGACGATGCGCTTGCCGTTCCACTGTCCGTGATGCAGATAGAGGCGCCCGATCTTGGCAAGATCCTTCATGGTCGTCGTGATACCCCCGAAAGAATGGGGCACATCGTGTTGACGGCTGTCGATGTTAATCAATGCCGGCGACTCCATCTGCAGGGGCTTCCATACCTTCTCACTGAGATAGTCGGCGAAGCGTTGGCCCGAGGCACGCTCGATGACCACGCCTAGGATCTGCGACGTCATACTCTCGTAGCGATACTCTGTGCCGGGCTTGCAGCGGAACCGGAGGCCCCGGATCTGTCTCATGGTGTGATGTCCGTAATTCAACTTCGCCATGGCGTGAAGTCGTTTCAGGTCTTTCAGGGTCAGCGAATAGGTGTCGTCGAAATCCAGTCCGCTCTGCATGTCCAGCAGATGGCGGATCGTGAGTTGCTGCCACATCGGGTCTTTCTTCTTCAGCTCGGGCAGATATCGGGTAACGGCATCGTCGATGCTGTGGATATAGCCATCGTCGACAGCGATGCCGCACAACAGCGATGTGATCGATTTGGATACAGAGAAGACGGTTGCCAGGCGGTCGGGGGAGAAATTTCCCCAGTATTTCTCGTAAATGATACTATCGTTCTGGATGATTATGACACCCTGTGTCTTGCTTTTGGTGTTCAGCGCCTCAGGAAGTGTGATGTTCTTGTAATGCGGCTGTTGTGTATAGAAATGCAAGGTGTCTATCCACCCGGCCTTATCGTTGGCAATGGGGAACAGGAATGCCTGTCCCCTATTGTCAATCGTGTCATGGGCATGGTGCTCGAAACTGAAAATAGTCGGTCCTCCCTTGCCGTCGGTCCTATAACCTCGTATCACCGAGCATGAAGTCATAGCGAGGCAGAGGAGTCCACCCAGGATCTTGTATCCTCGTCTCATCCAGCTATCCATGATCATATCATCTTAGAAGTTCTTGCGGACACCCTGCCACTCGGGGAATCTCAGCTTCAGGTATTCGTCGTCGAGGAAGAGGGCCGATTGTCCCACCTGACTCTTCAGCTGCCAGTCGAGCCATTTCACGACGGCCTTGGCGTAGTTGCCGCCGTATTTCTCGTAATAGGTGCCGCTGTGGCCGTCTTTCGAGTTCAGCATCACCACGGGGATGTTGTCGGCTATCCGCTCGTAGTCCTTCTGGGCATTGGCATAGGCGATGTCGCCAGGACCGCCAATCATATAGAACATCGGCTGGTGAAGGTTGTTGAGCATCTCCTTCGTCGAGCCCATCATCTCCATGTCGCCGATGCCTGAGTTGAGCATCACGCAGGTCTTGATACGGGGATCGTAGGCCACGCCCAGCACCTGGGCACCACCGCACGACTGACCCATGGCTGCCACGTGTTGCAGGTCGAGGCAGTGGTAGTACTCGGAGCCCTTGGCGGCGTTCTGCGCTGACAGCCAGTCGAGCACCTCGAGCAGCATCTTCGGGTAGGTGCTGAAGACGGGGACGGTGGGCTGCTGCTTGCCTTTCTTGCCTTTCTTCATGGCCTTCAGGGCTTGCTCGCGCTGCTTAGCCTGCTGCTCCTGACGGGCCTTGATCTCCTCGGGGGTGAGGGGCAGAATCTTCTCGCCGTTGGCCATGATCACCTCGCCCTTGGTCTCGGGGTAGGCTGACTTCAGTACGCCGCGCCATTGTGCCATCACGTCCTCTTCGTCGTAGGGGCCGATAGCGGCTGCTACATAGCCGTAGGAGGCGACCTCGCTCAGCAGCAGGCGCATCTCGACATTGTTGTTGAAGCAGGCACCGTTGGCATAGACGATCACCGGCAGGGCACCGTTCTGGGCCACCACCTCTTTCAGGTTCTGCGGACGATACACCGTGAAACCGGGACAGGAGGCATCGCCCACCACTTCGGACTTGAACGGACCTGTTCCGCCTTCTTCTACCACTTGTCTCTGGGTGGTCTGGGCATTCGTCAGACTCACACTCGCTGCGACCATCATCGCTGTCATGAATAGTTTTCTCATCTTTTCTTTTCTGTTTAAGGGTTATCGTTAAAAAACATGTGTTATCTTTTACTGTTTCAGTGGCTTCAAGGGCTCCAGATGGCTCAGTGGTGCACGCATGATGTTCCAAGAGAGGACGGCACCGTCGAACTGGTGGCTCAGAACGGCCTCCAGTGACTCTGAGACATACTCGGGTGAGGTGGGGGCAACCACTTCCTTGTAGTTGATCTCTATGCCCGGGTATTTGCCGCAGGCGTAAGGCTCCATGGCGTCCAACTGCGAGTGCAGGAAGTTCACGTCCATCTGGATGGCGGGATAGCCCGTGGCACCAGGAACGCTCTTACGGAGCAGGTCGTACTCGAAGCCCATCCCGGCGGGGGCAAAGGTCTGGCGGTACAGCATGGGCTTGATGAAGTCGGCATGCTGGGTCAGGATTGTATAGTCTTGCCCAACGAAGGGCGCCATGAAGGGTGCATAGAGGTCCATGCCCACCTCCAGACCGCGACTGCGGAGACTGTCGGCGACGGCTGCCACGGAGGTGCTGACGATGTGTCCCTTGGCCTTGAAGAAGGCTGCGGCGACAGGGTTCTCGAAGTGGAGAGGCTGTGACGGGGAGTACTCACTGACGGAGAAGAAGGCATCGCCTTTGGCCTGGTATTCCGCCTTCACGGCCTCGATGTCGACACCTTCGGCGGCGAAGTGCTCCACGCAGAGCGGACAACCGCAGCCGAGCACACCGTTGACACCACTCACGAACGACTGGGTGCGGATGCGGTCGAGGAACACGCCGTCGAAGCCGCAGTCGCTGAACAGACTGTCGTAGAGGTGCACGATATTGACTATGTTCTTGGGGTCTGTCGGACAGTTGAAGCGGAAGTCCTCGCCTGCCGCCAGGTCGTAGTTAGAGGGCACCTGTCCCCACAGGTCGACCGCTGGGGTGTTGTCGCACACCTCCTCGGTCTCGGCGAACACAGGTAGCCACAGGAGCATGCGGATGTTCTTGCTATGCAGGTACTCAGCTACCTGACGGTAGATGTCTTTGTCTTGGCTCCAGCCGATGATGACCTTCTGCACGGGGATCAGCTGGCTCACGGTGTCGATGCGGCCGATAATCTGTTCTGCCGTATAGTCGGGGCGGTGCCATCCGCCCAGCGATACCTGCACGATAAAGCCGGCCTTCTTCTGTTCCTGTTTCTGCTGACAAGCCATCAGGGTCATAAGGCCGATGATGAATAAAACAATCTTTTTCATTCTTGTTGGTTTTTAGTTATTTAGTCTTTTATCTGAATTGCGGGTACAAAGGTAAGAAAAAAAACAAAAAAACGGATACATTGCCCGACAAATGTTCTTTTATTCGTAAAAAGTGGATGAGATATGACGTATAAACTTTTTAAGAGGTGTGCCGACTTTTGGTACACCCATCTCTTATCTTTGCAGCGTAAAACAAGCTAAAAGAAGGGAGTTTGGTATGATAGATATCTTAATTGTACTCTTTTGTGGTACTCGTATAGGCAGGGTTATACTTGGATTGCTTATTGTCTATTTCTTTGTGGCGTTAATGGGATGGGCGATCGTACCATTCTTGGCGATCATCATTGGTGGTTTATGTATTCATGCATCCATCTCAGGAATAGAATATTGTGAGAAGGGGGTCAAGATGAGAAAGACACCTTTGATAGTGGGGAGCTTTTTCCTGGTCTTCGCTTTGCTATTCATCATAGGCTCGAGATACTATAATGAAAAGGAGCGATTGGCGCGGAAAACGTATCATTATTATGTATCATCGAAGACGGAAGAGACGATCGATGACGATACGTATGTGCCCGATAGCGTGATAACCACGAAGATGGAAAAGCCGAAGTCTGTCCGGGCAAGTCATCCATCAACGTCATCAAGTCAGACGGTATCATCTTATTATTTTTCGTCATCGTATTTGGATGATGATGAAGAAGAAGACGATGACGACAACATGCGCGGCTTTGACCCTGTATCAGAGGATGACATGGAGGATAACGGCATGAGCCGCTATATGGAGAATACAGATGACGAGGGGTGGGACTGATATACCACGGCCAATGCCAGGGAGCACGACCGTCTGACCTTCTGGTTTTGTGAAATAAACATAAAAAACGGTTCTTTCTCGGTATGGACCTGGGGTTTGGCCTTATCTTTGCAGAAGGAAATGGCATGAGGAATCAACATCATAAACCATATTATCATGAAAGAAATCAACTACAAAGACATGGCGTTTAACCCGTTCAACCTGATTGGCGGGGAGTGGATGCTGGTGACGGCCGGCAATGAGCAGACGGGGTGTAACACGATGACGGCCTCGTGGGGCCATCTGGGATGCCTGTGGGGAAGCAACGACCCTACGGCGATCATTTTCCTGCGTCCGTCGCGATATACGAAGACGTTTGTCGACCGTGAAGGTTACTTCACGCTCTGTGTGATGGACAAGTCGTTCAAGAAGCAGATGGCCTATCTCGGCAGTGTGTCGGGCCGCGATGAGGATAAGATCGAGAAGGCTGGACTGACTCCTGTGTATGCAGACCACTCGGTGTATTTCGAACAGGCCAAGCTGGTGCTGATATGCAAGAAGCTCTACCAGTCGGAACTGCAGGAGAGTGGATTCCTCTATCAGGAGACCATCGATAAGAACTATGCCCAGCGCGACTACCACACGATGTATGTGGGTAAGATCGAGAAGGTGCTGGTCAGGGATGATGAGTATCTGAAGGTGTAACGAATGGCTGTGTACGAATAGGTGATGGCCATCAGACTGATTATCTTCGACTTTGACGGGACGCTGGGGAATACCAGGCGTCATATCGTGACGACCATGCGGGCTACCATTCAGGAACTGGGACTGCCAGAACGTACCGAGGAGGCCTATGTCGCCACGATAGGTCTGCCCCTGGCAGGCTGCTTCGAGGCACTCTATCCTGATGAGCGCCAAGAGATGCGCGACCGGTATGTCGAGACCTATCGACGGATCTTTGCCGAGAACCTGAAGAGATTTAAGCCGGAGGCCTTCCCGCAGGTCAGGGAAACGATGACGGCTCTGCGGAAGAAAGGATTTACGCTGACCATCGCATCCTCGCGCTCGTATGCCTCGTTGGTGGAGCTGACAAAAGAGATGCAGATCGCAGCGTGTGTGTCGTATCTGATCGGTGCCGACGATGTGAAGAATGCCAAGCCTCACCCCGAGCCTGTGCTGAACACGCTGGCGGCTACGCATTTCGGGGCCGACGAGACACTGGTGGTGGGCGACATGCCTGTGGATATCATGATGGGTGCCCATGCGGGTGCTAGGACCTGTGGCGTGACATGGGGCAATGGTTCGCGACAGGAACTGGAGGCGGCAGGGGCCGACTACGTCATTGACAGGATGGAGGACGTGTGGGAGGCCGTCTCCGCATAGGATTGCGTGGAGAAGGCTCCGCACAGGTCTTAGCGCAGGATGTCTTTGAGATCCTTGCGCTTTTTCTCTTTCGCCTCGTCGGCGGCATAGCCGATAGGAATGAGCACGGCCACCTCTTCGTTGGAAGGGATATTGAACAGTTGTGTGCATCTCTCCACATCGAAGTTGCACACCCAACAGGTGCCTAATCCCTGCTCGGCTGCCGCCAGACACAGGTGCTCAACGGCAATGGCGATGTCGATGTTGCCATGATGCTTGCCGTCGGCTCTTACCCATTCCTCATCGTGCAGGATCGAGGCCATGATATAGGTGGGGGCGGTGGCAAACCACTCACGGTCGTAGCACTGGCGGAGCTTTTCCTTCTCCTCCTTGTTGCTGATGATGCGAAATGCCCACGGCTGCTTGTTCACTGCCGACGGGGCGAAACGGACACATGCGATGATGTAGTCGAGTTTCTCTTTTTCAATACTTGTAGGCTGATAGTTCCTACAGCTGTACCTTTTCTTGACAAGTTCCAGAAAGTCCATAGAATCGTTATTGTTTAATTTGAACTGTGAGAGTCGATGTCATATAAGTCTCTGCCATACTGGTATCGTGCGTGAAAATCCTTCTTAATTATAGGATGACGAATCTGCCTTGGTGGATGTATGTCCCCGGACGAGTGGGACGGTGGGGCAGACGGAGGCCCTGAAGGGTGTACCACGCTTCGTCGGACGGCCCTGGCTGTCTCTGGATACTGCTGATGGCAGTAGGGACAGGGGGGAGCGTGATGGTGAGTTCGCGGTCGTCGACCACATTGGTGATGTCGGCAGGATCCTGATAGTCGCCAAGTATGCTTTTCATCGAGAGACTGACCTCTTTCATGATGTCGGTGACGCTTAGACTGAAGAGCGGCGCTAAGTACTCGATATCGTCGTAGATTCTGACTGCTTCCGAGGAGGCAGGGTTGGCGGGTTCGTTACCATTGGCATGGATGACAAAGACATTGGTGACGGCCTGTGACATGAGTTCGACCAGCAACTTGTTTTCTGACCGTTGACTGAGCCAGTTGACGGCCCATTTCTGGATGGCCTTCCTCAGTCGCTGTTCCGAGTAGACGGCAAAGTCGTCGTAGCCGTCGAGTGACGATATGGTGTTTGTCAGGATATTTAGCTTCGTGAAAGTGTCGTCGAAGACCAGTGCCCTGTAGTCGCATGGATGGGAGATGGGCGACCCTGTCGAGATGTCATAGATCGTCTGTCCGTCGGCATTCGTATATCTGGCGATGTCGGACACGTGATAGTGGCCTGTGAGCACGACCTTGACACCGGCGCCCATCAGACGGTCGCGGATGTCGTCGCAGTCGTCGACCACCGACTGCTCGTGGAAGGTCTCTTGTCCGTAGAAATGGGGGATCAGAGAGTGGTGCATCATGACGACAACCTGATCGCCTCTGTCGCGTGCCTCCTGAGCTTTCCGACAGCTCCATTCGATGGCGTCCTGTTCGATACGTGCATCCTGTTCGCTGTCGATACCGATGAGCGTGAGACCGTCGAAGAGGCGCGTGGCATAGGTGAGGGTAGAAGCATGACATTCGGACGTGTCGCCGTAGCCGAAGTCCTGATAGTAGGTTCTGAATTTTGTCTCCGACAGGTATTTCGTGTCCGTATAGGTGTTGTTGGCGTATTTACGGGCACCACCCGTCCAGCCTCTGTCATGGTTGCCTGGAATGACGTAGACGGGGATGCCGGCAGTCTCTATCTCTGTCAGCTTTTTTACCACATAATCATGACTCTCTACCTCGCCGTCTTTCGTGAGGTCGCCGACGATGAGCAGCGCGTCTGGTTTGTCACTCTTGATTCGCTCGACCAGAACGTCAAAAATGGGGACACTGAGCTCTTGCATTTTCTTGTTCCCGGCCAAATCGGCTTGCCATGCCTGGTTGTCGCTTCTGTCGACCAGCGATGGGGCCATGACGTGGGTGTCGGCGAGAACGCAGATTCGTTTGGCAGCGTGAGCCGGCAGGCAGAGCACACAGAGTAACAGGAACGTGCCCAAGCGTGTATGTGGATGGCGGGTCATATATGGGGTCGAATTGCTTGCGACGGCAAAATTACCCTTTTTTTTTGAATCCGATATGATAAGGGAATTTTTTTTTGTTTTTTATGAAGTTTTTTCTGTATATTGTCGAGATTTCTTCGTACCTTTGCGCCTTGAGAAATGTCTCCTCATCCTAAAAGGATGGCTCGTGAGGGTTGTGGGATGTGTGTATCGGTTCTGTGATGTCGCTGAATGTCAGTGCAATATGGATACTGAGAAAGATGAAACGATAAAAGACTTTGTCACTGCTATAAGGATGGCGGTGACCCCCTATATTATCTGTGGCTGAAGTAACGAAAGAACTGGGAAGAGACGAGATGCATTGGTTTCCGATGCGTGTCACGTATTCGCGGGAAGTGCTGGTGAAAGAGGCGCTGGATGCATTGGGCATCGAGAGCTTCATTCCCATGCACTATGAGCACATCGAAGGGAAGCATCCGCGTCATCGTGTGCTGAAACCGGCCATCCGTAACCTGGTCTTCGTGCACTCCACCAACAGGATGATCACAGAACTGAAGATGACGAAGCGCGAGCTGACGCCCCTTCGGTATATGATGCACCCTGTGCTCGACGATCGGAACAACGTGTTGCGCCATGATATTCTGACGGTGCCGGACCGGCAGATGGAGAACTTCATGCGGGTGGCCTCGGTGACAGACGATAGGGTGTTCTATATGGAGAATCTTGACTTCGCAGGCAAACCGGGACAGCGGGTAAAAGTGGTCGAGGGCGATTTCGCGGGCGTGGAAGGTACCATCAAACGTGTGAAGAAAAACAAGTGCGTGGTGGTGCAGATCGAACATATCGCTGCCGTGGCCATCGCTTTCCTCCCTTCTGCTTTCCTGCTGCTGCTCGATGAGGCGGAGGATCAATCCTGAAACAAAAAAAGCAATCATAGATTTATGGAAGAACAATTGAAAAAGAATGGCTCCTCGACCGGACCAGCGGTCAATTTCCGCGGAATCTGGCGGGCCATCAAGAAACATCGCACGTTGTACTACAAGGTGCTGCCCACAACGCTTGTTGTGGTGTATCTCATCATGATGGGTTATCCCGAGTACTACAAGTGTAGGGTGAAACTGGCTCCTGAGTCTGCCAGCTCAAACAATTCCGGATCACTGGCATCGTTGGCCAGTTCTTTCGGTCTTAGTATCGGCAATGGTGTCAGTGCCGGATCGGATGCGATCACACCGCTTCTCTATCCGGACCTCATGAAGTCGACGGACTTTACGACCTCACTCTTCGACATCAAGGTGCAGCGCGACAGTGATAAGCAGGCGATGACATACTATGAGTATCTGCGTGACTACCAGAAGTCGGCATGGTGGACAGGTGCCAAGAAGGCTTTCTTCGGACTCATCTTCGGATCGGGTAAGGGAAAGTCGGGCAAGCAGGATGTGTCGCCGTTCCGCCTGACACCAGAGCAGGACGGCATTAACAGTGCCATCAGACGGAACATCTATTGTAACGTCGATAAGAAATCGCTGGTGATCACCATTGAGGTGACCGACCAGGATCCGGTGGTCTGTGCGACGGTAGCCGACTCCGTGCGCAAACGTCTGCAGGTTGCCATGACGGACTATCGTACGACGAAGGCACGTCATGACCTGGAGTATATCAAGCACCTTCATCAGGAGTCGAAGAAGAACTATGACAGGGCTTGCAGTCTCTATGCGGAGTTTATGGACTCCAACCAGGAGGTGGTGCTGGAGAGCGTACGTCAGAAGCAGACGAGATTGGAAAACGAGATGCAGTTGCGCTATAACAACTACAATGCGCTGAGTGCTCAGTTGCTCTCGGCCATGGCAAGGGTACAGCAGGACACCCCGGCCTTCGCTACGCTGGAGTGTGCTACAGTGCCGTTGGGTAAGGAAGGTCCTCATAGAGGTCGTACGGCCATCGCCTTCGTCTTCATTGCCTTTATGGCCATCACGCTTTGGGTGATGTATAAGGAGGGTGAGATGAAATCGTTGTTCAAAGGTTTGAATTAAAAAAGACAAGATTAGGTATATGCTAAATGGGAAAACAGTATTGATTACTGGTGGAACAGGTTCCTTCGGTAATAAGTTCGTGGAGACGATCCTCCGCGATTACCCGAATGTGAAGAAAATAGTCATCTATTCGCGTGGAGAACTGAAACAGTATAATATGAGGCAGAAGTATCCTCCCAAGGATTACCCGATGCTTCGCTTCTTGATTGGTGATGTCCGTGACGGAGAGCGCCTGAAGATGGCTTGTGATGGCGTGGATGTGATTATTCATGCCGCCGCCATCAAACAGGTGGATACTGCGGAGTATAATCCTCGTGAGTGTATCAAGACCAATGTCAATGGTGCGGTGAACGTGATCAACGCTGCTATTGAGTGTGGTGTGAAGGACATCGTGGCACTTTCTACGGATAAGGCCTGTGCACCTTGTAATCTCTATGGTGCGACGAAACTGACATCGGATAAGTTGTTCATCGCAGCCAACAACATAAAAGGTTCACGCGACATCCGTTTCTCCGTCGTGCGTTACGGAAATGTGATGGGCAGTCGCGGTTCGGTGATTCCTTTCTTCATCAAACTGCGTGATGAGGGTGCTCAGGAACTGCCGATCACAGATATGAGAATGACGCGTTTTAACATCTCCCTTCAGGAGGGTGTCGATCTCGTGATGTGGGCTCTCAAGAACCATGTCGGTGGTGAGTTGTTTATTCCGAAGATCCCTTCATACCGTATCACGGATGTGGCTACAGCCATCGCTCCTAATCTGAAGCAGGTAGAGGTAGGTATCCGTCCGGGAGAGAAACTGCATGAGGAGATGATTACCAAGACCGATGCGCTGAATACCATCGATATCGGCAAGTATTATGCGATTCTCCCCTCTGTGGCATATAACCACACGACGGAGGAGTATCTGGAGCGTCACGGTGGTAAGTTCGTGCCGCAGGACTTCTATTATGCTTCGGACAACAACGAGTCGTGGGAGACCGTTGAGAGTCTGCGTGAGAAATTCAAGAAGATCATCCCAGGCTTTGAGGTTAAATAATCTGTAGCGCATGAATACGCTTGATCTTTTCTCGCTGAAAGGCAAGACTGCCGTCGTGACAGGCGGTTGTGGACATCTGGGCAGAGCCATGGTGGCTTCGTTGACCGATGCTGGTGCAACAGTCTATGTGGCTGGTACCAGTCATGAGAAGTTCGTTTCCGTCTTCGGCCAGGATAGCTCACTGCGCTTTGTCAAGATCAATATTATGGACTCGGCGAGCATCCGGGAGGCTTTTTCCCAGGTGGCCGAGGAGGCGGGTGGCATTGATGTACTGATCAACAATGCCGCACAGTATGCCGGTATCGGGAAGAAGTCGGAGGATCTCTCCGATGAGGACTGGGTGCAGTGTATCGAGGGTATCGCCGGTAGTACCTATAAGTGCATCCGGGAAGTGCTCCCGTTTATGCATGAGGGCGGCTCCATTGTGAATATCGCATCTATGTATGGTATCGTGTCACCTTACCTCGCTGTCTACGAGCCTCCCTGTGAAGCCTCACTGATCCCGGTGAACTACAGTGCGGGTAAGGCCGCCGTGATACAGATGACCCGTTATTTCGGAACCTATCTGATCGATCGGAAGATTCGTGTGAACAGTATTTCACCAGGTCCGTTCCCATCGCCGAAGGTACAGGAGAACAAAGTGTTTGCCGACAGACTACGTGAGAAGAACCCGTCTCATCGTCTGGGTGATCCAGAGGATCTGAAGGGAGCCGTTCTTTTCTTGGCTTCGGATGCCTCACGGTATGTGGTGGGACAGAATATACAGGTTGACGGAGGATGGACCATATGGTAAAGGTGTTGTGTATCGTACAGGCGCGTCTGACGTCGTCGCGTCTGCCTGACAAGGTGGTGATGCCGTTGGGGAAGGATGTGACTACCGGGACCGTGTCGGATGATCATGCCGGAAAGACGATCGCGGAGCATGTGTATGCCCGTCTGAGTCTGAGCAGGCATATCGACAAAGTGGTCTTTGCCATTCCTGTCGGGGCGTGTAATGATGCCCTTGAGCGATTCCTGAATGAGAAGGGAATCCCTTGTTTCCGAGGTAGTGAGGACAACGTGCTGGAGCGATTCCATGACTGTATCAAGGTCTATCAGCCGGAGATTGTGGTGCGGGCCACCAGCGATAATCCCTTTGTGGACTGGCAGCAGGCCGACCGTCAGATAGAGGCTTTGCCGGGCTATGATTATGTGTCGACGACAGGTTGCCCGTTGGGTACAGGTGTCGAGGTGTTCTATGCCAAGGGTCTGGAGGAAGCCTATCAGCAGGCTTCGTCCGATCGTGAGCGCGAGCATGTCACACCCTATCTGTATCTCCACCCTGAGCTGTTCAAGGTGCGTAGGATTCCCTATCATCTGACTCTGCATGGTGACTACCGACTGACGGTTGATACCGATCGCGACTATGAGGTGGCAGGACGTATCTATGAAGCCCTCTACGACGGGCATCCCATTCCTAACGAACGGATCTATCAGTATTTGGATGCTCATCCCGAGGTGAGTCGTCTGAATGCGGATGTTGAACAGAAAGAGAAAGATCTGATCAGCAAAAGATAAACAAACTAAAAACTCAATAATATGCTGAACTTTAACAAGAATATCAAGATAGGCGACCGGATGATAGGTCCGGACTATCCAACCTATTTCATCGCAGAGATTGGTG
This sequence comes from Prevotella aff. ruminicola Tc2-24, assembly GCF_900110895.1. Lineage (GTDB taxonomy): Bacteria > Bacteroidota > Bacteroidia > Bacteroidales > Bacteroidaceae > Prevotella. Next base: position 180,943 of record NZ_FOIQ01000005.1, on the reverse strand, counting down.
GTAACTTCGATGGTAGCATGGACAAGGCGAAACGTCTGATCGATGCGGCCAAGGAAGCTGGTGCCGACTGTGCGAAGTTCCAGACCTTTAAGGCAGAGAGCATTGTCTCAGAGGGTGGTTTCTCCAAGATGACACTTCATGGCGTGCATGGCTCATGGGGCCGTACGGTGAGTGAGGTGTTCAAGGATGTGGAGTTCCCGATGGAATGGCATCAGGAGATTGCGGACTACTGTAAGCAGGTGGGTATCGACTTCTCTACGTCTCCGTATTTCAAGGAGGCTGTAGACCTTTGTGCCGACATGAAGCTGCCGTTCATTAAAATCGGCTCTGGTGAGATCACTTGGTTGGAGATGCTCGAGTATACTGCCAAGAAAGGTATTCCTGTGATGCTTGCTACCGGTGATGCGACGATGTCGGAGATCGACGAGGCCGTACGTACCATAGAGAAGACGGGTAACAAGGACCTCGTGCTGATGCAGTGCATCACGAACTATCCCTCGAAGATCGACAGTGCCAACGTGAACGTGCTGAAGACATATCAGTCGGCTTTCGACTGTCTGACAGGTTACTCCGACCATTCGCCTGGTCATGTGGTGGCACTGGCGTCTGTCGTCTTAGGTGGTCGTGTCATTGAGAAGCACTTTACACTCAACAAGAATGATAAGGGTCCTGATCATCCTCACTCGATGGAGCCTCAGGAGTTCAAGTTCATGGTTGACTCCATCCGTGAGGTGGAACGTGCGATGGGTAGCACCCGTAAGGAAGTGGTCGCAGAGGAAGGTGAGACGGTGTTCGTGCAGCGTCGTTGCCTCTATGCGAAAAACGCACTCAAGAAGGGTCAGGTGATTACTGAGGCTGACATTGATGTGCTGCGTCCTGCTTTGGGCATTCCGCCGAAGTTCAAGAGCACGATCATCGGCAAGACCGTCAACAAGGATATCCCTGCTAATGATCCGATATTCTGGGAGGATCTGTAAGCGATGATCACCGACAGAGAAAAGATACTGGCCATTGTCGACAATGACTGTCTGACTCCCTCCGATGCGATCATCCTGTTGGAGGGCGACGGCTTCTTCCGTTATCAGGAAGCGGTGTCGCTATATAAGAAAGGTGTAGCACCGAAGATCGTGTTCAGTGGTAATATCGTTGATCGCGCCTATGGCAGTTATCCGTTTTCGGAGGTGCTTCCACTGCTGCAGAAGGAGGGCGTTCCTGCCTGTGACATCATCCATGAGGATCGGTCGTTGAACACGCGGGAACAGGCTGTAGAGGTGGTGCGTATGGCTATGGAGAAGGGTTGGAAACGACTGGTTCTCGTGGCCTCGCCTGAGCACCAGTATCGGGCTTATCTGACTTTCCTTCGTGAGGTGCTTGATACAAAGAGCGGGCTTATACTCTATAATGCACCCGTACGTCACCTGGACTGGTTCGTTGATGCCGGCTGGGGTACTCGTCTGGATCGTCTTGAAGCAGAGATCCTGCGTATAGAGAAATATACTGCCATGGGGCATCTCGCTCATGCACAGGAAGTGATTGACTATCAGAGATGGAAAGAACAACAACTGACAGAAAAGGCATGAATATGATATCGCAACTGAAACACCTTTTTGGTGATTCTTTCATCGGTCCTGATGAGTTACGGCCTTTCGTTGAGCGGTTAGGATGGGAGGGAGAGATTCCTGTACCCGAGATGAATTATCCGCTGACGGAGTTGGAGAAGTACGCCAATGATTATATTCTTGTGATGGGACTTCCCCGTATTGGGAACAAGGAGATCACCATCCGTAGCCTCCGTGAGGTGTTCGGTGTTGATCCCGACGTGAGTGAACCCTGTTTCTATAATCAGGACTGGTATATGAACGAGGCGTTTATCGATCAGACATTGGAGTCGCGTTGGTACTTGGTACGGAAACGTGTCGTGGAAGCTTCAAGGGCCGTGATGCCTGAGGAGTTGATGACACAGCACTATGTGTTCCCGACAGCGATCCTCTGTGCCTTTACGTTCTTTGCCTATTATTTCCGTTATGGCGAGCATCTGTGGTATCATGATTTCGTGTGGTGCAGTGATGTCGATCATAATGGCGACCGTATCTATGTAGGTAAATACCATGATGTGGACGGGGTCAACAAGAATGGGTTCAGTGTTCACCGTCATCTGGCGCTACGTGCCTGCTATGCGGCAGTGACCATGATTTGATAAAGAATGAAGGATGGAGAATAAAGTGATGAATGTCGGACAGAGGATGTATGACATGGCTGTGCGCCTGTTTCCCATCTGCCGTAGTATCACAGGCGACGGTTTCCGGCGGTCGCTGGAGATCATCCGTGAGACGGTACCCGGGATCTCTGTCTCGGAGGTACCATCGGGCACGCAGGTCTTCGACTGGACTGTGCCTCGTGAATGGAATATCCGTGGTGGCTGGATCCGGAATATGAAGGGGGATACCATCATTGATTTTAAGGATTGTAACCTTCATGTCCTGGGCTATTCTGTGCCCGTCCACAAGACGGTGAGTCGGGAGGAGCTGCTGGTGCATGTCTATACCCAGCCTGAGCAGCCAGACTGGATTCCTTACGTTACCTCCTATTATAAAGAGCGTTGGGGCTTCTGTATGTCTGAGAATCAGAAGCGGATGCTGACCGATGAGAAATACGAGGTATGCATAGACAGTACGCTTGAGGACGGAAGTCTCACCTATGGTGAACTGATCCTGCCTGGAGAGACTGACGATGAGATATTCTTCTCTACCTATCTCTGTCACCCTTCGATGGCCAATAACGAGTTGTCCGGACCTTGTGTGCAGACAGAGTTGATACGTTATGTGGAGAGTCTGCCACGTCGTAAGTATACCTATCGTTTTGTCTTCATCCCAGAGACCATCGGTTCTATCACTTACCTGAGTCGTAACTTGTCTGTTATGCAACAGCATGTGAAAGCAGGATTCGTACTGAGTTGTGTGGGAGACGACCGTACCTATTCGATGGTATCGACAAAATATGAAGATACGCTGGCTGACAGGGTTCTGCGGAATGTCCTGCAGTTCCACGCGCCGGCCTATCAGCGTTATTCGTTCATCCAGCGTGGTTCCGACGAACGGCAATACGGCTCGGCAGGTGTTGACCTGCCCGTGTGTGCGTTCTGTCGTAGTAAGTATTCGGAATACCCAGAGTACCACACCTCTGCCGACGACCTATCGCTCATTAGTCCGAAAGGACTGCAGGGTGCCTATGAGGTGATGGTCAAAGTCATCAATGCCTTAGAGCATAACGCTTATTATCGGATGACTTGTCCATGTGAGCCGCAACTGGGGAAACGAGGCCTTTATCCGACCATCAGTCAGAAAGGGTCGTATGATGCGGTCCGTTCCATGCAGCATTTTATCGCCTATGCTGATGGACGGAATGATCTGATAGGGATGAGTGATATACTCCAGATCCCTGTCGACCACCTGATCCCCATCAAGGAGGAACTGCTTAAGCACCAGTTGTTAACAGATAAGTAGGAATGTCGACAAGGAAGATAGTCACTAACACGATCTATTATGGGGTTGTGCCCAAGCTGACAATGCTGTTGAGTATTGTCATGCTGCCGTTGACAACACCATTTCTGACAACCTACGACTATGGTATCTATGGCGTACTCACATCCTATACCAGTCTGTTTGTGTCGATAGCACCCCTGGGACTGAACGTACATCTGACTAACAGCTTCTTTGAGAATCCCCGTCATTATCATCTGGTATGGGGAAGAGTGCTGACGCTGGTGCTCATGTCATCGTTCCTCTTCGGGTTGCTGAACATGATCATCCTGATGCTCACCCTCCCGGTGGGAGCGCCGTTGGAAGAGCTGGGACTCTGTGTGGCAGGATCGATACCGATATTCCTCTTGGCGAATAGTCTGTTAGCGCAGCATATCTTCCCGTTGGTGGAACGTCCGAAACCATTGGTGTTCACCAATCTGATGGGATCGGTGTTGGGCATGCTGGTATCCTTCGTGCTCATATACTTTTTCCGGCTAGGCTATTGGGGACTGGTTTCCTCGGGTGCCGTTTCAGGCATATTCGTCTTTGCGGTATTTGTGAAGTATGTATGGATCGACTTCAATATCAAACCGATATGGGATCGGCATTGGAGACGTATCTGTGGCATGCTGAAAATTGCCTTGCCGCTGGTGCCACATACTCTGGGATTCGTTCTACTGACGAGTTCTGCAAGGATTGTGATGAGTCAGTGTGGCGTTTCTTACGACGAGATCGGTCTGTTCAGTCATGGTAGTGCGATGGGAGACTATGCTGTGGTGGCCACTACTGCGCTGGTGACGGCTCTGATGCCTCAGATCCAGAGAGCCTTCAGAAGCGGTGACTTCCCCGCGTATAGAAAGCTATATTTCCTCTGTCAGGCCGTAGCACTGACGGCTTCGTTCGTTATCTGTATCTGGATGCCGGAGATCTACTCCCTGCTGATCAGAAATGCTCGTCTGGCTCAATCGTGTGACATCGCCTGTCTCCTGTGTTTTGCCAATGTCGTGTTCTCGTTCTATACCTTTATGAGCACTCCGGCATTTATTGAGAAGAATACGATGCAGTTGTTATGGTTGGTGTTCGTACCTGGTGTCCTGAACTTCTTGTTATGCTACCTGCTTATTCCTGTCTTTGGCTTCCGTGCAGCCATCTACTCTACGATTATCTCATATTGGAGTCAGTTGATGATACCGTTCTTAGTGGGATATTACAGGCGTAGTGTTCATCAATGGTTGGGGAACCGCTGGCGTATCATTCCAATCTTGTTGGTCATTCTGTTTGACTTGCTGGTGGCCAACGAGGTGATGCATATGGGAATATGGGTAAAGGTTATCCTGACAGTTCTGGTCACCGTCATACTGTTCTCATTCTATCGCCGTGAACGACTGTGCGATCTGATGTAATATCTGAAATGAAAGTAACGATTATTATCCCCATATACAATGTTGCGCCGTTTGTCGCAGACTGTATCCACAGTGTCATGGGTCAGACATGGCGAGAGCCGTTGGAGTGTATCTTGGTCGATGACTGTGGTACCGACGACAGTATGACTGTCGTAGAACGTACGCTTCAGGACTACCAAGGGCCGGTTGACTTCAGGATTGTCCGTCATGAGCATAATCGCGGTTTGTCTGCTGCCCGAAATACGGGGCTTGACAACGCTACTGGCGATTATGTTTATTTTCTCGACAGTGATGACGAGATTACACCAGACTGCATAGAGGCTTTGGCTGCTCCCATAGCGACGGTAAGCTACGACCTGACGGTGGGCGATTATCGTCTGGAGGGCAGTGGTATGCAGAAGATTCCATTGCGTTTGTCGGACGGTACGGTTCTCCAAGGACAAGAGGTGTTAAAGGCGTATCGCCAGCAGGACTGGTACGTGATGTCTGTTAACAAGCTCTACAGGCGCTCTTTCCTTAACGACTGCCGTCTGCGCTTCCGTGAGGGAATCCTTCATGAGGATGAGTTATGGAGTTTTGAGATTGCCTGTATGGCGCAGTCGTTGGCTGCTGTCGGGGCAGAAACCTATATCTATAAACTCCGTGAGGGTAGTATCACAGTCAGAGCGTTCTCTCCTCGTCGGGCAGAATCTCTGAATATCATATTGAAAGAGATGTACGATTTCGCTGTCAGTCATAGACTGCGGGGGAATGCCGATGTACACCATATTATCCAAAACTTCCGTATCAGTTGTCTAAACCGGGTGGCCCGAGAGGCGCCGTCCCTTTTCCGGGATTATTACCGAGAGCAGCGTAAGATGATGGGTTCGTCATGGTCAGAGAGTTGTCGTATTGACGGTTGTGACCTGAAGAAACAGGTGCGTGATCTCCATGCCCTGTTGCCACAGTCGCTTGCGGTACCTTATCTCCATCTGATGCTGAAGTATTATAATAGCAAGTTATAAAACCATGAAGATCAGTATTATTGTACCCGTATATAATACGGAGAAATACCTGAAAAGATGTATAGACAGCATTCTTAGTCAGAACTATGCCGATTTTGAACTGCTGTTAGTTGATGACGGCAGTACTGACGGCAGTGGTGCACTGTGTGATTCCTATCAGCAGAAAGATTCTCGGGTCCGTGTGTTTCATCAAAAGAACGCAGGGGTTAGTGCTGCCCGTAACTATGGCGTTGATCAGGCACAAGGTGAATGGGTTTGTTTCGTGGATAGCGATGACGAAGTGCTTCCCGATTACCTGTCGGATATGATTAAGGCTGCGGATACGGAAGAGTGTCTCGTGATAGGTAACATCTGTAAATCCCGTCTTACTGGTCTTCTGATGGAAGATGTCTATCTGGATGGCAAGGAGATGGTGAGATATCTGTTGGATCATTCTGTTCTTCAGCTCTCAGGACCTGTCGCAAAATTATTCAATCGGACAGTCTTGATGAAGAATGATATCCGTTTTCCGGTAGGTGTTCACTATGGGGAGGATATGATTCACTTCTTCCGCTACCTGAATAAGATCCATCGCGTGGTGCTTCTCAAGTCGGAGAACTATCTGGTGAATATGCGTGACGGTTCTCTTAGTACCAGTTACTATTCCTTTGAGTCGGAATATGAGTGTTTCCAGAATTGTCTCTCTGAGATGACTGCCTTTGTGGGGCGTCTAGATGTGTCGCCCGAGGAACAGACGGAACTGGTGTGGCGTAATAGAACCTCTGATACATTCCTTCGTTGTGTCAAGTGCCTGTATGCCGGAACATCCTCATACAACTACCAGGAGAGACTACATTTGTTGCGTGGAATTCCTAAGGCGTATTTCCTGAATTTCGGGCGCTATTTCCGTCCGCAAGGATTCTCGTCAAAACTGATAACCTTCTTGGTAAGGCACAGACTGTTCACCTTGCTCTTGTTGACGGGATCGGTTTATGAGCAGCATGGAACGCTAAAGAAATTGATAGGATGGCGGCGATAAAAGTGACGGTCTGTGTCCCCGTCTATGGGGTGGAGAAATATATCGGGAAGTGTGTCCGCTCTCTGATGGAGCAGACCTATCCGGAGATAGAATATCTCTTTGTTGATGATTGCACAAAGGATCGTAGTATGGAGGTGCTGGAACAGACCCTTCAAGACTATCCCGATCGTCGTTCTGCTGTCCGGACGGTGCGTCATGACCATAACCGTGGTTTGGCGGCTGCCAGAAAGACGGCGGTAGAACAAGCCACAGGAGAATACGTCATCCATGTTGATAGCGACGATTATCTCTCTGCAGATGCTGTGAGCCAGTTAGTACAGAAGGCAGAGGACACAGGAGCGGATATTGTGGTTGGTGATCTCAACTTCGTCAGTGCCGACCACACTTATTGTCATCACGACAGAGTACCGTCTGACAAGGATGAATATGCCCGTTCACTGCTGATAAGAAAGAGCTTTCAGGGTATTGCGGGAAAACTGATTCGTCGTTCTTTGGTGATAGACCATCAATTGTTCACTCCGGAGGGGTTGAATATGGCTGAGGATTATGCCGTATTACCGCGGATTGCTTATTATGCCAATCGTGTGGCGAAGGTCGATGTTCCTATCTATCATTATGTGAAATATAATCAAGATTCATATACGGCAGTTATCAATCGTCATGGTATTGATTGTACAGTTGAGGCACTCTCTATTCTTGAGACTTTCTTCCGAAAGGTGGATAATGCCGACTTCTATGCCGATGCCATCAAGTTGGCGAAGTTGTATAACAAAGTGACATTGCTCGCTTTGGCCGATCAGTCTGATTATAAGTATATCCGTTCTCTCTATCCAGAGGTGAGCATCTGGCGCTCAGGCATAGAACTGAAGCATAAACTATTGTTGACGGCTGTGGCATGTCATGCAGATAGGCTTGCTTCGAGTGCTATCAGAAGGGCACGGAAGAATATGTGATCAATCATGCAGTTAGTAGCCTTAATATTTGTTATCATCTCATTGGCATCGGTCATTATGGTGCCATCGTCGTTCTCAAAGCTTTTTTGCGTTTGGGAGATGACCACATTCCTGATTTTCGGCACATTGTATCTTTGGCACAAGATTCGTCGGAACGGATTGGTCTGTTTCGATTTGTTTTTCATCCCTACTTTCTTTATTGTAAACTACGCTCATGCGGTGTTTATCTATCCGGAGGATGACTTCTTGCCTGCTTTCCAATTTTCAACAAACAAGGATATTATTCCTTATGCTATTTCTGTTGCTCAGATGGCTATAGCGATGTATATGTTGGGAAGTGTGTTTTTTGAACGGAGGGATTCGGAGAGAAATGCTGCGAAAGTAAGAGTTCCCGAGATGACTGTGAACCGGTCGGCATACGTGTCGTTTGGAGTCAGTCTGGCAGTGTTCATTTATGTTTTCCTCAGTAACCAGATTCAGAGCGGTGTTACCCATCTATATCCGCGACTGATGGTCATGATCCTATCGTTGATAGGACTCTCTTGGTATTATCAGGCACAACAACTCGGTGAGAACGAACGAGGTGTCAGGACCTTATTTGGAAGGAACAAATTGAATATCGTGTCTACGGTAGCTTTCACCCTGAGTCAGTTGTTCATTGGTAGTCGTAGTGAGGTGCTTTTCCTGTTGTTGATGGTGTTATTAATCATCAACAGCTATTATATACGTGTCAGAATGAAGTACCTGTTGCCTGTTATTGTCATGGGTGTTGTTGCTATGGGCTTCCTGATGATTACGCGTGTTACTTCCTATAATCTGGTGGAAGCCAGTTTCGCGGAGTTTATCAGTTATGGAATGGAGGTCTTGGAGGAATCCCCTGAGGCAGGTTGGCTTTTGCTGACCGATCTTCTCGTGAATGCGAAGACACTCTATGATGGTGTCGACTACACGCAGGTGTATGGATTCCTCTATGGTCGGTCTTATATCCCGTATCTGTTCGTGTTTATCCCCTTTGGTGGCTCCTTCTTTACGAGGATGCTGACGGGGTTGGATATGGATTCTATCCATACAGGTTATATCCTGACAGACTTTGCCCAGGCTGATTACGGACTGGGTACTAATATGATTGGCGACCTCTATATGAACCTCTCTTTAGTAGGAGTGATTGTCCTGTTGTTCATCCTTGGCGGCATTGTCGCTAAGGTCGAGGTTCCACGTTCGCGCTATCAGTTCTTTATCTTGATGGCCTTATTCGCCAATGGTATTTATCTGGTACGTGCAGACATCTTTAGTTGGATTACTTTCCTGGTGTTCTTTGTGATTTTCGACTGGATCCTTCGCTTGCATATCAGTGTAGATGAGGAAACAGGAGGTGAGATGGAAAGACGCTCTGTTTAAAACAGAATTATATGCCTGTATTATTTCAGATTAATGTAACTGCCAACTGGGGCTCTCATGGTCGTATTGCTGAAGAAATTGGTGAGATGGCCATGGCTCAGGGGTGGGATAGCTATATAGCATATGGGCGATATGCCAATCCGAGTAAGTCGCATCTGTTGAAGGTCGGAAGTCCGTTTGGCCATTATCTCCACGGGCTACAGTCAATGCTGTTCGACCGTCATGGCCTAGGTTCAACGAGCGCGACTTGGAAACTGATTCGTGAGATAGAGTGGATCAGGCCGGATATTATTCATCTGCATAATATTCATGGATATTATCTGAATTATCCGATCTTGTTCCAGTATCTGTCAGAAATGAAGACTCCTGTCGTGTGGACGCTACACGACTGTTGGCCGATCACAGGGCACTGTGCGTTCTTTACATATGCGGATTGTGACAGATGGAAGAAAGGATGCCATCATTGTCCGTGTCAGAAAAACTATCCGACTTCTTTCCTGATGGATAGGAGTGAGGCCAATTATGAACTGAAAAGACGATCTTTTACGTCACTCAGTAATTTGACACTGGTGCCAGTCTCAGAATGGTTGGATGGACTTTTAGACGAATCTTTTCTGAAGGATGTCCCCAGAAGGTGTATCCACAACGGAATAGACACAGATGTGTTCCATGCAGATAACTCGTTTTCTTCTTTCTGTCAGGGAAAGAAGGTTGTGCTAGGTGTTAGCAATAGGTGGGAACCACGAAAGGGAATGAGAGATTTCCTGGCGTTGAGATCATTGCTCGGCAGTGACTATGTGATCGTGTTGATTGGTCTTAGCAAAAAGCAAATCTATTCGTTGCCGGAAGGTATCATTGGCATAGAACGGACAGATAATCTGCAGCAACTGGTACATTACTATTCTCGGGCTGACGTGTTTGTTAATCCCACATATGAGGATAACTTCCCAACAACAAATCTGGAGGCACTGTCATGTGGGACACCGGTTGTAACGTATCGTACAGGCGGCAGTCCGGAAGCCGTGGACGAAGAGACAGGTGTCGTGGTCCCTTGTGGCGATGTAAACTCTTTGGCAGAGCATATTGAGGCGATATGCAGTGCACCTCATCCGGGTATCCGTTCGGAGAGATGTCGTCAGAGAGTGACGGAGAATTTCTGTAAGAGTGACAGGTATCAGGAGTATCTGGCCTTGTATAACTCTTTACTGTAAGAAATAACATATATGAAGATATCAATTATAACTGCGACTTATAATAGTGAGCGAACGTTACGTGATACCATGGAGAGTGTACTCCGTCAGACGTATCACGACTATGAGTATATTATCGTTGATGGTGTCTCGAAAGATGGAACACTTGACATTATCCGTGAATATGAGCCACGCTTCGATGGTAGGATGCGATATGTGAGTGAGCCTGACCATGGTATTTACGATGCTATGAACAAGGGATTTGCCATGGCCACAGGTGATGTCGTAGGTATTCTCAATTCTGATGATTTTTATACTTCAGACGATGTCCTTCAGTCGGTGGCCGATAGTTTCGGTGGTGAATATGTAGATGCTGTCTATGCCGATGTTCACTATGTCAGTTACGAGGATTTGTCACGGTGTGTCCGATATTACTCTTCTGGTGTTTTTCGTCGATGGATGATGCGGTTTGGTATGATGCCTGCCCATCCGTCATTCTACTGCCGCAGGGCTGTTTATACCCAGTATGGAACCTTTGATACGACATATCGCATTGCCGCAGATTTCGAGATAATGCTCCGACTGTTATTCATACACCGTATTCGTACCCGATATGTCAAGAAAGACTTTGTGACAATGCGGCTTGGCGGTGCTTCTACTACAGGTTATGGCAGTTGGTCGCTGATTATGAAGGAGCATCTGCAGATTATGAAGAAGCATGGGGTTGTTACGAACCGCTTTCTCCTTAGTCTGCGTTATATATACAAACTATTTGAATATTTATAGATGATCTACGTATCCGTTATATTACCCCTGTTGTTGGCGCTTTTACTGGCGCAGTATATGATCCCGCGAATCCTGATGGTGAGTGTGAAGAAGGATCTGGTGATTCCCTCGGAGACGAGGGATAAAGGGAGACTGCGTGTGCCGCGTCTGGGTGGTGTCTCTCTCTTTCCTGTCTTAGTGATTAGTGCTGGCGCAACGGCTGCATTATGTGCACGTTTTGATGGGTCGCTGTTATGGATGACTGAGAACGACTCAGATTTTGTGCAGTATATGTTTGCGGCTGCAGGCTTGACAACGATGTATCTCCTTGGTGTGATGGATGATCTCTTGGGGGTGTCCATTACTTCGAAATTGATCATAGAGTGTCTGGCGGCCTTGCTGATACCCCTCTCAGGTCTGTGGCTTGACAATCTTCATGGGGTATTGGGCATTTACGAGCTGCCGTGGTGGATCGGAATGCCACTGACCATGTTGACGGTATTATATATTTCTAATGCTATTCCGATGCTCGATGATGTGGATGGACTCGCTTCAGGTCTGGCCATGATTGCTTTTACCGTACTTGGTGTTGTCGCGTTCTTTGCTGACGAGTTGGTGCTGTTAATATTCTGTAGCGCCATGACAGGAATGCTGGGACCTTTCTTCTTCCGTAATGTGATCGGCAGTCGTATGGGACTACGTAATATCTATCTTGGTGATACGGGTAGTCTTACAATCGGTTATATCCTTAGTGTTGTTGTGATTGGCTTGAGTCGTCTGGGAGGAAGATGTCTGCCAGAGGGTGCTATCATGGTGTGCTTTGGAACGCTCCTCATTCCGATGTTTGACGTGTTCCGTGTGGCTGTTACCCGTATGGTGAATCACCGCAATATGTTCCGTCGTGACAACAATCATATCCATCATCGTCTGATGCAGGGTGGTATGGGTCCCGTACAGGTGCTCGTGTTTATCATGATCATCACCTTTTCCTTTGTGATACTCAATGTGGTATGTGTGTGGTTCGATTGGAACCTATCTGTACTCCTTGTGACCGATGTCTCGCTATGGCTGATATTACAGGTGGTGATAAGTTACTATAAGAACAAGAAAAGAAACTTTTAGGATCATGGATGAATTACAGTTGACAATATATTCCGTTGCGATTCCATTTCTTCTGTCCGTAGTGTTAGGATGGTTGTTTATTCCGAGAGTGCTGATTCTTAGCCATCGTAAACAACTCTATGACATGCCTGACCAACGGAAGATGCATCATACTCCAGTCCCCCGGTTAGGTGGTATTACATTCCTGCCTATTCTCTTGATAGTAGTATGTATGTCTTTAGGTGTATGGGTGATGATGCGTATGCCGTACAACTCTGAGACTTTGGATGACCTGTTTACACGGTTTATACTGCTCTTTGTGGGAATGATGGTACTCTTCCTCGTGGGAGTGGTCGACGATCTCATAGGCGTCTCCTATAAGGCGAAATTCCTGACGCAGATTATCAGTGCTGTACTCTTTCCGATTTCCGGACTTTGGATACATGATCTCTCTGGGCTGTTCTGGATCAATGAGATACCTACATGGGTTGGCATTCTCTTAACGATCTTTGTTGTCGTCTATGTTACGAATGCCATTAATCTGATAGATGGCGTCGATGGTTTGGCGGCTGGTATCTGTTTCGTCTCTTTGCTCACACTAGGACTGGCGGCCATGGTAAAGGGGCAGCATCTCTTCATGCTGATAACTTTTGGTATGCTTGGCATCTTGTTACCGTTCTGGTATTTCAATGTCTTTGGTCATGTTGAGAAGGAGAAGAAAATATTCATGGGTGATACTGGCAGTCTGACTCTAGGCTATCTGGTGAGTTTCCTGCTCATCTATATGGCCAGTGGGGCTGGAATAACATTCCCTCGTGAGATGCTGATTATTGGTCTGTCCACGATGTTTCTTCCGATGTTTGATATTGTGCGCGTGGTTATTGTTCGTGTTCGAAATCATTGTAATCCTTTTCTTCCTGACAAGAATCATATTCATCATAAACTTCTCCGTACTGGTATCAGCTCGCGATGTGTGATGACGGTATTGGTGTTCGTGTCTTTACTTCTGGTTCTTGCCACGATGATGGGTGTCTTCTATCATCTTGGAACAACATTCGTTTTCCTAATTGACGTTCTGTTGTGGCTTGTGTTTGATAGTACTGTTAACTACTATATTCGGAAGAACCATAGGAAAAGATACGAGTAAGACGATTTTGAAAGAATTGTCGTCTACCATAAATTAGCCCCCAAAAGGTTTCTCCTTTTGGGGGCTAAACATTTTTATGGGTCTCGTCCTAACGGATGAATAGCAGTTCGCGGTACTTGGGTAAGCTCCAGAGACCATCTTCGACAATCAGTTCCAGATGGTCGATCTCGTTACGGATGGCATCCATCTTTGGACAGACGGTATCATGGTAGGCAATGGCGCGCTCGTGAATGCTCTGGATACGATTAGCAACACGGCGTGCATCTGTCAGTTCCTCTACCAACTGTTCTATACGTTCTGTTCGCTCCGCAATCTCCTGAATCAGTTTTAGGTTACGGGCAGAGAGACGGTAAGCCTCATCGGCAGGGAAGACATCTTTCATGCCCTGAACATTTTTGATTAGCTGACTCTGATAATGGGTGGAGACAGGAATGATATGGTTCATAGACAAGTCGCCCATGACGCGTGCTTCAATCTGTACAGTCTTGACGTAGGTTTCCCATTTTACCTCGTTGCGTGCTTCCAACTCCTTGCGGTTCATCACCTTCGTAGACTCGAACATATGAACGCTTGATTCATCAAGGTAGTGCTCATAGATGATAGGGCATGAATTCTCGACATCGAGACCACGACGTTCGGCTTCCTCAACCCATGCTTCACTATAGCCATTTCCATCGAAGCGGACAGGTTTACAGATCTTGATATCCTCACGGAGGATGTCAAGAATTGCAGACAGTTTGCTGTCACCCTGAGCGATACGTTCATCAACGCGTTTCTTGAAACTCTGAAGTGCTTCTGCCATTGCAGAGTTGAGGGCAATCATGGCAGAGGCACAGTTGGATGAAGAACCGGGTGCGCGAAACTCAAAACGGTTGCCCGTGAAGGCAAAGGGAGATGTCCGGTTTCGGTCGGTATTGTCGATAATCAGATCGGGGATCTGTGGGATGTCAATCTCCATGCCCTGTTTGCCCTTGAGGTTGAAGAGATCGTCTCGGTCGGAGAGCTCAATATGATCGAGTAGCTCGTTGAGTTGTTTACCAAGGAACGAACTGATGATTGCGGGAGGTGCTTCGTTCCCTCCAAGACGGTGAGCGTTGGTTGCACTCATGATGGAGGCCTTCAGTAGCCCATTATGACGATAGACAGCCATCAGTGTCTCCACGATGAAGGTGACGAAGCGGAGGTTCTCTTTGGCTACAGCATCTTTATCGGCAGCGCGATCTTCCTGACTCTTTCCCGGTGCATGGAGCAGTACGCCAGTATCAGTGGAGAGACTCCAGTTGTTATGCTTTCCAGAACCGTTAATACCATCGAAAGGCTTCTCGTGGAGCAGTACACGGAAACCATGATTGTGTGCCACGCGCTTCATGAGCGACATCAACAGCATATTATGGTCGACAGCCAGATTACATTCCTCGAAGATGGGAGCGAGCTCAAACTGGTTGGGAGCCACCTCGTTATGACGTGTCTTACAAGGAATGGCAAGTTCGAGTGCCTGAATCTCCAAATCCTTCATGAATGCCTGTACTCGGTCTGGAATCGTACCAAAATAGTGGTCGTCCATCTGTTGGTTTTTCGCGCTCTCATGCCCCATTAATGTACGTCCGGTGAGCATCAGATCGGGACGGGCAGAATAGAGACCTTCATCAACCAGGAAATACTCCTGTTCCCATCCGAGGTTCACCTGCACCTTTTTGACATCGTCGTAGAAATAACGACATACGTCCGTGGCTGCTTTGTCAACAGCGTGGAGAGAACGAAGTAGGGGCGCTTTATAATCGAGCGCTTCTCCAGTGTATGCAATGAATATTGTAGGTATACATAATGTGTCGTCAATGATGAAGACAGGCGAAGTGGGATCCCATGCACTATAGCCGCGCGCTTCGAAGGTATTACGGATGCCGCCATTCGGGAACGAGGATGCGTCGGGCTCTTGTTGGACAAGCAGTTTACCGCTGAAGTTCTCTACCATACCACCCTTGCCGTCATGTTCGACAAAGGCATCATGTTTCTCGGCAGTGCCCTCGGTGAGAGGCTGGAACCAGTGGGTATAATGTGTAGCACCCATTTCCATGGCCCATTTCTTCATACCTTCTGCAACAGCATCGGCAATGCTACGGTCAAGTCGTGCTCCGTTGTCAATCACGTCAATGAGTTTATTGTATATCCTATTAGGCAGATACTTGAACATCTTGTCGCGACTGAATACATACTTGCCAAAATATGCCGAGGGACGTTCGGATGGGGTCGGAACCTCGACAGCCTTTTTCTTAAAGGCCTCTTCTACTACTTGGAATCTCAGTTGATTTGACATCTTTTTTATGGTTGTTTGAAGTTTTGCTTTTTGAGAATATGTGATATTTACTTAGCCTGATCAATGAACCTCCGGGGAAGGTCGGCGTAGGCATCAATACGACGGTCTCGCAGGAAGGGCCACCAGCGTCGTACTTGTTCGGAGTGTTGGAGGTCGATGGCAACGATAACACTCTCTTCTTCATCTGTTGAGGCCTCGTAGAGAATCTCTCCCTGAGGGCCGGCTACAAAAGAGGTCCCCCAGAACTGGATGCCGGAACTTCCGCATTCTTCCCAACCGACACGGTTGATGGCAACGACAGGAAGTCCGTTTGCAACGGCATGACCGCGCTGCACAGTCTGCCACGCCCGACGTTGTCGTTCCTGTTCCTCGGGTGTATCACTGGGCTCGTAACCGATAGCGGTTGGATAGATGAGCAAGTCTGCTCCTTGAAGAGCCATCAGTCGGGCTCCCTCAGGATACCACTGATCCCAGCAGACCATGACACCAAGACATCCGACAGATGTCTGTATCGGATGAAATCCGAGATCGCCAGGTGTGAAATAGAATTTCTCGTAGTATGCGGGATCGTCGGGAATATGCATCTTCCTGTATATACCAGCGATGTTACCGTCATTTTCTATGACGACAGCTGTATTATGGTACAGACCTGCTGCACGGCGTTCAAAGAGTGATGTGACGATGACCACACCAAATTGACGTGCGAGATCGCCGAAGAACTGTGTCGATGGTCCTGGTATCGGTTCTGCAAGATCGAAGTTGTTGACATCCTCTGTCTGACAGAAATAAAGAGAGTTGTGTAGTTCTTGCAAAACAATCAACTGGGCACCTCTTTTTGCGAGGTCACCGATACCTTCCGCAAGGCGGAGAAGGTTGTCTTTTGTGTCCGCAGAATTGTGCTGCTGCAGAAATCCAATCTTGAGTTCTTTCATCTTCTTTCTCCGATTTCCGGAAACTGCATTGTACAGCAATGCAGACTTCCATGTTGTTTGATAATGCTCCGACAGTCAATGCCTACTATCTTGCGATCAGGGAAGGCTTCTCTGATGAGACGCAAAGCTTCTGTATCGAGATCTGGCTGACCGTATGTAGGACAGAGCACAGCCTCGTTGATGATTAAAAAGTTGGCATAGGTGGCAGGTAGACGTTCCCCTTCTTCGTATATCGGACGTGGCATGGGGAGCTTGATAAGCCGGTATGGCTTGCCTTCTAATGTTTGGAAAGTCATGAGCTGCTGCTCCATCAGTCGCAGTTCTTCATATTGCTCGTCAGCAGTATCGTCGCAGCCAACATAAAGGAGCGTGTCGTCAGGACAGATGCGTACGAGGGTGTCAATATGTCCGTCAGTGTCGTCACCACTCAGATTACCGTGGTCAATCCAAAGAATCCGTTTGGCACAGAGTTTATCCTTTAAATAGTCCTCGATCTCTTGTCTCGTCAGCGGTTGATTTCTGTGAGGAGCCAACAGACAGCCTGTGGTTGTAAAGACTGTTCCCTTCCCATCGCTTTCAATAGAACCTCCTTCTAACACGAAGTTGAGGCAGTTGACGTATGTTCCCTTCATAACACCAGTATCATGGAGTTGACGATTCAAAGCGTTGTCTAGTTCGGCAGGGAATTTATCCCCCCATCCGTTAAATCGAAAGTCCATCAGTCGTCGTTCACCATGACGATTTGTTATAGTGATAAAACCATGATCACGTGCCCATGTGTCGTTTGATGGGAGAGAGGAGAAGTGGTAATGGAGGAAAGGAAGAGCAGGATCCGTTGGACCAACAATGAGTAATTCCTCACGAAGGGCAATCTCTCGAGCGATCTCTTCGTAGGTGGCGATAATCTCGTTGAGCATAGGAGCCCAATCGGTGCCGGCATGCGGCCACGTCAACTGCACTCCCCATTGGGGCTCCCATTCGGCCGGCAAGCGCCATCCTTGAGTATCGTTTTTTGTGCCCAAATTGAAAAATTTGCTGCAAAGGTACAAATAAATTGAGAATAATTTATAATTTTGCTGCAAAAATTGAACAGTACCTATGTTAGAGGTAAAAGATGTATCTATCGCTGCTGAGGAGAAGATACTGCTAAAGAACTTGTCGTTTATGGCCAAGGATGGGCAATTGACCTGTATCACAGGAAGGTCAGGTGTTGGTAAGACGACACTGCTACGTACTCTGATGGGGTTCATGCCAACCAAAGAAGGATTCGTCAGTGTCGATGGAGAATTGCTGACGGTCCGGTCTGCACACGTTTACCGCAGGATGATGACCTATCTGCCTCAGGAGTGTAAGATGTTGACTCGACAATTGATTGTACCAGAGGCTCCTTCTTGTGAGGAAGACGAGTATGGGGTATGGAACAATCTGCTGCCTTCCGTGACTCCAGAGTCACAACCAGAACCTCTGTCGTCAGAAGATATCGTTCGTCTGACGGAACTGACGCTACAGAAGGCCGAGGATAAACAGATATTTATAGTTGATGAGTTTGCCGATCATCTTCTACCCGAACATACAAGGCATGTGTTAGACTTATTGAGGAGTCTGGTTAGGGTAGGGAAAACCGTTTTGGTGGTCAGCAGTCAATCGCAGATAGTCGGTTGTGCAGATCAAGTGATAAACTTAGATATGATGGAGAGATGAATACAGATATGATTATACATGTATTTCTCGGATTGCTTTTACTGGCAATCCCTGTAGGTGCGTTATATTTCTTGGAGAAACAGATGTTAAAATCGTTTGGCATAGCTGTCGGTCGTATGATAGTACAACTGCTCGTTCTCTGTCTGATAGTATGGGGATTGATCAAAGTCAACAGTCCTTGGCTCTTGATAACTTGGTTGGTGGTGATGTCTGTTGTATCGGGATGGCTGGTGCTGAAACGTTGCGAACTTGATGTCGGCCGACCGATGCTTGCTGTTAGTGGCGGACTATTGACAGGGGTGTTCTTGGTAGGAGTGTGGTTGTTGGCGATAGTACTCCCCGTCCGGACTTTCGATGCCCATTGGTTCGTTCCTGTTATGGCCTTATTGATGGGACATGTTACCGCGATGATGATACGTGGGTTGAATACCTACCTTTCTGCCTTAAAGACCGATGGACAACAGTATGAGTTCCTAAGAGGCAATGGCTTCTCCCGTCTGAAATCCCTACAGCCTTTCCTGCGTCGTAGTCTGCTGGCAGTCGTCTCACCAACCATCGCGAATTTATCTGTACTTGGTCTCACCTCCATGCCGTTGCTGTTGGTCGGCATTTTTATGGGAGGCATGTCGGCTGTTAATGCCTTCATACTGATGCTTCTCATGACGACCGGTTGTGTGGCTGCTTCTATCCTTTCTCTCGCGGTCACAATTTTTCTTGTTGACCGTATTCTTGAACGGGCAAAAATATAAAAATAGAACATCGTTTGAATTGAGGTATGATAAATAATTGGAAACATATAATCTGGGCGTTGGGATTGGCATTGGTGATGGTCTCATGTCAGGAACAGAAAAGAAAAGGAGGTTCTCCTGTTCGGTCATCATTCATGTCGCCGGCTCTGAAGAAAGCCCCGGTCTCATATAATGAGAAAGCGAAAGTTGTCGTAATGTATGAGATGCCGGCTTCCCTAAAGGATCGTCCGGAACAGATTCTGAGGAGGGTGGGTTATACGGCCTCATACAATCGTCAGACGAAGAACCCGAACTGGGTAGCATGGCATCTGACGAAAGATCATACAAGAGGAAACCATCAGCGTGCGCAGGAGGTGTTCTCAGAGGATGAGGATGTCCGTTTGCCAAGAGCTACGGATCAAGACTATTACAATTCACGCTACGATAGGGGACACATGTGTCCGGCTGGTGATAATAAGTGGAGTCAGGAGGCCATGACTCAATCTTTCCTTTTCACGAACATCTGTCCGCAGAACCATGGACTCAACAAGTACGAGTGGAATGATTTGGAGATTCTTTGTCGCGACTGGGCTAGAAAATATGGCGCTGTCGATATCGTCTGTGGACCGCTTTATGGAAAACCGGAAACTCAGAAGACTATAGGAAAGAATAAAGTGTGGGTTCCTGATGCCTTTTTCAAGGTCATCCTTTGCAGAAGAGGAACTCCCAAAGCCATAGGATTCGTCTATAGGAATGAGGGAAGGAAGCAGGTGATGGAGGAGGCTGTGAGGACGGTTGATGAGATAGAACGATTGACGGGTATTGATTTCTTCCCTTCATTAGAGGATGAAACAGAGCGAAAAGTGGAAGCCGAAGCCCGACTATCTGACTGGTAAAGAGTTAAAAACCCTTAATTAATGGAAAGGCCGGGATGATGTCTCGTCTTTTCTTTGTAATTTTGCAGCCGTGAAGATTAAGGAGGTCTTGAGCGCCCTTGAACAATTCGCGCCTCTGCCCTTGCAAGAAAGCTGGGATAATGCTGGCTTGCAGGTAGGATTGACAGAGACGGAGGTTTCAGGGGCATTATTGTGTCTGGACGTCAACGAAAAGATTGTCGACGAAGCAGTGTGTAAAGGATGCAACTTGATTGTGTCCCATCATCCGTTGTTGTTCCGCGGTCTGAAGACCATCAGTGATATGACAGATGTTCAGCGCACGGTGATGAAGGTCATTCAGAATCAGCTCTGTGTTATCTCCATGCATACGAATATCGATAATGCTCATGGTGGTGTGAATTTCCGCATCGCCCAGAAACTGGGACTCCAAGATGTGCATTTTTTCGCCCCGAAGAGCGTTGATGGCTTGGAGGGAGGAAGTGGTGTCGTCGGCATACTTGTTGAGCCCATGGCCGCCGATGATTTCGTGTTGAAGGTAAAAAAGACCTTTGGCGTGGAGTGTGCAATGTGCAACGAACTGCTGCGGCGTCCTATACAGCGGGTGGCAATCTGTGGAGGAGCTGGCGATTTCCTACTTGACGAGGCCGTTAAGACTGGTGCTGATGCTTTTATCACAGGTGAGATGCACTATCATCAATATTTTGGCTATGAGCAGCAAATACAGATCTGCGTCATCGGCCACTACCAGAGCGAACAGTTTACGGCAGAGATTTTCCAGGAGATAATCCAAAGGGAATGTCCTGATGTGAAGACAGAGATAGCGGAGACGGTAACGAATCCGATATTGTATCTATAGAAGAAAAGTTGATTGTATATAAAAACGTAAAAGATTATGGCAAAGAAAGATCCGACAGATTTGTCAGTAGAAGAGAAGCTGAAAACCTTGTATCAGCTTCAGTCCGCGCTCTCAGCCATTGACGAGAAGCGTGCGTTGAGGGGTGAGTTGCCTCTGGAAGTACAAGACCTGGAAGATGAGATTGAGGGTCTGACCACTCGTATTGAGAAGATTAAGAATGAGATTGATGAGTTCAAGCATGCCGTTACTCAGAAGAACGGTGAGATTGAGGATGCTAAGGCTAGCGTGGAGCGTTATAAGAACCAGCTGAACGATGTAAAGAATAACCGCGAATATGATACTCTGAGTAAGGAGATCGAGTTCCAGACGTTGGAGATTGAACTTTGTAATAAGAAGATTCGTGAGGCCAATAATCGTATTCAGGAGAAGCAGCAGGAGCTGGCCGAGAACGAAGAGGTTATCAAGGATCGCCAAGCTGATCTCGAGGTGAAGAAGAGTGAACTTGACGAGATCATGGCTGAGACACGTGCCGAGGAAGAAAAGTTGAAAGAGAAGGTGAAGGATCTGGAGTCAAAGATCGAGAATCGCTTGCTGACTTCTTTCAAACGTATCCGCAAGAACGCTCGTAATGGTCTGGGCGTTGTCTATGTACAGCGTGATGCTTGCGGTGGTTGCTTTAATAAGATTCCACCTCAGCGTCAACTTGATATCAAGATGCATAAGAAGATCATCGTTTGCGAGTATTGTGGTCGTATTATGATTGACCCCGAACTGGCAGGTGTGAAGATCGACAAGACAACAGGCGAGGAGAAGAAGACGCGTAAGCGCTCTATCCGCAAGTCAGCTTCTTCTAAGAAGTCGACCGATGCCAATGACATGGATTAAGTCATAGATTTTCATAATCAGGAATATCCTCCAGGAAGCAATAGCTTCGCTGGGGGATATTCATTTTACAGCAATAGTGTTGTAGACCATTGCTTATAATCAGATAATCCGCTTTCAATAGATGATTATAGATAGATATCTGATCGAAGGTTTTCTGCTGAAGTGCTACTGTAGGGGCTTTGTATTCAATAATCATTCGTGGACGAGCTTCTTTATTATATAATAAGGTGTCGCAGCGAAGTCGTTTGTCACCAATCTTAAGCTCTACCTCGTTGGCCAACAGACCTTGAGGATATCCTTTGTGATCGACTAGAAAATGTACGAAATGCTGGCGTACCCATTCCTCTGGCGTTAAAGCCACGTACTTCTTGCGTAGGAAGTCCAGAATCATTCGTTTTCCGTCTTTCTCTTGCAGTTTGATTGGATATGGAGGAAGATTCAATTCGTACATTCTGATAGTTTATGATGATTTGATGGTAATACGAGGATAAAATAATCTCGATTATTTTGCTTTTTTACTCGATTTGCACTAACTTTGCAATCGCAAAAGTACAAATAATTATTTGAATAACGTTATGCCGGAAGCAAAAAATGTGAGTTTCGAAACCATCATGCGTGATTTGAAAGCGCGGAAATTCATGCCTGTCTATTATCTGATGGGTGATGAGCCGTATTATATCGATCAGATTGCTGATTATATTGCCGATCACGTACTGCAACCGGAAGAGCGCGATTTTAATCAAACTATTCTGTTCGGCTCAGATACAACGGCTTCACAGATTGCTGATGCAGCCCGGCGCTATCCGATGATGTCGGAATTCCAGGTACTGATTGTAAAAGAGGCACAGAATGTGAAGAATACAGAAGCGCTGGAGAAATACTTCAAGGCTCCTTTGAAGTCTACGATTCTTGTCATGTGCCATAAGAATGGTACTATTGATGGACGGAAAAAGGAATATGTGAAGGCGATTCAAACTGCTGGTGTACTCTTTGAGAGCAAAAAGTTACGAGACAGAGATCTTCCTGCGTATATAGAGAGTTATCTACAGGATCGTCAGGTGAGTATCGATCCGAAGTCGGTACAGATGATTGCGGATAATATTGGAGCGGATTTGAGTCGGTTGACTGGTGAGTTGGAGAAACTCATGATTTCTTTGCCCGAACAGGATAGGAGAGTGACGCCCCAAATTGTGGAGGACCAGATAGGCATCAGTAAAGATTTCAATGGCTTCGAACTGAGAGATGCCATTGTGAGCAAGAATGTTTATAAGGCAAATCTGATAATAAAATATTTTGACGAAAATCCCAAGGCCGGTAACATCTATTCTTTTCTTCCAATGCTCTTTAATTATTTCCAAAACTTGATGATCGCATACTATGCACCGAATAATAAGAGTCAGGAAGCGGTAGCAGAATGGTTGGAATTGAGATCTCCGTGGGCTGCCAAAGACTACATGACTGGCATGAGAAACTATGCCGGAATGAAGGTGATGCAGATTATTTCCAAGATGAGAGAGATTGACGCTAAAAGTAAGGGATTGGATAACCCAAATACCCCTCCAGGAGAGTTGATGAAAGAGTTGATTTTTTATATTTTGCACTAAAATAGCTACTTTTTTTTGCTAGAATTATAGAAAAATGCGCTTTTGAGAAGCGCTTTTTTTATGCTCAAATGCCGATAAAATCAAGGGGTATGAGCGTTTTTAGACCCTTCAAAACTCGCGTATTTTTATGTCTTTCCACCGCTTGTCGGTAAAACGCCAGAAATGCGAAAATTTGAGCGACTTTCGTCTGTCGGATTCGGCTTTCACATTTTTTAAATGGCGTATTTCTCTATATTTGTGTTTGTAAATGTAAACCATTCCATCTAATATTTATATATTAAAAGATAAAACACTCTTTCGGATAATGACAGAATTGTGATTTACAAATGTAGAATTCTAAAAACACAAATGAATATTTATAAATATGCAATAGGAGAAATCAGCATATAACACACGGATTATCAGTCATATATGCAATTATTCTGCAAAAAACAGCCCATTAATTGCCTTATTTCCACATGACAACATGCATATCCGTTATTTTTGTGCTTTATATTTGTAAATACCGATTTGGCAGTCAGTTATTTGGCTAATATAGCTAAATAAGGGCTTTGTAATAGTTTATTTCCTTATATTTAGGTTTGTAATTCTAAACCAGAGATTAGTCCTTTATACATATATAATTATGAAATGCAAATATCAAAACCCAAAGTAAAGAAACTTAAATTGTTTTTAATTTTGTTGTATGTTTGAAAAAAATGCTTTATCTTTGTAAACTGAAAGAAAAATAGGCAAAATAGCCCTTAAAAGCACTTTGATTAGTATATGAAGGATCGTATCAGACAAATTATGGAGTCTCAGCATATGACTCAACAAGTCTTTGCCGATTACATCGGATTGGCACCTGCAACCCTTAGCAGTATTTTTAATGATCGTACCCGTCCTACCCTCAACGTGGTTGAGTCGATCAAAAAGAAGATACCTAACATCAGCATCGACTGGTTGATGTTTGGTTCTGGTGACATGTATCTGACTGATCCGACAGTTGAAGACCAGGCACCTCGTACCCCTCAGGTGACTCAGCAGTCGATGCTCGATTTTGATCATCCAGCATCTCCTACCCCACAGACAGCTCCAACAGGGGCACAATATTATAATGGTGTAAAGAGTACACGCCCAGAAATAATTCGCGAGGAGGTTAAAATTGTTGACAAACCGCAACGACGCGTACAAGAGATCCGTGTCTTCTATGATGATCAGACGTGGGACACTTTTGTACCTGTTAAGAAATAAGGCTCTTTAAAAATTTGGCTTTTCGTTCATTTTGCACTATCTTTGCAAACAAATTTTTGCAAAGAGTATGAAGAAGTATGTTTTAGACTTGACTGTTGTCTCCGTAGAGCAGATCCATGAGCGCTATGTGCTGATAAAGCTCACCGATATTCAACCGCTTCCGGAGATGCTGCCAGGACAGTTTGTAGAGGTACGTGTCGATGGCTCCCCATCGACATTCCTGCGTCGACCGATCTCTATCCATTATATAGATAAGGTGAATAATCAACTTTGGCTCCTGGTGGCGACAGTTGGTGAAGGTACCCGTTGGATGGCTTCGCTCCATACTGGCGACGTGGTGAACTGTGTGTTACCTCTTGGCCATGGGTTTACGATGCCTCGGCAGACAGACGAGAAGTTCCTGCTTGTCGGTGGTGGTGTTGGTGTAGCGCCCTTGCTTTATCTTGGTGCGGAGATCCGACAGATGGGAGGTGAGCCCACCTTCCTGTTAGGAGCCCGTTCTGCTAAAGATCTTCTGATGCTCGATGAATTTAGGAAATATGGTCAGGTTTACGTGACGACAGAAGATGGCAGTGCCGGAGAGAAAGGCTTTGTGACCGGTCATTCAATCCTGAGTCAGGAGCGCTTTTCTCACATTGCTTCCTGCGGTCCTACGCCGATGATGAAGGCTGTGGCCCGTTATGCACACCAAGAAGACATCGACTGTGAGGTGTCTTTGGAGAATCTGATGGCCTGTGGCCTTGGCGCCTGTCTCTGTTGCGTGGAGAAGACAACGGAGGGCAACCTCTGTGTATGCAAGGATGGTCCTGTTTTTAATATCAAGAAGTTATTATGGCAGCTTTAAATGTAAGGATTGGAGCACTGGAACTGAAGAATCCGGTGATGACAGCATCAGGAACTTTTGGCTATGGACTGGAGTTCGCGGATTTTATGCCCCTTGATGGGATTGGAGGAATCATTGTCAAGGGAACCACACTGAAACCTCGTGAAGGAAATGATTACCCACGTATGGTGGAGACAGCACAAGGGATGTTGAACTGTGTGGGACTTCAGAACAAAGGTGTCGACTATTTCTGTGAGCATATCTATCCGCAGATCAAGGATATTGATACGAATATGATCGTTAATGTCAGTGGTTCTTCGCCCGAGGACTATGCCGAGTGCGCAGCCCGTATTGATGCACTTGACGAGATACCGGCCATCGAACTGAATATCTCCTGTCCGAACGTCAAGGACGGTGGAATGGCCTTTGGTGTCACGTGTGCCGGTGCTGCCAGTGTGGTGAAGGCTGTTCGTGCCCGTTACCACAAGACGCTTATTGTGAAGCTTTCTCCCAATGTGACGGATATCACAGAGATCGCCCGTGCTGTAGAGGCCGAGGGGGCCGATGCCGTGTCGCTTATCAACACGCTGATGGGAATGGCTATTGATATTGAAAGGCGGAAGACCATGCTCAGCATCAATACCGGTGGACTGAGTGGTCCTGCAGTAAAGCCTGTAGCCCTGCGTATGGTATGGCAGGTGGCGAAAGCCGTCAACATTCCCGTTGTCGGCTTAGGTGGTATCAGTTCCGCCAAGGATGCCATCGAGTTCCTGATGGCCGGTGCTACCGCCATTGAGATTGGAACAGCCAACTTCCTTGATCCTGCTATATCTATTAAGGTACGCGATGGCATCAACGACTGGCTCGACAGTCATGGTTGTCAGTCGGTGCAGGAGATCATAGGGGTGATATGAAAAATTTGAGGGTGATCAATAGACCACCCTCAACCAACACAAAAACTAAACTAGACTTAACTAATACATACCAGGATTTTCACAAACCCTCGGAATGTTGATGCAAATATACGATATTTTCTCTTATCAACCAAGAGAAAAACTCATTTTCTTGCAAAAAAAATGCGTTTCTTATCTTTTACCTGCCTTTCCCAACAGGTAGAAGTCAGCAATAGTCATTGCCGCCATTGCCTCAACCACGGGCACCGCCCTGGGCAGCACACACGGGTCATGCCTTCCACGAGCCGTGAAGAGGGTGGGGTTACCTTCCAGGTCTACAGTCTCCTGTTCCTTGAGGATGGTAGCCACGGGCTTAAAGGCCACACGGAAATAAATGTCCTGTCCGTTTGAGATGCCTCCTTGTATGCCACCGCTATGATTCGTACGGGTGGTCACGGTCTGGTCGGTAGAGGGCACGAAAACATCGTTCTGCTCAGAGCCGCGTGTGGTCACGCAGTCGAAGCCCTCACCATACTCGAATCCCTTGACGGCGTTGATGCTGAGCATCGCCGAGCCCAAGGCCGCATGTAACTTCCCGAATTCCGGTTCACCCAGTCCGGCAGGACAGCCCTTGATGACACAGGTGATGATACCACCGATGGTATCGCCCTCAGCCTTGATCTTGGCAATCAGAGCCTCCATCTCGGCAGCCTTCTCCGGATCAGGACAGCGCACGGCGTTGTTCTCTGTCTGCGAGAGGTCGTAGCGATGGTAGTCGCGGTCCAAGGCGATGTCGCCCACCTGAGAGGTGTAGGCTTGGATGCTGATGCCGTATTCACGGAGCACCATCTTGGCCAGGGCACCACCCACACACCGACTGATGGTGATACGAGCGGAGGAACGACCGCCGCCCCGGTGGTCTCGCACCCCGTATTTATTATAATAGGTGTAATCAGCATGAGAAGGACGGAACAGACAGCGCATATTCTCATAGTCCTGCGAGTGCTGGTTGGTGTTTCTGACGATAAAGCCGATAGGACAGCCTGTCGACTTCCCTTCAAAGACACCGCTTAACAGCTCCACTTGGTCGGGCTCTTGTCTTGAGGTCGTGATCTTGCTCTGACCAGGTCTGCGCCTGTTCAGTTCCTCCTGAATGAATTTCACGTCGACGTCAATGCCGGCAGGCATCCCGTCGACCACTCCACCAATGGCCTCGCCGTGACTCTCACCAAATGTGGTCAGTCTGAAAATATTGCCGAATGTATTCACTTCTCACCTTTTAATATCACTTCTTAATGGCAGTGACCGCAGCCGCATCCGTCACCATGGTGATGATCGTCGCAGTCACATCCGCCGTCGTGCTCATGCCCACAGTCGCATCCGTCACCGTGCTCATGCCCGCAGTCGCATCCGTCACCGTGGTGATGCCCACATCCACATCCGCAGCCGCCAGTCATCTGCTTGATGAGCGCCTGTACTTCCTCCTGAGTGGCCTCGCGGTTCTCGACGACAGTACCCGTGAAGTTCAGCACCTTCCCGGCCAGCGGGTGGTTGGTGTCGATGGTTACACCGTCTTCCTCGATTTTCTGTACCTTCGCCATGAAGCGCTGGTCGTCAGCGCCCATCAGCGTGATGACAGCGCCCTCGAAGATATTGTCATGGTCGAAATGCCCATTGATTGTGAAGACCTCACGTCCCAGTTTGTGTACACCCTCGGGATCATAAACGCCGAAAGCCTCTGCCGGTTGGAGGGTGAAGTCGAAGGTTGCGCCTTTCTCGTGCTTGATCACCTCCTCCTCGAAACGGTCGAGGGCGATGCCGAAGCCGGTAATCAACTCAAACGGTCGCTCTTCGCCCGTCTGCTCCTCAAGGTTCTTCTGCCCGTCAGTGATAGTATATAACTGGTATACGACTGATATGAATCTGTTTTGTGGTTTGTCCATCTTGAATGTCTTCTTTTTATGTCTATTTTTCAAATTTTCGTGCAAAGGTACGAATAATCGGTCGAATATCCAAATATATTTGAATAAATCCCAATAATTGTGATAGATAGCCAATCTGTTGACCTGTATCAACAAAACGGCTGTTATCGCACACAATTTTCATTTATTGCTTGTTTGGTATTCAAAAACATCGTACCTTTGCAGCGTCAAAAGACATAAAAAGATATTTGAACTTAAACCCGTTAAGGCGGGAAAACAGCGTAAGCCGGGAAGGCTGCGCAACAGGATAACATTTTAAACAATTAAAGAAAGGGTAAAAAGATGAAAAAGATGATTTTGACAATGGTAGCAATGCTGAGTATGACAACTGCATTTGCTGAGGGTGAGAGCGCTTCTAGCGTGAACAGTGTAGAGGCTTACGAGCTGAATGTCAATATGAACAAGCTCGCTGATGCACTGCGTCTGGATAGCGACCAGAAAGAGGCCGTGAGCAACATCCATCGCGTATTCGCTTCTGAGCTGAAGAACGCAGCCCTGAATGGTGAGAGCAATCGTAAGGCACTTGTTGATCGTGCCATCGTTAACGATGTTAAGCACATGCGCTATGTGCTGACCGAGGATCAGTTCCGTACTTATCTGAGACTGCTCAACACAACGATCAACAACCGTGGTTTGAACATGTAATACAGTGAATGGTTGATAGTTATTGAGGGGCGCTCCGAAAGGGGCGCCTCTTTTTTATGCCTATAATTTGTCAGTCTCGTTTTTTTTTATTTATTTTGCAGTCATAAACTCTAAAATAACTGCGATATGAAAAATCTGAAAGCTATTCTTGTGTCAGTCGTTGCTGTCCTGATGGTCAGTTGCGGAACGACCCGTACGGTACCCCTTACCGGGCGTCAGCAGAATCTGATGGTCGAGGATGGACAGATACTAAGTCTGGCCACCCAACAGTATCAGGAGTTCATGAAGACCGCCAAGCTGTCGACCAATGCTGCTAACACGGCGATGGTGAAGCGTGTCGGTCAGAACCTCGCCAATGCTGTGGTGAACTACCTGAATGCCGCAGGTCTCTCTTCCGAGGTTGCCAACTACAAGTGGACCTTCAACCTCGTGCAGGACAAGCAGGTCAATGCCTGGTGCATGCCTGGAGGACTCATCTGTGTCTACGAAGGACTGCTTCCCGTCACGCAGGATGAAGCCTCGCTGGCCATCGTACTGGGACATGAGATCGCTCATGCCGTAGCCCGTCACTCTGCCGAGCAGATGAGTACGCAGATCAAGCAGCAGTACGGTCTGCAGATCGGTGCTGCCCTATTGGGACAGGTAGGCATGGGAGCTAACACAAGTTCCATCATACAGGCCATCGCTGCCCAGGGCTTTAACTTCAAGAACCTGAAATACTCGCGCAACCACGAGAACGAGGCCGACCACATGGGACTGATCTTTGCCGCCATGGCAGGTTACGACCCGCGGGTGGCTACCACGTTCTGGCAGCGCATGGCAGCCAGCAAGACCACCCAGACGGCTGAGTTCCTGAGCGACCACCCGTCGGATGCTACCCGCATCAAGAATATCCAGGGATGGATGCCGGAGGCCTTGAGGTATTATAACCCGAAGGTTGCCAGCACGGTGCCTACAGCCAAGACAACGAAGACGGCCAAGACGTTGAAGGTGTCATCGAGTAAGAAGTAAACAACATATATGAAGCGAAACGTAATCAGTGTTTTTTGTGTCGTCTGCGCCGTGGCAACAGCTGGAGCGCAGACGAAGAGTGGTGGCATCTCTCAGGAGATGCTGAAAGATATTCAGAAAGAAGTCGTGTCGGAGCCGGTCAACAAGGCCTTAGTGAATGCCGTTGCCGCCAATAGTATTGATGCGCTGGCGAAGAACCACCAGAATGCAGGTGCTTTCGACACCTATTTCAATGTAGAGACGAAGAAACAGTCGATCACCGACCAGCGGTCGTCGGGCCGTTGTTGGATGTTCAGCGGTCTCAATGTGCTCCGTAGCAATTTCACCCAGAAGCACGACTCCGTAGAGATCAGCTTCTCCCAGGCCTATCTGTTCTTCTGGGATCAGTTGGAGAAGGCGAACCTGATGCTGCAGGGAGTTGTCGATACGGGTAAGAAGCCCATCGACGATCAGCGCGTGCAGTTCTTCTTCCATCATCCTATCAGTGATGGTGGCACCTTCTGTGGTGTCTCCGACCTGACGGAGAAGTACGGTCTCGTACCGGCAGAGGTGATGCCCGAGTCGTTCTCCAGCGACAATACCGACAAGGCGCGCAGTCTCATTGCCTCAAAGCTCCGTGAGTTCGGACTGCAGTTGCGCGATATGGTGGCCAAGGACCGTAAGCAGGCATCCATCGACAAGGCCAAGACCCGTATGCTGGCCCAGATCTATAAGATGCTTCAGATGACGATCGGCGAACCGCCGCAGAAATTCGTCTATGCTTTCAAGGATAAGAACGGCAAGGCTGTCGGTCGTGCCAAGGAGTACACCCCGCAGTCGTTCTACCAAGAGGTGGTAGGTGGTCCGCTCAACGGCACGTTCATCATGGCGATGAACGATCCGCGTCGCCCTTATTACAAGACCTATGAGGTAGAGTATGACCGTCACACCTACGACGGGCACAACTGGAAGTATGTGAACCTGCCGATGGACGATATCGAGCAGATGGCCATCGCCTCATTGAAGGACGGTCGCAAGCTCTATAGCAGTTACGACGTGGGTAAGTTCCTCGATCGTAAGCGTGGCTATGCCGACACGGAGAACTTCGATTATCAGTCGCTCTTCGGCACGACCTTCGGCATGAACAAGGCCGATCGTATCTCTACCTTCGATAGCGGTTCCACCCATGCCATGACACTGACGGCCGTCGACCTCGACGAGAAGGGTAAGGCCCGTAAGTGGAAGGTCGAGAACTCGTGGGGCGCCTCCTGGGGCCAGCAGGGTTGTCTGATCATGACCGACCGTTGGTTCCGTGAGTATATGTTCCGTCTGGTGGTCAACAAGAAGTATGTTTCCGAGAAGATCCTGAAGGCAGCCGAGACCGAGCCGGTGATGGTGATGCCCGAGGATCCGCTCTTCCTGCCCGACGAGTAGATGAAACCCTCCATGATCTTCCACCAGTATATCTGGCTGGTCAACACGCTGCGGCGCTATAAGAAGATGACGCTCGACGAACTCAGTCAGCGGTGGGTCGACGACGAGGTCGCCGACGGTAACCCGCTTTCCCGGTCCTCGTTCAACCGTCACCGCGATGCCATCCTCGACATGTTCGGCATCGTCATCGAGTGCGACGCGCAGGATGGCTACAGGTACTATATCTATAACCCCGAGGTGCTCGACGACGACACGATGGAGCGGTGGATGCTCTCCACGCTCACCGTCGGCGGTGTGCTCTCCGACGGGCTTTCCGTTCAAGAGCGTATCATCCTCGAGGATGTACCTGCCGGAGAAGAGTTCCTCCAGACCATCATCCGGGCCATCAAGACCAATAAGATCATTACCATCGGCTATCGGCGCTTCGGGGCCGACAGCTACGAGAAGACCGTGGCGCCCTATGCCCTGAAGCTGTTCCACCAGCGGTGGTACCTGCTGGCCTTTACGGGCCGTCATTTCGCCACCTACTCACTGGACCGGATGACGACCGTCACGCTGACCGACGAGACCTTCAAGATGCCTGACGATTTCTCGCCCCAGGCTTATTTCTCCGAGTATTTCGGGGTGCTGACCGACGAGACGCCTATGGCGCATGTCGTCGTTCGTGCCTATGGCCGGACGCCCGACTACTTGCGCACTTTGCCGCTCCATCGGTCACAGCGCGAGGTTGCATCGACCGATACGTATGCCGACTTCTCCTTCGACATCCGTCCTACGGCCGACTTCATCGGCACGCTCCTCTCGCATGGCGACGGTTTGGAGGTGCTCCAGCCTCAGGACCTCCGTCAGAGGTTCCTGCAACAAGTGGATGCCTTACGTGCCAGATATCAGTAGAAATACTTTTTTTAGAAAAAATACGAGGGTGTATCAACTTATGGTACACCCTCGTTTTATCTTTGCATCCGATAACATGATTGTACAACTAAAAAAGTAATAAGACTATGACTGGTTTATTTTGCATCTTCCTGATCTCTATCGCCCTCGTCGGACTGGTAAACGGATACCTCAATGCACTCGACAGTGCAGAGACAGTCAACAGGCATTAACCTCGTGATATCAGCAGATGGATAGACTGATAGATATGATGATGACATCACTCCTGAGGTTGGCTGACTACCTGACCCGTAGCCACGCACCTTCCGACCGTGCCTCTGAAACGGCAGAGTCTCCTGTGCCCCGTATCCGCTTCTCTCGTGAGGACCAGATGGTAGAGGGCGACCTGTTCTGACTTGTCCTATATCATCTTTTTTCTTGAATGGTATTCGTTTTTGACTGTCAGATGCATGATACTAAGTTCTTGTTTGTATCTTTGTCGTCTCAAACAAATCTTTAAATAATTATGGAAAAAGAAGAGAAATACAAACTGCTCGTAAAGCAGATCCGAAGTTTGGTCGAAGGTGAGACTAATGCCATCGGTGTGATGGCCAATGTGTGTGCAGCCATCCACGAGACGATGGGCTTTTTCTGGACGGGCTTCTACCGTGTGGAGAATGGCGAACTGCTGTTGGGTCCGTTCCAGGGCCCTGTGGCTTGTATGCGTATCCGTCTCGGACGTGGCGTGTGCAGTGCATCGGTAGAGCGCCGCGAGTCGGTGGTTGTGCCCGACGTAGAGCAGTTCCCTGGCCATGTCGCCTGCAGCAGTCTCTCACGTTCCGAGATTGTCGTGCCTCTGTTCTCTGCCGCTGGTGAGGTGATGGCCGTGCTCGATATCGACAGCAAGGAACTGTCGACCTTCGACGATACCGATCGTCGTTATCTGGAGACCATCTGCCAGATCGTTTCCCCCCTCCTCGGCTGAGAATAAGATTTGTCACAAACAGATGCTCATGGGTGTTTGCCCATGAGCATATTTTTTATACCCATACCTCTGCCTATTCCACCGGAGCGTTCTTCAGTTGCTCGAGAGCGCGGCAGAGCTGATCGGGGCATGATGTACTCTTCGTCCCGCAGCGGATACCGTTGAGGCGTCGTATCACGTCGTCGATATGCTGGCCGCGCACCAGTTGACCGATGCCCTGCAGGTTGCCGTTGCAACCACCCAGGAAGAATACCTGTTGGATGATGTTGTTCTCGTCGGCTGTCACGTCAATGAGCTTTGAGCATGTGCCTTGTGTTTCGTACTGGATGTGCTTGGTTTTCATAAAGCGATATTATCTTGTTAGTTTTAATCTGAGACTGTTCATCACGACGCTCACGCTCGAGAAGGCCATGAGTGCCGAAGCCCACATCGGGTTGATCTGCCACTGAGCGCCGAAGAGATAGGGTAGGCCGGCGGCAAGAGGGATACAGACGATGTTGTAGATGAACGCCCAGAAGAGGTTCTGGCGTATCATGCCCACCGTGCGCCTGGAGAGGTCGACAGCCTCGCCGATGCGTCGCAGGTCGGTGCCCATGAGTGTCACCTGTGCCACCTCCATCGCCACGTCGGTGCCCTTGCCCATGGCGATGCTCACATCCGCAATCGCCAGAGCCTGTGAGTCGTTGATGCCGTCGCCTACCATCGCCACGCGATGCCCCTCGTTCTGCAGCTGGCGCACCAGATCCTCCTTGTCCTGTGGCAGCACCTCACTGCGGTAGTGGGCGATGGCGGCCTCGTCGGCAATCTGTCGTGCCCGCTCGTCCTGGTCGCCGCTGCACATCCATACCGCTATGCCGTGAGCCTTCAAGGCCTCCATCGCCTCACGGGCGTGGGGCTTCAGTTGCTCTCCCGTATCAGTGGGCATGGTCAGCGTACCCGTCTTGTCGATCACCATCGTGTCAATCTTTCGCATCTCCTCAAGGGCCGTCGCATCCTTGATGAGGATATTCTTCTTTGCCGCCTTGCCGATGCCCACCATCAGGGCCGTTGGCGTGGCGAGTCCCATGGCACAGGGACAGGCTATCACCAGCACCGAGACGGCTGAGAGGATGGCCTGTGGCAGTACGGTGACACCGCCGATGAGCAGCCATACGAGGCCGGTGAGCAGACTGATGCCCACCACGACGGGCACGAACACGAGGGCGATCCTGTCGACCACCCGTTGCACGGGTGCCTTTGAGCCCTGTGCCTCCTGAACCCTCTTGATGATATGGGCGAGCATGGTCTTCTGTCCCACCTCTTGTGCCTTGAAACGGAACGTGCCTTGTCTGACGATGGTACCTGCGAACACCCTGTCGCCCGCCTTCTTCGCTGCGGCTATCGGCTCACCGGTGATCATCGACTCGTCGACGCTGCCCTCGCTGTCGCCTACCACCGTACCGTCAACGGCGATCCTCTCGCCTGGTCTCACCTCAATGGTGTCGCCTGGCTGCAGCACGGTGATAGGTGCCTCCGTGATCGTGCCGTTCTCCACGAGATGGGCCGTCTTCGGCTGTAACCCCATCAGGGCGCGGATGGCCGAGGCCGTACCGTTCTTGGCGCGCTCCTCTATCAGTCGTCCTGTCAGCACGAAGGTGATGATCATCACCGAGGCGTCGAAGTAGGTATGCCACTCCATGCCTCGTGCGCCCCACACCCGCTCTCCCCAGAACGTGTTGAAGGCACTGAACAGGAAGCTGATGCCCGTGGAGAGAGCCACCAGCGTGTCCATGTTCGCCGAGCCGTGTATCAGCTGCTTCCCTGCCGTCGCATAGAACTGCCGTCCGCAGTATAAGAGGTTCGTCAGTGCGATGATGAGCATGGTCTGATTGGCCGTATCGCGTGAGCCGATGGCGACCCAGTCCATCGAGATGGCCATCACCAGCAGGGCAAGGAGCCACGACCAAGCGACCTTATTCCTGAGCGTCGTATAGGCGCGCCGCTCGATGGTTTCTATATTTCGGTCTTCCTCGATCACCATGTCGTAGCCGATCTTACCCAGTTCGTCCTTCATCTGTTCGAGTGAGATCCTCGCAGGGTCATACTCCACCAGGGCCGTCCGAGCAGGCAGGTTCACCGCAGCCGACAGGATGCCGTCGAGACTGTTGAGCTTCTGTTCGACGCGTGCCGAGCACCCTGCGCACATCATTCCGAGTATGGCAATTGTTCTTTTCTCCATTCTGATGGCAAAGGTACGAATAAGTGAGAAGAAAGCCAAAAGTTTTTGTGGCTTTCTCGAACGTAAGTCCCATTGCCATGTCCCCCGCCACCCCCCTGTGCCCCTCTGCGGTCCCTGAGCTTGTCGCGCTCGAGCTTTGCTCGCTTGGCTTGTCCAAGAAGGGAAAACCGCAGAGTCTGTCGAAACATCGAAGCGCGCAGCCGAGAAAGATCACGCCAGACCTTTGATGGTCTGAGCGTACCTTAATGTAAGAGCGACAGGAGGAGCGGTTAAGCCTTCCCATATAGGGGAAGGTTTGGTTAGGGTGGATGTCTCTTTTGGTTCTTTTCTCTGCGCCAGAGAAAAAGAACAGACTGCAGGGTACAACCCTGCATTGTAGATAGAACTTCTTGCGTCCCGCTGGTAACAAGCGAGATAGTCTTCTTGCCATATATCTTTACAAATGCCCCCTCATAACTCGCATGGAGATCAGGAATGCAGGAATGAACTCCGTACACGCGAGTTTTGAGTGAATTCTGTATTTATCTGATATCAAGCACTTTACATCTACCCAACAAAGGGGCGGAATTTTTCCCTCAAAGAGATAGGCCTTATGAGTCGTGGAGATAGGCTCCACGAGTGAAGGAGATAATCCCTATACCCTATAAGAGATTATCTCTTTCACTCATAAGTGCCATTCCTTACCATCGTGGAGATTATCTCTTTAACCATAAAGAGGCGGGTCAACCCAGAGCAGGCCCGTTCTTTACTCCGGACAGGTCCCAAGTATGCCATAACAGGGCTAAAAGGAGCTAGAAGAGCCACCCTGTTTCTTCTGGTTCGCAACTTTACACAACCACTTTTTTTATTACTTTTTCCTGACAAAAGACTTTTCTCTCTTGCCTCGTTCCTCCGATTTAGTGTCAAGACAGTGAATGAAATCACCCACCTTTACATGACACTAACTAATAATAAACAGATATGCGTGACCTCTTGCAGCAAGAAATAGAGAGTAAACAAGAGCCGAATGCTCTCTATGAGAAGTTGGGATATAGTTTATGGTTCTTTCCAATTTATAAAGAATTGGAAAGAATTGAATAGTTATAAATGGTTAAATATAGGTTTTTATTTGAATTAATTCTTTCCAATTCTTGTAATATTGGAAAGAATTGTATATATTTGCGGTCAGAAATCATTATAAGGAAGATATGATAGAAAGACCTCCATATATAACAGACAGGGATTTGGTAACGGTGATGCTTGACAAGTCAAGAAGACCTGATGAGAAGTTGAACGCATTAATTGGCAAGATTAACGACGACTACGAATATTGGGATACGATCAAATACAAAAAACGCCCAGATAGTTGCGTTTCAGCTCAAGAGTTATGGTTAAGTGTAAAAGCCTCTCGCATATCAAGTACCGTTTATACTTGGGACAAATACAACGTAAATTTCGGCATGACCAACAAGATGCAGAGGTTGTGCCACGAGTTTGATATGAACTTTGGTGGTTCATGGGGGACGGGTAGTGTCATTCCTAATGAGAATAGAGAGCGATATCTAATCAGTTCGCTGATGGAAGAAGCCATCTATTCTAGCCAGATGGAAGGTGCTGCTACGACCCGTAAGGTGGCAAAGGATATGTTACGTAGGCAAATATCGCCTAAGGACAAGTCGCAGCAGATGATAGTCAACAACTATCAGACTATTCGTTTTATTGTTGAGAACAAGCATACTCCGTTGACACCGGAATTAGTGTTACACATCCATCATTTGATGACGGATAAGACTCTCAACGACCCCAATGATGCTGGCAGGCTCCGCACAAATAACGAGGTGGTGGTAGAAGATGGCATTACCCATGAAGTTGTTCATACGCCCCCCTCTTATGAAGAACTGCCAACATTCCTGAAGGAGTTGTGCAAATACTTCAATGAGACAAACGCAAGAGTATTTGTCCATCCCATTATTCGTGGCATCATCATCCATTTCATGGTGGCTTATATGCATCCCTTTGTTGATGGAAATGGCAGAACGGCTCGTGCCTTGTTCTACTGGTATATGTTGAAGCAGGGCTATTGGCTCACGGAGTATCTTTCCATCTCTCGTGTTATAGCTATGTCAAAGAATTCGTATGAGAAAGCTTATCAATATGTGGAAGCTGATGATAACGATTTGGGCTATTTCATTACTTACAACCTAAAAGTGCTTGACCAAGCTTTTAAGCAATTGCAGAATTACATCAAGAAGAAACAGGACGAAAAGATGTTGGCAAGTACATTTCTTCAGATTGGTGATATCAATGAGCGTCAAGCCCAGATTATCCGTATGTATATGGAGAATCCAAAAGAAGTGCTGACGGTGAAGGATCTGCAGAACAAGTTCATGGTGACTGCCACTACAGCCAAAAGTGATATCATAGGCTTGTTGAATCGTGGCTTGCTTAAAGAAATCGCATTCAATAAAGTGAAGCGTGGTTACGTAAAAGGCGAAGAATACGATGATATCGTAAAGGACATAGAGTTTAGATAGCATTGAAATATACTCGCGTTTCTTTCCTATGCGCTCCCCTAACTGTTGTTGCGTCAGTTTCTGACTTCAAATAACGAGATGTTTATTTCCCCCACTTGAGGCCCAGATAGTGGGCGAGGGCGAGGTTGGCAACTATGAGGGGTAAGCCGATCAGAGCGTACGACAACAGTTGGGATGGACTGAACTGATGGCATAGCTCGTGTATGACCATGTAGGAAAAGGGGAGTAGGAGGATGGATGACACAAGACCTGGTATGTAGCCTCTTACGACAATTGCCTGAATGACATGTACGACGAGATGGATGGAGAAGGCCAGGAATATGGCTGTCCAGAGTTCGATGGCGTATGCGCCTCCGAGAAGTGCATAGATGGTGATGGCCACCAACACGATGAGCTCTTCTAATGCGGCCGTCAGGAAGGCCTTGGTGCTCATACGCTGCAGGTGGTCGAATATACGTCGCAACCTGGGGAGACGTGAACTCAAGGCGGCATGATGTGCGGTCACCCATCTGTGCTGCACGGCCACCTCTTCCCCGTCGTGAACGACGAAGGCAAGAATGAATAGGATGTAAATGATGTTCATCGTCATGCAAAGATCGGAAATTCTTGTCGTAACCCGATGACAAAAGGCGTTTTTTTGTGTCGGAGAGGCGATATTCTTGACATAGACGTAATTATAATAAGAAGAAATGTTGTATCTTTGCGACATGATAACAGATAATCAATAACTGATGTGATGGAAAAGAGAAGAGCAATCGTGATTGGAGCGTCGTCGGGCATCGGAAGAGAGGTGGCGCGGCTGTTGATCGCCGAGGGATGGACGCTGGGCGTGGCGGCACGACGGACAGACTTGTTGCAGACGCTCGGTGACGTGCAGGTGGAGCAGATCGACGTGACCAGTGAGGATGCGACGAGTCGTTTGCGCACGCTAATAAATAAGGTGGGCGGCATGGATCTGTTCTTCTATGCCTCGGGCATCGGCAAACAGAACCGTGAACTGGCGGAGGGTATCGAGATGGCGACGATGCAGACGAACGCCTTGGGGTTTACCCGGATGATTGGCGAGGCCTACCGTTATTTCGCGGAACAGGGTGGGGGGCATATCGCTGCCATCAGTTCAATCGCAGGGACGAAAGGACTGGGACCGGCACCGGCGTATTCGGCCACGAAGGCCATGCAGAACGTGTATCTGCAGGCTTTGGAGCAGCAGGCGCACAGCCGAGGGTTGAAAATACGGTTTACGGATATCAGACCTGGCTTCGTGGATACGGCTCTGCTTGCGGGCGACTTCCGCTATCCGATGATGCTGAAGCCTGAGCGGGTGGCCAAGGAGATCGTGCGGGCCATCAACGACAAACGTCATATCCGCGTGATCGACTGGAAGTACAGATTGCTGACGGCCGTATGGCGGGGGATTCCCAATTGTGTCTGGCGACGGATCCCCAGGTGTGTCTGGCGACGGATGAAGCTCTGAAGACAGAGAAGAGGGGCCGACAAGGGGGTAAAATAGAAAAATGTAAGTGAAAACGCAAATTTTATAGCAAAATATTTGTTTGTTTCAAGGAAAAGTGATAATTTTGCACCCGTCAAACAAAAAGAGAAGACAATGAATAAGTTGAACGCCTATATTTACGTCTACTTTTACTTTGCAAGAAATTGTGAAGCGGGAAGTTGCGTGTAAATTCAACTTATGACTGAATAAAGAAATACAAGGTCCCGCTTCACATCCGTGAAAGCGGGATTTTTGTTAAAGCAAAGAATAAAGGAAAGAAAAAGATATGAAGAGAATAGCCATACAAGGACTGATCGGATCGTTCCACGATATCGCCGCACATCTGTACTTCGAGGGAGAGCAGATACAACTGATCTGCTGTTCAACCTTTGAGCAGGTGTTCGCTCAGATCAAGCAGGATCCCACAGCCATCGGCATGCTGGCCATCGAGAACACAATCGCCGGCTCGCTGTTGCATAACTATGAACTGCTGCGTGATAGTGGTACGACGGTGGTCGGCGAGCATAAGCTGCACATCACCCACTGTATCTGCTGTCTGCCTGAGGACGATTGGAGCACCATCACTGAGGTGCACTCTCATCCTGTAGCTCTGATGCAGTGCCGTAACTTCCTGTCTCAGCACCCTACGCTGAAGAACGTGGAGGCGGAGGATACGGCTGGATCGGCGAAGATGATAGCCGAGGGACAGAAACGCGGATGGGCGGCCATCTGTCATGCTGAGGCTGCCAGACTCTACGGACTGAAGGTGCTCGAGGATCATATCGAGGACAACAAGCACAACTTCACCCGCTTCCTTGTGGTGTCGAATCCGAACAAGGCTGATATGCTACGTCCACTGACAGAGGCCAATAAGTCGAGCATCGTCTTCTCGTTGCCCCACGAGGAGGGCTCGCTCTCTCACGTGTTGGCCATTCTCTCGTTCTATAAGATCAATCTGACGAAGATCCAGTCGTTGCCAATCATCGGACGTGAATGGGAGTACTTGTTCTATGTCGATGTGATGTACGACGATCTGACGCGTTACCGTCAGGCGGTGGATGCGATCATTCCGCTGACAAGGGACCTGAAGATCCTGGGTGAATATAAAGATGGGAAACAGACGAATTAATCGACAGTTATATATTATGGATACTAAGATACAACCAGCAGACAGGCTCAGTTTAGTGAGCGAATACTACTTCAGTAGAAAGTTAAAGGAGGTGGCCCAGCTGAATGCCGAGGGCAAGGATATCATCAGTCTGGCCATTGGCAGTCCGGATATGCCGCCGTCGGAGCAGACTGTGGAGAAGCTCTGTGAGGTGGCACACGACCCTACCGCCCACGGCTACCAGCCCACGATGGGTATTCCTGAGTTGCGTGAGGCGATGGCCGACTTCTACAAGCGTTGGTATGACGTGGACCTCGATCCGAAGACGGAGATACAGCCACTCATCGGCTCAAAGGAGGGTATCCTGCATGTGACGCTGGCCTTCGTGAACCCAGGCGACGAGGTGCTCGTGCCTAATCCAGGCTATCCCACCTACACGTCGCTGTCGAAGATCCTTGGAGCGAAGATCGTGAACTACAACCTGCGTGAGGACAACGGATGGCAGCCCGACTTCGACGAACTGGAGCAGATGGATCTGTCGAAGGTGAAGCTGATGTGGACCAACTATCCCAATATGCCGACAGGCGGGAATGCGCGTCGTGAGACCTACGAACGGCTGGTTCAGTTTGCTAAGGATCATCAGATCGTCGTGGTGAACGACAATCCATACTCGTTCATCCTCAATGACCATCCGATGTCACTGTTGCAGGTGCCTGGGGCGAAAGACTGTTGTATTGAGTTCAACTCGATGTCGAAGAGTCATAATATGCCGGGCTGGCGTGTGGGTATGTGTGCTACGAACGCCACCTTTATCTCTTGGATCCTGAAGATTAAGAGTAATATCGACTCGGGTACGTTCCGAGGACTCCAGTTGGCGGCCGCCGAGGCTTACCGTAACTCAGAAAAGTGGCATCATGAGGCGAATATCGAGACCTACGGGCGTCGCCGTCAGTATGCTGAGCAGATCATGGATGTGCTGGGCTGTACCTACGACCCCAATCAGGTGGGTATGTTCCTCTGGGGAAAGATTCCCGAGAAATATGCTGATGTCGAGGATCTGACAGAGAAAGTGCTCCATGAGGCGCGTGTGTTCATCACACCTGGCTTTATCTTCGGCAGTAACGGTCAGCGTTATATCCGCATCTCGCTCTGCGCCAAGGAAGACAAGATCAAGGAAGCGTTAGAAAGAATTAAGAATAAAATTAAATAAACACAGAGTGACAGAGGCGCAGAGAGAAAACAACTCTGTATCTTTGTGTCTCTGTGTTCAAAAACAGAAACTATATGGAACTGGAATTAGCACCATTGAACTTACCGAGTGACAATGAACGTCCCTTCGTGATTGCCGGGCCTTGCTCAGCAGAAACAGAGGAACAAGTGATGACTACTGCCCGTGAGCTGGCCATGAAGGGCTGCCATAACTTCCGTGCTGGTGTGTGGAAGCCACGCACGAAACCGGGTGGCTTCGAGGGGCACGGTGAGCCCGCACTCGTATGGCTGAAACAGGTGAAGGAAGATACGAAGATGTTGGTTTCTACTGAGGTGGCCACACCTGAGCACGTAGAGCTGTGCTTGAAGTATGATATTGACATCCTCTGGATTGGTGCTCGTACGTCGGCTAACCCCTTTGCCATGCAGGCAATCGCCGACTCGCTGAAGGGTGTGGATATCCCCGTGTTCGTGAAGAACCCGGTGAATCCTGATCTGGAACTCTGGATTGGTGCCTTGGAGCGTCTGAACCAGGCTGGCGTGAAGCGTCTGGGAGCTATCCATCGCGGTTTCTCATCTTATGAGCAGAAGATCTACCGTAATGCGCCGATGTGGCAGATTCCCATCGAACTGCGTCGTCGTGTGCCTGAGCTGCCGATTATCAGTGATCCGTCGCATATCGGAGGGCGTCGCGAACTGATCGCACCTCTTTGTCAGCAGGCGATGGACTTAGGTTTCGATGGTCTGATCATCGAGAGCCACTGTGATCCTGATAAGGCATGGAGTGATGCTAAGCAACAGGTGACACCTGATGTGCTCGACTATATCCTCTCGCTGTTGGTGATCCGTGATGAGAACACCACCACCGAGGGCATCACCTCTCTGCGTAAGCAGATTGATGAGCTCGACAACCAACTCATGGACTTGCTCGCCAAGCGTATGAGAGTGTGCCGTGAGATCGGACAGTACAAGAAGGAGCATAATATGACCGTGTTGCAGGCCAACCGCTACAATGAGATCCTGAACAAGCGTGGTGCACAGGGCTCACTCTGTGGCATGGACCCGGAGTTTGTGGCTCATGTGTTTGAGAATATCCATGAGGAATCGGTTCGTCAGCAGATTGAAATCATCAATAAGTAGGTATAGGAGAAGGAAGCAGATGAAAATATTAGTAATGGGCGCAGGTAAGATGGGAAGTTTCTTCATCGACCTGCTGAGCTTTGAACACGAAGTGGCTGTCTTTGAGCGCGACGCCAAGCGGATGCGCTTTACCTACAATTGTCAGCGCTTCACTACTTTTGAAGAGATTAAGGAGTTTAAACCCGAACTACTCATCAATGCGGTCACTCTGAAATACACGATCCCGGTGTTCAAGGAGGTGATCCCTTATCTCCCCAAGGAGTGTATCATCAGTGACATCGCTTCGGTGAAGACTGATATGAAGGAGTTCTATGAGTCGACGGGCATGCGTTATGTCTCGACACACCCGATGTTCGGTCCTACGTTCGCCAACCTGCAGCAGCTCTCTGAGGAGAACGCGATCATCATCAGCGAGGGCGACTACATGGGTCGTATCTTCTTCAAGGACCTCTATCAGAAGTTGGGACTCAACATCTACGAATATACCTTCGAGGAGCATGATAAGACGGTGGCCTACTCGCTGTCAATCCCGTTCGTGTCGACGTTTGTGTTTGCGGCTGTCATGAAGCATCAGGATGCGCCGGGTACTACCTTCAAGCGTCATATGCGGATTGCCAAGGGGGTGCTCAACGAGGATGACTATCTGCTTCAGGAAATACTCTTCAACCCCTATACTCACGATCAGGTGGCCCAGATTCGCACGGAACTGAAGGAGCTTCTTGAGATTATTGATAAGAAGGATGCCGGTGGTATGAAGAAGTACTTGACGAAGATCCGTAACAATGTGAAACGCGACATAGAGATTAAATGAAATATCATCTTGTAGCATTTGCGATCGTAGCAATATGGGGCAGCACCTTCGTCTTTACGAAGATGTTGCTCCAAAATGGTCTGTCACCGGCGCAGATCTTCACCCTTCGCTTCGCCATCGCTTATATCCTGTTGCTGGCCTTCAGTATCGCCCAGAAGAACTTCCGGCTCTTCTGCGACAACTGGCGCGACGAGTTGCTGATGGTCGTGCTTGGCCTTACCGGCGGATCGGTCTATTTCCTGGCGGAGAACGCGGCGATGCTCTACACGACAGCCACCAATACATCACTTATCGTATGTAGTTGTCCGCTGTTTGCCATGCTGGCCTTCGCATTGCTGTATCGCCATAGCGAGCGCATCACAAGGGTTCAGGCATTGGGCTCTTTCGTGGCTTTTCTGGGAATGGCGGTCGTGGTACTGAACGGGCGTTTCGTGCTCCATCTCTCGCCTCTTGGTGATATGCTGGCCTTTGCCGCCTGTCTCTGTTGGGTGGTCTACTCCTTGTTGATGAAGCCGTTTGTAGAGCGCTATTCCACGCTGTTCATCACCCGTAAGGTGTTTATCTATGGTCTTGTCACCATCATACCTTACTACCTGATCGTGCCGGGCTTCCCTTCACTCGACGTGCTTCTGAAGCCGGATGTGATATGGAACCTGCTCTTCCTGGGTGTTGTGGCCTCAATGATCTGTTATGTCGTATGGAACTGGGTCATCAGCAAGCTCGGGGCTGTCGTCGCTACCAACTGGATCTATTTCAACCCTATCACCACGATCCTCTTCGCATGGTGGTTGCTCCATGAGCAGATCACCGTCTGGTTCCTCCTTGGTACTGTCTTCATTCTTGGGGGTATGTATCTGGCTAACAGGAAAAAATGAGCGAGTTTCTTTGTACTTTGAATATATTTGTCTAT
This sequence comes from Prevotella aff. ruminicola Tc2-24, assembly GCF_900110895.1. Lineage (GTDB taxonomy): Bacteria > Bacteroidota > Bacteroidia > Bacteroidales > Bacteroidaceae > Prevotella. Next base: position 136,268 of record NZ_FOIQ01000005.1, on the reverse strand, counting down.
ATTTGCGGTATGAATCGAACTAAAAACGAATGATTATGGGTAGTATTATTTTCACAATTGTTATCGGATGTCTGGCTGGCTTCTGTGCTGGCAAGTTGATGAAAGGTGGCGGCTACGGCTTTGTCATGAACCTGGTGCTTGGCCTCTTCGGTAGTGTTCTCGGTAGCTGGTTGTTTACTGAACTGGGCATCGAGTGGGGTGGACTTCTGGGACAGCTTGGCACAGCCATCATCGGTGCTGTTGCCATCCTCTGGATCGCTTCACTGATCAAGAAGTAAAAAACAAAGAAAAAACACAGAGGGACGGTTCTTTTGTGTCGGACGGCACATGAGAGCCGTCCCCTTGTGTTTAAAAGTAAATTATTCCTAATCGCTTTGCGGTATCGGATATTATATGTACTTTTGCAGGTAAAAAGAAACGATGGTAGCAGGAAAATGGATTGGTGGCTTTATCGGCTGGATGGCCGGAGGGCCGTTGGGCGCATTAGCCGGATATCTGGTGGGAGCGCTCTTCGACTCTATGCTCGATGGGGTGAACACCCCCGACAACTCCGGCACGTGGGGCTATGGCTCACAGCGTGATGGCAACTGGCAACAGACATATCAGGATTATAGTCAGGCTTATCAGCAGGCCTATCGCCAGCGTCAGCAGCAGGGTAACCGGAACAGTTTCCTGTTCTCGTTGCTCGTGCTTTCCTCGTATATCATCAAGGCCGATGGTAAGGCGATGCACTCGGAGATGGAGATGGTGCGACAGATGCTCAGGCAGAACTTCGGCGCTGCTGCAGTGGCCCAAGGCAATGAGATCCTGAACAAACTCTTCGAGGAACAGAAACGGGAGGGGTGGTCGCAGTTTAAGCAGACCGTCCGGGAGTGTTGTGCACAGATCAATCGACAGATGGACTACTCACAGCGCCTCCAGTTGCTTAACTACCTCGTGATGGTGGCCAAAGCCGATGGTCGGTTGCCCCAGAGTGAGGTGACGGCGCTGAAGGAGTGTGCCGGTTGGATGGGTCTCCGTGAGAGTGAGGTCGACTCGATGCTCCACCTCGAAGGCAATACCCTCGAGGATGCTTATAAGGTGCTGGGTGTCAGTCCTGATGCCAGTGATAATGAGGTGAAGAAGGCTTATCGTAAACTGGCTCTTGAGCACCATCCCGACAAGGTGGCGGCTCTTGGCGATGATGTGAGAAAGGCAGCCGAGAAGAAGTTCCAGGAGATCAACGCTGCGAAAGACCGTATCTGGAAAGCTCGCGGACTATGATATCATGAAGAAGCCTGCGATTATAGTACCAGAAGGGTGTAAGGAGGTGCTGTTGCATGCCTGTTGTGCACCTTGTTCATCTGCTATCGTGGAGTGGATGGTGCAGCATGATGTGCACCCCACCATCTTCTACTATAATCCGAACATCTGGCCTCGTGAGGAGTATGAGATCCGTAAGCAGGAGAGCAAACGGCATGCAGAGAGTCTCGGACTGACATGGATCGACGGTGACTATGACCACGAGCAGTGGCGGCAGAACGTGTGCGGCCTTGAGGGGGAACCGGAGCGGGGACGGCGCTGTGAACTGTGTTTCACACTCCGTCTGACGGCGGCCGCCCGGGAGGCCAAGGAACTCGGACTGCAGTATTTCACGACGACGCTTGCCTCTAGTCGGTGGAAGAGCCTGGAACAGATAGAACGTGCTGGGCATCAGGCTGAACAGACTGTGGCGGGTACTACCTTCTGGGCACAGAACTGGCGTAAAGGCGGACTCTATGAGCGACGGAACCAACTGCTGAAGGAATATGCCTTCTATAACCAGCAGTACTGTGGCTGTGAGTTTTCGCAACGTCCTTCTGGTGAACAAAATAAATAAAAACGAGACTATTGTTTGTGAGTCTCGTTTTTTTTGTGTAATTTTGCAGCCTAAAATAAATAAGGTAGTATGTTTGAGAACTTAAGTGATAGACTTGAACGGTCGTTCAAGATATTGAAGGGTGAAGGAAAGATCACCGAGATCAATGTTGCTGAGACACTGAAGGATGTACGTCGTGCGCTGCTTGATGCCGACGTGAACTACAAGGTGGCGAAAAACTTCACCGACACAGTGAAGCAGAAGGCTCTTGGCATGAACGTGCTGACGGCTGTGAAGCCGAGTCAGTTGATGGTGAAGATCGTGCACGACGAGCTCGCCGAACTGATGGGTGGTAAGGCTGCCGAACTGAAGGTCGAGGGCCGTGTCGGTGCTCCTGCCATCATCCTGATGTCGGGTCTGCAGGGTTCTGGTAAGACCACGTTCAGTGGTAAGCTGGCCAACCTGCTCAAGAACCAGAACCATAAGAAACCTCTGTTGGTGGCCTGCGACGTGTATCGTCCTGCTGCCATTGAGCAGTTGAAGGTGGTAGGAGAGAGCGTAGGTGTGCCCGTCTATTCCGAGCCCGACAACAAGAATGTGGTGGAGATTGCCAACCATGCCATCCAGGAGGCTAAGTCTAAGGCTAATGACGTGGTGATCATCGATACCGCCGGTCGTCTGGCTGTCGACGAGGAAATGATGAATGAGATCGAGACGCTGAAGAATGCAATCCATCCCAATGAGACCCTCTTCGTGGTTGACTCGATGACCGGTCAGGATGCCGTGAACACCGCCAAGGAGTTCAATGATCGTCTCGACTTCGACGGCGTGGTACTGACAAAGCTCGACGGTGACACCCGTGGTGGTGCTGCCCTCTCTATCCGTACGGTGGTGACGAAGCCTATCAAGTTCGTCGGTACGGGTGAGAAGATGGAGGCCATCGATGTGTTCCATCCTGAGCGTATGGCCGACCGTATCCTCGGCATGGGTGATATCGTCTCGCTGGTGGAGCGCGCCCAGCAACAGTACGACGAGGAGGAGGCTAAGCGTCTGGAGAAGAAGATCCGCAAGAACAAGTTCGACTTCGACGACTTTATGGGTCAGATACAGCAGATCAAAAAGATGGGTAACATCAAGGATCTGGCAGGTATGATCCCTGGTGTCGGTAAGCAAATCAAGGATCTGGATATCGACGACGATGCCTTCAAGGGTATTGAGGCTATCATTAACTCGATGACACCGAAGGAGCGTGCCAATCCGGACATCATCAATCAGAGTCGCCGTCGTCGTATCGCCGCTGGCTCGGGAACGAAGATGGAAGATGTGAACCGTCTGATGAAGCAGTTCGACCAGACCCGTAAGATGATGAAGATGGTAACTGGCATGAACGCGTCGAAGATGGCTCAGATGGCTAATGCCATGAAGGCTATGAAAGGCGGCATGCCGAAGTTCTAGGATATTTTATTTTGAGATATGCAACTGATAGACGGAAAAGCAACAGCAACGGCCATCAAGGCTGAGATTGCTGAGGAGGTAAAGGAGATTGTTGCCAAGGGTGGCAAGCAGCCCCATCTGGCTGCTGTGCTCGTGGGTCACGATGGTGGCTCGGAGACGTATGTGAAGAACAAGGTATTGGCTTGTGAGGCCTGTGGCTTCAAGTCGACACTCATTCGTTTTGAGGACGATATCACCGAGGCGGAGCTGCTGGCGTGTGTCGACAAGCTCAACAAGGATGAGGATGTTGATGGCTTTATCGTTCAGTTGCCTCTGCCGAAGCATATCGATGAGCAGAAGATTATCGAGGCCATCGACTATCGCAAGGATGTCGACGGTTTCCATCCTATCAACGTGGGACGCATGGCGATCGGTCTGCCGTGTTTCATCTCTGCCACTCCGTTGGGTATTATCACTTTGTTGAAGCGTTATGGCATCGAGACCTCCGGTAAGAAATGCGTCATCCTCGGGCGTTCTAACATCGTCGGTAAGCCTATGGCTCAGCTGATGATGCAGAAACAGTATGGTGACGCGACGGTGACCGTTTGTCACTCTCGTTCCAAAACTCTTAAGGAGGAGTGTCGTGCAGCAGATATCATCATCGCTGCTATCGGTCAGCCTGACTTCGTGACGGCCGACATGGTGAAGGAAGGTGCTGTGATTGTCGACGTAGGTACCACCCGTGTGCCTGACGCAACTCGTAAGAGTGGCTTCCGTCTGAACGGTGATGTGAAGTTCGATGAGGTGGCTCCTAAGTGCTCGTTTATCACACCTGTTCCCGGTGGGGTTGGTCCGATGACCATCTGTTCGCTGATGAAGAATACTCTCGCCGCAGGCAAGAAGGAATATTATAAGTAGTCGATAGTGATAGTGTAGAGTCTGTAGTTATCTGATCTATATACTCTGCACTATCAGCTATCAAAAAAGGAAAGATGACAGCAGAAGAGTATTATCAGCAAGGTAATGAGGCGCGTAAGCGCGGTCAGTGGCACGAGGCTATCAATAGCTATATACGGGCTATTGAACTCGACCCGGACAGTCCTGCTGTCGAGGCCAAGCGGATGCTCGACGATATCATGGCCTTTTACTGCAAGGATATGTATAATCCCTGAACCCTCAACAACCAATAAACTATATTTATTTTAACTAACAACTTATTATTTTCTTATAACTAACAACTTATTATGAAAAGATTATTATTGCCTCTACTGCTCTTGGTAGCAGTGTCTGCCAATGCTGCAGAGAATCCCGTGTTAACGATTGAAGGTGGTAAGGTCCAAGGTGTTCTGGCCGACGATCATCCTGATGTGTTTGTTTATCGTGGCATCCCTTATGCCGCACCTCCTATTAAGGAAAACCGTTGGAAGGCTCCACAGCCGGTCATACCCTGGAAGGGTGTGAAGATCTGTGATACCTTCGGACGTCCCAGTTATCAGGCTATTCAGTATCCAGGTGGATACTACACCGAGTGGGGCTATGGTAAGGAGGCCGGTTCCAGTGAGGACTGCTTATATCTGAACGTATGGACAAAGGCTCCTGGTCAGGTCGGTAAGAAACTGCCTGTAGCCCTGTGGATTCATGGTGGTGGCTATCGCGAGGGCTTCGGCTCAGAGCCTGAGTTCGACGGACAGGAGTGGGGCGCTAAGGACGTCGTGCTCGTTTCTATCAACTATCGTTTGGGCGTGTTCGGATTCCTCGTACACCCTGCTCTTTCTGAGGAGAGTCCTAATAAGGTGTCGGGCAACTATGGTATCCTCGACCAGATTGAGGCTCTGAAATGGATTAAGAAGAACATCGCCCAGTTTGGTGGCGATCCCGATAACGTGACGATCTTCGGACAGAGTGCTGGTGGTGGTAGTGTACGTACTCTCTGTGAGTCGCCCTTGGCTCGTGGTCTTTTCAACAAGGCCGTGATCATGAGTGCCCAGGGACTTGCAATCCCTGATGCTCAGGGCAATATGATGGGTGCCCGTTACAGTGGCGGCACATTCCAGGAGGCTGAGGCCAATGCCAAGAAGGTATTCGACTGGGCTGGTCTGACTGATCTGAAGAAGATGCGTCAGGCTTCCACAGAGACTATCTTTGCTCTGCCTACGCTCTACTATCAGATTAACAACGACGGTCAGCAGGCCAGTGGCCCCATGGCGTTTATGCGCATGGGTCTGCCATTCATGCCGATGATCGATGGCTATGTCAGTGAGAAGAGCTTTGATGATGCTACTCGTGGAGGTACACTGGCCGACGTGCCTTATATGATTGGTTTTACCCTCAACGATATGGGTAACATGGCTCCTAATATCGCCGAGTTCTGTAAGGTTCGCGAACAGAAGGGTGGTAAGGCCTGGGCTTATGAGTTTGCTCGTCCGTTGCCCGATGACGGCTCTCATCCTGAGGTGACAGCTCGTCTCAAAGGTGCTTTCCATAGCAGTGACCTCTGGTTTGTGTTCAAGTCGCTCAAGCACTGCTGGCGTCCTTGGACTCAGGGCGATTGGGATCTCTCAGAGAAGATGCTCACTGCGTGGACTAATTTCGTGAAATACGCTGATCCGAATGGTCCGAAGGGTGGCGAATGGGCTCCCTGTACAGAGAAGAATACGAAGTTCATGGTGTTCAAACTCGATGATAAGGATGCTGAGGCTTCTTTCTTCGGTGATCCCGAGATTGCACCTCAGCCGCAAGGCTTCCCCTTCGGTGCTCCCAGCGGTAGGTAATCTGTATGTTTTCTGTTGTAGAGACATATATAATCCCTGGACCGTTGACGGTCCAGGGATTGCTTTTCGTGACGAAAATGAAGAATAATGGGGGCGTAAATGTAAAAAACCTAAGGAAATTTGTTTATTTGCTTACTTATTGTTACCTTTGCACCCAATTTTAGAAATTAGTGCATTAATACATAAGATAATATGGCAAAATTGAAAGGCGCCATTGAGGTGAATACTGAAAGATGCAAGGGATGTTCGTTGTGTATCATCGCTTGTCCCCAGAAGGTGATCGCTCTGGCCAACAAAGTGAATTTGCACGGTTATCCCTATGTGGAGGCTGTCAACGAGGAGGCCTGTGTGGGTTGTGCCTCGTGTGGCATCGTCTGCCCAGATGGTTGTATCACCGTGTATCGTAAAAAAGTGGAGGAATAAGCTATGGCAGAAGAAAGAGAAGTTGTGTTGATGAAAGGTAACGAGGCGATTGCCCACGCTGCTATTCGTTGCGGATGCGACGGCTATTTCGGCTATCCTATTACTCCGCAGAGTGAAGTGATTGAGACGCTGGCTGAACTGAAACCCTGGGAGACCACTGGTATGCAGGTGGTGCAGGCAGAGAGTGAACTGGCTTCAATTTATATGGTCTATGGTGCTGCCGGTGCCGGTAAGCGTGCCATGACCTCCTCTTCATCACCTGGTATTGCACTGATGCAGGAGGGTATCACCTATATGGCTGGCGCCGAGGTGCCAGGTGTGTTCGTGAACGTGCAGCGTGGCGGTCCCGGACTGGGAACCATCCAACCTTCACAGGGAGACTATTTCCAGGCTACTCGTGGTGGTGGTAATGGTGACTATAAGGTGATCGTACTTGCACCGTCGTCTGTGCAGGAGATGGCCGACTTCGTGGATCTCGCTTTTGAGTTGGCATTCAAATATCGTAACCCTGCCATGATTCTCTCTGATGGTGTGATCGGTCAGATGATGGAGAAGGTGGTGTTGCCGCCATTCAAGCCCCGTCGTACAGACGAGGAGGTTATCAAAGAGTGTCCATGGGCTTCTACTGGTAAGCCAAAGAACCGTGAGCGTGTGGTAATCACCTCACTGGAGTTGAAGCCGGAGATCATGGAACAGCGTAACCTTGCCCTTCAGGAGAAATATCGTAAGATTGAGGAGAACGAAGTGCGTTATGAGATGCAGCAGTGCGATGATGCTGAGTATGCCATCGTGGCTTTCGGTAGTGCTGCCCGTATTGCAGAGAAGGCTATCGAGGTTGCTCGTGAGCAGGGCATCAAGGTTGGTCTGTTCCGTCCTATCACCCTGTTCCCGTTCCCCACGAAGGAGATCGCAGAGTTGTCTAAGAAGGTCAAAGGTATTCTCGTGGCAGAGATTAACGCTGGACAGATGGTTCAGGATGTCCGTCTCGCTGTGAACGGTGCCGTACCTGTAGAGCAGTTCGGTCGTCTGGGTGGTATCGTCCCCGATCCCGAGGAAATTGTTAACGCACTGAAAAAGGTCATGTAAGCTATGGATAGAAATCAGATCATTAGTCCAGAGAACATCGTCTGCAAGAAGCCGACGCTGATGAACGACAATAATATGCACTACTGCCCGGGCTGTAGCCACGGTGTGGTACATAAGCTCATTGCCGAGGTCATCGAAGAAATGGGTATGGAAGACAAGACCGTAGGTGTATCGCCTGTAGGCTGCGCTGTCTTCGCATATAATTATATTGATATCGACTGGCAGGAAGCTGCACATGGTCGTGCTCCCGCACTGGCTACGGGTATCAAGCGCTGCTGGCCCGACCGTCTGGTGTTCACCTATCAGGGTGATGGAGACCTGGCATGTATTGGTACTTGTGAGACCATCCACGCCTTGAACCGTGGCGAGAACATTGTCATCATCTTCGTCAACAATGCCATCTATGGTATGACGGGTGGTCAGATGGCTCCTACCACACTGATTGGTCAGAAGACCTCTACTTGTCCTTACGGTCGTGATCCAGAGATCCACGGTTATCCTCTGAAGATGGCTGATATTGCCGCTCAGTTGGAGGGAACCTGCTACGTCACTCGTCAGAGTGTGGAGAGTGTGGCTTCTATCAACAAGGCTAAAAAAGCTCTTCGTAAGGCTTTCGAGGCTTCGATGGCTGGCAAGGGCTCGAGTCTCGTAGAATTCGTCTCCACCTGTAACAGCGGTTGGAAACTCACTCCTGCCAAGGCTAATGAATGGATGAAGGAGAATATGTTCCCCTTCTATCCAAAGGGAGACCTGAAAGATACCACAAATCTTTAATTAAGTGTTAGGAATTAAGAATTAAGAAAAGATGAAGAAAGAGATAATTATTTCAGGTTTCGGAGGTCAGGGTGTGCTCTCTATGGGTAAGATTCTGGCCTATTCAGGACTGATGGAGGATAAGGAGGTGACATGGATGCCGGCCTATGGTCCTGAGCAGCGTGGTGGAACAGCCAACGTGACGGTTATCGTCAGTGATGAGCGTATCTCTTCGCCCATCCTCAGTAAGTACGATATCGCCGTGGTACTCAACCAGCCCTCACTTGAGAAGTTCGAACCGAAGATCAAGCCAGGTGGTATTCTGATCTACGATGGTTTTGGTATTATCAATAAGCCAACCCGTAAGGATATTACCATCTATGAGATCAATGCCATGGACAAGGCTGCCGAGATGAAGAACGGTAAGGTGTTCAATATGATTGTGCTTGGTGGTCTGTTGAAGGTGGCTCCCGTAGTCAGCGACAAGGGTGTGGAGAAAGCACTCTATAAGACTCTTCCCGAGCGTCATCACGGATTGATTCCTCTGAATATGCAGGCTCTGCAGGAGGGAGGAAAGATTATTGAGCAGAAGTAATCTCTACGGTTATACATAAAAGAAATCCCCACTTCTGGTGGGGATTTCTTTGTTTATATACTATTTATGGTTATTTGTGCGACTGGTAGTAGTCGAGTCCCAAACGGACATTCTTCACGACTGCCTCGGAGGAATAGGTGGCACCGGTAACGGCATCGACCTTCAGCTGGGAAGCCTCCTTTACTTTCAGCCCGTTCCATTTCTCCAGAAGGGCTTTCTTGACCTTGGCATAATACTTCGGGCTTTCTGCACTTTTCAGGGCCTCAATCTTCACGACTGTATTTTTCTTGATGTAGATCTTCAAGGGAGTCGGTCCGTTATAACCCTCTATATCCTTGCCGATAGATGTCGTATTGATCACGAACATACCATCTTCCTTTGTCATCGTGTTATCATTGATGCCGGCACTCAGGAGTGTGAGTGATATGGCGATGATTGAACAGATGCTCAGTGCTTTGATTTGATTTCTTTTCATTGTTATCACCTTATTTAATCTTTTCGAGTTGCAAAGGTAAGCATTTAATTCTGTTTGTACAATAGCAAAGGTACAAAATCATTATTTTTTGGTATGTTATCTGGTTGGAATATCGATGGCCTGTGAGAGGTTCAGATGTTCATCCGTTACCTTGAGTGTGATGGCTCCTGCCTCTTTGGTACTGCGTACAATCACGACAAGTTGACCGTGGAAAAGCTTCATCGTCGGTTGGGTGAAGGACTCCAGACTGGTGGCATCACCATTGCAGACAGCTTCGAAGGAACCAGCACCTGAGACCTCGAAGGTCAGTTGGTCGGAAGCATCGGGAATAAGAGTACCTTGGGCATCGGTCAGTGAGACGGTCACGAAAGCAAGGTCGTCACCGTCAGCCTTCAGAAGATGACCTTCAGCCATCCATGCATCAAGTTGGAGCTTGGCAGGTTTGCCGGCGGTACGGATGATCCGTTCGCCAGCGAGATTGCCTTGTCCGTCGTAAACCACGACCTTGATCTCACCCGGCTCGTATCTTACATCGTTCCAGCGCAGGCGGTAGCGATCGAGACGACTGGCGGGATTCTTGGATATCTTACCTTGACTTTTGCCGTTGACGAAGAGTTCAGCGGTGGGGTAGTCGGTATAACAGTAGACGGGCGTCATTTCTCCCCGACGTTTCTTGTCCCACGTCCAGTGGGGTAACAGATGGATGGTGTGTTCGTCCTTGTTCCATTTCGAGCGATAAAGCCAATAACGATCCTTGGGTAGTCCAGCCAGGTCGCAGATGCCAAAGTAGCTGCTGCGTGATGGCCAGTATTCATCATAGGGCGTCGGTTCTCCGAGATAGTCATAACCCGTCCATACGAACTCACCAATCACCCATGGTTTATCGTCTTGCCATACCCAGTCGTCATCGGGTAGATTACTCCATGAGCAGTATTCAACATCATAGCTGGAGCATTGTCCGTCGGCGGTCTGGATAGCAGTAGGGTCATAGGTAGGTGCCCACGAGGCATAGCGCGAGTTGTCGGTAATCTCAACAGGGAATTTATACACGCCACGACTGCTTACCGTTGAGGCGGTCTCACTTCCTAGAAGAAATCCTTGTGGTAGTTGTTCGATATTCTTTGAGTACTTATGCACCCGATAGTTAAAGCCAGGCACATCCATCACCTGAGCAAAGCCGCTCTTCAGTGCCTCCTCTGCGCGGTCCATACCTTGTGTGACAGGACGGGTGGGATCGAGCTGATGGCACAGCTCCTGCAGATGGCAGGATATCTCACGGCCTTTCTCGCTACCTTGTTCGGGAATCTCATTGCCGATGCTCCACATGATGATGCTCGGGTGGTTTCGGTTGACAAGCACGAGGTTCGTGATATCTCTGTCGGCCCACTCGTTAAAGAAACGGGCATAGCCATTCTTGCACTTCGGATAGAGCCACATGTCGAAACTCTCGGCCATGACCATCATACCCAGAGAGTCGCAGATATCCATCTGCATCTGACTCGGCATGTTATGTGAGGTGCGGATGGCATCGCAGCCCATCTCTTTCATCGTCTTAATCTGACGGATGAGGGCTGACTTATTGATGGCCGTGCCAAGAGGTCCCAGGTCGTGATGCAGACAAACACCTTTGATCTTACGTGTGACACCATTCAGTTGGAAACCGCCTTCTTCCGAGACGCTGACGGTGCGGATGCCGAAACGCAGGCGTGTCTCATCTATAGTCACAACATCAGCTATTCCTGCCGCCTCGTCCACATCTTCACGAACAAGACTAAGTCCCAGGGTATACAGATATGGTGTCTCTGGTGTCCATAACGAAGGTTCTTCCACCTCAATCGTAGATGTCAGGTCACCGTGGGCTGGAACCTTCACCCAGTTTGTCTTAACAATCTGTCCGTCTCGGTCGATCAAGGAAATGAAAATCTCCTGTTCCTCCAGAGGGTTCTCTACCTTAGCTGACACGCGGATGAGTGCTTTATTCTCTTGTATTGATAAGGTTTGCACGCAGGTCTGCCACATATCAATGTGACTTTTGGGTGTCAGTACCAGTTTTACGGGACGATAAATGCCTGCGCCGGGATACCAACGACTGCTTTCCTCGACGTTCTTCAGGTCGACCTCCAGAAGATTATCACCAGTCTTGATATAGGGTGTGATATCAATGCGGAAGGCATTATAGCCGTAGGCCCAGTAGCCTGCTTTGTGACCGTTAATAGATACAGATGGTTCGGCCATTGCTCCGTCGAATACGAGTTCGGCATGTTCATAGCCTTCGGGAATCTGGAATGTCCGTCGGTAATGACCTTCTCCAATCCATGGTAAGGCACCAGAGCGACCGCTCTTCTCGGTGGCTTGTTTTTCCCCGTTCTGTTCGATAGCAACCGTCTGCAGGTCCCATTTCTTATCGAAAGGACCGCTGATGGCCCAGTCGTGTGGCACGCTGACAGTCTTCCAGACCGCTCCGTCATTGTCGCATGAACCTTTGCAGAATTGCCAATTGTCGGAAAGGGTGATTTCACAACGAGGTTGTGCGATGGCGGTTGCTGCAACAGCCATTGTCAGCACAAGGAGTTTGATTCTCATAATTGACTATTGTTTTAGTTGACTATATACGGTGCAAAAATACTAAAAAAACTCGAATTTGTTGGTCGTTTGGCAGATTTAATGTAAATTTGCACCTAAATTTGTTGGAAATACTTAAAAAATGAAACATCAGTTGAGAAGTGCTGTCTGTACTGAAGGCAGAAGGATGGCAGGAGCTCGTGCGCTCTGGGTGGCAACAGGTATGAAACCGGAGCAGTTTGGTAAGCCGATTATCGCCATCGTGAACTCCTTTACGCAGTTTGTTCCGGGACACACCCATCTGCATGAGATTGGGCAGATTGTCAAGGCCGAGATAGAGAAGATGGGCTGTTATGCGGCCGAGTTCAATACGATTGCCATCGATGACGGTATCGCCATGGGTCATGACGGCATGCTCTATTCCTTGCCTTCACGTGATATCATCGCCGACTCTGTGGAGTATATGGTGAATGCTCATAAGGCTGATGCCATGATCTGCATCTCAAACTGCGATAAGGTGACCCCTGGTATGCTGATGGCCTCGATGCGACTGAATATCCCAACGGTATTCTGTAGTGGTGGTCCGATGGAGGCAGGGAAATGGCGCGGAGAGAATGCCGACCTGATTACAGCGATGGTTAAAGGCGCCGATCCTTCGGTCAGCGATGAGGAGATGAAGGAGATAGAAGGCTGTGCCTGTCCTGGTTGCGGTTCCTGCTCGGGTATGTTCACTGCCAACTCGATGAACTCATTGACAGAGGCTATTGGTCTGTCGTTACCTGGCAATGGTACGATTCTGGCTACCCATACCAATCGTGTGGAACTCTTCAAGGCTGCTGCCCGTCAGGTGGTGAAGAATGCCTTTGCCTATTATGAGGATGGTGACGAGTCTGTTCTTCCCCGGAGCATTGCAACGCGTCAGGCATTTATGAATGCCATGGCTCTTGACATCGCCATGGGCGGATCTACGAATACGGTGCTTCATCTGCTTGCTGTTGCGCAGGAGGCTGGTGCTGATTTCACTATGAAAGATATAGATGCGTTAAGTCGTCAGGTGCCTTGCTTGTGTAAGCTTGCCCCGAATACACAGAAGTACTCTGTTCAGGAGTGCGGTCGTGCCGGTGGAATCCTGGGTATCTTGAATGAACTTAATAAGGGCGGACTTGTTGATGGCTCTGCCATACGTGTGGATGGTATGACACTTTCTGAGGCGATGAAGAAATACAGTATCGTAGACAGTGCTATCGATCCAGAGGCAAACCGCATCTATCAGACGGCTCCTGGTAATCGTTTCTCAACGAAGATGGGATCGCAGTCGGAAGAGTGGGGAACACTTGACACCGATCGTGCGAATGGTTGTATTCGTGATTTGTCCCATGCCTATACTAAGGATGGTGGACTTGCAGTTCTCTTCGGTAATATAGCCCAAGACGGCTGTGTGGTGAAGACTGCAGGTGTTGATGAGACATTATGGCATTTTGAAGGACCTGCAGTGGTGTTCGACTCTCAGGAAGATGCCTGCGAAGGCATCCTTGGCGGTAAGGTGAAGAGCGGCGACTGTGTGGTGATAACCCATGAGGGGCCCAAAGGCGGACCTGGCATGCAGGAGATGCTTTATCCTACATCATACATCAAGAGTATGCACCTTGGTAAGGAATGTGCGTTGATTACTGACGGTCGTTTCTCGGGTGGAACGTCGGGACTCAGTATCGGACACATCTCCCCGGAGGCTGCTTCTGGTGGTAATATTGGTAAGATCAAGGATGGTGATATCATCGTGATAGATATCCCTAGTCGTTCCATCTGCGTGAAGCTCTCTGATGAGGAACTGGCTGCTCGCCCGCAACAGCCGATGAGACGTAACCGTTTGGTTAGTAAGGCACTTCGTGCTTATGCTCAGAGCGTCTCATCTGCAGACAAGGGTGGAGTAAGGATTATTGAGTAGGAAAAATGATATGGAAAAGAAAATGATAACAGGTAGCGAGGCGCTGATGAGGGCGTTGCAGAACGAAGGGGTAAAGACTATTTTCGGTTATCCCGGAGGATCTATCATGCCTGTCTATGATGCACTATACGACTATACAAGAGGAGAAAAGAAAGCGTTTGATCATATCCTTGTTCGTCATGAACAGGCTGCGACACATGCAGCCGAGGGTTTTGCACGTGTCTCAGGTCATGTGGGAGTAGCTTTAGTGACCAGTGGTCCGGGTGCAACGAACACACTGACGGGTGTTGCAGATGCCATGCTTGATTCTACGCCAATTGTGGTCATAGCAGGACAGGTGCCTATTGCTGCATTGGGTACAGATGCGTTCCAAGAGGTTGATCTCGTGGGTCTTGCGCAACCGATATCGAAATGGAGCTACCAGATCCGACATGCAGAAGATATCGCATGGGCTGTGAGTCGTGCGTTCTATATAGCACGTAGCGGTCGCCCCGGTCCTGTTGTTCTTGACTTCCCGAAGAATGCTCAGACAGAAATGGTTGACTTTGAGCCGAAGAAGGTTGACTTCGTGCGCTCCTATGTGGCTTATCCAAAGCTTGATGCAAAAGCCGTGAAAGAAGCTGCAGATTTGATTAACCAGGCGAAGAAACCTATGGCACTTGTTGGCCAGGGTGTTGAACTTGGTAATGCACAAGAGGAGTTAGTGCGCTTCCTTGAGAAAGCTGATATACCAGCCGGACGAACAATGCTTGGACTCTCTGCTCTGCCCAGTACTCATCCGCTTAATGTGGGTATGCTCGGTATGCATGGAAATTATGCGCCCAACCTAAAAGAGCAGGAGTGTGATGTGCTTATCGCCATCGGTATGCGTTTTAGTGACCGTGTGACGGGTAATCTCAAGACCTATGCGAAGCAGGCAAAGGTGATTCATCTCGATATAGACAGAAGTGAGATTGACAAGAACGTAAAGAGCGATGTGGCTGTGATTGCCGACTGTAAGGAGTCGCTACCGGCGCTTACAGCCCTCATTCAGAAGGCTGATCACCGTGAGTGGCGCGACTCATTCCTGCCTTTGGCGGAGAAAGAACGTGAGAAGGTGATAGAGCCTGCCATCCATCCGACGGAAGGACCTTTGTTGATGGGTGAGGTAGTCAATGCGGTAGCGGAGGCTACACAGGGTGATGCAGTCCTAGTGACAGATGTTGGACAGAACCAATTGTTTGCCACTCGCTATTTCAGATATCCCAAGAAACGTAGCATCTGTACTAGTGGTGGTTTGGGTACCATGGGCTATTCCATGCCTGCAGCCATTGGCGCGACATTCGGAGCACCCGACCGGACTATTGTCAGTTTCTCCGGTGACGGTGGATTCCAGATGTGTATTGAGGAGTTAGGCACGATTATGGAGCAGCAGTGCCCGGTCAAGATGATCTTGATGAACAATCATTATCTCGGCAATGTACGTCAGTGGCAGGATATGTTCTGGAAACGTCGTAAGTCGTTCACCAAGATGTTGAATCCCAACTATGAGATGATAGCCAAAGGTTATGGCATCCCTTATCAGGCAGTAGTTGACCGTAAGGATCTTGCTGCGGCAGTCGAAAAGATGCTCTCTACTGATGGCCCATATATCCTTGAGTGTGCTATCCTCGAAGACGACGATGTACTGCCCATGACTCCTCCAGGTATGAACGTCGATGATATGATGCTGGAGATAGAAGTATAATTTATTGATTGCAATGGAAGAAAAAAAGTTATATACCCTTCTAGTCTATTCTGAGAATATCGCTGGTATTCTGAATCAGATTACTGCGGTGTTTACTCGTCGGCAGGTAAATATTGAAAGTCTGAACGTGTCGGCTTCAAGTATCCCTGGCGTTCACAAGTACACCATCACGGCATGGAGCGATGAGGATCAGATTATTAAGATCACCCGTCAGATAGAGAAGAAGATCGATGTGGTGAAGGCAAACTATTTTACTGACGAACAGTTGTTTATTCGTGAATCAGGTCTGTATAAACTCACGACCGATATGGTGATGAACAATCCGGAAATCTCACGCACAGTCCGCAGATTTGATGCCCATATCATTGAGGTGAACCCCACCTATGTGATTGTCATGAAACATGGTATCACAGAGGATATCATCTCTCTTTATCGGGCTCTTGATGCTTTCGGATGTGTACTCCAGTATACCCGTAGCGGACGCATAGCCGTTACTCGCGGCATGCAGGAGCAGGTAAGTGAGTTCCTTGAGCAACGTGAGCAGGACCTCTTAAAGACAGATAACTGAAAGAGGGATGAAGTGTAAGACCATATTAATGATGGTGCTGTTGTCGCTGACGTCGCAACTCTTTGCGCAGGATTTATATGTCGGTGGTGATGTCTCGTTGTTACAGCAGTATGATGATTATGGTGTGTCTTACTACGATCAACAGGGACAGCCTATCAGTGATGTGCTGACTTATATGAAGAGTGAAGCTGTCGGCTGGAATGCCCAGCGTGTGCGACTCTTTGTCGATCCTAATCCGGCTCTTGAATATAACGATCCGGCTGTTTGTCAGGATCTGGCTTACGTCGCCCGATTAGGAAAGCGTATCAAGGATGCAGGATTTGCTTTTATGTTGGACTTCCACTATAGTGATGTGTGGGCTGATCCAGCTAAGCAATGGACGCCAATGGCCTGGCTTTCACTAAATGACACGGAGCTACAGACAAAGATTTATGAGTATACGAGGGATTGCTTGACAAAACTGGTGGAAGCCGGTGCAACTCCCGACTTCATACAGACGGGTAATGAAATATCTTATGGTATGCTGTGGGGGGAGAAAGGCTCTGGTAGTAATCGTTGTTACACTAATTCGGATGATAATTGGCCACGTTTCATTGCCTTACTTCAGCAGGCAGGAAAAGCCTGTCGGGAGGTGTGTCCACAGGCGAAGATAGTCATCCATACCGAACGTAATGGGCAGCCTGATGTCTTAAGAGGTATCTATGAACGGTTGACGAGTGTAGACTACGATATTATCGGACTGAGCTATTACCCGTTCTGGCATAAGGGTCTTTCTACTCTGTCGGAATCATTGAATATGCTGGCTACAGTCTTTCCGGATAAGAAAGTACAGATTGTAGAAACCGCCTATTATTATCAATGGCAGCCACAGGTCGGCAATGGCATTGACTATGACTTCTCTTCGACGTGGCCTGCCACTGCAGAGGGCCAAGCTTCTTTTGTCAGAGATCTTATCGCTGAACTCAAGAAACATAGCAATGTAAATGCGCTCTACTGGTGGTTCCCAGAGGAGAATGGGACTGGTCCGAACAAAGCAGTTATCGGCGGTTGGCTTAACCGTGGACTATGGGATAATAACACACATTGTGCCCTGCCAGCCCTCTATGAGCTGAAATCATTCTTTGATGGAAGAACGGGCATAGCTTCTGTAATGGCAGATATGGATGACAGTAAATGGTACACCTTACGGGGGGTATGCCTTGATTCTTGTCCTGCCTTTCCTGGTATTTATGTAAGGAACAGACAGAAGGTGGCTGTCAAATAGTTTTTTATGAATAATGGATAAAGTAGGAAAATACGAATTTTTGGCGGAGCCGTTCCATTGTGATTTTAATGGAAAACTTTTCATGGGACATCTGGGTAATCATATGCTTAATGCTGCCGACTTCCATTCTACGGCTCGAGGTTTCGGTATGAAGTACCTGATGACGATTAAGCGTTCTTGGGTCTTATCGCGTCTGGCTATTGAGATGATTGAGATGCCGACACAGTATACGAAGTTCACGGTTGAGACTTGGGTGGAGAGTGCAATGCGCTATTTTACCAGCCGTAATTTCCGCGTAATAGGAGAAGATGGGAAAGTGTATGGCTATGGGCGTAGTATTTGGGCGATGATTGATACGGAGAGTCGGCAGCCCACAGACATTTTTTCTATCGACAATGGAGCGATTAACGACTGGATTGAAAAAGAAAAGGAATGTCCGATAGATAAGGGCGGTCGTGTAAAGATGGATGATCAGGCGGAACTCGTCCGTACCATCGATACTTATTATAATGATATAGATATCAATGGACACGTGAATTCCGTGAAATATATCGAGCATGTGCTTGACCTCTGGGATCTTGCTTGGTATAAGGAACATCAGATCAAACGTTTTGAGATCGCCTATGTGGCTGAGGCTCATCAGGGTGATCAACTCAGCTTCTATCGAACAGCATCTGGTGACAGCGAATATTGCGTTCGCATATGCAAGGAAGGCGATGTGGAAACCTGTCGCAGCAAGGTCACCTTTTTCGATTAAAAGTTTGGCGGTCTCGCCATAAATGATTAATTTTGCAAGCGATTTTAAGTTAACCCCTCGTCGTACCCTCGGGTAGGGTAGGAATGGACTGACAAGACGACGGCTCTCGGGTAGGGCTGGCACGGTACATAGGGATAAGTATAACATTCAAAACAAAAACTATTATGGCAGAAATGAATTTTGGTGGCGTTATCGAGACTGTTGTCACCAGTAAGGAATTTCCTTTGGAGAAAGCACGTGAAGTATTAAAGGATGAGGTGATCGCTGTGATCGGCTATGGCATCCAGGGGCCTGGTCAGGCATGTAACCTGCGCGACAATGGATTTAATGTAATTGTCGGTCAGCGTCAGGGTAAGACCTATGACAAGGCTGTTGCCGATGGCTGGGTTCCCGGTGAGACGCTCTTTTCTATTGAAGAGGCTGCCGAGAAGGGCACTATCCTTTGTATGTTGCTCTCCGATGCTGGTCAGATTCAGGTATGGCCAACCATCAAGAAATATCTGAAGCCTGGCAAGACTCTTTATTATAGTCATGGCTTTGCTATTAACTGGAGCGATCGTACGGGTGTGGTTCCTCCTGCAGATGTTGACGTGATCATGGTGGCTCCTAAGGGCTCTGGTACATCTCTTCGTACAATGTTCTGTGAGGGTCGTGGCCTGAACTGTTCATATGCCGTTTATCAGGATGCTTCCGGTAAGGCAAAGGACAAGACTCTTGCCTTTGGTATCGGTATCGGTGCTGGTTACATGTTTGAGACAACCTTCCAGCGCGAGGCAACCAGTGACCTGACAGGTGAGCGTGGTTCTTTGATGGGTGCTATTCAGGGTCTTCTGCTCGCTCAGTATGAGGTGCTTCGTGAGAACGGACACACACCATCTGAGGCCTTTAATGAGACTGTCGAGGAACTGACTCAGAGCCTTGGCCCGCTTTTCGGTGAGAAGGGTATGGACTGGATGTATGCCAATTGCTCTACCACGGCTCAGCGTGGTGCGCTCGATTGGGCTCCCCGTTTCCATGATGCCATCAAGCCTGTTATGGAGTGGTTGTACTACTCCGTGAAGACCGGTAATGAGGCTCAGATCTCTATCGACTCTAACTCTAAGCCCGACTATCGTGCTGGTCTGGAGAAGGAATTGGAGGCGATGCGTAATCAGGAGATGTGGCGTGCTGGTGAGACCGTGCGCAAGCTTCGTCCAGAGAATCAGGATGTATAATTAATAAGAATAGACACGGGGACGTACGACGCCCCCGTGTTTTATTATATTCAATCATAATGGGAAAATTAGTAATCAATTCGTATGATGAGTTTGCTGCTCATCTGGGTGAGGAGCTCGGTGCTTCTGATTGGCTGCAGGTAGATCAGGAGCGTATCAATATGTTTGCCGACGCTACACTTGATCATCAGTGGATCCATGTGGATGTGGAGCGTGCCAAGAAAGAGAGTCAGTATCAAAGCACAATAGCCCATGGTTATCTGACACTGTCGCTATTGCCATACATGTGGGATCAGATTATTGAAGTGAACAATATCAAGATGCTGGTGAACTATGGTATGGACAAGATGCGCTTTGGGCAGCCTGTAATCACGGGCTCACGCGTCCGTCTGGTAACGAAGTTACACAATATACAGAACCTGCGTGGAATCTGTAAGGCGGAGATCGAATTCAGAATCGAGATTGAGGGACAGCGTAAGCCCGCTTTGGAGGGTATTGCTTCGTTCCTGTATTATTTTAATTAAGTAAATAAGAGGCTTAGGCTGTTATTATCAGTCGTTGGCCGTTAGCAAAAAGCAAATGGTATAAATTATGGGAGGATTCTTTGGAACCATCGCCGTCAGGGATTGTGTGAATGATCTTTTCTATGGTACGGATTATAATTCGCACTTGGGAACCAAACGTGCCGGATTGGTAACGTTTGATCAGGAGAAAGGCTTTAGTAGAAAGATCCATAATCTGGAGCGCGACTATTTCCGTTCAAAGTTTGAGGATGAACTGGAGTCGTTCTCTGGCAATCAGGGCATCGGTGTTATCAGTGATACCGATCCACAACCGATCATCATTAATTCACACTTGGGGCGCTATGCCGTGGTGACGGTGGCAAAGATCAACAATCTGCATGAGATAGCAGAGGAATTGTTGGAGCGTCGTATGCATTTCAGTGAGCTCTCAGCCAACAATATCAACCAGACGGAGCTGGTGGCTTTGCTCATCAATATGGGACGTACCTTCGTGGAGGGTATCAATCTGGTATATAAGAAGATTGAAGGCTCATGCTCGATGCTGATCCTCACAGAGAAAGGTATTATTGCTGCTCGTGATTTCTTGGGACGTACGCCGATAGTCATCGGTAAGAAAGATGGCGCATATGCAGTGAGCAGTGAGACCACCAGTTTCCCGAATCTCGACTATCGTCGTGTGAGGGACTTGGGACCTGGTGAGATTGTGTATCTTCAGGCAGATAAACTTGAGGTGCTGCAGGAACCATTCAAACGGGAGCAGATTTGCTCGTTCCTCTGGGTGTACTACGGGTTCCCTGCTTCGGATTATAATGGAATCAATGTAGAGGCTGTGCGTGAGGCGAATGGAAAAATGATGGGTGAGCACGACGAAACAGATGTTGACTGTGTATGTGGCGTTCCCGATTCTGGTGTCGGTATGGCGCTGGGGTATGCTGAGGGCAAGGGTGTTCCCTATCAGCGTGCGGTGCTGAAATATACACCGACATGGCCCCGTTCCTTCACACCTGGCAATCAGACCCGTCGTGATCTCGTGGCGAAGATGAAGCTGATTCCTAACTCAGCTTTATTAAAGGATAAGCGCGTGGTTTTCTGTGATGATTCAATTGTGCGTGGTACCCAATTAAGGGATAATGTAAAGACCTTCTTTGAATATGGAGCAAAAGAGGTGCATTGTCGTATCTCCTGTCCGCCGCTGGTCTATGGTTGTCCGTTTATTGGCTTCACCTCATCGAAGAGTGATCTGGAATTGATTACACGTCGTATTATACGAGATTTCGAGGGTGATGACAAAAAGAATCTCGAGAAGTATGCTACCACCGACTCGCCAGAGTACAAACGGATGGTTGACGAGATTGCTAAGCGACTGGGATTGACAACGTTGAAGTTCGCTAAGCTGGAGTCCTTGATTAAATCTATCGGTATGCCGAAGTGCAGTGTTTGTACGCATTGCTTTGACGGTAGTAGCTACTGTCATGAGCACGATGAGGAGGATAACTTACAGTTGAAGATAGATTTTTAGAAGGCTAACAACAACGATAGATCATTCCGTCTTCCATGCGGATGATCTCTTCTTTGAGAAGATATTTGAGCGCGGCATTCAGTTCGTCGGTAGACAACTGGATGCCGTGTATCTCTGTAATAGGATGTGGCTCGTTGTCGACGAGCAATTGCAGGATGGCTTTTTGGGCGGTTATGAGTCCGGTTTCTGACACCATCCCTTCAGGACGGTGCTCTAGGCAGACATCACACTGCCCGCAGTCATGACTATCCTTTTCTCCGAAATAGCGTAATAACTGCCGACTACGACAGATACGGTCGTTCTCTGCGTAATCGATCACAGCACGAATCCGCTTTCGGAACTGTTCTTTCCGTTCCTCATAGACTACTGGCATGAGTTGGATATTCTCTTTATCCTCACGACGTTGAGTGTAGCGGATGTATGGCGTCTTCTTCTGGGGAATGAAATGGAGGATATGTCGTTGACTTAACGCTTTCAGGATCATGTAAACCTGATGCGGGTGAAGAGCCGTCTGACTAGCGATAAAACTCTCGTCAATATAGTTGTAGTCGGTGAAGAGACCGCCGTAGTTACGTAATAAGGCCGTTATGACCTTCTCCTCATTCGGGGTGTTGTTCTCTAATCGGTATAAATCGTTACGCCCGATCGTGAACATCACACGTGCCTGATTGTCTTGTTCCTCGGTATATTCGATATAGCCAGCCCTGTTCAGAATCTTCAGGGCGGCATCAACCTGAATCGGGAAATGTCGGAAAGCATGGCAGAACTTATCGATGTTGAACTCAAAGATGTGGTTGTAACCTGATCCTACACCAATTTGGTAGAAATAGGCCAGATGCTCATAAACCTCTTTGATATAGTCTTTCTCTGGAAAAGTATCGGTGATGCGCTTCTCCAGTTTCCGTCGATCGGCATGGTTATAGAGCAGAACGGCATAAGCTTTTCTGCCGTCTCTTCCTGCTCTTCCTGCCTCTTGAAAGTAAGCCTCTATACTGTCGGGGCAGTCGATATGGATGACAATTCTCACATTTGGCTTGTCAATACCCATACCGAAGGCATTGGTTGCCACCATGACCCGCACTTCATCCCGTTGCCATCCTTTCTGGCGTTCGTCTTTTACAGTCGAATCAAGTCCTGCATGGTAGAATGTGGCGGAGATCCCTGCCTCACACAGAAGGTCTGCATATTCCTTGGTACGCCTCCGGCTACGGGCATATACAATGGCAGAACCATTTATGCTATTCAGAATGTGGATTAGTTGTTCGCGTTTGTCGGTTGTCTGTCTTACCACATAGGCGAGATTCTTGCGCTCGAAGCTCATTCGGAAGACCGCAAAGCCGGATTCTTTGGAATTTTCAGGGTGAATGGATAGCTTTTCCTGAATGTCCTGTACAACGGTTGGAGTGGCGGTAGCTGTCAGTGCGAGGACAGGAATACCAGGCAACTGTTTACGGATATCGGCAATCTGCAGGTATGAAGGACGGAAGTCGTATCCCCATTGTGAGATACAATGAGCCTCGTCAACAGTAATGAAGCTGACACGCATATGTCGGAGCTTTGTACGGAAGAGGTCGGAAGAGAGGCGTTCTGGTGATACATAGAGAATCTTGATGTCACCGAAGATGCAGTTCTCAAGAATGATGATAATCTCCTCACGGGTGAGCCCAGAGTAGATAGCGGCCGCCCGTATTCCTCTCTTTCTAAGGTTCTCCACCTGATCTTTCATCAGGGCTATCAGCGGTGTGATGACAATACATGTCCCCGCTTTTGCTAACGCAGGTACCTGGAACGTGATGCTTTTACCGCCTCCTGTCGGCATCAGTCCCAGTGTATCTTGGCCGCTACCTATGGACTCAATGATCTCACGTTGGATGCCACGGAAATCATCGTATCCCCAATACTTTTTTAAGAGTTGAGAATAGAGAGTTGAGAATGGAGAGTCATGATTACTTTCTGGGGTAGACATTTCTCCACCATCCTTTTCGCCATCGATAGAATCTTTAGAACTATTCATAATTCTCAACTCTCAATTCTCAATTTTCAATTGCTGAGGGCTGGATGTCTTCAATCTGCAACTGTACCTCACTACGCTTGTAGATATTGTCCTCAATCGTGTATACGATATCAAACGAGCGCTTCGACTTGATATATCTTGCAGATTCGCTCTGTCCGAAGGCGATACCATTGAGCACGTTGCTTGACTTCGAGTCAACAAGCTCCAGTTTGATATGCTCCTGTTGGCGTCCCACCACCTTGGAGGTGCCGTAGTCGTACACGTTGCGTGTACAGAATAGCGGCTTGGGGTTATCAGGTCCGTGAGGAGCGAACTTCTTCAGGTCGTTGTGCAACTTCTTCGTGACATCCTTGAAGTCGATGACCGCATTGATATCGAGTGTCGCCTCCGTCTGTTCTGGTTGGATATGCTCGTTGACATATTTCTGAAAACGGCGGCGGAACTCCGGAATATTCTCAATCTTCAACGAAAGCCCCACAGCGTATGTGTGACCACCGAAATTCTCCAGCAGATCACGACAACTCTTGATCGCATCGTAGACATCATATCCCGCAACACTCCGTGCAGACCCTGTAGCTATTCCGTTGCTGTTAGTCAGTACAACCGTTGGCCGATAGTAAAGTTCTGTCAGTCGAGAGGCTACGATACCAATCACACCTTTCTTCCAGTTCTCGTCATAGAGTACGATACTGGCATGGTGTTTTTGGTTCTCCAATTTCTCAACGATCTGATTGGCCTCTTCCGTCATTTGTTTATCAACATCCTTTCGCTGCTCGTTATACTCGTTGATGCGGTTGGCTTCAGCCAGCGCCTTCTCAAGGTCACGCTCCACGAGCAAGTCTACAGCTTCTGTGCCATTCTGCATACGTCCGGAGGCATTGATACGAGGCCCAATCTTGAAACCGATATCGCTCATCGTAATCTCACGACCTGTCAGACCGCAGATCTCAATAATAGACTTCAGACCTACCGATGGACTCTGGTTCAGTTGTTTCAGTCCATGGAAGGCAAGGATACGGTTTTCTCCCATGATAGGCACGATATCGGCAGCGATGCTTACCGCGCACAGGTCGAGTAGGGGAATCAAGCGAGAGAACGGAATACCATTATTCTTCGCAAACGCCTGCATGAACTTAAATCCTACGCCACAACCACAGAGGTGCTTGAAGGGGTAGGTAGAGTCTTCCCGTTTTGGGTTCAGAATAGCGATGGCTGGTGGAAGCTCCTCATCTGGCACATGATGGTCGCAGATAATGAAATCGATACCCAAGCCCTTCGCATAAGCAATCTCTTCTATGGCCTTGATGCCACAGTCGAGCACAATAATCAGTTTCACATTCTTTTCTGCGGCATAGTCCAAGGCTTTGATACTGATACCATAACCCTCTTCGTAGCGATCGGGAATATAGTATTCAATATTAGAATAGAACTGCTGCAGGAACTTGTACACCAAAGCTACCGCCGTACATCCGTCAACATCGTAGTCGCCATACACCATGATACGCTCCTTGCGCCCCATAGCGTCATTCAGTCTGTCAACCGCCACGTCCATATCGTTCATCAGGAACGGGTCTATCAACTCGTTTAGCATCGGACGGAAGAACCGCTTGGCGGCACTCTCCGTTTTGATGCCTCGCTGAATGAGTAGGTCGGCGAGGATTGGGCTCATCCCAATCTTCTCTCCTAGCTCCTTAGCTGCCGTTTGTCGTTCTGGTGTAGGTGGTTCGTAATTCCATTTGAAATGCATTAATATATTTATTTTTTATTCTTATCGCTTCAGTGGCTATGATTACCGTTCCCTTATATCTGAAAAAGGCCTATTAAGGCAATATAGCGCTCAAAGGTAATAATAAAAAATGAATTAAGGGCATAATCTGCTTAAAATTTAACAGATTATGCCCTTTTTTACTTAATTTATGAAATCCTAGATTCCGAGCTTCTTACGGATGTCGGCGGGGATGGCGTTCTTGTTGATGAGGAAGTCCATCGTGTTGGCAGCAATAAAGGTCTTGGTCATGTACCAGGTTCCTTTGTAATCGCCAGTCTCACCCCATGAGTTCTTTACCATGTAATACTCCTTACCATTCTGATCCTTAGCGATGCCATAGATCAGCATGCCGTGGTCATCAGTCAGTTCCCAATTGTCGAAACGCTCCTGACGTAACTCCTGTGTGGCAACAATCTCAGGAACTTTGCATCCCAGTGAGTCGATGATGTCGCGCTTTTTGGTAGCGGTCATCTTCAGCCACTTGGCCATGTCGCTGCCCTGAAGACTCTGCTGGGTTTTTTTGCTGTCAACGGCGTAAGCCAGACCCTTACGGGTGAAACCATCTTCAGAAACATCGCCGCCCCATGCTACGGTGTAACCCTCGTTTACAGCGTTGTCGATAATCTGCATCATCTCGTCCATAGGCACGTTGTAGCTCTGCGGGAAGCGCCAGTTGTCCTGTACCTCTACTGCAAAAGTAGTGTAGAAGGGATGGTGGGTATAGCTGGTGATGCTGACGTAGTCGTCGAGATTGATGCCCAGTGAAGCCATGAAGCTCTTTGGCGTGTATTCCTTGCCCTCATAGGTGAATGTCTCAGGGCACTTGCCGAGGTAGGCATCGAGGATGCCCTGCATACCGTTCTTCCATGCGTTACTGATTTTCTTGGCATCGCTCTTGGCGATAGCGGCAACGTAAGGCTCCAGCACCCCGAAGAACTCATTGAAGTTATTCAGCGAGTCGCCATACAGTGAGCCAGGGAAAGGCATGGTTCCCTCTGGAACGATACCATAAGTCTTCATTGTGGCGAGTACGTCTTCTGCACTTCCGCCCTGAGCGAACTGGCAGTCGCCATGATAGCGAACCACTTGGATGGCACGGTCCAGATAGGTTTTGTTGGCAACGAAACTTTCACAGAGATCGTAGGTTTTACCTGTAGCCTTCAGAATCTCAGACTCGAAGTATGAGAGGGTAGAATAGTTCCAGCAAGTACCTGAACGATTCTGGTCCTTGATACTGGTAATCGGGTTCTCCTTGATAGTTGTAAACACCGGTTTATTGGCGTCTTTGGCTGGTGTCTTTTTCTTGGCAGCCGATGCACTGAGGACCATCATGGCCATGAGTGCAAGAGTGAAAATCTTCTTCATAAAATTTTAATGTATTGTTTGGTTGTTATTTTCCATGAATGCTTCTAGTTCCTTCGGATGATAAGGGATACGGCTCTTGCCGAGGAAGCGGCAGCCATCGGCAGTAATCAGGATATCATCTTCGATGCGGATGCCACCGAAATCCTTATAGGTCTCCAACTTGTCAAAGTTAAGGAAGTCCTTACAGTGTCCGCTTGCTTTCCAATCATCGATGAGGGCAGGGATGAAATAGATGCCAGGCTCGTCTGTTACAACAAAGCCCTCCTCCAATCGGCGCCCCATGCGCAGACAGTTCGTACCAAACTGTTCCAGATTCGGGCGGGTCTCCTCGTCGAAACCTACGTAAATCTGGCCGAGACCTTCCATGTCGTGAACATCCATGCCCATCATATGTCCGAGACCGTGAGGCAGGAACATGGCATGGGCTCCAGCGCGGACAGCCTCCTCTGTATCGCCCTTCATCAGACCGAGTTCCTTGAGACGATTGGTCATCAGTCGGCAGACTGCAAAATGTACGTCTGCATATTTCACGCCAGGCTTAGCGACCTCCAACACATAGTCGTGACAGGCCTCGACGATAGAATATATCTCCAACTGGCGCTGGTCGAACTTACCTGTGACGGGCATCGTGCGAGTGTTGTCAGAACAATAGTCGTCGAGTTCGCAGCCTGCGTCGCATAGCGCCAGACGACCAGCCTCCAGACGAGCATCAGAGGGACAGCCGTGCATAATCTCTCCATGCTGAGTGAAGATGGTCGCAAAACTGACGCCCTGGGCCAGACTACGGGCGATACCGTCGACCTGACCACCGATGAATCGCTCTGTGACACCTGGTCTGATGAGTAGTTGGGCCGTGGTGTGCATGGCATAGCCCACTTCGCAGGCACGCTCGATAGCCTCAATCTCCTGTGGCTCTTTCGTGGCACGCATCTTGACAACAGCTTTGATCAGAGTCAGTGACGCACTTTCCTTCTGCTGACTGGGATGGACACCCAGCAGGTCCATAATCTGGATCTTCGTGTCGAAACGATAGGGCGGGAGAAAGTGGACGGTCTTGCCGCTAGCAGTCTGTCGTTGGACATATGTGGTCAGTTCTTTCATAGGAGCGGTCTTGGTGATGCCCACTTCTGCAGCAAGGTCGGCCACAGACGGAGTGTATCCCATCCACACAATGTCCTCAACATCGATGTCGTCGCCGAAAAGCATCTCTGTATCCTGATCGATGTCAATGACACCTACCAGACCGTCGCGATGCTGTCCGAAATAATACAAGAACGAAGAGTCCTGACGCATCGGGGCAAAACTGTTGGCCGGATAGTTGGCAGGAGCCTCATTGTTGCCAAACAGGATCACGATGCCGTTCCCCACCAGTCTTTTCAACTCAGAGCGGCGTCTGATATAAGTCTCTTGATTAAACATGTGTCAAGTTTTTGTTATTTCTCGTGAAAATCCCGGCAAAGTTACAACATATTTCTCAAAAAACGTTACCTTTGCACTAAATTTATACATATTTTATGCAAATAGACAGGAAAACAGGATTGGTGTTGGAGGGAGGCGGCATGCGTGGTGTGTTCACCTCAGGTGTGCTCGACGCCTTTATGAAGCACGACCTGTATTTCCCTTATGTGGTGGCAGTCTCTGCTGGTGCCTGTAATGGTCTGTCTTATATGAGTCGGCAGCCGCGGAGAGCGCGCTTCAGCAATATTGACATGCTGAAGAAATACGACTACATCTCGCTGAAGAGTCTGTTGACACAGGGCAGCATCTTTGACCCCAACATCCTCTATGAGCGTTTCCCCAATGAGATTGTACCCTTCGACTATGATGCCTATCGGACTAATCCTGGTATATTCGAGATGGTGACGACCAACTGTCTGACGGGACGTGCAGAATATCTCACAGAGAAGCAGTCTGCCCAACGCCTGACGGCCATTGTGAAAGCCTCGAGCAGTCTGCCGTATGTGGCTCAGATTACCGAGGTCGACGGGGTGCCGATGCTCGATGGAGGTATCATAGATTCCATTCCCGTGGTTCGAGCTATCGATATGGGGTATTCGCCCAATGTCGTGATTATGACCCGCAATCGCGGCTTCCGCTCGAGTGAGCGCGACATCAAGATTCCACGGCTTTTCTATAAGGACTATCCTCGTCTGCGTGTAGCGTTAAGTCATCGAGTTGAGGTCTACAATCGACAACTTGAGTTGGTGGAACGGATGGAAGACTGGGGTGAGATCATCTGCATCCGACCAGAGCGTCCCATGGAAGTGGATCGTATCTGTCGTGATGTGGATAAACTCGAGGCTCTTTATGAGGAAGGCTTCCGTCTTGGTGAGGCTTTCTGCACAAGAGGATAAGACTCTGAGGTGGGGGATATGAGTTTTTTTCCTGTCCCAACATTTTTTTTCTTATTTCTTAACTCTTAACTCTTAATTATTTTGTACCTTTGCAGTCAAATTTGAAATTAAAGACCAAAAGATACAATGGGAAAAGTGATATTGACCGGTGACCGCCCCACCGGAAAGCTCCATCTCGGACATTATGTCGGCTCACTGCGTCGTCGTGTCCAGTTGCAGAATCAGGGCGATTTCGACCGTATGTTTGTCTTTATGGCCGATGTACAGGCTCTGACCGATAATGCCGATAATCCTGAGAAGATCCGTCAGAATATCATAGAGGTGGCACTCGACTACCTCGCCGCAGGTCTTGATCCCGAGAAGTGTGTCCTCTTTATCCAGAGTCAGATACCCGAACTCGCAGAACTCACTACCTATCTGATGAACCTGATCACGGTGAGTCGCGTGCAGCGTAATCCTACGGTGAAGACGGAGATCAAGATGCGTAACTTCGAGGCCAATATCCCTCTCGGCTTCTTCTGCTATCCTGTTTCTCAGGCTGCCGATATTACGTTGTTCAAGGCAACGACCGTGCCTGCAGGAGAGGATCAGGAACCGATGCTGGAGGTAACCCGTGAGCTTGTGCGCCGTTTCAACCAGACATATGCCGAGGTGCTTGTGGAGCCGAATATCATGCTGCCTGAGAACCTTACGGCTCGTCGTCTGCCAGGTACCGATGGTAAGGAGAAGATGTCGAAATCTTTGGGCAACTGCATCTATCTCTCAGATTCTGCCGACGATGTATGGCAGAAGGTTCGTTCGATGTACACCGATCCTACTCATGTGAACCTGAATGATCCTGGTCATGTAGAGGGCAATGCAGTGTTCACCTATCTCGATGCTTTCTCATGCGATGACGACTTTAAGGAGTTCTGGCCGGAATACCAGAACCTTGACGAGTTGAAGGCTCACTACCAGCGTGGCGGTCTGGGTGACATGAAGTGCAAGAAGTTCCTGAATCAGGTACTGAACAAGTTCCTGGAGCCCATGCGTGCCCGTCGTGCCGAGTTCGAGAAGGATATTCCTGAGATTTACAATATCCTGAAGAAGGGTACGGAACAGGCCCGCGAGGTCGGCGCACAGACCATGGACGAGGTTCGCAAGGCTATGCGCATCGACTACTTCAACGATGCTGAACTCATTCGTCAGCAGGCCGAGCGCTTCGCCAATAAATAGGGAATTCTATAGGCCGATACTTCGTGGCGAGGAAACACCTACCGCGAAGACTCAGACTTTCCTCCGGGGAAACTCCTACTTTCCCCGGAGGAAAGTCTCACTTTACTGCCACCATCTCCCAAATACTCTGTCATCTGTCAACTCTCATAGGATTGACAAAGCCATCATTTTACTCGTCTGAAATCAGAAATTATGTGTAGGAATGATTTCTTGGAGTTTCCTATTGCAAATGAAACTTTTCCAACGATAAAATCATCGGGCACAAGTCCCCAGTATCTGGAGTCAATAGAATGAAGGGTGTTATCTCCAGCAACAAAATAGTAATTATGCTTGAATCGATACTGTATCCCCTCTGACAGACTATCTATCGGAAGATCGCTTTCCCACTCAATGATCTTCTTATACAGGTGATAATTGTTCTTATCTATGAGAATGGAATCGTCTTTCTTTGGGACATAGATAGGCCCCCAATCATGTAGATTCCAACCAAGGTCGCAATCGTCAATATATGATGGTCGAGGGATAGAGTCAAAACTGCTTCCAGATGCTCTGTCTTGC
This sequence comes from Prevotella aff. ruminicola Tc2-24, assembly GCF_900110895.1. GTDB lineage: Bacteria > Bacteroidota > Bacteroidia > Bacteroidales > Bacteroidaceae > Prevotella. The sequence goes on along the minus strand of NZ_FOIQ01000005.1, from coordinate 105,541 downwards.
ATACTGTAGTTACCCAATGTGCAATTAACCCCCAGGACCTCGAAGATTCCGTTTTTGGCAAGAATAGAATCACCAGGCAGTCCTATACATCTTTTCACGTAATACTCTTTCAGATTCAACGTGATATGGTCCCATGTATCCCATTCCTTGTAGGGATAGTTAAATACGACAATATCGTTTCTCTTGAAATCGCGCAATCCTGGCATTCGATACACATGAAAATCTTCTCCCTTAATCGCGGCAAAGACGTTGAATAGTCTCGCACCCAATGTCGGCTTGTATACGATGAGGAAATCATTCTTTTGTAATTCAGGATTCATGGATTCGCTAGTAACCCTGAATGTTGCGAAAAGGAAGATGACACTTAGCATGTATAGAATGATAAGTGCGAGGAATAGAATTGTAAGACGCTTGATATATCGCGACACTATCTTGGAGTTGACTCTCATGATTTCTTTTCGTTCAGATATTTCTGTATAACTTCCTCATATTCTTTTTTCCTTTTTGTCGTTGCAAGCGGATTGCCTGCCAATAGAATATGATTATCTTTGTCTAGTAAGAATACTTCATCGGCATGAAGACTGTTCAATTTCCCAAACTGATTGTCCATATCAATATATACGGGATAATTGAATTCCTCATTTTCTAGGATAAACAGTAACTCGTCTTTGTCCCGAGGCTGAAGATAATACATAAAGAGGACTCTATCATTGTATTTCTGAGAAATACTTTCCATATAGAACTTCCACATGTCTAATTCCAACTTACATCCAGTACACCCAGATGAGTCGGCATAAATGACGATTTTCATTTCAGGAGATACACTCTCTTCGTATACGCAGTCTCCAGACATAAATGCCGTCACGTCGGACGGAAACTCTATTTTGTCTTGATACACGGTTTTTTTTTCGTTACATGAAAGGAGTATCAGGACAATCGAGACAAATATCAGATATTTTGACTTCATCTTCATACTTATTTGATGTTATAGATATTTTAATCTGCAGTTCTTGGATTGCCCTCTTGGATGACATCATCGTTCTGAATACTCTTGGAGGCATGCTTCACGCGTTCCCTCAGCTTACCCAATCGCAGACTGGCAGTGATACCGAGGTTGCGGTAATCGCGTCTGATGGAAGTGAAACGATTCCTGAAGTCCGGCATCTCTGTGATATCGTCTATACGGAGCTCTTTCGTGAAGATGTTATATCCATAAAGCGTGATGGTGAGACGATCCTCTTTCAGGAATGAGCGCATCAACATCAGACGGAACATAGTGTTACCGTCTCTATATCCCTGCACATCAAGACTACGACTGGAGTATGCGCAAATGGCAGACAAGGTCATTCGCCAAGGAAGACGCTGTTGTATACCGATGTTACCATTGCCTGTGAAACCATGATTGTGCAGATGGGCCATTGAACTCTTAAAGTCTGTATAGGCTACGTTTGCGTTTACCGAGAGATTGGTAGTCTTAGTGAGCATATATCGTGCGAATAAGTTCAGATAGGTGTTCTTGCGGTTCAATATGTTGCCATAGGTTGTCACCATCTCTTTCTGAGCATTCAGACTAGAATACTCAGTAATGCCATCGTCTGACAGATCCATGCCTATTTGCAGATTATAACCTCCTTTGCGACGGAAATCGTTGAATGAGAGACTGAACCCATGTGATGTGGTCGTCTCCAGATCGGGATTACCTACCTTGATGACTGTTGGCGATGTCTTGTCTTCATAAGGATTGAGATTCCAGATGTTTGGGCGGGAGATCCTCATGGCATAGGCAAGACTGACCATTTGGGTGTTTCCTAATCTATAACCTGCGGATAGACTGGGGACGAGATGGTTGAAGTCTACCTTGAAGTCTGGCCGACCTAAAAGATTCTCGCCTGGATAGGAAACCTTCTGAGAGGAATGTTCATATCGGGCACCAGCCTTGAATGATAGGGTCTTAAGTCTCAGATTGTATTCTGTGTAGGCTGCTGCGACATCAGTTGTCTGTTTGTAGTCGATGCTCCTATAAGCGTCTAGGGCAAATGCTCCATCCATCCCTGCGGGACGAGTATACTCAGCGTTATCGGCTTTGTTTGTTCTGTGGATATATTTGGTCCCGACGCTGAAAGTATGCTGTCGTTTTAGAGTGACGGTGTAGTCAATCTGTCCTGTGTTTTCACGTATTCCAAGATCGGTCTTAGTCTGCATGTCTGTCAGCATCAGTGTATTATTGGTATCAGATATGTTGCTAAAGATACTTGACCCATCAGTATTTGATGGCGCTGACATATAACGATAGGAAAAAACGATGTTTCCCCCCTTTTCGCCAAAAGAATGTTGGAAGTCAGCCCCTGCATAGTATCCGTTAATCTTATTTCGGGCGTAGTGGGAGTTTGAGTAAGAATACATCTGATAATCAGGTAGGAGAGTTGAAACAGTACTCATGTCATTCCAACTCTTTGATGTGTAATTCTCAACTCCAGCAGAAATGCTCAGGAGATTATTCTTATTGATTTCGTAGCTGCTTTCCATCTCAAAGTAGTGTACTGGAGCTTTTGACTTATAGGTGGAATTAGCAAGAATCGAACTGGCATTTGCACCAAAGGTGGTACGCTCTGTTTCCTGATACCCTTTTGGTGGTTTGGCATAAGTAAAACCGTCTGAAACAGAAACTGTCAGTTTCCCCACTTTCATGATGCCTGATATGCTGGCCATCTGTGCTACAGTAGTCATTCCTCCGTTGATATTCAGATTATAACCTTCCAGACGGATATTGCTCTCCGTGATAATGTTCAAAATGCCTGCCACTCCCTCTGCGTCGTATTTGGCACCTGGGTTTGTTATCACTTCTATCTTTTTTACTGTTGAGGCGGGCATACCCTTTAATATCTCAGAGGGCTTATTGCTCATCATCGTATTGGGCTTTCCGTTTACATAGACCTTAAAGTCTGAACTCCCGTTTACCTTGATTTGATCAGTACCTTCGACATTCACCATCGGAACCTTGCGAAGAATCTCAAGAATGCTCTGGCTCTTGCTATCGGGATCGTATGCGACATTATATGTGAATTTGTCAAGGTCGGCTTTGATCAGAGGGCGGACGCCAGTGACTGTTACCTCTTTCAGATGTTGTACGGAATCAGTCTTACTCTGGGCCATCATGCCTATGGTTGGGATGAGTAGGGAAATAGCGATAAAAGAAGATCTTAGTGTCATTTTTCTATTTATGTAATGTGAATATTTTTGTTTATCTCAAATATACAACTTTCAAGCAATTCTTAATCGTCAGTGCTTTCATACGTCCTGTTATGCTCGTTCGTCAGAAATATAATAGCAGAGGTGTGCTATTCAAGCACCCTCTGCTATGATAATTAGAAATCATGAGATTTATATGGATCACAGTCGTTTGTATCAGAGCCGTATGAGAAGATACAGATCCAACCAGCTATACATTTTCCTTCGCCAAACCACTTCCACCCGAATGGGTCATCGTCTGCACATACCGCATGTACATCGGAGGTCATCGCTAGGTCACTCAGGGTGACGTCACTTGAGTTCGCTTTGTTGGTGTTCAGACCAACAACTGACAGAGCAGCAATCATGCATGCTGCAGCGCCAAATAATACTTTTTTCTTCATTGTTTATAAATTATTGGTAAATGAATTAATAGCGAGGACTTTCCCCGCTTTTTTCTCTCTCTGTTATCTTTTTATGTTTCATCATCTATTTGTTCCTGATGATTCTGAATGTGAATGTCTGATAGTCCATGAGTCCTGTACCATCGATGGCTTCGATGATGCCAATGAACTCGGTGTTAACATCTGAGGCAGTGAAAGTGATGTCTGCTTTACCGTTCTCATCGGTCAGTATGGCGGGCTTCCACTGTAACGAGTTCCGAGGGTCTGGTGTGGGGGAGGAGAGGTCAAGGGCGTCAGGTTCATAGAACTCACGACGTGGGTAATAGCCTTGTGCTTTCGACATTCCATATTTCTTTAGCAACTCCTCTTCTGTATATTGGGGGCCATTATATACGATGTCATGAGGAGGATCGTTCATATCCACAATCCATCTTCCATCAGAACCTATTGGAACATATTTGATGAGTTGGTATGTTTCACCCCGTCTCGGTACTATGCGTTTCCCTGAATAGATTGTTATTGGGCATCCTTCTGGGTGATGTGAATAACCGTGATAATCGTTAAGGTACATTTGCCCCCCATGTTTGCAGACCCATTCTCCACTTGCCATGATTGCAAGGCTATCCAGATAACCCGTCACCTTATCACGATAAGGTGAACGTCGTTTGGCTGTTACGTAGACGTCTTTCAGTACGACAGTCCCGAAGGCGTTGGTAATGTCGCGTTCTCCGTTGGCTGTCTCAAAGATGTGGTTCTGCGGCAGATACCTCGGTCTGCCCTGTTGATGATAGCTGATGCTGTCGAACGGGTTGACTAATGATAGTTTTGGCTTGGGACTTTTCGCCATAGGCTTTAAGTAGATATTCCCTCGCATCGCGTCCATCATAGCTGGTATAATCTCAAATCGGCCTATGGAATCCGACATCACAAGACATGTATCACTCTGAGGCGAGAATACCTGGATGAACTGCGTTCTGGCAACGAGATCCTTTCCGCTCACCCCGTCCGTTAGCAACGGGCGTCCTTGTGCAGGCTCCTTGTCCCAGACATAGCGTCTCCAGCCTTGCGTCATGAGCAACAGGTTGAGAGCCTGCAGGCGGTCTTCGTTCCGTTCGTCAAAATAATAGGAGGGATTGAAGATGTTACCCCGTATTTCTTCTGACAGATAGCAGTGCGAAAGGATGTTCTCATGTCCTGGAAGATAGAGATAGGCCTTGTCGAAGATACTTACGGCCAGTTCCGCCTTGAGCGGCTTGCCTCCATGATCTGTTACTCGCAGGCAGACCTTTCCCTCATCACGCCTGTTGTATTGCTGACGGTCTGTATGTGCAGTGATGTTCAGCCGTTGTATAGGATTGACATATACCAGTCGTTCAGCTACAGGGAACAGGTTGTCCCCGACTGTCAATGTGATCTCTGCGATGCCCTGCATCGGGAATCTCTCCTTGGGCATCCTGACAATCTGCTGTCCTTTGACTACTCCTTTCGCAGTGCAACAGAGCATACCGCGTATCTTGGCCAATATAGTAAACGGCCGTGCGATGGTGTCCGATGCTGATACAACGATCGTGATGCCAGACTCGTTGTTGCGTAAGACACGAAGTCCCATGCCTGTACGCTCTATGGCAGGAAGCGGGTAGGTCCTGCCATCTGAGAGAATCACCTTATAGTCTTTCCCCCATCGTGGTGTGATGGCAAACATTCCCATCCCGTCATGCAGGCTGCGGATGGCCGTTATCTCCCTGTCGTCCTCCATCACTTTTCCTGATATATCTTCAGGGAAACCTTTCCCATATGTCGCCTTGAAAGCTACAATGGTATTAATTCCGTCGATCAGCTGTCCCCCCTCAGGGAAGAGGTCAAACCTATGCTTAGTTGTTTGTCTTTCTATGGAATCGCGCTTTACCGCCTCAGATGAGATGGAGTCCATCTGCGTCACCCTGTCCACAACTCGAATCCTGCGAGGATGGATGGCTGTCGTGCTGTCCGTTGTGAAAGAAGAGCGAGTATAGCCCTCCAGATAATATTCTTCCTGCAGCCAATTCTCTCCGATATAGATATGCCCGTCACCTCGTCCCGATGTCAGGGGATATTTCTCGCTCCATACCACCTTACCCGTTTCACTCCTCACCTGCAGATAGAGCGTCTGACTTCTGTCCGACAAGGCCAGAGTCTGCCTGTCCATCAGATATGCCTTGAACCACATATCCTCGCCAGTCTCATATATATCCTTATTCGGGAATATATACAGCATGTCTGTGGTCTGGGCCGTCACTTGGCAAACCCAAAACATCATGGACAATATGGATATTGCGACAGACTTCATAAGCTCAGTCTCATTCTGTTATCAGAAACGAAATAGCAGAGAAGTGCTTTTCAAGCACCCTCTGCTATGGTTATTAGTTTGCGTACGGATCGCAGTCATGACTATCCATCCTGAAGATGCAGAAACCGTAGCCAAAGACTCTGTGCCCATCTGCAATCCAAGTGGAGCCACCCCAATCTGCATTTGCATCTGATGTCATCACTAGATCACTCATGGTAACGTTACTTGAATTCGTTTTGTTGGCATTCAGACCAACAACAGACAGAGCAGCAATCATGCATGCTGCAGCGCCCATAATAATTTTTTTCTTCATTGTAATATTTATTAGTTAATTGATAATAGCGAGGTCTTTCCTCGCCTTTTTATTTCAATAAGATCTCTTCGAGGTTACGTAATGCGGGTGTCTGAGGGGACTGGAACTCAAGTGATGCGACATGATGATCCTTGATTTCAACAACACAAGGATAGATAGAGTTGTGAGTCTGTACGATGAATGCATTATCTGTATCTGCATATATATTATCATGCTCTTTGAGTTTTAATCCCGTCTTTTGTTGTAAGATTTTAAGGGAGCTGATATTAGTCAGTACAAAGCCAATGGTTTTATCCGATACATGTTTTTTTAAGAAATACTCACCTTCTTGGATACACCCATTACAACCTACACCTGGTATAATGACAAGCCAGTTGTAATTAGAGAGGTCTACATGTTCGGAAAGGACATTATCTATAAAGTCTATTTCCTTTTGCCTTTCACTGTTACATGAACAAAATAGCAGACTAAAGAATAGCAATAAGCAAAATGATAATTTCTTCATAATGTTCATTATTTTAATTGAAATATTTTAAAAACCATATGATCTTCGTCCTGATTCTCAGGTGACAGATGCTCGATATTCAGACCTTCTTGCGTTATAAAAGCATTTTGAATATTCCACTTTTTCCCGTTTCCTATAGTTGTCTCTCCTAAATAATTGAAATCTTTGTCCATGATTACGATATTAATATCCTTGTCAGGTACGGAGTTGCTCTTTCGTTTGTCTGTGACTTTCTTCAACAAAAAACGATAATAGACGCCGCGATATATGTCATATATAATCGGGCCATACATATCCTGCATCACGTAATTCTCCGAGATGATGTCTTCTGGGGTCTCTTCTTTGTTTTGATAATCAATAGATGAGACATCGCCAGCATCATTACTTCCTCCATACACTTTTTTGTATGAGTCGGCATGTGGTGCCGTAATATACAAGTCATGTGATGGCGGGAAACTATATACCAAATTTCCATCAGGCGATACTGTTGCATGGGGAGCCGTTGGGTGTCCTCCTTCCCAGTTAGAATCGTGGCCATATAACTCTTCTGGATAACAATGCTCAAACTTCAATTTTCTAGACTGTATTCCAATGCTTGCAGAAAAGTGGAATGTTTGGATGGCCTTGGCTGGTATTGACCAAAATAATTGCCCTGTCATGATAAGTTCATTGCCCACCTTGATAATGGGGTTGGATGTAAAGAGATTGTATTGGGGTAGTTTGATAGGCCAATCTTTGCCCTCTTTCCCTTTTAAGGAGATATCATTTAACAGAACGTTTTGTTTGTAATTGAATAACGTTAAACTCATCTTAGCCATATCAAGCACGTAGACACTGTCTTCATTGACGATATAATAGGCTCCCGGTTTTACAACATCCTTTCCAAAATTATAAACTCCTAATAAACTACCTTCATTATAATCATAAAAATAAATAGAAGAATTGAATCTATTTAAGAAAGAAAGGACATCCCTCCCACCGATTTTACAGAACTGCATGTAAACAGCCTTGGGTGCAGACACAGAGTCTAATTCGAACACTTTTTCCCCGTTTTCAACTAAAGAACGAGTCGCATGAAGTTTCCCTTCTTGTGGATTACTAATAGTGATAACAGTACTTCTCTTGCAGGCAATGAAAGCCCCTGCACATAGAAGTATCAAAATGCAGTTGTAGAGTTTCTTTTTCATTGATATTTATTTATAATGTTTGTAATGTCTTTTCTTATCTGCTCTGAAGCGATGGAAGGCACTTTCTGTTTTTTATGGAGAATCCTGTATCCCATATCCACTACTTTTGTAGAATCCCCTTCTTTGTCATATAACTTAAACAATAGATATAACGGATAATCTTTTGATGGAACTAGCCAATGAGCTTTCCAATAATAGGTCTCTGCTAATGCCATGTCTCCTAACATCTCATAGTTCTGTCCCATCGTTGTATATGAAAAAGAGGTGATGGTGTGTTGTGTCGCTTGATGCAAGATCGTATTGCTCTCTTCGTATCTTTGAGCCAATGACAAGGCTTTCCCATAATTGTTTAGGAAATTACCGTCTGTACTAAAGAATGCATTTGCTTTCTTGTAGTGTGGTAATGCTTCTTTATACCTGTAGTCATGGTAATAGTAATTTGCTTTTTCCCAATCCTTCAGCGAACTTGCAAGCTCGTTGGTGTAACATGCTGTTATGATATTTAAGGAAAGGAACAGTATGCCCGATATTAATCTGCCAATTTTGTTCAACTTGAATGATAATATTATGTGACGATTGTCTTTGGCTGATAATGTAGAGATAAAAGCTAGACAAATGCACATGTTCAACGTTATGATGATGGTATGGAAAGGATAAGAAAAACATGAAAAAACAAGAATACTAAACAGACACAACTTTATCTGTAATAAAAACCTATTAGATCCTGAACGTACTGTCCATATAAAATAGATGATTGTTAGTAATATAAGTGAACCAATGATTCCTAGTTCAACCAATGCTTGGAGAGGCTCATTCAGACAGAATGCGATATTATCAGCGTAATCAGAGTAGCCTGACATCGGGTTGTTTCTGAAATACATTTCTTGTGCATTCATGTATGCTGGATTAAAATGGTTGTATCCCACTCCGAACCATATATTTGATTTGTCAAGTATCGATGCTGTTATTCCCCAGATATACAGTCTGCTAAAAGCAGATACTGTTTTGTATTTAAAGATGCAGACAGAAAGAATAAGTACAACCAATACTCCAGTGCCGTAGAGTAGGTATTTCTTGGTTTTTGTCAGTTTCACGATGTAATCTCGTATTGCGGGATAAAATAGTATGAGGCATGTCAGTAGTATGGAGACATACGCGGCTCGTGATTGGCTACATATAATGGCAGTTGCCGTAACAATGACTCCGAAATAATATATTGTCTTCTTCCATGATTGTTGATGTGCATCGAGCAGATTACCGTCTCTGATGATGCTTGTTAACGGAATCGCAAATATCATAGCCAGATATCCTCCTAAAGGTCCAGGATTGTAGAAACTGCCTGTTATGTTGAATAAGGAGCTCTGTGATTTGGCCACTCCAAATAATTGGAGCAGTCCATAACAGGCTTGAACAACAGCACAGATTACGAGAATAGTGGTAAGTTGTTTGATGGATTCTGCTCCCAAAGACCTTATGATAGCATATAATAACAGTAAACCTCCCAGAATGATATGCTGTCCTGTCAGATGATGAAGAAAGAGTGATTGTAGTAGTATATAGCATATTAACAGAAATACACAGATATCTAGTTTGGTGATGTGTATACAATTAAACCGAGAAAAGAAAAGAATTGCAGTTAGAATCGCTAAAGGCGAAAGGAATACCAACAAAGAAAGTCCCATTGCCTTCTCTCCCTCTCCACTAATATCTAACAGATGTGGTGCAAAGGGGAGAATAATAAGCATCAAATACAAAAACAATCTAATTGTCCAGGCCAGAATGTCTTGGCTTGTTTTCTTTTTATCGTTCATCTCTTCACATTTATTTTGGACTCGCGAACGCATCAGATGTCAAAAATGCGGTTAAGGCGGTCGTCATGAATAGTTAATATTTCGGTTTTTTTCGAAGCAAATATACAACATGGGATGTGTATATCCAAGTATTAGAGTTGACAATGAGTTGACAATAGACGAAGACGGGTTTTATGGTTACAAATAGCAAAGAAAATGATATAAAATGCCATGTGACACTTTATATCATTCTCTCAATTATCTATCCTTACCACCAAATCTGTTCACCATTCTCATAGGTGAATATACGTTCCTCTATGCCTTTCGTGAGATTTTTCAATAGGTACAATCCGTCACTTGGCATATCCTCAAGCACAATCTTATTGTTCTGTGCCTGTAACTCCGTCAGTTCAATCCATCTCCCACTATCATACATAAGTAATTGATAAATATCACCGACTTCGATGCAGTTACCGTCATTTCGGGGTATGAACCTTATCTTTGCCACGTCAGACGGCTGAGCCAGTTCCAGTCCTACCCAATGGCCATCGGGACTGATTCCGTTAAATCCTGTCAGGATATCGCCGTCAAAGACGGTCTCCTTCGTGTGACCGGGCATGCCCTGAGTGCCAAGTATCTTGCCGGTCAGTTTCTGGCCTTTGCTGTTATAGAACTCTATCTCATTAATGTTGCAATAGGAGTCCTTGTCGCCAATATAGCGAAGATACCGGTATTTGTTCCCAGCGTTCTCCAACTCCAGCTCATACCAATAGGCATCTGTATATCCCTGATGCTGATACAAGACCGTGCTTTGTGAGAAGTCTTTGACGTTACTCCCTTGGAACTCTCCCATATTCATTCTATACCTGAAGGAATCAAACTGAGCGAAGAAAGGATATTTGCGGAGTAACGTCATTGTCTGGCGTTTGGAGTTGTTGCATACGATTTCTCTGATCGATCCGTCTGGTTTCAGGATAAAGGGATTCCCGATGGGGATCAGGTCTTGACCCTGACAGATGCAGACGGAATATAGGATATTACGTCCCATAGACGTGAAGGTAACCTTGCCCCTTGATACCTTGCCATAATGAACGGGGATCCAGTGCTCCTTGTCGTTGACACAGATGTAGGCGATCTTACTGTCACGGAACTCCTTCGGAATGTCACGTACCACATCCGTCGTATTCAGATACTCGTCTGTGACATCTGTAAACGTCGGAAACTGGAATAACTCAGGGACGCTCTTCTCACCTCTCATGTCATCGACGATCTTATGGTTAACCTCGAAGCGGTATCTGTAGATCTTGGGCTTCAGATAGACGGGACTATGTGTGAACTGGGTCGTATCTCCCGGAACATATCCCATGTAAAAAGGTGTCGCTTTTCCATTAGGTAGAACTAGGGCATTCCATGTATGGTTATTAGTGCGGTTTCCCCAATGTGGCGTGAAATCTATGGCCACGGGAATTCCCATATATCTGGATAGTGCAGCTACATAGGAGGCCTCGTCCTTACAGGGTCCTGTACGGTATCGGCATAATGATGCCAGACTCGGAGTTACACTGCCTCTGGCTTTAGCGGGCACGAACAGGTCCATCGCATCCGTCACCCGCACAGCCTCAGACTGGGCATTTCCGATCCTGAAGAATGACCGGGCATAGGGGTTCTTTTCTTTCTTGGTGATCTTCCATTTCTGCGTGGCCTTTCCGGAATAGAAGTTCTGTACCAGGATCTCCTTGCCATTCTGCTTGTCGACGCGGGATTCCCAGAACAAGCCCGTCTGCTTGTTCATGATCTTGCACATGCCGTCACCCACAGGTATGATTGCCCATTTCTGGTGATTGATGTATCTGGACTGATAGGCGGTCACATCCCTTTCATAGCATCTGTCCGGATTGGTCACCAGGATGTATACCTGCTTACTTACAATCGCCAGGGTGTCAAGACAGACCCGATAGTCTTCCAGGTACAGGTCCACGGAGTCCATGGGAGCAATCCTCCAGCACGGATAGCCCTGATAGTCCAGACGCATGTTGAGCGTCCTGTCATCCGGCGAATAGCTGCGCAGTGTGATGGGCTGACCAATCGTTGACTGTATGGTGTCGAAGGATACATAGTTGCTCGTTCCCACATTCTGTATCTGGCAATAGGAATCGGAGTAGTCGACCGCCTCTTCCGAATGATAAGGCTCATAGGCCCCCACTTCCATATAGTCAAGGACAAACGGCTTGTTGGCAGACCCTATCGTAATCTTGTTCTCCCCTTTCTGCAGGTTCAGCACGATTCCTGGAAGAGAGGTCTTGAATGAATACTCACTTTCGACCTGCATCAGGTCAACGGTTCCGACGGTCTGGCCGTTCACCTTTACCTGTGCCTTCGTGCCTACCGCTGTCGCATTATATCTGAGTCGTACGATCTTCTGTACATCCATGTCTGACGGGATGCTGAAAGTGACAGAGGAATTGTCAGGGGAAAACTGAACGGCCTTTCCTTTCTGGGCATTGACAGATTCGATCACCTTCGCATTGACGAGATGTCCTTCAAAAGCTGAGAACTGAACGCCTTGATCACTGTACGCGACATCGGCATCCAGATACGGGAATAAGGTCTTAATGGTTTGTCGCCAATCACTTACAGGTTCATCGGAAAGCCTGTATGGCAATACGTAATTAAAGAACGTGGATTGATCATACTCGTTTTTCCAGTTCACTTTTGCCCAGAGGTCGCAGGCATCATCTATCGCCTTGATCAGGAATTCGGCTTTTATCTTTCTAATATCCGAGACCTTCATGACGGCTTGTCCGGTAAGCTGCTTGGTTTCCGCGTCGACAACACTATCACGAAATTCAACGGCATGCGTCCCCATTGCTGCATAAGCCTTCACATACTGATCTGCAATCTCACCATATAATGCGTGATGGTAGGGCATGTTCTCAATCAGGAACTTGGCCGACTCATACTTCAATGGGTCGGGATCGTTCTTAAAATGATCCAGCACTTTTTCTAACTCCTGACGGTTGTCACCCGCCAGTTTTAATGCTTGATCTACCTTTTGCTCGCATGAACAAAGAAAAGTTAAACACAGCATTAATAGTGTCGCCGTTTTTTTGCTTATATACATCATAACTATTATTTATGGTTTTTAATTTGATTGTTATTATCTTTGTGATTGAGTCTCATAAATATTGGCATCACGAATACAATCGCTATAACCGAGAAAAGCAACCCGCCCGCCGAGCCAATGGCGAACGAGAACCAAAAAGGCTCGTCCTTTCCATCGATGAAGAACGGTATTAAGCCGAGAACCGTAGATAGAATCGTTAGGAATACAGCCGTAATCTTATGGTTATAAGCCCTTACATATAATGCCGTACCGGCTTTTTGACGATTCTTTCTCGTTATGCTCAGGTATTCATAAATAATGTAGATGCCTCCGTTTACTGTCAATCCACTTAGTAGTACCAGTGAGGCAAAGCCACCTGTTCCGAATTCCACACCAGAGAAGTAATAGGTTAGGAATGTTCCAATAAATGATACCGGAATAAGGGATATAATGACCAATGGCAGCCTGAGAGACTCGAACAAAATGGAACAAATGAAGTATATGATAACCACAATGAGTAAGATCAGCCAATATTGTGTGCCGTTATCCTCATACCATCCGTACGTTGCGTTTCTGCATTTGTAGCCGACAGGAATCTTCGCATTATACTCCTTGATGGTTTTCTTAATATATTTGTCTGTATATGTGTAAGTGCCTAAAACGTTGAAAGCAACTCGTAGTATATACTCTTGATTCTTTTTAGGAATACAATTTTTCGCTTCCCGCCTATTAATCTCCATGAAGTCAGACAGTTTTGTGTCATTACCATTCACTTTCATATATGCATTTTGTAGATGCCAAAGATCAAATCTGTCTTTCTCTGATGATTTTAGATGCATGTCGGATGACAGATGAGTGTCATGGTATTTTTCTATGTCATAGCCTGATAATATCTCACGCAGAGCCTGATGACTGGCGATGAGATCAAAATTGTAGAGTGCCATTCTCTCTTTATTGTAATCCATAAAGAACTCATCCTCTTGGTTCTCGTGCCCAGGAGTCTCTATGGTTAGGTCTACCACGCGGCTGTTTTGTTTCATCGTCTTACACATCTCCTCGGCAATTCTATACAGACGGTCATAGTTATAGCCAATGATCTCAATTCGGTTTGAGCGGAACTGTAAATTCAAGGAGTTGCTGAATCCTCGTTCGCTTACACCGCTGGTACTCCAGTCTGCTCCACCAATGGAGATGATTTTCCCGATGACCTTACTCTCTAATAGATATGGAAAAGATGTTTTTTTGAATTCGTCTTTGAACTCGACAACAGTCGTTGATCCCCATGATTCCACTCGGGTTTCAAACCGTTTGATCTCTTTATATCCGGATAAAAAATTTTCGAGGATAACGACCTTCTCGTTCAGTTCTGTTGCACTTCCTCCTAATGGCATCTGTGCCCTGATGGTCAGTTTCTTCTCCTTGTCTTTTTCTGAGTTATAGGTATTGTCGGAGAGAGATTCGGAAAACAAACGCATTGTGCCACCGAAGAGTTTTGACAAGGTATCCTTGCATTTCAGTTGGAAGAAATTACTTCCCAATGTGGCATTGTACATATCATGCCATACCTTATGGGATTCTTCGTCTTTTTGGTCCTTTCCCAGTTCTGGAGGCAATGCATGAAAGGGAATGCCAAAAGCTAACACCAAAATGATGATGTAGATCCATTTATGCTTTTGTGTGAATGATACGTATCTAGTATAGAAGTGGGTCCATCCCGTTACTAGTTTTTTATGTCGGATATGTCCCTGCTGATAACTTCTATATTCCATTTGTTCTATCAGAGCTGGCGTGAAAGCGTAAGCCACAAAGAGAGCCACTGACAGATTGACAATGATGATCCATGCAAAATCATACAGATCCTTTTGTATAAATTCGGGTAGCCAGAATACAATCACCAGTGACCCGATGGTGGTCAGTAATGCCGCGAGGATTGCTAGGAATGCTCGACGGTTATGGTAGTAGCTATAGTGGTCGGTCATCACGATAGACGCATCAATGACCAGACCCAATGACACAGTAATACCAGCCAAGGAATAGATATGTAGTCGAATGTCTAGTATCGAGTATGCGATAACTGCTGTCAAGATGATGGCAACCAGTGTTGTCGCCATGATCGTGAGATACTTCCAGTCTCTTTTTGTCAACCAAACAAAGAACAATAAGATGCCTAGCGCCATCAAAGAGCGCCATACTAGTTTGTGTAGCTCGCTTTCTCTTTCTTCCGCTCCGTCATATGTCAGCGTCAGATAGATTCCCTTCCTGAATTGCTTTTCAGTTTCTTTGATCTGTTTCTGAATCTTATTGGATAATGATATCTTATTTGCTTTCGCATCAACGTGGATATTCAGGTAGATGGTGTTCAAGCCGTTTACCCGGAAATACTTGTCTGGTTCTTTGTTTTTATATTCATAGGAGGCCAGATCATTCAAATAGATCGTCTTACCGTCGACGACTCCGACAGGCATCTGTTCCAGAGGTTTCACGAACTTACCTGTTGTCAGATAGAGGTCAATTCTTTTTTTTGTTCCTGCTCTTTGGCCGTCTACTCCTATGGCCTCTATATCGGAGTCATGATGAACTACCTCGCCCACAATATCCTCGCGGCCGATGAAACTACGGATACTTTTTTCTATATCGTATGCGGTCAGTCCATAATTGGCAAGGATAAACGGGTTATACGTAATCTCTATTACCTTGCTCACTCCTCCTGTCACTTCCACTCGTCTCACGTCTTCCAGTTGCTTGACGATAGGCTCTACCTTCCTTTCTATATATTCTTTTAGTTGCTCGTCACTTAGATTAGAGTTGATTTGGTAGGTCAACAATAACTGAGTCGTCTCACTTCGTCCCTTCTCGTTCACCACTTCACCTCCTGTCAAAACAGGATAAGAGACGCCTTCCGGTAATCGTTTGTGTATCTGCTTTAGCAATGAGGATATTTCAAATTTTGTGGATGAGACATCTGCCTCCTTTTTTAGTTCCACGACAACCTTTCCTGATCCGAAATACGATTCTGAAGAGACGCTTTCAACACCCTTGACAGCGGATATCAATCCCTCAATTCTAGAGGTGACGTTCTGCTCGATGACCTTAGCTGAAGCCCTTTGCCAGTAGAACTCTACAGTCAATGTCTTACCCTGTCGTGGACGTGGATTATCTGCCACGTCTATCTTTGGAAGCAGTGCAGCCCCAACCACCATGAAAATGGCAAGTATCAATAGAAGGGTGAAGTTGGATACTTTCATGCTCGTTTACGATATATCAGGTAATAGAATAATGGAATCAGGAACAGACTGACCATCGTTCCGATAGCCATACCAACAATAAGCGTCAACGACAGAGGGTATTGCAAGGCGGATCCCATGTCACCTCTTTGGAGGAATGGCAGAATAGCTAGTATCGTCGTGAGCGAGGTCATAACAATTGGCTTCAGACGGTTATGCCCGGCAGTCATGATGGCGCGGAGTAGGGGAGCGCCACCTCGTCGTAGTCGGTTGATACTGTCTATCTTTAAGATAGAATCATTGATGATAATACCACTCATAACTACAAGTCCTATCATGGACATCACATTTACCGATTCTCCAAATACCCATAACACCGCAATAACGAAGAATACGTCAATAACCATTTCTGTTAAGATAATGAATGGCTGGATAAAACTTTCGAATTGGGCTGATAGAATGAAATAGAGCAAAGCCAATGCTACACTCAAGACTAAGGCAAGCTCTTTGATCATTTGTCTGCTGGAGAAATATCCACCTGCGAATGAAGCCGATAGTTCTGCCTTGGGCTGATGAACATATTCGTCTACATATCTCATAATCTGTTCAACCTTTTTGTCATTGGCATTCAGATCGATGCTAAAGTATTCTCCACTGTTTCCTGCCTGCAGTCGCTTGTAGTCCTCACCTCTAGTCTCTTTGACTAAGTATACTATAGGGATATCAACTCCTTCACCGTTTTTGACGCTGCTATTCAGTATGCGGTCGCTTTCTCTGTTGTCTGTTCCCACGATTACAGGGATACTCTGTGCCCCGTCATTGATATTGAATATCTCATTTTTGCTGATCAGTTCCTTAAGTCTGCTGTAGAGTTGTTCATAGCTCACCTTATAGATGGCCATCTGTTCCATGTCTGCCATGTACTGAATGTTTGTCTCAGTGAGTACAGGCATGATAGCGATGTCAGTAAAATGAGTACGTAAGGTATCTGTAAATCTTCGTGCGGTAGCAATATCCGGCCTTCGACCGTCTTGATCCTGTAGGTGTATCTCTAGATCCGATTCATTTGTAGAAAAGACCAAGTTATACAGGTTACCAGACTCATTAAATTCTACTGAAGCTGATGGGTAACGTTCTTTCAATAGTTCAACGATCTTTTCCTTTGCCTTTTCCAGTTTCTTTTTAGATGGTGTTTTGAAGTATACGACAGCTTCAGAGGCAGTGATATCCTTCGTATGAGAAAGCAGAAAATCTTGTGCTCCTATCATCGATGTAGAAGTCACGGTTTCTTTCTCAATACCATTCATCAGTTCCATGATTCGTCGGTCATTCTCATCTGCAGCTATTCCCATATTCCAGTCAATACTCATCAGTGTGTCATCATGATCGACCTTTGGCATCCGTTCCTTTTCTATCTGCCAGAAAAAGAAAAGTGTCAAAGGAATAAGACAAACAAGTGTAATCAGACAAGCCTTTGCATGCCTGAATACCCATCCCATGATACTTTTGTAAGGACGATAGAGGTTAATTTGCCTCTTTCTCTCTTCTGTTGGCGCATGATGATGCTTCCGGAACAGGAAATGGAAATATACAGGGATTACCAACGAGGCAACAGCTAATGACGCAAACAGGGCGATAGTTACGCCCATGGCCTGATCATAGAAAAGTGTCCCGGCAATACCACTGAGAAAGATCAAGGGTAAGAACACCGAACAGGTCGTTAGAACAGAACTCAGCATCGGAGCGAAAACTTCACGTACTCCGTTTACGATGGCCGTTTGAAGTCTTTCTCCTTCTCTCCATCTTCGCATCATATTGTCGATTACGATGATAGAGTTGTCTACGATCATTCCAACTCCCAATATCAACCCTGACAAAGAAATGATATTCATTGAGATGCCTATTATGTAGAAACTGAGCAGGGTCAGTATTAATGAGAGTGGAATGGTCAGTACGATGAGTAGTGACAATCGCCATTGACGCATAAACAAGAATAAGATCAGACAGGCCAGTAGTACACCGACATACAGATTTGTCTTTAGGTTTTTGATGGTATAGGTCAGCAGGTGTGTCTGATCTCTGGTAAGTTCAAACTGAATATCAGGATACTCTTTCCTCATCTCGGAAAGTAAGGCCTCCATACTCTCCTGCAAATCTGCCATTTGTGCATCATTCTGCTTGATGATGGCAAGTGTGATGGCGTTGTTTTTGTTGTGTCTTACCTTTCCGTTTTGCTGAGCTATATGTTCTTTGATGCTACATAGATCTTTCAACTGCAACAATCGCCCTTCATGATTGATATAGATGTCTTCTACATCTTCTTTTGTTAGCAGTTGGGAATCGAAATGAATATTATATCGAAAGATGCCATCTACCACACTTAAAGCCTCCAGTGTGATATTGTTTTTTTTGATGGCATTTTCGATATCTTGTGTACTCAGGCCTATGGATTGCAACTTCTCGTAATCAGGAATACACTCGATCTCAGTTCCAACAGTACCGCTGATGTCAACCATTGCTGTCTGTGGAAGCTGTTCGATACGCTTACTTACCACCCCTTTTGCGAAACGTCCTAATTGGGCAAATGCTAACCCTGCTGTCTCAGCGTATTCATCCGCTTGGGGGGATTTTTCATCTGTCCGTTTAAGCCATATGTCGAGATAAAAGGCTGGAATATCCATAGCACTGGCCTTGATCACTTTGGGACGTTCCATGTCTTTTGGCATGGTATTCATCGAACGGTCGATCTTTTCATTGACCTCAATGAAGAGAAGATCAACATTACTTCCTGGTTCAAAGGTCATCACCACATGCCCGGCATCCATCCTTGCCTCACTGCGTATATCCTTCACTCCTGCCACCTGCATTAACTGACCTCGTAGTGGCGATATTACTCTCTGTTCTATCTCTTTGGCGGAATGACCGGGGATATTTGCCTGTACCGTTATCTGTGGCACATCAATGTCAGGCATAAGCGATACAGGGATAAAACGTAGTGCCAGACACCCCATCACCACAACAGCGATAAGGCACATGGTTACAGCAATAGGTCGATGGATGATTTTACTCAGCATGGAATCAATAACGCATTCTAGTTAATATCAATCTTGCATTTCAGCAGTTTACTATTTGAGTCTAATATATATAACATCTTCTGATGTTCGTCATAATCGAAATGATTAAACTGAATCTCCGATTTGATTTCGCCAATGGGATTTCCAGACCAGTCAAACAGTAAGATAGAGGGATAGTATGGCTTATCATCAATGTAATGACCTTCTGTGATGTTGAATTCCAAAACGGCGAAGCCAAAGCTATAGGTCCTCAGGTCAGCAAACATATACATACGATCAGATTCCGGAGTTTTTAGAATGTCACTCAACTTGTCCTGCTTTTTACCTATGCATATGGTATATCCGTTGTCTTTTTGCAATGAGTAGATGTTGATATAGTTCATTCCGAGCAACGACTCTACGACATAGTCGTTGGATGGCGCCATAGCAATCAGCGTAGACATAATATTGAAATCCTCATTCATAGGCACTTCAAATTCATTCATTTTATTAATGAATGGTTTGGATTGAACACCGGTTCGCGTGATGATAGAGCGGTTTTGGTGAGTCTCCATTTTATCAATTTCGCGAATATATATTAAAGTGTCACCTATGGTCTTTGCCCAGAAAGCATATCGCGGAAGTGCTTGACTATACTTAAGCTCTTTTGTGCAGACTTTCTTGTCTGCAATGGATTGGGTAATGTTTACTGCATAGACTCGACCTAAGATTGGGTCGTATACATTGGCAAAAATAGAATCATTTGCAGTCTCAAATGTCATGTGTAGTGTCAGATCAATGCCCTGTACGAATTCTCCAATGGCTTTTCCTTTGTTAAGAAACCGTCCCAACGACTTCATGGAGTCTATGGAAAGAACATCAAGTATACCGTAATCCTGATCTGTATCGATGAACAGGAGCGAGTCGTATACGACGAAATCCTCGATGAAATAATCTGGCGTGTTGACAGAAGTCATATCATTTGCACGCAGTGTTTGAATTTTGGGAAACGAGTAGACTTTTTTTACCTCCTCGAATCCCATGTATTCCTTGTTACTATCAACTTTATTATGACAAGAAACAAGACAAACTAATGCAATTATATAGAATATACCTTTTTTCATATGATCATTATTTGTAGGGCTGTCTCATAGAAACAGCCCTGATAATTTAGCATTTGCCTTTGCCACTACCAGTAGAGTTCTTTAAAAGCCTACATTGGTCACAGTACAAGATCTGGCTCCCGTGTTTATAAATTTTATTTTTATAACAATCGAGTCCGCCACTTTCTGATTTGGAAAGAGCCTCAACATTCTGAGTCAGCAGACCATTCTCGTATGCATTTGACTGGAACGTCTTTGTGCCAACGAACGTAGCGATGGCAACCGCTGCAATGCATGACAGCTTGATTACTTTCTTCTTCATAAATAAATTGTTTAAAAAGTTAATAATACGGGCATACGCCCTTTTGTTACTCGCTTCTCGTATATCTACAGGACTGTCTCTTAGAAACAGTCTTAATGATTAGAGATAACAGAAACCTGATCTATTCTTTTCTTTAGCTCCACTAGCATATTTACATGTTGAACAATGCCTAAAGTAGTATCCGTGCCAAGGTTTTGTGTCGTAGTAGCAACTGTACCTTTTGCCGCTTTCCGATTTCGACAGCGCCTCAACATTCTGAGTCAGCAGACCATTCTCGTATGCATTTGACTGGAGAGCCTTTGTGCCAACGAACGTTGCGATGGCAACCACAGCAATGCATGACAGCTTGATTACTTTCTTCTTCATAAATAAATTGTTTAAAGAGTTAATAATACGGGCATTTGCCCTTTTTTACTTACAGCTTTTATATCCATAGAGCTGTCTCAAAAAACAGTCCCAATAATTAACGATAGCATGTACCAGAACCTCTCGGTGCACCATAGGCATAGTCACATGTTATACAATCTCTATATAATCCCCCGTGCTTATACTTATTGAGGTAGTAGCAACTGTACCTTTTACCTCCTTCCGATTTAGACAGGGCTTCAACATTTTGGGTCAGCAGACCATTCTCGTATGCATTTGACTGGAGAGCCTTTGTGCCAACGAACGTAGCGATGGCAACCGCTGCAATGCATGACAGCGTAATTACTTTCTTCTTCATAATTAAATTGTTTAAAGAGTTAATAATACGGGCATTTGCCCTTTTGTATGGGTTTTAATAGATAAGGGAGGTCTCCCTATGCTACCTGCGAAATGGTCTTTTCTTGATAATGCAGTCTCAAAAAGAGAACCATGGCTTGCATTTACTTTTGCCATTGGCAGCTGCACTGCCAACATACAAACAAGTCTTGCAATACCTTGTTATGCTTCCATGCTTATATGCATAGGTGACGGCACAATCGACTTTCTGGCCCTCTGAGTTAGACAGTGCCTCAACATTCTGTGTCAGTAAACCATTCTCGTATGCATTTGACTGGAAAGTCTTTGTGCTAACGAACGTCGCGATGAGCACAGCTGCAATGCATGACAGCGTAATTACTTTCTTTTTCATAAATAAATTGTTTAAAGAGTTAATAATATGGGCATATGCCCTTTCCTCTATTTATTAGCATATTGTATACACCCATAAGTCCTTTCTTCAACTTTTAGATTACTTTGGATGAATATGGGGCGTAGAAATTTATTTATGTTGAAACCATTTATATGTTAATAGGGGCTGTCTCATAGAAACAGCCCTAAAGATTAGAGAAAACATTGAGATACACCTCTGCCAGTAGTATTGCTAATATACTTACACGACGAACAATCCCTAATTTGGGCTCCGTGCATATGAATATGAATCTTGAAGCAATCGAAAACTCTGGTTGGGTTTCCTTCCGATTTCGACAGCGCCTCAACATTCTGAGTCAGCAGACCATTCTCACATGCATTTGACTGGAGAACTTTTGTGCCAACGAACGTTGCGATGGCAACTGCTGCAATGCATGACAGCGTAATTACTTTCTTTTTCATAAATAAATTGTTTAAAGAGTTAATAATATGGGCATATGCCCTTTTCTTTAGTTATTACTATGTTTTTATTCTTGTGTTATCAGTGAGATTGGACATCATTCTGGTCTAATATTGTATTTAATGAGTATCATGTTTTTATTATCATTTTGGATGTCATATATTCCATAAAGAGCTCCGTCATAATATACAATAGGGTAAAATGGATGTCGTAATCGAGTGTTAACTAGTCCAGATATAGAAGTGGCCTTTTGTTCGTTATATACGTTTGTTAATACAAACTCGGAAAGATACAACGTTATGACATATTGTGATGTTACAAATGATCGAATATGCATATTGCCATGCAATGGATTTGCCTTAGATGCGTTCTTATCATTAGTAATCTTTCCGAATTCAATAGAGTATATAGGTAGCACGTTCCCGTTTTCCCATTTATATATTATATTTGATGCAGGTTCTGCAAAGAAGACGCTCCCATTGTCATCTTTCGAGAAGAATCTATCCGTCATCATGCTCTCTTCTTTCATCTCCGTGGAGAGAAAACTGTTAATGACATTTCCTTTTTCATCGATAAGTACAATTCTCTTTAGATCATTAGTCGGATTCATATTGCACAACAGAAATCCATCTGGTACTTTTGCAAAATCTATAGAAGGAAACTCTAACTGTATTCTGTTTTTGTAATCCAGATTTTTGTCATATACTATGATACTACTACCTTGAAAGTCCAAAACATATACATTATCATGATCAACACAGATTGATGTGGGATTTATATATTCGCCATGACCATGGCCAGTCTTTTTGATCTTTTTTTCTTGGAGTCCAGTATTCAAATTGAACTTCCAAATGGAATTAGCCTTATCCAATATATATGCATTCGAGTCGGATAAGCACATGTCTTGTACTTCCCCCATGTGTTCTATGGCATTTGGTTGTAATAGTATTGAGTCGATTGACGTAACAAAACTGTCAATCAACAATTCCGTGTTTTTATCTCCAGAAATGTTAATTGTAGTGCCATTAAAGGCCTGATTGTTAACGGCACAACCTGCAAAGATGGTTGAGCAGGTGAATATGCATACAAGAATCTTATTATTCATTTTAATAGTTGTTACAGAAGTGTTGTAAAGCACAAAGATATCGGTCACAGGACGAACTGCACCATACACCTTTGTGCCTTTTATTTACTTTATTAGTGAATCATACTTAATATCCACCAGAGCAGCAGGAACTACAACTATGGCTGTGGCACCCGCTACTAGAGTTGGGATTCTGCCAGCATGTAGCAGAACATCCGGATGGTACAAGCTGATAACCAGAACTGCCGTAATATACTCGCTTATAACAAGTAATATGCATACTACTATATCCAATCCTACCACCTATGTCACCACCGAGGTATCCAAAATCGCCCTGGCATAAAGCCTCAACATTCTGAGCTAAAAGACCATTTTCGTATGCATTTGACTGGAATGTCTTAGTGCCAACGAACGTAGCGATGGCAACAGCTGCAATGCATGACAGCATAATTACTTTTTTCTTCATAAATAAATTGTTTAAAATGTTAATAATATACAAGGCATGTGCCCTTTTTCTATTTATCATTGTTTAAACTGTACATCCAAATTTCCTCTTCTCCTGACTCTTGATTATTGGTGAATAGATATAGAGTGTTATTGTCATCAGAGACCTTTATATATTGTCCCTGCTTATCAAGTATTAAGGTCTTTTTCAAAGTTCCATTCCAATCGTAAACCTCAATGGTGTTACCAAAACTGTAAAAGAAATTATTTACAATCTCCTGTTTAGATAAAAGTGCATATATGTATTTTGAAGTTGCGTCAATGAACAATCCATTCCCACTTCTTTTGTTTATCCGATAATTCCGATCATTTTGGCATTCATAATTTGGGAGTTCCGAATACAGTTCTTTTAATACTTTTACAGACCTTCCCTCTATAGTGAAAATAAATGCGAATCTTTCTTCTCCACACATATAGATAAAGCGATCTTTTTGATTGCTAAATATTCGGCAATTATCGGTATATATAGAGTGTTTGGCAAGACTGTCCCCCTGAACGCCGTCTGAAGGCCAGTATTCCAAAGGGGTCAGAGTCTGGTTTTTGAAATCAACCACAGACATGATATGCCCAATCGCATTGTATGGTGCGCCTGGCACCAAGATTGTTGAATCGGATAGAGATACAAATGCATAACAGATACATCTAAAGGGAGGGAAAGTTGTCAGAGCGTATTTCTTCCACATCTTAGAGTCCTTGATAGAGTCAATACAATTTGTGCTGGTTATGTGTGTTATTGACAACAGACTGTTATAGTATGTAGGAAAATCTAAAATGTAAAGTGTTGAGTTTTTCCCTTTAGCAATGGCAATATTATGGAACTCATCATTTCCATTTCCAACACGAAAAGCATTTTGCGAGCCACTGAGATAATCATCAGTGAGTGAACTGATAACGCATCTCTCCGTTGCAGAATTAGAATATGAGAATAGATAATCATCGCACATTAATATGGGGAACAAGCTATGATAAGCAGAGTCTGTCTTGACAAGGGTTCCTTGAAGTTTGACCTCGCTCTTATTCTGATTAGATGTACATGAGCAGATAATACCTATTAATGTCACTATTGCATAAATCTTGTTTTGCATATATATATATTATTTGCGGAAACACGGACCCCATTCTTTCATGTTAAAGTGTTCTTTGCAGAAGAACAGGATCCGTGTCTCTCAATTAAAGAAATTTGGTATCACAATATCAAATACGATGAAAACCCCACATAGTGCAAACGCCGTAATTATAGTAACCAGTTATACAATTGAATGTACAGCTCAAGCCCCCACTAGCACATGGAATGTTGACTGCTTCAGCTTGGCTTAATGCCTCAACATTCTGTTTCAGTAGACCATTTTCATATGCATTTGACTGGAGAGCCTTTGTGCCAACGAACGTTGCGATGGCAACAGCTGCAATGCATGACAGCGTAATTACTTTTTTCTTCATAAATAAAGTGTTTAAAATGTTAATAATATACGGGCTTATGCCCTTCTTTAGTTATCGTTAAGTTTCACATTTGTTCCATCAGCCAGATTGAGATTACCAGAGATGATAATAATATCACCTGCATGGATCTCTGTTTCTTTCCGTTGGCATCCTGTGATGGCATAGGAATTGATGTTGGAATAAAGCACATCTACATATGTCCAGACGGCTTGTCCATCTTTGTAGATAAAGACAACATGATAGCCATCACGCTCCACAACAGCATCCTTTGGAACTACAAACATGTTTCGGAGTTGTTCTTCTACGATAACCCGTACATTCATGCCGTCAATCAACGTGTTGTCTTTGTTGGTCAGTCTTGCCATGACTTTCACAAGGCCTTTGTCATCAACGAGTGGGTTAATCTCAGTAATAACACCTTCGATAGTCAAACTGTCAGAGACAAAAGGGGATACTTTGATATGCTGTCCCTTCCGGATGATTGCCAGTTCTGCCTCCAGGATCTTGAACTCTACCTCAAATTGCGAATCGTCGATCAATGTACAGATTTTATCATTGCACTGGTACGGTCTGGCTTCTAAGTCGGCAATCCGACCACTGAAGGGGGCATAGAGGTTACATTCTGTTAGAGCCGTTTTGGCAGACTGCAATTGATATTTGGCCGTGAAATAGCCTGATGTTACCTCAGCTCGCTTCATGACATCCTCTGGGACTCCCTTCAGTGAGGCGTCATAGCCTAAACCTATCAGTTTATCAGTCAATTCCACTTTGGCACGTTCCAGTTCTTTTTCCGCTTTTTCGATTTCTCGCACTCTCTCACGTTTGTCAAGAGATGCGATGAGTGCGCCTTTGGCAACGTGCATTCCTTCTTTAACATAGATATTCATAGTTACACCCTGTGATGTGAAACTCAACTCACTCTTGGCTTTGGCTCTCAACCGTCCATTACAGACTATCTGCTTGTCAAAAGTTGACGTTCGGAGTTCCATGGTGTCTACATATGTCTCATTCATAGCCTGTTGACGCTTCTCTATCTCTGCGGATGACTCTTCCTTCTTGCCGCCACAAGCAACAAGTGCGAAACATGCGAATGCAAGGATATATGTCGTAAATCTATTCATATCTCGTTAATCTTTTTTTACTTTCCGTTGTCGATGATGGAATCAAAGTCTGCACTTAAATCCCGATGACTGACCCAGTCGTAAAGGGTTGTCTTTCGTAGATTATAATAATTCGTCCAGAATGTATGAAGCTGACGAATGTATTGTGCTTTTGCATTCTCTGATTCCTGTTGAGCTGTGTTCAGGTCGGTTACGGTAACGGTTCCTGCTTCGAACCGCTGTTTGGTGATGCCGTAGCGCTCATCGGCAATATCCTGTGCTCTCAGCGCATTCTGGCATTGGCTTGACTGTATGTTGAACTGAAGCACGTTGGTTCTAATATCCTGCATATAGGTTTCATGGGCCTGTTCAAGTTGGGTCTTGGTGACTTCCAGATCGGCTTCTGCCATCTTTACTCGGCCTTTGCTGACTCCCCAGTCGAATATAGGTAGATAAACAGTCAGTCCAATAATCTCGTTGTTCTTCAGGTCCCGATATGCGTTGTTGAAGTGGTTGGCCGTCTGATTAAAACCAATCTCACTGTTCAATTGTACTTGTAAACCTTTGTTTGCCTTTGCTTGTGCCAATAGCATCTCCGATTCCAACCTTTTTATTTTCTGCTGGAGGGTGTGGGTAGAGTTGGCAAGGGCCTTTTGCAGGATGTCATCCGCATTGACACAAATATCTGGAATAGAATAAGGAGGTATAAGGTCGATCTTATCATAGTCGAACATCCTCAGATAGGAAAACAATTGGAATTTCTGACTTTTCAATGTCAGTTCGTTGTTATTGGCATCCACTTGTGCATTGAGCAGAGACAATTCCAGTTGTAATAGCTCGCTCTTTGTGATAGTACCTAGATCCAGTCGCTTCTTGGCAATCTCAAACAGATATTGTCTGTCTTTCAACGTGCTGACGCTCTGCTGATAAGTGGACTGGGCTGCCAGTACCTCAAAGAACAAGCGCACCGCTTCGATGGCCACCTCTTCCATATTCTCTAGATATGTTCGCTTGGCATTCTCGTATTTTAATGGTTCCGTTTTCTTTTGCCATTTCAGGCTGTTATATGCCCTTAGAGGCTGGGTATAGCTTAGTCGTATGGGTTGAGAGTTATATATCTTGGAGTCATAGCTGAACTGGTCCAACCGGTAGAGATACGATTGTACGGACAGTTTACCTCCCAACGGTACAATGTTCTGGTCAACCGACAGCGATACGCTGTTACCCATGGAGTTGTTCTCTACAAAAGATATCCGTCCATCGTCGGAGTTCCTGGCTTCCACCATCGATCGATCGAACTGGAGCAGTCCTCCCGACAGACTCACTGCTGGCAACAATTCTGCGCGGAAGGATCTGTAACTCCAGTACTGGCTCATAAAACTGAGACGAGCCACCATGGCATCATAGGAGTTCTCCTGTGCTATCTGAATAGCAGAGGAAAGTGTCAGTTGCTGAGCAGGACAACTGATACACCCTAAAAACAGAATTATGATAAAACTCCGATGCCTCATTTCTTCTTTTCCTCAAGCATATGATGAAGTAATTGTTCTATTTCATTATTGCGAACAGGATCCCCGACTAATACGACATGATTATCCTTGTCTAATAACATGACATGCATGATGTTCGATTCTGGGAAAGAAGGATTCTTCTTACGGAACATTCCCTTTCTGTCAATGAAGATGGATCTATTGAAATCTGCCACTAAGAATCTGTTCTTTACTTCTTCTGAGATACTATCACTTTCAACAATAATCGTCAAAGTAATAGACGGTTCTAGTTTCCAGGCTCTTGCTAATACAGTTTCCCATTCCTGATGGTGACCCGCATAGCATGGTGTACATTGTGAGCTATCCACATATGCCAGGAATTGATACTTGGCCTTTGACGATAGATAAGCGGAGTCGATAACCAGTGTGTCCATATCAGAAGTAGGAATATCTATAACACTGGCATACAATTCGTTGAGTTGCTTGTTGATTTTCTCTTTACGATTGTTGCATGATAAAAGCCCCAGCATAAGTAAACATGCGGGTAAAATGATAAGTTTCGATAGTTGCTTGTTCATATTTTTTAATTATTCGTTTATTATTTATTGAGAATCGTTCTTGCTTTGTCTTTCATTTCTTTTGTTGCGGGCGACACCACTTTTTCCTTGAAGGATATGACTCGTTGAGCCATCTCCTTTTCTTTCGTAATATCTCCTTTCTTTTCATATAGGAGCATGAGACGATAGAGCGGATAGATACGATTCGGCATGATGCCAAATGCCTTTTGGTAGGCTTGTTCTGCCTTTTGGTATAAATTCATTTGGAGATAGTTGTTGCCTTGAATTACATAAAACATGGGGTCATTACTGATAAGTGTGCCTAAGCGTAAGACGGCATTACTGTCAGTGTATCTCCCATTTTCTGATAATGTTTTTCCAAAATCGAATAGAAAGTATGGGTTACCTCGGAGCAATGGCAGGATTTCATAATGTGCTTTGATTAATGCAGAATGTTTTATTCCTGCTGTCATCCAATAGTCACTGTCTGCCTTTGCTCTTATTGTAATATGATGATGTGCAAAACCGGATAAAAGAAGGATGCCCCCAAAAGCGCCAATAGGTATGAGATATCTTCTGGAAAAACTGTTCCGTATTGGTGCAGTCTCAGTATATCCTTTGTTTGTAGCGCCGTAGGCAGCTATCACGACGAAGAGAATCTGATAAGGAAGTTGCTCAAGCGGATATGAAAACATGGAGGAAATCAATAAACTGAGTAAACCAATTCCCAGAGCCTTCCCTTTTTCCTTCAATTGGAGAAATAGCAAGATGATCAGAACTATAGCAAAGGCCAGGCCGACGAGTCCTTGTTCAACTCCAACGTATAGCAATTCGTTGAATGCAGACATTAATACGTCTGTACTCTCCACGTTGAATGTGGGATGTTGTTGACAGAACAGAGCAAGGCCTTCCGCATATTGATGAAAGAAACTTCCAATTCCACTGCCCCATATCGGTGAGTGATAGATGTTTAATAAGGAAACCAGATAGATGATGGAGCGACCATCGGCAGAACCTTGCTTAAGGAAATAAAATACTGCCGCTATGCAAAGAGCACCTATGGCAACCCACCACCGCCATCTTTTCCATTGTTCCCAATAGATGATAGCAAGGCAGACGGCTGCAGATAGCAAGGCCGCACGACTCCACGTCGCAGGCAGTAGAATGGCAAAGATTAGTGGAATCCAATAAGGCTTCTTTGCCTGACATGACATCACTAATCCCATACTGAGGATAGCTGAGTATGGACCAGGGTTCAGAAAAGTACCGGTTAGTGCGTAGAAGTTGTGTCTACTGGTCCCGTTCACCAATTGAAGACCTCCAATAAGTACCTCATAGAAAGCACAAAGCAAGATACCCCAGACAATAATCTTCTCTGAAATACTTGCAGAAGAGAGTATCAGGCGTAATCCGATATAGAGGGCAAGCATCTGCATCGTTCGTAGGCAGAACGATGCACAAGGGTAGGTGGTATCCATGCCTGCTCGTATCATGACATATCCAAACCAAAGGAGTACAACCACATCTATTGTGCTGATAGCTAATTGTTGTTTTTGCAAGAAAAAGATTAAAAGGGCAACGGCGGAAACTACGCAAATGGTCTTGATAAGGTGGATATCCGTCTCACTCCATCTTTGCTCAACTGGTTGTATGACGAACCAAAGTAGAATACCAATGCACAATATGACCAGTATCTTATATTTCATGATTTTAAACTCTTTTTAGTGTGCGTCCTTTTCGATGTTTGCCTGTTTGGGAATCCACGGAATAGGAAATATATTTTACAACGCCCACGATATATTCCTCTGGCACCAGTCCCCAGTATCGAGAATCGTTAGAGTCGCTAGCGTTGTCTCCTGCCATAAAATAATAGTTATGCAGGAATTGATGAAACTTCAGTTCCTTTCCATTAGCCCATACTTTGTTTTCCTCCCAACTGAAGTCAATCTTCTTTCCTGTCTCCCATTCGAGTAACATTCGATAAAGGCATGCCTCGTGAGGTGTAATCTTGATGATGTCCCCACTTCGAGGAATATATAACGGGCCAAATTGATGAATGGTCCACGGAATTCTCTCGTCATAAGGCGTTGTGTGCAGCAGAAAGTCAAGTGTGCTATCCGGTATATTAGCAAGATCGTCTTGTTTTTTCTTGTTGCCAAGTACACCGTCGAAGTTATTGTTTACATAATGCCCATCAATAATACTAAGGCTATCGCCAGGTAGGGCGACACATCTTTTGCAGTAAACTTCATTGATAACAAAACTGAGGTGCTTCTCATGCTCGGGGAAGTTGAAGACTACGATGTCATTCAGTTGGATAGTCCGAGTTCCTCGCGTGCGCCAACATTTAAGTTCGCCTCCTTCTGGCTTAAAATTGAAGTCGGAATAGATGCGTGCGCCCATGATAGTTTTGTCTACCAACACTCTGTCGCCAGGCATTAGAGTAGGCAGCATGGATTCTGTGGGTATCACAAACTGGTCGAACAGCATCACCCTAGTACCTAACCATGCAAGACATGTTAGGATGAAAGCCAGCAGGATCCCCCATAACCATTTGACGATACCACAAGATTTATCCATTCTCATATCGTGATTTGCGATATATGGATGTCTGCCATAGGTGTATGGCAAGAAGGATTAATGACAGCCCCAACAATACGATATTCTTATAGAAAGAGCTGGCTGGAGTGAAGTGAATCAGTTCGCCAAAGCATCCACAAGATTCAATACCGCCATACAAATCTGTATAATTGATATATGTAATATATACAAAGAACGCCATGACGGCTGGATATACCCATATCAAAACTCTCTGGCATGGTTTGATAAATGCTCCAATACCAATCAAGAATTCGAAAGCGCAGATGGTGATGGCAAATAGTCGAGTATAACTATACAACCCATCTATTCCCAGCAGACCACAATAGGAATTGATGACCAGTGAGAACGATGGGATGTTGATTGCTTTTGATATTGCTGAAAAAATGAATATCGCTCCGAAAGCGAAAAATAGGATTTGTTTCAGATGTTTCACCTTAATATTATATATGGAGAATATCAAAAGGTAACGCTTCCGTTTTTGTAGATTAGTGTACCATATATCATATGGTCTACAACATCTTGTGGTAGCGTGATGATGGTAATTTGTGTTGGCATATATATCATCTTGCTGTAAGGAATAGTGTTGCTTCCATTACGGTAGATGAGAATGTGACCACGCTCTAACGGCTTACTTGATAAAACAATAATGGAGTTGCCAGAAACGTGGACATAAACTTCTGTGCCCACACCTAGAGCCTTTCTAGGCTTGTCATGCACCCCTCCAATACCAGAAGATTCACCTCCCTCTTCTGGATGAAATGGACTTGCAGATACACCAAGTGTCAAAAATGCGGCTAAGGCAATAATAAGAAATCGTTTCGTATTCATAACTTTTATAGTTTTTGTTATGGCAAATATACGACACGATTTCTTTGTTGCCTAATTTTTGAGTTGACAATGAGTTGACAAATGGTGGATAGCACCTTTCATGTTACAAATATTAAAGAATATGATACGGAAAGAAAAGAAAGATGTGAAAAGCTATATCTGTATCGGTATTAATATAATTCTGCAGTTCAGATAGTTATTTATGATTTATCATATGTATATTGTGGTAGTGTACTGGGGTTAAACGTTGAACATATAGCTTTTCGGTATAACTCTCGAGATCTACGTCAATAGAATTCTCGAAGTCACCTTCTATTTCATTAACATACACACATGGCATCTTTTCTGCGTATCTTTCTGGAATCTCCGAGAAATTGGAAATAAAGATAATCTTAGAATCGTCATTTAGAAAAGGAATAAGATACGCATGCTTCCACGTCATTTCTCCTTTAATGAAAATCGGAGCATTTGTGTCTTTAATATCTTTGAATAGAACAGAAATATACGCATCGTCCAGATGTTCAACAATAGATCTTTTACCATTGAATTGAATCAATGATAATACTAGTAGTGTAACAGCGGTAGCAGGTAATACTAATTTGGGAATTCCCAAATCCCCCATGCTAATATAGCCGAGAGCAAAGATTGGGAATAAGGGAGCGACATACCGCAGGAATTTCATGTCAATGGGAACAAGGTACATAATCACAAAGAATGTAATCAGGTTGATAACAGCGATAACAGGTAATATGGGAGATATGTGCTCTTTCGTCTCCTTCGCAAATGCTGTACAGATTATAGCAATAACAGTAAGCTGACAGAATAATCCGAAGAATACATTTGTAAAAGTGAGTTTTAATATGGCGTTTTTCATGGCAACGATATTCGCAAGAAAAACAGAGGATTGCAGATTATTAGTGGCATCCTGCTCCCGGTATCCCAGATTCCCGAAATCAAAGTACAGGAGTTTGGCGACAATCAGAGCAGCAATAAACATCATGATGAAGAATCCGAGCAGGCGGTAGTCTTTCTTCCTAATGCAATAAATGATAATGAATAAGCCGTAGAACCCAATTAGTATCAGGTTGATATAAGCGGCAAGCATGGTTAAGGCGAGAGTGACAGAGCCAACAGCAAGGGTTTTCTTCGTTTCAATAGTCTCTCCAGCTTGCTTGGCCTGAATACAGCAAGTAACGAAATACGTCAGAATAATCACAAAGGTCTGCTGCAACTCATACGGACGCATAAAAACGGTGAGTGATAGACTTGCCGGATTGATGAATGCAATGAGAAGACCAAGTGACAGAAGGACCCAATGGTCCGTAAAACGTCGTATCAGCAGAGCCATAAAGAAGAACGATATGGCAAAGAACACCACGTTCAAAAGGCATCCTCGCCAATAGATATAATTCAGATTGCTTGTCTTAACACCAGTAAACCATAATCTGAAAAGCGAATAGTAGAAATTGGAATGCGGCGCATCCCTGTTCACCTGGTGCATGTGGTAGACATCGCTCAGGGCATCCTTTACGCTTGCGTTATCCCAAAGGGAGATGTCCTTCAGCTCTTTTGCTGTATATTCATGGTTGAGTTCGTAATTCTTACTCCAGAAACCGTATTCGTTCCTGTTGCTGATAGAAATACTAATCGCTTCGTCTGCGTGCATACTTTTTTTCTGGCCGATGTAGTAGATCCTTATTCCGAGAAGCACTACAAAGATAACGAGGATGCTTATCCATTGTGATTTTGAATGACAGATAGTCATAGGTCGTTTCATTTTAGTTAATTATCTGTTGTTATTAAATGTCTAATGATTTAGAGCGGGGTTAAACTACGAGAACGTTATTATCTATATAAATAGAAATACACGATAGACAACATATGCCTTTGTATCATTATCTGGTAATCCTATATATGTCATGATACATTATGGAATTAAGTCGTTGGATGAACAGATTCTTGTCCTCAAAATAATAACCGAAATCATTTCCTTGTTGATCGATATAAATACAAGGCATCTTATCTGTGTACTTTTCTGGGATTTCCGAGAAATTGGAAACAAAGATAATCTTAGAGTCATCATTTAGGTAGGGAATGACACAAGCAAACTTCCACATCGTATTTCCTCTTAGGAAAATCGGCGAATCAGTATTCTGGAGTTCTCTATAAAGATGTATATAAGAATCATCCAAATGTTCTACAATAGATCTTTTGCCATTGAATTGAATAAGTGAGAATATTAATAGTAGTGCTGCGATGGTTGGTAATACGAATTTGGGAATTCTCCTATTTCCTATACTTATATAACTAAGTGCAAAGATTGGGAATATGGGAGCGACATACCGCAGGAATTTCATGTCAACGGGAATAAGGTACATAATCACAAAGAATACAATCAGGTTGATAACCGCTATAGCAGGTAATATGGGATATATATGAGCTTTTGCTTTTTTCACAAAAGCGGTACAGATTGTTGCAATAACAGTTAACAGGCAGAACAGTCCGAAGAAAATATTGCTAAAGAAGAGTTTTAATATGGCGTTTTTCATGGCAATGATATTCGCAAGAAAAACTGAGAATTGCAGATTATGAGTAGCATCCTGTTCCCGATATCCCAGATTCCCGAAATCAAAGTACAGGAGTTTGGCGACAATCAGAGCAGCAATAAACATCATGATGAAGAATCCAAGCAGGCGGTAGTCTTTCTTCCTAATGCAATAAATGATAATGAATAAGCCGTAGAACCCAATTAGTATCAGGTTGATATAAGCGGCAAGCATGGTTAAGGCGAGAGTGACAGAGCCAACAGCAAGGGTTTTCTTCGTTTCAATAGTCTCTCCAGCTTGTTTGGCCTGAATACAGCAAGTAACGAAATAGGTCAGAATAATCACGAAGGTCTGCTGCAACTCATACGGACGCATAAAAACGGTGAGTGATAGACTTGCCGGATTGATGAATGCAATGAGAAGACCAAGTGACAGAAGGCTCCAATGATCCGTAAAACGTCGTATCAGCAGAGCCATAAAGAAGAACGATATGGCAAAGAACACCACGTTCAAAAGGCATCCTCGCCAATAGATATAATTCAGATTGCTTGTCTTAACACCAGTAAACCATAATCTGAAGAGCGAATAGTAGAAATTGGAATGCGGCGCATCCCTGTTCACCTGGTGCATGTGATAGACATCGCTCAGGGCATCCTTTACGCTTGCGTTATCCCAAAGGGATATGTCCTTCAGCTCTTTTGCTGTATATTCATGGTTGAGTTCGTAGTTTTTACTCCAAAAACCGTATTCGTTCCTGTTGCTGATAGAAATGCTGAGCGGTTCGTCTACATACATACTTTTTTTCTGGCCGATGTAGTAGATCCTTATTCCGAGAAGCACTGCAAAGATAACGAGGATGCTTATCCATTGTGATTTTGAAGAGCTGATGGTCATAGGTTGATGTATTTTGAGTTTTAACGATACAAAAATATAATAAAATAATGAAACGACCTGTTTTTTGAGTTGACAAAGAGTTGACAAATGGTGGAAACAAGAACTGAGGTTACAAATCGCAATAAAAATGATAGGTTATATATGGTCTTCTCTAAGGATAGTCAGATCGTCTGGCGGAATTTGGATTATAACGAATGGATGAATTCGTCCCATTGTTCTCCGGTTCCCGATTCATTATAGCTTTTTCTATAGAGTCGTTTGCGTGTGTGAGTAACAGAACTCCTGGTGTGTGCAGTCAGAGTGGCTATCTGATAGGGACTGAATCCCATCTTGGTGAGCAGACAAAGGTGGTATTCGTATGGTGAGAAATCATATATGGCATACAACCGCTCCTTGAAATCCGGATAGTATTCATTGATGATAGTTTCAATCTGCAGCCATTCCGAATGATTCAGCGGCATGTCTTCTTCTAGTCTCATCATTACAGTGCGATATATTGATGAGGCCTTGATAATATCCTTTGTCCATTCCTTGCGGTCTTTTTCAGCTTTTGCAATGGCGTTCATGGCCTGATAACGTTTCTTATAAGCCTCTAGTTTCTCCAAAGCCTGTTGCTGTCCTTCATGCATAGCTGACATCTGCTTTTCCAGTTCTGCAATTTTCTTGTTATTCTCGATAATTGTTGCTTCACTTTTCTGTCTGATATCTCGCTGGATCATCTGTAGTTTAGCGATACGTTCCTGATCTTTCTTCTGTTTGTGATAGAAATAGTTATAGATAAACAGTCCAAGAAACAGGAAAAGGAGGAATAAGCCTATGAGTAAGATATCTCTTACCTGTTTATCTCTTTTCAGCTGGTTGTTCTTGGCCTCTTTCTTCTGGAGGTCATATAAGAAATGAACTTTTTGGAGCTCGTTAGACTTGGTAATCTTGGCTGTAGAGTCATTATATTG
The DNA here is from genome assembly GCF_900110895.1 of Prevotella aff. ruminicola Tc2-24. Taxonomy (GTDB): domain Bacteria; phylum Bacteroidota; class Bacteroidia; order Bacteroidales; family Bacteroidaceae; genus Prevotella. Next base: position 69,413 of record NZ_FOIQ01000005.1, on the reverse strand, counting down.
GATATACTTCCCATAATAATCCCGTGCTTTGTCTACATCTCCTCGTTTTAGATAGAGATCCGTCAACTTATTATAGGCGTATTCTTTGGCGAAAACATCACCGACTCGTTCCAATTGCTTTGCACATACCAAGAAAGAATCCATCTCATGACTGTTGTAATAGATGCTTGCCATGGTTTCGTAAACACTACTGCTATCGAGCAGGTGGATATTTTTGATAGGGTCTTGTATATAAAATTTAGCTTGTTCATATTCTTTCAAGTAGTTTAGAGTGTATGTAAGGTCTCTGGAAATTCTTATTCTGGCCTTAACATCTCCTGCTTGTTTGGCAAAATTGTAGGCTTTCCTAAGATATTTAATACACTCTTCGTATTCTCCCTGCCATTGACGAACAATGCCAAGATCTCGCAATCCCAACACTATATTGGTGCTGTCGTTTGTTTTTATACCGATGTCATAGGAGGCCCGGAAGCATCTTTCTGCCTCCTCGAATAGGGATTGGAAAAGATACAGATAGCCCATTTGGCTGTAGACGAAGGATTTCAAAGCGAGGTCGTCGTTTCCTTCCATCGCGTCAAGCGCTTTCTGAAAATATGAAAGAGAAACGGGCGCATCATTGAGGTCACTATACACGCGTCCGGCATAATAATAAGCGGTTGGTAGTAAGGACTTGTCACCTTCCTGTTCAAAATAACGAACCAATTCCTGGATGGAGTCGGTGGAAACATTCATCTGGTCTGTCTTGTCGTCGGCTTTGATGCGCAGGAGTTGGTAATAACGCTGGACGGTTTCTGGGGCTTGGGCCATATCTCCATCCATTTGTTTTAATACGATTACCGCACTATCTGGATTTTCGTTAGCTAATGCGTCGGCAGATCGCAAAGATTGTGGATATGGCTCTCCCTTGCAGGCCGTGATTAGAAGAACTAACCCCATGAGTGCCTGTCTAGTAAGCCTTATAGTATAGGATCTATTTGATAGTTTATGTAGATAATAAGTTAATAGCATCATAGATATCAGATGATAACGATATTGATAAAAACGATATGTGCGAGAAAGGGAGATTCTGTTGAAGTCTATTCCTTCAACAGATCCGGACGGAGACGACGGGTACGCTCCATAGCCTGGTTGAATTCCCATTCGCGGATCTTAGCTTCGTTGCCACTGAGTAGGATGTCGGGTACCTTCCAACCTTTATAGTCGGCAGGACGGGTGTAGATGGGAGCGGCCAGGATATCATCTTGGAAACAGTCGGAGAGGGCAGACTGCTCATCGCCGATAACCCCAGGAACCACTCGTACGACAGCATCGGCAATCATCGCAGCTACAAGTTCACCGCCTGTCAGTACAAAGTCGCCAATACTGATCTCACGCGTGATCAGATGGTCGCGCACCCGTTGGTCGATACCTTTATAGTGCCCAGCCAGGATAATCAGATTACCTTTCATCGAGAGCTCGTTGGCAATATGTTGATCGAAGCGCTCACCGTCAGGTGAGGTGAAGATGACCTCATCATAGTCGCGCTCGGCCTTCAGAGCGGAGATACAGCGGTCAATAGGCTCGCATTGCATCACCATGCCGGCTGTGCCACCATAAGGGTAGTCGTCGACACGACGCCATTTGTCAAGTGTATAGTCGCGAAGGTTGTGCAGGTGGATCTCCGCCAGTCCTTTCTTCTCGGCTCTAGCCAGAATAGATTCATGGACAAAACCCTCAATCATCTCTGGCAGTACAGTAATAATGTCTATTCTCATTGATAGAATGCTTTGATTTTATGAAGTTCTCTTTCTCCCATTTCTCTTCCCATCTCATAGATATGACGCATCTCGTCGGGGTTATGAGAGATGTGGCCGATGGGCAGCTTCTGGTCGGGACGTATTACCAGACAGCGTTTCTCTAGTTCAGCTTGGCGCACATACTCAAGCTGTTGATTATACATGATATGCCGTTGGTCCAGCGCCTTAATCAGGTTGGGATAGTTTCTGAGGGCTATCCGCATGAGTGGCATCAGACGATTATGTTCTTTAATATATCCTTCGGGTTGCGTCAAGATAACGACGTTGCGGTCGTAACCGATTTGCTCGAAATACGCCAAGGGTATGGAATCTGCCACACCTCCGTCAAGGATCTTCATTCCCTCCAGTTCGACCACTTTTGAAGCAAGTGGCATGGACGCGGAAGCACGAATCCAGTCATAGGTAAGAGGTGTGCTTTCGGTCAGTCGTTTGTAGATGGCCTTTCCTGTTGTCACATCTGTGCAAACAGCATAGAACTCCATCGGGTTCTCTTCAAAGGCTTTGTTGTCAAAGATATCGAACTGGGTCGGTATGATATGATAACCGAACTCTGCATTATAGAGATCACCGGTCTTCCACCATGACTGCCAACTGCAGTAGCGCTTGTCTCGGGCAAACCGCGTGTTGTAGCGGATGGCTCGTCCTGGCTGTCGTGACTTGTAATTGCAGCCAAAGGCTGCTCCCGCTGACACACCAATCAGACCATCGGGCTCGATGCCTGCTTCCATCATCACGTCGATGATGCCGCTGGTAAAGAGTCCTCGCATGGCGCCGCCTTCGAGTACAAGTCCTTTTTTCATGTGGTTAATGTTTCAATGTTCGCGCTCGTAGAGCGCAAAGATACAAAAAAAATAAGAATTATGAAAGAAGAATTAAGATATTTTATCTCTGCTTCGCACGGTTTCTCGTATTTTCTCTTTACTTTTGCATCGAGGTTTAGGGATTTTACTATGCTTGATTAGGGAATTTCCCTTTGTAAGTGATAGGAAACATTCTAATTTTGCACCCGATAACCATATTTAAATGAAGGAGTGTATGAAAAGATTTGAACAACACAGATTTGTAGGACGAAGAACTGTTATGTTGGTGCTAGCAGTTCTGCTTGCCATGCCTATGGCAGCACAGTATTACAGAAGTTCTCGTTATACCCGTCATGGACATTCCAATTACCATCGTTCATACTCAGAGATCTATTATGGTCTTCGCTTGGGCGTGAATGTGGCAACGGTGAATTCTGATGATCCTTTCTTAGATGGCGGAAGCGGACAGACAGGACTTGGGGTGGGGATGACCATTGGTTTCCAGTTGGCTCCGGCATCTCCCTTGTTCTTAGAGACTGGTCTCTCGTATATGGAAAAGGGTGGCGAAGGTAGATATGAACATGCTAAGTTCACTTATGGCCTGAACTATCTGGAGATTCCTCTGGTGATGAAGTATGCCTATGCTGTTGACCGTGACTTTAGTATCCAGCCTTTCTTCGGTGGCTATATGGGTGTCGGTGTAAGCGGAAAGATTAAAGACTTCGGTGTGCGAAAGGCTTATAGCTCATTCGATGACGAGGGATTCAAGCGGATGGACGCAGGTCTGCGACTGGGATGTGGTGTTCAGTATGATCACTTGTATGCAGAACTGGGTTATGACATCGGATTGGCCAATATCAGTCATGACTATTTCGACACCTCTCATACGGGCTGTTTCTTTGCCAATATCGGCGTCAATTTCTAAATAGTGATGATGTATAGGAGAATAGTCTCATTGGTAGGATTACTATTGGCGTCGGTAAGTGTCTGGGGGCAGGCACTTACCGATGCTAAGTGTATTTCTATGATGGGTGTTCCCTTGGAGGGGCCCGACTCGGTGTTCCTTCCGGCTTTGGAGGCCGCAGGCTTCAGGCAGACCACTGTCGATAATCCAGAACCTGATGCATATTATCTGATGGGTGATTTCTACGGCATCAAGTCGAACGTGATGGTGAATGTTGATGAGAAGACGAGATTGTTATCGTCGGTATTCGTCACTTGTGGACCATATCGAGTCAGAGAGTTATATGAGCGTAATCAGAAATACCTTCTCGGAAAACTGCAACGTGAGTGGGGGAATTTCAAGGCGAAGGGTGATGGCTCTCTCTATCTGTTGAATGACTATGGGTATATCCAACAGTCGACTTCCTTTGACGAGAACGGTGCTCACTCCATTCGCTATTTCTATCTGAACTCTTCACCTTACTTCAAGGATGCTGCCAATATGGGATTGAAGGGCATGGTACAGGAGGTGATTACTGAGAACCCAGTTGCAGAGAGCGGAATAGAACATTTCAGTGAGACGGGCATGTTGGCATCTGACGACATCGTAGACCGGATATACAACAAAGCCGGTTATCTGGTGAAGGCGGCTATGATTGAGAAAAGTGGTGACAAAAGTCAACTCTCATATGAATATGATGCTGATGGTTGCCTGGTGAAGCGTACGCTTGTCAATACCGCATCAGGTATCAGGTCTGTGAATGAGTATCAGTATAACAGTCGTAACGAGATCTCTTCACAGAGTCAGAAGGTGTTTGACAAGAACAATGAGTGTGTGCTGTCCATCAACATGAAGAACACCATCACGGAACGGGATGATAATGATAATTGGACACGGAACACATTAAGTCTGACCTATTGGGAGAAAGGACAACGTGCCCAGATGGCTAAGGTGGAACAGACACGTGTGATTAGCTACTGGGACGACTGAGAGGTCGGAGAAGAGCGTTTATGATATTAATTCAAGGAACTCGTCCTCGCTCATAATCTTAATTCCCAGCTTCTCTGCCTTCTGGAGTTTTGAGGGACCCATGTTCTCTCCGGCAAGGATAAACGAGGTCTTGCTGCTGACGCTTCCCACATTCTTTCCTCCATTTTGCTCTATGATCATCTTGTATTCATCACGACTGTGGTGGGTAAAGACACCGCTGATCACGATGCTCTGCCCTTCAAGTCTTGTTGAGAGCTGGGCATTGAGCGCTGAGATCTCCATTTGCAGACCGTAATTACGTAACCGCTCGATAATCTCGCGGTTCTTCTCGTCGTGGAAATAGGTGATGATACTCTTTGCCATCACCTCACCGATGCCTTCCACCTCTTGTAATTCTTCCAGACCGGCTTCCATCAGTGCGTCGATGTTCTTGAAATGACGAGCTAACAGACGGGCAGAGGTTTCTCCGACGAAACGGATACCAAGAGCAAATACAACCCGCTCGAAGGGCACGTCTTTAGAAGCGGCAATGCCATGAACGATCTTCTGGGCTGACTTCGTACGACTGCCGTCGCCATTGATTTGCTGAACTTCGATATCGTAGAGGTCTGCCACGTTTCTGATCAGCCCTTGACGGTAGTAGTCGTCAATGGTCTCTGGTCCCAGCGAGTCGATGTTCATCGCCTTTCGGGCAATAAAATGCTCGATACGTCCTTTGATCTGAGGAGGACAACCGGTGTCGTTGGGACAGTACCAGGCTGCCTCTCCCTCATAGCGTACTAAGGGAGTTCCGCACTCAGGACAGCGTTTGATGAACTGGATCGGTTGGGCGATGATCGGACGTTGGTCGATGTCGACACCTACGATCTTCGGAATAATCTCACCACCTTTTTCTACATATACGTAGTCGCCTATATGCAGGTCGAAAGAACGGATGAAGTCCTCGTTGTTCAGGGTTGCTCGTTTCACGGTTGTTCCTGCCAGTTGTACTGGCTCCATGTTGGCCACGGGGGTGATGGCTCCTGTGCGTCCCACCTGATAGGTGACCTCGTTCAACCTGGTACATGCACGCTCTGCCTTGAACTTATAGGCAATGGCCCAACGAGGACTCTTTGCCGTGAAACCGAGTGCGCGTTGCTGGCGCAGAGAGTTTACTTTCAGTACGATTCCGTCAGTCGCTACCGGCAGATCTTTTCGTGCCGAGTCCCAGTAGTTGATGAAATCGTATATCTCTTGTAGAGTATGTACCTTCTTCATCCCCTCGGAGATCTTGAATCCCCAATGACGGGCAGCCTCGAGATTCTCATAGTGACCTTCGGCAGGGAGTTCTTCGCCTAAGAGGTAGTAGAGGTATGCGTCGAGCTGACGACTGGCTACCAGACTGGACTTCTGACTTTTCAGGGTGCCGCTGGCGGCATTACGAGGGTTGGCGAATAAAGGTTCTTCGGCCGCCTCGCGCTCTTTGTTCAGTCGCTCAAAGACGGCCCAAGGCATCAGGATCTCACCACGAATCTCAAACTCATGGGGGTAACCTGTACCGGGAAGGACCAGGGGAATGGCGCGAATGGTCTTTACGTTGGCTGTTACATCGTCGCCTTGTACACCGTCGCCACGGGTGACGGCCTGTGTCAGTCGACCGTCTACATAAGTGAGGGAGATGCTTAGACCATCGTATTTCATCTCACAGCATACCTCGAATGGTTCTCCTGCCAGTCCTCTGCTGACACTCTCATACCATTCAGCAACATCCTGCTCGTTATAGGTGTTTGCCAATGAGAGCATCGGGTATCTGTGTGTTACCTGACGAAACTCCGCATTCAGATCACTGCCCACTCGTTGAGTGGGAGAGTTGGCATCGGCCATCTCAGGGTGCTTAGCCTCCAGATCTTGCAGCTCGTGCATGAGGAAGTCGAACTCCTGATCGCCTATCGTGGGCTGGTTCAGGACATAATATCTGTAGTTATGCTCATGCAGTTCCTGCCGCAGCTGTTCTATGCGCGCTTTCTCGTCCATCGTCTATGATTTTTCTGCAAAGATAATGAAAATAGAATGAAAAAAGAAATGATTGAAGAATTTTGTTCTCTCTTCGTGTCTCTGAGTTTCGTCCGTTCCTGTCAGACGACTATTACGCCGTCGCATAGAACATATAGGTTATTCCCATTCTGAATGCACTTTTGGTAAAGTGTCACGTCTTCGCTTAACTTGTTAGATATCTGTTTATGAGGAGAGGTGATATTCCTTGGGAATGTGTCATAGGCATCTCTTAAAGTAAAACAAGTTGTTTTACTGTCGTAGAGATTATCTTTATGACGTGAAAACCCCGGATCTATGATACCAAAACAACTTGTTTTGGTATTGCGAATGACGTCTCTCTGTTATGTATTCATGCGAGTCTTAAGAGGATACGATGCTCGGAAAAATCAAAAAACTTTTGTTTTTTCTCTTGCTTATTCGTATCTTTGTCGGCGTTATGATACCGATATTGCAGATTATACCTATCATGTGGCACGCTGTTCGGCCAAGTAGGGTCGGTGATATGCCTGCTGTTGTCAATCGATTCTGGCTTCGTAAGGGGTATGAGGGATTGACATTCTTCGGTACGATTCTGACGCCTTCCCAGGAGGAAGCTGATCGTTTCAATAACTCTCATGATCCTATGAAGAATCATGAGATGATTCATCTGCGTCAGGCACAGGCTACTGGTGACTCGTGGCTCCGTTTCTATCTATTATATATATGGTATTGGTTCTTCCTTTCCTGTTTCTGTGGATTAGCTGTTCGTCGTCAGCTAAGAAACGCTGCCTATCTTCTCAACCCTTTTGAGATGGAGGCTTACGATAGGATGAACGATCCTGATTATCTTGCTCAGTGCAAAGACGGGGCGACGGAGTGGCGCAAGTATGCCCGGATGTCTGTTAAGGAACGCCTCCGTCGATACCAGGAAATTCGTCAACAATTAAAACGTGATAAACGATGAAAAAGAATCTTTCTCGACAGAACCGAGTGCAGGCGCACGGCGCAATCTTCCTTGCTAATACGATTTTCGGACTTGGTGTCCCTGTAACCAAACTGCTGCTCAACGACTGGGTAACGCCTATGGGGTATATGGCTTCCCGGAGTCTCGGGGCCTGTCTAGTGTTCTGGCTAATCGCAGCATTCCTTCCGAAAGAAAAGGTGGAACGGAAGGATCTTGTCACGATTCTCATTGGAGGCCTGTTGGGGTTTGTTATCTCCCAGACCTTAACGGCATGGGCACTTGACTATACGAGTCCTGTGTATTTCTCGTTGATTGCCACGCTCACTCCTGTGGCTGTGATGCTCTGTGCTGCTTTGACCATCGGTGAAAGAATCACATCGATGAAGTTCGTCGGCGTGTTACTGGGTATCGGTGGTGCCGTCTTGATGGTTCTGATGAGTCAGTCGATGGGATCCGGGAAAAATGATCTGCTTGGTATCATCCTGGCTATCCTTAGTGTACTTACATGGGCTGTATACTTGATTATCACTCGTAATGTGGCTTCGAAGTATTCTCCGGTAACACAGATGAAATATGTGTTTCTGATCTCTGCTATCGTGACGGTGCCTATCGCTCTGCCAGAATTGTCACAGAATGCACTGTATACGCCAGCGTGGGATTGGTACGGTGTGCTTGAGATGGCCTTTATCGTACTGTGTGCCACGGCTCTCGGCTATTTCCTCATACCTTATGCGATGAAATATCTGCAGGCCACGACGGTATCTATCTATACCAACCTGCAGCCTGTCATTGCTTCCTTTGTCGCTATTATACTTGGACAGGATATCCTGACATGGGATAAACCTGTAGCAGGTATCCTTGTGTTGCTCAGTGCATATATTGTCACGGTTGTTACAGCAAAGGAAAAATAATGGATGAAGGTAAATAGAAAAATCCAGAAGACAAAACTTCTGGATTTTTCTATATATTATAGCGGATTTGACTATTCAGATTGACTGTTGGCTTCCTCTTTGGGAAGTAACAAGTTCAGAACGACTGCAAGGATGAAGACCACTGCCACGCAGTTCTCAGCAAATACTGTCCTGACGATCTGTGGGAAAATAGAGAACATCTCTGAGGCCTGCGTGAATCCTAGTCCTACGCTGAGCGACAGGGCAACGATAACCATATTACGGTTGTTGAAACCACATTTTGCCAACATACCGAAACCGGCATACATGATAGAACCGAACATCATGATCGTACATCCACCGAGCACAGCCTGTGGAATCGCGGTAAGCACTGTTCCGACGATGGGGAAGATACCTCCGAGAATCATAATGCACGCTCCGGTGGCAATGGCAAAGCGGTTCACGACGCCCGACATGGCTGCGAGTCCTACATTCTGACTGAATGAGGTGATGGGGGTACAACCGAACAGGCCGGCAACACTGCTAACGAATCCGTCGCAAGAGACACTTGCCCCTAACTCTCTATCGGTGGGGGCACGGTGGATAGCTCCAGAACAGAGCGCACTCGTGTCGCCAATGGTTTCCGTTGCAGATACCAGATATATGGCGATAATCGAGAGAATGGCTCCCAACTCGAACTCCGGTTTGAAGGGTAACAGTTGGGGTAGTGAAACGATACCGATGTCTTGCAGGCCCGATAAATTGACCATGCCCATGCATGCTGCTACGATATATCCGGCAATCAGACCGATTAGAACAGACAGTGAACGAAGGAAGCCTTTTGCAAATACTTGAAATCCCAGACACACAAGTAGCGTGAATGTACCTACCATCCAGTTTTGTACAGAACCAAAGTCGGCGGCGCCTTGTCCTCCAGCAAACGAATTGGCGCCGATAGGTAATAATGAAAATCCGATGGCTGTTACAACTGCAGCAGCGACGACGGGGGATATGATACGAATCCAGAACTTAGCCAAGAGCCCCAAGAAACCTTCAACAATACCGCCAATGATGACGGCTCCAATCAGTACTCCCATACCTTGACTCGTGCCGATGAAGATAGCCAGTGAAAGGAAAGTGAAGCTGATACCCATCACGATAGGTAGTCGTGAACCGATACGCCACAATGGATAAAGTTGTATCAGCGTGCCAATACCAGCAATAATCATACAGTTCTGGATGAGCGTCGCGCTGATGGCAGAGTCAATACCCACCACATTGGCCAGGATGATAATAGGGGTGATGTTGCTTACGAACATGGCCAGCACGTGCTGGAGCCCAAAAGGAATGGCTTGTACCATGGGTACACGACCATCCAACTGATAAAGATTACTTTTGTTAGTCATGATGGATAGTTATGAATTATAGATGCTTGATTCTTGTATCTCCTAGCTCATGTCTCGGTTGATCACGGAAACGGATAGCCTGCGTCTGCCAGTCCATCTCCTCAATGATGGCTATGGACTCCAGACGAAAGCCTTCCTCACGTAATTGTTGTCCTCCCTTTTGCTGTCCCTTCTCAACAGCAATGCCTATGCCAGCGACTTCTCCTCCTGCCTGGTGAACTAAATCTATGAGGGCATGTACGGCTTGTCCGTCGGCGAGGAAGTCATCTACGATGAGAACATGGTCTGTTGCATGAAGATAGGGCTTAGATACAAACACGCTGTTCATCTTCTTATGAGTGAAAGAGTAGGCCTGTGACATGTATTTGTCATCTGTGCTGTTGGCCGTCTCACTTTTCTTCGCAAAGACAACGGGTACGTCGTACAGATCGCCGAGCATGGTTGCGATGGCGATGCCGCTGGCTTCGATGGTGAGCACTTTGTTGACGGTCACATCTCTGAAACGACGTTTCAGTTCATAAGCCATCTGTCGCATGATGTCGATGTCGATCTGATGGTTTAGAAAACTGTCAATCTTTAGAATATTCCCGGGCTTGATGGTGCCGTCTCTCAGGATTTTCTCTTCAAGGAAGTTCATAGTTTTTAATTATTTGGATACAGGGGGGTATGTTGGTATATGTTGTAAACCCCATCGCAAATATATGGTAAAATTTTGACACTCGCAAGTTTTCTTTCGGATTTTTTGACTGGTTAGGATAAAATGACTGTATAGGCAAAAAGAAATCGGCTCAAACATCATAATGCTTGAGCCGATGCACTTATTATCTTTATTTGCTTAGTTGGCTGATTCAAATTCCTCAAGGAAACGGGTGTCGTTCTCTGAGAACATACGAAGGTCTGATACACGATACTTCAGGTTCGTGATGCGCTCAACGCCCATGCCAAAGGCATAACCGCTGTAAATCTTAGAGTCGATACCGCAGAGTTCCAGCACGTTCGGGTCGACCATACCGCAGCCAAGAATCTCAACCCAGCCTGTGTGTTTGCAGAAACCGCAACCTTCGCCACCACAAATGAAGCATGAGATATCCATCTCTGCAGAGGGCTCTGTGAAGGGGAAATAGCTTGGACGAAGACGAATCTTCGTGTCGGCACCGAACATCTCCTTGGCAAAAGACAGCAGCACCTGCTTGAGATCAGTGAATGATACGTTCTTGTCGATGTAGAGACCTTCTACTTGATGGAAGAAACAATGAGCGCGTGCGGTGATGGCTTCGTTACGATAAACACGTCCCGGACAGATGACACGGATGGGGGCAGTGAGCTTCCCGTCTTCTGTATGCATATTCTCCATCACTCGGGCTTGCACACTTGAGGTGTGCGAACGCAGCAGAATATTCTTTGTAACATCGTTGGGGTGCTGGCTCACGAAGAAAGTGTCTTGCATATCACGAGCGGGATGGTCGGCAGCGAAGTTCATCTTTGTGAACACGTGATTGTCATCTTCAACCTCAGGACCGTCGGCCAAGACGAATCCCATTCGTGAGAAGATATCGATAATCTCGTTTGTGACGATAGTCAGTGGATGGCGCGTGCCGAGTTGTATGGGGTAGGGTGTGCGTGTCAGATCAATAGTCTCGTCACTACCTTCTTGTTCCTCACATGCCTCACGCAATTGGTTGATGCGCTCAGTGGCCAGCGTCTTCAATTCGTTGATTTTCATTCCGACAGTCTTTTTCTGGTCGGCTGCCACATTGCGGAAATCATTCATCAGTGCGGTAATCTCTCCCTTTTTACTGAGATATCTCAATCGGAGCTGTTCGACTTCCTCTGCGTTTTTTGCGCTCAATTCCTGTACTTCTTTCAGAAGTTCATCAATCTTGTCAAGTATCATATGAATGTAAAAATTGCAATTTTGCGTGCAAAGGTACGAAAAAAAAGAGAATTATGGATTAAGATTTAAGAATTATTTCGTACCTTTGCCGAAATTTGCGAGAATTAGGTGATTTGATTAGGTAGACAAGATAATGAAAAGGTGTTTTTTTGCGATTATCGCAGGCTTGCTGCTCATGTTCTCGTGTACGGGAAACAAGGCGAAGCAGGCTGAGGAGGTGCCTGAAGACTCTGTCGCTGATACCACGGATCAAGCGGTAAGTGACACGATGGAGTTGTTGATAACTGAGACGCCGATGCCGAGAGCCGCCGATGTGATGTTTGACGACTTTATTTTTAATTTCGTAGCCAACAAGAAGCTGCAACGGGAACGTATCATTTTTCCTCTTCGGATGACGGAAGGGGAAAAAACGGAAAAGGTGGAAAAAGCACAGTGGCAGATGGAGCACTTCTTTATGCGTCAGGGATACTACACGTTGCTTTTCAATGATGACCGGCAGATGAGGCTGATGAAAGATACTGCTGTCAGTGAGGCTATCGTGGAGAAGATCTTGTTGAAGAAGGGACAAGTGAAGGATTATATGTTCCAGCGTATCAAAGGCGCATGGATGCTTAAGGAGGTCAAGACAACTTCGCTGGAAGAAAATGTTAATGCTTCATTCCTTACGTTCTATAACCGCTTTGTGACTGATAGTGTTTTTCAGGTGCAGAGCCTGAACTCGACAGTCCAATTTGTCGGACCTGATCCGGATGATGATTTCCAGATGATGGAGGGTGTTATTACGCCAGATACATGGGAGGCTTTCGCACCGCAACTTCCTTCTAAAATACTTTATAATATCATATATGGCAGACCGGAAGCAGAAGGTAGCTCAAAGATCTTTCTGTTGAGGGGTATTGCTAATGGCTTGGAAATGGAACTTCGTTTTCGGAAGAACCATGGAAAGTGGCAGTTAATGAAAATGACGACGTGATAGTTAGGGATGATTATAGTCTGAGGACGCATAACACATTCGGTATTGATGTCAAGTGTCGTCGGTTCGTGGAGTTTGAGAATGACCATGAAGCGATGGAAGTGGCTGAGATGCTGCGTGAGTCAACTCTACCCTTTTTAATTATTGGAGAAGGCAGTAACTTGCTTCTTACTCGCGATTTCGATGGTATCGTTGTCCGTTCGGGTATTAAAGGCTATACTTTCGAGACTGGCGACCGGATGGTTTGTGGGAGCGGTGAAGTCTGGGACGATATGGTGGCTACAAGTATTGAGGCCGGTTATTATGGGATGGAAAACCTCTCTCTGATTCCTGGTGACGTCGGAGCATCGGCTGTGCAGAATATTGGTGCATACGGTGTTGAGGCGAAGGATCTTATCCTTTGTGTATGGGCGATAGAGATTGAAACCGGAAAAACTTGCATATTAGATCATGACGTATGTGAATATGGCTATCGTCAGAGTCGCTTCAAGCATGATTGGAAGAATAAGTTCCTCATCACTCGTGTGAGCTATGGTTTGTCGAGAACCTTTCAGCCTCATCTGGATTATGGAAATATCCGTCAAGAACTGCAACGGAAGGGTATTACGTCTCCCTCTGCCCAACAACTACGTGATACGATTATTGAGATCAGAAATGCAAAACTGCCAGATCCGAAGATTGAGGGAAATGCTGGTAGCTTCTTTATGAACCCCGTAGTCTCCAGAGAGCAATATGAACGTTTGGCCGCCCTGTATGAGGGGATGCCTCATTATCGTGTGGACGATGAACATGAAAAAATCCCTGCAGGCTGGATGATAGATCAGTGTGGATGGAAAGGTAAATCGTTAGGACGGGCTGGCGTTCATGATCGTCAGGCGTTGGTGCTTGTGAATCGCGGTGGAGCTACAGGTGCAGAGATCGTGGCGCTCTCAGATGCAATTCGACGAGATGTTAAGGAGAGATTTGGTGTCGATATTTATCCTGAAGTAAATATTATATAAGTTAATCTAATGAAACTGACATTCCTTGGAACGGGGACTTCGTGCGGCGTGCCGGTGATTGGTTGCCAATGTGAGGTTTGTCAGAGTAAGGATCCTCATGATAAACGGACTCGTTGCTCGGTTCTTGTTGAGACGGAGCAAACAAGGCTATTGATTGATTGTGGGCCGGATTTTCGTCAACAGATATTGTCTCAGCCGTTCCGTCGGATCGATGGTATACTGATTACGCATTCTCATTACGATCATATGGGGGGTATGGACGACATCCGCCCTTATTGCCAGTTTGGTGCAATAGATGTCTATGCAGATCCTATCGCACGGAAGGCTATGCTAGAGATGCTACCGTATTGTTTTGCAGAGAATCGCTATCCTGGTGTTCCGGCTATTGGACTTCATGAGATTCATGCTCACCAACCTTTATCGATTGGTGATTTTGAAATTATGCCGATTGAGGTGATGCATGGTGAACTCCCTATATTGGGTTATAAGATAGGGACGTTGACTTATATCACAGACATGAAGTCCATTAATGAAACGGAGATGAAGTATCTGGAAGGAACAGAAGTGCTTGTTGTCAATGCTCTCCGTTTTGTGAAGCCGCATCATTCTCATCAGTTGGTGGATGACGCGGTTTCCTTTGCCAGGAGGGTAGGGGCGAAACGAACGCTTCTGATTCATGTATGTCACGACATCGGACTCCATAAGGACGTGAATCGCTTGTTACCACAAGGGATTGAACTGGCATATGATGGTGAGGAGATCCTTATATAGCGGAGAACTTGTCTAAAGACTGTTATTTGTGTTAAGGAGTCTTAATTTTGACGATTTTCCTGGTGAAATACTTGCAAAATGCAGAAAGACTTTGTATCTTTGCAACGTGTTTTTCATAGTATTAGATTTAAGGTTAACAAGGTTTTGGGTCACAGCGGTGACCCTTTTTTATTTTGAAAGAATATGTTATTACAGTGTCTGACAATAGGCCTTTTGGCTGTTGCTAAGAGTGCCCAATCGTATGTGCTTGGAAATGCTCTTCATTGTCAGAGTGGTTGTGATTCCTTTTTGGCAGAAACGTGACTTTAGTCATGTGACAGCAACAATGCACCTCTATGATGCCAAATCATGAGGTGCAGAGCGTGGATGTGAATGTAGATGGTAAATTTAGTCTATTTGGGGCAAAGAGCCCCATTTCATAATTAGTGTTTCTTCCTCCTGAAAAGTCCTCCATAACCTTTCATTAGTTTCCGAATCAACAGGAACGCGTCAATGGCTGTAATGCTATTAGTAATCAGTCCTGCAACATATTCCCCTTTGGTATTACCCTCGCGTTTGATGAACGTCCGATTCCATAAAGTCGTGAATTGGCTGTTGTCACGCTCCAACTCCTCGGCGATCTCCTCCTTACGTAGGCGGATCTCATCGAGAGTACGGTAGTTGACGGATGTTTTTTTGACAGGGAGCATAAATGTGAATATATCAATGTATATACCTATTTACTAATTAGAAGTCCTGCGAGGAATCGCACTAGCGGTTTCTCTATCCATGATTTACGGAAGACCAGAAAGAGTATCAAGAGTAGCAGATGCAGTCCTCCCACGATAAGGAAAGCCTTCGCCATGCCGATGGATGTCGATATCCAGGAAACCAAGGCAAAAGAAAAGTACATCAAAACAGCCACGATGATTAAAAAGAATACAATCGCTAAAGCGGCAACCGTCAATAGACGAACCACCTTGTCAATCACATCGAGCTTCACATATTCGGTTTGAAGTCCGAGGTAATGTTTCAGCACTTCAATCAGTTGGGCTATCGACTCAACATTCTTATCGCTGGAGAGCATCTGGCTTTATCTGGCTTTATTCTTCTTCTGCAGCGTCTTGAATATCGTCAATCAAGTCACCTACTTCCTTACGGCTGAGTTTGATGTTATGCTTCTTCAGGAAATCTTCTACTGCATCAGTAATTTTTACACGTGTGTCCTGGCCTTTTTCAGGCGCGACCAAGATGCCCAAAGCAGCGCCGGCAATAGCACCACCAAGGAATGCGCCAAGGTAACCTAAACTTTTCATAATCTTCTCTTTTTTAATCGTCAAACATGATTTCTATATGCAAATATACAAAAGAATTCCATATGTAATGCAAAAAACACTCAAAAATTTTGTAAAAAAGTTGGGATTTCCTTGATTTAACAAACTTTATGTGCCTTTTTCGCATGCGTTTGCTTGATATTTTGTAATTTCGCAGCAAATATAGAACTTAATCACCATTTATTAAATACAAAAACAATGAAGAAGTACACCCTTTTGTGCGTAGGTTTATGCGCAGCAATGGCTTTTACAAGTTGTAAGTCTAGTGAGAGTGCCTATAAGAAGGCATATGAGAAGGCAAAACAGTATGACACTGCAACTCAGCAGATCGCTCCTCAGACAGGTGAGGCTGTCGTTGCTCCAGTGGAGGCTAAGCCCGCTACGGAAACTCGTGTTGTAGATAACCTCGATAACGTGTCCGTACGCCAGGAAAGCGTCTCTCTTGTAAGCGGCCAGGGCTTGAGCGCATATAGTGTGGTTGTAGGCTCTTTCGGATTGCTTTCAAATGCAGAAGGACTCCAACAGCGCCTCAAGGATGCTGGTTATAACGCTCAGATTGTGAAGAATAATGACCGTAACATGTATCGCGTGGTGGCGACCACCTATGCAAGTAAAGGTGATGCAGTCGCAAGCCGCGACCAGCTCCGTTCTACATATCCCGATGCATGGTTGCTTTATAACGCCCAATAGACATTGGCGCGAATATTAGCTATCGATTACGGTCGGAAACGTACCGGATTAGCAGTCACCGATCCTCTGCAGATTATTGCCGGAGGATTGGCGACTGTTTCTACATCGGAGTTGTTTGAGTGGCTGAAAGCCTATATGCTCAGGGAACAGGTGGAGCGTATTGTTATTGGTGAACCTCGGCAGCCCAATGGTCAGCCCAGTGAGAATATGGCGCGTGTAGAACAGTTCGTCAACCGTTGGCGTAAAGCTGTTCCTGAGGTTCCTATTGAGTATTACGATGAGCGTTTTACCTCTGTTCTTGCCCATCAGGCAATGCTTGATGGAGGTCTTAAAAAGAAAGCCCGTCGGGATAAGTCTCTTGTTGATGAGATATCAGCTACCATTATCTTGGAGGATTATCTTCGTAGTCGACAATAATATCGTTTGTTATTTCTTATTTATTTAAGGTCTATAGTCGCATATTTATGATTTTACCTATATATATTTACGGTCAGCCTGTACTTCGCAAGGTGGCTGAAGATATCACTCCAGACTACCCTCAGTTGAAAGAATTAATTGTTGATATGTGGGAGACGCTGGCTGAGTCGGAGGGAATAGGATTAGCAGCTCCACAGATTGGAAAGGCTATCCGTTTATCGGTGATCGATCTTGATGTGATCTCCGAAGATCTGCCAGAGTATAAGGATTTCCGTAAAGTGTTTATCAACCCACATATCATTGAATATGATGAAGAGAATACTGATAGCATGGAGGAGGGATGCCTTTCACTACCTGCTATCCACGAGAAAGTGACGCGTCCTACACGAATTCACGTTGAATGGGATGATGAGAACTTTCAACATCATGATGAGTGGGTTGATGGCTATCTGGCTCGTGTGATGCAACATGAGTTTGATCACCTCGATGGGAAGATGTTTATTGATCGTATTTCTCCTCTTCGTAAACAACTGATACAAAGCAAACTTCGTGCCCTTGTTCAGGGGCGCTATCGCTGTGGATACAAGACGAAACCAGTGAGGCGGTGAGCAAAGAAAAAAACATAGAATACGGCCGTCTCGTGGCAGGAGACCATAATAGATTCTTCTGCTTCAGATGGATGCTTAGAAGATTCTATTCTGTTCTTTTTTTGTTGCTTCTTCTGTTTCCTTCATATTCTCTAGCCCAGTTTAATACCGATCGGCTTGTTATGATAGGTCGATCGGCCCTTTATTATGAGGATTATGTGCTTTCTATCCAATATTTTAATCAGGCAATCAGTCAGAAACCTTGGCTCTATGAACCATGGTTTTTCCGAGGGGTTGCCAAGTTTTATCTTGATGACTTCCGTGGGGCAGAGAGCGATTGTACAGAAGCGATAGAACGTAATCCCTATGTGGTCAGTGCTTGGGAACTTCGAGGACTTTGTCGTATTAATCAGAAGAAATATGCCGAGGCTGTAACTGACTATGATCGTGCTTTGCGCTATGACCCAGAGAATCAGGCCCTGTGGCATAACCGCGTTCTTTGTTTGATTCAGAATAAAGAATATGACCGCGCGTTGGCACAGATTGACACGATGATCACTCATTGGTCAAAATATGCCAGAGCCTATTCGATGCAGGCAGAAGTGTTCCTGCTTTTGAAAGACACGACGAAGGCCATCCGATCTTTGGACAAGAGTCTAGAACTTGATCCCTACGATGGTAGTATCTGGGCTGAACGAGCTGTCATCAGTCTTGCCAGGCAGAAATGGAAAGAGGGCGAGGAATTTCTTAATAAAAGTATTCATCTAATACCCAAACATTCTGGAAATTATATCAATCGGGCTATGGCGCGATATAACCAGAACAATCTTCGTGGAGCGATGGCCGACTATGATACTGCCCTCGATCTTGATCCTAACAATTTCCTTGGTCACTATAATCGTGGGCTTCTTCGTGCGCAAGTTGGTGATGACAATCGCGGTATTGAGGATTTCGACTTTGTGTTAAAACTTGAGCCTGATAACTTGATGGCTCTTTTTAATCGCGCACTCCTGTTAGAACAGACGGGAAACTTCCGTGCCGCTATTCGGGATTATTCGAAGGTCATTGAGGAATATCCCAATTTCTGGTTTGGTCTTCAGCATCGTGCCTCTTGTTATCGTCATCTTAGTAACACGAAACAAGCAGAACTCGATGAATTCCGGATTCTCAAGGCACAGATGGATAAACGTTATGGAAAACAACCTCGTCTGTCAAAGAAACAGATGCGCAAACGTAGTGATGAGGACCTGGAAAAATATAACCAGTTAGTCGTTGCTGATGAACAGGAAGTTGAGCATGAATACAAGAGCGACTATCGTGGTCGTGTACAGAATCATAAAGCAGATCTCGCTTGGCAGCCGATGTTCGGCTTGTCCTTTATACGTCCGCAGAACGATGTGAAGTCAGAGACAGTCTATGAGAGTACCGTCGAAGCGTTTAATGGCCAGTCACATTCGCGAACCGTCTATGTGACGTGCGACCAGACAAATCTCAGTGAGGAGCGTATGAAACAAACCTTTGTTTATATAGATTCTCTTAGTACTGCTATCGCTGATACAAAAACTACAGCCATGATTGGACCGCTTCTGCTCCTCCGCGCGGTAGCTTATTGCACCATTCAGAACTTCGATAATGCAATCGATGATTTGAGTATATGTCTTCAAATTGACTCCACTTCGTCGTTGGCTTACTGGCAACGGGCTGTTTGTCAGGCAAAAATCAATGAGTTTAATGCCTCTCAGGGGACCAATACCGATCTCCAATCGGCCAACGTGCTCGGTGATCTTTCAGATGCTATTCTGTTGACTCCTGAAAATGCTTTCCTGTATTATAATAGAGGCAATCTTTATGCCTTACGTGGTGATTATCATCGTGCCATCGATGATTATACTCGTGCATTGGAATTGGAGGATCATCTTGCAGAGGCCTATTATAACAGAGGATTGGCACGAGTGTATGTTAAGAAGATTGCTGAAGGTGTAGAGGATCTTAGTAAGGCTGGTGAGTTGGGGCTCTATACTGCTTATAGTGTTATAAAGAAGTATCGAGATAAGTAAAAATGTGAATAAGTTGGATGTCTAAATGATATCAACTATAACCCATGCTTGTTTTTTGGACTGGATATTTGGTCGTTTCAGAGAAAGTATGTACCTTTGCAGGCACTTTTAAATTCAAACATATATTGTAGATATGATCAACATTACATTCCCAGACGGATCTGTTCGCTCGTATGAACAGGGCGTGACTGGTTATCAAATTGCAGAGAGCATTTCGCCGGCTCTTGCACGCAGCGTATTGGCCTGTGGCGTGAATGGTGAAACTGTAGAGCTGAACCGTCCTATTCAAGAGGACGCGACGATAGAACTCTACAAATGGGAAGACGAGCAGGGTAAGCACACATTTTGGCACACTTCTGCGCATCTGTTGGCTGAAGCCTTACAGGAGTTGTATCCTGGTATTCAGTTCGGTTTTGGACCTGCTGTCGAGAATGGTTTCTTCTATGATGTACTGTTGAAGGACGGTGAGAGTATCAAGGAGAGCGATTTTCCCAAGATTGAGGCAAAGATGAAAGAGTTGGCGGCGAAGAAAGAGCCGGTGGTTCGTCGTGAGGTGTCGAAAGCTGATGCTTTGAAGGAGTTTTCTGCTGGTGGACAGACTTATAAGTGCGAGCACATTGAGCAGGACCTAGAAGACGGCTCAATCACAACTTATACGCAGGGTAATTTTACAGATCTCTGTCGTGGCCCACATCTTGTTGACACTGGTGAGATTAAAGCTGTAAAACTGACATCTGTTGCTGGCGCTTTCTGGCGTGGTGATGCGACTCGTGAGCAGATGCAGCGTCTGTATGGCGTTTCCTTCCCAAAGAAGAAAATGCTTGACGAGTATCTGGTGATGCTTGAGGAAGCTAAGAAACGTGATCATCGTAAGATTGGTAAGGAGATGGAGCTCTTTATGTTCTCTGATAAGGTCGGAAAGGGCTTGCCCATTTGGCTTCCGAAAGGTACGGAGCTTCGCCTGCGCCTGCAGGATCACCTGCGTAAGGTTCAAAAGCGTTTTGGTTATCAGGAGGTGATAACACCGCATATCGGTTCAAAGAATCTTTATGTGACTTCTGGTCACTATGCTCACTATGGCAAGGATTCTTTCCAGCCAATCCATACTCCAGAAGAAGATGAGGAGTACATGCTTAAGCCGATGAATTGTCCTCACCACTGTGAGATCTTTGCTTGGAAACCTCGTTCATACCGTGATCTGCCATTGCGTATCGCAGAGTTCGGAACCGTCTATCGTTATGAGCAGAGCGGTGAGCTTCACGGTTTGACTCGTGTACGTTCGTTTACACAAGACGATGCCCATCTTTTCTGTCGTCCTGACCAAGTAAAACAGGAATTCCTGAATGTGATGGATATTATCGGAATTGTGCTGACGGCATTTGGTTTTAACTTTGAAGCGCAGATTTCACTTCGTGATCCTAACGATCATGAGAAGTACGTGGGAACAGACGAGGATTGGGCTCTGGCGGAGAAGGCCATTGTTGAGGCATGTGAGGAGAAGGGATTACCTGCAAAGGTGGAATACGGTGAGGCCGCTTTCTATGGTCCAAAACTCGACTTCATGATTAAGGATGCTATCGGCCGCCGTTGGCAGTTGGGCACTATTCAAGTGGACTATAACTTGCCGAAGCGTTTTAACCTCGAATATACGGATGAGGATAACCAGAAGAAGACTCCTGTGATGATTCATCGTGCGCCATTTGGATCGATGGAACGCTTCTGTGCTGTGCTCATTGAACATACCAGTGGACACTTCCCCTTATGGCTCACCCCCGACCAGGTCGCAATTCTTCCTCTGTCTGAGAAGTATAATGACTATGCTCAGGAGGTCGCTAAGAAGTTTGATATGGGTGGAGTACGTGCTACAATTGACCTACGTAATGAAAAACTAGGTCGTAAAATCCGCGATAATGAACTTAAGCGTATCCCCTATATGGTGATCGTAGGTGAGAAGGAACAGCAAGATGGTACTGTCGCCGTTCGTCCTCAAGGAGGTGGAGAACAAAGTGTGAAGACCATCCAAGAGTTTATCGATGAAGTGAATACCCGCGTCGCAGAAATGACGAAAGATTTTTGATAACAGTGATAGAATGAAGTTATGAAATAATGGATATGTGAGATGTAAATCGAGGTACCATATGTTAAATAAATATAAATATTATGGTTTAAAGATTGTTTCATTTCTTCATTATTTCATTTCTTCATTTATTTATCGTAATTTTGCAGCCGATTTTAAAAAATAGTGGATGAAGAATGACAAATTAAAGAACCAGTACCGTGTCAATGAACAGATTCGAGTACGTGAAGTTCGCATCGTGGGAGATGATGGCTCGTCTGTCGTTTCTACTCGTGATGCATTGAACATGGCCCGTGAGCAAGGCGTTGATCTTGTGGAGATTTCGCCAAACGCAAATCCGCCAGTATGTCGTCTCATCGACTATTCTAAGTTCCTCTACCAACAGAAAAAGCGCCAAAAAGAAATGAAGGCGAAGCAGGTGAAGGTTGAGGTAAAGGAGATTCGTTTTGGACCTCAGACCGATGAGCATGACTATCAGTTCAAACTCAAGCATGCCAAGGAGTTCCTGGAGGAGGGCAATAAGGTAAGAGCTTATGTGTTCTTTCGTGGACGTTCTATCCTGTTTAAAGAGCAGGGTGAGGTGTTGCTCCTTCGTTTTGCTAACGATCTGGAGGAGTGTGGAAAGGTTGAGTCGATGCCATCACTCGAGGGAAAGAAAATGTTTCTCTATCTGGCTCCCAAAAAAGCAGGAGCTCAGAAGAAGAGTCAGCAGGCTCGTGACCGTGAGGCCGCAGAGGCGGAGGCGAAAGAGGCTGCTAAGTTGCAGAGGGAACAAGAGATCGAGGAGGCTGAATCTCGTCCGATTTCGGAGCGTTTGCAAGACAGCCAGAATAGTGGACTGTTTGCTAATGCGAAGATTTCTGCTGACGCTCTGAAGAAGTTGCAGGAAGCGAAAGATTAAAGAAAAAGAAGATGGCGCGCCCGGTATATGCGTTGCTGTCAGTTAATAATAACAATTTAAATTTATAAAACAATGCCAAAAGTAAAGACAAACTCCGGCGCAAAGAAGAGATTCTCATTCACCGGAACAGGTAAGGTAAAGAGACGTCACGCTTACCACAGTCACATTCTGACCAAGAAGACCAAGAAGCAGAAGCGTAACTTGGTGGGTACAACAATTGTAGATCAGAGCAATATGAAGCAGGTTCGTGACCTGTTGTGTCTCCGTTAAACCTATTGTCGAACATTTAAAGTAGAAAAATTATGCCAAGATCAGTAAATCACGTTGCATCAAGAGCAAAGCGCAAGAGAATTTTGAAGCTTACCCGCGGCTATTTTGGAGCCCGCAAGAATGTTTGGACAGTAGCCAAGAACACATGGGAGAAAGGTCTGACCTACGCCTATCGTGATCGTCGCAATAAGAAACGCAATTTCCGCGCCCTGTGGATTCAGCGTATTAACGCAGCTGCACGCCAGGAGGGAATGAGCTATTCTGTATTGATGGGCAAGCTTGCCAAGGCTGGTATTGAGATTAACCGTAAGGTGCTCGCCGACCTTGCCATGAATAATCCAGAGGCTTTCAAAGCTATCGTGGAGAAAGTAAAGTAAAGAAAAGTCTTTATGAATAAAAACAGGTGCTACTTGCGAGTAGTACCTGTTTTTGCGTTTATGGTATAAGACGTCCTTATGTGTGACTTTATGTAACATATGAAAAAGACGTAGTTTTTTCCTGTTTGTTTATGTCGTTTCAAGAAAAAGATTTATCTTTGCAAGTGAAATCTCAAACTATTCATTAACCATAAAAAGACTTATGAGAATATTATCGATGATGGCGGTTGTATCAAGACTGCTTGTGAAGGGTAGTGTTTCACTGCATTTCGTTCTTTGTCTGTTTGTGTGTCTGATGACTGCTATACAGATGGAGGCAAAACATAAGAATTTCAAAGTCTCAGTCTATGTACGTGCCAACGAGGTGGATAAAATGAAAGACACCAAATGGCTAGAATCGTCTTGGGCAACGATTTCTAGTCAGTTGGATGTTGATAAGATATATCTGGAGACACATAGAGATATGTTGCTTGTAGATGATGGAACGATAGAGAAGGCCAAGGCATTCTTTCAAAAGCAAGGCATAGAGGTTGCAGGCGGTATTACCTATACTGTCAATGAGAGTAATGAATTTGAGACATTTTGTTATTCTGATCCTGAGCATAGGAAGATTGTCAAGCGGATTGCCGAGACGACAGCCAAACATTTCGACGAATTCTTGCTCGACGATTTTTTCTTTACCAGTTGCAAGAGTCCTGTAGAGATTGCTGCAAAAGGCGATATGACATGGACAGAATATCGGCTGAAACTGATGAACGATGCTGCCAAGAACCTTGTAATAGGTCCTGCAAAAGCAGTAAATCCAAAGGTGAAAGTTATTATCAAGTATCCTAATTGGTACGATCATTTTCAGGGGCTAGGTTTCAATCTGGAGGATGGACCGCGGTTGTTTGATGGTATTTGGACAGGTACGGAGACACGTAACCCCGATGGAGACCAACATCTGCAGAACTATCTAAGCTATCAGATTATTCGTTATTTTGAGAACCTGAGGCCTGGTTATAACGGAGGAGGATGGGTTGATGCTGGCGGAATTCAGATGAGCATGGATCGTTATGCAGAACAGCTGCATCTGACGGCTATAGCAAAAGCGCGCGATGTGATGCTTTTTGCTTATAATCAGTTGTTGGAGATTCCGTTGCTCGATAATTTCCGTGCCCCATGGCAGGGAACTGGGACAAGCTGGAATTATGATGAGATGAGGGCACCATATAAGAATGGTAACCAGACCGTGACCCCGACTACGATGGCGCGTATTGCTGATGTGGCTTTACGACAGGCAGATGAGTTGGTTGGGAAATTAGGAAACCCTGTGGGTATTCAGTCGTTTAAACCTTTCCATGCATTGGGTGAGGATTTCCTTCAAAACTACTTAGGGATGATAGGTCTTCCTATGGATGTGTATCCATCTTTCCCGAAGGGACAGAAAGTCGTATTACTGACAGAACAAGCGGCAGGCGATCCTGACATAATGGATAAGATCAAACAGCAACTGCTTGGTGGGCATGATGTGGTAATCACCAGTGGTTTACTGAAGGCCATCCCAAAGAAGATTGCACAGGTCTGTGAGTTGCGCTGTTCTGACATGAAAGCAATCGTGAATGACTTTGGTCGATATGGAAAGAGCTCGCGCGAGATGATTATCCCGCAGGTTCTCTATCAGACAAACGACAGTTGGGAAGTTGTTAGTGCAGGACGCCCGTTGAAAGGAGGTGTGTCTGGCTTCCCAATTCTTCATAAGGCCAAATATGCTGATGCCTATCTTTATGTGCTTACAATCCCTGATGACAAGGGAAACCTTTATGATTATCCAAGTCTTGCACTGAATGAGATACGTCGAGTGATGAGTCAGGATATGGACTTCTACCTAGAAGGTCCATCTAAGGTTTGCCTCTTTATGTATGACAACCACACTTTAATTGTGGAAAACTTCAATGACGAGCCTGTTGATGTTAAGTTGGTTGGCGTCACTGATGGTTTTAAGAAACTAACGAGCCTTCAGGATAGCAGTACTATTGATGGTAAGGCTGAAGCTGTATGGATCGGATGGAAAAAGAGCGACAAGACGAAATTCGCCCTGTCACTGAAACCTCATTCCTATCAGGCTTTTAGGTATGAATAATCCTTTTAGCCTATACGCCTTTTAGCGAGAGAGAGATACGGTTACGCCGTCTGTCGACCTCGATGACACGTACACGGAGGTGCTGATGGAGTTTGACTACATCAAGTGGGTGAGCAATGCGACGGTTGGCCATCTGTGAGATGTGGATAAGTCCATCCTGATGTACACCGATGTCAACAAAAGCTCCAAAATTGGTGATGTTGGTGACAATTCCCGGTAGAATCATTCCTTCTGTCAGGTCGTCAATTGTTGACACATTTTTATCGAATTCAAACTCTTCCAGTTGTTCGCGTGGGTCACGCCCAGGCTTCTCTAGTTCGTGTAGGATATCGGTAAGGGTGGGGATGCCTACTTTGTCAGAGACATATTTCCTGATGTCGATGGCCTCACGCTTCTCTTTGTCTTTAATCAGATCTTTGACGTTACATTTCTGATCCTTTGCCATCTGCTCTACAATAGGATAGCTCTCTGGATGTACTGCTGAGTTGTCGAGCGGGTTTGGGGCTCCTGGGATACGAAGGAAGCCTGCACACTGTTGATAGGCAGCTGGTCCGAGGCGTGGCACGTCTTTTAGTTGTGCTCGTGAGGTGAACGCACCATGTTCTTTCCGATAGTCAACGATGTTCTTGGCAAGTGTCGGGCCGAGACCGCTGACATACATCAGCAAGTGTTGAGAGGCAGTGTTGAGATTGACACCTACGGCATTGACACAGCTTTCGACGGTCTGGTCAAGTGAATGCTTGAGTTTGGCTTGGTCTACATCATGTTGATATTGTCCTACACCGATGCTCTTCGGATCTATCTTCACCAGTTCCGCTAAGGGATCCATGAGTCTTCGGCCGATGGAGACTGCGCCACGTACAGTGACATCCTCATCAGGGAACTCGTCACGGGCAATTTTCGAGGCAGAATAGACAGATGCTCCGGATTCGCTAACGACAAAGACCTGTGGCTTCGAACTTACAACTTGTTGCTTCGTGTCGGTATTGTATCGTCCAGCCAGCACATCGTGTATGAAGTTGACAGTCTCTCGACTGGCGGTGCCGTTGCCGATCGAGATGGCTTCAATCTGATATTTCCGAATCATCTGTAGGAGGGCCATAGCCGACTCCATGTGCTTGTTCACAGGCGGATGGGGAAATATGGCTTCATGATGCAGCAGATTACCTTGTGCGTCAAGACAAATCACTTTGCATCCTGTACGGAATCCTGGGTCGACGCCCATCACCCGTTTCTGACCGAGAGGTGCTCCTAGGAGTAACTGTCGGAGATTCTCTGCGAAGACGCGAATGGCTTCTTCATCGGCATGTTCTTTGCTGAGAGAAGCGAACTCGTTCTCGATAGCTGGTTTGAGTAACCGTTTGTAGCCGTCGTCGACTGCTTCGCTGACTAATAAGCCGCAGGGCGTATTCCCATATACATAATGACGTTTCAGACGTTCTGTGGCCTCTTCGTCATCAGGCGAAATACTGATTCGGAGTATTCCTTCGTTCTCGCCTCGACGCATGGCGAGCAGTCGGTGGGATGAGCATCGCTTGAGTGGCTCCGACCAGTTAAAATAGTCGCTGTATTTTGCTGCCTCGTCTGTGTCTGCCTTAGCCTTGACTACTGTTGAGGAGATGATTGCCTGACGGGAAAACGCATTGCGGATCTGCTGCCGTGATCGTTCGTCTTCGCTGATGGTCTCGGCTATAATATCCTGAGCACCTTTGATGGCAGCCTGAACATCCTTGACGTCACCCTTGACATAGCGTTCTGCTGCTCGTTCAGGATCACGTTCACGTTGGAGCAGGATAAGTTGGGCTAAGGGCTCCAATCCTTGCTCTCTTGCAACCTGAGCACGGGTGCGCCGCTTAGGCTTGTATGGCAGGTAGATATCTTCGAGCACAGTAGCGTCCCAGCACGCTTCGATGCGCTGGTTGAGATCGGGTGTCATCTTGCCAAGGTCAGTAATGGTCTTCACAACAGTCTCTTTCCGTTTCTGGATCTCATGCAGTTTCTCGTACTTGTCACTGATGGCGGCAATCTGGACCTCGTCTAGTCCTCCTGTACGTTCTTTTCTGTATCGTGAGATGAAGGGAATGGTGCAGCCTTCATCGATCAGTGCGATGGTGTTGGCAACGGCACGCTCCTGGATATTAAGTGCGTCGGCGATGAGTTTCGCGAATATATTCTTTTCCATGATAACCTTTGTTAATCTTTAAAAATCTGGGGCAAATATAGCAATAAAAAACGAAAAAATGTGTAATTTTGCAGTTCGAAAGCAGAAAAATGAAAATAAAGTTTAGGATAATGCTCTGTGTGATGCTACTATTGGCATCGCAGACGATGATGAGGGCGGAGGAGACAGCCAACTCCCGTCAGGCGCGACGTATCTTTAATTCCGCATACCAACAGGTGTTTGGTGAGCAAGGTGCCACCATGCATTATGATGTTAACATAACGGGTATCTACAAGACCTATGGTACTATCTGGTACAAAGGAAAGAAAAGTAAGTTCGTAGATGCTAAGATGAACTCATGGAACGACGGCACGACGGTATACACCATTAAGAAGAGAAAGAAGGAAGTCGAGATCCACAGTGCGAAGAACAATCGTTCGGATAAATACTCACAGAAGTTCAAGTTCGAGCCTGATAATTACGACTACAGCATTGCCAACCATCAGGACGGACTGATGCTGACACTGCGAGTGAAAAAAGGTATGAAGGGAATGAAGGAGATTCATGCCCTTGTCGAGCGCAAGAGCTATCGTCCGATCAAGCTCCGAATCAAGGTGGCATTCATATGGACGACAGTCAAGATATCGAACTTCCAATCTGGTGATATCGATGATGAGATGCTTCGTTTCCCTCGTGAGGAATATAAGGATTATACGTTTGTGGACAAGCGATGATATCTGTAGACAAACTGAAAGTGGAGTTTGGCGTTAAGCCATTGTTCGTCGATGCCAGTTTCGTCATCAACGACAGAGACCGTATTGCCCTTGTAGGAAAGAACGGTGCAGGAAAGTCAACGATGCTGAAGATTCTTTGTGGTCAGCAGAAGGCGACGGAGGGAACGGTGAGTATACCGAACGATTGTCGAATCGGTTATCTGCCGCAGGTGATGGTTCTGCAGGATCATACGACAGTACGAGAAGAAGCGCAGAAAGCGTTTGCTGATGTCATGAGACTGAAGGAACGATTAGACAGGATGAACCAAGAACTTGTGGATCGTACCGACTATGAGAGTGAGGATTATCTGGCGCTGGTTGAGAAATTCACTACAGAGCATGAGCGCTATCTGATGATGGGCGCAGAAAACCACGAAGCCGAACTGGAACGAACACTTACGGGACTTGGTTTTGAGCGTACGGACTTCGAGAGACCCACTTCGGAGTTTTCTGGAGGCTGGCGTATGCGTATCGAACTGGCGAAGATCTTGTTACAGAAGCCTGACGTGCTGTTACTCGACGAGCCGACAAACCACCTAGACATCGAGTCGATACAATGGTTGGAGCAGTTCCTCGCGCAGAGCTCAAGTGCGGTGGTACTTGTCAGCCACGACCGAGCTTTTATCAATAATGTCACGAACCGTACGTTGGAAATCTCTTGCGGACGCATCGTTGACTATCGGGTGAAGTACGACGAGTATGTTGTGCTCCGTCAGGAACGCAGGGAGCAACAGATCCGTGCCTACGAGAACCAGCAGAAGGAGATTGCCGACATGAGGGCTTTCATTGAGCGTTTCCGTTATCAGGCCACGAAAGCTGTGCAGGTACAGCAGAAGATCAGACAACTGGAGAAGATCGTGCCCATCGAGATTGATGAGGTGGACAACTCAGCCATGCGCTTGAAATTCCCGCCTTGTTTGAGAAGTGGCGACTATCCTGTCATCTGTGACGAGGTGAGGAAGGACTATGGCTCTCATACTGTTTTCGACCATGTAACGCTCACCATCAAGCGCGGCGAGAAAGTGGCGTTTGTCGGAAAGAACGGCGAAGGAAAATCCACGCTTGTTAAATGCATGATGGGAGAGATTCCATTTGATGGAGAACTGAAGATCGGCCATCAGGTGCAGATTGGCTACTTCGCTCAGAACCAGGCGCAACTGCTTGACGAAAACCTGACGGTGTTCCAGACAATAGACAACGTGGCAAAGGGAGAGATCCGTCTGCGTATTAAGGACATCCTTGGAGCGTTTATGTTTGGCGGCGAAGAGGCTGACAAGAAAGTCAAGGTCCTCAGTGGTGGCGAACGAAGTCGCCTGGCGATGATCCGCCTGTTGCTGGAGCCTGTCAACCTGTTGATTCTCGATGAGCCGACAAACCATCTGGACATGGCGTCGAAGGATGTGCTTAAAGAGGCTATTAAGGCCTTTGGCGGAACGGCTATCATCGTGTCGCATGACCGTGAGTTCCTTGACGGTCTCGTGACAAAGGTCTACGAGTTTGGCGGTGGCAGAGTCAAGGAGCATCTTGGTGGTGTCTATGACTTCCTGCGGGAGAAAAAGATATCCGAACTTAGTGAACTGGATGGGACGGGAAAGAATGCCCTCCGAGGAAACATGGACTTTCCTTCGGGGAAACCTGGACTTTCCTCCGGGGAAAATCCCAGTTCCCAAGCGGTGAACATGCGGGAATCGGCATCTAAGGCTCTCAGTTATGCCGAACACAAGGAACAGCAGAAACGCATCAAACGTGCGGAAAAGGCAGTCAAGGAGTCGGAGGCGAAGATCGAAAAGATGGAACAGCGTCTGAAAGAACTTGACGACCTGCTGATGGTGCCTGAGAACGCCTCAGATATGACGCTAGTGACGGAGTATACTTCGACGAAAGGCTGCCTTGACGAGGAAATCGAAAAATGGGAGCGGCTGAGTGAAGAACTGGAAATGTTAAATCAATCATAAATATAAAGGAAAAATGAAACGAATAATCATGATGATGACAATTGCATCAGTATCTGTGAGCGCTTTGGCTCAGGAACCGTTGCACTCAGGTCTGGACGTGACAGACTTTGACACAGCCATACGACCAGGTGACGACTTCTATGGATATGCATGCGGTGGCTGGATGACGAAGAATCCGCTGCCTGCGGCCTATTCACGCTACGGTAGTTTTGACAAACTGCAGGAAGATAACAATAAGCGTATCAACGCGATTCTTTCGGAGTTGCAGAACAATACCTACGAAGAGGGGACAATTGAGCAGAAACTCAGTGATCTCTATAAGTTGGCGATGGATATAGATCGACGCAATCAGGACGGTGTGGCACCTGTCATGCCTCTCATCAAGCGTCTGGAGGCAGCCAAGACAAATCAGCAACTGCTCGCCATCCAGTTGGAGCAAGCTCCGTATGGTGAAGAAGAGTTCTTTAATGCTGGTTTCGGAGCAGATGACAAGAATGCTACACAAAATATCCTCAATGTGTATCAGGGAGGTTTGTCGCTAGGTCAGAAAGAATATTATCTCGATAATGACAAGGCAACGGCAGACATCCGTGAGGCATATAAAAAGCATATCGTCAAGATGTTCCAGCTTTTTGGCTTCAGCAAGAGCGCAGCAACGGCCAAGATGAAGAACATCATGAAGGTAGAGACTGCCCTGGCCAAGGTATCTAAGTCGCGCACAGAGCTTCGTGATCCTGAGGCTAATTACAACAAAATGACTCTGGCTGAGTTCGTGAAAAGATACCCCAATCTCCCGTTAGAAAAGGTCATGAATGCCAGAGGCATAGAAAGTAAGTATTTTCAGGAAATGGTTGTGGGACAGCCAGCTTTCCTTGATGGAGCCAACCAACTTGTGGGAAGCATGAAGCCCTCGGAATACCGTGATGTGATGG
The DNA here is from genome assembly GCF_900110895.1 of Prevotella aff. ruminicola Tc2-24. GTDB lineage: Bacteria > Bacteroidota > Bacteroidia > Bacteroidales > Bacteroidaceae > Prevotella. Next base: position 38,340 of record NZ_FOIQ01000005.1, on the reverse strand, counting down.
AGTGGGGCATCATCACAGAATCTGCAAACTATCTGTGTGATGCAACCATAGCAGAAAGCTTCGATTTTGAAGGTCGTGTGCTCTCTGGTCGTAAGGAGAACCACCCGTTATGGAAGCGCAGTACCTCGCAGGTGGAGCGCGTGATGGGTGAGGCTCTTGGAAAAATCTATGCAGAGAAGTACTTCCCTGAGTCTTCGAAGCAACGTATGACGACGCTCGTGAAAAATCTACAGATTGCTCTTGGAGAGCGTATCGCAGCCCAGGACTGGATGAGTGATTCAACAAAGGTGAATGCCTTGTTGAAGTTGAATACGTTCTATGTGAAGATTGGCTATCCTGATAAGTGGACAGATATCTCGGATTTAAAAATTGATCCTAAAAAATCTTACTATGAGAATATGCTGGAATGTAGTCGTTTTTGGACAAAATGGGCTATTGATCATCGGGTAGGGAAACCTGTCGACCGTGATGAATGGCATATGACCCCACAGACTGTGAATGCATATTACAATCCCACGACTAATGAGATTTGTTTCCCTGCAGGAATACTTCAGTATCCGTTCTTTGATCCATCTGCCGATGATGCCTTTAACTATGGCGCTATAGGTGTGGTTATCGGCCACGAGATGACACATGGCTTTGATGATCAAGGACGTCGTTTCGATAAAGACGGAAACATGAAGGACTGGTGGAAAGAGTCGGATGGAAATAACTTTACAGAGAGAACGGGCAGATATGCAGATTTCTTCTCGGCTATCAGTGTGTTACCTGATTTGAAGGCTAACGGTCAACTGACCCTTGGTGAGAATCTGGCTGATCATGGCGGGCTTCAGGTCGCTTACACAGCATACAAGAATGCAACAAAATATCAGCCGTTGGGAGTGATTGATGGACTGACCGCCGACCAGCGCTTCTTCCATGCGTATGCTGGTGTGTGGGCAGGAAATATTACAGAGGCTGAGATCCGAAAGCGTACAAAAAGTGACCCGCATTCCTTGGGACGTTGGCGCGTGAATGGAGCTCTTCCGCATGTTGATGCATGGTACGAGGCCTTTGGCATAAAGGAGGGTGATAAGATGTTTATCCCGAAGTCAGAGCGCCTTCAACTTTGGTAGAATTCAGGAACCTTGATAAAATGCCGTCGTAAATATAAATTTACGGCGGTTTTTTTGGTGATTTAAATATTTTTATCTATTTTTGCACCTAACTTAGTTGTTTCAAACGCGCGTTTATGAACGAAGAAGATATAACTTTAAACCCAGAACAGATTACTCCCGGAACGCAAGAAGCCCAGCGCGAGAACTCTCATGTGGAAATGCTCTCTGAGGTGCAGGAGCAGCAGGAAGAACAGGCGCAAATGTCGCAGAGGGTACAGTGCCCTCATTGCGGAGCGCTAAACGAACCGGAAGCGCTGTTCTGTGCTTCCTGCGGAAACGCAATCGTGATGACGACCTGTCCGAACTGTGGCGCATTGCTTGAACCGGATGCAGATTTCTGCGAGGTATGTCGTCATTATGTCAGGAAAGATGTGTGCTCGTTCTGTGGTACTCCTATCTCAGACGAAGATGCTTTCTGTCCGGAGTGCGGCAGTCCTCGTGGCGGTATAGTCTGTCCTGTCTGTCACACGTTGAATGACTTCGCTTTTTGTAAACAGTGCGGAACCCCTCTGACAGAAGAGGCTCGCCAGTTGGCAGAACAAGTTAATGAACTTCCTGAGTTTAAAGAGATGCAGAAATTGGCGTGGGAGCTTCAGCAGATGGAGAACGTCGTCCCTTATTCCTCTGAACGAGACCTGCATCGTGATCAGCGAAATATCAAGTTGCGTGAACGCGTTTTGACGTTACTGGCACAAGATAGAGGAATCGCTCATCCTGTGATTGCAGAATCAGGGAATAAGCGCATCAGCAAGGAGGAGTATGACGCGAAGAGACAAGAACGCCTCAAGAAAATCGCGGATATCTTGGAGCAGATGGCACAGACGCCTCAGCCCAAACCAGCCTTGGTCCGAAACTATGCTATGGCGTGTCGGCCACAGGGGGTAAGACTTGCTTGGGAGTGTAATTATAAGCATGCATTGCATTCCAGTCCGTGTGGTTGTGCGAAACCACAACTGGGTGGAAAATGGGTTATTTTAGGAAAGAACACGAAGAAGGATATTAAAGACGATGAGTGATGGGCACGCAAAGAACTCTTGGTCATATGGCAGAAACGGCAGACGGTATTGATAGAACAAAACGGGTGGATCCTGCTAGCTTAGGAGGAATGACGATGCGTTCGGAGCCTCATGTAGGAACCATGCGGACATCAGAGAAACCTGTCATGAACCGTGCGGACAGTACGATGAGGGCAGACGGAATAGTCGCTCTTGGTGAGGATGCCAGAAACGACTTCTTCATGTTAAAAGGAGTCAAATACAAGAATGTCCAGTGCCTGAGCGATAATTCCGGTGAGGCACAGGTGTATCTCGTTGAGCGTGACGACGAGAAATACGTTCTGAAAGTATATTACCCCAATTTTGATGTCAACAGGAAAATCCTTCAGACTGTCTACAACTTCGACTTCGAGATGATTGTCAAAGTGTTCGACTTTGGCAAAACATATGTTGAGGGTAAACATCGCTATTATGAACTGATGGAGTATCTGGCAGGCGGAACCATGGCAGCCTACAGACTTAATGGCGATATGGATAAGTTCCGGCGTATCGCTCTGCAAGGAGCTGCTGCATTGGCATATTGTCATGAGTGCAATATCTTGCACAAGGATATCAAACCAAGTAACTTCTTTTTCCGCGACAAGGAGCATACGGAACTCGTTTTGGGCGACTTTGGTATCTCTAGTATCTTGGATCAGGATGGGAAGGCGCACAAAACCACACAGGCTCGTACCCCAATATATGCGGCTCCAGAGATGTATGCTGATGTGATTGACGGTGTCGTGGAAGTGACACCTGCGGCAGATTTCTATTCCTTGGGAATCAGTCTGATGGCACTTTGGTTGGGTGAGAACCCGATGAGCACGAACGAGCGTGTGATGATGCGTCAGAAAAACGAGGGTCGTCTTCCTCATATCAATGAACTGCCAGAGCGCGTCAGACTACTTGTTCAAGGACTGACCGTTGTCAACCCGATCAATCGATGGGGATATGAACAAGTGGAACAATGGTTTGAAGGTGCCAGTCCGAAGGTCGATTTATCGTCACCGTTCCTGAAATACAAGAGCTTTATTGTGGATCCTGATAAGAATCTTGTGGCTGATAACATTCATGAGCTGATCCCCATGCTGCTCGATAACGAGAAACTGGCAGTTGGCTATTTATACAACGGACGGATTAGTTCGTGGCTGGAGTCATGTGGCAACCAGAAACTGAGTACGATTGTCAAGGATATCGTCGTTAACCGTTATCCGGTTGACCTGCGTGCAGGACTGATGGCAGCTATCTATGCCATGGAACCTACATACCCATACAAGGACGTGAAGGGAAATCCTTGTGATGATGTACATAGTGTTGCCATCTCACTATTAAGCTATCAGAGTGATTATGGGATTCTTCTTACTAATCCCAATGATAGCCTTTTCCTATATCTGGAATCACACACAAAGTGTAACATAGATCGATTACGCTCGTATTTCTCCCCGTCAGAGAATCATGATACTCATGTGGCTATTATGCGTTTGGTCTATGAGATAGATCCGGAGATATCTCTGTTAGCTCGATATCCGTCATCAAATCTGAAGGAGATTGTCAGCACCTACGGGAAGGAGAAACTGACAGCTGACGACTGGCATATCCTGACAGACGGACGTCTGCTCTCATGGATGTATAGTCATGAAGACCGGATGGCATGTGAGAGTCTTCGTATATTGACCCAGGGACAGTCTTATTCGGAAGCTTTGGCATATAAAGTCCTCTATAATCTGGACCGTCATGCAGGTTATGATCTGCGTAGCGCCTTTACTCCGCTACAGATTGGCGAACAACTCGCCGAGCGACTGAGGAAGAGCGAGCATATGAGTGCTCAGGATTTCAAAGAGGAGATGAAAGACTTCCTGGATCTTAATGGGCGTTTCTATTATTATGCTCAGTTACACGGTTGGACAGAGGTCTTGAATGAGTATACCCGTTGCTTTGACCTGAAGAGTGAGGAGAATCGTGAGCGCCTAGGAGCATACGATGCGAGGACTGCAGTTTATAAGTTCTGCCGTATCTTGGGGGTTACCCCATCGTATCTGATGTCAGATGGAGTAGAGTATGTTGATGGCCGATCTATTGATCCCCACAACTTCTCCCAGATTAGGGCGGAATTACGAAATGGCTCTTTTGCTCAGTGGATGGCGGTATTCTATCATGAAGATCCTTTTGCCGATTTCTCCACGAAGTATGCTTATGAGCATGCCCTTGAGGAATGGCTTCTTGCCCTCGGAAAGATTGACATCTCCCAACCCTATTACAAGCGTTTTATTGATGCCCAAGAGGAAACATCTAAGAGGGTAACGAGTGTGCGCGACAGTTGGTATCATGCGAAGAAGAGAGAGAAATTCTGGCGGATGACCTTTTTTGTCCTGTGTGGTATCTGGTTACTGTTGATCCTATTGATAGGTGTCAAGAACCACACATACCTGTTGAACCATACGTTCCTCTCCATAGGCCTTCCGTTAGGTGGGATGACCGCCATCATTGTGGGTACCCGAGCTTATTTCAGAGGCTATGATTTCGTGTTCTCTTGTTTTTGGGGATTGTTGGGGGCTTTCTCTTCCTTTATACCTATTATAGTCTTGAAATATATCGGGCAGTCTCACCCGTCTCTCTTTAATATGGCGATCATCGTTATAACGTTGGTGTATATGCTGGTATGCCATCTGACAGACTTCCGTGGTGATCAGAAAGCAGATAGCAAACTGATTGCCGAGGTATTGGAGAATGACATCAAGTCAACATTGTTGGAGCCCCTATACTATACGTTTAAGACAAAATCGTATCGCTATAATGGGTCGAAGTTCGGTGTATTGAACGACGTGACCGATCAGGTGCGCTCCATCAGTGGTGAGAGTGTATTACATTATATCCTATGGAGTGTCTTGGCACTGATATTTGTGCTGAACTTTATCATCTTCAGTCCTACTCTGATGAATGTCGATAATCCGGACGTGAAGAGGATTTCTCCTACTGAAATTATAAAGCAATTAGAAAGGGATGTCGAATAATGATATGTGAGAACTGTCATAAGGAAAATCGGGGTATCGCCAAGTTCTGTAAGTGGTGTGGAAAACCACTTGTCAGTCAGGATTTGCTTGATAAACTTGTGGGACTCGACGAAGTGAAGAGGCAACTCAAGACGATAGTCGATACTTATGCCTATCTCCGTTCTCGTAAGGATATCGTGAATGTTCGTATCTCTGTCAATGCTGTGATTATAGGTGAGACGGGTACGGGTAAAACAGCCCTTGCAGAAATCCTCAGAGACTATTTCTATCAGCATAAGATTATTGAGAAGCCCAAACTGACGATGGTTGATGCTGTCGACTATCAGCGTTTTGTTGACAAATGGGACGACAATATCAAAAAGGCAAAGAACGGCATTCTGTTCTTTGATAATGTTCAGAAATTACTCCCTGACAAATATTCTAATCAGGTGAATCCGCTTGATAAGTTGTTTGTGGAGATGGACAAATGGGATGATAACCCAGTTGTCATTATCTCGGGCCTGAGCAAGGGACTTGAAGATTTCTTAGAGAGTAATCCTGCAGTGGCCAACCGCTTCAAATACACCTTCCGTCTGCCAACTCCTGGATATCATGAGTTAACGGATATCTGTAAGAAGAGTCTCAGGATGAAGTATGGTGTCATGGATTTCTCAGCCGAGGCGGATAATCAGTTGATGCGATATTTTAAATATCAGTTGAAGATCAAGGATGAGACATTTGGTAATGGACATCTTGCCATAAAGACTGCAGAGGATATCTTTACACATTTCATCAGTCGTGGTGAAAAGGCCATACGGGTGGAGAAAGAGGATATCCAAGGGTATGTGCCCGAAGAACGGACTGTTGATGAGGTTCTCAAAGATCTTGATCTCTTCATCGGCATGGATGAGGTGAAAAGTGCTGTGCGCGAGATTGCCTATGCTGTGCAGAACAGCATACAGCGTGCGGAACGTGGCTTGGGAAAACAGGAAAAGATGGGTATGCACATCATCCTGACGGGTAATCCCGGTACTGGTAAGACGACAATTGCTCGTAAACTTGGAGAGATACTGGCTGCCATCGGCTATCTTGATAGTGGTCATGTCGTGGAAGTAGACCGTGCGAAGATGGTGAGTCCTTATCAGGGTGAGACACCAAAGGTCGTAGACCGACTCTGCGATAAGGCAAAGGGAGGAATCCTTTTTGTTGACGAGGCTTATACATTGGCTCCCCTGAGTGCTGCAGGAGAACGTGATAATCAGGGGGCGCAGGCTCTGGAGAAACTGATGAAACGGATGGAGGACGATCGCGGACAATTCGTGGTCATTGCTGCCGGTTATCGGATGGAGATGGAAAATCTGTTCCGTATAAATCCTGGCTTCCGAAGTCGTTTCAACTATTTCCTTGATATCAAGGATTATTCGCCTGAGCAATTGTACGAGATTATGCAGGTCTTCGCTAAAGAGAAGAAATACGTATTCTCGAAAGAGGCTGAGGAACTGACTAGGAAGATGATCGCTGAGATGCATCAGTCTCGTGATAAGGATTTTGCCAATGGTCGTACCATGCGTACACTCTTTGACCAGATTTGTAAGAGACAAGCTCAGCGCCTGCAAAGCGAGAGTATCTCGACAATGAGCAATGAGGAGTTGATGACCATCAAGATGGAAGATATTCCATACGAGACTCCGCGTTCGGTGGATATCTCTGACTGTCTGGCAAAACTAGACGGACTGGTGGGACTGAATGCTGTTAAGAAAGAGGTCTCGAACTTGGCTGCATACTTGAATCTGCAGATAAAACGTGGAGAGACAAGTACATTTCAAGGGAAACACTATGTCTTTACAGGTAATCCGGGAACGGGAAAAACTACTGTTGCCCGGATCATGGCAGATATATTCAAGACTCTAGGCATCGTGTCTAGAGGTCAGTTGGTTGAGGCTGACAGATCAAAACTTGTTGCAGGTTATTCTGGACAGACGGCCATAAAGACCAACCAACTGGTAGATCAGGCCATGGGTGGTGTACTCTTCATTGATGAAGCGTATACGTTGCGGTCTAGCGAGGGAGACTCTTTCGGAGCGGAAGCTATTGATACATTATTGAAACGATTGGAGGATGACCGTGGTAAGTTTATCTGTATCGTTGCTGGTTATACGGACCAGATGCATGAGTTTATCGATTCTAATCCAGGTCTGAAGAGTCGTTTTACACAGACGATACATTTCGACGACTATACTCCTGACGAACTGACAGACATCTTCCTGCATTTGGCAAAAGGAAAGAACTTCACCATCGATGACACGACTCGTGCTGCCATTCATCGACAGTTTGAACAGTTGTACCTGCGACGTGACAAAAACTTCGGTAATGCCCGCGAGGCACGTCGGATCTTTGACGAAACGGTGGAACGCCAGAGTCAACGTTTGGTGACGTTAATGAACGATTCCGGCTTCAAGGAGAATGATATGTTCGGATTGATACCAGAAGACCTTCCGATGGCTCAGGGCGAGACGACTCGTCCATTGGATGAGGTATTGAATGAACTTGATGAACTTATCGGTATGCGTACGGTGAAAAACTCGATCCGTCGTTTGGCTGTTCAGAGCATGTTTATGAAACAGCGTGCAGCCATGGGTGCCGGAAAGGTCCAGCAGATGGCTATGAACTTTGTTTTGACGGGTAATCCGGGAACAGGAAAGACGTCTGTTGCCCGTAAGATGGGTGAGGTGCTGCAATCCATGGATATCCTACCCACCAACCGAGTGCTGGAGGTCAGCCGGGCCACGATGGTGGGAAAATACATGGGCGAGACCCCGAAGATTGTCAATGCCTTGTGTGATAAGGCGATGGGCGGAGTCTTGTTTATCGACGAAGCCTATATGCTGGGCGACGGTGGAGACCAGTATGGCAAAGAGGCCATAGACACCTTGATAAAACGAATGGAGGATGATCGTGGAAAGTTCGTCGTGATCGCTGCCGGATACAGAGATAAAATGGAGGAGTTCTTACAGATGAACCCAGGCTTGGCAAGTCGTTTCACACACAAGCTCCATATCGATGATTATAATGAAGATGAACTGTTGGCTATCTTTAAGCAGATGGCTCAAAAGGATCAGTATACACTCTCACCGACGGCTGAGTTTAAGGCGCTTGATACAATCTATAAGATGGTGCTGGGTAAGGATGAGTCGTGGGGCAATGCCCGCGAGATGCGTAACTTGCTTGATGCCACCATCCAGAGGTTGTCTCTCCGTGTGTCTAAGATGCCGCCAGATCAGGTAACGAAAGAAACATATCAGATAATATTGCCAGAAGATATATAGAAAATGATTATTTGTCCAGCATGTAGAGAGGAGATAGATGACGATTCCCACTATTGCGATCAGTGTGGGCAGGAATTGTTTTTCTGTAACCATTGCGGAAGGGTAGGATTAGGCAGGCGCTGTACATATTGTGGAGGTCTGATGCTCTCTGCTGGTTCCAGTAAGAGAGAGATACCGCCAGGTATGTCTGTTACAGGCTATGTGTCTCATATTCCGACAGAACCAGGTGTATCTCAGCCTGGCTCCTCACAGAATATTCCTGTGATGACACTAGCGAACGATAGCCTCAATATACGTCTGGTTGCCATGAATGGAGCAATTATCGGTCGTCGACAAGGACCATATACACAGTTCTTTGAGCATCAGGCATACGTTTCAGGTGTTCATGCGCAACTAAAATATAAATCGGGTACAGGCTGGTGCATTGCCGATAAACACTCTTCGAATGGCACGAGACTGAATCAGCATTTAATGCAGCCTGATGTTGAGATGACTTTGAGTAATGGAGATATCCTAACCATCGCCAATATCAACCTTCAGGTTATTATTAGATAATACTCAGATGATAAGATTAGAGATAACAGCAGTCAGCCATGTAGGCTGTGTCAGACATAGCAATGAGGATATGATACTTGTGGACGATCAGTATATTCGTGACGCCCATATAAGTAAAAACGTAGACTTGGAAAAGAAAGACCGTTATATCATTGCCATCGCTGATGGTATGGGCGGTCATAACAGTGGCGATGTTGCCAGTGAGGATGTTCTGAAAAACCTACAATTCTTCTACCATGACATACCTGCGGGACTTGGGGCTGGCGACTTCAATGAGATAATTGTATCATGGCTGGGATCCATCAACGCTTTCATCGCATCGAAGGGACGTGCCGACGAACGTTTTAAGGGGATGGGAACAACATTGGTTGGATTAGCCTATTATAATAATGATTTCTATTCGCTGAATTGTGGTGATAGTCGTTTGTATCGTTTTCGTGACAGACAACTGACTCAGTTGACGACGGATCATTCGTTAAACAATATGTTGGGCTCGGAGAAACATACAAGTATCATCACAAACTGTATTGGAGGAGGATGTGGCACGTCGTATATAGATATTGTTCAGATAACCTCCGATGTGCTTGTGGGCGATACCTTCATGCTTTGCAGCGATGGACTCACTGATATGCTGCCGGATAGTGCAATTTCCCAAATATTGGAAGACGGTGGCGACGTTGATGAACTCTGCCTGTCAGCTATCCAGAAGGGAGGATTAGATAATATTTCCTGTTGTTTGATAAGAATTAAATAAAACCACTAAAATGCCATTAAGATTACCCGATAGATTGCCTGCCATCGATATTCTGAAGAATGAGAATATCTTTGTGATGGATAATTCAAGAGCGACGACGCAGGACATTCGTCCTTTGCGTATCGTCATCCTGAACCTGATGCCTTTGAAGATTACAACAGAGACAGACCTGATCCGTCTGCTTTCAAATACACCTTTGCAGTTGGAGATAAGCTTCATGAAACTGAAGAGTCATACCCCCAAGAATACGCCGATAGAACATATGATGATGTTCTACCGTGATTTCGAGTCCATGCGACAGGAGAAATTCGACGGAATGATTATCACAGGTGCACCTGTAGAGACAATGGATTTCGAGAAAGTGACCTATTGGGATGAAATCACGGAAATCTTCGACTGGGCCCGCTCGCATGTGACGAGCACACTATATATCTGCTGGGCTGCTCAGGCCGGACTTTATTACCATTATGGAATACCTAAGTATCCGCTGGATAAAAAGATGTTTGGCATCTTTCCACAGTATCATGTTGGAACGACGCTTCCTATTTTCCGAGGCTTCGATGATGTGTTTATGATGCCCCATAGTCGTCATACGGAAATTCACCGTGAGGATATTATCGCTAATCCGGAACTAACTCTAATTGCTGAGTCTCCAGAATGTGGCGTGAGTATGGTGATGGCACGAGGTGGACGCGAGTTCTATATTACTGGGCATCTGGAGTATGCTCCGAACACGCTTGACAACGAGTATAAACGAGATAGGGGGGTACGTGATGACGTTGACCTTCCCAAGAACTACTACCGGGATAACAATCCGGATCTTCCTCCGTTGGTGACATGGCGTGCGCATGCTAACCTGTTGTATGCCAACTGGATTAACTATTATGTATATCAGGAAACTCCATATAATATTGACGATATCAGATAACTGACAATTGAGGAAACTGGAATTACTTGCTCCGGCTAAGAATTTAGCATGTGGCATCGCGGCTGTAGACCACGGTGCCGATGCCGTCTATATCGGAGCGCCACGTTTCGGCGCTCGTGCTGCCGTTGGGAATAGCGTGGAGGATATCCGCAAGCTTTGCGAATATGCTCATCCCTTTGGTGTTCGCGTTTATGTCACAGTCAATACAATCCTTTATGATGAGGAGTTGGAAGCCACACAGAAACTCTTACATGAGTTAGCTAGCGCTGGCGTGGATGCCATTCTTGTGCAGGACATGGGCGTACTTCAGATGCTGAAGGAAGAATCTCTTACTTCCCTGAGTGTTCATGCATCAACTCAGACCGATAACCGAACGGCGGGAAAAGTGCAGTGGCTTGGAAGTCTTGGCTTTTCCAGGACGGTTCTAGCTCGTGAACTGTCAATAGAGGAAATCGCGGAGATTCACCGTGCTGTACCAGACATGGAACTGGAGGTGTTTGTCCACGGAGCCTTGTGTGTATGCTATTCGGGAATCTGTTATGCTTCTCAGCATTGTTTTAGTCGGTCTGCCAATCGTGGTGAATGTGCTCAGTTCTGTCGAATGCGTTTCTCACTGATAGACGCAGACGAGAAAGAGATAGAACACGAACGTTATCTACTTTCATTGAAAGACATGAACCAGAGTGATAATCTGGAAAGACTTATTGCGGCAGGAGCTACATCGTTTAAGATCGAAGGCCGGTTGAAGGATATCTCTTATGTGAAAAACGTGACGGCGGCCTATAGTGAGCGTCTGAATGAAATAATCCGTCGTTATCCCGATAAATACTGCCGTGCGTCGCAAGGACATTGTAACTATACATTTGAACCGAATCTGAATAAGACGTTCAATCGTGGCTATACGACCTACTTCGCCAATGGACGTCAGCCAGCCATTGCTTCCTTTGATACCCCTAAGGCTATTGGTGAGTATGTCGGAACCGTGAAGGAGATTCGTGGTGATTCCTTCAATGTGGCGGGTGTGGTAAGTTTCTCCAATGGTGATGGCCTTTGTTATCTACGTTCTGCAAAGTCATCCGCCTCGTCCCCCCAAACAGAAGTTCAATTCGAGGGATTTCGTGCCAATCGCGTTGTCAGTAATCGCATCTATCCGTATAAGATGCCTCAGGGACTGCGTCCTGGAATGCGACTCTATAGAAACAGTGATCAGGAGTTTGAACGGCTTCTGTCAAAGCCCAGTGCTTACCGAAAGATTCCCATCACCCTCTCTCTCTCTGTTGCCGACGATGGATTTGAGTTTAGTGCTCTTCTTCATGGTTCGCGTGTTTCTCTTCACTTTCCGGCAGAGCACCAACAAGCACAGAAGTCTCCCCGCGAGAATCTGGTCCGCCAACTGACAAAGCTTGGAGATACTATATATGAATGTAAGGATATTGAAATCCCGTCAGACTTTAATTATTTTATTCCGAATAGTTTGCTGTCTGAAATGCGACGACAACTCGTAGAACTATTAAGTAAGGATGGTGATTCCGATTGTGATAAACAAACGCGTCTTTCTGTTGCTCATGACGAGAAAGACCATGCGGGCTATCCATATCCTTACCTATATAATATATCTAATCGACTCGCACGCGATTTCTATGGCTTTGCAGATCTCACGGCCTTTGAACTGAAGGGTGGTAACGGCCCGATTATGCAGTGCCGCCATTGTCTCCGTTACAGTCTTGGCTTTTGCGTGAAACATGGTGGAAAACGTCCTGTATGGCGAGAACCCCTGTCTCTTATGTTAGGCGACGGTCGTCGCTTCCGTCTTGAGTTTGATTGTCAACATTGCCAGATGAATATCTATGCGGACCATTGTTAGACTCCTCCTTCTTTCGTTCCTCTTTACGGGATGTTATAACAAGGGACCATTGACACCTGATGCCTGGGATCTTACCAGACAACAGCTTGATTCGATATCTTTCTACACCACCCATCATTATTCGCAGAATTATAATTTTGTTGTAACAGGCGATTCCTTGGTCGTTGTCGAACAGCAACCGGAAGGAATGGACATACCTGATGTGGTGTCAGTTGAGATCGAGTCGGTGGGGATGGAAAGGCAAAAAGACTCCATAGTCCTCCGCAGACACGAACATATCGTTGTAGCTGACATTAGGACCATCTCAGCCGACTCTATAGATTCTGTTTGGGTGAAGGTAGCTCGTGATCAGTTAACCTTTGGGTGGGTTCATGAGTCGGAACTACTGGCAAAGGTGTCTCCCGACGATCCGATTAGTCAGTTTATTGATATCTTTTCTGATGTTCACCTGCTTGTCTTCTTGGCTTTCTGTGTCGTAATCGTGGCAGCCTATGGGGTACGCCGTCTTTTACGGAAGGGAGCGAAGATTGTGCATTTTAATGATATTCCCTCGTTCTATCCGACAACCCTGTGTCTGTTGGTTGCATCGTCGGCGGTGCTTTATAGCTCTATTCAATTGTTCGGACCAGAGTCGTGGCGGCATTTCTATTATCATCCATCGCTTAATCCATTTGCATTACCGCTTCATTTGGGCTTGTTTGTCTCTTCTGTTTGGGCTATTGTCATTGTTGCCATTGCTACGGTCGACGATGTGTCGAGACATCTCTCTCTGGGTGAAACGATTCTATACTTAGGCGGTTTGGCTGCTATCTGTGCTGTCGATTATGTGGTATTCAGCATTACTACATTATATTATATAGGTTACCCTCTCTTGATAGCGTATTATATCTTTGCCATCTGTCGTCTGATGCTGCAGGAATCTATTTAGTCTACAACCATTAGCTCACTCATAATCAAATCACTGACGAAGAGACCTTCGCGGGTGAGCCGGATTCTTCCTTCGTGTTCTTTTAGCCATCCTCTCTTGATATAGGGTGTAGCATTCTTTCGACAATAAGAAGCTTGTTCCTCTGAGAGTTGCGTAAGATCCAACCCCTCTCGTGTTCTCAGTGCCACTGTCACCATATCGTTGTATCTGGTGTCCTTATTAAGTATTTCTTCTTCGAAGATACGTTGTCCGTTTCTGAGACCTTCTATATACAGATTGATATCCGAGATATTCCAACTGCGACTCTTGATGTCGTAGGAATGTGCGGCTGCACCGAAACCGAGGTAGGGGATGCCTGTCCAGTAACTGCTGTTATGATGAGAACGATACCCTGGTCTGGCGAAGTTAGATATCTCATAATGCTCGTATCCGGCTTCTTCCAATCGATCAATAAGTGTCTCGTACATTTTTCGTTCGGTTTCCTCGTCTGCTTGTTCTGTCTGCATCTGGTAAAGTGGAGTGCCTTCTTCAATCATGAGACAGTATGCTGAAAGATGTTCTGGCTGAAGTGCCAGAGCCTGACGAATGTCTTCATCCCATTCTTCTTGTGTCTCTCCCGGGAAACCGTACATCAGATCTATACTGATATTACAGATTCCTGCGGTCCTCAGTCTTTCTGTTGCACTCGTCACCTGGTGCGCCGAGTGCCTGCGTCGTAGCAATTTCAGTCTCTGGTTATTGAACGTCTGGGCACCCATACTGACTCGGTTTACGGGGAGTAGGCAGAGCTCTTTGGCAAAATCCTCCGTCACATCGTCCGGATTGCACTCCATTGTTACCTCGGCATTATCCGCAACAGAAAAAAAACGATAGACGGTGTGAAAAAGTTGCTCTATCTGTGAAGGCGTTAACAGAGATGGCGTTCCTCCACCAAGATAGATGGTGGAAATGTTCGTATTCCCATCATCTGCCGTCAGCTCTTTGTGCCTAAGTTCCATCTCCTTACATACGGCATCAATATACGATTGCCTCCACTCGAGTCGGGTTGAAGAATAGAATCCACAATAGATACAACGTGTCTTACAGAAAGGAATATGAATGTAGATGCCTGCCATATTTGAGGGGGAGTGTATTTTATTTCGGCAAAATTACTAATTATGTTTAATATTTGAAAGATTTCTTTGGTAATTTGTGGAAAAATGCCTAATTTCGTCCCCCACGAAACCATTATTTACCTAAAACTATAGTGATATGAAAGTATATCAAACAAACGAGATTAAAAACATCGCACTCATTGGCAGTGCGGGTAGCGGCAAGACTACTCTTGCCGAAAGTATGCTTTTCGAAGCTGGTATCATCAAACGTCGTGGTTCGGTTGAGCAGAAGAACACCGTCAGTGATTATTTCCCCGTGGAACAGGAGTACGGTTATTCAGTCTTCTCAACCGTTTTTCATGTGGAATGGAATAATAAGAAACTAAATATTATCGATTGCCCGGGTAGCGACGACTTCGTGGGTGGTGCTATTACCGCTCTTAATGTTACCGATCAGGCTGTAATTCTTGTCAATGGACAGTATGGTCCGGAGGTCGGTACGATGAACGCTTTCCGTAACACAGAGAAACTGAAGAAACCTGTGATCTTCCTCGTCAACCAGTTGGACCGCGATAACTGCGATTTCGATCAGATTCTCGGACAGTTGAAGGAGGTCTATGGCCCGAATTGCGTGCCGGTGCAGTATCCTATTGCTACTGGAGCAGGATTCAACGCCGTTATAGATGTGCTGTTGATGAAGAAATACTCTTGGAAGCCTGAAGGTGGTGCTCCTATCATTGAAGATATTCCTGCTGATCAGTTGGAGAAGGCTAAGGAGATGAAGGCAGCTCTTGTTGAGGCTGCTGCTGCGGGTGACGACACCCTCATGGAGAAATTCTTTGAGAGTGAGGACCTGACAGAGGATGAGATGCGTGAGGGTATCCGTAAGGGTCTTGTGACACGTTCCATCTTCCCTGTGTTCTGTGTCTGTGCAGGTCGTGATATGGGTGTCCGTCGTCTGATGGAGTTCCTTGGTAACGTTGTTCCGTTCGTTAGTGAGATGCCTGTCGTCAAGAATGCGGCCGGTAAAGATGTGCCTGCCGATGCTTCTGCTCCCACATCACTTTATTTCTTTAAGACTGGTGTTGAGCCTCATATCGGTGAAGTGAGTTACTTCAAAGTTATGAGCGGCGTCGTGAAGAGCGGTGACGATCTGACCAATGCCGACCGTGGTTCTAAAGAGCGTATTGGCACGATTTATGCTTGTGCAGGTGCTAACCGTATTCAGGTAGATCAGCTTGTGGCCGGTGATATTGGCTGTACCGTAAAACTAAAGGATGTGAAGACGGGTAACACACTGAATGCAAAGGACGACGAGAATCGTTTTGATTTCATCAAGTATCCTAACTCAAAGTTCTCACGTGCTATCAAGGCTGTTAATGAGGCTGAGACGGAGAAGATGATGGCTGCCTTGCAGAAGATGCGTCAGGAGGATCCGACATGGGTTGTTGAGCAATCGAAGGAGTTGCGCCAGATTATTGTCCACGGACAAGGCGAGTTCCACCTGCGTACCCTAAAGTGGCGTATGGAAAATAATGAGAAGATCCAGATTGAGTATATTGAACCGAAGATTCCGTATCGTGAGACCATCACGAAGATGGCTCGTGCCGACTATCGTCATAAGAAACAGTCGGGTGGTGCTGGTCAGTTTGGTGAAGTTCATCTTATTGTGGAGCCTTATACAGAAGGTATGCCTGATCCTACATCATTCAAGATTAACGGTCAGGAATTCAAGATGAATATCAAGGGCAAGGAAGAGATTGACTTAGACTGGGGTGGTAAGCTTGTCTTCATCAACTCTGTTGTTGGTGGTGCTATCGATCTTCGCTTTATGCCCGCTATTTTGAAGGGTGTCATGGAACGTATGGAACAGGGACCACTTACCGGTTCGTATGCTCGTGATGTACGTGTTATCGTCTACGATGGAAAGATGCACCCGGTTGATTCTAATGAGCTCTCGTTCATGCTTGCTGCCCGTAATGCCTTCTCTGCAGCTTTCAAGGAGGCAGGTCCGAAGGTGCTTGAGCCAATCTACGATCTTGAAGTGCTCGTGCCTGCCGACTATATGGGTGATGTCATGAGCGACCTGCAGGGACGTCGTGCCATCATCATGGGTATGGATTCCGAGGCTGGTTATCAGAAGTTAACTGCTAAGATCCCCCTTAAAGAACTCTCTAGCTATTCTATTGCATTAAGTTCACTGACAGGTGGCCGCGCATCGTTCACCACGAAGTTCGCTTCATACGAACTCGTTCCGAATGATATACAGCAGGCACTCATCAAGCAGCACGAGGAGGAGATGAAGGAAGAGGATTAATCTTCGTACAATATTTGAAAACGAGAAGGATGGAGCATCACGTTCCATCCTTCTTTTTTTTGTTTAGTTGTAATAATAGAACTATAAATATGTAATTCTGTTAATTGTTTAAAATATGCGAGAAATAATTAACATAATAGAGACTGTTTTTTAAGAAATGGCATATCTTTGCTGCAGATATGAAGAAAAGTACAATTTGGATCATTGCGATAATCATGGGACTCTCGTTCGTGGGACTTCTCCTTCTTCAAATCTCCTATATCGAGGAGATGGCGAAGATGAAGAAAGAACAGTTTGATGAGTCTGTGAACCGTAGCCTCTACCAGGCATCGCGGAATCTGGAGATGAACGAGACGCTTCGTTATCTGGAGAAGGATGTCAGACAGACAGAACGTAGAGCTGTCAGACAGGATTCTGTCATGGTTGACGGACTCGACGGTACCATCAAACAGAGCCATCAGTTCGCAGTAGCTGCCGATGACGGAACGGTTTATTCCTCTTTCGAGTTGAAGACATTTGCCATCAAGCCGGCAAATGTACCTAAGGCTATGATCTTGCGTACTGACAAGAACTCTATCTCTGAGGCTTCTAAATCACTTCAGGAGATCGTTCGTAACCGCTATGTCTATCAGAAAGCACTGCTCGATGAAGTTGTATATAATATCCTCTATACGGCCAGTGACAAGCCCCTGAAGGAGCGTGTCAATTTCAAACTCCTTGATCAGGATATCCGTGCCGAATTGATGAACAATGGTATTAATATCCCCTATCATTTTCGGGTGGAAACTGCCGATGGACGCGAGGTGTATCGTTGCCCGGACTATACAGAAGAAGGGGAGGAGTATACATATAAGCAGACTCTGTTCCGTAACGACCCGTCATCGAAGATGGGTGTGGTGAAGATCCACTTCCCTGACATGAACTCATATATATTCTCAAGTGTCAGGTTCATGATTCCTGCGATGGTTTTTACCGTTGTGCTGCTGCTCACGTTTATCTTCACGATCTTCGTCATCTTCAGACAGAAACGCTATACAGAGATTAAGAACGACTTTATCAATAATATGACGCATGAGCTGAAGACGCCAATCTCTAGTATCTCACTGGCAGCCCAGATGCTCAACGACGATTCGGTGGAGAAGAGCCAGCATATGATGAAACATCTGGGTGGCGTGATCAACGATGAGTCGAAGCGCTTACGCTTCCTAGTAGAGAAAGTACTCCAGATGTCGATGTTTGATCGCCAGACGGCTTCTTTCAAGAAGAAAGAACTCGACCTTAATGAGTTACTTGAATCAATTGCCGGTACTTTCTCCTTGCGTGTGGAACATACCGGTGGCAGGATATATACAGATATTGAGGCGGTGGATTCTGGCATATACGTCGATGAGGTGCATTTCCAGAATGCTATCACCAACCTGATGGACAATGCGGTGAAATACCGTAAGCCCGACCAGCCTCTTGACCTCTATATCCGCACGTGGAACGAGAGAGATCGCTTGTGCTTCAGCATCCGTGATACAGGACTTGGTATCAAGAAGGAGAATGTCAAGAAGATCTTCGACAAATTCTATCGCGTGCATACAGGAAATGTACATGATGTGAAAGGGTTCGGCTTGGGCCTTGCTTATGTGAAAAAGATCATCAATCTGCATGAGGGAGAGATCAAGTGCGAAAGCGAACTGGGGAAGGGCACAACGTTTACCGTGTCATTGCCGACATTAAAGGAAGACTAATTATTCACAATTTAATAAAGAGAACGATTATGGAAGAAAAACTGAAAATCTTGCTTTGCGAGGACGATGAGAACCTCGGAATGTTGCTTCGTGAGTATTTGCAGGCCAAAGGCTTTGTAGCAGAACTCTGTGCCGATGGTGAGGCTGGCTTTAAGGCTTTCCTCAAGGCCAAGTTTGATATCTGTGTGCTCGACGTGATGATGCCTAAGAAGGATGGCTTCACATTGGCTCAGGAGATTCGTGCAGCTAATGCGGATGTGCCCATTATCTTCCTCACTGCCAAGATACTGAAGGAAGATATCCTTGAAGGTTTCAAGCTCGGCGCTGATGACTACATTACCAAGCCTTTCTCTATGGAGGAGCTTGTATTCCGTATTGAAGCGATTCTTCGTCGTACCAAGGGAAAGAAGAGCAAGGAGTCTACCGTATATCATATCGGAAAGTTTACCTTCGATACCCAGAAGCAGTTGCTCACCATCGGAGATAAGCAGACAAAGCTCACAACGAAGGAGAACGAGTTGCTCGCTCTGCTTTGTAGTCATGCGAACGAGATCCTGCAGCGTGATTTCGCTCTAAAGACCATATGGATCGATGACAATTATTTCAATGCCCGTTCAATGGATGTCTATATCACGAAGTTGCGTAAGCATCTGAAAGAGGATAGTCAGATTGAGATTATCAATATCCATGGTAAGGGATACAAACTGATTACTCCAGAGGAGGAATAATCGATAGTTTGGAGTTGATAGATATGAAGACTCTGTTAGACTATATGGGAGTGGCGCTGATTGTAATCGGCGCCCTCCTTTTGATGATTAGTTATGTTGCAGGTTGGACCTCTTCCAACCTCATATTGCTGGTCGGACTTCTGTTGGTCGTCTCTGGTGTGATTCTGCACATTCGGCAACAGAAAAAAGGTGGTAAATATTAAATAATCTTAAAAGTGGTCATAACTGTAATCTATAATCTATAAACTATAAACTAAAATTCGTACCTTTGCAGCCGCTTTAAGCACATTATTAATTTTTTATTTATTAACGTAGTATGAATCAATACGAAACCGTTTTCATTTTAACTCCCGTTTTGTCTGATGATCAGATGAAGGAAACGGCCGCAAAATTCAAGAAAGTCCTCACCGACAAGGGTGCAGAGATTATTAACGAAGAGGCCTGGGGATTGAAGAAGATGGCTTATGCTATCGAGAAGAAGTCTACAGGTTTCTACTGCCTGATAGAGTTCAAGGCTGAGCCTGAAGTGATTAAGACTCTGGAGACAGCTTTCCGTCGTGACGAGAAAGTAATCCGTTTCCAGACAGTTAAACTTGACAAGTATGCTGCAGAGTACGCCGAGAAGCGTCGCGCAAAGCTTGGTAAAAAAGAGGAGGCTTAAACTATGGCAGAGCAAAGTGAAATCCGTTATTTGACAGCTCCTTCTATCGACACGAAGAAGAAGAAGTATTGCCGTTTCAAGAAGAGCGGTATCAAGTACATTGACTACAAGGATCCCGAGTTCCTGAAGAAGTTCCTCAATGAGCAGGGTAAGATTCTTCCCCGCCGTATCACCGGAACATCTCTGAAGTATCAGCGTCGTGTGGCTCAGGCCGTGAAGCGTGCCCGCCAGATCGCACTGCTGCCTTACGTAACCGATTTGATGAAATAATTAAAGAGGAGGACGCAAGAATATGGAAATTATACTGAAAGAAGATATTATCGGTCTGGGATTCAAGAACGATATCGTGAACGTTAAGTCTGGTTACGGTCGCAACTACCTCATTCCTCAGGGAAAGGGTGTGATTGCTTCTCCATCAGCTAAGAAGATCCTCGCAGAGAACCTGAAGCAGCAGGCTCACAAGTTGGCTGCCCTGAAGGCTGCTGCTGAGGAGAAGGCTGCCCAGCTTGCTGGTGTTTCTCTTGAGATCGCAGCAAAGGTAAGTGCTACAGGTCAGCTTTATGGATCTGTTGGTGCTGCTCAGGTTGCCGACGAGCTTGCAAAGCTCGGCAAGGATGTTGACCGTAAGATTATCACCATGAAGGATGCCAAGAAGATTGGCGACTATGTAGCTCTGGTACACTTCCACAAGGAGGTTACTGTTGAGGTTCCTGTTAAGGTTGTAGCTGAGAATGCAGAGGAGCTGAAGGCTGCTGCTGAGGCTGATGCTGCTATCAAGGCTGCTGCTGAGGCAAGAGCTGCAAAGGCTGCTGAGGCAACAGAGGAGGAGGTTGATGCTGACGTTGAGGAGGCTATCGACGAGACCGCTGAGGTTGAGGCTCCTGCAGAGGCATAACTCATAGAATCTAAAAAACAATTAATAATTAATTATTGCTGTAAGGCATCATTATTTATTATGACGCAAGCGTCCCGAGGACATCAGTCCTCGGGATTTTTCATTTGGGATGGATGCTTAATTATCATATTCCATTAGGTCTGAAAAGTATATACAAAAAAAATACCGTTGGACATATGTCCAACGGCTTTTTCTCTCTAGTTCGTATGCTACTATTACTCAGCAACAACAGAGTCAGCTGCAGCAACAACAGAATCAACAGCGGTGCTGTCGATGATGCTGTCAACCTCTGCGATAGAGTCTGTGTCTACAACAGGAGCCTGAGCCTTGTTACCACAAGAAGCGAAAGAGATAGCAGCAACTGCTACGAACATGAATACCAATTTTTTCATTTTTTCTAAGCTTTTAAATCTGTAAAACAATCATTTGTTTATTAAAACGCTGCAAAGTTAAGCATATTTTTAATACGACGTATCATTTTTTTCGATTTTTTTTCGACATATTTTGTAACTTTTTCGCAAGTAATTGTAAATCAAACAAATATGAAATGTTAAAAAAGGTGCTTATAGGAGATGCTTTGGATAAACCTCCATATAATTGGCATTTTATGCACTTATTCGTATCTTTGACACTTCGTGTCTAAAGTGCTTTCGTTCGGAAATGAAAAGAAAAACAAGTTTTCCTTTTGCATTTCACTCACTTATTCGTACCTTTGTGCCCGAAAAAGGAAATACTTCTTGGTAAAATGATAGATACCTCAGCTTTTCAGGGCAAGACCGCAGTTTATTACACCTTAGGGTGCAAACTGAATTTCTCTGAGACATCCACCTTCGGTCGGATGCTTCAGGATATGGGCGTGCGGACTGTTCAGAAAGGACAAAGAGCCGACATCTGTCTGATCAACACCTGTTCGGTGACTGAGGTGGCTGACCATAAGTGTCGACAGGCTATCCGTCGGATGGTGCGTCAACATCCTGGTGCCTTTGTTGTTGTGACTGGATGTTATGCCCAGTTGGAGGCAGAACGGGTGGCTGCCATCGAAGGGGTCGACCTGGTGCTTGGCTCCAACGAGAAGGCTGTTTTGATACAGTATCTCTCAGAGGCATGGTCTAAGAAGACTGCCGATGAGAGTCTGCATCAATATTATAAGGTAAAGACGAAAGATATCAAGTCGTTTGCTCCTTCCTGTTCTCGCGGTAACCGTACGCGTTACTTCTTGAAAGTGCAGGATGGTTGTGACTATTTCTGTACGTATTGTACAATCCCGTATGCTCGTGGATTCAGTCGGAACCCGAGCATTGCTTCGTTGGTTGAGCAGGCCGAGGAGGCCGCTCGTGAGGGTGGTAAGGAGATTGTTCTGACGGGAGTGAATATTGGCGATTTCGGAAAAACCACCGGAGAGTCGTTTGTCGATTTGGTCAAGGCTCTTGATGCTGTAAAAGGAATACGCCGATATCGGATTAGTTCTTTGGAACCAGATCTGCTCTCCGACGAACTGATTGCCTATTGTGCGAAGAGTCGGGCGTTTATGCCACATTTCCATATCCCTTTGCAGAGTGGTAGTGATACGGTACTGAAACTGATGCACAGACATTACGACTCACAACTGTTTGCCGAAAAGATACAGAAAATCAAGACGGTGATGCCCGATGCTTTTATTGGTGTCGACGTGATGGTGGGATGTCGTGGAGAGACACCGGCATGTTTTGAGGAGACGTATGCGTTTCTCGATGGTCTGGATGTGACGCAGCTTCATGTGTTCCCTTACTCAGAACGCCCAGGTACTTCGGCTCTGAGTATTCCTTATGTCGTGAGCGACCGTGAGAAAAAAGAGCGTTCTAAGCGCTTGTTGGAACTTTCCGACCAGAAGACGGTTGATTTCTATCGCCGGCATATCGGACAGGAGGCTGAGGTGCTCTTCGAGAAGGCTCCTCGTGGTAGGGCCATGCATGGCTTTACCCGAAATTATATCCGTGTGGAACTTCCTCCTCAGGAGGCCGATCCAGAGTTGGACAACCAACTGGTGAAGGTGAGACTCGGTGAGCTCACTCGCGACCAGCAGGCTTTAAAGGTGAATCTGTAGGCTTATATATTAATAATAGGTATGTGTGTATGGAAAAATTAGCGATTGTGATTCTTAACTGGAATGGCGAGAAGATGCTCAAAGAGTATTTGCCTACGGTGTTGCGCTATTCTTGCGACGAGGCGAAGGTTTATGTGGCTGATAATGCCTCAACCGACGGCTCACTCGAGATGCTAAGAAAGGATTTTCCCACATGTAGTCTGATTGAACTTGACAGAAACTGGGGTTTTGCCGAAGGATATAATAAGGCTCTGGCGCAAGTCGATGCAGAATATTTCCTCTTATTGAATTCAGATATCGAGGTGACACCCCATTGGCTGACACCTCTCATCGAATATATGGATGCTCATACGGATACGGCAATCTGTCAACCCAAACTGCTCTCGGTGTTCGAGAAAAATCGTTTCGAGTATGCCGGAGCGTGTGGTGGCTACCTCGACAAATACGGTTATCCTTTCTGTCGGGGACGGGTCTTCCAAACGGTTGAGGAAGACAAAGGACAGTTCAACGATCCGGCGGAGGTCCTTTGGGCCACTGGCGCGGCATTGATGATACGTTCAAAAGATTATTGGGAAGTCGGTGGCCTCGACGGCCGATTCTTCGCTCATAGCGAGGAGATCGATTTGTGCTGGCGTCTTCGCATCCGTGGACGGAAGGTCGTTTGTCTTCCCGACAGTCATGTGTACCATGTGGGAGGAGGAACTCTGCCGAAGGCAAATCCGATGAAGACCTTCCTGAACTTCCGTAATAATCTGACGATGCTTTATAAATGTCTGCCCGATGATGAACTGCGAGGTGTCATGCGCTGGCGCTGGTTCCTTGATTACCTGGCTGCGTGGGAGATGCTGATCCTGCAATGGAACATAGGCGACTTCAAGGCGGTATATCGGGCACGACGTGCCTTCCGGCAGTGGCGAAAAGAATTCCGTGCTGATCGAAAGGCCATCCAGGCATCACGAATAGGGAAAGCTGTACCAGAGCGGAAACCTTTCTCTTTGCTGTGGCAGTACTATGTGAAAAGACGACGTACCTTCGAGCAACTTCCTTAGTCGTGTCGCACGACGATGAGGGGCGTATCAACCTCTTTTTTCCATCTTCTGAGATAATCGAACCATTCTTGTGCCGAGTGGTATCCGAAGGTCTCGTTATCGGAACAGTAGACAACCTTGTAACTCAAGTGGTGCTTGTCCGTGCTATCGTTCACTGTCGACTCCTCATCCGACGTGCCGATAACGAACGCGTAATTGTCTTTATTTGCTTTTTCCTCACTTCTCACATATTTTATAGGAATATAGATACCGAGTCCTACGGTCTCACGCTTGAAGTTAATGGTATCGCTCGATGGCCAGTCGGTGCCCCAACAGGCGCGCAGACCATGTCCGTCGCTATACTCTTCAGAGCCTTTCACGTTGATGATACCTGTAGAGAACTGGTAGTCTGCAACCTCATTGTTGAAGAACACATCCACATCCGTATCACGGTGACCGGCATATTGCGTGTATCGGATGGTCATATCTACCGCCGACTTGTCAGTATATGGCTGCCAACCTTTGTCCACAACTTCGACGATCGTTCGCAGTGGTCCATACGAGATGATACGTTGTGTACGACTGCGCACAGGATCAATCATCGTCGGCTGCTGTCCGTCCCATCCGCGGAAAGCACCAAGTCCGAAGGTGTTACCCACCCACAGCACATCGTCGCCATAGCCGGCTGCTTTCTGTTCTGCTGATGTATAGAACTGGGTGGCTTGGATCTCAAGGCGCTTTTGGAACTTTCCGTAGAGGTCGAGTGTCTGGCGCTTGTCGAAGTAGATGCGGATGCCGTTTAACTCACTCTCGAAGGTCACCCCGTGATGATGCTGGATATTATAGGAGTTGGCGCAGTCACCCCGTGCTGTGATCGACTCGATATAGTTGTCATGCTTGTTCTTCTCCTTCACCTTGTCGTTACGGATAAGCATCTCCGTATAGACACGGGCCGGATACTTCCGGGGCACTCCCTCGTCACAAAGAGTCACCTGATACGTCGTCTCCGTATGACCTTTACTGTCGACGAGGAAACACAACTCGTCATTCTCACCGTCCTGATCCAGGTCGTCAAGCTGGCAGGGAATTTCCTTCCCGTCTTTCTGCACGATCGCAGATGCCACACGACCGAACGACTTCAGGTCGATGACTACGGGCTGGTCTGTGCGGTCAGTCTTGGAGGTGTTGCGCATCAGGTATAAGACCGTCGTCTCTTCTGCCATGACTATAGAGACGAACGAGGCTGTTAGTGCCAGCATCAGTATTCTTTTCATTCTTTTCTTGAGATCTGTTTTAGTTCATACAAAAGTACGGAAAAAGGAGCAATTCCTTTATGATTTTTACACAAATAAACAGAAATGCGCAGGTTTTTATACGAATTTTTATCTTTTTTAGGTTAAAATTTTGTTTTGTGAACAATTATTGGTATATTTGCACTTGTTTTTAACAATCGTATAACATTCAGGATCGCTATCGTGCGCAAGGTATACTATATTCTGTTCGTCGTCATGCTGGTTTGCGTCAGCTGTGAATGGCAATTCAGGACCTCCGATGAGGGGGACGATACAATTGTCGTTGACCGCTATGACCGTATCCAGAGCCTATATCTGACAACAGGCGATTTCTCCGCCCTGCAGCAGATGAATACCTCTTACCCGATGCAGACGCGTACGTTGATCGAGGATGTGCTGCATATTGGTAAGGTGAACGACCAGCAGATCAATACCAAGTTCCTTCGGTTCTATCAAGACTCGACGTTGCAGGCACTGATATCAGAGGCTGAACAGCAGTATGCCAATATGGATGATATCAATAGCGAACTGACAAAGGCGTTTACCTATCTCCGGAAGAATATCCCCAATATGGAACTCCCTGAGGTATATGCGCAGATCGGTTCACTCGACCAGAGCATTATTGTCGGTAACAACACGATTGGCATTTGTCTCGATAAGTACTTAGGTTCCGACTATCCCCTTTACAAGCGTGCCGAATATGGGTATTCTGAGAGTCAACTTCAACTGATGACGCGCAGATATGTGGTGCCCGACTGTATCGGCTTCTACTTGCTGAGCATCTATCCTATGCCGCTTAACAGGGTTCTGACCCAGATGGAGCAGGACATCCATATCGGTAAGATTCAATGGACGGTCAACAAGGCGATGGGCGAAAACGTTTTCCAGTCGTTATATATCCGACTGGTCGACCGTTATATGAAGCGTAATAAGAATATGACGGTCGATCAGATGCTGCGGAATAACGAGTACTCAGATTTCCGCTAACTGTCCCTGATAGATTTCGTGCTTTTTCAGATAGTTCACCAGTAGGTGGGTGAACTCGTAGTTCTTGAGCCCCCAGTGTGGTGCTATGACCATCTCATGCGGCGCCTGCGACACGAAACGCTCCAGAACCAGATCCTTTCTCAGTCTTTGTATGTATTGGGCGATGAGTTGGATATACGCCTCGGCAGAGTATACATGGAAAGGCGACTGCTCATAGATCTCGGCCAGTCGTGTGCCGCGGATCACCTGCATCTGGTGGATCTTCAGAATGTCGAGGGGCAGGGCGGAGATGAGTGGTGCCTGACGGATACTCTCGGCTGCATCCTCCCCGGGTAGTCCTAGGATGATATGCCCGCCAGTCAGGATTCCCTGGGCATGTGTCCGTTCCACTGCCGTGCGTACATCCTCGAAGGTGTGTCCTCTATTGATGTATCTGAGGGTCTGCTCGTTGGCACTCTCAATGCCGTATTCCACAATGACAAAGGTCTGCCGACTCAGTCTTGCAAGATAGGCAAGGAGTTCATCCGACACACAGTCTGGTCGGGTACCGATGATGATGCCCACCACATCCTCCACTGCCAGTGCCTCTTCATAGCGTTTCTTGAGGGTCTCAAGGTCGGCATACGTGTTCGTATAGGTCTGGAAATAGGCTAGATATTTCATCTCGGGATATTTGTGTGCGAAGAATCGCTTCCCCTCTTCCAATTGCTGGGTGATACTCTTCGTCCTACTGCAATAGCCGGGATTGAACGATCGGTTGTCACAATAGATACAACCTCCCGACGAGAGTCTCCCGTCACGGTTCGGACAGGTGAACCCTGCGTCTACCGAGATTTTCTGAACACGGAAGGGAAAACGGCAGCGGATCCATGTGCCATAGTCGTTATAATTATAATAAGGTATATTCACTTTATTTAATTCCATCCGTTTGCAAAGTTATGGAAAAAAACGCTATCTTTGCACGATCAATGAATAAAATATGAATATGAAGAAACTTTTTTTCCTGGCAGCAGTGATGGCATGTAGCCTGACGCCGTCAGTGGCTGGCGAGAAGCTGGATTTGAAACAGATCACCCGTGGTGAGTTCCGCTCGGAGTCGATGCAGGCTGTCTGTCCGATGGCCGACGGAGAGTCATATAGTCAGATATGCAACGATGGAAAACGCATCGTCAACTTCTCTTTCCGTACGGGAAAGCAGCTGAGCGTTTTGTTCGACGTGGAAACGGCTCGTGGCGAGAAGATCAGTCGGGTCGACGGCTATATCATGGGGCCGGATGGCCGGTACATGCTCATACAGACAGCTACGAAACCCATCTATCGCCGCTCGTTCACTGCCGTCTATTATATCTATGATATCCGGAACAACAAACTGATGCCGCTCAGCGATGGCGGTCCGCAGCAGACGCCGGTATTCTCACCCGACGGCAATCTGATTGCCTTCGTTCGCGATAATAATATCCACCTCGTCAAGCTC
Source organism: Prevotella aff. ruminicola Tc2-24 (assembly GCF_900110895.1). Taxonomy (GTDB): domain Bacteria; phylum Bacteroidota; class Bacteroidia; order Bacteroidales; family Bacteroidaceae; genus Prevotella. The sequence continues at coordinate 10,509 of NZ_FOIQ01000005.1, read as the reverse complement.
CTGTACGGTAATGCCGAGAGTCAGGTGACCAAGGACGGGAAGTTCAATGAGGTGATCAACGGCATCCCCGACTGGGTGTATGAGGAGGAGTTCTCCACGAACTCGTCGATGGTGTTCACGGCCGACTCCAAGCAGATTGTTTGGATACGTTACGATGAGCGTGCCGTGAAGCAGTTTACCTTGCAACTGTTCAAGGGACTGGCTCCAGAACGGAAGGAGTTCGCCGAGTATCCCGGCGAATATACCTATAAGTATCCTGTTCCCGGTCAGACCAATTCCGAGGTCAGCGTTTATAGCTACGACATCAAGTCACACCAGACACGGAAGATCAATCTCCCGTTGGATGCCGATGGTTATATCCCACGTATCAAGGCCACCAGCGATCCCTCTAAGGTTGCCATCTTCACCATGAACCGTCACCAGGATATGCTTCGCATCTATATGGCTAACCCCTTGTCAACGATATGTCAGTTGGCTATCGAAGACAAGGTCGACAAGTATATCAAGGAAGAGACATTTGAAGAGGTGAAGATCACCGACAAGCATATCCTTCTGCCCAGTGAGCGCGATGGTTATAACCATCTCTATCTCTACAACCTGAACGGTCAACTGGTCCGACAGATTGTGAAAGACCGTTATGTGGTGAATCACGTGTATGGCTATGATGAGCAGACGGGCGACACCTATTTCTCGGCCAACCCCAATGGTGCTACCGATCAGCAGGTGATGGTGGCTCATGCCAACGGTAAGACGGAGATCCTCTCCCAGAAGGGCGGTGTGAACAACGCCATCTTCAGCACGAACCTCAAATACTTCATTAATATATGGAGCAGCATGGATCATCCGGCTCAGTACACGCTCTGCCAACAGAACGGAAAGGTGCTGCAGACGCTGATCGATAATCAGGCGCTTGTCAAGAAACTGGCCGCCTATGATTTAGGAAAGAAAGAGCTCTTCTCCTTTACCACATCCGAAGGCGTCGTCCTGAACGGATGGATGGTCAAGCCGGCCGACTTTGACCCGTCGAAACGCTACCCGGTCATCATGTATCAGTATGGCGGTCCTGGCAACCAACAGGTGTTGAACGAGTGGGGCATCGGCATGAACGGCAATGGGGCCATCCTCGAGCAGTACCTGGCCCAACAGGGCTATGTGTGTGTCTGTGTCGACAACCGAGGCACGGGCGGCCGTGGCGCTGAGTTCGAGAAATGTACCTACCTCCGTCTGGGCGAGCTCGAAGCCCGCGATCAGGTGGAAACGGCACTATGGCTCGGACAGCAGTCGTATGTCGATAAAGACCGTATCGGCATCTGGGGATGGTCGTACGGTGGCTGGAACACCCTGATGTCCATGTCCGAGGGGCGCCCCGTCTTCCGTGCCGGAGTGGCCATCGCTCCTCCGACCTGCTGGCGCTTCTACGACTCGATCTATACCGAACGGTATATGCGTACGCCACAGGAGAACCAGCAAGGCTACGACGAGGTGAACCCCATCTCCCGTGCCCCACAACTGCATGGTGCTCTTCTCCTCTGCCATGGTCTGGCCGACGATAATGTGCATTACCAGAATACGGCAGAGTATGTCGAGGCCTTAGTGCAGGCCGACAAGGATTTCCGTCAGCTTGTCTATACCAACCGGAATCATAGCATCTTTGGTGGTAACACCCGTTATCACCTGTACCGTCAGGCCGTCAATCATTTCAATAGCGAACTGCGATGAGCACGCTCCTTTCTTTGCTGGCTGCGGTCTTCTTGACCGTCGAGGTGGCCAATACCTCAGACGAATATTGTGAACAGGTGGTGGAGTTTCCTCTGGACAGTGTCTTGCAACAGCTCGGAACGACTGCCGACAGTCTTCGGGTGACGGAGGCCGCCGGACTCGACGTGCCTTTCCAACTCACTCACGACGGGAAGCTCCTGATCGAAGCGGCGGTCCGCAAGGGTGGGGTGGCTTGTTTCACCATCTCCAAGGGACAGCCTCAGACGTTCCCCATGGTATGCCATGGGGCCCTTCATCCCGAACGGAAGGATGACTTTGCATGGGAGAACGACCGTGGCGCCTACCGGGTCTACGGACCGGCACTTGAGCGCACGGGCGAGCGCTCGTTCGGCATCGATGTGTGGACGAAGAACACACCGGAGCTAGTGGTCGATCAGCGCTTCTATGTCGAGGATATTGTCATGATGCCTACCGTCGATTCACTGCGCCGTGTTGATCGCCATCGGGGCGACTCCCTCTATCGCACCATTTCCTATCATCATGATCATGGGCGTGGTCTCGACCCCTATAAGGTGGGAGCCACACTGGGATGCGGGGCACCGGCACTGATGGTCGCCGACAGTATCGTCATGCCTTATTGCTTTGAGCGTTATGAGGTGCTCGACGAAGGTCCGCTACGCTTCACCGTCCGCCTGACACAGAGTCCGCGGGTGGTCTGTGGCGATACGATCCGCGAGCATCGGGTCATCACCCTCGACAAAGGCTCAAACTTCAATCGGATGACGGTCTCCTACGACGGTCTGTCCCGTCCTGTCGCCTTCTGCTCTGGAGTGGTCGTCCAGCGTGAGGATCCCGAGCCTGTGGTTCTGGGACGCGACTTCGTGTCGTATACCGATCCGACCGATCAGCCCAATGTGCATCATGCCCCGTTATATGTGGCCGTGCTTTTCCCCGAGGGGACGGTGACTACCCGTCAACAGCAGCAGCATGCCCTGGGTGTGCTCCCTCAATACCGGGGTGAGCCGTATACCTATTACTTCGGTTCAGCCTGGGCAAAGTACGATGTGCGTACGCCGCAGGAATGGGAGGCGCGGATAGCATGGTATCTGCGTATGCTCCGTCATCCCTTGCAGGTCACATTGAAAAAAAATAATTAAATAATGTGGCAAATCGTGCCCGTTTTATAAAAAGTTTGTATCTTTGCAGCCGATTAGGTAACAATTATAACAAGTGAATCATGAAGACAATCAAGTATTTAAGGATATTTCTGCTGATCACGGTGCTCGGCATAGGGCTCTCTTCCTGTGGTGAGGATGAATATCATACCCGCCTGCACGAGCTCATTCTTAATGATCTGACAGGTGAAAAGGGATTTGACAAAGAAGGTGTGTATATCCCTACCGAGAAGACGGCATACGAGAAGGTGTACCGCAATGAGGATCTCTCCAACTATGCTGCTACGACCGATGCCAGTTGGTGTCATGCGACGATCGAGGCCGACCAGTCTCTGCTGCGTGTGTCGGTCGACCCGAACGACACGTTCGACGACCGTGTCGCTACCGTTACAATCTCCGATATCAAGGATGGCGTGACCTCACGTACCTTCCAGGTGTCGCAGAAACAGTGCGATGTCATCATGATTGGCGAGGGTGAGTACGAGGTGGCTTCCGAAGGCGGAACGGTTGAGATCACCGTTGAGAGTAATGTCGACTATACTGTCGAGATCCTTGATGCCGACTGGGTCACGCTGCCTAACAACGCGACTCGCGGCCTTGTCACCTCTACGGTGGTGCTCGAGGTTGCCAGAAACGATAGCGAGGAAGAGAGAACGGCCACGGTAAGGATCGTGGACAACAGAACGGGTGTCGAGGACATCACCACCATCTTCCAGCATTTCGATCCGAAGTTCAGTGTCGTGAAGAACAGCTATACCATCGACGAATTCGGTGGTACCGTCAGCATCTACGTCCAGACGAACGTCTCGTTCGATACCGATCTCAACCCCGAGGATAGTTGGATATCGTCGGAAGGTCGTGAGTCGAAGCCTGAGCTTGATCTGGTCATCCAGCGCCTGACAGTCGCTCCTCTCACCACGAAGGTGCCGAGTCGTACAACGACTGTGACGCTGAAGAACACCACGTGGGATTTCTCTGAGAAGATTACGATCACGCAGACCAAGAACCTCTATATCAAGGACGAGGACTTCCAGTTGTATACCACCCAGACCAAGAAGTTGAATCTGCACAATGCCAATGGTGAGGCTGTCTCTTGGAAGTCGTCTAACACCTCTGTGGCAACGGTCGACAGCGAAGGACTGGTTGAGGCTGTGGGTGCTGGTACGGCAACGATCACGGTCACCTCACCCGACCAGAAGCATACCGACAATGTCAAGGTGACGGTTGTCGCACCGAAGGATCTGGACGACAAGCTGGCTACGGCATGGGAATCTAATAACTTCACGAAGGGTGATACGACGGTGGTAGAAAAACTGTCATCTACCATCACCAACAATAGTGACTTCGATATCCAGATGACGAAGTGCACGCTCTTCCGCGACGGTAAGGAGCTGAAGACTGTAACGTACGATGCAACCACTGGCGCACTGGCCAGCAAGGGCAGTTTGAAGGCCGAGTTCGCCGATCTGGTCATGTACGAAGAGGTTGAGGTCGAGGTGCCCGATCCAGAGACCGTAGAAGGTGAGGAGGGCGAGAACGGCGAGAATGCTGATAACGGCAACAGCTCGTCGACCACCGGTGGTGGTGATGCACCCGCTTCTACAAGAAGAGCTCGTACCAGGGCTATCGTTAAGACACTCCAGATCGACCTCAGTCCACATATCTATTATGTGGTGTGGGAGTACAGCTATTATGGTGAGAACTTCATCTACCGTACCGACGACCATGTCGCTACGGCAAAGGTAGAGAGTAGTGCCGCTGGTGCTCGCAGGAGCACCCGTGCCGTTGCCCACACGAAGACTGCCAGCCGTACGAAGACCGTTGCTCGCCCGGCGAGCCGTCCTCGTACCAGAAGATAACGAACGTCGATAACCAGACAATAAAGGGGGCAGCCAGATGGCTGCCCCCTCTTTTTATCATGATGCGATTGAGTGCTTAGTAAGCGAAGAGAGGATAGTCCTTCATCTTCTCGTTCACACGAGCACGAACCGATGCGATCACCTCTGGGTTCTCGGGATCGTTGAGTACCTCCTCAATCCATGCAGCAATCTGAATCATCAGATCCTCTTTAGCACCACGGGTAGTGATAGCCGGTGTACCCAGACGGATACCAGAGGTCTGGAAGGCGCTACGACTGTCGAACGGCACCATGTTCTTGTTCACGGTGATGTCGGCGGCAACGAGTGCGTTCTCTGCAACCTTACCGGTCAGGTCGGGATACTTCGTACGGAGGTCAACCAGCATCGAGTGGTTGTCGGTACCGCCGCTCACGATGGCGAAGCCACGCTTAATCAACTCGTCGGCCAGAACCTTGGCGTTCTTCTGAACCTGCTTAGCCCACTCCTTGAACTCAGGCTGCAGAGCCTCACCGAAGGCCACGGCCTTGGCAGCGATGACATGCTCCAGCGGACCACCCTGCTGACCGGGGAAGACAGCCGAGTTGAGCAGCTGGCTCATCATCTTCGTTACACCCTTCGGTGTTTTCAGACCCCATGGGTTCTCGAAGTCCTTACCCATCAGGATGATACCACCACGCGGACCACGGAGCGTCTTGTGTGTCGTAGAGGTCACGATGTGTGCCCACTTCACGGGGTTCTCCAGCAGACCGGCGGCAATCAGACCGGCGGGGTGAGCCATATCGATCATCAGCAGAGCGCCTACCTTGTCGGCGATCTCACGCATACGCTTGTAGTCCCATTCGCGGCTGTAAGCAGAGCCACCACCGATAATCAGCTTGGGCTTGTGCTCTAGGGCCAGGGCCTCCATCTCGTCGTAGTCCACGCGACCGGTCTCTTGGTTCAGGTTATAGCCTACGGGCTTATACAGGATACCACTGGTGTTCACCAGTGAACCATGTGAGAGGTGTCCGCCATGTGCGAGGTTCAGACCCATGAAGGTGTCACCGGGCTGCAGAACGGCCAGCAGAACGGCTGCGTTAGCCTGTGCACCGGAGTGGGGCTGTACGTTAGCGTACTCTGCGCCGAAGAGCTTGCATACACGGTCGATGGCAAGCTGCTCCACCTCGTCGACCACCTGACAACCGCCGTAGTAACGGTGTCCAGGATAGCCCTCAGCGTATTTGTTGGTCAGGTAACTGCCCATGGCTTCCATGACCTGGTCGCTCACGAAGTTCTCACTGGCGATCAGCTCGATGCCCTTAAGCTGGCGCTGATGCTCTTTCTCAATCAACTCGAAGATTGTGTTGTCTCTGTTCATTGTCTTTGTTTATGGGGTTTTTAAAATTCTTCAATCCTTCAACACAGTTCCACCTTATTAATATCCTGCTCCTTCTCGCAGTAGCGACAAGTCAGAACACCGTTGGCCACATGGAAATGGGTAGCCATGGGCTCGTTGTTCGTGATGCATTTCGGGTTATTACATTTGACGATGCCCTTGATCTCCTCGGGTGTCACCACGGCTTTCTTCTCCACCACCTCGTAGTCGCGTATGATGCTGAGAATCACGTTCGGTGCCACCACGGAGAGCCTGGATATCTCGTCGTCGGTGAAGAATTTATCGCTCACCTTGATGATACCCTTGCATCCCACCTTCTTTGATGGGTAGTTGAATCCGATGGTGACGGGCGTCTTCAGTTCAAACAGTCCGAGCAGACTTGCCACCTGGTATGTCTTCTCAGTTGGAATGTGATCAATCACTGTTCCGTGCTCAATCGCAGCTACTAAGCGTTCTTTCTTATTCATAATCCTCAATCCCTATAAAGGTAATCAAAACTCTCAACTCTTAACCCTCAATGATTGTCTTGTCATTCTTCACTTTGTCGAGCGTGATGCCCAGCACATCGCAGAAGATAGCCTCACGGGCAAAGAGACCGTTGCCCGCCTGCTGAATATAGTAGGCATGCGGGTTGTCGTCCACCTCGTAGGCGATCTCGTTGACACGAGGCAGAGGGTGCAAGATCTTCATGTTGGGCTTGGCATACTTCAGCATGTCGTTGTTCAGCACATACACGTTCTTCACCCGCTCATACTCCATGAGGTCGGAGAAGCGCTCCTTCTGTACACGAGTCATGTAGAGAATATCCGCATCGGCGATAATCTTCTCGTTGAAGGCCGTATGCTCCTGATACTTGATGCCATGCTCTTTACAGTAGATCTTGTATTCGATAGGCATGGCCAGTTCCTTGGGAGCCACGAAATGGAAAGTCGGGTTGAAGTGGCGCATGGCCATCAGCAGGGAGTGCACGGTACGGCCGTATTTCAGGTCGCCCACCATATAGATATTCAGGTTCTCCAGTGTGCCTTGTGTCTTATAGATAGAGTAGAGGTCGAGCATGCACTGTGAGGGGTGCTGGTGGGCTCCGTCGCCGGCGTTTACGATAGGTATCGGAGCCACCTCTGCTGCATACTGAGCAGCACCCTCGATGAAGTGACGCATCACGATCACGTCGGCATAGTTCGATACCATCAGGATGGTGTCTTTCAGCGTTTCACCTTTTGTGCCACTGGTAATCTTCGGGTCTGCGAAACCGATGACACGTGCACCGAGGCGGTTGGCAGCGGTCTCAAAACTCAGGCGGGTGCGGGTCGATGGTTCGAAGAAAAGGGTTGCCACGACTTTCCCTTTCAGCAGTTCCCGGTTGGGGTGTTTCTCAAACTCCTCTGCCATCTCAATCATATAGAGAATCTTCTCCCGAGTGAGATCGGCAATGGTCACAAAATTATGCTTTTCCATCCGTTCTTTTGTTTTTGTTTGCGCAAAATTACACAATATTTCTGATTTCCGTGCGATAATTTAAAAGAAAATCGTAATTTTGCATCAAGATACTGAAAAAAGTAAAGAAATCGATCATATGAGAAAGCTTTTTGTCTATTTTCTTTGGACATTATTGACAATATCTGTGCTGGGAGCCGTATTTGCTTTCTATGCGATAGACAAAGGATGGATAGGTTACATGCCACCTGTTGAGGACCTTCAGAACCCGATCAACCGCTTCGCCACGCAGATCTATTCTGCCGATGGAAAGATCATGGGAACGTGGAACTATAACCGTGAAAACCGCGTGATGGTCGACTACTCCAAACTGCCCACTTCTTTGGTGCAGGCGCTCGTTGCCACAGAGGATGTTCGTTTCTACGATCATTCCGGCATCGACTTCTACGCCCTCGGACGTGCCATCATCAAGCGCGGCGTGTTAGGGCAGAAGAGTGCCGGTGGTGGTTCCACCATCACCCAACAGTTGGCCAAGCAGCTCTATTCCGAGCGGGCAAAGTCCACCATGGAACGTCTGTTTCAGAAACCGATAGAGTGGGTGATCGCCGTCAAGTTGGAGCGTAACTATACCAAGGACGAGATCATCACCATGTACCTCAACTATTTCGACTTCCTGCATAATGCCGTCGGCATCAAGGTTGCTGCCGACACCTATTTTAGTAAGGAGCCGAAGGATCTCACCGTCACCGAGGCGGCCACCCTCGTGGGCCTCTGTAAGAACCCCTCATATTATAACCCCGTCAGATACCCCGATCGGAGTCGCGACCGTCGTAATGTCGTGCTCGGACAGATGCTGAAGGCTGGTTACCTCAGTGAGGCCGACTACGAGAAATACTGTGCCGAGCCGCTTACGCTGAAGTTCCATGTCTCCGACCATCGCGACGGTATCGCCGTCTATTTCCGTGAGTTCCTCAGGAAGTACATGACTGCCAAGAAACCCGATCGTGCCCTCTATCCGTCGTGGAACATGGTGAAGTACTATAACGACTCCATCAACTGGGAGACCGACCCCCTCTATGGCTGGTGCAACAAGAACAGGAAACGTAATGGCGACTACTATAGCATCTATACCGACGGTCTGAAGGTCTATACCACCATCGACTCTAAGATGCAGCAGTATGCCGAGCAGGCTGCCTACCAGCATGTGGTGAAATACCTGCAGCCGGCCTTCGCTGCCGAGAACCAGAAGAAAGCGAATGCGCCCTATTCGTCGAACCTCACTCCTGAGCAGGTGCGACAGATTATCAACCGCTCCATCCGACAGAGTGAGCGCTATCGTGTGCTCCATGAGAGTGGCGCGTCAGAAGATGAGATTCAGAAGTCGTTCCGCACGCCGGTACGTATGACGGTGTTCACCTATCATGGAGAGATTGACACGACGATGACGCCGATCGACTCGATCCGCTATTACAAGTCGTTCCTCCGCACCGGCTTCGTCAGCGTGTGCCCGCAGAACGGACATGTCAAGGCTTATGTCGGTGGTTTGAACTACGAGCACTTTGCATATGATATGGTTTCGGAGGGTCGCCGTCAGGTCGGTTCTACCATCAAACCTTATCTCTATTCGTTGGCCATGGAGAACGGATTCTCACCGTGCGACGAGGCGCCCAACGTGCAGCAGACCTATATGGTGGCCGGTCGTCCCTGGACACCGCGCAACGGCAGTCGTGCCCGCTACGGCGAGATGGTCACTTTGAAGTGGGGACTCCAGCAGTCGAACAACTGGATCTCTGCCTACCTGATGAGTAAGCTCAGTCCGCAGGCCTTCGTCGACCTGCTGCGTGAGTACGGCATCCGCAACCCCGAGATCCATCCCTCGATGTCGCTCTGTCTGGGTCCGTGCGATATCAGTGTGGCCGAGATGGCCAGCGCCTATACCGCCTTTGTCAACCACGGTATTCGTGCCGCCCTGATGTACGTGACGAAGATCGAGGATGGCGAGGGAAATGTCATCGCACAGTTCCAGCCCCGCATGAACGAGGTCATCAGCGAGGAGAGTGCCCATAAGATGCTCTATATGCTGAAGGCCGTCGTCGATGGCGGTACCGCCGGTCGTCTGCGCTTCAAGTATGGCCTGAAAGGTAGCATTGCAGGTAAGACCGGTACCACCAATAACAACAGTGACGCCTGGTTTATGGGCATCACCCCGACGTTGGTGAACGCTTGTTGGGTGGGCGGCGACGATCGCGACATCCATTTCAACACCATGTTCTACGGTCAGGGCGCATCTATGGCCCTGCCTATCTTCGCCCTCTACATGCAGAAAGTATATGCCGATCCGCAGTTGGGTTACAACGAGGATGCCACCTTCGATCTGCCTGCCGGCTACGACCCCTGTTCCTTCGTCGACGAAGCACTCGAAAGCAGCGATAACGACTTCGAAGAGCTCTTTGAGTGAGATATATAATATAAGGTACTCCCTTCAAATGTAATAATTCCCGAAAAGTTTTTGCTTCTCGGGAATTTTTCTTCTCCAAAATTTGGATGGTATCAAAATTTGTCGTACCTTTGCATCCGCTTTCGCCTAAAAATCTAGGCTGAGGCAAACAAAAGAGAGTTCTTTGAAAGATTTACATAGACAGAAGTAGTACAAGAAGCGAGAGCATTGTAGTGATGCTCTTGGGTAGAAGAAACGAACCGTTTATTCTTTTAAACAATTACTTGATACTGGATAGTCGTTCTGAGACAGATAACATTCCGTAAGGGATAAAGATATTTTTTTTACAGTGAAGAGTTTGATCCTGGCTCAGGATGAACGCTAGCTACAGGCTTAACACATGCAAGTCGAGGGGCAGCATTATCGAAGCTTGCTTTGATAGATGGCGACCGGCGCACGGGTGAGTAACGCGTATCCAACCTTCCCCTTAGTAGGGCATAGCCCGTA
>NZ_FOIQ01000006.1 GCF_900110895.1 Prevotella aff. ruminicola Tc2-24 | reverse complement strand
AAGGTCGACTGGTCGAAACGCACAGCCGCTGAGTTCTTTGCGGAATATGTGAACGAGTGGAGGCCACAGGACGACCAGTCTACCACGATGAAGTATATCGCCAGCGACCTGATGATCGGCGACGGCTCGGTAATCGGTGATACCTTTACCTTCACACTCGGGCATACCATGGGACTGATCTTCATCTCTACGGCCGAGGAGATCAAGGGCACGGTCTATCTCTTTCCCAAACTGACGGAGGGCGACGCCATGGAGAACCTCAGCTCCGACAGTAAGATCTATTCCTTCGAACAGAAGGTGTATAAGCCCAGTCGCAAACAAGGCTACTACCGCTATCTGGTGAAGCCGGGACAAGCGAAGTTCATATCGGGCAAGAATCCTGACGGCCGTATATTCAGCTTCACATGTAATAATGTGAGCGCCGGGCGCTATAAGAAATATGTGGTGGACGGCGGATTCAATCCTGCCGACTCCGAGATAGAGGATTTTACTGTGGTACCTGGGGATATCGTTTTCAAGGATATGCACATTGCCCATGTTCCGGCAAGCGGCAATGTGACGGGATATAGTAATGCCATCGGTATCGTGATGTATCTGGCCAATCTCAATGATGAGTACACAGAAGGATACCCCCATGGACTGATAATAACAAAACAGAAGTATTCTGGTATCTGGCCAACCGAATACAGGAATATAGACACGCCAGCCCCCAATGTGGTGAACGTAGGACAGATGATGGCGGATAAATCAGGCCTTACCAATTCAAGGGCGATAGGCAATCTCTCAACATCATCATCATTCACTTTCACAATGGGACAGACAGCAGGCACCAAGGCATACGACCAGTGCTCGGAATGGTTTGTACCCAGCACGGGACAATGGATTAAGATGATCTGCTGCTTCGGAGCTACAGAGATGACGGCAAAGGCCTCGGCCACTCGCCCTACCTTCGCTCCTATCAGAACGACATACAAGACGGAGTTGGCTCGTGCGTTTGAAGCAACAGGAAACACTTTAAATTCTGGTGGTTTCATCACGAGTACTGACGGGTCTTCAGATGGGAGTACATGGTGGAGATGTTCCCTTTTCAGCTACTCGTTTGATACATATTATAGACCCAATAACTATAGCGGAGATAAGCTTTTTGCCTGCGCATTCTAAACAATTCATGGATATCAGCATATGACAAGAAAGACTCTGATCCTTATACTCGCCTCTCTGCTGTTACTGGCAGGCTGCTGCGACGATCATGCGCTGGAAGGCGACCGGCTGGATGCCATCGTGATTCCTGCCACGGTAATGGCCGACGGGCAGGGATACTCATGGACAGACGGCTGTTGGACGGTTAACGACCGCATAGCCCTGCAGATCGGCAATACGGTGAAGATGTATGAAGCCTCAACAGAGAACGGCGGCCAGCTGAGGGCCACCTCGGAAGAGGAGCCTTTCTACTGGACACGTGGAACAGGAGAGGAACAGACAGTCAAAGGCTGGTATCTGGGCAATGGCAAGACACAAAAGGTGTTACCGGAGACGTGGGCGGTAGTGAGCAACCAGAACGCAAACGGAGGCAGGGGTGTCGAGGAGAGTGATTTCCTCTATGCACCACCTACCGCCATCAGCAGAGTGGAGGGCGACCGCTTCAAGCGCAGCATCTGTTTCTATCACCAGACGGCCAAGGTCGTCGTCAGGATCAAGAACGCGGGAGTGCTGGCAGAGAATCCTTCCGTCTTCCAAGGCATCACGATAGGCTGTGAGTCATTTCCTATTGTAATGGAGGCCCGCTTCACAGAACCTGCGGAGGGAAACTATGGCAGTTGGACTCCCAACGGCTCGACGGGGTATATCACGCCTCATGAGATCGTCACCAATGATGCCCATATCTATCTGAAGTGTTACGAGGCCCTGGTTATTCCACAGAATCTGAGCGGCACGCCTATGCTGGTATTCACGATCAACAACACGGCATTCTATTATGAGCCGTCGGGCGGAGAGGCCGACCTGCTGGCTGGTCATCAGTTTTTCTATGACGTGGAGGTCACTCAAGGGAGCATCACTGTCACACCATCGTTTGAGGGTAATGAGAAGTGGACATGGAACGAGAGCCAGGAGGACGTGACATCTATATCGACTGACATACAGCCCTGGCTGACAGACTCACGATGGACGAAACAGGGCAGCGACATCCAGGTGAAAGCCGGTGAGATACCTATCCATTTCGCTAATGAGTGGTGGACGGCTGACGCTACCGAGCATATAGACAGCAATGTGGGCGACGGTGGTATCGACACCTCTGACACCCACTGGAACGGGGGTGACACCGACCAGGTCGACAGCAACGACAAAGACATAGAGCAAGACCCCAATGGCGGAAACTGGGAGCAGGGCGACGAGGAACCTGTGACCAGTCACCCCAAGAACTCATAATGAACAACTCTACAGTAAATCCTAAAAGCATACATACACAATGAAGACGAAAGCATTATTTTTGATGGCAATGGCCATTGCAGTCCTGACGCAGACCAGCTGCTCTGAGGAAGACACGACTCTCGGGAACAACACCCAAAAGGATGGCGGACTTCCCGTCAGCATACTGGTATCCGACAAGGGCTTTAACAACAGCAGCAATACCCGTGCCGCTGACTCCAATAACGAGATGACGGAGGATGGGAAGACTGTTATGTCGACTGAGTTTGTAGACGGCGACTCTATCGGTGTGTTTGCCATCACCAAACAGAACATCCCGTTGAACAACTCGTATGTCAACAGACTGCTGATCATGAAAAACGGCAAGTGGACAGCTGCCGATGGAAAGGAGTTCCTGTATTACAATGGTGTGGACTATTTTGCCTACTATCCCTACAAAATAGGCAAGAAAATCGCAGATGTCGATCCGACCAAACACACGGCTCCGGAGTTCTTCAGGAGCCATATAGACACCTTTGAACCCTACAAAAACCAAGAGACTGCATTCAACTATACCCATAGCGACCTGATGGTGGGTCAGGGTACGCTGGTGGGGACTACCTGCCAGTTCAAGATGCAGCACATGATGGGACTGATCGTTATTCAGGTGCCAACGATCACTCACCATTACAAACAGGCAAACGACCCAACCTGCGAATATGACGTCAAGGAACTCTATCTGATGGACAAGACAGAGAAGCGTGTGCGCCAACTCGTGGAAGGCGAACCGATCTACCGCTATATTGTAAGACCCAACGCCGTAGAGGCTCTCACTGGTAAGACTTATACCGATGTGGACGGCAATTATAATATCTTTGCTATCACACACAGTGGAGTGAATGGAGGCTTCTATAAGAAATATGTTGTGGACGGCGCCACCAATACCAGTGATGAGAGGACTTACAATCTCGGCGACTACTATTACGACGACGGTACCATCTCACCTCTGAAGATTACTCACAAGACCGTATTTGGTGTTATTGCCTACTGCGGAAAGACAGATGTGACGAAGGACGTGGACTATCTGGGTAACGTGAAGCAGTATCATACCCTGGTGATGAGTGCCAGCAACGGTGTTTACAATAATATAAACACATCAGTACCTGCCGACAAACTAGGTGGATACCCAAACGGACTTTGCTTTGGTGACCTGACAAAAGCGCCTGGCCATGAGACGAAAGATGATAAATACTACCAGCCTACCAATACCACATACATACAAGCGAGTGAGAATGCCATTGCAGATCTTGGCGGTATATGGAAAACAGAATTCTTATTTACACATAGAAAAGAAGGACGGTATGACAGTAGACTTACCGGTGCCTCAAGTTCTGGAATATGGAGTAATTGGGGAGCGTTCGGTATATTGACAACAGCCCGTGGAAAAAAACCGTCAAGTAACGTATGTACCACTTCGAATGTCTTCCAACCGACATTCGGTCAGGTGGTGGGTATCATGGGCTCGAAAGGTATCGGACAGGCCAACGACGAAGAACTGAAAAACAATATCCGTACTGCATGGACCAGTGGAAAGCCCGCAGCCACCTCCAACCGCTTCGTGGATGAGACATTGGTCATCAATATGAAGACTGCCATGGCAAAAGCAGGTTTTATTATAGTTTCTGCCGGAGTCGTGCTCAGTCAGTACGACAAAGACAATTATCTGACTCTCGGTTATAATACCACTGGGTCGTATATCCAGATCGGTGTCTACTATCAAAATACCAATAAGAATGTTGGTACGAGCACTAACATGTGGTACGGACTGGCGTTCTAAGGCATCAAAAGAATGATGCCGCCACTCTCACGAGTGGCGGCATCGAAAAAGCCTATGTTTAACTAAAAATCCTTTTCTCTAAAAAGAAATTTTCAGCCGCAAGGGCTAAAAATTTGAAAGTTTAAAAGGGAGCTTCGCAGCGACCTCCTGTTATCCTACAGTTGAAAACTTTCTTTTACCAATAACTAAAAACCTAAAACTATAAATATTACTACTAACCTAAAACAATCTATTAACCTTTTGACGATGCAAAGGTACGACGAATTTCCGTTACTTGCAAGATTTACGACAGAATAAGTGTAAGAAAGCCCATCATTCTTGACGTAAATCAACCGATTGTGTGCGATAACAACATATATTCACGCTTTTGGCTTTGTTTTTAACAAAAGTTGATATACCTTTTGTCTATCAGAACCTGAAAGTGCATGCTCTCTAAAAAAAGGAAGCAGAATCCTTGGTTCTGCACCCGACTTTTTGTACCTTTGTATCCGTATATTTAAGATGCCAGAAAAGGGGCATAACGACGGACTAAGAAGTGGAACGTGAAAGTACTAATTGTGAATACAAGTGAGCGGACGGGAGGGGCTGCTGTGGCGGCTAATCGTTTGATGAAGGCGCTGAACAATAACGGTGTGAAGGCGAAGATGCTCGTGCGCGACAAGGAGACCGATGCTCTGACGGTGGTGGGACTGCCATCGTCGCCTTGGTTGCGATGGGCTTTCCTCTGGGAACGACTGGTAATCTTTTGTCGGTTGCATTTCTCACGGAAGCATCTCTTTGAGATTGATATCGCTAATGCGGGGACGGACATTACCAGACTGCGTGAGTTTCACGAGGCTGATATCATCCATCTGCACTGGATTAATCAAGGGATGCTCTCATTGGGTAATATCCGAAAAATCCTGCGTAGCGGTAAGCCTGTGGTCTGGACGATGCATGACATATGGCCTGCTACGGCCATCTGTCATTTGACTCTTGAATGCAGGAATTTCACCACGCAATGCAATCATTGCCGATTGTTGCCTGGTGGTGGATCTGGTAAAGACTTATCGACGGCTGTATGGCATCGGAAAAGACGGATGGTGGCCGACGAGAATATCTATTATGTGGCTTGTAGCCATTGGTTGGAGTCAGAGGCAAAACGAAGTGCCCTGTTGAAAGGACAGAAGATTACGAGTATTCCAAACCCGATAGATACACATATATATAAGAAAGGTGATAAGGTGGAGGCTAGGAAACGGTTAGGTCTGCCACTGGATAGAAAATTGATCCTCTTTGCCTCACAGCGGGTTACCAATGAGAACAAGGGTATGAGCTATCTCATAGAGTCTTGTCTGCTATTGTCGACACAATACCCAGAGATGAAGGATCAGACGGGCATCGTAATCCTTGGCGGGCATGCAGAGGAACTGGTGGGACAATTGCCTTTCGAAACCTTCCCGTTAGGTTATGTGAACGACGAACAGCGCATCGTGGATGTGTATAATGCTGCCGATGTTTTCGTGCTACCGTCGCTCTCGGAGAATCTGCCAAACACCATTATGGAGGCGATGGCCTGCGGTGTGCCTTGTGTGGGCTTCAAGGTTGGTGGTATTTCTGAGGAGATCGATCATCTGCACAATGGTTATGTGGCAGCGTACCGGCAGGCTGGGGATCTTGCCAAGGGTATCCGGTGGGTACTCTCAGAGGCGGACTATGATGTGCTGAGCGATAGTGCTATCCATAAGGTGGCGCAGCACTACTCGCAGCAGAGTGTGGCGTTGCGATACCTCGATGTATATCAACAGGCGATGGCCTTCAAACACTACCGCCTATGATCAGAATAACATATGTGACAATCACCTATAATGCGGCTGCCGTGTTACAGCGCACTCTTGACAGTGTGCTGGAACAGGATTATCCAGAGATAGTTCATCTGATTGTTGACGGGGCATCGACTGACGCAACACTTGACTTGGTGAACGATTATATCACACGTTCGAACGGTGTCGATTGTTCCAACTCAGCAGGGGTGCTATCGGAAGGACATAAGAAAGGACATCGCATTCAGGTAATCTCGGAGCCTGATCACGGAATCTATGATGCGATGAACAAAGGCTTGCGCGGTCTTGATGGTGACTATGTGTGTTTCCTGAATGCCGGTGACTTTCTTCCGGCGCGAGATACCGTGAGCCGTATCGTAAAACAGATTGATACAGAGGGTGCTTTGCCTGCCGTGCTTTATGGTGATACGGACATCGTGGACGCAGAGGGCCGGTTCCTGCATCACCGCCGACTAGCTCCACCCGAGAACTTGTCATGGCGCTCGTTCCGGCAGGGTATGCTTGTCTGTCATCAGGCTTTTTATGCCCGAACTGACTTTGCCATCGCTACGCCCTATGACGAGCGATATCGTTATTCGGCCGATGTCGATTGGTGTATCCGTGTGATGAAGGCAGCAGACAAGGAGCATGTGCCACTGCACAACTTGCACATGGTGGTGGCTAATTATACCGAGGAGGGACAGACAACGCTACACCACCGGGAGTCACTCTGGGAACGTTATCGGGTGATGGAGAGTCATTTTGGACGTGTACAGACGTTCCTCCTACATTGCTGGTTCGTCATCCGAGCCGTGATAAATAAATAAGACGGACAGACTTCTACGTATGAAGCTGCCCGTCTTTCCAATGGCTAACTATTGTTATCTCAGTATGATTTTCTGATTATTGATGATGTAAATGCCTTTCGGTAACCCACGGGTTGCCTCATGTCTGTTGGACGCTTTGCGCAACAGCCGACCGTCAAGACTGTATACCTTAAACGATTTGTCGTCTTGTTCCGCTTTAATAGTGCGGATGCCAGTATAGACGGAGGTTACATCGTTTACCTTATATTTCTCACCCTCTTTCTCGGTGGATATCTCGAAGAACGTGTCGTTGGAGATGTTTGTTACGTCGATTGTTTGAGGACTGCCAGAACCTGTGCTGAACACAAAGTTCACAACATCATCGTCGCTGTTGATATTGAATTGCTTGGTATACCATGTCTTACCGCCGGTGGTCGTGGTGGTTGATATCTTATCGCCGGGCCAACTGCTGTTGGCAGGTGAATGGCTGCCGTCACCGCCCCATGTCCAGAAGTTCACGCTGGACCATCCCACGTTGTCGACGTTGACATAGATGGTGATCTGTCGCTTTTCGAAATGGTTGAACGAGTAGTTACGTGTAATGACGCTCTTGACGGTGTTACCGACAAGCAGACCTACTTTCAGAGTACAGTCGGCAGCGATGTCAATGCTTGTGCCATTGACAGCCTTCGTGCTGTTGGTTGTAGGCTCGCTACCGTCAAGGGTGTAGACGAGTTGGGCTCCCGCATCGGCAGAAACAGCAATCAACTTAACCTTGAAAGCCTCTTCATATTTTCCTGTGGCTTTGTCTGCGAAGACCGTCTCCATCGATTTCGGTAGAAAATACTTGTATTTATAGCCAGACA
This sequence comes from Prevotella aff. ruminicola Tc2-24, assembly GCF_900110895.1. Classification (GTDB taxonomy): domain Bacteria; phylum Bacteroidota; class Bacteroidia; order Bacteroidales; family Bacteroidaceae; genus Prevotella. The sequence continues at coordinate 274,398 of NZ_FOIQ01000006.1, read as the reverse complement.
GTACTTCCTGCCAGTCGTTGGAAGGCTCGTAGCCGTCGGTATTATTACCAACAACCACTAACAGACGGTCCTTACCGTCGGTCTGGATGATATTGGCATAGTAGTTCTTGTTACTACCCACGTTGGCGTACTCACTCAAGTTGGTGATACCTGCCATCTTACGTACGTCAATCATCGATTTGATTTCCTGCTTGTAGGCTTTCCAGTGGGTGAGAAACACACAGGGAGTACCTGGCATGGCGAGCAGATAGGCATTGGCGGCGAGGGTGTCCTTCTTGATAGGATCCTGCGCGTCATTGGCGCGTTTTTCCGTGTCGTGGTTCTCCACAAAGGTAACAGCATACTGACGGTATTGGCCGCTTTCGTAGTTTTTGCTTACGAGTGGCCAGTTATTATCATTCTGTTTGCCAAGGTAGGTCCAATCACCTCTGTTGATGGCATTGCGTACGGTGTAACGGAACTGAAAGTCGAAGGCTGCGCTTGTCTTCTCTGCGGCATCGATCCAACGACGGATTGTATTTGTGCCGTCCCAACACTCACCAACGGAGAACTGAGGCTTCGAATCGTTGTTGTAGATGGCGGTATAGCTGCCGGAGTAGCCCTTTACCATATCGTAGCGGAAACCTGTATAGCCGAGGTCGTTGAGCAACATCTTCAAGTATGCTTTCACGATGGTCTGTACGTTCTCGCTCTTGTGATCGAGGTCGCGCATGCCACCCCAGCCCTCGCCCGTATCGTTGTTCGTGCTAAGGCTGTAGCCATTCTGTGCGGCCCATTTCTTGGTCTCGCCACCATCATCGTTGGCGCATATGTCTGTTGACATCATCTCGTAGGTCACACCGTTATAGGTTTCTTTGGGGAAGTCAACCCAACTGTTTAGGTTCTTGCGATGGTTGATGACTACATCGGCAATGGTGCCGATACCTTTCTCTTTAAAGGTCTTGATCATGGAACGAAGTTCAGTCTCGTTGCCAAACGAACTGTTGTAGTTGCTGAACCAATATAGGTCGTCGTAGCCCATTGACGTACCACCGCAGTTTCCACTTTGGGGAATCCATACCAGACTGAACCACGGAGCAAGGTCATCAGCCTGTTTTTCAAGGCGGGTCCATTGTGTGTCGTTGAATGAGTCCCAGAAGAATCCCTGAAGCATCACTCCATCGTAGTTGGCGGGCCATCCCTGTGCCATCGTGGCAAGGGTCATAACAAGAAATGTGAGTGTTGTGTAAAGTTTCCGCATATGCTTTTAGTTGTTGATTGACTGTCGTATTTGTAGCTTTGCATGCAAAGTTACAAAAAAAGCCGAACGGTTGTTTTCAAACGGCTATAAATCTGTGCGTTGTGACGTGCAAACGGTTGCACATTCTGCTTCTCTTCGAAGTTAGTTGCTGCCGTAAGTCTTGTATGGAAATAAAAAGGCGAGCCGTTCTTATGACGGCTCGCCTGATAGAAATATTGCCTCTTTCTTATTTCTTAGTGATCTTGCAATATGCTTTACTGTTACAGTAGGCGAAGAGTTGAACGAAGTAAGTACCTGCCTCGGAAATCTTCAGGTTGTCACCACCTTGAGTCAGATCCTCAGTCGTCTTGCCACCCCAGTTGATGCCCCAATCGTCGTTGGCACGGAACTTAAATTCATCGGCAGCCAATTCAACGGTAGCCTCCCAGGCACCGGTATCCTTGTTGTAGGTCATGTCGGTGTCGGATCCCCAACCACCAGCCTGTGCCGGACCAACGATTCCAATCGTTGTAATCGGTGTCAGGGCATAGGTTAATGCGCCCAAGTCTACCTCTACTTTGTAGTAGCCTGCTGCTGCGTTGAGGTTGCCAGCTTGCTCAGCCAGCGTACCATTACTACCGCCAGTACCCCAATCGGGAGCATCCCAGTTGTCCTCACCACTACGGAACTTAAACTCGCCGTCGAGGTACATGAAACCAGTATACTTGCCATCGCCAGCAGGGCCATAGAGCGGAGCAGCTGGACTACCCCAACCATTACCATTACCAGCCTGCCAAATGTACTCGGCAAAGTTCAGAGGAGTAATGGTGTAAGTCAGTGTGGCCATATTGATCTGAACCCGGATGAACTTAGCGCTACCATCAACCTTGAATGAGCCATCGTCAGTAAGTGCACTACGACGAGCCAACGAACCAGTAAGACCATTGTTACCGTTACCTGATGTCGTGCCATAGAGCTTAGACCAGTCATTATCGTTAGCGATAGCATCGCATGCTTCGTCATCACCAATAGCGAACCAGATGTCGCCACCTGTACCCTCGAGTACATAAGTGAATACCGGATCTTCTGCTACACTTGCGTTGCTGTGAGAGAACTTCTGCGACTTCGAAGCTGCAGAACCAGCCCAATCCTCAGGACCACCAACCAGATAGTAAGCATCGGCCACATTGATAGCCTGCACAGTGAAGGTGTAATCCATCATGTTAAGCGTAACCTTGATCTTCTTAGCAGTACCTGCAGCAACTTTGAATGAGTTGTCGGCACCCAGATTGTAGCGGAAGTCAAGACGACCGTCGGTAGCCTCATTATTGCCGCCTACGATACCCAGCAGCTTACTCCAATCGTTATTACCGATAGCCTCACAGGCCTCATCGTCACCGATAGCGAACCATGTGTCACCATCCTTGTTGGCATCAAACACAACGGTAAAGATCGGATCCTCGTAAACATCCTTGCTGCTATGCTCAAACTTAACCATCTTGTCTGTAGCTGACTTTGCCCAGTCATTTGGACCACCTACAAGATAGTAGTTCTGCGCAATAACAACCTTCTTCAGCGGAGTAAACTGTACAGTACGCTGTGCGAAGTAGTTCTCTCCGGGCTTGCCAACAATAGCCTCGGCTGTTCCATCTGTTACAGTGTGGAGAATAGTACGGATATAGAGAGGTGTTTCTGCAGGATTGCGAGTGATATTATTGAAATAGGCATTCTGCAGATCGCTTGCTTTTACGCTGATCTCACTCTCGCCATCAAGGCTGTTCGCATCAAGAGTAATGCTCTCGTTGAAATCCTCTGTCTTTGAGAACTCGACCATTGCCTTCAATACGGTATTTGCAGGCATAGCACCTTCCTTTACGCTGACAGTACCGATGGGAATGACCTCTTCGGTTCCTGCCTCTTCGTCGATAAAGTCGGTCAGTTTGATAGTGGTTGCCGAGTTGGCAGCAACAGTCACGTCGCTTATCTGAAGCAGGCTCTCAGGCAGATTTGCCTGTGGCACGAACTCGGTATCGAAGTCCTGGTTACAGGCAACGAGCCCCATGCTGAGAAGAGCCACTGTATATAAACCTAATTTTTTCATCTTCTTATTCATTTGATTAAACTATCTTTCTAATGCTGACGAACTACGGGAGGAGTTCGAACTTCACGGTATTCTTGTTCAAATCGACGGTGATGTCGAACTGTCCACCTGGGAAGTTTGCAAATGCCCAAGAACCCTTACCAGTCATACCTGAACCAGTGTATACGTTATTGGTCAACTCTACATCTGTTGCCTCGTCAGCAACCTGGAATCCGTAAGAGTCACCACCATCCCATCCGGTAAGTTTAGTATAGAAACGGAAGGTCAAGTCGCCCTCTGGCATCTCAACGACACCATGATAAATCTTACTACCGATCTCGGTCTCCATAATCTTCCAGTTCTCCAGGTCAGCGGCATTAGTCTTAGTAGGCTCCTTCCAGCCAGAGCAGTTACCAATCACATAGAGGCAGCCCTTACTTGGGATATTGCAGTAGGCGGCCATGTGCTTGAAACTAACTGTATTCGAAGAGATTTCCGTACCTTCAACATCAATGGAACTTGTTGTCACGATCTTGGCAACAACGCGCATGATAACCTCGCGGAAGCCCATATCAACATAGTCGTCCTCAGTAGCAAAGCCGTCGAGCTTACAGATAGCCTTGGCAATCTCCTCGCCACTGATGTTGGCATTACATGAAGTGAAACCTGTCTCCAGATAATCACCCCATTTCTCTGTTCCGTTCTCATTCAATCCTACCTGTACCTTATAGTGTACGACGGTATTAACACCGTAATTAGGCTGGGTCCAGGTGAGCTTTACAGTATTGTCCGGAGTTAACTGGATATACTGATCTGCTACAGCCGATGTGTTTACCACAAACTCTGAAGCGGTATGATTCGGGCCGAGTATTGGATTGTCATCGCGATCGGAATCACATGCCGTGAACAGCATGGCGATAGCTGCGAACAACACACTACTCTTAAAATATTTAGTTTTCATAATCACTTATCTTTATTTGATTGTCCGACAATAGAATTAATAGCCTGGGTTCTGTGTCAGGTTCAAGTTTGAGATGACATCACTTGAAGCCAGCGGGAATAGGTTGTATTTGCTATCTACAGCATGCGGTGTACCCACGTTACTGTTCATACCTTTATGAGCCCAGAGGTAATCGCCAGTGGTGAACAGATTGAAGCGAACCAGATCACTGCGGCGATGGCACTCCCATGCCAGCTCACGGGCACGCTCGTCAATGATATCCTGCTTGGTGGGATTGGCAATGGCTGCCACACCGGCACGGGTACGGATGTCGTTGAACTTCGCAATACCATCGCAATTGACGCCACCTACTACCTGACACTCAGCCAGCATCAGATAAACGTCACCTAGACGGAATACCGGGAAGTCGGTGTCGGGGAAAGAGTTCGCACCTACGATCATCGAACCGTCGGCCTTCAGGTTGGTGAACTTTGTAAAGGCATAGCCACTCTTAAAGTCACTGACGTCGATAATATCCTTCGTCTGTCCTTCTGTGAAGAACTTGGCACGCAGGTCAGCATCCTCGAACTTGTTGACGAACTGCGGTGTTACGCGGATACCGCCCCAGCCATCACCGCCGAGTCCATAGTCAGCCGGATTCATCTTTCCGCCCACTTGTGCGTTGATAATGTATGTGGTACCACCATAGGCCTGTGTGTTGATGTGATCCTGATATACGCTGAAGATAATCTCGTGACCAATGCCTAGCATCTGATCGTTATCAGCACAGAACATCTTGTAATAATCGTTCTTCGACTCGATCTTGTAGCCTAAGTCGATAATCTTCTGACAGTACTCAGCACACTTGGCATAGTTGGCTGTTCCAGTGTAAACCTGTGCGTTCAGATAAAGTTTAGCCAGAATCATATAAGCAAGGCCTTTACCTGCGCGATATTTCTCAGGATCAGCGGGCAGCAGTTCGGCTGTCTCTTCCATATCCTTCACCAGCCAGTTGAAGAGATTGGAACGACTGATCTGCTCGGGGTTGGCACCGCCCACCTCTGAGTTCTCATCGGTGAAAGGCACATTGCCGAAGAGGTCGATGGCATGCAGATAGCTCAGTCCACGGATGGCACGTGCCTCAGCACGATACTGCTGCATGGCTGCATCATTGGCATTGGAAGCCTTATCGATCCGGCGAATCACCTCATTGCAGATTGAGATCTGATACAAAACGCGGCTGTAGCAGGCGCCGACGAACACATCACTCGATGTCCACTGCAATCCGTGCAGATCCTTAAGCGTCTGGTCGTTCCATCCAATAACGACTTCGTCAGTCGTTATTTCCTGCATGTTGAACAGGGCACGCAGATACTGACCGAAACCACCGTCGATACCTTTGATATCAGGAGCACCGCTGTCGCCGTCGGGTGAACTTACTGACAGTGCAGAATAGCACTTGGCCAGCAACTGATTGTATGCCTCTGTACCTGTCAGTACATTTTCCGGAGTGTCCAGATTCGGATCGATAGGTGTAACGTCCAAATCGCCCACACATGCAGTCAACGACACGGCGGAAGCCAAAGCGAGGCTATATATTCCGTTTTTCTTTATATTGAATTTCATATGATGATCCTCCTATTAGTTAAAAGTTAAAGCTTGCTCCTACGATGAAGTTGCGTGAGCGCGGATACATATTCTTGTCAAGACCATCCTTAACCTCGGGGTCAACACCTTTGTAATTGGTGATGGTAAAGACATTCTGGGCTGTCAGGTGTACGCGGATCCAATCGCAGACGTTGTAAGCCAGTGTCATCTTGTCGAGTTTCAGGAAAGACGCATTCTGCACGTAGTAGTCGCTACGGTACTGTGCCTGTGAGAAGTCACTGTAAGGAGCGGTGGTCACACGGTTGCAGATGAAGTTATTCGTCCACATGTCAGCCTTCATCTCAGTGTTAGAGGCTACATTGTTGTACACGTAGTTGCCAAGGCTTGAGCGGAAAGCAGCGGAGAGAGTCCATTTCTTGTAACTTAGCTCGGTGTTCAGACCGATATTCACGTCGGCATCAGGCTTGTAGTATACATAACGGTCATTGTCTGTGATCTGCCCGTCATGGTTGCGATCCACATACACGCCCTCCAATGGCTTGCCAGCCTCATCGTATACCTGCTGGAATACATAGAATGAGTTGATGGGGTTACCCACCTGCTGGATCTGGATATGGTTACCAACACCACCATTGATGTCACCAACCTCTACACCCAGATAGCTGGGGTCGTCGCTGGCAGTCAGTCGGGTGATCTCGTTCTTGTTGTAGGCGAAGTTCACGCCAATCTCCCAACGCAAGTTCTTCTTCTCAATGGGAACGACATTCACGGCAACCTCAATACCCTTGTTCTCCATATCACCAACATTCTGCAACAGATAGTTGGTCAGGTTGGTACCGGCAGCAACGGGCACCTCGTTGAGCAGATCGTTGGTTTTACGCTTATAGACATCTACGCTACCGTTGATGCGGTTTTTCAGGAAACCGAAGTCAAGACCTACATTGTAGGTTGTTGTTTCCTCCCACTTAATCTGTGCAGCATATCCCTTCGGTGTGATAGGAACGATTGCGCTGTTGCCAAACCAATAGTAAGAACCTCCTTGGTTGGTGTGGTAGGTGGGAATAGAAGGATAGTCACCCTGATTGATGTTCTGCTGACCGGTGATACCGTATCCCAGACGGAGTTTCAGGTTCGACAGCCAGTCGACATCTTTCAGGAATGCTTCCTCATTGATGCGCCATGCCAGAGCTACAGAGGGGAACAGACCCCACTTGTTGTTCTGGAAGCGTGACGTACCGTCGTTACGCAAAGTAGCAGTGAGAAGATAGCGATCCATGAGCGTCCAGTTCAGTCGGCCATAGAATGATACCAGATAACTCTCGGTCATGAAGATCGGCTCCTTTACAGCATATTCCAGATTATTACCGTCGTTAGAAAGCTTACGCTCGGTCTTCTTATTGTAGAAGTGCTGCCAAGAGTAACCACCCAAGATGTCAAAGCGGCTGCGCAGTTCTTTCAGCTCACGGGCATAAGCCAGATAGAACTCCAATGTCTGGTCACGACGCATCTGAGTGTACTTCTTCCACTCACCAGTGCCGTTCTGTACTTTGTTATGATAAGAGATCTCACTCTTATAGTCAGTGATATCCCAGCCTGTTGTAGTCGAGTAGTCAAGACCAAGGTTCAGGTTGGCGCGTAGACCTGGCAAGAACTTGAACTTATAGTCGAACTGGGCGTTACCCACGAAACGACGAACATAACTGTCTTTGTTCTGCTGTTCCAACTGAGCTACAGGGTTCAAAGTTGCCATAGAGTTAGGCAGACCGCTGTTCATCCAGTAGTGATAATTGCCGTCCTCATTGTAGACGGGCTTCAGCGGGTTATACTGAATAGCGCTGCCGATAGCACCCTCGTCGGCAAAAGAATTATGGGTAAACACACCTTTACCATTCAGATTGATGGTCAGATGGTCGTCGAGCAGTGTCGGGGTCAGGTTCACTCCAAAAGTCCCACGATTCATGTTGGTGGTCTTCAGAATACCGTCGTTGTTCAGGAATCCGGCACTAACGCGATAAGGCATCTTGAAGTCACTGCCTTTGACATAGCCACCGGTAACGCTGGCATTGATCTCCTCTGTCCAGGCAGTACGGTAGATCTTGTCCTGCCAGTCTGTCTTGGCATTGCCCAGAGCAGCCATGGCGTCAGCATTCCCGCTGTAGTTGGCTACAAAGAAATCCTTAAAGGAGTCTGCGCCAAGCACATCCACCTTCTTGGCAATGGTCTTGAACGAGCCAGTCATGTCAATGTTCACATGAGGCTTGGCACCTGCCTTACCTTTCTTTGTGGTAATGATAATCACACCGTTTGAGGCGCGGCTACCATAGATGGCGGTGGCAGAAGCATCTTTCAGGATAGAGAAGCTCTCGATGTCGTTAGGGTTGATGGTGTTGAGCACATCACCACCAGAGATCTCGGTCGAGCTAATGGGCAGGCCATCGATAACGATCAGAGGGTCGTTTGAGGCGGAGAGTGACGAACCGCCACGGATGCGGATGGTTGAGCCGGCGCCAGGAGCACCGCTGTTGGTCATGATCTGTACACCAGGCGTCTTACCCTGCAACAGGTCAGCCGGTGAAGTTGCAAGACCCTTGTTCAACTGATCGGCCTCAACGGTCATAACAGAACCAGTGGCATCGCTCTTGCGAACGGTACCGTAACCGATAACCACAACATCCTGCAAAACAGTCTGGTCTTCTTTCAGTGTTATAACGAGATTTGGCGCAGCCTTCACCGTAGCGGTCACGAAACCGACATATGAAACGCTGATGTTTGCACCCTGATTAGCCGTCAGTGCGAAATTACCGTCAAAATCGGAAATGGTAGCGGTCTGTGTGCCGTCAACGCGTACCGTAGCGCCGATAATGGGTTCGCCTGTAGCATCTTTCACATGTCCTTTAACCTCGATCTGGGCAAAGGCACTTGCCGATAGGAACAAGCCCAACAAAAGGCTGAGCATCCTAAGCGGGATTTGAATGTTTACCTGCTTCATCATTACATTTAATTAGAGTTAATTGTTTGTATGTTATATTGTTTTAAGCTGTTAAGCTTAGGTCGCTTGATGGTGGTGAACGTTGGGTTCACGGTGCAAAGATAGTCTTCTTTTCAATACGTTATTCTTTTTTTTGTTTAAAAATGTTATTAGGAACGTGCAAACGTTTGCATGCGATGTGTAATAATAATAATAAGGAGTGTGAGAACAATATTAGGAATAATTTCCTATCTTTGCATCATCAACTATCAATAGTTAGAAACCTGATGAAGGATAATACCCCAATGACGATGAAGGATATAGCGCGGGAGTTTGGCATTTCCGTGGCTACCGTTTCGCGTGCACTAAAGGATTCACCTCGTATCAGTGAGGAACGACGGAAGGCCATCCAACAGTACGCTCGGGAACACAACTTCTATCCTAATGCCATAGGAGAGGCTTTGCGCCATAGTCGAATTATGGCGACGAAAATTATCGGGGTAATCGTGCCGGAGTTTACGCACTACTATTTCTCTTCAATCCTGACAGGTATTGAGGAGGCAGCCGCCGCCCGAGGCTATCATATTATGGTGTCGTTGAGTGGTGAGCAGTATGAGCGTGAGGCACGTATTTGTGAAAACTTTCATCGCTATAAGGTATGTGGTGTTATTGTTTCGCAAGCGAAAGATACGAAGAACTATGACCACTATCAGAAATTGCTGGATGCCGGAATCCCCATCGTGTTCTACGATAGAATATGTACGGGCGTGAATGCCAGTCGTGTGGTGGTTGATGACTATATGGGTGCATATAATGCCGTGACGCATCTGATTGAGACTGGCTGTCGGCGTATCGCTTTCTATGGTGGTCCGATGCAGTTGGAGATTTCTAAGAACCGCTATAATGGTTATGTAGATGCGCTGTTGAAGCACGGGTTGACAGTCGATGAAAAGATTATCCGCGTCTGTGATAATCGACCAGATGCTGAAGCACTGACGCCGGAGATTTTGTCGCTTGATAATCCGCCCGATGCTTTCTTTGCTGTCAACGACGATACGGCCATTGGTATACTCTATACTGTAAAACATGCAGGCATCCGTGTGCCAGAGGATATCTCTATATGTGGCTTCACTAACGGACAACGAGCAATCGCCTGTGATCCGATGTTGACAACGGTAGAACAGCGTGGACACCGTGTGGGCGAGGAAGCTGCAGAGATCCTGATGGATAAGGTGGAAGGCTTGATACCAATTGAGAAGGTAGAGAAACGTGTGGTTCGTACTCGCCTGGTTATTAGAGGTACAACGAGGTAATGGCCTTTGGCTAATGACTAAAAACAAAACAACGATATGAAACAAAAACCTGATCTTTCTTTTTGGAAACTGTGGAATCTGAGTTTTGGATTCTTTGGCGTGCAGATTGCCTATGCTCTGCAGAGTGCTAATATCTCACGAATCTTTGCTACGTTGGGTGCAGATCCCCATAACCTCAGCTATTTTTGGATTTTGCCTCCTTTGATGGGGATTCTTGTGCAACCGATTGTCGGAACACTGAGCGATAAGACCTGGACCCGTTACGGCCGACGTATCCCTTATTTATTTGTTGGAGCAGCCTTGGCAGTGCTTGTTATGTGCCTATTACCTAACTCTGGTTCTTTAGGACTTACCATCAGTGCCGCTATGATCTTCGGACTTATCGCCTTGATGTTTCTCGATACCAGCATCAATATGGCAATGCAACCGTTTAAGATGTTGGTTGGAGACATGGTCAATGAGAAGCAGAAAGCCAAAGCTTATTCTATACAATCATTCCTCTGCAATGCGGGTTCAGTAGTGGGATATGTCTTCCCGTTCGTATTTACGTTTATTGGTATCAGCAATGTTGCCGAGAGGGGTGTTGTGCCCGATTCGGTTATCTGGTCGTTCTATATTGGTGCCGCCATTCTGATTCTTTGTGTCATTTATACGACGTCAAAGGTGAAAGAATGGAATCCCAAGGAATATACAGAATATAACCCTGTCTCAGAAGAGAAAGAGGGTGGTGCCAATTGGATCATGCTATTGAGAAATGCTCCCTCTACCTTCTGGAAGGTTGGACTGGTGCAGTTCTTCTCTTGGGCCGCTATGCTTTATATGTGGAATTATACCACCGGTGCTATCGCTGAGGTGGTTTGGAATACAACTGATCCTGCCAGTGAGGCCTTCCAGGAGGCTGGTAACTGGGTGGGCATCCTCTTCGCTGTGCAGGCTGTGGGTTCTGTCATTTGGGCTGCCCTGCTCCCGCAGTTCAAAAATACGAAGTTTGCTTATTCCGTAAGTCTGATTATTGGAGCCATTGGCTTTATGATGGTACCATATATCCACAATCAGTATTTGCAGTTTATTCCCTTCCTAATGATTGGTTGCGCTTGGGCAGCCATGCTTGCTATGCCGTTTACCTTCGTGACGAATGCTCTTCAGGGATATGGACATATGGGAGCCTATTTGGGACTATTTAATGGCACTATCTGTATTCCGCAGATTGTTGCAGCCCTCTTAGGAGGCGTCATTCTGTCGTCAGTGGGTAGTCATCAGTCTACGATGATGATTGTGGCAGGCATCAGTTTCATCATTGGCTCTGCCTGTGTCACGATTATTAAGAGCGAGAGATAGTTTACAACAATAGCAGTCCGGCAAAGCCAGCATAGCAGATCATGCGGATGGGGTTGATCTTCATATAGCCAGTGCCGAAAGCGGTGGCGATGAAGAGGGCAATGCTGACAAAGAACTGCCATGGGTTTTCTGTTGGTGTAGAGAAGTTTTCCGCATTGCACAAAAGTAAGGTGGCTGCAGCCAGTAGTCCGACAACGGCAGGACGTAGACCTTTGAAAACCGATTGTACCACCGGGGTACTCATGTATCTCATGCACAATTTGCTGATAAGAATCATTAGAATCAGTGAGGGCAGCACAAGGGCGAAAGTGGCAGTGACAGAGCCGAGTATGGCTGTCATGTCGCCGTAGCCAGCATTGTGGATGGCGGTGTAGCCGCAATAAGTGGCTGAATTGATGCCGATGGGACCGGGTGTCATCTGCGAGATAGCAACGATATCGGTAAATTCTGCGGTGGAGAGCCAGTGATAATGTTCCACTGTCTCATGTTGGATTAGCGACAGCATCCCATATCCCCCTCCAAATCCGAAGAGCCCGATTTCGAAGAATGTGATAAATAAATATAGGAATATCATATTGTCTTATTTAGCTCATCACAGAGATACAGGGGTACAGAACTTTTATTTCTGTGTTTCTGTATCTTTGTGTGTAATTGTTCCATATATATATCCAACTATACCTGCAACGATGATAATATAGATAGGTGACACGCCGAGTGCCCAGATGGCGAGTGCACATACGATGGGAATCCAGATGGTGTACCTGTTGAGTTTTGCGCGCTGACCTAAACGGAATGTGGGGACTGCTATGAGGGCCACCACCGCAGGACGGATACCTCGAAAAATAGCAGCCACGACAGGATTGTCTTTAAACTGACTGAAAAACATGGCAATAGCAAGGATGATGAGAAACGAGGGTAGGGCTGTACCGATAGTGGTGGCGATGGCCCCTTTCGTTTTGCGCAGTTTATAGCCGATGAAGGTGGCGATGTTGATGGCGAAGACACCAGGACAACTCTGTGCGATAGCAATCAGGTCAAGCATCTCGTCGTGGGATACCCATTGCTTCTTGTTTACCACTTCTTCCTCAATCAAAGGAATCATGGCATATCCACCACCAAGGGTGAATATGCCAATCTTAAAGAAGGTTTTAAAGGAATCCCAATAGATATTCACTTACTTTTTATTTTTTACCTTTTCCTCGATCCACTTACGTGCATTGACGAAGGCCTCAATCCAAGGCGTTATTTCGTCATTCTTACGGTCAGCAGGGTACCAGGCGCACTGCCATGGGAAGATAGCACGCTCTGGGTGGGGCATCATGCAAAGATGACGACCATCAGCAGAGCAGATACCTGCTACGTTATAGTTTGAACCGTTGGGATTAGCGGGATAGCCTGCGTAGTTGTACTTGGCAATTACGTTATAGGCGCTCTCGGCTTCAGATAACGAGAACTTACCCTCACCGTGAGCTACCCAGAGTCCGAGTTTCGAACCGCTGAGTGAGCCGAACATGACACTGTTATTTTTAGGAATACTCAGGCTAATGAATTCGCTCTCGAACTTATGGGAATCGTTGTGAAGCATCTTTACGCCCTTGGCACCCGTAAGGCCGAGTTCAACCATCAACTGACAGCCGTTACAGATACCCAGAGAGAGTGTGTCCTCGCGGGCATAGAACTTGTCGAGTGCCTCTTTGGCCTTCGGATTGAAGAGAAAAGCACCAGCCCAACCCTTAGCCGAACCAAGCACATCGGAGTTGGAGAAACCACCGCAGAACACTATCATGTTGATATCTTCGAGTGTCTCGCGACCGCTAATCAGGTCGGTCATCATCACGTCCTTTACATCGAAGCCAGCAAGGTAGAGACTGTAGGCTGTCTCACGTTCACATTGGGTTCCCTTTTCACGGATAACTGCAGCCTTAATACCTGATGGCTTGCGACGATCTGCAGAGATGCCATACTGGGCAAGTTTACCAGTGAAGTCCTTGGTGAAGTTCATTTCCAATGGTTGCTTCTTGTAGTTCGCAAAGCGCTCTGCAGCCTTGCCATTAAAACTCTGCTTGCGATCGAGCAAATAAGAGGTCTTGTACCAGGTGTCGCGAAGGGTGTCAATATTGAATGTCTTCTCTTCGTCGCCAGCCTTTACCACGATGGTGCGAACCTCAGGCACGGGATAGCCGATCTTGGCAAAACCAACGCCCTGCTCCTCCATGAAATCCTTGAACTCCTGTTTGTGCTCGTCGCTCACCTCGATGACCACACCTGGGTTTTCTGCGAAGAGGGCCTTTACGATGTCGCCATCCTTGCAAATATCGTGAAGGTTGATGTGCATACCACCCTTGGTATTGGCGAAACACATTTCGAGGAGAGTCGTAATCAGACCACCTGCAGAGATGTCGTGACCTGCGAGAATCCAACCTTTTTCGACGATCTGCTGAATGGCCATGAAGGCGTCGGCAAAATACTCGGCATTTTTAACCGTTGGAACATCGCTACCCACCTTACCGAGACTTTGTGCAAAAGCAGAACCGCCGAGGTGTTGCTCGTCAAAGGAGAAGTCGATATGATAGAGCGATGCATTCTTATCGTTCACCAACACAGGTGAAACAACCTTCTTGATATCTGAGACCTCACCACCTGCGGATACAATCACTGTTCCAGGAGAGATGATCTTCTCACCATTGGGATACTGCTGACTCAGAGAAAGTGAGTCTTTACCTGTTGGAACATTGATGTGCAGGTCGCAGCAGAAATCCGAAAGAGCCTTAACACCAGCATACAGACGAGCGTCCTCACCCTCCTGAGAGCGACAAGGCCACATCCAGTTGGCAGAGAGTGAGATGGAATCCATTCCGTCGGTAAGTGGAGCCCATACGATATTCGTAAGAGCCTCAGCAACAGAGAGGACAGAGCCAGCAGCAGGATTGGCCAGACCAGCTTGTGGTGCATGTCCAATGGCAGTCGCAATACCTTTTTCGCCACGATAGTCAAGCGCCACAACACCACAGTCACTCAATGGCAACTGGATTTCGCCCTGACACTGCTGACGAGCAATCTTACCTGTCACAGAACGGTCAACTTTGTTGGTCAACCAGTCTTTGCAGGCCACAGCCTCCAACTGAAGAACACGGTCGAGATATTCGTCAATCTTATCTTGAGAGTAGGTAACGTCTGTATAATGACGTTCTACAGTGTTGTCTTTCATGATGGTCTTGGGCGAGTGTCCAAACATTTGAGCCACATCGAGGTCGAAGGGCTTCACACCATCACCCTGCTTAAACGAGAAGTGAGCATCGCCAGTGGTCTCACCGACAACATACAACGGAGCACGTTCGCGTTCTGCAATCTTACGGACATGCTCGATATGTTTTTCGTCGATAAGCAAGCCCATACGTTCCTGACTCTCGTTGGCGATGATTTCCTTGGAGCTCAGCGTCTTGTCGCCAATTGGCAACTTGGTCATGTCAACCTCACCACCACACTCTTCAACAAGCTCAGACAGACAGTTTAAGTGACCAGCTGATCCGTGGTCGTGGATGGAAACAACAGGATTCACGTCCTCCTCACAGAGAGCACGCACCAGATTGTAAGCTCGTTTTTGCATCTCGGGGTTAGCGCGCTGGATGGCATTCAACTCGATGCCATTGTTATAGCGACCTGTATCAACGGATGACACAGAACCACCACCCAGTCCGATGCGATAGTTGTCACCACCTACTACAACTATCTTGTTGCCCTTTTGAGGTTCCTTCTTCAGACAGTCGCGCTTGGTACCGTAACCTACGCCACCAGCCAGCATGATGACCTTGTCGTAAGCATACTTGGTGTCATTAGGCTCTCCCGAGTTTTGCTCGCCTATCTGTGGCCTTTCCTGATGCTCGAAAGTAAGTACAGAACCGCAGATTAACGGCTGACCGAACTTGTTTCCGAAATCAGAGGCACCATTAGAGGCCTTGATCAGGATCTGTTCTGGGGTTTGATACAACCACTGACGAACGGGGAGAATGTTTTCCCAATCGCGAGTCAACTTGTCGTCGTCAGTCAGTCGTGGATAAGCTGTCATATAAACAGCAGTACCTGCGATAGGCCACGAACCTACGCCACCACCCATTCGGTCACGGATTTCACCTCCTGTTCCAGTAGCTGCTCCGTTGAATGGTTCAACGGTAGTTGGGAAATTATGGGTTTCTGCTTTCAGAGAGATGACGCTTTCGATATCCTTCACGCGGAAATAATCACTAGTTGATTGGTCGGCAGGTGCAAACTGCTCAACCACTGGTCCTTGGGCGAAGGCTACATTGTCTTTATAGGCGGAGAGAATCTTGTTGGGATTCTCTTGCGTGGTCTTTTTAATCATGGCAAACAGACTCGACTCCTTCTCCTCACCATCAATGATAAAGATGCCACCGAAGATCTTATGACGGCAGTGCTCTGAGTTGATCTGTGCAAAACCGAAGATTTCCGAATCGGTCAGCGGACGTCCATTGGCCTTCTCAATCTTATGAAGATATTCAATCTCTTCGGGCGACAGGGCCAGTCCTTCCTGTTCGTTGTACTCTTCCAGATTTTCTACGTACTTGATGGGCTCAGGCATGATGCTAATGGTGAAGATGTCCTGATTAAGTCCTTTGTACATACGCTGTAGCATAGGGTCATGGTCTGCATTTTCGGTATCTACGGGGAAGTATTCCTCAATACGCAAAATGCCGCTGAGACCCATATTCTGTGTGATCTCAACGGCATTTGTCGACCAAGGAGTAACCATCTCGCGACGTGGACCCACATAATAGCCCGATAATGTTTCGTCGCTCAGCAACTCGGCATCGCCGTAGAGCCAGCACAGTTCTTTTACTTCATCTTGTTTGAGTTGATGATCCACCTGCGTGGCAATCACACTCTTCTGGGGAGTCTTAAAAAAGAGAATCATACCTTGCTTGATTGTATTTTTGAAATTTGGGCACAAAGGTACAAATAAGTGAGCAAAAAGCAAAAAGAAAAGGCTTTTTTCTTTTGATGGATGATACAAATAAGCACCCTTGACGAATGTCGAGGGTGCTCATATGGGGGCTGACCGTAAGACGGGTACTGCGTTATTACTTTCTTTTGGAGGTCGTGGTCTTTGCTTTAACCACCTTTGGATTGGGCTTCTCCACGTATGGCACTTGCTTCATCAGTGTCCAAGCCGCCTCCAATACCTTATTCTTTAAATTTTCTGGATAGTTGGGATTGCTTTGAAAGTAATTCTTGATGATCTGGCTTGTCTCTTTACTCTTGTGTCCTGCTAGCATGGCCTTAACCCAGTTGTCTGGGAAAAAGATGTCGCTAGTCTGTTGGATAAACTCCAGTGATTTTAGACTCGGCTCGATATAGATATTACTCTTCGGCTCGAAGACGTCGGAGTTCAGTAAGCGCAAGGCATGGATGGCCCATGGCTCCTGGACGCGGCCTTCCGGTTTCAGTAGCATGTTGAATAGCCTCGTTCGATCGGGTTCGCTAGGATTACATGCACGACTGACGTAATCGAATTCCTTCCGCTGATCGTCGGTCTTCAGAAAGGCACGTTCCGTCTGCAGGATACTTTCCCATTGTCCTGGTCGAGTGATGGCAAGGCGATAGGCCATCTCCATAAAGTCATGTTCGCTGAAAAGTGGATCGTCGTGATTCCTCCAGATATCCTCGATACGGTCTAGTACCTCGGGTGAGGTGGCGTTAGCTCCTAACTTTCGGATGATATATTGGCGGCATTCCTTGGATTTGTTCTCTCCTAGCAGATCCAGCATACAGAGCTCGAGAGTTTTCCGTTGCTCTGGTGTCATGTCAGAGGCGATTTTGAACATGTGGTCGACGGCGGTCGACATGATTAGCGGATCTTTCTCCTTCATCATCATACGGTAGATTTCTCCGAAGTAGGATGGTGTAATTTTCCCCATCAGATAGTTGTCGTGAATGACCTGCAGCAGACAATATCGGTTCAGGTTGTTACGGGTGGTGAGAAGACGTGTCGGAAGCAACTTGACATATTCGTCATCAAGAGTGAAACAGCCGTAGCCTCTGCCGTTGATATTCGGGAGTATGAAGTCGGGCTTTCCCTTGACATTGAAAGACATGGTAGGCTGTTGCATGTCAACAGACAGTGTACGACTCTCTCCTCGGTCATATATTAGCTTGATCTGGAATTTTTGTGGCCATACAATACCTCTTCCGTAAGGGTCTGTTTGTGAGATGACAATTTTTCCGTCGTGGTAACTCGTATGGATGAATGGCATGCCTTTTTGTTTCACCCAGACGTCACAGAACTGACGTACGCCGGCTTCGGGGGCTGTCTCGTCGAGAATATTGACCAGATCCTCCCATGAGGCGTTGCCGAAAGAGTTTTCCACAAGATACCGCTGCAGACCGTTCTGGAGCTTCGAAGACTCCATCATCAACTCCAACATACGCATCATCACTGGTGCTTTGTCATAGATGATATTATCATAGAGCAGACTGGCATGGTTCAGGTTCTTCAGCTTCTGGGCTATGGGATGGGTCCCTTCCGTGCGGTCTATGGCGATGGCGTTGGCATGATATGTTCTGAGGAAGTTCAGATCGTGATCAACTCTGGAGAAGGAGCGACGGGTAATCTTCGATGCCATGAAACTGGCGAGGACCTCTTTGGCCCATACGTCATCGAACCACTTCAAAGAAACGAGGGCGCCAAACCACAGATGGGCAGTCTCGTGAGCAATTAGTTCCAGTCGATTCAGTTCTTCCTCTAGTGTTGCATATTTTTCCAAGAAAATACGGCGGTCACTGAGTTGGATGGCACCAGGATGTTCCATACCACCGAACTGATAGTTAGGCAGGAGTGCCAGACCGTATTCCTTAAACGGACAGGCGATGCCGGTATAGCCTTCCATCCACTTCAGAGACTGAGCGGCCTCGTCAAAGACTTTGTCCAATTGGGCAACCTTCTCCGGATCCTTCTCACGGTAAAGGGCACGCATGACACGTCCGTCACGTGTGACTTTTTTCTCTTCAAACCTTCCTGCTACGAACGAATACAGATAAGTTGGTAGTTGACAACTGTTATCGCTGGTCATCGTCTTCCAACCTTCCGGCGTCTTCAACGTTGTGGCGAAGACGGCTCTTAGGTCAGGTTGGTCAAAGCATGGAAAGGCTGTGCGTGCCATGTCCGGCACGAAAAGCGTGTACATATAATCCTCGTTTCTGTTCAGGGCCTTATCAAGACAAGTGAAACTGAACTCCACTTTATTTGTTCCTGCCTTCATCTGCTTCATGGGTAGGATGATATGCTCATTCTGTTGAGTGACGGCTAGTACGCGTCGTTTCAGTTTGTTATAGACATAACTCTTCCCGTTGAGTTCCCCCTGAAAGTCTAGGATGACGTCCTCACTGTATCTCAAGTCAAAGGTGATAATGACTTTTCCTGTTACATCATCATGAGGACTGGCTGGGATATTGAATGTCAGATCATAAATGACGTTGCTGATGTTAGCTTTTCTGTGCTGGGCGAGTTCTTGGGAGACGCCTATGGCAAGCAACTGAGCATTGGAAGATAAGACAAGCATACTCAGTATTGCGAAGAGTAATACTTTTATATTTTTCATCGTTATTTTGGTTTTTGTCTGCAAATATAATTAAAATTATTCTAATAACCACGTTTTTTTATTGTTTTTATATGACATATTATTAAATTTGCAGACGTGAAAACTTTTAGAAAGGAACGATTATGAAAAAGAACGTGTTATTCATTGCTGTGGCCGCAGGTCTAATGTTGACCAGCTGTGCCAGTAAGAAAGATCTGGTTAATTGCCAGACAGAGAATAAGTCGTTGACGGAGAGTCTGCAGGCGACCAAGGAAGACTTGGCTGCTAAGAATGCTCGTGTTGCAAGTCTAGAGGAGCAATTGGCAGCCCAGAGACAAGCACTGGCCGAGCAGAAGAAGGCATATGCTGCGTTGCAGCAGTCTCTTGACAAGAGTCTGACAAATGCTAGTCAGAATAATATCTCTATTGAGAAGTTGGTCGATCAGATCAACGAGTCTAATCAGTATATTCGTCATTTGGTGGAGGTAAAGTCGAAGAGTGACTCGTTGAATATGGTCTTGACAAACAATTTGACCCGTTCGCTCTCGAAGGAGGAACTGAAGGAGGTTGATGTGCAGGTACTCAAAGGGGTGGTCTACATCTCTTTGGCGGACAATATGCTTTACAAGAGTGGCTCTTATGAAATCAATAGCCGTGCCTCACAGACCTTGTCGAAGATTGCTAAGATCATTAAGGATTATAAGGATTATGATGTGTTGATTGAGGGTAATACAGATAATGTACCCATCTCCAAGACGAATATCCGTAACAATTGGGATCTCAGCGCTCTTCGTGCTTCTAGTGTTGTCCAGGCTTTGCAGAACGATTATGGAGTGGATCCGAAACGTCTTACCGCCGGTGGCCGTGGCGAGTATAACCCCATCGCTACCAACGATACGGAAATTGGCAAACAACGTAACCGTCGTACTCAGATTATCATTACGCCGAAACTCGATGAGTTCATGGATCTGATAGGACAGGCGCCGGAAAACGAGAAATAATTTGATCCTGAATATACTGCGAGGAGACAGGCGTCTCCTAAGACTAATTATGATAATAGCAGCGATGGTTCCGGCTATCGCTGCTACTGCTATCTCTGAAGAGGATAGCACTGCTGTCCATCGGATTGAGGTGGAGATGGCACCGGGTATCATCCTTCATACCAATCGTTTCCTGCGCGGTAACAATTCGGAGAGTCGCACCATGAATCATTCGATGGTAGCCAAGGTGAAATATATCTTTGCACCATTCGAAGGTTCTGAGCAGGCAGCAGTTTATAAAGGTGTCTATCAAGGTGGTGGTTTGGCCTTCCACGACTTCAACCCCCAACTAGGTAGTCCTATTTCCGTCTATATCCTCCAAGGTGCTACCATCAAGTCGCTCTCAGATCGGCTGTCGCTGAACTATGAATGGGATTTCGGTCTGACCTGTGGTTGGAGACCTTACGATAAGGATAAAAATCCTGATAACCATGTCATCGGATCTAAGGTGACGGCTTATATGGATGCCGAGGTCTATATGCGGTGGATTATCTCACGTCACTGGGATCTAAGCGTCGGCGCGACCTTTACTCATTATAGCAATGGCAACACCTCCATTCCCAACGCGGGACTGAATGTGGCGGGTGCCAAAGCCTCTGTGGCGTATTACCTGAACAGACGGCCTGAACGTCCTTCGTATGCTGCCGTTCCTCCCTTTAAACGACATTGGGTGTGGGACCTGACCCTGTATGGTGCTTGGAAACGAAGGGGCTACGAATTGGGCGAAGAGTCCTATATTCTTCCAGGTACTTATGGCGTGGTAGGTTTCAATATGAATCCTCTCTATCGCCTGAGCCCAAGGTTCAATGTCGGTCCGTCGCTCGACGCTTACTATGACGGCAGTAGTAATCTTGAACTCGACGGCATCGTGCCGTTGGGGAGTGACATTTCTGACGACGACATGGTTACTAGGACAACAAGGACGCGCCAAATGGGGTTGGGACTCTCGGCCCGAGCCGAGTTCGTCATGCCTTATTTTACCATCAACTTTGGCATTGGACACAACCTTGTCAATCTTAATACAAGGGACATGGATGGCTTCTACGAGATTCTGGCGCTGAAAGTCGGACTGATGCGTAAAGCCTATCTCCACATCGGCTATAGCCTTTACGACTTCCGTCGCCCTAACAACCTCATGCTAGGTCTCGGTGTCCATCTGTAAACGTGTGTGGTTTTGTCAGTATGAAGGCTGCTTGCTCTTTAAGTAGTTGGCAAAGATACGGGCGGCACTTTCGACTTTCGCGACGCAAGGACGACTCTTGTAGTACTCTGCCGTACGTGCTGAGGCCACATAATTGCTATGTACCTTCTCGTAACCTTTAAGTCCCAGAATCTCAGCGCATATCAGACTACCGTTCTCTTCTTTTGATTTGGCCAGGAGTTCCTGTATAATCTTGTAACAGGCCGATTTTCCTTCGCGGTCACTGCCTTCCGTCTGACCACAGTCCAATCCCACTAACATGACAATGCCTGATACGGCTCCACACATCATCCGCATACGTCCGACTCCGCCCCCAAAACCGGCAGCGATTTTTTTTGCCAACGTGTCGTCGAGCCCATATAGGTCAGCAAATGCCGCTACAACACTCTGGCAGCAACCATAGCCTGCCATGAAGTTCTCCACGGCGCGCTCTACCCTCTTTTCCTGTTCCTGATCAGTCATATTTGTAATATCGAGTTGCAAAAATACAAAATCAACTCCAGAAAGGCCTCTGTTAGGGGCATTTTTGATGTTAATAATAATTAAATGCGTTAGTTCTTACTTGACAGACTCAAATAAATCAAGTAATTTTGTAGGCCACAAAGAGGACTTATTAAGTTGTTTAACATTTAAATGTTTTATTGTCAATGATTTATTCAAAAGAAGTGGAAAACATGTGTAGCGTTTGCAAAGGCGCTTACCATGGTCCTGCACCTATCCCCGAGGAGGGCAAGTGGGTTGCAGTGAAAGAAATCAAGGAAATTTCCGGTTACACCCACGGTATCGGTTGGTGCGCCCCTCAGCAGGGCGCTTGTAAGCTGAGTCTGAACGTGAAGGACGGTGTCATCCAGGAGGCTCTCGTGGAGACTATCGGTTGCACAGGTATGACTCACTCAGCTGCCATGGCCAGTGAGATCCTTCCTGGTAAGACTATCCTCGAGGCACTGAATACCGACCTCGTATGCGACGCTATCAACACCGCTATGCGCGAGCTCTTCCTGCAGATTGTTTACGGACGTACACAGAGCGCTTTCTCTGAGGGCGGTCTGCCTATTGGTGCTGGTCTTGAGGACCTTGGTAAGGGTCTTCGTTCTCAGACTGGTACGCTCTATGGTACTGTTGCCAAGGGTACTCGTTATCTCGAGCTCACCGAAGGCTATATCACCAAACAGTATCTCGACGCTAACAACGAGGTTTGCGGTTACGAGTATGTTCACCTCGGCAAGATGATGGAGGCTGTCAAGAACGGCATGGATGCTAATGAGGCTATGAAGAAGTTCACCGGCTCTTACGGTCGTACCACCGAGGAGCAGGGCGCAGTTAAGGCTATTGACCCACGTAAAGAATAAGGAGGATACGACAATGATTAGAAAAGTACAGTTTGAGAGTCAGGAGCGCCGTATCAACCAGGTTCTTGCTGCTCTGAAGGAGAATGGCATCAACTCTATCGAGGAGGCCAATGAGATTTGTGAAAAGGCAGGTGTAGATCCTTATCAGATGTGTGAGGAGACTCAGCTGATTTGCTTTGAGAACGCTAAGTGGGCATACGTTTGTGGTGCTGCTATCGCCATTAAGAAGGGCGTGAAGACTGCTGCTGAGGCTGCTGAGGCCATCGGTATCGGTCTGCAGAGCTTCTGTATCCCCGGATCAGTAGCTGACGATCGTAAGGTAGGTATTGGTCACGGAAACCTCGCCGCTCGTCTGCTCCGCGAGGAGACTGAGTGCTTCGCCTTCTTGGCTGGTCACGAGAGTTTCGCTGCTGCCGAGGGTGCTATCAAGATTGCCGAGATGGCTAATAAGGTGCGCCAGAAGCCCCTTCGTGTCATCCTGAACGGTCTTGGTAAGGACGCTGCCCAGATCATCAGCCGTATCAACGGTTTTACATACGTACAGACCAAGTTCGACTACTTCACAGGTGACCTGAATGTTGTCAAGGAGGTTCCTTATGGTAACAACCCCAGCCGTCTGAAGGTGAAGTGCTATGGTGCCGACGATGTTCGTGAGGGTGTGGCTATCCTGTGGAAGGAGAATGTAGATGTCTCCATCACTGGTAACTCTACCAACCCGACTCGTTTCCAGCACCCCGTAGCTGGTACTTATAAGAAGGAGCGCGTGCTCGCTGGCAAGCCTTACTTCTCTGTAGCTTCTGGTGGTGGTACTGGTCGTACTCTGCACCCCGATAACATGGCTGCTGGTCCTGCCTCTTACGGTATGACCGACACGCTGGGTCGTATGCACTCTGACGCTCAGTTCGCAGGTTCTTCTTCAGTGCCTGCTCACGTTGAGATGATGGGCTTCCTCGGTATGGGAAACAACCCGATGGTGGGTGCTACCGTATCTGTAGCTGTGGCCATCGACCTCGCTTTGAACAAGAAGTAATCGTATTATTTCTTAGAATATCAATGAGAACCTGCAATTAGCAGGTTCTCTTTTTTTTGTATTGAATATACAACTTTTTTAAGCAAATAGCTGTTAGATGGTGAGCGATTTCTCGTGAATTTGTCTTGGTATTCAGGAAAATAATGTATTTTTGCATCAAAAAGAAGAGAATACATGAGGATAGTAATACTTGATGGATTTACAGCCGATCCTGGTGACCTGTCATGGGAGGAACTGGAGACGTTGGGCGATGTTACAGTGTACGAGCGCACAACATCTGACAAGACAGTGCAGAGGGCCTCTGATGCAGAGATTGTACTAACCAATAAGGTCGTACTGGACAAGGATGTGATAGCACAGTTGCCTAAACTGAAATATATTGGAGTTCTGGCTACGGGTTATAATGTAGTGGATGTTGAGGCTGCTCACGAACACGGTATTATGGTTACCAACGTGCCGGCTTATAGCACGGAAAGTGTAGCGCAGATGGTGTTTGCGCATCTGCTGACGGTGACTAATCGGACGGAACACTATGCGATACAAAACAGAGCCGGCGTTTGGAACCGGAGTAAGGACTTTTGTTATTGGGATACCACTCTGACGGAACTGGCTGGCAAGACATTTGGCATCGTGGGACTTGGAAATATTGGTCAGCGTGTGGCTGAGATTGCATTGGCATTCGGCATGAAAGTAAAAGCCCTCAGCAGTAAGGATGTGCTGCCGAGGGGTATCGAAAAGGTTTCGCTGGAAGAGCTCTTGTCAACAGTCGATATCCTGTCACTGCACTGCCCGCTCACCGAGAGTACCCGTCATCTCATCAATCGAGAGTCACTGCAACTGATGAAACCAACAGCCATCCTTATCAATACAGGACGAGGACCATTGGTTGACGAACAGGCTGTGGCTGATGCTCTGGCAGAAGGGCGATTGGCTGCTTTTTGTGCAGACGTGCTCTCTATGGAACCGCCTGCTGCCGACAACCCTTTGTTACAGCAGCCTAATGCCTATATAACACCACACATCGCGTGGGCAACCACGGAAGCAAGAGTGCGTCTGATAAAGGTTGCTGTTGAAAATATTCGCTGCTTTCTGAGTGGTAACCCTCAGAATGTTGTTTAACTTAAATCTCGAAATCAAGACAACTGCGCTGGACGGTGTAGGGACGAACCTTACCGTTGGCTACAGCGACATGATCTGGATGCACGGCATAGCCTTTGAGTGCCTCGGGTGATTCAAGCGTGCTGTCGAGCATCACGTCAGCGTTCGATGAGGTCAGGCGACCGTCGATATGTACCTTCACATCAAGCAGTCCTGGAACCTTACCAACCAGTCCTTCTAGGCCGACCTTGATGTCTTTTTTCACGTTTTGTTTCTCTTCTTCAGAGAGTTCTGGATTCAGGGTCCAGAGAATAATGTGCTTAACCATAATTATAACTATTTATATATAAGGAATAATATGTTCAAATGGGTAGGGTAGTTCGAAATGCATACGTTTGTTCGTCGTCGGGTGAATGAAGGTGATGGCTTGTGCCTGAAGGTAGAGCCGGTCGGCCTGATTTCCGTCTGTGGCCTTTTTGCCATAGAGTTCATCGCCTAATATCGGACAACCGAGACCCTCTGGATGGGCGCAGTGCATACGTAACTGATGGGTGCGACCAGTATGCGGCCAGAGAGCCAAGAGGGTATACCTCTTTTGATTCTTTTTGGGATGGAAGGATGGGGGCAACACACGAAACTCGGTGATAGCCCGTTTGCCGTGCTCGTGATCCACCAACTGTCGTGGACGGTTCATGGGATCGCTTAGTAAGGGAAGGTCGATGATGCCGTGCTCCTCACGGGGGGAACCCTCGACGACAGCAAGGTACTTCTTCCTGATGGTATGGTTTGAGAACTGTTCTTGTAGATGGTGGTATGCCTCTTGAGTCTTTGCTACTAGGATAAGACCAGAGGTGCACATGTCTAGACGGTGTGCAACAACAGAGCCAGGCCAGTGCTGTTGGGCCCAGGAAGCAACGGAATAGTTTTCCGTGCGACCTGGCATACTCAGCATCCCCGATGGCTTGTTGAGTACGGCCAGGACCTCGTCCTCGTATACGATATCTACCTCTTGGTGTGGAGTTTTCATTTCCTCAGGGCTTGGATCAACGCTAAGTCCCTGCAGCATCCATGTTAGTACAGGTTTACACTTGCCACGGCAGGCAGGGTAGAACTGACCGTGATGACGGATGATACCCTGTGGTGACTCGCCCCACCAGAACTCTGCCATGCAGATAGGCTTCAGATGGTGCAGATAGGCATACTGCAATAGCTTCGGTGCGCAGCAGTCGCCGGTGCCTCCAGGAGGCAACGGGAATCGCTTCCTGATTCGTGGCGAACAGTGGTAATCCTGCCATACATCGATAAGGTCTCTTGTCTCACCTTTCGCATTCAGAAATCGATATTGATGAAAGAGCCATTGTTGTAATTCCTCTGACAACTGTCTCCGTTTTTCTTTTAGTTGACTCTGCTCGTTCTCTGCTGTCTCAATATCGCGGTTCACAGCAGAAATCTCCCGTTCCTTGGTTTTGAAATAACCGTCAGGTTGTTGAGCATCAAAGACCGGCGGCACGAAATATGACCAGTCGTTCCGACCTTCAAGTAATCCAGAGTAGGCGGCGAGGAATCCGAGTCCTTCGGCCGATTCTACGACCAACACTCCAAACATCTTCCCCTCGATGGGATTAATCCGCAGAATCTCTTGTCTGACCTCCTCGACAGCCAATAGGCATAGTGGATGAGGCTCGTAACAAAAGGGGTAAGTAAACCGTTCAGGTTTCTTAATGTCTGTATGTAAAGGGTGATACTTTGTCAACATCGGTTGCAAAGATACGAATATCTTCGCGATTTCAATCGCAAGGATTAGGAAAGTTTGCGATATGAGAGAAAATATACCATGAGACCACATAGGAAACTGCAGAAAATGTTGTATATTTGCACCCAGATTATTCGTTACAAAAAGACAAAGAAGATGAAAGCAAAAGCCCTCATGATGAGCGTGGCAGTGGCCTGCTGCGCAGTGATGATCGTCTCGTGTGCACGGCAGACAGAGACAGCCAAGTCGGAACTGACCACCGTTGGTAATCCCTTCCTTCCAATGTGGGAGCATATCCCCGACGGGGAACCATATGTGTTCGAGGATCCTGATCAACCGGGGAAACAGCGTGTGTATATCTATGGGTCGCATGACAATCTGAAGACCATGTATTGTGGTCGCGATCAGGTGGTCTGGTCGGCTTCGGTGGATAGCCTGAACAATTGGCGCTACGATGGCGTGATCCTGGTTGTTGACAAAAATGCGAAGGGGGAGCCGTTCGATTCTATAGGAACTGCCGATGTTCTCTACGCTCCAGATGTGACGTTGGTGACAGATGGCGATGGCAAAAAGACCTATTATCTCTTCCCTAATGATCAGACGGGGATGCGTAACGGATTAATTGCTAAAAGCGACAGACCCGACGGACCTTTTGAGGTGTGCAACTGGAGTGCCGATGATCCTAATCAGGTAGATGGGGTGCTGAGGTTCGACCCTGCTGTATTCGTCGATGATGATGGTCGTGTGTATGGTTATTGGGGCTTCGAACGCTCTTATGCTGCGGAGTTCGATCCTACTACGATGGCTACGGTAAAGCCAGGCACAGCTGTGGTCGAAGATATGGTTTCGGGCAGATACCAGTCTGGTGATTTCCGTTTCTTCGAGGCTTCGTCTATCCGTAAGATCAAGGATAAGTACGTGTTTATCTACAGTCGTTGGACAAAGGACGGTGAGTTCGGTCTGCCTGATACAAACTATACGCTGGCCTATGCTTATAGCGACAAACCGTTGGGACCTTGGACCTATGGCGGTACCATTATTGATGGTCGTGGTCGTGAGATTAATGAGCAGGGTGACACGATTGCCTCTGGTACTATCTCTGGTAATACTCACGGTAGTATCTGTGAGATTAACGGACAGTGGTATGTGTTCTATCACCGTCAGACTGGCACGAATGAGTATGCTCGTCAGGCCATGGTGGCTCCCATCGAAGTGAAGGTGGAAGAGGGTATCGGTGGTAAGGTAGAGATTTCCGAGGGTGAGTATAATTCCGAGGGTTTTGCCTTGGAGGGCCTTAATCCGCTGGAGCGTCATTCTGCCGGTATAGCTTGCTGGTACACGGGACCGAAGGTTGCGGAACACCAGTGGCCGGATAACGTCTTCTATGGCTCGTATGTGGAAGCTTCATACGGAACGGACACGAATTTCGATGCACCATATAATCTGAAGAATAACAGCAACAATGTCGTGAACAATACCGATGGTTCTATTGTCGGCTATAAGTACTTTAACTTTACTCATACACATGGGAAGAAGGATATTCAACTACTCCTTCAACTGATTCCTGAGGGCATCGACGGTTCCATTCAGGTGATGATTGACAGGCCATGGGAGTCGCAGGGTGGCTCTCTCTTGGGTACGATAGAACTGAAGACCGATATGCCTAAAGTGTCGACGGAACTGACGGCTGAGTTACCTGCTCTGACGGAGTTGACAGGTAAGCATGCGATCTATCTTAAATTCTCGTCGGCGACAAAGGAGAAGTCTCTCTGCACACTCGAGACACTTGTCTTTAAGTAAATAACATCATTTAACAGATTTCTGTGCAGTATTTTATGCTTTTCGTGGTTATATA
Source organism: Prevotella aff. ruminicola Tc2-24 (assembly GCF_900110895.1). Taxonomy (GTDB): domain Bacteria; phylum Bacteroidota; class Bacteroidia; order Bacteroidales; family Bacteroidaceae; genus Prevotella. The sequence goes on along the minus strand of NZ_FOIQ01000006.1, from coordinate 246,014 downwards.
TGTAGAGAGATGTTGACGACTGCCAACGAAATCTTTGCATTCAATCATGATAAATCGAAAGCCGGAACACTTCTTGATAAGGTGTCCCGGCTTTTCGTGTCTATAGTAAATCAAGGCATTTCTCAATGGGAATGCCTTTGTTCCTGTCTTGAGTATTACGATAGCGGTCAATCATACGGAAGACAGTATCCATCGCCGTACGCGTGGAAGTCTTCAAAGTCTCCCCATTCAACAGATGACCGATGAGCACAGCTGAGAAGATGTCGCCTGTACCATGGAAGAGACCGGGAATCTCGTGGTATTCCAGGTGGAAGTAGGTATCGTCGAAATGGTTATAGCCAGCTACGGCGTTCTGGCCATCAATCTTACAACTGGTAATCAGGGCTGATTTACAGCCGATACTTCTCAGCTTGTCGAGCAGAACCTTTGCCTCTTCCCAGGAGATTCCTTCCATGACAATCGGCGTGTCCGTCAGATAACAAGCCTCGGTATAGTTGGGAAAGGTGAGATGTGCAACAGAGACCATCTCACGCATCAACTCCACCTGTTTCTGTGTCACACCGTTATAAAGTCGGCCACCGTCGCCGAGGATAGGATCCACGAAGACGGTCGTACCCTGTGCTCCCTGTTCCTTGCAGTAGCCCGCCACAAGTTTGGCCTGCTCGTCGCTGAACATCAGTCCTGTGCAGATGGCATCAAATCCGAAACCAAGCTCTTTCCATACAGGCAGCGTTCCACGTATATACTCTGTCGTGTCTTGGATATTGAACTTCCCGTAGTCGAGGGTGTTCGACACAAGGGCTGTCGGCAGACTGTATGTCGGAATGCCAAGATAAGAAAGGATAGGTAGCATCGCGCCCATGCCTACCTTTCCGTAGCCCACAACGTCGTTAATCAGAAGTATTTGTTTCATTTCGGCTGCAAAGTTACATCTTTTTTTAAACACGGAGATATGGAGGTGCGATGTTTTTTATAAAAAAGTGAAAAACTCAGGATGTAGGCATGACTGTGTTTTATTTTTTGTATACCTTTGCAGTATAGTTATGGGAGATATCATTTCACCGATTATGGCACTTCAGCAACAACGTCTGCTACTCCAATTGGAGTATCAGACGGAGAAAGATGCTTTTCGTAAGCAGACCGAGGAGATGGGACTGCAACGGAAGGTGATGCGTGGTGATGCCTGGTATCCTTTGAGGATTGGGAGGAGCTATTACAACTCTCTGAACCAACTGGCTGTGGAGGTGTACCGTCAGGGCGACAAAGAGAAAGCACAGGATGGCGATGTGGCATCGGGTATGATAGAACATAACTTCGAGTTTGGTAGGCCGGTGGCTTTCTTTCGGGTGAAAAACGATAATGCGAAGAAGTCCAGTATCCATTATTTTCCTTTTTCCGGTACTGTCAGCTATGTCGATGGCGACCGTATGGTGGTGACTGTCCCCGACACAGCTCCTCTGATTGACGTACAGAGCGCGGAGAATGTGGGCATTCAGTTGTTTTTCGATGAGACGTCTTATCGGACGATGTTCGAAGCACTCGACCGAGCTATCAAGGGGAAGGGACGTCTGGGTTATCTCCGGGATCTGTTCTATTCCAGACAGAAGGCTGAGACCTATAGTTTTGCGTCGCTCCATTTCCCTTATTTGAATGCGACACAGGAAGAGGCTGTAAACAAGGTGCTTCGTGCCAAGGATGTAGCGGTAGTGCATGGTCCTCCAGGCACCGGCAAGACCACGACACTTGTTGAGGCTATCTATGAGACGCTCCGACGGGAGAATCAGGTGCTGGTATGTGCGCAGAGTAATATGGCGGTAGACTGGATTTCTGAAAAGCTCGTAGATCGTGGTATCAATGTCTTACGGATCGGTAATCCGACGCGTGTTAACGATAAGATGCTGTCGTTTACCTATGAACGGCGTTTCGAGGCACATCCCGATTATGAACTGTTGTGGGCTATCCGTAAGGCTATCCGAGAGCTCCGTACCCATCGCAAGCGAAGCGACGAACGGTATCATCAGAAATTGGAACGACTGAAGAGTCGTGCCACCGAGTTGGAGGTGCGCATCAATGCCGACCTCTTCGGTGAGGCTCGTGTCATCGCCTCTACGCTTGTCGGCTCTGCCAACCGCCTGCTTGACGGACAGAAGTTTGGTACAGTCTTTATTGACGAGGCTGCACAGGCTCTTGAGGCTGCCTGTTGGATACCTATCCGACGTGTCTCCCGTGTGATTCTGGCGGGCGATCATTGTCAGTTACCACCAACAGTAAAGAGTATCGCAGCCCTGAAAGGCGGTCTTGGAAAGACCTTGATGGAGCGTATCGTGGAGAATAAGCCTGAGGTTGTCACCTTGTTACGCATGCAGTACCGCATGAACGAGGAGATTATGCGCTTCTCCAGCGACTGGTTTTATGGCAATCAGGTGGAGAGTGCACCCGATGTGAAGTACCGCAGTATCTTGGATCTTGATGTACCGATGACATGGATGGATACCTCTCCCGACCTCGTTGGTGAGGAGAATCCGGAAAATAAACAAAGCGAACTCTTCCGTGAGGAGTTCGTTGGTGAGTCGTTTGGTCGTATCAATAGGGCTGAGGCAGAACTTACGCTGATGGCGTTAGAGAGTTATTTCAGGAAGATTGGCAAGGAACGAATTCTTGATGAGCGTATCGATGTGGGTATCATCTCTCCTTACCGTGCTCAGGTGCAGTACCTTCGTCGTCAACTGAAAAAGAAGGAGTTCTTCAAACCTTATCGTCAGTTAATCAGTGTCAATACTGTCGATGGCTTCCAGGGACAGGAGCGCGACATCATCCTCATATCCTTGGTCCGTGCCAACGACGAAGGACAGATTGGATTTCTGCGCGACCTCCGTCGAATGAACGTGGCCATCACTCGTGCCCGTATGAAACTCATTATCCTCGGCGATGCCTCTACCATGACGCGTCATCCATTCTATAAGAAACTGTATGAATACATCGAAGCTCTTTAAAAATACGTTAAATTCAAAGCAAACTAATTAATTTAGTTTAATAACTATTCGAATTAGTTGGATGCAACTATCTTTTTTAGTTACTTTGCGCTTAGGTATTACGAATGACGCGTATTTTGATGATGACATCCGGCCTATGGTCGCTTGTCTTGTAAGATCTAAAGCAAGAAATAATTATGAAGAAGTTGACAAATAAAGAAAAGGAAATCATGGACCTGTATTGGGAGCATGGACCGATGTTCGTTAAGGAGTTGTTAGACTATTACGACGAGCCGAAGCCGCATTTCAATACGCTTTCCACGATGGTCCGTATTCTGGAGAAGGAAGGATTCCTTGATCACAGACAATTTGGGAACACCTACCAATACTTCCCACTCATCTCAGAGACGGAGTATGGACGGAGGTCGATGGCCGGTGTCATCCAGAACTATTTCAACAACTCCTACCTCAGCGTTGTTTCCTCGTTCGTCAAGGAAGAGAAAATATCCGTTGAGGAATTAAAAGAACTCATCAATCATATAGAAAACAGTAAATGACAGACTTCCTGATATACGACGTAAAGGTGGCCGTACTCATCGCGGTGTTCTATATGTTCTACCGTGTACTATTGGCCAAGGAGACTTTTCATAGGGTGAACCGCGTGGTGTTGCTGGCAACGGCTATCGCCTCATTTGTCATGCCGTTCTGTGTGATAACCCTCCATGAGACTGTCATGATGCCGATGCCACAGGTAGATGTGGAAGTGGGAGCAGCCGTCGCTGAGGCTGTTGCTCCTCAGACACCTTGGTGGCAGATTGTACTACCCGTACTCTTCTTTGTGGGAGTGGCAGTGGTACTGGGGCATACCCTTCTGTCGATAATCAGGCTTGTGCTGTTGATTAAAAGAAGCGAGCAGCATCCCTTGCAGGATGGTATCATCGTCTGTGTGACCGGTAACACGGCGATGTCGCCTTTCAGCTGGATGCATTATATAGTCATGAATCGTAGTGACTACGAGGAAAGTGATGCCTCTGTTCTCGCTCATGAACGAGGACATATTCGTCTCAGACATTCCTGGGATGTGCTTCTCGTTGATACGCTTACCGCTCTGCAGTGGTTTAACCCGGCGATGTGGATGCTCCGCAGTGATCTGCGAGCCATCCATGAGTACGAGGCCGATGCGGCGGTACTCTCTCAAGGCATCAATGCGCGTCAATACCAATACCTGTTAATCTCAAAAGCCGCTGGCATCGGCGGGTACTACCTTGCCAACGGAATCTCTCACAGTATCCTTAAAAACCGAATCAATATGATGTTACATACTAAATCCAATCGTAGCCGTCTTCTGAAAGTACTGGCTTTTCTGCCTATCATCGCCGTTGCCCTCGCCGTTAATGCCGAGAAGGTCACAGAGGTGAAGTACATCAACACGTCTTCCGCAGAGGAGACAGTCGTTGAGAGTGTTCCCGTAGAGACCGTTCAGCTCGAGACAACTAAGACTCCCGAGACTGCTTTGGTAACTGATATGGTGGTCACTGACACAGTGAAGACTAATACAAACTCGGTGTCTGCTCCTATATTCGATGTCGTGGATGAGATGCCTCAGTTCCCTGGTGGTCATAATGCATTACTTGAATTCCTGACAAAGAACATCAAGTATCCTAAGAGTGCAGAAAAAGAAGGTATCCAAGGTCGTGTCATCGTGACATTTGTTGTTGATAAAGACGGAACCATTAATAATCAGAAGGTGGTCAAGTCGGTTCATCCTGCTCTTGATGCTGAGGCCCTCCGAATAGTAGGCTCCATGCCGAAGTGGGTTCCCGGTAAGCAGAATGGTCAGCCCGTTGCTGTGAAGTACACCGTACCTCTTACCTTCCGTCTTCAAGGTGGAGACTTGGAGGTTGCCAAATATGAGGGGACAATCAAGTATGATCCAGAATCGAAGAGTCAGTTAAATGAACTCGTTATCGTGGGTTATGATCAAAAACCTGCTTCTCATGTTTCAATAGCTTATGATACAAAGAATACAGACAAGCATCCCCTGGTTATTGTTGATGGCCAGACCATTGAGCCTGAGAAGATAAAAGACATTGATCCTAAAACTATCGACCACATAGATATCTTGAAGGATAAATCTGCTATCGAGAAGTATGGCGAGAAGGCCAAGAACGGTGTGGTTGTTGTTACCTTGAAGAAAAAGAAATAGAATCTCTCTCATGAATAGAATCGTTATGATGTTTTCCCTCGCCCTGCTGACGGTTTCCCCCGTCAGCGGCGAGGATCTTGACTCCTTGCAGGTCTGTGTGCAGGCAGGCGACAGTTGTATGAAACAGTATGACACCTACGAGGCGTTAAAGTACTATCAACGGGCTTGCGAAATAGCGAAGGCCGAAGCCGTCGAGAAGGCTGTTGCCAATGTACAACTCCCGGAAGAACAATTGTCCATGCTTTCACGAAAGCAAGCAGATGTGGTTCTTCAGAACTTACGTCATGATGCTGCAGTTAGTGCTGTGGCTCCGTGTTCAATCCGAATGAAACTTGCCGACTGTCACTATAAGCGTGCCAACTATCGTGAGGTCTGTGAGATCCTGAAGAACGTGCCCGAGGATAGTCTCTCGCATGATGCCTTCCGACAGTTAGTCAATAGCTATCAGAAACTGGGCGATAACGATTCGTATGTTTATTGGACGGGGTGTTTGGTCAATCGATATCCCATGGATGGCGAGATGGTCGCAGGACTGTCACTGGGTTATACTCGTAATCAGCAACCACAGAACGGTATCGCTTGTGCCTTGCGATACTTCCAGAGAGACTCAACGAATATCCTGGTAAACCGTGCACTGGCCGATGCGTACTTCATGGATCGTCAGTTCGACAAGGCGGAGGCTGTGTATGAACGTTTGCTTCAACAGGGCGATTCTACCTTTAACACACTCTACTCTGCTGCCATGAGTGAGACTCGGATAGACAGTCTGGAGTTGGCTTATAAGCATCTGATTCCTGCCTTCCTGATCAGTGGTATGCAGCATTCCGGTTGTGCCTACCGTCTTGGTGTGGTCTGTGTCGACACGAAACGCTATGAGGAAGGACTTCGATACCTGAGTCTTGCCCGTGAGCTGATGCATCCTGACACCACCGTGATGCGCGCCATCACCCTCTCGCAAGGCGAGGGCTATTATCTGACACAACAGTACCCGCAGGCCATCGAGGCGTGGAAGGAGCACCTGACCTATAACCCTGGTTCTATTGCCACCTATTATAATATCGGCCAGACCTATGGCCTTCTCTTGGAAGACTATGCGCAGCAGGCTATCTATTATCAGAAGTTCCTTGAACTGGCCGAGAAGGAACCGCCCAGTGAGAAACTGTCGGAGATGATACGGAAGGCACGGGCTACCGTTCAGATCCGTAAGATGGATGATTAGGTTGGCTTCATCAACCCCTGGCCCTTCTTCATAAGAAGGGGCTTTTGCAGGGTTCCACCCTTTCTTCATTTTCTTTCTGTCACCAGAAAGAAAACCGGAGCAAAAAGAAAGAGTGCGAAAACGTCCTGTCTCGGAGGCCGGTTGTCCGATTTTAGTAGCCACTCAATGCGCTCGAGCTCTGCTCGCTTGGCTTGTCCAAGAACTCGCTCCGCTCAGACAGCATTTCGTATTTCGTTCCTTGGCTCGCTTCCCGAGCCAAGACTCAATATGGCTCCGAAAATAGGACACCCTCTAAAGACCTCCTCGTGCGGAGTGTTTTCGAGTCTTGCTGCGCGGTCCCAGAGCCCTTCTGCGGTCTTGAGCAGTTTCCCCCTCTGCGGTCCCTGAGCCTGTCGAAGGGAATACCGCAGAGTATTCTCGAAGAAGCTGTGCGCAGCCGATAAAAAACCACGCCAGACCTTTGATGGTCTGAGCGTACCTTAATGTAAGAGCGACAGGAGGAGCGGTTAAGTCTTCCCATATAGGGGGAACTGATGGAACAGCGAGAGGAGAGGCAAGTTTTACTTGAACTCTCCCGAGTCGTGACAGAAGTCGACCGAAGGTCAAGTTTGGTTAGGGTGGATGCTTCTTTTGGTTCTTTTCATCGCGCCGAAGAAAAAGAACAAACAAGCAGGGTGGAACCCTGCATTATAGCCGCCCCTTAGCAAGGGGACTCTAAAGTTTCATTTCTCTCTCGTGCGAGAGAGAAATGAAAAACAACCCTATGGAAAAGGAAATTGAAAAGAAAGACACGTTTTCCTTTTACATCTCACTCGTTTTTAATATCTTTGCCATCGCAGATAGCGAAATTACTTTGTCTCGGCAAAAAAAAGAAACGAGTTTCTTTGTTTTGCGCTTGACTTTTCGTAAATTTGCACTCAACATAGGAAACCAAAAGTGGGACTATGAGTTTTATTAGTAGTTGTTCCTAGGCTAATGATTGAGATCCGTGAAGTAAAGACCCGACAGGAACTGAGACAGTTTGTCCAGTTCTATTATGATTTGTATCGTGGTAACAAGTATGCGGTGCCCTATCTCTTCTCAGAGGAGATGTCGGCACTTCAACAGGATAAGAATCCCTCGTTTGAGTGCTGTGAAGCAGCCTATTTTCTGGCTTATAAGGATGGACGGATTGTAGGCCGTGTGGCGGCGATCATCAATCATCGTGCCAACGAGCGATGGAATACCCATCAGGTGCGATTCGGCTGGTTCGATTTCATCGACGATGAGGCGGTGTCGACAGCTTTGCTGCAGGCCGTAGAGGACTGGGGTAGGCAGCGTGGCATGCAAGAGATCGCCGGTCCACTGGGCTTTATTGATACCGACCGTGAGGGAATGCTTGTCGACGGTTTCGATCAGCTCTCTACGATGTACATCAACTATAACTACCCTTATTATCCACAACATATGGAGCATATGGGTGGCTTCACGAAGGATAATGACTATGTGGAGTGTAAGATAAAGATACCAGAGGTGGTTCCGGCGAAGTTCGCGAAGGTCACAGAGATGGTGAGCAACCGCTATCACCTCCGGGTGCATAAGTTCACACGACGGGAACTGGTCGACGAGGGCTATGGGCGCCAGGTATTCGAGCTGCTCAATGCTACTTATAAGGACCTTTACGGGTTCAGTCAGCTCTCAGACGCCCAGATCGACAAACTTGTCAACGACTATATCAAGATCGCAGACCTTAATCTGGTGACGGCAGTCATGGACGGCGACAGGATGGTGGGCTTCGGTGTCACCTTCCCTTCGTTCTCCCGTGCCTTACAGAAGACACGCGACGGCCGCTTCCTTCCCTTTGGCTGGTGGCAGCTACTGAAGATCCTGAAATGGCATAAGACAAACGTCGTCGACCTGCTGCTCATCGGAGTTCTGCCAGAATACCGCTCGAAGGGTGCTAATGCGCTGATCTTCGACGACCTGATCCGACAGTTCCGTCGTTATGGGTTTGAGTGGGCGGAGACAGGACCGCAGATGGAGACCAACGAGGGTGTTCTCTCTCAGTGGCAGTATCTGGAGAGTACACAGCACCGTCGGCATCGTTGTTATAGGAAGCGTCTCTAGCCTTGGGCGAACTCGCCCGGCTTGATGCCAAACTGCTTATGGAAGCATTTCGAGAAATAAGAGGGGTTTGAGAAGCCTACCATATAGGCGACCTCTCCTACCTGATACCTGCCGTCCTTCAACAGTTGGGCGGCTTTTTTCAGTCTTACGATCTGTATCATCTCGTTGGGTGTCACGTCGGCAAGCGTCTTAATCTTTGCGAACAGACCGCTTCGACTGATATTCAGTTGTTCTGCGAGGAAGTTCACGTTGAGTTCTGAGTTAGAGAAGTTCTCCTCTATCAGCTGGTTCATCCTTGTCAGGAAGGCGTTGTCCGTCGGGGTGATGGCGATCTCCGTCACTGGCTCCAGCGGTTGACTGGAGAACCGCTCCCTGAGGCGGTGCCGCATCTCCAGCATATTCCGGATGCAGGCATCCAGATATTGCGGCGAGAAGGGCTTTTCTATATACGTGTCGGCGCCTACGTCCATACCCTCGATCTTCGAGTCGTCGTCGGTCTTGGCGGTGAGCATGACAAACGGGATATGACTGGTCTGCGGGTCAAGGCGCACGCGGCGACAGAACTCAGCCCCGTCCATCCTCGGCATCATCCAGTCGCTGATGATGATGTCCACTTCATGCTTGGAGAGCCGTTCCAGGGCCTCGATGCCGTCGCCGGCCGTGATGACCTCGTATTTATAGCGGAAGTTATTGCTGAGGAAGGTGACCATATCTTCCGAGTCGTCGACGATGAGCATGGTCTGCCGTTGGTCAGAAGACATGTAGACCGTCTGTCTGCTGTTGACAGATGATCTGCTGACAAGCCCGTCAGACACCTCAGAGTCTTCATCCGCAAACTGCTGCCTGTCATCCGCGGCTTGTCCCACTGGCAGGATGACGGTGAAGGTGCTGCCCTTGCCCACCTCGGAGGTGACGCCGATGGAGCCATGATGCTGGTCCACGATGTTCTTCACGATGTTCAGTCCGATGCCTGTGCCGGGCTTGTTGTCCTGCGCCTGGAAGAACGGATCGAAGATCCGCTGGCGGTCTTCCTCGCGAATCCCTACGCCGTTATCGGTCACCTCGATGCGGAAGTGCGATCCGTCGGGCTCCACCTCGCAGGTCAGTCGCACATCGTCCTTGGTGTATTTGTTCGCATTCGTCAACAGGTTGCTGATGACCTTCGTCACCGCCTCCCTGTCGATGATGGCCGTGAAGTGCTCGTCGGGATAGGTTACCGTAAACCGTTTGCCGCCTTGTTCGAAGGTGGGGGCGAAGCGCTCGCTGACCGACTGCACCAGGTGGTGGATATTCTGTGGGGCGAAATGCATGGCCAGACTCTGCTGTTCCACCTTACGGAAGTCGAGTAGCTGGTTCACCAGTTCCAGCAGACGGTGGGCGTTGCGGTCGATGATGTCCAGTCCCTCGACCTTAGAGTCCTTCAGCTTCTCCAGAGGACCGATGATCAGCGATACCGGGGTGCGTATCTCGTGAGCAATCATCGTGAAGAAGTTCAGACGAGCCTCGCGCACCTCCTTCTCTTTTTCCTCGCTCAGCCGCTGTAGCTCGCGCTGATGCTGGCGCTCGGCCCTACGGAGACGGGTGTGCATGTAGTACCAGATGATGGCGCCTGCCAGCAGGAGATAGATGACCTTGGCATACCAGCTCCACCAGAATGGCGGGTGTACCACGATGCGGAGCGTCGCCTCGTTCGACGACCATATGCCGTCGTTGTTCGTTGCCTTCACGTGGAAGATATAGGTGCCGGCAGGCAGGTTCGTGTAGGTGGCCTGGTTCTGGTTGCCCACGTAGTTCCAGTCGTTGTCGAACCCTTCCATCATATAGGCATACTGGTTTTTCCCCGGTGAGCAGTAGCTCAGTGAGGCAAACGAGAGGGTGAGCATCTGTGCGTCGTTATAGCCGAGTACCAGCTCCTTGGTCTGCGAGAGGTCCAGAGGCAGTCCGTCGTAGGTATGCTCCTCACGGTTCATGATCTGGAGCGAGGTGATATAGACGGGCGGCATCATGCTGTTGGTCTTGATCTGGTAAGGCAGGAAGGTGTTGAAGCCGCTGGTGGTGCCGAAGTAGATACGGCCGTCGCTGGCCTTGATGCCCGAGTTCGGCTGGAACTGCTCGCTCACCAGTCCGTCGTGGAGGGTGAACCGCTGCACGTCACCGTTGGGCACGTATTTGATGATGCCCCGTTCTGTCGAGAGCCACAAGGCACCCTGCTCTTCGATGATGCCCATGACGTTGTGGTTGGGCACGTCGAGGCTGGCGCTGATAAAGCGGTCTTTGCCCTCGTCGTAGCGGCAGAGTCCGCCCAGTGTGCCGATCCATAGCCGACCGCTCTCGTCGACATATGTGCAGTTCACCTGGTTGTCGGCCAGGGAGTGAGGGTCGTTATCGTCGTGCAGGTATTGTCTGAACGTCTTGTGCCTGGTGTCGTATTTCCACAGTCCGCTGCCCTGTGTCGACAGCCACAGGTTGCCGTAGCGGTCCTCGTCGATGTCGATGGTCAGTGAGCTCACCTTTCCGATACGCTCAAACCAGTTGTCCGTGCGGTCGTAACGGTTCAGTCCTTCCATCGTTGCCACCCAGATCTGTCCCTGCGTGTCGTTGTAGATAGCGTAGCTGCTGGAGTTGTCGAGCGAGTGGGGGTCGGTGGTCTGCATATACTGTCTCAGGGCACCGGTCTCCGTGTTGAGTACCAGTACACCGCTGGTATAGGTGCCTATCCACAGCTCACTGCCCCAGAAGCACAGGGCATGTGTGTTCTGGCGCGACAGGATATCGCGGTGCGGATAGTCGACGAAGCGCTGCTCTCGTGGCGAGTAGCACATCAGTCCACCGTCATCGCTGGCAATCCATACATGGCCCTGCCTGTCCTCACAGAAACGTGAGATCACATTTCCTGCCAGTCCCGACTCCATGGAGAACGCCTCGAAGCGCTTGCCTACAGGCGAGATGTAGTTCACGCCACCGTAATAGGTGCCAATCCAGGTGCCGTTCTCCGTGTCGTTCATGAGGGCATAGACGAAGCGGTCGGTCAGCCGCTGACCGTCTATCAGTCGCCACCACTCTCTGGTCTTCGGGTTGAAGCATATCACACCGTCGTCGCAGCCGATGCAGATATAGTCGTCTGCCCGCCCCTCTGAGGTGCCGTCACCAGCGTGTGTCCTCTCAAGCAGTGTGTGGATATGCGAGCCAACCTTGGTCGCGACGGGGTTGAGCACCTGCTCCAGTCGTCCGTCGCTGTGCATCAGCAGCAGTCCCTGCTCCCACGTGCCTATCCAGATCCGTCCGTCACGGGTCTGTAGCATCCGCAACGCGTTATAGTTCCCGTTATAGGATAGGTCGACGGCCTCGAATCTGTCGTGCAGACGGTTCAGCTTCTGGACGGTCGGAGCCCCCCAGTTGGTGATGGTCCACACCTGGTTGCCGTGGTCGACGAGTACCTGAGCCACGGCACTGCCGATGGTCTTGAAGTCATAGTGCCTCGTCTGTCCTGTCTTCAGGTCGTAGCGCCACACACCGTTCGCCATCGTTGATATCCAGAGTCCCTCTCCTTTGTCTGTCGCCAGCGAGGTCACTGCCGAATGGATATCCATTGGCAGTCGCTCGAACATCTGTCGCTCGAAGGGCAGGCGGAACACGCCTTTCTCCGTACCGATGTAGATGCCGTCGTCGCCGGCCAGCAGGGCCGACACATATTGGTTGATGCCGAGCGCGGCGATGCGTAGCGGCAGCACCTTTGTACCGTCGTAGCGACAGAGCCCGTTGTCCGTCCCGAACCAGATGAAGCCATACTTGTCTTGCACGATGTTACGGACGGCATTTGAGGTCAATCCGTCGTTCATCGTGATGTTCCGATAGCGGTAGTCTCCCATTGCCATCACAGGCAAGAGGAACAGCAGAGTGATGGGCAGTAGTAACAGTCGTCTCATCATTGTGCAAAAATATAGAAAATATCCGAGAAAACCAAGTGTTTCGCTCGTTTTTTCGACGTACAACAATAACTCGATGCACCTCCGTTTGTCCTAAAAAACTGCCCCTAAGAGCGTTCGTAGAACGGCCTGTCGAAGTCTCCCCCAGCGGTCCTTGATCCTGTGGTTGCCCTGCGGTCCCTGAGCTTGTCGAAGGGAGAACCGCTCCAGCGATCCCTGATCCTGCGGTTGCCCTGCGGTCCCTGAGCTTGTCGAAGGGAGAACCGCTCGCTTGACTTATCCAAGAAGGGATCCCCACAAATTACCTCACAGATTTGGTGGTCTCAGACAAATTACCTATATTTGCCGCTGATATCAACCATAAATCGCATGGGATTGCAGATGAATGTCACCTACAATAAGGAGTTCGACGGCACGCTTGGCCTGAACACCTACGACCACGGCGCCCGCCATCACGATTTGAATAGATTAAAAACCTAGACGAAGATGAAGAAAACATTAGTCATATTATTGATAAGTTCTTTTATGGGTTGTACGATTTCTTCAACCGGTACATCTTCACGTGCGGCAGATAGTGTGGATGCAACCCTTGTTGATGAAGACTCGACATCTATTTTATGGACGGCCATTGTGGATTCCATGAAAGAGGTGGGACTGAAAAATGTTATTGATAATATGGTGCCTCATGACTTGGCGCATGTGATAGAAAAGGGCCGTATTCTGAATGGGGAAAAGAAAATAAGAGATTTATATCCTCATTATCAAGTAGGTGACACGCTTTTTTTTATTCAGCATATAGAATGTAGTCGTTATATAACTCATTTCACTTTTTGGAAGAAGGGAGATAAGGGGTATAATTATAGATATAGGCCACAGCCCAATAATATGCCAGATACAGTTTTTATACGTCAATTTGATGAGCGAGAGTTGCAATATCGAGAATTCTTTAAGGCGTGTGAGGATTGGAATGTTGATTATCTCTCTAATTCAGAAGAATACCATAAGCATAAGTCACAAAGATTCATATTTCGTGTAATCATTAAGGAAAAGGGGGAATTCCAGATGGACTATGTATCGCGTGTATTTCAAGAACGAAGGGATTTGTTCTTATAATGTAAATAGTATACTGCATTAATATGATAAATTGATGAAGAGAAGACTGTTGTTGTCAGTATTATGCGACCTTCTTGTCATGGTCAACCGGGGCGTCGATCCTTTTGTTCATGGGAGAGCGACATTAATGAGTAAAAGACTTAATCATGTTTACTAGGATTATTGTTTATTTTGTATTCACATTTTGTTTTTGTATTCCTTCTTTTTCACAAGAAAGAGTTGCAAGGGATGCAGATGGCAATATATGGCTCATGACAGATACGATAAGAAATGTTATGCATTATATTGATAACGACGGCCATTCTATAGAGGTTACAACGAGAAAAGATCTCATGTGTGAAAAGGAGGAACTAGATTCTCTTATTATGCGTAATCAATATGACTTATGGTCTAACTGGGACGGATGTAAAGAGTCTGAACCTTATGCTTCTGTCGTTTATTCTATTTTGTTCTCAAATAAGATGAGAATAGTAGAAGTTCGATTATTAAGGAGAGAAGCATATGAAAAGAATCCGGTTATAGACAATGTCATTATACAGTCGATAAAAAAGACAAAAAACATATGGAAAAAATGTAAGCATATAAAGAAGAATACCGTCTATGTGTCAAGGACAAGAGTGGTAATTCCTTTACACTAATGGAGAGAAGAATTATACACGACGAGGTCAGTCATCAAGGTTATGGCTATCATGAGATAGGGGATTTGATACATTCACTTTTTGGAAAATAACATGGAAAGAATTATTGCAGGTTTGCGAGCACTTATTGGTAATTATGTGGTGAGTAGTAATACTGGCGGTGGGGCAAGTAGTATCCTTTTACTAAAATTCGATAATGATTCTGCAATATGGGCATGGAGGTATTGGGAAATTAGTTGTGGTGAAGAACTAATCGCATGTTCTGAGGATGACGATACTCCTATGATTGGGAAGATGGCAGTAGTGGCAAATATGCTGAAAGGTAAAAGGGTACTTGATGTGAAATTGGTCGAAGAGAATCTGAATCTAGGAATTCTCTTTGATGGCAATTACGAATTATGGCTATATACAGAAAAAGAGAATCGTAAAGAGTTCCTTTCTGTCAATAATTGGGAATATGAGATGCCCTCATTGAACTTGTGTTATACTGTAACGTCTCAAGTCAGAATTGAGACGTCAGTGTATAATGGCAAGGAATAAGAAAAAGAGCGTAATTAATGATGCTGACCCTGAAGTGCCCTGGTTGTAAGCATTCGGGGTTGCCTGGTTTCTGTCACTTTGCCGACATGAAACTCCCAGTTTGTTCCGACCTTTTTTCCTTTGTCCCTTCGACAGGCTCAGGGACCGCATTGGTTTGTCCTAAAAAAGTGCCAAAAAAAGTGCTTGTCTGAAGTTGTGAACTAGAAAAACCAAGGGGGACTTTTAGTTCCTTTTTCCCCTGTTCGGCGTAGAGATGGGGGCTCCTTTGGGTAGGGGTGGCTTCTAACAGTCAAGGAGATTATCTCCACGATGGTAAGGAATGGCACTTACGAGTGAAGGAGATCATCTCCATACCCTATAAGGGATTATCTCTTTCACTCGTAAACCCTATCTCCACGACTCACAGGGCCTATCTCTTTGAAGGAAAGATCCCACCTCGTTCTTGTGTAGTTGTAATCGTCTTATTATCAGTTAATTATAAAGGCGGCCCAAAACTCGCGCCTACACCTCTCATTCCATCGTTTCTGATCTCCATGCGAGTTATGAGGGGGCGTTTGTCAAGATATATCGTGTTTGTCCCTTCGAATATCTCGTCTAATTGTATATGAGAAAAAGAGAATTGTCTGCATCAGACTGACATCATATAACGATTCTCTATCACCAAAAAACGGGGGCGGCCCGATGGATTCTCCTGAAGGAATCCTATCTGCCGCCCCCAACGACCTAAAAAACAAGGTACCTAAACAATTTATTATATTAGAAGTGTAGATTCAGAGTGATGACTGCCTTGTACTCCTTGCCGTCCTTGGTATAGACGAAGGTGGGCTTCATCGTATAGGTCTTGCCGGCCTCCACAGTGCCGGGCTTGAAGCCGACGGGGAAGAGGTAGCTGGTGCCACTATACTCATAATAGAGCTGGCCCTCGCCCCAGGTGGCGGCCATGCCCTCGGCATTGATCCATGGGCCGATGGCGTTCGTGCTGCAGGCGAAGCTGATGGTACCATCGGGCTGTGTCAGACCGACAGCCACCTTGCCTTCCTCGGGCACGACCTTATCGTCGGCGCGCTGTGCCATGGCTCCGAGAATCTCTGTGGGCTGCAGTCGGAAGGCCTTGGCCATCTGTTCGATGAGACCCTCGCCGAGCAAGTCGATCTCTGCAACCTGATATCCTTCGTAGGCCGCATCAAGACCGTTCAGGTCGAAGGTGAGGGCGACATCCTCCGGATTGCCGGCAGGAATCTCGACGAAGCCCTTCACACCCGTGTTCTCGAACTTCACGTTGTAAGGCCACTGCTGGTCGTTGGTCTCGTCGTCGTCCCAACCCTGGCGCTGGTAGTCTGTCGGGGTGGCCACGACTACGAGGTAGAGCTTGTCGGTGCCGGCCGGCACCTTCATCTCTGCCACAGCATTCTTTCCCTTGGCCATCGTGCCATAGGTGGTCTTGCCGCCGCTGACGGCCACGAAGCCGATACGGTAGGCCGACGATGTGTTGGTCTGCTGGTTGTAGGTGGTCACTGTGCTGATGGCATGACCATCGCCATCGACCACCTTACCGGCATCGCCACTGACGAGCGCACTGCCTGGGGTTACAGCCTTCAGGTCGGCCTTCACCACCGTACCTGCGGCGGGGGTGTTCAGCTCGATGGCGTTGAAGCCCGTCGTACCAGGACAATTGTCGTAGGTGGGCTGGAAGCCGCCGTCTTTCGGCAGCATATGGGTCGTGTAGTTTGTTGCATTGCTGTTCTGACCGAGATACTGGTGTACGGCGTCGAAGTCGTAGTTCACGCAACGGGCGGCATAGTCGTAGTACTCATCGTAGAACTTCTCCATGTCGCTGGCACAGAACAGACGGGCGTAGGTCTGGATGGGATCCTCGGGGAAGGTGCTCTCCTGCCAGATGCGTCCGTAGGCCTCGATACCATGCTTCTGTGTCAGGTAGTAGGGCAGCCAGTAAGAGGCATAGCGCATGAACTCGTGGTTGAAGTGACGGTGGTGCGAGCGGAGCCATACCGATACGTTGGCATTCTGTGTGAAGCACTCCTCGGGATAGTCCTGGAACGACTGCCACTGGGCGCACTGCTCCCAGTAGGCGCAGCCGCCGGCACCATTGGCGCCGAAGCCATAGCGGAAACCGCCGTTCATGCCATAGGCCGTCTCCTCGGCCTGACCGTTGAGCAGCTTGTCGCAGCCTGCCTGGTACTGGAACGAATGGCCGATCTCATGGGCGATGGTCGAGCCGGCGGGCTGACAGGTAGAGGGGTTCACCCAGAGGGCACCGATCTGGTTGTCATAGCCTGAGCCGGTGGCGAGCCAGTCTTCTTGATAGAGCAGGTAGATCTGCATCTTATATTTGTCGAGGTTGCTCTTGCCCTGACCCACGGTCACCATCTTCAACTTCTCCACGTTGGTGGTATAGAACTGCTCTGCCTTCTGCAGCAGGTCGTCGATATTGACGCGCAGGGCGGCAGGCACATCGCTGCCGTTAGGGTCGTAGCCGAAGCCTGGCTCCCAGAACACGAAGAAGTGCTCACTCTGCTTCATGCGCCAGAATGACCACTTGGCATCGTCGCGCAGCATATGGTCGACACCGCGCTCGAAGCCCTCGTTCCAAGTGCCCGGACAGATGTACTTGTCGAAGTTCTCTACTTGTGAGCGGTCCATGGTGTGGACGGCGTCGGGGTTCTGGTTCTGGTGGACGTTGATCACCGAGGTCTTGTCGCCGCAGCGGATCTCTATCTGTGCGTCGCGGTAGAACTCGGAGTCGTTCTTCTTCAGACAGAACGGCATCTTCACCTCTCCGGCATTGCCCGAGTTCACGGTCAGCGTGAGCCATTCGATCTTGGTGTTGGCGGCACGGGTGGTCACGTCGCTGACGCTGGCCGTCCAACTGCTGTTGGCGGTGAACGTGATGGAGCTCTCCACCTCGTCCCACTCGACGGTCTTATTCAGTTCACTCTCCGAGATGGTGATGTTGCCGACGATCACGTCGTCATCATCGGTACAGGCGGAGAGACCGAGAGCGACGAGCGCGACGAGGGCGCTCTTGCTCATGAGTCTGGATAGATTCTTCATATGATAGTTATTCAAATGTGGCATTTAATACAAACTCTATAAATCTGGTGGCATCGCTCTTGCTTGCATAGACAAAGTGTACTTTGGTTTTCGTGCCGGAAGGTACACCGGGGGCACGACCAATGCCAACGCTCTTGTCGTCAGCGTGAGTCTCAATATAGTAGAAGTTACCAGCAGCATAGCCGTTACCACTCCAGTTACATACCTTATGGTCTACGTCAACCCAGAGACCAATACCACCTGCTGTATAGCCGGATGATGTGTCCCAATTGCCGTTGTCGTCAGCAAGGTACATGGCAATGTCGTTCTCTGTGTTTGCAATCGTCGCGATGAAGTCTGCCGATGACATACCGAAGCAGGCATTGATGGCATTCTCAATAGACGTGAGATCGAACTCGTAGCTTGCATAGTCGCCGGCGGGAATGATGATATCCTGAATGATCGTGCCGGGGTCGGTAATAGAGAAGTTGACAGTAAAACGGACATACTGGTCGTAGTCCTTGCCGTTCACAACAGCAAAACCGACGTTGGCCGCCATCGAGAGACCTGCGGCAGACCCTTCGGGCACGTTCAGGACGAGAGCCTTGGCAGCTTTGTCGAGTTCGATGCTGGCCACACCGTCGTTGCCAACGACAGCGCCATTGTTATTATACCACCAGCCTTCGCCTTTGGTCATGGCACTCATATCCCATATACTGCGAGCTGTGTTGATGCTGTGGAACGCTACCTTGCCCGACTCGATGCCAGCCAGCATATCGTCGACCGTCATCTTCATCTTGGTCTGAATCTGCTCGGCATAGTCCTTCAGATAGACGGTCTTTGGAGTGACATGTCCCTTGCGGAACTCCGCATTCAAGGAAATGGTGGCATCGGCATCCGCACGGAGATAGGGCGACTCGTCGGGGCCATAGACGTGCTTGCTGACAGCATCCTCTGGGTCGTCGCTACAGGCAGTGAAACCCAAGGCGATGCAAGCCATTGCTATATATAATATGTTCTTTTTCATAACTTTGAATTCGTGAAATTAGTGTAATTTGTGGTCTTAATTCGCAGCTGTGTAGCCGGGGTTCTGCTTCAGCTTGGGGTTGCCGTCAAGGGCATCCTGTGGGATGGGGAACATGTCGGTATGGCGGTCGGCCTCGGGATCCTTGCAGAACCACGACTTGCCGCAGTACACGTTCATATTCGTACCCTTGATCATGAAGCGGATGATGTCGTCGCGGCGGTGTGCCTCGCACACGAACTCACGAGCCAGCTCGTCGAGCAGTCCGCCCAGTTCGATATCGTCGCCACCTTGGTATTTCTCTACCCAGTGGTCCTCGCCACCGAGCTCACCAGTATTCTCACGGTGACCGTAGTTGTACTTACTGCCTCCCTTTAGTTGGGCAGCTGTCACCTTGGCTTTGGCTGGGTCTGCCTTGAAGTTACGGGCACGCACCTGAGTGACCAGAGCGGCTGCATCGTCCTCAGTCTCACCGTTGTAGCCGCCTAAGCGGAGCAGGCACTCTGCCTTCATCAGCAGGGCGTCGGCATAACGGTAGTAGGGCACGTCGTCATAGCTCGAACCGAAGTCACCGCTCTTGATCTCATACTTCACCAGTCGCCAGCTCTCCATCGGATAGCAGCCAGGGTTGTCAATGCTGTGGAGTTCACGGGTGTAGTCGAGAGGCTCACCGTCAAGCAGGATGGGACTGCCGTCGAGGGCATACTGCGGACCACCGGTCCAACAGTTTTCCAGGCGGGTGTCGCCCTCCTCATAGATGTCGAGGAATTGCGGATAGACGATACCACCGCCTGTTGCCCAACCCGAGAAGTTCCAACGGGCGCGGCCTGCGTTGTGGATCCAGAGGTTGGCCATGAAGTTACCGCTGGCATACTTATTCTCGAACACGATACCAAAGATAATCTCGGGCGAGGTAGAGATATCCTCCATGAAGTTGTCGCTGTAGTTGGGAGCCAAGGCGAACTTACCCGAGTTGATGATGATGTTCAGACAGTCGATACATTTCTGGTAGTAGGAAGGATCCTTGGCCTCGGGGAACCACGCGTCGTGGTTCAGATAAAGCTTGGCCAACTGCATATATGCCGCATATTTGCTGAGCTTACCGAGTGACACGTCCTCGCCACAGTGCTCTGCCACGTCTTTCAACTCACGCTCAATCCATTGATAGGTCACCTCGGGAGCTGCCTGTTCAGGTGTCCAACCGTCGGGATGCACGAAGGTGGTGTCGAGTGGGATATTACGGAACAGGTCGAAAAGGTTGTAGTAGTACATGGCGCGATAGGCGCGTACCTGTGCCTTGATGAGCTCACTGCCAGACACCTGTTCGTTGGCAAGAATCTGGTTGCAGGCGTTGACGCCAGCATAGTTGTTACCCCAGTTCACGGAGAAATGTCCGATACCTGAGTTGAACTCATGTTTGTGCAGGGAGATATAAAGGTCGCCCCAGCCGATACCGATACGGTTGGGAATGCCCCACACGTCGGAGCTCTCGTCCATGATGTCGGCCATACCGAACCATCCCCAGTATACGTCGCGCAGACTGCTATATACGGGGGCGATGGTGGCTTCGAGGTCGGCATCCGTGAACTCGTACTTCTCGGAGGCCATACGGGAGTATATCGTCTCGTCCAAATCTGTACATCCGGCGATGGTCAGACCTGTAGCGCCCACCATAGCGGAAACGATGATTTTATTATATATTGCTTTCATAACTATAAACTTTGAACTATAAACTTTGAACTTTATGATTACTTTAGAACGTAACATTAAGACCGAAAGTAAAGGTATGGATGGTCGGATACTTGTCGCGCTGGTCGATACCCGAGTACCGGGGATCCCAGTTGGTGAGTTCCGGATCAAGTCCGTTGTAGGAAGTGATGGTGAACACGTTGTCGGCTGATGCGTAGGCACGGATTGCCTTCACGTATTTGTTCTCCTTCAGCGGGACATTGTAGCCTATGGTGATGTTTGAAAGCTTGAAGAAGTTACCATTGCTCAGGTAGTAGCTGACGAAGGTCTGCTTCTGTGCGGGCTTCAACACATTCCCGTCGCTGTAGGGAGCCTCGGCGGCGTCCTTCATGCGGTTGTAGGTCACGGCGTTGTTCTGATAGTAGGCGCGGGCCTCGTTCAGGATCTTGAAGCCGAACTGGCCTGTGAACTGCATGTTCAGATCGAAGTCCTTATATTTGAAGGTGTTGCTCCAACCGATGTTCACCTTGGGAATGGCATTGCCCAGGTTCTGGTACCAGGTCTCCTTGTCGGTCAGCATGTTGTCGTTGAACTCAACAACCTCGCCAGTCTGCGGATTCTCAATCATCCAGAGTCCGTTCTCGCTGACGCCAACAGACTTCAGACCGTACCACTGTCCGAGGGGCTTGCCTACTTCCATGATCTGCGTAGAGAGGTTGATAGGCTCACCGAGCCATGCCTCGTAGTGGCGGTTGGCGGTCTCGTAGAGATCGTTGCTCAGACTGATCAGCTTCGTGGCGTTATGGGCGAAGGTGGCTGTGGTCTTCCACTCGAAATCCTTCGTGCGGACGGGGATGGCGTTGATAGCTACCTCGATGCCTTGGTTGCGCATCTCACCGACGTTGGCCAGTGTCTGGCTATAGAGGTTGGGGGGAACGGGCACGTCATACCAAAAGAGCATATCGACGGTTTTCTTACGATAGACATCGATGGTACCCCAGATACGTTCGCCGAGCACAGCGAAGTCGAGGCCGACATTATACTCGGTACTCTTCTCCCATTTCAGGTCGGGGTTCGGGTTCTGGTCGACCTTCAAGCCTTGCTTCCAGGTGCCGCTGTCATAATAATAGGGTGAGCCGAGAGCCCAGGTGGTCAGTGACTGGTAGCGCTGGGTTGGGATGACACCTGTCACACCGTAGCCGGCGCGTAGTTTCAGGTTGTCGAGCCACGACTTGGTGCCCTCCATGAATTTCTCGTTGGAGATGGTCCATCCGAGAGAGGCTGACGGGAAGGAACCCCACTTGTGGTTGGCACCGAATTTAGAAGATCCCTCGCGGCGGATGGAGAGCAGCACGTTGTACTTATCGCTGAAACCATAGCTGACGCGTCCGAAGAATCCAACGAGCTTGTCGTCTTCCTTATAGCTTCCCATGCCTGCCTTTCCTTCCTTCAAGTACTGACCAACACCGAGGTTGTTGTACTCGAAGAAGTCGTTCAGGAAGTTGGTATTGTTGGCATTGAAGCCCTCCACCATGTCGTATTGGTAGCTATAGCCGACGAGTGCCTCGAAACGGTGATCGCCCCATTGGTGCTTGTAGGTAGAGGTCAGCTCCAGATTGTCGGTCTTACTATAGTCGTAGCTATGTGTGGCATAGCCCGTGGTATAGCTGTTCTTCTGACCGTAGTGCTTGGAGGTAAAATAACCCTCGTCGTGCGCATTATAGCGCTCGGTGCTGAGCATCAGGTTGGTCTGCCAACCCTTGATGGGCTCGAGGGTGATGTTTCCTGTCAGACGGGTAGTTTCGGTCTTCCACTCTCCCTTTTTCTCTTTCAGGATGCCGACGGGATTGTAGTAGTAGTTGATACCGAAGTTTTCGTAGTAGTCACCATCCTCGCCGTAGATAGGCTCTGTGGGGTTACGCATCAGGGCCTGGCGGTAGACCATCTGGCCGGCTGCATCCACGGGACCGTTCTCGTGCCAGCGCTTCAGGATATTGAACTGCAGCTTCAGTATGTCGTTGAACATCCAGTGGGAGAGACCGCCGTTGAAGCGCATCTCCTTGCCATAGGTATTGATGAACACACCCTGTTGGTCGCGGAAGGTGAAGTCGGCATTGTAAGAGGTGCTCTTGTTGCCACCGCTGATGTTCACGTTGTGGTTGTGTGTCAGGGCCGTGCGTGATACGGCATCGAGCCAGTCGGTGTCGTAACCGCGGTCGGTATAGTTGGTCTTTCCGGCACGGATGTCGCTGCCGTCCATCATGTCGAGCTTCTTGCCGAAGGATGACAGGGCGAGATAACCGCTGTAGTTGGCGGTGGTACGTGCCTCACGCTTGCCGGCTTTAGTGGTGATGATAATCACACCGGCAGCACCACGGGTACCGTAGATGGCAGCAGCGGAAGCGTCTTTCAGCACGTCGATGCTTTCGATATTCTCGGGTGCCACGGTGCTGAGGCTACCCTCCAGACCGTCGACGAGCACGAGCGGGGAGTTACCGCCTTCGAGTGAGATGATACCGCGCAGACGGATACTGGAGGCCGCATTCGGGTCGCCGGAGCCGTTGGCGATGGTCAGACCGGCCACCTTACCTTTAATCAGATCACCGGCATCGCGGATATTTCCCTGTGCGAAGTCCTCACTCTTCACGCTGGTGATGGCAGAGGTGATGTCGCCCTTACGCTGGGTACCATAACCGATGACGACCACTTCGTTCAGCAGCGCGTTGTCTTCTTGGAGCGTCACGTCGCCGCCAGCCTTGACTTCCTGGGCAACGAAGCCGATGTAGGAGACCACGAGCACGGCATTGCGGCTCGACACGTTGAGTGAGTAGTTGCCGTCGAAGTCGGTGACGGTGGCGTTCTTGGTGCCTTTCTCGGTGACGGTGGCACCGATGATCGGCTCACCTTTTGCGTCCTTGACGACACCCTTCACGGTGACTCCTTGCTGAGTGACCGATCCCGAGCCGAGCTCGCCAGCCCGTGGATCTTCTGCTGCGTAGGCTGTAAGACATGCCCCGCTCAGCATGAGCAAACATAAGAAATGTTTCTTCATACTAATCTGTTTTTTAGGTTTATTGATGTTATTGTTATACATATTTTGCATTATTTGTTCACTTTCCACTCCAGGATGCCACCGGAGTTACCGGGCTGGAGCTTAACGAGGATCTTGAGGCCTGTGGTCTTCACAGGACGGAAGTCGACACTGTTATAACAGTCCTTGCTCACGGTATAGGGCGTGTGATCGCAAACCTCCTGCCACTGACCGTCGGCATCCTTGTAGTAGAGGGCCCACGACTCTGGTGTGCGGAAGTTTCCGTCGTAGTGGTCGAAATCGAGCCAGTAGACCTGTACGTTGGAAACCTCGTACTCCTGATCGAACTGGTAGGAGATAGCCTCAGTAGTACCTTGTTTCAGCCACCAGTAGTGGTAGGGCTTTGAGGTGTCGCTACTGCGCTTCGGCTCCCATTGATCGTTCACACCGCTGACCCAGTTGTCGGTGGGAGCAGTCTCTGGGGCATCGTTCTGGATGGGGCCGCGGTTTGAGAAGGTCTGTGCTTTTGAGGCGATGGTGGGGAGAGGTGTGGCGACAGCCATGGCCGGTGTGTTGGCCACCCAGATCTCCATCTGTTGCGGACCGCGGTTGTTCCATGTCGAGTAGGGGATGGCACGGAACGTCACATCTTTGACCGTACCGTCCTGTTGGAGTTCGTTGGCAGTGCCGTCAAGGACTACCACACCGTTCAGGAGGTCGCGCTCGAAGTGTGCCTGGATGTCGGCTGAGTTAAGGACATATTTATTGAACACCTTACCGTCGGCCTGATCTGATCCTTCGAGGCAATAGACGATAGGACCGCGTTCCAAGGCCACCTTGTCACGGTCGTCTTCGGCATTGTCGTTGGCTGCGATACGACGTACTTCCATCGGGAAATTCAGCTCGATGACATCGCCTTTCTTCCAGGAACGGGTGATGGTGATATAATCACGGTTTTCTGGATAGAGACTTTGTCCGTTGACGCTGACGCTGTAGGTCTTTGCTTTATCCAAATATGTGTAAAGAGAGTTGTTGGTCGGCGACTGCTTCAGCCAAGAGGGGACGCGGAGCTTCATGGCGAACTTACCGCCACCCTTCGTCACCTTGATGCGGATCTTTCCGTCCCAAGGGTAGTCGGTGGTCTGCTCTAATTCGACTTGACCGATCTTTGCCTTGCCCTGGGCATAGAGGTTGACAAAGATGTCCTTGCCTTGGCGCGCATAGATATAACCTGGCACAGAGGCGATGAAACGGGTGATATTACCCGGACAACAGGCGCAGCCGAACCATTTCTGACGCTCGTGCTCTCCGTCGCTCTCTAGTACGTTGTCGTAGAAGAACCTGTCGCCACTGAGCGAGACACCACTCAACACATTATTATATAATGCACGCTCGCAGATATCGATATACTTCGATTCGCCTGTAGCAAGGAACATACGGTAGTTCCAGTATACGTTGGCGATAGCGGCGCAGGTCTCACAATAGGCGGTATGGTTGTTAAGCTCGTAGTCGGGACCGAAGCCTTCACCCTGTGGACGTGAACCGATACCGCCGGTGATAAAGAGCTTTTTGCTCGACATGTTCTCCCAGATACGTTCCAAGGCCTCGAAATAAGCCTTGTCGCCCGTCAGGGCAGCTACGTCGGCTACACCGCTGTACAGATAACCGGCACGTACGGCGTGTCCCACGATCTCTTGCTGTTGTAGGATCGGCATGTGATCCTGGGAATACTCACTGGGACGGTGACCGTCGGTGCAACGGCCTGTCTCCTCGACAAAATACTTGGCACCGTCGAGGTATTTCTTGTTGCCTGTCACCTTGTAGAGCTTGCAGAGTGCCATTTCTATGATGGGGTGACCACCGGGACGATGGATCTGTCCCTCGTTCGGACCGAAGGTCTTACATACGAGATCGGCATTCTTGATGGCGATGTTCAGGAAAGTCTTCTTACCTGTAGCGCGGTAGTGGGCCACTGCACTCTCGATAAGATGCCCGCTGTTATAGAGCTCATGTGAGTTGATCTTCTCCCAACGATGAGTACCCCACCAGCCACTCAGGCGCGTACATTTATTAATGACACAGGTGGTCAGGTAACCGTCGGGCTCCTGAGCCTGTGCGATGATGTTGATGACGGAGTCGAGGTAGTGGTCGAGTGCGGCATCGTAGTGAACGGCGAGAGAGTAACTGGCTCCCTCAATCACCTTATAGGGGTCGGTGTCGTCGAAGGAGAAGTCGCCCCGATGCTCTCCTTGGATAAGGCCGGCGGCTATGGCGAAGTTGTCGAAGCGTCCGTTCACCTCGCACTCATGGAAGGCGGAAGGGATGCTGACCGTACGGTTGATCTCGATGCGGGGCATCCAGAAGTCGTCGTTGAGGTGTACTTGTGTAAAGGACACCTCCTGAATGGGAGCCACAGACTGCGACTTCTGAGTTGCACTCGCCGTGAGTGTCAGAGCGGTCACACCTATGAACAATACTGCTCTCTTTTTCATAAACGTCTTTTGTTGGTCTTGGTTATATTATCTGTTTATAGTTTTAAATCATGCCGCAAAATAATAAAAAAAGATGGGAATAGAATGTCAATATCGTCCAAGAAGATACAAAAATCGTCCAGCCCCGCATCAAAATAACGAATTTAGACGATTTTAGCATTGAGATTAGACGATTCTTTTATCAGGTCTCGAGGAAAGTGGTTATCTTTGCACTCATAAAGGAAAAACAATAGATAAGAAGATGAAAAGACTCATGACGATCGGGCTGGCTGCGGTGATGGTATTGCCAATGGCAGCGGTGGGGAAACAGTATCAAACGAACGGCTATCCAATTAGTCCGGTACCGTTTACGAATGTAAAGGTCGCTCCTGGCACATTCTGGGGACAGCGACTTGAGGCCAGTCGTAAGGTGACTATCCCTCTTGCCTTCTCCAAGTGTGAGGAGACGGGGCGTTATACGAATTTCTCGAATGCCGCCCGACATCTGAAGAATCCTTCGGAAGTATTTAAGGTGGGTGGACTGGCATTCGATGATACTGATCCTTACAAGACCATCGAGGGCGCCAGTTACATACTGCAGACGTATCCAGACCGGAAATTGGTGGCTTATATCGACTCTGTGCTTGATATCATCGCCTCTGCCCAAGAGCCCGACGGTTACTTGTATACCTCACGTACGCAGAATCCTCAACAGCCTCATGAGTGGGCCGGCGATAAGCGATGGAGCATGGAGGAGGATCTGAGTCATGAGTTGTATAATCTCGGTCATATGGTAGAAGGAGCCATCGCTCATTATCAGGCCACTGGCAGTAGGAAGTTCCTCGACATCGCCATCCGCTATGCCGACTGCGTGTGTCGAGAGGTAGGACCGAATCCTGGTCAGGCTTGTGTGGTGCCCGGTCATCAGATTGCTGAGATGGCATTGGCCAAACTCTATCTGGTGACAGGTGATAAGAAATACCTGGATGAGGCGAAGTTCTTTCTCGACTACCGTGGGAAGACAACAATCGTACATGACTACTCGCAGGCGCATAAGCCTGTGGTTGAGCAGGACGAGGCCGTGGGACATGCCGTCCGTGCTGCCTATATGTATGCCGGTATGGCTGATGTAGCAGCACTGACGGGCGATAAAGACTATATCAATGCCATCGATGCCATCTGGGATAATATCGTGTCGAAGAAACTCTATATTACAGGCGGTATCGGTGCGACCTCGAATGGTGAGGCTTTCGGTGCCAACTATGAACTGCCGAACATGAGTGCCTACTGTGAGACTTGTGCCGCTATTGGCAACGTGTATGTGAACTACCGTCTCTTCCTATTGCATGGCGAGTCGAAGTATTACGATGTACTTGAGCGTACCTTATATAATGGTCTGATCAGTGGTGTCAGCCTTCAAGGCGACGGATTCTTCTATCCGAACCCTCTGGAGTCAATGGGACAGCACCAGCGTCAAGCATGGTTCGGCTGTGCCTGTTGCCCAAGTAATATCTGTCGGTTTATACCGTCGTTGCCGGGCTATGTCTATGCAGTGAAGGACAGGGATGTCTATGTGAACCTCTTTCTCTCGAATAAAAGTACGCTCGCCGTAGCAGGGAAGAAGGTAACTTTAAGTCAGACGACAGACTATCCGTGGAATGGCGATGTCGCTGTGACGGTCGATCAGAATACCGTCGGATCATTCGCTCTGAAGATCCGCATCCCCGGTTGGGTGCGTAATCAGGTGGTCCCCTCTAATCTTTACCAGTATACCGACGGTAAAAGACTCGGGTATCGTGTGACTGTTAATGGTACGACAGTAGCAGATGCACAACTTACCTCCGATGGTTATTACACCATCAACCGTAAGTGGAAGAAGGGCGACCGTGTACAGATACACTTCGATATGGAGCCGCGTACCGTAAGAGCAAACAACAAGGTTGAAGCTGATCGGGGGATGATTGCCGTGGAGCGCGGTCCGTTGGTGTACTGTGCCGAACATCCTGATAATCATTTCGACATCATGGGGGCGCTTATAAATCAGGAACCACAGTTCACTGTTGGAAAGGGTGAGATTGCTGGTACTCAGATTCTGACGCTCACGACCGACGCACAGTTGCTTAATTTCAATAGACAGGGACGGTTGGAGACGATCGACCAGGTACTGACACTGATTCCTTATTATGCGTGGTGCCATCGTGGTAGTGGTAAGATGCGTGTGTGGTTGCCGCAGGATCTGAAGGCCACAAACCCGTCATTGCCAGCCACCCTTGCCTCAGAGAGTAAGGTAGGAAGTTCATGTAGCGTACCAGCCATCTCCAGTATTAATGATCGTTTGATACCGAAGGATGAAAACGACCGTAGTGTGCCGTATACTCATTGGTGGCCGAAGAAAGACTGTACCGAATGGCTTAGTTATGAGTTCCCGGAAGAGGCTACCGTGCAGAGCGCTACCGTCTATTGGTATGATGACGGTCCTTGGGGCGGCTGTCGCGTGCCTCAATCATGGCGTATCCTCTATCAGGATGCCCAAGGTGACTGGATACCTGTCGGCGGTGCCGATGGTTATCCTACAGAGAAAGGTTCTGCTTGTACTGTGAATTTCAATCCGGTGAAGACTAAAGCACTGCGACTCGAAGTGACACTGCCGGCAGATAATGCGACAGGTCTCTTCGAGTGGTCAGTGCGATAGGTTAAGGTTTGATATTAAAAGTTGTCGGCATATAGTATTTTGCCATTAACGATGACGGCAAAACTATCGGCAATCGTGTTCTCTGAAGAGACAATCAGTGCAGAGGACGCTTCTACGGAAACGTAGTTCTCAAACTTGACCAGACAACCGTTCTTATAATATTCTATTTCCACAAGCTCAAGATCCTTGTTGGGAAGGATAATGGCTCCGCCATTTCTGAAGTTGTCGACTGTAATGGCCGGCCTACGCGGGGCACGGTGGGGTCGGGGCATGTCTTTTGTACCTGCAGGATCTGTTGGGTCATCATATGGCTGGTTATCTGCATAGATGTTCATTGTCATCGCCAATCCAAAGGCGATGGTAAAAAGCTTTTTTAGTTTCATAAATCAATATAGTTTTTAGGGTTTATAATTCTCTGCTGCAAAGATAATCATTTCTTATCTAAAATAAGCAGGTTTTTTTTCTTCTTCCATGGAGTTGCAGGTGGGTGTGTAATTAACGGGTTGATGATGAGTCGATTGCGTGATGTGCAACATGTTCGTTTTACGGGAAATGAGACACCACAGACGTCTTATGAAACTTGGGTTTTCTCATTTTTGGACTTGATGCGTGATTTGATGGAACGGATAGCGCTTTTTCCGATGCCGAAAATATACTCGATGTCTTCTTCGCTCTTGCCCATATTCGTTAGGATCAAGTACAACTTGTATCTTGGCGAAAGACTATGGTATTCGGTTTCCAGTGTAACGCCGAAGGGAATGTCGATGAGACTATAGTAGTCTATCATATTGATATAATCCTGCTTGGTCCAGGTAATGATGCTCTGACCTTCGCGGACATGCTCGTAAAGCTCTTTTCCTTTTTTAAGTGCCTCCGACTGTTTTTCTTGCAGGATATTGATGCTTGTCATGAGTTCTCCCTCCTGCTTGGTAGTATTGTCGTCTGTGTCTTGAAGATTCTTGAGTTTACTGCTGTAGGTCTCAATCAGCATTTGTCGCTGAATCATATCTTTTTTATTCTTCAGATATTGATAGCGATGGTAGAAAAGGATCGATAGGATGCCGACAATAACCAGAATAAGAAGCGTCATAATCATGTGGATATAATCGGCCTGTTTCTTTTCCTTATAGAGCATGTCGTATCGCATTTGTATCCGACTCAAATCTTGTTTGATAATATTCTCGTCTTGTTCTGTTTTTCTCTTTTTCAATAATAGGTGACATACCTGTTCGTACTGCTTGTCCTCCATGTAGAGTTTGGTGAGCCTGCTGATGATATAGTAGGCGTTTTTGTCGTTACTATATACAACAGCACTGTCCAGCAGATTTTTAGCAGTCCGTCGGTTGCCGTTGTTCTTCATCTCAATATCCGCCAATATGGCATAGGCACTGGATTTGTTTCCTAAAGCGATGGCCTTATACAGGTATTTTTTTGCCAATTCTGGATCGTGAGGGGATTGGACCATGCCAATACTGGTGTAGATGTCAGCTATGGTCTCCTTGTCCAGATATTTCTCGTATTGGGGAACCTTTTTAATATAGTAAAGGGCGCTGTCGTTCATCCTCTTCTGAAAATAGGCTGTTGCAATATAGTCAATCGCATAGACATACCAGTTGTAGTTTTTCGTTTGGACAGCCTGAGTCATCGCTTTCTTAGCATATTGGAGACCAAGGTCATATAGTCCTGCAGAACAATAAATAGAACTCAACAACTCGGTAATCTTATGCTGTTGCTTTATATCTCCATCTTTTTGAGACAGTAGTTCGGCCTGTTTCAGGTTTTCAATCGCTATCTCAGTTAAACCATTCTCATATTTTAGCGCCCCTCTGTAGAAATAGGCCTCAGCCAGTTTGTTCTGGTTGTCGGCTTTGTTGAAATAATCGATACTGTATTCGATGCCGTCAAAGGACTGCATCTTTTGGTATGATCTATAACGTATAGTGGCCTCGTAAAGATAGTAGAGAGCTTTCTCGTTATCACCTAGGTCGTCTGTATGAAGAAGGTCAAAACAGGCGCTGGCCTCCATGACGGAATCATTTTGCAGATAATAGGCGATATCGTCCAGAATCTTCTGATTCTGGTTCTTGCAGCCGAAAAGAAAAAGGTTAAATAATATGAATATTAATATGCTAGTTTTTCCTCGCATTTGCTCAATTTTTCGGGCAAAGATAATACTTTTGTGCGTGAATCCCAAATAAAAGTGCATATATGAGGGATATTGATGTGTTAAAAAAGCATAAGAACAACCAATCGCACATCCATAATCGTGTTACGGACATGTGACAGTTTAAGGTTACCTTTAGGTCGTTCATACCAGCCTATGGCTGGATTTATTTTAGTCTAAGACATTCCGGTGCAGCAGATATCGGAGAGGTCCGATAAGTCTTTCAGCCACACTGAGATCCTCTGTAATAATCTCACCGACACCAGAAAGGTCGCCTGTCTTCTTGATGTGTCTGCCGTATGAGGTAACTGTGCCATCCTTCACCTCGAAGGTTGCGGTATAAGCGTTCTCGTCGGGCATGGTGGCAACAGAAACGACTTTTCCTGTTAGGAAACCGTATTCCAGGTAGGGGTAGCCGTCTAACTGGATATTGATGCGCTGGCCCGGTTTGACTTTTCCGGAGCCTGTCACAGGAATCTTAGCCTTGCCTATAGTCGTGTTTTCTTTGTTGCTGACAACAGAGAAAGCCTTGTCGCCGGCGGTGATGTTCTGATTGGCTTTCCACAGGTTGTTATATGAGACAATACCAGCGATGGGACTCTGGAGAAGATAGACTTGCTTCCATTCCCGGATGGCAGTCCGTGTGCTCTCCCATGCAGACTGTAGGGTTGTCTCTAATTGCCGTTTCTCCTGTTCCTTTTGCATCTTGAGTTCTGAGATGGTATTCCGGATCTGGGCAACTTGTATCTTGGCATTGGCTAGAGAAGAGCGCATCTGTTCCGTCGACATACTACTGCTGAGCAATCCTTGCTCTGTTGACTCCAGATCGGAGGCGGAGGTCAGCCCTTTGTCGTGCAAGTTTTTTTCACGCTGGTAATTCCCTTTGCTTAATGAGTTGATGCGTTGACTATAATCCACCTGCTTGGATACGGACTCGAGGTAGTCAGCATAGGGGCGTAGCTGAGCTTCTTCTGCGGCAATACGCTGGTCGTAGAGGTTATTGTTCACGAAACTATTGTAGTCTGTGATGGCTCTAGCAAGAGTGGTATATGTGCTTTGGATACTGCCAAGATGTGCGTCGTCAAGACTGATATTGATGCAGCCCCCTTTTTCCCATGATATGGTAGACAAAAGAGAGTCAAGAGTCAGTACATCCCGGGTGTTGGCCGGATTCTCTATGACAGCGATCACATCGTTCGTCTTGACCCTTTGGCCATCTGTGACATAGAGCTCCTGCAATCTGCCTGATGCTTTTGCAACAACCCAGACGGGAGGTTCGGTCTTCGTGATGGTCACCGCACATGAGATAGTGTCGGGGTATTTGAAGATAAAGCAGCCGATAAGCAGTATCAACAAAATACCGCCAATCACTGATGAGCCCGCACTCAGCAATGTGTGAGGGGGAGCAGATAGAATATCCTGTATCTCCTCACTCCTGATAATGCTCTCTTTCTTTTCTTTCGGCATATTCTTATATATTTAGTTGGTTCTTTACGAGTGTGTAGTAAAGCCCCTTCTTTTCAATTAATGTTTCGTGGTTACCTTGCTCGCAGATCTTACCGTCTTGCAGTACCACAATATTATCAGCATCGCGAACGGTGCTCAGACGATGGGCGATGATGATAGCTGTCCTACCTTGTATGAAACGGTTGAGGTTCTCCATGATCTGGTGCTCGTTGTTTGTATCAAGTGAGTTCGTGGCCTCATCCATGAAGATGAACTCCGGATTTTTGTAGACGGCACGGGCAATCAAGATTCGTTGCTTCTGTCCCATGCTCAGTCCGTGTCCCTCGGCTCCGATTTTGGTGTTATAGCCCAATGGCAACTCCTCTATGAAGTCTTTGATATTGGCTGTGGCAGCTGCCTCTCGCATTCTGTCTTCATCGATTCTCTCCTCTCCGGGTGCGATGTTTCGAGCAATGGAATCGGAGAAAATGAATCCATCCTGCATGACCGAACCGCATTGCTTTCGCCATTCTCGCTTGTCGTAGTTCTCAATGTCGGAGTTGCCGATAATCACCTTACCCTTGTCAGGCTTATAGAACCCAAGGATCATTTTCAACAAGGTGGTCTTACCACTCCCGCTGAGCCCAACGATGGCGGTTGTCTTACCACGAGGGATCGTCAGGTTGATGTCGTCGAGTGTTGGCTTCTCATTCAGTTTGTCATATCTGAATGTCAGGTGTTCAATCCTAATGTCGGTATTGTGAATATCTGTGATAAGAGTCTTTTCCAAGGGGCGCTCATCATCTTTCGTGTAGATATCCTGTAAACGGTCCAAACTCAGTTTGGCATCCTGATACTGGCGGGCAAAACCGATCAGTTGGTCGACAGGACTGTTCAACTGGCCGATGATATACTGGATGGCGAGCATCATACCGAGCGTAATCTCACCTTGTATCACCAGCGCAGCCACAAAGGCTGTGATGATGGCATTCTTGAGTTGATTGATGAGAATACCACCCGACAACTGATATTGTGACAGAGCTAATCCTTTCACTGTAATCTTATAGATTCTTGCTTGAATATGCTCCCATTCCCAGCGCTTCTGTTGCTCGCATGCATTCAGTTTAATTTCCTGCATGCCGCTGACCAACTGCACCATGCTACTCTGGTTGGCGGCATTCTGGGTGAACATCTTATGGTCGAGTACTGCCCTCCGTTTCATGAACAGCCATACCCATGCCACATAAAGGGCACTGCCAACAAAGAATATTAAGAATATCATCCAGTTATAGAAAAGGATGACCACTCCAAAGATAATGACGTTGACAATCGAGAAGAGGGTTGATAGACTGGTGTTGGTCAGGAACTGCTGGATACGCGTATGGTCATTAATGCGTTGCAGGATATCACCGGTCATCTTTGTGTCGAAGTAAGCAATCGGCAGGCGCATTAGCTTGGCCAGGTAATCGGAAAGCAGAGAGATGTTGACCCTAGTGCCGATATGCAA
The DNA here is from genome assembly GCF_900110895.1 of Prevotella aff. ruminicola Tc2-24. Classification (GTDB taxonomy): domain Bacteria; phylum Bacteroidota; class Bacteroidia; order Bacteroidales; family Bacteroidaceae; genus Prevotella. The sequence goes on along the minus strand of NZ_FOIQ01000006.1, from coordinate 212,219 downwards.
CAGAATCCATCCTCGGATAAACTCGACCGATGTGCTACTGATGACGAGCATCATCTGTGCAATCAGGACAAGGTAGATATAGCTCAGATTCTGGTTTGTGATACCAAAATCGACGATAGATTGCGTGAGAAACGGCAGGAGTAGCTGTATCAGCGACCCCGTGCCGAGTCCGATAAATAGTTGAATAATTAGTTTTTTGTATGGTCGCAGATACTCGAACAGGAACAAGAAGCTCCGTCGGTTCTTATTGATATCGTCTTCATCAGAACGGTTATAGAAATCGGGTGTAGGCTCCAAGCACAAGGCGATGCCTTCGTCTTCCCCGTCATTCCTACTGCTTAACCAGCATCTCTTGAACTCCTCTTCTGTGAATGTGACCTTGCTGCCGGCAGGGTCTGCCACATAAAACAAAGCACCTTGTTTAGTCTTTTCAATCTTGTAAAGCACCACGAAATGGTTCTGATTCCAATGGATGATACAAGGTAGGGGCACATCCTCTTTCAGTTGAGAGGTTGAAATGCGTAGTCCTATGGTGTGCATTCCGATTTTCTCAGCGGCTTCGCTGATACCAAGCATGGATACGCCTAAGCGTGAGATGAAACAGTTCTCTCGGAGGTATTGTGCAGAGTATTGTTTGCCATAATAGGCAGCGACCATCCGAAGGCTGGTCGGACCGCAGTCCATGGCGTCGTGCTGGATATAGAGTGGGAATTCTTTTTTTCTCATTGTTTAATTAGGCATTTGTCGCCATCATATCCAATAATTCTTTTCAGTTTTTAGATGGAAACTTATTGCAATCGCACTGCAAACTTAATAAAAATGTATAAGAAAACAAAGAAAAAGCATTGCAAAATGACAGAAAACACATCATGTGCTCTTTACTGACTAGTGTGTTGTCAAACAACTGTTCGCGTGCTTCACAACGTTGTTGTGGAGTTTGTGATGGTAAGAAAGCCACGTCTTTTCCCATAATCTCATTTAATTAAAGCTAATGGCATTGGTTATGATAGCATAACCAACACCATTAGCGGTTAAGGTTTGGTTGTTGTTTCAACGTTTATGGTCTATTAGTCATTCCAAATGACCCCATCCTTTTGAACCTATCGAGAAGACATGTGTTGGATGTGACCTCTTTCAAATGACCGTGCCGATAAATCGGCGACGGTCATTAAATAGTTTTATGTTACCTACTCTCTAAAGCTTTTCGGTTTCTGCTCCTGTTTTCCAGTTAGGTCTGGATATAATCAAGTTGATATATATCTTGAAGTACGCTGCAAATTTAGGGAAATTAATAAAGCGAAGCAAGTAAATGACGTTGCAAAAGCGGGGTTGTGTGGCTATGTGCATTTTTGAGTATAACATGCAATATAGCAGATGATTGCAGAATGTGCAACGGTATTGCAAGTTCGTCCTATAGGATAAAAAACAGAAGATGCCGCGTCGTCACGACGCAGCACCTTCAAAATACCAAAACAATGTGTCTAATTACTAATTACTATAAAAAACTAACTTAAATAGTCTTATACTTTATTCTTCTGCTCTCCTTGGTAAGCACAGGGAGAGGTCGATTACATGGGTACTTGGCGCACACCAAAATCCTTTCGTGATTTGTCGTTGATGATCCGACTGGCCTTGTGACTATCGAACCGAGTTGGACTAATGATGAAGTCGGGCACGTTGAAGGACAGGAAGCGTTCGCGATAAAAGCGACGCGGATTTCGCTGTGGTAGCATGAATGCCTTACTGATAATCCCTTTGGCATCAACGTGACAGAAATAGAGGCGTGTAAAGAGTCCGTCGTCGCGGCGGGAACTAAATACGATCCAGCGAGAATTTGTACTCCAGTTATGAAATGATTCTGTATCTTCAGAGTTTGCCTCGGCCATGGGGCGACTCTGTCCTGTGGAGAGATCGAGTAGACAGAGATCAGCCTCATGGTGCCAGATGCTGAACTGTCCATAGTCAGCGAGCGTATAGCAAAGGAAACGTCCATCGTAGGAGGGACGAGGGAAGGATACCGACTTACGCTGAGCCTTGGCATCGACAATGGTGTCTATACGACTACCAAACTTGCCCGTTGTTGGGTCGAAGTCAATGCGACAGAGATTATAGTGAATCGAGTCAAGTTGATGACTTCCCTCATGGAGCGCCTGTGCCGCACAGAAGAAGAGTGAACGTCCGTCGGACGAGAATACGGGGAAGGTCTCATAGACCGAATCTTGCTTGAGAAGGGGTGAAAGCAACAACTCGTTTTTGTCGACATCATAGACTTGAAGGTCAGAAGCGGTATCAAAGACCTCGATACGGTTGTGGTTGGCACTATGGAATAACTGACTCGTGGCATTGGTCGAGTATGCTATATAGCGACCCGAGGGATGCCAGTAGGGATAGACACAGAAACCGAGCGTCTGATCGGTCTTGGTGTTGTAGGCCGTGATAGGACCGTTGTCCTGTCGTAGCAGCGTGGCACCATGCGGACCACGGACGTGAAGGCTCATATCGGCGGGATTGCCGCGATTGAAGCTATGGCAGTTGACACAGCCCTCGAACTGGGTGTTTTCAATCAGCGGTCGCTCATCGAAAGAGGAGAGGTCGCGTTCGTAAATACCCATCTTGCTCCATACCTCATAGCCTGGTTCAATCAAGCGGTAGCAGATACCATAGTCGATGCTATCTGGGCTAACGTAAATGGAAAAAGGATGGTAGGTGTGCCAGCCATCAGCATATTTGGCAGAAACAGTCACGCTGAGCGAGTCGCCACGGTTTTGTCCGAGTAGCGTATGCCAGTCGTCAAGGTCGAAGTCTACTGATTCTTCGCCTTGGCTATGCAGATAGTGCCCGTGGTGGTCTGCAATGACGGCATCAATACACAATGCCGTCTCATCTACCATGTTAAAGCAGAGAGGAGCGATATTCACGGGTATGGTGACACCGATATAGTCGGGATATATATGAGGTTGTTCTGCCTCCTGCTTTGCATCGCTGACGGTTTCTGTGCATGCAGCGAACAAAAGAAGGAAGAAAAACGCGAATAGGCAAGAACAAAGTCGGCATGGTTCGAACTTTGTCGAGCGTGAGCGAGTTCGATGTGAAATATCAAATATATATGAAATCTTCTTCATCGCTGTTGGGAAATGATGTGATTATAGTTTTCAAGATCACCCGTCAGCAGATAGTAGGCCAACAGATATTGATAGGCCATGCGATTATCTGTGTTCTTGGAATAGAGGCTCTCCAGCATCTCGGGGGTAACATGGTCACTGAAGTAGAAATCCTCCTCGTAGTTCGACTGACGTAGGCGTCCGTATTCGGGATGTTTGGCTATCGCCTTCTCATTCCCCAAAAGCGAAAGAGTCTCGTTAGCCCATTCGCGATAGAAAAGGGTTTTCTGTAGAGCCATGAGATATTTGCGAGCCACTTCGTAGTTCCCGTTGATGAGATTGGTTTGAGCCAACCGCTTGTAGCATCGGGCACTTTTCTGGAAGTCGAGAATAGCTTCTTGAGCCTCGAACACCGTTCGCTGAGCGACATTGATCATCCCCAGATGATAGAATGCCTCGGCAGTTGGCATAGGACTTGTCGCATCTGTCTTTACATCGGGCAGAAGACCATGGATGCTGTTCTGGTTATATTCGAACATGTGGTCCAAGAGCATACCATGCATCGCCAGGGCAAGATTCTGTACCGTCACGCCAATCTGGTTGTTAGGTTTCTTGTCGTTGATGGTCTCAAGGATGCGGTTCCATTGCTGGTGACAGGCCATGAAGTCATATTGCATCACCTTTTCTGCTTTGAGATTGCTGTTTCTCCAGACGAGATACCCCATACTGACAGCTACCAGTAAAAAGGAACAAAGCGTTACTATCATGTGGCTTGAAGTGTTGACCCACCGTTGGAATGCACGGACAATAAGCATGAGGAAGAAAACAGATAGGGTGGCAGCCCATAGTAGAACAGGAATCTCTGTCGGGTAGCGATGGTAATGTATGCCGAACCATAATTTAGTGGCAGGTACTGGGAGATAGTTTGACAGCATGACAAGCATGAAAGCCATCAGAATGAATACTCCGTAATACCTTATGGAACGCTTAGGGTGTGGGGCCTGCAGGAGGAAGAATATCACGCAGACAGGGCCCGCCATCCAATAGAGTACAGGAATGGCAGCAAGAAGTAGGATGCGTCGCACCCTACCATTTAACTTTTCGACGCCCCAAGAAGCAAGAAGTGTGAGTAATACAGCCCAAGCTCCCCCCAGCAACGCATTCTCGTCAAGCAGGAAGAGCCAGAGCAGGAACGACGGCACAAAACTCAAACCATAAAGTATCCCCCCGTTCGGCTCAGCCGTCATCCCCGTGTTGCGCATGCTTTCCTGTAGCTCTGGGCTTGTCCGTGAATAGGCCAAGTGGAGCGTCAGGATCTGCACCAGTGACAGCAGAACAGCTATGATAAACGCTCCCACCCAGGCATAAAGGAAGAACTGTGTGCAGAAGCGACCCAGCAGATCGGCTATGCCACCTGGCAGCCTGACGATCTCCCAGATGTAGGTGCTGTCAAAGAGAAACAGCTGATACTGCTCCTGATAATGCAGATGGTGTGGGTAGACCAGCCCGAAGAAAAGGAGGACTGCCACACCGAACAGGAGAGTGTATATGGAGAGGAGATGCTTCATTTATACTACTAATCAAATACCCGACTGAACTCGTTGACACTGATTTTAACAGGTTCAACCATGAACTCCGGACGGTTATAGCTCTTCAGAAGGCTGGTATGCAGTTCTGGGTCTTCCTGAGGCAAAAGGAAGGCTTTCTCTACTTTCCCGTTGTTGAAATAGGCAAAATAGACACGGCTGTAGTTGTCATCGTCACGACGACTGGCACACATGATCCAATGCCCGTTGCTCGACCATGAGGGGTAACTGTCAGAATAGCCGTCGCTGTTTAGCTTCGAAAGATCGATAGCCGTCGAGGTCTCTCTGGTGAGGGCAATGCCAGCATACTGATCCATCGGGATACAGACAATGTCGGCATCATGGTGCCTGCTATGGAAACAGCCATACTGGCCCAAGGCAAACAGCAGATAGCGACCGTCGGGACTGATGCGTGGCAAGGTAACACTCTTGTCAGCGGAGGCGGCGTCGTAGACGAGTTCCTCATCGCCAAACTCGTGCGATGTCAGATCGAACGCACGGCGATAGAGGTTGTATTGTATCTTCGGGTAGGTGGATCTGATATCTTTGTCGCGTAACTCCTCAGGAAGCGGAACAGACTTGCAGTAATAGAGATATTTGCCGTCTGGCGACCATGTTGGATACACTTCCAAAAGGTCGGGGTCGTTGCTGACAATGCTCACAGAGTCGGTCTCCACATCGTAAAGAATCATGTCGCTGGCGAGATCGTAAACTTCAATCTTATTGGGGTTTAACGTATGGAATCCTTGCCGAGTCTGGTTGGTCGAAAAGGCTATCAACTTGGCCGTAGGGTGCCAAGCCGGATAGACACCCGAAGAGATGGTGTAGTCGCGCTTCAGATCTACTTTTGAGATCTTACCATCGTTTACAATCACAGTGCCACTATTGGAGAGACGCACATGGAAGAGCATGTTGTCGGTCTTGTAGTTTTGATAGCTGTGGCAATTGATGCACTGGCCTTTCTCCTTATCATTGCACGTAATCTCGTTATTGAAGATCTGTGTCTCTTCGAATGAAGTAAGGTTGCGCTGGGCTATCTCCATGAAACTCCAAGCGACATACGATGGCTCGATGAGGCGATACGATAAATAATCGTCGATGGGGTCTTTGGCGACATGAATTTCGAACGGACTGAACGATAGCCATTCGTCCTTTTTCTGTCCCCAAACCTCTACTTTTATGCTCTTACCCTTTGAGGCTTGAAGCATATCGTGCCATTCCGACTCGGGAATCTGTACCTTCACGCCACTGCCATAGGTCTGTTGCTGGCCATCGGGAGTAGTAAGACGTGCGATACATGCTTCGTACTCGCCAGCCGGGAGCATGAAGTTGAGTGGCGCAATATTGCATGGCACGGTGACATCGCAGTAATCGGGGAATATGGTTGGCTGGCACTTGACCTCTTTGGATGAGGAAGGTACTGCAGGGTGATTCACACACGATGATAAGAGTAGTACAGCAACAGCCAGAAACTGAAGATAAGAGTGAATATATCTTTTCATGATTTTCTTGGGTTTAATTACGTTTCCATTCCAGATAAACATATTAGTAAATCTTTCTTCCGAAGATGTTATACCACCAGTAGGTATCTCCCCATTCTTCGCGCATCATTTCTCCAGCCTCTTCAAATTTCATGCCAGGCTTTGCAAGTTTTTCTAAGGATCCCCAGAACTGTTTGTAGTGGTCGTATATAGATTGCTCTACAGGAAGTATCATGCGTTTTTCTTCAGGTGATTTGTCCATATACATGATATAAGCTTCTTGTGCATGTAAAGGGAATTTCTCATTCATGTGTAGCTTTACATAGTTGCGCATTGATGCCCAAAAGCGACGAGAGTCGCAGCGTAACATGGCATAGAGTAATGCTTGTTCTGAAGCCACTTTACTATCGGATTCGTACCATAGACTGATACCATTGACAATATAGCTATCGCTGTTCTCAACACCAGTAAGTTCATCAGGATAGCATTTTTGCAGTTCCTTTATCTTTTCAGTGACCGGAACTGGTTGCCAGTTGCTGTAAAACGGGTGATGATGCAATAGGGTAGTATAACGTTCTACTAGTTTCTGATCTCCGGTGGCCAGAGCACATCGGGAGAGCATTTTCAGGTAGAAAGGTGAAAAGCCTGCCTGTATGGCATTTTCAAAACTCAGACGGATGGCTTCATTCATCATGCCGTAGTTGTAATAGACTAGAGGCGAGGCGATGTCCAGAAGGCTGACGTGGAGCGAATCAGGGTTGGTGATATTCTCACCATCATTGCCTAATTTGAATGAACGGTCGAGTAAGCCGCCCTCGTTCATCAGGGCAATATTCTTGAGAAAGACCATCGTGCGGGTTGGCTTCTTGGTCTCTTCTGCCATGCGAAGAACCTCCTTCCAGTTGTCACCGGAAGCATAGCGCACCATGCGCATTTCATCAATATAGTTCCGATCATGGAACATGAGTGACGAAGTAAAGATGATGCCAGCAACAGCACACAACACAGGCGTGAGCTTCTTAGCCAAGAGGCGGCCACACAGCGGTATAAGTATAGAGATAGCGCCAAGTGCCCAGAATGGGATTGAGAGTCGCGCGCTACTGTCGAGTGGCGTTACGAAGCGAGGCATGCCTGCCAGCATGACATTGTCGAACTTGAGATTGGAATAGAACTGTGTGTGCCAAATGCTGGCGGTAAAGACAAGTAATACGATGCCAACCAACTCACGCCAGGTGGGTTTTTCGCTAAGCGCTAAACATAGTATGAATAGCAGGGCAAACCATCCAAGCACAGGATAGATGCAGAAAGCTAGCAGATACCAGACAATATGCCATTTACGTGGGGTACTGCGTGCTGCCCACAAGAACAGCAACATGATCAGATAACCTATCGACTGTGAGAACCAATAGCCCCTGATAGGGAGGATATAAATCCAATAGCCTAAATCGACAATTGACGTGAGCAGACAGGCTACAGGCAAGAGCATCAGCGCGGAGGCGCTTCCCTGTAACCGGAAAGCCTTGGCTCCCACATAGAAAATGAGCGTCCAAATAGCAACTAGCACACCAGCACCCAAGGCAGGATGGCAGAATAGTTGTGTAAACCATGCTCCCACATACTGTATCAGTCCAAAGGGCTTTTGCATGAGCGTGTGGAAGAAAGGGGTGCCGAAAAGGAATTCGGAACGGTCGTGTACCGTATAGAATACCTCTTGATTGATGTATAATATATATACAACAAATGAAATGAAAGCCAATAGACTTACATAGAGGATGGCACTAGATACATTGTTTTTTTTCATCATCTTTTTTGCTATAAAAGGCTGACTCAATTAAATGAGTCAGCCTATTATTAATTATACCACTTAGGAATGATTATTCCTCATAGTAAACTGAATTGATGGTACATGAACCAGAAACGATCATGAACTGAAGGTCTCTAGCTTCGCCACCGTTACCCTTAGCACAATGCTTTGCAATCTCTTCGGTGAGAGGAATCTCCAGCAAACCATTGGGAACTGGCATCGGGTGATCGTTGGTGTCATAATAGAAAGCACTCCACCAACCATTCATAATCTTCATTGTACAATCGTCACTAGCATCTGAGACATCCATGATAAGTGTCTTGAAGCCCCAATACACATCATCAGAAAGATATGGGAAATGCTGACCCTCGCTATCACTGAAACGCATAGCAGATGCATCCCAAGAACCAGGGCTGAATGGCTTCTGCTCTTCATTGGCAGGATCACCATAGATGTAGAACTTCTGGAGCGGATCAGTGATCTCATCACATGTTACAGGGAAATCAGCTGTAAGCTCGGTGCCATCAGGACAAAGAGCAAAAAGCTTGACGGTATATGAACCAAGCTTCATCTTCTTAGAAGCAAAGTTACTGGTATAATCTTTTCCACCAATATTCCACTTTGCATTGACTGGCGCTGAGGTCCAGCAAGAAATTACATTGCCGTTCTTGCCACTGGCAGCCTTGTCAACAGTGACACTGGTCTTTGCCAGAAGCTCGTCAACAGTGATGTGACCGCCATTGCTGATATCTTCCTGGACAGGATCGCAGGCTACAAGCGCACATACTGCGGCAAAAAGCATAAATATCTTTTTCATATTGATTACTTATTTAAAACATTAATAAAGTACTTTATATTGAGTCTTAGGATCAGAAGCATCCCAACCAGGATTCTGAGTAAGCTTACCATCCATGAGGTTAATCTGCTTCTGAGGCTTTGCAACGAAACCGTTGGTCGCAATGTAACGCTCTGCCCAAGAGCAGGTCATGTGCTCCATGGTGCGCTTGTTACCCTTCTGCCCAAGGCAGACAATCTGCTTACCCTTCTGAGCCTGCAGAGCCTTAGGAGCGTATGAACTCTCGGTAGGATTGTTACCAGTCCAACGACGCATATCGTTGAAGCGGATACCCTCGAAAGCGAATTCCCAACGACGCTCGTCCTGAACAGCCTTCAGTGAGTAAGCTGTCTCAGGTACACCGGCGCGCTTCTGAACCTGGTTCATATATTGAGCATCACCAGTGAGCTCGGTCAGCATCAGAAGAACGTCAGAATAGCGCATCAGGTAGAAGTCCTCGAAGTGGTCACCCTGCATCTTGTTGGCGAGTGAACTGCTGTTATAACCTGGACACTTGGACCACCATGTATCGTTGTTTGCTTCGCAAGCGTCAAGATTGACCTCGGCATACTTCTTAACAGAATAGCCAGACTCCTCACAGTCATCCTTCTCATAGGTGTATCCTACAAGTTCATTATCCAAGTCAATCAGAGATGCCTTCTTGCGGAGATCCTCGTAATTGCCAGCTTTCTCAGCTGCAGTCCAGTCGTCCCAGATATTACATGAAGGAGTACCCTGGCCCCAACCTTGGTTGAATGGATAAGTCAGATTACGGTCACCATTCTGGTTGCTGGCACCATTGCGCAGTCCCCAGAATACTGAGATGTAGTTTGAATACATACGCTGAGCGTTATATGCACCACCGATATCCCAGCTAGAGGCATTCATAAACTGGATCTGGAAGATTTCCTCGGTGTTGCCGTTACCCATACCAGGCATATCGAAGCAGTTCTCACGCTTCATATCCTTGATGAACGCATAAGCATGGCCTTCACCGTCCTGAGCCTCATCCCAGAGCAGACTGTTAGAGTACTGCCAGAGTGAACGGAAGTCCTCACAGAGCTTGTAACCACCATTGGCAACAACGTCCTTCAGGTAGTTGACAACGTCGGCCTGAGAAAGAGAAGCTGCGGTGCAACCCTCCTGTTCTACAAGACTGATAGCAGGAGCAGAGCCAGAAGCCAGTTCGCTGACATTCTTATAGAAACCTGCCCAGAACATATAGGCACGAGCAATGAAAGACTCGGCCACGAATTTGTTGGCATGACCAGAACTCTTCTCTGTGCTCATCAAGTTCATACCAGAAACCATGTCTGAAAGAATCTGTGGGTAGATGACCTCCTCGGCACTTACCTCTTGCTCCATCTCCTCAGTAACAGTAGTAGAGGTAATCAGGGGGACATCACCAAACAACTGGGTGAGCCAGAGGTTATAGAGACCGCGCATGAAGTATGCTTCGCCGAGAAGTTGATTACGTCGAGTCTTCTCATTCTCTTTCCAGGGCACGTTGTCAATGGTCTCAATTGTGTTGTTGGCACGTTGAATACCACCATAAAGAAGTTTGAAAGGCTCTTCATACTGATCGACGCTCATCTCTACAAGATGATGGAGCGACTTTACCTTGTTGTCCTGCAGACCACCGCTACCGAAGCAGTTGTCTGACATTACCTCCCACCAGAAGAAAGGATTCTGGTTATCAGAGTCGCCGCCACCCATTACATTCATAATGCTATAGGTCGCTGCATTCAAGGCCTCAACATCTGCAGGCTTACCAGGGAAGGTTGCCTGAGTCATCTCTGTCACACGTGGATCTGTGTCCAGCATGTCGTTACAAGATGTAAACACAGTTGCTGACAAAACAGCTAACGATGATATAATATATTTCTTCATAACTTGTTGTCGAATTAGAATTTAATACTTGCACCAACCAAGAAAGTACGAGCTGGTGGGTATAGACCGAGGTCAATACCAGATGCCCAGTCTGATACATAAGCCGCATTACCAGATGAACCTACTTCTGGGTCGAGACCGGTGTAACCGGTGAATGTGTAGAGGTTCTGAGCCTGGACGTAGAATCGGAGCTGCTGGAACGGACAAGACTTCCAGATGTTCTTGAAGTCATAACCGAATGTTACAGTCTTGATCTTGAAGTAGTCGGCATCCTCCATGTAACGGATAGAGTTCCAGATAGTGTTCGAGTGACCATTACCAGAAATACGCGGCAGGAAGTTTGATGTGCCCTCACCATGCCAACGATTCAGGATGGTTGTATCGTAGTTCTGGTCGGGGTCATCACCGTATGAACGGTAAGAACGCATGATCTGCATGCCAAATGCACCGGCACCGTTTACAGCGAAATCAAAGCCCTTGTAGCTCAGACCGAGGTTGACACCAAGAAGGAAATTTGGGTTAGGATCACCAATCTCATGACGGTCACAAATGTCACCTTCTGCATAGGTAATCTTGCCATCACCATTCCAGTCGTCCCAGATGCAGTCACCAGGCTGTGCACCATCCCATGTCGGTTTGTCAAGTCCTGGATGACGCTGAAGTGACTCTGCGTTAGCGGCATTAATCTGCTCTTGATTCTGCCAGATACCGCTGTATGACATACCGTAGAAGTAACCCATGGGGTGACCTTCCTCCACACGGGAGATGAACTCTGTTCCCTGAGAGAGCACATTGGCAGGACCATTGAAATATCCGACATTATTATTGATCTTGGTTACCTCGTTCTTGTTGTATGCAAGGTTTACACCGACATTATAGCTGAAATCTTTGCCGAGCCTGTCATTCCAAGAGAGTGCGAGCTCAACACCAGTATTCTCAATTTGACCACCATTGATGGCTGCAGGAGGAGTTCCTAAGACGTACTTTCCAGTAGGTGTGACAAGCCAGTCCTTTGTCGACTTCTTATACCAGTCGAAGTTTACACCCAGACGGTTGTTGAGGAAGCGGGCATCGAAACCGAAGTCGAGCTGCTCAGAAGTCTCCCAAGTGAGGTTAGGATTGGGGGAGATGTTTGCATAAGCACCGACATTTGGTGTGCCGGCAACAGAAGAAGCCATGTCATTAGCGAATTTGTAACCACTATCGTTTGCTTTGCCAGACAAGGCAATTGTTGCAAGATGCATGTACTTGCCGACGCGGTTGTTACCATTCTGACCCCAAGATGCGCGGATTTTCAAGAAGTCTATCCAGCTCTTGGTACCCTCCATGAATTTCTCATTGGAAATTACCCAACCTGCAGATACAGACGGGAAGATACCCCAGCGCTTACCATCATTAAAGATACTTGAGCCATCATAACGCAAGGTCGCGGTGGCCATATAGGTCTCGTTGTAGTCCCAAGTAGCACGTCCGAACCAAGAAGCGAGATACTCTTCATCATCAGGTTTGCCAATCAGAGAAGAAGTAGGAGCACCACTGTCAAGTTTGATGTTGCTCAGCCATGCAGAATCCCAACCTCTCAGTGTTGCGAGCTGCTTGCCGTATTCCACCTGATTAGATCCCTCAATCCTGTTACTCCAAGCAGTGCTCTCGAAACTCTGACCTGCCATCACGCTGATCTTATGTCCATTCAGAATGGGGAGATCGTAAGTCAGAGTGTTTTCAATGGAGAAATGGCTGTTCATCCAACTGCTCTGGTTGACATTATAAGTGTTAACGATAGCAGAACCCTCTGCCGGAGCGCGTGGTATACCAAAGCCACGGTATGCGCCAGCTCCCCAGTTGTAGTTGAACTGAGAACGGAATCTCAGACCCTTGATAGGCTGAATGGTGATGAAAGCTGTGGCGCTGGCATTGAGGTTACGGCTCTCTGACATAGAGTTGAATCCACCCTTAGAGAGGTTCTCCCAGGGGTTGTTGAACATAGAAGGATTCCAACCTTGGCCATAAGAGGGGGTGCCGTCAGGGTTCTGATAAGCATAGATGTCACCGTTGTCAGCAAACTGCGGCATAAGTGGAGAAGTCTGAAGCAGGCTGTGGATATAGCTCCAATACATGCCATCTTCTGCCAAGGAATGATCCTTGGTGTAGCCGATAGAGATGTTCTCACCAATGGTGATGGCATCAAAATCCTTGGCCTTCAGAAGCACGTGGTCGCTATTGATACGGATGGTGTGGCGGTTGTAGTAAGAGGCTTTGTCGGCACCCATGATACCGTCATTACCAGTATAGGTGTAAGACATAGCGAACTTAGAACGATCTGTACCACCGGTCAAAGTTACAGAATGATTCTGCTGAATGGCATTCTTGTTGGTGAATACATCCCACCAGTCGGTGCCTTCCCAACCGCCTTTAACCTTGTCGAGAATTGCCTGTGGCACATAATCTGCCCAATTAAGTTTGGCACCTGACACATTGAAGTTGTACTCGTCATAGATGGTCATGTACTGCTGAGCATTGAGAAGCTGTGGGCGCTTGTAAACATTAGACCAACCCATAGCACCATTGTAGGTGAGCTCCACCTTGCCTGCCTTACCCTGCTTGGTTGTCACGAGGATAACGCCGTTGGCAGCACGAGAACCGTAGATGGCAGCCGATGCAGCATCCTTCAGGACGTCGATGCTCTCGATGTCGTTCGGGTTAATGCCGTCAAGGTTACCTCCTGCGACACCATCAATCACGTAAAGAGGTTTTGAATCACCATTGGTACCGATACCACGGATGTAAACCTTGTAGCCCTTACCAGGCTGTGTAGATGACTGGGTGATCTGCACACCAGGCGTGCTTGACTGCATAGCCTCGAGTGCGTTGGTGGTGTTCAGTTTGGCGATGTCTTCACCTTTGACCTGAACGGTAGCACCAGTCACCAATTTTTTCTTCATTGTACCGTAACCTACGACAACCACTTCGTCAAGCAGAGCGTTGTCGTCCTTCAGTGTGATCTGGAAGTTGTCCTGATTGCCAACTTTGATCTCCTGAGTCTCGTAACCGACGTACGAAATGACGATCGTAGCGCCAGGCGTTACACTGAGAGTAAAGTTTCCGTCGAAATCGGTAATCACACCGTTTCCGGTCTTACCTTTTTCAACTACGCTAGCTCCGATAACGGGGCCCTGAGCGTCGACTACAGTACCTGTAATCTTCTTCGTTGCCTGCTGAATCTCCTGAGGAGCTCCTGCGGCGTAGGCATTCGAAGAGTAACCAAGACCAAACATAGCCATGGCACTCATCAGCAGCGCTGTCTTTCTAAATTTTCGATTCATACTTAAGTATTTTCAATATGTTAAATTGGTTTGTAATGAATACAAATAGGTTTTGAGCGGAAGCAATTGCTTCCTGGTAATATATTGCCTACTCGGCGGATGTCCAGTTCGGCGCTATAAACGGCCAGAATAGTGAATTTCCGTTGAGATCGGTGATGGCACCATTGTCGGAGCCCTGCATTCTAGTGATTTAAAATTCCACATAATTAATTAATTAGTTAGGTAATTGTTATGATAATGTAGATTGGAAATATCTTCTCTTGCGTCAAACCCGTCACGGTGCCCGCTAAGCGAATGCAAATATATTATAAAATTAACACTGTGACTTTGTGATTTGTAACGCGGACTTTGCAGATGTCGTGTTAAGGGGCAAAATGTTACACCAGACAAAGTTTCTGCTACATATGCGGATAATAATCCCTTCTCGGACGTAGTGCGCGACAAGGCATTTCTTATATTATATAATAAATAAGGTGTAAAATGGTCTTTTTGCTTGTTTCTTTTGATGGGATTTGTTACATGACATTTCATGGGTGAAATAGACTTTAATGTTAATTGGCTTGTTTTAGTATGTGATAGTCTGCCAAGAGTGTAAATAGGTTTAAATATTCTCTGTTTTCAAGACTTATCCCCAAAAAATGGGCCGTCGTCGTGAAAAAAAAGGGGAAAAAGTTCATGTTACCAGATGTAAAAAACATGCAACACTTTACAAATGAAAGTTAAATAAATAGGGTTACCTTTGCAAGCAACCTGAAACGAATAAAACGAGAGATAGTATTATCTTATTAACAACAATCAATTATCTAATTAACTATTATGTGGAAATTTAAATCACTACAAAAGCCGTTAGTGTTTCTGTTCCTGCTCTGTTTGTTCCCTCTGGGAGCTATGGCTCAGAGCGTCATTAAGGGAACGGTGAATGATGAAACAGGTGAGCCGATTATTGGTGCTAGTGTGAGAGTACAGGGAACCAAGGTTGGCGGTATCACAGACCTTGATGGTAAATTCAGCGTTCAGGCTGACAAGAACGCCACATTGGTCGTCTCTTACATCGGTTACACCACTGAGACTGTGAAGTTGGCAGGTCGTAACAACATTACAGTAACACTTAAAGTAGATGCTCAGACATTGAACGACATCGTGGTTATCGGTTACGGTGTTCAGAGAAAGAGCGACTTGACCGGTTCTGTAGGCTCTGTGAAGGGCGAAGATCTGAAGAACCTGTCGACCAACGATGCTGCCGCAGCCCTTCAGGGTAAGGTTGCTGGTGTGAACGTTATCACAAACGGTTCTCCTGGAAGTGGCGCCGATATCCGCATCCGTGGTATATCGTCTAATTCAGGAGACCTTAGCCCATTGTATATCGTTGACGGACTTAAGGTGACCAGCATCCAGT
This sequence comes from Prevotella aff. ruminicola Tc2-24, assembly GCF_900110895.1. Classification (GTDB taxonomy): domain Bacteria; phylum Bacteroidota; class Bacteroidia; order Bacteroidales; family Bacteroidaceae; genus Prevotella. The sequence goes on along the minus strand of NZ_FOIQ01000006.1, from coordinate 196,803 downwards.
ATCTGGATCCTCAGGTGATCGAGTCTATCGAAGTCCTGAAAGATGGTGCTTCTGCAGCTATCTATGGAGCCGAGGCAGGTAATGGTGTCGTTCTCGTTACCACCAAGAAGGGTGAAGAGGGCAAGGTGTCTGTCAACTACACAGCTCGTGCTACTTTGCAGAACTACACCAGACGTCCTTTGATGGGACGCGACGACTTCCTGAAGTACATGACCTATGAGTATGGTGCTGAAGATGTCAGTGCAAGACTTAAGGACAATGACTACAGTCATCCAGATTACGCTGGCGGTGTCATCGATCAGGACTGGATCGACGCTTATATCGAGCCCACATGGAGCACGCAACATACGGTGAGCGTCTCTGGTGGTAATACGAAAGGACATTTCTTTACTGCCCTTAATTTTGTACATCAGAATGGTGTTGTAAGGGGTGACAAAGACGTTTATAAGCGTGCTTCTGCCCAGATCAACGCCGATTACAATGTTTATAAGTGGTTGCAGGTAGGTACAAACACGAGCATCGAGAAGTGGGACACCAAGAGCGTGTCGCAGCGTTCGTATGGTTCTTCGTTCGAGCAGATGATCCAGATGGATCCTCTGACTCCTGTCTATTGGACAGAGATTTCTCAGATGCCTGATAAATTCAGGACACAGTTGGAGGCTTATGAGAATGGAACTTCTAATCAAAAGCTTTTCCGTGACAGTCATGGATGGTTCGCTAACACCATGTATTCCGATATGGAGGGTAGCCCCTTTGCTAAGCGTGACGCGACCGATGGTACCAATGGTGGTTTCAACGTCAATGGAAACTTCTTTGCAAACTTGACGCCTCTTAAGGGATTGACTATTACATCACGCTTCGGTTATCGCCTCAACTATAGCAACCAGCATACGTATAGCGCTCCTTTCTATGTGGGTGACCGTGGTAGTCAGGCAACCTATTCGATGGCTGCTAACACCAATACTGGTTGGTACTATCAGTGGGAGAACTTTGCCAACTATAATAAGACTATTGGCAAACATAACCTTACTCTGATGGCCGGTATGGCTTATTATGAGAGACACAAGGACGACTCGTCTATCAGTGTTTCAGGTTCAGACATTCTTCCGTCGTACGAGCCCAACTTCCGCTATATTGGATATGCGAAAGATGATGTTCCTCGGAAAACCGACAATAAGCCAAGCGTACACACCAATATGGCTTACTATGGTCGTCTGACTTATAACTACGACAACCGCTACCTCTTCCAGGCCAATTTCCGTGCCGATGCTTTTGATACGTCAAAGCTTCCGAAGGGCGATAACCGTTGGGGTTACTTCCCCTCATTCTCTGTAGGTTGGACCATCAGCAATGAGAAGTTCTTCAAGGATAATGTCTCGTCTGATGTCGTTTCTTTCTTGAAGCTCCGTGCTTCTTGGGGACGTAATGGTAATATCAACGTGTTGAATAATTACCCCTATACCGCAGGTATTTCGAAAGGTGGCAGCTGGTACCAGTATCATGTCGATCAGGTTGGTACCACGTACGGATCTAAGCCCGACAAACTGGCGAACCCCGACCTGAAATGGGAGGTGTCTGAGCAGACCGACCTGGGTGTCGATGCCCGTTTCCTGAGAAACAGACTGTCTCTTGCTGCTGTTTTCTATAACAAACGCACCAGGGATCAGCTTCATAGCGTGAATGTTCCTTCTGAGTTGGGCTTCACATCAGTGACAGCTAACCGCGGTGAGGTACTGAACAGAGGTCTCGAGCTTGAACTTGGTTGGAAGGACCGCATTGGTGATTTCAGTTACTCTATTAATGCTAACCTTACAACAGTTCACAACGATGTGCTCTCTATGGGAGGTGCAACCCCAGAATATAAATCAGATGCCAGCTCAACCAACTACCAGATTCAGACGGTCTTCGAGGAAGGACACACCGTTTGGCACTTCTATGGTTATATTTATGAGGGTGTTGACGCTGACGGAGCTCCTAAATTCAAGGATCTGAGCGGTGATGGTAATCTCGGAACCGATGATATGACTGATATCGGTCGGACATCGCCGTCATTCCTGTACGGCTTGAATATCAATCTGGCTTGGAAGGGCTTCGACTTTATGCTTAATGGTTATGGACAGGGTGGTAACAAGATTATTCCGGTACTCCACCGCACTGGTTACAAGAACGGCCTGAAGTACTATCTTGAGAATGCCAGGACACCGGAGAATCCGGGTGGTTCTCTTCCGCATCCTGAGAAGATCCTCAGTCCTGATAAGGAGTTCTGGTCTTCTACCGGTAATATGTTCAAGGGCGACTACTTCCGTATCAAGCAGTTGCAGTTAGGTTATACGATTCCTTCTAAGATTACGAAGAAAGCGTTGATCAATAACCTCCGTGTGTATGTATCACTCGACGACTTCTTCACCATCACCAGCTATCCTGGTCTGGATCCAGAGACGGCTACATCAGCTACGACAATAGCTCCTTCTGCTGTTGGTCTCGACTGGGGCTCATATCCAACCATGAAGAAGATGATTCTGGGTGTAAATGTGACATTCTAATTTAATGCAAAACAAAATGAAAAAGATAATAATCCCTACATTGTTCGTGTTCGCGCTGGGCTTGGTCTCCTGCGAAGACAAACTTGATATTGCTCAGAAGGGTACAGTCAGTACCCTGAACTACTATGCCTCCGATGCGGATGCAGAAGAGTGCCTTGCCAATATGTACGCCAGCTTCGTTCAGAACGTGGCAGGCTCTGAAGGTATTGATAACCCGGAGCAGGTCATCATCAACTACGCGGCCGACGATATCCTGGCGGCTGGTGGTAACAAGGCCGACCATATCGCATTCCGTGTATTCGATGAGTTCACATACAACCCGACCAACGGAACCCTGAAGGAGTGCTACAACCGTTATGTCACTGCTATCTACAGCGCTAACCTTGTGATCTCTAATTTCACCACAGAGAACCGTGATGGTGCAGAGCCTAAATATACCAGCAAAGTCACGGAAAGATGTGTGGCCGAGGCTCGTGTCATGCGTGCATACATCCACATGATGATGGCCATCCTGTGGAACCGTCCTGCAATCCTTGACCATCTGTTGCAGCCCGATGAACTGCCTAAGCAGGCTGAGAGTCAGGAACAGGTGTTTGAATGGGTTATTGCTGAGTGTGAGAAAGCCATCAGCTCCGGTTTCCTGCCCAAGCGTAATGGTATTGAAGATAAGGACGCCACGGCTCGTATGTCCGTTGGTTTCGCGCAGTTCGTAGCCGGTAAGGCTGCTATGTTCGCCAACGATCCCGCTACCGCTCGCAAGTATCTGGGTGACCTCATCAAGTCTGGTGACTACAAACTCGTTCCTACCGATGAGTATTGGACTAACTTCCATGTAGCCGGCGACGGTAACAGTGAGAAGATCTTCGAGCCCAACTTCATCTATGACAATGCGGCTTCATTCTGGGATCAGGTATGGCGTAGCCGTTGGATGGTGGCCGACGTATTCTGCTGGCGTACCGATGCTCTGGCTTCTATGCCTGATGCTTGTTCGGCTGCAGGTTGGAATGGCGGTGCTATTCAGGAGGATTTCGCCAAGAAGTTCGTCGAGCATGACGGTAACTCTCCCCGTCGTCGTGCCTGCTTCCTGACCGAGGATGAGTGGCTCTACGAGATGGAGTGGAGCGGTTCAGAGTTTAACGACGGTACACTTGCTCAGAAGAAGACTGATCCCAACCGTGGTATCAAGGCTTCTACAGGTCTCTACAGTCATGGTCCATATTTCGAGTGGAAGCATATGTCATACAAAGTTCCACCAAGAATCCTGACTGGTGGTAAGGAGTATCCGAAAGACAGCGAGCCAGAGATTATGAGCAGCGCTTCGAACACGAAGAACTTCAATGTCGCTCGTTATGCAGAGGCTCTTCTGCTCTATGCAGAGGCTTGCATCGGTGCCGATGAGGCCGAAGGTCTGAAGGCTCTCAACGAGGTACAGGCTCGTTCTGGTTCTGGTAAGATCAGTTCTTCGCTCACTTTCGAGAATGTCATGGAAGAGAAGCAGTATGAGATGTGGTTCGAGAACTGCCGTTTCCCCGACCTCGTTCGCTGGGGTAAGCAGGGCAAGGTGAACCTCGATGATATCTTCAACAAGAGATACGGTGGCATCCACAAGCGTATACCTACTGTTTACGACGAGTTCTTTACCGAAGGTAAGAGCGAGCACAAGTTGTATACTAAGTATACCGAGGCCGACTATTATGACTTCTCAGATAAGTATATGTATCTGCCGTTCCCGCGCGACTGCCGTCTGGCCAATGGTATGAAGGAAGTTCTTGGTTGGGAATACCTGAACGAAGAAACCGAGGAGTCTGCAGAATAAAACATACTATTCAGAAATAGTATTCTGATTAGACACATTGTTTTGGTATTTTGGAGATGCCGCGTCGAGAGGACGCGGCATCTTTTTTCGTGTTCTTTTTTGCAAACAATTGCTAATTGTAACACGGTTTATTTTGAATGTAACAATTATTGACCCTTTCGTCGAAAGCTTTTGGACTATTTGGGAAAAATAAGTATTTTTGTGACTCAAAATTCTAACTTCTAACAAACAGATGAAGAAAAAACTTACTATTCTATTTCTGGGAGTGCCGCTATTGATGCAGGCACAGAATCCCGTCATCCGTGACCAATTTTCCGCAGACCCGACAGCGCGGGTGTTTAATAACAAGGTGTATCTTTACCCTTCGCACGACATCGTTCCTCCTGAAGGACAAAGGCAGGACTGGTTCTGTATGGCCGACTATCATGTGTTCTCTTCCGAGAACCTGACCGACTGGACAGACCATGGTGTCATTGTCACCCAGAACAAAGTTCCCTGGGTGAGACCTGACTCTTATTCGATGTGGGCGCCCGACTGCGTATACAGAAACGGCAAGTACTATTTCTATTTCCCATCTGCTCCTGCTGAAGGAAAGGGTTTTGGCTTTGGCATCGGTGTTGCGATAGCCGACAATCCGGAAGGCCCGTTCATTCCTGAACCAGAGCCCATCAAGGGCATCAACGGTATCGATCCGTGTGTTCTCCTGGCCTCTGACGGTAACGCTTATATATTCTGGGGTGCCGGCCGTTGTGCCAAGCTCAAGGACAATATGAAGGAACTGGCCGACGATACGCCTACAGAAAAGGTAAAGTGGGGCGACCGTGAGTTTGAGATGAAAGGCGTCAACTGTCTGAAAGGTCTGCCAAGTCGTCAGGCTGAAGGTCCGTTCGCTTTCGAATACAACGGCAACTATTATCTGACCTATCCTTATGTAAGAGAGAATACGGAGGTTCTCGGATATGCCATGAGTAAGAATCCGATGGGACCGTACGAGTACAAAGGACTTATCATGGCTGAGCACGACAACGGCTGTTGGACCAACCATCATAGCATCATCAACTATAAAGGTCAGTGGTACCTGTTCTACCATCGCAACCACCTCTCTCCGAATGACGATAAGCGCCGTTCTGTATGTATTGAGAAACTGTCTTTCAACGCCGACGGAACCATTCAGGAGGTGAAGCCGACCTTGCGTGGCGTCGGTATCAATCAGGCTACGGAGAAAATCGATGTAGACCGCTATAGTGCTGCCAGTGCTGATGTGACCGCACAACTCATTGATACGGTTAACACATTCCGTGGCTTTGAGGCTACGCTTCCGGTTAAGGGCAGCTGGATCAAGTATAATGATGTGAACTTCGACTGTATTGCCGACGGTTATGTGATTGTCAATGCCAAGGCAGCCGGGAATACCAAATTCTTTATCCGTGAGAAAACCGCCAACGGCAAGGTGATTGCTGAGGTGGACATGACTGTGAAGCCCGAGACACCTGCCGGAATGCCGGCCATGTTCCGTCGCGACTTCAGTAACCAGTGGCTTACGCTGACTGCTCCGCTGAACTACACACCGAAGGGCGTTACCGATCTGGTGATTACCTGTGAGGGTGAGGCTGGTGTCAGTGTCGACTGGGTTCTGTTCAAGAATCGTCCGAAGTATTTCTCGCCGGTGACGACTGCCGCTGCTCAGCCTGATGATGAGGGCTTCATCCGTCGTTGGATGCTCCTGGAGCCTATCGACAAGCCCAATAGTGGCAATACGGTCTTTACCGACAGCTATCTGCGTAAGCACTTCGGCATGGAGTACTTCAAGGGTCAGCAGACCATCGTACCGAAGAATGGTCAGAAGGTAAAGGTATCGTTTAAGCGCGAGGAGGTTCCCGCAGGCTTCGGTCGTGGCTTCGGTCAGCAGCAGGCTCCCGCAGAGCCAGTGATTAAGACCGTTAACCAGACGCTGACCTGGCACGCTCTCGACAGTGAGAACATGAACGTCAAGCTCTTCCGCTTTGCAGAGAAGTGGGGACAGCAGGTCTATGGCGTGCTCTTCTGGGCAGTCACCATCATCGACTGCGATGAGGATATCGAGAATGTCCGTCTGGCTGTAGGTTCCAACTCTGCCTCTATGTGGTGGCTCAATGGTGAGGAGGCTCTCCTGCTCTCTGGCGACCGTCGTATGGTGAAAGACGATGCCATGTCACCACGTCTTACCCTTAAGAAGGGTCGTAACATCCTGCGTGGTGCCATCATCAACGGCCCTGGCATGAGCGACTTCTGTGTTCGCTTCCTCGACGAAAAAGGTAACCCAGTAAAGAACTATTCAATCAAAGCACAATAAAATGAAAAAACTACATACACTTCTGGCGGCACTTGCCGTGACTGCTGCCGCCAATGCGCAGATAGGCGCTCCCTATATCCACGACCCCTCAACCATCGCAGAGTGCGAAGGCAAATACTACACCTTCGGCACTGGTGGCGGCGGTCTGATCTCTGAAGACGGCTGGACTTGGAACAGCGGTGCAGAGCGCCCTGGTGGCGGAGCAGCTCCCGATATCATCAAGATTGGTGACCGTTACCTCTGTATCTATGGTGCCACAGGTGGTGGCCTCGGTGGCGGTCACGCCGGTCGCATCCTTACCATGTGGAACAAGACACTTGATCCTAAGTCGCCCGACTTCAAATGGTCGGAGGCTGTCGAGGTCTGTGCTTCCGACGGTATGGAGGATCAGGACGCGATCGACCCGGGTATCTTACTCGATCCTACGACGGGTCGTCTATGGGTCAGCTATGGCACCTACTTCGGTACAATCCGTCTGATTGAGCTCGATCCGAAGACCGGTTTCCGTGTGAAGGGTAATAAGGAGAAGGATATCGCCATCGACTGTGAGGCTTCCGACCTGATCTACCGTGATGGTTGGTACTATCTGCTGGGTACCCACGGCACTTGCTGTGACGGCACGAACTCCACCTATAATATTGTGGTGGGGCGTTCACGCAGTGTGGAGGGACCGTATCTCGACAACGTAGGCCGTGACATGTATCATGGTGGTGGTAGAATGGTGATTGCCGCAGGCGACCGTAAGACTGGTGCCGGCCACTTTGGACGTACCATCATCGACGAGGGTGTCGAGGTGATGTCGTTCCACTGGGAGGCCGACTTCGACTTGAGCGGACGCTCTACACTGGCTATCCGTCCTCTGCTTTGGAAAAACGGCTGGCCCTATGGCGGCGATCAGTTCAAGGGCGGCACCTTCGAGATTGAGTCTGAACGTCGTGGCTATGCGCTGGAGCTTGCTGTCGATTTCGTCAGAATGCAGCAGGAACGTCAGGGTTGGTTCAATCGCAACCAGATGGAGCAGCCCGTCAAGCCTGTTGCTAACCAGACCTTGGAAGATGTGATCGGCACCTGGCCGGAGGGTGACATCCCCGCACGCATCGGCGACTATATGTTCCGTCCCCACCAGCGTTGGACCATCTCGCCTGTCGAGGGTAAGGGCGCCTACCTTGGAAATACCTACTTCAAGATTGTCATCGAGGGTACCGACCGTGCGCTGACTGCCACCGCCGACAAGGAGGTGACCACTGTTCCCGCCTATACTGGTGCCGACGAGCAGCTCTGGCGCATCGAACAGCTCACCGATGGTACTTTCCGTATCATGCCGAAGGTGATACCTGGTCAGGAGGGCATCAACAAGCGCTACTGTCTCTACTCTGCAGGTGATTCCACACCGACGCTTGCCGAGTACGACTTCAATAGTGATAATTCAAAGTGGAACTTCCGTAACCACTAAATGCAGGAAAAACGAAAAACGAGAGAGGGTGTCCCGACTTTTGGGACACCTTTTTTTTATCTTTGCATCCGTATGCTGACAGAAAAGACGATGGAAAAGCTGCGGATTCTCGCAGAGTCGGCGAAGTACGACGTCTCGTGCTCGTCGAGCGGCACCGTGCGCAAGGGCAAGCAGGGCATGGTGGGATCGACCGTCGGGGGTATCGGTATCTGCCACTCGTTTGCCGACGACGGCCGTTGTATCTCTCTGTTGAAGGTGATGCTGACCAACTACTGCATGTACGACTGTGCTTACTGTATCAACCGTCGCTCGAACGATATCCGTCGGGCCACGCTCTCCGTCAGCGAACTGGAGGAGATCACGATGGAGTTCTATCGTCGTAACTACATCGAGGGCTTGTTTCTTAGCAGTGGGATTGTGCGTAATCCCGACTATACGATGGAGCGGTTGACGGCCATCGCACGAGATCTGCGTACGGTACATCGCTTCAATGGCTATATCCACCTGAAGGCCATCCCCGGTGCCAGTCACGATCTGCTTGCCGAGGCCGGACGCTATGCCGACCGCATGAGTGTGAACATCGAGATTGCAGAGGAACGGTCGCTGAAGTTGCTCGCACCGGAGAAAGATCACCAGAGTGTGTTCCAGCCCATGCGCCTGATACAACAGGGGGTGCTGGAGAACAGGGAGGATCGTCGCCGTTTCCGTCATGTGCCCCGCTTCGTGCCAGCTGGACAATCGACACAGATGATCGTGGGAGCTACACAGGATACCGATCGTGACATCCTCACGATGTCGTCGGCACTCTACGGGCAACCGTCTATGCGACGTGTGTATTATTCGGGCTATGTCAGCGTAAACACCTATGACCCGCGACTGCCTAACCTCAAACAGCCACCGCTGGTACGAGAGAACCGTCTGTATCAGGCCGACTGGCTGTTACGCTTCTACCATTTCAAGGTCGAGGAGATTGTCGACGAGTGCCATGCGAACCTCGACTTGGAGGTTGACCCTAAGCTGGGCTGGGCATTGCGCCATCCTGAGGCGTTCCCCATCGACATCAACACGGCCGACTATGAGCAGTTGCTACGGGTGCCGGGACTGGGCACGAAATCCGCATGGCTCATCGTGAACTCCCGACGTTTCAACCGACTTACGTCGTACGACCTTAGGAAGATGGGAGTGGTGATGAAAAAGGCGAAGTATTTCATCACCTGTCATGAGCTGACCAGTGGCTATGCGATGCCTATCGTCGGTATTAACGAACTGCACCCAGAGCGGCTCCGTCCCTTGCTCATCTCCAAGACCCAACAGAAACGGGCGGCCGAGGAACGACAGTTGGAGCTGCCTTTTGAAGAAAACCCTCATTAAAAACCATCTATGACTTGTTATGTGATTGACGGAACGATCGACGGGCTTCTGACTGCGGTGTTCGATGCCTTTGCGTTGCATGACCAACCGGACCGGTTGCTGATGCAGGGGGAAACGGTGCCGCTGTTCTGCGATCATCTCTATCAGGTGACGACCGACGACGAGAAGGCACGCCGGGTGTGGGCCGGGTTGGAGAAACGACTGCCGCATGAGGTCATGAGAATGATTTCCGTCAGTTGGCTGTCAGAACTGCCAGAGCTGCCAACGCCCTTATTCCTCTATATCTGTAAGGTGTTCAGACAAGGGGATATCTCTAGATATTTTGCCGATCCCGATGTGCAAGCTGTGACGAACATCGCACGGAAGGTGGCCCATGAGGAGTTGCGTATGAAACAGTTTATTCGTTTCCAGAAAGCCAAAGACGGCACCTACCTCGCTGTGGTATCACCCGATCATGATGTGCTTCCGTTGATAATCACCCATTTCGCCGACCGTTTCAATGACCAGTCGTGGCTCATCTATGATGCCAAGCGGCACTATGGTTTCTATTATGACGGGCATCAGACCATCCGTATCACGTTTGAGGATGAAGTCGCTGTGCCCTTTAGTCTTTCCGATGGAAAACTGGATGGCAACTTGCTCAGCAGTGACGACCAACTGATGCAGGACCTGTGGCGTACGTATTTCAAGGCTATCTGTATCAAGGAGCGCATGAATCCCCGGAAGCAGTTGAAGGACATGCCCCGCCGTTACTGGAAATACATGACAGAAAAACAATAAAGCCTCCCCAAGGGAGGCTTTATTGTTATAAGGTGATGGTGAGCTTCTTCAGATCCTTGTCCTGCGAACTGTTGCCGTAGAGGATCTCGTAGGTGCCTGACTTGGTTCGCATGGTGTTTGTCTCGGCATCCCAGAACTCAAAACTCTTCTCGTTGAGCGTCAGCGTGACAGTCGCAGTCTTGCCGACCTTCACGTCGGCACGCTGGAAGGCCCGGAGCGACTTCGACGGTCCCTCGGTATCGGCGAGGTTGCGGATGTATAACTGTACAATCTCTGTGCCGTCGCGCTTGCCGGTGTTCGTGACAGGGATGCTGATGGTATAGTCGGGCTTTCCGGCTTCTCCGGAAATCTTAGCTTCACCAACCTCAAAGCTGGTATAACTCTGCCCATAGCCGAAGGCGAACAGCGGATCGTCGAAGTAACGATAGGTGCGCCCCTTCATCGAGTAGTCCTCGTAATCGGGCAACTGCTGGGTATTCTTATAGAAGGTCACGGGCAACTTACCGCTGGGGTTATAGTCACCGAAGAGCACGTCGGCCACGGCAGTGCCTCCCTCCTGACCGGCATACCAGGCCTGGACGATCGCCTCACAGGTCTCGGTCTCAGGCAGCAGGGCGATGGCAGAACCGGAGCAGTTGACGAAGATGACCTGCTTACCGGCTTCCTTCAGGGCCTTCAGGAACTCGCGCTGTACCTTCGGCAGTTCGATATCCGTGCGGTCGCCGCCCTTGAAGCCCTCGATGTTCACGGGCATCTCCTCTCCCTCCAGACTCGGAGCGATACCACCAACGAAGATCACCTTGTCAATGCCCTTCAGTTGGGCGATGGTCTGCTGGTAGTCGATGGGCAGCTCACGGGCCACGTCGATCTTCATCGACGCCCCCCACGTCTTCACGGTCTGGAAGCGCACTTCAATCTGGAACGACTGTCCCTTTTCGGCCTTCAGTACGGTACGAGTCGGTGTGGCGCGCCAGATATGCTGCATGATTTTTCTTTCACCATTGACAAAGACCTCGAAGTGACCCGTTGCCTCTACATTCAGGACATACTCACCGGCCTCCTTCGGAGTGAAGGTCGTCTCATATTTGGCAGAGAAGTCCTCCACGGGCAGGTTGGCGGCGAAGACATGCATGCCGGCCGTGGTTACGTTGACGGGCTTCGTATAGTATTCGGTGGTGAACGACTTACCTTCCATCTTCGTGTTGGTCCAGAAGGTGCCCTTCAGTCCTTTCTTGCCGTCGGGACTTGTGCATTCTGTTGCCAGACGACTCTCCATCACGCGGTCGTTGGTCAGGTCGCAACCGGGTATATACACCAGCTTCTTCTGCTTGGCCTTGATGCCATTGAGGATGGTGATGGTATGGTTGGGCGTACCGTTGTAGTTACCCCACATCATCGGTTCATTGTTGGCATTGGGACCGATGACCGCAATTTTCTCGGCATTCTTCTTCAAAGGTAGGATGTCGTGGTTGTTCTGCAACAGCACGATCGACTGGCGCGCCATGTCAAGGGCAATCTTGGCGGAAGCCTTGGTCGACATGGCCGAATAGGGGATCTTCGACCACTCCACAAGCGATGGGTCGTCCATCTCACCGAGATCGAAGCGACCTTCGAGCAGACGGATGATGTGCTTGTCGACCTCTGCCTCACTGATCAGACCGCGTCGCACAGCCTCGGGGATGCTCCTGTAGGCGTAGCCATAGCCGCACTCCACATCTGTTCCGGCCAGTGTGGCCTTGGCAGAGGCTGTGATCGGAGAGGACGAGCTCTTATGTGAGGTATAGAAATCGCTGATGGCACCGCAGTCGCTGACGACGAGGTACTGGAAGCCCCACTCATCACGGAGGATCTGCTGAAGCAGTCGGTTACTGCCGCAGCAGGGGTCGTCGTCGAGCCGCTGGTAGGCGCACATGACCTCACGTACCTTACTATCTTGAACGAGGGTCTTAAAGGCCGGCATATAAGTCTCCCAGAAGTCACGTACCGGTACATTGGTGAGGTTGGCGGAGTGACGGGTGTATTCCGGACCGCTGTGTACGGCATAGTGCTTGGCACAGGCCCACAACTTACGGTATTTCGATGACTCCGGTCCCTGTAGACCACGAACGACGGCATCGCCCATCACGGAGGTCAGATAGGGATCCTCACCGTAGGTCTCCTGACCGCGGCCCCAGCGTGGGTCACGGAAGATGTTCACGTTCGGTGTCCATACCGACAGACTGCGCATCTTCATGTCCTCGCCGCCCAGGTCGTATATCCGGTGGTTGTACTGGGCACGGAACTCGGTGCTGGCCACGTCGAACACATCGAACAGTAAGGTAGGGTTGAACGATGACGCCATGGCCACCGGCTCGGGGAAGTTCGTCACGTTACCCATGTTGGCGGCACCGTGCAGGGCCTCGCTCCACCAGAAGAACTTCTTGATGCCGAGGCGTGGGATGGCCGGACTCTCGTCGAGCATGAGCATGGCTTTCTCCTCCAGCGTCAGTCTGCTGCAGAGATCCACGGCACGCTCCCTGGCACTCAGGTCAGGGTTCTGATAAGGCAAGGTCTGTGCCGATGCAGACGATACGGCACAGACCATGAGCATAAATAATGTTGATAATAAGAGGTTATTTCTTTTGGATAATTGTAGTAGCATATCTCGTTATGTTTTCGTTGCAAAGATAAATAAAATGTGTGATATGTACAATACTTCATGTCACATAAACTTTCTGTCAAGTAACATCAAGTGGGCCGAACGTCTATATCTTCAGCCGGTATGTCTGACCGGGCTTGGTGTCCAAATCGTATTCGTAGACATTTTTCACCTGAAGCAAGGGAAAATCTGACAGTTCAGCCGATTGTAGCGGCTGTTGGATCACGGCCGGTGCGAACAGCGGGTTGGGGCACTCGCCGGTGGCCGGTCTCAGATGCGCTCCATGAAGGGGCACGTAGGAGCGTACGCGGAGCGTGCCGCCGATGGTCGACTTGATGACGGTCTCCTGTATGGCACCGTCCTTCCAACGCATGTCAACGATGAAGCCACCTCGTGCACGAAGACCGGTGACCTGTCCCTCCGACCATGCGTCGGGCAGGGCGGGCAACAGGTGTACGGCACCGTCATGACTCTGCAGCAGCATCTCACAGATGCCAGCGGCACAACCGAAGTTCCCGTCGATCTGGAAGGGCGGATGGGCATCGAAAAGGTTCGGGTAGGTACCGCCTCGGGGCCCCCATTCTGTCGTGGCAGGTATCACCGTCAGCAGGTTCTTGAAGATCTGGTAGGCATGGTTGCCGTCGAGCATCCGCGCCCAGAAGTTGATCTTCCACCCCAGACTCCAGCCCGTCGCCATGTCACCACGTTGGTTCAGTGTGTTGGCGGCGGCGGTGAAGAGCTCCGGATGGGAGTAAGGCGATATCTGGTTGGAGGGATAGAGTCCGTAGAGGTGAGAGATATGACGGTGCTCATCCTTCGGGTCGTCGCCGTCGATGAGCCACTCCTGCAGTTGACCGTAGCGCCCGATCTGCATGGGCGCCAGCTTCGACAGCGCCTTCTGATAGACGCGGAGGGAGCCCTCGTCTTTGCCAAGAACCTTGGCTGCCTGTATCAGTTGTGAGAGCACATCGAAGACAATCTGGTTGTCCATCGTCGAACCGGCGGTGACGGTGGTGCTCTTACCCTTCGGACCGTGTTCCGGTGAGACGGTGGGCACGGTGACGAGCCATCCTGCGGCTCCCTTCACCTCGCCCGCCTCGGGATACGGCTCCATATAACTGAGTAGGAAGTCGGCAGCTCCTTTCATGATGGGATAGTACTCCGTCAGGAACTGCTTGTCGCCAGTGAAGAGATAGTGCTGCCAGAGGTGTGTCGTCAGCCATGCACCGCCTGTGGGGAACATACCCCAGGTTGTGCCGTCTACCGGACCGGCGATGCGCCAGAGGTCGGTATTGTGATGGGCCACCCAACCGTCGCATCCGTACATCGTCTGGGCGGTCTTGGTACCTGTCTTGCTCAGGTCGCGGATCATCGAGAACAATGGCTGCTGGGTCTCGGCGAGGTTTCCCACGAGGGCAGGCCAGTAATTCATCTCTGCGTTGATGTTAATGGTGTATTTCGAGTCCCATGGGGCATCCATCTTGTCGTTCCACACACCTTGCAGGTTGGCTGGCTGTCCGCCTGGTTGCGAGGAGGATATCAGCAGGTAACGACCGTATTGCATCATCAGCGACACCATGTCGAGGTCGGTGCCGCCGTTCTTGGCGAAGGCGGCGAGACGCTGGTCGGTGGGGAGGCGCGTTGTGCCGTTTGCCGAAGCAGCCGACTGTCCCAGCGTCAGCGACACACGGTCGTACTGCGCTTGGTATGCCTTGATGTGCCGGTCGCGCAACTGCTCATAGCTCTTCCCCTTCAGTGAGGTCATCGTCTGGAGGTTCTTGACTGTCGGGTCACCACTGATGTTCTGGTAGTCGATGAAGTTGGTGGCGGCCACGATATAGATGGTTGCTGTCGTCGCGTTGCAGACAGTGATAGACTTGCTGCCGTCCACCGTCTCACCTTCGGTGCTCACGATGATGCACGCCTCGGCCGTCAGTTGTCCGGGAATGCCTTCCTGCTCCACGTTCTTGACGACGGCCGTCAGCTGATGGTTGCTGACATGCTGCTCCGCCTGCAGTTGACTGTCAAAGCCGAGGTTAAAGGCCAGCGTACCTTCCTTGTCCACTTTCAGATGCACGACGATGGCGTTGTCGGCCTGTGAGGCAAAGACCGTGCGCTCATACTTGATTCCGTTCGCCTCGTAGGTGGTGGTGCAGAGTGCGTCGGCGAGACTCAGCTCACGACGGTAGTCCACCGGCACGGTCTGCCCTTGGTAGTCGAAAGATAGCTTCACGCTGCCCAACGGTAGGAAGCGCATGCCATGAGGTCCCTTGAAGAAGTGCTTGTCGATGATCTCGTGCGCCTCCATCTCCTTGCCTGCGAAGATCAGGTCTCTGACCTCCTGCAGATGAGTCTTGGCTTCTTCACTGTTGTTATGATGGGGCGACCCGCTCCAGAAGGTCTCCTCGTTGAGTTGGATCTCCTCGCTGTCGGTACCGCCATAGACCATCGCCCCGAGATGGGAGTTGCCGATGGGCAGAGCCTCCAGCCAGTGGGTGGCGGGCTTGTCGTACCATAGCTTGTGCTGTTGTGCTGTGGCCGAGAGTGCTGTCAGGCAGACGGCCAGCATCATGAGTGCTTTCTTCATCTTATTGGCTGATATTGATTTCCTGTCCTTGATAGTCGACGGTCTTCGTGGTGCCGTCGGGCCACACCACCGTGAAGGTCCTGACAGAGAGCATGCCCGGGAAGGAGCCTTGTCGCTGACCGATGGTCAACACCCCCTTGGCATCGTCCCAACGGAACGGGATGGTGCTGTAGATACCCTTCTCGTAGTTGTAGTTGTCGCCTTCATCCTCATAGAGCGTGAAGGTACCGTCGGCACCCGGATAGATACGGAGCTCGAGGTGGTCCCATGCCTTCTCACCTACATACTGCATCTCCGGACCGAGTGGGAGGATGCTACCGGCACGGACGAACATCGGCACACGGTCGAAGCTGGTGGTGAGAACGACCGTCTGTCCGCCCTTATACCACTTATTCGTCCAGAAGTCATACCACGTGGTTCCCTTCGGCAGATATTTCGTGGCTGTCTTGCTCACACTCCAATCCACTCCCGTCTCCTGACTCCTGTCGCCCGGCTGTTCTTTCTTCTCCCATCCAGTCATAGCGTCCTCGTGGATGATCTTCTCCTCCGTGTACTGGGCCTCCACGATGGGGGCGGCAAGGATGCTGCGACCGAACATGAACTCATCGGTCATGTTCCACACCTTCTTGTCCTGGACGAAGTCGCTGAACAACGGTCGCAGATAACTGTCGTTGTTGCTGGTGACCTGCCAGGCTGTACTATATATATAAGGTATAAGACGGTAGCGCAGACGGATGGACTTCTCTATCGCGTCGTACACGGGCTCTCCTTTCCGACCGAACTGCCAGATCTCACGGGGCGCGTCGGCACCGTGACTGCGGAAGACTGGACAGAACAGACCATACTGCATCCATCGCACATAGAGCTCCTGGAACTGTGGGTTCCGTGGTGCAGAACCGCTACCCTTGGTATTGTAGGAACCACAGAAGAAACCGCCGATGTCGGTATTGAAGTTAGGATTACCCGTCAGCGAGAAACTCAGTCCGGCGGGCAACTGCTTCCTGAGCATATCCCATGACGAGGCCACATCACCGCTCCACATGTTTGAGCCGTAGTGCTGCTGTCCGGCGAAGGCCGAGCGTGTCATGATGAACACCCGCTTTTCCTCTCCCGATCCTTCCGAAGGAGCAGCGCTGCTGCGCTGTGCCTCATAGACACCACGCACGGTAGCCAAGGGGAAGGCATTGCGCATGGCTCGCCATGTCATCCCCGTCTTACTTCCCTCTGTTGCCGGGGATTTGCAATCCCCGACGATATAGGCATAGTCGCTTTCCCTCGGATTGAAGAAGTCGGGATCCGTCGAGTCCATCCACCAGGCATCGGTGCCATAGTCGTAGAGCCTCTTCAGGTATTTCCAGTAGATATCACGTGCCTCGGCATTGAAGGCATCATACACCTTCACCCCTGAGGGATAGTCCATGCGTGGCGGCCAGATATGAGAGAGTCCGCTCTGTGGCCATGTCTCGATGGGCAACAGGAGTCCTTTCTCATTGAGTTCGCGGAACTGCTGGGTCTGTGGACCGAAGCTGGCCCAGATGCTGATCATGAAGTGAGCGTGCTTCTGGTGCACGTTCTTGATGAGCTGAGGCCCGTTGCTGAACTCCTCCGAGAGAAAGTTCATCGCGTTCCACAGGTAGTTCGAGCCCCAGTACTGCCAGTCTTGTATGATACCGTCGAGCGGTACCTGCAGCTCACGGTACTTGTCGACGATGCTCTCTGTCTCGGCGGCACTCTTGTAGCGCTCCTTCGACTGCCAGAAGCCGTAGGTCCATAAAGGGAACATCGGTACCTGTCCCGACAGGTGTCGCATCTGTGCGATGACCCCGTCGGCAGAGCCGCCGTACATGAAGTAGTAGTCGGCACAGTCGCCCACCTCCGAGGAGAAGCGCATGCCCTGCTGGTCGTCATCAAACTGTGTCGGAGCGTAGTTGTCCCAGTACAGGCCCCAGCCCTTGACCGACTGCAGCACGTTCTGGTAGTCCTCGAGGTTCGACTGCTCCATCCGCTGGTGGGTGCCACGACGGTTCATGCGCCCGTTCTGTATGGTACCCAGTCCGTAGATGGCCTCATTCTTATCGAGGGCGAAGCACTGTGTCACACGGAAGGTGCCGGCATCGGGCCCTTCTGTCCATGGGTCAAAGACACAGCTTGTCTCTCTGAGTAGTGTGCGTTTTTTGTTGTCCTGAAAAGTGATGGCACCGGAACGCGGGTCCACCTTGACGGTCAACTGTCCGCTGGCGACGGTGTTCCCGTTCCTGACCACCTCGACCTCCTCGGGCTGTGCGGTGACCACCATGCTCTTCTTCATGTAGCTGTGACTGAGGGGTGTTTTCACCACATGGACGATCGATGGGGTGAAGAACTCGACCTTGATGTCGGTCTTTTCTGTCTGCCATTGTAGTTGGGTTTGTGCCATGGCTGTGCCGAACACAGTCAGTAGTGCGCACAAGATAGTTTTTCTCATTGTTTCATTATTAGTTGAAGTATGAATAATTAAAAACCTCGGGGCAAGAAACGCTTTTCTTGGGCCCCGAGGAAGGAAAAACTACTAACTACTAATATAACTAAAACAATTTTAACCATGTTTGTGATTCTGTGTGCAAAGTTAAGGGAAAAAACAATATCCCTGTTTCTTTCATGTTACAGATAGTTTTCTTTTTGTTTCATATATCAGAAAATAGTAGCTTTTCCTTCCCTTTTCGTGAATATTTATAAGATATTACTGATAAATGCTATACAAATAGCCAAGCAGGGCCATTTTGCCGCGCATGGTCTCTCGGGGCGTAAACTCACCGTTCACCCAGAGGTAACGCTGGTTGAAATACGACTCCTGACGGGGCCAGCCGCCTTCGTTCCATGACGGGTAGCAGCGATTCAGGAGGATACGTGCGTCGCCGCCGTTGTTGGGCGACCATGTCTCTGTACCGTTGAACGGGGTCTGTCCGGGATGTGTACCTACCTCACCGTCGTTGCGTCCTGTGGAGTACACATCGGTGATATGGCGCTCTCCCAGACCGGTCATCTCCACGATATTACCCGGGTTACGACCCATGGCCCAGCCGGCTTCGGTGTACATGACGTGCTCCAGCTCCTGGCGACGTGCCTTCTGGGGCTCGATATAATGGGCGAGCATCACCAGTTGCAGGTTCTGCGACACCTGCCAGCGACTGTCGTTGGCACTGCGGCGCGAGGGGCGCTGGGCCATATGACTGATGTTATAGGCCTCGGCATGACTCTTCACGCTCGCCTTCAGGTTCTGATAGAGAGCCTCGAAATGGCGCGGCTGCGGAGTGGTCAGGTAGGCTGCAGCCGCCCAGAGTTGACAGAAGGGGATATCTTTCTCCTCGTACTGGTTGGTCACGCCGATGCCGAAGAATCCCTGCTTGCCCTTGTTGAAGAGCAGTGAGTTGCCGTCCTTGATCATGCTCTCCTCGGCGAAGATCTTCTCCCAGGCCTCGTCGCCGGTGAGGTTGTAGAGGAAGGCGGCGGCCAACTGACGGAAGTCACGGCCACGCATGCTCATGCTACCGATGTCCTGTAGCTCGTCGAGCTGCAGGTCGTCCTGACGACTGGCAAAGCGGAAGGCCTTGATGGCCTCGTCGGTATAGTACTGGCGCAGGGAGTCGTTCTGCTGGATGCGGAAGGCCTCGGCGAGGACGGCACAGTTGGCGGCGTTCGCCCAGGCGGCCATCGTCGTGCAACCGGCCTGGAACATCACGCTCCAGTCGGCACAGGGGTTCGTGACTCCCTGTGAGTAGGCCTCACCATCGCGGATAGAGAGGAAGAAGTCCACCTCGTTGCGGGCCTCGTCGATGATGTCGGGGATGCCGTTGCCACTCTCGCGGATGCCGAGGTTATCATCGGTCAGTCGTCCGCCGGAGAGGAGATAGGGCAGCAGCATGTCGTAGATATTACTGACGTGAGCGAGATGACGGTCCCAGTCGAAGGCATCGGAGTGACCGCCCCTGACCTCTGTGTTCACGGGGTTGCCCGGCAGACGGTGCTGCCAGAAGATCGACTCGAAGAGCTTCTTGAAGTGGGGCTCGTCCCATACGTCCATCCGTAGCTTCCGCCACTCGGGATGCCAGGGCTGCAGATCGGTCTTGTAGACGGTGAAGCCCTTGGGGTCGGTCTCGGGGATGAACTGCGGCTGTCGTGGCACGGGGAACACATGCTCGGGGTCTTTCGGTTCGCCGAGACGCATGTAGTAGTAGCCGCGCACAGAGTAGCGGTAGGGCTGGAAATAGACGTTGGCGGCGATGTCGAAGTCCATGCTGCAGCCCACATCCTCGACCACCAGACGGTAACGGCCCGGAGTCGCGCCCTTGAAGTCGATGTTCCACACGTCGGTGCCGATGAGGCTCTTCTGTCCGGCCTCTTCCTTCGCGTCGGCCATCGTCTTCCAGAAGGCCACCGTACCGGCAGCCGTCTTCTTCTTGGTGTTCACGTTATAGAGATAGACCTTCCGTCCCTCCCATGCCTTGTAGTCGCGCTGACCGCCGTCGCCCAACCACTGGTAGAGGTCGGCGGCATGCCGTGTCTCGTTCGGTGCATAACCGATGATGTTCACATGCACGGCTTCCGACGGGGTGTTCCACACGTCGAAGCGGATGGTGGCTGTCGTCTGGTCGGCGCCGATACCGTCGGGGATGCTGACCGTATAGCTGCATCCCTGTCTCATCGACTGCGGCAGTTGGATGAACAGCCAGTGGTCGAGCTCGCTCGACAGCGTGTTATCGGTGTTCATCGGCTTCGACTTCCGCCAGATGTTCACGGGCTGTGCCGCGGCGAAGGCCTTGTCGTCGGCCGAGCTGACGCGCCAGAGTGCGGCCTGCTGCGCCTCGCCCACCTTCAGTCGCTCGCCGAACACGAGCAGGGTGTCGTCGCCCTCGGCGAACGAATGCCCCAGATAGGCGCTCGGTCCGGTGCCGTTGTCACGGTAGTGCACCTCACCGTCACGGAAATGCACCATCAGGTAGTCTTTGTCGATGATATGGATGCCAAGGAACTTGGTCGCCATCGCCGACGGTGCTGTCAGGAGCAGCATGCCCGTCAGCATCATAAAGAACGTTGCTTTCTTCTTAAGGGTTTTCATTTATTGGTTGTTTTTATGTTTGGGTACAAAGATACGAAAAAATCTAGAGCAAAACAAAAATAATGCGTTCTTTTTTTTGCCGAGATGGCGTATCTTCGACGAAGCCAAATAAAGAACGAGTGCGTTCTGTGGTGCCCCTGTTGCCGTCTCGTCGTTCAAGAATTGCTTGAGCGATGGCGGCGGCCGACTGACAGAATAAGCCAGAGGTGTCCCCCTCTATACTTGCCCCCTCTAGGGGGCTAAAAGTATATGAGGGGGCCTCCGCGTTTCTGTCAGTCGGAAATCCCCCCCTTCCTACGGTCCACTACGTCCCTCTGCGGTCCCTGAGCCTGTCGAAGGGAATACCGCAGCATCAAAGCGCAGCCGAAAAAACACGCCAGACAATTCAATTGCGATTTATTTTTACAAACGCCCCCTCATAACTCGCGTATTAACCAGAAACAACGCAATAAGGACGTAGACGTAAGTTTTAAGCAATTTTTATATTTGCTTGATAATAAGTAAGTTATATACTATCAATGTAGAGCCAGGATCTTTCCCTCAGAGAGATAGGCTCCAAGAGTTGTGGAGATAGGGCTTACGAGTGAAAGAGATAATCCCTTATAGGGTATAGAGATGATCCCTTTCTCTCGTAGATGCCATTCCTTACAGTCATAGAGATAATCCCTTTGACTGTTAGAAGGCACCCCCACCCGGTGTAGCCTCGTTCTCCACTCCGAATAGGGCAAAAAGGGAGTAAAAAGCCCCCTCGGTTTTTCTGGTTTGTAACTTCAGCCGAACACTTTTTTAGGCATTTTTTTAGGACAAACGGCGACCTTCCTTATTGCAGCAGTTCTTCTGGGTAGCTGGGCATGGCTCCGTTTTGGGTACAGACGTAGGCAGAGACCTGAACGGCGGTGCGATGAGCCTCGGGCACAGACTTGCCATTAAGGATACTACCCACGAATGAGCCGGTGAAGGAGTCGCCTGCGCCTACCGTATCGGCCACATTGACCTTAGGCGTTTCCTGGAAGGAAATGTGACCTGGGGTGAATACATAGCTACCGTTAGTGCCGCATGTGAGTACAAGCATGTCGAGATTGTACTTGCCCAGGATGAGCCAGCATTTGTTCTCGATGTCGAGGCCAGGATAACCGAACATGCGGCCGATGAGCACCAGTTCCTCATCGTTTATCTTCAGGATGTTGCAGCGCTGGAACGACTCACGCAGAATCTCCTGCGTATAGAACTGCTGGCGCAGGTTGATGTCAAAGATCTTTATGCAGTCATCGGGCGTGGCATCAAGGAATTTTTGAATGGTCTCACGGCTCACCACGTTGCGCTGGGCTAATGAGCCGAAACAAACGGCCCGACAGTTGCGGGCTATTTGTTGGATGTCGTCATCGAAAGGGATATTGTCCCATGCGACGTTCTCTTTGATGTCATATGTGGGGATGCCCTGTTCGTCGAGCTGCACCTGTACTGTTCCAGTAGGATAAGGTACACGGGGCAGCAGATTGTTCAGACCATGCTCCTTCAGAGCCTCAATGGTCTCGTCGGCCAGTTTGTCCTTTCCCAGCGCACTGATAGCGATCGTGTAGTCACTACCCAGGAATTGTCCTGCATGATAGGCGAAATTGGCAGGGGCACCACCTAGTTTCTTGCCTTCGGGCAGTACGTCCCACAGGACCTCACCGAGTCCTACTACATAACGTTTCTGATTCATAGTTTTATGTGGTCTTTATTTGTTTGATATACGTAAAGAGGTAGAGGACACCGACAGCCATCACCAGCACGGCTCCGGCCTGTCCCATGGCGTCGCTCATGAAACCCATGAGCAGGGGGAAGATCGTGCCGCCGAATAAGCCCATGATCATGAGGCCCGAGACCTCGTTCTGCTTCTCGGGCATCGATTCGAGGGCAGTGGCGAAGCACATGGAGAAGATGTTCGAATTGCCGTAGCCCACCAATGCGATAGCGATGTAGAGCATCCATTGCTGCGTGCCGAAGAACAGACCACACATCGATAGCGCCATCATCACCGCCGAGATGATGAAGAACGTTCGCATCTTGAGTACGCGGAGAAAGAACGAACCCGTCAGACAGCCGATGGTACGGAAGATGAAGTAGAGGCTCGTGGCAAAGGCTGCCTCGTTGAGCGTCATACTTAGTCGTTCCATGAGGATCTTCGGCGCCGTCGTGTTCGTACCCACGTCGATGCCCACATGGCACATGATGCCAAAGAACGACAGCAGCACGATGGGGGTGCCCAGGAGTTTGAAACACTCCACAAACGTGGAAGGCTTGCCCTCAATGGCTGGTTCGTCAATAGACGTGATGAGGAGCAGAATCGATGACAATATTCCAACGATCAAGAAGATTCCGAACAGCACACGCCAGTTCAGTCCGAATTCAGGAATGACCATCGTGGCACCCCACATGGCGAGATAGGGAGCAGAGAACGAGGCGATGGCCTTGATGAACTGTCCAAAAGTGAGCGTAGAAGCCAGGTTACCGCCGCCCATCACGGTCGATACTAACGGGTTGAGCGATGTCTGCATCAGAGCGTTGCCGATGCCTAGCAGTGAGAAGGCCACAAGCATGATGCCGAACGACTCATCAAACAGCGGCAAAAGCAGAGACACGACTGTCACCACAAGCGAGAGCAGCACAGTCTTCTTACGGCCAATCCTGTTCATCAGCATGCCCGTGGGAACACTGAAGATGAGGAACCAGAAGAATACTAACGAGGGGAATACGTTGGCCACGGAGTCGCTCAGGGCCAGGTCGGCCTTCACATAGTTGGAGGCGATGCCCACCAAGTCCACGAAGCCCATGCAGAAGAAGCAGAGCATCACGGGGATGAGGGCGAGTTTACTAGTTTTATTCATAATGAACGATGGTCTGTTTTTATTTATCAAGTTGGTAGATGGTTGTCTTACCGCCCTTTACCTTTATGGTGTTGTAGGGCTCTGAGGGGAATACAAGGTTGGTCATCACCATCTTTCCTTCTGCGTCGAAGGCCTCGATGGAACAGCGGTCGATGAAAAGACGCAACTGCTTGATGCTACCGAAGGTGGGAGCAGCGGTCTCACAAGGGAAAGCCTCACTGAAGCTCACGTCGCCGCTCTTCGTGCGATCCATCTTGAACTCCTGCTTCTGGGCATCGTAGTGCATCGTGACCTGCTCACCCTTGGCATTAGACAGGACGATGTCGGTCGAGCTTTTCATGTCGATGACGATCTCGCAGGCCTCCGTCGGCTGCTTTACTTTCTTGCCACGCAGGGCCATCACCTCTTTCGAGGGGATGCAGGTCAGGATGGTCTCGCCGCCAATGGTCTTTATACCCAAGTCACGGGGCAATCCATTGGCTGAGCGGAACTGCTGGGTGGGCACTTGGTTGGCATACTGCCAGTTGCTCATCCAGGGCAGTGCTACGATGCGGCCTTCGGGAGCATTGTGGAAGGTGACGGTAGCATAATGATCCTTGCCGTAATCCATCCATTTCGTCTCTGAGGGATTGTCCTCGCACGTAAAGGTGTGGCCGTCGAACCGCCCAACGAAGTACTGCGTAGCCGAGCCACCGAAAGGTCCACCGGGATTGATGTTGAGCAGCAGTACCCACTTTTCGCCGAAGCAAAGCATATCGGGACATTCCCATACGCCATCGTGGTTGCCGTATTCACGACCAAATGAACTCTCGTACTTCCATTCTTTCAAGTTCTTGGAACTGTAGAACTGCACTTCCTGTCCCACTGCCAGCACCACCATCCATTTGCTTGTAGGCTCGTGCCAGAATACTTTGGGGTCGCGGAAGTCAGGGGCGTTGAAGGTAATGACAGGATTACCGGCATACTTAGTGAATGTCTGTCCGCCGTCGGTACTGTAGGCGATGCTCTGCGTCTGAGCGGCTCCAGCCGACGTGTACATAGCTACGACCGCATTGCGGCCGAATCCTGTCGTATGGTCCTTGTCAACGATGGCACTGCCCGAGAAGATGGCTCCCAGCCAGTCGCTCTCGATGGCCAGCGGCTGAGCATCCCAGTGAATCAGGTCGCGCGAGGTGGAGTGCCCCCAACTCATGTTCTCCCACTGTGAGCCATAGGGGTTATACTGATAGTACAGGTGCCACACGCCATCCTTATAGAACATACCGTTCGGATCATTCATCCAGCCATACAACGGCGTGTGGTGATATCGTGGACGGAAGCGTTCGCGGTTTGTCGTGTCGAAGGTGTCCGAGTACTTCATCTCCTTCCAACACACGAAATCCTTCATGGCTCCTGTCGTCCTCTTGTCAGCATGAAAGGTGATATCTAACAGTTGTCCGTTCCTGATTTCGAAAGGAACGAAATAATCCACTTTGTCCACGGCCAGACGGACGTTCAGCCGTTGTACCATCTCGTTACGTATGTCGAGCACGGCAATGTTCGCATTCTCTTCCTTCTCCTGCACGGGCAGCAGCAGATACTTTGTTCCCTGCTTCACCCGTAGCATGGCATGATTATCTCCCAGGATCATTGGACCTTGGGCCTTCACTGTCACCGCCATCAGTAGGGCAGTCATCATCATGAGTCTCTTCATATTCGTTTGTTTTAAGTTTCTGCTGCAAATTTACATATTTTATCGTGTTTTCAGATACTCCAAGGAGTTTTTCGCGAGGGTGAGGATATTGTCCTGATAGATGTTATTCTTCGGGTGGGCACTCTTGTCGGGCGTGCCATCGGCATTCTTCATCGAGAACTCGCAGCCACCGTTACCGATGCAGAGTAGCGTACCCTGGAAGTCTGTGTTGCCCTGTTGGGCTTCCCAGACGTTCATCTGACTGATCCACCATATCTGACCATCCCATGTGCCGAGCGGATAGATACCATAGGTCTGGGTACACTGGGTGTAGCAGGCCTCTTCGCTATTGCCGATACCTGTCAAGAGACTGGGAAGATTGAAGTAGAGGCAGTTGTGGTCTTCCGTCCAGCCTGGTCCCTTGAAGGCGATAAGCTTCGTATCGGCGGTTGTCTCCACCTCCAGACCCTTGTAGATGGGGTGCGAGGAGTGATCTTTCTTGAACTTATGGTCGGGATACAGTTCGACAGCCATCTTCCAAACGTCATTGTTAATGCCGCCGAAGCCGAAACCGAAGGCATGGTCGTTGTTTTTCATGTCGTCGAGATTGAGGCGTCCGAGATGACCAGCATAGACGGTGGCGTGACTCCAGAGCAGGAGGCTACCGCCAGCCTTGTACCACTCGCGGATGATGGGCGTGGCGGCCTCTACGTCGGTGGGTATATTCCAAACGTCGCTCTCGCTGACACCCTCTAGGTCGCGAAGCCAGAAGAGCACGCGATAGGGTTCGATGACATCAGCAGAGTTGATGCTGGTGAAAGGCACGAACTGAGCCGTCGGATAGGTCTCGTGGAGCCAGAGCCAGGCCGAGGCCTCGTCGTCATCACCATTGGCAACCAGTTCTTCAGGCGAGGCATAGACACTCAGGAAGCCGATGGCAGTCTTACCGATGCGAAGTGATGAGCGGGTCGAGAGGGCTGTACCCTTATCGTTCACAGCAGTCAGGGTGACTTCCCAAGTGTCGCCAGTCTTTACGTCGGAGATCGTATAGGAAGTGGCTGTGCCAGGGAGAGTCTCATTGATGGTCTGTTTGCCATTGGTAGCGGAGAACTTGATGCCGGTGGCATCGGCAGTCTTGTTCCACTCTACGAGGGCATCGTAGCCGCCAGCCTTATCCACCTGCGACATCTGCACACCGCTGATGCTGGTGGCACCTTCACGCAGATAGTTTTTGATAACGCCAGTAGAGAAATTGGTGCCGTCGGTAAGTTTGAAGACATACTCAAATGGCACGTTCGTTGGCACGTCCTTCTGTGTATAGCTGTTGCCGCTGACGGTCTCGCTGACTGAGAGCGTGCCGTTGCGATAGATGCTGACCTGCATCTGCTCTGTCTGGGCAGACCATGTCCAGGTGTAGTCATCGCCATTCAAGGCACCGGTGATTTGTGCGGCATCGGGAGCCGAGAGGATCATGGTCTTGCGGTCGATGTCCTTATCCTGACAAGCGGTCAGGATAAGTGCGCACATCGCCATTATAATGATAGATATCTTTTTCATAACTCTTAATTCTTAATACTTAATTCTTAACTCTTAACTCCCCACTTTAATTATATCCTTTATTCTGAGTATAGAGCCCTGGCACGTAGTAGAGCTGGATGTAGGGCAGGGGGAAGTACTCGTTCTTTGCGGGCGTATAGTGGGCGTCCTTATAATACTGGGCGTAAGTCTGACCGTCGTAGATGGCATCCTTCTCCTTGTCAAAGAACTTGTTAAGCGTCTGCGAGGCGATGCCCCAGCGGCGCAGGTCGAAGTAGCGGCCGTTCTCCATGGCCAGTTCTAAGCGTCGTTCCCACTGCAGGCACTTGCGGGCCTGTTCCTTATTAGAGAAATAGCTGGCAGGATAGAGGGCAATGTCGCACTGGTTGGCGGCATATTGGATATGCTTGGCGATGCTGTTCTTGGCACGCTGGCGGATGTCGTTGATAATGGTACGGGCTTCCTCCAGTTGTCCTGTCTCAATGAGGGCTTCAGCACGCATCAGCATCACATCGGTGTAGCGCAGCACATAGTCGTTCATGGCGAAGGCCTGCCAGGGATTGTCGAAGGTCTCTCCTTTCGAACGCTGCGGCACCTCCTTCAGTGAGGTATAGTAGCCGTAAGTGTTCGGTGTGCGACTGTTGTCCTTGGTCATGGTGTACTCGGCTTCGTACTTGTAGGGGAAAGTGGGCATACCGACGGTATGGAAAAGGCGCGGATCCCATTTCTGGGCAGTAGGCACACCGTTGATAGGATAGGCAATCTCATCGTTGTAGTCGTCAAACATGGGCAGTCCGTCACGGGTCTTGAAGGCGTTGACGAGGTTCTGCGTGGGCTTGTGGAAGTCCCATCCGCACGACCATATCTGCCAGCAGCCATTGAGCATGTTGCTCCAGTTGGCGCGTCCGTAAAGGGTATTATCGTCCTGATAGTCGCTGTGCTGTACGGCGAAGACACTCTCCTTCGAGTTTTTGTACTCCGGCAGGAAGATATCTCCGAAATCCTCCAGGTAGCCGTATGGTGAGTTTTTCACATCGTTAGTGTACTTTATCACCTCCTGCATGTACTGGCTGTTGATGTGGCCGGCACCGGTCGAAGCCTCATAGCCATCGCCCCAGGCCATAGTCAGGTAGCACTTGGCCAGATAGGCTGCGGCGGCAATCTTGTTGGCGCGACCGCCTTCGCTCTGCTGTACGGGTAGCACATCATAGGCAAACTTGAAGTCAGCCACGATCTTGTCCATCAGCTCCTCATGGGTGAACTGGGTGTTGGGTGTCTGCTCCTCGGTGTGGTTCTTATATACCTCCTCGTCGATCCAGGGCACCTGGTACCACATCTGGACGAGTTTGAAGTAGAAGTGAGCGCGGAGGAAGCGCACCTCGCCCTCGCGGATTTTGGTTTTCTCCTCACCCAGTTTGGCATTCCCGTATTCGGCCAGCGAGACCAGCGCGCGGTTGCAGCGTGAGATGCTACAGTAGAAGTGATACCACTGCTCGTCCATGTGGTCGGGCGTCGAGGCTGTCAGCGTCGACCATACTTCCACAGGATGATAGTTGGTATCGGTGGTGCCCGATCCGCCCTTCATGGCATCGTCAGAGGAGACGTCGCCATAAGGCCAGAGATTAAACGGATAGGTGTACCAGTCGTCGCCCAGTTTGGCATAAGCTGAAGTTACCATTTCATTAGGCTGGCTCATGGCGAGATCTTCACTGATGACGCCCTGTGGTTCTACGTCGATGAAATCGTTGCATGATGTCAACGTACCACAGACGATCAGTCCTGCACAGATTGTTTTATATATTGCTTTCATAATCTTTACCTTATTATATATTAGAATGATGTTTGAATACCAATCGAGAAACTCGTGCTGTTAGGATACATCCAACGAGGGTTCTCGGGGTCGCTGCAGGTCAGAGAGCTGCTCTTCAGGGTGAGCAGGTTGTGCCCAGAGATGTAGACGCGTGCACTGCTCATGCGCACCTTCTTCAAGAGGTTGTCAGACAGGTTGTAGCCTATCTGCACTTGGCGCAGCTTAGCGTAGGAGCCGTTTTCCACGAAATAGGTAGAGGTGCGGTTCTCGTTGCCCACGTTGTTGGTGGTCAGAGCGGGAATGTTGCTGCCTGTGTTGGCTGTTGTCCAGGCATCGAGCATACGGTTGCCCTTGTTCGAACCGGCATCGGTGATGCTATAGAAATCGGTCTGGAACTTCTGGTCGTTATACACATCCTGTCCAGCGACACCCTGCCAGAACATCGAGAAGTCGAAGTCCTTGTAGCCCAGCTCGAAGTTCAAGCCCCATGAGAAATCGGGTACAGGATTGAAGATCCAGGTCTGGTCCTGCTCGTTGATGATGCCATTGCCGTCGAGGTCGGCATATTTCAGACCACCCACGCGGGCGTTCTCCTGACCGCCAGCCAGCACCTCTTCACGATTCTGGAACAGACCGTCGACCACATAACCTACAATCGAGCCATAGGGCTTCTTAGCCTCCACCAGGTTCTCCTTGGCGGTGTGAACGTATGAGCCTGTGGTCGTCTCGGGCAGGTAGGTCACGCACTGACGGAAGAAGTCGAGGTTGCCGTTTACGTTGTATTTCAGACCGAAATCGGTGGTGCCGCGATAACCCAGAGCGAACTCCATACCCCAGTTGCGCAGACTGGGCCCGTTGAGCCACGAGGCGCCGCCCTCACCCACCGATCCGAGGTAGGCAGGGTTGATGAGCATGTCCTTCACATTCTTGATATAAGCATCCATTGTACCATAGACGGAGCTGCCGAAGAGGGTGAAGTCGATACCGAGGTTATACTGTTCGGTCGTTTCCCACTTCAGGTTGTTGTTCTGCGACTGTGTGGCGCGGAAGCCAGAAGGGAAGATACCGCTGCCGGCAAGCGCCAGATCATAGGCTGTCGACTCGTTGCGGCCACCGCCGTATGTGGCAGCATAGAGACCGTAGCGAGCGTAGTTGGAGATAGCCTGGTTACCGGTCTCACCCCATGAGGCGCGGAGCTTCAGGTCATTGATCCACTCCTGCTTCAAGTTCTCGGAGAGACGGTAGCCCAGCGTAAAGGCGGGGAAGGTACCATAGCGGTTGTTCTCACCGAAGCGTGAAGAACCGTCGCGGCGGATGGTGAACGAAGCGAGTACCAAGTCTTTCCAGTTGTAGTCCAGCTTGCCGAAGAACGATACCAGGTTATAGCCCTCGCGGATACCGCCGGCACGCTGGGTGCCCGTGGCGGCATCAGGCCACATGTAGTCGTAGTTCTCCAGTGCGTACATCTGTGCGTAAGCCGATGAGCGCTCTTCCACGTCGCGGTGCAGCTCCATACCGGCCAGCACGATGAAGTTGTGGTCGGCACCGATGTTGAATTTATAATTGGCTGTGTTCGACCAGGTCCACTTCACGGAGTTCTTAGTGCCCAGATTGGCAGAGGGCGTAGAGTTGTTCACCACGTCAGAGTGCCAGGTATAGGTAACGCTGTGGATAAACTCCGACCAGTAGTCAAGGCCAAAGTTAGAGCGCAGCGTCAGGCCCTTGACCGGCTGCAGGTTGACATAGGCATTGCCGAAGATGCGCCACATCTTCAGACGGTTGTCGCGGTTATGGTAGAGCTCACGTAGGGGGTTCTGGCGATCGCTCATACCACCTACAGGGCCTGAGAAGGTCTTGCCGTCTTCTTCATATACGGGTAGTGTAGGCGACATCTTCAGGGCATTCTCTAGAGGCTGGCAGTCCACCTGGTTACTGTAGGTGATAGTGGCGTTCTCACCCACGCTCACGATCTTGTTCACCTTGTAGCTGGTGTTGATGCGACCAGAGAAGCTCTCGAAATCGGTGTATTTCAGGATACCGTTGTTCTTCTTATAACCGAAAGAGAGGAGTGCCGATGATTTCTCTGTAGCGTTCGAGAGACTGAGATCGTAACTCTGCAAGAAACCCGTGCGACTGATTGCGTCGAGCCAGTCGGTGTCGCTGAAACGCATGGTCTTCTTAGAGTTCATGAAGCCGTCGTAAAGGCCGTTCACAATGAACTGGCGCATTTGTCCCGTGGCGGGGTCGTAGGCTTGAATATGCTTACCGTTGGCAGCGTTGAGTGTCAGCCCGTAGTTGTTGGCATACTGCTCGGGGTCCAAGCCGTCGTTCATGGCAGCCTGTGCCATGGCAGTAGCATATTCCGATGTGTTGGCCAACTTCATCATGGTCTGCTTATTGTAGAACTGGGTGGTGAGATTGGCCGAGAAGTCTACCTTCACCTTGTCACCCTTCTTGCCGTTTCGGGTGGTGATGATAATCACACCGTTGGCAGCGCGGCTACCGTAGATAGAGGCCGAGGCGGCATCCTTCAATACCTGCATCGACTCGATGTCGTTCATGTTCAGGGTGTTCAGGCTCGTGGTCGTGGGCACCCCGTCAATAATAAAGAGGGGATCCTGTGACGAGTTGAACGAGCCACCGCCACGGATGCGGATGGTGCCAGTGCCTACAGGCGAGCCGTTCGAGGTGATGGTCATGCCCGGCACCTTACCTTGTAAGGCTCGCATGGGATCGGTATCACTCGACGTCTTCATATCGTTGGTCTTCACCACGGCTACAGAACCCGTGAGGTCGGCCTTACGCTGGCTCTGGTAACCCGTCACCACGACCTCTGCCAGTTCGCTGGCGTTCTCTTTCAGTTGCACCTTCATGCCTGGGGCGGCAGCCACTTCCACATTGTCATAGCCAATGTAGCTCACCACGAGCATGGTGCCCGCCTCAACCTTTAGTTTGAAGTTCCCGTCGAAGTCGGTAACAGTACCGCTCGTCGTTCCTTTCTCCTTTACGGTGGCACCGATGACGCCTTCTCCGTTCTCATCGACGACAGAACCCGTCAGTTCCGTTTGCGCGTATATTATTGTACTCGCAAAGATGAGCAGCGTGCTCGTTAGGAATCTCCTTAGTCTTTCCATTTGTCTTTTTTTGTTTTAAGTTAATACTCTGTCTGTTTGAAAATCTGCTGTGAAAGTACTAACTATTTGTTCTTGGGCATTAAAAATATCGTTCATCCCATGCGAAATATGTTGCAATGAAACATTTTTGCAATGGAATGAACGATATTTCTTAGCTTTTACTCGTGAGCCGGCAGCAGATTATTCACTTTTTCACTTCCTTACGTCTCCCGGCACCATGCCATACTCCTCCTTGAAACATTTCGTGAAATAGCTGGGAGCGGTAAAGCCGACGGCATACGCAACCTCAGAGACGCTCTTGTCGGTAGTAAGCAGCAACTGGTAGGCGCAGCTCAGGCGAGCAGTTCGTAGCAATTCCACAGGCGACGAGCCTGTCACAGCCTTCACCTTGCGGTAGAGTTGCACGCGACTGAGGTTCATGTCTTCTGCCAGATCTTCCACACTGGTATTACTGTCTGTCAGACGAGCTTCCACGACTTCCTTAAAACGCGTGATAAACAAAGAGACGGCAGAAGCGTCGCTTTCCTCTGGGATAACAGAGCTTCCTGATGCCTCTGAAATCTCGGACGTCTTCTGGGACTCAGAGGGTTCCGAGATCACTGTGACATCCTCTGGCTTAAGGTTCCATAAAGTGTTAACCACGCGCGCTCTTTGCATACTGATTTTCCGTAAATGATAGAGGTAGAACAATACGAAGACGACGATAAGTAACGCGATGATGCCGATGGCGAGCCAATTCACGACACGCTGGGTGTCAAGTTCATGCAGGTAGTTGTCGGCTTTATTATGTAACTGATCCAGATGGTCGGCCTGTCGCATCAATTCCTCGCTCTGCATGAGTAGTACCTTGGCATTGTCACTTGTTACAAGGGCAGACATCAACATGGTCTCTTTTTTATAGGGCTTGCCCTCAAGTATGCTAACGGCCAATTCTATGATCTGATCACCATGCGTGGGATAGATGTATGAAGCATCAAGCAAGGAGTCGCGCACCAGCTGGATACCACCGTTCTCGCCAGGCAGACCATCGATGCCGCAGAAAAGGGGAACGTGAATAGTTGCAAGTGAAGACTTGGCTATTGCTGTACGTGCTCCCATCGCCATGCGGTCGTTGTGACCAAAAACACAATCAACACGATTATCAGGATTGTCTGCCAACCATTGCTTCATAGCCTCGACTGCGCTCTCTTCTGTCCAGTCGCCCTGTAGCGAGCCAACGATCTTGATACCTGGTGTATCCTTCAGGGCGTTCATGAAACCATTATGGCGCTCGATGGCAGACGACGAGCCTTCTAATCCTTTTATCTCCAACACCGTTCCCTGTCCATGAAGTCGAGAGGCGATGTATTCGCCCATCATACGGCCCATCTCGTAGTTGTCGGCACCGATAAAGGCGGTATATTTCCGTGAACTGGTCTTGCGCTCGAACACAATCACAGGGATGCCTTTTTCGTATGCACGATCGATAGCAGGCGAGATGGTCTGCACCTGATTTGGTGCCACAATCATCAAGTCGATGCCATCATTCACAAGACTGTCAATCTGCTGCACCTGCCGCTCGTCGCTATCGTAGGCCGCCGCGAACTTCAGTTCCACGTTATCATGGAAATAAGCACCCATGCGCAACTCTGCATTCTGCTTGTTACGCCATATGTCATCCGAACACTGCGATATTCCGATACGATACTTCACTTTGTCTCCAGAGCAGGAGGCAAGTACCGCGGCCAATACAAGTAAATAAAAGAATCTTTGTCGCATATATCAAATTATGAACAAGACGAGAATGCTTAGGGCAACTTAATTGCTGCCCTAAGATTCGTTATACAGGTGGTTTACGTCTATTTTCAAGTCGTTATATTCTTACGTTTGTTATACTTATCTCTTCCTCTGGCTTTCTGTCTCTTCGCGCTTGGCCTTGTAGTATCGGTCGACGAAGTCGATCTGTTCGCGGTTGGGGCGCATGATGAGTGAGGCTCCGTTGGAGAACTGCATCGTGGTGGGCTTGCTGTCGTCGAACGACGGCCAGTAGGGCAGGCCCTTGCCATTCGGGTTGCCCGTCTTGGCGAAGTTCACCCAGTACTGTTGGATGATCTCTGCCACGGCCGACTCGGCAGGGTACTTGTCAGGCTGGTTGAGGAACTCACCGTTGAGGTAGAGGATATCATCGGCGTGAGCCACACCACGACGGCGCGGGTCTGGCGAGAAGCTGCGTGTGGAGGGCTGGGCCAGGAAGGCGGCATAGGCCGGACTCTTGCCGGTCTTGGCCTGCAGACTGACCCATGCGTAGGAAGGCCAGGCAAAGCCCATGTCGCGGAAGGCGTCGCCGAAGCCATGGAACGCCTCGTCGACCGTGCTGCCCGGATAGGTCTTCAGGGCCTCGTCGGCATAGGAGCCGAAGATGCCACGGATCTGCTTCTCGTAGTCCTCGGGCTTGATGGAGTGGGAGAACAGGGCGCCCTCGTCGCTGTTGGTCATCACGATGACAGGCACGTCGTTATACTCGCCACGCTCGTAGAGGCGGTACTGGTCGTCGCAGATCACATAGCCGTCGACACAGGGCCAGAAGCCGCCGAAGCCGACATCCTTGCCACAGAGTGCCTGACTGTCCATCTTACGTAGCTCTTTCAACGACTTCTTTTTCAGATGCTTCTGGAAGGCGAGACCTTGGGCCTCGGCACCTTTCTGTGAGGCATCCAGACCCAGTGAGCGCGGCTGGTCGCTCCAAGGGGCGAACGAGCCACCGCTCTGACTGATGCAGCGATGGAAGAGGCCCTTAGCCAACGGTGAGGCGCAGAGGATGCTACAGCTGATGGCGCCGGCCGACTCGCCGAAGATGGTGACATTGGAGGGGTCGCCGCCGAAGTTGGCGATGTTACGCTGCACCCACTGCAGGGCGAAGATTTGATCGAGCAGACCGTAGTTGCCGGAGTGGCCTTCGCCGTTCTCCTTGGTCAGCTCGGGATGGGCCATGAAGCCGAGGGCACCAGTGCGATACTCCACGCTGACGATGACCACACCGCGCAGGGCGAGGTATTTCCACAGATCGCCGCCATAGTGCTCAGTCTGGAAGCCGCCGCCATGGATCCATACCATCACTGGCAGACGGTCGTCAGCCGAGGTGGCAGGGGTAGCGATACCGAGGTAGAGACAGTCTTCACTCATCATGTCGGGGGTCAGACCCTGACGAACGGGCTGGGGCGGCCAAGGGCCGAACGTGTCGCATACCCTCACTCCCTGCCAAGGCTTGGCGGGCTGTGGTGCCTTCCAACGGAGGTTGCCCATAGGAGGGGCGGCATAGGGAATGGCCTTGTAGACAGCCAGGGTGGTACCGTCGGCAACACCTTCCACGTCGCCGGTCTCTACGTGTGTCTTAAGTAACGGCTGACTCTGTGCAGCAGTCATGCCCAGTAGTCCGAAGACCAGGATGAATAAATACTTTCTCATGTTGTTGGCTTTAATTGTTGGTGGTTATTGTTTCGAATATACGAAGTTGTCGACGTCGACATAGCCGCCGGCTTTCTTCGTGGCATAGCAGAAGATGGCGAACTTAGAGCCCATGAAGAACCGGCGCCAGTCGAACGTCATCTTATAGTCGTTGCCGATCTTCGTCCACTGCTCGCCGTCAAGACTGTAGTAGAAGGTGGCGAGGTCGCGGCCGGGACTGAACCCGCCGCTCGTCTTCGAATCACCGGCACGGAAGTCGCCGTCGATGCGCAGCCAGATCTTCGTCTGCTTCAGTGGCACCTGTGCGATGATCTTCTCCGTGTGGTTCTCTACGGCCTTCTCGCGGTCGGTGAGGCTGACGGTCTGCTCGCTCATCTCCAGCGTCAGCTTCTTACCCTGGCGCTTTACCGTCAGTATGCCGGAGTCGCTGTTGAAGGCGGCCAGACCGGCGCAGTCGCCGTCCTTCAGGTGCGAGAGGTCGAGCAGCACAGCACCGCTGCATGTCGGACCTTCCATGCGCTGGGTCAGGGTGTTGGGCGCCAGATAGAGGTTGGGCACGACACGGTTGGTCTTCAGGCGCAGGAAGCCAGGACGCTCCGTGAGCGACCAGGCCTTGTCGATGGGGTTGTGGTTCCACTGCCAGTGGAGACCGAGTTTCGCATCACCGAACTCGTCGCTTTTCACGATGGCAGTCTCGGGTTGTCCGCTCTTCAGCGGGCGCATCGTCTCGGGCACCTTCCCGTTCTCGTCGCCGATCTGCGGCCAACCGTCGATCCAACGACAGGGGGAAAGTGTGAGTACACGTCCCACACCGCCACGGTCCTGGAAGATGATGCCATACCAGTCGCCGTCCTGTGTGTCGACGATGGTGCCTTGTCCCACGTAGGGGAATCCGCCGAAGTCGGACTCCAGGATCACGTTCTTCTCATACGGACCGTGGATATCGTCGGCACGGTAGCACACCTCCCGACGATGTCGTCCGGGGGCATAGGCCTGCGAGATCATCAGCAGGTAGTATCTGCCGTTATGCTTGATCATACGTGAGCCCTCCAACAGTCCTGTCTCGTCGGCCTCGCGCTCGAAGATCTGCTGGTGAGTACCCTCGATGACATCTGAGAGGTCTGGTTTCAGCTCCATCATCTCGCCAGTGCCATAGACCACATACACACGGTCGTCGTCGTCGAAGAACAACGAGCAGTCGTGGAAATGGCGCATCCTTGATACGATGGTCCACGGCCCTTCGGCCTTCTCGGCTGAGAAGATATAGGTGTCACCCATAGCGCCCTCCTCGTTGGGCGCCAACAGCGCATAGAACTTACCCTTGTGGTATTTCAGGGAGGTGGCCCACTGACCGCGCCCGTAGGCCGTTCCTTCCTGCAGGTCGTATTTCGGCGAGTCGGTCAGACGGTCGAAGATATAACCGACAGTTTCCCAGTTCTTCAGATCCTTCGAGGCCATTACCGGCGCTCCTGGCATCAGGTGCATGGTGGTGGACACAAGGTAGAAGGTGTCGCCCACGCGGATCACGTCGGGGTCGGGCACGTCGGCCCACAGCATCGGGTTCTGGATCTTTTCATTACAAGTACTCTGTGCCGTCATGTTCAACGTGGCACAGATCATCAGGATCATGGTCAGCATTCTCTTCATATTCTTTCTCTCGTTTTAGGATTCGCATGCAAAGATACAACAAGTAGGTGAAAAAACTCACAGATTGAAAGAGAAATAAGAAAAAAGATGTTATCTTTGCAGAGACAAACCATTATCATCATGTATCGGATAGAATACCTCTTTGACAAAGAGCGGCGTAAGATGTGGTACAGGGCTTTCCGTATGTGGCAACGTAGGCCTCACGAGGTGAAGCCGCTCTCTGAGAATCAGCATGCTTGTGCCTCCTGTGGCACGCTCTATCAGGGAAACTACTGCCCTCGTTGCGGACAGTCGGCTGTCGTCGGCCGTTTCTCATTTAAGAAGGCCTTGTTGCTTTTCTTGGATGTGTGGGGCATCGGAAACCGCGGTATGTTCCGGAGTATCCGTGACCTGATGTTCCGTCCGGGATATATGATCCATGACTATCTCGGAGGAATGCAATCGGCCTATTTCCCGCCATTTAAGATGTTTTTCCTACTGACAGCTCTCTCATTACTCATCGAGCATGGCGTCGACTTCGGAGTGGAGGAGAAAGAGGCGGATGCCAAGCAGAATCTGGTTGAGACCGTCAAAGAGAAGAAAGGTCTATCGGATGCGAAAGCTGATTCTATCGCTTCATTGCTTCAGAAGAAAATCGCTGAAAAGGAAAGTCATGACAGCGGGGTCTACAAGAATGGGAAGAAGGTGGACAACCAGTATGTCAACGACGGACTGAGTTTCATGAAGTTTATGAATGGATTAAGAAAGAAGAATCCGGCCATCTTCTCGCTATTCACGCTTCTGTTAGTCTCTGTACCGCTTTATTTCCTCTTCTTCCGACGGAGTCCGGCCGTACAGGATTTGCGCTATTCCGAGTTCTTTGTGGCATTGGTGTATGTGTCAAATGTGTATACCCTATATGCCATCATCGGGAAATTGATATGGCCAGTCAGTATTATCGCATACTGGATGGTCTTTGTGGCTCTCAAGCAGTTCTCGGGATTCACGAAACGTAGGGTGCTTGCTTATTTTGCGCTGACCTTCGTCGCGGTCTTACTCGCACTGATTTTTGTGGGTGTGGTCTTTAGTCTCTGTGCCGGTTTATTAAGTAACTTAAAGACGGCAGC
Source organism: Prevotella aff. ruminicola Tc2-24 (assembly GCF_900110895.1). Lineage (GTDB taxonomy): Bacteria > Bacteroidota > Bacteroidia > Bacteroidales > Bacteroidaceae > Prevotella. Next base: position 158,969 of record NZ_FOIQ01000006.1, on the reverse strand, counting down.
GTGATGACGCCGCCGTCTTTATATACCATATAGGGTGTCTGTCGTTATTCGGGACGGATGGGGGCACCCATCTCTGATGCCTCTGCATCCTGAGCATCGAGCTTGAAGAGCATGAACTGCGGGTTCTCAGCCGTACAGGGTGTCCATGAGAGTCCCTCGCTACCTTCTGCACCATTCGGATTGGCATATTTCACGAAGTTCGTCCAGGCAGTCAGCATCTTCTCAGAGAGATCCCAGTCACCCTGTGTCCAAGGACGCCAGCAGTGCTGTAGTGACTTGAAGACATACCACAGATCGCTGGAGTGGAAAGCACCTTTCAGACGACTCGTAATCTCGGGATGATGACCGTCGTCGGGCAACGGACGGGCAAACTCATAGGCCCAAGCCTTACCCCCCTGACTCTCACGTACCTTACAGAACTCAGCGATGCCGGGTGCCATCGAGCCCATGTCGTTAAGGGTGTATCCAATCATATAGGGTACATCGGCAATTGTTCCGCCACGGGTTGCCTCGTCGAAGTTCTTCAGTGATACGTAGCCGTCGATGATGGGACGCTCCATGATCATGACGTCACTTTTGTTGACCATATTATAAAGTGTTCCGACTGTGTAGAGCAATTCTGTTGAAGCGGCGCGCAGCTTGGTCAGGTCGGTGAGTCCGGCCCAGTCCATCACTTTCTTGGTCTCGGCCTCGGCCTCTTTGAGCGTCGGGTTGTAGGTGAAGAACTTCACCATCGGGGTAGCCGGCATGGCTTCCTCACCCTCTTTCGCTGGCACGTTGATACCACCGCCACTCATGATGACTGCCTTGTTGAAGAGACCACGGGCCAGGGGAGACTCACAGAGTGTCTTCACACTACCAGCACCTGCACTCTGTCCGAAGATCGTGACATTATCGGGATCGCCACCAAACTGCGCAATATTCTGCTTAATCCATTTCAACGACTGGATCTGATCGAGGATGCCATAGTTGCCAGAGACCTGATGGGGACTCTCTGCCGACAGCTCTGGATAGGGCATAAAACCGAAAATGCCGAGACGGTAATTGATCGTGACGAGCACTACATCCTTTGAGGCCCACTCCTGACCGTCGAACTCAGGCTCCGAGCCCCAGCCCTCGCGGTAACCACCACCGTGAATCCAAAGAGCTACCGGCAGTTTCTTCTCGACCTGACCGGGTGCCTTCGTCCATACATTCAGATAGAGGCAGTCCTCACTGTAAGGTGCTTCATCGCCATAACCCCATTCAGAGGTGTAGTAACCAGGATAGTGGACGGACTGATAACCGGGATGACCGAATTTATCGCAAATTCGGATGCTGTCCCACGCTTCCACTGGCTGTGGCTCTTTCCAGCGCAGGTCGCCGATAGGGGGAGCGGCATAGGGGATACCGCGATAGACATACACGCCAGTATTCTCGGCTAGCACACCCTGTATCCTGCCACCATCAACGGTAAGGACGGGTGTCTCGACTTCGGGCATCGTACAGCCCAACAATGCCAACAATGGCAAAAGAAGCAAAGATTTTTTCATAAAATGTTATTTGGTTTTAGGTCCTTAATTATTGGATTTCCTGTTGCAAAAATACGAAAAACCTTAAAACGCTTCCCCTTTCATTGTATCACATAGTTTGGAAAATGTATCATTTCCAGATAGATAGCTGATAATGAGCGATTTGGTGAATAAAATGACAGAGACCGAAAATAAGTCGGTCTCTGTCGTTATAGATTAACAACAAAAATGATGAGAGACAGTTATTCTATACCTTCTTCCCTGTCCATCTGTTTGGCCATATCCGTTGCTGTGGGCTTATAAATGCACTTGATCTTTGGAGCTGCGTTGGATCTCGTAGACTCCTTGATCTTGAAGTCCATGACATATTTCTGGGTTCTGCCAGCATGATTATAGGGATAGCGACCCCAGACGGGATTGTTGGGCGAGACACCAGTACTCTCAAGCGTGGTGGCACCGTCGGTGAAAGCCATCGAGTTGTCGCCAGGACCAGGCATCGTTATGAGGTTCTTGACCCTATTGCCCTTGTAGCGGACTGTCAGCTGCCAGTTAAGATCGGTACCGATGCTCTTGTCGCAGTTCTTATACATCTCAATGTATACCTGATATACACCAGGCTCGATAGCTTCCTCGGGGATAACGATATTCTCATTGTTCAAACCATCGATACGGCAGTCTGCATTTGAGTCGTGGTCCAGACCGTAGGTGATGGTAGAGCCGTCGGCGGCCTCTACCGTCCATTCACGTGCATTGTAGTAGATGTGCTTGCCACTGGGGGTCAACAGATGGAGGTCCAGATCCTTCTTCCTGTCGAATGTCAGGTTGATGGTCAACTCTCCTTCTTCACTCTCCACGAAGGTAACTGTCTTACGGAAACCCTGTGTGATATCTCCGGCGGTGGTACGAGCCTTGATGACCATGACGAGATTACTGTTCATTCCTTGTCCGTAGACAATCGGGATCATGTAGTAGTGACTGGCGTCACGTGTCCTTGTGGTCATGTTAGCAGGTATCTCCATATAACCGTTCTGACCATCTACGCCAACGTAGAAACGATCGTATTCCTGGTTGGAGTTCACGGAGATGAAGTTAAAGCCGCCAGTCAGTGCATAGTCGTTCATCTCTACACCACTGATGGTCGCTTCGGTTGTGGATTCTGGCATGCCCTCACTATGGAAAGTACCATTTTCGATAGAGAAGAATTTCTCTGCGTACTTCGACTCGGAGCCAGAAGAATCGTCGTCCTTTTCACATGATAAGAACAAACATGTCAGTGATGCTACCAGCATCAGACAGGGTAAATACAATTTTTTCATAATGCTTAATATTTTATTGTTAGTACTGTTATAGGATTCGCCGATGAGTCACAACGATTATTCTATAACGCAAATATAAGGAAGAAAAGCAACGGGGGTACTAACAAAAAAAGAAAATCGACTGATAATTTCTGAAATTGTCAGTCGATTTTTTCCATCCATTCTTTCGGCGTCATATCCGTCAAGGCTTTAAAGGTGCGGAAGAAAGATGTCTCATTACTGAAGCCTGCTTCCATATACACCGTTGAGATTTTCCTTTCCGGATGATGTCGCATGATCTCCTGGACATAGTTGATGCGATAACGATTGATGAAATTGGAGAACGTACATCCCTCGCATGAGTTGATACAGTCGGAGATATAGCGACTGTTTGTGCCTAACATAGTCGCGATGTCAGAAACTTTCAGGTCACTTTTCCGATAGAGTTCCTGGCTCTCAACCAACTTACGGATATTCTGTATCAGCGTGGCTCTGGAATAAGGCTTGTCATCAGTATCATCCGTGAACTCTTGCTCTAATAATGCCCGATGATGCTTCCTTCTATGTAGAATCAGATAGATAATCAGGAAAGCTGCAATCAGGATGGTCGAGATGAGTAGTGTCAAAAGCCACTGCCAGTTGTTCCCCGCCTTGATCGTCGTTGGACTTTGAGCGATGCGTAGTAGATAGGCGGCAGCAGAGGGGGTGAAATTACTGTGGTCGAGCAGACCGCCAGCCATCAGTAGGTTACCTTCATGGTCAAAGACCGGTACGTTGTCTGGACAGAAAGACAGCGTGTCGGTGTAGTAGAGTGTCAATGGCGCAGGCTTACTTTCGGTGGCATGAGCATAATCGATACAAAGAAGGTAGAAGCGATGGGCTTTTTCTTGGTTGGAATGGTCATCACGGCTGCTTCCCATGATATAGCCTCGTCCGGCTTTCTGATCGACAAAGACAGGTGTGTAATACTCGATATTCTCCCATTGGCTTCGCATCGGTATAGGACAGACGGTGGGCAAGAGTGAGAAGTTCCCGTTCTCCGCTTTTGCGATGGCCACTTGTCCGGTACTGTCCTGAACCGGTATCAGATAGGCATAGAGATTCTTCGTCTCGTCACCGATAAAGCTCTCAGCAGGGCGATGGTGACTGACAGGCAACAGACGCCATGACTCAAACAGTGGAAGGTGTATGGTGTCACCTTCCAGACGGTCGGCCACGGCGCAGGAAATCGTGTCACCTCTAATGCCAGACATGCCGAAGATGATGACGTCGCTTTTGGAGGTGCGGAGGATATAAGGATGGGAGCGTTCAACAGTCGCGTCTTTGATATAGGTGAATTTCTTCTGACCATTGAACACCTCGATACCGTCCTTGTGGTACCAGTTGCCTGCGATGACCACTTGTCCATTATCCATCTCCAAACCAGCGGCAAGCGTCCGTTTCAGGTCCATGCTACTAAAGCCGTCGAAGGTGTGGGTGACGGGATCGTAAAGTTCTGCCAGATGAGTCTGGCCGATGCCGATAGGCTGATCACAGCCTCCAGCCAGCAGCACCTTTCCCGATTTCAATACAACGGAGAAACCGACATCATGGTTGTAGACCATCTGCAACTGATTCCATTTGCCATTGCGATAGTATTCTGCTGTGGGGGTTGGCACGAAGCCATTGGTATGACCGCCAGCCACGACGAGCTCACCGTTGACATAGAATAACTCATGTCCTGCACGGGGGATGTTCAGGTCAGGAAGTCGTTCAATCTCAATCTGGATCATCGGACATTTCTCTCTCGACTGATTGGGCGATGAGGCCTTCTGTGCCATGAGTGACGGCGCAGAAATGAGACTTAAGAGAAGTAGGCCGAGTATTCTTTTCATAAACGCACTAACGGGCTAGTAGACTGATTGTTGTTGCAAATATACGAAATAAATCAGAAATATGGAACGTTTTTCTTCGTTTTTTGAAGAAAAAGATGATGTAAGAGTAAAAAAAGAGATGACACTTCCGAGTGTCATCTCTTTGAACTGTTATTTTGCTGCCCTTACAGCATTGAGGAAGTTGACCATCTTCTGGAGGTTCTCTTCGGCATACATGCCCATGCCATGACCGCCCTCAGGAACGAATGTAGCCTCGGTTTTCACACCAGCGGCCTTCAGAGTCTCGAACAACTTCTTTCCCTGACAGCAGGGAACGACATTGTCTTTTTCGCCATGGAAGATGATGAGGGGAGGATCGTTCTTGTCGACATACGTGGTGGCACTCAGACTCAGGTATTTGTCAGGTTCCTTGTCGAGTTTGGCATTCAGCAGCACATCCTCGGGGCTGTTCTCGCCCATCTGCATATGCTCGCCGCAGTCCATGGCTGTCAGGTCAATAGGACCAGACCAGTCGCAGGCGGCGTTGACAGCACTACTCTCACTGGTATAATTGCCGATCTGACCCTCCAGATCGATGTCGACCGTACCGACGGTCTCTTGCTTTGTTCCGCTGGTGGTGGCTGCGACAGATGACAGATGGCCGCCGGAAGAGAAACCGGAGGTGGCGATGAACGAGGTGTCGAACTTATATGTCTGTGCCTCTCCCCGTACAAAACGGATGACAGCCTTGATGTCATGGATCTGTGCTGGCCATTTGGCATCCATGCTGGAGCGATGGTTGGGACATACCACAGCATACCCAGCCTCTAACAGTGCCTTGACGATGGTGCCGAGATCGGCCATGCCTTTGCTGTTGTTGCTGAACCATGCACTGCCGTAGATATGGATAACGACGGGGTAAGATGCCTGTTCCTTCTTAGGCAGATAGATGTCGCAGGTATGGTAGGCCTGATCGTCGCCGGCGTAGTTCACGTCTTTCCACTCCTGTGATGTCTCCAGTTTTACCTGTGGTACTTGGAAGCCTCCGAAGCCTCCTTGGGGCTGTGCCATGGCTACGGATGTCAGGCACAGCATCATTGTTGAGAATAGTATCTTTTTCATTTCTGTTTGAGTAATAGTGATTCTAATGCCTGACGGCGCTCGGCCCATGTCTTGTAATCATCGGCCCGGAGTGTCTGTATCTGAGGAGCATTGTCGCCGGCTTGTTTCATAAAGTCCAGCGAACTGGTGGTCAGAATGCATGGTTTGATCTTTTTGTCGGCGATCAGCTTATCGGCAACGGCATCGGCACCACCAATCTTGAACCAGCTCTCCATGGTGTCGTCTTTGCCAGGAACCAGTTGGATGAGTTTCGGCATACTCTCCCTCATATCCGTGCCGGGAACGTACCATGCCTCGTTCAGATCCAGATTGTAGCTGACCATGCCATGCTGGATGGCCCCCATCCCGGCAAAGTGATAAGGTGAAGCGGGATGGTCGGCAATGCTGGGCTTGAAACCCTTAGATGGTGCCAGATACATATCGTTCGGGTCGGCTGTCTGCATACCGTCGACCAAGAAATAATAGGTGAAGGGCTGCATGATCTGATCCGTCAGTTCTATGCTCCATACTCCGTCGTCGTCTTTCTGCATAGGCAGAGGCTCGCTCAACAGTTCTGTGACGAGTGACACCTGTTTAGCGTCGGCAGCCTTGAAACGGAAGGCGATGCTGTTGTCCTTGTATTCGGGTGAGACGATAGGCTTGGGGAATAGTCGTGCCATCACACCTGCGGTGAACTGCTGTTCCTGACCAGTAGCTGCTGGCGCAGGTTTCCCGTTCTTCATGGCTTCCTCAGCGACATCTGGCTTGAAGAGCAGACGCAGGGTCTTGTCGAGGAAATATTTGGCATTCATCCAGGTATGTCCGAACTTGTCGGTTGTAAACTCCTTCACAGAACGGATACCCTTCTTATCAAGAAACTCCATGTAATCGCGTGCGTTACCGAAGAGGAAATCATCGGTGCCTACGCCGAGCCAGAAGAGATGAAGCTTGCTGTTTGTGTCGGCAGCATTATCGTATACTCCAGGAATGTCTGTCGAGGTGAACGAACTGTAGCTACACAGATATGAGAACTTGTCGAGATGATGCAGACCGTTTGACAGACCTTGGTTACCACCACGTGAGAAACCACCGATGGCGCGGTGGTCGCGGTCGTTGATGGTGCGGAAGTGCTGTTCGACATACGGCATCAGGTCGTTGATCAGGTCAAGACTGAAGACGTCGCGTCCAAACTGCATCTGCGGCATGCCACCCATACCGGGTTTGGCAGGTAACAGCTTATAGGGGTTGCCGTAAGGCATGACGATGATCATCTCCTCTGCCGCTCCTTCGGCCAACAGATTGTCGAGGATATAATTGGCGCGTCCTACTTTATAGTATACCTCTTCGGTGTCGGTGGTTCCACTGATCAAGTAGAAGACGGGATACTTCTTGTCGCGGTTTCTTTGGTAGCCGGGTGGCAGGTAAACCACAGCTTGATTGGTAGCGCCGAGACTCGTGGAGAAGTAATGGATATACATTACAGATCCATGGGGAACCGGTCTGATGTCGTGTGCCAAAGAACCTTCCCGGCTGGGAATCTCCAACAGACTGTTCTTGAACCCTTCGTTGGGGAAATACAGATCGCACTGGGGATCCATGATGCTTACCCCGTCGACAACGAAGCAATAGGGATACATGTCTGGTGCAGCAGGCCCTAGGGTCACTGTCCACAGACCGGTCTGCTCATCGCGCACCATGGGGACACGTCCGGCAAACTGCACATCTACCAAGACCTCCTTGGCCTGATTGTTCTTGTACTGGAATGTCACCGTACCATCATCGTTGCAGATGGTCCCGGCACTGGCCTGCATACAACAAGCCAAAAAGCACATGAGAATAAGAATAGTTTTTGTTTTCATAAGATAATAGTTATGTTAATGAATAGTGTATCCTGCACGGATAAATACAGGGATATATGCTTTACTGACGGGTGTCGTGACATATTGCCCGCCGTCGTAGTGCTTGCCAGAGTGATAGTCGTTCCACCCATCTGGGTTCTGGGGTAGATAGGTCTGCCATGTCGTTACCCCAGGTTCCGTGACAGGACTTATCAGAAGTGCTTTGCCGAACATATATTCATATTTCTGTTTCAGAGCCTCTGGATCATTGGCAAAGTCGAATACCAGCGGGCGCATCAGCGTACTACCCTCTTCGGCGACGGCCTTGGCCTGGCGCTTGATATAAGGCAGCAGCCTGTATCGTTCCTTTAGGCATTCTGCGATGATCGTCTGCGCTTCCTCGCCGTAGTTCCAGGGCTCGGTGTTGCTCATATATCCATGGACTCTCATCAATGGTAGATAGACCGACGTTTCAATCCAACGTAGCATACGCTCTATATAAGCACTGTCAGTATATTGGTTCTGAGGACGGAAGAAACCGCCAGCATCATAGGTCCACCAAGGGATGCCTGCTGCCTGCATCCCCAGTCCTGCTGTGATCTGTCGACGGAAGGTCTCCCAATCGTTACCCACATCACCGCTCCACATGGCAGAACCATATCGTTGGATACCAGCAAAGCCGCAACGTGTTAGGATCATGGGAGCCTTGCCTGCTTGCAGCAGACCTTCGTAAACGGTCTTGTTGACTAACAGCGGATATACATTGCGCACCTGCTCGCCCGTCCATTGACCATGATTCACCTTCCTGCCCAGCAGATCGTCGTTTTCTGGTTCGGTAGCATCCTGCCACCAAGCATCTATGCCCAGAGGTAGCAGCCTCTCCTTGAAATGCTTCCAGTAGGCTGCTGCAGCATCAGGGTTAAAGAAGTCTATCCAGTCGGTTCCGGGGATATAGTGACCAGCGGCCTCCATCTGCTTTCCTACTTCTGAGTTCTTGTCGATCTTCGACCATACGCTTAACATCAGCTTGATTCCCATCTTGTGCAGGCTGTCGGTCAGGGCTTTGGGGTCGGGGTAGTTATCTTCGTCGAACTGCATGGAGTTCCAACCATGCTTGCCCCAGTACTGCCAGTCCTGAACGATCACGCTTACCGGCAGCTGCTCGCTGCGGAAGTGGTTGGCCGTCTGAAGGATCTCTTCTGACGAATGGAAACGTTCGCGACAATGGATATAGCCTAAAGCCCAATCCGGCATTTGCGGACATTCGCCTGTCAGTTCACGATAGGTGGCGATGATCTCGTCGGGTGTACCAATAAAGATTGTGTAGTCAACGGCTTCGGCTGCAGGCGAGCGGAACGTCGTTTCGTCTTTCACCTTTTGATAGTAAAGCACAGGTTGATCGTCCTTGGTTAACTCTGCTGATAGTTGATGACGCCCTTTGGCCAGATATACGATTCGCGACGCTGTCGGTGGCAGCCAGAGGTTCTGCATCTCTATCACCGGTTGTCCGTCAATGCAGAGGTTGTGACGGCGGGCCATCTTCTGACCAACATCCAACAGTAGGCTATAGTCGCCATCTTCTAAGATGTCAACTGTAGCGTCGAAGATATGACGCTCGCGTACTTCGCGCTTTCCACCTTCGGTCGATGTCACATTCACGACCTCACGTTCGCCGATTCCTGTGCGTTTTAGGAGTTTCACGCTCTTCTCGCAGGGGTTAAACTCGGTCAGACCGTAGTTGTTCCATAATACACCGTAACCCTTGCTTGACAATAGCATGGGGATGCTGATTTGTGTGTTGACCTGTGTGAGGCGTCGTGACAGTCCCCTGACGTTGCTATAGCCGTCCTGAAACTGCCCCAGTCCGTATAGGTACTCATCTTTCGGTGAGGAGAAGGTCAGCGTGGCCTCGCCAGCCTGAAGTTGATGGGTGATGGCATTGAAAACGACGTTCCCTGTCTGATCCTTTATCGTCAGTCTGTTCCCTTCCACTTCAGCCGAGACATCTGCCGTCTTCAACTCATCGTGCTTGACATATAACCAATCGGGTAAGGAGGAGATGGCCTGAGAGGTAGCATATCTCACACGTACGGCATTCTTAGCTACATAGCTTACTATCAGTTTTTCCTGTGCCGTGGTTGGTGCAGTTATCACGCATAGCCATATAACCGAAAGAAACACTCTTCTATTCATACCTTTTTATTTAAACTGCCACCAGTCTAGGCGGACATCACCGCTGACTTTATCAAAACAGATGTAGAGGTCGTGCACACCAGCTGCATTTTTAACGATGCCACTGAATGAGCGATAGGTCTCTATTCTACCGGTCTTGCCGATGATAACCGAACCGATCGCAGGTCCTTTGTTGCTATCTAGTCGCAGGGTCACAGTAACACCGCCTGTTGATGCCGCAGTCATCATGAAACGCTTGGCGCCCTTGGCAAAGTCTACACCGCGAAGTTTGATATACTCACCATCGTTGATGTCGTAGATATACAGATTCCTTTTTCCTGTGGATGATGGCATATCAGCCACAACACCCGTATTCTCTATTCCTATCTTGGCACTCTTCAGTCCGTAGCCCCAGGCCATCGTCTCGGCTTCTACACGCTGATAGGGATTGAGCCAACATAGTTGTTTCATCGGCTTCTGATCCAACCAATAGGGTACTTCCAGAATCGTACCGTCGGCATTGTAGGTGATCTCCGTAGCTGAGACGCTGCGGCGCTCGTGATGCACGAAGGTGTCCAGGTGCATCAGATCATAGTTTTGTCCGAACACGTACGAATGCCCCTTATAGTCGATGATGCCGGGATGATTGCCGCGGTTACGTTCTGTTGGGCGCATGATATAACCTTTCCACTCCCAGGGACCTGTCGGTGAGTCGCTCATGGCATAACCCAGAGCCTCGGGGCAGCAGGTGGATGCAAATCCAAGATAATAATGCCCATTGCGCTTATAGAACCATGGCCCCTCCTGATAGTTGGGAATATGCGACAATTTGGACACTTCGCTGGTCAGGGAGGTCATGTCGTTACCGAGTTTTGCCCAAAATGTATAGGGATTCCCCCAATACATGTACGCCTGGCCGTCGTCGTCGGTATAGACCGAAGGATCGATGTCGTACCAGTTGCTCTGATCCCATACCAGAGGCTTACCCAGTGGATCCTTGAACGGTCCGTAGGGAGAGTCGGCCTCCAGCACACCGATGCCATGTCCGTGCAGTGGGGCATAGAGGTAGTATTTCCCGTTACGCTCAACGGTCTGGATGGCCCAAGCACCGTTCTCGCGTGACCGCCAAGGGAAATCTTTTAGTGAGGCTACGGCTCCGTGCTCGGTCCAGTTTACCATATCGGTGGTCGACCACAGCAACCAATCATACATGAAGAATCCTGCGGATCCTTCCTCGTTCTCATCAGGAATATCCTCGGGTGAGGCATCGTGTGAGGTATAGAGGAAGAGGGTGTCGCCTACGACAAGCGGTGATGGGTCGGCGGTGTATTTCGTTTGGAAGAGCGGCATATTCACTTCGTCGAGTTGAAGGGTCTCGATGATGGCAACGAAACCACCTCTTGGCAGACAGGTGATATCATCGGGCAGACGGTCTATGGTTTCCACATTCCACAGACTCTCCGTCTTCGGCTCATCCAGGTAAAGTGTCGTGCGATGAATTCCTTTCCCGATGAAGTCTAGGTCAAGGGCGAAGGTCTTCTCCTGTTCCGTACCATTGATGCCTGCTACATACCAAATATTGCCGCTTCTGCGGGCAAGCACGACAGACTCACCAGGGTAGCCGCTGACGAAACGGGTGTCGTCCCATACGGCTGGGAGCTGACTCAAGAATTCCTGCACCTCTTTTGGTTGTGCCAGATAGCTCTCGGGTCTGTCGGCAAGATGTTGTAGGCCAGACTCATAGAGAATTGTCAATGCCAACTCATGTCCGTTTGTGGTGATATGCGGATGCTGGGAGTCACTGAACGTGCATGGGGTATAGTCCATCGGACCGATGACATTGCGGGTGAAGGGGAGTGTGGCATTATGAGAAGCGGCCTTGTCGGTGAAGGTCGGTACATTGTTATACCATTCCGCACCATAGACCCCTTCGGTGCTAAGCAGGTTCGGATAAGTGCGTTGCCAACCTCTGGGGATAGTGGCACCGTGGAAGTTCACAAGGAGGTGATGCTTGGCAGCGCACTCCAGCAAGTCCTGACAGTAATCCATGTTCATCTGGTTGTCACCGGAGAAGAAATCAATCTTTACGCCTGCCACACCGATGCGTTCGCACCAGGCGAATGCTTCCTCTCGATCTTCTGGCTTGTTCAGTCGGAATTTCGGTCCGGGAGCACCATCGATCCAGCCCACAGATGAATTGTACCAGATCATCGGCCTGATTCCCTGTGACTTGGCATATTCGACAGCATCTTCGATGGTCTTACCATCCTTCATCTCGTCCCATTCGGCATCGATAAGCACGTAAGGCAGATGCAGGGTGACGGCCATGTCCACGTATTTCTTGATGATATTGTAGTCGTTGCTTCCATGGTTATAGGCCCAATAGATCCACGATACCACACCGGGATGGATCCAGTTCGTATCATCAATCCGGCATGGCTCGCTAACATCCGTGATCAGTGTGGACTGTACGATGTCGGACAGTTGACCGATGATGGCCACACGCCAAGGTGTGTGCCAGCTGCCATTTACCTTCACCTCGTTCTCATCGGGAACTACACGGTAGTCGCCGTCAGCACCATAGAGGCAAGAAGCACTTTGTTTTCGTTCGATGTTCGCCTCACTGATCAGGACAAAGAGACCATCTTGGGGCTCCAACAAGGCGGGGTAGCCCCATCGATTGTTATATCCGTCTGGAGTGACGGATGGACGATTGAAGCTCGGTATTGGTTTTGCCTTGGCTGTTGTGGAGAGGGGAAAGAAACCTTCGTAGGCCTCAGTCCACTGTTGTATCCAACGACGTGTCCCCTCGGGTATATGATAGATAGTCTGCTCTTCCCATGGTTTTTGGTCTTGCAGGTTGTCGTATTCATAACGGAATGCGATGCCGTCGTTGTACAGTCTGACAACCAAGCGTCCATGCTTGTCGCGCAAAGGGACCTGGTACTCGTTGGCTTCGTTGGTGCAGTGGAGACGTTTGCCAGCTATCATGCGGTAGTCGTCTTTGACCTGTCTGACAAATGATAGTGCGGACTCCGTTGTAGAATACTGAAAAGCCGTTGGTGTCAACTCCAGAGCCTGTTGCTGTTTATAACAAACAATCAGTCGGTCGTCATGAACCTTTACCGATATATGCCCATTCGGCGATAGCACATTCTGTGCCATCGCCGAAAGAGACAGTATGCTCGTCAGAACGAGCATGATTTTTATAATCTTCATCGTCAGGTGTTCTGATTCTTATTTGAAGAGCAGGGGAGCCATCTCACGAAGGCTACGACGCCAGGTCAGGAACTCATGGGCGGTGCCTTCCGACACAAATCCTACAGCATTGTAACCTGCGGCTTTGAGTGCCTCAACCGACTTGTTGATGCCGTCGGGGAACTCCTTTGAACCACAGCTCTCGAAGATCAGACGTACCTGTTTCGTGTCATTGATCTCCTCGGGAGCATACTGACCACCGCTGAGCAGACCCCAGTAGCCGAATACCTCCGGACGGCGCAGTGTGATGAGTTTCGTCTCAACACCACCCATTGACAGACCGGCCATGGCACGATTCCATTTATCAGCTTTGGTGAGGTAGTTTTTGTCAATGAAAGGTACGAGCTCATCGACAAGCAGGGTCTCAAACTCTTTGGCATCGAACTTGCCGATGGTACCAAACTTGATGTCATTGGTCAGACCATAGGCCATCACGATGATGAAGGGCTTAATCTTGCCTTCTGCGATCAGGTTGTCCATGATCAGACCGGCACAACCCTGTACGGGCCAACTGGTCTCGTTCTCACCCCATCCGTGCTGCAGGTAGAGAACAGGATAGCGTTCCTGCTTGCCCTTCACGAGCTTGCCGTATCCATTGGGCAGATATACGGTTGCCTCCTGCATCTTGCCAAGACTCTTTGAATAGAAAAGGATCTTCTGGATGTTCCCGTGAGGAATATCGGTACGACAGGCGTAGAAATCTTGGTCGGGTGCGGGAATCTCGATACCACTCTCCCAACGGCAAGAGCCAAAGTAGTTGCCGGTACCGGGATCGTTTACTACGCCACCATCAATCGTCAGGTGATAGTAGTGGAAACCAGGATCCATCGGTCCCTCTGTAGTACCAGTCCATACACCGTCTTTGTCCTTGCGGAGCACTGTACCGCCACGGCCACCAAGACCGAGACTGACGATGACAGACTTGGCATCGGGCGCCTCTATGCGGAAACGAGCATAACCCTCGCTGTTAACCTGTGGGTACTCCTGTCCGGGTTGGTTCCACTTGTTGGGAACGAAGTCCTCTTTTGGTGCGAAGTTATCGCTGGCTGTATCGAAATCTCTAATCACTCTATAGGAAGCCTTTGGCTTGTAGTTCTCATCGAAAGGCAGCGGGTGGTTGTTCAGACCGAGCCAAGAGTCCTTATCGCCAAGATTCCAGAATGTTACATTGTCGATGACATCCTTGTGCTTTCTGAAAACACGGAAGATACGGTTGTACTGGTCTTCTTGGAGGGTGGCGATGTAGGGCGCCTGTGGCTTAGCCGCACCACGGGCAAATATTAACTGTCCACCGCTCTCTGTGTTGGTACGCAGGTCGAGCTCTGTGATGTGGATGTGCTTTACCAACTCACTGAAACGGGTGATGGTCTTGTCGAGTTCTTTTTCGTCGGGAGTATAGATGTTATAGTGGCCTTGCATACCGATACCGTCGATGGGTACGCCAGCATCCAACATCTTCTTTACCATGTTATATATGCGCTCACGCTTGCCGGGATCCACGCAACTGTAGTCGTTGTAGAACAGCAGCACGTCGGGGTCAGCCTCGCGGGCGAATTCGAAGGCTTTTGCAATGAACTCGTCGCCGCAGAGCTTGAATAGCTGACTCTGGCGATAAGGGCTAGCTTTGGGCCAGAACATCTGAGGACCGTCGTCGGCCATGGCTTCGTTGACAACGTCCCATGCATAGATGATGTCCTTATAGCGATTTACCACTGTGTGGATATGCTTGCGCAGACGCTCGTAGAATACCTCTTTCTTGACGGGCTTGCCCTTCTTGTCCTTGAACATCCAGTCGGCAAACTGAGAATGCCAGCAGAGGTTATGTCCACGCAGTTTGATACCGTTCTGACGGCAGAAATTGGCAATGCTGTCGGCAGCACCGAAGTTCCAAACACCTTCCTTGGGCTGCATCATTCCCACTTTCATGTCATTTTCTGCAGTGATGCTGTTGAAGTTCTTCTTGATGAGTGCAATCTGGTCAGAATCCTGAATGTTTCTCTTGTTCACTGCGACACCAATGGTGAAATAGTCTTTGTAGGCATCTTTCAGTCCAATTCCCGCATTTGGATCAACTGGCTGCGGCCATTGTGCGAATGTGGACATGCTACCTGCTACAAGCAGGGTCAGTCCGAGTAATAGTCTTTTCATTTGAAGAATTTGTTTTATGTTATAATATCTTTATTCAGCCGCAAAGGTACGACAATTCCTCTAGAAATATTATTTCGAGCGTATCATATACTTTACTATTTGTATCATAGCGGACGCAATCGTAACATCCGAGAATTGTATGATGCTACGCGATAAGATGATCCTTGTGCTCAAAAAGAATCAAAAAAAGTAAATAATAACCGAAAAACATATAGAACAGACATGGATTTTGTATCTTCGTAGTCAAAAACAACCGAAAAACAGCACCCTTTTCACACGAGGAAGAGATAAAAAAAGGCGAAATCTAACCAGATAGGTAGATTTCGCCTGTGTTGTTATATCTCTAGTTTACTTCTTGAACAAATGTGGGATGAACTGGTTGAGACCACGGCGCCAGGTAAGCCATTCGTGGGCTGTACCCGTCGATTCGTAGTAGTGGGCGTTCACACCCAGATCGTTGAGGCTCTTGACAAGTTTCTCTGTACCAAACATCTTGTCCATGCCCTCCGTACCACTCATCATGAAGAAGTAGTGGATCTGCTTGTTCAGCTCGTCAGCCTTGGTGAATACTCCATCGTAGGCGGTCTTCACATCGAGGTTGAAGATGGCACCACTGAAGGTTCCCAGATAAGAGAACTTGTCGAGATTGTTAAGCACGATATCGAAGGTCTGGTGACCACCCCAGGATAAACCTGCCATGGCACGGTTATCACGGTCGCTCTTCGTGCGGAAATTGTTGTCGATGTAGGGGATGAGATCGTTCAAAAGAACTGGATAGAAGGAGTTTCCATAAGTCTCCATGGTCTGTCCTTGTCCGAACGGAGCTTTGATGTCGCCACTCTCCATAACCACGATCATCGGTACGGCCTCGCCCTTGGCGATGGCGTTGTCCATGATGTGTTGCATGTGACCCTGCTTGCTCCAGCCAGTCTCGTCCTCACCCATGCCGTGCTGCAGATAAAGCACAGGGTAGCGCTTCTTGACATTTTTCTTCAGGTCGTATTCGGCAGGGGTGTAGACCATGGCGTGACGCCATACCTGTTGTTCATTGCTGAAATAGTAGATGCTGCGAACCTGTCCAGCGGGTACACCCTGCTGTGGGCGGTAGTAGTCGCCTTCGCTGCCCTCGGGCACCTCGATACCACCTGCTTCGCGGTTGCAGCCGAAGAACGTCTCAGTGGCTGGGTCGATGAAGTTCACACCGCCAATGTTCATGAAGTAGTAGTGGAAACCCTCTACCAGCGGATCGGTGATGGCGGTCCAACCACCCTCGCCGTCGCTCTGCATGTTGTATTTCTTGTCACAGATGTCGAGTACTACGTTCTTGGCTTCAGGAGCCTTCAGGTAGAAGTAGCCGCGGCGTTCCTTGTCGAGTTTGGGGAATTGATTGCCTGGAACGGTGGTCTCCGCGATGAAAGCATCGGCGGGCACCTCCATCTTCTTGATGCTTGATTCTATCTTAGGACGTATTGGCTCGTATCCCAAGAAACGGGCTACGGCCTCGCCATAACGGCAACCCAGCTCACGATAGCCTGCTGCATCGAAATGCAGTTTGTCGGGACCGTTGGTGCAGTCGTCTGAGGAAATCACCTGTGAGGTATGCAGGGTCTTTGGTAGATCGTCAATCTGTTTTTTGCACCCGATGCATACGCCCTCGCCGTTGGCCTGTACGATATTTCCGGCATAAAGGGGCACATCTTCTGGCTTCAACTGTAAGTCGCCACACAGGTTGTCGTATACCTGCTTCACCATGCCTGCCCACTTCGGGTCACCCGTGTTCGTCTCACCCTGATG
This sequence comes from Prevotella aff. ruminicola Tc2-24, assembly GCF_900110895.1. Classification (GTDB taxonomy): domain Bacteria; phylum Bacteroidota; class Bacteroidia; order Bacteroidales; family Bacteroidaceae; genus Prevotella. The sequence goes on along the minus strand of NZ_FOIQ01000006.1, from coordinate 141,999 downwards.
CATCAGAATGCCTTTGATAACACCGTCCTTCTGGGCCTTCTTGGCTAATGTGACCAAACGCTCGTAGGGGTTGTTGTCGTAGGCGGCAAGCATGCCCTTCATCCATTGTGGAGCCTTCTTGATGTAGCTCTGGATGCTGTCGGGGAGGAATCCCTTGATGTCAATACCGCCGATGGCCACATGGATGACACCAATTTTTATATTCTCAGGCAGTGAAGTTACAAGGGTACGGCCAAACCAGTCGACAGGTGTCAGTCCGGTATTAGGACGACAGAGGGGGGCAGAAGCCTCACACCATTCGCCCATCTTACGACCTTTCTCAGGAAAGTCGACTGCAGGCATCAGCAGGAATCGCGGACCAGGACTAGCAAGGTCCTGAGCCTCTGGGCGTGCAGCTCCCTCCATGTTTGATTGCCCGAAACAAAGGAAAATGTAGAAATTAGGGTCTACGGCTGCTGTCATCCTTGAAAACGGCAACGCTAAAAGTGCTATTGTTAGCACGGTTCTCATTGATTTTTTCATCTCGTTATTGGTTTATTGAAGTCTTCCTTGTCTGAAGGAAAAGTGGGTGCAAAGTTACATAGTTTTTTTGAGGTGCCCTTTTCTGTATGTTACAACTTCTTTTTGTTGTGTTTCATTTCGCAAAAAGGGAGCAAAAGGTGAACAGGTTCTCTCTATCGGCGGGGAAATGTGGGCCATAAACATAATTATATATAACATTTCCTTGGTGGTTTTTGAAAAATACATTATCTTTGCCCAAGAAATCATAAACATGCCAATACATATGGATAGGAAGATTCTACTAACTTTCTTTACTTTTTGGACACTTTCAATATCAGCGCAGATGGGTCGATTGTTTGACGCTAACCACCAGTTGTCGAGCAATTTTACCAGTCAGGTTTACCTTGACAATGACGGCTTCATCTGGTTGGCAACCCGCAATGGTTTGAATAAGTATGACGGCTACCAGTTCCATATCTACAAGAAAGAGAAAGGTGGTGTTTTGGGCATGGCCAGTAATTACGTAAACTGTATTGTTCAAGATCATCAGGGGCTATTCTATCTGGGTATGTGGGGTATTCTTCAGACGTATGACGGCAATCGCTTTCAGACGGTAGAGGTAAAGGACCTAGGAGGTAAACATATCGATTGTTTTATTACCTGCTTCCTGAAAAGACGTAATGGTGAAATACTGGTCGGAACGTCAGGCTTTGGCGTGCTGAAGATCGACAATGCCAAGAATGCTCATCAGGTGGGTGGCGCTTTGAAAGGTGTCCATACTGTTGAGCAGATGATGGAGGACAAGAAAGGAAACTTGTGGGTCGTGACCCGTAATCAGGGTCTGATCTGTGATAACGGGAAGTCGTCGCGTGTTTACTTCAAGGATGCTCCGATGAACGCATCTCTCCGTAAAGTCTGCGAAGGTTCTAATGGTATGATTTACCTTGGAACATCGAAGGCAGGCCTGTTCCAGTTGAAAGGCAACGACTTCGTTCGTGTGGAGCAGGTGGGGACAAAGCCTATTGAGGAACTCTATTTTAACCGGAGGGGCGAGTTGTTATTGGGCTATGACGGTGAGGGACTTGGAGTCTATCATCCTCAGACAGGAGTGCTGACTGATAATCCGTATTATAGTACGGAGGTCGATCTGTCGAAGAGCAAGGTTACTTCAATCACGGAGGACCATAGTGGTAATATTTGGCTGGGACTTCTACAAAAGGGACTATACATGCAGTCGGGTGCTTCGATGGGCTTTAACTATATGGGTTATAAACAAGGCTCCCGTAATATGATTGGCTCGGCCTGTGTCATCAGTACCTGTGTTGATAGTCAGAAACGCCTATGGGTTGGAACGGATAAGGATGGCCTTTATTGTTTTAGTAGTGACAGACAACAGGTCAGGCACTACAAAGATAACTTCCCCGCTTCGGTCATGACGATTGCTGAAGACCTTCAAGGGCGAATATGGATTGGCTCATATAACGATGGTGGTGGATGGATTGATCCTCATGGTGGACAGTATCATAAGTACAATTTCCCCTTCCCGGATAATTTCAGTATCTTTGATATTGAGGTTGATAATAAGAACCGTCTATGGATAGGAACTTTGGGAGACGGCATGTTAATGCTGGATCAGCAGACTGGCAAGACCGTCATCTATCCAGTGAAAGGAAATGCGGAAAGTAACAGGAACGTCAACAGTCTGACCAATGCCTATGTCTCGCAACTGTCTATCTCACCAGACCAGAGGCGTATCTATGTGGCAACAACAATGGGTGTCTGTTGTTTGGATGTTGAGAAAGGTAGTTGGCTTAGTACCTTTGGCAAAAACTGTCTGAATTATGGAACTCCAGTGCGTGTAGCCCGTGAGTTTATGGGGAAACTCTGGATTGGTACAAATGATGGCCTCTGCTGTTACGACCTGGAGAAGAGAACGCTGACGCAGTTTGCGGAGGAAAAAGGACTTGGTGATAATGGTATCGCTTCTATTGAGCAGGATCTGCGTGGAAAACTCTGGGTGGCCACAGACCATGGTCTCTATTGCTATGACCCGAAAACGGAACTCATACAGAGTTATTTTATTGACAATGGACTGCAGTCTAATGAGTTCTCCGATGGCGCGTCGTGGATGACGAACACGGGAACCTTGTATTTTGGTGGCGTCGGTGGACTCACGTGGTTTAATCCTGTGGATATCGCACAGAGTAAATGGGAGGCGACGGTGCAGTTGACGGGATTCACCATCAATGGTGAGGTCGTTAATAATACGACAAAATCTGGCCGGTTCCATGTGACGGATACGACGGTTATCGCCAGTCGGAATTTTGAGTTAGGTTATCATGATAACTCGTTTGCCATCCAGATGTCGACACTGACCTACGATAATCCTGAGCATATCACATATCTGTATAGTATTAACGGTGAGGCCTTCGTTCGTTTGCAGCCAGGTGTTAATGAGATTACTTTCTCGCATCTGTCACCAGGCACCTATCGCTTCCGTGTGAAGGCAGAACGGAATAATATTGAGACCCCGGAGCGCATGTTCACGGTGGTTGTGCATGCTCCTTGGTACCGATCGGCATGGGCTTGTTTCTTCTACCTGCTTGCGTTGGGAGCAGGAACCTGGTATTATGTTGTTAACCGTCGACGGAAGGAGCAAGATCGGTTACGCTTGCAAGAGCATATCCATGCGGAGGAGTTGGGTGAGGCGAAGTTACGCTTCTTTATGAATATCAGTCATGAGATTCGGACTCCGATGACACTGATTATGACTCCATTGCTGTCTTTGCTGAAAGAGGAAACTGATCTCAGAAAGAAAGGTGTCTATGAGACGATCAAACGAAATGCGGAACGTATTCTCCATCTGATTAACCAGATGATGGATCTGCGTAAGATCGATAAGGGACAGATGCAGATGCGTATGAAGGAAATTAATCTCGTGGGTTTTGTCGGAGATATCTACGCACTTTTTGAGCATCAGGCGAAGGTGAAGGGAATCACCCTGACGTATGAGCATGATACGCCTTCCCTGCCGGTATGGTTAGATCGGCAGAATTTTGACAAGGTGATTATGAATATCCTTTCAAATGCCTTTAAATTCACCCCGACAGGAGGAAAAATAGATATCCGTGTCACGCATGATGAGAAGAATGCAACCATTTCTGTCAGTGACAATGGTGAGAAGATCCCAGACGAGAAGATTGACAAGATTTTCGAGCGATTCTATCAGGTGGCTTCAACAGCCAATGACCGGAATGTGGGAACGGGTATCGGTCTTGATCTGACGCGCTCACTTGTGGAGTTGCATCATGGCACGATCTCTGCACATAATCTAGAACAGGGTTGTGAGTTTATTGTCTCTATTCCATTGGGTAATGCCCACCTGAAACCAGAGGAGATGGATGTGGAGATGGACGACAATATGGCAGAGAGTATTTCTATTGAGATTGAAGATCTGGAACAGATGGATGATGACTCGGCTATTGCTCAGAAGAGCGGTAGGAGACACACGTTGGTGGTGGCGGAAGATGATGATGAGATCCGTGACTATCTTGTCAGTGAACTGAGTCGTGACTATGATGTGTGCGCTTGCACCAATGGTGTGGAAGCATTGAAGGAAGTACTGCGTGTGCGACCTGATCTGGTTCTCAGTGATGTGATGATGCCTGAGATGGATGGAAGCATGCTCTGCTCAAAGTTAAAAGCCAACCCGTCTACGAATATCATGCCTGTTGTGCTTCTGACTGCCAAGAACCGTGATGAGGATCGCTTGGAAGGTCTGGAGACGGGTGCCGATGCCTATATCGTTAAACCGTTCAATATGGATATCCTGCGACGTACCATCATCAACCTGATCAATAGTCATCAGCTTCTCCGTTTGAAGTATGAGCGTAACGATCAGTTAGAGGAGAAACTTGACGAGGTGAAGTTGAAGTCACCGGATGAGAAGTTGCTGGAGCGAGTGATGGCAACGATTAACGCCCGTATTGATGATTCCGACCTAAGTGTAGATATGATTGCCGACGAGGTGGGTATCAGTCGTGTCCACCTGCATCGTAAGATGAAAGAACTGACAGGACAGACTCCTCATGACTTTATCCGTAACATACGTCTGAAGCGAGCCGCTTATCTGCTGGCTAACCAAGGCGTGAACGTCACGGAGGTTATGTATGCCTGTGGCTTCTCTAATTCGGCTTCGTTCTCTACTCTTTTCAAGAAGTTCTATGGTGTTTCGCCAAGAGACTACATGAGGGAGCACGGAAACCGTTAATAGTCTTATCTTCTACTTCTTGTAGCTCTTGGGTGACTCTTTCCCAAAGAGATACTGTGGCTGGTAGCCACCGAAGTCGATGACAATTTTCTCAAAGACAATACCGGGATCCTGTGGGTGTAGTGTTAGGGTGTGTGTATCAAGACTGTCATCAAGAGGCAGTTCTATAGTCTGTTCTACCACACGACGAGCTACGGTAGGATAGTAGACGGTGTAGATGTTTTCTGGTTTCTCGTTCAGGTTGCTGTTGAAGTTCACACTTACTGGTTGGTTGTTGTCGAAGGATACGTCGTAGATGAGACCACCCTTGTCCAGGAAGTCGAGGGTCGACTTGGTGATGATGTGTACCTTGGCAGTCTTTTGTCCTTTGACTTTGAAACGGTAAATCAGTCTCGCCTCGTCGGTGGTTGCTGTATAAGGCATCAGGGCGATACCACTGAGTGTGCGCCCCATGTGGGGAATAACAGTCCACTCTGAACCTTCCTTTTGTGTCCTCAGGAAAGTGTGCTCGGCCTCGATGCTGATGTAGCCGTCACGTGCGCAGAATGTCGGTCCTTGCTCCGGGCTGGGCACCTCTTTGAGCTTCGGACATTCGTCGGCAGGGAACCAGTCGTTCCAATCCGTGTAACTGATGTGCTTCTGTGTCATCATTCCATCCCATTTGCCATTAGCGATTTCCTTGTTGTATTGGAGGTTAAGAATGGAGTCGCGTCGGAAAGCCTGACGGCAACGCTCTGCCCAGATGTTGGCATCGGGATCATCCAATGCTGCCAACTGGTAATTCATGGCCTGTGCATAATACATGTCATAGATATTGCCCATGGCTTGCACAGGGAAGAGAATAATCTGGCGGTAGGTGTCACGATATTCGGGTTTGAGGGTGATGAATTGTCGTAATGCACGGACCTCTAGTGCCTGATAATCGTTCACCACTTGTGCGAACTCGTCGGTGGTGTAGGTCGAGGCGTCAAGCATCTCTGAGGTGATGCGGCCGTTGTATTTACTGACAAGGTTCAGGATTGATGCGGCTTCCTCAGCCTGGTCCTCACCGAAACTCTTTACACAGAAATCGCGGGTGTGGTCGAGCAGATTATCTGCTTTATATTTGCTGGGATTCCATGCCATATCCATGAACAACTGGATAGGATACTCCATCGGCTTCAGATCGCCTACGTTCAGAATCCAGAGCTTCTGGATACCGCCGTTGTAGGCTAGTTGCAGCTGTTCCCACATATTCTGTATAGGAGTGACGTTAATCCACTTTGAGTTGCGGGGAGCACCAACATAGTCCACGTGGTAGTAGAGTCCCCAGCCGCCTTTGCGTTTCTTTTCCTCTGCAGTAGGTAATCGGCGTACGTTACCCCAGTTGTCATCGCAAAGTAGTACGGTCACGTCGTCGGGTACTCGCAGACCTGCATCGTAGTAGTCTTGTACCTCTTTATATAATGCCCATATCTGTGGGGTCTCCTTAGCGGGACGCTTAGTGACCTCCTTGATAATGCGACGCTGGTTGTCGATGATAGTCTCCAGTAACTTGGTATCGGTGCTATTACCCATCGCTTCGTCCCCGTCGCCACGCATTCCGATGGTGATGATATCGTCGGTGCCCTTCATGCGCTCAATGCCTTCACGGAAGAATCGGTCGAGGTTCTGTTTGTTGGTGGTATAGTTCCATGCACCCCATCCCTTACGGTCACGTGCGTATTCCTGATGGTTACGTGCCATCGGCTCGTGGTGTGAGGTTCCCATCATAATGCCCATGGCATCGGCAGTTTTCAGGTTTTCCGGATCGTCAGCATAGAAAGCCCAATTCCACATGGCCGGCCACAGGTAGTTCCCCTTTAGTCGCAGAATCAGTTCAAAGACCTTCTCATAAAAATGGTGATTACCATAGTCGGTGCCGAATGTGTTCTTTACCCATGAAGTGAGACACGGGGCCTCGTCGTTAAGGAACAGACCGCGATAGCGAACGGCAGGCTCTCCGTCGGAGTATTCTCCATTTCTTACATACAGATCGTCATGTTTTTCCACGGGGACATCTGCCCAGTAGTACCATGGCGAAACACCGATTTGCCGTGACAATTCGTAGATGCCATATACCGTACCGCGCTTGTCACTACCGGCAATGATAACCTGACCGTCAATGGTTTTGATGATATATTTCTCGGTCTTTCCTTTAAGATCACGGAGCAGTCCTTGCTTTACCCATTGGTCAATCTTCGGGTGAGTACCAACAGTTCCAATAAGAATCGTTGGAGAATTGGCCTGGATTGAAGCCGTTCTTCCTGTGACCCGTTCAAGGTCTATTGTCAGGTTCTTGACAGCCAGTTGTACGCAACTATGTTCCCGACTATCTACACCGATGGTTAGGTCTTGTAGGTGTATGGCCCCTTTGATGGGACTATAGGAAATAAATTGCTCAGCAGCCTGTATAGGGAGCGAAAGAATAAGAGCAAGACTGTATACAAGTATTCTTTTCTTTCTTAAACCAGATTTTATCCTTTTCATTATCTTTCGTTATTTTTAGCTGCAAAGATATGGGAAAATAACAAAAAGGATATCTTGATATGTATCAGATGTTTTAAGATTCGTATCAAATCAAAAGAAAGCAGGGGCCGAAACGACCCCTGCTGTGATATCAGAATTCGAGAATCAAACTTTCTCGTGGCCTGAGTTCCAGATTCTTGGAGATATCATACTGTCGGTAGGTTAGGATATCCTTTGCCTGAGTAGCCTTGCCGATAGCTTCAGCGTAACGGCTGACATCCATTGTGGCGGGCTTCGATGTGCCATTGAGAACAGTGAGCACCGTCTTGCCTTGGTATTGGCGAGCTATCACATATATGCCGTTGAAGGGGATGAACTGTGTTTGCTTGCCTTTTGAGATGACCTCATTGCCTTGTCGCCAGTGAAGCAGACGACTCAGCCATGTGAACATGCTCTGTTCTGCTTCGGTACGTCCTTCTGGTGTAAAGGCATTATGCTCGTCGCCTGGGAATCCGCCAGGGAAGTCTTGGCGTACATAGCCATCTGAGATCTTCTTTGTACCGTTCATAAGTATCTCGGTGCCATAGTAGAGCTGTGGGATACGGTTCACGGTGAGTAGTAGCGCCAGAGCCTGTTTGAGGGCTAAAGTATCTTTACCTTCACCTAGGAATCTGTCGGTGTCGTGGTTCTCGATAAAAGCCATGACACTCGACGGGTTGGGGTAGAGGTAATCGTATACAAACGAGTAGTAAAGACGGTTCAGTCCTTTCTCAAAGCCGTCGGTTTCCTCATCCTTCGCTTGACTGAGCTTGTTGTAGAAAGAGAAGTCCATCACCGTTTTCAAGTAAGAGTTAGTCTTGGCGAGTTTTGAGTCTTTCTGCCAGGTAGCTGTATAAGCTGGCTCTGTGACCCATGTCTCGCCAACAGTGTTGAAGTTGGGATACTCTTCATTAATTTCTTTCATCCATTGAGCCATGGCATCTGCATAAGCGTATGGATAGGTGTCCATGCGGATGCCATCGATTCCAACAGTCTCTATCCACCACATACTGTTCTGGATAAGATAGCGGAGGAGGTGTGGATTGTGCTGATTCAGGTCTGGCATGGAAGGCACGAACCATCCCTTTGTCGTTTCCTTGATATCAATCTCTGAAGCGTAGGGATCTACAATTGGCGTGAGTTTATAACTGGTCTGCAGATATTTGTCTTGCATCCCGTTGAGCCATTCAGGTGTGTTGAGCCAGTCTTTAGACGGCATGTCCTTGACCCAAGGATGCTCAAAACCACTGTGATTGAAAATCATGTCCATCACAATCTTCAGTCCCTTGGCATGAGCCTCATCGCAAAAACGCTTATAGTCCTCGTTAGAACCGAAACGCGGATCAACTTTATAATAATTGGTGGTGGCATAGCCGTGGTAGGTGGAGAAACCGTCTTCGCTATCGGGAGAGTCGTTCTCCAAAACAGGGGTGAACCAAAGAGCAGTGACACCAAGTTCATTGAAGTAGTCGAGATGCTCACGGATACCATTCAGGTCGCCACCATGACGGAGCGATGGTTTCGTGCGATCTTCTATGTAGGTGTTCATGCCTTTAATCTGCTTGGGGTGGTTAGCACCTTGCGCAAATCGGTCGGGCATGAGCATGTAAAGCACATCGGCATTGGTGAATCCCATGTGCTTGTCACCGCTCATGGCGCGCTGTTTCAACTGGTATGGCACCTTTGTCTTGCCAAAGTTCAACGTCATAGTGCCTGGCTGAGCATCGCGCAGGTTCATATAGACAAGCAGGTAGTTTGGTGAGTCGAGACGCACGATGCTATCGATGGTGACACCCGGATAGTCGGTGGTAACGCTGATTACATCGCGGATACCCTGTCCATATACCATCAGCTGTACCGTGGGGTTTTTCATCCCGATATACCAGTCGGTTGGCTCAATGCGGTCAACCACTGTTTTCTTAGCAGCCATCATGGTGATAGCCGCGTTAACAATCAAGCCGAAGAGAATGATTCGTTTCATATCAGTCGTGTAAGATAATTGCAGATTGTGGGTCGACGATGACTTTGTTTCCCTTAAGAGAGCCAAGACCTTGTTCGTTGATGATGCCGTCGCAGCATACCACGGTGTAGTTACCTTCGGGGATAAGCACCTCGGCAGGCGACTTGCTGGCATTGAGAATGACAATAATGTTACGCCATTCATCGCGACCAGCGTAGTTCTTCAGACGGTAGGCTATGGTGCCCTCAGGGGCATCGATAAACTGCAGGTGCTTGCGCACAAGGTCGGCATTGCCCAGGCGGAAGGCTGGATGGTTCTTGCGCAGTTGGATAAGGTTCTTGTAATACTCAAAAACCTGCGGATACTTGACTTTGTTGGTCCAGTCGAGCTGATTGATGCTATCCGGTGACTCGAAGCTGTTGTGTACGCCCTTCTTGCTGCGCAGGAGTTCTTCTCCGCTGAGTATGAAAGGAACGCCCTGCGAGGTGAATACGGCCGTCTGAGCCAGTAGGTTGAGGCGTATGAGTTCGTCGTCGGCAATGCCAGGGATACTGGCGCGCAGACGATCAACCAGACACATGTCGTCGTGGCAGCTCACATAGCTAATCATCTGAGTAGGCTCAAGCGCCCAAGGTGTCTGTGAGTAGTTTACCTTAGCCATGTCAACCTGAGGATGCTGTATAGCACCCACGATACCGTATTTGATGCTCTCTTCGCAGCCAGGCTCACCGGCCAGGAATCCGCCCTTGGTATCGTCAGAGAACGGGCCACGGAGGGCATCGCGGATCTCATCAGAGAAGGCAGCAATGCCAGGCATCTTCGTGATGTTGGCCTTCATGCCGAGTTGCTCGTTAGGCAGTACGCAGTTGCCTGCGCTCCACCCCTCACCATAGATATAGATCGTGGGATCGATGTTGTCCACCATCTGGCGAATCTCATTCATGGTCTCAATATCGTGAACCCCCATCAGATCGAAACGGAATCCGTCGATATGGTATTCATTGATCCAGTACTTCACGCTTTCAAGCATGAACTTCCGCATCATGGGCTGCTCAGAGGCCGTCTCGTTGCCGCATCCGCTACCATTTGAATACTGTCCGTCGGCAGTCTTGCGATAGTAATAGTCGGGGTAGGTGCGCTGGAAGTTTGAATGTTCGATGTCATAGGTATGGTTATACACCACGTCGAGGATGACGCGGATGCCAGCGTTATGGAGCGCCTGGACCATCTGCTTGAACTCACGGATACGCACTTCGGGCTGATAAGGATCGGTTGAGTAGCCACCTTCTGGCACGTTGTAGTTCACTGGATCGTAGCCCCAGTTATACTGAGGCTCATTAAGACGCGTCTCGTCAACGGAACCATAGTCATAGCTCGGTAGGATATGGATGGCGTTCACACCCAACTGCTTCAGGTGCTCGATGGCCCATGGTTCGGTAAGAGCCAGGAACTTGCCAGGATACTTGGCATCGGCACGGTTGATGGAGAAGTCGCGATGGTGCATCTCGTATATCACGAGGTCGGCAGGCGACTTGGTGACTGGGCGCTTGTCGCAGCACCAGTGCTCAGGGTTGGTCTGCTTCATGTCGATGATGGCACCGCGCTTGCTGTTCACGCCGACGGCTTTTGCGAAGACGCCAGCACATTCACCGCGGCCGACGTCGAAGGTATAGAACTTACCCATGAGGTCTCCCTTGACGGTGGCTGTAAACTGCTCTTTTCCCGTCTTCTGCATCTTCACGGTCTTGATGGCTTTGCCATCCTTGCCTTGCTGGTAGATGCGTACAATGGCCTTTGCATGGTCCGGTGCAAAGAGTTTGAACGTGGTGGCCTGTGGGGTGTAGGTCATCTCTTGAAAAGCCTGAGCTGCAACCTTATTGGTCAGCATCATAGACAATAGTCCTGCAATAATCAATTTCTTCATTGGTCTTTAATTATGGTTGGCCGTTAATACTATTTGGCAATCAAGGAAACGGCAAAACCGCCACCAGGAGCCTCTTTGAGTTTCAGGATGTCGCCCGCTTTGACCACACGCTTGCTGATGGTGTAAGCCTGCGGATTCGTCTCGTAATGTGCCCCCTTCGCGTCTGCGTAGATGGTACACTCATACTTACGACCTTTATCGAGGAAGTCGAGTTTAATGACAGAGGTGTGACCGTTTTCGTCGCATTTTCCACCGATGAACCAGTTGTCGGTTCCCTTGGCCTTACGGGCTACGGTGATATAGTCGCCTGGTTCTGCTTCCAGATATTTCGAGTCATCCCAGTCGCAAGCCACGTCGCGGATGAACTGGAAGGCATCGTCGAACTTCTCGTAGTTCTCAGGCAGGTCGGCTGCCATCTGAAGTGGGGAATACATCGTCAGATAGAGTGCCAGAGAACCAGCGAGGGTGATACGAGCCCAAGAGGGGTTGTCGCTCCACTCAGAGAGTTTGGTCACGAAGATTCCAGGTGTGTAGTCCATCGGCCCTCCCTGCAGACGAGTGAATGGCAGGATGCAGGTATGGTCAGGGTTTGAACCTCCGAAAGCCTCATACTCTGTACCACGTGCCGACTCGTTGCCTACAAGGTTAGGCCATGTGCGGCAGAGACCAGTAGGACGTGTCGCTTCGTGGGCGTTGATCATGATATGATGCTTGGCAGCCTCCTTTACCACGTAGAGATAGTGGTTGTTCATCGACTGCGAGTAGTGATGGTCGCCGCGCGGAATGATGTCACCCACATAGCCTGTCTTTACTGCGTCGTAGCCGTATTTGTTCATCAGCTCAAATGCTTCCTTGATGTGGCGCTCATAGTTCTGGGAACTAGATGATGTCTCGTGATGCATAAGAATCTTTACGCCTTTAGAGTGAGCATATTCGTTGAGCATCTTGATGTCGAAGTCGGGGTAGGGGGTTACAAAATCGAATACGTCGCGTTTCCACATGTTTGCCCAGTCTTCCCAACCGACATTCCATCCTTCGACCAATACTTCATCAAGCCCGTTCTTGGCAGCGAAGTCAATGTAGCGTTTCACCTTTTCATTATTGGCAGCATGACGGCCGTTGGGTTTCACGCTGTTCCAGTCTATCTTGTCGAGCTTGATGCTGGGGAAATCGTCCGTGTAGTTCCATGAGCTCTTGCCGACAATCATCTCCCACCACACACCGCAGTATTTTGTAGGGTGAATCCATGAGGTGTCCTCAATCTTACAAGGCTCGTTCAAGTTTAGGATGAGGTTGTTGGCCAGCATGTCGCGGGCATCGTCGCTCACCATCACCGTGCGCCATGGCGTCTCACAAGGTGTCTGCATGGCACCTTTCAAACCAGTTGCATCAGGCGTGAGATGACTGACAAAGGTGAAAGGTTGTGGCAGCGGATAGGCCGAAGGCTTGGGGCTTGGCGTATAGGCATTGCTGCCGCCTCCGAGTTTAGTAGTGAAGGCCTTTGTCTGGTCGTCGACCAGCTCGAGGTGCATCGTCGCGTAGTCCTGACACGCGGCCTCGTGTATGTTGATGTAGAGACCATCCTGTGACTTCATCTGCAGTGAGGTCTGTACGCCTGTCTCTGAGAAGATGGCTACCGAGCTGTTGTTCCAGTTCACCGCTTTCTTCATGCACTCACGGATTTCCGAGAGTCTGGTCTCCTGAGTCTCCTGCTCCTGAGTGTCATAATCGCCAGGCAGCCACCACGCCTTGTGGTCGCCAGCCATGGCAAACTCAGTGCGCTCTTCCTGAATCAGGAAGTAGTTTAGCGCCTGTTGCTGAGGGAACTCATAGCGGAATCCGACACCATCGTCATAGACGCGGAAGCGAATCAGTATTTCGCGCTTAGTGTCGGCCTGCAACAGTGTGGCGGCCAACTCGTTGTAGTGGTTGCGTATGGTGGCAGTCTCACCCCATACAGGTCTCCATGTCTCGTCGAAGGTTGAGGTCTCCTCCTTGGCAATGCTGAAACCGTCTATGAGGTTGGTCTCATCCATACCCTTCGAGGCATGCTTGTCCTTAGCCAGTTCAAGGCCGAGGTGCGAGGGCTTGATCACCTCACGCCCCTTGTAGGTCATCTCGTAGACAGGACGCCCTGTATTATCCACAGAAAACTTCACCTCAATGTTGCCGTTGGGCGATTTGATATTTCCGGCCAGTGCTATCATCGGCAAGGCGAGCATTACAAATATTAGAATTCTTTTCATTTTCTTCCGCTTTGTATGATTAGTGTACTGATTTCGTTGTTCAGATCATCGGCAGCCAACAGTTGTTCAATGGTCATGTGCATACGATAACGCCAATAGTGACGGGGGTTGGCAGGAATGTTGATTCGCTCGGCATTGGCATCTGGCAGACGACGGTTCTCGTCGATGCTCATCCAGTCCTGGAAGGAGAGCAGGCAGAGCATTGAGGGTGATGTGAGATGCCGACTGACGATATCCTTGGCCAGCCAACCAGGTAGTGGGTGGGGGGCCGCACCGCCACGATAGAGCATGGAGTTGAAATAATCCTGAGTCTGACCCTCGTCCTCGTCCCACCACTGGCGAAGTGTCGACATGTCGTGGGTAGAGATGGTGCACACACTACGATAGGGGTTGCGTGACAAATGACCAAAGCGTACGGTATTGTCCTTCGGCATCGATTGAATCTCAAGGCTGAGGATGCGTAACTCGTTCATGACCCAGGGCACGCAGTCGGGTACCATGCCCAGATCCTCTGCACAGACGAGCATTCTGGTGGCTTGTGTCAGTCTGGGCAGTTTCTTCATGGCCTCGGTATACCAGAACTGGTTATTGCGGCGATAGAAATAGTCGTTGTAGAGCTTGTTGAACACAAACTTATCATGATCCCAAAGAGTTTGGTATATGAAGTCGTTCTGCACCCCGATTCTCGGATGGAACTTGTCGTTGTTTTTCCGGTCTCTGACGAACAACACATCACTGATGAGAGCATAGAGACCATCACGGAGATCCGTATCCTCTTTCTCGGTCTTCCCTTTGAAGGCCGCTTCTACCTTCCGTTGGGTATCGAACTCAGGCTTCATCTCCCAGATGTCGTCGTGAGTATGGTTGAGGAAGGTGTCTTTGACGTACTGTGCTTTTTGGCCGAACATCCTCTCCAGTGTCCAGTCAGCGATAAATGGTTTTGTAAAAAGTTCCTCCTGGAATTGCAGACCATAAGCCTCAATTTCCTCACGGGTCATGCCGAGCGAGGGAGAGAACTGTCCCAGCAGACCGTGCACGGCATCGATGGGAATCTCCCAGATACGGAAGAATCCAAGTACATGGTCAATACGATAGGCATCGAAATATTCCGACATCTTTTTGAAACGGCGTACCCACCAAGAGCAACCGTCCTCAAGCATCGCATCCCAGTTGTAGGTAGGGAATCCCCAGTTTTGTCCGTTTACGGAGAAAGCGTCGGGGGGTGCTCCGGCCTGACCGTTCAGGTTGAAGTATTTGGGCTCGACCCATGCCTCCACACCGTCGCGACTGATGCCGATGGGGATATCGCCCTTCAGGATGACCCTTTGCTCACGTGCATGGTGATGAGCTGCATGCATCTGCTGGTCAAGGATAAACTGAACGAAATACCAGAATGCGACTTGTTTATATAGTTTTGTCGTCGATTTCGACATGGACTCGCGTTCCTTGGCGGGTAGAGTATGATGATCGGGCCACTCTGAGAAGGTGGCTGTGCCATAGAGGTCACGATAATAGCAGAAGGCTGCATACGGAACAAGCCATTCCTTGTTTTGCTCGAAGAAAGATTTGAAGGCAGTTGTCTTCATCATCTTGTCACCCTCCTGAGCGTAGACCTCACGTAGATATTCCATCTTCGCATTGTTCACACGCTCATAGTCAATCTGAGGCAGCGCATTCAGTTCTTGGCGCAGCTTTTCAAAATAAGTCTTCCGTTTCCGGTCTTTCAGATCTGGCAACTGTCGGAAGTCTGTGTACTGCGGGTGGAGGGCATAGATGCTGATGCTGTTATAGGGATAGGAGTCCTGCCATGTATGAGTGATGTTCGTATCATTGATAGGCAGCACCTGAAGGATACGTTGCTTCGTCTTGGCGCACCAGTCGATCATCATCTTCAGGTCGCCAAAGTCGCCAACACCGAAGCTACCCTCACTTCTCAGTGAGAAGATGGGTATCACGGTGCCTGCTCCTTTCCACGGATAGGCCGGGAAATAAGCCTGCGGCAGTTCGTAGACCACCACCTCGCCCATATCCAGATCTGGCATTGTGACGACACGGTTCATGCCGTTCTCCCACAGCGGCGTCACGTCACTATCCTCGTTGAGGGCGATGAACTTGAACTCAATGGTCTGTGGCAGTTTATCGGCATCAAGACTGATAACCCATTCGTTACTTTCATGTTCTGCCATAGCGATGGCACGCTTGGTATCCCAGTTGCCAAGTGTTTCTCCACTACCGATGATGGCTAATCGTTCGTTGTTGCGCAACTGTGGAGCACGGACTTTCAGTCTGACGGTCTTGGCATATTCCGTCAGTCGACTCATCTGATGTTTTCTGGCGGCAACGCACTCTGTGAACGCAGAGGAGTACATATAGGAATCTTCCGGTATGTCCAGCCAATGGTCGTAGATGATATAACGTGCCCCTTTCTTTGCGGCAAATTCCAGCCGGTGGGGAGCTACCAGCCATTCATGGCGTGTCTGCTGCTCTCCTCTTACAACACTATAGAAATAGTCGATGTGTGCACTAGCCTTTACGGTCTTGCTCAGCTCGCATGTCCAATGGAGTCCGTCAACAGTCTTCATCTGATGCTGTTCCGTCTTTCCTTCTGCGATAATGTTCAACATCAGTTCCTCGCCGAAAGTCGTCTGATACTCAAGATTAAATGCTACTCTCATATTTGTCTTTAGTTATTTTAAACGGAATATGTCAACAGTTTCTCTCTTATTCCGGGTCAAAATTACAAAATATTCTGTATCAGTGTTTTATTTGGGCTGAGTTATTGGCCCTGCAAATGCGCAAACGTTTGCATCCGCAAGGCATAGGACTTCCCGATCTGGAACGATGCCGTGCCACCATTCTGAGAGGGTGATGGAAGGTGCCGATCTCTGTGCTATAATTCAGAAAGACCTATGGCGTGTTCTTGTACTCGCTTGGACTGACACCAAACTGTTTCTTGAACAGAGACGAGAAATGGGAGAGGGTACTGAACCCTGTCAGGTCGGCCACTTCAGAGATGGTGTGCCTGCCCTCCTTGATGAGTTGTGCCGCACGGTTCAGTTTGTACATCCGGAAGAAACTGCTGGGTGTCTCACCGGTCAGTCCTTTAATCTTATAGTATAGTTTGGTGCGTGAGATATAAAGCATTTCTGTGATGCGTGTCACGTCAAGTTCAGAGTTGGCCAACTCATCTTCCATGAGTTTGTAGAGTTCGTCCATGAATGCTTTATCTTGTGGCGACAAAGCCTCTTCCACGCCCTTCTCCTCGGTGGTGGTCTTGGTACTGAGGATATGTTGGATGCGAAGTCTGTTGCTGAGCAACGATTTGATCTGTGCCAACAGAACATTGGGATCGAAGGGTTTCGTGACGTAAGCATCAGCACCGGTGTCTAGTCCTTCTATCTGATTCTCCGCCGTAGCCTTGGCTGTTACAAGGATGACAGGGATATGACACAGTTGTAGGTCGTTCTTAATCTCCCGACAGAAGTCGTAGCCACTTCTGCCAGGCATGACCACATCGCTGAGTATGATGTCAGGTTCCTTCTCACGGATGGAGCGTAGACTGTCATCAGCGTTGAAATGGCTGATGACATTATAGTGCTGCTGCAACAGGACTTGCAGATAATTGACGACCTCAGAGTCGTCATCGACCACGAGGATGGTCGGACGGTCATCTCTGGTCTCTGCCGTGACGGTATGTTGCTCAGGAACCTGTTCATACGGATAGTCTTGCTCATCCTGTTCTAACGGTCTTTTCTCCGCATCACTGTATGCGTCCTCATGCATCGGCAATAGCAGAGTGAATACGGCACCAGTCTGTCCATTCTTGGCATTGCTGGCGGTGAGTTGTCCGTGGTGAAGTTCTGCCAGTCTACGTGCATAGTAAAGTCCGATGCCTGTTCCCCAGTTGATGGTACCTTTGGTCTGATTGTCCAGTTGGTAGTAACGTTTAAAGATATTCTCCAGTTGATCGTCAGGGATGCCCTTACCTGTATCGGTCACCATGACCTTCAGTTGTTGAGCGTCCGTATCGACCGTGAGGGTCACCTGTCCGCCGCGCGGTGTGAACTTGATGGCATTCGATAGGAGATTAACAAGAATCTTCTCGACCTTGTCTGCATCCACCCACATCTGCATGGTATCCTCCATACCGATGACCTTGAAGGTAATATCCTTCTCTTTCATGTTGAGAAGGAAGATATCACAGATATGTTGAACGAGAGGAATGACATCCTGCATACTGACGGCGAGTCTTAATGTATCGTTCTCCAGTTTGTTAAAGTCCATCAACTGGTTGACGAGCCGTAGCATCCTTCTTACACTCCGTTGCACGATTAAAAGCATATTACGGTCCTCGCCTTTGAGGTTGCTGCTCTTGGACAACAGGTCTACCGGTCCTTTTATCATTGTCAGGGGGGTACGGAACTCATGGGAGATATTAGCAAAGAAACTCATGTTCATGGCATTGACACGTTTCTCCTGTTCCTTCTCCTGCTCCGCCAGTCGGGCAGCTTCCTTTTCCTGACGGATTCTCCGGCGCAGTCTATAGATAAACCGTACGATGAGCATGAATGCCAATAGGTAGAGCAACCATGCCCACCAGGTGTTTGCTGGTGCTGGATCAACGATCACGCTTATGGTACGTTCGTCGCTGCCGGCCTCATCACTGGCACTGTCGGTGGTGCGCACCCGGAAGGTATAATGTCCGGCGGGAAGATTGGCATAACTGGCCGAGTGACTATTGCCTGCATCGATCCAGTCGTCGTCTATCCCGTCTAACATATAATAATAATGTACGCGCTCGTATTCGCCGAAGTCGAGAGCCGTGAACGAGATGCTGAAACTATTCTCCCTGTGACTCAGATGAATGCTCTGACAACTGTCAAGGACAGCCTCGATGGGACCACCTTCGGCTGGGTGTATGAGTTGGTTGTGTATCTTCAGGTCGCAGAGCCTCAAAGGAATCTTTCTTAGGGTGTCGATGTCGGCAGGATTGAACATGGTGATGCCGTCCGTACTGCCGAAGACCAGACTGCCATTAGGCAGCTGGCATGAGGCGCGGTCGCAGAACTCGTCACCGCCGATGCCGTCGGCCTTGTAGAGTGAGGTGATGCGTCCGGTCTTGGCATCCAGACGGTTCAGTCCTTTCATCGTGCTGATCCAGAGATTACCCTGACGATCTTCCTCGATGCTACCCACGTCGGAACAGGAGAGGCCTGCGATGCGAGTCATGGTATTTGTCTTGGGATTATAACGCAGCAGACCGTTGCTCACGGTACCTATCCATACGTCGCCTCGTGTGTCTTGATGCATGTCGGTGGGTATATATACACTACGACGGATGCACTGTTGCATGTCGGGGATATCAAGTAGCGTCAGTTTTCCCGTCTTGGGATCCATCTTCAGAATCTTCTGGTAGAAGGCGGATATCAGCATGGAGCCATCATTTATCTTTAGCAGTGACGGGATAAAGGTGAAATCCACGTTAAAGACCTGCTTCCGTTCCGGTTCATTGTTACCAGGGTGAAAGGCGAAGATATCCGTTGAACTGGTCGATACCCATACTGTGCCGTCATCGGTCTGCTCGAAATCCATGGTCATGAAGATTGGCCACTGATTAAGTATGTTCAGGCGCTCTCCGTTATAGCGGCATTTCATCACGACATTGCTTGTTGAGAGCCAGAGCAGTCCGTCGCGGTCACAGAAGATATGGGTTACGGTATTGTTCTTCTCACCGGCAGCCAGTCCTTCTATCTCAATCTGCTCAGCCTTCTGGCTACGACAGTGATATACATAGACCCCTTTCAGGAGGGTTGAGATCCAGAGGTTCTCTTGCTGGTCCATCGCTACGGCGAAGACCGACGAGTTCTCGATGACACGGTTCAGGTAGTTGTCACTGCCACCGAACTTCTCCTTGTAATAGTAGTTGGCAAAAAGTCCTTTGTCGTAGGTTCCCATCCAGATGTTCTTGCGAGAGTCTTGGAAGATCTGTGTCACGTAGGCATCGGGTACTGGCACTGAGAATCCCGCATCGCCTTCGCCGGTAAGTGTATGGGTTAGCAGGTTCAGTTCGAAGATGCCGTTGTGCGAGGTGCTCAGCAGAATGGTATTGTTGTTCAAGAGACAAGCAGCCTGAACCACGTTGTTGTGTGCCAGCAGCCTTGTCTCCATCTCCGGACTGAGAGGAATCCTCTGACGTGCCTTTGTGTCGAAGATCATCAGCGTGCCGTTACCCGACGATAGCATCAGCCCGTTTGATAACAGGTCGAAATAGTAGAAGTTCGTCCCGACAGGATGTCTGAGTTCCATGCGCTGTTTGAAGTCCTCGCCACTATATATCAGCAGATTCTCCGGTCCGACCAGCAGGATATCGTCGGCGGCATCGATGAAACAGTCGCCCCACGACTGGTTGGTCATCGTCCTGTTGATACGCGACAAGAAGATATGTTGCACCTCGTCGTACATCAGCAGTTCTGTACCGTTGTATACGAAGATACGTCCCCGACTGTCTGTCAACAGTTTACGGGCATTGCAATTGCCCGTCTGCATCGGGATGCGCTCAAAGTTGTCTTTTCTTGTATAGCGACATACACCGTTCACCGTAGCCACCCACAGTCGTCCCTGTTTGTCGCAGAGCAGTCCTTGAACATTGTTGTCGGGCAGCCCCATCGAGTCGTCGGTACAGAAGTACTGGTGATACTCATGACCGTCGTAACGGTTCAGTCCGCGGAAGGTGGCTATCCACAGTTGTCCCGTCTTGTCCTCCTCGATACATTGCACCCGACTATTCGATAACTCCTGTGCCACGACAAGACCATGTGCCTCGTCCTTATCCCCTTCAGAGTCTTTCCGCCCTTCCTGATGACAGGCGCCGATGACGATTGCCCCAAGGATACAGATAACAGTCCTACCGATGTCTTTACGATGAATCATAGATTGTATTTTGTTGCAAAGATACAAAAAAATGTGATATGTCACAGAACGTCAGTTGTTCTTTTGAACGAATACGATAGTTTTTGAACGAATAGGAAAACGGCAGAGTTGATTTGAACAAAGAGGATAATCGAAAAACAGAATGAGGAAGTGAGATATGTGCTTTCCTCTTATCTTTGCAGCCGAAAAACGATATAGGGTCGATTACCTAAACATAAATAACGAAACAATTTATTCCTAACAATTAACTCAAAACAATTAAAGACTCAATGAAAAAGAACAGTATTCTATTGATGTTGATGGCATTGTTTATGTCAGTGACATCTTTCGCCCAAGGACTGATGGGAACTGTGATTGACGAAAACGGCGAACCTGTTATCGGTGCCACCGTTACCGACAAGAGTAACGCAAAGAATGCAGCCATCACAGATTTCGATGGTCGCTTTACGATGAACGTCAATGTGGGACAGATCATCGTCATCTCCTATATCGGCTACGATACACAGGAGTTGGCTGCTAAGAATGGCATGGTCGTCAGACTGCAGCCCGACAATAAGGTGCTCGATGAGGTGGTTGTGGTTGGCTATGGTGTACAGAAGAAGAGTTCTGTGACAGGAGCTATCTCACAAGTGAAGCCCGAGGATATGGAGAACCGAACCATCTCCAATGCCCAGCAGGCCTTGCAGGGTAAGACCTCCGGTGTGCAGATCATCTCGACATCGGCAGCTCCTGGCTCATCACCGACCGTACGTGTACGTGGATACTCTTCTAATAAGAGCTCCGAACCCCTCTATGTGGTCGATGGCGTACGCCTGAGTGATATCAGCGGTATCGACCCCGCCACCATCGCCTCGATGGAGATCCTGAAGGATGCCGCATCGGCCGCCATCTATGGTGCTGAGGCAGGTAATGGTGTCGTACTCATCACCACCAAGAAGGGTAAGGCAGGACAAGGTAGGATCGCCTATGATTTCATGTGGACGGACGAGAGCCTCGCTCGTATTCCGAAGATGCTGAATGCCGAGGAGTACAAGCAGTACATGACCGAGGGCAACCTCTTCACGAAAGACTATATGGATGCCAACTGGGACGGAAAGACTGATACCAGGTGGACTGATGTCGCCTTCAACCACGGGCATATGCAGAAGCATAACCTGTCGTTCACTGGCGGTAATGATCGCGGTAACTATTACCTGGCTCTCTCGTACCTTAATAATAATGGTATCGTTAAGGGCGATGCCGACACCTACAAGCGACTGACCGCCACCATCAACGGCGAGTATAATATCAAGGATTGGCTGAAGGTAGGTACGACCAACCAGATAGAAAAGTACGATGTTCGTCAGGTATCATCGAACAACGAGTATGGCTCACTGCTGACCGCCGTGCTGATGATGGATCCTCTGACGCCCAATACCTATGGCAGTACACTGCCATCTAACTATCAAGTCTATCAGGCCATGGGCAAGACCTTCATGCAGGATGAGAATGGCAACTACTACGGTATCTCTCCGTTCTACAACGGTGAGCAGTATCACCCGATGATCATGCGTGACAATGGCCTGAGTAAGAACGGGGGCTTCAACGTGACGGGATCTATCTATGGCGACTTCACGCTGATTCCTAACCTGACGGTCACTTCGCGTTTCGGCTATCGCCTGAACGGTGCCCGCTCTTCCTCTACGAGTCTGCCTTTCTATGGCAATGCCGTACAGAGTCGCGACTATGTGAGTCAGAACAACACGTCTTCTACCACGATCTACTATCAGTGGGAGAACTTCGCCAACTACATGCAGACCTTCGGCAACCACACCGTGACAGCCATGGTCGGTGTATCCTTCCAGGATTCATCTTACGACTATGTGACTGGCGGCCTCGAGGCCAACGGCGAGGATGCCCTGAAGAAGAATCATCCGCTGTTCTACTATCTGAACTATGCCAATCCCTCGGCCACGAAGAGTGTCAGTGGTGAGACCACCAGCAGTACAAAGTTCTCCTACTTCGGTCGTCTGGGCTACGACTTCCTCGGCCGTTATATGCTGAACGCGTCGCTCCGTGCTGATGCTGCCGACCTCTCGAAGCTCTCTCCGAAGAAGCGCTGGGGTTACTTCCCCGCCGTGTCAGTAGGATGGACCATCAGTGAGGAGAAATTCTTCCAACCTCTGAGGAAGGCCTTCGACAGCTTGAAGTTCCGAGCCAGTTGGGGACAGAACGGTAGTCTCTCCGCACTCAGCGGCTACAGCTACAGCACAGACATCGCCTTGGGCGGTCTCTATGCCTTCACACCTGGTATCCAGTATACGCAGGCCGCAGCTCCCTCGACCATGGGTAACGAGGACCTGAAGTGGGAGACCTCCGAGCAGCTGAACTTCGGCTTCGACGGCATCCTGCTGGGCGGTCGCATGACCTTCGGTGTCGACTACTACATCAAGAAGACCAAGGACCTGTTGGTATGGAACACCACCCCCTCACTGATTATCGGTGGTGCCACATCGCCTATCAACGCAGGTAACGTGGAGAATAAAGGCTTCGAGTTCGAACTGGGATGGAGAGACCGTATCGGCGACTTCAGCTATGGCATCCGTGCGAACCTCTCTACGCTCTCCAACAAGGTGACCTATATCGACCCCTCTATCACCCGTCTGGCTGGTAGCACCTTCCATACCTATACCATTACCTATTTCGAGCAGGGCTATCCCGTGTACTATTTCCGTGGCTTCGAGTTCGATAAGATCAATCCTGAGACGGGCGACCCGATGTTCAAGGATATCACAGGCGATGGTGTGGTTAACAACGACGACCTGACCGATATCGGCAATGCCATCCCCGACATCACTTATGGTGTCACTCTCACGGCTGCCTACAAGGGCCTCGACCTGACGGTCTTCGGCACTGGTTCGCATGGTAATAAGATCTTCAACTGTATCAACCGTCCTGACTATGCCACCTCGAATAAGATGAAGAAGGTGATGTATGATGACCGTTGGACGCCCTCGAACACCAATGGTACCAAGCCCCGTGCTGGTGCCAACGACCTCGACAAGTACGTAGACTCCAGTGCCATGATCTACGATGGAAGCTACTTTAAGATCAAACAGATACAGCTCGGCTATACACTGCCCAAGAGTCTGCTCGGTAAGGTGGGTGTCAGCCATGTCCGTGTATATGGATCTCTCGACGATTTCTTCACCTTCTCAGGCTATCCAGGCTTCGATCCTGAAGCCGCAACCAACGCCACCACTGGTATGGGTGTGGATAAGGGTGCCTATCCGACATCTAAGAAGGTAGTCCTCGGCTTTAACATCGAGTTCTAAGAAAAGGCAAAAAAGGAAATAAGTAAAAAGGAAAATAGTTATGAAAAAGAACATTTTATATATCGCGTTGCTGGGCGGCTTGTCGCTGATGAACGTCAGTTGCGAGAGCGAGCTCGACATCGAGAAGCACGGCAATATGGGTAGCATGGACACATACTATACCACAGACGAGAACATAAATACCGCTACTGCCTCCCTGTATCTGGAGGCGAAATCGAACTACTACAACTGGTTCTTCGTAAAGAACCTGCTCTCCGACGATATATGGTGCGGCGGCGGCCAGCGAGGTGACAACGGTGAGATGGAGAAACTCAACGAGTATAGCTTCGACTCCAACCACGGCATGATCGAGAGTCTCTACTCTGGTCTCTATGGCATCATCTACAAGGCCAACCTCATCATCGATAAGACCGAGGGCGACACCCCAGTCATGAAACGCGCCATCAACGAGGCCAAGGTGTTCCGTGCCCTCGGGCACTTCGAACTCGTCACCCTCTGGGGTACGGCTCCGAAGGTGGACCATCTGCTCGCTGCCGATGAGTATCGTCAGGCTAACGGTATTGCTGCCGACACCTGGGCCTTTATTGAGCAGGATCTCACGGAGGCCATCAACTCAGGAACCCTACCATCCAAGAGCGATGCGAATGATCAGGAGACAGGTATCCGTGTCACCAAGGAACTGGCTCAGGCTCTTCTAGGTAAGGCTTATCTCTTCCAAGGTAAGAACAGTGAGGCGGCTATCATGCTCGACAACGTGATCAGCTCTAACAAGTATGCCCTGTTCGCTGGCGAGTACGATGACCAGTTCCATGCAGCCGCCAACAACAACTGTGAGTCGCTCTTCGAACTGCAGAAGCGCAACGACCCCGAGCAGTTGTGGAACTCCTTCGATATGGTGTACATCATGCAGGGCTGGCGCACCAGCGAGCTCTCCTATGGTGGTGAGTCCATCATGAAGCTTGCCATCGGTAACTATGGCTTCAGCAATCCCCGTAAGTCGCTCTACGAAGCCTTTGTGGCATGGGAGGGTGCCGACGGCTACCGCCTCGGCAAGACCATCATGAACTACGACCAGCTCAAGGCCTTTGGAGTGCAGGTACAGTCAGGCAAGTCTGTCTATGGCAACGAGGGATACTTCTTCTGGAAGAACCAGGCATTCAGAGAGGACTGTATCATGGATATGTCGTACTTCCAGATCGGACAGTACATCGACCTCAAGGTGATGCGCTATGCCGAGGTGCTGCTGTTGGCAGCCGAGGCTAATCTGCAGGCCGGCAACACAAGCAAGGCTCTTGAGTATATCAATATGGTCCGTGCCCGCGCCAAGGAGACGCCTCTGACAACGGTCACCCTCAACGATATCAAGACCGAGAAGCGTCTGGAGCTCTGCAACGAGGGTGTGCGCTATCAGGACCTTGTGCGCTGGGGCGATGCCAAGACGGCGCTGGGCGAGCAGGGCAAGCAGGTACCGGCCTTCACGGTCAGCGGTGTGCAATGGAACTGGCAGAACACCAAGTATGGCTTCCAGGATAAGAACATGCTCCTGCCCATTCCTCTGAAAGAGCTCGAACTGAATCCGAACATGCATCAGAACACAGGCTGGTAAATGAATCGTCAGACACAGAGATACGGGGATGCAGAGAAAAAACTCTGTTGCTCTGTACCTCTGTGTTGAAATTATTTGTATATTTGCGCCAATCAATATCTTAAAGAAATCATCTCATCATGAAAAAGTTATTCTTTCTCGCTGCCTTCTGCCTGATGGGCATGGCAGCCAAAGCTCAGCAGAACCTAAGTTGGGGACAGGGACCGCAGGTGGCCTCGCCCGTGGTGAATGCTGACAACTCCGTGACCTTCAATCTGATTGCCCCCGAGGCCCAGAAGGTGCAGATCACGGGCGACTTCCTGCCTGCAAAGAAAGTGGAATTCGGCGGTAACTCCTACGAGACGCCTGGTGTTGTCGATCTGGTGAAGGACGACAAGGGTGTGTGGAGCTTCACCTCTGAGCCCTTGAAGCCGGAACTCTACACCTATAATATGTTGGTCGACGGTGTGAAGATCATCGATCCGCTGAACGTCTACAACATCCGCGACATCAACAACCTGTTCAGTGTGCTGCTCATTGGTGGAGAAGGCCGCGCCGATCTGTATAAGGTCAACAAGGTGGCTCACGGCACTGTGAGCAAGGTGTGGTACGAGAGTCCTACAGCCAGACTGACGCGCCGCCTCACGGTCTACACCCCTGCCGGCTACGAGACCAGCGGCAAGGAGTATCCCGTACTCTACCTGTTGCATGGCATCGGTGGCGACGAGAACGCCTGGAGCGAACTGGGGCGTGCCACCCAGATACTCGACAACCTCATCGCCCAGGGCAAGGCCGAGCCGATGCTCGTGGTGATGACCAACGGTAACATCTCGCAGGAGGCTTGTCCTGGTGAGACCTCTGAGGGCTTCCGTGTGCCTACGATGATGCTCCCCAAGACGATGGAGGGCTCGTTCGAGACGGCCTTTCCTGATGTGGTGAACTTCATCGAGAAGACCTACCGTGTGAAGAAGGACAAGTCTCACCGTGCCATCGCTGGTCTGTCGATGGGTGGTTTCCATAGTCTCTTCGTCTCGATCAACAATCCCGATATGTTTGGTTATATCGGCCTGTTCTCTGCTGCCGTGGATCAGCAGCAGAACGGTCAGGGCGGCTTCCCTAATATCTATGCCGACCGCAACCAGAAGATCGACAACCTCTTCAGCAAGAAGCCCAACCTCTTCTGGATCGGTATCGGTAAGACCGACTTCCTGATCAAGAACAACAACGACCTGCGTGCCTATCTCGACTCGAAAGGGCATAAGTACACCTACCTCGAGACCGATGGTGGTCATATCTGGCGCAACTGGCGTATCTATCTTTCAGAATTCACTCCCTTATTGTTTAAGTAACATGAAGAAAACCGCTTTATTTCTCGCCACAGCCATCGTCGCAGTGGGCTGTGCCACAGCCGACAAGTCGGCCCCCAAGAACAAGATCAACCAGGAAGAGGTGATGGCCAGGATGTCGCTCGAAGACAAGGCCCACTTCGTCATAGGCACTGGCATGGCCGGCTTCTCTGGCAATGATGCCGTGATCGGTGCCACACGCAGTCTTGTACCTGGTGCCGCTGGTACCACCTATCCGCTCGACTCACTGGGCATCCCTGCCATCGTACTGGCCGACGGTCCTGCCGGACTCCGTATCGATGCCACTCGCGAGGGTGACTCAGCGACCTACTACTGCACCCATTTCCCCATCGGCACCCTGCTCGCCTCGACATGGAATACCCAACTCGTCGAGGCGGTTGGTCAAGCCATCGGCGAGGAGGTGAAGGCATATGGCGCCGACGTGCTGCTGGCTCCTGCCCTCAATATCATGCGCAATCCGCTCTGTGGTCGTAACTTCGAGTACTACTCCGAGGATCCTGTGGTGGCTGGTAAGACGGCTGCCGCCTATATCACGGGCGTGCAGAAGAACGACGTGGGCACGAGCATCAAGCACTTCGCGGCAAACAATCAGGAGACCAATCGCATGAACAACGATGCACGTATCTCTCAGCGAGCTCTCCGCGAGATCTACCTCAAGGGCTTCGAGATCGCCATTAAGGAGAGCGAGCCCTGGACGGTGATGACCTCGTATAACTATATCAATGGTGTCTATAGCTCAGAGAGCAAGGACCTCGTGCAGACCATCCTCCGCGATGAGTGGGGCTACAAGGGAACGGTGATGACCGACTGGTTTGGTGGTAAGGACGGTGCCCGTCAGATGTGGGCTGGTAACGATATGCTGCAGCCAGGTAAGCAGGAGCAGTTCGATAGCATCGTGGCTGGCGTAAAGAGCGGCAAGCTCGCTGAGGCCGACCTCGACCGCAGCGTCCAGCGCACACTTAGTCTCGTCGAGAAGAGTCCTCGCTTCCAGGGTTATCAGTACACCAACAAGCCCGACCTGAAGGCTCATGCCGAGGTGACGCGCCAGAGTGCTGCCGAGGGTATGGTGCTGATGAAGAACAACGGCATCCTACCATTAGAGAGTTCAAAGATCAACGTGGCTCTCTATGGCAACACCTCCTACGACTTCATCGCTGGTGGCACGGGTTCTGGTAATGTGAACCATGCCTATGTGGTGTCTCTGCTCGACGGACTGAAGAACGGTGGCTATACCGTCTCCGACGAACTGAAGAACGCTTACGCCACCTATGCCGACGACTGTAAGAAGGCCATCGAGGCCGAGATCGAGGCGGCCTCCAAGAAAGATCCCAAGAACGCCATGCTGTTGCGCTTCATGCCTCGTCCGCTACCTGCCGAGAAGCTCTTCTCTGTCGACGAGCTGACCAAGCAGGCCGAGGCTTCCGACGTGGCGGTGATCACGCTGGGACGTATCTCTGGCGAGTTTGTGGATCGTAAGGTGTCCGACTTCAACCTCAGTCCCTCTGAGCGCAAGCTCATCGAACAGGTGTGCGAGGTCTATCACAAGGCCAATAAGCAGGTCGTGGTGCTGCTGAATATCGGTGGTGTCATCGAGACTGCCTCGTGGAAGGATCTGCCTGACGCCATCCTCTGTGCTTGGCAGGCTGGTCAGGAGGGCGGCAACAGTGTGGTCGACGTGCTCAGTGGCCGTCAGTCGCCAAGCGGAAAGTTCACCATGACCTGGCCCGTGAACTTCACCGATGTCTACTCATCGAAGAACTTCCCCATCGACCAGGATCCTCGTATCGACATGATGAACCAGGGACAGAAGAGTACTAACGTCCGCAATGTCGACTATACCGACTATGAGGAGGATGTCTATGTGGGCTATCGCTATTTCGACTCGTTCGACGTGCTCGTATCCTATCCCTTCGGTTTCGGTCTCTCATACACCACCTTCGATTACGCTGATGCCAGTTGTATGACCGACGACGATGCCATCACCGTTAAGGTCACCGTCAAGAACACGGGCGCTCACGAGGGCAAGGAGGTGGTAGAGCTCTACGTCTCTGCTCCTGACAACAAGACCAACAACAAGCCCGTCAAGGAGCTCAAGGCCTATGGCAAGACGAAGAGCCTGAAGCCAGGAGAGAGCGATACGCTGACCCTCCGTGTGAAGACGGCCGATCTCGCCTCGTTCGATGAGGCTGCCTCGGCTTGGGTCGTTGCCGAGGGCGAGTATCAGTTGCTTGTTGGTGCCTCGTCGCAAGATATCAAGGCTACCCTTACTGCCAAGGTCAAGGCCCAGCAGACGAAGGTCAACGATGTCATGAAACCTCAGACACAGCTCCATCTGCTGAAGCGATAATCCGCAGAGCAGCGATATCCATACAAATCCCAGACGGTCTTACATGATGACCGTCTGGGATTTTCTCCGTTTGTCCTAAAAAAGTGCCGAAAAAAGCGTTCGTCCGAAGTCGTGAACTAGAAAAAACGAGGGGGACTTTTAGTGCCTTTTTCCCCTGTTCGGCGTAGAGATGAGGGCAACTTTAGGTAGGGGTGCCTTCTAACAGTCAAAGGGATGGTCTCCACGACCATAAGGAATGGCACTTACGAGAGAAAGGGATAATCCCTTATAGGGTATAGAGATAATCTCTTACACTCGTAAACCCTATCTCCACGACTCATAAGGCCTATCTCCTTGACTGTAAAATCCTACCTCTTTCTTGTGTAGTCGTAATTGCCTTATTATCAGTCAATTATCGAAATTGCTCAAAACTCGCGCCTACGCCCCACATTCCCATGCTCCTGATCACCACGCGAGTTATAAGCGGTCGTTTGTAAAGAAAAGTCGCCATGGGCCCTATGGGACTCCCTTCGACAGGCTCAGGGACCGCGGTGGGGCCGTGGAGGTGTGTCACACTCGTTAGCCTCTCTCTTAGCTTGTCGTGCCCAGACTTCTAGGGCGTTATGATTATTTAACACAAGGACGTGCAGGAATTGCCGCTTGTCTGTGTTATAGTAGCAGAAACATTCCTAAAAGTATCAGATATGAAAAAGAATCTATTTGCAATCCTGGCCGCTGCGGCTTTGGCTGTATTGATGCTGTCGTGCTCCTCGTCGGACATAGAGAATTTTGGAGAGTTAAAAGCGCCGGTGGCAACCATTAACATGTTGGAAGAGGACACCCGCATCGTATTGACTGAAGCGCAGCAGGTATTCGTCAACGACAACAACCGTTTTACTCTTAACTTCCTGAAAGCAGCGAACGAGGCTGATCAGAGCGGCAAGAGTTTCATCTACTCGCCACTCAGCATCACCTATGCATTGGGAATGGTAAACGATGCCGCCGTAGGTGAGACAGAGAAGGAGATCGAGCAGACCTTAGGCTTCCTTCAGGGAGGTTCCAAGGCTGTGAACGAGTTCTGCAAGAACCTGATCGACAATCTGCCAAAGGTGGATAATAAGGTGACGCTGAACATCGCCAACGCCCTCTTCCTGAACAAGCAATACACGCTGAAGAAGCAGTTCGAGGAGGATCTAAAGGACTATTATGATGCCAAGGCCGAGGTACTCGACTTTAGCGCATCCCAACAGTCGGCTGCCGTTATCAACAAATGGTGTAATGACAAGACCAAGGGTATGATTCCTGAGATAATTGAAGCAACAGCCCCTAATGCGGTGTCGTATCTGTTGAATGCTATCTACTTCAAGGCCGACTGGGCTTCGAAGTTTGACGAGAAGAACACCAAGGAAGAGGACTTCGCCAGTCTAAATGGCAATCTCACGCTGCCCTTGATGCACCAGAAAGTGCTGATAAGATATCACAAAGATGATGTCTATTCTTCGATTAAGATGCCTTACGGCAAAGGCTCGTGGGAGATGACCGTGATGCTGCCAGAGGAAGGGAAGACAACAGACGACGTGATTAAGCGCGTGAACCAGTACGCTTCGGAGGGGCGCGACTTCTGTGGTACGGATACTTATTCTCCCTATGAAGTCGATCTGAAGTTGCCTAGGTTCGAGACATCATCAGATACCGATAACCTGGATGGAAAGCTTAATCAGCTGATGCGTAAGTTGGGCGTCAATCTAGCTTTCAATGCCGATCTCTCGCAGATACCTAATATGTGCGAAGATAGGAATCTTTTTATAGGTACGATGCGGCAGAAGGCAAAGATCAAGGTCAGCGAAGAGGGATCGGAGGCTGCGGCAGTCACGATAGCTGGTATGTTTACTAGCGCTATTGGTCCGTCAGATCCCCCCGAGTATCCCAAGGCAATCTTCCATGCCAATAAGCCTTTCGTCTATGTGATACGTGAAGTTTCAACAGGCATCATCCTGTTCGTGGGTAAGTTTACTGGCGAGTAGATGAGTCTTTGATTGGTGTTGATAAGGTATAAGAGGATGTGTCAAGAATGACACATCCTCTTATACCTATATCTGATATGTTCCTTCTATCCGTACGGTGGCTTTTCCTCCGAAGAGAACCTTTCCGTTGACGTACTTCAGTTTGACGGCATTGAAGATGCGATCATCGCCACCCTGCTCGATGGTGACAGGCTGACCGTCCCAGAGGTGCTCGCTCAGCAGATAGTTGGCAAAGGCACTGTTGCCAGAGCCTGTGGCAGGGTCTTCGAGGTAGCCGAACCTTGGCGCGAAGACTCGTGAATGGGCGAAGGCCGAAGCATCGGCCGTCTGCTTGGAGAAGAGAAGGATGATATCGATGTCGTTTCCTTCACAGAAGGTCTTCAGACGGTTCACATCTGGGTAGACCGAGATCTCTGTCGCCAGGTCTTTGACGGGTACGATAAGCGTCCGCAATCCTGCGTCAATGATTCGTATGGGCAAGTCCTTGCGGATGCTGTTGTCAGGCAGTTCCAGGATATCTTCCAGTTGTCCTGTCGTGAGTTCCGTTGGATGCTCAATGGGGGCTGGGGCACTGATGTAGACGGCATCTTCTTCTTTGATGGCGTTATACACCTCGATTATTCCCTTGCGGTTGGTCTCTACGGTGACTACGGGCTTCGACATCAGTTCGGGGGTGTCCTTGACCAACGAATACATGGTGGCGATGGTTCCATGGCCGCAGAAGTCGACCTCACACTCTGATGAGTAGTAGGTCAGTTTGGCATCTGCTTTATCAGAATGTCCGCAGAACACCATCTCCATCACGAACCCTTTGTGCTCGCTGGCAATCGTTTGCATCTGTTCGCCTGTCATGGTCGCGTCGCCCAGGAACAGGCATGCTGCTGGGTTGCCAAGCGAATCCCCAGTCGTGAAAGCGTTACTCTTGATGTACTTGTATGCTTTCATCTTATAATGCTCATATCGTCTTGATGGTTTTCTGTAGATCTTCCAGGAAGCGGGCTGCGTGTCCGCCATCCATCTGCACATGATGGAACTGGAACGAGATGGGGAGTGTGGTCTTCAGCAGGCGGTGCCTGTATCTGCCCCAGGCCAGAAAGGGATTGTTGAAGACATTACTGTATTGATTGACGATGCAGTCGAGTTCTGTGGCTACCAACGTGGAGGTTCCTACTATCATCATGTCGTCGCGAAAGGAGCTCGTACATGTCTCACTGGCCAATCGTGTCATGCTCAGATAATCGGTATTGAACTGTTCCAGATCGTCAGTATAGGGAATGTCGCACGAGTTGATGTCTCCTTCCTTGTTGTCGACGATCACGTTGATGGCAAGGCTGTCAAATTTATAGAGCCTCCCCAGCAATCCTGCCTCCTGCTCGTCTGTCTGGGTTTTCTCAGGCAAGAGGTAGAACTCCTTGATTCTGCTGGCTGTCTTGCCGATACACCAGCATAGGAGCACGTTGAACTTGATGCCCCTTTGTTTGCTGACCTTATAGAGACGTGTCACGTCGAAGGTCTTGGTAAGCGTCACCATCGGCATGGGTGATTTCATCCAAAGCTCGAAGGCCTTCGCACGAGACGTCTCCTGCGGGTTTACTTCTTGTTTCATACTGATCTTATATGGTTATCCATGTCAGTTTCCGCCAGAGCCCCTCTAATGGGCCACGAGGATGATTCTTAAACCAATAACGGCAGAAAAGGTATTGGCAGATGACCATGCTCAGGCCGATGATCACAGCATAGGTGGTACCGAGTCGTCGATAGCAGGCCAGACCATAACCACAGAAGATGGCACAGCCGATGATGGACTGCAGCAGATAGTTGGTAAGACTCATTCGGCCGAAGATGCAGAGGTGATGAAGTACGCGGCGCACACCTCCGAAAGCATACCAGGCAGAGACCACTGCCGAGACAATCATCAGCAGGATCAAAAGACTGTAGATGGGGGTGGCCCACAAGGAAAGTGCTCCGAAGTCGATGAAGCTTAGGCTGACGACGATAAGCGTCGAAGCACAAAGGACCATGTGCCAGATGCGTAAGTTGTGTCCCTCGTTGTAGAACAACCTCTGTCGACCAAGTTGCATGCCGAGGATAAAGAGACAGAGGAGCTGTGTCAGACGTCCGCTGAAGACATTGAATCTGAAATTCACCTCAAACCCGTATCGGAGGTTGGTGATGGTGTTCTCCAGAAACGAGCCATGTTCGTGCATGCTGTTGATACGACTATACAGTTCCCACATGGTGGAATGATCAATCGTACGACCAGTCAGCAGACAGAAGAGCTCCACGGGTTGGATGGCTAATAATACAAGGATGCACCAGACGACTCGCGATGGCAGATAGCTGATAGGGATGAGCAACAGACCATATAACGCATAGAGCATCAGAATGTCGCCATCGTAGAAGGCCAAGTTGATGAGGCCGATGCCAAACAGCAGGCACATACGCCAGGCAAAGCGACCAGAGAACGAGCGCCCCTTTTGCTGCTGGTTGTCGTTCATGATGAAGAAACTCAGTCCGAAGAGCATGGCGAAGATGCCATACATCTTACCAGAGAGCAGCCATGCCAGCACATCGGCCACCTGCTGGTCGCAGGGCAGAGTGTGGGCTATCGACTCCATGGTAAAGATGTTGAAGTGCTCAACAGAATGATACAGGATGATACCAGCCACAGCGATTCCCCTTAGGGCATCGGCCACATCGATTCGGGTATTGGGGAGATGACGAGTTGTATACATGGGATAAATAACGTATCTATAGCATCAGATGACTACTGCCGTTCCGCTAGTAGACACCATGAGCATCGAACCGTTGCTCCCGATGGTCTCGTAATCGATATCAATTCCTACAACAGCATTGGCGCCTATAACCTGGGCACGCTCCATCATCTCTTTTAATGATGTGTCTTTTGCCTCGCGCAGCACTTGTTCGTAACTGGCAGAGCGTCCGCCTACGACATCGCGGATGCCTGCAAAGAAGTCTTTGACGATGTTAGCACCAATAATGGTCTCGCCTGTCACCAAACCTTTATACTCTCGGATTGTGTGACCTTCAATGGTTGGGGTTGTTGTAAGTATCATAATTGTTATCGTTTTAAGATCTTTATTTATATGACGTGACAAAGATACGAAAAAGTTGCATAACTCCGCATGATTTGCTTCCGCCTTCTTATCTTCTCCGGTGATTTTATTTCGGTTCGACATGGACGGAGATGTGAGTGCTTTCTCCATAATGCTGTCTGAGAAGAGCTTCTACCTCGGAGGCTTTGTCGTGGGCCTCGCTTAGGGGGATGTCGCCGTCCATAAGGATATGTAGTTCGATGGCATAGTGATTACCGAGCCGACGTGTGCACAGATCATGAGGCTCTGCCACACCAGGTACGGATGCTGCGAGTTGTAGGATCTCTTGTTCCACCTCGTCGGGTAGTGATTGCTCCATCAGGTCGCCGATGCCATTACGTAACAGGTCTGTTGCCACCTTTATTATAAATAGTCCAACGATGACTGAGGCTACAGGATCGAGAACCGTCCACCGCCGACCGAGGAAGATAGCACCGCCAATGCCGACGGCAGTACCTATTGACGAGAGCGCGTCGCTGCGATGATGCCAGGCATTGGCCTCCAGGGCCTGTGAGTTTAATAGTTTGGCTTCTATCATCGAATAGCGGTAGACGGCCTCCTTTAATACGACAGACAAAAGGGCTGCCCAGAGTGCCAGCATGTCGGGAGCATCCAACTGCTGACCGCCCATCCATGCCCCAATCTTCACCATGCCGCTATAGACGATGCCTATTGCCACGACGAGCAAAGCGACACCGATGAGGGTCATCGCCAGGGTCTCGTACTTGCCGTGACCATAGTCGTGTGACTTGTCCTTGGGCTTGCCGCTGATGCGGACAAAGACGAGTACTATGATGTCCGTTACGAAATCACTGAGCGAGTGGACGGCGTCGGCAACCATCGCGGCACTATGCCCCATGATGCCCGCCACGAACTTAAAGAGCAACAGGACAATATTTACTGCCCCACCTATCAGGGTGACCTTATAGATTTCCTTGTTTCTTTCCATCTTTTCTTTTCGCATACAAAAATACGCCATTAATTCGAGAAATCATCTAAATGTCTTCGGAAAATGAACAAACAAGACAGAAAATGAACGAATGGGATAGTTGACGGGCACTTTTGAACACAGATATAAAACAAATGAACGGAGCGGAAAAGCGTTTTTGAAAATAATCTATATCTTTGCAGCCGGAATCTGTAAGGTTTTCGTATCTTTGCAGAATCAATAACAAAACTATAAAACAATGAAGAAGATTAAACTATGTCTGATGCTTGCAGGCACGTTCTTGGGTAGCGGCTTGCATATGTCTGTCTTTGCACAGGTCAAGCTCTCTGCAACCAATATTGACGAGATTGTGCAAACGATGACGCTGGAAGAGAAATGTCATCTTGTACTGGGTTGCGGTATGCATTTCAATGATGAGGCGAAATTCCCTGGTACGGCAGGAAGCACGTATGCCATCGCCCGTCTGGGTATCCCCGAGACCTACTGTGCTGATAGTCAGCAAGGCCTGCGTATGGACCACCACCGTGATTGGGATCATCGTGATTATTACCCCACGGACTTTGTGGCTAGCATGACCCTTGCCTCTACTTGGGACCGTGAGGCTGCCTATAAGGTCGGACAAGGCATCGGTAATGAAGTGAAAGAATTCGGACTCGACTGGATCCTCTCACCCTCGATGAACTTGATACGTGACGCCCTCTGTGGTAGAAATCATGAGTACTATAGTGAGGACCCTTATCTCTCGGGCATGATTGCTGCAGGCTATGTGAACGGTGTGCAGAGTGAGGGTACGGCCGCCTGTCCGAAGCATTTTATTGCAAACAATCAGGAGACCAACCGCAGCAATAACATCTCTCAGATGTCACAACGTGCACTTCGTGAGATTTATCTGAAGGCCTTTGAGATCATGGTCAAGGAGAGCAATCCCTGGACCATCATGACCTCTTATAATAAGTTGAACGGTCCATATGCCGTGCAGAATCATGAACTACTGACCACCATCGTTCGCGACGAGTGGGGATGGAAAGGTATGTATGTGTCGGATTGGGGCGGCGGTGATAATGCTGTGGCCGCCATGCAGGCCGGTAACGATATGCTTCAGCCTGGCAGCGACATGCAGTATCAGACCATTCTTGCTGCCGCTAAGAATGGACAACTGTCGATGGAGGTGCTCGATGCCAACGTGAAGCGTATCCTTGAATATGTCGTGAAAACCCATAACTTCAGGGGCTATGCATATACGAACACCCCAGACCTGAAGGCGCATGCTCAGGTGGTTCGGGAGGTGGGAGCCGATGGTATCGTATTACTGAAGAACGGTCGTTCCTCCAGTGCTTCCGAAGGCGGGGAGAAGCTGTTGCCGTTAAAGGGTAAGCGTGTGGCTCTCTTCGGTTGTACCAGTTACGACTGGATATCTGGAGGGTCGGGCTTTGGTGGTACTACCGTAGGTCACTATACCGTCTCGCTTGTTGAAGGTATGCGTAGCGCAGGCTATGAGGTGTGTAAGCCTCTCATCGGCATCTATAAGAAACATATCGCTGGCGAGCAGAAACGATTATATCCCAACGGTCGCCCGCAGTTCTCATTGATGCCTCCTGCTCGTGCAGAGGAGAAGCTCTTTTCGAATGAAGAGCTTGCTTCTGCCATCGATGGTAGTGATGTGGCTATCATCAGTCTGGGACGTAAGAGTGGCGAGGCTGCCGACCGTAGTGAGGCAGACTTCTATCTGAAAGATGGTGAGAAGGCGCTCATCAAGCAGATCAGTGAGGCTTATCATGCACAAGGGAAACAGGTGGTGGTCCTGCTTGACATCTGCAGTCCTATCGACGTGGCCTCATGGCAGGATCAGGTGGATGCACTTGTCTGTACTTGGCAAGGTGGACAGGAAAGTGGTTTTGCTGTGGCCGACGTACTCTCTGGTAAGGTGACCCCCAGCGGAAAATTACCTATGACTTTCCAGATTAAGTACGGTGATGCCTATGCCGATAAGAATTTCCCCTCTAATGTCGACGATAAGACGCTTGGTGCGATGTTCATGTGGGGGCGTAACAAGGATGATGCCAAGAAAAGGGAGCCGCAGAAGAATATCGATTTTACCAACTATGAGGAGGATATCTACGTGGGTTATCGTTATTTTGACAGCTTCGACAAGCCTGTGGCCTATCCTTTCGGATTTGGTCTGAGTTACACGTCGTTCGACTATGGGAATATGCGTGTGAGCGAGAAGAATGGTATCTTTACCATCAAGGTAGATGTGAAAAATACAGGCGACTATGCTGGTCGTAATGTTGTGGAACTCTTTGTGGCTGCACCAGATAGCAAGAAGGCAAACAAGCCGGCCAAGGAGTTGCGCAACTTTGCCAAGACACGTCTGCTGCAGCCCGGTGAGAACGAGACCGTGACAATGACTGTCTCGACTGCTGATCTCGCTTCGTTCAACGAGAAACTGTCGGCATGGAAGACGGATGCCGGTCTTTACACATTTATGATATGCTCGTCGGCCAGCGATGTGGAGGCTAAGGCTACAGCCAAGGTGAAGGCATACACCCATAAAGTGAATAATGTGCTGAAACCTAACGTGAAACTTAATCTCTTACATAGGTAATCACGATGTGATTAAACAAACGGCAATCCCTGCTGTGCCCATGAGGGTATGGCAGTAGATGTGGCCTGCAAACTGCATAGGATAATTCAAATAAATAAATGACAATCGTATGAAAAAGACTATCATGACATTGGCGCTTGCTTTCATCTGCTTAGGCGCCACAGCACAGGAGAAACTCTTCAATAGTGCTAATGTACAATCTCCCGTCGTCAATCCAGATGGAACGGTGACATTTAATCTGTTTGCGCCCAAGGCTGTGAAGGTGGAGGTGACAGGCGATTTCTTACCCACCCAGACCATTGATGTGCCTGGCTATGGCAAGTATGATGCCCCGGGCGTGGCCGAGCTGAAGGAGGGTAAGAACGGCGTGTGGAGCTACACCACCGACAAGCTCGCTCCTGAGATGTATAGTTATACTTTTAATATTGACGGTATGACGGGCGTGAAAGACCCTGCCAATATCTATGTGAATCGTGACATCGTGTCGTTCACGAACATCTTCATCGTCAGTGATGAGAAGGGCGATAAGGGTGATCTCTATCGTGTAAATGAGGTGCCTCACGGTAACCTCTCAAAGGTGTGGTATAACAGTCCGACGTTGAAGATGCAGCGTCGTATGACCATCTATACCCCTGCGGGCTATGACAAAGGTGGTCGTTATCCGGTACTCTATCTGTTGCATGGTGCCGGTGGTGATGAAAACGCTTGGAGCGAACTCGGACGTGCTGCACAGATTCTCGACAACCTGATTGCTACAGGCAAGGCCAAGCCGATGATCGTGGTGATGCCGAATGGCAATCCTAACTGTCAGGCGGCTCCTGGGGAGTGGTCGTTTGGCATGTATACCCCAGGTTTCCGTGATGCTGGCACGGGTCCTACGGCTCCTGCTGCAGCTACTATTCCTGCCAGTTTTATGGATATCGTGAACTATGTAGATGCTAATTATCGAACGATCAAGACTCGTGCAGGTCGTGCTGTCTGCGGTCTGTCGATGGGTGGAGGACATACCTTCGGCATCAGTCTTACCTATCCGACAACGTTCGACTATTATGGTCTTTTCTCTGCTGGTCTGCATCTGGGCAAGGACTTCAATATGAACCAGCCTTTTGCCGAACAGATCAAGAGTGATCCGGATTTCGCCAAGCAGTCTGCTCGTCTCTTCGGTAGTAAGCCCAAACTCTACTGGATGGGTATGGGTAAGACAGATTTCCTCTATCAGAGTACGGTTGATCTGCGCAGCTATTTAGACGAGAAAGGTTACAAGTATGAGTATGTGGAGACCGACGGTGGGCATATCTGGCGTAACTGGCGCATCTATCTGACGATGTTTGCACAGAAGGTTTTTAAATAAGGAAAAACTGATTATATATGAAAAGAGCGCTGTAAGTTTTGACTTGCAGCGCTCTTGTTTTTGTAACCAGTCTTAAACTAGTACCGAAGTACCCAGAGCCGGGGTCGAACCGGCACGGGTTGCCCCACTGGTGTTTGAGACCAGCGCGTCTACCGATTCCGCCATCTGGGCATGTGTCGCTTGCTGGTTACCAAAAGTGGGTGCAAAGGTAATATAAAAAAATGAAATGACAAAGGTTTCTGATAAAAAAATGAAAAATGCTTGCTAATGTCACTTATTATGCTTATCTTCGCAAGCGGAAGGTTAACTATAAATATGATTCATGGATAAAACTGACAAGAGAAACTTTTGCGTGATACTCGCAGGAGGTCGCGGCAGACGATTATGGCCTTGTAGTAGGAATTTGTACCCCAAACAATTCATAGATTTTTTCGGGACAGGACGTACGCAACTGCAGGAAACTTATGATCGTTTTGCGAAACTTTTGCCAAAAGAGAATATATATATATGTACGTGTAAGGAATATCTGGCGCAGGCTCAAGAGCAGTTGCCAGAGATACCAGAACGGAATATCTTGGTAGAACCTGTTCATCGTAATACTGCTCCAAGTGTGGCTTGGGCGAACATGAGAATCCTTCGGGAAAACCCGGATGCGAATATCATTATCACTCCTTCAGACCAGATGGTGCTTCATGAGGACTCCTTCGTTGAGAGTCTGGAGAGTGGTATCGGTTATGTGTCGGAGAATGATGTTCTGTTGGTCATGGGTGTGAAGCCTACTCGACCAGAGCCGGGCTATGGATATATACAACTTGGTGATTTGAGTTGTAAGTCGGATGTGTATAAGGTGAAATCGTTCACGGAGAAGCCGGAGCGTGATTTCGCGAAGATGTTCATGGAAAGTGGCGAGTTCTATTGGAACACGGGTATATTTATCTCTAATGGACAGCATCTGCGTCGTAATTTTGAAATGCAGTTCCCGGAGGTGCTGCGTAATCTTGAGGTGGAGAAGCCCAACTATACCTATGAGGAGGAAATGGAGTATGTGGCTCAACGTTACTCGCTTTATCCGAACCTGTCTATCGACTATGCTATCCTTGAGCACAGTGACGATGTCTTTGTCATGAAGTGCGATTTTGGTTGGGCCGACATGGGTACATGGCATGCTATTTATGAGGCGATGAGTAAGGTAGAGAACGATAATGTGGTGATAAACTCGGAGGTGGTGATGGATGACTGCCACGATAATGTCATCAAGTTACCGAAGGGGAAGCTTGGTGTATTCAATGGTCTAGACGGTTATATCGTTGCCGAGGAAGGTAATGTGTTGATGATTTGTAAGAAGGGCGACTCGTCTTCGCTCGTCCGAAAGTATGTCAGTGAGGTACAGATCCGATACGGTGACGATTTCGTATAGTGTAAATACAAGAAGCAGTAGCTCATAGGCTACTGCTTCTTGTATTCTGCATATATCTTTGATGCAATATCTTTGAACTCCTCCTCCGTGAGTTTTAACTTCTCTCGGCGGAAGTCAACATCTTGTTCCGACTGCATCGGAATTAGATGAATATGGGCATGAGGAACTTCCAAACCAAGCACCACCTGAGCCACTTTCTTGCAGGGGAATGCCTTGCCGACTGCCAGTGCCACCTTCTTGGCAAACACCTGATACTCGGCAATCTCGTCATCGCCCATGTCGAAGATATAGTCTACCTCACGACGAGGAATCACGAGGGTATGGCCTTTTACCAATGGGTTGATATCAAGGAAAGCGTAGAACTTCTCGTTCTCAGCGCACTTATAGCTAGGAATCTCGCCTGCTGCAATCTTACTGAAAATGTCCATCACTTAAATCTTTGAAATGTTCAACAGTTAATAGCCACAAGCCAAATCAACCAACCGTAATCTTGTCAATACGGAGTTTGATGGTGCCACGTGGTATTGTAACTTCAACTTCGTCGCCCACCTTGTGATTGAGCAACCCTTGTGCGATTGGAGTTTGGATAGAGATTTTTCCCTCACGGAGGTTGGCCTCGCTCTCGCTGACGATGGTATAAGTCATCTTGGCCTTATTGGTCAAGTTCGTCATC
Source organism: Prevotella aff. ruminicola Tc2-24 (assembly GCF_900110895.1). GTDB lineage: Bacteria > Bacteroidota > Bacteroidia > Bacteroidales > Bacteroidaceae > Prevotella. Next base: position 100,915 of record NZ_FOIQ01000006.1, on the reverse strand, counting down.
TCTACTTTCGACAGAATCTGAACGGCGTCAGTGCTCAGACGGGATGTATCGACAACCTTTGCTTCGGAGATTGTCAACTTTAACTGATTGATCTTATCCTCAAGATGAGCTTGTGCCTCTTTGGCGGCATCATACTCTGAGTTCTCACTGAGGTCGCCCTTTTCGCGTGCCTCGGCGATAGCGGCTGAGGCTTTTGGGCGCTCAACACTTTCCAGATGTTTTAGTTCGGCTATCAGTTTGTCATAGCCTTCTTGTGACATATAAGCCATAGTTATTCTTTTTTATTGTTCTACATTGTTCTTCTAAGATGGATAAACAAAAAACAAAGAATCCCGACAATACCGTCGTGTCGGAATCCTCATGATCTTATGATGTCTTATCCTTACTTGTCTGTGTGCAAAGATAGGAAATATTTTCGAATCAAACAAATTTTTCTCGCAAAAAAACATCAGTTGCGATGACCTGTAAATCTCCATGCATAACAGAGAACCATGTAGATGATGGCTGCGGAAACCCATCCTCCGATGACGTCTACGGCATAGTGGGCTTGGATGTAAACGGTGGCGAAGCACATCAGCACGAAGAAGGGCAGTATGCCATAGAAGAGTTTCTTGTTCTTGGCGCGCCAGGCGAGGAAGAGCAAGATTGTACAGATGCCTACATGACTGCTGGGGAAGGCGGCCGTGGGGCGTTCGCCGGCATCGTGGGCGGCCACCACGCATTGGTAGAAGAATCCGTCGCGATAGCCGGGGATGGGCAGGCTCTCACTGTGTGTAGCGAAAAAGTCGTGCATGTTGGGGAACACTCCGTTGGCGATGTTATCCATACCTGCGGCCAGATAGTAGTACTGTGGTCCTGTGACGGGCAGCGCGATGAAGATGACGTAGTAGACGAAGAACGCAGTGAGTATGATAAAGGCCGTGCGACTGAATTCTTTATAACGGTAAAAGAAATAGAACAGGGTCACCAAGGCGATCAGTGGATAGTACGAGGCATAGCCCAGGTGCATCAGCTCGCTGAGCACCGGATTGGTGAAGTTCTTCGAGAAGAGCAGGGCAGGCTGGCAGTTGAAAAGCTGTTGCTCATAGCCTGCGAAGAGATGGTCGAGGTTGGGGAACATCCTGTTGAACTCATAGGTGTCGGGATACCACCAGGAAAGCAGGGCCATCTGGGCAATGATGCGGCAGAGGTGGGTGAACCTGCAGGGCAGCATCCTATAGACAGCCCACATGGCAATGGTCATCGCCACGATACGTATGCGCCCCCAGAGCATCGACTCGGGGTTGACCACTTTCGTGTAGGTGAAAAACATGATCAGCAGGGTGAGTGCCAGATAGCCGAGGATGACCCATTCGACGGTCAGCAGTCCTTTCTTCGGCTTCTTCTCAATCTCGAATAAATATCTTAGTGATTTCAATGTGAGTTCAGTATTGTTTTTGTTGTCAATTGCGGATTACAGCCACTGGTGGTCTTTGTACCACTGGATGGTCTTCTTGACGCCTTCCGCCAGTTGCACCTTCGGCTGGTAGCCCAGCTCGCGCCGAGCCGGTTCTATGTCACAGCGCCAGTTACGCTGGCGCAAGATGTTGTACTTGTCGTTGTTTAGGGCCGTCACCTTACCTGTTATCTGCCCAATATACTCTCCAAAGAACGTTACGATGCGGAGGACCCATACGGGTGCCGTGATGCGGATCCACCAAGGACGTCCTAGTTCCTCATGGATCAGGTTACTGAATGTGGCACTCTGGTATACCTTCCCGTCGGAGAGGAAATATTTACGCCCCGTCTTGCCATTCTCCAAGGCGAGGAAGACTGCTTGTACCACGTCGTCGACATACACGAACGTGATATCCTGACGCTTAAAGCCTACGGCAAAGTCGGAGTGTTGTTTGATACTCTTCGCCATGATGAAGTAATCCTTTTCACGAGGGCCATATACACCTGTTGGTCTTAATATAATATAAGGTATTGTGGTCGTGGCAAGGAACTGTTCGGCTTCCAGCTTGCTCCTTCCGTATTCGGTGTTGGGTTGTGGGGTGTCCGTCTCGCGAATCTCCTGATAGGGCTGTTTCTCACGGATGGCTCCGAAGATACTGAGACTACTTACGAACACAAAGCGTTTTAATGGCATTTGTAGATCGGTAATTGCCTCGACGAGGTTCTTCGTTCCTTCGGTATTAATCCGATGGAAGTCGGCTTTGTTCAGGCATTTTGTCACACCAGCAGCATGCACCACGTAGTCAAAGTCCTTGTCTCGTAGCTGTTCTACGAGTTGTTCCTTCGACGAGAGGTTCAGTTCGATGAGGTGGATGCGCTCGTCCTGCAGATATTCCCTTGAGCTACTTCCTCGCACGGCAGCCCATGTCTCAAAGCCTCTTCTGAGGGCCTCCTCTACGATAAACGAGCCGATAAATCCGCTCGCGCCAGTAATCAGAATCTTCATCTTTCGCTGTTTTGGGTGCAAAGGTAGTGCAAAAATCTCATTTTGCGAAAGAAAAGGGCATAAAAGTTCAGAGGGCCTGTCTGTACAGAAAGAGATGCCTCCTTGGACAGGAAGTTTGTTTGTTATAGAGTAAAGATTGTTTACCTGTTGTGGAGACGACTTTGGGAAGCCCTGTTTATGGGCGTTTTGGGGCTGTTTGTTTTTCCCAGCGGGAAAGTCGGGGTTCCTCCCAGGTTTCTGCCACTTTGCCGGCATGAAACTCCCAGCTTGCTCCGCCCTTTCTTCAAGCGACCTCGTGACGGCATACAATTTGTAAATATTTAGTCAAATAGAGCATATAAGAATGCAAAAGAAAAACAAGGATTCCTTTTGCATTTCTCTCGTTTTTTCGTAAATTTGCCGTCGAACTATATGAAGTATATAAGACTATGGGAAAGAAAAAAGGTGGAAAACGACTAGGGAAGAAGCAGGTCAGTGAACTGCTTCAGAATCTCTTTCAGCATAACCCAAACGAGACATTCTCGTTTAAGCAGATATTCAAAGCACTGAAGTTTGATACCCATCCGTTGAAGATGCTTGCTATCGACGTGATGGAGGAGATGGCATGGGACGACTTCCTGAGCAAGGTCAGCGATAACTCATACCGCCTGAACATGAAAACGCAGGTTCAGGAGGGCATCTTCCGTCGCAAGGCGACAGGGCGCAATTCCTTTGTGCCCGATGACGGTGGAACCCCAGTCTTTGTGGCAGAGCGTAATTCTATGTCGGCCATGGATGGTGACCGTGTAAAAGTATCGTATATGGCCCGCCGTGACAAACATATTAAGGAGGCTATGGTGGTGGAAATTCTCAAGAGGGCTCATGATACTATCGTCGGCAAGCTCCGAGTGACGAAGGATATCGCATTTCTCGTTACCCCCGATAGCACATTTGTTCATGATATCATCATTCCAAAACGTAAGTTGAAAGGAGGAAAGTCTGACGATAAGGCTGTGGTTAAGGTGATGCAATGGCCCGACTCAGAACATAAGAATATCATTGGCGAGGTGATTGACATCTTGGGAAAGACTGGTGAGAACAACGCCGAGATGCATGCCATCCTTGCGCAGTATAACCTGCCATACAAGTACCCGAAGGCAGTGGAAGAGGCTGCAGAGAAAATTGATGCGACGATTACACCACAGGAGATCGCACGACGTGAGGACTTCCGTGATGTGTTTACCTGTACCATCGACCCCAAAGATGCCAAAGACTTCGACGATGCTCTGTCTATCAGAGCCGTTGGTAATGGTGAGGCGCAGAAGAGCAAAGGGCAGCTCTGGGAGGTGGGCGTGCATATCGCTGATGTGTCACACTATGTGAAGGAGGGTTCCATGATCGATAAGGAAGCGGTGAAGCGTGCCACGAGCATCTACCTCGTGGATCGTACGATCCCCATGCTGCCCGAACGACTCTGTAACTTCATCTGCTCACTCCGCCCTAACGAGGAGAAACTGTGCTATAGCGTCATCTTCCAGATGGATGATGAGGCGAATGTGAAGAGCTGGCATCTGGCCCATACCGTGATCCGCAGCGACCGCCGCTTCGCTTATGAGGAGGTGCAGCAGATTCTTGAGGATAACGGTGTCAAGGACGGCACAGGAGAGCCGGCACCGCCAGCTACGAAGAAACATCCTTACAAGGGGGAGTATGCTACAGAACTTATTAAGCTTGATGCTCTGGCCAAGAAACTTCGTGCCGCCCGTTTCAAGAATGGTTCTGTGAAATTCGACCGCGAAGAACTACATTTCGATATCGATGAGAAAGGTAAGCCCATCAGGGCCTACTTCAAAACATCAAAGGATGCCAATAAACTCGTTGAGGAGTTTATGCTTTTGGCAAATAAAACCGTGGCCGAGTCTGTTGGTAAGGTGAAGAAAGGGGTGAAGGCAAAGACGCTTCCCTATCGTATTCACGATCAACCGGATCCGACTAAGTTGGAGAACTTGCGTGAGTTTGTCGCCAAGTTCGGTTATAAGATGAAGACCAGCGGAACGAAGGGTGCCATTTCTCGCAGTCTTAATGCGTTGATGTCCTCGGCAGAGGGAACCCGTGAGCAAAATGCTATTGAGACTGTGGCTCTCCGTGCGATGATGAAGGCAAAATACAGCGTCCATAATATCGGCCACTATGGATTGGCTTTCGATTATTATACGCACTTCACCTCACCTATCCGCCGTTATCCCGATACAATGGTGCACCGACTGCTGACGAAGTACCAAGAGGGTGCTCGCTCGGCCAACAAGGATAAGTATGAGGAACTCTGTGAGCATTGTTCTGATATGGAGCAGATCAGCCAGAATGCAGAACGCGACTCCATCAAATATAAGATGGTGGAGTTTATGGAGGATAAGATAGGTAATACGTACGATGCTCATATCAGCGGTATCCAGTCGTATGGCATCTATGCTCAGATAGATGAGAACCATTGTGAGGGTATGATTCCCATCCGTGATCTAGGTGACGATTACTACGATTTCGACGAGAAAAACTATATGATTGTTGGCCGCCGTCATCACACGAAGTATCAGCTCGGTGATCCGATCCGTATCCAGGTGGCTCGCGCAAACCTCGAGAAGAAACAGCTCGATTTTACCCTGGCAGACGATTGATAATGATGTCTCCTGGCCGTTGCTGCAGTTGAATCTGCCTTCCGAGAGCTTTTATGCTCTCAGACTCTAGTATTTCCCTGAAGTTAAGACCCGCCGTCTGGAACTCACGGGCAAGTAGTTCGTTGGCTAAGAGGGTCTGGGTCGCTTTGGCAAAGGCCTCTCTTAGGAGAAGCTGGTTCTCCTGAGCATCGTCTGTTAGGATTGTAGTGTTTGCGACCGCATCGTAAATCTTAGCGATATTATCGTGGTTTTGTTGGTTGCTTTTACCCTTAGGGTCGACAATGTTCTTCAGGAAAGTAGAAAGTACCTTGGCACCAAAGTCACCAGGGAAATTTTTCCTGGTGGCATTGAGCAAGACTAGTGCTGTCAACTGTAGTCGGGAAAAACCAAGTCTTCCCGCCATGATCTCCAAAAGGAAAATCTCTTCTGTGGCGCTGTCGCCGTCGGCTCCCATAACCTGAATCATCTTGACCAGATAATCTTCCTTCTCTTTTCGAGTGGCGGGAATGGCAACTTGAGCTTGTTGACCGCTACTCTTGAACATCTCCTTGAGTTGATCCTCGGTGATATTGTCCAACTGACAGATTCTTGCTATGGCGGCCTTTTCTTCTTCAGTGATTTTTCCGTCGGCAAGGGCAAGGCCAATAAGATCACGAGCCAATGAGTAGTCATTGTCTGTCGTGATAGTCATGATGTCTGTAAGAACTCCTCCCATATTTGTTGATAAATGGTGTCTATGGATACAAAGATATGGAAATCTTCTGGGAAAACAAAGAATTTGGGGACTTTTTTGCCGAGGGATGATGTTAACGAGACTCGATTATGCGAAAAACGGAAGAAAATATGTCTTTTTTTCTTTTTTTTCAAGGAAAAGTTCTTATCTTTGCACACATAAAAACTATATTAATCAGCTATAATGTTAGGACAGATTGAACAACGAATGCTAAATCTGGCTTTTTCAGGATTACAGATTGGCATAGGGATTTACGATAAAGATGGACATATGATGACCAGTAACGAAGAGTTCAACAGGTTACAGAATGACTATCCGCAAGATTGTGAATTGCTGTGTCGATCAATCCGTGAAGGGAAGTCTGGAAAAGAGCAGTGGATTCGCGAGGATGGAACTGTCTTAGAGTCTTTCGTTGTCCCCTTTACCAACGATCAGGGGGAGACCGATGGTTATATATTCCGGCTGAGTAATATTACGGAAAGAAGACCGCGATACGGAAATGAAGACCAAAGCCGGTTGGAAGAGATATTTCTGAATAATGTGAACCATGAGATCCGAACCCCCTTGAATGCGATTATTGGTTTTAATGATCTCTTGAACGGTGTGGCTGGCGAACATATGGAGGAGGAAGAGAAACGGATAATGAAGGATCATATCCACAGGAATGCCGAGCGACTGATTAATGTCGTAAATGACTTGGTCGATCTATCAAAGATGGAAAAAGGTAGCTTGATTATTCATAAGACGGTGGTGAGTCTGATGGAGATCTGTTATAAGGCACGCGAGAGCGTGAAGAATGAGGTTCAACCGGGAGTAAAGCTGTTGCATCAGTATCCTGTGGTGCTCAAAGATACGAGAATCTATACGGATGGTCGTCGGATGGTACAGTTGCTGCGTAACATCTTGTCGAATGCCTGCAAACATACAAGGATGGGCGCGATTACACTGAGAGTCAGAACGGTGGAGAGTGACGATTCCCAAGGACAACCGCGACTACAGATACGGGTCAGTGATACGGGGGAAGGTATCCCCGTGGAGAACCGAAGTCAGTTGTTTCTGCCGTTCCGTAAGTTCGATGGTGTGACAGAGGGTCTTGGCATGGGACTGGCGATCAGTCGTCAGATCGCAAAGATGCTTGGTGGACGCCTCTATCTGGACGAGGATTATGAAGGCGGCTCAAGCTTTGTGTATGAGATGCCTTTTGAGGAAGCGTAAGCGAGTGGAGTGATAAAATACACGAGGAAAGAGGAAATCTGGAATGCAGTATCGCATGGCGGAGGCATTCTGCTTGGGGTGGTGGTTGGTGTCATCTTCCTAGTGTGGTGTTTCCGAAGCGATAACAATTGGGCACGGATTGGTGTCATCCTCTATCTCTTTGGTATGCTTGGTTCTTACGTGGCCTCGACGGTTTATCATTCTATCAAGCATCATTCGAAATGGAAAGAACGGCTCCGGAAATGGGATCATGCCGCCATCTATTGGCATATCGCCGGAAGTTATTCTCCGCTTACATTGGTTGCGTTACGCAGTCAGGGATACTGGGGGTGGAGTCTTTTTTCTTTTGTCTGGCTCTGTGCTATTGTTGGAACGGTTATTAGTCTCATTAAGCTAAAAGAGCATTCAAATCTGGAAACCTTTTGTTTCGTGGGTATGGGACTGAGTGTGCTTGTTGCTTTCAAACCGCTACTGGATTCTGTCAGTACGGCGGCAGTTATCTGGATAATTGCTGAGGGAATATGCTATATCACGGGGGCAGTGTTCTACTCTCTGAACAAAAAGAAATATATGCACTCTGTGTTTCATTTCTTTGTGTTGGCAGGTAGCGTCTGTCATATCATTGCCGTCTGGGATGTACTGATGGAGTACTTATAAGAAGGTAGCGGTAAATAATTTGTTTTTTGTTTTGTATTTCGCTATAAAAATTGTAATTTTGCGAGCAAAATTTGCAAAAACTGTAAGATATGGCTTATACACGTATGACTGCTGCGGAGGCTGCAGCACTGATTAAGAATGGCGAGAATATCGCTATGAGCGGCTTTACACCTGCGGGTGTGGCCAAGGCAACAACAAAGGAATTAGCAAAGATTGCCGTTGCTGAGCATGAGGCTGGGCGTGAGTTCAAGGTGGGTATCTTTACCGGTGCGTCGACGGGACAGTCGACTGATGGTGACCTTGCCAATGCGCAGGCTATAAAGTATCGTGCACCCTATACGACAAATCCTGATTTCCGTAAGCATGTAAATATGGGGGAAATCCCTTATAACGATCTGCACTTGAGTCATATGGCACAGGAGTTGCGTTATGGCTTCTATGGTAATCTTGATTGGGCGATTCTTGAGGTGTGTGACATCGAGGAGGCAGGTAATGACTATCATGTATATCTGACTGCTGCCGGTGGTATTTCTCCGACGGCTGCTCGTCTGGCCAAACATGTCATATTAGAGTTGAATTCATTTCATAACCCGAATGCGAAATTTATCCATGATGTGTATGAGCCATTGGATCCTCCTTACCGCAAGGCTATTCCAATCGAACACGTCAGCGACCGTATAGGTAAACCTTACGTGTCGATTCCAAAGGAGAAGGTGGTGGGAGTCGTGGAGTGTAACATCCCTGATGAGGCCCGTGCTTTTAAAGACAGCGATCCTGTTACTGATAAGATTGGTTTCCTGACGGCTGAGTTCTTGGTTGAGGAGATGCGCAAGGGGCGTATTCCTAAGGAGTTCCTGCCGTTGCAGAGTGGTGTGGGTTCAACAGCCAATGCCATCCTTGGTGCTCTGGGCCAGGACAAGCACGTACCTGATTTTAATATCTATACCGAAGTGCTGCAGGATTCTGTGGTTGGCATGATGATGAACGGCCGTGTGAAGGATGCTTCAGCCTGTTCCCTGACGGTCAGCAACGATTGCTTGATGCAGGTATATGATCATATGGACTATTTCAAGGATCATCTGACACTACGTCAGAGTGAGATATCCAACTCACCGGAGGTGATTCGTCGATTGGGAGTGATTGCCATCAACACGGCTATTGAGGTCGATCTCTATGGTAATGCCAACTCAACGCACATCAGTGGCGTAAAGATGATGAATGGTATCGGTGGCTCGGGCGACTTTATCCGTAACGCCTATCTGAGCATCTTTACCTGTCCATCTGTGGCCAAGGGTGGTGTAATCTCTTCGATTGTTCCGTTTGTCAGTCATCAGGATAGTTCGGAGCATGATGTGAACATCATTGTTACCGAACAGGGTGTTGCCGACTTGCGCGGAAAGTCGCCCGCTCAGCGTGCGGAGATCATCATTGAGAACTGTGCGCATCCTGACTATAAGCAGTTGCTTTGGGACTACCTGAAGATTGCGAAGATGGGACAGACTCGTCATAACCTGACAGCCGCCTTCGCTTTGCATGATACGTTGGCACGTAAGGGTGACATGAAACTGACGGATTTCGCAGACTATATCAAATAAGTGAATCAAAAAGAGAAGAGGCCTCGCTATAACAGCGAGGCCTCTTCTCTTAGGTAAACCCCTTAAATCTTATCAAATGCCTGACTCAGATCAGCAATGATATCGTCAATGTGCTCGGTTCCGATACTGAGGCGGATGGTCGAAGGCGTGATATGCTGTTCTGCTAGTTCCTCGGGCGAGAGCTGGGAGTGAGTGGTGGTGTAGGGATGGATTACCAGACTCTTCACGTCAGCTACGTTGGCCAGCAGAGAGAAAATCTGCAAGGCGTCGATGAACTTCCATGCCTCTTCTTGTCCACCCTTGATCTCGAAGGTGAAGATTGAGGCACCACCATTGGGGAAATACTTCTGATAGAGTTTGTGATCGTGGTGGCTCTCCAATGCGGGATGGTTCACCTTGGCAACCTTCGGGTGCTTGGCGAGGAAGTCGACCACCTTCAGGGCGTTTTCTACATGACGCTCCACACGCAGACTCAGTGTCTCGACACCCTGCAACAGGATGAAAGCATTAAAAGGTGAGATGGCTGCACCTGTATCACGTAAGATGACGGCACGGATGCGGGTTACGTAGGCTGCGGCACCCACTGCGTCGGCAAACACGATTCCGTGGTATGAGGGATCGGGTTTCGCCAGTGTCGGGAATTTGTCGGGGTTAGCCTTCCAGTCGAACTTGCCACCATCTACGATGACGCCACCAAGAGATGACCCGTGACCACCTAAGAACTTGGTAGCTGAGTGGACGACGATGTCTGCACCATGCTCCAACGGACGGATGAGATAAGGTGTGCCGAAGGTGTTATCCACGATGAAGGGGATTCCATGTTTGTGAGCCACGGCTGCCACTCCTTCCAAGTCAAGCACGTCAGAGTTCGGGTTTCCGAAGGTCTCTGCGTATACAACCTTTGTGTTTGGTTTGATGGCAGCCTCGAGTGCGGCGAGATCGTTCACGTTGATAATAGTATTGCTGATGCCTTGTGTCGCCAGTGTGTGGGTAATCAGGTTGTATGAGCCACCATAGAGATTGTCGGCTGCCACGATATGATCACCGGCCTGAACGATATTCTGTAGGGCATAGGTGATGGCGGCTGCACCAGAAGCTACGGCCAGACCGGCCACACCACCCTCGAGGGCTGCTACACGATCCTCAAACACACCCTGTGTCGAGTTGGTCAGTCTACCGTAGATGTTACCGGCATCGCGCAGACCAAAGCGGTCGGCGGCATGCTGACTATTGTGGAACACATAGCTTGTGGTCTGGTAGATGGGTACTGCGCGTGCATCAGTAGCGGGGTCGGCCTGCTCTTGGCCTACATGGAGTTGCAGTGTCTCAAAACGATAATTCTTTGTACTCATAATGATATATCCTTTCTTTTTTTGTTATTTAATGTCTTATTCACGCTGCAAAGGTACGAAGATTAGAATTATCATCCAAATTTTGCTCAAAAATCGGAAGATATATCTATTATGTAGAATTATATGGATGGTTATTCTAAATGCTACTCTTTATAACAGCTTAAATAGAATAATTTACTAAAAAAGGGGGCTTTTATGCCCCCTGAGACTGTGATTTGTCTACCATTGCCGCGACGCAAGAGTCGGACCATACATTCTCGGCTGTCTCCACCATATCTATAATAGTATAGATAGGTAGGATAATTCCCAGTACAGCGACGGGTGCACCAATGCCCGACATCAGGGAGAGTGTGAGAAAGAAACAGCCCATCGGTACACCTGCATTGCCTACAGCTGAGATGACGGCGATAAGAATCCAAAGTAGGATGGTGGAAAGAGTGATGGGTGTATCTCCCTGTTGCATCACAAAAAGAGAGGTCACTAAGATGAAGGCTGCGCAGCCGTTCATATTAATGGTGGTGCAGATAGGCAAGACGAAACGAGCGACCTGACGACGGATGCCAAGGCGATTCTCAGCTGTCTCCATGGTGACGGGTAAGGTAGCGGCGCTGCTTTTGGTAAAGAGAGCCATGAGAACGGCTGGCATCATTTTCCCAAGCACGTGAATGGGATTGAGTCCTCGTGCCAAGAGAAACAGCGGGAGTACAATGAAAAACTGGATGATATTGCCGCCTAATACCACCAACACATATTTACCGATGCTATCGGCCACTACACCTGCAGAGACCTGTGCCGACAACTGAGCGGAGAAAGCCACAATGCCGAGAGGCAGTGTCCAGATGAGGCCGCGGATGAGAAAGAAAAGCAGATCCTGAAGCCCGAGAAGTCCTTTTACAACGATGGTCTTATTCTCGGTCTCCGGCAACTTCGACAATCCGATACCAATGGCAAAGGCCAATAGAAGCAGTGATAGCACGTTGCCTTCGAGGAAAGGACGTACGATATTGTTTGGGATGACGCTGAGAATATGCTCTTTGTATGAGAGTGGTGTGCTTTCTGTCACATCATTTGTCACGAGAGCTTCTGCGGGCAGGTTGCCTGGGGCAATGAGTACATAGAGAAAGGCTCCAACAATGGCTGCAGCGAAGGTGGTCAGTAGTGTGTAGGTTAGTGTTCGTCCGAATATCCTACCTGAACCTTTGGATCCAAAGGTGGCAAAGGTCGTGATTACCGCCAGTACGATGGTTGGCACTGCCAACAACTGGAAAAGTCTTGTATATACTGTCGCCACAAAATCCATCACTTCGTTGAGCCAAGCCAGCCCAAGTAGTCCTAAAACAGCACCCACCACGAGTGCACCTATCCATAATAACGTTCTTTTCATTAGTTTGAGAATCTGCCTGCAAAAATACAAATTAATTAGAAAAGTCCGGGTACATAGTTATAAAAAACTGTGTCACCCGAACCATAGAAATAAAGTATATGAGACTACTTCTTGTGTGTCTGTCGCCATGTGTGTGTGTAGTCGATGACGGCGCGCAACTTTTCCCAATCGGTTTCACCTGGCACGGTGCAGTCGGCACCGAGGATGAAGTTGGGTGATGCGTTCTCCAGTACCTTGTCAACTTCGGCCTTTGCTTCCTCGATGGTACCAGTAGCGATGACGCCTAAGCGCTCCAGTCCGCCAAAGATAGGACGACCAAACCGCTGTTGGGCTTCTTTCAGGTTGAGCGTTGATCCATCAGAGAATTTCAGAGGAACATTAATGATGCTTGCTGGATAGTCGGCGAACGCGTAGAGAGCTTCAGCATTCTTGAATGGTGTACCATAGTCGCAGATGTGGAGAATATTGATCTCACCAATCTCTGCGGCAACTTCAGACACATGCTTATCCCACTGACGTACGTACTTATTCCAAACCTCAGGAGTGAGGGAATTGCCGTCACCTCCCTGACTAGATACGTAGAAACCGTCGGCACCATGCTTGCGGGCAGCACGGAGATAGTTCTCGATGCTCAGTGAGAGGTTCTTGATGGCCTGTCCGAAAGCCTTCGGATCTTCCTCAATCAGTTTCTTGAGATTCTTGCGATTTCCGAATCCCAGTGTTTGACCAGCCAGTGCCAGAGGCGAATAGACGGTAGGCAGTATAAAAGCCTCACCACCAAACTCACGTGCAAGGTCTGCTATGACGGCTACCTGTGGCTCGAAGAAATCTTCACCATAGACAGGGACCTTTGCCCAGTCCTTTCCAGACTGGATATCAATCTTCGGAACAGAGATCTCATAGAACACTTTCACGAAATCCATGTTGGTGGCACGATAGAAATCCTTGTGATCCTGAACGGCCTTACGACCCAGTTTGTTCTCAAAGTGCAGGAAGAAGGCTGCCGGTACGTATTCGTTAGGACGACTTTGGTCGAGCACCTGGAGGATACGCTCACGGCTGTTGACCTTTGAGGTAGAAGACTGGGCATTAGCAGCCTGACTGGTAAGAGTGGCAAGTGCAATGACTGCCAATGTTGACTTTACAATCTTTTTCATGTTGTTGTTATTTTAATGATTATTGTTGATGATCTGTTTGATTGCTTGGGGTTTATTCAAAGCTACTGTCGTATGGGCCGTCTCCGGTCTCGCCGCTGTAACCCCAGTTCTGTTCGAGGTTGGGGTTGAGGATGATCTGATCCTGTGGCAGAGGCAGATAGTAGTTCTTTTTCGAGACATTCTCTGCCTTGGTGGTCTTTGTGCCAGAGACTTCTTCATTGCTGGGTGTATGAGCCTTGACATATTTTACAAGGATATGCCAGCGCTTCAGGTCAAACCAACGATGTCCCTCAAGTACGAATTCCAGACGACGCTCCTCGCGCAGACGTTCGCGGAACTCCTCTTTTGTCAGACCGCTCAGTTCCAGTGACGAACCGTCGGAGGGTGTGTTTTGGATATTCAGATATGGACTCCAATAGGCACGACGACGCACTTGGTTGATGGCATCGTAGGCGGCAGCAGTAGGACCGTTCAACTCGTTTTCCGCCTCAGCCTTGATAAGTAGCACCTCTGCATAGCGGATGACGGTCGTATTAGTCGACTGTCCTGCAGCATTACCACTTGATGACGGATTAGCGTAGTTCAGAGAGTCGATATACTTACGGAATCGTGGAATGTCGAACACGAAGTCGGAACTTGTATTGGGATTGTAGATACGCTTGGCCCAGGAGCCGTCGCGGCGTTGGTCCTTAGGGTCGGTCTGCTCGTAGTAGCGGTCGCTGGTTGCCAATAGTACGGGCTCAGAATTGCTCCAGTTGGTGGCGAAGGTGCAATGGCCTGTCACATTACCGTTTACGCTGCGGTCATGCTCGATAGAAAAGATATGTTCCGGGCCGTTTTTCTTGTCGACCGACCAGTTGTCGATAAACTTGTCCAAAAGACGGTATTTGCCAGAGTCGATGACCTTTTGAGCGTAGTCGATGGCCTTCTGGTAATAGTCACGCTGGTTGAGCTTGCTTTTCTCGGTGCTCGTCTGCGCCCACTCAAGATAAACTTTCGAGAGCAGAGCGGATGCGGCAGATGATGAGGCTTTGCTGTCACGTGTAGAATAAGTGGCAGGCAGGCTCTCTGCAGCGGTAAAGTCATTGACGATCTGTTCAAACACCTCATCAATCGTGTTGCGTGGGGCACCCTCGCCCTCACCGTCGTGCAGAACGATGGGCACACCGCCGAAGTAACGTACCAGATTGAAGTACATCAGGGCACGGAGGAAACGGGCCTCGTTGATATAGTTCTTCTGGGTCTGCTCATCGAGCCATGCGGCATCGCTTACCTTGTCAATCACAACATTGGCGCGGTTGATGGCCGTATAGTGTTCTTCCCAGGCATAACCCACAAAGAGATTGGTCGGCTGTACGGCGAAGTTTGATAGCTCACGGATATGGGCGGAGTTAGTCTGCGCTCCAGCCTTCACATAGTCGGTTTGCAGATCGTTGATGTAAATGCTCTGGTTGTTAAACATACCATAGAACCCATCAACGGTAAACTCCTGATAGATGCCGTTAATGGCAGTCTCAATATCTTCCTTGCTCTTGTAGAAGTTGTCTCTATCAATAGAACTCAGGGATGTCTGGTCCAGGTCGGCGCAGCTGTTCAGCAGTAGTGCTGCTGCGAATATATAGATAACATTTTTCTTCATAACTCTTAATCTTCTTTTTATCTTCTAACTTCTTAAAGCGTTATATTGAATCCTACTAAAACAGTTTTAGACGAGGGATAGGTTCCGTTGTCAATGCCTTGGTACAGGGCGCTGGTCTCGTCGCTTCCGCTACGGTTGGCTTCAGGGTCATAGCCTCTGTAACCAGTAATGGTGAAGAAGTTCTGTAGCGATATATAGAGACGGAGGTTGGCATCCTTTGTGATCTGTTTCAGCGGCAGATTATAGCCCAACTGGATGTTCCTGATCTTCAGATAACTGGCGTCTTCCACAAATCGGTCGTCGGTGTAGATCGATGTGGCATTGCTGGCCTTCTGAATTGTCTGACTGGGATTGGTGGGTGTCCAACGATCAGCCACTGTAGCCAACGGGTTGTAATAGTAACCATTACCGCGCTCCAGGCGACAGGCCAGTTCGTTGAAGATCTTATTACCGTAGCTTCCGCTTGCGCTGACAAAGAGGTCCCAGCTCTTGTAAGCCACCTTTGTGTTGAAACCGTAGGTGAATTTCGGTTGGATGTTTCCGAGTACCACACGGTCTTGTTCGTTCACGACACCATCTTTGGTCACATCCTCAAACTTCGGGTTACCGGGCTCGACGGTCGAGATGGTTTGCGAAGGCAGACTGCTCAGGTCTTCTCCTGTCTGAATGATCCCTTTGAACTTGTAGCCATAGAATGAACCAAGGGGCTCGCCGACTTTTACGATAAGTGGGTTGGTGTAGCCATGAGAGGGGATGAAGTATTCAGCATCACCTAAGCTGACGACCTCGTTCTTGTTGTGGGCGATATTGCCGTTCAGTGTCCAGCGTAAGTCCTTCTGTTCGATGAGCACGCCGCCGATTTCCAGTTCTACACCTTTGTTAGTGACAGAACCCACATTTCGTAGTACGGTGGAGAAACCGGTCACCTGTTCTACTGGCACATCAAGCAGCAGATCGCTTGTCTTCTTATAATAGCCGTCGAGTGTCACTGTCAGACGATTCCGGAAGAAACCAGAGCTCAGACCTAAATTATAAGAGGTGGTGGTCTCCCACTTCAGGTCGGGGTTCGATTTATTCGAGATGATATAGCTTGTAGCACGTTCACCATCGATAATCACCGTGCGGGGCACCACATTGGCTGCAAACTGGTAGTCGCCAATCTCTTGGTTGCCTACGACACCGATAGATGCCCGCAGTTGGATATAGTCAACCTTCTTGCTCAGGTGTAACCATTTCTCACGGTCGATGTTCCATGAGGCGCCCAATGAGGGGAACCATCCCCAACGATGGTCCTTCGCGAATCGACTGCTACCGTCGGCGCGGAGTGTGAGTGAGGCGTTATACCGTGAGTCGTAGCTGTAGTTTACACGACCAATCCATGACTGGAGCGTAGAGATGTAATGCCCACTTGATGAAGGCTGCGTCGTACTGGCAGCGCCTAAGTTGTCATAGCCAGTGGCATCGTTACTGAATCCATAGGCTGTGGTGGCAATCCTACTGCGGTCTGTGCGCTGGGCGGTATATCCTGCGAGGACTGTCAGCGAGTGCACGTTCTTGAAAACATTATTGTAGGTGGCGGTGTACTCCGTTTGCCATACGTGTGTCTTGGTCTGTCCAACAGAAGCGTAGCCGTTGTAAGGCAGTCCGTCAGAGGTGTAAGAGGGGGCATAGTAGCTCTGACGGGTGTTCGACAGATCGGCACCGAGACTGGCTTTCAGCTTCAGTTGTGGTATGACGGTCCATTCGGCAAAGCCTGTTCCCATCACACGGGTGTTCTCCGTCTCTGTCTGATAGTTCTGCAGGTCACTGATAGGATTACCCACCTTACCATTATAGATATCCACACTGGTCGGTGTCGGCTCGTAGTTGAATGATCCGTCGGCATTATAAATAGAGGTATAGGGTGTATGTGAGATGGCACCATACCAGGAGTTGGCTGCAAACATCGAACTTCTGTCCGACATACCTGTCATCTTGTTATAGGCACCATTGGCGTTGACACCCACCAGAAGGTTCTTCAGCACATTGCGTTCATAGTTGACACGTCCGGCATAGCGCTTCAGTCCTGTGTTGATGATGATTCCCTCCTGACTCTTATAGCTGCCGCTGATGCTATAGCGTGAGATCTCGTCGCCGCCTACGGCCGACAACTGATGCTCTTGTTGAAAGCCGGTCTGCAAGGCTGCATCCTGCCAGTCGTAGCTCTCGGTCGGCTCGTCCAGGCGATAGCCAACTTCACCGTTCTCGTACATCTCGTTCCATAGGTCAGCCCACTGCCAGGCATCCATGAAGTCGACCTTCTTACTGATCCGACTCCAACCGAAGGAGGCACTGTAGTTGATGTTGTTACGACCATGAGAGCCTTTCTTGGTCGTGATGATAATCACACCGTTGGCGCCTCGTGTGCCATAGATGGCTGTGGCCGACACATCTTTTAATACTTCTATGCTCTCGATATCACTTGGGTTCAGGAAAGCCAGCGGGTCGAGCACGGCATCGGTGCCTCGTGCACCAGTGCGGTTCGATGAGGCGTCGTTGTAGACGATGAAGCCATCGATGACATAAAGGGGCTCGTTACCACCGGTGATGGAGTTTCCACCACGTACCCGGATGATGCTGGCAGCACCAGGCTGGCCGCTGGTGGTGGTCACATTCAGACCTGCTACGGCTCCCTGAAGGGCGCTCTCGACAGAGGTGTTCGACTGCTTGAGCAGATCGTCGCCAACGGATGAGATACTACTGGTAAGTTCCAAGCGCTTCTGAGCGCCATAGCCTACGACGACGACCTCGTCCAGACGACTGGAGTTATCGACGAGACGGATCTCTACGGGCTCCTCGAAGTCGTAGACATCTACGTCCAGAGGACGATAGCCAACGTATTCCACACGGAGGGTAAGTGGAGCTTCCACCTTGGTCTTCAGGGAGAAGTTTCCATCAACGTCGGTGACAACACCTTGTGTCTTCTCTGTTTTCACAATGACGGAGGCGCCGATCAACGGTTCTCCCGTGCGTCCATCAGTGATATGTCCTGTAATCAGGTTCTGGGCAATAGCCAATAAGGGGCTAATCGCAACAACAGTTGCAATAAACAATCTTTTTACCATAAGTCTAATGATTATCTTTTATTTCTGTGCTGTCAGTGTGTCATTAATCTTGCTTGCTTCGGCTTGAGCGATCTTACTGTCTAGGTTTAGCAGACCGAATTCATGGTTGTACTTCGTGCCGTTGTTAAGTATCCATCTCAGGAAACGGCTGACGGCCTCATCGGCGATGTTATAGTCAAGGCCGATCTTCTCTACGGCAACTCCAGACACTTTCCCGTTCTCGAGTGCAACAAGCACATCGTCGAGCGTACCGTTATCACTAAAACTGTTTTCCAGATCGCGCTTTACGTCGATTCCAATCAGTGAGAGGTCACTCTTCAGGTGGCGACTCTTCAGATCGAAGATGTTCGGAAGGGCGTTGAACGACACACCGAGAGGATCTTTCTGTAGGGCCGTGTTCAGGAACAAGTCGTCGCCAGAGATGCGCTTGCCCCGGAAGTTACTGCTTTCCTCACCGAAGTTATGGGCAAACGAGGCGGCTACCGAGGTGGCGTTGCTACCGCTATAGATAATAATGTTCTCGAAAGCCTTGATCTTCTTCACGTCCTCATCGAAATCGTCGTTGAGGAAGAAGAGCTGCTTGATCTTCTTGCTGTTCAGATGCTTCCCTTCGAGCAGTCGTGCTGCCTCCGAACGACGTGCGGTGATAGGCAGTACGGCTGTCTCTCCGAAATAGACGACATGACTGAAGCCTTCGTTGTTGATCTCTTTGTTTTCTAATACTATATGAAGGTCAATGTTATCCTGACTGCCCGAACCCTTTACAATCTGGAACACCACGCCCGGTTCAGTCTTGGCGTATTCCTCAATCCATTTCTCAACCAGTGGCCGTGCAAAGCGCGGACTCTTAATGGTACGCACGTTACCGTTTACACTGTTTCCTTCAGCCCAGATGTTGTTCTGTAATCCAAGCCCCAATACCAATGCTATTGTAAATACGATTCTTCTCATAATTCTGTTGTTTAGTTTATTAATCATCTCTGGTGCAAAGGTACGGCGATTTCCGTATTCCCACAATCCCTTTGATATGTCATTCCGTATACCAAAGGTGTGGTATTTTTGTCAGAAAGGCCAGATTTGCAGGGCAAAAAGGCCCTGTTTATAGCTCAAAAGAGATGTTCAGGTAGATATTCCGCCCTTTCTGAGGGATGCCATTCCAGTCGGCATATGTGGTATAGAACCTATCAAGGATATTCTCTATGCCAGTCCGTAAGGTGACATGCTGTAGTGTGTAGCTTGTTGAAAGGTTACAGACGACCCATCCCGGTGTTTCCTTCTCACCGTATTTTACGCCGTATGCCGTGTGTCGTACATGTCCTTTTACCTCTGCCAACAGTCTGAGACGTCCTGTGGAGTAGGTCAGTCGGGAGGTATAACTGAATGGCGCGATGAGGGGCAGTGGGTCATCATGCTCATCATGTCCGAGGCTGTAGGCGAGTGTTGAGTTCCAGTTGATGCCGTCGAAGGGCTTCCATCCTATTGTCAGCGAGGCGTTGGCGATGATGGCATGACTGATGTTCCCATATACCTTTACGCCCTCTGCACCGACAGTCATAGGACTGAGTCGTGTCTCGAACTGTCCAATGATATAATTGGTGAAAAGGAATGCGTTGCCGTCAATACCTATGGAGAAGGTCTTGTCGGGTTGCCAGTTGATGGCCGCATTTACTTCTACTGCCGACTCGTTCTTCAAACGTGGATTGCCGATGTAGTCGTACTGGTCGAAGGTATTGTTTAAATAGTATCCATAAGATTCTGTTACCGTGGGCGCACGACTCCCCCAGCCGGCACCAACTGAGAGCCGGAGGTCGGAGAGGGATAACTGATAGCTTGCGGCCATGCGACCTGTTGTCTGGTGATATTGCCGTCGCATCCCAGGGAAGAACACACTTAGTGCCTGGTGACCTTCCTCGTTGTTCAGTCGTTGCTGTTGCCACGACACCTTTGCCGAGAGGTGAAGGACCGACAGGGAGGAGAGTATGATACGATCAGAGAAGGAGACACCCATGTTGAGCGTGCCCACGTCGGGCCATGTCACCATATACATCGGGGCGGCACCACCCGGATACATGGTCATGTCGGCAAACAGACGGTTGTAATACCCGTCTACGTTCAGACTCGTCTCATGCCGTCCAACGGATCCTGTCAGCAGACTATAGGCGCCTGCCGTCCAACTTCGTCCTGGCATATCCATGTGAATCTCCACGTCAGGCCGATGGGTGTCGTCCATCTCGTGGACGATATGGTTATAGTAGACCTTGGTCTCCCATGAGTTGAAGAGGGGGCTGACAAACAGGTGCTTGTACGAGAGTGATGTAATGAAAGCCTCGGCCTTGGCAACATCCATATTGAGGGCTGGGTAGCCTACGTCGGAGGCACGGTCGACAATCAGCGTCGTCTCCATCACGTCGTTATCTGTCAGCTTAAGACCGGTGTTGACAAAGGCATTCACCTTCTGGAACTGTGAGAACGGCAGTCTGTCTCCTCCACCGCTCTTGTAGTTGTCCGCATGACGATAGAATGCGCCACCACCGATATAGAAATGCCGACTGGAGTGTGTCGCGTCGGCACCATATACCTGTAGCTGACCGTTGGCCTCGTAGCCTACGGAGGTGTTCAGGTGGAAAGGGGCGCCAGCGAAGCCGACCTTTCGCAGACGTAGGTCCAGACTGCCACCGATGTTGCCAGTGGCTTGTGGGTTTCCGTTCAACCCGGCATTCAGACTGATGCTCTGTAGATTGCCGCTCTCCACATAGCTTGTCACGGGGTCCATCTTGTCCGTGCAGGCATAGAAGATCTTCATGCCATCAATGGTGGTCGACAACCGTTCCGTCTGCATGTTGTTGACCATCGGCTCCCAGGCATATGAACCACGACGCACCAGTTCGACATGCGACAGCTCCGACAGGTGCTCGTCGATAGACGCTGTCTGCCCTTTGGCCGAGCGCTTGCCACCTTGTTTATACGACACGACCACCACTTCGTCCAGATGATGTGGCGCCGTGGCAGTCGTGTCCGTCAGAAATATGGTTGATAGCAAAAGAGTTCCTAACATGTTTCTTTGTTTCTTGACTAGATGGTTACGTCCCAGAAGAGTGAACTGTAGCCACTACTCTGATTGTCGCCTCCGGCAACGACATGACCTTGGGCATCGCGAATGGTCAGATGGATGCGCCAGAGACCGGTCATGGTGAGATTGATGGTGCCCTGATAGCTGCCGTCGGCCTGTGGGGTGAGTGGTCTGTTGTCTGGCGAAGTGTGGTTGCCCATATCCGGCATACGTGGGTCGATATCCACGGTGAACGACTCTTCTGCCAAGGCATAGGGTGTGGTGATGGGGGTGCTCTTCTTCGAGATATAAGCACGTATCACGTTGCTACCCGTCTTCCAGTCCGAGGCGTTCGCCAGCGAGAGGAAGTATGTGTCGTCGCCTACCTTGAACGACTTGAGCCATGCTTGTCCGTCGGGTAGGGCGTCGACCGTGATGCCGGCCTTGTTGACATCTCCTTTTCCACCGAGCACGTCCACATGGTATGATAGTGTCCACGATCCACTCTCGCCCGACGACATGATAAATGATACCCATGCACGTTTAATGGCTGGGAAGTTATCGTTGAAGACCTCGGCATTTCCGGATACAGGCGTGGAATGCTCCATCTTCATCTTGGTCATCAGCATCAGTGGTGTCAGACCGGTGATGGAGAAGTCTTTGATGTAGTTGTTCGACGACTTCTTCGTCGCAACAAAGAAGACCTCGTTATAACCTATATGGAACTTGCCGGTCCGGGTGTATGCATACACGTTGTATTTACGGTCCACCTCTGTCGTCAGTGTCGGAATGATCTTCACTGTCTCCAGAAACTTGTAAGCCTGTAGGGCTTGTTCGGCCGTGCAACAGTCAATATCGTTGGTGATCGTGATTCCTGGTATCTCAATGCCAGCACTGACCCCGTCGTCGTTGCTGTTGCAAGACGTCAGGGCAATGGCTGATAAAAACAAAAACAATCCTTTTACTTTCATAATTCTTTGCGTTAGTTTGACACTGCAAAGGTACGGCGATATGCTTGCTCCCACAATCCCACGTTCGTGGCATTCGCATACCATCTCATAGGTATTTTACCATCTTCACCGTACTGGACAACCGTCGAAAACGTGGGCTCACGCTCGCTTACTTGCAAAAAAGAGGGGCGAAGGATGCTTTTTCATGGATATTTTTGTATATTTGCACTGTTATTACAGATAAACCATAAACAATGACAAGTATGTTTAACCAGAATAAAGAATCGGTGCTTTAAATCAATGAGATAGGTTCTCTTACAGTAAAACAACTTGTTTTACTGTCGTGGAGATGCCTTCTTTGATGGAAAGAGATCATCCCTTTGAAGGTAAAACAAGTTGTTTTACTGTAAGAGATGACTGTGGAAGAAAGGTAAGAGACGTCTTCTTATCATAAGACAGACGACTCGTATCATAAAGAAGAATAGTGGTAGACTAACAAAAAGACATATGGCAGTACACATCAAACTGATTAAGAACAACATCAAGAGTAGTAGTTCTTATGGGAAGTATTTTGCGAAGACAGTGAGTCAGGGCGAGGTTACTCTCGACGAGATCGCGGCTGAGGCATGCCGTAACAGTGGATTCTCGGAAGGTGCTGTGGTCGGCGTGGTCACAGAACTGCAGGATATCCTGAAGCAGAAACTTACCGAAGGACAGACGGTGGTTCTTCCCGGCATCGGTCGTTTCAGTCTCCGGGTGGAGAGCATCGGCGTGGATGACCCGAAAGCGTTCAACATCCGTCAACACATCACCCGCGTTGTCTGTGGTTTCCTTCCTGCTGGGCGCCGCATTCAGGGGCGTCATATCCTCTATGATTTCTGCGACGGCGTGAAGGCTGTTTGGCAGAAGGGCTTCAAGCCATGATGGTAGTCGCTATATAAAAATCGCTAGTACAAGTGGTCTTACTAGCGAATTTATATATAAAAGCGGTTGACTCCGGTCCTCTTTTACGGTGAGACAGAGTCAGGTGAGTACGCCTTGATCTGGTGGACCACCTATAGGTGGACTTCTTTGTCAACCACCTCACCATTCAGGATGCGGAAGGAGTTCAGGTGAATACCCTCATGCAACGATAGGATGGCATAGCGGATCGTGGGATCGTTGGCCAGACGGAGATCTTCCTGTGACGGTCGCGAGGGCGAAGCAGGATGACTGTGCCAGTTGGCGAGAATCTTCAGTCCTTTGGAACGGGCATATCTCAAGGCCGCAAACTGATCCTTCGGTGCGAAAGAGAAGTGCTCGGAGGAGTGGTCGATGTTCTCCATCCAATAGTTCTCCGTCACGACGTCGCCCTCATCAGAGCTAATGCCCAGCAGGTAGCCGCACGTCTCGTCGGGTGCGTCCTGCCGGGCCTGACTAATCAACTTATCAATGATTTCTTGTGGAATAAGCATCTCTTAGTGGTTTTTGAGGTCGCATGCGGCCTGTTCGTAATCTATCAGGTGGTCGATGGTCGGGTTGGAACCGCAGATGGCGCACGAGTCACGGTGCTTGACAGGGACGGTGCGGAACTGCATGGTCTTGGCGTCGAAGGTCAGCAGACGGTTGGTGAGCAGCTCACCGATGCCTGTGAAGTACTTCAGTGTCTCCGCAGCCTGGATGGTACCGAGCATGCCTGCGATAGCGCCAAGTACGCCGGCTTGCGAACAGGTGGGTACTGCTCCCACGGGAGGCGGCTCCTTGAACATACAACGATAGCAGGCTGTACCGGGCAGATGCGTGAACGTCTGACCGTTGAAGCGCAGGATGCCACCATGTGAGAAGGGCTTGCCTGCCATGACGCAGGCGTCGTTGATGAGGAACTTCACAGGGAAGTTGTCGGTGCCGTCGACGATGAAGTCGTACTCCTTGATGATGTCGAGCGCGTTCGACGAGTCCAGGAACTTGTAATGGGTCTCTACCTTTACGTCGGGGTTGATGGCCAGGATCTTCTCTTTGGCACTTTCAACTTTCGGTACGCCCACATCCTTGGTGAAGTGAATCACCTGGCGCTGAAGGTTGCTCAGGTCTACCACGTCGGCATCCACGATGCCGATGGTGCCGATACCTGCCGCTGCCAGATAGAGTGAGACAGGAGCACCTAGTCCGCCGGCGCCCACTACGAGCACACGTGCGTTCATAATCTTCTCTTGTCCCTCTACTCCCACATCCTGCAATAGGATATGTCGTGAGTAGCGCTGTATCTGTTCTTCTGTGAAGTCAATCATCGTGCGCCTCCTCCCATGAAGTACAGGAAATCGACCTTGTCGCCTTCCTTCAGTTGAATACTTTCCCAATCCTCACGCTCGGCAAACTCCTCGTTCACCTGCACGCTGACCATATCGGGTTGCTGTACATCGCTCTGTTTAATGAGTTCACTCACGTTGAGCGGCAGGCCCACTTCCTGCGCGTCTCCATTAACATAAATCTTTGCCATAATTGTTTGAGTTTGATTCTGGGTGCAACGTCAGTGCGGACCTGGTGCAGAGAACTTGCTCTTTGCCAAAGTGCGACCTGACTTCGCAATATAAATATCCGACTGCAAAGGTACGGTGTTTTGTCTGATGCCACAATCCCGCAGGGATGGTAATTCGCATACCATATCAAGGGTATATGAAATGCCATGAAAAGGCGATTGTAAGGCGTCTGATTTCGCCGTACCTTTGCACCCAGACTCAAACGTATAAAACGATGGCAGAAAACAAGAAACTAAGCATTATCGCCTTCAGTGGCGATTTCGACAAACTGACAGCAGTATTTACATTAGGTACAGGCGCGGCAGCCGTGGGCTATGAGGTGAACATCTTCTTCACCTTCTGGGGGCTCGACGCGATCAAGCAGAAACAGGGACGGAGCTTTACCGGCGGCAACTGGCTCACGAAGCTATTCGGCTTTATGATGGGAGGCCTCCGCGTTACCCCCACGAGCCGTTTCAACTTCCTTGGTGCAGGCCCGAGGATCTTCCGTTACCTGATGCGTAAGAACAATGTGGCAACCCTTGAGGAACTCGTCGAGGCTGCCAAGGCTCTTGGCATCAACCTCTATGCCTGCGAGATGGCGATGCATGTGCTTGGCTTGAAGAAAGAGGATTTCATCCCTGAGGTGAAGGACGTTCTCGGCGTGGCCTCGTTCCTGAATCTCTCCGAGGGCGGACAGACATTATTTATATAATAGATAAAAGGTAAGATATGGCTACAAAGGTATTAGACATCACGAAGGAACATTGTCCGATGACCTTCGTCAAGACCAAGATTGAACTCTCGAAGCTACAACCGGGCGACATCCTGGAAGTGCTGCTCGCAGAAGGCGAACCTCTCGATAACGTGCCTCGCAATGCCAAGGATCAGGGCTACAACGTTCTCTCTGTAGAACACGTGGAAGGCACGACGTATAAGGTCACTATTAAGAAATAAATCACAATTCAAACGTATTAAACTAGAAAACAATTATGGCAGAATCAAATCTTCAGCGCAGTGTGACCACTGCTACCGCCAGAAGACTGGCGACGACAACTAAGACGGCCCCGCAGATGGGCAGTATCACCCCGAGACTATTATTGAAGCTCTTGCCGTGGGTGCAGGTTAGTGGCGGCACGTTCCGTGTAAACAGGACTAAGGTCGAATTAAGGAAGAACGACCGTCTGCCCATCCAGTACGTGAACGGTGTGCCGTCGTTTACGGCGAAGAATTTAAAGGCAATCCCCCTCTTCTCTGAGTTCGACGACGAGATACTGAACCGTCTGGTAAGTGCTTTCGAGACACAAGAGGTGGATGTTGACAAACTGTTCGTGGAGGAGGGCAAGGACAAACAGCGCTTCTTCATCGTAGCCAGTGGACAGGCTGAGGTCATCAGCAAGGGCTCTCATGGCGAGGACCTGCGGATCGCTCTGCTAGGCGATGGTGAGTATTTCGGCGAGGCCGACTTGTTGGACGAGCAGGAGTCGACGGTCTCGGTGCGTGCCATCACGCCGACGGTGTTCCTTGGTCTGAAGCTAAAGGAACTGATCAAGTTCATCAAAGAGGTGCCCGACTTCCGCGAGACGTTCAATAAGGCTGTCGATAAGCAGTTGCGCCTGAAAGCGTCGGTGAACGACAACGGTGAGAAACACATCGACCTGGTGAGCGGTCATGAGGAGGATAATATCATCCCCGAGACCTACATCGACTACGAAGAGAACCCGACGGAGTACTCGTTGAACACTCTGCAGACCGTCGTTCGTGTGCATACCCGTGTCAGCGACCTCTATAATAACCCTTATAACCAGTTGGAAGAGCAGTTGCGCTTGTCGATAGAGAGCATTAAGGAACGACAGGAGTGGGAGCTCATCAACAACAAACAGTTTGGTCTGCTGGCAGCTGCAAACCCTGCCTACCGCATTACCACACGCTACGGCTCGCCAACACCCGACGACCTTGATGAGTTGCTCTCGTTGGTGTGGAAGGAACCGGCATTCTTTATTGCCCATCCGCGAGCAATCGCTGCCTTCGAACGAGAGTGTACGTGGCGTGGTGTGCCGCCTGTGACAACTGATCTCTTCGGTACTCGGGTTATCTTGTGGCGTGGTGTACCTCTGATTCCCTCTGATAAGGTGGAGGTGGAAGGCCAGTATCTGACTGGTAGAGGCGTAGGTACGACGAAGATTATCCTCGTGCGTGTCGGCGAGAAGAACCAGGGTGTCATCGGCTTGCATCAGAGTGGTATCCCCGGTGAGATAGCACCGTCGCTGAGTGCCCGCCTGATGGGACTCGATAAGTTTGGCGTGGCCTCATACCTGCTCACGAAGTACTTCTCGTTGGCCGCCCTTACCGACGATGCCATCGCTGTGCTCGAGAATGTAGAGGTGGGCTATTATCATGACTATCAGCATCGAAATAAAGTTGAAAAGTAAATGATCAATATATCAGAACTAAATAGTTTTCCGACACAGGACGGTGGCTCGCTGGCTCTGCTGAAGGAACTCGCACAGAAATACTGCCCAGAGGAATTGCAGGCAGAAAGGCGACGGGTAGTCGGGGATGACCTGGGAATACGGCAGGTGGTACTACCTGACGAAGGCCTGGACCTCTCGGAGCTGGAGGCTGGTTTCAAACAGCTTCTGGCGGGGGGCAGTGGCTATAGCGGGTTGCCTTACATCGGGGATACGGATGCCCGGACGTCAGCTCTCCCCAAGGACGATGGCTTCGGTATCGGCATCCCTGAGACGCAGAAGTTGAGGGATCTGCACTATGAGGAAGCTGACACGTTGAACTCGGAGCAGATCAAGCACGACTTTCCCGTACTGCAGCAGAAGGTAAACGGTCACGACCTCGTGTGGCTTGACAATGGGGCAACGACGCAGAAGCCCAATCAGGTGATTGATAAGATCGCGGACTACTACCGCAACTACAACTCGAACATCCACCGTGGAGCTCATACGCTGGCAGCCCGGGCGACGGATGCCTATGAAGAGGCGCGGGAGAAGGTACAGCGGTTCATCAACGCTGCCACAAGCGAGGAGATCATCTTCGTACGTGGTACCACGGAGGGTATCAACCTTGTGGCACAGACCTATGGGCGTCAGTTCCTGTCACCCGGCGATGAAGTCATCGTCTCGGAACTGGATCACCATGCTAATATCGTGCCTTGGCAACGTGTCTGTCAGGAGCGTGGGGCAACACTCAGGGCCATTCCAACCGATCAGAACGGAGACTTGATCCTGTCGGAGTTCGAACGACTCATCACACCACATACCCGCTTTGTTTCTGTGGGGCATGTCAACAACACTTTTGGTACTATCAACGACGTGCAGCGTATCATCGAGATCGCTCATGCACACCAGATCCCGGTGCTGATAGACGGAGCTCAGTCGATAGCTCATACGCCTGTGGACGTACAACAATTGGGCGCCGACTTCTTCGTGTTCAGTGGTCATAAGATCTACGGTCCAAACGGCATAGGCGTAGTATATGGACGCAAGGATCTTTTGGACAAGATGCAGCCCTGGCAGGGTGGTGGTAATATGATTAAGGACGTGACCATCGAGCGTACAGAGTACAACGTGCCGCCTGCACGCTTCGAGGCTGGCACCCCTAACGTGGCCGATGCCATCGGACTGGGGGCGGCGCTCGACTACGTGAGTCATCTTGGTATCCGTAATATCGAACACCACGAACATCAGTTGACGGAGTACGCTCGTGAACAGCTCGGGCAGATTCCAGGTCTGACGCTCATAGGTAATCCGAAGAATCGCGTGTCGGTCGTGAGCTTTGTACTTGACGGCATTCCCGTACCCGAGGTCGGTACGCTACTCGATAAGGAGGGCATTGCCGTGCGTGCAGGTCATCATTGTGCCCAGCCCGCCTTGCGCGCTCTCGGCTATGAGATGAGCGTGCGTCCCACCTTCGCACTCTACAATACCCGTGAAGATGTAGACAAGCTCGTGATAGCGGTGAAGAAGATAATTGGTAGATAAATGAAGTACGAAACGAAAATACTGACGACGAAGTATCAGAAACCTGATGCATACGGGGCATTGTCGATGCCCGTCTATTATACGGCGGCGTTTGAGTTTGAATCTGCCAAGGCCATGGGCGACGCGTTTTGTGGTCGCTCCATGGCCCCGTCGTATGCTCGTATCGCCAATCCCACGACGACTTATCTGGAAGAGCGTGTACGGCAACTGACGGGAGCGGCAAGTGTCACGGCACTCAACACGGGTATGGCTGCCATCCACTACGCACTGACAGCTGTCAGTGCGGCTGGTCTTAATATCGTGGCCTCGAAACATCTGTTTGGTAATAGTGTGTCGCTGCTTCGAGATACATTGGGCAGCTTCGGCGTTGAGCCGCGCTTCGTCGATTTTACGAAACCCGAGGAGGTGGAGGCTCAGATTGACGACAATACTTGTGCGTTGTTTTTCGAGATTATCACTAATCCGCAGTTGTTCGTGGCAGACATCCGCAAATTGGCTGATATCGCCCATAAGGCTGGTGTCCCACTGATTGCTGATACCACCATTGTCCCGTTCTCCACCTTCCATGCAGTTGATTTCGGTGTGGATATTGAGGTGGTGTCAAGTACGAAATATATCTCTGGTGGTGGCACGGGTCTCGGCGGCCTGCTTATCGACTATGGACGTTTTGACTGGAGTCAGGCGCCTTCGTCATCGATACAGGCGCGTGTCAAACGTGTCGGTAAGAAGATGGCCTTTACGGCTCGTGTGAAGACGGAACTGGTAACGAACCTTGGCGCGCTCATGACACCGCAGGTGGCTTATATGGAAACCCTCGGTCTTGACACACTTGATATCCGTTTCCGTCGTCAGGCCGAGACCACGTTGTGGCTTGCCAGACAGTGTCAGGCATTGCCAGAGATTAAGCGCGTGAACTATACCGGCTTGGAGGATAATCCGTTCTATGCCCTTTCGAAGGCACAGTTCGGCCCGTTGCCAGGCGCTGTTTTCACCATCGACCTTGCCGATAAGGATTCTGCTTTCGCTTTCATCGACAGATTGCAGATCATCCGTCGTGCCACAAACCTCTTCGACCGTAAGTCGCTGGCTATCCATCCCGCCTCAACGATCTTTGGCTTGTTCTCTGCTGAACAATGCGCAGAGATGTCTGTGCCTGACACTACCGTTCGTCTGAGTATCGGTCTTGAAGATGGCGAAGATCTTTTGGAGGATATCAGACATAGTTTGAGATAAGAGTGAAGGAACTTCACTCTTATCTGTTCCCATGACAGGAACAGGTCGTTCCCTTTATGGTTACAGTTATAGAACTGGGTGATCGTTAGCTGTTAATAGGATTCGGTGTAACCCCTTCTCAGATATAGAACTCCGACGAGTCTACCAATCCTGCCCTTAATGCATACTTGATAACCTCGTGAGCTGTGTTGATACCCAACTTGCGGAAAATGTTCTTGCGATGGGTCGTGATGGTGTGGATACTCGAGATTCGCTCTGCAGCAATCTCTTTCGTCGACTTACCTTGGGCGATGGAACGCACGATTTCTATCTCGGTTTCTGTCAGGAAACTGGGACGGCTCTCCTCTACCTGTTGCTGGTTGATAATGACTTCCAGTGCTCGCTGACTGATGTATCGTTGGTGTCGGTCGACAGTCTGAAGAGCTTCTCGAACTTCATTCAATGGCCCGTCTTTAAACACGATGCTGAACTGATGTGAAGAATAGACAATGCGGCGCATGAAGGCTGGCGTTAACTCGTCGCTGATCAGTATCCACTGTGACAACGCAAAACGCTCACCAACGATAAGCAACTGGTCTGCATCTGTGAAGTCGAACAAGGTGAAGTCGAGTAGTACAATGGCGTCCTCGTGTTCTTTCAGTAGCTCTACAAGTCCCGCTTTGTCGGTGGCCACGTAGAGCTTGTTCTCTTCATCCTGCTTGATAAGGCTTATCAATGCCAATCGTGTCAGTTCTTGATTATCTGCCAATATGTAATTTCCCATCATCAAATAGTTTTGCAACGTATCTTATTCACGCTGCAAAGGTACGAAGATTAGAATTATCATCCAAAATACTTGCGTAATTCGGGAAATATATCTAAATTTGTATCCGAATTAGAGAAATCCTCTAAGTTCGTTGTTTGAAACTCGTTATGATAGAATAATATTCTAAGAGAGATATGGAAACATTAGATGAGACCGACTTGCAGATATTGCGCATCCTGCAGAAGAATGCGAAATTGACAACAAAGGAGCTGGCAGATGCTGTTCATCTGACGCCCACGCCTGTCTTCGAGCGCCAGAAGCGACTCGAGCGCCAAGGCTATATCAAGCGTTATGTGGCTGTTCTTGATCCGGAGAAATTGAATCAGGGATTACTTGTCTTCTGTAAGGTGAAGCTGAAGCAGATAAACCATGAGATCGCCGATGCCTTCACTCGTCGTATCATGCGTATTCCGGAGGTGACGGAGTGTTATAATACCTCAGGTGCTTATGACTATCTCTTGAAAGTGCGTGCTTCCGATATGAAGCAGTATCAGGAATTCGTATTGAACAAACTGGGTGATATCGAATCGCTGGGGTCTATCGAGAGCACCTTTGTGATGAGTGAGGTAAAGCAGAACCACGGCATTAATCTGTAGACTTGTAAATAACGAGAATGGGGCATGCGCCCCATTCTCGTTATTCCTTTGTCAGTTCTTCTATCTGGTCAACAATCTCCTGATAGTTGTCTTGGTTGCGATAATGGATCTTCAGACCAATGACTGCACCGAGGATACAGGCAATCGTCATCGAGGCGGCAAAGATCCATAACGAGTCGTCGGAGATCTGCTGGTATTTGTCGTAGATGAAGTAAATGATCCAGAGCAGTCCAGCAGGGATACCGAACTTCAGCCAGTCGCTATCAAGTTTCTTGGCTTTAGCCACTTTCTGGCGTGCATCGATCAGATTATTATTATAGAGGTCGTTGTTGCGTAGGTAGCGTCCTGTATATAGAGTGTAGCCAAAGACGATAAGCATCAGTATGCTCATGGTGATCCAGACCCCGATCGACGAGCCGTTGAGTTTCACGAAGGCCCAGTAGCCGTAGGGAATCATTAACAGACTGATAATATATACAAACGTGTAGCGACGGTTGATGTTGGATGCGGCATGACGGATCGATTTACGGATGATGCGGTCGTTAATGATCTCCTGCTGTTCCAGTTTCTTCTTCAGCGTGTTCATCTGTTCACGCATCTCTTCTAATTGTGTATCCATAATGGGTAAGTTTTTAATCGTTAGACATGTTCTTTAGTTGTTCTCTAATCCTGAACAATCGGATGCTGACGTTCTTAGTCGTGATGCCGACAATCTGTCCGATTTCCTCGTAAGAGAGGTTCTCGAGCCAGAGCAGGACAATCGCACGGTCGAAAGGCTGTAGCTTGGAGATGCGCTTATGAAGCATGTCCACCTGGCGCGTGTCCTTGTCGCGGTCTTCAAAGAGGTTGATGTCCATGGTCAACTGGACGGTGGCACTGCGCCGCTTCTTCCTGTCGAGAGAGATACAGGTGTTGAGGGCGACGCGGTAGATCCACGTCCTGATGTCACTGCGATGCTCGAAGCTCTCGAATCCTTTCCAGAGATTGACTAGTACTTCCTGGAACAGATCGTTCACTTCGTCGGCATCCTGCGAGAACATATAGCACACGGTGTAGATGGTGCTCTTGTGTTCCGCTACGGTTTGCGCAAACTGTCTTTCTAATGTCGTCATTGTCGTCTTGTTCTTTAGAGTTTTCACCCATTAGACGCAACAAAAATACGAAAAACTACACGAACTTTGGAAAAAAATAAAAAAAATCGTAACTTTGCAGTCTCTAAACGTTTAGTATATGGAATCAAGACTGGTTATTTATAATACGCTGACACGACAGAAGGAGCGTTTTGAGCCTTTGCATGCACCGAATGTGGGTATGTATGTGTGTGGTCCGACGGTCTATGGTGATCCGCATCTGGGACATGCCCGTCCTGCCATCACCTTCGATCTCGTGTTCCGCTATCTGAAACATCTGGGGTATAAAGTAAGGTATGTACGTAATATCACTGACGTAGGTCATTTGGAACACGATGCCGACGAAGGTGAGGACAAGATTGCCAAGAAAGCCCGACTGGAGCAGTTGGAACCAATGGAGATCGCGCAATACTATACCAACCGCTACCATCAGGCGATGGATGCCCTGAACGTGTTGCGCCCGAGTATCGAACCTCACGCCACGGGCCATATCATCGAGCAGCAACAACTGGTACAGCAGATTCTTGATAATGGCTTTGCCTATGAGTCGAACGGCTCTGTTTATTTCGACATCGAGGCTTATAACAAGAAATTCAAGTATGGAATCCTCTCTGGTCGCTCGCTGGAGAACATTAAGGATGCCAGTCGTGAGAATCTTGACGGTGTTGGAGAAAAGCACAATCAGGCCGACTTCGCCCTGTGGAAGAAGGCACAGCCTGAGCATATCATGCGTTGGCCTTCACCTTGGAGCGATGGTTTCCCTGGTTGGCACTGTGAATGTACGGCTATGGGTCGCAAGTATCTTGGCGAAGAGTTCGATATCCATGGTGGTGGTATGGACCTTGTGTTCCCACATCATGAGTGTGAGATCGCTCAAGCGCAGGCATCGATGGGACATCCGGCTGTGAAGTACTGGATGCATAACAATATGCTGACCATTAATGGTCAGAAGATGGGTAAGTCGTATAACAACTTCATCACGCTGGAGCAGTTCTTCACGGGCAATCATCCGCTCTTGGAGAAAGCTTACTCACCGATGACCATCCGTTTCTTTGTTCTTTCCGCTCATTACCGTGGTACGGTAGACTTCTCGAACGAGGCTCTTGTGGCTGCGGAGAAGGGATTGGAGAAACTCATGAATGCCATCAGTGACCTTGACCGTATTCAGGTATCGGATAAGTGTGATGCAGAAACGGAGAAGGTTGTCAAGAGCCTTCGTCAGAAGTGTTATGATGCCATGAATGACGATCTCGCCACACCGCAGGTTATCAGTAATCTCTTCGAGGCTTGTACGGTGGTGAACAAACTCACCGACCACAAGGCTACGATCTGTGCCGACTGTCTGAAAGAGCTTTCCGAGACGATGCACCTCTTTGCCGAGGATATCCTTGGACTGCAGAATAGAAGTCAGGAGTCGGGAGCCAAGAGTCAGGAGAGAGAAGAGGCTTTTGGAAAGGTGGTTGACATGGTGCTTGAGTTGCGTGCGAAGGCCAAGGCCGACAAGGACTGGGCCACATCGGATAAGATTCGTGACGAACTCGCCGCCGCCGGCTTTGAAGTGAAAGACACCAAGGACGGTGTTACTTGGAAACTGAATAAATAAAAGGAGGGCGGTACCGCCCTCCTTTTATCTTACCATTGCTGTTTGAAAAAAGGCTAAAGGCATTTCTATGGCCAGGGTCTGATCGCGGAAATCCTCGAACGATAAGTATGTGAGTCCTTTGTATGGATCTTCCGTTCCCCATGAGTTCTTCATGATAAAGAACGGCTCGCCACTGTCGTCATGGGCGATTCCGACGATGGCCATGGCGTGTTCCTTACTCTCCCAACAAACACCATGGTGCTCACGCACAGCCTGCTCGGTCTTTGTCAGTAGCGTGTCCATGGGAATATTGTAGAAACGGTCGTGCAGCCAGTTGGCTGGTTGATCGATGTCCACCTTTTTATAATATGGCTCGCGATCAGTGCTGGTCAAGGCGATGTATTCATTTGGCGCACAGATGCTGCGCGCAAACTCCTGGGGCGTGTAGGCGGCGCCAAGCATGAATACCCACTGAGGAGCGGGCGTCTCGACGGTGCGCATGGCATCATAGCCTACGATGCCGTACTTCTGGATCAGACGGATGAGTGTGACGCCCATGCCGTGTTTGTTCTTCGGAGCGGCAGATTCCTTCTCCATCATCTTCTCTATATAATAAGGTGAGAGGTTTACCGAGTCGCCCCAGCTCAGATGCTCCGTCTCGATAGCCGCCAGCATGGCATATGCCCAACATATCTCACTCTCGCCTTGATCTTTGATGGGCGTCATCCTGTTGAGCACCTCATGTGTGAAATGCTTTGGCTCTTGCCAACCACATCCGACCGTCAGAACAAGACATAACAGGGGCATGACAACCCTTATAGGTCTCTTGCCAAATAACAGTATGCTCCTTTGGAGGTCTCCTGTATCTGCGTGATTAGTCTGTTCCATCTCATCAACTTGTTGTTACAAGACGCAAAATTACATAAAAAAGAGGGAAAAAGCAAATAAACATTGCTTTTCACTCTTCTTTTCGTGTCTTTACGTTCTTTGAGTGCGAAGCTGCATGCTCTTTGCAAAAAAAAGAAATGAATTTCTTTTGTTCTGCGCTCGTTTTTATGTACCTTTGCACCCAGATGAGAGAAACGATCAAGGATTTTGAGATCATGGCGCCAGTGGGCTCTCGGGAGTCGTTGGCTGCTGCCATACAGGCCGGTGCCGATAGTATCTACTTTGGCATCGAGAAGTTGAATATGCGTGCTCATTCCGCTTCAACCTTCACCATTGACGATCTGAAGGAGATGGCGCAGACCTGTTGTGAGCATGGAATCAAGAGCTACCTGACCGTCAACACGATTATCTACGGTGAGGATATCCCTTTGATGCACGAGATTGTCGACGCGGCGAAGGCGGCCGGCATCTCAGCTGTCATTGCTAGTGATGTGGCTGTGATGACCTACTGTAATAAGGTAGGCCAGGAGGTGCATCTGTCTACCCAACTGAATATCTCGAACATTGAGGCGTTGCGTTTCTATGCTCGGTTCGCTGACGTCGTCGTACTGGCACGTGAGTTGAATATGGATCAGGTGGCAGAGATCTACCGTCAGGTGGAAGAGGAGCATATCTGCGGTCCTTCGGGCGAGCAGATCCGTATCGAGATGTTCTGTCATGGCGCCCTCTGCATGGCCATCAGCGGCAAGTGCTATATGAGCCTCGATGCGGCCAACCGCTCGGCCAACCGCGGCGAGTGCATCCAGATATGTCGTCGTTCGTATACTGTGACAGACAATGAAACGGGTCACCAACTGGAGATTGATAATAAGTATGTCATGAGTCCGAAAGACCTGAAGACCGTACGTTTCATTGACCGTATGATGACATCCGGCGTGCGCGTGTTCAAGATAGAAGGTCGAGCACGAGGACCTGAATATGTGTATACCGTCGTGAAGTGTTATAAAGAGGCCATTCAGGCTGTCCTCGACGGTACGTTCACAGAGGCACGGAAGGATGAGTGGGACGAGCGTCTGGCTACGGTCTTCAACCGTGGCTTCTGGGATGGCTACTATCAGGGACAGACGATGGGCGAGTGGAACAAGAACTATGGTTCGAATGCCACGGAGCGTAAGGTCTATATCGGCAAGGGCGTGAAATATTTCTCGAAGCTCGGCGTAGCAGAGTTCACCGTCGAGGCGAATACCTTCAAAGTAGGAGATAAGATGCTTATCACGGGTCCGACCACAGGAGTGATGTACGTCACGGCCGACGAGATCCACGATGATCACGGTCCTGTAGAGGTGGCACAGCAAGGCACGAAGGTCAGCATCGCCGTTACAGGTAAGGTGCGTCCCAGTGATAAGTTGTTTAAACTAGAAAAGTCAAAAGGCAATGGCAATTAATGATATTCAGGACGAGATTATAGAGGAGTTCTCTGCTTTCGATGATTGGATGGACAAGTACCAGTTGTTGATTGATCTGGGGAATGAGCAGCCTCCTCTTGATGAGAAATATAAGACGGAGAGCAACCTGATAGATGGTTGCCAGAGTAGGGTATGGCTCCAGGCCGACTATGAGGATGGAGTTCTCCGATTCACGGCTGAGAGTGATGCGCTGATCGTGAAAGGTATCGTGGCTTTGTTGATACGTGTGCTCAGCGGACATACACCTCAGGAGATTCTGGATGCCGATCTCTATTTCATCGAGGAGATCGGTCTGAAGGAACACCTGTCGCCGACGCGTTCGAACGGACTTGTAGCAATGGTGAAACAAATCCGTATGTACGCCCTGGCATTCAGTACGAAACAGTAATTTAGACGCTTTTTTATAGTCCGTTTTGGAAAACAGATGTGTGTAACAAGTTTTCCAAAACGGACAACTGTGTATTGCCCTTTTTCTGCAAAGTTGTCCGTATTGGTTTTCTAAGTGCTTTTTAATCAGCTGATTAATATTTATTAACGCAAGAAAAGTTTTCCAAAATGGGCAACTTACGGATAAATGTCGTATCTTTGCAAACGGAATTTTTTGACTAAAAACTCGATAAGCATATGATTCAGACAGTAGTAAAGCGTGACGGACGCATTGTGGGCTTTAATGAGCAGAAGATTATGGCAGCCATCCGTAAGGCAATGCTTCATACCGATAAGGGTGAGGATGAGCGCCTGTTGTATCAGATCACCGATCATATCGCCCAATGTGGCGACAGTCAGATGACCGTGGAGCAGATCCAGGACTCAGTAGAACTTGAACTGATGAAGTCGAGCCGTAAGGATGTGGCACAGAAGTATATCGCCTATCGCAATCAGCGTTCTATTGCCCGTAAGGCAAAGACACGTGAGGTGTTCCTTGATATCGTGAACATCAAGAACAACGATGTGACGCGCGAGAATGCCAACATGAACGCCGACACGCCTGCCGGCATGATGATGAAGTTCGCTTCTGAGTCGACGAAACCGTTTGTCGACGACTATCTGCTGTCCGAGGAAGCCCGTGATGCCGTGGAGCACAACTATCTGCATATCCACGACAAGGACTATTATCCCACCAAATCGCTTACCTGCTGTCAGCATCCCCTCGATAATATCCTCAACCGCGGTTTCGTGGCCGGTCATGGTGCTTCGCGTCCGGCCAAGCGTATCGAGACGGCCTCGGTACTGGCTTGCATCTCCATGGAGTGTGCTCAGAACGAGATGCATGGCGGTCAGGCCATCCCGGCCTTTGACTTCTATCTGGCACCCTATGTTCGTATGAGTTATGTGGAAGAACTGAAGGCGCTGGAGGAGTTGAACGGCGAGAGCTATAAGGATCTCTACGACGAGCCGCTGATCGACTATCTCAAGAAGCCGCTTGACGGTCTGACGGGTAAGGAGCGTGCACGTCAGCATGCGGTCAACAAGACCGTTGGCCGTGTACATCAGGCCATGGAGGCGTTCATTCATAATATGAATACGATCCACTCCCGTGGTGGTAACCAGGTGGTATTCTCTTCAATCAACTACGGAACGGATACCTCTGCCGAGGGTCGCTGCATTATGCGTGAGATCCTGCTTTCGACTTATGAGGGTGTCGGTAACGGCGAGACAGCCATCTTCCCCATCCAGATATGGAAGAAGAAGCGTGGCGTGAACTATCTGCCCGAGGATCGCAACTTCGATCTTTACCAGCTGGCCTGTAAGGTGACGGCGCGTCGTTTCTTCCCGAACTTCCTGAACCTCGATGCATCATATAACCAGACTGACGAGTGGCGTGCCGACGATCCTAAGCGTTACATCCATGAGGTAGCCACGATGGGTTGTCGTACCCGTGTCTTTGAGAACCGTTTCGGTCCGAAGACCAGTGTGGGACGCGGAAACCTTTCCTTCTCTACCATCAATATCGTGAAGCTCGCCATCGAGTGTATGGAGGAGCCCGACCAGCAGAAGCGTGTCGATATGTTCATGGCGAAGCTCGACAACATGCTGGAGATCACGGCTAAGCAACTTGACGACCGTTTCCAGTTCCAGAAGACAGCCTTCACTAAGCAGTTCCCCTTGCTGATGAGGAGCCTTTGGATTGGAGCCGACAAGCTCGGTCCCAACGACACGATCGAGAGCGTTATCAACCAAGGCACCCTTGGTATCGGCTTCATCGGACTGGCAGAATGTCTGGTGGCCCTGACGGGCAAGCACCACGGAGAGAGCGCCGAGTCTCAAGCGCTTGGTCTGAAGATCGTGGGATATATGCGTCAGCGTGTCAACGACTTCTGCGAGCGTTATCATCATAACTATTCTGTACTCGCCACACCAGCCGAGGGCCTGAGTGGTAAGTTCACGAAGAAAGACCGTAAGCAGTTCGGTAGCATCCCCGGTGTTACTGATCGTGACTACTATACCAACTCCAACCACGTGCCTGTGTACTACAAGTGCTCTGCCCGTCACAAGGCAGAGGTGGAGGCGCCCTACCATGAGATGACCCGTGGCGGTCATATCTTCTACGTGGAGATCGACGGCGACGCCACCCACAACCCCCAGGTCATCATGAGCGTGGTCGATATGATGGACCAGTTGGATATGGGTTACGGTTCCGTGAACCACAACCGTAACCGTTGTATGGACTGTGGCTATGAGAATGCCGACGACAAACTGGAGAAGTGTCCGAAGTGCGGATCTACGAATATCGACAAGCTGCAGCGTATCACAGGCTATCTCGTCGGAACGACCGACCGTTGGAATAGTGGTAAGTTGGCCGAGTTGAACGACCGTGTGACACATATCGATCACGGTGCACAAGACCTGTTCAATAGCTAAAGGCTGACAGTCCGACATGATACGAGTGCTCGATATCATAGAAGATACGATGGTGGATGGTCCGGGATTCCGGACCTCCATCTATTGTGCGGGGTGCAGTCATCGTTGCCCGGGCTGCCATAACCCCCAGTCATGGGCTTTCGACCAGGGCCATGAGATGACGACAGACGAGCTGATGAAGATCATCATGTCCGACCCTTTCGCCAATGTCACCTTCTCTGGTGGCGACCCGATGTATCAGGCGGCAGGCTTCGCAGAACTGGCACAAGCCATCCGTCAGCAGTCGAACAAGGATATCTGGTGCTTTACCGGCTTCGTCTATGAGAGTCTGATCCATGAGGACCAGCGTGCGTTGCTGGAACAGATCGACGTCCTCGTCGACGGTCCTTTCATTCAGGAGCTCCATGACCCCGACCTGCTCTTCCGTGGTTCGTCGAATCAACGCCTGATCGACGTGCAGGCCTCGCTCTATGCCGGTAAGACCGTCTTGTGGAAACC
Source organism: Prevotella aff. ruminicola Tc2-24 (assembly GCF_900110895.1). Lineage (GTDB taxonomy): Bacteria > Bacteroidota > Bacteroidia > Bacteroidales > Bacteroidaceae > Prevotella. The sequence goes on along the minus strand of NZ_FOIQ01000006.1, from coordinate 61,436 downwards.
CGATGTCACAGTGAACGTATGAAACAGCGTCTTCTCTTTATCTGCCTGGGCAATATCTGCCGCTCTCCGGCTGCCGATGGCATCATGCATCATCTCGTCGAGGGGCGTGGTCTCGTCGACGATTTCTATATTGACTCCGCCGGTATCGGCTCCTGGCATGTCGGACAGTTGCCCGACTACCGTATGCGTCGCTGTGGCGAGCGGCATGGTTATGTCTTCGACCATCGTGCCCGTCAGTTCTCTGCTGCCGATTTCGACCGCTTCGACTTGATTGCCGTGATGGACCATGAGAACTATCACGACGTGGCGCGTCAGGCCCGTTCGGCTGCCGACCGCCAAAAGATTATCCGGATGAGCGATTACCTCCGTCACCACCCTGGTCAGCAGACCGTCCCCGATCCCTATTATGGCGACGATCGCGATTTCGAGTTTGCTGTCGAGCTGCTCGAAGACGCTTGCGAAGGCCTGTTGGATGAACTGACCGCTCGGTAATGCCTTCGCATCATTAAACCGGGGGGTGCCCTATAAGGGCAGGGACGAAAAAATTCTGATAAGTTTTTGACCTTTTCGATGCTATTATACGAAAAAAGCAGTATTTTTGCAGAAAAATACTCGGCATTATGGCAAGAAACACGAAATGGCAGGATGATTACTGGCTGCTGTTGATGCAGATATACCTGCAGAAGCCAGTCGGCATGAAACCGATGTACAGTCGGAAGATGGTCGATCTGAGTATGGAACTGCATATCCCTCCTACGGTGCTTTTCAATAAGATGTGTCAGATCGCTAATCTGGAGACACCCCGTATTGAGCATATCTGGGAGACCTACGGTAATAATCCCCGTAAACTGGCACGTGCTGCCCGTCTGTTGCGTGAGATGACAGGCTTCAACCATGCCGACGAGTTCTACGACGGTGTGGAGATGAACGAGAGCTTCGAGAAGGATTTCAGGCCGGCGACAGAAGAGACGCCGATGACGCCCGTGATGCTGACACTGATCCTCGACCTTTATTTCCGTCTGACCCCCATCACGATGGTGGCAGAGACCCCCGAGGTACAGGAACTGGCCCGACTGCTGAAGGTGAGACCGCAGGAGGTTGCCGAGGTGCTGGATGTGTTCCAGCACTGTGACCCGTATCTGAACAAGAAGAACGTGATGATCAGGCCGCTGCTTCTGCCATGTCAGCAGATATGGCGGCGCTTCGGCAATGCCAACCCCGAGGATCTGGCCTCATATGCCGATCAGTTGAAAGAGTATTATAAGAGTGATAAGTGATGAGCGATAAGTTGGGACAGATACAGGAGCAGTCGCAACAGCTGAAGCAGGCACAGAGTTTCTCGCATCAGCAGTTGCTGCAGGCCTCGTTAGTGGAACTGCCCGTCACCCAGCTGTTGGATCGCATCAATACAGAGATGAACGACAACCCGGCCTTGGAGTCAGAGTCGGGTGGTGACTATACGGAGAGCACGGACACTCAGGAGAGCCTGGATAATCCGGAGCCTTCCGACGACTTCTATGAGCAGAACGAGCGCGAGGAGCGACAGTCGGCCCTCGACGATGCCTTGAGCAATATCGGGCGCGACGACGAGGAGCTGCCCGTCTATCATGGCGGCAGTGCCATCGCGGAAGAGCACGAGGATATGGTCTACGGAGAGACCAGGTCTTTCTATGACCAGTTGAAGGAGCAGATGGGCGAGACAGATATGACCGCACGTCAGTATGACGTCATGGAGTATCTGATCGGTTCGCTCGACGATGACGGCCTCCTGCGGAAGAGTCTGGTGGCCATCAGTGACGAGTTGGCGGTCTATCATAATCTGGATGTGTCGGTCTCGGAGATCGAGCAGGTGCTCCTGCTCCTGCAGACCTTCGATCCGGCCGGTATCGGTGCCCGTTCACTTCAGGAGTGCCTGCTGCTGCAGATCGGTCGTCGGGAACCGTCACGACTGAAGGACCTGATGATGCGTGTGGTCAACGACTATTTCGAGGCGTTCACCAAGAAGCACTGGGACAAGATACAGACAGAGCTGTCGCTGAACGAGCTGCAGGCCGCGACGTTGCTTCAGGAACTGCGGAAGCTGAATCCCCGTCCGGGCGCCTCGTTGGGCGAGACGGTCGGCAGGAGTCTCCAGCAGATCACGCCCGACTTCATCGTCGATACCCAGGACGACGGTACCGTCACCTTCACGCTCAACAACGGTGAGGTGCCTGAGTTAAGAGTATCGCAGTCGTTTGTCGACTCCATGAAGGAATACCAGCAGAACAAGGAGCATCTCAGTCGGCAGACCAAGGAGGCTCTGCTCTATATCAAGAAGAAGGTCGACGCAGCACAGGGCTTCATCGAGGCCATCAAGATGCGCCGTCACACGTTGTCTGTCACCATGCGTGCCATCATCCAGTTACAGCACCAGTTCTTCGTCGATGGCGATGAGGCTTCCTTGCGCCCGATGATCCTGAAGGATGTGGCAGAGAAGACAGGCCTCGACGTGTCGACCGTCTCCCGTGTGAGCAACTCGAAGTATGCACAGACCCGTTGGGGCACGTTCCCCCTGCGCCATTTCTTCAGTGACAGTTATGTGACGGAGAGTGGCGAGGAATTGTCGACACGGCAGATCAAGGCGGCTTTGCGCGACATCGTCGACGGAGAGGATAAGAAACACCCCCTGAGCGATGATGCCATCAGAGACCAACTGGCCGCCAAGGGCTTCCCGATAGCACGCCGTACCGTGGCGAAATACCGTGAGCAGTTAGCGATTCCCATCGCCCGACTGAGGAAGATGGCGATTAAGTGAAAAGAAGAGACAACGAGATGGTGATAACAAGAGAGAAGAATATTATTCTGGCAGCGCGCATCGTGAGCATGCTGTTCACCCCCTTCTACCTGCCACTGGTGGGACTGATGGCACTGTTCGTGTTCAGTTACCTCAGTCAGATGCCGTGGGCCTATAAGCTTCAGGTGCTGACGCTCGTCTATGTGTTCACCATCCTGTTGCCCACAGTGCTCATCCATCTCTACCGTCGCTATCAGGGGTGGAACCTGATAGAGCTCGGCATCAAGGAGCGCCGTGTCGTTCCATATGTGATCTCCATCCTCTGTTATTTCTTCTGCGTCTATCTGATGGACCTGCTGCATATCCCCCATTTCATGGGAACGATGGTCTCTGCGGCCCTGTTTATTCAGATTATCTGTGCGCTGATCAATGTATGGTGGAAGATCTCCACCCATATGGCTGCTATCGGCGGTGTGGCCGGTGCCCTCTTCGTGTTCGGCGAGTTCTTCGGCTTCAATCCCGTGTGGTGGCTCTGTCTGGTGCTGATCCTTGCCGGGGTTCTCGGCTCCAGTCGGATGATCCTCCGGCAGCACACGTTATCTCAGGTGGTGACGGGCTTCTTCGTCGGAGTCGTCTGTTCCATCCTGGGACTGATCTATCTGTAGTGATAACATATGATGCAATCAAATAAATAAAGATATGAAACCATTAGTCAGTATTATCATGGGCAGCACCAGTGACCTGCCTGTTATGGAGAAAGCCTGCAAGCTCTTGGATGAGATGCAGGTGCCGTTCGAAGTGAATGCCCTCTCAGCCCACCGCACGCCTGATGCGGTGGAGGAGTTCGCCCGTACCGCCAAGGACAGGGGCATCAAGGTGATTATCGCAGGCGCCGGCATGGCTGCCGCCCTGCCGGGTGTCATCGCAGCCTCGACCACCCTGCCCGTCATCGGTGTACCCATCAAGGGCATGCTCGACGGTCTCGACGCCATGCTCTCCATCATCCAGATGCCACCGGGCATTCCCGTGGCCACCGTCGGTGTCAACGGTGCGCAGAACGCAGCCATCCTCGCCGTGGAGATGATGGCCCTGGGTGATGCCGCTCTGGCACAGCGTCTGGAGGTGTATAAGGGTAACCTGAAGATCAAGATCGAGAAGGCCAACGAGGAACTGGCTGAGGTCAAATATCAGTATAAGACCAACTGATAGCTGTTGACTTTCAGGTATTTTGTAATCAAGGTTCGAAGTTCTATGTATAAGAGAAGACAATCATCCGAGACCCGCGTTGGAACGATTGGCATCGGAGGCTCAAACCCCATCCGTATCCAGTCGATGGCTACGGTCGATACCAACGACACCGAGGGTGGCGTGGCACAGGCCAAGCGCATCATCGATGCCGGTGGCGAGCTGGTACGCTTTACCACACAAGGCACACGAGAGGCGGAGAATATGAAGAATATCTCGGCCCGACTGAAGGCCGACGGTTATATGACCCCTTTGGTGGCCGATGTCCATTTCACAGCACATACGGCCGATATCGCAGCCCTTTACTGCGAGAAGGTCCGCATCAACCCGGGTAATTACGTCGATCCCGGGCGTACGTTCAAGCATCTGGAATATACCGACGAGGAATATGCGGCAGAGCTGCAGAAGATCGAGCGTAAGCTCGTGCCGTTCCTGAATATCTGTAAGGAGCACCATACGGCCGTGCGTATCGGTGTGAACCATGGCTCGCTCTCCGACCGTATCATGTCGCGCTATGGCGACACCCCCGAGGGTATCGTGGAGAGCTGCATGGAGTTCCTGCGTATCTTCAAGCGCGAGCAGTTCCATGATGTGGTCATTAGTATCAAGGCGTCGAACACGGTCGTGATGGTGAATACCGTGCGCCTGCTCGTAGCCACGATGGACAAAGAGGATATGCATTACCCCTTGCATCTTGGTGTCACCGAGGCTGGCGAAGGCGAGGACGGTCGTATCAAGAGTGCCTTGGGCATCGGTGCTCTCCTGACGGAGGGCATCGGCGACACCATCCGTGTGTCGCTCTCTGAGGAGCCGGAGTGCGAGATCCCCGTGGCCCGTAAGTTGGTCGATATGATCGAGGCGTGTGCCGCCCTGCGTGAGCAGGCAGAGGCCTCCATCAACGATAACACCATCGTCCTTGATGTCGATGCGCCCGACTGGGAGACCCTGCAGCTGAAGGCCGCCATGGCGGTGGGTGCCCTGCTCATCGACCGTAAGGCTACGAAGATCGTGATCCGTTCGCCTCGCTATTCTTCTTCCCAGTTGGAAGCCTTGGGCGATGCGTTATTGCAGGCCGCCCGTATCAAGTTCACGAAGACGGAATATATCTCCTGTCCTGGCTGTGGACGTACGCTCTACAACCTGCAGGAGACGATTGCCAAGATCAAGGCAGCCACAAAGGACTGTGTGGGACTGAAGATCGGTATCATGGGCTGTATCGTCAATGGGCCTGGTGAGATGGCCGATGCCGACTATGGTTATGTCGGTGCCGGACGCGGTAAGATCTCCCTCTACCGTGCCAAGGAGTGTGTCGAGAAGAATATCCCCGAGGAGGAGGCCGTCGAGAAACTCCTCGAACTTATCCGTAACGATCGGAAATAGATGCCCTAGCGCCTGCCACTGCGGTGGGCGTCGCCGGCCTTCCTACTGGTACCCTGTGGCTGGGTCGGCACGCTGATGGTCTGTTGACGGGCACCCCTGATGGCCTGACTCTTCTTCTTGTCGGGCTGTGGCCATCTGGAGCCGGCCTGCGGCAGTTGGCGTGCGTTGCGGTTGGGGTCGTTCGAGTAGGTGCGCCCTTGATAGGGACTGTAATGGTACTGACGGTTGCCGCCCTTGTAGGTGTCGTAGACACGTGGCGCGTTCCTGTAGAACCTGTTTTTCGGGTAATGACTATAGATCACGAAGGTGAACGACTTTGACTGCCAGCCGATGGGCCGGTAGAAGTATTCCGTGATGAGGAACCGCTGGTATTGGTAGCTCGAGAGCACGAACTTCAGTTCGTTGTTACGACGCGTCCAGTAGAATCCGTACAGATCGCTCTCGAAGTTGAGGCTGATCATGTAGTCGAGGTTAATCTCATAAACCGCATTGTACTGGTCGTCGGTCAGATCGAGCTCATAGCCCATCTTGTCGGTCAGGTACAGCGCATGGCTGCGTGCCTTGGAGAAACTCATCGCTTGGGCGGAGACGGCTATCGCCATCATCGCCACCAAAGTAATCATCAGTCTTTTCATGATCATCGTTTTTTAGTCGCTTTTTCATCGGCAAATATACGATTTAGTCGATAAAAAAGAAAAAATAATCGACGAACAGGCCGATTATGCGTTTTTTCTCGTATGAAGCCAATACGGTCTTTGTCGGTGATCGGGGAGTTGGTCGTGGACGGTCATGCCGTCAGGCATGCTTGTTCTTATAGACAATCAGCAGCGTGACACCGATGAAGGTCAGCAGGAATTCTATAGCGACGATAATAACATAACCCATAGTGCGAAGTTTTTTTGGTTTCTTATTCTACTGCAAAGATAGATGATTATCCGACGTGGGAGACGCTTCGGTTATTAGTTGTTCCGAACGAGACTATCGGAAAAAGCAATAACCGCCTTTTTTCTGTGGGGATATTTTTGTTTGTTTGTTGAAAATGTGTATCTTTGCACCTGTGATACAGAGATGTGTCGCCCGTGAAGGTGCACTTAGCTGTGCTTAATTGGGAATGTGAGTGAGAATCTCCGACTGTCCCGCAGCAGTGAACTCCATTATGGCTCTCAGGCAGAAAAGCCATTGCCCGTTTGGGCGAGAAGGCGCTTGGGAGTGGAGGAAAGTCTGAAGACCAGCCTTTGTACGGAATGATGCCTGATGCTCTCGATGTAAGGGCAGAGGGAAAGAGTATGACAGAAAGTGAATCGTGAGTTATGGAACTGCGACAACTGAGGTATTTCCTCAGGCTATCCGAGACGCTCAATTTCTCGGTGGCCTCGAAAGAACTGTTTATCACCCAGAGCACGCTCTCGCAACAGATCCTGAATCTGGAGCGTGAGCTGGACCAGCAACTGTTCATCCGCAACAGTCATGAGGTGCTGCTCACCGAGGCGGGCAGGATGCTCCTGCCGCTGGCCCGTGAGAGTGTGTATAAGGTGGACAACTGTTTCCTGAGGATGCAGGAGCTTAAGAACATGCTGACGGGCGAGCTGAATATCGGCGTCACCTATTCGTTCAGCAGTATGATCTCGGAGACGATGATCGACTTCCTGAAGAAATACCCCAAGGTGAAGCTCAACGTGTTCTATGCGTCGATGACAGACCTGATAGAGCGACTGCAGCGCCATGAGCTCGACTTCGTGGTGGCCTTCAAGCCGACGGAGCACAACGAGCATATCGAGAGCCGACTGTTGTTCGACAACCGTCTGGCGGCGATCGTTAATGAGCACCATCCGCTGGCGGCCAAGCAGGAGGTGACCCTCGACGAGCTGGAGCGCTACTGCTTCGCCCTGCCTGCCAAGGGCCTGCAGGCCCGCCATGCCTTCGATCAGGTGCTTCTGCATACAGACCACCATTATAATGTCAAGGCAGAGATCAACAACGTGTCGCTGCTCTTGAAGCTGGTCCGTCAGACGAAGTTCGTCACGGTGCTCGCCGAGGCGACCATCATCGACGAGACGGGCCTTCGTGCCGTCCCAATCAACGTGCCGTCGTCCAGGATGGAGGGCTGTATCCATGTGCTCCGCGACGGTTATATGAAAAACTCCACACGGGCTTTCATCCAGATGCTTGAACAGTGTACAGAGGTTCTTAAGAACAGACTGTATTAAGAAAGAGTAGTGCCATTTTCTCTCTCTCTTTGGCACTACTCTTATTCTTTTTTCATATTGTCCTAAAAAAGTGCCTAAAAAAACGTTCGTCCGGAGTCGCGAACTAGAAAAACCGAGGGGCTTCCTATAGTCCCTTTTTGCCCTGTTTAGGTATACTTTCTACCTATCTGGAGTGGAGAAGGGAGCTACTTGGGGTGGGGGTGCCTTCTAACAGTTAAAGAGATGGTCTCCACGACCGAAAGGAATGGCACCTACGAGAGAAGGAGATAATCCCTTATAGGGTATAGAGATAATCCCTTTCACTCGTAAACCCTATCTCCACGACTCATAGACCCTATCTCTTTGAGGGAAAAATCCCGCCCCTTTCTTGTGTGGATGTAATCGTTTTATTATCAGTCAATTACAAAAACGGTCCAAAACTCACGCCTACGCCCCATATTCCCATGTTCCTGCCCACCACGCGAGTTATGCGCGCCCATTTGTAAAGATATATCACCGCGGTCCTAGAGCTTGTCGAAGGGACTACGGTTGCTGAGTGGTCCCTGAGCCTGTCGAAGGGCCTGCCGAAGCATCGAAGGGCCTGTCGAAGCATCGAAGGTCCAACCCACAATTTACCTCACAGATTTGGCCGTTTCAAACAAATTGTCTATATTTGCCCTCGGAATCAACCATATATCGCTTGGGATAGCGAATTAATTATTTGCACATATCAAAATATGAAGTATTCATGATGAATCAAATAGACATTTTGGTAACATAGCTCCGTATACGGGTTATTTCTAAAGTATTAATGATATGAGTAAGAAATTATTGACGTTGGATAAGACTGCAGATTATGCAACACTCAGAGAGTGGTGCATGACAATATTGGAGTTTCTCGTGATAATATCTCCAGAAATGCTTGAATTCGTTAATGGGATGAAAGTTGCTATTGATAGAATAGACAAGAAACAAAGCATGAGATATATGAGGTCCATGTATAGAGAGATGAATCTGATGGTCCGAGAGATGTATCTCCCCGATCCATTAATGGATAAGTTGAATCAGATTCTGACCGAGAAATTCAAATACAACCTCGTGGATGTAGCCGCTGCCGAAAAGGATGAGATACAGAAGATCCTTAAGCGTGGGAGAATCCGCAATGACAGGGAATTTGAATTGGTCAAGAATAAGGAAGAGGAGATCTACGATGACGACAGCCAATTCGATTATGCGGAATCACTCCGTAGTCTGCTTGGTGATTACGAGATGAATCGATAGTTTCAAATCCGCAGTCTCAATGTGATTAGCTCACAATAAGACTGCGGATAATCTTTTTTATCTGCGAAGACATATAACCTATATCTACTCTGTTGTGCATTCCCTCAAACAAAGTACTATGCAGGGAGTTATTATGAAGAAATCAGCAAGAGTAATGGTGAAGTTCAGAAAATAAATTATATCTTTGCAGACGGAAAGGCCATTGCGATCTTTGAAACATCGAACAAGGCCGCTAACGCCGTCCTCGGAGGTACCGTCTCTGAGATCGGTGGCGGAAAGTTCGCCAACGGAGCCGTCACCGCAGCCTTCTCCATGATGTTCAATGACATGATGCACGAGCATCTAGGAAATCGTCATAAGACACGTGAAAAAAAGGTGGCATAGATGCTGTTAAAGAACTTTGGAATCAGGATCCTGGGGGAGAAAAAGAGCATCGTGCTCTAAAAGAAAAAGATATGGCTGTTCCTGGAGTAGAGTGTTATTATAGTACGATTAATGAGTTGGTAGGGCCAGATCGTGAATTGTTGGAAATGGGTAAATTTGGAGATGATTTTTAGTGCATTTTAATATGAGACAATTCGTAAAAGTTTTATCAGTTCTAATAGTTGCCATTTCCTTGGCATCATGTGAGAAGGGGGAAGGAAGGCAGGAACTCTATCCTTGTCTAAGCAATTACTATATGGTGGAGTATATGGATGATATAACGGTTATATCACAGGCGGCAGGGGTTGATACCCTGAAGAAAGTCAATAATGAGATGTTCTCGTCGGATGGGAGCTTGTTGTTGTCAACCATGCGTGATACCACCTTCCTATATTCTGCAAAGGATCACAGGATTGAAAGGTCAATATTCAAGACAAAGGAAGGATACGAGACTACATCTGTTATTTATGATGGTCGCGACATGATAGCATCTGTATCTTTCTTCTATAACGAGAATTATGAGATTACTAGGATACATCAGATAGAAAGGGTTGATTACCTTCCCCAAAAGCAACAATTGCAGTGCGCTTCTCGTGATAAAGCTGTCTGTTTCTATCCCCAAATGAGAAGTCCCAAAACATTCTATGCAGAATATCCATCGGGGAAAATTCTTCTTGGGAGTTCGAGTAAGCACTACGCATTTGATACCTTAAGTATAAGCAACGGGGAAATACGTGAAGAAAATGGCAGGCTTTTCTTAAGTATAAATGGCGATACCATCATGAGGGATCGTGATGAAGATGGAGATCATCGGGTTGAGATACGTAAGAAAGGCGAAAACGAGTATGTCTTTTCTAATTATTTGGAGAGACAAGAGACGCTTGGTGCTTATGTTTATGGGAAAAGAGGAGATACAGATACTTGTTATCTATCGAAGGGCGATAGTACAAGTATTCTGCTTGTTTCATATACATATACAAGCGACTTCAAGATACTTAAAAGACAGTCGTTAGAAGAGGTTATATATCTTCCTAAGAAGGATTAGGGATAGGAACCGTTAAATAAAGGGAGTACAGCTGTCTGTGTTTTGACAAACCCTTTGATGCTTTGACAGACCCTTCGACAGGCTCAGCAAGCGTAGGCTCAGAGACCGTAAGGATGCCATGCGGTTGCTGAGCCTGTCGTAATCGATCTTTGGTTGCTGGGCTTGTCCAAGAAGGGATTTCCAAAGCATCAAAGGGCGACTCTCCAACGCACGCTTGATGAAACACACATATAATCCGCTTCACAGATTTGGCAGTTTCAGACAAATTGCCTATATTTGTCCTCGATATCAATCAACTATTGATATTTTTATGAGTAATAAACAATATGAAACATAGCATCTATTTAAGTTGTATAGCAATTATTTGTTGTCTGGGAGGCTGTCATAAGAACAACAAAACTTATCACGAAGGAAATGTTTGTGATACGACTATATATTATAAAGAAAGGTGTTCTCGCTTTAAAGGTTTTTCTGCACTTGATGCCTCTTGGAGTAGTTGTAACAAACGTTCTTTTTTCGAAATAACATCTATCTTTGATAAGAAAGGTGGCAATGGTTATACTCTTTTTATAGGTCCATCCTCTGATGATAACATAAAACATTTCAAAATTGACTATGCAAAAGGAATCTCTCTGTTAGAAAAGAATCTCATGCATATGAAGGAAATCTACAAAAGGGATCACATAAATCAGATTCATATACAAATGAGTATCATGGGAGATGCATCTGCTGATATTACGAATATTTACAATAGTAATAAAATGGGTAAGAGTACTTTTAATAGGAAAACCTTTAAAGAAGCTATTATGAATAGCAGAATGATAGCAGATATTAATCGATTATTAGCACCATATCATATGATAGTAAAAGATGCGACCTTTGAATTAGTGGCGGGCTATTCTATAGAGACTTTTAAAATAGATAATATATTGGAATTAAATCAATATCCTTCTATCATTTTAGTAAGTGACGATTTATATCTGGACATCGGGAAAAAGAATTAAAGATAGTTATTTGAATGATATCAAAGAATTAGTGAAAGCACTCGTGATCGAGATGAATCGATAATTTCAAATCCGCAGTCTCAATGTGATTAGCCCACAATAAGACTGCGGATTTTCTTTGTACAAATGTTTGGATTATTCTTAAAGAAATCTTATCTTTGCAAACGGCAATGCCTTTGCGATCTTTGAAACATCGAACAAGGCCGCTAACGCCGTCCTCGGAGGCACCGTCTCAGAGATTGGTGGCGGAAAGTTCGCCAACGGAGCCATCACAGCAGCCTTCTCCATGATGTTCAATGACATGATGCACGATGGAGGTGGAGATGATGATCCTTGGAAAGCGGCCGCAGGTATAGCCCTTGTCGCGTCAGCGTCGGACGGACCTTTACCAATAGGAGATATCGTTGGCGTTGGGGCATTAGCTATAGCAGCAGGGTATGATCTTACACAAAGAGTATATTTGACCTATACCTTGGAGGGGCCTAACGGTAAAATATATGTTGGACGGACAAGTGGTTTTGGCTCCCCGGAGAAAGTGATGATGAAACGATTCCGTGGGCATCATATGGCAAAGAAATTTGGTTATAAAAACCCCAAGATAGATGTCTATGCGCAAGGAGTCGGTTCGTATTATGCTATTAGGGGGAGAGAACAGCAATTGATTGATTTTCACGGAGGCGTTGGAAGCCCAAAAGTAGGAAATGCTATAAGAGGCGTTAGTAAATACAATCCGGCAGGAAGGTTATTTCACAATATCTCAAATAGTTTTTTTGGCAACATCGCTCCATATACTGGTTATTAAATGAATGATATGAGTAAGAAATTATTAGCGTTAGATAAGACAGCTGATTATGCAACACTCAGGGAGTGGTGTATGACTATCTATAATTTTTTGATAAACTTACATCCCGAGATGACTGATATGCTAAAGGAAATAGAAAGAGTAATTACAGAAGAACTAGACAGTAAGTTAGATATTAAAAGAATGCGCATACTATATAAAGAAATGAATTGGATGATCCGAGAAGAGTATCTCCCAGATTCATTAATGGATAAGTTGAATCAGATTCTGACCGAGAAGTTCAAATACAGCCTCGTGGATGTAGCCGCAGCCGAAAAGGATGAGATACAGAAGATCCTTAAGCGTGGAAGAATCCGCAATGACAGGGAATATGAGCTGGTTAAGAATAAGGAAGATGAAGTCTATGATGACGACAGCCAATTCGATTATGCGGAATCACTCCGTAGTCTGCTTGGTGATTACGAGATGAATCGATAATTTCAAATCCGCAGTCTCAATGTGATTAGCTCACAATAAGACTGCGGATTTTCTTTATAGAAGGCTTTCGTGCGGTCACATCATGACAGTGACTGAGACCGATAGTACCATCCAGTCAGGCGGTCACGGTAGAGAGGAAGAGCTCGTGGATGCGGGTGTCGTCGTCGAGCTCGGGATGGAAGGCGGTGACGAGCTGCCGACCTTGGCGGGCAGCGACGATATGGCCGTCGACCTGGGCGAGTACCTCACACTCGGGCGATAGGACCTGGTTGATGTAAGGGGCGCGGATGAAGGTCATGGGCACATCATCGCCGATACCTGCTACAGGAGCAGTGGCGTGGAAGCTGCCGAGTTGACGACCGTAGGCGTTGCGCTGCACATCGATGGCCATCGTGTCGAGGTGCATCGGCGACAGGAGGATCAGGCCTGCGCAAGTGCCGAAGACTGGCAGACCTGCGAGGATGTCTTTGCGGATAGGCTCGAACAGACCGAGCTCGTGCAGGAGCTTGGACTGGGTGGTTGACTCGCCTCCAGGGATGATCAGTCCGTCTTTGGGCTGTTGCCAGTCGGCGAACTGCCGTACCTCGAAGGTGTCGACGCCTAAACGATGGAGCATCTGCTCGTGTTCGGCAAATGCTCCTTGTAATGCTAGAACGGCTATTCTCATCGTCTTACTTTCCTCGTTCTGCCATCAGCAGTTCAATCTCCTGCTCATTGATTCCCACCATGGCCTCACCGAGGTCTTCGGAGAGCTCTGCCAGCATCTTGGCATCCTGATAGTTGGTGACAGCCTTGACGATGGCGGCAGCACGCTTGGCAGGATTACCGCTCTTGAAGATGCCGCTACCGACGAACACGCCCTCGGCGCCAAGCTGCATCATCAGGGCTGCGTCGGCAGGGGTGGCCACACCACCAGCAGCGAAGTTCACGACGGGCAGCTTCCCGTTTTCATGCACATACCGTACCAGTTCATATGGAGCCTGTAACTGCTTGGCGGCCTCATAGAGCTCATCCTCGCTCATCGAGACGAGACGACGGATCTCGCTCTGCATCAGACGCATATGGCTCACTGCCTGCACCACGTCGCCAGTGCCAGGCTCTCCCTTTGTGCGGATCATTGTGGCACCCTCGGCGATACGGCGAAGGGCCTCGCCCAGATTCTTGGCGCCACAGACGAAGGGTACGTCAAACTTTGTCTTGTCGATATGGTAGATATTGTCGGCGGGTGAGAGTACTTCGCTCTCGTCGATATAGTCGATCTCGATGGCTTGGAGAATCTGCGCCTCGGCGATGTGACCGATACGGCACTTGGCCATCACGGGAATGCTCACGGCCTCCTGGATGCCGCGTATCATCTTCGGATCACTCATCCTGGATACGCCTCCAGCGGCGCGGATATCGGCAGGGATACGCTCTAGGGCCATCACGGCACAGGCACCTGCGGCCTCGGCAATCTTAGCCTGCTCGGGGGTTGTCACGTCCATGATCACACCGCCCTTCAGCATCTGGGCCAGTTCACGGTTGAGTTTTGCTCTCTGTTTTGAATCTTGTTTTTTCTGTTCCATTTTTTCTTTGTTCTTATTTCTGTTTCCTGAATGCTGTCGGACTGATACCTTTCTGCTTCTTGAAGAACTTGGTGAAGTGGGCCTGCGAGGAGAAACCGAAAAGATAGGCGGTCTCCTGTACCGTGTGGTCTGTTGACTTCAACTGTCGTTCAATTTCATGCGTCAGGTAATCATCGATGATGGTCTTCGGCGCCTTGCCCGAGATGCGGCGTGTCACCTGTGCCAGATAACGGCTGCTGACATTTAGAAGGTCGGCATAGAAACGGACGTCGCTGGCCTTGCGGTGGTGCTCGGTCACGGCATCGAGGAACTCGTTGTAGAGCTCACTGCTACGCCCCTGTAAGTCGGCGGCTCTGGCCACTTGGGTGTTGATGTACGCCTTAGCCTTTGACTTGGCCTCGTCGGACTTCGCCCCCTGACTGAGAAAGACGGCCACGGCACTGGCATAGCGGTTGGCTAATCCGTGCATGGAGCCTTCGTCTTTCTTGACAACCAGCGTACAGAGCGGCAACAGCTCGTTTCTGATAGCCTCCTGCATGTCGTGACTGATGAGGGTGTCGCCTCTTGACGACAGCACTACGGCATCGAGCACGACGTGGCGTGGACGGTACTTCCGCAGGGCCTCGACCACCACATCGAGCGTGTCGCGTCTGCGGATCAGTCCTACCTTCACGACCTCGGGCTGGAAATCGTTCATCACAGCATCGATCTGCCTTTCCACGATCGTGGCAGGGATGTCATAGAACTGCTGGATGCCAAGCGTCGTCTGCACGGTGATCGAGGTGATGGCCGACAGGGCATAGCCGCCCAACTCGGAGATCGTCTTGATATCCGCCTGGACGCCTGAGCCGCCCGTCGAGTCGCTACCTGTGATCGTCAGAATGGGTCTCATCATCTTCTGTTGTCTGATAATTCGACTGCAAAGGAAATGAAATATTTAGAAACAAAGAAATGAAGTTCCCGTTTTGACAAAGGAAACTTCAATTTGAACAAAGATTATTCAATGCCAACGCCCTCAATCCTATTTCATGAGGATGGCAGACAGTTCCTTCATCCCTTCTGATGCTCCCTTCTGAATCTGCTGGACACGACTGCCGGCAGAGATGGGGTTGGGGTCGATGAGATAGATTGGAATGTCTGGACGGGCGTAGTGTAAAAGACCGGCAGCGGGATAGACGACGAGTGAGGTGCCGATGACAATCAGGATGTCGGCCTCTTGTACCTCTTCTGCCGCAGCACTGATCATGGGAACAGCTTCGCCGAAGAACACGATGAACGGACGGAGCAGGGAGCCGTCGCCGGCTTTTGTGCCTGGCTCCACCTCACAGTTCTCGGGGGTGAGCGTGATCTGATAGCGCGGATCGTCGACATCGCGGCTGGAGCACACTTTCATCAGTTCACCATGCAGGTGGATGACCTTCGAAGAACCAGCCATCTCGTGAAGGTTGTCTACATTCTGAGTGACGACGGTCACGTCGTACTGCTCCTCGAGTTTGGCAACGAGCCTGTGGCCCTCGTTGGGCTGTACGCCCCAGCATTTCTTGCGGAGCATATTGTAGAAGTTTGTCACAAGCGTGGGGTCGGCCTCCCACCCTTCGTGGGTTGCCACTTTCTGCACGGGGTAGTTCTCCCACAGTCCGTCGGCATCGCGAAAGGTCTTCAGACCGCTCTCCACCGACATACCAGCACCGGTCAATACAACAATCTTTTTCATGTATGGTGAGTTTTTTTCTTGGCAAATATACAAAAAATGCCTTTGCTAAGACCGTTTTCGTCGGATTTTTATATTAATCTGTGTTAATCTGTGTAATCTATGGTTTAAAATTGCTACCTTTGCACCCGTTTTTATAAGGTTACACATTATTATAATAATAGGAAAAATAAGGAAAGAATGGATAAGTTAAGTTATGCTTTGGGCTTGGGCATCGGCCAGCAGTTGGCCCAGATGGGAGCCGATAACATCAGTGCGGAAGACTTTGCTGCAGCCATCAAGGATGTGCTGGAGGGTCATGAGCTGAAAGTGTCTCATCGTGAGGCGCAGATGATTGTGCAGGATTATTTTACCAAGCAGGAGCAGAAACTTCAGGCCGAGCGCGCCGAGAAAGGAAAAGCGCATAAGGAGGCTGGTGAGAAATATCTGGCCGAGAATGCCAAGAAAGACGGTATCGTCACACTGCCTAGCGGACTGCAGTACCAGGTGCTGAAAGAGGGAAATGGTAAGAAGCCTTCTGCAAAGGATACGGTGAAATGTCATTACGAGGGTACGCTGATCGACGGTACGATCTTCGACTCCAGCTATCAGCGTGGTGAGCCTGCTACATTCCCCCTCCAGCAGGTGATCGCCGGATGGACGGAAGGTCTGCAGCTGATGCAGGAGGGTGCTAAGTATCGTTTCTTCATCCCTTATCGTCTGGCATATGGCGAGGGTGGCGCTGGCGCTTCTATTCCTCCGTTTGCCGCTCTGATCTTCGACGTAGAACTGATTCAGGTGGTGTAATAGTTTCGGATTATCTAAAACAATAAGAATATGAAAAAGTTAATGTATGTAGCCGCTATGGCTATTGTAGCTGCAGGTTTTACTGCTTGTGGTAACTCTGCTCCGAAGGCTAGCCTGAAGAGCGATGTTGATACGCTGAGCTATGCTATCGGTATGGCACAGACTCAGGGTCTGAAGGAATATCTCGTAGGTAGTCTGGATGTTGATACGGCTTATATGTCGGAGTTCATCAAGGGACTGAACGAAGGCGTGAATGCTGGCGACAACAAGAAAAAGGCTGCTTATTATGCAGGTATCCAGATCGGTCAGCAGATCAGCAACCGTATGATGAAGGGTATCAACCATGAGATCTTCGGTGAGGACTCTACCAAGACCATCTCTATGAAGAACTTCATGGCAGGCTTTATCAGTGGTACTACAGGCAAGAAAGGCCTGATGACTGTTGAGGAGGCTCAGGAAGTGGCTCAGCGTAAGATGAAGGAGGTGAAGGCCAAGGAACTGGAGAAGACTTACGGTCCGAACAAGGAGGCTGGTGAGAAGTTCCTGGCTGCCAATGCCAAGAAGGACGGCGTAAAGACTCTGCCCAGCGGTGTGCAGTACAAGGTCATCAAGGAAGGTACGGGCGCTATCCCCTCAGACACCTCACTGGTGAAGGTGAACTACGAGGGCCGTCTGATCAACGACTCTATCTTTGACAGCTCATACAAGCGTGGTGAGCCTACCACGTTCCGTGCTAATCAGGTGATCAAGGGATGGACTGAGGCTTTGGTTCACATGCCTGCCGGTTCTGTATGGGAGGTGTATATTCCTCAGGAGCTGGCTTATGGCGAGCGTGAGATGAATATCATTAAGCCTTTCTCTGCACTGATCTTTAAGATGGAGCTTATTGAGGTTGATTCTAAGAAATAATGAAGAAGACTATATTGATGGCACTCGCCCTTGTGGCGAGTGCTTCTGTTTATACAGCGGAGGCTGCAAAGAAGAAAAAGAGTGTGGAGCCTGTGGCTCCTGTCGTTGAGGCTGTACAGTTGAACAACAGTTCTGACTCTGTCAGCTATGCAGGTGGTATCTCCTTGACCAACGGTCTGATACCTTTCCTGCAGCAGCAGAGCGTCGACACCGCCTATATGGCGGATTTCATACAGGGCTTCAAGGAGATGGTACAGGCAGACGAGAATCCGAAGATGAAGGCCTATGCCCTTGGTATGGATATCGCCCGTCAGGTGTCGACCCGTATGCTTCCTGGTATGATCAAGAGTTTTGACGGCTCTCCCGACTCAATCGTGAGCGCGCTGCTCTATCGTGGTTTTACAGATGCTTTGGTCGGTGATACAACCGTGTTTACGATGGAGACTGCTGAGGCTTATTTCCAGAAAAAGCAGAAAGAGGACCAGACTGCCAAGGAAGAACGTCTCTATGGTCCGAACCGTGAGGCCGGCAAACAGTTCCTGGCCGAGAATGCCAAGAAAGACAGTGTGATCACACTGCCTAGTGGACTGCAGTATAAGGTGCTTGTCCAGGGCGATGGTGAGGTACCTCTGAGGACGGATAAGGTGCTTGTGAACTATGAGGGGCGTCTGATCGATGGTACGGTGTTCGATGCGTCGGCAAAGCATGGCGACCAACCTTCGGAGTTTACGCCCGAGCAGGTGATCAAAGGATGGACGGAGGCTCTGACGATGATGCCTGTTGGCTCGAAGTGGCAACTCTTCATCCCGTATGAGTTGGCCTATGGCGCCCGTGAGGCTGGGCAGATTCAGCCTTATAGTACCTTGATCTTCGACGTGGAACTGGTGGGTATTAGCAGACCGGAGACGGAGAATCCTGCACCAGCCTCGAAGAAAGGTAAGTCATCGAAAAAGACAAAGAAATAAGTAAGTGTGTCACAAAAGTGACACACTTTTTTTATTTTTTCCATAAAAAAGTTGTATTATTCAATATATTTATGTACTTTTGCTATCAATATGTAACATAAAATAGGAATAATGGAAAAAATTGATCTTCTGGACAAAAAGATTCTGAGCATTCTGTCGAAGAATGCCCGTATCCCGTTTAAGGATGTTGCTGCTGAGTGTAATGTCTCCCGTGCCGCCATCCACCAGCGTGTACAGCACCTGATTGAGGCGGATGTCATTACGGGCAGTGGCTTCGACGTGAATCCGAAGAGTCTGGGTTATTCCACTTGTACTTATGTGGGTATAAACCTGGAGAAGGGATCCATGTACAAGGATGTGGTTGAGTGCCTGAGACACATACCAGAGGTGGTGGAGTGTCATTTCACAACGGGCCCTTATACCATGCTCGTGAAACTATATGCTCGTGACAATGAGCAACTGATGGATCTGCTGAACGGTAAGCTCCAGAGCATCCAGGGTGTCGTCGCAACAGAGACGCTGATTTCTTTGGAACAGAGTCTGAAGCGTGAGATACCTATCTGTATAGAGGAGGAGCGGAAATAACTATGGAAAAGTTTGACTTGCAGGCGCATCTGGATGGTGTCTATACAAGGTATCCCGAGGCGGAATACCGACCGTTGATAGGCATCACAGGTAATTATGAAGATCTGACCTGTAAGTTAGGGAAAGGCTATTACCAGTCGGTCGTGGCGGCAGGGGGGGTACCTGTGGTGATTCCTCCTGTGGCCGATGTAGATGCGATCGTCAACACCCTGGAACGTATTGATGCTCTGATTTTGAGCGGTGGCGGTGATATCAATCCGTTATGGGTTGGAGAACAGCCTTCGCCCAGGCTCCATGGAATCAATCAGGAACGGGACTTGCCGGAGTTGATGACGGCTCGTCTGGCTTATAACCGGCAGATACCTATGATAGGAATCTGTCGCGGTATTCAGACATTGGCGATGGCTCTTGGTGGAAAGGTGGCGCAGGATATCAGTGATGTGGCTGGCTTGAAACATTCTCAGGATGCGGATCGTTCGGAACCTACACATAATGTCGTCCTTGAGAAGGAATCAGTTATCTCTCAGATATATAATACATCCATTCTCCATGTTAACTCCTTCCATCACCAGGCCGTGACAGACCCCGGTGAGAAGTTCCATGTGGTGGCAAGATCGTCTGATGGTATCGTGGAAGCGATGGAGAGCAGTGAGTACAAACCGATAATTGGTGTGCAGTGGCATCCGGAATGCTTGCAGGATGGACTACCCCTGTTCCGATGGCTTGTGGATAAGGCTGTCGCATATCGTAGGGCCCATCAGTTACATGATCGTGTGCTGACACTTGACACCCACTGTGACACACCGATGTTCTTCCCCCAGGGAATCCGTTTTGATCATCGTGATCCGAAAATCCTGGTTGATCTGCATAAGATGACGGAAGGTCGGCAAGATGCTACAATTATGGTGGCCTATCTGCCTCAGCCGACGTTTGATCCTACTGCCTATGCTGATCAGATCTTTGACGAGATAGAG
This sequence comes from Prevotella aff. ruminicola Tc2-24, assembly GCF_900110895.1. Taxonomy (GTDB): domain Bacteria; phylum Bacteroidota; class Bacteroidia; order Bacteroidales; family Bacteroidaceae; genus Prevotella. Next base: position 41,325 of record NZ_FOIQ01000006.1, on the reverse strand, counting down.
TCTATTGTCGATCAGAATAGTCGGTATATCCGTATCGCTCGTACCCCAGCAGATCTCTATGAGAACAAACGACAGGGCTTGAAGTCGATCATGCTGGGTATCGAGAACGGTATCGCTATCGATGGGCGACTGGAGAATCTCCAACATTTTGCAGAGCGTGGCATCGTTTATATCACACTCTGTCATAATGGTGATAATGATATCTGTGATTCTGCCTCTAAGAGTAGTCATACTCATGGTGGTGTGAGCAGTTTTGGTGAACAGGTAATCCGTGAGATGAACCATCTGGGTATCATGGTGGACTTGAGTCATGCTGGTGAGAAGAGCTTCTATGATGCGCTGGAGATGAGTAGTATGCCTGTCGTGTGCAGTCACAGCAGCAGTCGGGCGCTCTGTGATCATCCTCGTAATCTGACAGATGACCAGATGCGCGCACTGGCCGCCAAGGGTGGAGTCGCGCAGACAACGATCTACAGCGGTTTCCTGAGAAAAGACGGTGAGGCTACAATCATGGATGTGTTGGATCATCTGGAGCATGCCATCAAGATCATGGGTATCGACCATGTGGGCATCGGTACGGATTTCGACGGTGATGGTGGTGTTTGCGGGTTGGCCGACTCGTCGGAACTGGTCTGTTTCACTCGTCAGCTGTTGGCCCGTCGTTATAGTGAATCAGATATCCAGAAAATCTGGGGAGGGAATTTCCTCCGTGTGATGAGTATGGTTCAAAATGGAAAAAAGTAATGAAAAACAATATTCAGAGAATAGCCTGTGCAATGGTCATCGTTTGTGGTGTGATGGCATGTGGAAACTTGCGTAAGCAGACAAATGATGATCAGACGGCATTGCAGCCTGTCGGTCCGGTGTTCAATGCTGATAGTGCCTTTCTGTTCTGTCAGCGACAGTGTGATTTCGGTCCTCGTACAATGAATAGCGAGGCTCACGATCAGTGTGGACAATGGATTATCCGACAGTTTGCTGGATACGGTATGAGTGTTGTCCCTCAGGAGGCGATACTAAGAGGCTACGACGGTACTGCGCTGAAGAGCATGAATATCATAGCCAGCTATCTGCCTGATCAGAAAGACAGAATCTTATTGTGTGCCCACTGGGATAGTCGTCCTTGGGCCGATAATGACCCTGATGAGGCTAATAGGCAGAAACCGGTTTTGGCGGCTAATGATGGGGCAAGCGGTGTGGCTGTGATGCTTGAGATCGCACGCCTGTTGGCGAAAGACAGTCTGAAACTCGGTGTTGACTTCGTTTGTTTTGATGCGGAAGATTGGGGGGTGCCTCAATGGAGCAATATACCGGACGATGGTAATTCGTGGGCTCTTGGTGCACAGTATTGGGCGGGCGTTTGTCCACGTCAGACTGCTAAGAGCTATCGCTTCGGTATTCTTCTGGATATGGTCGGAGGAGAAGGGGCTCAGTTCTATAAGGAGGGTATGTCCGTACAGTATGCATCAAGTATTGTTGACAAGGTGTGGCGTGCTGCTCAGGTGGTTGGCTTCGGTAGTGTGTTCCCCAATCAGATGGGTGGTTACATTACAGACGATCATCTGCCAGTGAACAAGCAGGCGGGTATTCCTTGTATTGATATCATCCCCTATTATCCAGATTGTCAGCAAAGCAGTTTCGGACCTACGTGGCATACTATTAACGACGATATGGATCATATCGACAAGAATACGTTACAGGCTGTGGGACAGACAGTCGTACAAGTTCTTTTCTCGGAGTAAGCGTTTTTCAGATCTGTCCGGCTTCAACCATCAGGACGACACGCTCGGTCAGACGGTCGACACCCTCTGCATCGTATTCCTTCTTGAGTGAGGCTCCGAAACCCCATGCGAAGACCTGCCAGAATCCAGCTCGGATAGGTCCCATGAATGCCTTGATCATGTCGTATGATGAGGAGTGGCATTCACGGTCAATCAGTTTAATCAGAAGTTTTCCCTGTGAATAGGTCAGCTTTTTCATCTTAGGCTTGTATGTACGGAAGATATCATCTTCCACACGTTTGATATGCTCGTCTTTTGCCTTTTGGTCGGGTAACGTCTCCAGGAATTCCGTGGTCTCAATCAGCATCTGTCGTGCCTCCTTAGCAATAGGCAGAACCTTCTTGACATTTTTTACCAGTCGCATGTAAGAGTCGGCCTGTTTCCTGTTCTTGAAGGTCAGCTGCGGATAGACGTAGACATGGTTCATCTCCATGTATTGGATGCTATCGCCCTCATGGAGTACCTTCCCCACCTTCACCGTCGGGACGAAAGTCGGGGAATCCATTTCTGCCAATACCTGTTCGGCAGTCAATTGCTGTTCTTGTGCTTGAATGACTTGACACAGCGAGATGAGTATGATGAGAGTCAGTATCTGTCGCATAACGGGTGCAAAAGTACGAAAAAGGTATGAAAAGCAGAACGTAAGGCAAGAAAAAAGCACTGTTTTTGCATTAATTACAGAAAAATACACTACCTTTGCGAAAACTAAGAAGGAAAACTTAAATTTAATGGTATATGAAAGCACAAGTCGTGTTGGCATTCTCTATGTTTGCTCTGGCTGTCCATGGTCAGGGGTGGCAGGAGTCTGGAATGGAGCATCCGTGGGAGCAGTATCTGAATGAGGTGCTGACGGTCGATGAGATGGAGTCCGCATCGTGGGAGACGACTTACGATCTCCTCTGCGAATTGGAGCAACAGCCATTGGATATCAATATGGTGACGAGAGAGCAATTGGAGGAACTGCCTTTCCTCTCTGCTCATCAGGTCGAGGAAATCATGGAGTATCGGTATCGTCATGGTAGAATAGAGTCGATGGGAGAGTTGCTGATGATTCGCTCCCTCGACTACAGGCAGCGTCGCTTACTGACTTGTTTTTTATATATAGGTGAAGAGAAACCTCCTGGATTTCCAAGTGTAGATCGGATTGCCAGATATGGGAAGCATGAGTTGACGACCTTGGCCCGTGTACCGTTCTACGAACGAAAAGGCGATCGTAATGGTTATCTGGGCTATCCATACAAACACTGGATGCGCTATCAGTTTACGTATGGCGATAACGTTAAGATAGGTGTTGTAGGAGCTCAGGATGCCGGAGAGCCTTTCTTTACTGATAGGAACAAACTGGGCTATGACTATTACTCTCTTTTCCTGCAGGTGAGACAGTGGGGACGGGTAGAGTCGTTGGTTGTCGGGAATTATCGGGTAGCCCTGGGTATGGGGCTGGTTATCAATAATAGCTTTGGTCTCGGCAAAGTGGCTATGCTACAGAATCTGGGACGGACAACTTCTAATGTCAGAGCGCACTCGTCACGATCAGGGAACTATCTTCAAGGAACAGCAGCGACGGTTCGTGTGACGGACAATCTGCGGGCCATGGCCTTCCTGTCGTATCGTCCTATAGACGCTACCTTGAACAAAGACTCCACGGTGGCCACCATTCTGGCATCAGACTATCATCGTACGGAGAAAGAGATGGGGAAAAAGCATAATCTGCACCAGCTGGCTATTGGAGGAAGTCTGCGCTATGACCATGATGGTCTGCATGCAGGACTTAATGTCTTGGCTCTAAAATATGACAGAGAGTTGTGCCCAGATACATCTGTGCTTTACCGGCGTCATTATCCGCAAGGACGGAGTCTCTTGAATATGAGCTTTGACTACCAGTTCGTACGTAGTAAGGTCGCTCTGCAAGGAGAGACTGCCATAGACAGAAAAGGCCATCTTGCGACAATCAATAGTATGAGTCTACAGCTGTCCGACAGACTATGTGTGATGGCTTTGCAGCGGTTCTATGCCTATCGCTACACATCGACGACAGCACAGAGCTATAGTGATGGTGGTCGGGTGCAGAATGAGAGTGGCGTCTATTTGGGAGTGTCGTGGCAGCCCACTTCAGTGTGCTTGTTGACGGCTTATAGCGACATCGCCTACTTCGCATGGGCGAGATATCGAGCGTCACAATCGTCCTATACTTGGGATCATCTGTTACAAGGTACTTGGCGACAGCGTGACTGGACATTCGGAGTCCGATATCGTCTGAGGTTACGTCAACAGGATAGTAAAGAGAATACAGCCTTGGAAAACCGATGGGAACATCGCGGTAGAGTGAGTGCCGAATATTCGTTTGCTGAGAATTTTAGCTGTCTGACTCAGTTGGATGGGTGTTATTGTCCCCATGACAGAGAATGGGGTGCCATGCTAAGCAGCAGTATCTCCTATCGGTATCGCTGGCTGCGGCTAAATGCAGGACTGGATTATTTCCATACCGACAGTTACGATAGGCGTATCTATCTTTACGAACAAGGACCGCTTTATACCTATTCTATGTATCAATATGATGGTGAAGGTATCCGTTATTGGCTAATGCTCCGTGTTCAATTAGGGAAAAAGATTATGCTGACGGCAAAGGCTGGTGTTTCTGATTATTTCGATCGTTGTGCGATAGGTAGCGGTTATCAGCAGATTGACGCATCGTCTATAACAGATCTTGATCTGCAGGTGAGATGGAAGATCTAAAGTTTTTTTATAATTAGATGAAAGAAATTACAAAAGATTGTTGTATCTTTGCAATAGATTAATCATTCAATAAACATTAAACTTATGAAGAAGAAAGGAATTGTTTTACTTTTTGCATTTTTGTGTATGGTAGGTGTACAGGCTCAGGTTATGGAACCGAACCTGAAATGGGGCAAGCCAACCGATGAAGAGTTGAAGATGACTGTATACGATGGCGATACGGAGGCCAACGCTGTGGAATTATACCGTAGCTTGGATGTATACTATGGTGTACTTGACGACTTTAAAGTATATTATTCGTTGAAGCGCAGGTTGAAGATATTGAAGCCAGAAGGGAAAGGTGAAGCGGATTTGAGTATCGTGTACCGTGAGAATGAATCGAACCGTACGACATGTGAGAATGTGAGAGGATTGAAGGCGATTGCTTATAATATGGAAGACGGGAAACTGGTAAAGACAAAAATGGAGTCTTCTATGATTCATGAGGAACGACTTAACAAAAACGAGAAAGTGATGAAATTCAGTGTGCCTCAGGTGAAGGTTGGTACGGTGATAGAATATGAATATCGGATAGAGAGCGATTATTACTGGGATCTCCGTGACTGGTATGCCCAAAGTAATATTCCTGTTCTATATACCAGATATGAATTGTCTTATCCGAAATGGTTTAATTTCAATATTGAAGAGACGGGTGTGAACAAGGTGGAGAAGAAACAGACGACAGGTAACCTGAATCTGGGAGAACAGTCTATTGTTACCAATGTGATAACCTTTGAAGGCCGTCGTTTGCCAGCTCTGAAGAAAGATAATTATGTATGGAACGTGAGGGACTATTCTAATAAGGTGACCCATGAGTTGGGAGGTATCAATGTTCCTGGACGACTTTACAAGAATTACACTTCTACATGGGATGATATTGACAAGTCGTTGCTTGGCGATGAAGATTTTGGAGGAAGACTGAAGAAGAGTAGTCCGTTCAAGTCGGAGATTGTTGCGCAGGGCATCGCGTCCATTCCCGATCAGAAAGAACGTATAACCGCTGTGTTTAAACTGTTGAAGCAGAAAGTTCGTTGGAATGGCGACTATGCTTTTTGGGGTAAATCGACCTCAAAGGTACTAAAAGAAGGTACGGGCTCTAATGCCGATATGAATTTCTTGTTGATTAATATGTTGCAGGATGCAGGAATTGAGTCTTGTCCTGTGGTGTTGCGTAAAAGAAGTTCTGGAATTCTTCCATTGTCACATGCCAGTTCGAAGTATCTGACAACATTTGTGGTGGGAATTCACGATACAGACTCGACATACCTTTATCTCGATGGTTCCGTTGAGGACGGTTATATCAACGTACTACCTGCGGACTTGCTGGTTGACCGGGCTCGTGTCATTTCAAAAAGTGGACAAGGGTCGTGGGTCGATATTCGGAGCTATGCTTCGGGGCAGGAGTCGACCACCATCCAAGCCACTCTTGGTGCTGATGGTTTGCTGACGTGTAAGTCTCGAACACTCTTGGCAAACGAGGCCGCTGCAGCTCTTCGAAAGAAATGGCGACTAGCCAAGGACAGCGCAGATGTAATAGGAGATATACAGGAGCGACAGGATATCATCATTCAGAATTATCAGTTGAATGGGAAAACAGATTTCTCGCCAAGGGTTTCGGAGACAATGGAGTTTACGAAACAGTGTGATGCTACCGATGACAGAATATATGTTAATCCTCTTATACTTGTTCCTATGAAGGAGACACCATTTAAGGATGAAACACGTGAACTGCCTGTTGAGTTCCCTTACAAGCAAGCAGAGACCATGAATACGATGATTACCCTTCCGGAGGGCTATCAAGTAGAAGAGGCACCAAAGCCTATTATATTGAAGGCTGACGGCCTGACAGTGCGTATCATGGGGACGGTGTCTGATGATAACGTGGTACAGATGCAATATAAGATGAATCTTAACAAGTTGTTCTATTCTAATACAGAATACCAGGACTTGAAGGCTTTCTTTGATCAGGTGGTTGAGCATAACAAGAACATGCTTGTAGTAAAGAAAATTGCGAAATGAGAAAGCTATTGATATTGTTTGTGTTGTTCTCGTGGCAGGAGGTGCGGGCCCAACATACTGTAGTGGAGGAATCTCTGATAGAGGTGAACTGTGAGAGTATGACCCATGCGACGGTCCAACGCAGGGAAGTCGTGACAATCCTGAATGAGCAAGGGGCCGATTATGCAGGATTCACATGCTCTTGCAGTAAACAGGTTAGGTTGGTGAAGTTTCGGGGACAGGTGAGTGATGCTACGGGACGTGTTATCCGCAAACTGAAGGAGAGTGAGTTGAAACGCACAGAATATTCAGAGTATTTTGCTGTCGATGATTATACGATGTATTTTGATTACACGCCTCCTACTTACCCTGTGACCATTACTTATGAGTGGTCGATGGATATACGAGATAATCTTGTCGAGTTCCCGGTGTTCTGCCCATTTTCAGGCTACGATGTCAGTGTGAAGAAAGCAACCTATAAGTTGGTTGCTCCCAAGGATATGAAGATCCGATATACGACACAGCATATTGACCATCCTGTTGCGGTGGCAGATGCTGAGAATGGTAAGCAGATGCTGACGCTTGAGGTTTCTGATCTGCCTGCTATCCGTCGAGAACCATATATTCCGCCCCTCCGAGAGTTATTGCCGATGGCCTATTTTGCACCACAGCAGTTTTCTTATTATGGAACTCAAGGGAGTCTTGGAAGTTGGAAAGATTACGGAAGATGGCAATATGGGTTGTTGGAGGGACGTGATGCACTCCCAGAAGAGTTAAAGACAAAACTTCACCAAATGACGGACCATCTGAAGACGGATCGCGAGAAAGTTGACAAAGTATATAAGTACCTTCAGGAGACAACGCGATATGTGGCCGTTCTTCTGGGTGTCGGCGGGTTGCAGCCAACTCCGGCGGCAGATGTCTACAAAAGTGGCTTTGGCGATTGCAAGGGTCTGTCGAACTACATGCGAGCGATGTTACAGGTCATAGGTATTGCTTCTAACTATACTGTCATCAGTATGAACAATCGTCGCTTGTTGAAAGACTTTGCTAGTATAGGCCAGATGAATCATGTGATTCTTCAAGTTCCATTACCAGGTGACACGCTTTGGCTGGAATGTACAAGTTCTCATCTGCCGATGGGGTATGTGCATGAAGATATTGCAGGACATGATGCGATAGAGATTAGTTCAGATGGTGGTCGTATGGTCAGACTGCCTGTCTATGCCGACAGTACGAATCTCATGCACACTACAGCTGAGATTCAATTGGCTTCAGATGGGGCTGCCACTATGGTGCTTTTGCAGACAGTTCATAACCGCCAGTATGAGAACAGTATCCCTCTGCTGAAAATGAAAGAGAAAGATTGTCAGAGAGTGATGTTGAATAAGGTTCGTGTTCCACAAGCGACAGTCAGTCAGTTGGATGTGCGTGAGGTGGGGCAATCCATTATCATCGATGCACAGATTGAAAGTGCTAAGTATGCGTCGGTCACCGGACAACGTCTTTTTGTTCCTGTATGTCCGATTCATCAAGGCTATTCCGCTCCTGTTGTTAAGAATGAGCGTCAGTGGGATGTATATGTTGATATGGGATACCTTGATATTGACGATTTCACGATGACGATTCCTGAAGGCTATGAGATAGAATCTTTGCCTAAGAAGGTGGTTGTGGAAAAGCCGTTTGGAAAGTTTACCTTTGATATATTGAAGGAAGAAGATAAGGTGCATGTCAAATACAGTCTTCTAATGAAGTCTGGATCTTACGAGAAAGCAAAGTTTCAGGAACTGTCAGAGTTTATCAAACAGGTAAGTAGTTCTTATGGGCAGAAGATGGTACTAAAGAAAAAGTAACTGTTTATACAGGTCAATAACCTGACCTGTCACATCTGTACCTTCAAAACGACGGATATACTCCTGACTGCGTAGGATGCGTTGCTCGCGTCCGTCAGCTCTAAGGAGAGTCTGTTGAATGGCATTGGCCATGCCTTGTTCATCGTCAGGATCGACATAGAGACTGTCTGGTCCGCCGGCCTCTTCAAGACAGGAACCGGTACAGGCAACAACGGGAAGGCCACAGCGGATCGCCTCAATGATAGGAATGCCGAATCCTTCGTAGCGTGAGGGATATACAAAGGTTTCTGCCATGGCATAGAGGATAGGTAGAGAATCGTTGGGAACACCGTGAAGAACATGTATCCGATGACTCTGGTTATGCTTTCGGGCATATTCGAGGACCTTGTCTGTGTATGTCGTATGCCGGCCAACGATAACAAGTGACAGATCGTCAGGCAGATATGGAAGTGCCTTTACCGCAAGTAGGATGTTCTTGCGTTCCTCAATGGAACCAACATTAAGAATGAATCGTTTTGGCAGGTTATATGATTGCCGAACTGTCTCTTTCTGCGTATCACTGATTTGATCGGAATATTTTGGTGAATAGCTCTGATAGATCAGTGATATCTTTCGCTCATCAACTTGACCGAGTTCTATGATGTCACGTTTGGTGCATTCGCTAATGGCAATGACATGATCTGCCTCGCGAATCGTCTGACGAAACTTCCACGTATAGAGCTTCGTGTCAAGCCAATGGTAGAATTCGGGATGTCGCAGGAAAATAAGATCATGGATTGTCACAACGCTTTTGATACCGCTTTTATGGATACCGAGGGGGAGCTCACCAGAAAGACCGTGGAATAGTTGCACACCGTCATGCATTAAGTCTTTTATGATGCCTTTGCTGCGCCATAGTGCTTTTGGCGTATAGGGTATGCCTGTTGTTGGGTATCGGAAAACAACGTTGTCGTGATCAACAACCTGACTACGCAGTTCGTCATGTCCTTTGTCTGGGGCATATAATATGAGCTGCAGATTGCGAGACTGCGTGGCGATATCGTTGACGAGTGTCCGTCCGTAACTGCCAAGTCCTGTCCCATTGCTGACAATCCGTTTGGCATCATAGCCTATGGTGAAATGCCCTGTCATTTTCTTTTGAAATGCTTAAACACAAATCTGACGATGATGAAGTTCGTGGGGACGGTTATCGCTAATACTGCAAAAGGTGCGAGCAAACGATGTAACCCCATCCAGAGGAAGAAGTTAAAGAGCACAATCTGGAGGAAGTAATTAAAGGCGTGTGCACCGATAAATCCTGCTCCGTTTTCCTTGGAAGTCTTCTCCTTGAACGTGAAATGGGCGGAAAGATAGTAGTTTACTAGGAAACTGAGGAAATAGCCGATAGAGTAAGCTATGTTCACATTTATCCAGTGCTGGAGCAACCAATAGATAGAATAATGCAGTACCATGGCTGTTGAACCCACGATACCGAAACGTATGATCTCTCCGATTGTCTTGTTTCTGTCCATCCCGTGATATTTGAAGGCAAAGGTACAAATAATCTTTTATTTTTCATCCTAAATTCTTAATTTCTTCGTATCTTTGCACCCAAATAAAAGATGTTTATGGAACAGGAAATGAATTTTCTCGATAGGAACGAATTTAATTTCGAACCTAGTCAGAAGGTGCAGGATGCAATCCGCAACTTCGATCCCAAGACGTTGTGCTTCTATACTCGTATCTATGACCAAGGCAAGAAGAGTGTCATCAGTGTTCGTCTTAGTGAGATCTATGGTGTACCAGAGGAACAAGTGTTGTTGGCCTATGGCGGTGAGGATATTTTGAAAAATGCGATTCATTACTACCTGATGAAGGGTGATAATAAAAAGATACTTATTCCGGAATTCTCTTGGTGGTACTATAATAAAGTGGCTAGCGAGTGCTATGGCACTTTCGAGATGTACCCCCTTCATGAGCAGGATGATACCTTTGCCTATGATGTGGACGAGGTCATTGAATACACAAACCGTATTCATCCACGTATGTTATTGTTAGCTTCGCCCAATAATCCTACGGGTAATAGTCTGACCCCGGAGGAAATCGGAAAAATCATGGAGAATATTCCTGCGGATACGATGGTGTTGATTGATGAGGCATATGCTAGTTTCATTACATCTGATACGGATTATATCGCTCCATTGGTGAACAAGTATGCAAACCTGATTATCTCACGTACACTGTCGAAATTCTATGGTCTGCCTGGTCTGCGCTGTGGTTTCGGTTTTATCGGTGCTGGCCATGACCATTTTGTGAGTTATATCAACAAGTACTTGGGCTATAACCGTTTCTCAGAAGCGGTAGCGTTGGCTGCACTTGACAGTGATGAGCATTATCGTCGTGTGGCCGATGACATGGAATGGGGGCGTCAATTGTACAAGAAAGAGTTTGGTGACAAGCCTGGCTTCAAGGTTTATAAGAGTGTCGCCAACTTTATCCTCATAAAGTATCCGCAGGAGATAAAAGAAAGACTGCAAAGCGCTTTAGCAGATAAGAATTACAAGATCAAGTTTATGACGGACAAAGGACTGGAGTCGTGCTTGCGAATTACTTTAGGGCGCAAGGAACAGACCCAGACTGTCGTTGATACGATGTTGAGTTGTCTATGATTGGGGTGATTTTAGCTGCCGGCATGGCAAAACGTCTACGCCCGCTAACTGACACGAAGCCAAAGTGTCTGTTAGAAGTGGGTGGGAAGACTCTTCTTCAGCGTATTGTTGACGCGATGGCGGATACGGGTATCACGGAGTTTGTGGTGGTGACAGGCTACCGTGCTGAACAGATTCGCGACTTCCTGACGCAGCGCTATCCTGACTTCACCATCCACTTCCTTCATAATGCTGACTATGAGCACAATAACAACATCTATTCGCTATGGATGTCTGGACAGGTGGCTCGCGGACAGGAGTTTCTGCTGATGGACAGTGATATTCTCTGTGATCCAGAGACGGTAGCGGTGGTAGCACGACAGGAAACTTCGGCATTAGCTGTCAATCGTCACGAACTGGGCGAGGAGGAGATGAAGGTGGTCGTAGATGCAGACATGCACATCACCGAGATCAGCAAGACTTGTCGCCCGGAGAATGCCCTCGGTGAAAGTGTCGGTATTGAAAAGATGTTGGCAGACTATAGTGAGGCGCTATTCCGAGAACTTGATCAGATGATTGTGCATGAAGGTCTTATCGACATCTTCTATGAGCGCGCTTTTGAGCGTCTCATCCTTAAGGGGTATACCTTCAAAGTGATCGATACTACTAGGTTCTTTAGCTATGAACTGGATACGCCAGAGGATTTTGAACAGGCAAGCCGACTGTTGCCTGACAAACTGAAGTGATAAAATTATTGGTAGATGGCATCCTACGATATTGACCTCCTACATCAGCGCATCTTGCGCATTCTCATGGCTGTTGATAAGACCTGCCGTGAGAATCAGTTACGTTACTATATCTGGGCAGGCACAATGATAGGTGCCGTGCGTCACAAGGGATTCATTCCATGGGACGATGACATAGATATTGCTATGCCACGTCCCGATTATGAGCGGTTCATAGCCCACAGCAAGGAATGGCTGCCGCAGCCCTATGAATTTGTATGTGCCGAGAACGACCCACGATATCCCCTGCCTTTCGGAAAGGTTCAGGATGCCTCGACGACACTTATTGAGCGTACCCACTTACACTACCTTGGAGGCATCTATATTGATGTGTTCCCCATCGATGGCGTGCCTGCAGGTACTTTAAGTCGGAAATGGCACTTTGCCGTTTACGAATATTGGAAGCGTGTACTCTATCTGATTCATCGCGATCCTTATAAACATGGGCATGGGCCTTCATCGTGGATTCCGCTGTTATGCCGAAAGATATATACGATGCAAGGTGTTCAAAAGAGGATACGTCGTCTGCTACTGAGATACGACTATGAGCAGGCTCCTTTGGTGGCTGACTATGACGATGGACGTCACGGAGCTATGAATAAGGATGTGTTGGGTACACCGACGTCCTATTCTTTTGAAGATGAGACCGTGTTGGGTGTGGAGCAGTATGATACCTACTTAAGTCATAAATATGGTGACTATATGACCATTCCTGATGGTGAGCATCAGCGTCAGCATAACTTCCATGTACTCGACTTTGACAGGTCGTATAGGGAGTTGAGTGGTGAGAAGTAAAAAAAGAGTTATGCATAATGTCCTGGTAGATTTTTCACATTTAGCCGACCTAAACGGTTTTGGTGAGATAGCCCGCAATTATGCTCCGCTGCTCGCACAAGCCAAGCTGACGGATATACACCTTATATATATTGTGCCTGACCATCTGATAGGAACCTTCGGCCCGCGCATCGACTATATACGTCGCAGGCATAAGCGGGAAGATCTAAGAAAACTGGACAAACACATTGATTTGTGGCATGCTACTGACCAGCAATATCATTTGCGTGGTGGCGACGGTCGGACACTGCAGCTCCTTACTGTACACGACTTAAACTTCCTGCGCGAAAAGAGCGGGCTACATCGTCTGCGCCATGTTGTGCAGTTGTGGTGGCGTATGAGGTGCAGTGATCATCTGACTTGTATCTCCAAGTACGTCAAGGATGATATTCTGCAGCACTACAAGTTAGGGTCGAAAGTGCCAGATGTCATCTATAATGGTATTGAAAGTTGTGAAGACGAACTTCAGGTACGTCCCGCTTTTGTAGGGGCTAATGACGAAAAGTTTTTCTTCACCATTGGTCAGATACGTGAGAAGAAGAACTTCCAGACGTTGGTGCCAATGATGCGCTATTTCCCTGACCACAAACTCTATATCTGTGGTGATGATCACTTTGCGTTTGCCCAAGAGTTGAGGAAACTGATTAGGGAGCAGGGAGAAGGACGCGTCATCATGACTGGCAAGATCAAGGATGAAGAGAAGCACTGGCTCTATGCTCATGCTCAAGCCTTTCTGTTTCCTAGTCGTCTTGAGGGCTTTGGTATTCCCGTGCTTGAGGCAATGCGTTATCGTTGCAAAGTATTCTCCTCCCGTTTCAGTAGTTTGCCAGAGGTATGCAGTGAGCATGCATCCTATTTCGATGACTATACTCCAGAGACTATGGCAAAAGTTGTACGAGAGGGTGTCGCCACTTGGGAAAAGAACGGCCCACAAGCAACGGCTGCTCTAACATATTCTCAAGGATTCAATTATGATATTTATACGGAAACTTATATCCGCCTATATCGCCAACTCCTTACAGAAGGTAAATAACTGATTCCATACAAATTCGACAGTGGCATCGTTGGCATCAATGCCTAATGCTATGATGTCTGTATCTTGAGGCAGCCAAGTGGTTTTGCTGGCAAAAGGAGAGCAGACCACCAACGAGGGCTTTCCCATGGCATGGACGATATGCCGTCCACCTCCCTCGTTACCAAAATAGGCTGTGCAGTTGGCTGCCATTGCGGCCAATTGACGTGGACTCTTAGCCTCGATATTCATAAAAACGTTTTGGGGACAATCCAGATGCTCGAAGATGCGACGAGCATTCTCCGCCTCACGCCCAGGAGCGTAGTTGAAAATAAGTTGCCATTGTGGAATGGCCTCGATAAGATGCCCTATCACTTCTGTCATGCGGTCTTCTGGCCACGTCTTTTTCTCCAACTTCGCCGTAACTCCCACTAGCATGACAGGTCGTTTAAAGTCGATTCCCTTCTGGCACATGTAGGCTTTAAAGTCTGCTTTTTCCTTTTCTGTGATGCAGAGTGTTAGGTTCTTGTCTGTCACTTTGGGTTCCAAGGGTTCTGTCAGTTTCAAGTTATGGCTAATCATACTCTCGTTATCTTCGCAACCATCAAAACGATAGTTAAAGATACCCCAGGTATAAGGCTTACGGATACCAATACGCCATTTGCTCTGAATGGAGAAAAGCGCGAAGGGTATGGTGTTGATGGTAGAGCGCATATCGATGATGACGTCGTAGTGTGTCTTGTGAACGATACGCCATACTTTTGTTATATAGGTGAAGAAAGAGTGCCGTTCTTGTTCAGAGAATGTAATGATCCGACTGATGGCGGGATGGCCTTCAAACAATGGAGCTATTCGCTCGTTGAGTATATAATCGATCTCTGCTTCGGGGAAGTTCTTCCTTAATGTGCTCAGCAGAGGTGTGGTCAGAATGGCATCGCCCATCTGGCGAAATCGGATGACAAGTATCTTCATAGGATATCTTTGATAGCAGTTTCTTTGTATGGTCGCTCTAGGTCGAGACGAAAAAAATGGTGCTGTATCTGCTTCTCTTTCGGTGGTAGCTGCATATAATTGCCGTATTTGTTGGAAAGGTACTCATCGTAGTATTCAACCCCAAGGAACTGCTTGTCCTCGAAAGGATAAACCTGAGGTGTGCCAAGGATACGTTTTTCAAATACGCCCTTCAGTCCATCATCATAGTCGCAGACGAAGTCGGATTCCTCGTAAGGGTATTTTGTCATATAGTCCTTTACTTTCTTCTGTAGGTCTTCTAGCGAATAGATCTTATGAAGCAACCACGGAAACCATGAACGAGGGCCATGTCCATGTTTGAATGGATCGCGACCACGTAAGAATAGCAGATGGCGCCAGAACTTATAGCGTTTGAAATGCGCTTTTCGCTCCTTTTCGTCTGCGGGAGCTCCGTCAATGGGGAATACGTCGATATATATACCTTCGAGGAACTTAAAGTCAGGGCGCTCGAGAACAGTGGTTGATGCGTCTTCAATTTTTGCGAAGGGGTAAGGGTAGTTTGGATCAGTCTCTGGAGCAATCACCTCGTATGGCTTTGGTAACCACTCGTGCCAGTGGCTAATCAGTATCTCGTAGTCTGGTCGAGGCATGCAGATATCCATGTCGTCATCCCAAGGAATAAATCCTTTATGGCGCACGGCTCCGAGCATGGTTCCGGCCCAAAGGTAGTAGTGCAGGCCATGTTCGCGGCATATCTTATCAATAGCCTCCAGATTACCTATAATCTTACGCTGTAGAATGCGGATGTCGTAATTCGTTTCGTTGTGTAGTCTCATAATTCTAGTTTGAATTCAATTTCACGTTTCTTCTGGTATCGTTGCCAGAACGCTGCTCGTGCCTTCATCGTGATATCGACACAGATGGTGGGATCGAAATGACGCTCTCGGGCATATTCCTCGACGAGCAGTTGGATAAACCTCTTAGGTCCCCAGAGACGGCAAAAACTCTTGCAGCCACATTTCATATCAACGGGTCCGAAGCGCATCCGATTGATGTCGACGATTGAGAAATGATAGGTGCCTTCTCCATCCTGATCCCATAGAATATTTCCGGGAGAAAAGTCAAGGTGAAGCACCTCTTGATTGTGCATAAAGGCAACATAATGTGCCAAGGCCTTCGCTACGGGCTCGTAGACCTCAGGTGTGGCATCGCCTATCTCATAGAGCAGATGGCGATAGGGACATTGTTGGCTAATAAAGTAGCTCTGCTGCAGAAGTCCTATGGCATTACGGTCCTCGATATATGCAATGGCCTCTGGCGTTTCTATACCTTTATCCAGGAGACATTTCGGATAGGTAAAGGCGCGGATACCTTTTGGCTTGCGGATGCCTGTGGAATAGATTAGGTCGTTCAAAAGACATGGCTTCCGGAAACGTTTCACATTCAAGGGCGTTCCGTCTGGGGCTTCGAAGCGTTTGATGAGGTTCCTCCGTCCGCCATAGATATAGGTACCCTCTATATCCATAATAGAAGGCAACTGCATGATAAATTTGCGCAGATGCTCATATTGGGGGTTGATGTAGATTTTTCTGTTCATGATTCCTTGAATTCTTCTCTTGGGATGGCTTTGCCGTTGACCATGATATATTGGCGATCGAACTCCTCGTGGGTACGTTTCCAACGATTGTGTGTCCAAAGATAATAGGAGGGGTCGCGACGGATTGTTTTCTCCAGCATCTGGAAGAAACGGGATGTAATCTCGTTGTCGGGTTCTTGGAAGGCGTGTTGGGATATCTGTTTAAAGGTGCAGACGTATTGTCCGCGTCTTGGTCGTTCCATTTCTGCATAGAAAACTGCATCGTCCATTTTCCTCATGATGCGCTCGCCACCTGTAAAGACAGGTGTGTCGTGATTAAGAAAAGGTAACCACAGATGGATATTGTGCCATCGAGGAGCCTGGTCACTGATATAGCCGAAGAGATAGTTTCGATTTTCTCGCTTGCATGTTGCCAGTTGCCTGAGAATATTTTTCTTGGGAATACATTCTCCTCCATGAGCCTTGCGGATGTCAATGAATAGCTGATCGAAGGCGTCATTATATAGCGGGTGGTAAATTAATCCCATGACAGCTTCTGGATGTCGTTTGAAGGCCAGTCCTATGGCTGAGAGCCATTCCCAATTGCAGTAATGTCCGAGGATTGCAGCACAATTCTGACCTTTGTCGAAGCATCTCTCCATCTCTTCAACGTTGCGATATTCAATATGACGCAGCAACTTCTTGTCGCTGATGGTGAGCAGTTTGAAAGTCTCGAAGATATAGTCACAGAACCAGTGGTAGAACTTTCTCTCAATCTGACGAAGTTCGGTTACGCTCTTTTCCGGGAAAGAGGAAGAAAGGTTCTTCCAGACAATCTTACGTCGGTATTTGACAATATGATAAACAAGTACATATAAACAATCTGACAGTCCGTAGAGTAATCGGAACGGAATCAGAGAAAGGGTATATACAAACCCATAGAGAAGGAAATAGGCAATCTTCTTCATTTATTGTGTATTGAAGTCATTGGTGGCATGTCGCATAATGGACAGATTGAGACGTTGCAGCCGATTGACATCCGCACTTTGTCTGGTGTGGGACCGGTAGGCCGCGGAATTATAGAGGGTATACCCTGTGCTGTCAACGAGCAACTGGGCGTTATTATTATTGATGGCTGTTGGATAACAGCAGATCTTGCAATCTGGTGTTTGTCTACTCATGTTCTTAATTTTTTAGTTGTTTGCTAAGTTGTAGAACTTTTTCCACAATAGGGGCCATATCATAATATTTATATTCTGCAAGACGGCCGCCAAAGATAACGTTGGACATTGTCTGTCCCCATTCACGGTATTGTGCTGCTAGCTGGTTGTTCCTATCATCATTGATTGTGTAAAACGGCTCCCTGCCTTCTTTCCACTCTGTTGGATATTCACGAGTGATAATGGTCTTGGGACAGTTGTAAACTTGTTGACCAAACATTTCAAAGTGCTTGTGTTCAATTATACGCGTATAGGGCACATCACTACTGGTAAAGTTCATAACGGCATTGCCTTGGTAGTTGGGTGTGTCGAGCACTTGGTGTTCAAAACTGAGAGAACGGTACTCAAGCCGTCCGAGACTATACTCAAAGAACTGGTCAATGGGGCCTGTATACACCGTCTTATCTGCTTGTTGTTCCCAATAATGGCGGTCTGCAAAGAAGTCTGTTCTTGTCTTGACCTCAACACCATCCAGCAGACGGTTGATGAGTGCAGTGTAACCTCCGACAGGAATACCTTGATATAGGTCATCGAAATAGTTGTTATCATAAACGAAACGTAGTGGAAGTCGTTTGATGATAAAAGGAGGTAATTTCGTGCAGGAACGCCCCCATTGCTTTTCTGTATATCCCTTTATAAGTCGCTCGTAGATGTCATGTTCAACCAACATCAACGCTTGTTCTTCAAGATTACGTGGTTGATTGACACCTGCTGCAGCCAGTTGCGCAACCACTTTTCCCCTCTGCTGATCAATAACTTGACGTGCTTCGTCTGGAGTTAGTACGCCCCACATCTGGTGGAAGGTATTCATGTTGAAGGGAAGATTATACAGTTTTCCCTCATAACAGGCAACAGGTGAATTGGTATAGCGGTTAAATGGCATGAGTGAGTTAACGAAATCCCACACTTGACGGTTAGATGTGTGGAATATATGTGCTCCATATCGGTGTACATGTATACCCTCCGTCATCTCGGTGTATACATTTCCTCCCACATGGGGACGTTTCTCAATGACTAGACAGCGCTGTCCACGTTGATGGGCTAGATAAGCAAAGGTTGCTCCAAAAAGTCCGCTTCCAACAATCAGATAATCGTATTTGTTCATTCTTCAAAGCCTTTATTCTTCCTTCTCACCCTTGGTTTTAGCCTTATGCCCTTCACATATTTGTTTCCTGCGATTATGCGTCCAAAGATAATTGATCCTTCATTTATCGAACTTTGAGGTCGTTGGTGGTACGTTGTAAAATAGCTTGATTTAGACGTTGTAGTCGGTCGGCATCAGAACTTTGCCTGATGCTGAACTGGCGAGCGTCGAAATCGTAGAGGATATAGCCTGTACTGTCAATGAGCAACTGAGCGTTGTTGTAATTGTTGACGGCTGTCGGGTAATGATAGGTACTGCTCATGATATCACGACTGAAAGCAAAATCGTCGTGACTTAACTGCATCTGTCCAAGAAGTGTCGCTGCCAAATCCGTCTGGTTACAGATATGTCCGATGATGCGTGGTTCTCTAACAGCACCACCCACCCATAACATCGGAATATGGTTCTTCAAGAGTGGCTTGGACTGATCTATATCGTGGTGGTTGACCCCATGGTCTGCTACCATAATAACGAGCAGATGATCCCATGCTGGTGTCTGACGGAGTGATTCGATGAAATTTTCTAGACAATCGTCAAGGTAGGCGAACGCATTCTGTACCTCGTCTGTATGTTTTTTCGTCGGCACATCCCAAGGCTCGTGACTGCTCAGCGTAGAGTAACCGATTAAGTAGGGTGCTGGTGTTTCCTTGATCAGATGCAACAGTGTCCCGAAGGTGATATCATCGCGGACGCCCCATTGTGCAGTGCCCTGCTCCTCCTTGGAGTAATCATCCTTCCATCTCAATTGTTCCCATCCTGTGCTAATCAGGTAGCCGCGCATGTTGGTGAAGTTGATATCACCTCCATAGAGATAGCTTGTCTTATAGCCTTCTTTCTGCAGGCTCCTAGCGATGCTTGGTAATGTACGACTCTTCTGTGGCATCTTCATGACCGATAGCGATGGAAATGATGGATAGCCGCTTAAGGTGGCGATGGTGCCGCGGTCGGTGCGCCATGAGTTCGCAAAACAGTTGGAGAACCAGATGCCTTCCCGTTTCAGTTTCTGGAGATAGGGCATGACATTCCTAAATTGCTCGCCGCAACTCTCCAACAGAATGACTACCACGTTGGGACGGCTGGTCGTTAGAAGCGTATCTGTCAGCATACTTTCCGTGGTATAAACAGTGTTGGTCAGGGTCTGACACTCGTTATCGTCCATGAACTGATACTGATCTATATTTCCCATCGTATGGCTTAGGGAATACAGAAAACTAAATACAGGGTTAACGGCAGAGTGGTTAAGGAACTGATCTTGTGAATAATATACCTGACCGATGTTCGTCGTTGACTCACCCAGACCTCCTCGGATACCAATGATGAAAAGTGGAATGAGAACCAAATCTCCTATGAGTACAGCACTTTTGTGGTTTGGCAATTTAGTTTCATATGGAATAGACTTGTAGAGACGGTAAATCAGGACCGTACCTATCATTAGGATAATGATCCGTATGGCCATATATAATCCCGATACACTTGCTTTCGCCTCGGCTGGTGTCTCAAGATATTGCAGACAAGTGGCGTCGAGCTTGAAACCCCAGAAAGGATACAGACTAGTGTCAGTAACGAAGGCAAGAATCAATGCAAAGGCGATGATGCTGTAGTAGAATCTCAGAATCTTGATGAGCAACTTGCTTTCCCTCCAGATAGATACGATTGTTACCAGAAAAGGTATAATCAGCAGGTAGAGACTGGTAGAAAGATCAAGCGTGAGGCCATGCCAGATGACATCTACCATATCTTTCACCGTGAAAGAGTGTCCATCATGGTTGAGTAACATGAAGGCAATCTTAGCGATAACAAATAGTAGTATCGTCAATAAATAGGTCTTAACCAGATAGATCAGTCGTTGTCTCATCAGCTTTGCATATCATGCAGTTTCTTGTAATAACCATCAAAAGTCAGCAGACTATCATGAGTACCGCGCTCTACGATTTTTCCCTCGTGGATGACGCAGATTTCGTCGGCATTTTTGATGGTTGACAGACGATGGGCGATTGCCACAGTCGTGCGTGTCTTCATCAAACGCTCCAATGCATCCTGAACCAGTCGTTCACTCTCAGTGTCGAGGGCAGAGGTCGCCTCGTCAAGGATTAGAATTGGCGGGTTCTTTAGGATGGCTCGTGCGATAGACACACGTTGGCGCTGTCCACCAGAGAGTCGACCGCCCCGGTCACCAATATTCGTTTCGAAACCCTGTTCCGATTGTGTGATAAAGTCATAGGCATTGGCGATACGTGCAGCCTCTTCAATCTGTTCTTGTGTGGCGTTCTCCACGCCGAAAGATATATTATTTCTGAATGAATCGTTGAAAAGAATTGCCTCTTGGTTCACGTTGCCGATAAGTTGGCGTAGGTCATGGATACCTAGGTCCTTCACATTGATGCCATCTATCATTACTTCGCCTTCTTGGACATCATAGTATCGCGGTATTAGGTCTACAAGCGTCGATTTTCCTGAACCGCTCTGTCCGACGAGTGCAATGGTCTTGCCCTTGGGGATAATAAGGTTGATATCGCGCAATACCCATGTATCACCATAGCGGAACGATACGTTACGGAACTCTATTTGATGACCGAAACTGGAGATATGTATGGGTTGAGAGATTTCTGTGATGGTGTTTTCTGCCATCAGAATCTTGTCGATACGCTCCATTGATGCCAATCCTTTGGGAATGTTATAACCAGCCTTGGAGAAGTCTTTCAACGGCTGGATAATCGAATAAAGAATGACCATGTAGTAGATGAAGGTCGGTCCCGTAATTGCATGACTGGTCAGTACGAGAATGCCACCGAACCAGAGTACAATAATAATCATGAGTGTTCCAAGGAATTCACTCATCGGGTGTGCCATCGACTGACGGATATTTACGCGCATAATGTCATTGCGATAGGCGGAATTCACACGGTCAAAACGTGTGTTCATTTTCTCTTCGGCACAGAAAGCCTTGATGATGCGTAATCCACCTAGTGTCTCTTCCACCTGACTCATTGTGTCGCTCCACAAAGCCTGTGCCTTGATACTTTTCTGCTTCAGTTTCCTACCGACAAATCCCATGAACCACCCGAAAATCGGTACAAAGACAATGGTGAATAGGGTGAGCTGCCATGATACGAACAGGAGGGTGGCGAAATAAACGACGATGAGAATCGGGTTCTTGAACAGCATATCAAGGCTCGACATGATGCTCGACTCCACCTCCTGCACGTCACCGCTCATTCGGGCAATGATATCACCCTTTCGTTCCTCAGAAAAGAATCCCAACGGAAGTGATGTGATTTTTTTGTATAGTTGATTCCGGATATCACGTACCACACCTGTACGAATGGGGATAATGGTAGCTGACGATAGGAAGTAGGCTCCTGTCTTCATGGCTGTGGTCAATGCAAGAAATAGTCCGATAAACAGGAGGGTCGTCGTTTGTCCATAGCTGGCAATGAGTTGTGTGACATAATAGTTCAAGTTATTCATCAGAACAGCCTGTATGTTACCCCAGTCCCACGCCATCAATGTGGTTGCCGCCTCGGTATCGCCTGTCTGGAACAGAATCTGGAGAATGGGAATCAGGGCAGCAAACGAAAAGATATTAAGAACAGCAGAGAGGATGTTGAAGATGATCGACAACACCAGATATTTCTTATAGGGTGGGACAAACCGCCGTAATACACGTAGAAACTCTTTCATAGCTATCAACTTTCAACTCCAAACAATGTGGCACTAGTGGATCCTGTTATCTTAACTCGGACAATTTCTCCGATGTGGTGGTTGCCCTTGTTGAACACCACCATCTTATTTTGTTCTGTACGTCCGCAGAGTTGCTCACGGCTACGTTTCGAGAATCCCTCTACAAGCACGTCAAACTCTTTTCCTTCGTCTTTTTTGTTTTGAATGGCACTGATCTCAGTCTGGAGCGCAATTAATTCGTTCAAACGACGAATTTTTTCTTCTTCTGGCACGTTATCGGGTAGATGTTTTGAAGCGTAAGTGCCAGGACGCTCGGAGTACTTGAACATGAAGGCTGAATCATAGCCCACTTCGCGCATCAGTGAAAGCGAGAGCTGATGATCCTCTTCTGTTTCATTATGATAACCCACAAAGATGTCGGTCGAGAGTCCGCAGTCTGGGATGATGCGACGGATGGCAGCCACACGGTCCATATACCATTCACGGGTGTATTTGCGATTCATCAGTTTAAGAATCTTGTCGCTTCCGCTTTGTACGGGCAGATGGATGTGCTTACATACGTTGGGCATGTCAGCAATCACGCGTAATGTTTCGTCGCTCATATCCTTGGGGTGTGAAGTCGTGAATCGTACTCTCATCTCAGGAACTTCTTCTGCCACTCTACGTAGCAATGCTGGGAAATCTGGCGTCTCCGGATGGTCTGGTCGGGCATAGGAGTTGACGTTTTGTCCTAGTAGCGTCACCTCCTTAAAGCCGCGGTCACGTAGGTCTCTGGCCTCTCGAAGTATACTTTCCACGTCGCGACTACGCTCACGGCCTCGGGTGTAAGGTACAATACAATAGTGGCAGAAGTTATTACAGCCACGCATGATGCTCACAAAACCACCTATTTTATGTCCCAGTCCGATACGTTGAGGAACTATGTCCTTATATGTTTCCGATGTCGAGAGTTGGATGTTCATAGCCTTATGCCCTGTCTCAGCCTGAGCAATCAGGTCTGGTAACGAGAGATAGGCATCCGGTCCTACCACAAGATCACAATGGTGATTTTCCAACAGATCTTGTTGTGCCCGTTCGGCCATACATCCTAATACGCCGATAATCAAATGCTTTGTAGATACGCCGGCTTTCTGTCTGTGTCTGCGCTCTGCGTCAAGTGCCTCTAATCGGTGATAGATCTTCTGTTCAGCATTATCCCTTACCGAGCACGTGTTCAAGAAGACGGCATCGGCCTCATTCAATTCCTCGGTGGTTTCATAGCCTGCCATCTTCATGACAGAGGCAACTACCTCCGAGTCTGCCACATTCATCTGGCAGCCATACGTTTCTATATATAGTTTCTTCATTTTTCCTTCTTCTTATTTGATGTAATTACACAATTGGCAAGGAGATGCCATTGATTTTCTGGTAGACATCAAGGGCATATACATCTGTCATGCCGCTGATATAATCGATAACGGCCATCAGACGTGTCTCCAGTTTCTGTGATTCGATGTCGTATTGGTTCGATACACGACTGATAAGGTGTTGGGAGTAGAATCGTTCCGGATGGACGGCTGCACCTATGAACTGCTGCATCAATGTTTGCATGATCTGATAACCTGATAGTTCGACATCTAGAACGGGCTTGCTCTTGTAGATTCGTTTTAGCGACACTTTACTACAACGTTTGTAAGCTTCTTTTTGTAATGAACCGATATGGTCGATAAGACTGCCTATAAACGTACCATTAAGAATTTCGTCTTCGAGCTCGACAAACACTTTGACGCATTCGTTTTCCAATTTCCCGATAACACAGGCACGCAGGTATACCACCTTCTCGTTGGGATCAGTGACGTGCTCATCGTCGATACGCCGAAGGATTTTCTGTCGGTCGTCTTCATCAAAGAACGCTAGTAAAAGGTCCATCGTCTCATCGAACGAGAGAATCTTTAACTTATGGGCATCCTCGATATCCATAATCTCATAGCAGATGTCATCGGCTGCTTCTACAAGGTAGACCAGGGGGTGACGCGCATATCTCAGAGGAGCCCCAATTTCTGATAGGCAGATAATGCCTAGCTCATCTGCAATTTTCCGGTATTCCTCTTTCTCTGTATCGAAGAACCCGAACTTTCCTTTCTTGCCTGCTACAGAAGATGAAAACGGGTATTTTACGATACTGGCAAGGGTGGAATAGGTCATAACGAAACCGCCAGGTCGTCGACCCTTGAATTGATGGGTGAGTAGACGGAAAGCATTGGCGTTTCCTTCGAAGTGGATGGCATCGTTCCAGAATGTTGGACTGACCTCACGTTGTAGATCACTGCCAGCGCCCTCTGTAAAGAATGCTTGAATTGCTTTTTCACCGCTATGACCGAAAGGTGGATTCCCCATGTCGTGCGCCAGACAGGCCGTAGCAACTATCTGCCCGATTTCCTGAAAGAGCGTGTCTCTCAGTTCCGGATGCCTCTTGCTTAGTTGTAGTGCAACATCATTGCCTAAAGACATACCTACGCTGGCAACTTCCAAAGAATGGGTCAGACGGTTATGCACGAATATGCTGCCTGGCAGAGGGAAAACTTGAGTTTTGTTTTGCAAACGACGGAAAGGAGCTGAGAAAATCAGCCGGTCGTAGTCACGCTTGAACTCCGTCCGGTCATCATGGCGCTCGGGGTGGCGATGTTCTTGTCCGAGTCTTTTATTTGAAATCAGTCGTTGCCAGTCCATCATATTGAATGCAAAGGTACGAATAAGTGAGCGAAAAACCAAATTTATTTGGTGTTTTCCGAATGATGGTACTTTCGAACGCAGTTCAAGGGTACGAATAAGTAAGCAAAAAACCAAATGGCAAAGCTTATTTCGCAGAAATTAACGAAAAAATGAAAAATAAATGACCGTAATCGTCGTAATCTGCGGTAAAAACATTAACTTTGCACATTAATAAAACAAGAAATTAACGAAATGCTGGAGATAAAAGTTGTCAATAAAGGGCACCAACCTCTGCCGCAATATGCCACGACGCAGAGCGCTGGTATGGATTTGCGTGCTAATTTGGAAGAACCTGTGCTGTTGAAGCCTATGGAGCGCAAGTTGATTCCGACAGGGCTGCACATCGCTCTGCCTATGGGGTATGAAGCACAGGTCCGACCACGTAGTGGACTGGCAC
This sequence comes from Prevotella aff. ruminicola Tc2-24, assembly GCF_900110895.1. Taxonomy (GTDB): domain Bacteria; phylum Bacteroidota; class Bacteroidia; order Bacteroidales; family Bacteroidaceae; genus Prevotella. Next base: position 15,919 of record NZ_FOIQ01000006.1, on the reverse strand, counting down.
TGAAGAAGGGTATTACAGTGCTGAACTCTCCTGGTACTATCGATGCTGACTATCGTGGTGAGGTAGGTGTGCTGCTCATCAATCTGTCACAGGAGGATTTTGTTGTCAACGATGGAGAACGTATTGCACAAATGGTCATTGCCCGTCATGAACAAGGCTCTTTCATGCCTGTTGATGTGCTTGATGAAACTGAGCGTGGCGAAGGAGGTTACGGTCATACTGGTGTGAAATGAAATAAGGGAGTGAGAAACTCAAGGAAAGAATGAGTAATCGTTGTAAGATGAAAGGCATAGTGATTTGCGGAAGGCCGTGGGCTATTCGGCTGTTGCTATGCGTGGCTTTTCTTTTTTCTTACATTTCTCTCCTTAAAATATCTGCCCAGGAGCAGTCCTATGACCAGTTCTTTATGGAGGCTATGGTTCAGCGGCAGAAAGGAAATAACGATGCTGTGTTTGATCTTCTGCGTCATTGTTTGGAAATCCGGCCAGATGCAGCGGAGGCGTGGTACTATATCTCACAATATTATAGTGCCCTGAAGAATGCCGACAAGGCCATGGCATGCATCAAACGTGCAGCAGAGTTGTCGCCTGGTAACGAGACCTATATGGAAACGTTGGCACAAGCATATATCCGTCAACAAGACTATGCGAATGCTATCGCAGTTATTGAAGGGCTATATGAACGCAATAAGGACCAAGAGGGATTGTTGGAGATGCTCTTCCAACTGTACCAGCAAGAAAACGATTATGCAAAGGCTATCCGTGTATTGGAGCGGATGGAACAGATAGACGGGAAAAGTGAACGTCTGTCGGTGGCCAAGAGTGAGATATATACCCGAATGGGTAATAAAAAGGCAGCAGTAGCTGAGATAGCAGCCCTATCGAAGCAGTATCCTAATGACCTTAATTATATGGTGATGTATGGAGAGACGCTGATGATGAATGGGCAACTGAAACGGGCGTTAGGCATCTACGACCGTGTCCTAAAACAAGAACCTGATAATAATAGGGTACTTCTGTCATTGCGTACTTATCATCAGGCGCTTGGTCATACAGAGGTTGCAGACTCTCTGACGAAACGTGTACTACTGAATAGGAATGCTACGACAGAGGAAAAGGTTCGCCTGCTGCGACAGGAGATTTCTGCTAATGAGGCTGCTGGAGGTGATAGTACACATATCCTAAACCTTTTCCGCATGATGTTGGCTCAGCCACTTTCTGATACAGATATGGCTGTTCTTTATGCATCTTACATGAATGCGAAAAGGATGCCTCGTGATAGTATACGTCCTGTCTTGGAGAAGGTGTTGGAGATGACCCCAGACAATGCTGCCGCTCGTTTACAGTTAGTAGGTTATGCATGGGATGCAGAGGATATGGATCGCGTCATCTCCCTGTGTCAGGATGCCCGACAATATAATCCCGATGAGATGGCATTCTACTATTACCAAGGGATTGCCTATTATAAAAAGGATAATCTTGACGGTGCTTTGTCTGCCTTTCAGAATGGTATCGGTGTCATCAATGAGGAGAGCGACCCGATGATTGTTTCTGACTTTTATGCCGTGATGGGAGATGTGCTTCATCAAAAAGGAATGGCTCAAGAGGCGTTTGCCGCATACGACTCTTGTCTACAGTGGAAGGCTGACAATTTTGGCTGTCTAAACAACTATGCCTATTATTTGAGTGAACGAGGCGAACAGTTGGACAAAGCCGAGGAAATGAGCTATAAGACAGTGAAAGCGGAGCCGAAGAATGCGACCTATCTCGATACTTATGCGTGGATTCTGTTTATGCAGGAACGATATACGGAGGCAAAAATATATATTGATCAGGCGTTACAAAATATGGAGGATACGCTTGGCAATGCAGTCATCATCGAACATGCAGGAGATATCTATGCTCAGAACAAGGACATGGACCGTGCTCTTTCTCTCTGGCGTGATGCTCAACAGCAGAAGCCGGATGATCCATTGTTGAATCGGAAAATAAAACTCAAAAAATATCTAAAAGAATGAAACTGTCCAGTATTGTAAGAGTGGCCGTTTTGGCTTTACCGTTAGTGCTTGTCTCTTGTGGTTCTCACAAGAAAGTGGTTCAGGGCCCTGTTACACTCTCTCCAGAGCAAACCGAGGGCGCACACTTTATCTCAAGTGTGCAGGACAATGCGCAGACAACTAAGTTCATTACTTCGAAAGTGAAGTTCTCTGTCGAGGTGGGGCCCCAGAAGTTGACCCTTACCGGTAATCTGAAAATGAAACGCGATGATGTTATCCGTCTTCAGTTGATGGCGTTCGGTTTCGTTGAAGCTGGACGTATAGAACTGACAAAAGACTATGTGCTCATCATGGACCGTATTAACAAACAGTATTTGAAGACGCCATATATGTCAGTGGATTTCCTGCGAAATAGTGGCCTAAACTTCAATACTCTGCAGGCGCTCTTCTGGAACGAACTCTTCAAACCCAATGAAGGACGTGCTCAGAAGCAACATTCTGCCAATTCTAGTGGGACAGTTTACTCTACCTTAGAAAGTGGCGATGATATGATTATCAGTCTTACCGAGGGAAAGATGGATTATAGCTGGCTTGCCAGTAAGAAGAATGCGTTGATTAAAATGGCCAATATCCTCTATAAGGATCGTTTCAACGGCAATACCCAACTGAACTGGGACTATGACCAGTTCGAAATGGTAAATAAGAAGATGTTCCCGAAGAAGTCAGGAATTGTCTTAACGACACCGGACAAGGAGGTGAAACTGAATATGACATTGAATTATGTTGGGTCTGACACGGAATGGGAGACACGTACGGAGATTTCTAATAAATATCGTGAAGTTACCGTTGACGAAATTCTGCGCCGTTTTATGGCCCTTTAAATAAGACAGAATAGGAGTGAAGAGACTGTTCGTCCTCTGGATTCTGGTTAGCTTAGTGGCGGTTGCTCCGGCACAGCAGACAAGGAAAACGTCTGCTCAGCGTAGGACAACCACCACTAAGTCGTCTCGTCCTGTCAAGAAAACGACGTCTGTCAAAAAAACGGCTTCTGCGAAGAAGGTTGCAACCCCAAAGACCACAACGCCGAAGAAAAGTACACCTGTTACGGTCAAAGGACTGAAAAGTGAACAGGAACGTGTTCGTCGACAGATCAAAGAACAGGAGCGGCGCCTACAGGCTAATGAACGGGATGTGAAGAAACGTCTGCAAACACTGCTCGTTATTAACAATGAGATTGCTGATAAGCGTAGGGCGATTGATACCATCCGTCACGATATCACCAAACTTGATGACAACATCCATTTGCTCCGTATCCAGTTGAAGAATCTGGAGAAAGAGTTGCAAGATCGGAAGCAACGTTTCAGGAAATCCCTGAACTATATGTATCGTAATAGAGACATCCAGAGTCAGATGATGTTTGTATTCAGTGCTAATAGTTTCTCCCAGATGTATCGTCGTCTACGCTTTGTCCGTGATTATGCTAGATATCAACAGGCTCAGGGCGAGGCTGTGAAATCGATGCAGATGCAGGTACAAGAGACTTATGATGAGTTGACTTCCGCCAAACGACAGAAGAATGATCTGCTTTATCGGGGAGAACAGGAGAAGAAGTCGCTGGAAAATAAACAGGTGGAGCAGCAGAATGTTGTGCAATCTCTGAAGAAGCAACAAAAAGCCATTCAAGATATTCTTGGAAAACAGAAGAAACGCGATGCGGAGCTGAATGCACAGATTGACCGAATGATTGCAGAGGAGATTGCTCGAGCGAAAGCACGTGCTGAAGCAGAGGCAAAACGCAGGGCTGCAGAGGAGGCCGCAAAAAAACGAGCAGAAGAATTGGCTCGGAAGAAAGCTGCTGCTGAGGCTGCAGAAAGAGAGAATGCCCGTCGTGTTGCAGAAGCTAAGGCTCATGAGGAAAAGGCTAAGGCTGATGCCCGAGCTGCAGCTCAGAAAAGTGCTGCCGAGAAAGCCGTCGCTGAACGTGCTGCCCGGGAGGCAGAGAGAGCCCGCTTGGCTGCTGAGCGTAAAGCTGCGACAGAGAAAATAGCTCATGAACGTGAAGTGGCGGAAGCCAAGAAATCTACTACACCTGATTATACTGTTTCTACCGAAGACCGTCGACTTAGTGGTAACTTTGAGAATAATCGTGGTCGTCTTCCAATGCCAGTTGTTGGCAGTTATAAGATCGTGTATCGTTTCGGTACCAATAATGTTACGGATGTCAAGGGACATGTGACACTTGATAAGAAGGGTATTGACATCAAGGGACAACCTGGTGCTCCAGTACGCTGCGTTTTTGACGGCGAGGTCAGTGCAGTATTCGGCTATGGAGGTACTACGGTTGTTATCATCCGCCATGGTAGCTATCTCTCTGTCTATTGTGATCTGGCATCTGTCAGCGTCAGTCGTGGACAGAAAGTCAGTACACGCCAGACGATTGGAAGGTTAGGCTCAGATGGTCTCATGCAGTTCCAGTTACGTAAGGGAAATGCCAAATTAAATCCCGAGTCTTGGCTGGCTAGATAAAAAGTGCTTATAATACCAACCCCTGCAAAAGAGATACGTAGGTCTCTATTGCTTGTTCAATCTCGGAGATTTTGATAAACTCGTCGGCAGAGTGTGAGCGGCTTGATGAGCCAGGGCCTAACTTAAACGAAGGGAAAGGCATTAGTGCCTGATCACTCAATGTCGGGGATCCGAAAGGTTTCATCCCGTAGTCTATGCATCTCTTGACTAATGGGTGATCGGCAGAGATGCTTGATGAGTGAAGACGGAAAGAGCGGGCCTTCAGTTCGCATTTCTTCATCTTGTTACGGAGGAACTCAAACAGATACTCGTTCTGGTAGTATTCATTGGGACGAACATCTATGACAAAATGGAGAGTGTCTGGTACGACATTATGCTGTGTACCTCCTTCGATGACTGTTACAGTCATCTTAGTCTCTCCCAGCAGTGGGCTGTTCTTGCGGAAGCGATAGTCACGTAACCATAATAGGTCGTCAAGTGCCTCATAGATGGCATTTATTCCTTCGTTTCTGGCAGCATGTCCTGATATACCATGAGCATAACCGTCTATGACCATTAGGCCTTTTTCGGCTATGGCAGGTTGCATGCCTGTGGGCTCACCGACGATGGCCACATCAATTTCAGGCAAAAGAGGAAGTACCCGACTGAAGCCGTTTTGTCCCGACACCTCTTCTTCTGCTGAAGCAACCCACAGCAGGTTGTAGCTCCTCGGACGGTTCAACATGATGCGATAGACCTGTAGTAGGGCGACAAGGCCTCCGCCACAGTCGTTTGAGCCGAGGCCATAGAGGACGTCAGCTTCCTGTGTTGGCGTAAAAGGATCACGCGTCCACGATGTGACGGGTCTCACAGTGTCGATATGAGCGTTCAACATGATTGTCTTACGGTTCTCATCCCAGTCTGGGCAACCCACCCATAGATTATTCTCTTCCCGCCCGTATGGCAATCCCCACCTTTCCAGATACTCTGACAGTTTATTAGCAGCCTTAGTCTCCTCTCTGCTTATAGAGGGGATGGCAATGAGCTCTTTTAACAATTCTACTGCGTCGTTGGTATAATCTTTGATTATCATGTCGGTAAGTCATTATTTCTGTTATTACTTCTTGACACAATCACCGATAGGAGCATGGAAAGAACCAGTACGCCGAAGATGATGGCAAGCGAGAGTGGTGTAGACACCTCTATATGCGGCATGCTTAGATTGATGCCGATAAGCTGTCCGAATGCGTTCATGTATTCGTCCATCGCCAGTAGCATTTTGATACCTACAAAACTGAGTATGATGCCTAGACCATATTTTAGGTATGTGAAATATCTCGCGATGGCCGCAAGTGCAAAGTAAAGAGCCCGGAGTCCAAGAATGGCGAAGATATTCGATGTGAGTACGATAAATGGATCTCGGCTCACAGAGAAAACTGCAGGGATAGAGTCGACGGCGAAGGCCACGTCAGTCGTCTCAATCACAATGAGAGCGATGAAAAGTGGAGTGGCTAGCCGCCGGCCACTTTCTGTCACGAAGAAATGATCTTCATGCATTTGGTCGGTCACAGGGAAGAAATTCTTGAATACTTTTACAAAAATGTTCTTCGAGGGGTCTACATGCTCATCTTCTTCATGACTAAACATCTTAACGCCTGTGTATATTAGGAAGATTCCAAAGAGCCCGAGGATCCACTCAAAACGACTAATCATCGCAGTACCCGCGAAGATGAAGATGCTTCGTAGGATAAGGGCGCCGAATATTCCCCAGAAAAGTACTTCGTGCTGATATTTTCGTTTGATGCCGAAGAAAGAGAATAGCATTAGGAAAACAAAGAGGTTATCCATCGATAATGATTTTTCAATCAAATAACCAGCAAGGAACTCCATTGCTTTCTCATGTGGATCAATGGGGTAGAATATATAGATACCTGCACAGAAGATGAGTGACACACCAATCCACACAGCGGTCATTTTTAATGCTTCGGAGATACTGACTTCATGCTGTCCTTTCTTGGCGAACATCTTCAAGTCGGCCAATAGCATAATCAACACCAGAACATAGAATAGAATCCACGCCCATAGGGGCATATTTATTGTTTCCATTTGATTTACATTCTACTGGCAAAGATACGGAAAAACGTGAGCAGGACAAAATAAGTTCACTTATTTTTTTTGCTGAGTGTAGGTATCCTCGCGATTTCTATCGCAAAGTTACGGAAAAATGAGGGGAATAGCAAATAATGTGTGAGAATATTTTGTTTTACGTTCGACTTTCCGTATCTTTGCAAACCGAGATCTGAATCATTATGAAGAACAACCCTCTGAAAGCGTGTCCGTTATTGCGCCTGGCTATTTGTCTGATGGTCGGAATTGTGCTAGGTCATCATGTGCCGTTGTTGACTGTACTTCCATTCTGCTTTGTAGGTATGGTAGTCCTTGCCTTGTTGCTATGGCGATATGCTACTTTGCAATCACTGGTAATCGCTGCCTGTTTTGTTCTTCTGGGATGGTTGCTACTGCAACGGCAGCGTGCCTCACTCGAGGTGAGATGGCCCGACGGACAGGTGCAGTATGAGGCGGTGGTGCTCAGTGAGCCGATGGAAAAGCCGAAGACCACTGCTGTTGACGTGATGTTGGTGCGAGATGGTCGGAAAATCAAGTGCTATCTTTATAAGGATAAGCGAAGTCGATCGTTGCATATCGGCGACGGTCTATGGATTCAGTCACGGATCAGACGTGTTGGTGATTGGCGTATTGGACGGTTCAACTATCGGCATTACCTCGAAGAACGTGGCTTTGTGGGCACAACGTTCGTTGCCAGTTGGAACTGGCGGAAAGTAAAAGTGTCGTTAAGGGATCTTTCGTATCTGCAACGAACACAACTCGGGTTCTTGAAATCACGTAGTCGTATTTTACAGCATCTGGCGACGCAGGGATTGACTGATGAGCACTATGCTGTAGTGTCGGCCATGGTACTAGGTGATAAGTCGTCATTAACGAACGAGGTGAAGAATCTCTATTCCGTGACAGGAGCGTCACATGTGCTGGCCTTGAGTGGTTTGCATCTTGGCATCATCTATACCCTGCTGTCGTTGTTGGTAGTACGACGACGTTGGCATACTGTATCGCAGTTTCTGATAGTCTTGAGCATTTGGGCTTTTGTTTTTCTGACAGGTATGTCGGGAAGTCTTATACGTTCTGCTGTGATGTTGAGTCTCTATGCGTTGTTGTCGTTAGGCCACCGGGATAAGTTGTCGGTTAATACACTGGCTTTTACGGCCATTGTGATGCTGATGGCGAATCCTTTGTCGCTCTATGACGTTGGTTTCCAATTGTCGTTCATGGCGGTATTTGCTATCCTGCTTTGGTTACCCTTGTTCGATGAGGTCTTTTCTTGGGAATATCTGCAATCGCATCGTTTAGCCAAATGGGTATGGGCTCTGGTGTCTGTCTCCTGTGCCGCGCAGATTGGGGTAGCACCGCTCATCGCCTATTATTTCGGTCACTTCTCAACATTCTTCCTACCAACAAACTTTATCGTCGTACCTGCAGCCACGCTTATCCTTTATCTGTCGCTTATTGTACTATTGGTTCCTTCCTTCACGTACATATTATTATATGTGGTCGGCATATTGCATAGTGTATTACGATATATTGCCTCCGTTCCAGGGTCCAGCATGGGTCCTCTTCACCCAACGCTTTTGCAGGTGATGATGGTCTATGTGATTGTGGCATCTCTCTATCTGCTGATCGTCAGACTATGCAATCGCTCTTAGAAAAGAAGCGTTGCCAAGGCTGGAATTGTCAGCATAGAGAGTAAGGTGGTGATGAAAGTTACCTCGGTAATCGTCGTTGTGTCACGACCGTACTTCAAACATAGAATCGTACCGTAGGTGGCTACGGGCATAGCGATGACTACCGTATTGATGTTTACGACGAACGTAGAAAAACCCAGTAATGTGCACAGATAGTAAATACCTATCGGGAGAATAGCCAGGCGGAACAGTGTTGTAGCATAGACTGTGTGGTTGCCGAGCATCGTACGGAACGAAAGGTTCGACATCGAAGATCCGATAATGAGTAGGGCGGCCGGTACGGTGATATTTCCGAGCATGGTCAGTGGTTGACTGACTGCGGGGGGAATATGATCGATTTCCAGAGCAACAATCGCCATCGTCAGGTAAGCTGCTATCATCGGAGTGGAGTAGAGAACCTTCTTCTGAAAACGTGGTCCTTCGACGGCATTCTTACCTGTGATGAGTATGGTGCCAACGGTAAAGACGGCAAAGGTGTTTACTACGTTTAGGACGGCTGCATAGAACACTGCTTCGTGCCCGAAGAGTGATGCTACTACGGGATAGCCCATAAATCCAACGTTTCCGAACATCAGGGCAAAGCCGATTGCTCCCTCGTCTTCTCTCTTGTTGGTTAGAATGCGTGGCAGGAGAAAGGCTACACCTGTCAATACGATATAGGTGATTGCGCTGATCAACAGTAGTGGCAGGATATAGTTTCTGTCAGGCAACTCTCCCGTCATGGCCGACGAGAGAATAAGTGCCGGACAGGTAAGGTTAATCACCAGTCTTGACAACTGTCTATCGAAATCACCTCCCAGATAACCCAACTTGCCTGCCACGTATCCTACGATAACAATGGCAAACAGTGTCATCATCACATCAGCCATTAACTTTTATTTCTCAACTACATATACCCCAGCCAACGAAGGATATCGTTGAGGTTCGCCACGACCATCAAAAGTATCAAGATGCCGAAACCAACATATTCGGCGCGAATCATGAAGTTTTCCGACGGCTTACGACGTGTAATCATTTCATAGATAAGGAAAAGTACGTGGCCACCATCAAGCGCAGGAATCGGTAGGATATTCATGAAAGCGAGGATAATTGAGAGAAAAGCCGTCATCTTCCAGAACAAATACCAATCCCATACTGGTGGGAAGAGAGAGCCGATGGCTCCGAAGCCGCCAAGTGATTTCGCACCGTCGGCAGTAAATACGTACTTCATGTCACCCACATAACCAGCAAGTACATTCCAGCCATATTTGATACCGGCAGGGAAACTTTCAAGGAAACCGTATTCACGGGTAAAGGGCTCGTAGAGACCGGCCAGACTCTTTACGAAGAACCCAACCTTCAGGTCGGAGGTAAGGGTGGTACATAGCGTATCAGTGCGCTCTCCTTTGTCGACGACGAGCGTTACCGTGCGTATCTTCAAACTATCTGCGGTGGTCTTTGCTGTCGTCAGCATATCCTGGAGTACACCAATTTGATCGGTGAATTCATTATAGCTGTCGACGGCCTTACCATTAATGGCGAGGATCTTGTCGCCTTTGCGCAGGCCAATCTCTGAGGCTGGTGTGTCAGTTATCACGCTGTCGATTTCTGCGGGCGTGATAGGAGTGACGAAGCGAGGCTCTGTCTTCAGCATATCGAGGAGATTCAGGTCGCCAGGAAGTGTAAGACTCATCGCTTTGCCATCGCGGATGATGTCTACACGGTGGGCCTCAGATAGGTCACGGTAGAGATCGGCGGAGAAATCCTTGAATGCACCTTTGTCAGTGCCTACGAGGATATCACCATCTTGGAAGCCGAGAGCCTTGGCCTCGGTGTTGAACTTCATACCCAGTGTCATATCTTTCACGGGGATGTAGGTGTCGCCCCAGTGGAAAAGAATCATGGAATAGATGAACAGAGCGAGAAGGAAGTTTACAAGTACACCGCCAATCATGATCAGCAGGCGCTGCCAGGCCGGTTTGGAACGGAACTCCCACGGCTGTTCAGGTTGTTTCATCTGCTCAGTATCAAAACTCTCGTCAATCATGCCGGCAATCTTGCAATAGCCGCCGAGGGGTAGCCAACCCATACCATATTGTGTGTCACTGTTCTTGGGCTTCCACTTAAAAAGACTGCCATCCCATTTCCAGATACTCGGGTCGAAGAAAAGATAGAATTTATCTACGCGGACACCGAAAAGCTTGGCGAAGAAGAAATGACCGCCCTCATGGAGCAGTACCAGCAGGCCGATGGCCAGCATGAATTGTAATAATCTGATTAAAAAGATATCCATATTGTTGTTTATGGTTTGCTGTTTACTGAAAAAGTGGTTATTTGTTCATTAGTTCTGTGGCGATGCGGCGCGCCTCAGCGTCGGTCGCGATATATGTCTCATAAGTCGGCATCTTGTCGAATGTGGCACGTGTCATCGTTTCTGCAATAATGTCACCCATCTGCAGGAAACTGCACTTGTCTTCGAGGAAACCACGGTTCACGATCTCATTGGCTGCATTGACGATACATGGCATGTTTCCACCCTTGTCAATGGCTTCGAAAGCCAGAGCTAGACAACGGAATTTCTTTAGGTCCGGCTCGAAGAATTCCAGATCTTGGGCTGCGAAGAGATCGAGTTTGTCACCGCTCAGAGGTAGCCTGCGCGGGAACGAAAGGGCATACTGGATTGGCAGTCGCATGTCGGGTACACCGAGTTGGGCCTTCACGCTGCCATCCTGGAACTGAACGGCGCTGTGGACGATGCTCTGGGGATGGACGAGCACTTGGATCTGCTTGGCGTCGACACCGAAAAGCCACTTGGCTTCAATTACCTCAAAGCCCTTGTTCATCATTGAGGCAGAGTCGATAGTGATCTTTGCTCCCATATCCCAAGTCGGATGGCGCAGAGCATCTGCCTTTGTCACGTGAGCAATCTCCTCCATCGTCTTCAGACGGAACGGACCACCACTGGCTGTCAGCAGGATCTTTTCTATCGGATTATGGTCCTCACCAACGAGACACTGGAAAATAGCAGAGTGCTCGCTGTCAACAGGTAGAATGGGAGTATGATATTGTTGGGCGAGGGCGAGAATCAACTCACCGGCCACGACAAGCGTCTCTTTGTTGGCTAGGGCGATAGCCTTTCCTGCCTTAATGGCATGGATGGTGGGCGAAAGTCCGGCAAATCCTACCATCGCTGTCAGAACCATGTTGATAGGCTCTGCTTCTACGATCTCGTCAAGGGCTCGCGCTCCAGCATAGACCTTCACGTCGGGTAGATCGCTCATCAGCGACTTCAGTTCATCGTAACGGGCCTCGTTAGCGATGACAACGGCTGCAGGCTTGAATTGATGGGCCTGCTTGGCAAGCAAGTCAACTTTGTTGTTGGCAGTCAGACAATACACCTCATACAGGTCACTGTGCTCCTCAATCACTTCAAGAGCTTGTGTTCCGATTGATCCAGTGGAGCCTAGTATAGCTATCTGTCTCTTATTTTTCATCGTTTCTGTTTTTATTATCTGACTGCAAAGGTACAAAATAAATATCAATTCCATCAAAAAAAGGCGTTTTCTTTGGTTCTTTGCTTATTTATTCATGCCTTTATACACCTTATTATGTTCCTTTTGAGATTCAGCGCAAAAACGAAATGATAAAATGTTAGAGTGATATAGGCTATTTAATCTTTTTCAAATGGAAGAGCGATGATGCGCGTACACTCTAAATGGTTGTCATATCGCTTAGTCTACGAAGAAGGCCTGTATATCCACAATGGTCAAAAAAAAATCGTCCGCAAAAACTACTAGTGGTCTACGAAAATAGAACCGGCTCAAAGGTCGAGCAGACCTTTGGGGATGCGCATGGTGATAGTACGGTTCTGTTGGTCGATAGCCGTGATGATATCTTCGGAGGCAGGGATGAGACGACCGTCCTCAAGGCAGAAGAGGGCGTTAATGGTAGAATCGTCAACAGAGGCAATGCGCCCGATGATGCGGTTGCTGTCTGCATCTATGATGTCATAGCTTACGATGGCCGCCCAAGAAATGCTCTCGTCATCGCTATCGGCGAGTTCTCGGGGAAAGTAGACGTCGCAGCCCGTCAGTTCTTTTGCACGCTCAAGTGTATCGATGCCCTCAAACTTCATCAAGGCGTTGCTGTCAGTCTTGAAACGATACTCCTCAATGAAGAAGGGCACTAAGATTCCGTCTAGGTCAAGGATCAGGTAGTCGGCATCGGTCCGGTCAAACACATCATCATCAAAGAGAAAAGAAATCTCCCCTCTCACACCGTGGCCTTTACCGAGCTTACCGATCTTGTATACTTCTTCTTTTTTGATCACTGTTAGTTCCTCCTGATTCTCGCTCCAAGTGCATTCAGACGGGCTTCGATATTCTCGTAGCCGCGGTCGATCTGCTCGATGTTCTCAATACGACTGGTGCCGTTGGCACTCATGGCGGCAATCAGTAGGGCGATGCCTGCACGGATGTCTGGACTTGACATGCGACCGCCGCGGAGGGTGATCTTCCGATCGTGACCGACGACAACGGCTCTGTGGGGATCGCAGAGGATGATTTGTGCGCCCATGTCAATCAGTTTGTCGACAAAGAACAGTCGACTCTCGAACATCTTCTGATGGAAGAGTACGCTTCCGCGTGCCTGAGTAGCTACAACGATCAGAACACTAAGCAGGTCGGGGGTTAGTCCTGGCCAGGGCGCATCGGCGAGTGTCATGATGGTGCCGTCGATAAACGAAGGTATCTCGTAGTGTTTCTGACGAGGGATAACTAAATCATCACCATCCACCTTGATCTTCACGCCGAGACGACGGAAAGCATCGGGGATGATACCGAGGTCTTTCACGGAAACATCCTGAATGCGTATGCCATCGCCGCATACGGCTGCCATACCGATAAACGACCCCACCTCAATCATGTCTGGTAGAATCTTATGATCGGCACCGTGCAGACGATCAACACCGACGATCGTCAGCAGGTTCGATGCGATACCGCTGATCTTGGCTCCCATCTGGTTGAGCAGATGACAGAGCTGTTGAATGTACGGTTCACAAGCCGCATTATAGATGGTTGTGGTACCTTTGGCAAAGACAGCTGCCATAATGATGTTAGCTGTTCCCGTGACGGAGGCCTCGTCAAGTAGCATGAAAGTGCCCTTCAACTTCTGGGCCTCAATCTCATAGACGCTGCGTCCTTCGATATGCTTAAACTTCGCACCGAGTTTCTTGAAACCTAGGAAATGGGTGTCTAGTCTTCTGCGTCCGATCTTGTCTCCGCCGGGCTGTGTGATGATAGCTTTGCCCATTCTGGCCAGCAGCGGACCAATCATCAGGACACTGCCACGCAGTTCCGCGCAACTCTTGACAAACGCGTCGCTCTCCAGATAGTCGAGGTTCAGTTCGTCGGCCTGAAAGGCATAATCGCTGTGCGACAGTCTGTTGACCTTCACACCAATGTCGCGGAGAAGTTGGATGAGGTTGTTGACATCGCGGATGTCTGGGATATTGCGAATCACCACCTTCTCATCTGTCAACAGCGAAGCACAGATGACTTGTAATGCCTCGTTCTTGGCTCCCTGCGGCTTGATGGTTCCGCTCAGAAGATGCCCGCCCTCAATAGTGAATGATGCCATAGGCTGTCGTTATCTTTTTTTCTTGTTTCTTTTGTTATCGTCCGCAGCAGAGACCTTCTCGAATTTGAAGGAGTTGAGGTCGAGTTGGATGATGCCATCGGTGAAATGCGCCAGATCGCTGGCTATCCGCTCGTCATCCATGGAACCGTGCCCCCATGTTGCCAAATCACGTTTCATCTGGTTGGCTGTATAACGGGTCAGCGTGTCGCGCTCTTCTCCCTTCGGCATGGTCTTGAGTTTCTCAAAGAGCTCTTCTACAAGCCGACCGTAGTGGCGAAGCCTGACACCGTCCTTCGGCAGGGCCATCGGACGGGGCTTGCTGAGGATTTTCTCTGCCGATGATACGTCGAAGGGCCAGTCGATATCCAACTGCTTACGACTCATCAGATACAGATGATCCCAAAGTGTCTGCTCATAGTCGGCATTGTCTCTGGGCTGCGGTGCTTTGGTCTCCATCATTCTGATGATGGCTCTGGCGCAGTTCTCCCGGTCTTTCTTGTCTGGCAGACTGATGGCATGGTCGATCATCTTCTGAATCTCCCTGCCGTATTCCGGCATTGCGAGTTTCTCGCGCTTGGTGTTGTAATCTAATCCTTTGATGTCCATATGTCTTTTTTGTTTTTTCTATTTAATAACCGGCTACCAATGGCTAAATCAACTTTTTCGGCATTTTGGCCACGAAATCCTTCAGATAGTAGGGCACAAAGTAGGCCACGTCTTCTGTCTGGCCATTCAGCCAGCGCCGGTCGGCGAGAGGCTGCATCCATTTTGCCAACGGTTCGACACCGTCGATATAATGGGCGTTGGGGTGATTGATGGTCTCCATACATTTCCCGGCTCCATTTCCGAAGAAATAGACAGGATGCTGGTCGAGATACTCTCTATAGGTGTTTGCATCTACGATGTCGGCTCCGGTCTCGCGCACAGGTCTTAGGGCACGATCATAGATGGCGGCATACACTTCCATGCGTCGGGCGTCAAGCATCGGACAGAGCAGGGCATCGTCTTCGAGTTCCTTCATGTCTTTCATCTTACCTAATAGGACAGGCACACATAACAATTCCAACGTAGGCACGGCAATCAGTTTCAGGTCTCTGGCATAACAGATACCCTTGGCCATGGAGACTCCGATGCGTAGTCCGGTATAGGATCCGGGACCGCAGCTCACAGCTACGGCATCGAATGGAATCGCATGGTTGTCGGTAAACGAGAGTGCCTCGTCAACGAACGTACCTAATTTCTCTGCATGGTTTGGGCCCGTGTGGTCTTCCTGTTGGAAAATGACCTGCGTGTCTTCCGACACCGCCACAGAACATGCGTTCGTACTTGTTTCTATGTGTAATATTGTCGACATGTTATTACCTTCTTATTAATAAGGTGCAAAATTACGAAAAGTTGGGCGCAAAACAAAGAAACTTGTTTCTTTTTTACCCAAGACACAGCAACTTCGTGACTTTTATCACAAAGTTACTCAATTTTTTCGTTAATTCCAAGCGATTATCAGAAATTAACGGTGTCAGGAGAGGGCTAAGGGAGGGGCTGCCAGTTCTTAGTCGTGCTCTCAGATAGAAGTTATATGTCGGCTCTCTATAATATATAATAAGGTGTGCCTTGCATTTGTGCTTGATGTTGGTCAAGAGGGATAAAAATTTCGCATATAAAATGAAATTTTTCCTGGAAAAGTTTTGGTGGTTCGGAAAAAGTGTGTACCTTTGCATCCGCTAACGAGGAAACGACCTCTGTAAGCGACGAAAGAAAGAGTTCTTTGAAAGATTTACATAGACAGAAGTAGTACAAGAAGCGAGAGCATTGTAGTGATGCTCTTGGGTAGAAGAAACGAACCGTTTATTCTTTTAAACAATTACTTGATACTGGATAGTCGTTCTGAGACAGATAACATTCCGTAATGGATAAAGATATTTTTTACAGTGAAGAGTTTGATCCTGGCTCAGGATGAACGCTAGCTACAGGCTTAACACATGCA